>NZ_CP059735.1:0-2400000 GCF_000948975.2 Thalassomonas actiniarum
ATGAGATTTATTTCTGGGAGTTTTTGGTTGGATCATTCTCTTTGGCAGCGCTGCCTCTCCGTTCTTCAAGAAGAATTGCCCGCACAGCAATTTAGTATGTGGATCCGTCCGCTGCAATGTGTGGTAAATGACAATATCATGACCTTATATGCTCCCAACCGTTTTGTGCTTGATTGGGTTCGTGATAAATATGTTAACCGTATCAATGAGTTAGTTTCTTTGCTTGATACCACCAATCCGCCTTTGTTAAGGTTTGATGTTGGCAGTATTCCGGAGCCGGTATCAACAGGCGGGCAGGGGGAAACGGCAAATAAAGTTGCTCCGCAGGGACTGGCTGCTACTAAGCCGCCTGAGCCGGAGGCCAATCTGCCGAAGACCACCAATGTCAGGATCAAATATACCTTTGACAACTTTGTTGAAGGTAAATCCAACCAGCTGGCCAGGGCGGCGGCATCCCAGGTAGCGGATAACCCGGGAGCGGCATATAACCCGTTATTTATTTACGGCGCTACCGGTTTGGGTAAAACCCACTTATTGCATGCCGTGGGTAACGGCATTTTGATCAATAAACCTAAGGCAAAAATTGCCTATATGCATTCTGAGCGTTTTGTTCAGGATATGGTGCGGGCACTGCAAAACAATGCCATCGAAAAGTTCAAGCAATATTACCGCTCGGTCGATGCCTTGTTGATCGATGATATCCAGTTCTTCGCCAATAAAGAGCGTACCCAGGAAGAGTTTTTCCATACCTTTAATGCCTTGCTCGAAGGCAACCAGCAGATTATTTTAACCAGCGACCGATATCCGAAAGAAATCGACGGGGTAGAAGATCGTCTTAAATCCCGCTTTGGCTGGGGCCTGACCATAGCCATTGAGCCGCCTGAGCTGGAAACCCGTGTCGCGATCCTTAAGCGCAAAGCCCAGGAGAGTAATATCAACCTGGCGGACGAAGTGGCATTTTTCATTGCCAAACGTTTACGCTCTAATGTCCGTGAGCTGGAGGGGGCGTTAAACCGGGTGATTGCCAATGCCAATTTTACCGGCCGGGCCATTACCATAGATTTTGTTCGTGAAGCACTAAGAGATTTGTTAGCTTTACAGGATAAACTTGTTACTATTGACAATATTCAGCGCACAGTAGCGGAATATTATAAAATCAAGGTCGCCGATTTATTATCCAAGCGAAGAAATCGCTCGGTTGCTAGACCCAGACAGATAGCAATGGCATTATCTAAAGAGCTCACCAATCACAGCTTGCCGGAAATAGGTGATGCTTTTGGTGGCCGGGATCATACAACTGTGCTGCATGCGTGTCGTAAAATTAAAACCTTGCGTGAAGAAACGCATGATATAAAAGAAGATTATTCAAATTTAATAAGAACGCTTTCTTCTTAGCCGATTTAGGCTCAGGTATAAATCTAATTAGGTTATAAAAATGAACTTTTCATTAAATAGGGAATTATTGTTAAAACCACTTTTACTGGTTTCTGGTGCCGTTGAAAGAAAAAGTACACTGCCTATTTTAGGAAATATACTTTTAGATGTAAGTGGTGACTCACTCACTTTGACGGCCACTGATTTAGAACTTGAAATGGTTTCTTATACGCAAATAGAAAACCATGCCGAAGACGGCCAGATCACGGTTCCGGCAAGAAAGCTGTTGGATATCTGTAAGAGTTTGCCGGAAAATTCCATGCTCACTTTCAGTTCAGACAATGATGTCATCCGCCTGAGCACCGGCCGCAGTAAATATTCCCTGTCTACCTTGCCTGCAACCGACTTTCCTAATATTGACGAATGGAAAGGGGATGTTGAGTTTAAACTGTTAAAGTCTGAATTATTGCGTTTGATCGAAAGTACGCACTTTTCCATGGCCAACCAGGACGTCCGTTATTACCTCAACGGTATGTCGATAGAAACGGAAAATAATGAAATCCGCTCAGTGGCCACCGACGGTCATCGCCTGGCTATTTGTAAAATTGCCAATGACTCATTAGCGCTTCCTGCCCGCCAGGTGATAGTACCGCGTAAAGGCATTTTGGAGATCATACGTTTACTGAATCCGGTGGATGAAGAGATCCAGGTATTTTTAGGCTCTAACCATATCCGCATTATCGATCAGGAATTCTCTTTCACCAGTAAACTGGTCGATGGCCGTTTTCCCGATTATCGCCGGGTTTTGCCGAGAAACGGCGACAAGGTATTAGAGACCAATAAAGATCAATTGCGTCAGGTATTGTCGCGCGCCTCTATTTTGTCCAATGAAAAATTTAAAGGGGTACGGTTAAACTTCAATCAGAGCGAATTGAAGATCACCGCCAATAACCCCGAGCAGGAACAGGCGGAAGAAGAGATAGAAATTAATTTCCCCTATGAAGATTTAGAAATCGGCTTTAACGTCAGTTATGTTTTAGACGTGCTCAATGCCATTAAAGATTCAGAGGTGAAATTTACCCTGGCGGATGCTAACAGCAGTGTGGTGATTGAAGGCTGCAATTCCGGTGAAGCTTTATACGTAGTTATGCCAATGCGATTGTAATGAGTGTTGTTAGTTTAATCACACAAAATTTTAGAAATCTCAGCGGAAAAAAAATAGTTTTTCACCCGGATTTAAATTTTATTATCGGGGATAACGGCAGCGGTAAAAGCAGCCTGTTAGAAGCATTATTTTATCTTGGTCATGGCAAATCGTTTCGTACCACTAAAACCGAGAGTTTAGTGAGTTTTAGCCATGAACAATTTGTTGCCAATATTACCGACAGCCAGGATCGCCGTATGGGCATCAGTCGGAATGTGCTGACCAGCCAAACCGAAATTAAGGTAGACGGAGAGCGACAGTCCCGTCTGTCGGATTTGGCAAAAAATATCGCGGTACAAATTGTTACTCCGGAAAGTTTTAAACTCTTTTTTGGTGGGCCCAAAGAGCGTCGTCGCTTTATTGATTTAGGATTGTTTCACGTGAAACATGACTTTGCCAAACAGTGGCGGGACTTTTCAAAAGTACTGAAACAAAGAAATGCCGGCATCCGTAATTTAATGGACCCTGGTTTGCGTCGTTATTGGACTGAGCTATTCTGCCAGCATTCGATTACGGTTGCCGATAGCAGGCAAGAGTATATCAATGAGTTTGTTAATGAATTAAATGTCTGGTTAGGGTTGTTATTACCCTCAATTGCCGACGAAATTACGGTACAATATTCCCGTGGCTGGAATAAAAAAAGAGAGCTGCTTGATGTCTTGAATGAAAATGAGGACAAAGAATTAAAATACGGTTCGAGTTTATACGGGGCACATAAGTTTGATGTGAAATTTATTTTGCATAAGAACCCGATAGATTTTCAGTTGTCCCGGGGACAACAAAAGTTGTTTTTACTCGCGTTAACTTTCGCCCAGGCGAAATTAATTGAAAAAGTTAAACGAGTAAAACCAATTTTACTGATAGACGATATCGGCGCCGAGCTGGATACCGGTTCAAGGGCTTTGGTATCGGATGCGATAAAAGAATTAAATTGTCAGGTGATCCTGACCGCAATTGATAAATTGGTTTTGGTGCCCTTGGTACCGGACGATGAAAATTACCAGATGTTTCACGTGGAACATGGTGAAATATCAGCAATGAGTGAATAGGCTAAAGCTATGACAGTAGAAAATGAATATGACTCTTCCAGTATCAAAGTACTGAAAGGTCTGGACGCGGTTCGTAAAAGACCTGGCATGTATATAGGGGATACCGATGATGGCACAGGTTTGCATCATATGGTATTTGAGGTCCTGGATAATTCTATCGATGAAGCCTTAGCTGGTCACTGTAGTGATATTGTCGTTAAGATACATCTTGATGGTTCGGTATCGGTTCGCGATGACGGCCGTGGTATTCCGACAGAAATTCACCCGGAAGAAGGGGTGTCTGCTGCCGAAGTTATTATGACGGTACTGCATGCCGGTGGTAAATTCGGTGGTGAAGATTCCGGTTATAAAGTTTCCGGTGGTCTGCACGGTGTTGGTATTTCCGTGGTAAATGCCTTAAGTAGCAAACTTAAACTGAGTATCCGCCGTGAAGGAAAACTGCACGAGCAGATTTATCATATGGGTGAGCCGGAAGAGCCGCTTAAAACTGTTGGTGAAAGTGAAAAGACCGGTACCGAAGTGCGCTTCTGGCCAAGTGAAGAAACTTTCTCCGATGTGGTCTTCCACTACGATATCTTAGTTAAACGTATCCGTGAACTTTCTTTCCTGAATTCAGGTGTTTCTATCCGTTTAATTGACGAACGTGAAGAAGGTCGTGAAGAGCACTTCCACTATGACGGCGGTATCCAGGCATTTGTTGATTATTTAAATACCAACAAAACTCCTGTGAATGAAGAAATTTTCTATTTCGACCTGGCCCGTGAAGACGGCATCGTGGTTGAAGTGGCGATGCAATGGAACGATGGCTTCCAGGAAAATATCCACTGTTTCACCAACAATATTCCCCAAAGGGATGGCGGTACCCATTTAAGTGGTTTCCGTACGGCATTAACCCGTACCCTGAATTCTTACATGGTGAAAGAAGGGCTCAATAAAAAAGCCAAAGGCGGCGGTGAAACCAATGCCTCCGGTGACGATGCCCGTGAAGGTTTGACCGCGGTAATCTCGGTGAAAGTACCGGATCCCAAGTTCTCTTCACAAACCAAAGACAAGCTGGTTTCTTCCGAAGTGAAGAGTGCGGTTGAGCAGGCCATGGGTGAGAAGCTGGGTGAGTACCTGTTGGAAAAACCTGTGGTGGCCAAAACCATTATCATGAAAATTATCGATGCTGCCCGTGCCCGTGAAGCCGCCCGTAAAGCGCGTGAAATGACGCGACGCAAAGGTGCATTGGATATTGCCGGTTTGCCGGGTAAGCTTGCCGATTGCCAGGAAAAAGACCCTGCGCTCTCCGAACTTTATATTGTGGAAGGGGACTCTGCTGGCGGTTCAGCCAAGCAGGGTCGTAACCGTAAAAACCAGGCCATCTTACCGCTCAAAGGTAAAATCCTTAACGTGGAAAAAGCCCGTTTCGATAAGATGATTTCTTCTCAGGAAGTCGGCACCCTGATCACCGCCTTGGGTTGTGGTATCGGCCGTGACGAATACGACCCTGAGAAATTACGTTATCACAGCATCATCATCATGACCGATGCTGATGTCGATGGTTCCCATATCCGTACCTTGCTGCTGACTTTCTTCTATCGTCAAATGCCGGAAATCATGGAACGCGGTTATGTGTATATTGCCCAGCCGCCTTTATATAAAGTGAAAAAAGGTAAGCAGGAGCGTTACATTAAAGATGACGAAGCGCTAACAGAATACCTGACTACTTTGGCGTTAGACAATGCCGCGATTTATGTCAATGAATCTGCCCCGGGCATCAGTGGTGTCGGTCTTGAACAGCTGGTAAATCAGTACCGTCAAACCATGGATATCATCAAGCGGGTATCACGTCAGATCCCGGCGGACATTCTTGAAAAAATGATCTACGGCAGCATGATTGCTCCTGCAGATTTTGCCGATAAAGCTAAAGTAGAAACCTGGACCCAGAGCCTGTTGGAGCAGTTAGATGCCCAGGATGGCAATGGTTCAATTTATACCGTTGAAGTCAAACATGATCAGGAACGTAATATCTACTTCCCAAGTTTCAATGTCAGACAGCATGGTATCGATAAGCTGTATAACTGCAGTTATGACTTTATTGAGTCAAAAGAATTTGCCAACATTTTAAAACTTAACGATGCTATCAACGGCCTGATGGAAGAAGGCGCTTATGTTAAGCGCGGTGAAAAAGTTCAGCCGGCCACGAGTTTTGAACAGGCATTAAACTGGTTAATGGCAGAATCTAAGCGTGGCCAATATATCCAGCGCTATAAAGGATTGGGTGAGATGAACCCGGATCAGCTGTGGGAAACCACCATGGACCCGGAAACCCGTCGTATGTTGCAGGTGACCATTGAAGATGCCATTGCCGCCGATCAACTGTTTAATACCTTGATGGGGGATCACGTTGAACCACGTAGAAACTTCATCGAAGATAATGCGTTAAAAGTATCTAATTTAGATATCTAGTTCAGCGCACTTGTAGTATAAATTAATGCCCGATCACCACATCGGGCATTTTTGTTAAAAACTTAACCAAAAATAAAATTAGGCGAGTTGTTATCTAGTGCAAGTGATTCCTTGCAAGTAATTATCTAACACAAAAGGTATACTTAGCCCAGTTTCAATTTTAATAACGTAAAGCCGGAAATTCATGAGTACGTTTAATATAAATACCTTTCAAGGGTTAATCTTGCAGCTGCAAGATTATTGGTCGCGCCAGGGATGCGTTATCGTTCAACCACTAGATCTGGAAGTTGGTGCGGGTACTTTTCACCCGATGACTTTCCTGCGTTCTATCGGCCCAGAGCCGATGAGCAGTGCCTATGTGCAGCCTTGTCGTCGTCCGACCGATGGCCGTTATGGTGAAAACCCCAACCGCTTACAGCATTATTATCAGTTCCAGGTGATGCTGAAACCATCGCCGAAAAACATTCAGGAGCTGTACCTGAATTCGTTAAAAGAGTTAGGTATAGATCCGCTGGTCCACGATATCCGTTTTGTTGAAGATAACTGGGAATCGCCGACGTTAGGTGCCTGGGGGCTGGGTTGGGAGATCTGGTTAAACGGCATGGAAATCACTCAGTTTACTTACTTCCAACAGGTAGGTGGTTTAGAGTGTGCACCGGTAACCGGCGAGATCACTTACGGTCTTGAGCGCCTGGCCATGTATATCCAGAATGTCGACAGTATCTATGATCTGGTGTGGACCGACGGCCCTATGGGTAAAGTATTATACGGCGATGTCTTCCATCAAAACGAAGTGGAACAATCCCACTATAACTTTGAACATGCCGATGTTGATGCCTTATTTAAAATGTTTGATCAGTGCGAGCAGGACAGCCAGAAGCTGATTGAAAACAACCTGCCTTTACCTGCCTATGAGCAGGTGATGAAGGCCTCTCATGCGTTTAACCTGTTAGACGCCCGCCACGCCATCTCAGTGACCGAAAGACAGCGTTATATCCTCAGGGTAAGGGCGTTATCAAAAGCCTGTGCCGAGGCCTATTACGCGGTTCGTGAAGAACTTGGCTTTCCACTTTGTAAAGACCAGGCGGCGGGAGAAAAATAATGACCACAGAAACTTTACTTATTGAATTGGGTACCGAAGAGTTACCGCCAAAATCACTAAAAAAACTGGCGGGAACTTTTTTCGACCAGATCCGCAGTCAGCTGGACAGTGCCGAACTGACCTATAGCGATATCAAGTGGTTTGCCACGCCTCGTCGCATGGCGGTTCAAGTTTTTGATTTAGTTGAAAAGCAATCGGACAAACAGATTGAAAAGCGCGGTCCTGCGGTAAATGTTGCTTTTAACGAGCAGGGTGAGCCGAGCAAAGCCGCCGAAGGTTGGGCCCGGTCCAACGGTATTACCGTGGCCGAAGCCGAGCGTTTAACCACAGATAAAGGCGAATGGTTGCTGCACCGTGCTTTGCAGCCGGGTAAAACCGTTGCCGAATTGATCCCGGAAATGGTCAATCACGCGCTGGCTAAATTACCTATCCCTAAACCTATGCGTTGGGGCAGTGAACGTACCCAGTTTATCCGCCCGGTACATACCTTGGTGATGTTATATGGCGAGCAGGTACTTAATGGCGAAACCTTAGGGGTGAGTGCGGCTAATCAAGTTACCGGCCACAGATTCCACCATCAGGGGCTGGTGAGCCTCAAGCATGCCAATGACTACCAAAACGCCTTAGAAAGCGCCTATGTTATGGTGGATTTCCAGCAAAGACAGGAAAAAATTGTCGAGCAAATCAAAGCCGCCGCTGATGAGATCAATTGTGTTGCCCTGATTGACGATGACCTGCTTGAAGAAGTTACCGCTTTGGTCGAATGGCCGGTGACTCTGGTAGGGACGTTTGAAGAAGAATTTTTGAATGTGCCGGCAGAGCCACTTATCTACTCGATGAAAGATCACCAGAAATACTTCCCGGTAGTGGATAGCGACGGCAAGCTGGTGAACAAGTTTATTTTTGTCACCAACATCGAAAGTAAAGATCCGCAGCAAATTATCTTCGGTAATGAGAAGGTTATTCGTCCTCGTCTGGCAGATGCGGAATTCTTCTTTAAAACCGATAAAAAGCAAAGCTTAGAGCAAAGGTTGCCGAGCCTGGATGCCGTCTTGTTCCAGAAGCAGCTGGGTACCTTAAAAGCGAAATCCAGCCGTATCGCCAGCTTAAGTGAACATATCGCCTCTGTACTGGGTGAAGATGCCAAGGCAGCCTATCGCGCCGGTTTACTGAGTAAAACGGACCTGATGTCTGACATGGTATTGGAGTTCCCTCAGGTGCAGGGCACTATGGGGAAATATTACGCCCTTAACGACGGTGAGCCTGAAGCGATTGCCCAGGCGTTGGAAGATCAGTATCGTCCGCGTTTTTCCGGCGATAGTTTACCGCAGGCGAATATCGGTTGTGCCGTGGCCATTGCCGATAAGATAGATTCCCTGGTGGGTATCTTTGGCATCAACCAGCCGCCGAAAGGGGATAAAGATCCCTTTGCCTTACGTCGCGCCGCTATCGGTGTGATTCGTATCATAACCGAAAAGCAGCTGGACTTAGATCTGGCGGTATTGATCGATCAGGGCATAGGTTTATTCGGTGATAAATTATCAAATGAAAACACCGCCGCAGATGTTATTGATTTTGTTATGGGCCGTTTCCGCGCTTTCTACCAGGAGCAGGACATCGCGGTAGATGTCATTCAATCTGTTTTGGCCAAGAAACCGACGGCGCCGGTAGATTTTGATAAGCGGGTGAAAGCGGTAAGTTATTTCCGCAGCCTGGCTGAAGCTGAAACACTGGCGGCAGCCAACAAACGTGTCGCTAATATCCTGGCGAAATTCGACGGTGAACTTTACCCTGAGTTTAAAGCGGAACTGGCCAGCGAAGCTGCCGAACGTGAACTGGCAGCTACCTTTGAGGACATTAGGGGCAAAATCGCGCCGTTAATGGCCGATAAAGACTACCAGGCAGCCCTAACCGAGTTGGCACAGCTTAAGGCGCCGATAGACAGCTTCTTTGACTCTGTCATGGTAATGACAGATGATGAAGCGGTTAAAACCAACCGTTTAACCCTGCTCAATGAGATCAGAAACAGCTTCTTTGCTATTGCCGATATCTCGCTGTTGCAAAAATAAGTTTTAAACGGCTTTGATAACGAAAAAGGGAATGCTAACGCATTCCCTTTTTTTATAACTATTTTAAAGTTTATTTTTGTTTTTTATGCTTCAGTGTTATTTGTTAACACTTTTTAATTAAATAGCGATAAGGGGAAGACTCGGTATGCTGGGCCAACAGTTCATGCTCCATAAAGCGGCAAAAGCTGGGAATATCCCGGGTCGTTGACGGGTCATCTGCTTCAATAAGCAAGGTTTCGCCCACGGCTATTTTACGGATATTCATGCGCACCATCATCACGGGCTCCGGACAACGTAATCCCAATGTGTCTAAGGTATGGTTGGCTTGTTCAAATTTGGCTGAGGACATAGAGTAACTTAATGCTGAAAAAATGCAGGCAGAGCCGGCAGATGTACTGATAGGGCACTAGTCTAACCGCTTAACTCTTTTATTAGCAAGTTTTAGTAAGTTGTTGGCAAACAATTGCAAGCTTTGAGTTATTACCGGGTTTCTATTTAAGTCTTATTGAAAGAACCTGTCCATGTTTTGATATTAGCAAGCTTTTAGCCAACTAATCCGCTACATAGGGCTAAATTAAATAAAGTTGAAAAAAGCCAATGCCTGCTTGCATTAGTGTCCAGAGCGTGAATAATCATAGGGTAGTATTAATATAGCGAGTGGAATTATGGAAAGGTTTGGACTTGGTCGGATAATGTTATTGGTCGGTGTGATGCTGTTACCGATACAGGAGAGTCAGGCGACCCGGGTACAGACAACAGATCCGCAGCGGAAAATATATCTCCAGGCAGAAAAGCATTTATGGCATCCGGCTTCGGCCCAATACCAGGAACTTTACCAGCAACTGCATTTTTATCCGCTGCAGCCTTATTTGGACCAACAAAGGCTGATCAAACGCCTCAATTTGAAACACCAGCAAGAAATCGACAAGTTTCTTACCACTTATAAGGGCACGCCCCTGGACTGGCCGTTGCGGAAAAAATGGCTGCAATACCTGGCCAAACGTAAGCAACAAGCCTTGTTTCTGAAATATTATACCCCGACTTCGGATGTCGCTTTGCAATGCCAGCAGTTAAGATACCGCTTAAATGCCGGCCACAGCGAAAAGGAAGTATTGGCACAGGTGACTAAGCTTTGGCTGGTGGGCAAATCACAGGATAAAAAATGCGATCCCCTGTTTAAGCGCTGGCAAGAAGCAGGCTACCGTACCCCGGATATTGTCTGGCAGCGGTTATCCCTGGCGGCCAACGGCGGCAAACATACCCTTATTCCTTATTTAACCGGCTTACTGCCGGAAAGCGAACGTTACCTGGGGTGCTTATGGCATAAAGTCAGACGGGATCCCGCCTATATTACCCGTATCGGCCGTTTTAAAGAAAAGTCTGCCAAAGAAGCGCAGATCATGACTTATGGTTTAAAACGTCTGATCTGGCGTGCGCCGAAAAGGGCACTGGCGACCTATCAAAAAGCCAGCAAGTTATTTGCTTTCACCGAAGAGCAAGATCAGGAAATTATCGTCAAATTTGCCCTGGCCTTGTCCAGTAAAAACCATAAGCAGGCCCAGGTATGGTTGGATAAGGTTGCAGAGAGCTCCTTGTCCAATACCATGATCCAGTGGCGTCTGGCTCAGGTATTGAAACAAAAAGACAGCGAGCAGCTAAAGTCTGAACTGGTGGCACTGCCGGAGCAATATAAAAGCGAGCTGAAATGGAAATACTGGTATGCCCGCAGTTTAATTGACACCGGTAATGTAACCGGCGGGGAAAGCCTGCTGCAGGAGCTGGCAAAGGAACGCCATTATTACGGTTTCCTGGCGGCGGGATATTTGAAACTGCCGGTGAATTTACAGGATAAACCGCTGGAAATATCCGAACAGGAAAAAGCTGCCGTATTAACCCATTTGGCGGCCAAGCGCGCGTTTGAGCTGTTTTATCTGCAAAGGTTTAATCAGGCCCGGCGCGAGTGGAATTACTGGCTGTCGCAACTCAATGACAGGGAAAAACTGGTGGCGTCTAAGGTGGCTTATGAAGCTGGCTGGTTTGACCGGGCAATCTTTACCCTGGCGCAAGTGGGTTATTTAGATGATGTCGATTTAAGATTTCCGCTCGCCTTTGACAATAAGATTATTGAACACGCGAAAAACAACCAGATCAACCCGGCCTGGGCTTTTGCCATCACCCGGCGGGAAAGCTCTTTTATGACGGACGCCAATTCTTCGGCGGGAGCGAAAGGCCTGATGCAGCTGATGCCCAATACCGCCAAGCATCTGGAAAAACGTAAAGTCTCGAAAAAATATTTATTGGATGCCGACAACAATATCGGTTTAGGCACTAAGTACCTGAAGATGTTGCTGGATAAAAATAAAGGCAATTCGATATTGGCCACCGCCTCATATAACGCCGGTCCCCACAGGGTGAAAAGATGGCTGAAAGACAGCGTGACCTTACCGGCGGATGCCTGGATTGAAACCATTCCCTTTAAAGAAACCCGGGACTATGTCAAAAGCGTGCTCGCCTATCAGCAAATTTATCAAGCTCAGGTGGGGCAGGAAGGCTCGCTGTTTGATGATCTCAGCGATATGCACATCAGTGATTAAGGCACTCGGGGCCGGGTTTGCTGTACTGATTTAACCTGTGTGATATGATAGCGAAAAAACACAAGGGAATCGCATAGATGACAAGGTTAACAGCACTTTATCCGGCCCATATCGCAGAATTACAACGCCGTTCGGCAACGGCATTATCACGTGAAAACCTGGATGGATTAGTGATCCATTCGGGACAGGAAATCAAAGTCTTCCTGGATGATTATGGTTATCCGTTTAAAGTGAATCCTCATTTTAAGTTCTGGTTACCTTTAGTCGATATTCCAAACTGCTGGCTGATCATTAACGGTAAAGACAAACCTCAGCTGATTTATTACCAGCCGGTGGATTTCTGGCATAAAGTGGTTGAGTTGACCGACAGTTACTGGAATGAATTCTTTGATATCAAGATCTTGACCAAAGCCACAGATGTCGATCAGTTGTTGCCTTATGATAAAAAAGGCTACGCTTATATCGGCGCCCATATCGAAGTGGCCAAGGCACTGGGCTTTGACAATATCAACCCGGAACCTTTATTGAATTACCTGCATTACCATAGAGCCTATAAAACCGCTTATGAGCAGGAATGTATGCGCCAGTCCAACAATCTTGCGGTATTGGGACATAAGGCGGCAAAAGAAGCCTTTATGCAGGGCAAAAGCGAATATGATATCCAGCAGGCTTACCTGAAAGCGACACATCACACCGACAACGAGACCCCTTACGGCAATATCGTGGCGTTAAACGAAAACGCCTCTATCCTGCATTACACCGCATTAAACCGCAACGTGCCTCAGCACCATAAGTCTTTCTTACTGGATGCCGGCGCCAACTTTAACGGTTATGCCTCGGATATTACCCGGACTTACTCCTTTAAACAGGATAAGTTTGCCGAGCTGATCGCCCGTATGGACAAACTTATGCTCAACGCGGTTGACGGTCTTAAACCCGGTAAAAGCTATGTTGATCTCCATGTGGAAACCTACCGGGATATCGGTCAGGTATTAAAGGAGTTTGACTTTATCAATACCGATGCCGATACCGCCGCTGAAACCGGTATTGTTTCAACTTTCTTCCCTCATGGCCTCGGCCACCACCTGGGGCTGCAAACCCATGATGTCGGCGGTTTTATGGCGGATGAGCGCGGCACCCATGTGAATAGCCCGGAAAAACACGCCTTTTTGCGTACTTCACGGGTGGTTGAGGCAAATCAGGTCTTTACCATAGAGCCTGGCCTGTATTTTATTGATTCCCTGCTGGGAGATTTAAAGGCATCCGAACATGCGGGGTTAGTGAACTGGGCCGAGGTTGAAGCCATGTTGCCTTTCGGTGGCATCCGTATCGAAGACAATATTATCGTGCACAAGTCACATAACGAAAACATGACCCGGGACTGCGGACTTGCCTAGTTTGGCAGGGGAGTTGTTAACGGCAGCGGTGAATAACTGATGGCCGGTACCTATAACATAGCGGCAAGCGAGGTCATAGATGAAACTATAGTGACCCGCAGCCGCTTTATCTGTTATCTCAGGCCTTGTACTTCACAGGAAGCCGCCAAGGCCTTTATCCGGGAATTACAGCAACTACATCCCCAGGCTAACCACCACTGTTACGCTTTTGTCTTCGGCGCTCCGGATGACAGCCAGAGCTACGGCTTCTCCGATGACGGCGAACCCACAGGCACCGCAGGTAAACCTATGCTGGCGGTATTGCAGGGGGGCGGCATCGGCCAGATTTGTGCCGTGGTGGTGCGCTATTTTGGCGGCACTAAACTCGGTACCGGCGGTTTGCAAAGGGCTTATGGCAACAGTGTCCGCCAGGCGCTGGCCTTGATGCAGACAGAAGTTAAGGTGCCGAAAGTGACCAAGGCACTGGCATGCCAGTATGGCCAGGTGGATGATATTCTGCATTTGCTGGCACAGGTGAAAGGGGAAGTTACTGGGCAGCAATACAGCGAGCAGGTAAATTTGACTTTGGCGATCCCCGAGGCTGAGCTGGCTTTATTTCAACAACATTTGTCCACGTTATCGTCGGGGCAGCTGACATTGATATCGGTAGACCACTAGCCTGGTTTTGGCTTTTACATTAGAAAAAGAAGAACGTGCAATATAAAAATATCATCCGCATTTTAGGTCTGTTGGTGACCTTACTCAGTGTTACTATGCTGCCGCCGGCGTTTGTGTCATTGATTTATCGCGATGGCGGCGGTGTCTCGTTTTTAATGGGCTTTATCCTGTGTCTGATCACAGGAATTTTATCCTGGTATCCCAACCGGGCAGAGAAAGGCGATCTTAGGGCAAGGGAAGGTTTCCTGATCGTGGTGCTGTTCTGGACGGTATTGGCCAGCTTCTCGGCGATCCCGCTATTGCTGCTTGAAGAGCCCAATTTATCGATGGCGGATGCTTTTTTCGAGTCCTTTTCCGGGTTAACGACCACCGGGGCTACTATCCTGACCCATATTGATGAGTTGCCCCATGCGGTGCTTTATTACCGCCAGCAGCTGCAATGGCTGGGGGGCATGGGGATCATCGTCCTGGCGGTGGCGGTATTGCCTATGTTAGGTATCGGGGGCATGCAGTTGTACCGGGCGGAAACCCCGGGACCGGTGAAAGACTCGAAAATGACCCCCAGGATAGCGGATACCGCCAAACATCTCTGGTATATCTATTTATCCCTGACTATCGCCTGTGCCTTGGCTTATTGGGTGGTGGGCATGTCGGTTTTTGATGCTATCTGCCATGCGTTTTCCACCATTGCCATCGGCGGTTTCTCTACCCATGATGCCAGTATGGGTTACTTTAACAGCCCGCAAATCAACCTGGTGTGTGTGTTCTTCCTGGTGATTGCCGGGATTAACTTTGCCCTGCATTATGCCGTGGTGCAGAGCCGGTCACTGAAGAATTATCTTTTCGATCCTGAGTTTAAAGTCTTTATCGCCATTCAGGTGATATTAACGGCGATTTGCTTTACGGTACTGATGATGTCGGGCACTTATATTGATGCCGATGTTGCCCTGGATCAGGCTTTATTCCAGTCGGTTTCCATCAGTACCACCGCAGGCTTTGCCACGACTTCCTTTGCCGACTGGCCAACCCTGTTGCCGTTATTGCTGATTTTTGCCAGTTTTATCGGTGGCTGTGCCGGCAGTACCGGCGGTGGTATGAAAGTGGTGCGGGTGCTGTTGTTATACCTGCAGGGCATACGTGAGCTTAATAAGCTAGTGCATCCGAAGGCGGTGTTTACCATTAAACTGGGTAAAAAGCCTTTGCCTGATCGGGTGGTGGAAGCCGTTTGGGGCTTCTTTTCCGCTTATGCCGCCGTTTTTGTCATTTGTATGTTGCTACTGCTGGCTGCCGGGGTCGATGACCTTACCGCTTTTACCGCGGTGGCTGCCTGCCTCAATAACCTGGGGCCGGGATTGGGGGAGGTGGCCTCTAACTTTGCCGGGCTTAATGATTTCAGTAAATGGGTCTTGATACTGGCGATGTTGTTTGGACGTCTGGAAATATTCACCCTGTTGGTACTTTTCACCCCGGCGTTCTGGCGCTCCTAACGGTAAAGAGTTCAGGTAAATAATAGATAAAAAAATGCAGGCTAAGCCTGCATTTTTTATGTTTGTTTTTAGGGAAGTAAATCGATAGTTAAAAGTATATCGCCCCGACCTGGAACAGCTTCTCAACATCGGAAATATAACGTTTGTTCACCAGGAACAGGATGACATGGTCTTCTTCCAATATCATGGTATTGGAGTGGGCAATTAATACCGTATCGCCACGTACTATTGCTCCGATCGTAGTGCCCGGCGGCAGCTTGATGCTTTTGATTTCACGGCCGACCACTTTAGAAGAATGCTCATCTCCTTTGGCGACGATTTCTATCGCTTCGGCGGCGCCGCCGCGCAGGCTGTAAACATTATTGATCGCCCCTTTACGGACATGGGTCAGCAAAGCGGAAATGGTAGCCTGTTGCGGGGAAATGGCAATATCTATGGTACTGCCGTGTACCAGTTCGACATAGGCATCCCGCTGGATCAGCACCATGGTTTTACGCACGCCGAGCTTTTTCGCCAGCAACGAAGACATGATATTGGCTTCGTCATCATTGGTGACGGCAATAAAGACATCGAACTGGTCGATATGCTCTTCGAGCAGTAATTCATGATCGGAAGAATCGCCGGTGAAAACCAGGGTCTCATTAAGATCCGAGGCCAGCTGGGCGGCCCGTTGCGGATTATGCTCGATTAATTTGACCTGGTGGTTGCTTTCCAAAATGCTGGCCAGACCGGCGCCGATATTACCGCCGCCGGCAATCATAATACGTTTATAGGCGGGTTCGAGCTTTTGCAGTTCATTCATTACCGCCCGGATATGTATGCTGGCGGCAATAAAGAATACTTCATCATCGGCTTCAATCACGGTAGTGCCCAGGGGACGGATAGGTTTGCCGTTACGGTAAATAGCCGCTACCCGGGTATCAATATTGGGGATATGCTCTTTCAGGGTAGATAAAGCATGGCCCACCAATAAACCGCCATAGTAGGCTTTTACCGCCACCAGGGAGACTTTACCGCTGGCAAATTCCAATACCTGCAACGCCCCCGGGTAATCGATCAGGTGGGCAATATCCCGGGTCACCAGCTGCTCAGGGGCGATAATATGATCTATCGGCACATCCTTGTTGTGAAACAGCTGCTCCCGGTACCTTAAGATCTGGTTCGAGCGGATACGGGCGATCTTGGTCGGGGTATTAAACAGCGAATAGGCGATCTGGCAAGTGATCATGTTGGTGGCGTCGTCATTGGTCACCGCGATGATCATATCGGCGTCTTCGGCGCCGGCTTTTTTCAGGACTTCCGGATAACAGCCCTGGCCGGGCACGACCTGCAGATCGAGTTTATCCTGCAGTTCGTGCAACTTTTCATGGTCGATATCTACCAGGGAGATTTCGTTACGCTCACCCACTAAGTTTTCGGCTAAGGTACCGCCAACCTGTCCCGCACCAATAATTATTATTTTCATATCGCCGTTAAGTCTTTGTTATTTGCTTAAATTATTTATTTAATTAATAGGTTTAAGCTTTCTTCATTAATTTTGCATAATAAAAGCCGTCCATGCCCGTGTCGCCGGGTAATATCTGCCAGCCGGGCTCTGCACTGTCGTTGCCTTCAGGCAGCGGGATTAATTCGGCATCGTTATTTTCTGCAAGAAACTGCTTTATCTGCTCGCAGTTTTCTTCGGGTAAGATACTGCAAGTGGCGTAAATCAAAGTACCACCGGGTTTAAGCAAAGACCATATGTTTTTTAATATTTGCTGCTGCAATACCGTCAGCGCCGGAATATCGCTGGCTTTTCTCAGCCACTTGATATCAGGATGACGGCGGATCACCCCGGTGCCGGAGCAGGGGGCGTCGAGCAGGATGCGATCAAATAATTGCTTGTCCCACCAGGCATCCGGAGCGGCGGCATCGGCGGCAATTACTTTGGCTTTTAGCTGTAAACGTTCCAGGTTTTCCCTGACCCGTACCAGGCGGCTTTCTTCGATATCGATAGCCGTTACTGCGCCCAGGTTGGGGGTATACTCCAGGATATGGCAGGTTTTACCGCCGGGAGCGGCACAGCAATCGAGGACATTATCCCCCGGCTGACAATCGAGCAGGCGCGCGGCTTGTTGGGCGGCACCGTCCTGAACGGAAACATCGCCATCGGCAAAGCCGGGCAGGCGGTTGACATCTACCGGTGAAGTTAAGGGAATGGCGCCCGAATGAACCTCGGGTTCGTTATGGCCTATTTCTGCTGCTTCAAGCTGCTGCCGGTATGCAGCGACCTCGTGGTGTTTTTTATTTACCCTGAGCCACATCGGCGGCTTTTGCTGGTTTTCCTGTAACACTGATTGCCATTTTTCAGGATAGGCAGCCTGTATCTTTTTCAGCAGCCAGCCGGGGTGGTTGTAACGCACGCTATCCGGTTTTTCCGCATCCTTATTATCATCGCCAGACTTTTCCTGCTGGCGCTGGTAATTGCGTAATACGCCGTTAATCAGTCCCTTTAAATGGCGGTTTTTTAACGGGCCGGTGGCGGCAACGGTTTCACTGACTGCAGCATGATCCGGAATACGGGTATATTTGATCTGGTAAATACCCACCAGGATCAGGAAATGGCAAACCCTTTGTTTGCCGGTCAGCGGTTTGGCCATCAACTGACGGACATCAAACTCCAGTTCCGGCAGGTAGCGCAAGACACCATAGGTGATTTCCTGCAGCAGGCCCTTGTCTTTGCCTTCTACCTTGGCTTGTAATTTAGGTAATTCATCCGCCAGGCTACGCCCCTGGTCGATAACCGCAAAGGTACATTTGGCGGCGAGTGCTCTGATATTCATCTCGGGGTTATCCGTTGCTTTGCCCGGTGATCTGATCACCCGTGATATTTTTCCCCGGGCTGAACCAGTCGCCGCGGCCATTTAAAATATCCTGTACCCCCAGGGCTTTTTTCCCCGGCAGCTGCAAACTTTCAAGGTTGAGTACGCCGTCGGCGGTGGCTACTTCAATACCGCTTTTGCCGGCGGCAAGGATAGTGCCCGGTGTTTTATCTGTGGTCTTCTCCAGCACACTTGCCTGCCAGATCCGGATTTTATGGGCCTTGTCATTTTCATGATATGTGAACTGGGCCACGGGCCAGGGAATATAGGCGCGTATTTTTCGGTGCAGTTCGGTCGCGCTCAGCTGCCAGTTAAGCTCGGCTTCGGTTTTATCGAGTTTGGCGGCATAAGTGGCCAGGTCATCATCCTGTTTTTCCCTGGGGTAGCTGTCGCCGGCCATCAGGGTCAGGGTATCCAATAAGGCTTTGGGACCAAGTTCGGCCAGTTTGTTATACAGGCTGGCGCTGGTGTCGGTATCTGTGATGGCACAGCTGGCCTTTAAGATCATATCGCCGGTATCCAGGCCCTTGTCCATTTGCATGATAGTTACCCCGGTTTCGGCATCACCGGCTTCCAGCGAGCGCTGGATCGGTGCGGCGCCACGCCACTGGGGCAGCAGCGAGCCGTGGACATTGATACAGCCCAGCCTTGGCGTTTCCAGGATCACGGTCGGCAGCAACAGTCCATAAGCCACTACTACCATTACATCGGCTTGATATTCGGACAGTTTTTGCTTATCTGCCACTTCTTTGAAATTAAGCGGCTGCTCTACCGGGATATTGTGTTCCATCGCCAGCACTTTGGTGGCACAGGCGGTTAACTTTTTTCCTCTGCCGGCAGGTCTGTCTACCGGGCAATAGACGGCGACAACGTTATGCTCGGAAGCGATCAGGGCTTTTAAGTGTTCGGCGGCAAAATCCGGCGTTCCGGCAAAGATAATATTTAATGCTTTGGACAAGGGTGTTTCCTAAATACTGTGTTGGCTGTTTGCTTAAGCGTGGGCTTTTTGCAATCTGGCTTCTTTTTCAAGCTTGGTTTTAATGCGCTGGCGCTTGAGGGGGGATAAATAATCCACAAACAGGATCCCGGCCAAATGGTCGAGTTCGTGCTGGATACAGATGCTGAGCAGCTCATCGCCGTCCAGGGTAAATTGCTCGCCGTTGCGGTCAAGTGCCTGCACCGTCACGGTTTCATGGCGGGTCACCTTGGCATAACAGCCGGGCACCGACAGGCAGCCTTCTTCATTGATAAAGGTTTTCTCGCTTTTGGCGATAATTTCAGGGTTGATCAAAACAATTGGATTGTCGCTTTTATCGGAGACATCGATCACTACGATACGCTGATGAATATTTACCTGGGTGGCGGCCAGGCCGACACCATTTTCCTGATACATGGTTTCGATCATGTTATCAACGATAGTTCTGATTTCATCATTTACTTCAACCACATCGGCGGCTTTGGTTCTTAATCTTTCATCGGGAAAGCGCAATACATTTAAAACGGTCATAATTTTTGTAAAAGAATTAGCGATAATTCATATAGAGTGTTATGTTTTAATTTTAGCCATTTAATTCAATTAATAATAGTGGTTTAGCGTAATTGCTATTAAAAATGGGCTCAGCAGCATGATAATAAAAAGACTCCTTTTGATAATATGCCTGTTTCTGCCGTTAGTGGTTAAGGCCGATGTCCTGCAAATAAAGCCGGATGCGCCAAAATCCTATCAAGTGAAAAAAGGCGATACCCTTTGGGACATTTCTGCTATTTTTCTCAACCAGCCCTGGTTATGGCCTAAGCTCTGGCGCTTGAACCCGCAAATCAAAAACCCCCACCTGATTTATCCCGGCGATAAATTACGTTTAGTATACGATGAACAGGGGCAGCCTATGCTGGTGAAGGGCAAACCAGAATTGAAGTGGTCTCCCAAGGTGCGTACTAAACTTAAAGACCAGAATGCCATCAGCACCATCTCCCTGGATGTCATTGCCCCCTATTTAAGATATGAAAGTTTTTTTACCGAGCAGGATTTGGCCTTGCTGCCTTATGTGCTCGGCAGCGATGAAGCTTATAAATCCAGCATCGACGGCTTTCGGGTTTATGTTAAAGGCGATATGGAAGTTGGCCGGGCTTATGCCATTTATCAAAAAGGCGAAGCCCTGCTTGATCCGCAAAGCGGAGAAATGCTGGGGTATCAGGTAGATCTGGTTGCTACCGCGCAGGCGTTAAGAGTAGGCAATATCAGCGAAAAAATCCCGTCGACGCTTTATGTCACCGACATTCAGCAAGAGATCCATGCCGGAGATTTTGTTGTGCCGGTCAATGAAGGGCAATTACTGCCTTCGTATTTTACCATGCAGGCGGTTGCCGGGGATGTTCGCGGCGCCATTATTCAATCTGCCAGCGGCGGTCGTGAGTTTGGCAAATCGGAAGTGGTGATGATCAACCGGGGTTCAGATAATAGTGTCCGCCCCGGCGATGTTATGACCATTAAAAGAACCAGTCCGAGCGTGGTGGAGTCGGAAACCGGCCCTGTTTATACCGAAGATGCCCCCAGGTGGAGCCGTATGGCCAATGCCGGCGAGTCGGATTACCAGATGCCGGAAGAAAGCTTAGGCCAGGCCATGGTCTTTAAGGTTTATGACAAAGTCAGCATGGCGCTGATTTTAAAATCCTCCAAAGCTATCAGGTTGCAGGATACGGTAACGGCTCCCTGATTCTTACGGGGAGAAAACCAGGGGAAGTTTCGGGAAGCTGTGCCTGAAAAGCAGAGCTTTCTTAAGGAGAAGCTTAGTGGTAAAAGAAGAGGTGCATTACTGGCTGGCGTTGAAATTAGTGCCCAGACTCGCCATCAGTAAAAAACTCGCGCTGGTGGACCGTTATGGTCTGCAGGAACTTTTTACCTCTTCATCCTGGCTTGCCGATGCCAATTTAACCGCAGCGCAAGTTAATGCGTTTCAACAGCCGGACTGGAGCAGGGTAGAGACAATTGTCGCCGCTTCCAGCCTGTGCCAAAGCCAAATTATTTTTTATAACAGCCAAGATTACCCCGAATTACTGATGCAGTTGCCGGATCCGCCGCTGGTGTTATTCATTCAGGGCAATGTCACATTATTACAGCAAAGTCAGCTGGCGATTGTCGGCAGCCGTTTTGCTACGGCCGCTGGCCGGGACGAGGCTACGGCGATGGCTAAAGCACTGGCACAACATGGCCTGGTGATCACCAGCGGTCTGGCCATCGGCATAGATGGCGCCGCACACAAGGGCGCCTTACTGGAAAGGTCGGGTACAGTTGCCGTGGTGGCGACCGGGCTGGACCAGGTATACCCGGCCAGGCATAAGCAACTGGCGCAAAATATCCTGGCGAGTCAGGGCTGTATTGTCAGCGAATTTGAACCCGGCACACCACCCAAAGCCGGGCATTTTCCCAGACGTAACCGGCTGATCAGCGGGTTAAGTCTAGGCGTACTGGTGGTAGAAGCCGCGATGAAAAGCGGTTCTTTGATCACCGCCCGTTGTGCCCTGGAACAAAACCGCGAGGTGTTTGCCATGCCGGGCACTATTCATAATCCCCAAAGCAAGGGGTGTCACTGGTTAATAAAACAAGGAGCTAAATTAGTTGAGGAATGTGCCGATATAATGGATGAGTTAGATTTGTCTGCTGTGTCGGGTCTGTCTAAAGAGAAAGCGGAAAAAAATGAAAAAACTGCTCAGCAGGACTTGTTTCTGGATCCATTGTTGGCTAGTGTGGACTTTGAAATCACCCCCGTAGATATGGTGGTTTCCCGGTGTAAGCTACCCACAGATGTAGTGTTGACCCGGTTAACAATGCTTGAGCTAAGAGGTCTGGTATCTGCGGTGCCAGGTGGCTATCTTAGACTAAATAGGGGCTAGTTATGTTTGATATCTTAATGTACCTTTTTGAAAACTATATTCATAGTGAAGCCGAGGTAATGGTTGATCATGACGTACTGACCGATGAGTTGACACGCGCGGGCTTTCATCAGGATGAAATTTACAAAGCACTCACCTGGTTAGAAAAACTAGCAGCATTGCAAGATAGTGAGTCTTATGCTTATGTGACCCGGGTGGCACGTCCGTCGGTACGTATTTATACCGCGGAAGAAATGCAATTGCTCGACACCGAATGCCGGGGATTTTTAACCTTCCTGGAACAGGTCAATGTGCTGGACTTCTCCACCCGGGAAATGGTGATCGACAGGGTAATGGAACTCGATACCCAATACTTTTCCATCGACGATTTAAAATGGGTAGTACTTATGGTGCTGTTTAACGTGCCCGGACAGGAAAGCGCCTACTCGCAAATGGAAGATTTAATTTTTGACGAACAGGAAGGCCCGTTACATTAACTTGGCCTTTACTTAAAAAAAGAGCTAAAGAAATAGCTAAGTAAGAAATAGCTAAGTAAAAGCTGAGCTTTAGCTAAGATTACTAACAAGAATAAAATATGACATAATACCGGCTGTGACCCTGTCAGCAACGAAAGGACCGGTTGGGTATTATGTCAAATTCAGATAAAAGTTTATTTACGCTACACGAACACGCCCTGGAAAAAGAGCATGAGCTGTGTCCCGAGTGTGGTGAAAAACTCTTGATCAAAAACAGCAAAAAAGGTCCTTTCCTTGGCTGTAGCGCTTACCCCGGCTGCCAATATACCCGTCCCGTGGTTGAACATGAACGCATTGAAGATAAAGTGCTCGCCGGCAGCAGCTGCCCGGAATGCGGTCATTTACTGGCGGTAAAGCAGGGACGTTACGGCATGTTTATCGGTTGTACCAACTTTCCCGAGTGCCAGCATATTGAAGAAACCCATCAGCAGGATGATGTCAATATTGCCTGTCCCAAATGCAGCAGTGGCGAGTTGATGGAAAAAACCAACCGTTACGGTAAAACCTTTTATTCCTGTGATCAATATCCCAAGTGTAAATACGTGCTTAATTATCCCCCGGTGGCGGAAACATGCCCTTTATGCCAGTGGCCTGTGCTGGTAAAAAGGAAGATGGCCAGCGGAGAAGTCATAATATGTCCAGAAAAGAAATGCACGTACAAGCGGAAGGCTTTATAATACCCCCTCATTCATTTTTTTAACTAAAGTAGAGAAAAAGTAATGTCCACAACCTTTGTCGCCATTTTAATGGGTTCTGATTCTGATTTACCGGTAATGCAAGCAACTATTGATATCCTTAAGAAGTTCGATATTTCCTATGAAGTAAAGGTACGTTCTGCCCACAGAACACCTGATGCGGCAAAGGCTTATGTGAAAGACGCTGAAGAGCGTGGCTGTAAGGTATTTATCTGTGCTGCCGGTTTGGCCGCTCACCTTGCCGGTGCTGTTGCCGGTATGACCACGCGTCCTGTGATCGGCGTACCTGTTGATAACGGTCCTCTGCAAGGCCACGATGCCTTATTGTCTACCGTGATGATGCCTGGCGGTATCCCTGTAGCGACTGTTGCTATCGGTAAAGCCGGTGCGAAAAATGCCGGTTACCTGGCAGCGCAAATTCTGGGTGTAGAAAACCAGGATATTGCTGATAAAGTGAAAGCCGAGCGTGCTGCCAATGCCGAAGCTTTATTGGCAAAAGACGAAGCTATGCAGAAAACCTTAGCTTAAGCCGAATGTCTTTTTCATCGGCTTTAACGGCTTACCGTCAGGGGGGCGTGATTGCCTACCCGACGGAAGCCGTCTTTGGACTAGGCTGCGATCCGGATAACGACGCAGCCATTCAAAAATTACTGGCCATCAAGCAAAGGCCAAAAGAGAAAGGTTTGATTTTACTGGCCGGCGATTACGCGCAGTTACAGCCTTATCTTGATGAATCGACCATTTCTGCACAGCAAAAGGCAGAAATCCTATCCCGCTGGCCGGGCGCCATTACTCAGATCATGCCGGCAAAAAGTACCGTTTCTTCCTGGGTAAAAGGCAGTTTTGACAGCATCGCGGTGCGGGTGACTGAGCATCCCGACGTGATTGATTTGTGCCGGCAAACCGGAAAACCTATCATTTCTACCAGCGCCAACCTTACCGGGCAACCTAGCCTTTGCGACTACCAGCAGGTGGTGGCGCAGTTTCAGGATAAAGTCGATTTTATTCTCGAAGGCAAAACCTTAGGTTTTTCCAACCCGTCCACCATTATCAATGCGCTCAGCGGAGAAATATTGCGACCATGACAACCAAGAATAATATCCCGGATATCAATCAGGTGATCCAATACCTGAAAAGTTTGCAGGACAGCATTTGTCAAAGTCTTGCCCAGGCCGACGGCAAAGCAAGTTTTATGGAAGACAGCTGGCAGCGTGAAGAAGGCGGTGGCGGTCGCAGCCGGGTATTAACCGACGGCGCAGTATTTGAACAGGCGGGCGTGAACTTTTCCCATGTATCCGGGGAAAGAATGCCGGCTTCGGCCACGGCACACCGTCCTGAATTACAGGGCCGGTCATTTCAGGCCTGTGGTGTTTCTTTGGTGATCCACCCGAAAAATCCTTATATCCCGACCACACATGCCAATGTCCGTTTCTTTATTGCGGAAAAAGAAGGCGCAGATCCGGTATGGTGGTTTGGTGGCGGTTTTGATCTAACCCCCTATTATCCGTTTAAAGAAGATGTTATTCACTGGCACCAGATGGCACAGCAGTTAAGCCAGCCTTACGGCGAAGACGTTTATGCTAAATATAAAGCCTGGTGCGATGAATATTTTTATTTAAAACACAGGGATGAAACCCGCGGTGTTGGCGGGCTCTTCTTTGATGACCTCAATGAATGGGGCTTTGACAAAAGTTTTGCCTATATGCAGGCGGTGGGAGATAACTTTATCCCGGCCTATGTACCTATCGTCGATAAACGTAAAGATACCCCTTACGGTGAACAAGAGCGGCAGTTTCAGCTGTATCGCCGTGGCCGTTATGTGGAATTCAACCTGGTTTATGATCGCGGTACCTTGTTTGGCCTGCAAACCGGTGGCCGTACCGAATCTATTTTGATGTCATTGCCGCCGCTTGTCCGTTGGCAATATAACTATCAGCCAGAAGAAGGCTCAGCCGAAGCCGAGCTTTATAATACTTATTTGAAGCCGCAAAACTGGCTTGGGCTCTAACAGCAAAAGCTCAAACAAGGCGCGGTTATTTTTGATAAAAGCGCCTTAACTCTTCCAGGGCCACCAGCGCCTGACTGATATTTAATTTCGCCTCCGGCAATTCCTGATATTGGTTGTTATAAATGGCAAAGTTGCCGAACCTGTCAATCTCATTAAGTTGCTCGCCGATTTTTATCGCATAATTGCCGTCTCTTCCGAAAATAATGTGGCTATGGCTGTTTTTATTGAACAGCGACTGGCCAATGGAATAATCCTCCGTGGCATTTTTACAACCCAGGGCTCCGGATAACAGGGTGGGAGCGATATCATAATGGCTGGTTTCTCCGTTGAAAAAATTATGCTTGTTGCCTGGCCAGTAAATCACCAGCGGCACCCGGGTTTGGTAGTCAGAATAGTTGCTGTTATGGCCCCAATAACCTTTACCGCTGTCATTAAATTCTTTGCCGTGATCTCCTGTGATAATAATAATGGTATTGGCTAAGTCATTTTCGATCAGCTTTAATACCTGCGCCACTAGCTGGTCCATATAGTAAATTGCATTTTTGTAGAGGTTAAACAAAGAGCGGGGATCATAACCCTCATCCAGCGCCATATAATTGGCATAATCCAGTGACGGTTGAAAAACCTTGGAGGCGCCCTTGGGAACCGAAAGGCCGTGGGGGGCATCATAAAACAAAAAGGCAAAATAAGGTTGCTCCTGGTTTTTATTTTGGTACCAGTTGCCAAAGTCCCGGGTGATATCCAAATCCCGCTCGGCAGGCGTTCTTCCTTCAGAGTGGCTGCGCAGCGGGTTGACGGCGCTAAAGATAGTTTGATCAAACTCCGGACTGGTTAATTTGGCGCTGCTGAAGACCCCTATCTGGTATGTCTGCTGCTGTAATATGTCTATCAGTACCGGGCTTCTTTGCTGGTTTAATACCGGCTGCCAGTAATGGCCTGGTAAGCCGTAAAACAGGCTGAACAAACCGTGGCGGGTATTATTACTGCCGCTGTAATGCTGGGTGAATATGCTGCCCTGTTTTGCCAGTTGCGTGATGGCTGGGGTGACCTCAGTGTTCATCATATCGCTGCGCCAGGAGTCGACAACCAATATAAGAATATTTTTCAGGGGATCTTTGTTGCTGCATGTCATGGCAGATAAGGGGTAGTGCAAACTTGAGCTGGTTTCCGTGGGCGCCAGTAATGCCTGTTGTTTATAGGCGGCCAGATCCAGCAAACCCAGCTTAGCGATTAGGGATTTTGCCGTCAGGGGATAGGATAAGGGCAGATAAAAGGCCTGGCGGGTAATATCTTTTCTGAAAGTGGCATCGGCCCAGATGTTGAGACCTTGCGCAAATAGCGAAAGTATACACCAGGTGAGCACTACGGCTTTTAGTCTGATGCGCATATGGGGAAACCTGCGCCATAAACATTCGCTTATTACTCCTTGTACCAGGAAAAAGGCAATGACCATCAAGGAGATTTGTAACCACAATTGCCAGGAAAAGCTTAGAATTTCATTTCCCCCCTCAAGTATCAGCTCCAGTATCATGGCATTCAAATGAAAGCGGTATTGCTGGTAAACAAAGGTGTCGGTGAGCAATAAAGCCAGGGACAAGCCAATTAAGGCGATGCTGAAAATTCTGATGATTGCTGCTCGCCGGATAAAGCTACTTATCAAGCGGATAACCGCTAAAAGCATTAAGGTGAGCAGGCCCAGGTGAGCGATAAAATAACAGCTTAAGAAAATGCCGGCGGCAAAATTGTCGGGTAAGGGCTGTGGTGCCAGGTATCTTAAGCTTATCAGTAAGGCAATAACAAAATTAACCAGGATAAATTGACTGTGCCAGTTAGCTAGTTGCTTATTCCGTCCTTGAACATATTCAGACTTTGTTCCCATAGCGCTTAGATCTCATGAAAAATCTGGCCGGATCACAAATGCTGTTCACTTAAATAACCATTACTGTTTTTCTCCACCTCTATTATAGGATTTTCTGCCACAGCCGGGAGAAATAAGGCGATTATCCTGAAAAACTTGTTTTAGATTATATTCCCCTAAACTTCCAAGGGTTTTATTGTCATTTCTTGCGGTAGGTCAAGTTTTGTTTGCAAAAGCGGGATTAGAATCGCCTCATTAAATATCCGCACTAAAAAAATGGAAATTAGTTATGAAAAAATCTCTCTTAGCGCTAACAGTACTTTCTGCCTTAACCGTTTCTTCATTTGCATCAGCAAATCAGGCTGGCGACATCCTGATCCGCGGTGGTGCGACTATGGTTAACCCGGATAGCGATAAAACCGGTATTGATTTAAACGGCGCAGATTCAGGCATGTCATTAAGTGTTGATGACAACACGCAACTGGGTCTTAACTTTGTTTATTTCTTTGACAGCAACTGGGCTGTTGAGTTACTTGCCGCCACGCCTTTTAAGCATGACATTACCGTACATGATCCAGATGCGGTTCTGGGTGTAGATGGTGTGCATTTAGCCGAAGTGACTCAGTTACCGCCAACGTTAAGCGCATTATACTATTTCGATACTTCTTCAAAATTAAAGCCTTATGTAGGTCTTGGTCTTAACTACACCATTTTCTTTGATGAAGGTTTTGAAGATGCACCGAAAAGCTTAGGGTTCAGTGATCTGGATCTGGATGCTTCTATCGGTTATTCGGTACAAATTGGTGCGGATTATCATATCAATGACAAATGGTCTATCAACGCATCTGCCCGTTATATTGATATCAATACCGATGCTAGCTTCAAATACAATGATACCGTTAAAGGTTCGGCGGATGTCGACGTAGATCCTATGGTTTACTCTCTGATGATAGGTTACAAATTCTAAATATTTATCTCTTCTGCACAAAGAGTAAATAAAGAAGTAGTTAAAAGCAGTAACATAAGTTGCTGCTTTTTTATTTTAAAAACTGAAGTCTTGGGGTAGGCTAGAAAAAAACTTTTATCATAAATAATCTCTCATGGACCAATATCGCGTATTCGGCAATCCCATTAAACATTCCCGCTCACCTTATATACATCAGGCTTTTGCCAAAGAAACGGCTCAGGAATTAACGTACCAGACTCAGCTGATTGAGTTAGACGCCTTTGAACAAGACATTAAAGCCTTTGCCCGGGCAGGCGGTAAAGGGGGCAATGTCACAGTACCTTTTAAAGAGCAGGCGCTTGCCTTATGTGATCAGGTTTCCAAGCGGGCCTCGTTGGCAGGAGCCGTTAATACCCTGAGTTTTCGTGACGGTCAAATCCTGGGAGATAATACCGATGGCATTGGCCTGGTAAAAGATTTACTCGCCAATAAAGTTCCCTTAAAAAATAGCCGTATCCTGTTAATAGGGGCAGGCGGAGCTGCCAAAGGAGTCGTGTTACCTTTATTGGAGCAACAACCGCAGCAATTGATGATTGCCAACAGAACCTTGAGCAAAGCCGAGCAGATCTGTCAGCTGGTATCGGATGGCAGGTTAACTTGTTGTACCTTTGAGCAAACCAATAATTATGATTTTGACGTTATTATCAATGCCACTTCTGCCAGCTTGGACGGTCATTTACCTGCTATCCCCGAAAAGGTGATTGCCGGCGCTGAGGTCTGTTACGACATGGTTTATGCGAAACAACTAACGCCTTTTTTGCTGTGGGCGAAAGAGGCGGGCGCAAATAAAGTGATAGACGGCTTAGGTATGCTGGTGGCGCAGGCGGCAGAAAGTTTCAATATCTGGCGTGGGGTGATGCCGTCAACAGATGAGGTATTACAGCAGTTAAGAGCAGATTTAACTTAACCTTTATTTCATTATTTACATACAACTAATGTACAGCAGCGGGAACGACACTTGAACCAAGCAATTTTATTTAATGATGATATCCATTTTAATGAGGCGCACAATGCCTGGAGCTTCACCGGGTTAATGGCCGGACAAAAGGTTACTGTCTTTATTAAACAAAGCTATCCGGATAAAAACCTGGTGATTACGGACTGTGTCAGGTTTGACTGGGAAGAGGCGGTAGAGATCTGGCTGGAACAACATGAGCCAGATCTCAATAATGAAATCCACTTAAAACTTTAATTTAAGGGGTTTCTCAGACTTTTGTTAAGGAGAGGGCATTAGTCTGCCATATCCGCAAGATAATCATCTTTTAATTGCAGGTAATTAGTGGCAGATTGCTTTAAAAAGCTGACTTCATTGTCACTAAGCGGTCTGCTCTTTTTCATCGGGTTCCCGACATAAAGGTAACCACTCTCTAATACCTTATTGGGCGGCACCAAAGTACCGGCACCGATAAAAACGTCATCCTGGACTACCGCGCCGTCCATAATGATCGCCCCCATACCTACCAGAATACGATTACCTAAGGTACAGCCGTGCAACATACATTTATGCCCTATAGTCACATCCTCACCAATAGCCAAAGGAAAACCGTCAGGGTTACGTTCACTTTTCCGGGTAACATGTAATACGGTACCATCCTGGACATTGGTACGGGCACCCAGGGTTATCTTATTAACATCACCCCTTGCCGCAACTAAAGGCCAGATGCTCACTTCATCACCTATCGTAATATCACCGACCAGTACCGCCGACTGATCTATATATACCTTTTCGCCAACTTTTGGGCTGATCCCCTGGTAAGAACGTAATTTATATTGAGTCATAATCGTCTATTGCCATGAATTTTTCTTAACTTTAGCAAATTAAAGCATGCTTAACTGACATTATTAAGTGAAATGTTTCATGTGAAACGTTATTAAATGAATAAAATAGCAATGCTCCACAGAAATAAAAAATAGTATTCTGGCCGGTATTCGCTGGTTTAATCACCAATAAGGTCGAGGCTTGTACAAAAATCAAAGAATATGAAATTAATTTCAAAAAGGTGTTGACCTCTTCAAGAAAATGTCTAAAATGCGCATCCACTTCCACGGGGCAGCCCAACGAAGTGTTTTGATAAGTTTAAGTGATGCAAACATGACTTAAACAGCCAACAAAACTTTGAAAAAAGAGGTTGACATCAAAACTGAGAAGCGTATCATGCGCATCTCGCTTGAGACAAGGTCTTAAGCAACTCAAGGTGTAAACGAATGCGATTTATATCTCACTCTTTTAAAGAGTGGTTCTTTAAAAATTAGTTATCATGCAATTTGTGTGGGCACTCACGTTAATGTTGATTTTACATAGTTCTTCGCTTTTCGAAGCAAGAGCAAAAATAAACTTAATGATGAATGACACACAAGTACGACTTACTTTTTAGTAAGTAATATTTATTTGACAGAATTCATTGAGTCGGTCTTCGGACCACAAACGATTTTTAATTGAAGAGTTTGATCATGGCTCAGATTGAACGCTGGCGGCAGGCTTAACACATGCAAGTCGAGCGGAAACGAGGAGTACTTGTACTTCGGCGTCGAGCGGCGGACGGGTGAGTAATGCTTGGGAATATGCCTTATGGTGGGGGACAACAGTTGGAAACGACTGCTAATACCGCATAATGTCTACGGACCAAAGCGGGGGACCTTCGGGCCTCGTGCCATTTGATTAGCCCAAGTGAGATTAGCTAGTTGGTAAGGTAATGGCTTACCAAGGCGACGATCTCTAGCTGGTTTGAGAGGATGATCAGCCACACTGGGACTGAGACACGGCCCAGACTCCTACGGGAGGCAGCAGTGGGGAATATTGCACAATGGGCGAAAGCCTGATGCAGCCATGCCGCGTGTGTGAAGAAGGCCTTCGGGTTGTAAAGCACTTTCAGTTGTGAGGAAAGGGATGTAGTTAATAACTGCATCCTGTGACGTTAGCAACAGAAGAAGCACCGGCTAACTCCGTGCCAGCAGCCGCGGTAATACGGAGGGTGCGAGCGTTAATCGGAATTACTGGGCGTAAAGCGTGCGTAGGCGGTTTGTTAAGCAAGATGTGAAAGCCCCGGGCTCAACCTGGGAACTGCATTTTGAACTGGCAGGCTAGAGTTTTGTAGAGGGTGGTGGAATTTCCAGTGTAGCGGTGAAATGCGTAGAGATTGGAAGGAACATCAGTGGCGAAGGCGGCCACCTGGACAAAAACTGACGCTGAGGCACGAAAGCGTGGGGAGCAAACAGGATTAGATACCCTGGTAGTCCACGCCGTAAACGATGTCAACTAGCCGTCTGTATCCTTGAGATGTGGGTGGCGCAGCTAACGCGATAAGTTGACCGCCTGGGGAGTACGGCCGCAAGGTTAAAACTCAAATGAATTGACGGGGGCCCGCACAAGCGGTGGAGCATGTGGTTTAATTCGATGCAACGCGAAGAACCTTACCATCCCTTGACATCCAGAGAATTTACCAGAGATGGTTTAGTGCCTTCGGGAACTCTGTGACAGGTGCTGCATGGCTGTCGTCAGCTCGTGTTGTGAAATGTTGGGTTAAGTCCCGCAACGAGCGCAACCCCTATCCTTATTTGCCAGTGCTTCGGGCGGGAACTTTAAGGAGACTGCCGGTGATAAACCGGAGGAAGGTGGGGACGACGTCAAGTCATCATGGCCCTTACGGGATGGGCTACACACGTGCTACAATGGCAAGTACAGAGGGCAGCAATACCGCGAGGTGGAGCGAATCCCACAAAGCTTGTCGTAGTCCGGATTGGAGTCTGCAACTCGACTCCATGAAGTCGGAATCGCTAGTAATCGTGGATCAGAATGCCACGGTGAATACGTTCCCGGGCCTTGTACACACCGCCCGTCACACCATGGGAGTAGGTTGCAAAAGAAGTGGCTAGTTTAACCTTCGGGAGGACGGTCACCACTTTGTGATTTATGACTGGGGTGAAGTCGTAACAAGGTAACCCTAGGGGAACCTGGGGTTGGATCACCTCCTTATCTTGAAGTAAAACAACTTCTCGTTGAGTGTTCACACAAATGGTATGATAACCAACTTCTAGTCGAATGAGATTAGATGTGTTCTTTAACAATCTGGAAAGCTGATATATATACCCGGTATTTATGAGTGGAAAGCGTGTCGCGCGCCGTACACAAATATCGTAAATATCGAACCTGATACATGATCTTCCTTATCATGTATCACGATACGACTCTTTATTAGAGAAGTATCAACTCTTATTCAAGACACTCTATGAGTGCGTGAAAATGTCAGACTTTACAACTTAGTTCGGTTTAGTCACCGAACAATCAAATAGGAAACTACTTGGGGTTGTATGGTTAAGTGACTAAGCGTATGTGGTGGATGCCTTGGCAGTTAGAGGCGATGAAGGACGTGTTAATCTGCGAAAAGCGAAGGTAAGGTGATAAAAACCGTTACAGCCTTCGATGTCCGAATGGGGAAACCCACCCGTCATCAGGCGGGTATCCTAAAGTGAATTCATAGCTTTAGGAGGCGAACCGGGAGAACTGAAACATCTAAGTACCCCGAGGAAAAGAAATCAACCGAGATTTCCTTAGTAGCGGCGAGCGAACGGGAATTAGCCCTTAAGTGATTTGTACATTAGTGGAACAAGCTGGAAAGCTTGGCGATACAGGGTGATAGCCCCGTACACGAAAATAAACTTATCATGAAATCGAGTAGGTCGGCACACGTGAAATGTTGACTGAATATGGGGGGACCATCCTCCAAGGCTAAATACTCCTAACTGACCGATAGTGAACCAGTACCGTGAGGGAAAGGCGAAAAGAACCCCTGTGAGGGGAGTGAAATAGAACCTGAAACCGCATACGTACAAGCAGTGGAAGCCGGATTTAGTCCGGTGCCTGCGTACCTTTTGTATAATGGGTCAGCGACTTATATTCTGTAGCAAGGTTAACCGATTAGGGGAGCCGTAGCGAAAGCGAGTGTTAACTGCGCGTTCAGTTGCAGGGTATAGACCCGAAACCCGGCGATCTACCCATGGGCAGGTTGAAGGTTGAGTAACATCAACTGGAGGACCGAACACACGTATGTTGAAAAATGCGGTGATGACTTGTGGGTCGGAGTGAAAGGCTAATCAAGCCGGGAGATAGCTGGTTCTCCCCGAAATCTATTTAGGTAGAGCCTCGGACGAATACCACTGGGGGTAGAGCACTGTTAAGGCTAGGGGGTCATCCCGACTTACCAACCCTTTGCAAACTCCGAATACCAGTGAGTACTATCCGGGAGACACACTATGGGTGCTAACGTCCGTTGTGGAGAGGGAAACAACCCAGACCGCCAGCTAAGGTCCCAAAGTACTAGTTAAGTGGGAAACGATGTGGAAAGGCATAGACAGCTAGGAGGTTGGCTTAGAAGCAGCCATCCTTTAAAGAAAGCGTAATAGCTCACTAGTCGAGTCGGTCTGCGCGGAAGATGTAACGGGGCTAAACTAGTCACCGAAGCTGCGGATTCAAACTTTGTTTGAGTGGTAGGGGAGCGTTCTGTAAGCCGTTGAAGGTGTGTTGTAAGGCATGCTGGAGGTATCAGAAGTGCGAATGCTGACATGAGTAACGATAATGGGGGTGAAAAACCCCCACGCCGAAAGACCAAGGTTTCCTGTCCCATGTTAATCAGGGCAGGGTAAGTCGGCCCCTAAGGCGAGGCGGAAACGCGTAGTCGATGGGAAACAGATTAATATTTCTGTACTTCTTATAATTGCGAAGGAGGGACGGAGCAGGCTAGGTGAGCATGGCGTTGGTTGTCCATGTGAAAGTATGTAGGTTGGAATCTTAGGCAAATCCGGGATTCTAAGACTGAGATACGAGACGAGGCTCTACGGAGCTGAAGTCATTGATGCCATACTTCCAGGAAAAGCTTCTAAGCATCAGATTATAAGGAACCGTACCCCAAACCGACACAGGTGGTTAGGTAGAGAATACTAAGGCGCTTGAGAGAACTCGGGTGAAGGAACTAGGCAAAATAGTACCGTAACTTCGGGAGAAGGTACGCCGACTATGGTGATGGGACTTGCTCCCTAAGCTGAAGTCGGTCGAAGTAACCAGGTGGCTGGAACTGTTTATTAAAAACACAGCACTGTGCAAAATCGAAAGATGACGTATACGGTGTGACGCCTGCCCGGTGCCGGAAGGTTAATTGATTGGGTTAGCTCTGCGAAGCTCATGATCGAAGCCCCGGTAAACGGCGGCCGTAACTATAACGGTCCTAAGGTAGCGAAATTCCTTGTCGGGTAAGTTCCGACCTGCACGAATGGCGTAATCATGGCCACACTGTCTCCACCCGAGACTCAGTGAAATTGAAATTGCGGTTAAGATGCCGTATACCCGCGGCTAGACGGAAAGACCCCGTGAACCTTTACTATAGCTTGACAGTGAACATTGCTCCTACATGTGTAGGATAGGTGGGAGGCTTTGAACCCAGCACGCCAGTGTTGGTGGAGCCAACCTTGAAATACCACCCTTGTATGCGTGATGTTCTAACCTGGGGCCCTAATCGGGCTTGGGGACACTGTCTGGTGGGTAGTTTGACTGGGGCGGTCTCCTCCCAAAGAGTAACGGAGGAGCACGAAGGTTGGCTAAGTATGGTCGGACATCATACGGTTAGTGCAATGGCATAAGCCAGCTTAACTGCGAGACAGACACGTCGAGCAGGTACGAAAGTAGGTCATAGTGATCCGGTGGTTCTGTATGGAAGGGCCATCGCTCAACGGATAAAAGGTACTCCGGGGATAACAGGCTGATACCGCCCAAGAGTTCATATCGACGGCGGTGTTTGGCACCTCGATGTCGGCTCATCACATCCTGGGGCTGAAGTCGGTCCCAAGGGTATGGCTGTTCGCCATTTAAAGTGGTACGCGAGCTGGGTTTAGAACGTCGTGAGACAGTTCGGTCCCTATCTGCCGTGGGCGTTTGAGAATTGAAGAGGGCTGCTCCTAGTACGAGAGGACCGGAGTGGACGAACCTCTGGTGTTCGGGTTGTCATGCCAATGGCATTGCCCGGTAGCTACGTTCGGAACTGATAACCGCTGAAAGCATCTAAGCGGGAAGCAGGCTTTAAGATGAGTTCTCACTGGGACTTTAAGTCCCCTGAAGGGCCGTTGGAGACTACAACGTTGATAGGCAAGGTGTGGAAGTGCTGCGAGGCATTGAGCTAACTTGTACTAATGACCCGTGAGGCTTAACCATACAACACCCAAGTGGTTTTAAGATTGTATGAAGACTGACATTAAAAACAAAAGTCACGTACACATAGATTGAATAAGTAGATATATATCGTTTTCCAAGATTGACTGTTTTTGTCTAGCGACAATAGCACTGTGGTACCACCTGATCCCATGCCGAACTCAGAAGTGAAACGCAGTAGCGCCGATGGTAGTGTGGGAGTTCCCATGTGAGAGTAGGACATTGCTAGACTTCTATTTAGAGAAACCCGCAGCTGACGCTGCGGGTTTTTTGCTTTTCTATTGCTTAAAAATTCATAAGAAAATATTTGTTTTCCATGAACATAGCAAACCCTTAAATTTTTTGTACAGTAACCCGTACAGTAGCGTATAAATAATCATAAGATTAAATATAATCCCGGCCTGATTTATTCAGTGAATTAGTCTTTGCTTAATAGTGCTATCCAATTCAAAAAGGAGAGTGCTAATTTCAATGTGTCTTACCAATTAACTGCTGCCTATGGCAGCAACCAAAGTCGCAACCTCTGAGTGCGTCCACACCCAGAGATTGCTAACCACAACGAACTACAGTGGAGTACGTCATGGCTGAATATCATCATACGTCAGAGCTAAGCTCGGCAAAAGTTAAATATCCCATTTATCGGCAACTTACCGTACAGGAAACCCTCTGCGGGGCGTCAGCGAAAACCCGTGGTATCGGTATTAATTATGTGCCGGTCAAACTTGAACCTTGCATTGTGCTCAGGGGAAAGTGGCTTAAATTGGCCGGTTTCCCTATCGGGCAGAAGATCAGCATTGAGGTAAATCAGGGAGGGCTGATGATCACACCTAAACAGGTTGAAGTTTCACTTGGTATTAACCGGGAAACAGAAGACTAGCACTAAGGCGAAGAAGCAAAGCTGCTGTGCTAAAAACAGGCACAGCAGTTTTATTTCTGGATATCTTTGCTTTTAATTCTTTGATTCTCTCAAGAAAAATCATGGTTTTTGTGCTGTCTTTTTCTCTCCTGTTTCCAGCTAATCGACTCTCTGATACCAGCATGTTACTGGATCTTTCTTAACCCTTATGCATCGTCTCTTCTTGGTATCAGTTGCCGGGAGGAATTTGTGACGCCTTATTTCCTAAACTAAGGTTATTTGTCACCGAGGTGCAGCAAGCATCAATTTTGTGTCAATGGTGTGTTGCTGCCAGGTGTTTCAGTCTTTTGTTGTGTTCTGGGACAAGGACAAATTTAGTTCTGAGTAACTAAATATAAAAATCAAATAAACAATATGGACATGAATATGAAAATTAACAAAGTAACGAAAGTTACCGCAGCAGTAGTTTGTGTGTTAACCATGTCGGCCCACGCGGCTCAAATTCAAGATGCTTCCACCATGGGTAAGGGCAACAGCGGTGAAGATATCAATCAAGTATTGGATTTGGCCGACATTCATCAAATCAAAAGCAGTAAAACCTTTCATCTAAGTAATAACCTGACCAAGGTACGCTTTCAACAGGCATACAAAGGGGTTCCTATTTTTGGCTACAGCCTGGCTGCTACCAAAACGCCTATGGGATTACTGACTGATGTCAAAGGTCAGTTTATCAATCTCGAAGATCATGACATCTCGGTACTACCGGGTTTTTCAGCCAATAATGCTTTAAGAGTTGCCCTGAAAAAAGACCATGCCTCCCAAGCCAGTGTTTATAATGAGGAAAACCAACTCTTCGTTTACATGAAAAAAGATCAGCCGTTGCTGGTACATCGTATTTCTTATGTTATTCCAGGAGTAAAGGGTAGTGAGCCTTCGCGCCCGGTATACTTTATCGATGCCCAAACGGGAGCAACAGTTTATCGTTATGAGAACTTGCAACATGCTTTAACAGGCACCGGCCCTGGCGGAAATGCCAAAACCGGTCAGTACGAGTATGGTACCGACTTTGGTTTTATGGATGTAACCCAGAGCGGCAATACCTGTACCATGAATAATGCCAACGTTAAAACCGTTAACTTAAATCACGGTACTTCCGGCAGTACTGCTTATTCTTATACTTGCCCGAGAAATACTCATAAAGAAATTAACAGCGCCTATTCACCGTTAAATGATGCCCATTATTTTGGCGGTGTCGTATTTGATATGTTCAGTGACTATGTTGGCTCGGCGCCATTAACCTTCCAGCTCACTATGCGGGTGCATTATAGCAATAATTATGAAAATGCTTTCTGGGATGGTTCGGCCATGACCTTTGGTGATGGTCAAAATACTTTCTACCCATTAGTCAGTCTTGATGTTTCAGCCCATGAAGTCAGCCACGGATTCACCGAGCAAAATTCAGGTTTGATTTATAGCAATATGTCGGGTGGTATGAATGAGGCCTTCTCTGATATGTCGGGTGAAGCGGCCGAATTCTTTATGAAGGGCACTAACGACTGGCTTGTCGGTGGCGATATTTATAAAGGTAACGGTGCATTACGCTATATGAATGACCCTACCCAGGATGGCAGTTCTATCGATCACGCCAATAACTATTACAACGGACTCAATGTTCACTACAGCTCGGGTGTTTATAACAAGGCTTTTCATCTGCTAGCCACCACGGCCGGTTGGGATACCAAAAAAGCTTTTCAGGTAATGGCAAAGGCCAACCAGGTTTATTGGGGCGCTAACAGCACTTTTGATGAAGGTGCCTGTGGGGTTGAATCTGCGGCTGAAGACTTAGGCCACGATAAGGCTGATGTTACCGCGGCATTTGATGCTGTCGGGGTGGTTTGCGGTGGTACACCGCCGCCACCTCCGGGCGTACTGGAAAAAGGTGTTGCCCAGACCATTTCCGGGGCGCAAGGTTCTGAAACGCACTTTACTTATGAAACTCCGACGGATGTTAACACGGTAACTTTTAATACCAGTGGCGGTAGCGGTGACGGTGATCTCTATGTCAAGTTTGGCTCTGCTCCTACAACAGGCAGTTATGATTGTCGTCCATATATAGGCGGTAATACTGAAACCTGTGATTTCCAAAGTGCACAAGCCGGTACTTATTATGTCATGATGCGGGGTTACAGTGCTTATAGCAATGCATCTATAGTGGGTGACCATACTGCTGGGGGCACACCTCCTCCGGGAAATAGTGATACGGTGGATAATATAAGTGTTGCCCAGGGAGAGTGGTATTACTTATCCGTCGATGTGCCGGCAGGGGCGGGTACCTTCACTGCCACTATTTCCGGTGGCAGCGGGGATGCCGATCTCTATTTGAGGAAAGGGGCGGCGCCGACAACCAGTAGCTATGACTGTCGTCCGTACGCTAATGGCAATAATGAAACCTGTAGCGAAGCAAGTCCGGGGGGCAGTACTATGCATATCGGGATACGCGGTTACCGGGCATCTTCCGGTGTTACTTTGAACTGGAGTTATTAGTGACTTAATAGCAAGTGATAATAAAGCCGGTTAACTGATGTTAGCCGGCTTTTTCATATTAATAAGCTCAGTATTGAAATATAAGCTATACATGACTTTTATTTGAAATTTCATGCTCTTATGCTTGTTGTTACCTCTGTTGATAAATGGCGCTTTTTTTCTAATCTTTGTCGTGAAATCACCGACAGAATCCAAATATTTCAACCACGCTTATTGGGGCAAGGAATCGCTCCATTATTGTCTTTATTTTATAGGGTAATCTTGGACTTATAAAATGGAGCGGCTGATAAACCTCAACTATCAAGGAATAAGATAATGAAGAATAAATTTATTAAGCCGGTAGTATTTGGAGCTGTGACCACCTTGGCTCTGTTGCCAGCCCATGCCGCAGTCAAAGAAAACCTCCAAGCATATAAGGTTCAGGGAGAAGCGCTTGGCGAAGCCCTGAATATGTCGCATGAAGACAGTTTTCAAAGTAGAAAGTCGATAAAAACGAAAGACGGTAAAATTAAAAAGCGTTATCAGCAGTTTTATAAAGATGTGCCCGTATATGGACACAGCCTGGTCGCAACTGAGGGAGCAGATGGTGAGTTAATTGAGGTTTCAGGCGCCGTTATCCGTGACCTGGTTAAAGATATTAAATCAACCAAAGCTGCCATCAGCCGACAACAAGTGATCTCTCTGCTGGTTAAAACCAATGGGCACAGTACGCTTGATTTAGAAAACACGTCAGCCGATTTAATGATCAAAATAGAAAAAGAAACGCCGCGCTTAGTGTACAAAGTGTCTTATTTCTCCGTCGATGATGGTGTTCCTACTCGCCCTATGGCATTTATTGATGCTAATAGCGGTGAAATCATAGAAGTATGGGAAGGGTTAAACCAAGTTAAAGCAGAAAAAGCTCATCCCCAAATGTCATTTTCCTTTGCTGCAACGGGTCCTGGTGGCAATGAAAAAACCGGCAAATATTATTACGGGACTGATTTTGGCGCCCTGGATGTCAGTGAATCTTCCGGCACTTGCACCATGGAGAATGCCTATGTCAAAACCATCAATATGAAAAACCGTTATTGGTTTGGACGCACACATTCTTTTACCTGCCCGGAAAATACCTATCAAGAAGTAAATGGTGGTTATGCTCCCGCTAATGATGCCCATTATTTTGGTAACTTGATTTTTGAGATGTACCAGGATTGGTTTAACACGGCACCTTTAAGCTTCCAGCTGCAAATGAAAGTGCATTACGGCCGTAATACAGATAATGCTTATTGGAATGGCAGCGCCATGTTATTTGGTGATGGCTATACGAAATTTTATCCCCTGGTCAGTCTCGATGTTTCTGCTCATGAAGTCAGCCATGGGGTAACCGAGCAAAATTCTAACCTGCAGTATTCAAATCAGTCGGGTGGTATTAACGAAGCTTTTTCAGATATGGCGGGTGAGGTTGCCGAATACTATATGCATGGCAGCAATGACTGGCTGGTAGGAGAGCAAATATTCAAAGGCAACGGCGCACTGCGTTATATGGCAGATCCAACACAAGACGGTAACTCAATCGGTCATGCAAGCGATTATGCCAGTGGTATGAATGTGCATTACAGTTCTGGTGTCTATAATAAAGCCTTTTACCTGCTGGCAAATACCAATGGCTGGAATACGCGTACTGCCTTTGAGGTTTTCTTGCAGGCCAATCAGATCTACTGGAATGCCAGCACTAATTTTAACCAGGGAGCATGTGGAGTTGAGTCTGCCGCCGATAACTTTGGCTATGATGTATTTGATGTCACGGCGGCATTTGCAGCTGTTGGAGTCGTTTGTGGTAACTAAGTCTGTTTTTATTTACGGTAATTAATTAAATCAGTCATGATTTTATCACGGGTTTTCGGGCCCGTTTTATATGTGCAATAATTTTTTATTCCCCTTTAATGACCCGTAACTCTTATTCCATGCCTGTATATCTATAGCCCTGTTTATGCATTGTATATGTCACTTTTATGACATTTTTGCTTTGTTTTTAAACGGTCTGTTTAATATCTCGTCACTCATGAATTAATTTGAAAAAAGATGTTGACCTCTTCAAGAAAATGTCTAAAATGCGCATCCACTTCCACGGGGCAGCCCAACGAAGTGTTTTGATAAGTTTAAGTGATGCAAACATGACTTAAACAGCCAACAAAACTTTGAAAAAAGAGGTTGACATCAAAACTGAGAAGCGTATCATGCGCATCGCGCTTGAGACAAGGTCTTAAGCAACTCAAGGTGTAAACGAATGCGATTTATATCTCACTCTTTTAAAGAGTGGTTCTTTAAAAATTAGTTATCATGCAATTTGTGTGGGCACTCACGTTAATGTTGATTTTACATAGTTCTTCGCTTTTCGAAGCAAGAGCAAAAATAAACTTAATGATGAATGACACACAAGTACGACTTACTTTTTAGTAAGTAATATTTATTTGACAGAATTCATTGAGTCGGTCTTCGGACCACAAACGATTTTTAATTGAAGAGTTTGATCATGGCTCAGATTGAACGCTGGCGGCAGGCTTAACACATGCAAGTCGAGCGGAAACGAGGAGTACTTGTACTTCGGCGTCGAGCGGCGGACGGGTGAGTAATGCTTGGGAATATGCCTTATGGTGGGGGACAACAGTTGGAAACGACTGCTAATACCGCATAATGTCTACGGACCAAAGCGGGGGACCTTCGGGCCTCGTGCCATTTGATTAGCCCAAGTGAGATTAGCTAGTTGGTAAGGTAATGGCTTACCAAGGCGACGATCTCTAGCTGGTTTGAGAGGATGATCAGCCACACTGGGACTGAGACACGGCCCAGACTCCTACGGGAGGCAGCAGTGGGGAATATTGCACAATGGGCGAAAGCCTGATGCAGCCATGCCGCGTGTGTGAAGAAGGCCTTCGGGTTGTAAAGCACTTTCAGTTGTGAGGAAAGGGGTGTAGTTAATAACTGCATCCTGTGACGTTAGCAACAGAAGAAGCACCGGCTAACTCCGTGCCAGCAGCCGCGGTAATACGGAGGGTGCGAGCGTTAATCGGAATTACTGGGCGTAAAGCGTGCGTAGGCGGTTTGTTAAGCAAGATGTGAAAGCCCCGGGCTCAACCTGGGAACTGCATTTTGAACTGGCAGGCTAGAGTTTTGTAGAGGGTGGTGGAATTTCCAGTGTAGCGGTGAAATGCGTAGAGATTGGAAGGAACATCAGTGGCGAAGGCGGCCACCTGGACAAAAACTGACGCTGAGGCACGAAAGCGTGGGGAGCAAACAGGATTAGATACCCTGGTAGTCCACGCCGTAAACGATGTCAACTAGCCGTCTGTATCCTTGAGATGTGGGTGGCGCAGCTAACGCGATAAGTTGACCGCCTGGGGAGTACGGCCGCAAGGTTAAAACTCAAATGAATTGACGGGGGCCCGCACAAGCGGTGGAGCATGTGGTTTAATTCGATGCAACGCGAAGAACCTTACCATCCCTTGACATCCAGAGAATTTACCAGAGATGGTTTAGTGCCTTCGGGAACTCTGTGACAGGTGCTGCATGGCTGTCGTCAGCTCGTGTTGTGAAATGTTGGGTTAAGTCCCGCAACGAGCGCAACCCCTATCCTTATTTGCCAGTGCTTCGGGCGGGAACTTTAAGGAGACTGCCGGTGATAAACCGGAGGAAGGTGGGGACGACGTCAAGTCATCATGGCCCTTACGGGATGGGCTACACACGTGCTACAATGGCAAGTACAGAGGGCAGCAATACCGCGAGGTGGAGCGAATCCCACAAAGCTTGTCGTAGTCCGGATTGGAGTCTGCAACTCGACTCCATGAAGTCGGAATCGCTAGTAATCGTGGATCAGAATGCCACGGTGAATACGTTCCCGGGCCTTGTACACACCGCCCGTCACACCATGGGAGTAGGTTGCAAAAGAAGTGGCTAGTTTAACCTTCGGGAGGACGGTCACCACTTTGTGATTTATGACTGGGGTGAAGTCGTAACAAGGTAACCCTAGGGGAACCTGGGGTTGGATCACCTCCTTATCTTGAAGTAAAACAATGCTCTCGTTGAGTGTTCACACAAATTGCCTGATAACGAAATTGAAGAAGAAACCCTTTACTGATGTAGTAAATATGGGGCTATAGCTCAGCTGGGAGAGCGCCTGCCTTGCACGCAGGAGGTCAGCAGTTCGATCCTGCTTAGCTCCACCATAACTTACACGGTATTGAACCTAGGTCTGTAGCTCAGCTGGTTAGCACCCCACTTCCCTTAATAAAAGGCAGGGTGAGGTCTTGGCTACAAGGTTCAGGTTTAAACAAGATAGGTCTGTAGCTCAGCTGGTTAGAGCGCACCCCTGATAAGGGTGAGGTCGGCAGTTCAAGTCTGCCCAGACCTACCAATTTTCTTCTTGGAACAAGAGAGACCAAATTTAAGATATTTCCTCCTTATAAAGAGTGGATAATTTAAATTTGGTTTTTTTAACCAACTTTTTAACCGAATGCGCGTTAAAAACTGTTCTTTAACAATCTGGAAAGCTGATATATATACCCGGTATTTATGAGTGGAAAGCGTGTCGCGCGCCGTACACAAATATCGTAAATATCGAACCTGATACATGATCTTCCTTATCATGTATCACGATACGACTCTTTATTAGAGAAGTATCAACTCTTATTCAAGACACTCTATGAGTGCGTGAAAATGTCAGACTTTACAACTTAGTTCGGTTTAGTCACCGAACAATCAAATAGGAAACTACTTGGGGTTGTATGGTTAAGTGACTAAGCGTATGTGGTGGATGCCTTGGCAGTTAGAGGCGATGAAGGACGTGTTAATCTGCGAAAAGCGAAGGTAAGGTGATAAAAACCGTTACAGCCTTCGATGTCCGAATGGGGAAACCCACCCGTCATCAGGCGGGTATCCTAAAGTGAATTCATAGCTTTAGGAGGCGAACCGGGAGAACTGAAACATCTAAGTACCCCGAGGAAAAGAAATCAACCGAGATTTCCTTAGTAGCGGCGAGCGAACGGGAATTAGCCCTTAAGTGATTTGTACATTAGTGGAACAAGCTGGAAAGCTTGGCGATACAGGGTGATAGCCCCGTACACGAAAATAAACTTATCATGAAATCGAGTAGGTCGGCACACGTGAAATGTTGACTGAATATGGGGGGACCATCCTCCAAGGCTAAATACTCCTAACTGACCGATAGTGAACCAGTACCGTGAGGGAAAGGCGAAAAGAACCCCTGTGAGGGGAGTGAAATAGAACCTGAAACCGCATACGTACAAGCAGTGGAAGCCGGATTTAGTCCGGTGCCTGCGTACCTTTTGTATAATGGGTCAGCGACTTATATTCTGTAGCAAGGTTAACCGATTAGGGGAGCCGTAGCGAAAGCGAGTGTTAACTGCGCGTTCAGTTGCAGGGTATAGACCCGAAACCCGGCGATCTACCCATGGGCAGGTTGAAGGTTGAGTAACATCAACTGGAGGACCGAACACACGTATGTTGAAAAATGCGGTGATGACTTGTGGGTCGGAGTGAAAGGCTAATCAAGCCGGGAGATAGCTGGTTCTCCCCGAAATCTATTTAGGTAGAGCCTCGGACGAATACCACTGGGGGTAGAGCACTGTTAAGGCTAGGGGGTCATCCCGACTTACCAACCCTTTGCAAACTCCGAATACCAGTGAGTACTATCCGGGAGACACACTATGGGTGCTAACGTCCATTGTGGAGAGGGAAACAACCCAGACCGCCAGCTAAGGTCCCAAAGTACTAGTTAAGTGGGAAACGATGTGGAAAGGCATAGACAGCTAGGAGGTTGGCTTAGAAGCAGCCATCCTTTAAAGAAAGCGTAATAGCTCACTAGTCGAGTCGGTCTGCGCGGAAGATGTAACGGGGCTAAACTAGTCACCGAAGCTGCGGATTCAAACTTTGTTTGAGTGGTAGGGGAGCGTTCTGTAAGCCGTTGAAGGTGTGTTGTAAGGCATGCTGGAGGTATCAGAAGTGCGAATGCTGACATGAGTAACGATAATGGGGGTGAAAAACCCCCACGCCGAAAGACCAAGGTTTCCTGTCCCATGTTAATCAGGGCAGGGTAAGTCGGCCCCTAAGGCGAGGCGGAAACGCGTAGTCGATGGGAAACAGATTAATATTTCTGTACTTCTTATAATTGCGAAGGAGGGACGGAGCAGGCTAGGTGAGCATGGCGTTGGTTGTCCATGTGAAAGTATGTAGGTTGGAATCTTAGGCAAATCCGGGATTCTAAGACTGAGATACGAGACGAGGCTCTACGGAGCTGAAGTCATTGATGCCATACTTCCAGGAAAAGCTTCTAAGCATCAGATTATAAGGAACCGTACCCCAAACCGACACAGGTGGTTAGGTAGAGAATACTAAGGCGCTTGAGAGAACTCGGGTGAAGGAACTAGGCAAAATAGTACCGTAACTTCGGGAGAAGGTACGCCGACTATGGTGATGGGACTTGCTCCCTAAGCTGAAGTCGGTCGAAGTAACCAGGTGGCTGGAACTGTTTATTAAAAACACAGCACTGTGCAAAATCGAAAGATGACGTATACGGTGTGACGCCTGCCCGGTGCCGGAAGGTTAATTGATTGGGTTAGCTCTGCGAAGCTCATGATCGAAGCCCCGGTAAACGGCGGCCGTAACTATAACGGTCCTAAGGTAGCGAAATTCCTTGTCGGGTAAGTTCCGACCTGCACGAATGGCGTAATCATGGCCACACTGTCTCCACCCGAGACTCAGTGAAATTGAAATTGCGGTTAAGATGCCGTATACCCGCGGCTAGACGGAAAGACCCCGTGAACCTTTACTATAGCTTGACAGTGAACATTGCTCCTACATGTGTAGGATAGGTGGGAGGCTTTGAACCCAGCACGCCAGTGTTGGTGGAGCCAACCTTGAAATACCACCCTTGTATGCGTGATGTTCTAACCTGGGGCCCTAATCGGGCTTGGGGACACTGTCTGGTGGGTAGTTTGACTGGGGCGGTCTCCTCCCAAAGAGTAACGGAGGAGCACGAAGGTTGGCTAAGTATGGTCGGACATCATACGGTTAGTGCAATGGCATAAGCCAGCTTAACTGCGAGACAGACACGTCGAGCAGGTACGAAAGTAGGTCATAGTGATCCGGTGGTTCTGTATGGAAGGGCCATCGCTCAACGGATAAAAGGTACTCCGGGGATAACAGGCTGATACCGCCCAAGAGTTCATATCGACGGCGGTGTTTGGCACCTCGATGTCGGCTCATCACATCCTGGGGCTGAAGTCGGTCCCAAGGGTATGGCTGTTCGCCATTTAAAGTGGTACGCGAGCTGGGTTTAGAACGTCGTGAGACAGTTCGGTCCCTATCTGCCGTGGGCGTTTGAGAATTGAAGAGGGCTGCTCCTAGTACGAGAGGACCGGAGTGGACGAACCTCTGGTGTTCGGGTTGTCATGCCAATGGCATTGCCCGGTAGCTACGTTCGGAACTGATAACCGCTGAAAGCATCTAAGCGGGAAGCAGGCTTTAAGATGAGTTCTCACTGGGACTTTAAGTCCCCTGAAGGGCCGTTGGAGACTACAACGTTGATAGGCAAGGTGTGGAAGTGCTGCGAGGCATTGAGCTAACTTGTACTAATGACCCGTGAGGCTTAACCATACAACACCCAAGTGGTTTTAAGATTGTATGAAGACTGACATTAAAAACAAAAGTCACGTACACATAGATTGAATAAGTAGATATATATCGTTTTCCAAGATTGACTGTTTTTGTCTAGCGACAATAGCACTGTGGTACCACCTGATCCCATGCCGAACTCAGAAGTGAAACGCAGTAGCGCCGATGGTAGTGTGGGAGTTCCCATGTGAGAGTAGGACATTGCTAGACTTCTAATTCAAAAAAACCAGCGACTGCTGGTTTTTTGATGTCCGGAGGGGTTCCCGAGTGGCCAAAGGGATCAGACTGTAAATCTGACGGCTCAGCCTTCGGTGGTTCGAATCCACCTCCCTCCACCATCTTTTCTTGCTATTCTTTTAGGTTTCCGCCTAAACAAATCATTAAAGTATATTCATATAAAACAAGTGATTAGTCTTGTTGATTAGCCGTACCCTGCATTTTTGATACCCGGTAATCTTATACCAATTTTATTAAATATCTAACCATCTTCGATGGTCTAAATCTCCAAGTCCTGCGTTGTTTTCAATCACAATAGCTTGCTATTGCTCAATCAAACGCCTTGTTCTTGAACAATTTATCCTCACCGAATTTTGCTCATCTACTTAATGCAATTGGTATTATTCCATCATCTGTTCGTATAACTGGTTGTATTTCACTTTTAATTTTTCAAACCGTATGTAGGCACTGTCACCTTCACTAAGATCATCCAGGGCGTCTATGATAATTTCTGCCTGCTGTAAATGGGCGGTATTGCCGGGATTGGTTTCATAAGAAACCAGCAGCACCTGCAGCAGGTTTAATTTAATGCCCTGATGGGTTGGGAACAGTTTAAATGCATCGTTCAGCTTCTCTATTGCCAGAGAGTAGTTCTTCTCTTTATAGAGGCTTACACCCACTTCCAGCGCTTTTTGTGCTTCTTCTTTGTCGTCCTTGTTCATAGGCACATCAGAGAACTTATCAACTTCATTCATCAGTTCCAGATCTTCAGGGTACTGTTGACTGAGCACTGCCAGCACACTTTGTGCTTTGTCCTTTTTGTTTAACTTGACGAAGGACTTGGCGATTTCCACCATACTGTCGGGAGATATTTCTTCCAGTTTCTCTTCCAGCAAGGTTTCGGCTTTCTGTAACATATCCCGTGCCGAGGTCTGTTCTTTACTGTTGGTAAACAAACAGGCTGAAAGTAAATGTGACTGGATTTTAAACTCGCTTTTGGTGAACTCCCGGTTCATGACCGCCAGGGCTTTAAAGGCCTTGGTATTCATCTTTTTAATGTCATGAGGCTCAAGTTCAGAAGAATACTCCACCAGGGAGCGGGCAAGCTTTAAGGCATTTTCCGGTTTATGATGAATGGAATGATAAGCGAGATCATTGGTTTTCTGATAGGCATCGGTGGCCTTGTCAAAATGCTCGTTCTCCAGGCATAAGTCGGCATATTCTTTTAAGCGCCCGACAGATCTCGGTGAGATCAATAATGCCCTTTCCAGTATCTCTTCGGCTTTTTCATATTTATGCTGTTTTTGATAGGTCTTCGCCAACCAGTCATAAGTTGACAGGTAGCGGGGACTTTCTTCTATCACTGCTTTGAAATATTGTTCGGCAACATCAAGCTCATCTTCCATCAGGGCTATTTTACCCAGGCCTATGGTGGCCCATTGACAGTTGGGACTGTTTTGCTGTGCCTGGTAAATTTCTTTCGCTTCTTGGTATTGTCCCAGCTCTAAATGTTGCCTGGCTTTAATACCCAGACACTCAGAGCGATGGGAAAGGCTGCTGCGTAAGGTGAGCTCGCATAATTCTATAACTTTTTCCGGCTCTTGATTGTCCAATGCGGTATAAATATTTGCCATGGCATGTTTCTTCAGGAAACAGCGATGCAGACGCTTGAGCAATTCACTCATGGCGAAGGGCTTGGACAGGTATTCGTCGGGTTTATGCTCTAATGCTGCCAACACCATGGCTTGTGATACTTCGGCGGTAACTATGATCACTATGCACTGTCTGGAGATAATGTCGTTAACCCGTAACTCTTCCAGGATCTGCTGGCCGTTTCTCTGGCCTTCGCCGAGATCATAACCGAGCAGGATAATGTCATAGTCCATGTTTTTACACATGCTGACAACATGGCGTGGATGATGGCTGGTATCGGCCCGGGCCGCATTCAGACTTTGCGCCAGGTGTTTTAAGGTATCCCTTGATGGTTTGACATTATCAACAATCAAGAAACGTTTGTTTGAGTAATCAACTGCAGCCATGTCTTCCTAGTGCTTTAGTGAAAAGCAATTTAGTGTTGGAATGAATCTCACTCTTTGATCTTGAGCTTATGTTTTTAATGATTATATTGTACAACTTAATTACATTTAACCAAAACATAAGCGAAAAACAGTAAAAGATATATTAACCTGATTTCGATAGATATCATCCAATGAAGAAAGCCGATGAGTTGGTATTATCGTATCCGAAAAGTGAGAGCTGATTTCGCTTTGCCGTTTGCTTTATCCTTTTATATGCCCGTTTGGTTATTATAGGTGTTAACTTTCTAAAAGATATCGGGGAATTATCATTTGAACTGGGATGATCTTAAGTACTTTCTAGCCGTGTGCCGTATGGGATCGATCAGGGCTGCCGCCGCTGAGCTTAATGTTAACCATGCCACGGTATCAAGACGTATCAATAACTTTGAGGCCTCCCTGGGACAGAGGTTATTTGAACGTTCGGCCAAAGGTTATACCCGGACAAAAATCGCCGATGAAATTTACCAGGAATCTTCCCATCTGGAAGAAAGACTGAGTACGGTGGCGCGGCAAATTGCCGGTAAGGATAATAGCCTCAGCGGTGATATCCGCATTACCTTGCCGGACTTATTTGCCCGCGGCTTGCTTATGCCCGCCATTGCTGAATTTTGCAAACAATATCCTTTGATCCATATCGAAATCATCGATTCGGCCAGATTGTTTAATTTGGCTAACCGCGAAGCGGATGTTGCCTTTCGGGTATGTGAACAACCGCCGGAATATTTGATCGCTAAGCAATTGGCGGTGATGCACCGCTCCTGTTACATGGCAAGAAAACTGTTGCCTGAACTGGAACAGGAAAGCTGGCTGGAACAGCAAAACTGGATCGGCTGGAACGATAAAATGCGCCGTCCGGTGGGTAAAATTGCCAGGGAATATCCCAGGTTCGATTCTAAACATAAAATTACCAGTGCCGTACTGCAGGCGGAAGCCTGTAAAAATGGCATGGGGATCGCCGTTTTACCTTGTTTTTACGGCGATCTTGAACCCGAGCTGGTGCGTGTGCCCCCTTATAGTTCAGAGGCTAAATATAACTTCTGGTTGGTCTATCATCCGGATTTAAGAAAAAATGCCAAGATCCAAACCTTTGTCAGTTTTATGATCGAGCAGATGCAGGTACAGAAACCCTTAATTGAAGGCGAAAAACCGATGCCGGTGAACCTGCCTTTGCTATAACACCGGCAGTCCCTGTATCGGTCCAAGGCTCTCCAGGGCGGATTTTATTTTATCCCCGAGCTTACCCCCGGTAAGTTTAGGGATCCGGGTTTGATCTGTGTGGTAATTGGCTTGCTCAAAATTTGCCGCTAAGCTGGCATTTTCCTTAATAGCGCTATTATTGCGCAACCGGGAAGAAAAACCGGCAATGGCAAATACATCAAGTTCATGGCTGAAGCGGTTAAACTTCCGGTAGCTAAAATAGTGATCGACATGACGGTCACTTAAAGCAAGCAGCTTTTCAAACAGGCGGAATAAACATTCATTGACCGACAGGGAATCAAGTTGCAGCAAGAGCGACTGCCCGGCAATTTCGGGAAGCTGTGTCTCTGCGCCGGGAATAAGCCGGATATCTGCCAGGTACAGTCCTGTTCTGTGCTGTTCCAGGTGGCGGAGCTCGAATGCGGCACCGTCATAACTTATCGATTGCAGGCATTTTATCAGCTGCTCAAAGGCACTGTCTGTTGAGGTTTTCCCTGCCTTTTGCTCCGAGAAGAGAGCACTCTGCTGCGCCATCAGCGGCAGGTCGTGATGGTTGTTAAAGGGCGTGGTAACGGCGCCCTGGTGAGTCAGGCGGAATAACTCCCTGACTTCATGCTCTCTGGCTTTTTTAATGGCCAGAAAAGCCGTTTGGATAATTTCAGAGGTCGGTAACTGGGGCTCTACCCGCCACTTTCTGCCGTAAACAATTTTCATCTCCCTGTTGGCCGTTTGCTTATAATTGTCATAACCGACCACGCCAACCTGGAGATAGATGCCGCCGTCATCCTGGCTGACAAAAACCGGGTAACGGCTGGAATACTCTATATCCAGGATAAGTTGCTCCACCGACGCCAGGCTGTGCTGGTATAGCAGGTAATGCTGGGGGATACATAATGCTCCATTGCTTAATTCAACTTTAGGGGCGTACTCTATTGCCGTTTCCCCCGGCTGCAAGTTAATAGGCTTAGTCATTAAAGGTGTTACTGGTTTAAACTTATTTGCCGATAAGTTAACGGTAAAATTAACCGTTGAGAAGTGGCAAAATTTGCAACCCGGCGTCACATTTTTGCACCACTAGCTACCAAGGCAGAGATTGAGATAAATTTAAACCGGCTTTATCTCAGGATTTAGCGCCATCTCTGGTACACTGCGCGCTACAGTGTTTGATACATGTTTTATGCGTATTTTAGGGTGAGTTATGGGGTTTTCTTCTTTAGGTTTGCAAGCCGGTCTGGTGAAGTCTCTTGCCGAGCAAGGGTACCGGGAGCCGACACAGGTACAGCAAGCCGCTATTCCGGTTATTCTCAAAGGGCAGGATATTATGGCGGGGGCGCAAACGGGCACGGGTAAAACCGCCGCTTTTGCCTTGCCGATATTGCAGCTCTTGTCTCAGGAGAAAAATACCAAAAGCGACAACACTCAATCAGGTACGCCATCACCGCGTGCGTTAGTGCTTACTCCTACCCGTGAACTGGCGCAACAGGTACATGCCAGTTTTGAAAAATACGGTGTTCATTTGCCTTTCTTTAGCCGCCTTGCCTATGGCGGCGTCAGCATTAATGCCCAGGTAGAGGGTTTTAACGCCGGCGTTGATATCCTGGTGGCAACACCGGGGCGCTTGTTGGATCATCTTGCCAAAGGCTCCCTTACCCTGGCACAACTTCAATTTCTGGTCTTTGATGAAGCCGATCGTATGCTGGATATGGGCTTTATCGATGATATCAAGCGTATCCTCAAACTGCTTCCCGAGCAGCGCCAGACCATGTTGTTTTCGGCAACCTTTGATGCCGCCACGGTCGGTTTGAGTAAAAAGCTGTTAAATCAGCCGGAAATGATCCAGGTGGATGAAGCCAATAGCGCGGCGGAGCAAGTGGAGCAGATCGTTTATACCGTAGATCCTGACAGAAAGCGGGAGTTGATCTCCCATGTGATCGGCGCCAGAAACTGGCACCAGGTCTTGATCTTCACCCGTAGCAGACAGAGCGCGGATATGCTGGCGACACAGATGACCAAAGACGGCGTCAAAACCCAGGCGATCCACGGTGACAAATCCCAGGGGGCGAGAGAAAAAGCGCTGGCGGAATTTAAATCCGGGCAAACCCGGGCCTTAGTGGCTACCGATGTTGCCTCTCGCGGTCTGGATATCCGGCAGCTGCAATATGTGATCAACCATGAATTGCCTTTTAATCCCGAAGATTATATCCACCGCATCGGCCGCAGTGGCCGTGCCGGCAATACCGGTTTGGCAATCTCTCTGGTATCGAGAGAAGAAGAATACCTGCTGGCGGAAATCGAAGCGGTATTGGGGCAAGCGCTGCCCCAGCAATGGCTGCAAGGTTATGAGCCTGACTTAGATCGGGAAATAAAAACCAATAAAAAAACCAGCCGCACGGGACAAAAGCGCAGGGCTAAGCAGAGAGCGGGGGGCGGTCGTAACCGCAGGCGTTAACCGGCTTTTTGTTCCCCGGACTGTGATAAAACAACGCGGGTTTCAGATAAGACCAGATACTAAGGTGTTTCTTGATACATTAGGGCTAACCAGGCAAGGTTTGATTTAAACGGGACAAATGTGTAAACAATCAGCAAATACGCTGATATCTATGGCTATTTTGCCTTATTTACATAAGAATTATTGACAACCTTTACTTTTAAGCCCAGTTTGTTACTTTAACTGTACTGGCACTAAATCTAAAGCCGTATCCGATAAGAATAATTATTGTACAGCAGGGACTAATGATAGAGTATCAAGATTTATTAAAGCCAATTTCACCCGAGTCCCCGACCGGAATCTATTTAAAGAGTGATCGGGCGGTATATCGCAACCTGCGCAATATCTTTAATGCCGCGCAGTCTTCCTTCAGGCGCCTGATTGAAACGCCAGACTCGTCGGAAGATGAAACCCTGTTTGAAGAAAACCAGCAGAACTGGCAACAATTGTCTGATATTTGCTGGCAAACGCTGCAAGAAACCAGTAAGGATATTGAAGTCTATTGCTGGTGGCTGATGTCATTGTCTTTCCAGCGGGATTCCATTGCCAAGATCGCCGGCGGCCTGGAAACTTTAGTTCCTTTTATGGAAACTTTTTGGCCGGACGTACATCCGCGTATTCCCGATGAAAAACTCAAATCATCCGAGGCGCAGGAGCAGGCCAAAGAAATCGCCGAATTACAGCTCAGGCCTTTTATCCAGTTGCTGGGAGAAAGCGATAATAGCGGTTTGTTATATATGCCGCTGCAAATGCTGTCTTTGGTAGGGGAAATTGATCACGGCGCCTACCTTTCCGCCACGAAAGGCGGCAAGCTGGCAGAATTGAAAGCCCAGGCGCAGCAAGCCTTTTCCGGCGTGAAAAACGAAGTCACCGCCACCATCAAAGCCCTGGGCCTGGCCCTGGACTCGGTGGAAAAACTTGATGCCTGGATCGGTAAAACCTGTGGCGAACTTGCTATTTCCGCAGTGACTTGCCGTTTCCTCAGGGGCAACTTAAACGATTGCCTGGAAGCGATAAAATACCTGGTGGGCAATAACTACCAGGTGTGGCCTTTGGATATTGCCAAGCAGGAACAAATTCCAGCAGAACAGCCTGCAAATCCGGGGCTGACGGAAGAAAAAACAGAAAATTTAGCAAATAATAGCAACCAAAACCCGGCAGAGGTTACTCACTTGGTAAGCAATGTTGAAACCGTGCAGCAAGTGATGATCACCAGTGAGCAAATTAACAACCGGGATCAGGCTTTTCAGGAGTTGCGCAGGCTTGCCGATTATTTTAATAAGGCTGAGCCCCATAGCCCGGTATCCTTTTTGTTGGAAAAAGCGATACGCTGGGGTTATATGTCGCTGCCGGAACTTATGCAGGAGCTGGTGGCTGGCAACGACAAGGTGTTAAGCCAGATTGCTATGGTCACCGGCATGGACGGTGAGAAAACCCAGTTACCGGAGAACGCAGCTGTCAGCACCGTCGCCGCTCAGCCAGCGCCGGTAGCAGCCGCGGCCAGTGCGGTGCAGCAACAAGAATCAAATTCAGCGGCGGTAGCTGCTACCGAGGTAGCAAAGCCCGCAGAAAAAGAAGAAAGTAAAGTAAGTACAGAAACGGCAGCCGACTCCGGATTCCAATGGTAATTCGGATCGAAAGTTGATTTAAACGATAGCAATGGAGAAAAAATATGGCTTCAATTTACATGAGAATAGACGGTAACGACACAATCAAAGGTTCGGCAACCGTTACAGATATCGGTGGTAAGAAAGGATTTTTTGCTCTTGACTCAACTTCATGGAGCGCAATGCGTAACGTTAGCGTTGATATCGGTAATGCCGACAATAATGACGGTGGTATGGTTGCTTTAGGTGAGATCCAGTGTGCCAAGCAATTAGATGGCGCCAGCCCGTTCATCACCACCTTTTTATTCGCCCCGGGTGAAGAAGGTAAAAAAGTGGAAATCGTTTTCACTAAGCCGAACCGTGCCGGTAAGGGCCTTATCCCTTATTTTATCCTTACCCTGGAAAACGCCCGTATCTCCAGTTACAGCGTTTCCGGTAGTGACGGCAGTCAGCCTGGCGAAAACTTTGCCATGACTTATGCCACGATCGCGCAAACCTACTATGTAGAAGCCGAAGGCGGTAAAGTTGAGAAAGCGGCTGAAGTTGCCTTTGATACCCAAGCGGCTGAAATTACTTCACAAGCAGATCTGAAGTAACTTCCGATAAAACGAATTCAGGAATATAACAATGGCTTTAAACTCACAACACAAACGAGTCAGTAAGAACCGCGTCAGTATTACTTATGATGTGGAAACAAATGGCGCCCTGGAAACAAAAGAATTGCCTTTTGTCGTCGGTGTCGTTGGTGATTTTTCGGCAGATAAGGAAGACAAGGTAGATGTTGCCGATCGCGAGTTTTTTCAAATAGACAAAGATAACTTTGATACTGTGATGAAACGTGTCGGCCCAGAGTTAAAACTTAAGGTGGACAATGTTTTAACGGATGATAACAGTCAAATTGAAGCAAACTTAAACTTTGATTCAATGAAAGACTTTACCCCGGAAGCCATTGTTGAAAAAGTTGATGCCTTGAAAAAGCTGGTGGATACCCGCAACCAGTTAAAAGTGCTGCTTAGCAAGGCGGATCGCTCCAGGGATCTGGAAAAATTGTTAAAAGAAGTATTAACGGATGCCGAAACGATCAATTCTTTATCGGCTGAGTTAGGTGTTAAGAGCGAGGGGGATGCGTAATGAGCACTGAACAAGAACAAGGTGCAGCACCGGAAGGTGAAGCGCAGGAGCTGAGTTTCCTTGACCGCGCTGTTGCCGCAACCACCCAAACGGCACCGGATACCACTAAAGAGCTGATGTCCGTGCTGATGGACCAGGCGTTAGACGGTACCGTTACCTGGGATAAAAACCTGACCAAGACCATAGAAAATGCCATTGCCGCCATTGACGGTAAACTGTCCAAACAGTTATCCGCCATTATGCAGCAGGATAAATTCCAGAAGCTGGAAGGCAGCTGGCGTGGTCTGAACAAATTAGTGAAAGAAAGTGAAGTCGGCGCCGATTTAAAAATCAAGATGGCCGACTTTAACCAGGACGATTTACTGGAGCAGTTTGAAGATGCCCCGGCCATCGACCGCAGTCCGTTATTCAATACCCTGTACCAGCACGAATACGGTACTGCCGGTGGTGAACCTTATGGTTTGCTGCTGGGTGACTATCAGTTTGATGCCAGTGATGAAAGTGTTTCACTATTGCGTTACATGGGTGAAACGGCAGCGGCCTGTCATGCGCCATTTGTGGCGGCGGCTTCGCCTAACATGTTTGAATTAGACAGTTTTGATGTCTTTAACGAAGGCAAGCCGGTAGCGCCTGCGTTTGATTCCCCGGCCTATGCTGCCTGGAATTCTTTCCGTGAAAGCGACGATGCCCGTTATGTGTCTTTGACTTTGCCACAAACCATCGCCCGTTTACCTTACGGTAAAAAAGGCGCTTCGGTAAAATCGTTTGATTTTGAAGAGCTGGACCTGGATGCCGAAGGTAATCCAAGACCGACCGGCAATGATCAAATCGTCTGGTCAAATGCCGCCTATGCCATGGGACTGAAAATGACCCAGGCCTATACGGCGACCGGCTGGTGTACTTCTATCCGTGGCCTGGAAAACGGCGGTAAGGTAGAAGCGCTGGCGAACCTGACCTATAAGTCGGATGCCGGTGATATCCAGCAGCAATGTCCTACCGAAGTGAACTTAACCGATGAGCGTGAAAAAGAGCTCAGCGATTTAGGTTTCTTACCGTTAGTGCATTACAAAAGTTCAGATTATGCGGTTTTCATCGGTGGTCAAACGACCCAGAAGCCAAAAACCTATACCGATCCGGATGCCACAGCCAATGCCGCTATTTCGGCGCGCTTGCCGTTTATTATGGCCAGCAGCCGTATTGCCCATTACCTGAAAATTATGGGGCGCGACAAGCTCGGTTCTAACCTGGAAGCGGCGGATGTTGAACGTGATCTGAATATGTGGATCAGCCAGTTCACCAACCCGGGCGCGATTGGTAATGAGCAAAGAGCGAAAACGCCATTGGCGGAATCTGCCATCAAGGTGGTAGAACAGCCGGGTAAACCGGGTGCTTTCTCGGCCGTGGCCCATTTAAGACCTTGGTTACAGATGGAAGCGTTAACGACCTCTGTACGCATGGTTGCCAAAATACCAGGTTAATCCTGTGACGGGTGGCCTGACGGCCACCCGATATCCCTTATGACGATATCTATGAATTGCCTGAAAGAGTTACTGGCCTTAGACAGTAATAAGCCGGAATTTTTGCACCAGGCGACGGCAATACTCATTAACACCGCCAGTGATAAGGCCGGTGACAGTCATTGGGATGTTCCAAAATTAACAGCATTGCTGATCAAACTGATCTCTGTGATCGATCAGAAATTAAGTGAACAAATGTCGTTAATTTTGCAACATCCGGATTATCAGGATCTGGAAGCGCGCTGGAGCAGTATCAGTAACCTGATCTCAGTGCCTTTTAATAAAAACCGCGTCAAAGTCAAATGTCTCGATTATGACTGGAATGTTGTTTCTGCTGACGTCAATCTCTCGCCCGGGCTGAAATACAGCCAGTTATACAACAAGATAGGCAATAACGAACTCAATACCTTAGGGGGAGAGCCCTTTGGTTTAATGCTGGTGGATCACCAGGTCTCCGCCGAGCTTAATGATTTTTCCGAATATGACGATCTTTACACCCTGGAACTGCTCGGCGCCCTGGGACAACATTGTCTGTGCCCGATCATTATGTCGCCGGAAGACAATTTTTTCGGGGAAAGCGATGCCAAATGGTTAAGCGATACCCACCGGGTCAACAAGGTCATTAACGGACCGGATTACCTTAGCTGGCAGAAATTGCGCCGGGTCGACTCCAGTCGTTTTCTTGGGTTAACCTTACCAAAAATGAAAATTCGCGAGCCATATCAAAATCATACCTGCGGCTTTGTTTTTAATGAGGTCATGCCGGAAAATCCCGATCATTACGGTTTATGGGGTAATGCCCATTTCGCCTTTGCCGCTACCAGCATCCGCGAGTTTAACCGCATCAGCTGGTTTGGTTTTTTAAAATCCCGCTGGAATGACAGGTTGCAGGGGGCCGTGGTGAATATTCCTGAACTGGCGACGCCGCATTGCTGGCAATATCCCGAAGCTAAAACCCGCTTTTTTGGCCATCTGGCGCAGTTTTATGCCGAGCAGGGCTTTATTCCGCTATCCCATAGCCCGCTGACGGATAAATATTATTTTATGGATAACCATTCGGTGTGGCAGGGACCGGGCAGCAACGATGATAAGGTTTTATCTTTGATCCAGACCACGCTGATTTGCTGCCGTGTTGCCCATTATCTGAAAGTTCAGATAAGGGAATTGCTCGGCAGTTTTCTGTCTGCAACTGAGTGTGAGCAGTACTTGTCAAAATGGCTGAGTAAGTATGTTTCAAATGTTTCTTCAGGCAATGATGAAACCCTGGCGAAATATCCGCTGCGAAGTGCCAAGGTCAAGGTCAGGGAAGCGAAAACCTCGCCGGGAGAATATGTCTGTGAGGTGTCGCTGCAACCTCAGTATCAGTTTGATATGTTTGCCGGGCAAATTATGCTGACCACAGATTTGGCGGAGTCTGCCTGATGGTTTTTATCCGCACCTTTATCAAAGACCACCAGGGGGGCGAAGACAGCCCTTTACTGAGGTCGATTAAATATAATTTAAAGCAGCTGCTTGAAAGCGAAGCGCCGTTGATGGTGCTGGACCGGGATCTTAAGGCCTGCCAGCATTCTATCCTGGCTTATGGGGTCGAGGACATCCAAAGCCTGAATTACCAGCTGGGTAAAGGCATTTTTATTACCCGGATCAAACAGCTGATCCACGATTTTGAACAAAGAATAGAAAACCTGGAAATCACTATCCTGACCAACGAAGAAAAACAAAATGCCATACGTTTTATCATTGCCGGCGATTTGGTTAACGGCCAGGAATTCCAGCTCAATAGCCTGCTTAATATCAGTGATTTTAGTATCACGCTGGAGGATGAACTTGTCTGAGTTGTTGACACTATCAACAGATAAGCATGGAGAATACACTTGTCTGAATCTCTTATAAATCATCGTTATTTGCAAGAGGAATATCCTTATTTGCCAGAGCGAATGAGTATGCCGTGCATGGAGAATCGATTTGTCTGAATTGCTAAACCGCTATTTCGAACGTGAGTTGGCGCTGGTCAGGCGCTCCGGTGATAAGTTTAAAGCCCGGCATTCGGCTGCGGGCAGCAGTATGCACCTGAATGAAAAGCGCTATGAAGATCCCAACATCACCCGCCTGCTGGAGTCGGTGGCGCTGTTAAGTGCGAAAAATGAAATGAAGCTGGATCAACAGCTGCCGCATTTATCCAATGCCTTGTGCTCGGTCTTATATCCTTCTTTTAACCAGTTATTGCCTTCGGTGATGAGTGTCAGTTTCGACGGCGAAGAAGAATTTGTTGAAAATATTCAGTTGAAGAAGGGAGAAGCCTTTAGTGTCCGTAATGACAAGGGCCAGCCCTGTCAGTTCCGACTGTGCAATGATACCTTGCTTTCTCCCCTTACTTTGCAAGAGGTTTCCGCCCGTTTTGCGCCTTTTCCTTTTGATTTGCCTGTGGCCCATGATGCCAATGCCGTGATCCAGTTGACCCTGGAAGCCAATGATGCCGAAGCTGTGATGGCAGAGCTGGCGCCGGAGAATTTAAGTCTTTATTTACATGGGTTCGGCCAGGGGGCGGCTGGCTTAATTGAATTGCTGCTGTCCCAGTTGACCTTGATCTCTGTCTCAGACGAGCACTTTACCGAGATGCAGCTGCTGCCGGTGGAGAGCTTTAAACCCAGGTGCATAGATGAAGACTTTTCGGTATTAACGCGTCAGGGCAATGAATTTTCCGCCTACCAGATGATGCTGGAGTATTTTAATTACTCGGAAAAAAGGAAATACTTCCATATCCGGGACTTTAAATCAGCCTGTCAGGGGATCAGCGGTAATAAACTGGTGCTGAACCTGTTTGTCAAAGATATTCCGACGGAATATATCGGCTTGTTTGATACCAGTGTCTTTAAGCTTAACACCGCATTAGTGATCAATCAGTTTACCAACCGCGCCGAGCCGATACATTACAACCATAAGCAATTATCCGCACCTCTGGTAGCGGATGCCGTCAACCATAACGCCGATATCGATATTATTTCCATCGAGAGCGTTAGCGAAGTAAAACCCGATGGCGAATACCCGCTGCAGCCGTTATTTGCCAAGCGTTATTTTGATGAAAATAACGGCCTGCTCTGGTTCAGTGAAAGCCATGTGAACGATAAAAAAAAGTTCCAGCATCACCTGGTGCTCAGTTTTGAACAGGCAGCTGCACATCAGCTGCAAAACGGCCATGAGCACCTGTTAACGGCGCAATTAAACTGCTGTAACGGCCGGGCACCCTGTTCTATCAATGCCGGCAGTGTGATGAAGTTATCCGGCGCACTGGAGTTGCCGGGTAAACTCATCAGCCATAATATTCCCACCGTGCCTTATTATCCCAATGAATCCCAGGCTATACACTGGAAGCTGGTGGAACTGTTAACCACTAATTTCAGCGCACTGATCAACAGCGATAATCCGACGGAGAAACTCAGAAACCTGTTATCGGTTTTCAGCCGCTCTTCCCAGCAGCAGGTATTAACCAGTTCGATCCAAAAGGTGTCTTACCAGAAAAAAGTGGCCCGTTTGTATATCGACGGGGTCAATATTTTTACCTCCGGCACTTTAGTGAGCCTGGATATTTCGGTATTTGACAAGAAAAACTCCATGAATATCTGGCTGTTTACCCATTTGCTCAATCAGTTTTTTGCCGCTTTCTGCAGTTTTGACCGTTTTGTTGAGCTGGAGGTTAAGCTGTTAACGGGCAAAGGGCCGCGGGTGATCCATTTTGAAAAATATCATGGTAGCGGCCAATGTCTATAGTGCAGCAGGCGTTAAGCAGGCCTGAGCAGTTTGATCTGGTGCAGCTTATCCGCATCATCAACCGCTATACCCAAACGGCGCAGCAGCCGTTTGAGCTGGTGCTTGAAGCCGATCCCATGCCCAACAACCGCTACGCCAGCATCAGTGATTTTAGTGTGTCCGGCAGCCAGGCGAAGATCACCAGCTGTGAAACTTCCCTGAGCTCCGGCAATGCCGTGGTGCCGGTTTATATCTATGAAGAACTGCTTAAGGCATTTCACAATGAAGAATATGCCTTATATGACTTTCTCAATATTTTTAACGACAGGTATTTCCACCTTTATGCCCGCACGGTGGAAAAGTCCTATTTACTGCTGACGGAAGAAAGCGATCGTTTTTTTGCCCGCGATCGTCATAATGCCACCCGGCAGCAGGAGCAATTGGTGGACTGTATTGCCGCCTTAAGCGGGCTACCCGCCGGCGAGCAAACAAAAAAATGGCTCGGCTATGGCCTGATGCTGGGTATGCCGAACCGCTCCCGCCATCAGTTGCAGCAAGTATTGCAGGATTATTTTGCCTTAACCCTGTCGGTGCGCAGTAAAGCCCTGAGCAAACACCAGTTAACGGAAGAAAGCTGGACCCGTATCGGCGGCGCCAAACCGCAGAATAACCAGTTGGGGCAGGGGTTCTTATTGGGGCAGAGGTGTTACCTGGCGCAGCAGCGGCTGATCATCACCATAGAGCCGGAAAATGCCAATCAACTGGCGCAGTTGTACCAGGATAATCTCTGGTACCTGGAAATGGCGGATATGGCCCGTTGTTATCTGCGGGATAAAACCGAAATAGAAATTTATTTAAAAGCACCGGATAACTGGTTTAAACGTATGGCCCTGAGTCCTGTACCGGGGGAAAGTGTCCGCTTGGGCATGGGGTTCCATATAAAAAGTTCACAGCAACACCATGCTGTTGTTTATTTGATTCACCTAGTAAAGGATTAATTTTATGCCACAGGTAAACTTAACCAATTTAATTGCCAAACTCGATCCTGCCGCTAAGCGGGCATTGGAAATGGCCGCCGGCGATGCCATGAACAGCCACTGTCCGGCGATAGAAATTGAGCATTGGTTAATCCAGTTAGTCTATAAACCCGACGCCGAGCTGAGCCAGTTCCTCCAGAGCCAGAATATTACCCCGGATCAGCTGGTGGCGGAGTTGTCCGCCAAGCTGGAAAAACTCAGCAAAGGTTTTGAAGGTCAGCCGACCTTAAGCGGCGATTTAACCGAGTTGGTGAAAAATGCCTGGCTGACGGCCACGGTCGATTTTGGCCATAGCCAGCTGACGCCTTTGCATCTGTTGTTGGCGAGCCAGCAAAAGAATGATTTCGGTGCGACCATCATGCCGTTAAAAGCCCTGGAAAATTATTCCGAGTCGGCATTAAAGGCGCAAATTTCAAAATTAAAAGTGGCCTCGGGCAGCGGCACGGTTGCCGGCCCTGCGACTGCCGGCGCCGTCTCCGGCGATGCCCTGGACAAATATACCTCCAACCTAACCGAGCTGGCGCGTAACGGCCAGTTGGATCAGGTACTGGGACGTAACCAGGAAGTACGTACCGCGATTGATATCTTATGCCGCAAGCGGCAAAACAACCCTATCTTGGTGGGTGAACCCGGGGTCGGTAAAACCGCAGTGGCGGAAGGCCTGGCGATACGCATTGCCTCCGGGGAAGTGCCGGCGGTGATCCGCGACGTAGAGATTCACAGCCTGGATCTGGGTCTGCTGCAGGCGGGCGCCAGTGTCAAAGGGGAATTTGAAAACCGCCTCAAAGACGTCATCAATGAAGTGAAAAACTCGGAAAAGCCGATCATTGTCTTTATTGACGAAGCCCATACCCTGATCGGTGCCGGCGGCGCCGAAGGGCAGAATGATGCCGCCAACCTGCTGAAACCGGCGCTGGCCCGCGGCGAGTTCCGCACGGTTGCCGCAACGACCTGGGCGGAATATAAGAAATATTTTGAAAAAGACCCGGCGCTGACCCGCCGCTTCCAGGTGGTGAAAGTGGAAGAGCCGGGGGCGGAAGACGCCATCCAGATGCTCAGGGGCGTAGCAGAATCGCTGAAAAAACATCATAAGGTCTATATCCGCGAATCTGCGGTGGCGGCAGCGGTGAATCTTTCTATCCGTTACCTGCCGGCACGTATGTTGCCGGATAAAGCCATCAGTTTGCTTGATACCAGCTGTGCCCGTATCGCCCTGACCCAGGGAGCCAAACCCGAGCCGATCGAGTCGCTTGAGCAGCAGCTGATGTACCTGAACAATGAGCTGGAAGTGATGGGACGGGAAAATGCCATTTTTGACAATGCCGACTTTGAACTGGAAAAGCTTAAAGACACCATAACCGATACTGAAACTCAGTTAACCGCCTTAAACGAGCGCTGGCAGAAAGAGCTGGAGCTGGTGGATGAAGTGATCGCACTGCAAGGCGAGGTCAGTGATAATCTTGATAATGACAACCAGGACAGCGAGAAGCATAGCTTGCTCAACAACAAATTGTCTGCGCTTGAAGCCTTGCAGGCGGGAGAGCCGCTGGTCAATGCCATGGTCGATGATATTACCATCGCCCAGGTGGTTGCCGCCTGGACCGGCATTCCTGTGGGCAACATGTTACACGATGAAGTGAAGAAGTTGCTGACCATAGAAGACGAACTGCATAAGCGGGTGATCGGCCAAAGCGCCGCCATCAGCGAGCTGGCCAAGAGCATCCGGATTTCCCGCGCCGGGCTGACCGATAGCCGTAAACCTATCGGCGTCTTCCTGATGTGCGGTCCGAGCGGGGTCGGTAAAACCGAAACCGCGGTTGCTCTGACCGATTTATTGTACGGCGGCAGCAATGATATGACCGTCATCAATATGACGGAATTCAAGGAAGAGCATAAGATTTCCATGCTGTTAGGGGCGCCGGCGGGTTATGTCGGTTTCGGTAAGGGCGGGGTACTGACCGAAGCGGTCAGGCGTAATCCTTATTCTGTGTTGCTGCTTGATGAAATGGAAAAGGCCCATCCGGGTGTACATGATCTTTTTTATCAGATCTTTGATAAGGGCAGCATCCAGGACAGTGAAGGCCGCAGCGTCGATTTTCGCAATACCATTATTATCATGACCTCCAATGCTGCCGACCAGGCCATTTGCGATGTCTGCGACCAGGAACCTGAACGCTTGCCTAACGAAGAGCTGGTCACCCGGATACGTCCGGCGTTGCAGCAGTACTTTAAACCGGCGTTCCTTGGCCGTGCCACTGTGGTGCCTTATTATCCGCTGAATAACGAAGAGTTAAGCAAAATTTGTGATATCGCCCTTAACCGCATCCGCAAAAAACTGGCGGAGCAATATAAGGCGAGCTTCAGCTATGACGAAAATTTTGTGCAATATGTCATCAGCAAAAACAGCGATCCGACTACCGGAGCCCGGGGTATAGAGCAAATTATCAACCGCTCGCTGATGCCGCGCCTGGCGGAGCAGTGCATTACCTTGCTCAGTGAAGGCAAAGCCATTAACTCGGTGGAAGTTAGCTGCTCTGATGTCGACGACTTTGAAGTGATAATCAACTAGTTGAGAAAACTATGGCCCAAAAAATATTTTTTAACATGTTAAAATTTATCCCCCTGTTGTTATGGCTGCACTCCCAGATGGCATGGGGGGTTGGGCCTGACAGGTTAATGCTGAGCACCCAGGAGTGGCCGCCATACCAGAGTTATTCTGAAGATCAGATTTCCGGACTGGCGGTAAGTCGGGTAAAATGCGTGCTCAGGCAAATGGAGCAGCCGTATCAGCTGACCATGACCAATTGGGCCAAGGCGCAGCTGAACGTGCAAAACGGCGTTCAGCACGGTTTTTTTATTACCGAAAAAACGCCGGAGCGTGACCGTTATGCGGTATTCTCCAAGCCGATGATCAGCCATCACTGGTATTGGTATTATTCCAATGCCTTAACGGATACCAGTATTTCGGATATTAATAAGCTGAAATGGAAGGTCAGCGCCAAGTTTGGCTCGCAAAAATGGTTTTACCTGCATAACAATGGTTATGACGTGGTTAAAAAGCCCCGTAATATGAAAAACTTACTGGATATGTTGTTACATAACGAAGTAGATGCCATTTTAGTGGACGAGCTGGCGATGCAAGTAGAATTAAAACGTAAGGGCATGACCCCCAACAGTTTTCGCAACCGCTTGGTGGCCACTAAACCTATGGGGGTCTATTTTAACAAACGCTTTGTCAATCGTTACCCCGGGTTTATGGAAGAATTTAACCAGGCGGTTGGCAGCTGCTCAGAACAATAATAATTATGGCAATTACAATACAACTGACAGAAGTCCCTGAAAACGAACAGGTCCCGAGCCGGGTCTTTACCGTGCCCAAAACCGGCGGGGACTTTGGTAGCGCCTTTGATTGCGTATTACAACTGCCGGACCGTACCGGTAAAGTGGCGCCGAAACACGGGCTCTTCATCCCGGGGAAAAACGGCATTTCGCTGGCGGCAGTAAACGGCCATGCCCTTAAGGTTAACGGCAAGGCATTGGCGTCCGGCAGGAATATCAAACTTGAAGACGGTTTGATGATTGAGGTCGCGGATTATATGTTGCTGGTCAGTGAGCCCCTGGAGCAGCTAAACGGGCAGGCAGAAGATGACGCCAATTCTGAACCTGTGGCGGCGAAGCAGGCAGATGTACATTTTTCCCTTGATGATGACTGGGATAACGATTTGGATCTAGTGATGGCAGACGACAACAAACAAACCCAGGTGGGACAAGAAGAACAGGCGCACTTTGCCTTTAACGGTGTGCTGGTGGATGATCCCTTTGATGAAGATCCCTTTGCCGATGCCGAACTGAGTCTGCAGGGGGAAAGCGACAGTTTAGTTTTTGAAGAAAGTGAGCCCGAGCCGAAAGTGGAAAGGGTGGCGCAGCCGGACGAAACTGCAGATTTAGTGCTGCAACCCCTGGGGGAAGCACCTGCCAATGGGCAGGTGGATCGCCTGATGGCCTTACTGGAATCCCAGGTGGCCAGTGCCAATGAGCAACAAAGCCGTTTGCAGCTGGCCCTGGATAAAACCCTGGACATTTTTCTTGAGGAGTTTTCACCCCTGCACCTGGAAGAAGGTTACAGTGATTTTGCCACGCCGCTGTTCACGCAAAAAGAAGCGCAATACTGGCGCCAGTACCGTAAGTCTTTTAACCGGCGCTTAAACAAAGGGGAATACCACCGTTTGTTTAAGGCTATCCTGCTGGAAAATATGCAGGGAGATATGAAAGATAATATGCAGGATTCTATGCAAAAAAGCAGGTCTAATAATATGCAGGGAAACAAAAGTTAATGTTCAGGAAAACCTTATCTTCTTATGTTGCTTTAACCTTTGGTTTACTGGCGGCGGTCGTTTTGACCAGCGGTTGCAGTTCCATGTTTGGCTCGGACGAACCCGAAGTGGTGACTTATCCGCTGAACATAGTTGCCGGGGACGATATCAATCCGTCTGATTTGAGTCCGGCGAATCCGGTGATCCTGCACTTGTATCAGCTGAACAATTTGGAGCCGTTTCAAAGTGCGGAAGTGATCGACTTATACCAGCAGGATGCGACGTTACTGGCCGACAGCCTGGTTCATAAAACCTCTTTAGCCAGTGTCTTGCCGAAAGAAAACCGCAAGCTGGATGTCAATATTTTACCCGGCACCAAATATTTAGCCGTTTTTGCCGAGTTTGCCAGTTATGGCCAGGCGAAAACCCGGGCCTGGGTTGATGTCAGTAATTTAGAAGATGATGACATCGAAGGTTTTACCGTGGCGATAAATTTGCTGACTTTAAATATACAGGCAATTGAAGACTCGGGTTGGTGGTAATTTAAACCCGACTTAGGCGGTTTTTGTCCGGCATGGTGTGAATGCCGCTTTGATAAATTTTTTACAAGTAATGTGATAATTAAGAATAATATTGGAGAAATACTTTGGAGCAATTAAAACAGGTTGTCTGGAAAGAAGGGATCTTTATTTCTCCGCAACATTTTCAGCAACAGGCGCTGCATTTCAAATCTTATATTCATAATTACGCCAGTACCGTCGGTTATACCAACCATTACGGCCTGGGGGATATCACGGTGAATACCGACTTGTTGAAGATCGGCAAAATTGCCATAACCTCCTGTTTTGGTTTGTTTCCCGACGGTCATTATTTTCACCTCGATGAAGAAATTGTCCTGGATGTGCCTCAGGATGCGGTGAAGAAAACCGTTTATTTGCTGTTGCCGCTGGCACTGCAGGGGGCTTTGGCCTACGGCCAGGAAAGTGCCCAGGCCAGCCGTTATTTGTGCCAGACCATGACCAGTTACAATAACACTTCCAGTGAAAGCGACAGCCTGGAAATCGAAGTGGCCCGGGATAATATTGGCTTAAGCATAGGCAAAAGCGATATGAGCGGTTTTGTTTCTTTCCCGATAGCCCGCATCCTGGAAACCCGGGAAACCGGTGAAGTGGTGTTCGACAGCAGTTTTGTACCCGCCTGTATCCATTTTCAGGCCTCGGTTTACCTGTCGGACAAGGTGAAAATGCTGCAGAGTTTATTGCAGAACCGGGCGGAAGAAGTGCATAAACGTATTGCCCTGGGACAGGAAAACAAAAGCGAGCAGACCCTGTATAAAGATTATTTATGGCTGCAAACCCTTAACCGCTGGTTACCCTGGGCCGAGTGGATCCAGCATGATATGCAGTATCCTACCCACCAGTTATACCGGGATTTAACCACCTTATCGGCGGATCTGGCGGCCTTGATGCCGAGATTGCCGGAAGCTTTTAAACCTTTGCAGTATGATCAGCTCTATCAGGTGTTCAGTCCTATTTTTCTGATGCTGAGAAATCAGTTGAGCCTGGTATTGCAGGACTCTGTGATTGAATATCCCTGGGACAAGCAGTTATTTGAGAAGCGCCGGTTATTACGCAGTATTATTCAAAACCCGGATGCCATGGTGGAGCGGCGTTTTGTTTTATGTATCGAATCCAGCATAGGGGCCGAAGCGCTGGCGCAAATAGCTCCCCAGGCGGTGACCCTGGCGGGGAACAGCAATATCGTCGAGTTGGTGCGAAATGCCATGTCCGGCGTTGAACTTAAGCACCTGGCCGTCGCCCCTCATGAGCTTAAACCGAAATCAACCGCGGCGTATTTTGAGATCAATAGTCATAATGAGCTGTGGCAGGATATGCTGGCGAAGGGTGAAATGCTCAATATGCATATAGACATCAGGATCCCTGACTTGGAGGTGATACTGTATGCCTTATAGGAATAATATAATAGTCGCGGGATGCATAATGGCTCCCATTAGGCAGGTAGACATCAGGATCCCTGACTTGGAGGTGATACTGTATGCCTTATAGGAATAATATAATAGTCGCGGGATGCATAATGGCTCTCATTAGGCAGGCAGACATCCGAATCCCGGATCTGGAAGTCATACTCTATGCGCTTTAAAACCCGGTGTTGTGCGCAAAAATTTAAATAAAGTTATGGAAGAATAAAGATAAAAAATAATGGCTGAATTTACCCAACCGGAGCAAGAGCCGGTCACTGTCCCTATCGACTTTAGCGATACCGTACTCAGGGAAGAACTGCATTTCGATTATGCGGATAACCCCCTGTATAACGTCAGTGTGCCTCTGCTTTCCGTTATCTTAACTTTGCCCCGGTTGCCTAAACCGGAAAATATCGAGCAATTTCGCCAGCAGCTTAAACGTGATGTGGTGGCGCTGAGCGAAGCGGGTAAAAAGCTCGATTATCCTTCTGCGGTGATCGACAAGTTATGCTGCCTGCACTGTATTGTTATCGATGAGTTTATTATTCACGGCCTTTGGGGTTATGATGCCGGCTGGGAAAACAATACTTTGTTAAGCGAGCTGTTTTCCATGAAAAATGGCGGTGAGTTATTTTTCACCGTGGCGGAAAAGGCGATGCTGCAGCCGGCGAAAATGGCGGATCTGCTGGAAATTATTTATGTCTTTCTGCAAATGGGCTTTAAGGGGCGCTACCGCTCACGGCAAACGGATCGCCTCGGGCTGATCATCAAGGAAATCGCCGGTGCAATTAAAGTAAAGATAAACAAAGCCAATGTGTTAATTGAAGATATTCCGCAGGTGAAGTACCGCTCGCTGCGCAGCGGCGTACATTATTTTTCCCTGACCTTGCTGATTTTCTTTTTGCTCGGGCTGGCGACCGCCTTTGTCGATTATTGGTATGAACAAAATTATCCCTTAAGGGCGGCAGCTTTTCTTGACCTGGATAAGCTGACTTCCCGTTATGTGCTTAATGCCAAAAGCGAAGATATTGTTTATGTCAGCACCAATGAAGATGTCCATGCCATACATAATTTAACCGCGCCCCATAGCGAGCGGGAAAAAGCGCCGGCGGTGCCAGTTGAGCAAAGCACACCGGAAAAAACTGTACCGCAAGCAATAGCACCTGAAAAAATACCGGTAAAAAAACTGCCGCAAAAAGTGGTGCCTGAGCCCGCGACCCCGCCTCCGGTGTCCGCCGCAATAACCGGCTCGGTGGAACCTGTGCCGGGGGACAAGGTTCAGGAGCAGTCTCCGGTGGTTTCTGCATACCGGGTGCAGCTGGCGTCTTTTTCCAGTAAGAAAAATGCCGAAAAATACCTGCCCAGGTTTCAGGCCAGTGTCTATCCCGTCGGCTTAATGGCGGTGGGCAAATATTTTATCCTCTATAGCAATGCCGACAACTGGCAGGCGGTGAAACAACAACAAAGCTACTTTGACAATGAGTATCAGCTCGCGGTGAGTGTGATTGCGACCAAAAAAGCGGAGCCGGCACTATGATGACTTTTACCCTCACCAAAAAACACCTGATCGGATTTATTCTCGGCTTTTTGTTTACGGTTTTTGCCTTTGCCTGGTGGTTTGTCAGCAGCTATGCCTGGGTGTTTGCCCTGGCAGCCGGGCTGATCCTGGTGGTTTCTCTGGTATTGTGGTTTTTTAACCGCGATGAGGCGGAAACGAAACGGCAAAAACAGCTGGAAAAACAAGATTTGCAGCTGGTGAAAAAGCTCTTTTCCCGCTTTACCCAGGAATTAAAAGACAGGGGCCAGATCCGGCAAAAATACCGCCTGCCCTGGTACCTGTACATCAGCCACGATATGGCCGCCGATAAGGCCTTGCTCGGCCAGATGGGCTTTAGAAACTCTAATGTCGTCAATGCTGCCGATGTTTTACCGGTGCAGATCTGGTTAAAAAGCGATGCGGTTATGCTGACGGTACAGGTGTCATCCAGCGACAGCCGCTCCCTTAACTGCTTAAAATTGCTGTTAAAAGAGGCAAGAAAGTTTCGTTCGCGCCAGACCCTCAACGGCATCATAACCGGACAGTCACTGGAAACCCTGATAGCCAATAACAGCAGCTCCTGTCTGCAGCTGGCGGGCAATACCCGGCTGGCGATCGATGAAGCCCAGGTGATCTGCGGCCAGCACCTGCCGGTGTATTGTTTGTTTAACCAGATGTCGGGACTGGCGGATCTGTGTCAGTTTTTTGCTTCCCTGGATGAAGCCGAGCTCGATGGCGCCTTTGGCGCCATGAATGTCGACAAAAAATACCAGGGACATTATGACGGCGACTGGTTTGACAGTGCCTATGAAGATTTAAGCCGGCGTTTAGGCCAGGCGGTGTTGTCGGCACTGGACAGCCAGCTTAATGAAAATTTCCGCCGCTCCGTGGTGGCGGCGCCGCTGCAATTTACCCAGTTAAAGCGGGATATAGGTTTTTATCTTGAGCAACTCTTTACCAGTAAAAACTCCCCCGAGCAGTATTTGTTCCGCGGTTTCTTTTTTACCAATACAGAGCAGCACCTCAGCGTTGCCGATCCCCTGACCAAGCAGGTGGCTTATCAGTTAGGTTTCAATGAAATGCTTGCCCCAGAAGGGGTTAAATTACCCCATAGCATGTTTGTCAGCCGCCTGTTTAATAAATTTATCCGTCCGGAAGCCGGGGTTGCCGGCGTCAATAAAAGGCGCCGCCGCCTGTTCTGGTTTTTCCAGGGCAGCTATGCCTTTATGATTTTTGCCCTGGCGATCACCCTGGCGTTTTTGTTAAAGGCGAACTTTGACTACCATAGCGAGCTGAATATCCAGGTGAACAAACAGCTGCTTAACTATAAAAGCGCCATCCGCCAGACCCCTTACGATATCGAGGATTTGGCGGTGAATGTCACCAACCTGAGGCAGCTTCGTGATATTTATATGTTATATCAGCAGGATACCCCGGTTTATATTAATGAACAGATCCCGGGTCCCGGCATTGGCGATGCGGTGAAGCAAGCTTATCATCAGGCATTAAGCAATATTCTGTTGCCGTCGCTGGTGCGTTACCTGGAAGAAGAGCTGTTTGTTTACGAAACCCTGGGGGAAAGTCTGGAAACGGCCAAGTTGCTGAACCTCAACGAAGAGTTGCGACAGCACGACCTGCAAAACTGGCAACACCTGGAAATGTATTATCAGCAGTCTTTTATCAAAGAAGGCAATAACGATAAAGATCTGCTGCAAGGCCTGGTATTGTTGATGGACGACTTGTTTCTCTTAGGTGTGCCCCAGGTCGAACTGGATCAGGCCCTGATCGCCCAGGCCCGCAGCAGCATCAGCGCCATCAATACCACGGAAGTGGTTTTCCAGTACATTAAAGATCTGCCTCAGTTTTCCAGCCTGGTGGATATCAGCAATGATCTGGGCAATAATTTTGCCCAGCTTTATGAATTTGAAACCAGCCGCAGCGGCCACCTGGTGCCGTTTATTTTCACGCCCCAGGGATTTGCTGCGATGGACTTCACCCCGGACTCTGACTTGATGGTGAATGTCTTCAGCAGCAATAAAGCGCTGCTCGGGCATCAACTGACCAGTTATGAAGAGGAAAATATCAGCAATGGTTTACGCCGTTATTATCAGCGTCAATATGTTGATTTCTGGCAAAGATTTGTTGACGATATTGTTTTGAAGCCTGTGACGGCCGAGAACCTGAATCACAGGTTGTCGATACTGGCGTCAAAAACCGATGCCCCCATGAACCGCTTATATCAATTGATCGCCTTTTATACCTATCCCCAGTTGCCGGCAGGGCAGCAGGCGGAACCGGCCAAAGCCGATAAAGCCGAGGGCGCCGGGGACAAGCAGGCAAAAAGCGGCGAAAAAAGTGCGTCGGCTTTGGCGGGGTTAACCGGCGATAACGGCAATAGCGTTAATCATAAGCAGGCAATGATCAGTTTTATCAAAAATGAATTTGCCGCCTACCATCAATTTGTCCGCCTTGATGACAAGGGCATCAGTGAACTGGCCAACCTGCATACTGTAGTGAGCGATGTCCATAAATGGCTGAGTGCATCTTATGCCAGTAATGCCACTTTGGGGGCCTATCATTTTCAGCAGCTGACCTCGGCCAATAAAGACACCAGCTTGCTGCATTTGCAGCAAACCCAGGTCTCCATTGAGCAAATCAGCGAACAAATCGATACTTTGGTTGAGCTGGCCAATACCCAGGTTGCCCAGGCGGTAAGCCTGTATGTGAATCAAAAATGGCAGCAAGAAGTCAGTGATAATTTTAACCAGCAACTGGCGGGTAAATTCCCGTTTGCCCTCGACAGCGATCAGGATGCCAGCTTTGAACTGGTGAACCGTTTCTTTAAACCGGAAGGGGTTTTTGATCACTTCAGCACCCATACCTTGTCTAAGTTTAAGCAAGTGGGCCAGCAGCTGGTGTTAAGCGGCTACACCCCAAATGCCGAAATCGCCATAGACGAACAGGTGGAAGGGCAGTTTACTGCCATTACCGGTATCCAGAAAACCCTGTATAGCCAGTCGGATAAGCAATTGTCTATCCCCTTCAGGGTGAAAACCAAGTCTATGTCTGCCAATGCCATAGGTTTTGATATCTTCTCCGGCCGCACTGTGTTTAATTACCGTCACGGGCCGAAATTATGGGATGATTTTGTCTGGCCGGATCCCGATAACCACAGCGAGTTGCTGACCATTTTCCACACCACGGACAATAAAAAGCAAACGAAAAAGTATCAGGGGGACTGGGCCTGGCTCAGGCTGATTTACGGTTTCTATCAACCGCGGCAATTATCACCGCAAATGAAGGTGGTATCGGATGATCACGAGATCACTTTGCAGTTATCGGTCAGCAGTGATATCAACCCGCTAAACCCAGATTTTTTCAGTCAGCTGGCTTTGCCGGACCGCTTGTTATAGCCGGGTGAAGGGCCTGTGCTGTTGTTATTAACGGCAGCAGCACATGGCTGATATCAAGCTGTCACATCAATTATCACCGCAAATGAAGGTGATATCGGATGATCACGAGATCACTTTGCAGTTATCGGTCAGCAGTGATATCAACCCGCTAAACCCAGATTTTTTCAGTCAGCTGGCTTTGCCGGACCGCTTGTTATAGCCAGACGAAGGGCCTGTGCTGTTGCATATTAACGGCAACGGCACATGGCTGAAATCATGGGTCGTTAAGGCAGCAGAGGTTCTGTTGCCTGTGTTGCGCCCCCGCGTGCCAACACCTGATTTGTGGATAAAATCAGAATTTGTACTAATCTGATATTACTCTCCCAGCTGATATGGTTAAGAGTAACCCTAGTTGTTTTGTATGGCTGTTATCTTCAATCGCATTGTTTACCTTTTCTGCTTATCTTTATCTTGCTGTTTATTGCTGGCGGCATTAACGGGCTGCCAAACCACTGGCAACAACGCCTCGGGTAGCGCTGCTGGTAATGGCGATAACTTTACCGTGCTAAAGCACTCGCTTGAGCAAAATGCCAGGCGCCAGGAGCAAATGCTCGAACAACTTGCCCATTTGCTGTCGGCAAATGAGGAAATCGCCCTGAATGTCAAAGCGATAAAAATACAGGTGGAAGCACAGCAAACCCAATTACTGGCGCTGAGCAAAAAACTTGCTTCATTAAGCAAAGCGGTGGTGCCTTATACTTTGGCAGACGGACAAGCACCCGGTCAGCGGCAGCTATTGGAGCAAATGCTGTTAGTCATGGATGCGCTGAAAATCAGCCTGGGGCAACTGGAAGCAGAGCAGGCGGCGCTTTATCAGAAACTCTATGGTAAACCGAGCCGACTCTTCTATTTGTGCCGGCCGCCAAAATGTGAAAAGGACTATGAGTCAGGCCTGAATTTCTCGAATTAAAAATAAGCGCTTATTGGCATTTACCTGCATAGCAACTTTCGGTTGTTCCCCGCTACATCATTATTTTTTGCTGTCACCTGTTTTTACACTTTCGTTTGCTATCGTTAAGGCAAAAGACATTTAAACCAACTTATCAACCAGTTACCACGATGGCACATTGCTTGCTAAATGCGCCGGGGTAAATTCCTTAACGCTTTATTTACTGCCTGACAGTAAAATACGGAAAAATAATGAAAAATAAATTGAATCTCTTTTTGTCTGCTGTTTTATTTTTAATCACCTCATCGGTTCACGCCACCGTTATTGAAACCATCAGTTTCCTGGGGGATAACCAGGGAGTTGCCGAAAGCTTTGGTTTTAGCAGCGGCGGTGTCGACTTAACCGTGACTGCCTGGACTACCAATGTCAATGATGAACAAACCGAGCTGGTGCCCTGGCAACTATTGTCGGGTGATAACGGTGTTTATAACGGCAGTACCGGTTTAGGGGTTGTATCGTCCGATAATGACGGTGCCGATCTTGACGGCGGCAGCTCCGGAAGCTTTGCCCGGGATCCCGATGAAGGCCTGCTTTTTGTGTTTTCCGAGCAGGTGAACTTACATGCTTTTACCGCCGGTGATTTATCTTCCAATGATGATCTGAATTTTGCATGGGTGAGTTTGTTGTCTGCCGATAGCCTGGATGCCAGCAACCTTTTTGTTGATCGCAATGACGGCAGTGATCACTATCAACTATCGTCCGGCACCTTTGGTTATGCCTTTATGCTCTGGGTGGACGGTAACGATGATGATGTCAGGATTGAAAGTCTTGAATTTTCAACGGTACCTGAGCCTTATACCTTGCTGTTATTGGCGATAGGACTGCTGCTGTGCGGCTTTCGCGGCATGAAAAAAGGGCGTTAACGCTTGCTTGCTGCTTTTGCTGTAAAAGTCCTAAATGTTTGCAACTATTTAGGACGAAATTTATAACAGGCTGGTTATATCCTTTTAATCGGTTGCCTTAACCGATCAACACCGTCGGCATGCCTAATACGATAGAACCCCCGTGGGCTGTGGTATCGCCCATACGGATAGCGGGTTTGCCGCCGAAAAGCACTGTGGTGCTGCCCATCACTAAACTGTCCGGGGTGCCGACGCAAGTCACGCTGTCACCAACGACTGCCGCGGGCATACCGCCGATCAGTACTGTCGGGGCGCCCGGGCCGATAATGGGGCCGCCGACATGGGGAATGGGCGGTACGGCGGGAGTTTGCATCGGGCAGACATGCATATCGGTAATTCTGGCGGCGGGTTGTCCCATAATTAATTTCCTTCTGCTTGATTATCTGTTGCACTGTCGGCAGCAATAGCCATGGCTTGGGTGTTGATGCCCTTACCGTTGGCAATCGCAATGCCGAGCTCGATCACCTGCTGGTAAAATTTCTGGTAATGGTCCCATTGCGGCACAGCGGCGGCTATGGTGATGGCGGCGGCAGCGGCATGACCGTATAAAAACGGCGGCGGCATGACCGCAGGTAAATCCGGCTCCACTATGCTGCCGGTGCCGGACCAGAAGACTGCTTTGGCCACCCAGCCGGGGGCGTATTCCAGGCCGACCCTGTCTGCCAGCTGGCTGGCGCGGATCCTCAGGGTTTCATTGGGCTGGCTTAGCCAGTTACGGGCGGCGTTAATTGCCATGACTTCCTGTTCACTCCAGTCTGCCTGGCGCAAATCCATGGCTTCGCTGGCCCAGCCGATGGCTTCCATCACAGGCAAGGCATGGGCGATAAACTGCACCACATCGTTATATAACTTCTGCTCCTGTAGCTGCACTATGGCGGCCTCTGGCGTCAGCTCCGGGGTGAGCAAGGCTGCGGCTTCATCGCTGAGCTGGTAGCGGCTGATGATCGAGGCGATATTTTTATTGGGAATTTTTTTAAGCATCCATTTCTACCTGTGGTTAGTTGACCTGTACCAGTGAACCCTGGATCTGGGTGATACCGGAGGAAGAGACCTTGGTCATGGCGGATGAGCTTAGCTCTGCCCCGGCGCTGCCGCTGACTTTTGCCTGGGCCGAGCTGCTGACGGTAGCCCCGGCGCTGCCGGATAATTCGGCATTGGCACTGGCGCTGGCGGTGAAATTGCCGCTGGCGCTGATCTCGGTATTCCCCGTGCTGGAAGTACTGATTTTGCTGCCGCTCATCTCGATATTACCGCTGGAATTCACGGTCAGTTTATCGCAATCAATGGCGATACCACTGGTGCTGATCTCAATTGAGTTGCTGCCGACGGTTAAGGTGATCTTGTCATCCGCGGTAATGGTAATTTCCTTGGCTTTTTCCGCCAGGGTTTCCGCTATGGTTAACGAGTAATTGTCATTGCCGGTTATCGTCATCGCCTTTTGTGTGGTGCTGCTATATTCCGCGGTGATGGTTTCCGTTAAGTTGTTTTCTACTTCCACCACATAATCTTTGGCGGCATGGAAATAAAGCTGTTCATTGTCGGACTTATCGTCAAAGCGTATTTCGTTGGCGGTTTCCCCCAGCTGGGTTTTGATGCCGCTCTGGGTACTGTTGAGCTCGGCGTAGGGCGGCGGATTCTTGCTGTTATAAACACTGCCGATGATCACCGGCTGGTCCGGGTCGCTGTTGACAAAACTCACCAGCACCTCATCGTCCACCCGGGGAATAAACTGCATGCCCAAACTGCTGCTGGCCATGGGCTGAGCCACCCGGATCCAGCAACTGGGGCTGTCGCCGCCGACCTGATCCCAGTGAAACTGTACCTTGATACGGCCGCTGGCATCGTGCTGCGGCTGGCCGCTGTCGCCGCCGATCACGATGGCCGTTTGCAGGCCGCTGATTTGCGGTTTAGGGCTGGCTTTCGGGTAGCCGGGGTAAGCGGCCGGACGGCAGAAAAAGTCATTCGAATACACCACCGCCTGTTCGGAGGCGTCTATGGTATGGGTAATGGCTTCTATGGCATATTTGCCTACCTGGCTGCTGTCCGGGTGGTTGGCCAGGCTGAACTGGGTCGCCAGGGTCAGTTCTTCGACCTTGCTGCTGCCTTCCACCGCGCTGTAATCCCCCTGGAGCTTGTTCAGTTCGTTATCTGCCACGGTGGAGTTGACATCGCTGATATCCCCTTTCACCGAATGGGCGCCAAAATGATACTGGGTCAGCTTCTGGTTATTGGCGATAGTATGAGACGAGCTTTTATCGCCGCTTTCAATCAACTGGCTGCTGGCGTAATCGTAATTGACGGTATTGACGGATTTACTGTGCACCCGTAATTTCGGTTGCCAGCGGCTGATCAGCTGCTGCTCGCCGGAGCGTTCACTGATATAGTCCAGTTTGCCTACTTCGGCGTCTTCATACGGGGACGCGGGATCATGCAGGGTCAGCTGATGGCTGTTGCTGCTGTGGCTGAAGTAATAATGTATGCCTTGCTCCGCCAGCAGCCGGGTGACAAAATCAAAATCGCTTTCGTTGTATTGCACGCAATAGTTGCGCTCATCCGAGGGTAAAGTGCCCAGGGTATAATTGCCGGAAAAGCCGGCGTCGTCGAAAACGGAAGATAAAATGGCGCTCAGGCTTTGCTGCTGGAAAACCCGGTAGTTGCGGCGCAGGGTCAGCAGCCATAACCAGGGGCGCAGGGTAATACGGTAGCTGGCGTAGTTATGCTCTGACTCGGGTTCGAGCTGCTGCACTTCGGTGAGGTAGCCGTGAAAGACCCGCTTTTCTTTTTGCTTGTTATCGGCAATTTCATTCCAGTGGCAGGTTATGGGCTGTCCCAGCTGATCGGCACTGACAAAGCTGTTACTGACCAGGATGCCGGTAATGGTAAAAGGCGCGGATAATTGCTCTTCTATAGTCAATTTATGGCCGAGGTGGAGATCGCCGTTTGCATCGGTGAAATAGAGTCCGCGATTATCAAATTGATAAGAAACCGCCATAGTTAACCCTTAATCTTGATTGAATTCCCTAAGGTTTATACGCTGATTTGCATAAACCACAATTATAAGAAGACGTTATCATTAATGGCGAAATTAAAGCAAACAAAACCCGCTGAAAAACCAGGTTTTATGTACAGGAAGTACATATACCGTGGTCACAGGGATGTGATTGAACGGTGATACGGAAGTAACATCAGTTTATTTGCTCCCGGCATAAACTAAGGACTTATGTCCCTATAAGCCATGCCGTGATCACAGGACGTGAAAGAGCGGCGGTGCAGGAAATGCCTTGCTTCTTTGGAAGCAAGGCAGGTGGTCACTACCGGCTCAGATCAGGCGTAGAGTAATTGTGCCTGCCGGGATTTAGTGGAATATTCGCTGTGTAAGCGACTGAGGTTATCCACTTCTTTATCGATCAGCTCCCTGAGGCGGGTCATGGCACTAAGGCGCTTGCTGGTCTGGTGTACCTTGTTTTTCGGATCCAGCCAGGTATGCAGGGGCTTAAGCAGCTGGTTCATCAGGTAATGGATACGCGCCTTGATGTCTTCCAGGCAGCTCCTGAGCTTATCCTTAGTTAATGCTCCCTGGCCGTATTTACTCCGGTTGACCTGGAACAGCTGGCTATAACCCACCAGGCCTTTATCTATACTCTTGGTAAACTCATGACGGCGGCCAAAACGTACCCAGCTGAGTTTTTTCCATTGTGACAGGTCGATCACTTTATCTCCCAAACGTATGCCGGAAAAGGCCTGGTGATTAAGCCAGGTTTGTGCCAGGATTTGATTGTTGACTTGCTTCAGTGCCAGTTCAAATTTACGCATTTCCAGCGCAGGATTTACTTTCCGGGTGGAGGCGGCGTTGAGTTTTTCTTTTTTGAACCAGGTCACTTCATCCAGTACCCCGGTGGTTTGGCCGGTGCGGGTAGCGGCTTTTTTTAATGCTTTTTGATTAAACCAGGTGATATCGTCCAGTAAACCCGTGGTTTTCCCTAAGTGGGGAGTGACCGGGGCCAGGCTGCCGGTATCGGAGCGCCTGATGGCGGACAGCAGCGCCGCCCTGGGGATGGTGGCCAAATAATCTTTAGATTTTTCATGATGCTCTACCATGGCGGTGCGCATCAATTCCGTTTGTCCCGCCAGGTGCAGCCGGTATTCGTCGCCGATATTTTCTATTTTGCACGGATGTTCGTCGATAATGCGTCTGGCCTCGGTTTGCATCGGTTTGATGTGTTTATCGATCACTAAACGGGTATATTTGATCCAGGTGGCAAACCCTGTGGTATTGCCGGGCATCATGGCCACCAGCTGGCTTTGGCTGGCGCTGCTGATGACATGGCTGGCGATCAACGGGCTGACGCTGAAAATGGACAAATCAAAACTGCTTGAGGTCATGGAAGCATTGATTTGGCGGAAAACTTTATTGGCTTTTTTCATTTCCATACATTGGCGTATGGTGGTGATAATGCTTTGCAGGGTTTTGCGAAAATCATCCGCCCAGGCCACAGCCTGTGACGCCATCGGCATCACCCCGTCTACCAGCGCCTTAATGGCGGAAGCAGACAGCTCTCCCGCGAGGGCATTACGCTCGCTTTTCAGTAATAAATGCAACTGGTCGAAGGCGCCCCTGGGATCGCCGTCACAGGCAAATCTTCTGGCGCGGTTGGACTGAAACACCGACACCTGTTTTTTTACCAGGTAATATACCCCGGGGCCAAAGGTGGTGACAAATTCCAGTGCATTTGCCATCGGCAGCAAATGGCCGATCAAGCGCTCCACCAAAGACAGTATTTCGTTTTTCACCAGTTCGATAAAGGTCTGTACCGGGATGGCCAGAGTTTTTACCAGCTGTTTGAAAAAGTCGATCACCCGGTTAATGATGGTATTGATGGGAGCCAGGGCGCTGGAGATGGCTTTACCGACAGGGGCAAAATGCCCGAGGATGCCGTTGATGATGCGCCGCACGATATCCGGCACGGTAATGCCCTTGATGCCCATTTGCTCCAACAGTGACTTAACATCACTGATAAACCCTTTTGCTGTTTCCAGCCGGCTTTTAAAGCGCATATTGCAGCCCCAGAACATTTGGGCGCACAAACCCTGCTGCATGGCGCGCAATTCAGCCAGTTCCCTTAAGGCGCTGGCGTCGGATTTGCCGGTCATAAAGAGTTTCAGGTGTAATTCCCAGGGGGCCTGGGAGCCGGTATTTCTCACCGATCGGGTGAAATCTTCTTTGGAGCGGCACCAGTAGTAAAATTTTACCTTGAGGTCGTCCAGGTTTTCCTGGTTGCGTTCGTGCTCATAGGTTTGAATGGCGGTATCGACGTCCGCCAGGGCGTCGCTTCTTCTGCAAAGCACACCGCCGGCGGTGCGTGATTTCCATTCGTCATGGCTCATTAATACGGGAAATGGCATGGCAGGGCACTCCGGTCAAGACAAAAACAGCTTGCCGTGTCCGGTGACAACTACTGAATGAACTAAAGAATAGACATCAATGTTTATCTGTTATGGAGCTATCTTAATGAAAATATCGGCGAGAGCAAATAATACCTTGAAAGGCAGTAGCAGTAGGCTGAGGCGACTATTACGAAATGTGTCGTTTTGTTGTTAAATGTAACAAAATGTAATCAATTTGCTTCTCTTTTGTAACATGCTGTTCTATATTGGTTTCTGGCAGCGGAAGTATCTGCCGGACAATAAAAACTAATAATTGATGTCAACATCATGGATGTTACAGGGAGAGTTTTATGTTTAAACAGACACATTTGGCGAACTCGGTTCGCCTGGGATTAATGTTTTGTGTGACTGCTGCGCCTTTGAGTTTTGCCGCAAGCATTAGCCAAAATAGCAATGTTGAAGAAATCGAAAAAATAGAGGTGACGGGATCGCGTATCAAGCGCACCGAGCTTGAGGGACCTTCGCCTATCGTGATATTGACCGCGGATGATATCAGCGATAAAGGTTTCAGCAATATGTATGAAGCCATTCAAAACCTGACCGCCGGCACAGGCACCAACCAGGGGCAGGGCTATACCAATACTTTTACTCCTAATGCCGAAACCGTGAATTTACGCGGCTTGGGGGCAAACCGGACCCTGGTTTTGCTCAACGGCCAGCGGGTTGCCAATTATCCCCGGGCCTATAACAGTGAAAACAATGTTTTTAACCTGTCGACCATACCGACATCTGCGGTTGCCAGGATTGAAATCTTAACCGGGGGCAATTCGGCCATCTACGGCTCGGATGCGGTGGCGGGGGTGATGAATATCATTACCAAGAAAGGTATTGAAGAGACAACCGTTACCCTGCATCACAATACCTCGGATGCCGGTGGCGGCGATAACCGCAAGTTAACCCTTACCGGCGGCTTTAGCAGTGAAAACTTCTCCTGGAGTTATGCCGTGGATTATTCCGATCAGGATATGTTGCTTGGCAGCGAAAGGGACTGGCTGGATGATTTTAATGATGGCCCTGCCACGGATACCCAGCCGGAATATTATCGGGTTAACTCGCGTTCCATTATGGCCGGGGGTTGGGAAGGAGGTTTTGTTTACCTGCACCCGGATGAGTTTGGCGACAACCTTTGTGATCAGTATCCGGATTTTGAGCTGTCGGAGCGTCCCAGCCGCGGTTTTTATTGTGGCCGGGATACCACGGGAGACGCTTCTTATATCAACGAGCGGGAAAACATTTCCGTGTACAGCAATTTTCAATGGGATTTTGCCGAGCAACACCAGTTAACGGCAGATGTACTGTATTGGACCAGCGATGCCGCCCAGCGGGGTGGCTATGGTGCTTCCTGGCGAACCGATACCATGACCTCGGGTTATCATGACGGCGGGGGGTTTGTCTGGGATGCCGAGAATGAGCGCTATCTGTTTCTGCAACGCACCTTCAGTAAAGAAGAGGTCGGCGATAATAAATCCTATTTCGAAGACGATATGTTGTATGTTTCCCTGGGGCTTAACGGTACCATTTTCGATGATTATGATTACCAGGTCACCCTTTCCCACAGCGCCACTGATAACAGGGAGCATGAATTGTTGATCGCTTCGGATAAGGCGCGGGAATATTTTCTCGGAACCCCGGTAGGGGTTGAAGCCGGTGAGCCCGGTATGGAATATATCCCGAATTATGATCGCTTCTGGAGTCCGCTGGATGAAGCCGGACGTGCCGCCATTGTCGAGAAAAATGATTCGACCGCAGATGCCAGCGTTACCACCCTAAACGGTTTTATTAGCGGAGCCTTATATGAGTTGCCCGCCGGTGAGCTGGGCTTCTCGGTGGCACTTGAATACTCGAGTGAAGATTATGAAATCAATGTCGATCCCCGCACCCTGAATGAAAATACCGGTTGGGGCAATGGTCTTACCGGCACCGAAGGCGGTGGCGAGCGTGACAGGTACGGCATAGCCCTGGAATTTGAGGTGCCCATTACCGAGCAGGTGATTGCCAATATTGCCGGCCGTTATGATTATTACAATGATGAAACCGATGTCGACGGCGCCTTTACCTATCAATTGGGATTACAGTACCGGCCTACTGAAGATTTATTGCTGCGCACCAGTTATGGCACAACTTTTCGGGCGCCGGATATTCACCAGATCAATTCCGGACCATCCGGCTCCTATCTGGGGATCACTGACTATTACCTGGAAACCAAGTGTCTGCAGTTGAGCCAGGGGCTGGATACCGGATTTAATGCGGTCGATCAGGCGGCGTTGCAGGTGCAGTGTAACCCGGAATTGCCGGGTGAGCTGAAGGAAGGACAGCGGGTTAAAGTGACGCAAACCGGCAATACCAAGTTGCATGAAGAAACCGGTTATTCCGCCTCTGTCGGTTTCTCCTGGGATGTGATGGACAACCTGAACTGGACCTTTGACCTCTATAAGGTCAAGATCAAAGATCAGGTGGAGTCCTGGAACAGCGACAACTATTTCCGTAAGGAAAGAGATTGCCGTGAAGGCATCAACACCCAGGGGGTGGATTGTGAGTTTATTTTAAGCCGCAGTACCCGCTTTGACGGCTCTATGCCCAACTCAGGTTTAACGGTGGAGTCCTGGAACAGTACTTATGTGAACCAGGCGCTGAACGAACAAACCGGTTTCGACATGCAGCTGGATTACCTCTACGATGCCGGCAACTGGGGGGAATTCAGTGCGGAAATAAAATATACCCATGTGCTGGAGATGGTCAACCAGGAGTTTGCCGGTGAAGAAATCGATGATGATTACCGGGATGACTATTTAAACAGTGCATTGCGCTCTAAAGTGGACAGCACTTTTGCCTGGGCAAAAGACGATCTGCGCATCACCCTGACGCAAATGCGTTACGGCTCCAGCTGGAACTGGGAAGATCCGGATCCGACACGTAATACCAATGACGAAAGGCGGGCGCTGGCGGGACGTTTAGCACCCTGGCTGATTTATAACCTCGGGGTTAACTATGATATTACCGATGCCCATAGCGTACGTTTGGGGGTTAACAACCTGCGTGATAGCCGGCCCCGCAACGACAAGAGCTTTGACGGCACCGATCCCTGGTTTGACCGTAGCGTCTATCCGACCATGATAGGGGTGATGGGGCGTACTTTTTCGTTTGATTATATCGGTAAGTTTTAATCAATCTCATACCGGATATTTGCTAATAAAAAAGCCAGTCTGAGTGACTGGCTTTTTGTTATTTTGCAAAAGTATAACTGCTAAGTTACTTATTGTGTTTTCTTTAATGTCAAATCGAGCAGGTAATTATTTTTTTGTTTCCATGTCGTCATATAGAGTACGTCGCCTGACTCACTGCTTTTAATATGTAATTGTTCTACGTCACTATGCTTTAACCTGAATACTTCTTCGGCAGGGGTTTTATTGTTGAGTGATTTTTTATAGATTATTCTTTTATCAAAGCTGTAATAAACATGTTCATTATTTGCGCTCCAAATAAGCTCTAATTGACCGGCAAAATTTATTTGAGGCTCAGAATGGCTGGTTGCAATATTTTTTTTGATGAGCTGAATTTCTGTATTGAGGAACAGCAGCTCATTTTCATTTATTAATTGGGCTGAGATCAGCTGTGAATTTGTTAACTTTATCAAGTTGTCGGTTTGTAAATCATAAAACCAAGCATTGGTTTTTAACGATTCGGTATAAGTGAGTAAAACCTTTTCTGCCAAAGGCCAGCTTGCTGTTTTGATGATACCGTCCAGCTTGACATCTTTTTTTATAGAAAAATCACTGAGCTGATAGATAACTAACCGGTCTTTCCAGGCAACCAGTATCTGGCTATCGTCTGGCGATATAGCTATGGTTTTAAGTTTTCCGCTATAAAGAGGTAAATCCTTAATTTTCTTTTTGATACCGTCTTTATAGTGCCAAAGACTGTTGCCCCCTTGCTGAACGACATAAATGCTCTCATTGCTTTTATGGTAGGGAACCACATGGCGTTCGACAATATCAGTTTTGGAATATTCAGAAAGTTCTTTTTTTTCAGATGTTAAGTCAAGTTTAGCGATATTGTAATCATGAAAATAGGTGCTATAAATCAGTCTTTCTTTATTGATAATATCAGTGGAGTACAGCTTACCTAGTTTATATTGGGTGTTAACATCTTCTTCAGTTAATTTTTTGCTGGTAAGTTCATAGGTAAAAAGCTTTTTTTGATTGGGGGCATGCCAGAAAATGGCTGCGTTATCCGCAGACCAGTTCACTGCACCAATAATATAATCAAGGTCAAAGAGCATGCTTTGGTTGCTACCATCGATATTGGCGATATAGATTTGTGAACCTTTTGCCTGCATCCTTAAAAAAAGTATTTTATCTTTCTTCTTGGAAATTTTTAAAAAATAGTCTCCCAGTATTTCAATGTTCGGCGAGGTAACTTGAAATTCATTACCTGTCGTGAGATCCCGGCTGACGATTGCTGATAAATTAGCAATATTTCGGTAGTTATACTTGGTATAAAGTAATTGGTTGTTTATCCCTTCGCCACTTATTAAGTTATTGGTGTTACAATCAAATAACTTTTTATGTTGGGCTTGGCTAATATGTTTATTTAGGTTCACTTGCCATAATTCACATCTATTACTTCTATCGAATATTTGATAAAATAGATCGTTATTTTCAGACCAGCCTACAGGAAATACATTCGCCTCATGTTCGGTAATTTTGTATTCTTTCAGAGTGGCCATATCTTTGATGTGTAAAGCATCTTTATAGCCGTTTTCAGGCATAAAAGAATAAGCGAGCAACTGCTTGTTTTTTGATAGCTTAGGGATGGTGACCGTGCCTTTTTCCCATGCCAGAATTTCCTGGCTGTATACTAAAGACTGCTTTTTTTCTATTTTATTATCTGAAGTTATCGTTGCCAACGGGTAGATATATTTGAATAGCACTCCAAATGTAAGGACGATAACCAAGCAGGTAAATACATATAAGTATTTTATTTTGACTTGCTTAGGATGTGAAAAGTCTTTTGTCGCTAATGGTTTTTTTTCTGAGTTATCCGTATCAACTTTTTCTGCCGTAGGTTGGGATGCTGAAGTAGTTATTAAGGGTTCTGTGGTTGGTGGATTTTTTTGGGGGTGATAAACGACCTCTATTTCGAGTAAAAAACTATACCCTTTACGATAGTGGGTTTTTAATATATGACCCCTTTGTATTTCAGATTTGAGTGCCTTACGTAATTCAGAAATTGCCCTGTTGATGGCATTATCATCAACATAAGCTTGCTGCCAGACATTATCGATAAGTTCTTGTCGGCTAATAATGCGATCATGGTGAGTTATAAAATAACACAGCATGCTATATAGAAGGGGTTCAAGCTCTCTGGTAACGGCGCCATCGGAAATCGTTTGCTCTTTTGGAAAAAGGCTCCAGAAGCCAAATTTTACTTCTTTTATTTTTCTGGAAAAATCAATTTCACTTTCATTGATAATTTGCATACTACTGCTCTTGGATTGCTATTGAAAGGATGAAATTTTGGGGTGTGTATTTTCATTCTATAAACGAAATTCTAACAATATCAAATATCAAAGCGCAAATGTTATGAGGGGGTAGTGATGGTGTAGAGATTAGAGCTGTCATTTTTTTAATCAAGATCAAAGGTTTGGCGTTTACAAAAAATAACAATTATTTTTTATAGGATAGAGTAAGCCCTGAACATGGCGGTGTTCAGGGCTTGTTACATGTGCGAGAAAATGCAGATGTAATAAGGAGATACAATAATATGATAAAAATTGTTTTGTAGCAATTTTTATCAGGGGTTCTTTTCGTTTTATAGACTTTATTTTGTTAATAACATTACCTGTTAGGTTATTTCAAACCTTATTAAATCTTATGATTTTTTACAATCCCTTTTGTTTCAATATTTTACCTCTAATTGTTCGAAAGTATTCATAATTAATCCATAACTTACATTGATCATTTTTTTGTTATTGTTAGAGCTGTTATCAGGTAGTGCAGAATGTAGAAAATTACTTGAATTATCACTACACATTAAATTTAACCTAGAGAAGTAAATATGAACTTAAAACGAAAATTATCACTTGTACTTAAAAAGAAAAAATTAATAAATTTGAGCCCTGATAGCTTATGTTTACCTGTAGATGTAACAAAGGCTGTTGCTGGAGGGACTGGAGACGATGGAACTAAAAATGCCACCGAGCGCCCTAAACCTCCTACAAATATGATGTAACTACCGAAAGAAAGTGTAATCCTACGGCATACCTAAGGAAGTGAGTAATACCACCTAAGCTTGGTTAGTTCTCACAACTTGCCGTAATGATTTGTATAAATAGGCTTTTACTTTTGGTGTCATAAATGAAATTAAAAAATAAATTAACGTTGTTGCTTAAGAAGAAGCAGATAAAGAACTTGTCCGCAGATCATAGTGCCTGCCGCTTATTATGACAAAAAATATTACTGGTGGGGGATGGAAAGATCCAGAGTTTACTTCAGAAACTAAAAGCATTACTGAGTAATATAAGAAGATAATTATCAGGCTGTTAGTGGAAATATTACTATTTACCACCTTACTAGTGAATAAGAGTTGATCATTTGAATGTATGGCTAAACCGGTAGTATGACATACTAAGTATGGTTTATGCCTGTTAGCCAGGGAATATGGAAAATCACGTATATAAATAATATTGGCTCTATAGGGAAAAGTATGAAAGCAGGTAAGCTAGGGTTGGTGGCGCTGATCTTTAATTCTTTAAATGCATTTGCGGGTGATATCCATGTTCATTTATTTGAACGGCCATCAGACTTGCTCATTTCCAGGCATTCAGGTGAAATTATTGAAATCGCTGCTAAACCTGGGGCGCAAGTTGCACGGGGGGATGTTATATTATCTGTCCGCGATGATAAAAATGTTTGGCATGTACGTTCCTCCACAAGGGGAGCAATAGAGCTCTATTCGAAGACGATTGCGATAGGAGAACGTCTTCATCAAGGGGATATCATTGCTGAAATTATCAGTAATGATATTACAGGCGAATTAAGAATCACTAGTGAGCAGGGGAATAGCTATAACCTTGACCTTGATGGTATTTATTGCTGCCTTTATCTGAGAGGGAAAGCATTTGAAATTAAAATCGAAGATGCTTTAGTTAATATTAATCGCCAACTTTATTATTTTTCGGTGATTTCTCCCGGCCCAGAGCTGTTCCGCTTTTTAGATGACGTTGTTAATGAGCAAGCAGAGCTAGTGATGAAATTGAGCTTTGATAATAATGGTGAAGCTAACAGCGGATAAATCTTGGTTTAAGCTTTGGTAACTTTTATTTGAGTGAAGTGCGATATCAAAAAAGAAGCTCTTGATAATTCTTTTGCGGGTAAAAGAGTTGTCAAGAGGATTTTAATTCCTGGCATTCGTTATTTTATGCATAAATTGAAGCTAGATAATTAAACACAACTTTGTGCTTGTTGTTTTTATTGCAATTTGAGTATTGATTGCCCAAACAGAAAATATTTTCCATCACAGCTCTTGGTAACCTTTATGTGCAAAGGTATTTACCAAGAGCTTTTTTTACAGCTGGTAAATGTTATCTATAAATGAAATTAACTTTGAGGTAGTGACTTCTGCTTGCTCAAATGTTGTATCTAAGGCTCTGCGGTTGTTATTTGATAAAAAGTCTGGCTTTAGTATTATCCTTTCTACAGGGCAAGCTTAGGGTGGCCCTGTCTTTATTCTCATGTTTCCTTTTAAGCATAATTGCTTAGCTGAGCTTATGTAGTGAAATGGTGAGTGTCCTACTTCTTCTTTTATACTCTAGGCTGGCATCCTTATTATTTATCTGTAGTCTTGCCTGTTTCCAAATCGCCACTAATAGCGGTAGTTCGTAGTGCACCTTAGCCTGACAAGTTCAGACCATATTTATTCTTTTGTGAATGAAGCTGTGTGTTATCGCTTTATGGGGGTCTTAGTTGATCCCGGGAAACTCACTGCGCCCTTGTTCTGTGGTTGTTATTTCATCAAAGTGATGAGGGGGCTTGTCTGGTTATTACTTTTATACACAGGGGGGAGATTTTATTTAGTTGATAGTGGTAAAGGCTCCTTATTAAGCCATATAAATAGCTTTTCAAAACATTACTCTTAAATAACGTTTCGTGTTATCTGTTTGTATTTTATTGGTTTTTGTTTTTGTTTTTGCATTGACTCCTGAATTTGACTGCCAAGTAAAAAACTCACAATATGCTCCCGGCAAAGAAAGTGCTTTGTGCAAAGTAAGGTTGTCGCCTTGGGGTGATAAAAAGATTTCACAATAAATTACTGTTACTGAGAAAAAGGCGTTACAGGCATCAAAAACGATAAATGTATTTACGCAAACATTGAATTTTGTTGTTCCTGGTAACAAACGAGCTCAGCGGAGAAGAATATGACAATTAACGAATATTTCAGTCATTACTATGGAATTATCAGTAACGGAAATTTAGAAGAGCTTGATCAGTTTTTTCATGAAGACTCCCCTTTCCTTAACGGGGTAAAACAACAATATGAAGCGATGAGAAAACAGCTTGATATTAATATTCAGATCCAGGCGATAGAGCTGGTGGCCAAGCAGGATGACTTGTTGGTGATCCGCGATCGGGTGTTATTCGAGGGTGAGCAAGAAGGCAATAGCATGAAAAACCAAAGCGGTAACCTTCATGTGATGACGAAAACATCGAATGACTGGAAACTACAATCAACCACGTGCTTGTCTGTTGAGTGTCTTTGAGGTGACAGATGTCTGATTTATTTCGAAAAGAAGCAATAAAACATCAGGGACAAAAACTCGATGGTGATGTCACCCTGGCGACGCATATGTCATTTAATGTCATTGCGGTGTTAATCGTGATCATAGTAGCGGTAGGCTTTACCTATTTACTATTAGGTGAATATCATCGTAAGGAGGCGGTATCCGGCTATTTAAGGCCGAATACCGGACTCAGTAAAATCTATCCGGTGGCGCCGGGCACCATAGATGAAATGTATGTTGAGGAAGGAGACCTGGTTGAAAAGGGGCAGTTGTTGGCCCGGTTAAGAATGGATCGCCACCTTAGCTCAGGTAAAGAGTATAACAACAGCATTATTGAGGAGCTGCTTACGCAAAAGAATTTGATCGGCGCGAATGTTAGTTCCCAGCAGCAATTATTTGAAGTCGATCTGCAAAATAACAAAGTGCAGATGGAAAATAGCAAAGCGAAGTTATTGCAAACGCAAAACCAGCAAAAGTTATTGAAAGAGCGCTTAGAGCTTGGCAAGAAAAAGCTTGATGATACCGCTTCTTTAATCAAAAGCGGCTTTGTATCCCAGCGTGAATATCAGGATCAGCAGGATGCTTATTTAGCATTGAAACAACAAGTGGAAGATATTCAAGCCCAGGTATTATCGCAGAAGCAAGAGTTAAGTCAGTACCGCTTTCAGGCAAAACAAATGCCGATTGAACATAAAGAGCAAATAGGACAATTAAAGTCCCAGTTAGCCGGTATCAACCAGGAAATCTCCCAGGCTGACGCTCAACGCAGTTTAGATATCCGCAGTAATCGGCGCGGTACCGTGACTAATTTACTGGTGAATGTCGGCATGATGGCGCAAAGCAATTATCCGTTAATGACGATATTACCTGAAGAGGCAAAATTAGAGGCAGTACTTTATGTACCGACACGAGCTTATGGTTTTGTAAAAGAAGGTCAGAAAACACGCATTCGTTATCAGGCGTTTCCCTATCAGCGCTTTGGTATCTACCAGGGAAAAATAGAAAAAGTGTCTAAGTCGGTGTTGTTACCCAATGAAGCGAATTTACCGGTGAGCTTACAGGAGCCGGTTTATCAGGTGGTGGTCGATATAGAGCAACAAGAGGCCATTGCCTACGGACTGGAAGTGCCGTTACAGGCTGGCATGTTGTTGGAGGCCGATATCATGGTAGACAGTCGCTCGTTATTTGAATGGTTATTCGAACCCATTTACAGCATTAAAGGAGATATCTGATGGAAAACCCCAGGCATCTATTAAAATTCAGCGGATTAAAGCGTTTGCCGATCATACTGCAAACGGAAGGCGCCGAGTGTGGCTTAGCTTGTATTGCTATGGTGGCAGGCTACCACGGATATAAAACCGACTTAACCCAGTTGCGTCAGTCGCATGCCATTTCGATGAAAGGGGCCAACCTGGAAGAGCTGATGCAAATTGCAGATAAACTGCATTTAAGCAGCAGGGCATTAAGGCTTGAATTGGAGCATTTACCGCAACTGAAAACCCCGTGTATTTTGCACTGGGATATGAACCACTTTGTGGTGCTGAAAAAAGTAAGCAAAAACAGCGTTGAAATTCATGATCCTGGGGTAGGGGAACGCCGCTACACCATGGAAGAGTTTTCAAAACATTTCACCGGCGTGGCATTAGAATTATCGCCGACCAAAGAGTTTACCTCTGAAGATAACCGGGTCAGTATGCGACTGTCAGATTTCTGGGGCACGATTACCGGGTTGAAATCAACCTTGACTAAAGTGTTTATCTTGTCGGTATTACTGCAGGCTTTTGCCATTGCCAGCCCTTATTATATGCAGTTGGTGGTGGATGATGTCATTTTAAGTTATGACAAGAATCTACTGGCGGTACTGGGAATAGGTTTTGGTCTGCTGATGTTGATTGAAATGATCACCGGTGCGGTCAGAAGTATCTTATTTCTGCATTTCGGGAATTTGATGAGTATCCAGTTGGGTGCCAACTTATTCCATCATCTGGTGCGTTTGCCGTTGCAGTACTTTGAAAAACGCCATATTGGTGATGTCGTCTCCCGCTTCGGCTCCTTGCAGCAAGTAAAAGAATTACTGACCAAGGGGGTGATTGAAGCGGTGATTGATGGCCTGATGGCGCTTACAACTTTAGTGATGATTTTTCTTTATAGCCCGAAACTGTCGGCTGTAGTGGTGATTGCCATTGTGCTGTATGCCTTGTTCAGAATTGCCATGTATCGGCCGTTAAGGCAAATGTCGGAAGAGGTGATCGTTAACCAGGCGAAAGAGCAGTCAAACTTTATGGAAACGGTGCGTGGCATTCAAACGATTAAGTTATTTGGCCGTGAAGTGCAAAGACAAGGGGTTTGGCACAATAAATATGCCGACAGTTTGAATTCAGGGATCCGGGTTGGCCACTTAAATATTGGTTATGAAGCCTTTAATAAGCTGATTTTCGGCCTTGAAAATGTGATTGTGGTTTATTTTGCCGCCATCCTGGTGATGGATGGGGACTTGTCGGTTGGTATGCTGTTTGCCTTTATGGCCTATAAACGCCAGTTTACCGAGAAAATGGGTAGTCTCATTGAAAAAATTATTGAATTTAAAATGTTGAGTTTACATTTTAATCGTTTGGCAGATATTTCTCTCACTGAAAAAGAGGGGAGCCTGCAAAGTACTGCCAGTGGCCGTGAAATATCAGGCGGTATCGAATTAGACAATGTGACCTATCGCTACGATGAAAAGGAAGCGCCGGTTTTTAGAAACTTAAACTTGAAGATCACAGCCGGTGAATCTGTGGCGATTATTGGTCCTTCAGGTTGTGGTAAGACTACCTTAGCGAAAATCATGCTGGGCTTGTTTGAGGCTGAAAGCGGTAAAGTCGAGGTTGACGGGCTTGATATCAGGCAACTGGGATTAAGTGAATACCGCAAGCAAATTGCCGCTGTCATGCAGGATGATCAGCTACTTTCCGGCTCTATTGCCGATAACATCAGCTTTTATGATCCCGAATTGAATATGGCACAAGTCGAATGGGCGGCGAAAATTGCCGCTATTGATAAAGACATTATGAAAATGACCATGGGCTATAACACCTTGGTTGGTGATATGGGAGCGGCACTTTCCGGCGGACAAATACAGCGCCTGTTGTTAGCACGTGCGCTGTACCGTAAACCTAAAATCCTCTTTATGGATGAAGCCACCAGTAACCTGGATACTTCACTGGAAGCTTCTGTAAATGATGCGGTGAGAGATTTAGATATTACCCGGATCATTATTGCCCATAGGCCGGAAACGATAGCCAGTGCCGACAGGGTGATAGCACTGCGTTACGGTAAAATTGTTGATGTTGACAAACCGGTATTAGGCAAGGAGCGAACAGCGCGGCAGCTGGTTAAGCTAGACGTCAGCGATGTGGAAGCAACCACGCAAGTTGAACCTTTAGGGTGTGATTTTGTACTGGCTTAAGCACCGGTAGGTAAGTTATATCTCGTCACTGGCGATAAAGTGATTGTCGGTGATGGGAAGCTTAATGTAGAGAGTTTATTGAGGCCGTTTACAGGTATTTCAGCCTTTTGTCATCGGCTGCTATATGGGGAAAGTCTTTTGTATTCTCAGATTTAGGTATTGAAGGTTGCTTGCGGCCTTGTTATGCCGATAGCGGGTTTGTCAAAGCCCGTTATTGAGATAACAAGCTCTGTTAGGGTTTTTAGCTTAGCTTTTTTAACTGGGTTGATAGTACATCGACATTGATTATCTTGGCGGATTTAATCAAGAAACGTTACTCCCTTGACGGGAGAGATAATCGACAACTCAAATAGGTAATAAGGATTGTGCGGGATGTGAATTTACATCTCATGGTGAAAATTACTTTCACCCACCTCAGTAACTCTATAGCTAAGTTAACCGTCGAAACGGCGGTTTTCGCGGGGAGGAAACATTCCCCTTATTGTATATGGTTATCTGGATAATACGGTAAGTAACCAGACGGCATAAAAAGGTCAGTTTTTATGTTGTTTGAGAGTGCGCGTGTCGATGTAAGTCTTTGAATTTGATGGGTAAAATTCAAATTTAGGGTTGACGTCCCTAACAAGTTTTAGTAGTATGTAGGCATTGGTTATCTTGGCGGATTTAATCAATAACGGTGATCCCTTTGACGGGGAGATAACCGGCAGTTCCAAAAATATGTAATAAGGTTTGTGCGAGATGAAAGTCAATTCCTTCATCTCACTTTTAGCAAAGAAAAAAAGAGAGATATCATGAAAAACTTACATTCAAAACACTTAAAAACAGTAACGGGTGGTTTGGCCTATACCGGCGGCGACTACTTTGAGTATCTACGCATGATGGAAGAAAACCCTTTTTTATTAAGCGTTTAAGTTCTACGGGCGGATACTGGTCGTATAGATACGACCTGAAAAGACCTGAAAACTACAGGCATTGATTCTCTTGGCGGAGTTAATCAATGAGGTTATCCCTTTGGCGGGTGAGATAACGGACCTATCAAAACATGTAATAAGGTTTGTGCGAGATGAAAGTCAATTCCTTCATCTCACTTTTAGCAGAGAAAAAAAGAGAGATATCATGAAAAATTTACATTCAAAACACTTAAAAACAGTAACGGGTGGTTTGGCCTATACCGGCGGCGACTACTTGGAGTATCAACGCATGATGCAAGAAAACCCTTTTTTATTCAAAGTTTAAGTTCTAGGGAAGGATGCTGGTCGTATAGATACGGGCAGAAAACGACAAATATTGATCCTCTTGGCGGAGCTGATCAATATCCGGTTATTTCCCTGAGAGAGGAATAACCAAGATATCAAAATATGTAATAAGGCTGTGCGGGATGACTTTTCATGACTCATCTCAGGTTAACAACTGAATAACTGTTTGTCACTGGGCGTGAAATCAGTATTGATTTTCTTGTCTTTGAGCCGGGTTACCGGTGGTTATAAGTTTGTCTATCTTAAGTCTTTAAATTAAAAAGAAAAAAATAGCTTGGCTCGTATGGTGACATCGTCAACTACATAATTAACCCGGTGCTCTTAGCAAGCATCCGGCATTGAAAAGGAAAGGTAATGAGAGAGTTAACACTTAGTGAAAAACAACAAGCTCAAGGTGGCGTAGTTTTTGTCGCTTATTTTGCTGCGGCGTATGTTGGCACGTTTGCCGCGAGTGCTGGTTTTGCTTATGGCGCAGTAGAAGCGATGGCCAGAAGTAAAGAGTGATATTAATTAACCATTTAAAGTAATTTCTGAGGAGAAAACCAATGAGAGAATTAACGGTAATTGAAAAACAACAAGCCCAGGGTGGCGTAGTTTTTGTCGCTTATTTTGCTGCGGCGTATGTTGGCACGTTTGCCGCGAGTGCTGGCTTTGCTTATGGCGCAGTAGAAGCGATGGCCAAAAATAAAGAGTGATATTAATTAACCATTTAAAGTAATTTCTGAGGAGAAAACCAATGAGAGAATTAACGGTAATTGAAAAACAGGAAGCCCAGGGTGGCGTAGTTTTTGTCGCTTATTTTGCTGCGGCCTATGTAGGCACATTTGCTGCCAGCGCTGGTTTTGCCTATGGCGCAGTAGAAGCGATGGCCAAAAATAAAGAGTGATATTAATTAACCATTTAAAGTGATTTCTGAGGAGAAAACCAATGAGAGAATTAACGGTAATTGAAAAACAGGAAGCCCAGGGGGGCGTAGTATTTGTCGCTTATTTTGCTGCGGCGTATATCGGCACGTTTGCCGCGAGTGCTGGCTTTGCTTATGGCGCAGTAGAAGCGATGTCAAAAAAATAAATAGTGATACTAATTAACAGCTTAAAGTAATTTGTGAGGAGAAGAGTAATGAGAGAGTTAACGGTAATTGAAAAACAGGAAGCTCAGGGTGGCGTAGTATTTGTCGCTTATTTTGCTGCGGCCTATGTTGGCACATTTGCTGCCAGTGCTGGTTTTGCCTATGGCGCAGTAGAAGCGATGACCAGAAGTAAAAATGAAATTAATTAATAATTTAAAGTAAGTTTAGAGGAAAAAACCAATGAAAGTATTAACTCAACAGGAAGCAGGTTCGATCAATGGCGGGATAGCCTTTATCCCGGCAGCCATCTATGCGGCACGTGGTGCCGTGGCCTTATACGGCTTGTTTGAGGCTGGCCGGTACGCAGCCAATGAAATTTATTAACAGTTTGCTATAAAAATTAGGAGAAAAGCAATGAGAACATTAACTCAACAAGAAGCTGGTTCGGTCGATGGCGGCCTGGCCTTTATCCCGGCAGCCATCTATGCAGCACGTGGTGCCGTGGCCTTATATGGCTTGTTTGAGGCTGGCCGATACGCAGCCAATGAAATTTATAAAGATTAGGAGAATTATCAATGAGAGAATTAGCAATTCATGAAGTGAATAATGTCGATGGCGGTATTCTTCCGGCACTGGTTGCCGCTGGTTATGCCGCACGCGGTGCAGTGGCTTTATACGGTATATTTGAAGCTGCCAGATATGCAGCCAATGAAATTTATTAATTGATAATATCGTTGTCAATAATAGCTATCTGAGAGCTCATTGCAGCGGAAGTGGATGATAGCAATGGTAGCGTAATTCCCGTTTATGCTGCCGTTGTCACCCTAAGGCACGCCGCAGGCGGTGTGACATTAGTGGTCATGCAACATAAAGCTAAAGTAAGAGTGTTACGGCAAGAGCCTGATATTTGGGGATCTGTCTTCACACAATTAAACCGGTTAAATAATGCCGGATATTTACAAAGGAAAAGTCATGAGAGAATTAAAAGTATCTGAAGCAAATGATGTTAATGGTGGTTTGCTGCCCGTTTATGCTGCTGTTGTTGCTCTAGAGTATGCAGCTGGTGGAGCGACATTAAGCGTTATGGCATATAAAGCTTATAAGAATTTCACAGCATAAATCGTCAATATTTATAACAGGTTGACGCGTCCCGTCAGCCGTAATATTTATCCCGGTGACTTTATAAGCACCGAATATATATAAAGGAAAAATCATGAGAGAATTAAAAGTATCTGAAGCAAATGACGTTAATGGTGGCTTGCTGCCCGCTTATGCAGCTGTTGTTGCGCTAGAATATGCCGCTGGTGGAGCGACATTAGGTGTTATGGTGCATAAAGCTTATAAGTATTTCACCGAGTAAATCGGCAATATGCATGGCAGGTTAGCCTTTATAATGGCACCTGCCATGTGTAACTAACAGGATAACATTACAGCAGCGGATATTGGAAAAGGAAAAATCATGAAAGAATTCAAAGTATTTGAAGTGAAAAGTGTGCATGGTGGTGTACTTCCGTTTATTACTGCCACTTTTTATGCGCTAGAAGAAATTGCTGTTATTGCTACATTAGCTGTCATGATACATATCTTATTTAATTAAAGGTCAATTAAGTCTTGAACAGCTGATATTAGAGATAAATTCGCTGTCATCAATTTATTAATAAAAGGTAGCAAAATGTTATTTCAAAAATCAAACCGAATGTTTGTATGCTTTATGTTATTAGTCAGCACTCTTTGCTTGGTGGGATGGTTAGTGCTTGTTATTAGCTTATTAAATGGGGCATTTCCATTTAGTTTTGATAACTATGAAACAAGGCTAATATGTATAACACCGATATTTACGGTCCCAACATTCTTGCGGATGTATAAAAACTACCAATCGGGAGCTGATGCGGATCCGTTAAGTAAAAAAAACTCTGCCGGTGGTTCTTCCAAGTAATATATAAAAATCAATATCATGAGATGGTAGGTTTTTATGTAAATGACCGTTTCTTATCATTTGATTCGGTTATCAAACAAGATCATGAATAGACTCATGGCTTGTTTTCAATCCTGAATTGAGATTGTCCACTTTTTTGCTATCCGGTGTAAGGTCAAGGAAAGAATCTTCCCCACCGAGTTATCAGTGAGTGTCCAGGGAAGTACGCCTGCATTTAAAAATAACCACAGGCAACTTAGCTTCGTTATTCATTAACGGAGCTCACCATGAAACATAGCACTGGTAAAAATTGATAGATGAACAGCCCTATAACGGCTTGAGCATTGCTGCTTTTTGTAAGCAACATCTGCTTAACCGTAACCTTTTATTTTCCGCAAAACGCAAAGCAATAATCAGCCCCGCGGTCAAAATTAAATAAGTGCCGCTGCATCTTGGTCTGGTAGCCAAAAATATTGTCATGGCCAGCTTGTTCGGTTTAATCATTATCGCTTGCCGTTATACCGTAAAGAAAGCCTATTTAAGCAATATGGCATTGCCCTAAACCGAAAAAACATGGCTAACAGGATGCTCAAGAGTCGTGACCAGCTTACGGCGCTCTATCACGGCTGCGGGGATCTCTGCTCTAACGAAGCGTTATTCAGGCAGACGAGGCAGTTTAAATATCTTAAGTGAACATCTGGCGAAATAACAGTGGCAGAAAACCTCAATTCTTTGAAGGCAACAGAGGAAAATATCCCATATTTTTCTGAGCTTGTCTGTGTCTGGTAAACCTGGTTCTGGCTAGCAATGTTGTTCTGCATGACAAAGTGAATGGGCATAGTTTAATAACTTATTTGCACTTTCACCCGATTGGCCGTTAGTAAGGCCAATTTAGGGGCCATTTTTATTCATACCTTGTTGTTGCTTTCTGCTTTATTCTCCAGGGGTGAAATAGCCTGATTTTTGCGTTTTACTTTAGTGTTATTAATTCATATTAAAGCCAATGAAGCTATTATTTGTTGATAATGTTTCACATTAAGTTATTGTTTTTATTTGGTTATTTGTTGGTTTTTGATGGTTTGCTTTTTTATTTCTTTCAGGAGAAGATGAGCCTCGTTGAAACAAGGCTGAGCATTCACATTGAATAAAGAAGCACATAAACATTAACAAGAAAATGCAGTAGAAATAGTAAATACCCATTTGAGCCTGTGTTTACTATTCATAGACAAGTAATAGCTGAGGTAAACATGGCAAAAAATAATTATTCAGATGAAGTCTTAACAGGCTTTCTTAAAAAAGAGATTTCTATGGATTTCATTGATGCAGTAAATGACGACTGCGGTGAGATGTTATTGCATTGCACAATCCATAATACCTGCCACGGCGATGGCAACTCTTTTGATTTAGATTCAGTTTATTAATTTGTTAGCAAGGTATTAGAGTAATGCACCATATTATTATGGGTCATCATCAGGACCCCCACAGTCAATATATGATGGAAAAGTTTGCCCAACGCGGCCTTTCTGCTCATCTTTTTGAGACACATGATTTTCCTAAAGCGGTACAGTTTACCTTTTCGCCAAATAATGGTGAAGGGTATCTCATTCTCAATGATGGTAGCCGTTTGAACTTTGACGAAATTAAATCTGTTTACTGGCGGAATTTTTGTGGAGTAACGGATGAATCAACCAAGAAAAACTTTACCACCATAGATGATATTTCGGCACGGGACAGCATGGCATGTTTGCGCACCTGGTTTGATTTAAATAATCAAACCACCTGGGTAAACGGCTGGCAGGCGTATCAGCATCACAAAGAAAAACCCCTGCAATTATTCAAGGTGAAAAATTTAGGGGTAAACATTCCACAAACCTATGTGGGCAATGATTTAGATGAGATCCGTCGTTGTTATAGTGCTTTTGGCAAAAGCATTTTTAAACCGGTTTTTGGCGGCGCCCATACCGAAATGTTAACGGATGCGCATTTAGAGTCTACCCGGGTAAGGGAAGCGTTAACAAAGTCACCTATTACCGTACAAGAGTTTATTCCTGGCACTAACATTCGTACTTATGTTATCGGCGACAAAGTGTTCTCTGCTGAGTTGCGCAGTGACAGCGCCGACTTTAGGGAAGATGAAGATGTCGAGCTTATCGTGATAGATACGCCGCCAGCTATTGCCGAGCAGGCGTTAAAAATTGCCCGGTGTCTGTATTTGAACTGGACCGCCATTGATTGGCGTCGTGATAGTCAGGGCAATTATTATTTTCTGGAAGCGAATCCTTCACCTATGTTCATAGGGTTCGAAAAAAAATCAGGTATTGCTATCAGCGATCACTTGATTGATTTTATGGAAAAATAGCGAGGGATCGGTTGTTAATGTGTTTCGGTGGTAATTGCCGACAATGCATTCATCGTAACTTGTAATAAGGAAAAGCTGTATTTTTTCTGGCGGGAAAAGTACTGCGCTTAAAAATCAAAAAAATTAACTTTAATTAACAACAAAGAGGAAAAAAAATGCATCCATTTTCATTAGAAAAAATAAATGTTAGAGCTGTTAGTGGTGGAGTCAGCAATTCGACAAACGTATTTGACGGTCCTATCACCTGGGGCATCAATGAAGGCGGAGATAGCCCATTTATTCCGTTTCCCGAGATTGGCAGGCAGTAACCTTGTTTGGCTAATGGGGTGGTTAATGAATAGCCATACCAGAGCATCTTTAGGAAATTAATCCATTCATTAGGAAAAATTATGCATCCATTTTCATTAAAAAAAGAACACATTCAAGCAGTAACCGGTGGTAAACCTGACATGAATGTTACCCATAGTACAAAAGAAAGCGGTGATCCGATCACCCTGTCGATCCCGGAAGACGGTTATGATCCTCGTCCTGAAGTCATGTAAATAAAGCGTTTCTGGCGGGAAATACTTTACAGAACAAGTTTTTAAAGCAATTAATTAATAACGTAATAAGGAAACATTATGCATCCATTTTCATTGAAAAAAGAAAGTACTCAAGCCGTAACCGGTGGTCTCTCTATTCCTGGTCTTTCTGAATACTTAAAAGAAGACGGCGGGCCGATCACTATGGCGATCCCGGAAGGCGGTTACGATCCACGCGATTTTGTTATCTCATAAGCTCGCTAACTTTTTCTGGCGGGAAAAAGAAAGCACAGCATAAATCACAATCAGGGCGTGCCGAACCGGGGTAAACATTAACTGCGGGGCACGTTCCTGCTATCAACTAAAAGTAATAAGGAAAAATAATGCATCCATTTTCATTAAAAAAAGAAAACATTGAGCAGGTAACCGGCGGGCTAACTTTTGATGCGAGCAGTAATTTACCGCCCGTCATCACAACGCCACCTATTATTGGCGGTGGCACAACCACAGTGTTGGGCGAATGTGGTTATAATCCACTGAGCTAAATCGCACAAGGGCTGTGTTTAAAAGCCAAGAGTGACAGATGAGAACTGGTAGCCGATAGGGCCAAATCTCGCTACCAGTTCAGAACTTTTTAATCATTTTCTTTTCAGGCTGATCTTTCAAGGTGCGGATTATTGCTTGCCGCTTTGTTAGGGCTTAGTCTTGGTAATCTCAAAATATAAATAGCAATGATCTGAATAACCTTCAATCCACTTGTCCTGCTCTTCAATACTTGCCTGATCGACCCAGCCGCGTATATCTACTTCAGACTGGCCGCTTTTAAAGCTGAGATCGCCTTCATTAACCGGCAATTTGTTATGCCAGAGCCGGGTTTTTAAATGCTTGGAGAGGAGCACCTGATCTAAATCTGCTGCCGGGTAGCGGCTGTTGGAACCGTTAGACCAGGTATTGGGGCAGGTTTTCGATAAACGGCGCATGCCGACGGATTTACGGTGCAGATATTGATCCAACCTTCCCAACTCGGCAGTGGCGGGTATATCGTGTTTCTTGCCGCTGTAGTTCATGCCCATGGTATTAAAATCCCCCAGGACAATAAAATTCGCTTTTTGATTACCTACCGCCACCTTATCCAGTTTTCTTTTTAACTTATAGATACTGGCAAATTGTACGTCCCGGATCCCTAAACCGATTGGCGTACTCTGGCTTTTCAGGTGCAGGAACATCAAACTATAGTCCTGTCCTTCTACCCTGACCGACAGCATGGCACCGGGCCTGAGGTAGCTGTAAGCGGATTTGAATTCAACCCGCTGGCTGAAAAAGGCGGTAAATTTATGTTTCACCGCCACTAAGATTTCCTGGGTTTGCGGCCCTTCTGTGATATGGAAGGAATAACCCGGCAGCTCGGTTAACAGGCTGTGGTACACGGTTTTTCCTTCGACTTCGTATAAGGCAAAGATGTCGGGATTTTCAAACTTGATGGTGTTGACGATGCGAAAGAGGCGATCGGGACGTTTGCCTTTAAGGTGTTCGATATTCCAGGACAAAACAGAAAAAGCTTTCGGCATGGGGATAACGTCAGTGGTCTGTGTGTTGTTAAACGTTAGCACGCGTTGAGTGACTTTTCCTGTTTCTTCATCATAAAGACGGTGGCGGCAACAGTAAGAAAGTTTTATCTTGCTTGAGGTAAGCAGTGATGGGGGCAGGAGAGGAATGGTCCGGTTAAAGAAAGTGTGGGGGCATAACCGGACCCTGGAAACTTGTGGCGAGTATTATCGCTTCAAATAATTAACCTTGAAATTTACGGCGTCCCAGCAAGCCGCACAGGGCTAAACCGAAAATAGCTAAAGTAGAAGGCTCAGGTACTTCACTGACAATACCGTTGCGTACTTCATACACGTATAAACCGTCCACGCCGACATTGGAGTTGGACGGCATATTCAGCATACCGTCCTGGTTGCCTGAGTGGTTGATTTCACTAAAGTCTGTACCATTGCCAGAGTTCCAGCCTGCACGGGCTACCGTGCCGCCAACACCGTTGCTGCCGCCACTGGAATCACCTGTGGTCCAGTTGATGGTTTCGTAGCGGAACTCAATATTAAAGTCGCCATTGCCTTTATCGATCAATGCCAGCTGGAAGCTGTTTACCAGCTCATTGTGTTGAGAAAAATAACCGACATCATCCCAGGTGACGGTGAAAATATTATTCACATCATCCAGATCCCAGTATACCAGGTTGCTGCCGGTAGAATTGCCGCCGGGTGAGGCCGTTGTGGCGCCGGCGCGGGTGTCAACATCGGCAAAGAAAGGAGCGATGATCGGGTTGTCGGTTGCGCCGGTTAACGCATATGGCGTGAAAGTCCCGAGACGCTCGGCAAAGGTGACATTGCCGTTATTGTTGACGTAAAGGCTGCTGTAGTTGGTACCGAAAAAGTCCAGTCCGCCGGACAGGGCCGGAGTAATATCAATTAAACCCGAAGAGCCGTCATCATTTGCCGGCAGGACATTTTCACCGAAACCGGCGCTACCGCCTAAGCCGGATACGATAGGGGTAGCCAGTACCGAAGAAGAAGCAAAGACCAGGGCAGAGCATAACAGAGACTTAAAACGCATTAGTAAATCCTTAATATAATGGTGTTATTATTTTTTAATAAACAAGTTGTTACTTGATTGTTGTCGCTGTGTTAGCAACAGCTGTGCCCGTTTTTTAAATTGCTTATAAAACAGTTGTTTAACTGTGTGTGGTCTGACCTGTCGTGGTTGGCTGTAAAATAATTAGACAGGAAAAATTTTTCGTTTTCTTAGGGTTATGAGAGAGATGCCCGGAGGTTAGCACCCGGGCTTGATAGTGCAAGGGAGGCGCTGCTGCAACCTGAGCGGTGCAACAGCTGTTAATGTTTGTTTTTGGAAAAATCCACGCGGATAACATTGTTTTTGTTTTCAGCAGCCGGTTTGCCGTTAATCCGGCTCATCAAAATGGCCTCAACTTCGCTATTGATATGCTCGGTTTCAATGGGGTCTGCAACCACATCAAACATGCTGTTATGCATGGCCTGGTAACGGGCCTTTTCCTTTTCCTGCAATTCCTTGATGAGTGCATCCGCCTGCGTTTGACTGACTTCGCTATATTGGCACAGCCATTGATGTAAAAAGGTCTGCAATGGCACAAAATAGCCTTTTTTTCCTTTTTGGTTTCTGATGGTATTGTTGATATAACAGTCGAAAGCAATCAAGTCTATGCCTGCGGGCAGTGCGCCCATCTCATCTGCTGTCATTTCAATATGCCAGCCGACATCATTGATATGGCTTTGAACGCTGCGGTCTCCCCGCAGGTAAAAGGCGTTGCCGCTATGAGCATGGGAGTATCGTTCAAGGCTGGCATCGATAATATAGGGGTCTGTGCTCACCTGCGGTATCAGCTCCCGGATATGAAAATGTAAATGCTGTTCAAACATTTGTAAAAAGGCGATTTGATTGCCTTTTTTTAAGCCGGTAAAAGTCATGGCAAAGCGGCTGTGATAATCCATTAATATCAGCACATTTTTGCGTTTAACCTTGATGGCGTGTACCAACCAGTGCCATTGATTATTAGCCGGTTTTACCGCTTTAAGGGGGTTCACAGCAGTTGCCGCTTGCCGGCTTTTTGCCTGCAGTGCTGCGGCGATGGTCTTCTCCGGGGGCGGCGCCAGGGGAGATATTTTTGCGCCTTGGCGCATGGTGGTAAAAAATTCTGCTGCTGCCTTGGTGCAATTAAACACTAGCATATTGGATTATCCTTGTTAAACACGTCTGCTCAGTATGGCAATAAAACCGGGTTATTGTTGATGGCGGCAAGCTTTATTGCGGCCGATGTTGTCGCTGCCGGTTAGTGTTATGTTTTATTATTTTGATAACAGGTAGCAGACAAAAGCAGGCAAGGTATTAAGAATGCAATTATTCCGTGACATGTTTGCTAGTCACTATAAAGTGTATTGGCTGAATTTCTGTCAGTAAAGGGATATTTCAGCCATTAAAACAGCTTTACACGGCAGGGCTTAGGCTGATTTGTTTGCGGTGTTTGGCCGGATTGCCGGTGATTAAGCCTGATGAGGTTAATTTATCCCTTGTTTATCCTTCGAAATCTCAGGTTCTGGCCGGCTCGGGCAGACGCGAAGATCACCGAGTACGGCTATAAAGTTTTAGGGCTGAAGCTTATTGACTGCTCAGGGCTTACGGTATTGAGGACATAAGCTGCCCAGTAAAAAGGGTGATTGTAAGTCGGGATGGTTCTCATATCATTTTGTGCGGCGCGCAGGGCTTGATCAACCTCACCAAGCTGTTTCAATCGATGATAGAATAACTGCATGAATTTTGCGGAGGCCTTGTCGGCCACCGGCCATAATGTCGAGATCACATGTTTTGCTCCCTGCGAGATAAACCCCCGCGACAGGCCCAGCATGCCTTCACCGTCCATGCTTTTTCCCATACCGGTATCGCAGCCGCTGATGACCACTAACTCATTATTAAAGCGGAAACTAAAGAGTTCGGTCAGGGTAATAAACCCCGGCTCATACTCCCCCTGTTTGTCATTTGCCGATAAGGCGAAACCTATGTTATCCGGGTTAAGCGAATGAAAATAGCCGTGTGAAGCTATATGCAAAATCCGGGCATGGCGTACTTCTGGACTCCTCAAGTTCGTGCGGTTGGCCGCTGCGCCTGTATAAATCTGATAGTGCTCTTTCGCGAAGATTTTTTCCAGGTTGCCGGCTTCACGGGCGGTCCAGGGTAAGTGAGGTAAATTACGTGACCAGCTTTGCAAGGGGGCTTTGTTTGCCGGATATTCGTATTGATTCTTCACTAGCGGCGAGAGTTGCGGATCGGCAAACATGGCAAGATCTAAAGCATAGCTGTCGCCATTGCCATTATTCTTACTCATAAAATAACTGGAGATAGAGGGCACTACCTGTAAATTAAACTTTGAGCTTAAGGGTTTATAAGCCGGTAAAGCACTGATAACAGGCAGGGCAGAAAAAGGAAGAGCATGCAGATTACGATGCAGCACCAGGATAAGATCTTGAGTGTCATCCGGAATAGATAGTGGCGCCAGTAATAATTCCGATAATGAATGCAGTGTTTGATAGGGGGATGAATTGAGATCTGCCAGCTGACTTCTTGCTTGCTGAATTAATTTATTTAAATTCTCGGGGGCGCCGAGGTGGTGTAAGGCAATATTTGATTTGGTCATGGTGAGCGCATATACGGCCTTTTTTAAGGTGAGATAATAAAGTACCGTTTGTTGCTTTCTCAGCTTTTCCTGTATTTGTTTATATTTGAGTACCGGCGGGATAGGGGCATTCTTTTTATCGTTTAACCGGGCAAAGTTTAATAATTCATGTTCATGATAAAAGCTAAGGGGCAAAGGGGTATAACTGCTATTCGAGCTGTGATTGGCATGGCTGTCGGCGAGCTCACTCAGTGTGATTAAATGATCTGTCGCTTTATTTTTTTGCCCCTGCTCATCAGAAAGAGCAAATTCTTGTCTTAAGGTTATCGCACGGGATCTCTCTAACACATTAAGCACTTGATATAGCTGTACGCTATCGTTGTTTTTTAGGTATTGATTAAGAAAAATTTCGGCGACATTCAGAAATATGCCATGGGTGATTTTGCTCCAGGCCGGCCCCAGACGCTCCGCCTCCAGATGTTGATGAAGTTGCTCTACTTCTTTCAGGGCTTTTTGTCCGTATGCTAACGCCTCTGTGGGATTACCGAGGGCTTTGTATATCTGCATGGTTTCATTGAGTATTTTTATATGCAGGCTTGGATTTCGTGAAGACAGAGAATACTTTAGTGCCGTTTTAATATTCGCCAGTGCCTTATCGAGTTTACCCTCCCGATAATTAAGTTTGGCATATTGGTTGAGTACCAGAGAGTATAAGCCGCTGTCCTGGCCAATATCCGGCGCTAACTTCTCTATGATTGACTCTGTGGTTTTTCTGGCATCCCTGATTCTGCCTAAATGGATATAGTCTTCAGCAAGTTCATATTGTGCTGTTAGCAATAGTTCCCGGTTATTTTCCTCGATAGCACTACGGATACATAGATTGTGATTAATTAAAGCCGTTTGTGGCCTGCCCATCAGCCGCTGGCTATTTCCTAAACTACATTGCAATTGCGATAAACGAAATCGTGATGACTGGCCTTGTCCTGCAATCTCTAACGCCTTCTTTAGAAAACTTTCAGATTTCTGGTAGTCCCCCAAGTGTTGATAAATCCTGCCCAGATTGGTGTATATGACCTGCAGCCTGAAGGGAGTGCCTTTGCGGGCGATTAAATCCAAAGCTTGCCAGTAATGCTCCCGGGCTTTTCGTAAACTGCCGATGCGTTGGTATAGAGTGCCCATATTGTTTTCAATATAAATTAACTCCAACCAGTCACCGGCATTTTTTGCATAATTACGGGCCAGTTTATGCTCGTTAATGGAGGTGTTGATGTATTGCGCCCTTACTCGTCCGGAGGTGAGTTTGCTTGCCAGCAGGTAAACGTAACCCAAATTGTTATAAATGGCGCCTAAAAGTTGTGCATCATTGCCTGCCAATATCTGGGCTTCGTTTAGCAGGGTTTCGCCGTTCTTGATTTGTCCGTCCATCAAATAAGCTTCGGCGAGCCAGTTCTTCAGGTCGGCGATATCTTTTGCTGAGGCGGATTGTTCCTGAACCAGAAGCGATTCTGCTATGGTGACGGCATCGCTGAGGGGGGTTATGGCTGCTTTTTGTTTATTTTGCCTGATCAGGACTTTACCTTTTCCCCAGAGAGCGGAGTAGCCCAGGAAACTTTTTGCCGGCACTTTGGCCGATAGTGCTTTTGCTAAGGCCAGGGCGCTGTTGTATTGGTAATTGACGATTTTGGCATTGAGGCTATAAAGGCGCGCATGGTTGGATAAGTCAAACTTTGTGATGTCGAGCTTGGCCACCTGATCAAAGTAGGCGGATGCCAGTAATCTGGAGAGTTCGGTGTCTTCCGACCAGGCGCGGGCGGCTTTATCCATAAGCTCTATGGCATGGATGAGGTCGCTGTTTGCGTTTTTGACCTGGCTGATGTGATAGCTGCCTGTTGCGGCATCTTGATACCGGCTAAAAAAACATAGCTTAACGCCGGTCTTTTTTTTACCTGGCTTGATATAAATAAATTCATAACCATTGCGCCCGGAAGGTGTGTTGCTGCGGATTTCCCGGTTATTGAGCTTGCGGATAACGTGAATATCAAGATCATCTTGTTTAATGAGCAGCAGCAAAGGGGCATTTGCCGGTAGCTGGCTTTGATACTCTCCGAGTGGCTTTTGTCCCTGGCTATTGCTGGAACAGGCAAAACCTGCTCCAGGATAGGCTATGACTACCCCTAATAACCAATAAAGCATGCCGGGATAATAGCTAGCCATAATCAGTTGTCAGCAACCTTCTCCTTTATTGTTATTTTTCACAAACCCAGGAGCCGTGAACACCGTCGGAAAAGGTTAAATGATGGGTCATTTTTTTGCCGTCTTTGCTCAGGGTTAATCTTTCGCTCAGTGCCAGGCCGGGTACGCCGATTTGAATGATCATGGGACTTGAGATCAGCTCATCCCCCAGCACTCTGAAGAAGGCGCTTTCCATGGCGGTTCGGGATTCAAAAGGTTCACCCTCTAACACTTTGACTGTGGCATAGATATCATCACTTTTTTTGACCAGGGAAAATTTTAACTTTCCCCCTTTGCTGGGATAGTACCTGTCTTTGCTGCGATCTTCTGTTTTGGTGTTTTCGCCATTGGTGATCCATACCGTATCGGTAAAGCGCTCGATCACTTCTTGTGGGGTGGCAACAGGCGGAGGGAAATCCGGTAGGGGAGAGCCTTTGATTTCCCGTTTGCTCATTACTTGTTTTGCTTGATTCATCAGTTTATTCCTCTATTACATAAGTAAAGTTCGGTATTGGTAACTGCTGTCGGTGTTAGGGGGTTGCCAGTTCAGGGTCGATGGCTGACAGTAAATCAATAAATTTAAAGTGTGTTTCTCCTGCATTGTTGCCTGTTTTTGTGGGGATATAGTCTGTCTTCCTGGCAGGTTTATCAAAAATTGACGGTTGGCTTAGTAAGATCAGCGAATAGATGACTTCGGCAACAATCAAGCTGCCCAGTGTGCCTAACTTATGCCCGCTGCTGCGCTCTTTGGTTTGGCTTTGTGCCTCCGCCAGAATGTAATACCAGAGGGGAGTTTTTTCATCAAAGCCATATTTCTTGCCGACATGATCCAAAATTCTTTTCTTTTTGGTTTTTCCGTCAATCACTATCTCTACTTTGGGGTTTAATTCATTTTTAGTGAGTAATTTCAATTTGAGGGCTTTCGTCAGCTTGGGGTGCTCTTTTTTTATAAAAGCCATTAGCGTCTGGGTATCGGGCAAAGACAACTCATTGCCGCGCAACAAGTTCAACAGGGGGATTTTCATTCTGCCCTTTCGAAAAGGCGGAATAAAAGAAAGGGAGAGGTTAATTTTTTCGGCAAGGTTAAAACCCACAGGTTTAGGGTCTTCCCTGGGAAGCTGGCTAAAGTAGAGCTTCCAGTCGATAACATAATCAGCCGGCAGACCCGCATGTCCGTTCATGCCGCCTTTGCCGGTCATAATAAACAAGGTTTTCAGGTCGACATTGCCGATAGTCTCGTTAACCGTATAGTCGCCCCTGACCATGGAATGGCCGAACCGGAAAGCCGCGGCTGAGAATTCCAGCGGCATACGGGCTTCTTCGGCGTAAGTGGTGTTCCACAGGTTCCTTTTTTTATCTCTGACAATGTATTTCCAGACCCTTTCATCGATCATTTCATATAAAAAATCATATAACACCACCTGCTGGTAATGCAGGATGCACAGTTTCCGGGCTTGTTCATATAGTGCTTTGGCGTCCGGTCTTTGCTTTCTTTTGGCCACTATTTTATCAACGAAGAAATTGTGCAGCTTTAAGAATTGTACGTGCAGCTGGGCAATGATCAGGTTTTCATCATTACGGTTATCCTTGGTTTGGGCGAGCAAACCCTCTCCTCTGGGCAGGTCGTTTTCTGCCCTTAGCCTGCCGTCGGCATCATAGGTGGGCCCAAGGCGCATTTTGCCGGTTTGCTTATCGACGGCAACGTCAGGATCGTCAAAGCCTTCGCCGTAAACGCTGTCCAATTCCAGCGACGGTGTTCTCAATTGCTGCAATTCATTGATAGGGACTTCACCCGGTTCAAAATGATCGCTGTCGCCCCGCTTCATCCGGGTGGCATCGTGGGTGATAAACTGGCCCAAATAAACATAACCGGCATCAACCGGGCTGGGACCGTCTATCCTGACTTGTGTGATCACCTCACCCAGTTTGGTTAACGCCTCTTCCTTAAACCGGGTCGGCGGCAGGTTAAACAATGAGAAGAAGCTGCCTTTAGTCTGTGACATTTGATTCATGTGTTGTCCTCCTGTGCTTATGTGGACTCTTGGTGGGTTAAGGTGATGCTTAAGTGTTTCGGTGTCAGCTTGTCATGGCAGGGGATTGCTTCTATCAGATACAAGCCCGGTTGCAGCGGCTGACCTTCGAGGGTGATAAAGAAATATCCGGATTGATCCGCCAGGCGGCATTTGGTGCTGAACTGCCCCCGGGGGATCTGCTTGTGGCTGACTTGTATTTTATATTTTACCGTCGGATAGTCCGGCTCTGCCGGGATGCCGATACTGATGCTGTTTGTGCCCGCTGACAAAGGTATGGTGCGGGAAACTTGTTGTTCGTTGGCACTGCCGCGAAAAGTGTCAAGAAAAACCACCTGGGACTGTTTGGCCACCAGGCCATCGGGGGGGGCTGGTATGCCGCCTTTGTACAAGGTAAACAAATAAACCGCCAATAAACAGCTAACTCCGGTGGCAAAACTTGCCCGCAGCGGTGTCATTAAGAAATCAAGCAGGGAAGTTTTGCTTTCATGCTTACTGTAATCTACTTCGGGTAAAACTTTCATAAGCTGGTTATCTATCTCAAGTTGTTCAATTAACTCTGGTTTATCTATCAGGTATTCTTCAAATTCCATGCTTTCTTCCGGGGTGAGTCCACCGCGTAAGTACCTGGCAATGACATTTTTGTCTTTAATATATTTTGAGTCCATAATGCTTCACTTCTTATTAACGGTAGACCCGAGCACCTCAGTGATTAAGCTTAAACCGGTTTATTCTGCTGATTTACTAAGTGTCGCTAGGTTTGAACTTCTCTCACTAACATTAAATAAATTGCTATCTTAGTGTTGTCCGGGGGTAAGGGGTCTGTATTCACCTGGGCCAAAGTGATGCCGATAAAAATTAACACTTCCAGTGGATCGGGCAGGCAGCTGTCTGAACCCAGCTTTATTTGTACCAGCTGTTTCAACCGGTTTCTGGCGCGATACAATACCTTGTCAAAATGCTCGGCAGATAAATCCATGGCTGCACAGATTTCCTGTTTGCTTTTGCCGTAGACGAAATAATCCCTTAATAGCTGTTTATCTCTTGGTACTGTCATTTCATTGACAAGCTGCTGTACCTTGTTAAATATTTCTTGAGAGCTAAGTTCTCTGAATAAATCGGGAATTTTATCGTCGCTGTATATTTGAATGTCTTCACTGGCAGTGGTGGCGCGGCGTTTTTCTTTGCGGAAATGGGCAATCAGTAAATGAACGCCAACCTGGCGGATATAGCTGCTAAGAGCTGCCGGGCTTTCGATTAGATTTTTCCGGGCTTTATTGATGATGATAACGAAGCTGTCTTGGAGTAAATCATTGGTGAGTTCGGGATCCTGGCATTTGCTCAGTAATATAAAGCGCAGTCCGCGCCAATAGTGCCGGACCAGGGCTCTTTCTGCTAAACGATCGCCTTCTTTGATTCTTTTCAGGATAGTCTCAGCAGAGAATTCAACGGATTCATTTTCTTTTCTCGCCATATAAACCTTATTGCGAGCATATACTTGTGAAATAGTAGCTACATTATAGACGAAGCTTTACCGGCCCGAGGAAGAATAGCCACCGAGAAGAGAAAGTACCCTGGTTGCTAAAGTTTACCTGGTTCGAAAGAAAGCCTATTAAAAGCAACGTACGTCAAAAGTAACGTACGTCACTTTTGACGTATGAGAGATTTGAAGAAGGATTATGTTGCCTTTAGCTATAAGGCAAAAAAGATCACCAGGGCAACACTGATCGCCACGGCACCTTCAAGCAAGGCAACGGCGACGTTGTGCTCTTTTTTAATGGCGTAGTCGATATTCACCGAGGGGATAAGCAGCTTATCTACCAGCATCCTGACCACAGGCAAGATGATAAAGGCGGTCAGGGCGTCAAGGGCAAATGAGGAAATGCCCGATTGCCAGGAAACAAATTCTCCGCCCAGGGCATGTAACAGTATGATACCGAGGGCGATCACCGTGGCAGAGAAGCTGGTGCCGGCAGCGATATTGCCGCTTTCCAGTTCCTGTATCAGGCAGAAATTAGTAAACAAGTCATAAATTTTCGTAAACAGCACCAGGGAGACCTGGCCCAGGGCGTAAAAGACCAGGACGGAGAATATATCGCCACCTCGCATCAGCACGCCGCCGATAATAAGACCCGAGGTGATATAACAGCTTGCCTGGGCCATGCCGACGGATAAACTCTGCTTGGTGATGATTTGCCTGTGGCTACAGCACGAATGCAATAAAACCTTGTCATTAACCTGGCGCGATACCAGTAGCAGCAACATACCCAAAGCCGTATGTTGGCAAACCGCCATCAAATTCGGCTGCAATTGCTGGCTGAGGCCGGTGATCACCGCGCTGTAAATGATAGTATTCGCGGTAATAAAGCCCATAATCGAAATACCCAGGGCCAGGTTTTTTTTATCAATAATTTCGCTGAAAGTATTGTAGGGGCTGGATAAGCTGTAAAGCCACCTGGAAGCAAATATTACAATCAAAAATACACCGATAAAGGCTAAATTAGACAAGTAGGTTAAGATTGAAATACCCATATTTATTGTTCTGATTTTTAAAGGGGGCAGGAGTCTAGCACAAGGATAAATGAAGCTCCAGAGCAAGCCGGCGCTCGCATTAATCTGCTGCAGCTTCAGGAGAGGGCCAGATTTAAAGTCAAAAAGGAAAGGCAGACTTTTACCTTTGGATTTATTATACTGACCACTGGATTTTAAATGGAAATTATCCAAATGAGGCAAATAGTTAGCGGATTTTTATTTCTGATCTCTGCGGTGCTGGCAATACCTTGCCTTGCTTCGTCTTTTGAACGGCTGGATTATCTGACCGAAGAATATCCGCCCCTCAACTATACCGAAAACGGCAAACTCACCGGTTTGTCTGTGGTGCTGCTGAAGAAAATCTGGCAGGAGCTTAAGGTAAAACCGCAGAAAGTCAGGGTGTTACCCTGGGCGCGGGCCTACCGCAACCTGGAGCAGCAGGATAATGTCGTGCTGTTTGCCATTGCCCAAACCAAGCAGCGTAAAGATAAATTCCAATGGGCCTGCCCGATCGAAACCACAGACACCAATGCGCTGATCGCCCTGAAATCGAGCCGCATCAAAATTAACAGCTTCGATGAATTAGCCCGTTATGCCATAGGCACAGTGCGCTTTGATATTGCCGAGCAGCTGTTGATGGAGCAACTTTCTTCTACCATCAATATTGTCAGCAATGTCACCATGAAGCCCAACCTGGAGCTGATGGCGAAAGGCCGTATCCAAATGATCGCCTACGACCTGCAGGCGGCCAACAATATGATTATTCAATGGGGAGGGGATTTAAACGATTATGAAACCGTGTTTGTGTTCCCCACCGCCTTTACCTGCTTTGCCTTTAGCAAACAAGTTGACCCTTTGCTGGTACGGCAATTTCAGCAGGCGCTGAGTAAAATTGTCCGTACAGAGGAATATCAAACCTTAATGCAGCAGTTTTATTCCCGGGCGGAGAATCACTAAGGTTTGCTTACCTCCCCTGCTCGTTTAGTCTGAGGCGGAGCAAGGCCAGCCCAGCCCGTAAGCTTTGCCAATATCGGCAATAATTTTCCATTTTTAGTGTATTATTAATATACAAAGTTTACTTTTTTTACTAGTATGTAATTGTAAAATACGTAAAGGTGGTGGTATGAGTAACTTGGCGCTAAAAGCAGACAATGCTTTTTTATATAAACGGGTAGAAAACATTTTACATCATTTAGAAAGCGATAATGTTTTAGATATCAATGCAAATGATGCCTCTGTTTTGACCGACCAGCAGCTGCTTGAACAGTTGTTATCTATCCATACCCGCAGCACCTATAAAAACGACAAGCTGATAAAACGCCTGGAAATGCAGCGGGAAGGGCAAAAAAAATTCATCAGTTTTTTAGGCACTTATGGCGGCACCGTCACCCAAACCAAATACGCCGAACTTGCCGGCATGAGCAGGCAACACATCAGCGGCAAGATCAAAAAAGGCAGTTTAATCGCCATCAACGAAGGCTCCACCCCGCGCATACCGGTGTTTCAGCTGGACGATAAAACCGGCGCCGAAATCTTCGGCCTGGACACGGTGAATTTAGCGCTGCAGGCGCAGGAAGTCGGGCCGTCGATGATATGCACCTTCTGGCTAAATCCACACGGCGGCCTGGACAATTTATCTCCCCGCAATTACCTGCAAAAAAATCCAAATAAAGCAGCACTGCAACAAGTGCTCAAATACGCCAGCCGGGTAGGGCAGGCGGGTTATTAACCTCACTTTGTAATATTGCCCACCCTTTTTGGCAGCGGCTGTTAACCGGTGAAAGCAAAATTGAGCTGCTCGCACAATATTTCATAGCTGTCCATGCCCTGGTATTCAAAATCATCGAGGGGTGTTTGCTCTGTTTGCCCGACTGGTGGATGAGACCAGATCGCCGCGCAGTCGAGCAAATCCCCCGACCAGCGGGAAGAATAAAGAATACCGTGAACATCTTTGGCAAACATCAGGTAAAGGGCATCCGCCAGGGGTTGTGTGATGTGATAGACATCGTCCCCTTCAATATCCTGGGCGCTGAGTTTCAGCTGCGGCAGTAAAGCGCGCACATCTATCAGGGTTAACGGCCCGGTAAACACCACCTTGCTCATTTCCCGGGGCGCCAGCATCCGGCTGTCAAAAAATCTTTCCCCTTTCGGATTGGGGGTGACATGGGAAAAAGCCTCGGCCAAGGCGCCTTTGGGGCTGTTGGCCAGATAGGTCAGGCCAAAGTCTTGCTGGCGGCCATTCCAGCGGCCTTTTTGCTGTTCGTTCTCGGGGCAGAACAGGCTTAATGCAGCACTTTTTTGCTGGTCGTAAAACTGTTGCTGGACCCGGTAGGTGACGGTCATTTCAGCTGTCTTTAGTTTGCCGGGCGCTAGAGACGCTACCAAGGCGGTGAGCGCTTTGACATCAAAATTATCCCTTGCTTGCTGCTTCCCTGTCTGACTCATGGCTGTACTCTTGAAACTCCTTAAATTTACCCTGCTGTTAAATGCTTGTAGGCGGCATTTGCAGGGGCAGAGGAATTATCATCAAATGCCCTGTGAGAAGCAAATCCGTTTCGGACTTTCGGTATATTTAACACCTCATTCTTGTTTTTCTTGAAAACAGCCTCATTGATAGCAGAGTTGAAAACAACATCTGTACCGCCAAAACGAAAGAGCATCTGATTTTTATGAGTAAGTTAACGTTAAGAAAGCCCTTTGCCAGTCCGGCGACAAAAATCTATCTCTTTAACTTTCTCAACGAAAGCGAAAGCGGGGTGGTGCGGCGGCTGCAGGAGGATATGTTGATTGCCGCCAATTTCTCCTCAGCCGAGGGCAAGTCGTCGTCAGAAATTATCCAGGTGTTTGACATTAGCAACCTCGATCAGTGTTACAGCGCTGTGCTTATGGTGAGCAGAGACGCCGAAATGGGTCAGCTGCCTTTGATACATCTGCAGGGACACGGCGCCAGAGATAAAGGGCTAAAATGCACAAATGGCAGCTTTATCCCCTGGGCGACATTAATCGACCTGTTTGAAAAAGTGATTTATAGCTCCCGGGGGCAATTGACCGTGATCGCTGCCGCCTGCTACTCTTTTGAACTGACGACACAGCTTGAGCCATATGGCAAATTGCCCTATGCCTTTTATTACGGTTATGACCGGGCGATAAGCTTAGGGGAAATGGAGCAAGACCTAAGTTCCCTGTACCGAAATTTTATCGTCAATAAGGCGGATATTAGCGGCTCACCTTTAGCTATCAAGGTGCATTCAGAGTACGATAATCTTGAAGCGGTTCGTGGTGCTTTGCTGGTGTTGATAAACCCTGAGCAGGCAAGAAAAGAGGGACTTTCAAAAAGCGCATTGAAAAAGAAGCTAGACCTTGATTTGCCGGCATCCCAGGCGCGAAAACTGTTTGACCAGATAGTGCAATCACGGGGCCTGGTGATAATGGTGATTAATAACATGTTTCATCCGACCGAGCGTAGAAAATTTATTCTTGAGGATGTTTTGGAATACTGCAACGGCATGATCCCTGATAAAGAGAGCAATGAAGGCCTCAGTGGATAGGTGAGGCTTGAAAGGTGATCTTTATGGTTACGACACAAATATTAAACTGTTTGTCCACATGCCCAGCCGCTGCTCCAGGCAAACTGGAAGTTATAACCGCCGAGCCAGCCGGTAACGTCGATCACTTCACCGATAAAATAAAGCCCGGGAGCTTTTTTTGCTTCAAAGGTTTTTGATGATAATTCATCTGTATCCACGCCGCCTAATGTCACTTCCGCGGTACGGTAGCCTTCGGTTCCGTTTGGTTTTATGGTCCAGTTATGGATGTAGTCGTGCAGAGCTTTTATCTCGCTATGACTTAGTTGGCCCAGGGTTTTATCTGGGATCTCATTTGCAGCTATCATGGCTTCAATAAAACGTTTTGGCATCAGCTGTGCCAGAGTATTTTTTAGTGATTTCTGGCCGTATTCTTTACGTCCTTGTTCTATCTCGTCATTCAAGTTGTGGTCTGGCAGCAAGTTAATGGTTACCGCTTGTCCTGCGCGCCAGAAGGAGGATATTTGTAATATTGCCGGGCCGGATAAGCCGCGATGGGTGAAGAGGATATTTTCTCTGAATTCAGTGCCATCTTCGCTGCTGACAATTGTAGGCAGGCTGATGCCGGATAAGCCTTCGAAACGCTTTTTATCGTGATCGTGCAGTGTTAGTGGTACTAATGCCGCCATAGTGGGGTGAATCTCCAGGCCGAACTGTTGTGCAATTTTATAGCCGATTGAGGTTGCGCCCAGTTTTGGCATAGTCAGGCCGCCGGAGGCAATTACCAAAGATTCGCATTGAAAATTTTGCTCTGTGGTTTTTACCAAATAGCCGTTATCGTTTTTTTCTACCGCTAATACTTCGTTGCGTAGCTTGGTTTCAACACCCGCCCATTCGCATTCGGTTTGCAGTATGTCCACTATGTCCTGTGCACTTTCATCGCAAAACAGCTGGCCCAGGGTTTTGTGGTGGTAGTTCAGGCCGTGTCTGTCTACCAGCTCGATGAAGTCTTGCTGGGTGTAGCGGCTTAAGGCGGATTTTACGAAGTGCGGGTTTTGGCACAGATAGTTTTCCGGGCTGGCGTTTTCATTGGTGAAGTTGCAACGTCCGCCGCCGCTGATGAGTATTTTACGGCCAGCTTTTTTGCCCATGTCCACTATGGTGACCTGACGGCCGCGGTAACCTGCGGTGGCGGCACACATCAGGCCGGCGGCGCCGGCGCCTATGATCAGGACATCAGTTTTTAATACATTCACGGTTTCTTACTCGAACAGCTGGCAATGGTTTTGGCGGCTATTATAAAGCGATCGCAATGTGGGAGCTATCGGGCCAGCCCAGTTTTCTTGAGAAATAGCCAATTAGCGCCGGTCTGTGAATGTGGTTGATATCATTTCTGGTATTTCAAGTGATGATTTTTAGCGTATCTGAGCCGACATAATTGTTATGTGTGCTGTTATCGAGAAAGTGGTGACCCGTGGCAGATTCGAACTGCCATCGGCTCGCTTATGAGGCGAGGGCATTAACCAGTTATGCTAACGGGCCAAATTTGGCATAGCGATAGGGAGTCGAACCCTACAGGCAAGGTTTTGGAGGCCAGCCGATACCCGGTATCTTCGCTACATGATTTAGATGTTGATCACTGTGCCGTTTGCCAGGGTGATTTGTGTATTCACTTTGCCTCCGGCGGCTTCGACAAACTCTTTTAATTTCGTCAGGTTGGTATCGCCAACCCGTTTGTTGCCCATTTTGCTGATGGCCGATTTGTTTACCTTGAGCATAAAAGCAATCACATCCAGTTTGGTTTCTTCGGTATTGAGTTCTTTTACTTGTGTGTTGATACCCATTGCCATTTTTTCACCTTAATTTTTCCTTCGGGCACAAAAAAGCCCAGTTAAAAACCGGGCTTCCGTCAGGAATATATTCAGGTTGCCCGAAAGATGATCTCCCGGGACTGAGTCGCAGGAAATCTAAGTTGAAAAGTTGTGCCAGGAATATATTCGTGAAAAATTCATTGTTTAAAAACCTTGTGTCTGTTGTTTTCGTTGTTTAACGTGAGTGACTGTAGTGTACCCAATATTGCCGCTTTGACAACTAAATCAGGTTTCCATTAAGGAAACTCTGATGCCAGAGAATTAAGTTGAGCTGCTGTGTTATCGCTTTTATCAAGGTATAAAAATCAAGATATAAAAAGGGGCTATTTCGGCCCCTTAATAAAATCGTTTACTCAGCCATTAACCGGCTTCGGTCATAATGCTGGGTGAGCCGGTTTTCGCCAGTTCAGCCAGATCTTTATCAATAAAGAACAAGGCTTTGCCGTCGTTACCGACAAGTTCGATCTTATCGAGAATACCTTTGAATAACTTCTCTTCTTCGTGCTGCTCGGCAACATACCATTGCAGGAAGTTGAAGGTCGAGTAATCCTGGCTGGTGAAGGCGGAGTGGGCCAGCTCGTTGATTTTCCGGGTTACCAGACACTCGTGCTCATAGGTGGCTTCAAACACCTGGCCTAAAGAGGAAAACTCGTGCGGCGGCGCTTCTATCGCACCCAGCACCGGCATAGAGCCGGTTTCACTGACGTAAGTGAATAAGCGGTTCATATGGGTCATTTCTTCTACCGCATGCTTGCGCATAAATTCTGCGGCACCTTCAAAACCTTTTTCTTCACACCAGGCACTCATTTGCAGGTACAGGTTGGAAGAATAAAACTCTAAATTAATTTGAGTATTTAATAACTGAACCATTTCCGGTTTTAACATAGTTTTGCCTCGTGCTGCTGTTCGACATGCTTTTTTCAAAGCGTTAATGGCTGCGAATTTTGCCTGTTTCACTTGAGGTAATCAAGCTTTTATTGATTTAAATCAAAATAAAGTCGTTAAAAAACAATAGGATATTTAACGCTAATTGTTTTCATTCAGGTTTAGACTTAGATTTACTGCCTGTTTACAGCAGCGCCAGTACCGACTCTGCCGAGCTTACTTTAAATTCTTTCGGCTGTTCAACCTGTAAGCTGGTGACCACACCGTCTTCAACTATCATGGCGTAACGCACCGAGCGGTAACCGCCGAAGCTGCCGGTGTCTTTGCCGAGATCTATGGCTTTGGTGAAGCTGCCGTCGCCGTCTGCCAGCATCATCAGCTGTTCGGCATTTTGAGCCTGGCCCCAGGCACCCATTACAAATGCATCATTGACCGATAAACAGATAATGCTGTCGACGCCTTTGGCTTTGATGGTGTCGGCATTAACAACAAAACCGGGCAGGTGGGCGGCAGAGCAGGTGGGGGTGAAAGCGCCGGGCAGGGCGAATATCACCACTTTTTTGCCGTTGAACAAGTCGCCGGTGCTGTGGCTGGTGACACTGCCGTCAACCAGTTGTTGTAATTCCCCTTGGGGTAATTTGTCGTTTACTTTGATCATAAGAATCCTTATCGGGCTGTGTTGTCAGGATTCTTATAGTAGGGGATATAAGTGACAGATCACAGTGGTATTTCCGGGTATTTTATTCACCTGGACAGTGAAGTCGGCCGGGTTTATCCCTAAGGCATAACCCCGGCGACTTGTTTAACTGGCGAGTTTTAAGGTGGTGCTGATATCCTTGACCTGACCGGAAACATCCAGCGAGATATTTTCTGCCAGTTCGCTCGACTGTTTCACTTCGTCATTAACCCGGGCCATGGCCTGTTCAAAGGCCTGGTAGTGGCCGCGCTGATCTTTGATTTGCGCCAGGGTGTCCTGGGCGACGGTGGCGGAGGCCTGGGCCTGTTTTACCACGTTGGCGGCGTTGCCGGTCAGCTGTTGGGCGATATTTTGCTGCTCTTGCGATGCCTGTTCTATGCCTGAGATGGTGGTATTAATGGTTTGGCTGGCATGTTGTAATTGCGTCAAGCGTGTGGTGATTTGTTGCAGGGAACTTTGGGTTTTGCCCGCCAGCTGGCGCACTTCATCGGCGACCACAGAGAAGCCGCGGCCATGTTCACCGGCGCGTGCCGCTTCTATGGCGGCGTTCAGCGCCAGTAAATTGGTTTGGTCGGCAATGGCGCTGATCACATCGACGATAGTGCCGACACTGTCTACCGACTGCCCCAGCACTTCTATCGCTGCTTTACCCGAGCGGGCGGCGCTGCCGGTGGCCTCGGTGGCCTGTAATACCTGCTCAACCTTTTCCTGGCTGTCGAACATGGCCTGTTCGGTGCTGCGGGCATTTTCCGCTACCTGCTGCGACAGGTTGTTTACTGTGTCTGTGGCCTGTCCCAGGGCGTTCATGATCTCCCTGACCGACTGTACCTGATCATGGGTATTGGCGGATGAACGGTGAATATTGTCTGCCTGTTGCTGCATATTGTTGAGGGCGTTATGCACCAGGTTGAGCTGTTCGGCTTTTTGCTTGTCTTCAAAGCGCAGCTTTTCCACCATTTTGTTGAAGCTGACGGAGATCTCTCCCAGTTCGGTGCGTTCGCTGATGCCGGTAATATTGCTGATTTTTCCCTGCTCTACCAAAAGTACAAAGCTGTTGCGCAATAACCGCAAAGGTTTAAGTACTATTTTGTGTTGCAGGTAGTGATTGCTGATCAGGTAAATAAGCAAACATAACCCCAGGGTATACACGATTTGTTTCAGTTGCTGGTAAATGTCTTGCTGCTCATGGTCTATGGCCTGTTCGCCCCGGAAAATTTCTTGCTCCAGCCCGGTCAGGGTGGCTTTGAGTAACTGGCGGCCTTCACTGAGTTGTTGTTGCTGCAAGGCTATTTTTTTGATTTCATCGCCATAGCGGTTGATCAGTGAATTAAGCTCGTCCAGGGCTTCTTCGCTGAGATCTGCTGCTTCATCGTCATCGAGCAATAAATCATCCTCTGCCAGCAGCTCATCTTGGTCTTCTTGCTGCGCTGTTATTGCCAGCAGGGGAAATGCTTTCAACTGACGGTAATTGCCTTTGATGCCATTTAGGGCGGCAGCAATGCCGGCATCTGAGCCCAACTCCCGGGCGTTGATCAACCGGGCAAGGTTGCTTGTCAGTTGTTGACTGGTGCCGACATAGGCTTGTTGCTGAGCGGCGCTTAACTTCCCGCTTTGCCCGGCATAGGCGGCCAGCTGGTCGTTTATTGCCAGCATGCCCTGTTCGCTGTTGCGCACCAGTATTTGCGGGTCGCCGCTGAGCTTGCCCAGGGCGCGAAAGCGGGTATCGAGCAATTGCTGCAACTGGCTGTTTTGCTGTTTAATGCTGAGGTTTAATTCACCTGGCGGCAGCAGGTCGATAGCTGCGTCTACTTTGGCAAATACCTGGGAAGACTCGCTTAATAATGCAGCATCCCCGGTGAGTAAATAATCACTGATCAACCGGTTGATATCCACCACCACCAAAGATTTTAATTTCTGGTAGTCCTGGTAATGCTGTCGGCTGGTATTAAGGGTAGTGGCCACCCAGTATAAGGTTGCCAGAAAAACAACGGCAAACACCACGATGGCAACCGTCGATAATTTGAAAAAGCTGGAAGCGCGCACCTGATGCATCCGGTGGTTTTGAGTTGGGTGGATTCTGCCTGTCCAATATTACAATTGGGTGACACTAAGGTTACGTATTTATGACGCCCGGATGACGGGGCGTCATGTGGTTGACCAGCTTGTTCGGATGTTATTGAAAGTTAAGCTTTTAGGCTTAATTGAGCGGTTTTTTCCTGGTTTAGCTTTCTACCTTAGGGATGGCCCGGTTGACATAAACATCAAAACGGTTCTTTTTCATTTTGATGCTGGTAGAGGGTTTTCTCCCGGCGAGCGGCGGCGCATAACTGGGGCGTTTTACCACTACCCGGTATTTAGCCAGGGCCAGCGCGGGCTCCAGTAAGCCGTCGGCATCGAGATCTTCTCCTACTAAGGTCTGGAAAATACGCATTTCCTTTTTCACCTGGGCCGATTTTTCCCGGTGCGGGTACATGGGATCCAGGTAAATCACATCCGGGGCCTGTGCGCTGTCGAGGTTTTCCAGTGACGAGGTATGAAGCAGTGACATGTTTTCGGCAATTTCACCGACGTCGCTGTTCAATTTTGCGCGCTCCAGTCCGTCTTCGAGCAAAGCCGCCACTATCGGCATACGTTCGATCATAGTCACCTTGCAGCCGAGGCTGGCCAGTACAAAGGAATCGCGGCCAAGGCCGGCGGTGCCGTCGACCACATGCGGGGTAAAGCCGTGTTTTAACCCTATCGCCTTGGCAATGTCCTGGCCGCGGCCGCCGCCGAATTTACGCCTGTGGGCTACCGCCCCTTCAACAAAGTCGACCTTGATTGCGCCTAATTTCGGTTCGTCCAGCTTGCTCAGTTCCAGCTGGTGGCAGTTTACCTGCAGCAAAAATGCCAGCTGCGGGTGCTGTTTGGCGGCATTGGCATCGCCGATATATTGCAGTTGCCATTTGGCGGCAATTTTTTTCGCCACCGCGGCATCTTCGCTGTGGATATAGGCGACGGCGGTTTTATCAAGCATGTCTTGTAGTGGGGAAGTTGCTGACATAAAGATTATTCTGCCTGGATATGGTTGTCGCCGGTTGCCATGGCAACCAAACGGCTGAGCTGTCCAAAAGAGCGGCCGCTTTCCTGGTGCCACTGGTTAAAGCTGTCCTGGATGGCTTTGAGGCTGGATTTGCTTTGTACGCCGCCGGTAATAATGTCGTGGGCGCGGAAATAGGCTTCCACGTCGCGGGTAATTAAAAAGGTGTCTTTACCCATGGCGCGCAGGGCATAGGGGCCGGTATTGCCGCCGAGGCGCTGGCCGTGTTTTTTCAGGTAGGCCCACAAGCCGATGATGTCTGTGCAGGGCCATTGGCGGATAAATTCGGCAAAAGAGCAGTCGGGTGTTTGCTGCTCAAAGATCATCTGGGCATTGCCCTTGATGGTTTTTACCTTGTTGTAGTTGCGGATAATACCGGGATCGGCGGCTTTGCGCTCGAGCATTTCTTCCGGCATCATCAGGATTTTTTCGATATTAAAATTGAAAAAATTTTCTTCAAAATTTGGCCATTTATTTTCCACCACCCGCCAGACAAAACCTGACTGGAACACTTTCTTGGTGAAGGCGGCCAATACCCTGTCGTCGGTGAGTTGTGCCAGCGGTATTTCCGGGGCGCCAATGTCGATCAGTTGCTTGAGGCGCTTTTCTCCGCCTTTACGCTCCAGGGCGCGCTGATACAGGGAGTTGAAACTTTCTAAGGTCATAATTTTTGTATTCTTTAAAAAAAGAAAAGACAACCGCCTGAAACGGTTATCTTCATGGTTTAGTTACTGCCGGGAAAAACCTGGGTTCTTCCCTTCTCTAATTTAATCAGTCAAGAATTGAACCAGTCAAGTTAACCTGTGATGCCGCTGTGACGCAGCAAGGCATCAATTTCCGGCTCGCGGCCGCGGAAGGCTTTAAACAGCTCGCTTGGTTCCTGTGAGCCGCCTTTTTCCAGGATATTGGTTAAAAAGTCCTGGCCGACCTGCTCATTGAAAATACCTTCTTGTTCGAAACGGCCGAAGGCGTCGGCAGATAATACTTCTGCCCATTTGTAGCTGTAGTAGCCGGCAGCATAACCGCCGCCGAAGATGTGGCCAAAGCTGTGCTGGAAGCGGTTAAACTCAGGCGCTTTGATCACGGCGTATTTTTCCCGTACCTGATCCAGTACCTGTTGAATTTCGTCCCCTTTGGCAGGGTCGTAGTTGGCATGCATGCTGAAGTCGAAAATACTGAATTCCAGCTGACGCAACATCTGCATCGCCGACTGGTAGTTTTTCGCCGCTAACATTTTGTCGAGCATTTCCTGGGGCAGGGGCTCGCCGGTTTCATAATGGCCGGAAATAAACGCCAGCGCCTGTGGCTGCCAGCACCAGTTTTCCAGGAACTGGCTCGGCAACTCTACCGCATCCCAAGGCACGCCGTTAATACCGGCAACATCGGCGGCATTGATCTGGGTCAGCATATGGTGGATACCGTGGCCGAACTCATGGAACAGGGTCACTACTTCGTTATGGGTAAACAGCGCCGGTTTATCGCCTACCGGCTGGCTGAAGTTACAGGTTAAATAGGCGACGGGTAACTGTACCGCGTCATCGCTCAGGGCACGGCGGCCGACACAGTCGTCCATCCAGGCGCCGCCGCGTTTTTTCGCGCGGGCGTAAAGATCCAGGTAGAAGCTGCCGCGCAGGTTGTGGTCTTTATCGAACACGTCATAGAATTTAACGTCCTGATGCCAGACATCGACGCCGCTGCGCTCTTCTATGCTCAGGCCGAACAGGCGGTGTACCACTTCAAACAAACCTTTCACTACGGTGGCTTCCGGGAAGTAGGGGCGCAGGTCTTCATCTGAGATGGCGTAGCGGCTTTGCTTTAATTTTTCGCTGTAATAGGGCAGATCCCAGGCCTGGAGCTCGCTTTTGCCAAATTCTTTTTCGGCAAATTCATGCAGCTCTTTAACATCCTGCTGTCCCTGGGCCTTGGATTTGGTGGCAAGATCTTCCAGGAACTGCAACACTTCGCCGGTGGAAGCGGCCATTTTGGTGGCCAGGGATTTTTCCGCGTAGTTGTTAAAGTCTAATAATTGCGCCAGTTCATGACGTAATTTCAGCAATTCCGCCATCACCGCGCCGTTATCGAATTCACCGCCGTTGGGGCCTAATTCTGATGCCCGGGTCACATAAGCGCGGTATAATTTTTCACGTAAAGCACTGTTATCACAGTACATCATCACCGGCAGGTAGCTGGGAATGTCCAGGGTAAATAACCAGCCGGACTTGTCATGGGCTTCGGCTAATGCTTTTGCCGCATCCAGGGCGCTTTGCGGCAGGCCCGCCAGTTCGCTTTCGTCTGTGATCAAGACATCAAAGGCGTGGGTGGCATCGAGAACATTGTTGCTGAACTTGGAGCCTAATTCCGAGAGCTGGGTGGAGATTTCACCGTAGCGTTTTTTGTCCTGTTCGTTTAAGGCGATACCGGATAATTTAAAATCCCTTAAGGCGTTGTCTATTACCTTGCGCTGGGCGGTATCGAGCTGTTGATATTCATCGCTTTGTGAGATTTGCTGGTAGGCCTTGAATAAACCTTCATGCTGGCCGACAAAGGTGCCGTATTCCGACAGCAAAGGCAGGCAGGACTCATAGGCTTCACGTAATTCATCGCTGCTGATCACTGAATTCATATGGGAGACCGGCGACCATAAGCGCCCAAGCAGATCATCTGCTTCATTGATCGGCGCCACCAGGTTGTCCCAACTGTAGCTGGTGTTCTCGCTTAATACCCGGCTTATTGTGTCCTTACATGTAGTAATGGCCTGCTCCAGGGCAGGTTTTACATGTTCAGGTTTGATTTTGGAAAATTCGGGAAGTCCTTTTAGTGACAATAATGGATTGCTCATAATCTTCAGTTTTTAGCGAATGTTGTCTTAGATGTAATACCTCTTGCGGCGTTATTCAAGCTTTGTCTGTTATTTGCCGGTTATTTACTGTTAATCGGGCTTTTTTTGGCAAAATTGCCAACCAGATCAAAAAAAATAGATGTTAATGCAAGGTAATATATTTTTTTTGTCTTAAATATTGTTTGTAAATTTACAGTAAATAAGAGAAATTATTAACCTGAAAGATATATCCGTGGCACAGGCCACGCCCGACTCTGTAAACGCTTATCAAAGCGCTTGGACCTGAGGGCTGCCTTATCCACCAGGTGTTATTCATGGATGAATCGGTAGATTTAACCTTTTGTCTTCGCCCGAAACCCGGGAGCGGCTTAGTTATTGACGACTACTGATATTTATCATCCTTTTGTCAGATAAATGTTAGATATAGTGTGAATATGAGCCAGCCAGTTGTCCCTAAAATATCGATCAAATATCGTCTGCTTCAACTACTGAAGTTTGTTTGCTATTCCCTTGTGCTTGGCGGGGGGTATGGTTTTTTGGTGGTGGCACAAGATCAGCAGACGGGTATCGGCCAGCCGTTAGGCGCCGGTTTAGGACAATTTAACAGCTTATCGGTTTATATTGTTTATACCCTGGTATTGCTGTTGTTGGTGGGGATATGGCATTACCGCAGCCAGAGGCAAAGGCAGCGGCTGCTGGAAGCCCATGAGCAGGTAAAATTTCGCGAACAAAGATTACAGCTGGCGCTTACGGGCAGCGACAGTGAAGTCTGGGATTGGCTGTCGGCGCAAAACCAGATGTTTGGCAAACGTTTCACCGCCGAGCTGCATTATAGCCAGGACAGCCCGTTTTATGCTTTTGACCAGCATATCGGTTTGATCCATCCCGACGATAAAGACACCTTTTTAACCATGTGGCAGCTGTTTATCGATAACGGCGATCTCAATGCCACTTTTTCCTGTACCTATCGTTTGCAAAGTCGCGGCGGCCAGTGGCTCTGGTACAAAGATCTCGGCAAAATTGTCGCGGTCAATACCCTGGGGGAGCCCACCCGGATCACCGGCTCTTATACCAATATCACCCAGTCGCGGGCAGATGAAGAGCGCGCCCAGTATTATGGCGATGCTTTTAAGCTCACCAAGGACTGGGTATTGATCATCGATGAAAACTTTAATCAGGTGACCGCCAACCAATCGCTGCGGGATGTGTTTGGCTGGGAAGCGGAAGAATTTGCCTTTGAACCCAATACCTTGGGCATTACCCCTAAACGGCTGGCATTTTACCGGGAATTGTTTTCCACCCTGCATGAAAATGATCACTGGCGCGGCGAAGAGCTGATCGCCACCAAAACCGGGCAGGAATATCATGTGATCATCAATATCAGTGTCAGCCGCAACCGCACCAATAACCGATTGCACTATATTCTGGTGCTGACGGATATCAGCGCCCAGAAAAATGCCGAAAAAGAGCTGCGCTACCTGGCCAATTATGATCACCTGACCGAGCTGCCCAACCGGGCCTTGCTGCTGGATCGGATCAAACACGCCATCGATTATTCCATCCGCAAAAAAGATTCTATTGCCTTGTTTTTTATCGATTTGGACCGCTTTAAGCAGATTAATGATTCTTTGGGGCATGAATGCGGGGATTTATTGCTCAAGGAAATTTCCAACCGGCTGACGGAGATTTTGCGCGGCGACGATACCGTGGCCCGCATCGGCGGCGATGAATTTGTGGTGTTGCTGGAGTCTTTTCGCAGCAACAGCCATTTGGGGCGGATCGCGGAAAAAGTGATCCGCGAGGTGGAAAAGCCGATTTTGCTCAACAACAACGAGGTTTGCATCGGCGCCAGCATCGGTATTGCCCTGTATCCGGAAGATGCCGGCAATTCCAGCGAGCTGCTGAGAAACGCCGATGTTGCCATGTATCACGCCAAGCAGATTGGCCGCAATACCTTCCAGTTTTTCACCCCGCGCATGAATTTTGAAGCCAAAGAAAGGCTGAGGAAAGAATCGGAACTTAAGCTGGCGGTGGCCAATAACGAGCTGATCAACCATTACCAGCCGGTGGTGGATGCCTTTACCGGCAAGGCCATCGGCGTAGAACTGTTGATGCGCTGGCGCACCGATGAAGGCCTGGTGCCGCCGATGGATTTTATTCCCATTGCCGAAGAGCTGGGGCTGATCATCCCGATGACGGAAAGTGTGTTGTGCAAGGGGCTGGCGGATCTGAAACGCTGGCATGCGGTACGCCCGGGCATCTTTTTGTCGGTGAACCTGGCGCCGCAGCATTTTGCCCAGGATAATCTTTTGCCTTATGTGAAAAAGTTGTTGGAAGAATATGATTTGCCGCCGGGAGCGCTAAAGCTGGAAATTACCGAAAGCGCCTTTATTGCCGAGCCGCAAAAGGCGATCCGCACCATGAACGCCCTGTCTAAACTCGGGGTCAAGCTGGCGCTGGACGACTTTGGCACCGGCTATTCTTCGCTGTCTTATTTAAAGCAGATGCCGCTGGATATCATTAAAATTGACGGCAGTTTTGTCTCCGGCATCGGCCGGGATAAAACCGATGAGGCCATAGTCGATGCCACCTTAGTGCTGGCAAAAAGCCTGAACATGTCCTGTATTGCCGAAGGGGTGGAAACCAAGGAGCAGATGCTTTACCTGGTGGATCGCCAGTGCCATTTTATCCAGGGTTATCTATACAGCAAGCCGGTCGAAGCGGATGAGTTAATGGAAATGCTGATGATCAACAATATTGAAGTGACCGCGCCGGAATTGGAGTTTGTCTAACGGCTGTCAAGGCATTGATACATATACCCACCGGGTTAAATTTTCTCGAACGCTTGAATCCTGACCCGGCTGCGCCCACATTATACCTTTAAAGCACAAGTGAAAGTGATATCTGCCTGAGGCGGTCTTTTCATTTTCTACTATTTCTCTAACCATAATATCCGATACATTTTAAGGGCACCAAGATGACACAACATTTTGATTATATCGCCATAGGCGGCGGCAGCGGCGGTATTGCCTCTGCCAACCGGGCGGCAAAACACGGTAAAAAAGCCGCGGTGATTGAAGCTAAATACATTGGCGGTACCTGCGTCAATGTCGGTTGTGTACCGAAAAAAGCCATGTGGTATGCCGGACAAATTGCCGATGCCATGCGTTACGCCCCTGATTATGGTTTTGCCGGGTTCCTGGCAAAGGAAAGTACCGGGCAAAAAGCCCTTTTTGACTGGGGCCGTTTGGTGAAAAACCGCGAAGCCTATATCGAGCGCATCCATGCCGCCTACCAGCGTGGTTTTGATAATAACGATGTGACCGTGATCAACGGGTTTGCCAAATTTGTCGATAAAAATACCGTGGAAGTGGACGGTACCTTATATACCGCAGATCATATTACTATCGCCACCGGCGGCCGTCCGCAGATACCCGATATCGAAGGGGCGGAATACGGCATCGACTCGGACGGCTTTTTCGCCCTGACCGAACAGCCGGAGTCTGTGGCCGTGGTCGGCGCCGGTTATATTGCCGTTGAATTAGCCGGTGTGTTCCAGGGGCTGGGCAGTGAAACTCACTTGCTGGTGCGTAAAGAAGGGCCGCTGCGTAATTTTGACCCGGTATTAAAAGACACTTTAGTGGAGCAGATGGCCAAACACGGGCCGACCCTGCATACCCACAGCATTCCCGAGCGGGTGGAAAAATTAGCCGATGGTACTTTAGTGATCCACCTGGAAAACGGCAAAACGGTTGGCCCGGTACAGCAAGTGGTGTGGGCCATCGGCCGGGAGCCGGCCACAGACAATATCAACCTGGAAGCGGCCGGGGTCGAGGTGGATGCGCGCGGTTTTATCCCCACCGACAAATACCAGAATACCAATGTCGAAGGCATTTATGCCGTCGGCGACAATACCGGCCGGGCACAGTTAACCCCGGTAGCGGTGGCGGCAGGGCGCCGCTTATGTGAGCGTTTATTTAACAATAAGCCCCATGAACACCTGGATTATGCCAATATTGCTACGGTGGTATTCAGCCACCCGGTGATCGGCACCGTAGGTTTGACCGAACCGGAAGCCATTGCCGAATATGGCGAAGAGCAGGTAAAAGTGTATAACTCCCAGTTTACCGCCCTTTATCAGGCGATCACCGACGAATACCGGGATCCGACCCGGATGAAACTGATTTGTGTCGGCAAGGAAGAGAAAATCGTCGGTATCCACAGCATAGGGTTTGGCAGCGATGAATTGCTGCAGGGCTTTGCCGTGGCGATGAAGATGGGGGCCACTAAAAGTGACTTTGATAATACCGTGGCTATTCATCCGACCTCGGCAGAAGAGTTCGTCACCCTGACATAAGAACCCGCCTGTTATGCTTTTATCCCCCTGCCGTAAAGCGGCAGGGGGAATAAAAAGCTTAGTTGCTGTTTCAGGATGCCGGCTTAGATCTAAGCGTCTCTATTATCCGGGCATCTACCCAATAGATATCCCCGTTTCCCTGGCTGTCGTAGCTGTTAAAGAACAGGTATTTTCCGTCCGGCGTGACATAGGGACTGGATTGCTCGCCATCGGTGTTGACCTTATCCCCTAAGTTAATGGCGGCGCTCCATGAGCCATCCGGCTGCCTGAAACTGATATAAATATCATTACCGCCAAAGCCACCGTCTCTTTCACCATCCCACATGAGGTAGGACTCGTCCGGTGCAATGAAAGGGTGAGCATTCCACTTGCCGGTGTTGATTGCTTTGCCGAGGGGTTTTGGCTGTTCACGTTGGTCGCCGTTTAAACGTGAATAGCGAAGAACACCCTTGCCGTCCCTCGTGCCCTCGTCAAAAACATAGGTGCCTGTTAATGATGCGGTAAGGCGCATGATGCGGATATCCTCGTAAGGGGCGCCAAGGTTTTTTATTTCTGACCAGCCGGCAGGGTTGCGCTGCCGGTACTTTTTGCCCAAGTGCAGGGTTTTACCATCCGGCGAGATAAAAGGGCGGCCTACCCTGGGGACTACGGCAGATTTGCGCCACCGGTTATTTTCTAAGGTAAAAGTGATTAATGACCACTTTTTGCTGTTGTTCTCTTTCCTGGTGAAATAGAACGCTTGCATGTCGGGTGTGAAGAAAGCGCTCAGGTCACGATGAGCGGTTGAGACAACGCCGGGGGCGAACACTTCAGGGATTAATCCCGGCGGTTTTTGCCCGAGATAAGGGCCTTCAAGGGCGGGAAGTGGGTTATCTCCGTAGCTTTTGTTACCTAAGGTGAGAAAAGAAAGTAGCAGCAGCCAAAAGATATTAAGCGGTTTCATGATTTAGCTCCTGCTTTGGTTAAGTTTGATAACCAGGTCATGCTGCGTACGCCGGTCAGAGGAAACGCTGTCTGGTGGCTACCCTCAATCACCGGATGCTTTAAAGACAAACTGTTATCGTTTCTGCTTTTCAGCAGCTGAGTGAATTCCCTGATATGTTCGCCCAGTTCCTTCTCCAAGGTGCCGTATGAAATAAAAACGTTGGCATTTAGGCCCTTATGTTTTAAAGCTGCCTTAGCGCCAAGTTCAGAGAGCAGGGGAATATTTCTCCAAAGTGACGGGCTGCCAAGAATGTAGTTTTTAAAGGTATCGGGTTGTGCCATTAAGATATAAGTGCCAAATAAACCTCCGGCGGAATAACCAAAATAGCTGCGATTGTCAGGCTGGGTTCGGTAGTTTTTTTCTATATGTTTAATGACATCTTGACGAATAAATGCCAGATGATTACTTGCCTGGCCGAATTGATATTTAGCCTGGCGTTCCGGGTTGCTTGACTTGTTTATCGAATAATCCCGATAGCGACTGACATGTGCCCCAAGTTCTTTCTGTAAGTCTTCACTGATGTCCTTCTGCCAGGAAATGCCAACCAGAATAACCTCTTCCAGCAGAAATTCAGTGGCAGCGGATAATAATTCGACATGCCAGATGGCGTCGGTAAAATAGAGCACAGGATAGCTCTTATCTTTATGTTTTTCGTATTCCTCGGGCAGCTTGATATACAGCTCATACTGCCTGTTTTCCCGGGTGTCTTTGATAGGGACAACTTGTATTTTCGGTAAGGTGAAATCATTTGTTCCGCTTGCCTGGACTGTTAACAAAGGTAGTGAAAATAACAGCACCAGGATTAAACTCTTGGTCATTTTTTTTCTCCGAATAAGCTTAGGTTCGTTTTTAAATCATGTAAGAGGGTTAAAGTTAACGAATCGAAATTAAAATACTTGAAGTTATGATGATTTTTCGCTGACGTCTTGCTGATAAGGTAAAAGGTGCTTGTTATCAGATGGTTACCTTGTTGTCTTTAGTTGGCCTCTGGCTTGTGCTAAGGTGTTTCACTTTATTTAGATTCACTTTTAGCACCGGTTTTCATCCTGAATAGAGGTTACATGGCAGAGCAATATTGGATTGGTGGTTTTTTTATTGATTTATCCAGAAATCAAATCACGCAAAATAAACAATCTCAAATCATTGCCCCGAAAGCTTTGGCGGTGCTCACCTACCTGGCTGAAAACCAGGGAAAGGTGGTGAGCCAGGACACACTGTTGACGAATGTCTGGCCGGATACTGTGGTCTCACCCAATACCTTGCAAAGAAGCATCGCCCAGTTAAGAAAAGCACTGGGTGACGATAGCAAGGTTCAAATCTATATTAAGACCCATGCCAAACAGGGCTATAGTCTGGAGTGCGATGTCAGGTGGCATGATAAAGCCAGTTCGAGCAAGGCTGATCCGGCAGATATCGACTGCGCCGGGGACGAGGCAGTGGAAGCGAGCCTTGTTAATGGAGCCGATTACGAAACAAATACAACAGCGAAGCCGGAATCTTCACAACCCGGCTTGGGCCTGATGGCCATTGTACTTGGTATTGTTTTTCTGGCTGTAATGGGCGCCAGTTACCTGATACCCGAACAAACGTCGAAACTGTCCTTTGGGGAATTACGCTCGCTGACCGCCACAGACAACAAAGAGCTCGCCGGTATTTATTCACCCGACGGGCAATATGTGGTGTTCCTCCGTTATTCGGGCGAATTTTGCCAAAATAATATTTGGGCAAAGAACATTGACACTCAAGAGGAAAGCCGGCTCACCGAAAACTTGGGGTCATACGGCAGCCATAGCTTTTCCAGAGACGGCAAGCAACTGGTTTTTATCGAGTCTGCAGATTGCAATAAGCCGATCACCCAGAAGCAATGTTATAAATTAATGAGTTTTGACTTTCATAAGGCACTTGAGACGCCTCAATCTCCGAGCCTGTTGATGGAGTGCAAAAATTCAAAAATCATCAAACCCAAGTGGCTAAACAATAGTAACGTTGCTTTGTTGCAGGAGTTTTCTAATCGCTGGAAGTTAGCCAGCTATTCGATTGCGGATAACAAAAGCACTGTGATATACGAGCGGCAAGATGGCAATATTATTGACTATGACTATTCGGTCGCGGACGATTTGATTGCACTGACCAGTATTCATCATGACGGCCATTATTATATTGAAGTGCTCAAACCGGATGGCCAGGTTTTATCAAGTCACCGGATAAAATATCCAAAAGAAATCGCGAACTTCAAGTTGATATACCCCAATTTTTCTCCTGTAGAAAATCAACTCGTTTTCAGCACGGGCAGGCAGTTGTTTACCCTGTCTTATGACGGCCAGGTAAGCAATATCAGCTTGCCGCTTGATGAACCCATGGGATCGCCGGTATTTCATCCTGGCGGCAAGCGCATGCTGGTCATTAAAGGGCACTATGACAGCGATATAGTGTCGGTGCCCCTTTCACGGATAAAACAGGCGCAAAGCCAAAACCTCTCCGTACTGGAACGCTCGATACTCGGTGAAGACAGCGCCATATTGCAACCTGACGGCGAGTTAATCGCTTATGAATCGGAACGTTCGGGAGATGAACAGCTTTGGATAACCGGCGGCAAAGGTTCACGGCAACTCAGTCGCTTTCCTATGGATACTGATATAAATGGCATGGAGTGGGCGGCAGACGGTACAAGCCTTTTAGTTAATGCCAATTATGCGTTAACCCGGGTATACCTGGATGCAAGGCAGCAATCTTTTCCGTTGGCATATCCTGTTGCCGAACTGTTCCAATGGGACAGTAACAATAACAGCGCTTTATTGCTTGTGCGTATCAAAGGGGTGTTAACATTGGCCGAGCTCAATTTAGCCAGCTTAGAGCTTCGCATTATTAACGACAAGAAAGTTAACTGGGCGGATAAAAGTGAGAGCGGCGACTTAGTCTATATCGATGATATGGACAGGTTTTGGCAGTCGGGACCGGCTGAAGATCTGCATATTGAAGCGCTGGATGGCCAGGGAAGATCTGAGCGGCGGTTTTTGGTAAAAGACAATGTTATTTATGGTGTCAATGATGATTTTCAACTGTGGTCGTATGCACTTAACGGCGATAGATTTGAGCTCATCGGAGAGTTGCCAGACAATGTAGATTATTTAACCGACATTGATCAGACGCAGCTTTTGATGACAGTCCGGGTTTCCGCAAAAAAAGAAGTGGCCGAACTCTCTTTAAGCGAATAGCGTCATGCGGAAAAATTGGCTGTCGATTGTCGGCTAAAAGCAGTAAGGGCATGCTCCGACGTTAACCGCTTTGGTTATGCCCGTGGCGCTTTTCGGGACGGGCATTTATAGTTGTTTAAACTGTCTGCTGCCAGGCGTTAAAACCTCCGCCCAGGGAATAAACCCGCTCAAAGCCCATTTGTTGTAAAGACAAGGCCGCCAGTGCCGAACGCGCCCCCGACTGGCAATAGAGGTAAATGTCCTGCTGCGCCAGCTTAGCTAGCGGCTCAGCTTCGCCGGCGACCATAGGATGAGTGGCTATTTGCATTTCCAGCACCCCCCGTGGAATATGTACTGCGCCGGGAATTGTGCCCGATTCCAGTTCTGTGCTTTCGCGGATATCAATGATGACGGCAGTCTGCGTTAACTGGCTGACAAGTTGTTGGCAGCTGATTTCTTTGATGTGTTTTCTGGCTGTTTGCGCCAGGGCTTTACCATTGATGATCATATTTCCTCACTTATCGGTTTGGTTTCTTTAGTTGAAATTTATATCGTTAAATCGTATATTGTAAATATACGATATTTAGGGTGCCGCTAACAAGAAAAACTTGTTGCTGCCCAAAGAGGCTGGAGTAAAAATGACGGAGTTTACACCTTATAGCGCTATTTTCGGGGGCGCACTTTTGGGGCTGTCGGCCCTGCTGCTGCTGGTACTTAATGGCCGGATAGCTGGTATTTCCGGCATTATCCGCACAGTGTTGACTACAGGCGATAGCGCGGGAAGCTGGCGTTGGTTTTTTTTGCTGGGCCTGGTGCTGGCGCCTTTATTCGCGCCTTATCATGCCGGGTTACCTGAAAGTCTCCGGGTCAGCTGGTGGTTGATTTTACCGGCGGGATTCCTGGTGGGGCTGGGCAGTGCTTTGGGAGCCGGCTGTACCAGCGGTCATGGTATTTGCGGTATAGGGCGCTTGTCAGGGCGCTCTGTGACGGCGACCTTCACTTTTATAGCAACGGCTATGGTGGTGGTGTATTTGCTCAGGCAACTGATGTCTGTACTGACAGTTTAAGGGAGAGGTTAATATGCAATTATTGATTGCCTTGTTTTGTGGGGTGCTTTTTGGGGTGGGGTTACTGGTTTCGCAAATGGCCAACCCGGATAAGGTGCTGAGCTTTTTGGATATCAGCGGCCATTGGGATCCCAGTTTACTGTTGGTGATGGCCAGCGCCTTGCTCGTCTATGTTCCCGGCTATTTATTGCTGGTCAGGCGGCGGGAAAAACCGCTTGTGGCGGAGGATTTTTCTTTGCCTCAAAAGCGGCAGATCGACAAACCTTTGCTGTTGGGGGCGGTTGTTTTTGGTACGGGCTGGGGACTGGCCGGGATCTGTCCCGGTCCGGCGGTGGTGAATTTATCCGGCGGTGATGTTAAAATTTTTGCCTTTATTGCATTCATGCTGGCGGGAATGTGGTGTTCCGGATTGATTTCCCGCTGGAAACCTTGAGTTTTATGCCCGGTTGAGAGGCTGGCATAAGACGCAAGGTAAGCGCTTAAGCTGATCCGGGGCTTGCAACGATAGCATCTGGAGGTAAGTGTGCGGGATTATAGTCAGCTGGAAGCCAGCGCCGGGCAGGCGGTCGCCCTGTTAAAAGCCATGGGCAACCAGCACCGGCTGATGATTTTGTGCGCCTTGCAGGAAGGAGAGTTATCGGTATCCGAGCTTAATGCCCTGTTTCCCATACCCCAGTCTTCGCTGTCGCAACACCTGGCCTGGCTGCGCAATCAGGGTTATGTTAAAACCCGGCGTCAGGCACAAACCATTTTTTATGCTTTGGACAGTGAGGAAGTGGTGGAGGTGATCGCCGTGCTGCACCGGCTTTATTGCAGCGAATAGTTCCCTTACGGTTTCGTTGGTTATTTTTCTGACCGGTAAGTTGCCGCTGGCCGGAATTTTACTGTTCTTTTCACGCTATTTTACCCTTAATCTGCTTTTTCTCCGATCCGGCTAATTCCCGGTTGCTTATCCCCTTGGTTATGGTAGATATAATAAGGTAGAGAGGATAAGTGGATAGGAGCAGGTCGAGTGGATATGGCCGCTTGCATGAAGTCGGTTTTTAACAAGGAAAGTTAAAGCTATGTACAATAAAATAAAAAATGTACTGATCAATAGCAAAAGCAATGACCTGCACTCGGATGTGGTGACTAAGGTTTTAACCGAAATGGATTGCCGGGTTACCTTATACCAGAGTGAAAAGCTGGCGATAAACTCAGCCGTTAATTTTAGCCTTAACGGGCAAACCCCCCACCTGGAATATCACTGGGCTGATCAGCTCACCGACTTGTCTGACATTGAGGTTGTTTGGCATCGTCGGCCGCAAACCCCTCTGGTGCCGGGTTATATCGTACCCGAAGATAAAATGTTTGTGCAACAGGAGCTGTGCAGCAGCAACCTGGCGTGCCTGGCCTTGCTTGAGCATGCATTCTGGCTGAATCCGCAGGCGGCCGCCATCCGGGCGAATGTAAAACCGTTACAGCTGACTCTTGCCGAAAAAGTAGGGCTTACTATCCCACAAACCCTGATCAGCAATGATCCTAAGGGCATTAAGGCATTTATCAACTCAGGGCAAGACACCCTCTATAAACCTCTTAATGCCTTGACCTGGCATGAACAAGGAAGAAATTATGCCACCTATAGTGCCCGGGTAACGGCTGAGCATTTGCCTAATGATACCTTGCTCAGTGCATCTCCCGGGATATATCAGCGCCTGGTGGACAAGCAATATGAGGTGCGGGCGCAGTTTTTTGGCCGTAGCTATTTTGCCGTCAGCATAGACTCCAACCGCTTGCAGTACGGGGAGCTCGATTGGCGGTTGCATCAGCATCAGGGCACTTTGTCGGACCCGGTGGAGTTGCCGGATGAAATATACCGGGCGGCCTGCGCCTTGATGGATGAACTGGATCTGGTGTGCGGCGCTTTTGATTTTATTGTCACCCGGGATAATGACTGGGTATTTTTGGAGGTAAATGAATCGGGACAGTTTTTGTTTCTTGAACAATGGTGTCCGGAACTGCCACTGCTGGATGCGTTTTGCAAATGTTTGGTCGCTAAGGATAAAGACTTCGCTTATAAACGGGTTCTCCAGCCGAGAAAGCTTGCCGATGTTCTGGATGATTATCAGTTTGATTTGCAGCTTTATACCGTCTGAGTGAGGTTTTATCGCGCAGTTGGCAGCGCCATTTTTATGATTTGCTTTGATTTAAAGCAGGTTTGTGCCGGTTTGATTTGTTTGCCTGTATCGCTTTTTTGATAAAATTGACGTATTATCCACCATTGATGAACTTCATTGGTTCATTGTTTTGGGGTTTTAAACCCGGCTTAATCAATATTCAGGAAACGTTTTTTAATGTTACGAGTTTGGATGTCTTATCTGTTTGCTACCTTGATTGCCTTGCAGTCTGTGCTTGCGATCGCCGATAGTCATCAGGAGCACCAACAACAAAGCGTACATCTTGAATTAAGCCAAGCCCCTGACTCTTCTTTACATCAGCATGCTGGTGGACTTTCACACCAGGACTCGTTCTCCTTTTCTGGCCAACACCAGGATCATGGGCAAGAGAATGAAGCGGCGCACCCGGATTGCCATCATGGCCATTGCCACCATCCGGTTCAGGTATTTTTAGCGTTACAAACGGACAAACTTAAACTTGCTGTGACTTCACAACAACTGGCAGAAACCACTTCAAGTTACCTTTCAGCCTTGCTGCCACAAGATCAACGACCTCCGATAGCTTAATCCTCTTTCCGGGATTTTTTTTTTCCGGATTAAAAATAATTAGTTACCGGGTTAAATCTCTAGATTCAACCTGCATTATTTTGATTTTTGAGGATGAAATTCGATGAAATTTCACAAAAAGACGACGTTAGCTTTGTTGCTGGCGGGTGCCTTGGTTCCTGCGTATGGCACAGCTTCGGCTTCAGCACTGGACAGCCGCACAGCACAGGCATTTAGCTCAGCCGAAAAAGGCGGGCAATCCCAGGTATCCTGGGGATTATGGTTACAACAACAGATTGAGCAACATCCGGATATTATTGCCGCCCAAGCAGCGGTAAACGCCCGGTTGTCAATGGCCGACGGTAAAGATAAAAGGTTATATAACCCTGAGCTGGCCACGGAATTTGAACAGGAAGGGGCCAATGATAATTTTACTTTGGCTATCAATCAAACCATAGACTGGTGGGATAAGCGCAGCGTGCGCATGAAGCAGGGGGATTATGACCGCCTGGCGGCCGGGCAGGAATATAAGCAGCTGCTGCAGGAAAAAACCGCCGAGGTGCTGCATAGCCTGGTGAAATGGCAGTCGGTGAATGCACTGGCGGAGCTGGCCCGCTCCCAGGAAAACCAGCTCAATACCTTGCTCAATCTGGTGGAGCAGCGGCAGGAGTCCGGTGATTTAAGCCAGGTGGACGCCGAACTTGCTTACCTTAGCCTGTCGCAAAAGCTGAATACCACGGCACAGGCACAGGCTCAGCTGCAGCGGGTAGAAGCCGGTTTACGTCAGTTATTACCCGGCTGGAACGCCGCCAGTGGCCAAATTCCCGAGCGCTTTTGGTCTTTGGGTGATGTTAATAATCCGGTGAATTTGGATAACCACCCGGGGATTTTAGCGGCCAAGGCCAGGTGGCAGGCCTTAAAACAGCAGGCTGTTATCGCCCGGCTGGAAACCAAGGCCGATCCTACCTTTGGTCTCAGTGCCGGTAAGTCCGGCGGTGATGATGTGGTGGCGTTAAGTTTTTCCATGCCGCTTAATATCAATAATGACTTTAGCAATGAGGCCCGCGCCGCCAATCAAGAGGCGGCTTCTGTGGAAGCCTTATATCGCAGTGTTATTCGTAAACAACAATTTTCTTTACAGGCATCACAGGCGGTTTTTCTTGAATACCAAAAGAAATACCAGCGCTGGTTAGACGTGATGCAGGGGCGCGCCGAGCGCACCAGCCGCTTATTGGCGGCGCAATGGCAAAGTGGTGATATCAGTACCTCGGAATATTTACTGGCGTTGCAGCAACGCAGTGAAGGTTTACAGGCGGGTATTGAATTACGTACCGCCTATCAGGGGGCGAAAATCGACTGGTTATTACAAACCGGAGAAATCGATCTTGTTATCAAACAGCTCTCTGCTGATTCCCTATAAATAAAGAATTTTGGATTATTAATCATGAAGATAAAACTAATTACCCTGATCCCGTTAGTGGCCTTATTCATTTTGACTGCGGGAGCTAATGTTTCTGCTCAGGAACATGATCACCAGCACGGCAAAAGCGAGCCCGGCAAGCAGGTTGCCAGGGAAAAAGATAACCATGACGGGCATGAGGCTGATAAAGAAAACGGCCATGATCAAGAACATGCAGATCATGATGAAGGCCATGACGGTGAGCATGATGATCATGGAGCCGCGGGCGCTGATGATCACGGGGAAGAAGACGGCCACGGCCATGGAGAAGAAGGTGAAGGCAGTGAAGTCAGCCTTTCCGGGCAGCAAATTAAATTAGCCGGTATCGAGGTGGAAACTGCTAACGCCGCTATCATGGACTACCAGTTATATGCCCCGGGTGAAGTGAAAGCCAACGGTTATACCAGTTATCTTGTCTCGCCGCGGGTGGATTCCGTGGTGCTGCGCCGCCATGTCGGGCTTGGCGCTCATGTCGAAAAAGGCCAGCCTTTGGTGACCCTGTTCAGCGAAACCGTGGCAGAAGCCCAGGCGAGTTTCCGCGTTGCCAGTTCAGAATGGCAACGTATTCAAAAATTAGGCAAGAAATCTGTTGGCGATAAGCGTTATATCAGCGGCCAGTCGGCTTATGATGCCGCCCTTGGCCGTTTGCAGGCCTATGGTTTATCCAAAGCGGCTATCGCTTCGCTGGCGAAAAGCGCCCAGCCGTTGGGAGAATATACCTTGTCCGCCATCAGTGACGGGGCGATTTTATCGGATGATTTCCAGCAGGGGCAAAGGGTGGAACCCGGCGAATCCCTGATGGTGGTTGCCGATGAGCATACCTTGTGGATTGAAGCCCGCCTGGCCCCCAATACCCAGCTGGACTTACCGGTTGGTACCCTGGCGAAAGTGAAAGTCGGCGATAACTATTTTACCGCTAAGGTGACCCAGGAAGCCCATACCATAGATTTGCTCACCCGTACCCGTATCGTGCGCCTGGAAGTCGCCAATGATAACCACCTGTTGCATTCCGGCATGTTTGCCGATGTCTATTTTTCCTTAAAAAGCCGTGAGCCGGTAGTGGCCGTGCCTGAAACCGCGCTGATGCGCAGCAGTGACGGCGACTGGGTGGTGTTTATTGAAGATGAGCCGAAATCATTTCTGATGCAGGAAGTGGTGCTGGGACGCTCTTTTAATAATGTTGCCGGTCAGTGGCGTGAAATTAAGGGGGTAGCGGCCAATAGCCGTATTGTCACCAAAGGGGCGTTTTTTATTGCATCACAACTGGCGAAAGGCGGTTTCGACCCGCATAACCACTAAGTTTTAACCTAAGGAGACGGCTAATGTTGAATCGTTTGATCGACTGGGCGGTCACCAACCGGTTATTGGTGGTGATTGCTTTACTGACACTTATTGTGAGCAGTGTTTTTATTATTCCAAAATTAAACCTGGATGCCTTTCCGGATGTGACCAACGTTCAGGTGGCGATAAATACCGAAGCGCCGGGGCTGGCGGCGGAGGAAGTGGAGCAGTTGATCACTTTCCCGATCGAGTCGGTGATGTACGCCTTGCCGGATGTGGAAGAGGTACGTTCTATTTCCAAAACCGGCTTGTCCGGCATTACCGTGGTCTTTCGGGAAGGCACAGATATTTATTTTGCCCGCCAGCTGGTGTTCGAGCGCTTGCAGGCGGCAAAAGAGCTGATCCCGCAAGGGGTAGGTACGCCGGAAATCGGCCCCAATACCTCGGGGCTGGGGCAGGTATACCAGTATCTGCTGCTGGCAGACCCGGAGTCGGGTTATGACGCTATGGCGCTGCGCAGCCTTAACGACTGGGTGGTGAAACTGCTGCTGATGCCGGTAGACGGTGTTACCGATGTCTTGTCTTTTGGCGGCGATGTTAAGCAATACCAGGTGAATGTTAACCCGGCCCGTATGCTGGCCTATCAGCTGACCCAGGAAGATGTCGTTGCGGCACTGGAGCAGAATAACCAGAATGCCGGCGGCTGGTATATGAACCGCGGCCAGGAGCAACTGGTGATCCGTGGTATGGGCTGGTTAAGCCCGCAGCAGGAGGGGCTGGCGCAAATTCGCCAGATACCGTTAAAAACCGTGGACGGTGTTGTGGTGACCGTTAATGATGTTGCCCATGTCACCCTGGGCAGTGAAATTCGCCAGGGGGCAGTGACTATGACCCGGCGCGAGGTAGATGGCAAGGTATCTGCTTTAGGAGAGGTGGTTTCCGGTATCGTATTAAAACGTATGGGGGCCAATACCAAGTCGACCATAGACGGCATCAATGCCAGGGAAACCCTGATCAACCAGGCCCTGCCTGAAGGCGTGCGCTTTGAAGTTTTTTATGACCAGGCGGACTTGATCACCCAGGCGGTGGATACGGTCGTCAATGCCCTGTTGCTGGCCTTTGTCTTTATTATTGTTGTGCTGGCACTGTTTTTAATGAACCTGCGCGCCACCTTTTTGGTGCTGATTTCCATCCCGATTTCCATCGGTATCGCCTTGATGACCATGGCCTGGAGCGGTTTGTCGGCAAACCTGATGTCCCTTGGTGGTATCGCGGTAGCCATAGGTATGCTGGTGGACGGCTCTGTGGTGATGGTGGAAAACATGTTTAAACACCTGACCCGGGAGGAAAATGCTTTACACAGCAATAACGCCATGGGTTTGCGTTTAAAGGCTGCCGGACAGGAAGTGGTGCGGCCGATCTTTTTTGCCGCCGCTATTATCCTGGTGGTCTTTATGCCGTTATTCAGCTTTGAAGGGGTTGAAGCCAAGTTATTCCAGCCGATGGCCGTCAGCATCATGCTGGCGATAGTGGCGGCGGTAGTGGTTGCCCTGATAGTGGTGCCGGCCCTGGCCACTTACCTGTTCAAAAATGGCGTCACCCAGCGGGAAAGCCTGTTGTTAAACCCTCTGGATAAGCTGTACAGGAAGACATTGGTTTTAGCCTTGAGCAAAACCGGGGTAGTGGTCGGTTTTGCTGTGGTGCTCTTGGTGTCGGCTTTAGCTGTGGTGCCCAGGTTGGGCACGGAATTTGTGCCTGAACTGGAAGAGGGCACCATTAACTTAAGGGTGACGCTGGCACCGTCTTCGAGCCTGGAAACCGCCTTATCGGTGGCGCCGGAGCTGGAGAAAATGTTGCTGGAATTCCCGGAAGTCAATTATGCCCTGAGCCGGATTGGCCGGGCGGAAATTGGCGGCGATCCCGAGCCGGTCAATAATATCGAGATTTATCTTGGTCTTAAACCTGTAGGTGAATGGACCAGCGCCGAAGACCGCTACCAGCTGCAGGCCTTGATGGAAATGAAGCTGGAACAATATCCCGGCTTATTGCTGAATTTTTCCCAGCCGATAGCCACCCGGGTGGATGAGTTATTATCCGGGGTTAAGGCACAGCTGGCGATCAAGCTATTTGGCTCAGATCTTAAGGTGCTGGCGGCCAAAGGGCAGGAAATTGAGCAGGCGGTGAAAACCGTGACCGGCGCTAAAGATGTTGCCATGGAGCAGATTGCCGGTGAAGCCCAGCTAGTGATCAAACCTAAACGCCAGCAGCTGTCCCGCTACGGCTTATCCGTGGGCGATGTCATGGAAGTGGTCAGTGACGGTTTGGGGGGCCGGGAAGCCGGGCAGATCATCAATGCCAATGAGAGATATGATATTTATGTGCGCCTGCAGGAGAGCTTCAGGAAAGATCAGCAGGCGATATCTGAGCTCAGGTTACAATCGCCTACCGGCGCCTGGGTGCGCCTGGCGGATGTTGCCGAGGTCAGCATAGAGGCGGGACCGCCGCAGGTGCGCCGCGATGATGTCCAGCGCCGGGTTGTGGTGCAGGCCAATGTCCAGGGCCGTGATATGGGCAGCGTAGTGGCGGATATTCGTCAGGCCATCGCTGCCCAGGTGCAGCTGCCGCCGGGTTATTCGGTGGATATCGGCGGCCAGTTTGAAAGCCAGCAGAGGGCGCAGAAGCGCCTGTCGCTGGTGGTGCCGGTGTCGCTGGCGTTGATTGCCTTGCTGCTGTATTTTGCCTTCAGCTCTTTTGGCCAGGCGATGCTGATCCTGGTGAATGTGCCGTTGGCGGTGATCGGCGGTATTTTCTCTTTATATGTTTCCGGTCAGTATCTGTCGGTGCCCAGCTCGGTTGGTTTTATCACCTTGTTCGGTGTTGCCGTGCTGAACGGTGTGGTGATGGTGGAGAGCATCAATCAAAGGGTCAAAGACGGCCTGGCAGTCAAAGATGCGGTATTTGACGGCGCCAGCTCACGGCTGCGTCCGGTATTGATGACGGCGATCACTTCCGCCTTAGGTTTAATTCCTATGTTGTTATCCGACGGGGTCGGTGCGGAAATACAAAAACCCCTGGCCACGGTTATTGTCGGCGGTCTGGTAACCGCCACCCTGTTAACCCTGTTCGTCTTGCCGGTATTGTATAGCTGGTTTTCCAAAGGTAAGTTAGCGGATATGCGTTAACCTGACAGATCAGTTTTAACTAACTTCTTGTAAACTCCCCTTTAATGGTTAATTAAAGGGGAGTTTTTATTTCAACTGCTGGTTTTATAAAAAAGTGTAACCGATTACACTGAAGAATTTCTGCGCCTTGCCGACATATAAGCATTCAATAAGAGTTTTTGCCTTATCCGGTATTTAATGAAAAATTATAATGACAGGGTAGTTTTTGCCCATGTGGCGCAATCGGGCAGTTTTACCGCCGCCGCCAAAGCGCTTAATCTCACCAAATCCAATGTTAGCCAGCGTATCAGCCGTTTAGAGCAGGAAATAGGTGTCAGGTTGCTGGAGCGCACCACTCGCAGCATTTCTCTCACCGAAGCGGGCCGCTTATATTTTGAATATTGCCAGCAAATTATTCACCAGCTGGCACAAGGGGAAAATAAGATCCTGCAAATGCTGGAAAAGCCCATGGGGGAGTTGAAAATTACCACTAGCCTTACCCTGGGAGAGCAATTGCTGCGGCCAATTTTGGCTGAGTTTATTTTCAAATTTCCCGAGGTTAAATTAAACATGTTTTATGATAACCAAAGGCTGGATTTGATCCGTGAGGGCTTTGATGCCGGGATCCGTATAGGTCCCCTTGATGATTCTTCCCTGGTGGCGAAAAAGCTGGGTATTGCCAGGATTGCGGCTTATGCCTCACCCGAATATATTTCGGCGCATCCCGGGCGCATGGACTTATTGGTGATGGAGGCAAACCGGGAGCGGGTTTACCAGGCCTATGGCCATAACAAGAATACCGTGATTAAGGCCAGTGCCAATGAATTGTCTACCATATATGAGTGGACCCTGGCGGGGTTAGGCATAGGGGTATTGCCCCATTATATGATCCGGGAAAGTGTCAAAAGCGGTCGTTTGCTCAGGGTATTAACGAACTTCCCCTTGATGGACGGTGAAATTAACCTGGTTTATCCGAGCCGGGTCGGGGCGACCCCAAAACTCCATGCCTTTATTGATTTTATCCAGCCACGCCTGTCCCAACAGTTATTGTGATGATTGCCGATTGTTAACGAGCATAAACTATGTGTTCACATCTTAGTTATCCAGTTTTTTTCCCGGTGACCGCTATTTAACAAGGTCGGGCCGTTTTTATGAACTTGGCTTTGACGGATAACTTTTAAACAAGGATAAAATAAGATGAAGTATAAATCTGGTTTCATGGGAATGGGCGCTAAGGCATTGGCGCTGGTATTACTGGTTGGTGTCGGTAATAGTGTACTCGCCGCCAATAAGGTCGTGGCCTGGGGAAACAGCCGTTATGGCGGTGATAATAATGCGGTGCAAAATGTGACGGATGTCGAGCACATCTATCATACAGAACTGGCATTTATGGCACTGAAAACCGACGGTACTGTCGTGACCTGGGGCCATGAAAATAATGGCGGAGACTCCAGTGCTGTTGCAGATCAGCTGAAGAACGTCAAGAGCATTACCACATCTATGGGGGCTGCGGCGGCACTTAAAGCGGACGGCACTGTAGTGACCTGGGGGCCACAATGGTATGGCGGCGACAGTTCAGCCGTGCAGGAAAAACTCACCGGCGTGAAAAAAATTATCTCCTGTGGCTATGCCTTTGCGGCATTAAAAAGCGACGGCACTGTGGTGACCTGGGGGATGGATGACAGTGCGGTGGCAGCGCAGCTCACCAATGTCAGGGAAGTATATGCCTCTGGCGGTGCTTTTGCGGCATTAAAAGCCAACGGCACTGTGGTCACCTGGGGGGATAGTAATTATGGCGGCGACAGCAGCGCTGTGAGTGGTGAGTTGAAGTTTATCAAGCATATCTACAGCAACCACCGTACTTTTGCCGCAGAAAAATATGACGGCAGCCTGGTGACCTGGGGACTGGATTATTACCTGGGGGATACCTCTGGATTGGCTGGCCTTACCAATATCAAACAGGTGGTGGCTAATGAAGATGCTTTTGCGGCGCTGACCAGTGATAGTAAGGTGGTGACCTGGGGGTTGGCCCCCAAGGGAGGGGATTTTAGTCAGGTGTCCGGCTATCAGCAACATGTCCGGGCTATTTATCCGTTAACCGGTGGTTTTGCCGGTATTGAACATTACGGCAGCGTCTTCGCCTGGGGCACGGTAACCACGGGTGACTACAGGGAAAAGAACTTTGTACCTTCGAGTTCGTCGGCGATTGCCGTTAATGTTAATAGCAAGGCGTTTGCCCTGCTGGAAGCCGGTGGCACAGTAAAATCGATGGCAAAGGCCAATGGCGGCGCCATTACCGAGTTTGATAATGTCATCAGTCTTTCGGCAACCTCTTCAGCATTTGCGGCCATAAAAGCCGATGGCAGTGTTCACACCTGGGGTTCCAGCTTTACCGGCGGGGACAGCAGCAGTATTGCCGCGCAGCTGGTGAATGTTAAAACCATAGTGGGCAATAACATGGCCTTTGCTGCCATAGTGCTGGATGAGGCTAACTAGACAGTTATCAGCCAGGGAAGAAGGCAATCTTTTCGATAAAGAGTACAGCGGCAGGTGTTGGTATTTGCCGCTTTTTTTGTTGACCGTTTAGTGAATTTATTATGATTGAAATCAAGTCTTAATTATCTGTTTACGGTGAAAATAATCCACAGGATAAAATATTTATCTGTGTATATTGTATGCTAATAATGAAGAAATAATCACTATTTACTTAACCAACTGGTCAAACAGTTATGTAAGCCCGTAACGGCTGACTTATGTTTTTTTGTTATTTCAGAAACGGATTTATTGCTAAAAAATAATTTAATAATTTGCTGGTAATAACAGCGTTATCTGGTAATCTTTAGCTCGCCCGAACTCACTTTGAATGTTTTTTATACAGCTCGGGGCTGAAGCAAATCGGAAGCATTAAGTTTTTATCCACATACAATAAAGAATAATAATTGTGCGGTAAAAGGCTGAACAAACCACCTTTTATCAACAAAATCATGCCTTTAATTTATAAATAAACATATCAGTTTTTAATTGATGTGGATTCGCCTGCATCTTTTCAACAAAGTTATCCACAGATGCCACCTAGAATATTGAGCTAATTCCCTGCTGCCGGTAGAGACAAGTTCCGGAATATGGCATGCTAGCGTCACTTTTATTTTCAACCGTAAAAAAATCATGACAACGTCTTCATTATCTCCGCTTATTCTCGTCGATGGCTCCTCGTATTTATTCCGTGCTTATCATGTTCCTTACCTTCAGGCACTGTCGACTGCCGATGGTCAGCCTACCGGGGCGATTACCGGGGTGCTGAATATGATCAACAGCCTGAAAAAAGACTACCCTCAGGGTAATGTCGTGGTGGTTTTTGATGCCAAAGGAAAAACTTTCCGTAATGATCTTTATCCGGAATATAAAGCCAACCGTCCGCCGATGCCGGAAGATTTGCGCTGCCAGATAGCGCCTATCCACGAGATTATCGGCGCCATGGGATTGCCTTTATTGGTCATTGAAGGGGTAGAAGCCGATGATGTTATTGGCACCCTGGCGCGCCAGGCCTGTGATCTGGGCATAGAAACGGTGATCTCCACCGGTGATAAGGATATGGCCCAGCTGGTAAGCCCGAATGTCAGGCTGATCAATACCATGACCAATGTAGAGATGGATGAAGCCGGGGTTGTGGAAAAATTCGGGGTGAAACCGGACCGGATCATAGATTATCTGGCGCTGATGGGGGATAAGGTCGATAACATCCCCGGGGTGGAAAAATGCGGCCCGAAAACTGCGGTTAAGTGGCTGACTGCCTACGACAGTTTAGACGGGGTCATTGCCAATGCCGACCAGGTAAAAGGCAAGGTAGGGGAAAACCTGCGGGCGGCACTGACCCAGCTGCCGTTATCCTATGAACTGGCCACCATCAAGCTCGATGTCGAGCTGGAGCAGGGGGTTAGCGAGTTACAGCCGAAAGAGGCGGATGTTGAAGCCCTGACGTCTCTTTATCAAAAATTTGAATTACGCCGTTTGCTTGCGGACCTGACTTCCGGCAAGGGAGCGGGTGACAAAGGTGACGAAGGTGAAGCCGAGGAAAAAGCCGAACAGCAAGTTGAGGCTGATTACGACATTATTTACGAGCAGGCAGCTTTTGAAGCCTGGCTGAAAGAATTAACGGCAGCGGATTATTTTGCCTTTGATACCGAAACCACCAGTGTCGATTATATGAAAGCCGAACTGGTTGGTTTGTCTTTTGCGTGTCAGCCGGGTAAAGCTGCCTATGTGCCGTTAAAACATGATTATGAAGATGCCCCCGAGCAACTGGATATCGACTATGTGCTCGGTAAATTAAAGCCTTTGCTGGAAGATAAGAATAAAGCCAAACTTGGCCAAAACCTGAAATACGATGCCAATGTGCTTTCCCATTATGATATTGAGCTCCAGGGTGTGGCATTTGATACCATGATAGAATCCTATTGTTTAAACAGTGTCGCCACCCGCCACAATATGGATGCATTGGCAGAAAAGTACCTGGGTTATAAAACCGTACATTTTGAAGATATTGCCGGTAAAGGGGCCAAGCAGCTGACGTTTAACCAGATAGAAATCGAAAAAGCGGGTTTTTATGCCGCCGAAGATGCTGATATTACCTTGCGGTTGCACCAGGCTATTTACCCGCAGTTGGAAAAATCTGCCAATCAGTTAAGTGTTTATAATGACATTGAATTGCCGCTGATGCCGGTGCTGGCGAAAATGGAGCAGCACGGGGTCTTGATCGATTGTGATCTGCTGGATCAGCAAAGCCAGAGCTTAGGCAAACGACTGGAAGAGCTGGAAGTGGAAGCCCATAACCTGGCAGGAAAATCCTTTAACCTCGGCTCGCCTAAGCAGTTGCAGCAAATTTTATTTGAAGAGCTGAAAATCCCGGTGATCAAGAAAACTCCCAAGGGGGCACCTTCTACCGCAGAAGAAGTGTTACAGGAGCTGGCGCTGGATTATCCGTTGCCGAAACTTATCCTGGAAAACCGCGGCCTGAGTAAGCTTAAATCTACCTATACCGATAAGTTGCCGTTAATGGTTGCCGGGAAAACCAACCGGGTGCATACCTCCTATCATCAGGCGGTAGCGGCCACCGGACGTTTGTCTTCCACCGATCCTAACCTGCAGAATATTCCGATCCGCAGTGAAGAAGGGCGTAAGATCCGCGAGGCCTTTATCGCCCCGCAAGACCATAAAATTGTCGCCATCGATTACTCGCAAATTGAATTGCGTATTATGGCGCACCTGTCCGGTGATGCCGGTTTAGTGAGTGCCTTTGCCCAGGGACGTGATGTTCACCGGGCGACGGCGGCAGAAATTTTTGCCGTAGACCTGGATCAGGTTACCGGCGATCAGCGCCGCAGCGCCAAGGCCATTAACTTTGGTTTGATTTACGGTATGTCGGCATTTGGCTTGTCCAAACAGCTGGATATCGGCCGCCACCAGGCGCAGCAATATATGGATAAGTACTTTGAACGTTATCCGGGCGTATTGACCTATATGGAAGATACCCGGGCACAGGCTACCGAGCAGGGTTATGTTGAAACCCTGTTTGGCCGTCGCTTGTATCTGCCTGATATCAAATCGAAAAATCAGATGCGCAAAAAAGGCGCCGAGCGCGCCGCTATCAATGCTCCTATGCAGGGCACGGCGGCAGATATTATCAAGAAAGCGATGTTGGCGGTAGACAGCTGGATCACAGAGCAAAACGATCCGCGCATTAAAATGACGATGCAGGTACACGATGAACTGATTTTTGAAATTCATCAGGATATCGTTGAAGAAACCACGGCTAAACTGGTGGAGATCATGAATAATGCCGTTGATCTGGATGTACCGTTAATTGCCGAAGCCGGTATCGGCGATAACTGGCATCAGGCCCATTAAGTTATCGTTTACTTTCACAGGCAGGCTGGGATTGGAGGCTGTGGATTTCATCGGGACATAAAATATTTTATTTTATGTGAAATTATCTTAACAGCTAACGGTTCTTATTAAGTGAACTACCTTTGATCTCTGAAAGTATTTTACAAGCCCCTTTTTGGGGCTTTTTTTATGCCCAAAATGACGGGGCAGGGCTCTGGCTCCGGACAAATCTTCATTGCTATCACCTGCTTTGGTTGTTTTCTTACAAAAAACATCTCTAAAATCATAGTGAAGCCCCTGTTTTTCCTGTGTTTGTAATAAAAACACAGAAACTGTAAAAAAATTACATTTTTTGCTTTACTTCCTTAGAGTGGTTACTCTATAATGAACTTGTTCCTAACGCGAACGCTTGTTGTAATTTTTTGTATATTCTAGCTTTCCTCATAGCTATAGGCCGATAGTCAGACTGTCGGCTTTTTTTTGCCTGAAATTTAGCAGAATGTCGTTTAAATGAAAGTTGATGTTTTATTACGAATATTTGGCCGGGTAGGAAAAAGCAGCAATATCAACGCTCTATTGCTGCAATCAATGGCTTAATAGCGATTGCCGGAAGGGAAGCTTCTTCTGATTTTTCTTTAGTTTTCTTTTGGTTATACCTGGTTGTTATTTTGCTCTATTTCTTTTTGTTGTAGCCATTGCAGCACCCGGGGAAAATGATCATCAACCGCTTCCGCGGCGGTGAGCATATTCAGGTGATCGTAATCGAGTTTATTGCCCGCTTTTTTACTGAGCAGCTGGTAGCTGGCGTGTTTCAGGCAAGATTCAGACATAAATAATTTAACATCGCTGCGGTGTCCCAGGCTGAAATCGCGGATGGCGGCGAAATAGTGGATCGGCGGCAGCACCTGATTTTTAGCGGCCTGGGCGTAATCGAAATTATCGTCGCTGTCACGCCAGTGGTCGTTTTTGACCCAGGAGACACATTGCCTGTGGGTTTTTAACGTTTCGTTATCGGCGCCGAATTTGAGCTTTTTGGCCGGCAGATAACCAAAAGATTTACTGAGCAGCGGGCTAAAGCGGTTCCAGAAAAACTCTATTTTCAACAGGCGTTCGAAATTTTTAACCCGCACCCGGCGTTTACTGCCAAAATAAACGCCGCTGATCACTTTGTCACCCAGATGGGGAAAGCGTAATAGCATGGCATTGAGGTAAACCCCGCCCCAGGAATGGGCCGCCAGATGTAGCTTAGGTTGCTGGCTGTGTTCAAGGATAAAATCTATGATCGCCGGCAAGTCATGACAAATGGTCTCGCTCTGGCCATGTAAACTGTGTTTGCCTATTTTAGGCGTGCTTTTGCCTATGCCGCGCAGGTCTGCTACGTATACCTGGTAACCCTGTTTGGCCAGATAGCTGCCGAGTCCTTTGCCGCTGGGATGATAAAAGATGCGACCGTCTTCCACCATGCCGTGTACCATCAATACCGGCAGGCCTTTTTTATCTTGATCTCCGGCGTGGGCTTTATTGATGGACATCAGGTGTAACCGGCTGCCGCAGGGCAGGGGCAGATAAAGAGATTGATATAACATAACCGCGCTTAACAGGATAAAAGTGATGGCATTCTTGGTGCTGTGCTCATGAACAGAACACCAAAGAACAGGTACTACCAGTTACTATACTAATTGCCGTTAAAAAGCACAATCACCCCTATGCAGGCATTTTGCTCCTGATAGGGGCGGCAAGCTTATATCAGCAGGCACCTTTTACTTTACCTGCCAGCGTAAATTGTCATTGAGGAAAACAGTGACCTGGTGATCGCTATTGTCTTCCAGATCTTCCTGGTCGTCATCCCAGCCGTGATAGCTGTGGTTGTTAATGGCGGTCAGGTTGTAGACCTGGCTGTCGTAAGGGAAGGTTTCCCCCGGGGCGGCATTTTCTATCATCACGTATTCGTCGTTGTCGTCAAAGTATTCTTTTACTGCGGTCAGCAGATCCTGCTCTGTGTTGATCTGTTCCAGATTGAGTTCTGTGATGCAGATTTTATCCTTATCCCTGACTTTTATATGTAAGCCCCGGTTATGGGGGCTGTTGAGGGGGTAGCTGACATCCCGGTTGATATTCACCAGCAGTTCAACATCCTGCGCCTTTATTCGAGTGGGGATAATTGTGGTGGCGTGCACCTTATGGCCGCTATCATCAATTTTGTAACCTAGTTCCATGGTTGAGCTCCTTTTTAGTATACTGCTTATACTTTAAAGGCTCCTGTAACATCCTGCAACGTGGTAGCCAGTTGCGCCTGTTCTATTGCCGTGGCGGCAATCTGGCTGGCGCCAGTGGTGGAGGCCATAGATTTTTGCTCAATATTGACAATACTTTTCGCCACATCCTGGCTGACGGTTGCCTGTTCTTCAACTGAAAAGGCAATTTGGTTGATCATTTTAAAAATACCGCTGACAGACTGGCTGATTTCCTTCAGGCTTTGTTCAACTTTCATTGAACCTTCAACGGCTTGACTGGCTTTTTCTTTACTGGATTCAATGACACTGAAAGCAGAATCGACATCGGTTTGCAATGAGCCGATAAAGCTTTCTATTTCTGTGGTGGATTCCTGGGTGCGTTGTGCCAGGGTTCTGACTTCATCGGCAACCACAGCAAAACCACGGCCCTGCTCCCCGGCCCTGGCAGCTTCAATGGCGGCATTCAGGGCGAGCAGATTGGTTTGTTCTGCCACGGACTTGATTACATCAACCACTTGGGTGATATTAGCGCTGCTTTGATGTAATTGCGTCATTCTCTCGGTTAAGTGATTGATTTCATTGGCAAGGCTTTCAATTGCCTGGTAAGACTCCTGCACAACTTTGACCCCTTGCTGTGCCTGTTCATTGCTGGCTTTGGCCGAGTCTGCGGCAAGCTGGGTATTTGAGGCCATTTCATTTGCATTTGAGGATAGTTCTTCGATGGCGGTAGAGATAACCCCGAGTTCGTCTTGCTGCTCGGCCATGGCGTTTGAATTATGCTCACAGGTGGTCGAGGTTTGTTGTGCGGTGGCGGCCAGGGAGGATGTTGAGGATGAAATTTCTCTGATGGCGGCGGTAAATTTTCCCAGAGTGAGGTTAAGGTTTGACGATATTTGCCCCAATTCGCTCTTATTAGACAGTTTTGCCTGTACCGTCAGGTCATTGTTGTTCCTGACCTGGGTCATCACTGATGTCAGGTCAATGACACCAGCGCTTAATTCTTTGATGATGTAGATGCTTATGCCGCCTGCCGATACGAGCAATATGGTGCTGAGTAAAATATTTAGCAGCATGGATTGTTTGGCGTCATCCTTGACGGTCATGGTTAATGATTTCAGTGAATCGCTGAGCTGAGTTTCAATTTTTTTCAGTTGGCCGATGCGATTGGTGGACTGGGTAAACCAGTGTTTGGCATCGACATTAAAGGGAGGTGTATTATGTTCGGCAATGGCTCTTAAACGGATAACTTCTTTAACCGAGGTGTTATCCAATTGTTGTTGGTAAAAGTGTTGATTTTCCGGGTTGGTAAAAGTATTAAAATTATCGAAGTAATTGTTTTGCTCCGAAACCAGGGTAATAAACCTTGTTAGCAGGCCGTCAGCAAAGTGGCCACGGGAAAAAGTATTGCTCAGTACCGCACGTTCGACACCGGCCCTTTCTTTTCCTTCTAAAAAGTTATAATAAGCAATGGTTTCCCGGGTTACTTCAGGATGAGAGCTGATTTTTGCAATCAGGGGGGAAACACTGATCAAGGTTTTGTTTAAGTTACCAAAAAAAGCCAGTGTCTCTGAAATCTGAACGGATTGATTATCTATTTTGCGCCTGAGACTGAGCAGCTGCTCAAGCTGATTGGTTATATCTTTGTTTAGCAGGTTAACTTGTTTTTGGAATTGGTTGTCTTGCCAATAATTGCTGTGTTGACTCATTTTGGAGTCTGTAACTTTTCTTTGTTGCTTGAGCTCAGTGGCGAAGCGCTTTCCCTGTGAACCGAGAAAGACTGCAGACATACCGCGTTCTTTTTGCAGTTCATGCACCAGTTCACTGTAAACCACGGAAAGTTGTGTCAGCCGGGTCAGTTGTGAAGCTTCATTTGTGGTGGCGGCGCTTTGGATGATGGAGGAAAGGCTAAACCATAAAAAACCCAGTAAAGGTAAGGTTAGCAACATGATAATTTTGAGCTTAAAAGAAATGTCGGAAAACTTCATATTGAATCCCTTCTATTTGTTGGTGTCGTCGTTACCTCTTGGCTACATGAGTCGAAAGCCTATCTGATCCATGGTAAAGGCAAGTTTAGTTGCTATTTGGCATTTGAGGAAATGAGTTAGCTTGTTCTGATATTCGCTTTATTATGGTTTTTGTTTAACCTACTGAATTTATTTGATTTAAGTAGGTGTTAAAAATTTTTATAAAAAAGTTAAAATTATTTAACCCCATTTGCCCCGGCCGTGCGTTTAACTCATAAGCAGGCATAACAACCGGGGGCCTGCCGTGTGATCACACCTCGCTTGATGCTTAAAGGAAATAAGTGTCATGAGCTAATCAAATTTATAAGATTTACGAGGAAGCAACATGAAAAGAACAATCGCTTTAATGCCGTTAGCGGGCATGATTACTTTTGGCTTATTTGCCTTTATGGCTTTTTTAATTCGCAATGACCAGCTTACTCCTATTGTCGGGGAGCCTATGCCGGTGATAGAAGTGGCGCAAACCCCGGAAGATTCTGAGGTGGAAACGAAACCGAAAACGCTATTGCAGCCGCCGGTGCCGCCCGCTCCTATGCCAAAAAGTAATATGATGCCGACCCAGGAAGGTATGGACACCAGTTTTGTTTATCAGCCGGCGACGGTGGATTTAGGCAGCAGCGTCAGCACAGGTATTTTTGACGGTGCGGCCGATACCGATGCCAGACCGATAGTGCAGATCCCGCCTAAATATCCAATGGAGGCTCTGAGTAGCGGCATTGAGGGCTGGGTATTACTGGCTTTTGATATCGATCCTTTAGGCGGGGTGGAAAATGTCAAAGTATTGGAGGCAAATCCTAAGCGGATTTTCAACAAAGCAGCGAAGCAGGCGTTAAGAAAGTGGAAGTATCGTGCTAAATTAGTTGACGGCACGGCAGTGGCGCAGAAGAACCTGACGGTGCAATTAGATTTTAATATGGAAACCTGATTTGAAGTTACCTGCAAAAATAAGGGGTTGGTTTAATCCAAAAGCCAACCCTGAAAAATTACTGGCGAATTATATTGCCACCAATAACAAGCAGGCGCTGGCGTTATTGGTGGAGCAATTTAACCTGCCGCTTTATCACTACTTAGTGAGCCAGTCGGATAAAGAGCTGGCACAAGACGTATTGCAAACGAGCTGGCTAAAGGTTATGAAGGTAAAAGAAAGCAGCAAAGCGCACACCAATGTTAAAAGTTGGTTGTTTACCATCGTCCGTAATACCCTGAACGATGAACTTCGCCGCCAGCAAAGGTGGCAATGGCAGGACGTTGAGCAGCCGTTGTTGACGGGGGAGCCACTGGAAAAAACATGTGAACTGAGCGATAAGCTGGCTAAATTTAACCGGGTGGTTAACCAGCTGCCATTTTTTCAGCGGGAGGTGTTTATTCTCCAGCAGGAAGGTTTTTCCCTGCTGGAAATTTGTCAGCTGACCGATGAAAGCTTTGAAACGGTGAAAAGCCGTTTACGTTATGCCCGGACCAATATCAAAAAACTAATGGGGCCTGAGCTATGAGGCAGGCACAGCACAATATTGCCAACGGCAAAGGTAAAGACATGAACAAAAACGCTGAAGCACAGGATCTGGCTTTTGAGCAGGAAATACATGCCCTATATCAGCAGAGAAAAAACCAGCTGCAGCCTCCCGAAATCAAATTATCAGGACAGGGGATGGCCGGCAGCAGTTACCTGGCCTGGATGCGCCCCTTGTTGTTTTTGTTTGGCGGCGGTGTTGTCTCATTTGGTTTGATGGCGCTGGTGAGCCACTTTGCCGGTTACCAGCAGCAAACTCAGGCTGTGCCTGAACCGGAGCAAAGGTTTATCCATCTGGCACCCGAACCTGAGCCAGAGGAGCAGCAAGCGGTAATTGCCGTTATCCCCCCTCTGCCGCCAAAAGTGGTACCTCAGCCGCCTGAAGTTTCGCCGGTATTGACGGCGGATCGCCATCAGCAAGTGGGTAATAGCGGCGAATTTAACTGGCAGGTGAATACCTCTCAAGAAACGGCCTTTCCTGAGCTTAAACAGCCGGGGTTAGCATTAACTCCCACATATAAAGTTATGCCGGAATATTCGGTAAAAGCACGGCAAAAAGGACAACAAGGGGAGGTAAAACTTGGTTATAAAATCAATCAAGCCGGGCAGGTGACCGATATTCAGGTGATTGATGCCAGTGTCGGCCGTGAACTGCAAAAATTATCCCGCCAGGCGCTGGCCAAATGGCGTTATCAGCCTGGTACCGCCGCAGGGCAGCAACATCAGGTGGTCTTTGAGTTTAGCCTCAATGGCGGCTGAATATAAGCAAGCCGTTAACGTTCGATAACATACAGATAAATATTAAATTATTGAAAATAAAATTAATTAGTAAGGATTACATTATGCGTATATTAGTAGGTTTATGTCTGGCTATTTTCAGCTTTTCATCTTTGGCAGCAGCGATCCCGGACTCGCCCCATGTGTATGTTAAAGGCCGGGGCAAAATTTCAGTGTTGCCGGATTTGGCGGAGATCTCTTTTTCTGTGATCCGCCGTCACAGCGATTTAATCCAGGCAAAAAAAGAAGCCGATACCTTATCCGCCAACATCATTAAAATTGCCGAAGAGTATGAGATTGCCAAAGAAGATATTTCCGCGTCAGAGCTGTTTATCCAGCAAGAAATGCAATACGACCGGGAAGCGGGCAAGCAGGTGATCACCGGCTTTAAGGTGAGCCGAAATATCCAGTTTTATCTTAAGAAAATTGATCTGTATTCACGTTTGATGCAAAGCCTGGTGAATGCCGGCATCACCCAGATAAACGGCATCCGGATGATGGCGTCCAATGCCGAAGACCTGCAAAAACAAGCACAGAAACTGGCTATTGCCGATGCCAGGGCGGCAGCGGAAGAGCTGGCAGACGGTTTTGAAGTAAAAATAGCCAGGCTTTACCGTGCAGCCAAAGAGCCGATCCGCGGGGAGCAGCCTTATGCCACCATGGAGAGCATGAGGGATTCGGCCCCCGCCAATATTGTTGAAGGGGCTTTTGAACCCGGCTCTATTACCATAGAGCAAGTGCTGTATGCGGTATATCTGATCGAATAAGGGCTAAGACGGCTGGGGGGGAAATTGTTTTAGCGGCTCCAGATGTAAGCTGTAGTCATGTATGCTAAGTCGCTATTGCCCCATTAAATTAACACTTTGCACCGAATAAAAGCTAGGCAAGTAAATTTTTTGTAAGTGTAAGTATTCTTTACAGTTATTTGTTTTTTGTTTTGTGCTTAATATCTAGTTCTTTGTTTTTTATCTGATTTTGTTAGTTGGCGTTAAAGTTGCTATAATGTAAGGAAAATGAAACTAAAATGCTGCTAGTTTTAGTTTGCTGTCAATTTTATAAAAATAAAGGAACGTCCAGTGAAAAAATTACTTACCTTAGTTGCCGTATTAGGTTTGAGTACTCAAGTTTATGCTACCCCGATTGATCTGAGTAACTGGACCGAAACCCCGGGGGGAGACTGGTTACTGGCCGCCGACGGTTCCGGTGTCTTTCAGGCAGACAATGGCCAGGCAACTTTTTTTCTGAGTGAAGATAATTATATTAACAGAGAATTCAGCGGTACTTTTGGCGTTGAAACCAGCAGCGATGATGATTTTATCGGTTTTGTCTTTGGTTATAACAACAGCAATGACTATTTGCTGTTCGACTGGAAGCAAGGTTGGCACAGCTCGGCCGAATCAGGTTTTACTTTGTCCCAGATCAGCGGAACTAATGTGGATTTATGGGGCCATAGCGGTAGCGACCTTACCGTACTTGCATCCGACTATACCACCAGAGACAGCTTCAAAGGCTGGTTAGATAATACCAGCTACAATTTCACTTTGGGTTTTACCGATAGCAATATTCGTATTGATATTGACGGTAACACCATTTTTGATGTTGACGGTTCATTCAATGAGGGTAAGTTTGGTTTCTATAATTATTCACAATCACATGTCCGTTATAGCGGTTTTGAAGAAACCTTAAGCGAAACCGTGCCGGAACCTTCTACTTTGGCTATTTTCGCTTTAGGTGTTATGGGGTTAGCTGCACGCCGTTTTAAAAAATAAGCAGGTTTATTTATCTCGGGCTGATTGCCGAACAGTATAAAAAAGCACCATGATTTTGGTGCTTTTTTACAGGTGGAACTATATCCAGCATGCTTAAAGATGATTTATAAAAGGCCGTATAATCAAAGCTGCTGTTTACTTGATAAAGAGCGCTATAACTTATCCGCTATTTTTATGACAGTTTTTGTGATTTAGTGCGATATTCACCGTTATTACTTTTTAGTCTATGCCTGTCAAAGCTGGCAGGCAGGAAGAAAGTCACAGATGACTAATCCCGAAAACGTTATTTTACTCCATGGACTGGCTCGTAGCGCCAGTTCGATGCAACGCATGGAGCAATGCTTAATTGCCCAAGGTTATGCGGTGATCAATGTTGACTATCCATCGCGTCATTATCCGATAGAAGTTCTGGCAGAAAAAGTGATCCCGCAAGCTTTGCAACAATGTGGTGATGGTGAAATCAGTTTTGTGACCCACTCCATGGGGGGGATCTTAGTCCGGCAGTATTTAAGTCAGCATAAAATAGCCCGACTGAATAAAGTGGTGATGCTTGGACCTCCCAACAAAGGCAGTGAAGTCGTGGATAAGCTTGGTAAGTTTCCCGGCTTTCATCTGCTAAACGGTGATGCAGGCATGCAGCTTGGTACGGGAAAATTAAGTGTTCCCAATCAATTGGGACAGGCTGATTTTAATCTCGGAATTATTGCAGGCACCCAAAGTATTAATTGGCTGCTATCGTTGTTAATACCGGGGAAAAATGATGGCAAAGTGTCTGTGGAACGAACCCGGCTTGAAGGTATGAGGGAACATCTGGAAATGAATACCACTCATCCTTTTATGATGAAAAACGACAAGGTTATTGAACAGGTTATCCATTATTTGCAAACGGGAAAATTCCGTTCTTATCAACTTAAAAAGTAATGAGTACTTATATAACAGTTGCTTGTGTGATTGTTGTTGGCGGCTACGGAATACCGGCAGAGCTTTTTTCGGCTAGAATTGATTAATTATTAAAAAATTAGAGCAACTACTTTACTTTTGTAGAGTAACAGCTCTATAATGATCCTGTTCCGAAAAGAACGCCTGTTGTAATAATTTGTATATTCTAGCTTTCCCCATAGCTAATACGCCGGTGATAGTTGTCACCGGTTTTTTTATGCCTGCGAAAAAGTGGCTTTTGATAATTTATTTTATGGTGAAAAAATCTGACAGGGCAGGAGTTTTACTGTTTTTGGGGGGCAGTGAGGTCGCCGCCTGCGTTGTTTTCAGGCGGCAAAAAAGTATGGTTTTTGCTGTTATGCTTCTATTTCGCCTTCACTTTCATCTTCGGTAATATCATCCTCGAACCACTGGCAAATGACATTGTTGGCCTGTTCGACCCCGGTGCGTTTCAGGGAGGAGAAAGCCATGACCTGGATATCGGCATCTAAGGCGGCAAGGGTTTTTCTTACCTGCAATACTTCACTGTTACGTTTGCCCTGTTTCAATTTATCGGCTTTGGTTAATAGCGCCAGCACCGGTAACCCGCTGTCGGCAGCCCATTGGATCAAATCCATGTCCAGGTCTTTTAACGGATGACGGATATCCATTAATACCACCAGCCCCTTAAGGCTCTCGCGTTTTTGCAGGTACTCTCCCAGCGCTTTTTGCCATTTCTTTTTCATTTCCAGCGGTACTTTGGCAAAACCGTAACCGGGTAAATCCACCAGGCGCTTGTTTTCGGCGATTTCAAAGACGTTGATCAGCTGGGTGCGCCCGGGGGTTTTACTGGTTCTGGCCAGGCTTTTTTGCCGGGTTAGGGTATTGAGGGCGCTGGATTTTCCGGCGTTTGATCGGCCAGCAAAGGCTACTTCGATGCCGCCTTCAGCGGGTAAACTGCGAATATCGGGTGCGCTGATGGTAAACGTGGCTTTTTGTAGATTAATGGCTGACGATGACAAGGGATTATCCAATTACAATTGCAAAAAAGGCTATTATATCTTTTTTTTGCCGGTAAATAATGCAATTCCCTTAGAAATACTGTGAGTTTTTTTTCTACTGCCGTTACACGCGGGAGATATTCGTGTAAAATGCTGCCACTTTTTTATCATATATTTATCAAAATCCGGAAAATAGCCCGGGTATTTGATCAACCGGAAGCAGAGAGCCAGTTAATGAAAAAGATTATTTTTTCGCTATTGTTCGGGTTAAGCCTGATAAATGTTGCATCAGCAGCAGGTAATGCGGAAGCGGGCAAAACAAAGTCAGCCATGTGTGCCGCTTGCCATGGTCCCACGGGGATTGGCGCCGCTCCTAACTATCCTAACCTTGCCGGCCAGCACGCCGATTATATCGTTAAGCAGCTGAAAGCTTTTAAAGACGGCAGCAGGAAAGATCCGGTTATGGCGCCTATGGCCGCCGGTTTATCTGAAGCGGATATGGCGGATCTGGGTGCCTATTTTGCTGCACAAAGCCGCAGCGGGGGAGCAACGGATACCGCTGCCGCCGGCACCGGCGCAGCACCGGCAGCGCCTGCCGCTCCGGCTTTTGTTCCTGATCCCCTGGTAGGTAAAGGCTTGTATGAATTCGGTGATAATTCCCGCACTATCGTGGCCTGTATCAACTGTCACGGTAAAGACGGTAACAGTGACGTTTTAGTGAACCCTAACTTGTCGAAGCAGCATTCCCAGTATATCGAGAAGCAGCTGAAAAATTTCAGAGCTAAAGATCGTGTTAACCTGGCCATGAATACCTTCACCGAGAATATGACGGATGAAGACATTGCCAATATCGGCGCTTATTTTGCCGATACCAAGGCAGTTGCCCATCAGCAGGGCAGAAAACCGGTTGCACCTTTAGCCCTGGCCGCCGATGTTGCTGCCGGTAAAGCCAAAGCGGCAACTTGTACCGCCTGTCACGGCGCCGACGGTAATGCCATGGTGCCTATGTATCCTAAGCTGGCGGGACAAAGTGCCACTTATATCGCCAAGCAGCTGGCGGACTTTAAAGCGGGCGGCACCAGTGGTCGTAACGACCCGGTAATGGCGCCTATGGCAGCTGCTTTATCTGAGCAGGATATGCAGGAATTAGCCAGTTACTTCTCGGCGCAAAAAGTGAGCCCGGGTAACGGCAAGGCGGATCAGGCCGGTAAAAAATTATACTTAGGCGGTGACGTTGAGCGTGAAATTACCGCTTGTGTTGCCTGTCACGGCATTCAAGGTGAAGGCATGACTTATGCCGGTTTCCCTGCGATCGGCGGACAAAGTGTTGAGTACCTGACCAGCCAGCTGGAGAAATTCCGTACCGGTGAGCGCGCCAACGATAAGAACGGTATGATGCGTAATATCGCCATGAACCTGTCTAAGAAAGATATTGCGGCATTAACTCAATATATGTCGTCACTAAAATAAGCTTTCTGCTGTAAAGTGAGTTTTTGAAAAGCCGGTTGCCGCAAGCAACCGGCTTTTTTAATACATGGAAGTATATATCCAGCGGGTTCAGGGATGAGCAGGAGCCGGGTTTATACAGGAAGTATGTATCCAGCGGGCTCAGGGATGAGCAGGAGCCGGGTTTATACAGGAAGTATGTCAACTTATAGGCTCCCGGCATAAGTTAAGTACTTACGTCCTGTAAGTAATCCAGCGCTTACCTGATAAAAAACGGATGAGCAGGAGCCGGGTTTAGTGCCGGGAATTACGATATATAGCTGTTGCCAGTTTACAGTCCCGAAGGTATCCGGCGTTTAAATTTTCACTGATTTCACCAATATCTGCTGGTTTTAAAGGATTTTTCCCTTTCTGTTCTTACACCGGGGCCGGAATCGTGTAAAATGCTGTCACTTTTTCATCATTTCCGTCAGTTAACGATATTGCTACAGGCAAACGGCCGAAGGCAGACAAGTAACTGCTGACAACAAGCAGAGAGCAACATAATGAAAAAAATGATCTTTTCACTTCTGTTAGGCTTAGGTCTAGTCAATAGCGCTTTAGCCCTTGAAGGCAATGCCGAAGCCGGTAAAGCCAAATCCGCAATGTGTGCCGCCTGTCACGGCGCCGACGGTAACAGCCCGGTACCTATTTATCCTAACCTGGCGGGACAAAGCGGTGCTTATATCGCCAAGCAACTGGCGGATTTTAAAACCGGCTCAGCCACCGGCGGCAAGCAAGGGCGAAACGATCCTGTGATGGCGGGTATGGTTGCGGCGTTATCCGAGCAGGATATGGCGGATTTAGGTGCTTTCTTTGCTGCGCAAACACCGGCTCCCGGCAAGGGCGCTGCCAATGCAGCGGGTAAGAAGTTGTATTTCGGCGGTCAGGCCAAACGCAAGATCACTGCCTGTGTTGCCTGCCACGGCGCTGACGGTAAAGGTATGGCAAGTGCAGGCTTCCCTGCCGTTGCCGGTCAGAACCTGGATTACCTGAAAGCTCAGTTGGTTAAGTTCCGCGAAGGTACCCGCGGCAACGATAATAACAGTGTGATGCGTAATATCGCCATGAGACTTTCTGATGATGATATTGCGGCGATTTCCGAACATATGGCATCGCTTAAATAAGCTCATTTATCAAAGCAGATAATAAAAACCAGCTAAGGTCTTAGCTGGTTTTTTTATACATGGAAGTATGTCGACCTGATCTTCAGATGGAGAGGGCTCCCGGCATAAGTTAAGTACCTACATCCTGCAGGCAATTCAGCGTGCTTGAGGATGAGCCGGAGCTGGATTTATATAAGGAAGCAACGGAACGGTAGTATTAGGTTTCATCTTTTCTCAAGAAATTTTTGCCATTGGCATCAAGGGCTTCTTATCGTAAACTCAAGATAAAATCTTTTGCGGTAATATCCTGAATGTCTGCCGAGCCAGTGAATTATGATCAGATGATCGCCTGCCCCCAATGTGACGGCTTGTCAACCAAGCCGTTATTAAAGGAAGGACAAAAGGCGGTTTGTAAAAGGTGTGGCGGTAAGGTGCTGGAACGAAAACGGGATCCCATCCGCAGAACCCTGGCGGTGGCGCTGGCGGGCTTGCTGTTACTGATCCCGGCAATGATTTTACCCTTGATCGGCGTCAGTGCCGTTGGCCTGTTTAACCAGGCGTCTTTACTCGATTGTATTGCGATTCTGATCGCCAATGACTATTACCTGATTGCCATCAGTTTGACTATTTTTACCCTGGCGGTGCCGGTTATCCGCTTGTTGGCGGCGCTTTATATTTCCTGGTGCATCCGGATGAAGCGTATCACCCCGGCGCTGGTGCATTTTTTCCGCTCTTACCACCAGCTCGACAGCTGGACCATGTTGCATGTGTTTTTATTGGGCATCATGGTGTCTATGTATAAGTTGGTGGCGCTGGCGGAATTATCCATCGGCCTGGGGCTGGTGGCTTTTATCCTGCTACTGATTTGCTCTACTTTGGTTTCTGTCACTTTAGATAAGCATTATATCTGGGAGCAGCTGGAGGCCGGTTGTGAATACTGACGGCCCGGTAAAAACCGCCAGACAGGCGGGGCTGGGACAATGCCTGAAATGCCATAAGCTCAATGTGATCACCCATAAAAACCAGCGTTGCAGCTGCTGCCAGGCCAAGGTCTCGCTGCGTAAATACCGGAGTCTGGAATATACGCTGGCCTGGACGATTGCCGCTATCATTGCTTTTTTTCCCGCCAACCTGTATCCGATCATGATTTTTACCTCCCTGGGCAGTCCAGAGGCGTCGACGATTTTATCGGGTATAGAAACTTTTATTCAGCTCGGCATGTATCCGGTGGCGCTGGTGGTGTTCATCGCCAGTTTTATTGTGCCCCTGGGCAAGATGCTGGGTTTGATCATCTTGATCATTACCGTGAAAAGCGGTTCCAAGGTCGATCCGAAACACAGGACCCAGCTTTATCATTTGGTGGAATTTCTTGGCCCCTGGTCGATGCTGGATGTCTTTGTGGTGGCCTTGATGGCGGCGGTGGTGAATTTAGGTTTTATTACCTCGATAGAGGCGGGGCCGGGCATCAGCTATTTTGCCCTGATGGTGATCTTTACTATGTTTGCCGCGGAGAGTTTTGACCCCCGGCTATTATGGGATAATCTCGATAATGACGACTGAACAACAGCAAGAATCCAGTTTTGAAGTAAAGGAAAGAGAACGTATTTCCGCGGTCTGGCTGGTGCCGCTGATCGCCCTGATTTTCGGCGCCTGGTTATTGTTTAAGGCGATCTCCGAACGCGGCGTGTTTATTACGGTGCAGTTCGACAGCGCCATGGGCATAGTGGCGGGGAAAACCGAGGTGCGCTATAAGGGGCTTACTGCCGGTTTGGTAACGGGCATAGATGTTTCTGAAGACCTGCAAAGTGTCATAGTGGAAATTGAAATGATCAACAAATCCGCCCGCTCCCTGACCGACAAGGCCCTGTTCTGGTACGTCACCGCCGATGTTTCTGTACAGCGGGTCAGCGGCCTGGACACCCTGTTTTCCGGCAGTTATATTAATTTCCAGCCGGATATTAAAGAAGAAGGCAAAGAGCAGCGCCACTTTATCGGCCTGGATCAGCCGCCGGCCCAGAACCTGGCGGTGCCGGGTTTGCATATTACCCTGCAAACCGATTCCCTGGGTTCCCTGGCCCGGGACTCTTCGGTGACCTTCAGACAAATCAAGGTCGGTTATATTACCGGTTTTGATTATGATGACAGCAGCCAGCTGATAAACGTCAATGCCTTTATCGAGCCTGAATATGCCCACCTGGTGAAGCAAAATTCACGTTTCTGGAATGCCAGCGGCATAGAAGCCAGTGCCTCGTTATCATCCGGGGTCAAGCTCAGAACCCAGTCGCTGGCCTCGATTATTTCCGGCGGGGTGGCGTTTGACGATCCCGCCCATGAAGCGCTTTTGTCTGAGGCAAAAAATGGCGATGAATTTCCCCTGTACGCCAGTTTTCAATCGGCGGAACTGGCCCATGAAATTGAGCTGATCCTTAACTGGGACTCCGGCATAGATGTCGGCGCCGCTATCATGTACCAGGGCATTAACTTAGGAGTAGTGGACTCGGTTACCGACATAGATACCGAGCAAAGAAAGATCACCGCCAAGGCAAAAGTTGACCCCAGGATGGTCCCCTATCTGAAAGAACAAACGGCCCTGTATGTAGTCTCGCCGGAAGTGGACTTTAAAGGGGTCACCAATATTCAGACCGTGTTGCTGGGGCCGCATATCGGCATCCGTCCTTCTACCGAGGGCGAGCCGCGTTCGAGTTTTACCGTGTATAACCGCAAACCCGCCTATAACTACAGCGAGCCGGGACTACATCTGGTGTTGTCCGCCACTAATGTTGCCTCTATCCACGCCGGTACCGGCATCTTTTATAAGAAAAACCATGTCGGCAGTGTCCAGGGGGTCGAAGCCCTGGGGCCGGATGAATTTTTAGTGCATATTTTTATCAAGCCCGAATATCAGCATTATGTTGCCGCCGACAGTCGCTTCTGGAATGCCAGCGGCATGAAGATCAGCGGCGGTTTGCAGAAATTTGAAGTGAAAGCCCATTCGCTGCAAACCATGCTGGCGGGAGGCATCACCTTCGATAAGGGGCTGGGGAAAAACCAACAGCGGGTGAAAAACGGCGATTTGTTTGCGTTATTTGCCGATGATGAAATCGCCAAACAAAGAGTGCTGTTTGAACTCAGCACGGCGCCGGTCAATGGCCTGAAAGCGCAAACCCGGATCATGTACCGGGGACAACAAATCGGCTCGGTACATGCTATCAACAGCCACCGGCAAGAGAGTATTCTTGAGGCGGGAATCTTGCCGGAATTCGAGTTTCTCTTACGGCAACACAGTCAATTCTGGCTGGCCAAACCCAGATTGAGCCTATCCGGGCTGACAGATACCGATGCCTTGTTTGGCGGTGCCTATATCAGTGTCAACCTGGGGCAGGGGGAGGAAAAAAGACACTTTACCCTGCTCGATAACCCACCGGAAAAACATGCCAGCCATACAGGTTTACAGTTAACCCTGACGGCGGATAATGCCCAGGTTGCCATGCCCGGCAGCCAGATCAGTTACTTGGGGATCACCGTCGGCCAGGTGGATAATGTCGCCTTGTCCGGGGATGAAAAAAGTGTCGACCTCCATATTTCCATTGATGAAGCGTATCGTCACCTGATCCGCGCCGACAGCCGCTTTTATAATGCCAGCGGTATTACCGTCAGCGGCAATCTCGGCAATTTTATCGTCAAAACCGAATCCATGGACAGTTTGTTAACCGGCGGTATCAGCTTTTATAACCCGCAAAGCCAAGTGACCAGCTTGCCCGTGGCGGAAGGGGATAATTTCACCCTGTATCATAATATCGAACATGCCAGATCTGCCGGCAGCACTATTGTTTTGCACTTTGACGATGTCAGTGCCTTAAAGGCGAATATGAAGATCAAATATCATGATCAGCAGGTGGGGCTGACGGAGCGGGTGATTTTCGATAAAAACGGTTATGGCGCCAAAGTGATCGCGTTTTTAAATGATGATGCCGCCAAGTTTACCCGTATTGGTGCCAAGTTCTGGCTCAGCAAACCTGAGCTTGGCCTGGTGGGGACCAAGCACCTGGATGCGATACTCGAGGGGGGCTTTATCAGTGCCTTGCCCGGGGATATCAATAAGGCGGTGAAAAACGAATTTACCGCGGAGCAAATGCCGCCTGTGGTTAAAGCTTTGCCTTATGGTTTAAATGTTGAGTTATCGGCCAGCCGTTTAGGTTCGGTCAGGGTGGGGGATCCCGTATTATACCGCCAGGTGAAAGTGGGCAAAGTGATCGGGGTTGATCTGGCTGCCAGCGGCGACAAGGTCAGTATCTTTATCAATATCCCGCAGCGTTACGCGCCGCTGGTCACGGCGCAAAGCAAATTCTGGAATGCCAGCGGCATCACCTTGGAAGGCGGTGTTTTCTCCGGTGTCGATATTCGTTCAGAGTCTCTGGAAACCCTGCTTGCCGGCGGTATCGCTTTTGCTACGCCTGAGCCGGGAAGTAACGGCGGGGCAGAGGCCGTTGATAGCGGAAAAATCGGTGTTTTTACCTTATATGATAAAGTCCGGGATGAATGGCTTGAGTGGCGACCAAAACTCTTTTTACAGGAACTCAGCGAATAATCCCTGATTAATATTTTAAAGGGGATTATTCGCTGAGGCAGGTTAACCCGCCATCAACTGCCGGAAACGGTTAACGGCCTGCTCCGGCTCGGCCGCCAGGGTGATGGCGGTAACTACGGCCATAGAGTCGACGCCGGTTTGCCAGACCTTGGCGGCCCGTTCCAGGTTGATGCCGCCGATCGCCACCACGGGGATATCCGTGGCCAGGGCCAGTAACCGGGATAAATTATCCAACCCTTGTATCTGGCCGGTCATATCTTTGGTTTGGGTGGCAAAAATGGCGCCTATTGCCAGATAAGAAGGCTTCAGCTGTTGTGCCCGTAAAAATTCATAACAGCCGTGGGTACTGATGCCCAGACGTAATCCCGATTCTTGTATTTGCGCCAGGTTGGCGCTGTGCAAGTCTTCCTGACCCAGATGCACACCATAAGCCCCGTGTTTAATGGCCAGTTGCCAGTGGTCATTGATAAACAGCCGGGTATTGTAGGACCTGGCCAGTTTGACCGCATCTATGATGATTTGCTCCAGCGTTGCCGGATCGGTATTTTTAATCCTGAGCTGAATGATTTCTAACCCCAGGGGCAGCAAGCGTTCGAGCCAGGCCAGGGAATCGATAACCGGGTAGAGACCGAGCTTTTTGTCGTCTTGCCGCCCTGTGCCTAAGGAGGCAAAAGGTGCTGTTAACTTTGTTTCTGCATCTGGGATAACCTTGGGAAAATATTCGGCTTCACGGGGCCAGCCCTGCTGTTCAAAAGCGCCGTAATAACTTTCTTCTCCCTGATAAACGCTTAACCCCTGGTTGATAAAGGCTTTAGTCAGGGTAAAGGCATCGCGTAGCAGGTAACCCTGGCTGATAAAGGCACCGAGGGCGCTGGCAAAGCTGCAGCCGCCGCCGTGGGAGTGGCTGGTGTGATAGCGATGGGAGCTTAACCGGTAGCTGATACTGTGCTCTGTTGCTTGCGGGATATAGTGAAACCCGGTATCCAGGCAATAATCATCACAAGTATGCTTCTGGCTGTGGCCCCCTTTAATAATGCAGGCCTTGGCGCCCAGCTGGCAAATAGCTGTCGCCAGCGCTTGCTCTGACGCCTGGCTGCTTAGACCCGTTAACGTCCGGGCTTCCTGCAAATTCGGGGTAATGATATCTACCAGGGTTAATAACGACAGTAACTCGGCCCGGGTGAGGGAAGATAAATAGCCGCCGACACTGGCCTGGCCCACGGGATCATAAATCACCGTCAGATCCGCTACCTGCTGTTTCAATTTGATCAGGGTCAGGCTCAACCAGTTCAGCTGATAGCTGTTGGCTACCTGGCCGATTTTAATGACATTAGGCGGTTTATCCGGCAGCAAGGCATCGACTTGTTGTTGTAAAACATCAATATTGACCGGGTTGATGCTGAGCACTTGCTGTGAGTTCTGTACCGTATTGGCGGTAATTAAAGTGCAGACCTCCACTGCCAGGCTAAAGCCGGTTTTAATATCGGCGGCGATACCGGCGCCGCCGGAGCAGTCAGAGCCGGATATGGTCCACAGGACAGGTTTTTTCTTTGAAGTTGGCATTCGATTCATGTTATCGGGCCCCCGGAGTTGATTGCGCCGGAAGTGGCTGGCCATATGGGGAGCTTGTTGGTGGCCGGGAGTGCTTTGGAAAATATATCGTCATATCACTGTCCTCCCGGCTGGTGCCAGAAGGGGGTATCTAAGGTCGGGGTACTCGGATGTGCGGTTTGCCTGGGTTGCATGATACCGGCGACATAAGCCTGGCTGCCGGCCTCTATGCCCTGGGCAAAGGCCCGGGCCATTTGCACCGGGTTATCCGCCAGGGCGACGGCACTGTTGAGCAGGATAGCGTCATAACCCATTTCCATGGCTAAACAGGCATCGGAGGGTTTGCCGATACCGGCATCTAAAATTAAGGTGGCATCCGGCAACCTTAAACGTATGGTTTCCAGGTTATAGGGATTCATTAAACCTTTGCCTGTGCCTATGGGGGAGGCCCAGGGCATGATCACCTGGCAGCCGAGGTCGTAAAGACGCTGGCATAATACCAGGTCGTCGGTGCAATAAGGCAGCACTTTAAAACCGTCCTGAAGTAAGGTTTCGGCGGCGCTTAGTAATTCAAACGGATCCGGCTGCAGGTTATAGTCGTCGCCAATTACTTCCAGTTTTATCCAGTCGGTGGCAAAAATTTCCCGGCTCATTTTTGCCAGAGTAACGGCTTCTTTGGCGGTTTTGCAACCGGCGGTATTGGGCAATAAAAAGCCCTTTGTCCGGGCAACGCATTCCCGGATATAACGCCAGATGGTTTCTCCCGCCAGCGCCGCCGGGTTTTGGCGTTTCAGTGACAGGGTAACCACCTGGGCACCGCTGGCGATAATTGCCTGCTTCATCACCTCAGGCGAGGGATACAGGGCGCTGCCGATCAATAACCGGCTATTCAGTGGCTGATCATAAATAGTTAAAGACATATCTTGCTCGCTATTAAAATGGTTTATCCGCCCTGGATGGGAAATAACACATCAAGCCCGTCCCGGTGGCTTAATGTGGTGACCGGGTAATTTTCCCGGGCAAGGAACTCGCCGTTTAAGGCGACGGCGAAAGAGGTTTTTTGCTGCTGTGGCGTTAAAAACAGTGCCAGGGCAGCTGTGACGCTGTGATCCTGTTCAAGTTCGAACATCTGGCCGTTAATGGTGATTTTCATCATAAACTCCTGTTGGCAGTAAATGTGAATAGGGAAGCTGACAGTCGGTGATAACCTGTTCTAACAGCTGTTGTGAAAAGCGGTTTTTTTTCGACAGGTTTGGTGTCAGGGCTGATACCAGCTCGTTAATTTGCTGCAAGACTACGGGGGCGATTAAAAAGCCGTGACGATATAAACCGTTGACCTGCAATAACCTGGGGCGCAGCAGGATCTTCGGCTGGTTATCGGCAAAGGCGGGTCTGTGCCGGCTGATATGTTGCCGGATATTGGCTTCGGCAAAACCTGGGTGTACGCTGTAGGCGGCGCTGAGTAATTCCAGCGCCGAGCGCACCGTCATCGGCGAGTGATCTTCGCTTTCGATTTCGGTAGCGCCGACCACATAATAGCCTTTGTTTTTTGGCGCGATATAGAGCTGATACCTGGGGTGCATTAATCTTACCGGACGGGAAATATTGACCTCGGGGGCGAACAGCTGGAACAGCTCGCCGCGCACGCCGCGTAAACTTTTGAGATCTGCGCCGCTGCTTTTGCCGGTTTTTTTCGCGCCAAAACCGCGGCAGTCGATCACCAAATCATAACTTTGTCGCCGTTTTTCACCCGATTGCCGATATTCCAGGCCGGTACTGGCTTCCCCCGGGTATATGCCGGTGACTTCGCAGTTGCTGAGCCAGTTGACCTGTTCGATTTCCAGTTGATGGCTTAAGGCCCTTAGCAAGCGGCGATTGCCGATTTGCCCTTCCTGCGGCAAATATAAGCCCTGGTGAAAACTTCTGCCCAGCTCAGGCTCCAATGCCGACAGGGCGCTGCGGTCCAGGCTTTGTAGCGGATGTTTGGGATAATGTTGCTGCAAATAACGTTTGAACCTGAGGTAATCCCCCTGATCTTGTGTATGGCTGACCAGCAAGGCCCCGGTTTGCTGAAAAAAAACCGGCTCGGCCAGGGTGTTGATAATACCCGGCCACAGTTTCAATGAGGTCAGGCCCATAGCGACGATATTGGCTTCACAGCCGATGGCCTCTCCCAAAGGCGTTAACAGGCCCGCCGCCGCATAGGCGGCGCTGTTATGGCCGGCTTTATCGTCTTTATCAAACAGGCTGATCCGGTAACCCTGGCGCTGCAGGGTTAAAGCGGTTAACCGGCCGATAAGGCCGGCGCCGACTATGGCAATATTTGCCATGTCTTTCTCCTATCCCCGGCTCTGGTAGAGTTCACTGCCGCTGGCTTTAAACTCCGCCGACTTCTCCTGCATGCCTTGTTCTGCTTCGTCTATTACCTTAACGGCGATATCGCTTTTATCAGAGGCGGTTAAAGTCGGCTGCTGTTCAAGCTTGTCGGCATAATCCCGGACTTCCTGGGTGATCTTCATCGAACAGAATTTCGGGCCGCACATGGAGCAGAAATGGGCGATTTTTCCCGATTCCTGCGGCAGGGTTTCGTCATGATAGGCTTTGGCCCTTTCCGGATCTAAGCCGAGATTAAATTGATCATACCAGCGGAACTCGAACCTGGCCTTGGACAAGGCATTGTCGCGGATTTGTGCCCCCGGGTGCCCCTTGGCGAGATCGCCGGCATGGGCCGCCAGCTTATAGGTGATCAGGCCTTCTTTAACATCTTCTTTGTTGGGCAGCCCCAGGTGTTCTTTCGGGGTCACATAACAAAGCATGGCACAGCCGTACCAGCCGATATTCGCGGCGCCGATACCTGAGGTGATATGGTCGTAACCCGGGGCAATATCTGTGGTTAACGGCCCTAAGGTATAAAAAGGTGCTTCATCGCAATGCTTGAGCTGCTCTTCCATGTTTTCTTTGACCATATGCAGCGGCACATGACCCGGGCCTTCGATCATTACCTGGACATCGTGCTGCCAGGCGATTTTGGTCAGCTCTCCCAGGGTGCGCAATTCGGCAAATTGCGCTTCGTCGTTGGCATCGGCGATAGAGCCGGGGCGCAGGCCGTCGCCGAGGGAGAAAGAAACGTCATAGGCCTTCATAATCTCGCAGATTTCCTCGAAATGGGTGTAGAGGAAGTTTTCCTTGTGGTGGGCCAGGCACCATTTTGCCATGATAGAGCCGCCGCGGGAGACGATGCCGGTCAGGCGTTTGGCGGTCATAGGAACATAACGCAGCAGTACCCCGGCATGGATGGTGAAATAATCAACCCCTTGCTCCGCCTGTTCAATCAGGGTATCGCGGAAGATTTCCCAGGTCAGGTCTTCGGCGATGCCGTTGACTTTTTCCAGTGCCTGGTAAATCGGCACCGTACCTATAGGTACAGGGGAGTTGCGGATGATCCATTCGCGGGTTTCGTGGATATAGCGGCCGGTGGAGAGATCCATTACCGAATCCGCGCCCCATTTGGTGGACCACACCAGCTTTTCCACTTCTTCTTCTATCGAAGAGCTGACGGCGGAATTGCCGATATTGGCGTTGACCTTGATCAGGAAGTTGCGGCCGATGATCATCGGCTCGGCTTCCGGATGGTTGATATTGAGCGGGATAATGGCGCGGCCGGCGGCGACTTCCTGGCGGACAAATTCCGCGGTGATTTGCTTGGGAGTATTGGCGCCAAACGATTGCCCGGCATGTTGCTGGGTGAGGATTTCTTCGGTGACATCGCTCCGCTGCATATTTTCCCGTATCGCAATGTATTCCATTTCCGGGGTAATGATGCCCTGGCGGGCGTAATACATCTGGGTCACATTTTTACCCGGCTTGGCTTTACGGACCTTGGGCAGGTGTTCGAAACGGATATGATCCAGGCCTTCGTCCGCCAGTCTTTGCTGGCTGAAATTGGAGCTGACCTTGCTCAGGGATTCGGTATCCCCGCGCTCGGCTATCCATGACTCCCTTAATTTCGGCAAACCTTTATGGACATCTATCTCGATATCCGGATCGGTATAATAACCTGAGGTATCGTAAACCGAGATCGGTTGGTTCGGCTCGAATATCGGATCTTTTTCGGTGCCGCCTATTAAGGTATCGGACAAGGTGATTTTACGCATGGCGACACTGATTTTATGCAGCTCACCCGGTACATAGACCTTGTGTGAATTGGGGAAGGATAAATTGGATAAATCCTGGATAAAGGCCTGTGCCTGTTCGCGGCGCTGGCGTCGACTTAATGAACTCATGTTCTCTCACCTGTTTAATAAAATTAAAAAACTGGCGGAGCTTTAAGGTGTGGAAAACAGCAACAGGCCAGATCTCTGGTGTTTGCTGTCAACGAGGAGCCGGTTTGCATTTTTGTTTTGGCAAACCACTCTCTTGTTCCCTTCGCAGATACTAATCTGATCAGGTTCTACGGATCCCGCTTATGCGATCTCAGCCCTTTTGGCACTCCGACAAGTCATCAGGTTAACGGTATTATCGTCAACCTGATTGAATTCTAACGTGAAGTTTAAAGGCTTGGCAAGTCCTGATATTTACCCTGTGGTCGTAAATGTCGCGCTTGGCTATTAAATGCCGGGCTGGTAACATCTGAGGCGGAATTTTGATATTTTGTTGATAATATGAAGAATATATTACCCGGCCTGGCACTTATTACCCTGGCCGTTTTATTTAGCCCGCTTTTGGCGGCAAAAGATGTCTTTAAACAGGGGCAAGACATCAGTCATCAGGATGTCTTGCGCGGTTCGGTAACACCGGAGCGCGCCTGGTGGGATCTGAGCCATTACCATCTGGACATTGCCGTCGATCCAAAAAGACAATTTATCTCGGGCACCAATACCATGAGCTACCGGGTATTATCCCCCGGACAGCGCTTGCAGATTGAGCTGCAGCCCCCGATGGAACTGGAAAAGGTGACCCAGGACGGCGAAGCCTTAAAAGTTGAACGGGACGGGTATTCTTATTTTATAACCCCGAACCGGGAGCAGGAAAAAGGCGAAGAATACCAGCTGGTGATGGCTTTTAGCGGCCAGCCGCTGGTGGCAGAAAAACCTCCCTGGGATGGCGGCATTACCTGGCAAAAGGATGATAACGGCATTGATTTTATCGCTTCTGCGGTGCAGGGGGTCGGGGCCAGTGTCTGGTGGCCGAATAAGGATCACGCCTATGATGAACCCGATAACGGCGCCTTGATCAGTGTCGAAGTGCCCGAGCACCTGATGGATGTGTCTAACGGCCGGTTAATTAAAGTGGAAGAAAATCCGCAGCGAAAAACCAAAACCTACCACTGGCAAGTGGTCAATCCCATCAGTAATTACGGCATCAATATCAATATCGGTGATTATGTGCATTTCGGGGACGTCTACCAGGGAGAGTTGGGGCCGCTGGATCTGGATTATTATGTGCTGCGGGATAATTTAACCAGGGCGAAAAAACATTTTCAGGATGCCCGCCGTACCCTTGAGGCCTTTGAATATTGGTTTGGTCCCTATCCCTTTTACGAGGACGGTTTTAAACTGGTGGAAGCACCTTATCTGGGCATGGAGCACCAGAGTTCTGTGACCTATGGCAATGGTTTTCAAAACGGTTATAAAGGCCGGGATCGCAGCGGTACCGGCTGGGGCATGGAGTTTGACTTTATTATTGTCCATGAAGCCGGCCATGAATGGTTTGCCAATAATATCACCCACAGGGATATTGCCGATATGTGGATCCATGAAAGTTTTACCAATTATTCCGAAAACCTGTTTGTGGAATACTTCTATGGCAAACAGGCCGGCAGCGAATATTCCCGGGGCACCCGGCAAAATGTGTTAAACGATAAGCCGATTATCGGGACTTATAATGCCAACCGGGAAGGATCTTTTGATATGTATCCCAAAGGCGGCAATATGCTGCACACCATACGGCAAGTGATAGATAATGATATCCTCTGGCGCAAGATCTTACGTGGCCTGAATAAGGACTTTTATCATAAAACCGTAACCGGTCGGCAGGTGGAGCAGTATATCAGCAGGCATTCGGGTAAAGATTTAAGCAAAATTTTCGAGCAGTACCTGCGGGATGTGCGGGTGCCGGTACTGGAATATTTTGTTAAAGGCAAGCTGATGAAGTTTCGTTGGAGCAACACCGTGGAAGGTTTTGATATGCCGGTCAAGGTCAGTATTGGCGGCGAATGGCTGTGGCTGACACCGGGTAACGGCTGGAGTGAATTTCAGTTGAAAACCCCGGATGCCAAGGTGGAAATTGACAGCAACTTTTATATCAGTGTATTGAATATCTTGGGAAATTAGCTCAGCTGAGACATTTACCAGGACAAATGAAATTCATCCAGCAGTCGGGTTATGGTGCCATCCTGCTCCATGGCAATCAGGGTTTGTTTCACCCTGGTAACCGTTTGCTGTGAGCTGTTTTTGCTTAACGCGATATAAAGCTCTTTTTGATAAGGAAAAGGCAGTTTGAAAATAGCTTTCGGGCGTTTTTCCATCGGGGTTTGCTGGTGCCGGTTAAAGTAGCGAATTAACCGGCTGGGGGCGACGATCAGGTCTAAGCGTTTCAGCTGATGCATCTGGTAGAGGTGCAGATAAGAAATATTGGTGGTGACATGCTGTTCATCCCGGTGGAAATGTTGCCTGATATAACTTTCATGGGGGCTCGAGCGCATGATGCCGATGCTTTGCTGCTGAACTTGTGCCAACTGCTTTATTTTTCCCCGGTAACTGGCGGGTAAGGTATAAACATTGATATCCAGGGAGAAAAAGGATGTCAGCCAATGAAACTTATCCTCCCGGATCGGGACTTTCACCATCGAATAAATCAAGGTGTTCGGCTGTTCGAGGGCGATTTTATAAGCCCTGGCCCAGGGTAATACTTCTATGTTTTGTTTGCCCTCTAACCGTTTTAATAACTCCTGTACAATATGATTCATCACGCCGGCGAGTTCGCCTTTATCGGTTTGATAATTATAAGGAGGAAAGTTCTCCGTCACGACTCGTAATGATAATGGCGGGGATTGAGCAGCCAGGCAAGAGCAGCTCCATAGCCAGCAAAGCAGTAATATTCTAACTTTCCGATAAGTCACGGCATCGGCCTTTAATTGCCCCAGCTGACAATCGTTTTTGCCGCAAAACAGTTGTCGTGTTTAAAATTGAGGCGGCCATAATTGATGGACATCAGCCGGGTGTTTGCCAGTTTGGTCTTGTGTACCATCAGGGGAGTGTCAGGATAACTCATATATATGTTTTGCTCTACACCCGTCAGCGGGCTGACTAAAGGGGTTTGCTGGGCCTGCACCATATCCCGGATAGAAAAAGACGCATACTTTTCATCAATGTTGATATCAATATCTTGTAACACCGGCCCTTCTAGCGCTGAAAAAGTGCCGGATAACAGTGCAAAAGGCTGTCCGCCTGCCTGCCCCGACATTATGGTGGCGATAGCTGTTACTTGCTCCTGGCTGATCGTCGCCTGATCGACAAAGAATACGCCGATACCGTCTCCCTGATAGATGGCCTTGGGCCACATGGCGGCATAAATAATATTAAGTCCGCTTAAATCCAGATGATTAAATCTGCCTTCAATCACAGAAAAGCCAATGAGCAGTTCGCAACGGTTGTCGATACATTCAGGAAATCCGGCAAACTGCCCGGCATAACCATAGCTGCTATTAGAGCATTCTATTTGGTGCATCTTTAAAAACCATTTATTCGCATTTATCATCCTGATCACCAATATAGTAAGGGTTCGTTGAGCAAGAAGAGAAAGTTATCCCGCCTGTTGGCGGCATCGTTATCATTTTTATAGCAAACTCCATTTAATTTACCAGCAAAGCTATTGTCGGTCATCATCTGGTTATATACTGGATATCCGTTTTCTGTCAGAGTTCATATATTTTGATCAATATTATTCCCCCGTCCCGCTTCAAAAGCATTCCCTGGAAAAATGGCAAAGGTACTACTACCGAACTGGCAATAAATGAAGGGGGCACACTCGCAGATTTTGACTGGCGGTTAAGTATTGCCTCTGTGGTAGAAGATGGTGACTTTTCAGATTTTTCCGGTTATTTACGCAATCTGATTTTAATTTCGGGGCAGGGAATAGAGCTCAGCCATACATTGGCAGGGCAGATCAATATCGATAATCTCAATCGCTTATTAACTTTTTCGACCTTTGATGGCGCCAGTCAGACGCGGGGACGTTTGCTCGACGGCGGTATTACCGATTTTAACCTGATGACCAAAACCGGCAAATACCGGGTGGATGTCCGGACTTATCTTAAGCCGGGGCAAGTGGATGTTCCGGCTTGCGACCTTTGCTTTGTCTACGCCCTTCAAGGTGAGATAAATTTGACCCAGCAGGATATAGGTTTAGAGCAGGTGATTGCGGAAAATCATTTGCTGCAGATAATACCTTTGGAGCAGCAGGTCACTTTAAGCGGACAACAGCTGATAGTGATCCGGTTAACGAATAAAATTTAATATCTGGAGTCAAATAGTTGTCAGTTAACCTGGTTTCGGCTTTGGCGCCGGTATGTAAAGTTTGCCTGTGATTTCCTTGTCTGCCTTGATTTAACTGACTTACAGGCTGTTTATTAGGTAAGGAAATAGCAGCGTCAGGCTGTTAGCATGATATTTGCTTTACAGATAACAGATAAGGTAAAACAAGCATAGCTTGTTAAAATTTAAGATAAATAACGCAGCGAGTGTCGATATGGTAGCGTCTTTTCAGCATGTTTCTTTTTTTAAATACCGGACTATGCCAGTTCGCCCTCTGGCGGGATTGCTGGGCTGTTCCCTGTTATTTTCTTGTGCGACTAATCCGGAAGCTAAGCAGCAAGAGGCAGCAATAACCAAAGAAGCCATACATGAACAGTTAAACAGTCATATTGATGTTTGGGCGCCGCTGGCGCCGGAAATAGAAAGGTTATTGGCGTTAGAGTCCGATATGCAGCTGTTGGTGGCTGAACTTGGCAAAGCGGCAAACCTGGGCAGTGCCCCGCTGGAGCAGTTAGCCAAACAACAGGAATCTGCACAGGCCAGAGAGGCGAGAAAGCAGGCCGATTTGGCTGTACAAGCTGACAATGCTGCCGATGCAAGTGTCGCTGAAGCAGCGGAGGCAAAGAAAGAGTCGACCCGGCCCGGTTGTGCCGCCGCCAGCACTTTTAGCATGTCAAAAACAAGTCATTGCAAAGTTCAGGTGGGTATACATCTGGCAGCATTCAAAAACGAGGCCAATGCCAAACTGGGCTGGAGGTATTTTAAACAAAAGTACGGTTCGATGCTGTTAAACAAAGATCCTTTGCTGGAGCAAATTGTCAGGGAAGAGGGGACTTTTCAGAGTTTAAGGGTCGGGCCTTATTCTTCGGCAACCAAGGCGCACCAAATTTGTAAACGCCTTAAGCAGCAGAATCAATATTGTGCTGTGATTAAATACTCAGGTATACCTGTGGGTTAACTTCGCACAGGCTCCCGGACAAGCGGGAGCCGGCTATCTATATGCTTCCATTTAATAACTCTTTTGTAACCCTTGTTTGAAATCCGTTTTGGTTATTGATGTGTCCACTGTTACAGATTAAGGATCCAAAGGGATCTTTTTGCTTGTTTATTGGATCCTGAAACGATCCTGGCAGGATCTTTTGCCGCCCGGGCGGCAAAAAAATACCCCCGGGGCAACTAACCGGGTAATTTATTGCCTCTTTATGATCTTTATATTGCAGGTTATTTGTCCGGATTTGACTAAACTTAGGGATAAACAGGAAGTTTAAACTTTATTAGCATTTATTTTTGTTTGTTAAGTAAATGAATTGCATGAAATAAAACCAAACTGAGGATGTTAGTTTTAGATCATTTGTTCTTTTTGGCACGGCACCTGCTTTAATGATCTTGCTATGAAAAGTTGATGATATTAGGTTTTACTTTATTTTTTAAGTGTCTAAGTTGTAATCTTGAAGATTAGGGAAATCGAGCAATATTATGAATATAACTTTAATGGAATGTGATGGAGCTTAAGGATATTTGTTATTCAAAAGTTACATAATGCTCAGATAGTAATATGCGTACTCAATGTGCTGATCTAATTAACACATTGAACTACAAATATTTATGTCCGACGACTATGCTTAAATACCAATGTAAGTAAAAAAAAATATTAAAGGTTTTTTTATTACTGTCGATACAAATTTTGCGTCACAAAAAAAAGAGTTGCTTATGCCTCTGTATTTTAGTGTCACATTACTATCGATTTTACAGATGAACAACGGAGATTTTTATGCTTAATTTAAATCACAATCGGATAACAAAGGTATTAACAGCTACTTTTTTAACCGCAATGTCTGCACAGCCATTTGCTGCAACCTTATCTGATGCGACTATTTCAGTGACGGTACAAAATGCATTTGACTTAGTGGAAGATACTGAGCTTAGTTTCGGTACCATTCGTGCGACAGCCGATCCTGCCGGTACCAATGTGGCTACCCTGGCAATCGCAGCTGACGGTTCGGTGACTGCGACTCCGGACAATAACGCAACCATTACCCAATTAACGGCGGGTTCGGTTGGTCAGTTTACCGTATCTAATGCGGCAACTTTCACTGATTTAACTATCACTTTCCCTGGTGCGGCGACTACGCTGGATAATGCCATTGCACCACCAACCTCACCGGATTTTACCGTTGATACCTGGGTTGCAATCGTACGTGGCGGTGCCAATGACGGTATTGCATACAATGCCGGTGCGCCTAACCTGCAAACGGATAATACCGGTACGGTAAGTTTTGATGTCGGTGCAACCTTGTCTACCGATGCCAATGTGACAACATCAGCTTATATCGATGATGTATATGACGGTGATTATACCATTACGGTTGATTATTAATTATTCATTGAATAATTGCTGATAACTAATATAATCAGGAGGCCACCCCCCTGATTATATTAGTTTTATTTATGTTTTTAACCTTTTGCCAAAAATTAATTTTCTGGGTATCGATACTCTTTTTTACCCTTCCTGCCCAGGCTACGGTCACCCTCATTGAAGACTTATCATTTGGTACTATTGTGGTATCGGATAACTCTGTGGTCAGCGATATTATTATCAGTCGTGCCGGACAAACAAGTATCGTCAATCATATCAGGGTTATTGAACCCGGACATCCGGCAGAATTTGCTCTCACAGACTTACCCGGCAATCTGGAAGTTTTCACTTCGGCGGTAATTACACAAGCGACAACCAGCAACCCCCCTCCAGCTCCGGCGACCGAACAGTTTACTATTAGTAGCCCGGATATTGTTGCCTCAGTTACTACAAATGGCTCAGGATTTGCATTGGTCAGAGTCGGGGCAACCTTGAGTACTTCCGGCAACGGCGGTAATTATGTTGACGTACAGTATCAGGGCACCTTGCAAGTAACGTTTAACTATTAGTGCTAGATGTATTTATTTAAGTGCTTAACAACAGAGAAAAGCCATGAAATTTTCGCTAATTAAATTAACCCAGTTATTTATTATTTTACTTGTTGTGCAAGCGTTTAGCTCACAGGCGAGTTTGTTGATTTCTCCTATGCGGGTCGCGCTGGATGAACGCAACCGTTCAGATAAAGTCGTGTTGATGAATACCGGCAATGAGACCCGCACCTATAGGGTTGAATGGGTGCAAAAAGCTGCTTTGCCCTTGGGGGGCTATAAGAACTTGACGGACGAGGAGGCTAAAGACTTTCCTATTGCCAGTAATATGTTCAGGCTCAGCCCCAGGCAAGTCACGCTAGCGCCAAACGAAAGACAAATCGTCAAAATTGCCGCCCGCCGCCCGAAGAACTTACAGGACGGTGAATACCGCTCACACTTATTATTTACCGCTTTGCCGCGTGAAGGGGATAGAAATAAGGCGAACTCAGGGGCCGGTATCACCCTTAAATTGTCACTCAGTTATAGTATTCCTGTTGTTTTTAGGCAGGGAGGTCTGGATTATCAAGTGGGCGTCGAAGATTTGACGCTGATACACGATGCTGAGAAAAAGCAGGCGACCGTGAGAGTTCAATTATCGCGTTCCGGTGCAACCAGTACCACAGGCAGTATTGTTGCTTACTGGACACCCAAAGGAAGTACGCAAGAAAAACAGGTAGCTATATTAAATTCGGTTAATTTTTATCCTGAATTGACTTATCGGGTCTATAACTTGCAGTGGTTTGATTACCGCCCGGGGGCGGGCACGTTAAGATTAGCTTATGAGGGCAGAGAAGAAATGCGCAATACCCTGATCACAGAAAAAAACTTCAATGTTAGTTTAAGTGATATTGTCACTAGGCCGAAAAAGTAACCGGGTGTAGAGACTATGGCGCGACTGTTATTTATCTGCTTAGTCTGTTTGTCCCCTTTGTGCTTAAGTGTGCAGGCGGCAGATAACAGTGCGTTAAAAAACAGTCGCTTTATTCAACTGATTAAACAGATAAAAAATATCCAGTTATCGCTGCCGGACAGTGAAGCCGGAGATACCAAGATTGCCGTTTCCCCTCTTTCAGCTGCACCAGAAGAGCTGGATGTCGGTATCCCGGAAGGGGAAGAGTTGCTGCTGGCCATTCATGTGGGTAAGTATTTCCTGGCAGATGTTTTTGCCTATAAAAGCCAGGCAAATGCCATGATAGGTCTGGGGAATTTATTTGAGGTTTTAGACTTTCCCATCATCATAGATTTGGGAAAATCTACCGCCTCTGGCTGGTTTATGAATGAAGCCAATACCTTTGAGCTGAATTTCTCCGAACAACAAATTGCTAAAGCTAAGGTCAACGGACAAGAGTTCATTCTGAATAAGGAAAATTACCGGGTAGAAGAAGATGATCTCTATGTTGATGCCGATGTGATCAATACCTGGTTTGGTACCCGTATGGCGTTTGACTTCTCAGCGCTTTCGGTCAAGCTCAGCTCAAGCTCTCCTTTGCCGATCGAACAAAGGCTGGCCAGGGAAAATAAAGCTATATATAGCCAGCAAAGAAGTACCCCGGTTTTGCCCTGGAAAGAAAACCAATATCGGGCATTTTCAACGCCGGTCTTTGATGTTCAGCTTAACAGCAGGGTGACAGAAGAGAATACTTTTTACGGCTATTCGGCATTAGGCAGCCATGATCTTGCCTACCTCAACAGCCAGTATTTCATTGGCGGGATCAAGGACGACAATATCAGTGATTTACGCTGGCGGTTATCTAAGGAGTCTGCTGATGGCGGTTTATTAGGACCCCTTAATCTTAGCAGTTATGAGTTTGGTGATATTAACCCGATCCGTTCTGGGATTGATTACAATGCCAATATTAGCCGGGGTTTTGCCCTTTCCAGTCGTGCCTTGGGTCAAGTTAACGATAATAAGATTAATATCAATGGCGATATTCAACCGGGCTGGGATGTTGAGCTTTATCGCAATGGTATTTTAATTGATAAGCAATTAAGTTTGCAGGATGGTCGTTACGAATTTAACGATGTTGATCTGATTTTTGGCCAGAATACCTTTGAAATGATCCTTTATGGTCCTCAGGGGCAAGTGGAGAAAAGCATCCGGGAAGTACTGGTTAGCCAAAACAGTGTTAAACGTGATGACAGTTCGTTTGCAATGTCTTTGACTCAAACGGGAAAGTCTCTATTTGGTATCACCCAGGGGTCCGCCGGGGATAATGAGGGGTGGTTATTTGCCGGGAGTTATGAGCAGGGGGTGACCGACTGGTTTTCTGTTTCTTTAGGGCAATCGACCTTATTTAGTAGAGAAGGCAGTAATAAACTTAATTACAACATAGGCGCAAACCTTACCCTGTTTGAGCGTCTGTTAATTGACAGTGATTTTTCTTTTGATAATAACGATAACCAGAGCATGCAACTCTCGGCAAAAACAGGCTTTGGCAAACATTCTTTTGATTATCGTTACCGTATAGACAAGAGCGGCAATGGCGGAGACAGAACGGAGCATTTACTCCGAATGTCGGGACAGGCTTTCAGAGGGCTTGCTTTACCCTTAAATTACCAGAATCAATATGATTTTATCGAAACGGCAAACGGACAAAAAATACAAAACCTAACCAATCAGATAAGTGTGAATGTCGGAAAAACCTCAATAGCAAATGATATCTTCTGGCAGGATACAGACAATGTTACCGGTACTGACAGTTATTCTTTGGCGGGCTCCAGCCGGATTCAGCGTTCTTTTGGTAAATATTTTACCCGTTTTGAAATGGACTACACCTTAGAGCCTAAAGCTGAAATTACCCGGGTTAATTCTAAAATGAGCTGGGCGATGACCAGTGATTTACAATCTGAAGTTGCATTAAATTACAATACCGTCGATGACAAGTATCAAAGTGAATGGAAATTAAACTGGCGTCATGAGAATTTTAATTTAAGCGGTAACCTGGATTATGATCAGGGAGGTGACTGGGCGCTAGGTTTGTTTTTCCGCTTTAGTCTAGGTTATGAGACAGATAAGAATAATTATTTTCTCAGTAATAAACCCTTAACTTCCAGCGGTGCATTAAAAGTCAGGGTTTTTGAAGATTTGAATGCCAATGGCCAATTTGATGTCGGTGAACCTCTCATTAAAGGGGCAAAAATTAAGGGGGCGCAAAATTACCGTCAGGCGGTCAGTGATGAGCAGGGGATCGCCCTGCTGCAGAATATGCCCAACAATGTCACCACAGATATTGAATTAAAAGAAGGCAGTTTAGGGGATCCGTTCTTAATTCCGGGGTTTGAAGGGGTATCGATAACTCCGCGCCGGGGCTTTGTCGATCGTCTTGATTTTCCTGTGGTGACCTCCAGCGAAGTAGAAGGCACGGTTTATTTGCGTAATAAAGAAGGCGAAGAAACACCTGCCCCTTATGTCACGGTGAATTTGCTTGACGAACAGGGACATATTGTCGCCAGTGAAGATACTGCATTTGACGGTTATTATCTGTTTACCGATTTACGTCCCGGGAATTATCGTGCCTCTATTGATTCTGACTATTTAGAGCGGAAAAAATTACATAAAACCGATGACCTGATCCTCGATTTATCGGCGCAGGGGGATATTCTTAACGGCTCTGACTTTACCCTGGAGCAGCTGGAGTTTACTTCCGGTTATGTTGTCAGTGTTGGCTCCTTCTCTTCCCTGAATATTTTAAAAACCTACTGGTATTTGTTGCAAAAACGCTATCGCCGGCGTTTGAATCAACCGGCATTTTTTCTCTACGATGAAGGCAATGGCAAATACCAGTTAAACCTGGCGTTTTATCAGGAAAATGAGCAAGCAATAAAAGCGTGTGAAGAAATCAGCAAATTAGATATTAATTGCTCGGTTGAAGCTTATGAGTTTAGCTTTTAACCGTCAGGATGATAACAACGATTAAAATGGTAATAATCAAATGAGCAAAAATGTATTGGTAACTTTTTTTATTTGTTGCAGCCTGTTAACTGGTCTCTCAGGGTGCTCTATGATGCAGGATGAACCTGAGTTGGCCGCCAGGGGGGAGCCGGCAACAAACCAGCCGTCGCCGGAAGCAACCATTCCCAAATTTGAAGAACACTTGCATGAGTGGCAAGACATTAAACCGGGATTAAAACGCCTGGTTGCCATTGAAGGCGAGTTAACCGAATTAATTGAGCAACTGAATGAAATTGTGCAGGATAATGAAAATGCGGCACAAGCAATGGCAGCACAGCAAAGCGCGAGCCAGAGTCAGCCCAAGACAGCACCGGCGCCGAAACCCGCCCAATTGCCTGCTGTGACTGCAAAAGCGGATATTGAGCCGACGGCAGTGAAACAAACAGTAACTCAACAGCAGAAAACTCCTGCCCAGGGGGTGGAGAAGAAAGGAGCGCTTTATTACTCCCTGCAGTTATATTCCCTGTCAAATCATAAACAAGTCAGGTCAACCTGGTACCGGTTACAGCATAAACATCCGGCGTTATTGGGAAAGCTGGAAGCTGTTTATGAAAAAATAAACGTGAACAATAATTTATATTACCGGGTGAAAGCCGGTAAATTTACTGCCAGTGCGAAAGCGGATGAAATTTGCAGTCAGCTTAAAGCCCTGGGCACCCAGTGCATTCCAACCGAATTTAAGGGCAAGCCGTTGTCGGATTTGAACGGCAGCTAATTGTTGGCCGTTAATCAAAGCAGGTAGTGTCCCGGTTATGTTTTAAATCACCGGCAATAACCCTTACTCTCAGATAATGATGAATGAAACTATATGAATTTTAATATCCAGAGCATAGCGCAAAATATCAGAACGAAAAATTTCCATGCGGCGGAGCAGGACATCATAATGTTCATCGAAGAAGCTATGATGACAGATCATGGTTTAATGGTGCAGGGAGAGGTTAATTCTTTGTTACCCCAAGCGGGACCGGATAAAGAAGAGTTGATGTATACCTTTTGTAATAAGTTTGCCACCTTAATTACTGAGCTATTCAGTGCACCGGGTTATAAACCCTCTCCTAAGGCGGTGAACAGCTTTATCATCTACAAGATGAGCATTGACTGGATTTTTTCTGCCAGTATCTGGAACAGTACCGATGGCTTAATTGATCATTTAGGTTTGTATAAACCTGATAAATTTGGTCAGATCAAGTTTAATGAAAAGCAACTAACCTTGTTGCTGATGCTGATTGGTTTATCAAGTAAAATCCGCTTGCCCTGGAAAGATGTTTTTAAGGCGGCGCCGGCACTGGCGTTAACAACCTATATTGGTTTAATCACCCAGCCGATCCCTGCGCTGACTAATGATACCAATAAAGGTTTTAATTATCTGTTGGAGTCGGCTAAATATTTACCCATGTTAGATTTACCTGTGATTGCTGATTTAGGTAAATTAACTTACTGCTATTTTGCTTGTAGTTATGCGACTTCAAGTCAAAAATATGAATTTAAAAAATGGCTGACGGCATTGATCCGGCATAACTTACCGCTATGGCTATCTGATGAGGTCAAGCAATATATTGCCGCCGTACCGGCATTTGCGGTTAAACCTAAAATGAAAATTGCCGTGATCCTGGAGTCTTATTCCGAAATCCATGCCATGTTCCGCTCTTATAATCGTTTCCTGACAGAGCTCTCCCAACATTATGAATTAATTGCTTATATCGAGCCGCCACAAGTAGAGGATAATGCCCTTAGGGTGTTTTCTAAGGTGATTGAAATCAAGGATGTTAATGATGTTGATGGCAATGCGGCAGCTGTTGCTGCTGAGTCGCCGGATATTGTCCTATATCCGTCAATCGGTATGCGGTTATGGGCAATTTGTCTAAGTCAGCTGCGTCTGGCGCCGAAACAATTGATGATGGGGGGCCATCCCTCCAGTAGTTATAGTCCGGAAATTGATGCTATGTTAATCCCGGGTAATACCTTTAAATGTGAGGATATTCAGCCTTATTTCGAAGAAAAGGTGGTGATGACAGATATTGCCAGTAAAGACATGATTTTTCACACCATACATCCGGACCTGACGGATGGATTTATCAATGACCATAATCACTTTTTGCCCGACAGCGATGAAATAATAATTGCCGTCAATGGTGTGATGACAAAAGTTACCTATCCGGTGATTGATATCTGTAAGCAAATCGAAAGGAAAACCAAGAAAAAAGTGACCTTTATTTTCTTCTCCGGCCATAAGGGGAATCATCTTGCTTATTTATCCACGAAAAAGCAGCTGGGGAAAATGCTCAAATCGTTTGAGCTGGTAAATTTCAGTAATTATTTGGATTATATGAAAGTGATCAGCAAGGCCCATTTATTATTGCCGACCTTGCCTTTTGGCGGTTCAAACAGTAATACCGATGCCATCGTTTTAAATAAGCCTAAGCTCTTTATCAAGGGTACACAGCACTTCTATACCCGTACCGATACTTGTATCTGGGATAAGCTGGATATGCTGGATGAGTTGGGTTGTGATTCGGTGGCTGAACTGGTCAGTAAAGCCGTATCATTGGTGGATGATGAAGCCCAGAGGAAGAGGTTGTATGATCTTATGCTGGAAAAGCAGTGTTTCTACCACATCTTTAATACGGATGTTGATAAATACGCCACTTCGATGAAGCAATTGTTTGAAAAGGCACTCGTTGAGGCGTAGCGCTAAGCGTTTATGGGCTTGATTAAAGCGTTAGGAACCGGTATCAGGGAATACATTCTGCCATAGCTGCTGGTAATCTGTATTTAGGTTACCGGCTAATAGCGCTTTATCTTCAGGGTACAACCGGTTGATAAAATCAGTTAACCGGGCAGAGCACCGCAGGTTTTCTTTTGCGGCGACATGCTCTGCTTTTTGATTGTTTTTTTTCTGCTGGCGCAGCTTGCCCCAAATATGCTGATCGAATATTTGTTGTTGCTCTTTTTTGAGGTGCCAAAGAGCCCTGTGGTTTTCAATCAAGCCGGTACTGCTGAGTGCCGAATGGCTTTGGGCATTGCTTAGTCTTCTTGATTCGCTGGTGCCAGACTTTTCTTGAGAGCTGTTAATGTTTTTTAACGGCTCAAGCTCAGCTCCTGGCTGCAAGCTGCTTAAAAAGGCGTGCAACTTAGTGCTACTGAGTTTAGGGTCATTATCAAGGAAGTGATATCTTAGCTGGTTTGAACCGGTTAATTCCTGCTGTAAGCTGGTAATTAAATGCCCGGGAAACAGGGAATAGAGGAAGTTAGCCTGGCGGTATAAATAAGTTTCATCGGTAAAATAGTCGAAGCTTTTACAGTAGCCCATTTTTGTGAATTCCGAGTATAAAGATCTCAGGCTGGCCCAGATATTCCTGAAGATAACGACAAAGGTAATGCCGTCAGGTAAAACTTTTTGCAGCCGGGCGATTTTTTCCTGGGGATCTATTTCTTCCATGATGGCGCGCATCGAGAGGTTTTCACTGGAAAGCCAAATATCTTTATTTTGCGCTTTGGCTTGTGCGGTAAGCTTGTTGAAATAAGCCTGATAGTCGGGACATTTTTGCTGAAAATGAAATTTACCGGTATAGCGCAGATCAAAATTAAGTAATTCGGAAATTAGCGGATTATCGTACCAGTTGGCTTTGTCTTTTGACGGGCGAAAACCTATATAGTGGAATTGACCCTGTTCAGACTCTGCCAGCATGGTCTGGATAGAGGTAGAATAGGCCTTGGGGTTACCCAAGTGGCAGATAATCTTCATCTTTTTCCTATCGCTTTTTTGAATATGCGAGCTTGTAATAACCTGTGTCTCTTTGATTTCATCATAACAGCGCTTGCTTTGCCACTATTTTAGCGATAGCTATTGTTTAAGCTGTTAAAACTTATATGATTAGTGCTGATAAGCCTATTTTCGGAGTCAAATAGATGAGTGATTTCACTCTTAAGCACCACCTGAACAATAACGAAGTATCTGTGTATCAGGACCTGGTTAAACACCTGCATAACACCCCAATCCCTGACAATGAAATTCTTGCCAATTTAGGGCTGTTTTTATCTCGGAGTTCACTGGGGCGTATCCTGTTTATGGCTGAGCTTTACCAAAAGATGATCCCGACTCACGGAGTGGTGATAGAGTTAGGGGTTCGTTGGGGGCAAAACCTGGCATTATTATCTGCCCTGCGATCCTTGTATGAGCCCTATAATATCAGCCGCAAAATTATAGGTTTTGATACCTTTGCCGGTTTTCCCCATACCAGTGAAAAAGATGGTAGCGGTGCTAAAGTGGCGGACGGGGCTTATGCCGTTTCCGATCACTATGAAACTATCCTGGCGGATATCCTTAGTCTGAACGAGCAGCTGAACCCAAAAAGTAATGAGAAAAAGTTTGAGCTGGTTAAAGGCGATGTGCTGCAAACCCTGCCAAAATACCTGGCGGATCATCCGGAAACCTTAATCAGCATGATTTATTTTGATTTTGATCTTTATGAACCGACAAAATTTGCCCTGCAGGAGTTGCTGCCTTATTGCTCTAAAAACACCATTTTTGCCTTTGATGAGTTGTGTTACCAGGACTTTCCCGGTGAAACCGTCGCCTTTCGCGAGGTGATGGCAGGCAGAGAATTTGAGGTGATCCGCAGCCCCATCAGTCCGCTGCAGAGCTATGTCAAATTATGCTAGTGATGAAGGTATAAAAGCTGAGATCTCAGCCTGAGTAGTTGGAGTGAATGATGAACAGAGCCCATGATAAATCAGTAGAATCGGCCTTAAGGCAATTGTCGGAAAAAGGCTGGGTATTGATTCCCGGTGTTTACCCTGAGGGTTTGATGAAAGAAGTGATCAGTGAGTTTAATGACTTTGAACAAACCTTTATTGATATCCAGAAAAAAAAGGGCATAGCCGACAAGGTTATCGATGCCACCCATCATACCCCGGTGATTTGCCGTAAGATGCTGAAGCTATTGGAGCATAATAAATTACATCCGATTCTTGAGGCCTTTTTTGACGGTAAATATATTTTAAATACCATGGGCTTATCCAAAATCAGGCCCGGGGGTGAAGTTTATACCCAAAATATCCACCGGGATGTGCGCTCCTTTCACGGTGCGGAGAAATTATGGATCAATACCCTGATCATGCTGGATGATTCCACCACAGAAAACGGTGCAACCTGGGTGCTGGAAGGCTCTGAACATAGTCCGGAGAAACCGGATGAAGAGACTTTTTTCAAACATGCGGTGCGGGCGGAAGGCAAGGCGGGGGATGTCTTGCTGTTTGATGGTCATATCTGGCATTGTGCCGGAGAAAATCACAGTCAGAAAACCCGGCATATTATTACGCCTTTTTTCTCCAAGCCTTTTATTAAACAGCAATTGGATTACCCCAGGGCTTTTGGTCCGGATTTCGGTAAATCCTGCTCGGCTCATCTTAAACAGGTGCTGGGTTATAATGCCTTAACGCCGGTCACTCTGGATGACTTTTATCAAACAGATGAAAATCGTTTTTATCAAAGTGATCAGGGCTAATGATAAATTCCGGCTTTGCTACGCCTGAGTTTTTGCAGTTTGTCTCTCCGGTCATGCCCGGCTTTGCTTCTTCCGGGCTGGCATTAGCCGGTGATCTTGGTCGTCAATTTCCCTATTTTATTGTTAACCGGGGCAATAAGTTATTGCCGCCAAAGTCGAATTTTCTTATTTCTCCTATCTGTTTTTCCGGTTGTAGCCATTTTGATTTTAAGCGGGAGTTTGCTAGCGGAGAGCTGGCAAAATGGGATATTTCCGGGGGGTTTTTACAATCCCGGGATTTTGGGCAACAGGATTTAGGGTTTCAAGCCAGTGGTGATTTCAGTTATTACCTAGATGGCCGGACTAATTACCGGCTTGAGGCGGGATTGGCAGAGCAGGAATTATTAAAAAATATGAAGCGCGACTCCCGTGCCCGGGTACGAAAAATATTGAGTGTTGCGGACCAATTTGAATTGCTAAAAGCGGGAGGGGATCTTGAAGCCGATATCAAGGTATTTTCCAAGCTTTATACGGATACCGCACAAAGGGCTAACTTTGGCGGCCAGTATCTTTTTACCCTGGAACAGTGGCAAGGGTTGTTTGCCAGCCCGCTGTGGCATCTATTTTTGCTGAAATATCGGGGGGAAACTGTTGCCGGAGCCGCAGTATCGAAACTGGAAGGGGGCTATGATTATACCTTTATGGGTTATAAAGCCTGTGAGCTTGATGTCAGCCGGGCCCTGATCGTGTTTATCTATCAATATTTACAAAAGCATCAGCCAGGTTTCCTGGATTTAGGAGGCGGCATAACCGAAGGAGATAGCCTGGCCAGGTTTAAGCTGGGATTAGGTGCCCGGCAGCTAATCTTTAACCGGGCAAGGTTTGTCAGGCGTTCGGCCCTGGATAACAAGCTAGCCGGTGACCGGGTAAAACAATGTTTAACCGGCAGGTGGCCTTAATTCTCTTAACTTATTGACCCTTGGTAATTGGGCCTGTTTTTTTTGCCCGTGAATGATTTTTGGGCTGTTAATATTTTCCCGTCAAATAGTTCATATAGTTATGAAAATATTTATCTGTAACACTGTCTTTTTGTTTTGAGAAGGCTGTTGACATTTGCGACCGTTCAAACGGTTTGTTGATCAATTTAAAAAATGCCTCAAAACTCTCTGTTGTATCAAGGTGCTTAAAGTCTTCATAAAATAATTCGAGAGAAACTCTATGCTGGAGCTTTTCTTGATACACAGCTTCAGATTGAATGATATGAGATAAGGCTTGTGTTATTGCTGCCGGGGTTATTTTTTTCTCGTCTAATTTAGATAGTTCCTGGGTTTCTGCCGTCCATTTATCTGTCAGTTGTGCTTTGAGTAAAGAAATTGCCTGCTCCAGTTTATTCTTTCTGGATAAATACACAACCACATCAAAGCCTAATGTCATAGGATCAAACTTATTCTGGATAAGCGAGATATATTGTTCAATATGCATATTAACGGCAAAAACATCTGTTTGCAGAATTGTCTTATTCATAATGAAATTAAGGTATTCTTGAATGTTAATATTGGAAATCTTTTTCATTTTGGCATAAGCGCCTACATAGCGCATATTTAACCATTCTCTGCATTCACCAACTTGTTGGCTGCGGCTGATAACATCACAAAACATTGATGAGCCCGAGCGCGGAGTGGAAAGAATAAGTACTTTTTTTAATTTAGCAGGATCACTAATATTATCATCGCGCAGGGATAGTTGTTCCATTAAGGATAATAATCTTTCATCTGTTGATTGTTTTTTATCTGACATTTTTAATAACCTGAATTATGGATAAAAGCTGAGATATAATAGGAACTAAATGCCTGTTCAGTGTTGAGAACTTTCGACTAAAAAGTATCAAATCCAAAGAAATAAGCATGGATAATTTAGTTGAAGCTTTTTGTGATGTCGATGATTATTGTAATGTTCTTAACCAAAGCACTGCATTGATAGTCGGTTTCGGTACCTCTCCAAAAACTTGTTTTAACCTTTGAATATAAATAATTAAGTATTACTGATACGTCTCAAAAACATGATGGACTCAGCATCAGCAATGCTTAGCCCAAACATGCTCAATGTGACAAATGTTTAATGTTTCTTATGTGGCAAAACCGGTCTAAAAATCACTGAAACAAAATCCCTCTGCTGTTGCCCTTGGCAGCTGTAAATCAAATCCTTAGCGCTGCCAGCTGTTCCAGGCAATGCATGATGTAATTTAATGTTCCCGGCCCATTAGCTTTGCCGGTTTATCCGGTAAACATCCGATGTCATCATTCATAAGCACTAGGTTAGCAAATCAATCGTTAAGGTGCTGTTTTTATTAAGACTAGTTTGTGATTGATAAAGGCATTTTTATGATCTGTGGTTATAGCGCCACCGCTTTATAATGCAGCTTTTGATACCCGTTTGCTCCTGGCTTTATCTAAGCTTTTCTGTCAAAGGGCAAACCCGGTTATATCCCGGTACAGAATTTTCATCTTGTTCCTGCTTTTATTGCGGAAGATAAAATGGCACCGGTGAACGGCATTAGCTGCGTTTGCTGCTCTGCAAGCTCCATCATAAAGCCCTGGCGGCACTCAAAACCTTCTATGGCCAAAATATCGCGGTGATCGCCATAGGGCAATGAGCGGCCAAAAAATCGGCGATGCGGGCCTGGTGCAGCTCAAGGTTATTCAAAAAGCGGTTGAATTCGGCTTTGATATTTAAAAAGTTGACGCAATACCAGGAAGGCAGCAGCTCACAGTCGACATGCAGATCTAAGATATCCGAGAGTTGTTGTGGGTAGTTTTCTGGGATTCTCATAAGGTTTCCTTGCTGGCCATATTATCAAACAGGGGGAAAATAATGCGGTAAAACCCTGTATTTTCATTGAGGGCTTTAACCTCCCTGACGCAATGAATATTGGAATATTTCCAGATCACCAGGTCGCTTGCTGTAACTTCAACGTCCTGGCCGAAAAGCAGCTCCTGTCCGGCATTATTAATAAAATGAAAACCGCCCTGGTGATAGTCTTTTTCGTAATCGCTGAGAAACAGGGGCAGCTGGCACCTTTTTGGATCAAAAGCATGGTTTCCTGTGGTATCCGGACGGAACTTTTCGAAAAAGTCAGCATGTTTTTTTACCGCAAAAACCGGGGAAACTGTGCGTGACAGGCGATATTGCAACACCAGTTCATCGCAGTTGCGGGTGGCAAAATACCTGGGCCTGCCTTCGACAATATTGCGAATTTTATTGGCTTCAATGGCGATATCATGCAGTTCGTCATCCGGCGCCAGGTTCCAGATATTGATGCAATAAGAGCGGTCTCCTTTGTCTGCCCCCTTGATCAAATAGTTAGGGGTCGAAAAGTTTACCTGGGTATTTTTATGGAAGCTGTCGAAGTAATAGTCTACTTCACCGTTCAGCCATCTTTGCCTGATTTTTCAACCGTTTGTCCGGGCAGAAAATCTTTAATGACAAAATAACCGGCGCTTTGGTAAACGGCTTTTCTTATTTCGCGGACTTTCCCGGACTGATATATATTCTCTTGAAAATTATACATGTTTGATCACCATAGCTTGCCCGGTGGGCAGTTCCAGCGGCGCATAACCTTTGTCTTTAAACCAAGCCAGTTCTTTATCTTTTTGTGCGCTATGGGCAAAGAAGCCAAAATCATCCAATAAGACGATACCGCCGGGAGTCAGTTTATGCCAGAGTTTTTCCAGTGTACCTATTTCCGCCATCCAGCTGTTCATATCCAGGTGGATAAAGGCGACCTTGTCTATGGTCAGCTGCTCCAGGGTATGGGGAGCGGCGCCCTTGATAATTTTTACATTGGGATATGGCTTGAACCTGTCCTGAACAAAGGCATGTAATTGTGCTTTTTGGTGTTCATCCGGGCTGATGGGAGAGTCGGCTGCCTGGGCCGGGTCTATGCCTTCAAAGGTATCGAACAGGTAGATTTCCCGCTGAGCCAGGCGGTCGGTGAAATACTCCATCATAAACTTCATTTTAAAGCCGCGAAAGGTGCCAAACTCCATGATCGCCCCCGGACTGTCGATGATTTGCGAAATGCACCAAATCAAGGTGTGTGCCCGCCAGGCCATGCCGATATAAGGCTCTCCCATGACCAGTTTGCTCATACAGTGCTGAAATTGCTGGTCTTCAAATAAGTGCATATTGTGGTTGGCCACAAACATGCCGTCACCGCAATAATGCTGCGGGTAGACCTCTTTGAGATCCGACAGGCCTGATCGGCTTTTTGTTTTTGATAAATATTTTCGGGTCGGTCAAACATGATAACACCTGTTATTTATTATTAACGGCAACAAAATAGTGGAGATGGCGGCAGGTATCATCGACGGTTTCTATGATCTCTCCCTGATGTTTTATTTCCAGGGCGTTAAAAATTTGCTGGTTATCGCCTGTGTAGGCCTGGATATAAGTATCGTGGCGAAAACCGAGGAAATCTTTGGCAATTTTATACAGGCCGGGGCCGCTTTGCTTGGCATCGTTAAAAATAGTGTGCTTTTCGCCGAGCATGGAAAATATCATTTTTCCGCCGTTTTTGAGTACCCGGCGGCTTTCTGCGATATGGTGGCTAAAACCCGGCTTTGCATTATCAAGATAATAAATAGCGTTACAGGCCAGCAGATAATCGAAGTGGTTATCTGCCAGGGGAATATTAGCGGCTACCCCTTCGGCAAACTCAAGCCCGGGAAACTGTTGTTGCAATTGGGATACCTGCTCTGCCGATACTTCCAGGCCGCAAACCTCAAATCCCAAAGATTGCAGATAGGGAATATGCCTGCCGTGACCGCAGCCGAGATCTAACAGGCTTTTTCCCCGGTAATCATGGTCTAAGAACTGCACTGGCGAACTCGATGAAAAGACCCGGTGGACAAAGTTTTCGGGAAAATAATTGCCCTTGCCCTGGTTGGCCCGGTAATAACTCGCCCATTTATCTGAAGCATGCTGGTGTGACATAAATCTCTCTGCTGTTGGCTTATATTTGGCTTGAATCTGGTTTATGTTTGGCAATTCACTGTATTCAAATGTTTTTTGTGTACATCAATACATCAATAATGGATAAACCCGAACGCTCCCCGCTCTGTAATAGCGGGTTTTGCCGGGTAAAATCCGGAAAAACAAAATTAAGCTTAATGCCTGCGTCGTTAAAGTTTTCTTCCCGGTAAAGCGCCTTGCCGCCGGGTAAATTAAAATATTCACTGCCGCCAAGTTCGCGGGTGATATTGATAATGCGCTGTTCGGCACTGTTTTGCACCTGGTGTTGTGATAATTCAGAGGCATAAACAAAACGGGTATCCAGCGCCAAATAACCAGACATTTGTTGTAAACCATATCCCAGGTAGCGGGCTAAATTGTTTTCATCATAATCAAGCAGCCTTTTCAGCAGCGGATATAAATCGTGAAAAAAAGGCGCTTTGCTATAGCTGAGGCGGATTTGTTTTTTAATTTTATCCAGTGGTTGCTGCTCTGTGGTGCGTTGGTGCTGGTTGATTTTTCTGTTTTGACTGGCTTTTTGTACCGGTAGGGTAATGTTAGTGATCTGGCCGTGCTGCCAGATGCGGTTTTTATTGATCCAGCCACGTTTGATATAATTGACGTCATCAAAAATTACAAAGCAATCAACCGCTTTGATCAGTTGAAAATATCCCAGGTAAGGGAAAAAGTAGGGCTGCATTATCGCTACTTTCATCGGTTTTCCTGCTTTAGCGCCAGGCTGTTAATTAGGGTGCTGCAGACTTCTTCGACTTCTTCTTCCGTGAGATCGAAATACAGGGGCAGGCACAGCAGTCTTTGGGCATAACCTTCCGAAACCGGGCAGCTGACGGACTGGCCGCTGAAGGTGTCAGTTAAGGTATTCAGGGAAGGAGAAAAGTATCTTCTGGAGCCGATGCCTTGCTTTTTCAGTGTTAAAAATGCCTGATTGCAATCTGCCGCCGATTTAAAAATCACCGGGAAATATATCGCGTTCTGACTGGCTTCGTGGTGCCACAGCGGAAACTCAAAGTAGGGACAAAGCAGGGTTTTATAATAATCAAACAGCTGGTTTCTGCGGGCCAATATGTTGTCGATATCACCGAGTAGCGCCAGGCCCATAGCGGCGTGTAATTCGCTCATTTTGCCGTTGATGCCCGGACCGGAAATATGGCCGTTCTCTGGTGCTATACCAAAATTGATCATCCGGGCGGCCCGCCGGTAGTCTTTTTCTTTATTGAAGATCACTGCGCCCCCTTCGACACAGTGAAACAGTTTAGTGGCATGAAAACTTAGGGTGGAGGCGTCGCCGTAGCTTAAGATGCTGCGCTCGCCGAGCTTAATGCCAAAAGCATGGGAGGCATCATAAATCAGCTTTACTTTTGTTTTTGCCTTTATACGCTCAAACGCCTCGACATCGCAAGGGTTGCCGTAAACATGTACCGGCACCAGGGCACTGGTTTCACGGTTGATGGCAGCCAGTGCCTTATCCGGACACAGGTTCAAGCTTTTTGTCTCGATATCGGCAAAATTGGGATGAATGTTTAACCATTGCAAACTGCTGCTGGTGGCGATAAAGCTATAAGGGGTGGTGACGGCATTGCCTTTAAGGTTAAAGGTTTTATAAGCCAGCTGCAGCGCCATGGTGCCGTTGACCACAGGCAGCAGGTATTTTACTCCCAGGTATTGCTCAAGGGCAGCTTTGAGTTGCTGTACCAGGGGACCGTCATTGGTTAATCTCTGGCTGTCAAAAGCCGTTTGCAGATATTGCTGATATCTGTTCTGGTCGGGTAGATAAGGCTTATTTAGCGGGATCATTTATTTTGCACCAATTCCTGCAAATATAAGCCGTAACTGTTCTGGCTCATGGATTTGGCGATATCCGTGACTTGCTCCGGTGTCAGCCAGTTATTGTGCAGGGCGATTTCTTCCAGGCAGGCAATTTTAAACCCCTGTCTTTGCTCTATGGTTTGTACAAACTGACTGGCGGCGATCAGGCTTTCATAAGTGCCGGTATCCAGCCAGGCAAACCCCCGTCCCAATAACTCAACCCTTAAGTCGCCCCGGGCCAGGTAAAGGTTGTTAATACAGGTGATTTCCAGTTCGCCCCGCGCGGACGGGGAAATGGATTTGGCGATATCCACTACCTGGTTATCGTAAAAATATAAGCCGGTCACCGCATATTTAGATTTAGGTTTTTCCGGTTTCTCTTCGATAGAAAGTACCGCCATGTTGTCGTCGAACTCTACTACACCGAAGCGCTCGGGGTCTTTCACCGGATAGGCAAAAAGCGTCGCTCCCCGGGTCTTTTTTCTTGCCTTGATTAGCTGGGGACTGAAACCCTGGCCATAAAAAATATTGTCGCCCAGCACCAGGCAGACACTGCTTTTGCCAATAAACTCTTCGGCAATAATAAAGGCCTGTGCTATGCCGCCGGGATCCGGCTGCACCGCATAGGAGATACGCAAGCCAAATTGCTGGCCGTCTGCCAATAAGCGCCGGTAGCCGTCAATATCTTCCGGGGTTGAGATCACTAATACTTCCCGGATCCCTGCCAGCATCAGCACCGACAGCGGATAATAAATCATTGGCTTATCATAAATAGGTAATAACTGCTTTGAAACGCCTTTAGTGATCGGGTACAAACGGGTTCCCGAACCTCCGGCTAAAATAATACCTTTCATTTAACTGCCTTTTAAAAACTTATATTGATGATTATATAGCTTATTTTCCTACATCTAGATACCAGTGGACGGTTTTTTTAATACCGGTTGCAAAGGTTTCTGTTGGTGTCCAGCCGAGTGTCTTGGCTATCTTAGTGGCATCTATGGCGTAGCGGATATCATGACCGGGCCTGTCGGTCACAAAAGTAATTAATTCCCGGTAGTGTTTGATGCCGGCGACAGCCGCAGGTCTTATTTCATCCAAGAGGCTGCAGACCTGCCCGATAACCTCCAGGTTGGTGAGCTCGTTGTGGCCGCCGATATTATAGGTTTCCCCTATTTTTCCCTGCGTGGCGACCAGGTAAAGGGCGCGCACATGGTCATCGACATAAAGCCAGTCGCGTATTTGCTGGCCGTCGCCGTATACCGGCAGTGCTTGCCCTGTTATCGCCCGCTCTATGATTAACGGGATCAGCTTTTCCCGGTATTGATACGGGCCGTAATTATTGGAGCAGTTAGTGATCACCGCGGGTAAATCATAGCTACGCAGCCAGGCCCGCACCAGGTGATCACTGGCTGCCTTGGAGGCAGAATAGGGAGAGCTGGGGGCATAGGCGGTGCTTTCGGTGAACAAGTCGGTGGAATCTGCCAGATCGCCGTATACTTCGTCGGTGGAGACATGATGGAAACGAAAATCTGCCTGTGCCTGTGGCGGCAATTGCTGGCGGTAGCAGCGGCAGGCCTCGAGCAGGGTATAAGTGCCGAGAATATTGGTTTCAATAAAAGCCGCCGGTTTATCTATGGAGCGGTCAACGTGACTTTCCGCCGCCAGGTGCATAACAAGATTTACCTGGTAAACCTTAAGGATACGATCCAGCTCGGCGCGGTTGCAGATATCGACCTGTTCAAAGGTATATCTCGGGTTATCGGCGACAGCGCTCAGGGCGGCTAAATTACCGGCATAGGTGAGCTTATCGACATTGATCACCCTGTGTTCTGTATTCGAGATCAGGTAGCGTATCAGGGCCGAGCCGATAAAACCGGCCCCGCCGGTCACCAGAATATTCATGTTAGCGTCACTGTTTATAAAACTTCGGCGACAAAGGACGGAATAAAGGTAGTTGCCGTCGATAATACCTGCATAGAGCCGAATTCTATGATCCTGGCATTAACGGTATAACCCCTTTCATTGCCGATCACCACGCCGGATAAGACATAGTTTAATGTTTTGGAATTCATTACTTTAGTCATTTTCCGGCTAAAAGAAAACTCCCCGTCGCTGTTCATTTCGATACCGTTCATCAAATGGATATCCATCACCGGAATGCCATACTCCTGTACCTGGCCGAGCAGGCTTTCGCTGATCAGGTTGCCCAATCGGCTGCCTTCTTCGAGTGAGGAGTCTAAGCTGACAAAACTGGCCACCGCTACCGGCGATTTCAGCTCGGTGCGCGCCATGTTATTGAATAAGTCATGGGCCAGTTTATCGGTATAATCGCTGACCATTTTATGGGTATGGAAAAACGGGATCACTTCCTGATCATTGAGCACAAAGGGCACCGAGTCATCGGTTAATTCCGGCTCTTTATTTTCCCCGGTGGCCTCCTGCTGGATTTCCTTGAGCAGGGTGCAGGAGGTTAAAGCGGCAACAGCAAATACACTTAACATCAGTGTCTGCAACGTTTTTTGAGTGTTATTAATAAAATTCATCATAATATCTCTTCTTACTGCTGTTAAAGGCTATTCCCGGACCGAGGAAGATTTCAATGAAATCTCATTGATCTTGGGCGGCGGTGAAACCTGGTCTTCCAACATCACGGAATCGACGACATCGAAGGGCACAAAAATCTGCGCCGAACTGATCAAGGCGGTGGTGGCAAGATCTACTACCCTGGCATTGAGCAGGTAACCGCCCCGGTGTCGGGTCATGGTGCCGCTGATAATGTTGGTGGCGGAGGTCTGACTTAAAATTTCATTATAATCTTCCGTCTGGAAGAACAAGTCACCGGATTCCGACATGCGGATAAAACCCCGGGCCTTGATGTCGATCACCGAGAAACCGGTGCGGTTGACTTCATGGGTCATGGCTTCGGTGACCTGACGCCCGAAATGGTTGGTTTTATTGAGATCTGAATCGAGCAGGGCCAGATCCGAAATCACAAACACCGCGTCATTATCGGGGAAATCGATATTGGCAAACAAATCCTGGGTTAACCATTTCACATAATGGTTGACGTTTTTAATCAATGGTTTGTCGTAATAACTGACGGAATGATCGTCCTCGTTATTGTGTTTTACCGGTTCAAACTTGTATTTCTCCGGCTTGTGGTCTTCTATCACCAAAGATTGCTCCTGGCTGCTGCAACCGGCTAAAAGTCCTAACATGATCAACGTTAACTTTTTCATATCTACCTCATTTACCTTCACGGTGGAGCATATTGTTGCGCAGGCTCACCTGGTTTGACGACCAGGCGGCGCTTGTCGGGAAGAACTCGCGCGCCGCACTGACAATTTCACTGCTGCTGATCTCTATCACTTCGGCATTGACCATAGCACCGCCGTCAAGCTCGGTGATGGTACCGGCAATCACGTATTCCGCCTGGGCCTTGCTGGCGAGCTCCTTGATATCCCGGGATAAAAAGTAGGAAGCGTTAGGGGAAATGGAGACCGCTTTTGATGCCTTATGTTCAACCACCCTGGCACTGTACTGTACCAGTTCGGTTTTCATGCTTTCTGCCAGCTGGTGCCCCAAAAATCGAAAGGCATTGGGCTGGCTTTTATAACTCAGGGTATCGGACCAGACAAAAGTGGTGATTAAGGTGGGTTTGCTGCGGTAGTCATATTTCTCCGATCTCAGTAAGCCGGTGATCAACGATGACAACTTATTGTCAAAAATTGCCGTTGCCGGCATTTCATCATTTGAGTCGGGTGTGACCGAGTCAAGAGTTTGACAACCCATCAACCCAATGCAAGTGACTAACAATACAGTATAAAATTTATTCATTTTAACAACCCCGGTTTCTGTCTGGGTGCGCCTTATTTATCTCTGTGCAGATAAATGCATAAATAAAGCCAACTGTACTGCTTTTTGCTGATAAGTGAAAAAATTTTTCAAAAGGGAGGGGAGATTCCGGCTTATAGTATAGCCGGAATGATTCACGGTTAGTCGCTGGCGAGATGAAAGTTTTATGCCACAAGCCCACCATCGCCGGTGAGCATGCGGTTTTAATTATGAAGCGGCTTGCTCTTGCCGTGAATATTCGTGTTTGCTAACAAAATTGCTTAATAATTTTAGCGTTAAGAAAATAATGGCGATAGGCAATAAGGTCAGGTAAAACGCGGTTTGCCCGTCAAAGGCAGAGAACACCAGGCCGGTGATCAGCGAGCCTGTGGTGCCGCCCAGCGCCGAGAACAACACGATCAACCCCGTCATGGCGGCATGCTTATTTTTCGGTAAGGCGCTTAAAATCACGGAATTAATCGCCGGATAAATAGGGGCCATAAACAAACCTATGCAGGGGAATAACCAGGCGACCAGCGGCAGGTTTTGCCAGGTGACATTATCCGCCAGGGTAACATCCCGGGTCATGGGCAGGGTCAATAAAATCAGTACCGACATAAAGAGTAAGCAGGCATTAAGCAGGGCGTACCAGCTGATGCGTTTTAACAGGTAACCGGCGCTTAGGCGGCCTATGGCCAGGCAGGCGGCAAAGATGCTGGTGACCTGAACACTGATATCTGTCGGCAACTTTAAAATTTCATTATTAAAGGTCGGTAACCAGGTGCCTATGCCTTGCTCGATCAGTACATATAAAAATGCCGAAATCACAAAAACGTAAACCATAGGTTTTTTTACCAGCTTGAGCATGGCGATAAATTCCGCCACTGCCGAACCTGGCTCGCTGTCGGCTTCTTCATGCTCATGCTGTTTAAAGGGGGTGGATAACAATAATAAAATGTTGAGCACACCTAATACTGCCAGGTAATAATAAACCTCGAGCCAGGACTGGGATTTGGGTTCGTCAGGATTGATAAATAAACCAAAGATCCAGTAACCGGATAAGACCCCCACCATAAAGAAGCCTTCTATGGTATTCATAAAAGAGGCATGGGACTGGCGGTTTTCGGTGATTAAACCTACCGTGGCGTAAACGGATACTTTAACCAGGGCAAAGCCGACACCAACCGCTAAAAACAGGATTTTCGTCATGGCAAAACCGGGAAATTGCGTCATTGCCAGGCAGGCCAGGGTGACAATGACCAGGCCCGTGACCAGGGAATTTCGGTAACCGAATCTGGGCAGGTAAGAGGCGACCAGGAAAGAGACGACGGCGATGGGCAAATCTTTGAAGCCTTCGAGTATGCTGGCGGCAGACTTGGTCACCTCATAATTTTTGATGACCTGGAGGATCACTATGCCGACGCTGTTGAGCAAGATCGCAAAGACAAAGTAAGTTAATAGCAAAGATAATTTAATACGCCAGTTATTCATATGAATCCTCTTATCCCCTGATATAAGGTTACAGCTAATTGTCTGAAACTATAAATAATCTCTAAACCCTGTGCATTAACCTCAAGATCAATTGTATTCCCGATATAAAACATCCCCATTCTAGAGGGTAAAAATATTTTTTGCAAACGTTTGCAAAAGGCGGGAAAATTTGTATGATTATTTTAAGCAATAAACATTTTTAAAGGGTTCTACCTTGCAAACTTTCCATAATATGGATGCCGCGGCCGATAGCAGTGATTGGCAAATCACCCTGGCTGAGCTTGAGCATCTTCCCCTTGCGGTAACCGAAACGCTGTTTGCCCTGGGCAACGGCACCCTGGGTACCCGGGGCACATCCGGTTACCGGCATCCCGACTTTATCCGGGACTGTGAAGGCAGCTATATCAATGGCGCCTACGTCAGCGAGCAGATCCATTATGATGAGTCTGCCTATGGTTTTGCCCGTTTCAACAATAAAATGCTGCAGGTGGCCGACAGCAAAGGTATTGCCCTGTTTGCCGGTAAGCAAAGCGTTGGCAGCAGCGGAGGTGAAGCCTTCGCGGTGAAAGAAGTGCTGAGCCGCTGTTTGAATATGAAAGCCGGTATTTTTGAAGAGTCTTTGTTGCTGGCCACGCCCTCGGGACAGGAAATTAAACTCCATACCCGGCGCTTTATCTGCCAGCACAATGGCCACTTGATGGTCAATGCCTTTACGGTTGAGCCGTTGGTATTTCGCGGGCCGATCACTTTAGTTTCTACCGTAGAAAATAACCTGGCGGAAAGCGAGGCCAGTGACGATCCCCGGGTAGGAGATTTATCTGTCGCCGAAAACCTGACGTTAACTGCCAGCGAAGCCGGCGAGAACATCAGTTATCAACTGCAGCAACTGGACTTGCCAGACAGCCTGATCTGTCATGCCATCAGCCATAGTTTTAATGACCAGGCTGAATTTGTTGGCGGTGAGTCCGATGAACGCCTTGGTTTAACTTGCCGTTACCTGCTTAACCTTGGCGAAGACAAGCTGAGTTTTTGCAAATACAGCTTTATTTCGCATGCCTTTGTCGAAGGTAATGGCGAAGGTGATAGCGAAGGCAACAGCCCGGCAGAGCAGGGCGCTGCCCTTATCCGGGAAGCAAAAGCCGAGTTAGAGCAGGCAATGGCTTTGGGCTATGCCGGTCACTTGCAGCAACACAGCCGTCTGCTCGGTGAGTTCTGGCACAACAGCGATATCGAAATTTCCGGCAATGGCGAGCACCAGAAGGCGATCCGCCTTAATATGCTGCACCTGTATATGTCGGCGGGTCGTGACGGCCAGCGCAATATCGGCGCCAAAGGCCTGACCGGCCCGGGTTATGACGGCCATTATTTCTGGGACTCAGAAATTTATATTATCCCCTATTTCATTTACACCCAGCCGGAAATTGCCCGCAGCCTGTTATCGTTCCGTTTCCGCGGTTTGGCTAAAGCCAGGCAGCGTGCGCTGGAAATGGGCCATGAGCAGGGGGCTTTATTCCCCTGGCGTACCATAGGCGGCGAAGAGTGTTCTTCTTATTTCCCGGCGGGGACCGCGCAATATCATATCAATGCCGCGGTAGCCTATGCCGTCCGTCATTATTTTTCTGCCACCAGCGACTGGGACTTTATCTGGAGCGAAGGTGCCGAGCTGGTCTTTGAAAGTGCGCGCCTGTGGCCGTCGCTCGGGCATTTCAATGATGTTCGAGACGGTAAGTTCTGTCTGGATTTGGTGACCGGGCCGGACGAATATACCGCGCTGGTCAATAACAACTATTACACTAACGTGATGGCAAAAATCCATCTGGCTTTTGCCTGTGATCTGGCGCGGCAAATGGGGCAACAGGCGCCGGAAAATTATCAGCGGCTGCTCAGGCAATTAAACCTGGATGAGCAGGAGCTGGCCTTGTGGCAGCAAATTGCCGATAACATGTATTTGCCCCATGATGAAAAACTCGGTATTTCACCGCAGGATGACAGCTTTTTAGCCAAGAAACCCTGGGACTTTGCCGGTACGCCCAAAGATAAATATCCGCTGTTGTTAAACTTCCATCCGCTGGTGATTTACCGTCACCAGGTGTTGAAGCAGGCGGATGTGATCCTGGCCAACTTCCTCCAGGACGATATGGTGCCGCTGTCGCTGAAAAAGAACAACCTGGCGTTTTATGAGCCGTTAACCACCCATGACTCCACCCTGTCTGCCTGTACCCATAGCATTGCCTACAGCGAAGTTGGCGAGCGGGAGCAGGCGTATCATTATTTTGAAGAAACCGTGATGACGGATCTGGCCAACCTGCATAAAAACAGCCATTACGGCGTGCATACCGCTGCCATGGCGGGGTCCTGGATGTGTATCACCCAGGGGTTTGCCGGTTTAAGGGTTCGCAATGGCAAAGCCTGTTTTAATCCCTTCCTGCCAAAAAGCTGGCAGGGAGTGAGCTTTAAACTGCGATTGCTCGGCTGTCAGCTGCAGTTGACCATGACCGGGGAAAAAGTCAGTTACCAGCTGCTGACGGGTAAATCTTTGCGTTTGCAGCACGGTCAGCAAGAAGTTGTCCTGACACAGGATAAACCGTCACAAGATTTTGCATTAACAGCGGAGCACTAACCATGACAGTTAAAGCTTTTATTTTTGATCTTGATGGTGTGCTCACCGATACTGCCGAGTTCCATTTTATCGCCTGGCAGGCGACCGCCCATCACTTGGGGCTGGAATTTACCCGGGAAGATAATGAGGCCCTCAAAGGGGTTGACCGGGTCGGTTCATTGCAGCTGATCCTCGACAAAGGCAAGCTCACCGTCAGTGAAGAGAAATTTCAGCAGTTATTGGTGGAAAAAAATAAGCACTACCTGGAGCTGATCAATGATATCAATCCCGGTAACTTGTTTCCCGGCGTCTTGGACTGTTTTGCCGTGCTAAAAGCAAAAGGCATTAAAATCGGCCTGGCTTCAGCCAGTAAAAATGCCGCTTTTGTCGTCGACAAATTGGGGATTGCGGATTTATTTGATTTTATCGGTGATGCCGCCTCGGTGGCAAACAGCAAACCCGCTCCGGATATCTTCTTGTCGGTGGCCCGGGGTTTGGAACTGGCACCCGAAGATTGTCTCGGGGTGGAAGATGCGGTGGCCGGGGTCAGTGCCATTAAAGCTGCCGGTATGTATGCCGTGGGCATAGGCGAAAAGTCTGTGCTGACCCAGGCAGATATTGTTTTCCCGACCACAGGGGAAATGGACGTGCAGCAGCTGCTTAATTGATTTTTTGTCGTTGAAAAGGGCTTAGCCGGATATCCCGGCTAAGCCCTTTTTTATGTACAGGATGTACGGTATGACGCGGGTTCATGGATGAATAGGAGCGTTGTCAGGATGTATGGTCAGCTTGCCGGCTCCCGGCGCAAGCTAAGTACCTGCATCCCTGCAGGCAATGACGCGGGTTCATGGATGAATAGGAGCGTTGTCAGGATGTACGGTCAGCTTGCCGGCTCCCGGCGCAAGCTAAGTACCTGCATCCCTGCAGGCAATGACGCGTTTCATGGATGAACTGGAGCGTTATCAGGATGTACGGTCGGCTTAAAATTCCTTCAGGCTTGCTCGCTGGATTGGCGAATAATGAGTTCCACTTCCAGCAATTTAGATTCAATCGGTTTATTCTCGATTTTTTTCAGTACCTTACTCACCAGTAACTCACCGGCAGTCGTGGTATTTTGTCTTACCGTGGTCAAAGAAGGTGAGCTGAATGCCGACATGGCGATATCATCGAAACCGATAATGGCAATTTCTTCGGGAATGGCAACTTTTTGCTCATGCAAATATTTCATCACTCCAAGGGCTATGGTATCGCTGACGGCAAAAATGCCGTCGATTTTTGGATGTTTGCCTTCCAGGTAATTTTTGATCTGTTGATAACCGTCGTTTGAGGTCAGGTCGGTTTTAAGCCTGAGGGTCGGCTCTAAGGCGAGACCGGCTTCTTCACAGGCATCCTGATAACCCAGCCAGCGCTGTTCCAACTCGTTATGCTCTATATCACCCATAAAGGCGATATTTTTACAGCCTTTATCAATCAGGTGTTTGACCGCCAGGTAACCGCCTTTGCGGTTGTCACTGCCGATGGTGGTGTAGTTTTTATTGGCAAATTCCGTACCCCAGACCACAAAAGGCACATTGTTGCTGGCCAGGGCTTCGATGCGCGGGTCATGCTCCCCCTGACCGACAATGATCAGGCCATCTGCCCGGCGGGATTCAAAATAATAATTGTTCCAGTCACCGGTGGCGGTTTTGGTGGTGGTCAGCAGCATGTCATAGCCAAACTTGGTGAGTTCATCCGCTATGGTACCCAATAACTTCATCAGGAAGGGATCGGAAATTGACTGTTCGGTATTTTGATCGAACATAACAATCACGGCTATGGTATGGGTTTTTTGGGTGCGCAACTTACTGGCGGTGGCATTGACACTGAAGTTATGCTCCTGAGCCAGCTGCTGGACAAAATCCCGGGTTTTCTGGCTCACCAGGGGGTTATTGCGCAGCGCCCGGGATACCGTCGACTGGGAAACATTGGCCATTTTGGCAATGTCGGCAAGTGTTTTAATGGTCTTTTCTTTCATGACGGAGATTATTGCATATTCAGCAAACATTACAATCACCCTTATATCATAGTCTTGAAAACGATTGCATCAAATTCTTGCTACCTTGTTGCAAACGATTGCATAAAAATATTGCAATCGTTTGCAAAGCTGCCTATATTGAATGTGGGGAAAGAAATCTTTCAAAACTAGAATTACGACTATTAAAGGCTAGTGTTACTAGATGCAATACTGGCTTGAAGAGGATGAAGTGATGACAAAGAATTTTAAACTATCTTCCGTTGCTGCAGTACTAGCCCTGGTATGCCAGCCGTTTAGTGCCATAAGTGCGGAACAAGAGACAGCAGATAATAGCTCGTCAGCACCTAAAACCGAAAAAATTGAGCAAATCGTCGTTACCGGTACCTTCAGCGGTAAAGCGGTAAGAAAAGTGGATGCAGGTTACGCCATCAGTAACTTTTCCGAAGATGATATTAAAAAACTGGCGCCAAAAAGCACCGCGGATTTATTTAAAGCGGTTCCCGGCGTCTGGTCAGAAAGTTCCGGCGGTGTTGCCGGGGCCAACGTGTTTGTCCGTGGTTTTCCCAGCACCGGGGATGCGCCTTTCTTAACGGTGCAGTTACAAGGGGCACCGATTTTCCCGCCACCGACCCTGTCTTTTTTAGAAAACTCCTCGATATTCCGCCTCGATGAAACCGTTGAATTCATGGAAGCCCTGCGCGGCGGCACCAACCCGGTTATTTCCAATGGCCAGCCGGGTTTGACCACTAACTTCTTACTTAAAGAAGGCAGTGACGATACCGAAGGCAAGGTAAAATACTCAACCTCAGATTTTGGTCTGCAGCGCTTTGACGGCGTGCTTAGCGGCGCGCTGGCGGACGACCTTTACTTTATGATCGGCGGTTATGTGAAAAGCTCACCGGGTGTACGCGATGCCGGTTTTAATGCCGAAGAAGGTCAGCAGTTCACCATTAATATCACCAAAGAGCTGGATAACGGTAAAATTAATCTTTATACCCGCCAAACCGATGATCACGGTGTCTGGTATCTGCCTGCGCCGATCAATGCGCCGGGTGTAGACAATGAATATGTACAGATAGGCACCAATAACCGTCAGGCCACTATTCAGTACGGCCCGGACAATACCAGTGAAGCTTTTGATTTCGGTGATGGTCGTGGCTGGAAAGGTTCTGTTTCCGGCGGTAGTGTTGAACTGGAGCTGGACAATGGCTGGGATCTGGTAGACCGCTTTAGTTATACCCAGGGGGATGCCAATACTTTTGGTTTAGTGCCTAACGATAATGCCGTTGCCCTGTCCAGTGTTGCCGATAACGGCGCTACTGCCATCGGTGCGGTGACAGGTACTGAATATGCCGGCGATACTATGGTGCAGCAAATTGGCCGCTGGGTGGTGAAAAAAGAAATTGAAGCTTTCACCAATGATCTTGCCCTGACCAAAACCTTTGATAAAGGCAGCTTTACCGCGGGTTATTATAATTCAACCTACCAGTCTAAAGATTGGTGGTCGATAGGCAACCAGGCCTATCACGTGGTGGAAACCGGCGGTGAAATGCTCACCGGTATCGACTGTAACGACAATGCCGACAGCTGTGGCTGGAACTATGATATCAACAGTGTCGGTGACGGTACTACCCGTGCGGTATACGGTGCCCTTTCTTATGAAGTGACCGATAAACTCACCTTGGACGGCGGTGTGCGTTTCGAGCAGCATGAAATCGAATATACCGTGGATGAAGGCCTGACCGGCTCTATTTCCAAGGCGGTTTCTTATGATGAAAACGGTACTTCCTGGACCTTTGGCGGTAACTATTCGCTGACCCGGGATTCGGGGATTTTTGCCCGTATCAGTAACGGTAGCAAGATGCCGTATTTTGATGATTTCCGCGATAACTTCGATGACTATACCAATGGCGAAGACCTGATCAAGGATGTACGCCAGTATGAGCTTGGCTATAAGTTGTCAAAAGATAACTATAGTGTCTATGCCACTGGTTTCTTTAATGAGGTGGAAGGTGATTTAGAAGTACCTCAGCCGGGTCAGCCTGCTGTTGTCCGTACCACCCAGGCATATGGTGTTGAGCTTGATTTCACTTATTACAACGACGATGGTTTTTCCGTTAGCTTGAACTCTACCCTGCAGGATACCGAGATCCTTAAGGGGCAGGATAAAGGTAATGAATTGCAACGTCTGCCTAAGTGGCAGGTGCGTATTACCCCCAGCTATGAATATGAGTTCAGTAACGGCATGTTGGCGACCGTATACGGTACCTTGTCTGCGGTTGGTGACCGTCATTCAAGCAACGCCAACATAGACGAACAGGAACTGCCGGGTTATGAAAAAGTTGACCTGGGTGTGATCTTCGATGTTACCGACGAGGTACAGGTGCAGTTTGCTGCCAATAACCTGACCGATGAAGACGGTTTAACGGAAGGGGATCCGCGTGACGCGCTATCGTCTAACGCCCGTTATATCTTGCCAAGAAGCTTTGACTTCAGTGTGAGTTACCAGTTCTAACGGTTGCTCGCTGATACGATTAAAAAGGCCGGTTAACCGGCCTTTTTAGCTCGCAAACCAAAGAAAGACAAATGGTTACCTTGCCCGGCACAATAAGCGTTCGGCTTTACTTGCGGGGCCTGTAGGACGTTGTGATTTGGTGTTTGGTTATTTTCTCGGTGAGCCTGACGTTATACATAGCAGTACCTAACAGGTTTGAGCGCCTTATAGCCATTAACATAAGCAAGTGCTTTAAAAGCGGGTGAATTATTCGCTTTGCCAGCGTTAAGCCACCCGCCTTTTCCTGAGTTAAGCTTATTGTTCAAGCTTAAAGTGGCGCAGGTCGTTGTGAAGCGTATCTATTTGATCCCGGTATTTTCTGACTTGTATTTTCAACTTATAACAAACATGCCATATACCTTCACTGGTTTGTGGGGTAATACACTCAGGCTCGCGGGCAACAGCGGCGAAAGCATCACACAAGAAGGAGCATTCATCACTGAATTTGCTAAAGTCGTCACTCAGTTCGAGACTCTTGCTTGTTAACTGCTTCCTTTTCGCTTCATGATCCAGCAGAGCCCCCGGGGTAATTGTGTTTGACTCAGACATGATACCGGCCTCCCTTGATGGTGAGCGGCAAACTATGCCGGGCACGGTTGTGGTGGTTTGTTGGTGGATATTGGTGGTCAGGTATATTTTCGGTTAAAGAAACTTTAACCGAGTGAAACTCTGACATATCATTAGATTTAGCCATGATGGATACCTCAGTACAGTAGTATCTGTTGTGGTTAGCTGCTTCTGAGTGCGCTAACACTCAGGAGTAGCGCTTAACGGCTCAGCAGCATGTTGCCGGTTGAACCTTGCACCTTGCACTTTATGAATATTTTATCAGTAAGAAACACCTCTCTTGGTTGTGGGGGATTGCTGGATTCCCCTTAAAGGTATAGTACAAAAGACTATATAAATCCACAGTATTTTTATGGGAAGGGGAGAGTATGTATCTATTTGATAATTAAGTGTATTGAAGTTTTTATCAGAGATGTTTTCTGACCTAGTCACGCTTTTTCTGTGCCAGGTAAGATACTTTTTGGCAATGAACTAAGTAAACTTAGACTTAAATCTTTATAAGAAAATAAAGGGTAAGCTATAAAGCCGCATTTTTACCGTAAATACGGCAAAATGTCGCTTTTCAACGCCTTGCTATCAAATTGAAAATTTCTAACTTATTGATGGTGTGTTTTTAAAAGATAAAATTAAAACATTCAATGATAATTTAGCTGGTCGTATTTCTGGCAGAAATACGAAATATTTTCGGTTAATATAGCTGTTATGTTTTCATGCACGCCGAAGTCATGAATATGTTGATGTTTGGTTCATTTAGGGTTTAATGACTTAAAAAAACAGCGATGACATTTTGATAATGCATAGCTGTTTTAAGTTTTATAGACTAGCCATTTTTAACAATTACTATGGTATTTTACTCGTTCGAAGGATCTATTCCAGGTAGCATCAAAAAAATACCATTCAGATTTACCGTCATTGTGGCGAGCAAAAAAACTATCTATACGATCGCCATTATTTTCTATTAATTCGGTCACACGTTCAGGTTGCCCACCAGAGCGACAGTTAGTATACCAAGCATATCGCTCTCCCTGTCCGTCTTTGATTTCATATTTCCAATAAAGTCTGTCTTTTACTGAAATAAAACCAGAAATTTTACTTTCCACCAAAGCGTTATTTACAATGCTTTGAGTAATTAGATTGCCATCACAATAATAATAATATCCAAAACCAGAACCCCTCAATATACAATCATGGTCAACAAAAACATTTACGCGCCCATCACTATTTGTAATACAATTTTGCCCATTTTGGTCACAAACTTCTACTTCTATTGTTTGTTGACCGCTTATTGTATTTGGTCCTCGGACATCACTTGTTGTAGTTAATCCGCTTCGATATTTATGTCTAGGTTCGCCTGATGGTTTATTAACATATAAATTATATGTTGGGTTGGGGTAAGTATTAGATAGATAGTAATTAGACCAATCTATTGTTACTGACTCATTTATGTCTATGCTTGATGGTGTTGCTTTGACATAATCTGATGCCAGTAAAGTAGTGCTGAATAGGGGTAATACTAAGATTATAGATAATAGTCTTATTTTCTTTAACATATTTAAATCCTCCGTTGATTTATGAGCGAACATTATAACTATTAACAATTACATGTAAATTTTTTTACAAAAAAAACATATAATCAGGTTGGATATTAATTATCAAAGTAATATTTTATAGTGTGAGCTTGGAAAACATAACAAGTGTGTCATGCAGGAATTTTAATAAAATGCCGCTGCGCGTCAAAACTTTTATTAAAATCCTCATACACAGGCGTTAGGCATACAGGCAAAAAAATGAAGGATATCGTCAATAATGAGTGCTATTCAGAAATGCTCAAGATTCAAGAGTTATTGAATGCGAAGCTTCGTAATGACTTCGAAATTGAAAAAGTAAAAGGGCGAGAGCATCTAGCTCGTTTTCTTACTAGCCGAGTTGGGCAGCTCATTGATGAGTTAAATGCGACAGGCTATTCATTTGCACCTTGTGATTACAGTGGTGATATCAATTTTGAAAACAGTGAGCAGTCATTTAGCAATGGTGCTGACATGGGGGAAGGTATCATTATTCACTTTCATGGATATTCTGTTCAAGCTACCTGGGAAGGTAGTGATAAATATGCCTAACAAGTTGCACCAATTCGCACCTTCGGTGCCGGACGCTCGTACCTCGCGCCGCTGTGCAAAGCGTTAACGGTACTATGAATATTGAAATTCTCTGCGAGAATATATACGAAGACTTAGAAGGCTACATAAGTGCTATCGAAAGTACTTATATGGGAATTAGCTTTATATACGAAACTGATCACTGGGATGATTTTGATAAGCGAATCAAATTAAAAATAGAGTGTGAAGGCGTTGCTGAGTCAACGTTAAACATTGACGCTGGCGGTTCGTTTCAGTTATTTACTAAACATCCTGTTTTAGATGAATATCTTGGTGATTCAGGCGTGCTTTACTTTTCTAGTAAACCAGAAAATCCAAATGAAATTATTGGCCTGTTATATTCCGAACATGAATCATATTTTGGTGATTGGCGCGACTTATCTAAATACTTGAATACAAATATACCATTTAGCGAGTTGCTGAGTAGTGGCAATGGCTCTCTAGCAAACGCACCAATCAATGTGTTAGAGATATATAAAAATGCCGTATCCGATTATTTAAATGTAAACATTGTCAAATCTCATAAAAATGATGGTGGCTTTAAAATGTTAGTCGTAGAAAATACATATATTGTGTGTAAGAGCATTAGTGTGAAGTACTGCTAACAAGATATGGGGGATATTATCCATACAAGCGCAATCAAACGGAGTAATTTTCCGCTGCGCTCCAAATTGCCCGGTGTTGCGGGCGTTATAACCACATCGAGCTATGAGCGAATCAGAAATTAAGTACGGGATTCAGAAGCAATTTAGAGAGGCATTGCAAGCACTAGCTGTTTCTCCGGAATTACAGGTTGAATTTACTGGGCCTTGTGATGTGCCTGTTGAAATCATTGAGGATTACTTGCTTTGGTGTGGTTCCTATAAAAACTATTTCAAAGATGAACTTAGTAATCAAATTGTCGAAGAAATTACAGATCTAGGTTATTGGGTTGATAAAATGCCTGATACTGTGTTTAGAGATACAAATATAGAGTCTATGCAGCAGCCGGAGTGGGAACCACTTAGAGCAAAAGCTAAAGAGCTGTTGCTAAAATTAAATTGGCCTATAGAACCTCCACCACCTTTTGTTAATGAAGGAGATGGTGTTTATAGGCGTAAATAAGGTTATAACAAATAAAGCCAGCGGATTCGTAAACTCACCGCTGCTTCAAGCATTATGAGTACCCGTAATATGCAAACTGTTATAGGCGGTGATGTCATTGAAATTCACGCGCCGCAAGATCGTTTAGAGTTAAAGTTTGTTGTGCGAACTGCTAATGGTGAAATAACTAACGTACGTTTTACTAATTCAGATAACTCCCCGATCAAAGTGGACTTTCAAGAACTATCTTTAAAAATGCTCTATGACCCAGAGTCAGAAATCACTAGTTTTGGTGAATTCGAGTATGTAAATAAAATTGAAAATGGTTTTGAAATCATAGGGGACTTTGGCATGGTTTGGGTATATTGCGAACTGAGCATGCCGAAGTTATAAAACTCATAACAACTTAATAGATAAGGAAAAATAATAACTAGTCGCTCCGCTCCTAAACAGTTATTATTTTCCTATTATGTAAGGCGTTAGCATTCAACATTGATTGCAATCTAATTAACTTGAGTTATTTATTTTTGATATAGTTGTAATTAATCATAACAACATGGATGTTTTGAATGATATATCTCGCGCGTTTTTTCTTTTGGTTTCTTCTAATTAGTAATTCGGTAGCGGATTATTTTGCTGCGGAGTCTAGCGAGCAAATTTTCATTGAATCATTTTTTCCTCTTATAGAGTCATTCCAGTTTCCTATATTGGTTTTTACGCTTATCTCTCTCTATGGTTTGGGGTATAAACGTACTATTTTCAGCATTAAAACTTATAAAGTTATTGCTGTGTTGTACATTGCTTGTGCTATTTATCGTATTTTTATGCCGGTTATCATGTACTGGGAGCAATCAAGTGACATAAGTATAGAGTTAATTATCTTTTTTCTTACGGATTTTTGGATATTTTGGGTATTGTGGAGCAATGAAAAATGTCAGGATTAACTAGTCTACGTCAGATAAAATCAGCATCTCCTCTAGGGAGCTTATTGAGCTTAGGTTATAAGCAGATAGTAACTAAAAATAACGCTGAAGAAGTTTATCGTTCGTTAGTGCCTTTGTTGCATGAACAAATCAAAATAGGAAGAACCATAGATGACCCAATGATCCAAAATGCTCAAAAGGTACTTGAAGGGCTTGCACCTTTCGGAGTTCGTCGTAGGAATTTCAAAAGGTGGTACCTTGGCTCCAACACAAAGCTGCTTGAACTCCCCCATGATCCGGATAAGTTAACTATTGCTTGTTGGTGGTAGAATATAGTTATTAATAAATAGGTGATATTTATTAATAAGGTAGCTAAGTCACTATAGTTTAGCTTTAAGTGCTAACAACACGCCCTGAGGTGGACCACAACTAAAAATTAAGCGCCAACAGCAAACTTTAACAGCGGTGAGTCCCGTCTTTTTAAAGCTTCCAGGTACATAGATTCATTGTAAGGTGTTCGGGTTTTCCAACACCTGAATGCGATCCTTATCCATTTGAAAGCCAGTGATCTGATAATCACATTATGTGGCTTACCTTTGCTTTTTTGTTGTTCATAATAAGCTTTTGCCCAAAATGAAAAGCGTACAGATAACCCTGCCCATTCCACAAATGTCTGCCTTAAAAATTTTGGGCAACTATACCGCCAATGTACCCACTTTTGTTTACCACTGCGCTCAATAACAGGGGCAATGCCTGCATATTTTTGAAGTGCCGATGCATCAGTATATCGGTCACGTTTTGTGCCAAATGCAGCAAGTAAGCGAGGGGCTAATTGAGGCCCAGCTCCAGGGAAACTATCAAAAATAACCCTATCCTTTTGCTTTTTATAACGTTGCTTTATTTCACTGTCCAGCTGTTCAATCCCTTTAATCAGTACTTTGAGTTGGGGTATTAAAATCTCAATCAAGATCTTATTAGGTTCAATAACTCCCAGATCATCGGTTAGCGTAGTCGCCTTTTTTATTAACGAAATTCTAGTTGCATTTACTTCCGGGTATCGGGAATTATGTTGATTGAAGAAAGTCTGTAAGGACTGTTTTTTAGCTTTCTTTGCCTGCATCAATGATGGCCATTTCTTGATAAAGTCACAAAAAATAATCGTGTCTTTTTCAGAAAACCACTCAAGTACCTGTGGATAATAGTTTTTTAGTGTTGCTGTAATTTTATTTGTTAAATCGACACGGTCTTGCACTATCTTTCGACGATACTCCACAAGTTGTGACAATGCTCTGATTTCTGCTGATTCTGGCTGAATTACCGTTAATTTATCCATGTGAAGCGCCAAGATTTCAGCCTGTAAATAAGCATCTGAAGGGTCGTCTTTGGCTCCACTAGGTGTAAATGCTTGCCGATATTTGGCGACGCTAGAAGGGTTGAGAGGAAATATCGTAAGATGAGAATACTTGCTCAAAGCATTAATGAGTGGTCCTTTTTGAAGTTCACAAGCGATGGCAACTTGCTTGTTTGGATAACGTATTTTTAGGTTCATAGCCCAATTATCAATGGATTCTGGCTTACTCGAAACAACGGAATGAAGGTACTTTTTAGAACCGGTAGGGTTCTCGCAGATATCATGTTTTTGATCTGCCCAATCAATTCCAATTAAAGCAGCGAAATCATCGACAGTAGGGGCTTTCATTTCTAACCTCCTCGGCGTAAAGTAACTACTGGAATATGCTGAAAACTCGTTTCTCGCAGGTCTTATAGATAGTCGGTGCAACGAAAATCCCTGAGTATGCGTTTTGAAACAAGTCACTTCTGTTGGCTCGAACGTCTTGTTATGAACATAGTCTGTTCGCGCCTCACTATTCGTAGCCAACAGAAGCATGTTCCACCCATTTAAGGAAAAGGTAAATCTATAAATAAATGAAACGGTCAAACTATAAGGCGCGTCAATCGGATTCCATAAGCTATTGTGCTTTGCGTTAAGTGGTTATCAGGTAATGGAGTACTAGGTTATGTTTAAAAAGAAAAGAAGTATTAAATTGGGAAAAGGTGTAAAACTCAATTTAGGAAAAAAGGGCATATCAAGCCTTTCTGTAGGCGGCAAAGGCTTAACGATGAACTTTGGCTCAAAAGGAGTTAAAACTACGGCGAATATAAGAGGCACTGGAATTTCTCAGTCTGCAACGTTCTTTGGTAATAAAAACCAACAAGCGCCTACGGCACAACAAAATGACGATGGCTCACAAAGAAATGTAGGCATCTTATTGGGTATAGGAACATTAATTTTTCCATATATTTTTGCTTGGTTATTACTCCGTTCTGGTTATAGTACTTCTTCAAGGGTAATTAGCTTTGCATGGATGGCATTTTTAATTTATTCAATGCTCACAGGCAAAACCACTTAACAAAGCCATCAATTTTACCGCCTTACGCTGCGCTTCAGGCAGAAAATTATGGCGGCGTTATATTTCACGGAGAACTCAAGCATGGGTGAACAAAAAGTAGTTTATTCCTTCGCATGGTTTCAACCTGATGAGTGGTATCGTTTAAAGGAAGTCGTAGACGATCCATCCACACTTGATGATACTTATGAAGAGTGGCGTCGAAATGCTGAAAAGGCCATAAGTGAGTTCAGAGCAAATGGTCAGCAAGTGAAGAAAATATCAATTAAAATTAGCGAACTGCTAGCTTGGTGTGAATCTAAAAATGTTAAACCAGATAGCAAAGCTAGATCAGAATACGCAGCTTTTGTTGCACAGCAGCGAAGTTAATAAAATATAACAAGTAAGCCAGCGGATTCGTAAATTCACTGCTGCTTCGAGTGTTAAGCGATAGTGCCATTCAATATATGTTAGCTCTCATAACTTTCCTGACATACTCTGTCAGGAGGGTAAAGATATAATCGCTCTTTTATTCGGTAAGAGATATTGAATTATGAAAATGAATTATTTTGTTGTTGGGACAAACAACATGGAAGCTGCGACTAAATTCTATGATTCACTTTTTGAAGAAATTGGGCTTAACAAAGTTGTGCCGACAGAAAGAATGGCGTATTGGCTGGGTGAGGATTTTGCATTTGCAGTAGCCATACCTTTTGATGAGAATCCAGCAACAAATGGGAATGGTACTATGGTTGGTTTTAGCGTCGGAACTGCCGAAGAAGTAAAAAGGCTTCATAAGAAAGCTATTGAATTGGGCGGCGCCTGTGAAGGCGAGCCAAATCAACGTGGACCTCGTTTTTCCGCGTATGTTAGAGATTTAGATAAAAATAAAATATGTTTTTCTGATTAAAGCGCTTAACAAGAAAAGTCAGCGGATTCGTACCTAACCGCTGCTTTTAGCGTTATATGCCAGAGTTACCCACAACTAGTGTCAGATAATAGATGAAAAGAAATGACTATGAGGCCTTATGCCAGAAATGGGAAAAAGATACGGGTAAATAATCGTAAGAAGTTTGCTTCAACTAGAGGCAAGGTGTCATGGGAATATAGTCCACGGGAGTGCCCTAGAAAAATTAGTCCGTTATCGTTGATGCTTAAACGCTGTGAGCGTATTGAAAAGCAAGGGTTAACAAAAAAACAACGAAACAAATATGCAGATGCAATGCTTTAAATATATAACAAGCAAAATCACTCGAAGCAATTTTCTGTTGCTTCGGAAGTTATCTTCAATGGAGTCTCGATGTACAGAGTATTATTTTTATCTATCATAGCCCTGTCGTTTAGTGTTGTAGCTGAACAACAAGATATTGTTAAAGTCGTAAAGGCCTGCCAAAATTCTATTAATTCTGGGAATTCAAAGGCTGCGTTAAAGCACTTTTTGCCCTCTAAGCGTGAAGAAATGGCAGGGACAGGTGGCGAAGTACTTGTCTCTTTATTCACCGATTTAAAGCTGGATTCATCTTCGATAAAGCAGAGTTGCAATCAAACTGAGTGTAAAGTATATGTTGATGCTCTCAAAGCTGGTCAAAATCAAAAAGTTGTTTATACATTAGTTAAGCATGAGAATGCTTTTTATATTTCTAACATTCAGGCCAAAAGCACATAAGCAAGTGCAGCCAGCAGGAATTTATTAGTCAGCCGCTTCGCGTCTAAACAGTTAATAAAATCCTCTGCTGCAAGCGTTAGCCATCAGTCGAGGTATCGTATTATGAGTTCAGAAACGTTACAAGTAACAACTATGCTAGCTACTAGTTTGGCGGCTCTTGCGGCGATATTATCTGGTTTATGTGCTTTTTTTAGCTATAAGTTAGCGCGTAAAATCCAAAATGAAATGAAATCAGACGAACGCATAATCTTAGGCGCGCCAATACATCCAGAGCTAAAAAAATTGAAACATGAGCGATGTGTACTGATGTGTGCTCTATTTAACAAATCCAAAAGAAAAGCATTTATCAATTCAGTTGAAGCTTTTGATCGCCAAGGAACAATATTGGATGTTACATGGGCAGGTGAAATTGATCACATAGGTATGCCTCAGAATCCATCTCAATTAGTTGGTGTCGTTGATTCAGCAAATATATATGTTCGCTGTACTGATGGTAAAGAGGTTGAATATATGGAGCTGCGGGTAAGCCATTCATTTTCAGACAAGCCTTGCGTGATTATTTATGATCCTTCATTGGATTGGGTTAACAATGATGGCTAACAAGAAGATAAATCACAATTCCGTAAACTGTCACATTTTTGAAAAAACAAAAAAGTGTGTCAACTTACTCTACATATTATGCTGGCGTTAGCTGTAAGCAGTCGCATGAATGTCTCTGTATTTAACTATGTTTGATGATGTCATTGAATTGACAAGTATTAGCGGTACCATCCGTTTAACAGATAACAATATTCTGGTTGTTCATAATAAAAAACGGTTCTGGTGGTTATGATGCTATTTATACTGACTACTGCAAGCTTTGTGAGCAAATTAACGAACAGTTATAACATGTGCAGCCAACAGATTCGCTATGCTCTCTGTTGCAAGCGTTAGCCTTCTGCGGTAATCGAGCCATAAAAGTATGAAACAACTGGAGTATTTATTGGTTGGTGAAGGTGATACAACCATAGTTTTTCTCAATGGTTTTCGCATGCCTTTCAGTAGCTGGGATAAGGTTTATAGCGAAATTTCTGAACAGTATAAGGTGGTGCTTTATAACCGCCATGGCATAGGAAAGTCTAAAAAAGCGAACGTAGAACAGGATGGTAATGCTGTTGTTGAGGATTTACGCTTATTACTGAATCAGCTTGAATTGAAACCCCCGTTCATTGTTGTCGGTCATTCACTCGGTGGCATCTATGCCAATTTGTATGCCCGAAAGTATACGGACGAGGTTGCTGCACTGGTATTGGTTGATTCGCCATATCCCGATGAATTAATAGAACAAGAGTCGATTAAACCAGCCTCCATTTTTAATTTTTTGAATCATTCTCTTAAGTCCGTCGAAAAATTTTTTGACAGATATAAATACTCTGAGGAAGAAGAAATTGCCAGGACGTTAGCCCAGCTACGAAAACTAGCGCCATTGCCGGATATACCGGTTGCGGTGGTTTCCGGCGTTAAGAAGATGCCTTTTATAGCTGAAAAAGCACATGCTCTACATCTGCAATATCAAAAAGAGCTAGCCAGGATGTCTTCGCAAACAAGGCAATATGAGTGTTTTAACAGTGGGCATTTTCCTCAAGTCACCGAACCAGGAGTGGTCGTTAAGGCAATATTCGAGACATTAAACATAGCTAACAAATCAACTCAGCCGATCGTTAAGGCAGGGCTTGGTTGAGGCGTTTATCAGAGGTTGTAAAATGGAAAGTGCAAAAATTAACAACATGAGTTTTTGGCAGCCTGCTGCATTTTGGTGAGCGAATGTTTCGGCTTTAATTAATCTGTTATTGATAGCTGTTATGATTCAAGTTCAAAGGTCTGTCATCAGCCACCGGGGTTTTACTGCTTTTGATATTCAAGCTATTGAAATAAAAATAAAGATAAAAACCTTTGGAGGTTTTGTGCAAATTAATGAAACAACAAGAAGTGATTTCGAAGCGTTCTGGCCAGTTTTTAAGGAAGTTGTTCAAGCACAGGAAACTTATGCATTTGATCCCGATATAGAATTTGAATCTGCGTATAACTTATGGTGTTTGTCTCCGGAAAAATCTTATGTAATAAAGGAAAAGGGTTTAATACTCGGTTCATATTACATCAAGCCAAATGCGTCTGGTCCAGGCAAGCATATCTCTAACTGCGGTTATATGGTGGCTGCTAAAAGTCGCGGCAAAGGTGTTGCTCGAAAGTTATGTTTGCATTCACAGCAAGTGGCAATCGAACTTGGTTATACGGCAATGCAGTTTAACTCAGTTGTTTCCTCAAATGAGGTTGCGGTTCAGTTGTGGAAGAAGCTAGGTTATAAAATTATTGGTACTATCCCCAATGCTTATAAACACCGGCGCCTGGGGTTTGTTGACTCTTTTATCATGCATAAGCAACTTACATAACAATGCCGGCAAGCAATGCAAAATTGCGTGTCTGTTGCTGGCGTTGCTATCACGCCTCACTTCAAGTAAAAACATCAATAAAAAATTACGGCAATGCCACAGGTATCGCAAACATTATTTCATCGTATAATCATCGAACAAATGGAAGTAGTAGCTAAATGAATTTTCCCAATATGCTTTTAAGCCATGTTGAATTGTATGTTCAAGACATTGTTCAAATGGAGCAGTTCTATACACAAACCTTAGGTTTTATTGTTACCGACAGGGGGGAGGGTAAAAACGGTATGGTTTTTTTAAGCCGGAGCCCGCACGAGCATCATCAAATTGTTTTAAATCCCGTGGCATCACATCGAACATTTGAAAGTCCGGTCGATCATATTTCTTTCCGGGTTGAATCCCTTGCTGAGCTGAGAATATTTAATGCATCTTTAGCGGCAATTGCTGAAATGAAATTTCAAACCGTGTCCCATGGTACTACCTGGTCTATTTATTTTAGAGACCCTGAAAATAACCGGTTTGAGATTTTTACCGATACACCCTGGTATGTAAATCAGCCGTGTAAATTTCCGGTAGATTTTACGCTTGCAGATGAAGAGTTAATCAAATTTACAGAGAACAAGATTAAAGCGTTGCCGGGTTTCGCTTTAGCAAGCGACTGGAATAAAACACATAAAAGCAGCCTGGCCGCTTTGAAAAAATAACCCCATTAGCAGGTTAAACGGGCGTAGCAGTTTGACAGGTCGGTGCCAGGTGGTATCCCTCTGATGAAAATGATGACATTTGCGGTGCGGCCATGTGCTGTAGCGGCATCAGGAGAAATAGCTCCCCGGCAATGGTCTGGCGATCAACAGGGGCTTAGGAGTCAAAGTGAAGTTTAAGCTTGCCAGTATTGTCCTTGCGATATTTTCCTTGTTGGCTATTGGTGTGGTCGCCTTCTCTGGTATGGAAAATAACCCCTTGGTTAATATCTTTTCTTATCTGGTCGTTTTTATCTTAATCCCTGCGTATGGCGCCTATGGTGCCTGGTATAAGCGGCGAACGGCTTTGTTTGTGGCTTTAATGGTTTTTGCCTGCCAAAGTATCAGGGAAGTGGGCGGTGACAGCTGGTTTCCGTATTTTTCTCCGTTCTCACTGGCGATTCCTTTTGGTGACTTTTCAGATGGCCAAGGTTATCTGGTTGACTGTTTTGCTATTGTGATGGCAATGTCTTTGGCAGCTGGTTGTTCCTGAAAAACAATAACGCCGGGCAGATACCTGTTTACCTTATTTCATCAGGTTTTATATGGCAAATTAAGCGCCTGTACAGCCTGGGGCGGGCGTGCATTTGACGAGCAAAAAAACGCTTCGTTAAAGGAGGTTTTTGGCTATTTTACAAGCCGGTAAAATGGTATAATTATCCTATTATTCAATAGGATGTATGGTTATGAAATTAGTTGAACCTCAGCAAGAACATTTACTGAAAATAATGAGTTGGTTTTCCAGCGAACAGGAACTTAATCTGTGGTCCGGACCCAATTTCAGGTATCCCTACAACCTGTCTTCGTTTACTGAAGATCTTAAACTCGACCAGCTACATTCATTCTCTCTGGTAACGGCTGAGAATGAATTTTGTGCTTTCGGCCAATATTATCTCAGGCTGGGCAAATGCCACCTGGGCAGGTTAATTGTCAACCCTGAGTCCCGGGGCCAAGGCATAGCATCACAGCTGATGCACCGGCTTTGCGATGCAGGTCTTGCGCAGCTGAAGGTAAAAGCATGCTCCCTGTTTGTGCTGGCGGATAATGAAAAAGCGATAAAAGCATATGAAAAGTTTGGCTTTGCGTTTACAGATTACCCCGAAGAAATCACACTTGAAAACTGTTTATATATGGTTAAGCCGTAAAAAAACTGTGCATAGCCAAGCTTTTATTGCCGGGTTTGTGCGTTTACAGCATAAATAACCTGAACTCGGGATAAGCAGCACTTGCTCAATGTTCCCCTTTTTCCGATTCTCTGCGTTAAAACCTTTATCAATAGCGCGCTATTGATAAAGGTTTTGCCTTGATAATCGAAAAATTGAAACATTGATTGAGCCAATAGCAATATCAGCGTTGTTGAAATTTCAGTGTTTACAAGCAAGTTGTTGATTTTGCTAAAACATCAAGCGCTCATTATCCCGAGTCCAGGTTAAATAAATATCAGGCTATTGAAATCAGCAATTGTATTTTGTTATAAGTTTTATCGGCTGTGTAAATAGAATGCGTATATGAGGAGCTTTGCCGGTGCCGTTAGAATTTTGTGGTTGTCGGGCTTTGCGGGTGAAGTAGGTGATGGTCATTTTAATAAGGAATTTAACATTGAAATTATTTGCGTTTAAAAAGCGTCTTGTCCTGCTTATGTTGTTGGCAAGCTGGCAGGGACAGGCCGGGGAGGCGACATTCGGCAGCGGAGCCGACATGGACAAGCTGGTGGAGGTTTCCACTTTATTGGCAAGTCCGGAAAAGTATCAAAACGAAGCAAGCACGATTTCAGGTAAAGTAGTTAAAGTATGTAAAAAACGCGGTTGCTGGATGGATCTGGCGACAGATAAAAAGTATCAAACCTTAACCATTAAAGTGCCGGACGGGAAAATGGTGTTTCCGATGAGTGCTGTCGGGAAAACGGCCTACGCCACAGGTACTTTGTCGGAACGTAAGCTGGATGTAGCACAAACCAGGGAATATCTGGCGCACAGGGCACAAGAGAATCAAACCAGGTTTGATCCGGCTTCCGTGTCTGAAGGCATGACGGTATACCGTTTTTCACCGCAGGGCGTAACCCTGTCTGATTAACCAAAGTCGTTTTGCTCATTAAGCTTGATAGCGCCTATGCCCATTTTTAATGGGCGCTATTGTGAACCAAGCCCGGATAGCCGTTCCTTATTATTAGCAACTCCCTAAAAATAAGGGGCTAGCGTTAAACCGACTCTTTTTCTGTGCTTTGTTCTGTTTTCTTATGCAGTTCAGTGACTTTATTTTGTCCCTTTTCTTCGTCGCGGGCGCGGTAGGCCACCTTGCTGTAAGATTTTAGCAGCGGCATCACTTTTTTATATTCCTTTTCGCTCCAGCTGGCGCCGTAGAAATTCAGCTTGTCGTTCACCTGAAAGTAATGCTCTTTCTTGCAGGAAATTTTCAGGCCGTTGGGCAGCTGCATGATCAGTGAAGCATCCAGTTCGTGCTGGGTAATAAAGCCGACACCGCCGATACTGATGTCTTTGATAATGGCCTGTGCCTGGAAAATATCGAAGAACAGGATACGCCGGTATATTTTTACCGGGACGCCCGAGGTCTGGTATACCAGCGGCACTTCACCCGACTGGAAATGCCAGCGATAATATTTGCGGTTGATGTCTTTACCAATATCCATATCAGTTACTTGTCTCATCCAGTAAAATTTGTGAACGTAATACCGGCCGGTTTGCCCTGGCATCTTCGAAGGCATTGTTGATGACATTGCCTGAGGCTGCATCCGGGGCCTGGGTGTCGGCGTCAGCCGGTGCCTGGTTAAACAGCAGGCTCAGCGCCTGCTCTGCCTGTTCGGTCAGCAATAATAACTCAATTCTGCGGTTGATGCTGGATTTCGGCTGCGCCTTGTCAATCAGCATAGTATCCGACATGGCCACCACCTGGGCGACCCTTTGTTTGGGCATACCGCCGATTTCCAGCATTTGTCTGGCCTGTAATGCCCGCTGGCTCGATAATTCCCAGTTGGTGAAGGCGGCGTTATGGAACTGGGCGGAATCGGTATGGCCGGAAATCATCACCCGGTTGTCTATCTGGGCAAATATTGGGGCCAGTGAGCGTAACACATCCTGGAAAAACGGTGTCATCATGGCGCTGCCGCGTGTAAACATTTTATTGTCGTCGTCATCGCGCAGCAAAATACGCAGGCCCTGGGGCACGACTTCTACTTCGATATTGTCCACTGCGCTTATGCTGTCGGCGATGGCTTCGAGCTCGGAGGCCAGCAGCGCCAGTTGATCCGGGTTATTGACCTTGCCCTTAAACAGGGAATTCATTTCCGGTAAGTTGCCGTAACCATTGTCGCCTTCTTCGTTGGCGGTTTTCTGGTTGAGGGAGCGCGCGGTTTTTTGCGACTTGCGGATGGCATCGGGATCGAGACGGTTGTTGGTGTCGAGCACGGAAAAATCTTCGCCGAAATCGATCGGGTGCGGGCTGTTGCTCAAGTCAAACGGGTTGTTTTTGCCGTCGAACACCGAGTAGGTGCGCAGGCGTTCGGTAAACTCGGTTCTTTCGTCGATATTGGAGGCGGCGAGGATCCACAGCACCATAAACAGCGCCATCATCGCCAAAGTAAAATCGGCAAAGGCGACTTTCCAGGCGCCGCCGGCTTCTTTCTTTTGTTTACGCCGGTTTTGGCGTTTGATAATGATAGTTTCTGACATCAGGCGGCCTTATCGGTCAGCCACTTTTCCATCTCAATAAAGCTGGGTTTGGCTTCGCGGTCGATAAGTTTACGCCCGGCGTCTACCGCCAGGATCGGCGATTTGCCGCTGACATGGGACACCATGATGGATTTAACGCATTCCAGCAGCTTGATCTTATGGCTGACCTTAGTGGCCAGGGCATTGCTTAGCGGCTCGAACAGGCAATAACACATAAAGATACCGATAAAGGTGCCCACCAGGGCGGCGCCGACATGCAGGCCTATGGCCATTAACGGGCCGTCAAGTTTCGACATGGTGATGATAATGCCCATGACGGCTGCGAGAATACCAAAACCGGGCATGGCTTCCCCTGTGGTGTGCATGGCTTCCGAGGGTTTTAACAGGTCTTCTTCCAGGGCGATAATTTCCTGCTCCAAAATGTTTTCCAGTTCATGGGCGGTGATCTTGCCCATAGACAACATACGGAAGTTATCGGTAATAAATTGGATCAGTACCGGGTCTGAATGCACTTTAGGGTATTGCAGGAAAAAAGAGCTTTGCTGCCAGGACTCGACATGTTCATCGATTGCCTTCATGCCCTGTTTGCGTACCATCTCCAGCAGGGCATGCATCACACTGAGCAGCTCTTTCATGGTGGCGTTGCGGTCGGTTTTTTTACCGAACAGATCCGCCAGCTGGTTTTTTAAATCGATCAATACCGTTTTCGGATGGGCCAGCACCATGGCGCCCATGCCGGCGCCGAAAATAATGATCAGCTCTGCCGGTTGCCACAGGGCGATCAAACGGCCGCTGGCTAAAACGAAGCCGCCGAATACGCATATGATGATGATCCCCAGGCCAAGTAATTTTTGCATAAGTGTGTCCTTAGAGCTGCTGTGCCAGCAGAGTGTGAAGATGTTTAATCGCCAGTTTATGCAACTGGCAAACCCGGGATTCGGTGATTTTTAAGGTCAGGGCGATTTCTTTCATGTTGAGTTCATATTGGTAATATAAGGTGAGTAACAGTTGCTCTCTTTTATCCAGCAGCGCCAGGGTTTGTGCCAGCGCCTGTTTCATTTCGCCGTTGTCGGTCGTGCAATCGTAAGATAAAACATTGCTGTCTACCTGCAGCAGCTCGTCCAGGCTGTGCATTTCTTCGGCGACATTATCAAATTCCATCGCCTGTATTTGTTTGACATCCACGTCGAGGCTGGCGGCCAGTTCTTCTTCGCTCGGCTCGCGTCCCAGCTCTTTGAGCAGGTTGCGCCGGGCGCGGTTAAGTTTGTGTGCCTGTTGCCTGGCCTGGCGCGGACGCCAGTCCTGACGGCGTAATTCATCGAGAATGGCGCCGCGGATGCGTTTAAAGGCATAACCTTCAAAGACATCGTCGGGTTCGCTGCCATAGCGGCGGATAGCTTCGAGCAAGCCCATGGTGCCGATTTGGATCAGATCTTCGTACGACTGCAAGGTACTGACCTGGCTGCGCAAGTGGCTGACAGCCCTTTTCACCAGGTACAGGTATTTGATCAGCAGCTGCTCTTCTTCCTGACCGGGCAAGGTCAGATCTTCACTGTTTTCTTTCCAGGCAAGGCTCTGATTCACACGTAACTCCTACTATTGCTACTGGATCACTAACTTAGTGATCAAGACGTCGTCAACGACATCCGGGATCTGATATTTTTCCAGCACCAGCTTCAGGGACTGGTGCAACTCCTGCTGCAAACTGGCTAAGTCTTTGAGATAGCCGCGCATGGACTGGAAATTACGCTGGCTTAAATCTTTAACAAAATGGTTGCGGATCACCGGCAGAAAATGGCGGATTTGCGATAATGACGGCTCGTCGTGGGTTTCCAGGCTCACTTCCATCATCATGTAATAAATCACCTTGTCGCTTTCGACACTGATCACCAGCTTTTCCAGCGGATAATAAAGGGGGCGGTTTTGTTCGTCGGTGGGTTGCTGATTAAAGCTTTTTAAAATATCGCCGCCGAAATTTACGCCTGCATAACTGAGTCCGGCGACAATGATCAAGGTGGCTAATATGGTGATGACAATAACCTGGGTTTTACCCTGTATCTTAGATTTCAACTTATTACTACTCCGCTTTGGCTCTTTATTCGGCACTGGTTTAGGCTTTGGCTCAGGCGCTTAGGCAAGGGCATTGAGCCAGCCTGTAGTTAAAGGAACTGAGCTTTGATTTATTTCAGTGGCTTCAACATTAGTCACAGCGACCATTTCCTCTTCATTCTTAAATGCCTGATCGGAAGAATCTGAGCCGACGTTGACATCTACCGAGGAGCCGAACTGGTTTTCCAGCTCCTGGCGCAACCTGTCATTGGTTTCCTGCAGTGCCTCCCTGACCGCAGCGTTTGAGGCATTAACACTGACCGACATGCGGTCGCCCTCGATGCGCACCATCAGTTCCAGCCGGCCAAGTTCAGGCGGATCCAGGCGTATTTTCGCCTGCTTGATTTGCTGGTTGGCCTGCATTTCTATGCGGTCCTGCAAAGTATTAAACAGTTGTCTCGACCAGTTTTGCTTCTGGCTGTCGAGCTTGAGCATGGACCACTCATATTTGCCGTTAGCCGTTTGCGAACGCTCCGCCAGGGTAGTGTCCGTCGCGAGTGTGTACGTCTGGGGTTGCCCTGATGTGGATGCCAGCCCTTCAACCCGGGATGTGGCGGTAGAAAATTCTGCCATGCCCCTGTTATCAGCTATGGCTTGCCCCTGAAGCACAGAGCTCGGCACACCGTCTAATTTGTTGAGCATAGAAGTGCTATTGGCCAAACCTTTATTGCCCAGCATGCCACTTTGCTCTGTCATTAGTTGCATCTGATCACTCGAAAGCTTGCCTGTGCTGTGCAGCTCCTGCTGGCGGTAGATCAAAGATACCGCCTGGCTTGAGGCCTGGCTGGCCTGTTCCGCCTGTTTTCCGGTACCGGTCAGGGCGGCTGCCGTTGCATCCCCGGTTGCTGCCTGTGCAAGATTTTGACTTAGTTGGCCTGTGGCCGCTTCAGGCATTGTTTGCGTTTCAACTTTTGCCGAAGCAGCTGACAGCTTGTTCTCTGCCGTTAGCTGCGCCTGGGATGTTTGCAGTTGCTGCTGTGTTTGCCCGGTTTTTACTTCACTGTCGGCTAAGGTACTGATATCGGCATCAAGACCTGTAAGCTCAACGGTGTTGGTGTGGGCGACTGCCCGGCGGGCAGCTTCTTCATCAGTAAGCTGGTTATCTGCTGTTTTAACCGATACCTGCTGCTGTGTTTTATCCGCCGATAAAGCCGGTTGCGGTATGACTGTTTGCGGCTCCAGGATATTGCCGTCAGCGGTTTCTGATGCCGTTTGGGCTTGAGAAGTGTCGCTGTCCGCCAGTCTTGCCTGCTGGTTTTGTTCGCTTTTTTCTTCGGAAGGAGCAGAGGTTTGTTCCTGCTTCAGGGACGATAAGATATCCTGATAGCTTTCATCTGTGGCCGCTTCGTTGCCCTGGCGGCTGTTTGCGCTGATATCATCAGACTTTACGGTATCCCGGGCTGAGGCGTGGGTGTTAATTGGCAGCATATTATTGTTCGTCCATTTCCTGGTAAGCGAGTAAACCTTCCTTATTTTTTTGCAGGTATTTCAATGACTCTCTGATGGCGTCTCTGCCTAAGCGGCAGTCCTGCAATAATCTTTGGTGGCTTTGATATAAGGCATCCAGTTCGGTTTTCAGCGCGTTGCGTAGTTCGGGTTTATCGATTAACTGGGATAATAATTGTGTTACTTTTTGATCGAGCTCAGCCACCCTGTTGATCTGAAAATCATTGGCGGCAACAACCATGGCTTTGGTTAATAAGGTAATATTTTTTCTCATTGATAAAACAAGTTTGTTTTTGTCCATGACACCTGACTTTACGCAAAGTTATAACGACCGGATTAAATGTTCTGACAATATTGCAAGCAATGAGCCAATTAAAACATCGTTTTAAATCAGTCGCTTATTGTATTGTGTGCTGGTGGGGAGGAAGTTGGATTTCCGCTTGCGGAAGCGGGTTTGATACCGGGAAAAGCCAGCTAATATATGTGAGGTCAGCCGCCGTCACTTGATGATTTTCAGGCAAAAAAAAACCGGAGAATCTCCGGTGCCGAACTATTGAGGCTAAGAAAAGATGATGATTTAGGGAGTCAACATCAAATTGCTTGTTACTTCTCGTTCTTCATGCATTGATATCAGGCTGGCGTTATGCTGCCAGCCTTAGGTGATAAACAGGGGGTGGTGTTAAGCGGCGTCTCTGCCCATTTGCTGCCAGCCCAGTTTGAGATTTTCCATCACGGTGAAGACCGATGCCAGTTGCTCGGTTTCGTTGCTGATGCTGACCTTATACAGGGTCAGGGCACAAAACTCATAAAGATTGTGCAGGTTGTCCGCCACTTCGCCGCCTTGTTCCATATCCAGGGCGGAATCCAGTCCGGCGAGTATATCCATGCATTTGCTGATCGAGCGGCCTTTGTGTTCGAAACGTTGCGCCTGGATATGGCCCTGGGCGCGCTCGAGTTCATCGAGAAAACCTTCAATCAGCATCACCACTAATTTATGGGGATCAGCCGTTGCCGCCTGGGCTTCGTTGGAGGTTTCCTGGTAGGCATCTAAACCTGAATTAAAGTCGTACATAGTGGATCCTTAGTTTCCTTATTTCGGGAAAGTATATTCCTGTCTTTTCAGCCTGAAAGTTAGCTGGTGGTGCTAACGCTAAATAAACTGGAAGTTGCCTGCATCTGGGACTCGAGCTCATTCATGCGGGTAAACTGCATCAGGTAGCGCTGGTAGGTGCTTTCCATGCGTAAGTTTAATTGCTCGGTTTTATCATTGATGCGCTCAATTTCATCGTTTAAGGTTGAGACCTTGTCATCAAAAATACCGCTGGACTTGCTGTAGGGCGCTATTTTTTCCGCCAACTGGGTTACCAGACCGTCACTGGCCAGCAGCATAGTATCGAGTATGGTCGGATCGGCATCCAGGGCATCTGACAATTCACTGGTATCTAATGATAATTTTCCGTAGCGGTCAAATTCCAGGCCCAGATCACTTAAGTAAGTGCCGCTGGGCAAGTCAAAGAAAGCATTTCTGAGCTGGGTACTTAAAGTTCGGGCGGTAGCGTCGCCGGAGAGTGCGACATAACTGTCGTCGTCCGATAGCGTCGTGCCTTTGATTTCATCGATAATACCGTTATAGGCATCCACCAGCGACTGCAGATTATTGCTGATACTGTCGTCGTCGCGGTTCACCGTTAAGGTGACCGGGTTGCCGGCATTGGTCTGGGTCAGCTCTAAGGTGAGATTGTCGACCACATCTGCAACTTTATTGGTGCTGGAGACGATATCTATGCCGCTGAATTTAAATTCGGCATCCTGGGCCGCGGTGAGTTGTGTTCTGCCGGTAATGGCGGTATCCAGCTCGCTATATTCGGTGCCGCTGCCGCCGCTCAGGGTCATGTTGATGGTATTGGCGGCGCCGGTTTGTTCGCTGTTAAGCACCAGTTTTACATTGGAGCCGGTACGGATAATGGCCGCCTGTACCCCGGGGTTATCGGCGGCGCTGTTAATGGCATCGCGCAGTTCAACCAGGGTAGCACCGGCTGGTAAGCTACTTAAATCCAGATCCATGCTGGTACCGGCCAAATCTATATTTAAGTTACCGCTTGTCGGCGCTACCCAGGTTTCACTGGCAAAATCCAGCCCGACCCTATGGGCCTGGGCAAGCTTGGATACTTCTACCGTATAGCTGGCGGCGGTGGCGCCGTCACTGGTGCTGGCGGTGAAATATCCGTCCTGGCTTAAACTTGTGGTGGTGGCGTTGAGGTTTTTGCTGTCGGCCAAGGTGGTTAGTATGCTGTCAAAGGCACTGACTTTAGTGTCCAGCGACTGATAGGCGGTAATTTTATTCTGGGCAAGTGTTTGCTGTATTTGGTATTGCCGATCTAAACCAGAGCGCTCGGCGCTGACCAGTTGAGAAGCAAAAGAAGCCGCATCTATCATAAAACCTCCGGCGAACCCTGTGTGATTTCAGCATCCGCAATTAACGTCATATTAAAAATAAAAATAAAAATAAAAATAAAAATAAAAATAAAAATAAAAATAAAAATAAAAAAAAGCACCGGCAGCTTGATTGGGAGTAACACCGCCGGTACTTGACGCGTAAAAAATTAACGCAGTAAGCTGGTTACCATGCCGCTGATCTGGTTGGCATTACTTAATACCGACATACCAGATTGCATCAACATTTGGTTCTTCGTCATGCTTGAAGACTCAGAAGCAAAGTCGGCATCCATGATACGGCCTTTAGATAACTCGATGTTTTGGTTCATGTTGCCTAAGTTATTGATGGTGTGATCTAAACGGTTGATTGACGCACCGAACTGACCACGTAAGTCACCCACTTCAGCCAATAAAGAATCCAGGTTATCCATAGCGGCTAAGGCCATGGTTTCGTTGCTGGTACCGGCAACCACTGTGATGGTATCGGTAGCTGAATCATAACTTTGGGTATCGTAGTTGTTACCGGCATTGGTAATAGTGTCTTCGTCATTGAAGATGGCGCCTAAAGTATCAACACGGGCTGAGATATCGTTGATAAGATCTGCTACGTCAACGTTCATACGCTCAGATGTGGAAGCACCGATTTGGAAATTCAAACCTCCGCCCGCTGCGAAACCTGCCTGGTTAGAAAAAGTAACAACACCAGAGTCTAAGGTTGAAGCAGTACCCGGAGCACCGGCAACAGCTGCAGTACCAAGAGTTGCAGCAGTACCTGTGCTGGCAAATAATTTGTTGCCAGAACCGTATTCGGTGTTGCCTAAAATGTTACCCAGCTCTTCTTTTAACTGCTGGAATTCGTCGTTTAATGACTTACGCTCAGTATCGCCGTTAGTGCTGTTAGATGCTTGCGTGGCAAGATCTTTCATACGGTGCGTGATGTTGGTGATTTCGTCAAACGCGCCTTCACCGGTTTGCAACATAGAAATCGCATCTTGTGCATTACGCATAGCAACTTGCTGACCGTTAGACTGAGACTGTAAACGTACCGCGATTTGCAGGCCGGCAGCGTCATCTGCTGCTGAGTTAATGCGCAGACCAGTACCTAAACGCTCCATAGCGGTAGATAACATGCTGTTGGTTTTACCTAACTGGTTTTGTGTTACCAGAGAGGCGTAGTTAGTGTGAATTGATAAAGCCATGTGGCATTCTCCTAATGTTACTTAAGCACAACATGTGCTTTGGTTAATTGAGCCGGGAATAATTGCCGGCTAGCGCATTCGTCAATGAACTAACCAGGGTTAACTTATTCAGTGACTCAGAGCCAAGTTGATGTACTACTTGGTTGCTACTAGAAGAAAGCGACAAGCTTTTGTGGATACTTAAATTTTTTTTGATCTTTTTTTATCTTTGTTAAATATATGATTAAAGCCGGGATGTTATTGGGATTGAACAGCTATCTCCAGATCGGTCATTTATGCGGCTGAGTTACGGGATGGGGGAGGAAATAAATGGCATTTGATTGGCTTTACAGGGTTTTATGGTGCCGGCTTGGCTGCCGTGAAAGGCTTTCCGCCGCTTTGCGGCGGGAATACGTTTTTACGCTAATTCTTCTTAGCTCTTTTTCTTGAGCAGGGCTACTGTGGTATCGCGGGAAACATTGGCCTGGGCCAGCAGGGCGGTCAGCCGGCTGCCGAAATCCCCTTGTTGCAAAGCCTGGCCGACTTGCTGCTCTACCGAGCTGATATCGATATTGGGCATGGACATTTGGGCGTCCTGGTTGAGTTGCCCGATAAAGTGGCGCACCTGGGCGATGGTGTTTTTGGTCTTGGCTTTGAGCTGTTTAACCGCGCTGAGGATTTCATCCGGTTGATCGTTCTCTATGATTTTCGCCAGTTCGCTTAAGTCGCTGCCCTGGGGCTGTAATTTTACCGGCACCGGGTTGCCCGCCGGGATCCGGATGCCTTCACCGGAAAATAAAACCGGCTCTTCCAGCATACGCTGCTGCTCTGTTGGTAAACTCAGCACCAGTTTTTGCCCGCTTGTGACGTTGGCGGAGATTTTTAACGGCGACAGTGCCCGGTTAATATTGTCGAGCATTTCTTGGGGCTGGCCATAAGCAGGCAAATGGAAGCTGACGGATTTGCCGGCGGCGGGGATCGCCAGGTTGACGGTTTCCGCCGCTTTTGGCGTTAAAAAGTCAATATTACCCAGTTGATAGGCTTTTTGCTCTCCTTGGGCATTGAGTAATTTCGGCTGTAAAGCGCCGCTGAGGTTATGGCTGACTTTGGCTTCGAGCTGACGAATTTGATCGGCGGTTTGCTGGGGGTGGCGAACATTGGTTTTGCTGGTCTGTCCGACATTGAGCAGTCCCCGGTAAACCTGGGTCAGGCTGCGCTCGGCCCCCTGGGCCTGGCTGTGTTTATTTTGCAACTGGCCGATGCTGGACCACATTTGAAAGCGGTTGGTATCGACTTTGGCCAGCGTTGATCTGGCTCCCGCCTTGGCCTGGCTGTCTTTGTTGCTGATCTGGTTGAGTGCAGCTGTTTTATTATTTGCCGTCGGCAGCGTGCCGCTACCTGCTCTTTCCTTGGTACCTGTCAGGTTAAGTTGCTGTAATAATTTCATAATTAGAGCTGGTCAAACAGGTTGAGCTGGTTGACCTTGATATACACCTGTTGGGTGGCCTGCAATGCCAGCTCAGCCTGGGTCAGTTGCATCGAGGCCTGGCCGTAATCCAGGGATTCCAGCTCAAGCTGCAGGGTCTGGCCGTAGAGTTCGATATCGTTATTGGTGTTCTCTACCTTGTCCAGGCTGTTGATGCGGCTACCAACCTCGGTCAATAATTTCAGGTTGCCGGTGATGCTGGTATCCAGGCTGTCGAGCATGTTGCTGACATCGTTGCCTACGCTGCCGGTCTGGGTATTGAGGACATCGATAAAATCATCCAGCTCCTGGAAAAAATCGCCGCCGTTAAAAAAGACCTTCTCGACATCGAAGTTGGAAGTGACCTGCACCCCTGAGGAAACGCTGATCTGGCGCCCCAGGTTATCGCCGGCATAGGAATAGGCCCCGGCGACCGGACCGGAAATCGGTGCGGTTTCGACCTCAGAGCCGGAGAACAGGTATTTTCCGTTACTGCCCTTGGCGTTGGCGGTGTCCATTAACGCGTCCTTAAGGGACTGCATTTCTGCCGCCAGTGCCTGGCGCTCCGATAAACCATAGGCGCCGTTACCGGCTTCCAGGGTAAGATCCCTGAGTTTGAGCAGGGTATCGGACATGCTGGAGATATAGGTTTCGGCGCTGCCCAGCTGGCGGCGGGCGTTGCTGATATTGCTGTTGAACTGCTCGATATTGGCCTGTTCTTTTTTCAGCGCCATCAGCTGTACCGTACCCAGGGCGTCGTCGGAGGGTTTAAGGATTTTTTTACCGGTGGCCATTTGCTGGCTGATGTTGGCAAAGTCTACCGCTCCCCGCTGGAAGCCGTTCATCATAAGTTGTTGTAACTGACCTGTGCTGACTCTCATGATGTTTCCTTAATACTGTTGTTCGCTAAAAAATTAAAAAATGCTTTCATTGCCATGTGCCAGGCTAAAACATCGACAGCAAGGTATTGAATAATTGCTGCGAGGCGCTGACCACCTTGGCATTGGCCTGGTAGGATTGCTGGTACTGGATCAGCGACATTGCCTCTTCATCGAGGTTGACGGCGCTGACGCTGTCCCTTTGTGCCAGGGCATCGTCGGCGATGCTTTTGCTGGCCTGGGCTTCAGCCCCGGCCTGGCCGCTTTGGATTGCCAAAGTGCCTACCAGGGAGTTATAGCTATCGTAATGGCCGTCTTTAAGGGCGATGATCTGGGATAAGTTGCTGTTATCCCCCGGGCCTGCCCCTATTGCGCCCAGGGCGAGATCTTCCGGTTCAAAGCCGGCGGAGATACTGAGGCTGCCGGCGGGATCTAACGGGTTATAGTCAAACAGTGGCGCGCCTGCGCCGGCTATGGTATTGATATCCTGCCCTAAGGCCAGCTGGTTATTGACATCGTCCGCCAGATCCTGCGCCAGCTGGTTCAAACTGGCTTCCGTGGTGTCGAGAATATTAGTTTCATAAGACAGGATACCGCCGAGTTGCCCGCCGATATCGCCGCTGAAAGAAAAGGGCTGTCCCGCCAGGTTGACCTGGTAGTCGTTGCCGACCCGGGTTAGGCTGGCGGCGCTTGACCCCAATACCAGCGGCTGGCCGCCGGTCATGGACAGGGTGTAGGAGCCGTTATCCATACGTGCCACTTCGACATCCATTAACTTGGACAGGGAATTGACGGTTTCATCTCTCTGGTCGAGCAGCGCAGAAATATTGGCCCCCTGGGCGGTGCCGTCGACAATTTCCTGGTTCAGGGTCGCGACCTCGGCAAACAAACTGTTGGCCATCTCCAACATGCCGTCCGCCTGCTCTTCAATTTGCACCCGCTGGATATCCAGGTTGGCCGCCAGGGAATTAAATTTTTGCGTGAGTGCTTCGGCAGAAGAAATGATCAATTGCCGCGGCGCGATACTGCTGGGTTCGGTGGAAGCGGAATTAAAGGCATTGAATAAATCGTCCATGCCGACCGACAGGCTGAGGTTTTCGTTGGCCAGCAGCTGTTCGGCTACGCCGAGATAATCGCTGTAGGCCTGGTTAAAGCCGTAACTGGAGTTGCTGCGCCATAAGTTATTGTTGAGGTAGTCGTCGGTAATGCGGTTGATGGCAGAAACTTCTACCCCGGAGCCGCTGGACAGGGAATTATTGCTGTTGCTGATCAGTGCGCTGTTCACGGTTTGCTGTCGGGTATATCCGGCAACATTGCTGTTGGCGATGTTATTACTGACAACATTTAAGGCGATTTGTGAGGCGGTTAACCCTGATAAACCATTACTCAACATACTCATAGCTTATGAGGCTCCGGATTTATTAATCTTGTTCATGGTATTTACTTGCAATAGCGGTTGACGAAATGCGTCATGGCTTACTTCCTGATTAGCGACCGTATTGGCGGCAGACTTTAATTGGTCGTCGCTTTTATTTTTCTCCGGCGTCGCAACCGGGTTTGCTTCCCCGGCCTTTTCTGCCGGAGACAGCTGTTTCACCATGGCGTCGGCGATACCGATTGAACCTTTATTGATCATCGCCATGGTCAGCTGGCCGTCGTACATATCCCGGTACATGCGTTCCTGTTTGCTTGATACCAGAGAGTCCTCATCGCTGAGGGCATCGCTGGCATCGCGCATGCTTTTTAACACCATTTGCAGGAACAGGGTTTCGAATTGATCCGCCGCCTGCTCTAAGCCTTCGGCTTTGTTGGTGTTTTCCTTGATACTGTTGATTGCCTTGGGATCCAGGTAGATCCCGGCGTCGGTTATTTTAGTCATTAAATCACCACTAACTCTGCTTCCAGAGAGCCTGCTTCATGCAGGGATTGTAAAATGGACATCAGGTCATCCGGCGCAGCACCTAAACTGTTGATAGCTTTGACAATAACATCAAGCGAGGTGCCTTCTGGCCAGACAAACATAGGGTTTTCCCCTTTTTCGATGTAAATCGAGGATTCCGGCGTGGTCACGGTATTGCCCTGGCCAAACGCGTTGGGCTGGCTGACATTGCTGCTCTCAACGATAGTCACGGTTAAATTGCCGTGGCTGACGGCGGCTTTTCTGACTTTGACATTGGCCCCCATGACTACGGTACCGGTGCGGCTGTTAAACACTACCCTTTGTTTAGTGCGGCCTAGCTCTACTTCGATTTCTTCAAGCATGGACATAAAGGTGACCCTTTGTCTGGCATTTGTCGGTGCGGCTACCGCCACCCTGTGCTGGCCCTGGGCGCGGGCAACATCCGGGCCGAAAAGGTCATTGATGGCCACTTCGATATTGCGGGCGGTTTTAAAGTTTGGCCGCTTTAAATTCAGGATCACATCCTTTTGCTCGATAAAATCGGAGCCGATTTCCTGTTCGACAATGGCGCCGTTGGGAATGGTGCCGGTCGTCGGGGTATTAACGGTAATAGAAGAGCCGGAAGTGCCCTGTGCCTTGATACCGCCGACCACCAGGTTGCCCTGGGCAGTCGCATAAATTTGCCCGTCGATGCCTTTTAACGGCGTTAACAGCAAGGTGCCGCCGCGCAGGCTTTTGGCATCGCCGATAGAAGAGACGGTGACATTAACCAGCTGGCCTTTACCCGCCTGGGGCATAATATCTGCGGTCACGGTGACCGCGGCGACATTTTTCAGTTTCGGGTTGGTTCTGTCGTCCAATGTCACGCCGAACTGCTGCAGCATGTTGACCATGGACTGGCTGGTAAATCTTACCTGGTTTTTATCGCCGGTGCCGTCCAGACCCACCACCAGGCCGTATCCCACCAGCTGGTTTTTTCTTAACCCCTGGATGTCGGTGATATCCAGCAACATCCTTGCCGGTTTGGCGTGGGCCACTTTTACTTGCGACAGCAGCAATAACCCGGAGAAGAGCAGGAGAAAAGCGCATATTTTTTTCATGTTAATTTTCACTTATCAAGCCTAAAAAGGGAACCAGCCGCTGTTGAAGAAACGCGACAGCCAGCCCTGTTGGTTGGCTTCCGCCAGGGCGCCGCGTCCGGCATAGGTGATGCGGGCATCGGCGATGCGCTGTGAACTGATGCGGTTGGCACGGTCAACGTCTTCTACCCGGATAAGGCCGGTCAGGCGGATATACTCATCTCCCTGGTTGAGCTTGATCCATTTTTCGCCGTTGATGCGCAAAGCGCCTGTGTCCAATACCTCGGCGATGGTCACGGTAATGGCGCCGGTCAGGGTATTTTGCTGGCTGGCGCTGGAGCTGCCGTTAAAGCTGCGGTTGCTGCCAAAGCCAAAACTGCCGCTTTCATTGGTGTTGGGGAACACGGCGCTGTAGGTGCCGCTGGTATCGCTGCTTTTACCTATATCGGTATCGGCCTTTTTACTGGATTGGGTTTCTTCATCTAACATCACGGTCAGGATGTCGCCGACACCGTAGGCGCGCCTGTCCTGAAACATATTCAGCAGGCGGGCATTTTGCAATAAACTGCCGTCTTTTGCCTTAGGCGCCGTAGCGGGTAGTGCTTTGGTTACCGTCGGTTGCCATTGCCTTTCCCCGGGTTGTGGCTGTGCCGGGTGATAGCTTGTGGCGCAGCCGGACAGAAAAAGTACCCCAAGGATGAAAGTGAAGCGTTTAGCCAGCATCAAAAGCTCCTTCTATAACGCCTGGCTGATGAATTTCAGCATCTGATCCGAAGCGGAGACCACCTTGGCATTCATTTCATAGGCACGTTGGGTGGAGATCATATCGACCATTTCTTCTACCACACTGACGTTTGAGCCTTCCAAAGTCCCCTGTTTCAGCTGGCCGAGGGAGTCTTCTCCTGCCACCCCTTCAATCGGCTCACCGGTAGAGCCGGTGGCGACATATAAATTGCTGCCGATGGCTTCCATCCCGGCGGGATTGGCGAAATTCACTAAGGTAATTTGGCCGATTTCCTGCGGGTTGACCTCTCCTGCCTGCAGGGCGCTGACGATACCATCGCTGCCGACGGTAATGCTGACCGTATTCTCCGGAATTTGGATATTGGGTACCAGCGGCAAACCGTCGCCGTTGACGATTTCGCCGTCTGAATTTAAATTAAACTGGCCGTTGCGGGTGTAGGCAATTTCACCGGTTAATTGCTCTACCTGGAAGAAACCTTTGCCGACGATGGCCATATCCAACTCTTGCCCGGTATTGGAAAAGGTGCCTGAGGTGAATACCTTTTGCGTGCCCAGGATACGGACACCGTTACCCACCTGGATGCCGGTGGGGACTTCATTTTGCTGATCTGCCTGGGCGCCCGGCTGGCGCTGGATGTCATAAAACAAATCAGAGAAAGCGACCCGGTCACGTTTAAAACCTGTGGTATTAACGTTGGCCAGGTTGTTGGAGATAGAGGTCATCTTGGCATCTTGTGCCGCTAAACCGGTTTTGCTGACCCATAATGCTGAGTTCATAATGATTCCTTAATTCTTAATGCTAAGCGTTACGAGCCGCTGATAAGTTTGTTGCCGCTTTGGGCCAGTGTATCTGCTGTTTTCATCATCTTGATTTGCAATTCAAACTGGCGGTTGACCGCCATGGATGACACCAGCTCGGTGACGGCGTTGACGTTTGAGCTTTCCAAAAAGCCGGAGACCAGCTCGACTTCATCGCTGACCGGGGCCTGGGCGCCGTTTTTCAGGTACAGCAAGCCGTCCTGGCCTTTGGTCATGGCGGTATTGTCCGGTTTTACCAAAGTGATCTGTCCCGCTTCGATTTGTGCGCCGCCCCCTAAGGGGATGACGCTGACGGTGCCGTCTTTGCCTATGGTGATCTGCTGGTATTCCGGCAGTATCAGCTGGCCGCCGTCGGCGAGTACCGGGTTGCCGTTGATAAACGCCTGGCCGTCGCCGTCGACCATGATATTACCCGCCCGGGTATAGGCTTCCTGGCCTGATGGCGCTTGCACTGCCAGGTAACCTTCACCCTGGATGGCGACATCTAAAGTGCGGCCGGTTTCCTGTAGCTGGCCGCTGGTAAAGTTGGTGCCCGCCTGCTCCGACTGGCTCATATACCGGGTGTTAAAACCATAACCGTCGACCTGGTAGGCGGCGGTGCGCTCAAGATCGGCACGGAAACCTGTGGTATTGACATTGGCCAGGTTATTGGCGCGTATTGTCATTGAGGTTTGTGCCTGTTTCGCTCCGGAAAGCGCGGTATATAAGAGTTCCATAATTCAGTCTCGGCTTATATTGGTTGTCTGCTTAATTAAAACGAGCTGAACAGCACTTGCGTCATCTGTTGCGCTGATGCTGAACCGGGTGTGAGCGCGTTGGCCCTGCTTACGTTCATCATGCTTATCCTGCTTTGTTTATTTGCTTGTTTAGAACGAGCTGAACAGCACTTGTGTCATCTGTTCGGCGGCGCTTATGGTCTTGGCATTGGCCTGATAGTTGCGCTGGGCGGTCATTAGGTTCACCAGCTCGCCGGTTAAATCGACATTGGAACCTTCATAGGCACCCGAGCTCAGGCTGCCCAGGGTGCCGCTGTCGGGCACACCCAGCATAGGTGCGCCGGAAGCAAAGGTTTGGGTCCAGGTAGTGTTATCTCCCTGGCTCAGGCCGTCCGGGTTGGCAAAATCTGCCAGGATGACTTTGCCCTGTAATTTGTCCTGACCGTTGGTGTAGACGCCATAAACCGAACCGTCGTCGTCTACCCGGATATTTTTCAGTTCACCTGCGCCGTAGCCGTCGGTTTCGTTACGGCTTAAGCTGAAATCGGCGTTGTTCTGGCTCATATCTGTCAGGGAAAGATCAATGGCCAGGTTATTGGCGCCGTTGGTGACATTATGGGTAAGGTTTACTGCAGCCGCCGGAGTCAGCAGGTTGCCGCTGGCATCAAAAGTTAATGCCTGGGTTGGCGTGGTGCCAGCCGCTGCGCCGTCGACAAAATAATGGGCATCCCAGGTACTGGTACCGGTTTTAACAAAGTACTGGGTCAGAACGTGCTCTGTACCCAAGGAATCATAAACCGTGCTGGACTGGGAGTAGTTGTACATATCCGGTTGGATGCTGGCCGGGTTCCAGGCGGTTACCGGTATCGCCGAATCGGCTTTTAGGTTGGCGGCAAAGTTTACTATGCTGGATTCGCTGGCCTGTAATGTGCCGGTTGCTACCTGTAGATCCGTAACCACACCCTCAAGTAAAGCACCGCTGCTGTCCACCGGGTAACCCTGCAATTTGGCGCCGCTGTTGCTGACAATATAGTTGCTGGCATCGCGGTTAAAAGTACCGGCACGGGTATAGGCGGTTTCACCGTTGTTGTTTAGCACAAAGAAGCCGCGGCCGCTGATGGCCATATCCATAGAGCGGCCGGTATTGATCACTGAGCCGTCGCGGTCAAAGTTGCTGGAAACATCTGCCACCTCAACACCGCCGGGTAAACCGCCGCTGTAGATAGCGGAGAATTCCGCCCGGCCAGATTTAAATCCGGAAGTATCCACGTTGGCGATATTTTGTGAAATCACGTTCAGCTGTTCGTTGGTGGAGCGAAGTCCTGATAAACCTATACTAAAAGACATGGCGGTTCCTTAACTGTTATTCTGGCTAAATTCTGAGACAGAGAACAGGGAAACACTCCCCATTCCGGTAAGTGCAAGCTGGATATCGCCGCCGCTGGACGGCAGGCTGACTTTTTCCACGTTGCGGTGTAGCCAGGGGGTCTGGCTGCTGATGTTTTCCCCGTTGTGTACTTCAACTTCAAACAGGTAGGAGTTTTCATCGAGCTCGTCGAGTTCAAAGGCGATTTCATCCTGGCTGACATACTGCCAGTCTTGCTCCTGGATCACCTGGCCGTTTAAGTCTTTGATTTTTAACACGACCTTATCGGCGCTGCCGTCAAGCTTGATCACACCCTGGGGTTTTTCCCCCTGCTGGGCCGCAAGCGATGAAGCCGGTACCAGGACGTCTTTGCCGATCAGCGAAGTACTTTGCAGTACCTGCTGGGTGTACATTAAGTCTGCCTGTTCCGTCTGACCGCTGCGCAGGTATTCTATGCCTTCCACCATGGAGAATTCTGCCAGCTGGCTGACATATTCGGTGCCGTCGAGGGGGTTGAGCGGATCCTGGTTTTGTATCTGGGCGACCATCATTTCCAGGAATTCATTTTTCAAACCAAAAGCTGAGTTGGTGCTGGTGCCGGAAGTCAGGCCAGAGGCACTGCTGCTGATGCTGGAACTGTCATTAGTAATAGCTGACATGCTGTTATCCTTTTCCTAAGCGCAACAAACTTTGCTGCATACTGTTGACCCGGCGCATCACTTCCACCGAACCTTCGAAACTGCGCGAAGCCGACATCATATCCGCCATTTCATCCACGGCGTTGACATTGGAGTAATAGACATAACCTTCTTCATTGGCCAGGCTGTTTTCAGGCTCGTAGCGGCGTTCGATGGCTTGCTGCGACTGGGTTACCCCCAGCATCTGTACGCTGGCGCCGGTGACCTGCATTTCTTCCTGGCTGGTTTGGTAAATCGAGGAGAATACCGGTTTTAATGCGCGGTAGGCCTCCTGTTCGCTGCCGGCGGCAGCATCGGCATTGGCCAGGTTGGAGGCTACGGTATTTAACCTCAGTGTCTGGCTGCGCATGGCACTGCCGGCAATTTCATAGATGTTGTTAAATGACATAATTAGCGTCCGTCTATTACTTTTTGTAGACCCTGTATTTTCATGTTCAGGAAGGTAAGGCTGCTCTGAAAATCCATGGCATTGTTATTAAATTTGCTTTGTTCCACGCCCATTTCTGCGGTATTGCCGTCCAGCGCAGGCTGGTAGGGCACGCGATATTGAGCTTCCATGGACAATTGCGGCACAAAGCCAGAGCCTGAGTTGTTAAACTGTGACTCGACATCCGCCATGGCGGCTTTAAAGTCATAATCCCGGGCCAGATAACCCGGGGTATCAACATTGGCTAGATTGCTGGCGAGTATTTCGCTGCGCTGCACTCTTGCTTGTAAGGCATAGGGATGAATGCCCAAGGCTTTATCAAAATTTATCGCCATTACCTGAAAAGTCCTGTGGTTCTGTTATCATAACTCTGCACTTAGGTATCAAAAGCTGTGCCACTAATTAAAGGTTTTATATTTCAATGATTTACTTGTTTTTTGGCAAAAAAGGGAAAGCGGAAGCGGAAGGTGTTTTTCCGCAGGGGAAGCGGTGCTTTTGTATGCGGAAACAGTATTTTTTCCCTGGCTTGTTACTGATAACGGTTTTATTTATCTCGGGTTTTGTCCGGGCGGGAGAATTTGAGCTGCAAGTGAAAAACGATCTGCAAACTTATGCACAGCAAATGGCATGGCCAGAATACCGGGATGAGATTAATACCTGGCTACCGGGTAAAGCCAAGCAGCTGCCGGTGTGTGAACAGCAGGTTCAATTTGATTTGGCCAACCAGAGCCGGCCGCCGCTTGGCCGGGTGCATTATCTGATCTCCTGTACCAGCCCTAAATGGCAGATCAGGGCGCAGGCAAAAATTAAAGTGTGGTTGGATGTTTGGCATGCGAGAAACGACATCGCCGTTGATCAGGTGATCACTGGTGGTGATGTATATCTGAAAAATATCGAAATCAGCCGCTTAAACCGGGAGTTTTTTACCGCCGGGCAAAAAGTCGAAAACAAACGCAGTATCAGGCGGATACGCGCCGGTAAGCTCATTAACGGCGGGCAGTTAAAAAACGTTTATCTGGTGAAGAAAGGTGAAGAAGTGTTGATCCGGGCGCAGCAGGGAAACTTTATTGCCACCATGAAGGGCACGGCATTGGAAAATGGCATGTTAGGGGAGAACATCAAGATAGAAAATAACTCCTCGAAAAAGAAAATACAGGCCCGGGTGACTGAAAACGGTATCGTTGAAACGTTGTTTTAACCGTTCGGATGTTAGCAGTTTAATGTTTTCTATTACTTATTCAGTCTGGTGCTTTCCCTAAAAATATTTAATAGGGCGCCATATAGGCGCCCCTGACATGGTAAACAGTCGAGTGACCGGTTTTATACCCAACCGGTTGTGTCGTAACCTAAGCCGTCTGAGCCGGCAATAAACTCAACCACATTGTTGCCACCGAGGAAGAAGTCTTCGATGATTGCACCTGTGTCTATGTTACCGTCGGCGGCATCTGCTTTAGAGGTCACATAGAGGTCATCGCCAATGCGGTAGATGGCCAGTTCAGCCGCAGTAATGTCTTGCATAACCAGGGTGTCGTTACCACCGCCGAAGCCGGTTTGGCCTGTCGGGGATTTGTCATCGTTGATGGTATCAAAGCCGCTGTAACCCGCTGCCGAATAATAAACATCGTCACCGGTTGCGCCCCATAAGCGGTCATTGCCGTTTTCGCCGACAAGACGGTCAGCGCCGTCGCCGCCCAACAGCAGGTCATCGCCGTTGCCGCCGAACAGGGTGTCGTTGCCCGTACCGCCGATCAGGGTGTCGTTGTTGCCCATGCCCCAGAGGGTGTCGTTGCCTGAGCCGCCGTCAATAAAATCTACATAGCCATTACCCTGAAGCTGGTCATTACCACCAAGTCCGCTGATGGAATTTGCCGTTTCACTCCCGGTAGGCACTAATTGTGAGACATAGACATCATCTCCGTTGGTCAAACCTTGTGCAATTGCCATTTAATACTCCTTTAATTAAATTGTTTTTATTTGGCCGTATACAGATATGGAGATCATGGTAAACTTGGCTATCATGACAACTTCCCAATAATCTGCATAGCCGACAGCAACTTAGCACTGTATTTTTTTCTTGGCAAGAGAAAAAATGTGTATTTTTTATGAGCAAAATATTTATTGATCATGATCAACTTGTGTTCTTGAGCATCCACCCCGGAAAAATTATTATGAGATAATTCTTTTATTTGTAATTCAAAATATTACTGCTAGCATGGGCTGTTTATTTTTCTCGGGTGTGAGCAGCAGCCAACAGTTCAAGCCATGACCGCAATAGAAAAAAGGAGTATCTATGCGCCAACCGTCTGATTTAATCCTGGCATTTAGGCAGTGCCGAAAAAGTTTCCTCGCGATTGGTTTGTTCAGCTGCGGTATTAATCTTTTGATGCTGGTGCCGGCATTTTATATGCTGCAGGTGTATGACCGGGTGGTGACCAGCGGCAGCGGCTCGACCTTGCTGATGCTGACCCTGGTGATGTTGTTTTTATTGGCGGGCATGGGGGTACTGGACTGGCTGCGCAGCGTGATCCTGGTCAAAGTCAGCATGAAAATAGGCTTATTGCTGAACCAGAGAATTTTTGACGGCGCCTTCAAGCAAACGCTGCTCGACGGCAAGGTACAGAACCATTTGCAGCCGATGCAGGATCTGACCGGCTTGCGCCAGTTCCTGTCCGGCAACGGGGTCACCTCTTTTTTTGATGCCCCCTGGGTACCGATTTATCTGGCGGTGATGTTTTTTATCCATCCGGTTTTTGGCTGGATAGGGTTATTTGCCGCCGTGATCATGATTATTTTTGCCCTGCTCAACGAGCATTTCAATAAAGGCGTGCAGCTTGAGGCGAGTCATCATAATGCCCAGGCGGTGAACTATACCATGTCCAGTTTGCGTAATGCCGAAGTGGTCCAGGCCATGGGCATGCTGACAAATATCCGCCGCCGCTGGCAGCTGTATGCCAGCAAAGCCTTGTATTACCAGGATATCAACGGCAGGCGTTCGGCGCTGTTTGTTTCCCTCTCCAAAACCGTGCGTTTTATCCTGCAATCGGCGATTTTAGGCGCCGGCGCCTTGCTGGTGATCCAGCAGGAGATGACCCCGGGTTTGATGATCGGCGGCTCGCTGCTGCTGGGCAGGGCGCTGGCACCTATCGATCAGTTGATCAATACCTGGAAGCAATTTATCAATGCCCGCAACCAATATCAGCGCTTGAACCAATTACTGCATGAGCTGCCGTTGGAAGCGGAAAAAACCCCTTTGCCTGTGCCTGAAGGCCGGATAACGGTTGAGCGCCTGGTGGTGGCAGCCCCCGGGAGCAAGGCGCCGATTTTAAAGGGATTAAACTTTAGCCTCAGGCCGGGGGAGATCTTGGGCCTTATCGGGCCGAGCGCCGCCGGTAAATCGACCCTGGCGCGGGTATTGCTCGGCATATGGCCGGCCTCTAACGGCAAGGTCAGGTTAGACGGCGCCGATATTTTTTTAAGGCCGGCGGATGAGCTCGGTCAGTATATCGGTTATCTGCCCCAGGATGTTGAGTTATTTGAAGGTACCATTGCCGAGAACATTGCCCGCTTTAACCGGGTGGATGCCGAGGCTGTTCATCTGGCTGCCCGGCAGGCGGGGGTGCATGACATGATCCTGCGCCTGCCCCAGGGCTATGATACTCAAATCGGCAGCGGCGGCAGCTTCCTCTCCGGGGGGCAAAGACAGCGTATCGGCCTGGCCCGGGCCCTTTATGGGCAGCCGAAACTGGTGGTGCTGGACGAACCGAATGCCAGTTTGGATGAACAGGGGGAAGTCGCCCTGGAAAAAGCCATCCAGGTCTTAAAAGCCAATAAAACCACAGTGATTATTATTTCCCACCGCAAGCATGTGTTTACCTGTGTGGATACTTTATTCGTGATGAATGCCGGGGTGATTTCACTCGGGGGGCCAAGGGAGCAGGTGCTGGCAAAATTAAACTCTGTGCCTATGCCTGCGAAAACACCGGCTGCGCCGTCGAGCCCCGCGCCCGCCGCCCCGGTTTCGGCCAAGATCAATAAGGCGATATAAAGTCCAATGAAACTAATCTCTTATCTGAAAAACTTAGTTAAATCTACTCCCGTGTCCCCGACCGGGGGCAAGGGGCATGAACTGAATGTTGATGCGACCAGGTACCATAAACTGGGGTACGCTTTTATTGCAGTGATCTTTGCCGGTTTTGGCAGCTGGTCTGCTTTGGCTCCCCTCGACAGTGCGGTGATTGCACCGGCAACGGTGACGGTAGAGTCTTTTAAAAAGCAGGTGCAGCATCTTGAAGGCGGCATAGTGAAAAAGATTTATGCCCGCGAAGGGGAGTTTGTGCAAGCGTCTCAGTTACTGCTGGAGTTGGACGATACCCAGATCAAGGTGCAGCTGCAGTTGCTGGAAGGGGAGTTGCTGACCCTGGGCGCCCAGCAGGCCCGTTTGATTGCCGAGCGGGATAACCTGGCGGAAATTGTTTTTGACAACTTACACGACGGCGATCCCAGGATCGCAGAAATACGTAAGGGACAGCAGCATATTTTTGCTACCCGGTTAAGTGTGAAAAACGGCGAAGAAGAGATCCTGCAGCATAAAATCAAACAGCTAACGGCCTCGGTGGAAGGGCTTCACGGCCTGATTGCCAGCAAAAACAAAAGGATCCGTTCTTATGAGGCAGAGCTGACGGATCTGCGAAAGCTAATGCAGCAGGGCTATGCCAATAAAGCGCAAATTCGCCAGTTGGAAAGGGATCAGGCGGAGCTGGAAGGGGAAGTTGCCGAACATAGTTCGCAAATTGCCGGGATTGAAATTCAGGTGGGGGAAACCCGGCTGGAGATTTTACAGCTGACGAAAAATTTTCAGACGGAAACCGCCGATCAGCTGGATCAGGTGCACCAGTTGTTGCTGGATAAGCAGGAGCGTTTGCGCTCGCTGCAAGACATACTGGCGCGGACCCGTATCTATGCCCCGGTGGCGGGCAAGGTGTTAGGTTTGTCGGTACATACTTTGGGGGGCGTGATCAAACCGGGGGCGACGATTTTGGAGCTGGTGCCGCAGGCCGATAACCTGGTGCTGGACGCCCAGGTATCACCGGCGGATATCAGCCGTCTGGAACTGGCGCAAGCGGTGGAATTAAGGTTCAACACTTTTAAGAAGGCCGCCACTGTGATCGCCTACGGCGAAGTGGTCAATATTTCCGCCGACAGCCTGGTAAATGAAGAAGCGGAGCGGGCGTATTATCTTGCCAGGGTGGCCCTGAGCCGGGAAAGCCTCGACGAGCTGGAAAAAGAGGGCAAGATCTTATTGCCGGGTATGCCGGCGGAAGTACTGATCAAGACCGGACAGCAAACCTTTCTCGATTATATCCTGCAGCCGGTAACCGATATGCTGGCCCGTTCTTTTATCGAAGAATAAAGGGAGCGGCCAGGCTCTTTTTGCCGGTTAAAGCGGCAAGGCAGGTCAAAATTTGCCGGGAGGAAGCTCCCGGTTTATGGCCAGGTTTGGGTTTATACGGCTTTTTTCCGGTATAAGACGTCAAATCTACTGCCGAAACACCATGGTATGCCTCTTGCTTAGTTTTAGCTGGAATAAGTCAATAAATAGAGCGAGTTAAGCTAAATAGAGACTTGTTAGCAGCGAAACAGCAAGGAAGAAGACAATGACATCAATCAATTCAATGAGTTCAGACCCGGGCGCCATTCACTACCGTCAAACAAATGTCGTCGGCGTCAAATCTGTAGAAAACAAAAATAATGAATTTCAGGCGGTTGCTCCGGTTCCTGCCATCGAACAGCAAAAATCATCCGGCGTACCTTTGTCGCAGCAAGGCGTAGTCAACCTGGCTTATCAAATGGGGCCGCTGAAGGAGTTGCCGGAATCCGTTAAAGCCGGGATGTTGACCAGGGAAGATGCCAAGGCAACGCTGGAAAGCATTGAGCAGGACAGGCTTGCCTATGAAGCCAGCGGCCCGCTGAAGGAAACCCAAGCCCTGATTTGGGTGAACGGCGAAGTGGTTGCCATGTACGACCAGCAGGGACAAGGCGCTTCCAGAAATTTTGTTGCCGGCGATATCAAGCAGGCCAATGGCGATCTCAATGCCCTGATGGATCTGCTTAAAGAAAAATACGGCAGCGATGTGTCGATAGAAACCTTTGCCCCGGGCACGGGCCCCACCAATGCCGAAGCCTTTGAACTCTTTAACGGCATCAGCTACAGCGATTTTATCAATTCGGAAATCGGCGGCAGAAAGGAAGCGCTTGCAAACGAACAAATGCTCGGTTTGCAAAGGGATGATGCGGAGCAAAAACGCCGGATTCTATATGAGCAGGTGCCGCAAACCGCGGTCTTTAAAGTGGGCGGCAGCATAGTGGGCAGCCTTAACGAAAAGGGTTTTGTCGATATCAATGCCAATATTCTCGAACAGGCGGATGCCAGGGGCATAGACAGAGAGGCTTTGCAGGCTTTTTACAGTTACGACGAGATGAGCAATACCGACAGCGATAAGATGCAAGCCATGCTGGAAGATATTTTTGGCGGCGACATTGAAGTACAGCAATTTAGCGGCAGTGATATGCCGTCACTGGGCGCTGTCCGCAATGATGCCAAAGCCGGGGTGTTGCCCTTATAAAGGGTCGGCGGCAGGCTTGCCGGTAAAAATTAAACATTTTTGGTTTTTTGAAAAAATCTATTTAAGTTTTGTTAAACTGGGGTCGCTCTATTCAATTAACAGCATTACATAGAAAGCCCCTGAATGATGAAAATAGTCAATAGCCCGCTGGTAAGTGCGGGTTTAAACAGCCAAGCAAGCAAGCCGGCCGGTAAAGAGAGTAAAGAAAGCGCCCCTGTGCCCGAGAGGACGACTAAGGTGGATAACTTCCTGGATATCAACAATCAATTGGCTTCGTCATCCGATGTCGATATGGAAAAAGTGAACCAGGTACGCGAGCTGATCGCCGAGGGTAATCTGACCTTAGACGTGGATGTGCTCAGCGACGCCATTTTGGAAATGCACAGACGATGAATAATGTTCAACAGGGACTTAGAGCACTGGTCAATGGTATCAAGCAGGATATTATTTACTACACCCGCTTTCAGGCCCTGTTAAAAGAACAACAGGTTGCGATGCAGCGCCATGACAGTGAAAAACTGCTCAAGGTGAATCAGCGCCATGAAAAGCTCTATCAGCTGATTTTAGCCCAGGCGAAAAAACGTAAGGCCATCTTGCTGAAATTTGGCGTGACGGCGGATAACGCGGGCATAGAAACCGTGTTTAACAGCTTAAATCATGTTTCCAAAGGCCGGGTTTACGAGTTGTGGCAACAGCTGGAGCAACTGACCCGGGATTGCCAGCAGCAAAATGAGATCAACGGCCGTTTACTGGCCGCCCAGCACGAATTACTCAATAAACTCATTCACCCGCAAGACAGCGGCGAATACGCACCTGTTATGCTTTAAAGCGGCAGAAATATCTTTACGTCAATCTTTCTGCTGCTTCCTGAAAATCCCCTTTTTTAGCACTTAAGTCGGGATCTGCAACTGTTTTTCCAAATGCTGTTTGATAAAGTAATTCGCCTGCCAGATATCTGTCAGGGTTTGTTCACTGTGAGGTTTTACATGGGCATAAGGAAACGGGCCGAATTCCGGGGTGATGGTCAGTGCTTTTTCTTGGCGCTCAGCAGCATTGTTAACCACCGACTGCCATAAGCGGGTATGGTTATCCAGATGTACCTGCCAACAGGGATCTTGCGGATCGGTAACTTGCGGTCCTTCCTCATAACCGACTCTGGCGTGAACATGAAAGGCGCTTTTTAACAAGGCATCTACCCGGGCTTGTTGATCGCTTAAGTCAGACTCGTGTACCACCATCCAGTGGCTGATATCCAGATTCAGTTTCAGCTCGGGCAATTCGTTTAAAATCGCTTCCGTGGTCAGGGTATTGAAGGTAGGCCTGAACCTGTGGGTTTCATGGGTGATGTTAATGCCGTGTTCCTGTTCCAGCTCTAATGCCCGGTTGAATATTTTCAGGTTATCGCTAAGTGAAAAAATATCCCGGCCGGTATGGCAATTGATAAATTTGGGATTAAAGGTTATGGCTTGCTCTACCTGGCGCTCAAGGCTTTCCAGGTGCTGTTGTGGTGTATCACCGTCAGTGCCTATGCCGGTGATGATGGCTAAATCATGCTCCTGATGGGCTTTAAGGGTAGCGGCGCTGCTAATCGGGTAAAAAGGTAAAAATAATTCCGTCCCCTGGTAGCCTTCCTGCTTGATCTTGGTTAATAAGCCATTTAACTCTTGCTCATTGTTGCACTGGGCTTCCCAGAATGATTTATGAAACGATAACTGCACGCTTATGATCCTGCCTGATGAAAAAGCCGCTAAGCTTACCCCAAGTTGGGGGGATAGTGATATTCCAAATAGTAATATCTTTTTTGAAAGATATTCAATTTACCCACATTACGCTCAGGGGTATAGTTTGCTTATTAACCGCCATCATAAATGATGGCTTCCTTCTTTTTCAAAGCAGAGTAAGTATGTTAAGCAGCGAACAAATTCAGCAGTACCGGCAGCAAGGTTTTGTGGTACTGGATCAGGTTATTCCGCAAGCCATGTTGGAACAGGTAAAAGCCCGTGCGGCTTTGCTGGTGGAGCAATGGGTGGAAGACAGCCCGTCGCACACCTTTACCACCAAAGACAATAACCGCAGCGGTGATGATTACTTTCTGGAGTCGGCAGAAAAAATACGCTGTTTTTTTGAAGAAGAAGCTTTTGGCGAAGACGGTAAACTGGTGCAGGATCGCAGCTTATGTATCAATAAAATCGGTCACGCCCTGCATGAGTTAGATCCGGTTTTCTCTGAATTTAGCCACCAGGGCATGTTGGGGCAGATAGCCCGGGACATAGGCATGCAGCAGCCAGAAATTCGCCAATCCATGTATATTTTCAAGCAGCCGAGGATCGGCGGTGAAGTCAACTGGCACCAGGATGCGACCTTTTTCTATACCACGCCGCAAAGCGTTGTGACTTACTGGTTTGCCATTGAAGATGCGACCCTGGAAAACGGTTGTTTATGGGTGGAGCCGGCAGGACATTTAGGGCCGCTGCGTGAGCGTTTTACTCTTGATGGCAGAACTACGACTATGCTGCCGTTAGATGGGACGCCGTGGCCGACAGAAAACGGCCAGTCGGTGGAAGTAAAAGCCGGTAGTATCGTGGTATTTCAGGGGACTTTACCCCATTACAGTGCGCCGAACCGTTCCAATAAGTCTCGCCAGGCGTACACTTTGCACGTGACCGATGGCGCATGTGAATATGCCAAAGAAAACTGGCTGCAGAGCCGGGAGTTGCCGCTCAGGGGTTTTGATCTTTAGTTATTGGTTTTTTTCTTTTTTGAGCGCTTTGGTTTTAAAGGATAACTCGTGTACGCCTCCCAACCAAGCCTCGCCGGTGAATCCCGCCAGGCGCTCATTTTTCTTCTTTGCTTTTGAAAGTTGTGCTTAAACAGCTGGTTAATCTTTAGCGTTAATGCTTTGTGCGGCCTGGATAATCTGGTTTTTTAACCATAAATGCGCCGGGTCGAGATCGCTGCGCTGATGCCAGATCAGGGAATATACCACAGGCAAAGACGGGCAGGGCATAGGCAGCTGTCTCAATGGCTTGTGGCTGAGGGCGAATTTGGCCCAGGTCGAGGAGGTGGTAAACACCAGATCTGAGCGGCTGCATAAACTGCCGGCGGTATTAAAGTCAGGCACATTGATGGCAATGTCACGCTGCAAGCCTTGTTTGGCCAGGTTTTTATCAAAGACCGGCTGGCCGAGTTCATTATCGCGCACATGGATATGGCGGCAGCCCAGGTAGGCGTCCTGATCCCAGGGCCGGGATAAAGCCGGATGATTCTCCTGTACCAGGCACACCAGTTCGTCCCTGTATAATTCTCTGATATTTAACAGATTACCTAGATTGGGCGTTTGGCCGATATCGTGGGGCAGGATGACAAAGTCCAGTTGTCCCTGGTTGAGCTGTTCCAGGCTGATGTTGTCTTTAAACCAGGTATTTAATTTCATACCCGGAGCCTTACTCAGCACTTTGCTGATAAAGGCGCCGGCGATAAATTCAAAGGCGCTTTCCTGCATCGACAAGCGGATACAGCCCTGGTAGGAGCTGAGATCAAATTCTTCCGGGGAAAACAGCTGGCTCATGGCCGACAGCGCCGAGGTTAATTTTGGTTCCAGCGCCAGGGCATAGGCGGTGGGAATGAGTCCGCGGGCTGAGCGGTGAAACAAAGGATCATTAAATAAATGGCGCAACTGAGCGAGGTTCTTACTGACAGACGACTGGCTGAGGTTAAGTTGGTTGGCTGTTGCCGAGGCATTGCGTTCTTTGAGCAAGACCTGCAGGGTCACCAGCAAATTGATATTAACACGGGACAGTTGTGAGGATTCCAAAGCTAGCCTTTCACCTGGGTTGCCAAAAGATAAGTAAATTTTTCCATTGCTTACTCGTGGCCGATAAGAAGCCGAACAGCAAAGGATTAGGCCGAGTTTAGCGATTATTGACTGTCCGTACAAATCTATTGCCTGGTTTAAACATTAGCGCTTGCCGTTAAGCTGTGCGACACTGCCCGGCTGTGTCCTATTAAAATAAAGGCTGCGCCTACCCGGGTATGGGGTTAGCGTCAGCGCATAACAAAGAATAAGAGTTGAGAAGTTTTATGGAATTTCCCATGGGAATTTTAGGGGTAGTGACCCTGATCACTTTGGCGGTATTGATGTCCACCAACCGCCAGGCCATTAATGTGCGCACCGTTAGCTGGGCATTTTTTTTACAGGCGGGCTTTGCCGCTTTTGTGCTTTATCTGCCGTTTGGTCAGGCGGTATTAAGCAGTATTTCTGCCGGGGTGCAGTGGGTGATCGACAGCGGCCAGCACGGCGTCGACTTTATTTTTGGCGCCCTGGTCGGGGAGAAAATGTTTGAGGTATTCGGCAGCAGCGGCTTTATCTTTGCCCTGCGGGTGTTGCCGATCATTATTTTCTTCTCCTCGTTAATTTCAGTGCTGTATTACTTGGGCATCATGCAGAAAATTATCCAGCTGCTTGGCGGCGGTTTGCAAAAGCTGCTCGGCATCAGCCGCCCTGAGGCGATGTCGGCCACCGCCAATATTTTTGTCGGGTTAACCGAAGCGCCGCTGGTGGTGCGTCCCTTTATTTCCCATATGAGCCAATCTCAGTTATTTGCCGTGATGGTCGGCGGTACCGCCTCGGTGGCAGGCTCGGTATTGGTGGGTTATGCCAGTTTGGGGATAGATCTGAAATACCTGGTGGCGGCTTCCTTTATGGCGGCACCGGGGGGGTTGTTGATGGCGAAAATCATCATGCCGGAGAACGGCAAGCCGATAGATTCATTGGCAGGCATTAACAGCGATGATGAAAGTCAGCCGGTCAATGTTATTGATGCCGCCGCTACAGGTGCGGCCGACGGTATGAAACTCGCCTTTAATGTTGGTGGTATGTTGTTGGCGTTTATCGGCCTGATTGCGTTAATGAACGGTGCGGTGGGCGGTATTGCTTCCTGGATGGGCTTTAATGGCATTACCATAGAAATGTTGTTGGGATACCTGTTTTCACCACTGGCCTTACTGATAGGTGCGCCCTGGGAAGAGGCATTACAGGCGGGCAGTTTTATCGGGCAAAAATTCATGGTGAATGAATTTGTTGCTTATATTGATTTTGTTCAGGCTAAAGAGACCTTATCTGAAAACAGCCAGGTGATTATTACCTTTGCCTTGTGCGGTTTTGCCAATTTATCGGCGATTGCCATTTTATTGGGAGGGCTGGGGGCGATAGCACCTGAGCGACGTCCTGACCTTGCCCGTTTGGGATTAAAAGCCGTGATTGCCGGATCTTTATCTAACTTGATGAGCGCCAGTTTAGCCGGGGTGTTTTTGGCGTTGTAAGTGCCTGGAATCATGAAATAAGGTCAGCACCTACTTGAGTGCTGACCCTAACGGTCAGTTTCATACTTTAATTTATCTGTTATTAAAGTTGTTGATTAACACATAAGAGGATTAGTAGGCTCTTCGCAGTACCAGGTCCAGGGTCTGCTGGTATAACCGCCACCCACTTGAGGGGTCATATTTTCAGGCAGTGCTTTTTTGTCGTCTGAAAGGTTTTTTAATTTTTTCTTGTTTAATTTAAGTTTCATTGACATATCCTTGTAAGTTGTTGTTATTTATACAGTACGTACTAACAAATTCTCGTCCTGTCAATGAACAAACTACGGAAGCTTTTGTTTAAAATCAAGCCACAAATGTAACCGGATGTAACGGATGGAATATCATATTCTTTTTGGTAATAAGTTTTTGTGTTTTGATTGAAAAGGTTTTTCCGGTGTTGACAGTACCTGAATCTGGTTGATTCGGTACTGTCTGTTGCGGTTTTGCTATTGTGAGCGTTTAGTGTTGAAAAGTATTATTGTTTTTGATTAGTTAATGCTATCTAAAGCCTGGCGGGCGATCCGGTACAAGGCATTGACGGTAATGGAAAATACCCAGCGGATAAATTCAAAAGTAAGCTCGGTTACCTTTACACTGGCTTTACCGGCAAAGACCAGCATATGGCCAAGCAGGCCGGTGGCTTGTACCGCAAATTTTGCCGAGGCTTGTGCGACTTCGGTCAGGGTTCTGGCCAGCATATCGTAAAAAGTCAGGCCGACGCTGAAGCTTGCCTGGGCTGCTACTGCGGCATAATAGCCGGAGTCTTTTAATAAAGTGATCAGGGCGGCGCTGATGCGTTCACTCCAGTGGGGGGAGAAAAAAGCCTGATAGCGATCTTCATATTGTAACCGCACTGCCTGGGATAATCGCTGATCGGAGATTTTTTGTAATTTGGCGAAATCATCATATGTTCCGGCGGTATTGATATAGCCCGGGTTGTCGCCTGCCATAGAGTGGGCGTCTATGCTCATCCCTATGCCAGAGTTTAATCTATATTCAGTACCAGCATGGGTAAATGGCCATAACGGGACGCTTGGCACAGGATCAGCGCCATGAGTGCAGCGATAAATTTTTTCAATATTGGCATTGGTTTTTATGGAAAAGCCATTCATGCCTACTCTGGGGGCGCCAAAAGTATAAAGTTGAACCTCTCGGCCATATTCGCTTTTGGCCCAATTTGCGGTCAGGGTGGCTAAGGCGCCTCCCAAACTATGGCCAACACAATGCAGTTTTCCATTGCGATTTTTATCCAGGTATTGTTGGAATGCCGGGCGCATGGAGTTAAAGGTTTTATTAAAACCGGCATGTGCCATGGAGCCATTGGAGCTGCCGCTAAGGCCAATATTGGCGTTGGTTAACCAGTCTCGTCCCGAGGTAAACTCGGTGCCGCGAATGGCAATGACATGCTGGCCTTTATATTCAGGGCTTTTACCCTGACCCATAACCGCAAAGCCTGTACTGCGGTTAAATAAGTGGGAAAAGAAACCGCCACTGACTCCCTGCACCGGGCCATTTGATAAGTTAAAGTCGAAGTTTTTTTCTATTAGACTAGTACTTGCAAAATTTGTAACTCCTGTGGATGAAGCATTTTTAAATTGATAAACAAATTCTGCTAGTTCAGCTGCTATTTTGGGGGTTAATACGCTCATAATAAATTCCTTTTATTACAGTTTGTTTATTTGTTCTACTCTTCTATTTTGTATATTTCAAAGTCTTCATCCCAACGACAGATGCTAGCAGCTGAATGGCGTCTGTCTGGGTTATATTCATGGGTAAATTCAAAGTGCGCCAATGGTGAGGTTAAATCGCAGTTTAAAGAGGCTAATTTTTTATTGTAAGTTGACACTGGCTTTATACCCGTATGAGTTGATAGCCAGAGCGGGCGTTTTTGATCTTCATCTTCAACAAAAATAATTTGCCGAGTTGTATGTTCAACCATAAAGTTGCCGGGCATCTTAGAGCGAATATTAACTTCGGGAAGGATAAAGTGGCCTTCATTATCTGTTTTTACACTATCTATGCGTTCTTTATTATCAGCATAGGTCAGGCTGCGGATAACTTCGGTTCCGGCTACTGCTTTTCCTTTTTTAAGTATTTGGCCTTTTACTTCCGGGCATAAATGCACATCGTATTTTTTGAAAAATCCAAACATGTCCGCCATTCCTTCTGTTGGGAATATCACAGTAAACAAGGTGAGCAGCAATAAAAACAGGCAAGTAACCAGAGGAAAGATTAGCTTTTTTTTCTTGCTATTCTTATTTTTACTATCAGTAAAAGAGGTGCTCATATTCATCCATGATCATGAGAAAAAATATATTGTAATCTGGTGGTGATATTTTAGCCAGTTGTTTGTTTTTTTTAATTTAAAACAAGTTTTATTTGTATGCGAATAAAGTTGTTAAGAGAAATTATTCGTCATTTTCATGAATATGATAAATTGAGAAATCCTCATCCCACTGGCAAATAGTTCCTGCGTAATGTGGGCGCTGTTGGGTATCATTGGCAAATTCGAAGCTGACTCTCGGAGAGGTTAAATCACAATTTAACGAAGATAATTTACGAGCGTAGGCTGCTTTTGGTTTATATCCCGGGAGATTTGAATTCCACAAAATATATTTCTTTTTGCTTTGTTCGATATAGATAATTTGCAGGGTATTATGCTCTACCAGAAAATTACCAGGCAGTTTAGAGCGAATATTAACTTCCGGTAGGGAAAATCTTCCTTCTTCATCTGTGAAGGTATGATCATAGCGGTCTTTATAATCAACATAACTCAGATAGCGGATAACTTTTTCTCCGGCTAAAGGTTTACCTTGATTGAGTACCTGACCTTTTACTTGTGGGCATAAATGCACGTCATATTTTTTGAAAAATCCAAACATATCCGCCATTCCTTTGGTTAAGACAGTTACTGAGAGTATCAAGAATAAAAGCAAACTTGTTTTTAAGGCAAATTTTAACTTGGTTTTGTATTTATTTTTGTTATCAAAAAACATGCTCATATTCATCCTTGTCTATGAGAAAATGGTAATGTCTTGATAGTAGTTTAGCGGTTTTTAGGTCATTGTTTCCGGCGATTAATCCAACCGCCGGAAACCAGCTAAATCACTTTAGTGAAAAGCGCTGAAAGGTTTAATACCTATGGCCTGGTGCAGCTCATTCGGTTTATATAATTTCTCCCCTTTAAATACCAAAGCAACCTTACGGATATCGCTGATGTTTTCCAGCGGGTTGCCTTCAAGTAAAATAAAGTCGGCCGTCTGCCCAGGGGCAATAGTACCAACATTTTCCTGACCGGCTATCCGGGCGGAATTTACCGTGGCAATTTTTAAAACATCTTCATTGCTGATGCCGGCCTTAGCATAGAGCTCCAGTTCGCGGTGCAAGGTGAAGCCTTCGAGGGCATCGGTGCCCGGCACCAGGCGGATACCTGCGTCATGCAGCTTTTTGATCATCTTCAACAACGCCTGGAACGAGCGTTTGTAGGCGGCTTCGTTATCGGTGTTGATATCAAGGTCGGCAGAAAGAAAGCCGCGTCTGACATCGGCTGGCATATGCTCTGCTATCGCCCGGTAGCTGGGGTCTATTTCCCCGGCTTTATTTAAAAACATGCCTTCGAAAATAGTCACGGTCGGGTCTACTATGACGTCTTCTTTTTTAAGCAGGGCGATAAAGTCGTTTACTTCTTTCGAGTCCAGATCCAGTTCTCCTGCCTTATCGCCTACCAAGGTGAAGCGCACCGGGGTCCGGGTGTCGGAGTCTTTGTCTGCCAGGAAGTTTAAAAACACCATATTGATATGCTGGATTTCATCGAAGCCGTCTTTTACTGCCTGTTCCGTGGTCATAAAGGACGGGATATGGCCGCTGAGTTTCATGTTGTTTTTATGGACTCTTTTCGCCAGCTCGGGCACCCATTCCGGGTTAATGGAGCTGTAGATTTTGATCTGCTGATAGCCGCGTTCACCGTACCAGTCGATATATTCAAGCGCCTGCTCTAAAGTGCTGGCAAGTTTGCCGGTAGGGGCAGAATAGGGGCTTTGCTGGTCGATAAAACCTGCCCGGTAGACAGTTGGACCGATAGCGGCATTTTGATTAAACAGCTTAGTGGCTTCCATCAGCTGGTTATGGTCGTTGGCCAGATCCCTGGCGCTGGTGACACCGGCGGCAATATTCAAATAACCCGACTGGAGCGAGATGTGGCTGTGCATATCCCATAACCCCGGCATCAGGGTATTGCCTTTGCCGTCTATGGTTCTTGTTGGTTTCACCTCGGCTTGTTTGCCGACAGCGATGATCTTGCCGTTTTCAATGGCTACCTGGGTGTCTTTGAGCAACCCGGCGTCTGTGGCGGTAAAGACATTGATATTCTTGATTAAAGTGACTCCGGCAAGGTCTTCGCCAAATGTTTCGGCCTGCTGGCGGAAATAATTGTCTTCTGCGGCTTCCTGCAACTCTTTTAATTTAGCCAGGTTGGCTCCCCAGCCTTCTGGAACTATGCCCATCCAGCCGAAGCTGAAGCCGAATAAGCGGTAGTTATCGTCAAACCAGCCATAGGTAGGGCTAAAGCCAAAGCCTTTAATGGCCAGCAGGTGTACTGTTTTTGTCTGGTCGCCAAGCGATACCCGGGTACTGGTAATTTTTTCGAAGCTGGCGGTGCCGGAAGGCAGCATTTGGATTTTTTTTTCTTTGCTGGCATCAATGGCTTTGACCAGTAATTCATAAAAGTACAGAGTACCGTCAGCGGCACTGTAAAAAGCCTTGTCCTTGATTGTTTTTGAGTCGGCTTCCAGGGTGTTTTGCCATCGGGCGACGTTTCCCTTAAGGGTGAATTTTTCGTCGGTTTTGGCCCCCATATAAGCATGGCCGGTCACAATTTGTTTGCTGATGATGCCTTGGTCGTTGAGCCAGATCTCATCCCGCAGTTTCGGGCCGCGGCCCCGGTCGTTAAATTCGAAGGTAGTGACGCTATGTTTGTCATCGAGGTGGGTGACTTCCATAAAGCCGGATTTTTCACCCGAGGTAAGCCAGTCGTATTTAATTACCTGCTGCGCCTGTGACATCAGGGGCAGCAGGATTAGTATCAGGAAAAGAAATTGTGGTCGCATGATAGATCCATTTTATTGTTATTGCTTGAGGCCTGATTTGCTCCGGCAGTTCTTTGCGGGCAAGTCAGGCGGCTCGGCGAGCGCTACTTGCTCATTGCGGGCAGCTTCCCATAGATTGCTTTTTATTTCAATGGATTACCATTTATTAATAGTGGGGCTTTATTTTCCCCTAGATAAGCAGGGGGCCTGGTATGCAAATTTCCTGACGCAGCAAGCGGCGGCCCTGTTTAAAGGCATTTTTTATGGAAGGGGTATTTTCCCGGTTAATAAAGCCGAAGAAAAACTCGAACTTGTTGATTTGTTCTTTGATAAACAGGCGTTGCATTGGCGAAGCATAACCTAATCCCCGGTATTGCCCGGCAATAAAGATATCGTTGAACAGCAAGCCGTTATAACCGAGTTCTGATGAACTTTCCCCCATGATCATGCCAATCGGTTTGTCTCCTGACATGGCACAGGCGCATAAGTTATTTTCTATCGCTTCTTTAATCTCTTCTTTTTCCGAAATAGGCACTATGGTTTTCATTTCTGGCTGCTTAGCCAAAAACTCATTATATTCCTGCTGATACCAGGGCCAGTCTTGTTCGAGGTCAAAGGGGCGTAAGCGGATGCCTGTATCTATATCTGTTAGCAACTGGTTTGGTTCTGCGGCGACAAAACTGTCACAGGGCAGGGTGCCCGGCAGGGCAAGTAATTGCTGTTCGATATCTGAGCCGGGGCGGGTCCAGACGGTGATATATTTGGCCTGGCACCAGGAAAAAGCCTGGCAAACTTGTGGGGTAATTTCTTTGAGTGTAGCCAGATCTAGGCTAAGGTTACTGAATATCTCAATCAGGGTTTCATCGGCTTCGTTACGGCAGACATGGGCCAAAAAGACTTGTCCGTTGTCCCGTTCAAAAATTTGCGGCATCAGGGCTTCATCCGTAACCGAATCACTGAGCTGCCTGCGCTTTCTTACCTCATTCAGGCTTTGGGGGTCATTACCTTCATTTAAAGCCCAAAGATCTTTTATCTCATTTCTCAGGGCCTTATCCAGGTCTATTTCTTGTAAATCACCCAGGTGGTATGTGTTTAAAACGCCCTGGGCTACTCTTTGTAAGGTGTCGGCTTTGACGTCTTTAAGGGGGTAGTGTTTCATTCGTTATCTTATGTCGCTGTTGTTGATAACGATGTGGTGTTTTCAGCTAAATGGATCAAGTTTGCTTATGTAACAAAGGGTTAATACTTACGTTTTTTTCCGAAGATCAATTCCATATCATCCACTTCAAACGGTCCTTCTTCTTCTTTTTCATGGGCTTCTTTTTTGAATTTGTCGTAGAAGGTATGGTTCTGCTCTTCTATCACCCCGGTAACCCCGACATTGAGGACATTAATGCTGTCTATGGTTTCGGTCACTGACTTCATCACCTCTTCGTTTTCACAGGTGAGGCCGCCGAGTATTTCCACCGCCTTATCGTTGAGGGCCTGGGCTTTGGCATATTTTTTCTGCTCGACATAACGCATAGACTGGTTTTTATAAATTTCAGCCTTTAAACGTACAATAAGTATATCCAGTTGATGGTTTTCTACTTCCAGTTGCTCGTCGCTCAGTTTGCCCTTGGCATGCTCAACCTTTAAGGTGATCATCAGCAACATGGCTTGCTTGAGGATGCGGCCGAGTTCGTTTAAGTCGGTGGGGATGGACAACTGGGCATAATAATAAGGCTCTGCTTCAGTCAGGGCGCGGAAGTTTTCCAGTTTCTTTTCCATGCTGGCAATTAAGCCGTGGCGTTTTTTGGTGCCTTCCAAATCCGCCAGGGCTTTTAACGCGACCACGGCCCGTTCTAAACAGACGATGGAGCTGACGGCGGTCAGGGGTAAAATAGCCTGGCCGTTTAGCAGTCTTTGGGTTTTGATGACGATGGCTTTGAATTTCAGGATTTTACGGTGGCGGCTGGCCATAGATCTTTGCCTGGCGGTGCGGAAAAAGTCCAGCAACACACCTAAGACAAAAATAACCAGCAATGTTACCGAAATAAAAACGTACATTTAACTTCAACCACCTAAAAATGCATAAACTGCCATGCGGCATAAAGCTATACCAGCGACAGAAAAACACTAAAAATTAAATTTAATTTATTAAACAGTGAATTAAAACTGTTTATCAAAGGGGGCAGTTGTATTCTAACATAAAGGGGGTTTTGATCCATCATTTCTCGGATTCCCTGGCGGTGTTAAAGTTAACAAACCTGTCAATTTTTAAGCACACTGCAACTGGCCTGAAGCCAGATTAGCACGCTTTTAACGGCTTAGCTAACCCTTTAACATGAATGTTTTGTAAAGCTTGTTTGTGTATTGTTTTTACAGGATTTTTGGTGTTTTTCTGTATTATTTTTCTTGCGGGGAGTTTGTCCTGATAAACGCCAGGGTGGCAATGTCATCGTTGGCAAAATCTTCCTGTTGCTGCTTTTTTTGCTGCGCCAGTTTTGCCTGTTTATTGCTGATGATTTCCAAGCCTTTATAATGACAATACTGTTGCTTGAGCAGCTGGTTTTGCCGTTGCAAATCAACTTGTGTTAATGAGACTTGCTGTTCCTGAAAATCCACCACTTTGGCGATTTGCTGCTGCATGCCGTGTTGGTTTTGCAGTGCCAGGGCATGGTTATGGCTGCTGACATCGGTTAGGGCTTGCTGGTATTGCACCAGTTGCTCCAGATATTGCTCTTGTCCGATGAGCTTGTCGTTAAGTTCAGATCTTTGCTTGCTCAGTTGTTCCAGCTTTTGTTGTTGCAAGTTTTTAAATTTATTGAGCATCTGATCCTCTTGAAAAAGCGGTTAACCTGCCATTAGTTCCGCCAGCTGCCGACAGCTGGTCTCAAGATCACTTGGCTGATTAAATCCTTGCTGTAAAAAGGCACTGATGCGGGGAAAAACCTGTACCGCATGATCCATTTCAACGTCTTTGCCCGGCTGATAACCCCCCATGGGAATAAGCTCCCTGATTTGCTGATAGCGGCTGTAGAGTTTTTTTAATTTCATCGCCTGCTGTAAATGCTCCGGGGTTACTACTTGCGGCATCACCCGGCTGATGGAGGCAGAAATGTCTATTGCCGGGTAGTGGCCCTGTTCTGCCAGCTCCCGGGTTAATACTATATGGCCGTCGAGTATCGCCCTGGCGGCATCGACGATCGGGTCTTGCTGGTTATCGCCTTCTGCCAGTACGGTATAAATGGCGGTCATGCTGCCGACAGATAAACCATTGCCGGCGCGTTCCACCAGCTGGGTTAATAAACTAAATACCGAAGGGGGATAACCTTTGGTGGCCGGCGGCTCGCCCGTGGCCAGGCCGATTTCCCTCTGTGCCTGGGCATAACGGGTCAATGAGTCCATCAGCAATAACACATGCTGGCCCTGATCCCGGTAATACTCTGCCAGGCGGTGACAAACCTGGGCGGCGCGCAGCCGCATTAACGGTGTGGCATCTGCCGGGGCGGCAATGACGATAGCACGGGCCAGCCCCTGTTCGCCTAAGCTGTGTTCGATAAATTCCCGCACTTCCCGGCCGCGCTCGCCGATCAGGCCTACAATCACGATATCCGCCTGGGTATATTGGGTCATCATGCCCAGCAGCACGCTTTTGCCGACCCCGGAACCGGCGAATAATCCCAGGCGCTGGCCTTTGCCGGGAGTGAGCATAGCATTGATGGCGCGGATGCCGACATCTATGCTTTCGGTGATCGGGGTGCGGCTCAGGGGATTGTTCGGCGGTGAAAACAGCGGGATTTGCTCGCCTGAAATTGCCGGTTTGCCGTCCAGCGGCTGTAATAAGCCGTCGAGCACCCGGCCGAGCAGCTGTTTGCCTGCGGTAATTTTTTCTACCCCTGCCAGCGGTGTTACCCGGGCGCCGGAGAATAAACCGGCGGCGTTTTGCAGCGGCATTAAATAAGTGATTTCCCGGTTAAAGCCGATGACTTCTGCGGCTAAAGGTTTGTCCTGGGCGGTTTCCACCAGGCAGCGTTGTCCCATGATCAAACGGCAGCCGGTGACCTCCAGCGTTAAGCCGTTTAGCCGCACCAGGCGGCCATAAACCTTGGCCACCGGGCCCGAGTCCAGGGTGTCCAGGGCATTTTTCAGTTTATGTTCTAGGGTATCCTGCACGCGTTTGTCTCCGGGCAGTTATCAGGCGATTGATTTGTTGACGTTTTCCATGCACTCGGCAAAACGCTCTTCGGTATTAACGGCAATTTCCATCTGCGCCGAGCGTATCAGGCAATCGCCGATGTCCAGCTGATCGTCTGCTTCAAGCGGCCAGCCGTTTAATTTTGTCAGCCCCAGGGCGCTCAGTCTTTGCAGATCTTCGCTGTTGAGAAAAATCCGGATCTTATCAACATCGTCCGACAGCGACGCCATGGCTTCTTCCGCCAGGGTCAAAATTTGTTTTGGGTTTAAGGTCAGCTCTGCCCGAATTACGCTGCGGGCTACCTGGGTTACCAAATCGCCTATCAGGGCTTGCTGTGCCTGGAGCTTATGGTGGGACAACTGTTCTACCTTGTCCTGTATTGTTGCCAGCAAGCCGGTGGCGGCATGAAAAATGGCTTGTCCTTTTTTCTGGCCTTCCGCCAGTCCCGAAGCCAGCCCTTGCTGGTGGCCTTCTTTTTTACCTTCTTCTATTCCCCGGGGAAAGCCCTGCTGGTGACCTTCCTGATGGCCGAGTTCCAGTCCTTCCTGGAATCCCTGTTCAAAGCTGGGTTGTTCATCATCCCCCAAGGGTGCCAGTTCTTCGTTTTCACTGCGAAACGGCGGGAATTTATGAGGCCGGTAGCCGCTGCCGGCGGACTTTACAATTCTGCTGGTATTCATTAGCGCACTACCTGCTCTTCAAACAGTTGCAGCTGTAATTCGCCTTCTTCATATAAGCGGCGGGCAACGGCCATGATTTCGGTTCTAGCCTGTTCAATTTTACTTAACGGCGTGGGTCCCAGACGTTGAATTTCATCTTCCAGGGCCTGGGCCATACGTTTGGGCAGGGCATCGAAGATCTGGGTCTTAATGGCAAAGTCCACCCCTTTTAAGGCGATGGCCAGCATGCCTTCCGGCAGTTCGGCGATCAGATCCTGTATCACTTCCAGTGGCTGGCGCGACAGGATCATAAAGTCAAACATGTTGTCTTTAATGGCGTCGGCGGTATCGGAATTGTGCAGCTTCACCAGTTCCATGATATTGGCCTTATCGCCACTGTAGCGGTTGAGGATATCCGCCGCCTGGCGGGTGCCGTTAACCCGGGCGCCGGATTGTTCGGCGACAAAGTCTATGCAGCGGTCTAAGGTGATACGTAAGTCCTTGATCACATGTTCGCTGATTTCCTGGAGGTTGGCCACCCGGTAAAGCAATTCGTCATGGCTTTCCTGCGGCAGGTGATTGAGCACGGCATTGGCGGTATCCGGCGGTAAAAATGCCAGCATAACCGCCTGCATTTGCGGGTGTTCGTGTCGGAAAAAACGTGCCAGTACATCTACCGGCAGCCATTGCAGGCGCTGAATGTCGTTGGAGATGGTATCGCCGTAGATGGAGTCGAGCATGCCGCGGGCAAGTTTGTTGCCCAGTGCCATATCCAGGGATTTTTCCAGGTACTCGCGGGATGCGCCGCTGATGCCGCTTTGCTTGGTATATTGTTCAAAAAAGTGCTGCAGTATGTTCTGTGCTTCCAGGGTGGAAACATTACCCAGGCGCGCCATGGCATTGGAAACACTTTGTACTTCGCTTCTTTCCATGCGCTGTAAAATTTTGGCGGCGGATTCTTCTCCCATGCTCAGCAGTAAAATTGCCGCTTTTTCACAGTCGTTAAACATCATTTTTGTCTGTGCTTCACTCATGTAAACCTCGATCGCCTGTATTGACCCAATTCTTCAGCACTTCTGCCACCCGTACGGTTTCTTTATCCGCCAGTAATTGCAGGTGTGCCAGCTGCACGCTGAATTCACTGCCCGGCGCCGGTAATTCCGGTACTTTCACCTGGGGCTTGGCTTCAGCGGTGCCGTCCATGTTAGTGTCGTCCATCAAGGCAACACCGTTATCTTCCTGCTGTTCATCGGTATGTTCCGGGTAGTGCTGCGGATCTTGCTGGCTGGCTTGACGTTGTTCGAAAACTTCGCCGCCCCGCTCTGCCGGTGTTGATTGCAGCTGGATCAGGTGACGTACCAGGGGGCGGACCCCCATAAAGATCAGTGCCAGGCCTAATATTGCCCCCACCAGGTAGCGTAAATATTCCTGCCACACGCTTTGTTGCCACCACTGTACTTCAGGTGCGGTGACTATCTGGGGTTCGACAACAAAGTTAAAACCGCTGATCGTAAACTGGTCGCCGCGCTGTTTGTTGATGCCGATGGCTTTTTCCACGCTGTTGGCGATTTGTGCCAGCTCGGTGTCGGTCCAGCCGTTTTCGCCGCCGGCAACCTTGTTATTTAAAATCACGGAAACGCTTAATTGCTCGATGCGCCCCTGCTGGTGTTTTTTGTGCACTACCGAGCGGCCGACCTGGTATTCTTTTGAAGATTCGTTGCGCTGGCTGATGCTGTTGCTGTCTTGTTTGTTTTCGCTGGTTTCTTCTGCCTCGCTGTCGGCGTCCGGTTTTATCGGCGGCTGATTGGTTAATGAGCCGGGGACGCCAAAGGCGAGTACGTCTTTGGTGGTTTGCTCGCGGATGTTTTCTTTGCTGACCACGGTATCCGGGCTCACGGTTTCCACGGTTTCTTCGATTTCGCTGAAATCTAAGTCTGCGGTGACCTGGATCCGGAAATTATCGGCGCCTACCAGCGGATAAATGATGTCGCTGGCCCTTTGCTGTATACGGGCTTCCAGCGCCTGTTTGTAGTCTACCTGCTGCATTGCCACCCGGCCGCTGCTTTGGGCGTCCCCCAGGCCTAAGCTTAATAACCGGCCCGACTGATCAACCACGGAAACCCCTTCAGGTTTCATGCCGGGTAAACTGTTGGCAACTAAATTGACTATGGCTTCTACCTGGCCCTGTTCCAAATGGCGGCCGGCCTGGAGATCCAGCATTACAGAGGCGGTGGGTTTTTCTTCGTTACGGCCGATAAATAAGGTGCGTTTTGGCAGGGCAAGGTGTACCCGGGCGCTGCGGATGGCGTCCATGGTAATAATCGAACGCGCCAGTTCTCCTTCCAGGGCATGGCGGTAACGCATCGACTCCATAAACTGGCTGATGCCTAAACCGGTTTTACCGTCCAGGCCGTCCATGCCGCTGGGTAAATTCATTTTAACACCGCGGGCCGCCAGGCTCATACGGATTTGCGCCAGGTGTTGCTCCGGCACCAGGATTTGTCCCGAATTCTGATCTAAGCGGTACAGGGTTTCTTCCTGCTCTAACAGTTCCAGGATACTGGCCTGGTCGTAAAGTTCCTGTTTGCCGTATAAAGGCACATAGTTTTCGTTGGCGGTCCAGAGAATAATTACTATGGTGGCGGCGATCACGCCGGCGAGCAGGGCGATTTGCAAGACCGCGCGGTTGTCGCCGGACAGGGTGCGCCAGTGGCTAAAGAAAGATTTTGCTTTATCCAGGGCCTGATTTTTCTGGGGTTCTTGCCCCGGTGCTACTTGTTGAGATACCAGCTCCACAGTCTACTCCCGGCTACTTATAAAGGCATACGCATAATGTCGTCTAAACCCGACATCAGCTTGTTTCTGACCTGCATTAATACAGAAAAACTCAGGCCGGCTTTCTGGCTCATCACCATGGCGCCGACCAAGTCATCGCTGCGACCGGCATCGACCGCCGTCATCAGCTCCCCAGCTTTCAGCTGCTGCTGGTTAATATCCTGGACCATGGTTTTCATGGTTTGGCCGAAGGAGACCGAGTTGACGGAATTGTCTGACGATAACGCGACTTCTTTACTGGCCCTGATCTGCATCAGTTCCATTTTGTTGAGTAAGTCCAGCGAGTGTAAGTTGTTCTCTACTTTCATTGTGTTCCCCTTAAACCTCTATGCCCTGTTGTCGCATTATCAGTGCCATTTTGTTGAGTAAATCCAGCGAGTGTAAGTTGTTCTCTACTTTCATGATATTTCACTTAGACCTCTATGCCCTGTTCCCGCATTGCCGCCATCTTGTAGCGTAATGCCCTTGGCGTGACACCTAAAGCTGCTGCTGTTTTGGTTTTATGGCCGCTAAATTGTTTTAGCGTCTCTAATACATATTGATATTCTGCATGCTTCTTACTCGACTCCAGTCCCTGGGCGCTATGTTCAACTTGGGGAGCGGTTTGCGTCGGGATTGCTGCCGGCAGCATAAGATCTGCCACCTGGAGTTCCATGCCCCGGGCCATGATCAGCGCCCTTTGGATAACATTTTCCAGCTCCCTGACATTGCCGGGCCAGTGATGGCTCTGCAGCGCCAGTTTGGCGCTTTTACAAATGGAGTAGCCGGGAGACGGCGCGTATTTGCCGATGAAATATTCCGTCAGCGGAATAATATCGTCCCGGCGCTCCCGAAGGGCCGGCCAGCTCAGGGGTAAGACATCGAGACGGTAATAAAGATCTTCGCGAAACAATCCCTGTGCCACTTGCTGCGACAGGTTTTTATTGGTGGCGGCAATAATACGTATATCTAATTTGACTTTTTGGTTGCTGCCCAGGCGTTCGACTTCCCGCTCCTGCAGCACCCGCAGCAGCTTGGCCTGCAACGGCAGCGGCATTTCCGAGATTTCATCCAACATCAAAGTGCCGCCGTTGGCCAGTTCGAATTTTCCCGCCTGGCTCGATACCGCGCCGGTATAGGCGCCTTTGCTGTGGCCGAACAGCATGGATTCGATCATGGTTTCCGGGATAGCGGCACAGTTAAAGGCGATAAAAGGCCCGGATGAACGGGGAGAGTTATCGTGAAGATATTGTGCCAGGCGCTCCTTGCCGGTACCGGATTCGCCGCTGATCAATACCGTGGCATCGGTTTGTGCCGCCCGCAGTGCCAGCTGGATCACCTGGCGGCTGGCGGCAGAGCTGACCACGAGATCTGCTACCGGGTTATGTAAACTGATGGCCTGATCTATGGCTGACACCAGTTGCTGATCGGTAAAAGGTTTCAGTAAATAATCGGATGCGCCCACACCTATGGCGTCGGCGGCGAGCTGGCATTGCTGGCTTTCCACCATGACCAGGATCACGGTACTTTTATGGGTACGGGAAAAGACCCGGACAAAATCGGTGAGTTGCATATCCGGCAAAAAAGCCGAGACCAGCACCACGGCAGGTGAAACTGTTGATGCCGTGGTAAAAGCCGATGAAGCACTTTGACAGCGGTGGATATCATATTGCTGTCTGGCCAGGTATTCACTGTCAACACATGTCGTTGAAGGTGTTTCAACGATTAACAAGCTGTTATTTGCCATGCTTAATTAACCTTCTGTCGAATGATACGCAAGTTCACACGCCGGTTTTGTTGGCGTCCCTTTGCCGTAGAGTTGTCCGCCAGCGGATAGCGATCACCGTGGGATCTCACTTCAATCAGCTCGGGGCTTACCCCGGCTTCGAGCAGATGTGTATATAAATCATCGGCCCTTTGTTGCGATAACCTCAGGTTTTCTGCCATGCTGCCTGAGCTGTCGCTATGGCCGTCTATCAATAATTTACTGATATCCCCTGCCATATCGAGGTAGCGGGCGGTAAGTTTCATCTGCTCTTGCTGCTGCTCAGACAATAAATACTCGTTGGCGTCAAAATAAAAGTTCCTGTCCCTGACCTGTTCATACGAATAGGGCGCCAGCTCAGTCAAACAGGCATAAAACTGCTCGAAAGACGTACCGCGGCTGACCGCAGGCAATACCAGATGCACCTGCTGCTTATCGGCGAAAACAAGATTAATATGCCCCCATACACCCTGTTGTAACGCCTGTAGCAACTCGGTAACACCTGTGGTGACCTGTGATTTTTTCGATTGTTTTTCTTGCAGTTTTGTTTGCTTGCTGACTTGCTGAAAGCCATGGAACCACTGGCTTTCGGGCAGTGATTTCCGGCTCCAGGGGGCCGCCGAACGGCCTAAGCGATAAGTGACAATGTCGTTCTGGTAAAGCACCGAATCGGGTGTGATTTCTAGGGCGTAACCGGCTTTTTGCGCCAGCGAGATGCCGCCGAAATTATCCACCCGGGTGCTTAACCGACAGTTGAAACTATCGCCTTGATATAACCAGTGGACACGGTCCAGGGGAGTGACGATAGGCGCCGCACTTAATTTCAGCATGCTAAAAAATAGACTGAATGTGAGTAAACTAAGCCTGAGAAACATGGTTTCTGTCATCCTCTTAATACGCACCCGGATTGAATAAAAATTCATTACGGGTACACCGCTAGGTGATATCAGCAAAAATTATTAAGATGGAAACAGGCACAGGCGGACGCGGAGAAGAATGATCTTCTCCCAAGCGAAGAAGACAACATTCTCCCTTGGGCAGATCATCGTTAAAAAGATAGATCTCCCCCCTGAAGAGGCGATCGCCAAAAAATGGTCGATCGAGTCAACTAACGTTAGGTGGTCCCACTATCTGCCGCTTGGTTTTTGACCTTAAAGCAGACTGGTGACTTTGCGTCCAGACCTCGCGATCTGTTTGCCATTATCTTGTTAATTTTCAGTTAAGCAGTAAATCAGCGATAAATTTTAAATATTATTACCAATTGACTGCGAGGCGATACTAGCAGATAAAATTTTTTCAAACAATACCTTATTTCGAAAGTAATTTTAAAAAAAGCGCTTATAGCTTAGTTAGTTGTACTTTGCAGTAGGGTGAACAGCCTTTTTCGTATATTAACAGCAAACCAGTGGTAGACCAGTGGGAAGCCCCGAAAAGTCAGTAATTCTAATAATTACACCTGTAAAATTAGTGTGAAATATTTTTACAGAAGTCATTGCTATTTAATCGGGAAATTGATTACACTCTAAAAATACATGCCCCCTTTGGATCTATTCTGAATTTTAAGTTTCAGAAGCAGATTGTCATGATTTTCTTATGTGCAAGTTAAGCCCTGGCTTAATAAAGCACGGTAGGGAGTCGCTTAGACATTAATTAATGATTCATTGGAGAATTATCTATGCCTGGTTTACCACCGGCAGCTAAGCGCATCTTGGCTGCAGATGAGGCTATTGGGGTTGAACTGTATGATTTACTTGGCGATAAACGCCACAGGCAAACCTGCCTGAACCTTATCAATTCATGCCATCATGAGTTGCTTACCCGTCTGGAAACACAATGCATACGTTTACTGAACGATCATGAATGTAAGCTGGAATTAAGTCAGTTTGCCAGTGGTGCGATCGCGATAGAACAGGATACCCTGTTGTGGTTGCAGGCCACCAACACCTCGAATGAACATGTTATTTTGGCGATTAATTATGCAACGCTTTATAACCTTGCAGAAATTTTCCTCGGCGGACAGCAGGCGAAAATCGCCAAGAAAGCCGGCGATATCAAGGTCAGTGATTCCGAACTCAGGTTGTTAACGACCTTATTAAACATACATTTAACGGCATCTGATCAATTGCTGGACCTGGATAACCAGTGGCAGGTTTTACCGATCAATAAACCGGAAACCGGCCAGGAATATCTCACCGCCAGCAGTTGTCTGACGATAAAAGATTACCAGGCAACCTGGGATATCTGGTACCAGCCGTCAATTATTTCTACCCGGGTGGCACAAACAGCTGCCGACACCGACCAGGGCCTGCTTGAGGCCAAGCTGGCGTTTGCCGCCGAAAAAATTCCTACCGAACTTAATCTGGTGTTAGCCAAAACCCGGCTGACCGTTGCCCAGCTCACCCGGTTGAGAAAAGACGATTTGATCATGCTGGATTTACCTGAAGTGGTCAGCGCCTATGCCGGCAAGCAGGTGATCGCCCAGGGGCGGGTGGTGGAAAAGTCCGGTCAGTTAGTGATGCAGGTCACGGATGTGCCGCAAGAGTAATCCTTTGATCTGCAAGTATGTTTAACAGCCCAAGTTTTTAAAATTAAGAGTTAAGAAGTGAGAATCACATGAATGAATTTGACGTTGATAATATGGATTTAGAACTCGATGGCCTGGATGATCTCGACGATCAGCTGATGGAAGAGGCCATTGCCATGGAAGAGAAGCCGCCGGCGCGTGACTTAAGTTTTTTCCATAATATTCCGGTAGATGTCACCCTGGAGGTGGCCAGCACCAAATTGATGCTGGGCGATTTGATGCAGTTAAGCTCAGGGGCGGTGATCGAGCTGGAAAAAGTCGCCGGTGAACCGCTGGATGTCAAAGTCAACGGCCAGATGCTGGCGTCTGCCGAAGTGGTGGTGGTTAACGGTAAATATGGTATCAAACTCGTTGATATTGTTGATGATGTCTTAAACGGATTCCGTTTATGATATGGCGCTTTTTATTGCTGGCGGTATTGATGGCCGGCAGTATTTTTCCCGCCCAGGCGGAGCTGACGTTATTTTCGGTCACCGAAGGCGGGGTCAAGCAGGAATACAGTATCAAGCTGCAAATCTTGCTGCTGATGACGGCATTAAGCCTGTTGCCGGCCATGGTACTGATGCTGACCAGTTTTACCCGCATTATCGTGGTGCTGGCGATTTTGCGCCAGGCCATGGGCTTGCAGCAAAGTCCGCCTAACCGGGTTTTGGTGGGCATTGCCCTGACCCTGACGATATTGATCATGAAACCGGTATGGAGCGAGATCCACCAACAGGCCTTTATTCCCTACGACCAGGAAGAGATAGGGCTGGAGCAGGCCATCGAAAAAGCGAAACAGCCGCTGCAGGCCTTTATGCTGGCGCAAACCCGGGAAACGGATCTGGAGCAGATGATGAAAATTGCCGATGAACCACCGGTAACTTCGGCGGATAATATCCCGTTTTTTGTGCTGATGCCGGCGTTTGTGCTCAGTGAATTAAAAACCGCCTTTCAGATCGGTTTTATGCTGTTTATCCCGTTTTTGGTGATAGATCTGGTGGTGGCCAGCGTGCTGATGGCCATGGGTATGATGATGTTATCGCCGCTGATTATTTCCCTGCCGTTTAAACTGATGGTATTTGTGCTGGTGGACGGCTGGTCGATGACGGTGGGCACTTTGGCCGCCAGTTTTGGCGGCGGTTGACCAGGCTTGTTTTTGAAGTGAGTGACAGGATGAGTGAAATGGAGCACAAGCAATGAGCCCAGAGCAAATAGTTGAACTGATGAATCAGGCGATTTTGACCATTATCGCTATGGTCAGTGTGCTGATAGTGCCGGGTTTGATTGTCGGCCTGATTGTCAGTATCTTCCAGGCGGCAACGCAAATCCAGGAGCAGACCTTAAGTTTCCTGCCCCGCTTGCTGGTGACCTTGCTGATGCTGATGTTTGCCGGTCACTGGTTGTTGAAGCAGCTGCAGGAGCTCTTCGACGGCCTGTTTCATAATATCCCGGGTTTGATCGGCTAGCCGTGCTGACCTTAAGTACTCCGGAACTGATGGCCTGGCTCGGAAAACTGTGGTGGCCGTTTTTTCGCATCGCCGCGGTACTCTGGCTGATGCCGTTTTTTGGCGATCCCCGGGTGACGCCGCTGGTGCGCATTTTATTCTCCCTGGTGCTGGCCGCCATTATCGCCCCGATGATGCCGATGATGCCGGCCTTTGATCCTTTCTCTGTTTCTACCTTAGTGCTGGCGATCGAGCAGATCCTGTTCGGGGTTTTACTCGGCTTGAGCCTGAATTTACTTTTTACCATGATGTTTTTGGTGGGCCAGCTGTTGTCGATGCAAATGGGTTTGTCGATGGCGGTAATGAATGATCCCGCCAACGGCGGCAGTGCGCCGCTGATTTCCCAACTGTTGATTATTTTTGCCACCTTGCTGTTTTTGAGCCTGAACGGCCATTTGATCGCCCTGGACATTATTGTCGAAAGTTTCCGTACCTGGCCGGTGGGGGAGAGTATTTTTGCCCTGGATATCGAAGTGGTGGTGCAGCTGGTGGCCTGGATGTTCGCCTCCGGGTTGATGCTGGCGATGCCGGCCATTATCGCCATGTTGCTGGTGAATGTGACCTTTGGCGCCATGAACCGCAGTGCGCCGTCATTGAACGTTTTTTCCCTGGGTTTTCCCATGGGTATGCTGATGGGTTTGTTTTGCCTCGGACTGGTATTTTCCGCCATCCCCAACCGTTTTTTGGATTTAACCGTGTATGTGTTAACGCAAATGCGCAGCGTGATCGGAGCTTAGATGTCGGAAGATTCTACCCAGGATAAGTCGGAACAGGCCTCGCAGCAAAAAATTGACCGGGCGAGGAAAGACGGCCAGCTGGCACGCTCCAAAGAGTTGGCCACTGCGGGCTTACTGCTGATCGGCGGTGTCGCTTTCCTCTGGTTTGCGCCCTTGTTCAGTGAGTTTTTCAGCAAACTGATGTCGCGGCAAATGCAGCTGAGCCGGGCGGCGACCCGGGATCCTTCTTTGATGGCCTCGATGTTTGCCGAGGCCATTATCGACATGCTGACGGTGTTGGTGCCTTTTATTCTCTTCCTTAACCTGGTGCTGATTTTGCTGGGGTTATTCCCCGGCGGCTTTATTTTTGTGCTTAAGTCGGTGATGCCGAAATTCAGCAAAATGAATCCGCTAAGCGGACTCAAGCGCATGTTTTCAAAAGACTCTTTGATGGAGTTGCTCAAATCTATCCTGAAAATCAGCCTGATTGCCCTGACCATGGCCAGTATCCTGAATGAATACTGGTCGCAATTGTTTGCCATGGCGCAAATGCCTTTGATCCGCTCGATAGAAACCGGCATGAAAATCATTTCCCTGGCTTTTATCATCATGGGCAGCTCATTGTTGCTGGTGGCGGCGATAGATGTGCCTTACCAGAGGTTTGCCATGCTCAAGAAGCTGCGCATGAGTAAGCAGGAAGTTAAGGAAGAGCATAAAAACAGCGAAGGCCGCCCGGAAGTCAAACAAAAGATCAAACAAATCCAGCGGCAAATGAGCCAGGCGCGCATGGAAAAACTGATCCCCGATGCCGATGTGGTGATCGTCAATCCGACCCATTATGCGGTGGCGCTGAAATATGATGCCGATCGCTCCGCTGCGCCTTTTGTGATCGCTAAAGGGGTGGATCATATGGCGCAGCGCATCAAGGAAATTGCCTGCCGCCATGAGCTGGAAGTACTGGAAGTGCCTGAGTTGACCCGGGCCATTTATTACTCCACCCAGGTCGATCAGGAAATTCCCGGCGCCCTGTATACTGCGGTGGCTTACATTTTAACTTATATCATGCAGCTCAAGGCATATCGCCGGGGCCGGGGCAGGGCGCCCAATGCCTTGCCCGATTTTGCCATACCCGAAAGTTTAAGACGTTAATTAAGAGGTTTATTGTGAACTGGAACACATTAAAGAATACCAAAGTAAGTATTCCTATTTTACTCCTGGCGATACTGGCCATGGTGATCTTGCCTTTGCCCCCCTGGTTACTCGATAGCCTGTTTACCTTTAATATCGTCTTATCCATTATGGTGCTGCTGGTGGCGGTGTCGGCGAACAGGCCGCTGGACTTTTCTGTGTTTCCTACCGTGTTGCTGATTGCCACCCTGATGCGCCTGACCTTGAATATTGCTTCCACCCGAATCGTGTTATTGCACGGCCATGAAGGGGGAGACAGTGCCGGTAAGGTGATCCAGGCGTTCGGTGAAGTGGTGATCGGCGGCAATTATGTGGTCGGTATGGTGGTGTTTGTGATTTTGATGATCATTAACTTTGTCGTGATCACTAAAGGTGGCGAGCGTATTTCCGAGGTGGCGGCCCGCTTTACTTTGGATGCCTTGCCGGGCAAGCAGATGGCGATCGATGCCGATTTAAATGCCGGTATTATCGACCAGCACCAGGCAAAACAGCGCCGCAGTGAGGTTTCCGGAGAAGCGGACTTTTACGGGGCCATGGACGGTGCATCAAAATTTGTCCGCGGTGATGCGGTAGCCGGTTTGCTGATCCTGGTGATCAATTTACTCGGCGGTTTAAGTATCGGGGTGTTTCAGCATGACTTAACTGCCGGTGAAGCGTTCCAGCGTTTTGCCCTGCTGACCATAGGTGACGGCCTGGTGGCCCAGATCCCGTCGTTATTATTGGCCACTGCCGCTGCCATTATTGTCACCCGTATCAATAGCGATGACGGTGATGTTTCCAGCCAGGTACAGCAGCAGCTGCTGGCGGCCCCGGCGGTGATCTTTACCGCTGCCGCTGTGATGCTGGTGCTGGGTCTGGTGCCCGGCATGCCTATGATAGCGTTTTTATCTTTTGCCGCTGTTTTGGCTTTTGTCGGCTGGCGCCAGAAAAACCGTGTGGTCGCGGATGAGCCGCTGGAGCAGGCGGAAGAAATGGTGGAGGCGCTCACTAAAAAAGACGAGCCGCTGAAATGGGAAGACCTGCCGTTTATCGATTGTATGTCGGTGGAGCTGGGTTATCAGCTGATCTCTCTGGTGGATGAAAGTAAGGAAGCCGAGCTGCTCAGCCGCATCAAGGGGGTGCGCAAAACCCTGTCGGAAAAAATGGGCTTTTTGCTGCCTGAGGTCAGGGTCAAAGATAATTTAACCCTTAAACCCAATGAATACCGCATCAAGATCAGCGGCGCCAAAGTGGCCGCCGGTATGGTGAAAATGGAGGCCCTGCTGGCGATAAAATCCGGTGAAGTGTTCGGCAATCTCGACGGTGAAATCACCCGGGATCCCGCCTATAACATGGAAGCGGTGTGGATAGAGGCAGACAATAAATCTAAGGCGTTAAACCTGGGTTATTCGGTGGTGGATTGCCCGACGGTGATCGCTACCCATGTCAGTAAAATCATGCGGGAAAACCTGGGGGAAATGTTCGGCTTTAATGAAAACGAAGCTTTAGTACAAAGGTTGCGCAGTTTATCGGCTAAGCTGGCGGAAAGCTTTGATAAGGCGCTGACGGCAAACGAGCAGTTAAAGGTATTCCGCCAGTTGCTGCAGGAGCAGATTTCCCTGGCGGATATCCGCAATATCGCCACTACCATTATCGATTCGGCGGAAACCACCAAAGATCCCGTGCTGTTATGCTCGGATATCCGCTGTACCCTAAAGCGCAGCATTATTACCCAGGCGATAGGGGACAGAAGCCGGTTAACCACCTTTACCCTGGCGGATGAGCTGGAGCAAACCTTACTGTCGGCACTTAACCAGTCGCAACAGGAGGTGAAAGTGTCGCTGGACAGTTTCCCGATTGATCCTACCCTGTTGAGCCAGTTGCAGCAGCGTATGCCGGCGGTGAAGGAAAAATTACAGCAGGACGGCCATCCGGCGGCGTTACTGGTGACTCCCCAGCTGCGACCTTTGCTGGCAAGGTATGCCCGCTCTTTTGCCAAAGGCTTGTCGGTACTTTCCTATAATGAAGTGCCTGAGCATATCCAGGTGGATGTGGTAGGTACCTTAGGTTAAGCAATCAGGCGCAGGCAAGTGACAGGCTTGCCTGCTTTTGGGGAAAATATTAAACCAGCAGGAAAAAGCGGAAGATAAAAATCGCCAGTAAAAAGCAGCAGCCGATCACCGGATAAATAATATAGCTGTCGTTATTGCGCCGGGTAAAACGCAGCACGATTTTGACCAGCAGGACATTATAGAGGATCAAAAAGGCGGTCATTAAAATGCCGCCGGATAAGTTGACCCCGGATAAGCCGTTGAAGCACATGAAGATTAAAACATAGTCAGCCAGAATCATATAAAGCATCAGCTTATGTAACCATCTATGCTGTTTTTGATTAATATAATTCACTGACATTTTTTAATTGCTAAAAGTACTTATACAAAGCGGAAAAAAATTTACAAAACTTTAATTGTTTTGTAATTAAATGGCGGATATTTATGATCTCAGCTAGCGCTGCTTTATTGCACTTATCTGTATTAGCCTATCAGATAAAAATCAAGGATATAAGTTGTTTGTTATGACAAATGCCGAAATTTAATTGACCATTTGGTCATCTTTTTTTGATTCATTCTTGGGCTTCTTTTCAAATCTGTTGTAGTATCTGGGTGCTGAGAATGCGAGGAGCATGATCAACTTTTAGTTCGTTAACTAGTCCGTTAACCAGCTAGTTAACAGCGAAAGCCCGCTATAAATAAGAGATAAATCTCAGCTTGTTTATTATAGTTATAGCCCCGGCTTGCGATATCAAAAATTTATACTGGAGCTCTATTGATGCAGTTCGCGAATTTATCGATAAAATTGAAATTCTCTCTGACCATCTTAATTGCGGTATTACTTACCTCTAGCCTGGTCGGCTATATGGGCCATCAAGATGCGAAAGATATGCTGATTGACAGCATGGAACATAAAGAGCTACCCAATATCCTGAAAAGGATCCGTAACCAGGTGGATAAGGAAATCAGTCTGATGCAGGCGACGGTCAACCAGATTGGCGATGATCTTTTCATTCATGAATTGCTGGATCAGGGCAAGTTAAAAGAAAATGAAGACTTGCTGGTCAGGCATTTAGATAAAATTAAAAACCAGCATAAGCTGATCAATGCTTCTTTTGCCGATAAACAAACCGATCGTTATTGGAATGATAAAGGCTTTTTGCGGGTGTTAAGCAGCCCTGTGGATGACTGGTATTTTGCTTTTGTCGCCTCGGGTAATGCCAGTTCTAAAAGTTTGTTTACCGAAGACGGTATCACTAAACTATTCGTTAACTTTCAGCAGGTAAATGGCCGGGGCCTGGCGGGGGTAGGTAAACCTGTCACCGAGGTGGTGGAATTACTTAACCGTAATAAAATCGAACAGTCCGGTTTTGTCTTTTTAACCGACAGCCAGGGCGTAGTGAAGATACATAAAGACAGCAGTAAGCTGGATAAAGCCGATATTAAAAAGCTTTATGGCAGTGACGTGAACCGGAAGTTGATCAATAAAAAAGAGTTTACCCTGGTTGAAGCGGAAGTGGCGGGTGAAGATGTGATTCTGGCATCCAGCTATATTGAAAGCGCCGACTGGTATGTGGTGGCCGAGGTACCGAAGAATGAAGTTTTTGCCAAAATAGATTCGGCGGCCAATACCGCGATTCTTACCATTTTACTGGCGCTGGCGGGGTTTGGTGCTTTAGGGTTCTTCCTGGCAGGCACTATGACCAAGCCGATAGATTTGCTGGCGAAAGAATTTACCCGTTTAGGGCAGGCGGACGGCGATTTGTCGGTGCGGTTAAATACTCAAAAATCTCCTGAATTGCAGCGGCTTGAGCAGGGGTTTAATAACTTTGTCGAGAAAATTTCCGATACCGTTGAGCAGCTGGCAACCACCAGTAAGGCCCTGAGGGCGGAAGCCCGGGCGGTCTCTGAATCCGCGGAGAAATCCCTGACCAGCGGCCAGACGCAGTCGGGTAAAACCACAGAGCTGGCTACGGCAATCCATCAAATGTCGGTGGCGATCAGCGAAGTAGCCAATAATGCTTCCCAGGCCTCGACTACGGCAGACACCTTGGATAATACCATACAGCATGGCCGTACTGTGGTGGATGATACCCGGGGCAGTATCCTGGAACTATCGGAAGAAATGTCATCTGCTTCCCTGGTGGTTAAAGATGTGGCCGATAAAACCGAGTCTATCGGCTCGGTACTGGATGTGATCCGCAGTATCTCCGAGCAAACCAACTTGCTGGCGTTAAATGCCGCGATAGAGGCGGCCCGGGCCGGTGAGCAGGGGCGAGGTTTTGCCGTGGTTGCAGATGAAGTTCGGGTGCTGGCGCAGCGTACCAGTGATTCCACCAATGAAATTCAGGAAAATATCAACCAGCTGCGCAGCGAGGCCACCAAGGCGGTGACCGCGATGAAAAATTCTGAAGTGAAATCTCATTCCGGCGCCGAATCGGCGGAAAAATCCCAGCAGACCCTGGTCAATATCGTGGAAAATGTCACGCAAATGCGCGATCTCAATATCCAGGTGGCCACGGCAACCGAACAGCAGGCGGCGGTTTCCAACGATATTAACCGTAATATTACCGATATCCAGGACCAAACCAATTTGAATCTGGCGGAATCGGATAATATGGCACAGGTCAGCTTGCGTATTTCCGAGCTGGCAATGCAGCTGGATCAGCTGGTGCATTCTTTTGGTAAGAAATAAGCGTTCAGTTATCGCCTTCCGGCAGCAAATGGCTGCCGGAACTTCATAATATAGGGATTGAAAATAAACAGGAGCATATAGACTAATATATAAGGAATATTTCATGTAGGGATACCTGGCTTTTATGCAAGGGGAATAAAGGTTTATCTCTTTATGGCGATATCCAATATTAAAACCCGTATCCTGGTATTTGTCGTCTTCTTTGAGCTTATCGCTTACAGCACCATTCAGCTGTTTAACCACTACAGCTATAAAAACGAATTACTGCAACTGAATAACCAGGCAATCGAGCAAACCTTTGCCGCCAGCATCGCCAAGATCAATAACCTGACCCGTTTGATGGAACGTAATGTTATCGATCTGGCCATTGCCGGTGAAAACCTGTTTTTACTGAAAAAGCAGCAACAACTGGCCATGGAGGTGATTGAGGCCAGGGTGGAAGATATCCTGGTGAATAATTTCAGCAATTTTCCCGAAGCCATAGGCGGCGGTATCTGGTATGAGCCTTATATTTTTGATAAAGCCGTCCGTTATTTTGGTCCCTATGCCTACCAGGGGCGTTTAAAGGTTGAGTTTAGCTGGGAGCTGAATACCCCGGAATATGATTATCATCACCAGGACTGGTATACCCAGGCCTCCCGGCATGGTTGGGGCCGGGAGCAAAAGCGTGTAAAACCTATTTTTTGGACACCTCCCTATTATGACGATGCCGGCAGCTATAGTTTAATGATGACTGTGGATGCGGTGATGTATGACCATGAACAAAAAGAAATAGGGCTGGCAACCGTCGACTGGTCATTAAAAGAGCTCACCGGTTTTTTGGAAAGTGTCAGGGTATCGGTGAATTCGTTTCCGTTTTTAATTCATGTACAGTCGGAGCAGTTTTTAAGTTACCCGAAAGCTCCCGGGTTGGTGATGCAAAGTGCGCGGCAACTTCCCTGGGGCCGGCAGGTGTTGGCTGACAAACAAAGCGGGCAATTCTCCACCCTGGCAAGCCAGGTTATCGACAAGGTCTTATATAATATCTATTTTTACCGGACACAAGACGGCTTTATCTTTGGTTCTTTGAGCCCGGTATCGGATATGGAGCAGGAAGTTAACAACATTACCACGGTGACTTTACTGGCGGGAACCGCGATAGGGGCGGGATTTATCATCATGATGATCGTCCTGATCCGTTTTCTTTTCTCACCTTTTGATAAGGTGCTGGCGCTGATCAAGCACTCTATTACCCATAAAAGCCATGGTGAAGGGGTGGTGATCAAGCCGATCCATTACCCACAAACCAATGAATTTACCCCGATTATCAAGGCACTGGATGATGTTTACCATCAAATCACCGCCTACATGTCTGAAATTGTTGAAAGCAATGAACAGCTTTCCCGCTCAAAGAAAGAAGTGTACCAGCTTAATGAGGCGCTGGAAGATAAGGTCCGGCTCAGGACGCAGCAGCTGGCGATAAAAACTGAAGAAGCACTGCTATCGCTGGAGCAGCTGAAAAGTACCCAGCAACAATTAATAGAACAGGAAAAACACGCCGGATTAGGGCGCCTGGTTGCCGGTGTTGCCCATGAAATCAATACCCCGTTAGGCATAGCGGTAACGGCGGCGTCGAATATGGAAGAGGGAATTCATCAGGTCTACCATGATCTTGAAGCGGGCAAACTGAGCAAAAGTGACTTCGCCTTGAGCAAACAGCTGTTGGCAGAAAATGCGACCTTATTGCTGGCTAATTTGAAACGGGCCTCCAACCTGATTGCCAACTTCAAGCAGGTAGCGGCGGACCAGGCATCCGATGAATTTTGCTGTTTTAACCTGGCAAACTATATCAATAAAATTATCAGCTCGTTATCACCAAAAATTAGCCACAGCCACCATAACATCCGGTTTGAATGCAGTAAAAAGGATCTGGAAATTTATTCCATCCCCGGGGTGTTAGTGCAAATTATCACCAATATCGTCGACAATGCCCTGGAACATGCGTTCTCCACAGAGCAGGCCGGTAACATCACAGTAAATGTCAGTGAAGCCGGGGAAAATATTCTCTTGCAGATCACAGATGATGGCATCGGCATGTCTGGTGAGACGGCAGCGCTTATTTTTGATCCTTTCTTTACCACCTCAAGAAAAAGCGGCAGCTGTGGCTTGGGCATGCATATCGTCTATAACCTGATCACCCAACAGCTTAAGGGCAGGATAGAGTGTCGTAGCGCCCCCGGCCAGGGGAGCAGTTTTTTGATCACTTTGCCTAAAGGCAGTGATAGCCCGAGTTCGTCCTCCAGTTAAGTGCTGGTACTAAGTACTTGTATTCGCTAATGGGAACGGCTTAAAATTAGCCCTCGAAATATCGTGGCCTGTATTGATGTGCTTAACTTGCATGTGGCAGGGCCGGCGGGGAAAATGATGAAAGACAATATTAAACATTATCTGGCAGACTCACAGTTGCTGCTTAATGCCGTTGGCGAAGGCATTTATGGTTTTGACCGTGAAGGCAATGCCGTGTTTATCAATCCCGCGGCGGAGAACATGACCGGCTGGTGCGCCGAGGAATTATTGGGGAAAAACATCCACCAGTATCATCATCACAGTTATGCCGATAACACCCCTTATCCCGCCGCCGAATGTAAAATTTACGGTACTTTACAAGACGGTGTCAGCCGCCATGTGACCGGGGAGGTATTCTGGCGCAAAGACGGCTCAAGCTTCCCGGTGGAATATACCACGACCCCGGTTTTTAAAAATAATGAAGTGATAGGCGCGGTTGCCGTATTTCGCGATGTCAGTGAACAATTACAAACCGAGAGCGATTTGAGAAATGCACTGCAAGAGGTGCAGCAGTTAACGGAGCAGTTACAGGCGGAAAATACTTACCTGCAAAATGAATTGCACCAGGAATGGTCGGCGGCCGGACTGGTGGGGGAAAGCGCGCCGCTGAAGGAGATGCTGGAGCAACTGGAGCTGGTGGCTAAAACCGACAGTACGGTACTCATTCTCGGAGAGAACGGCACCGGCAAGGAGTTGGTGGCGCGTAATATCCATAGTTTAAGCCTGCGCAATAAATCTCCCCTGGTGCGGGTTAATTGTGCCGCTTTTACCTCGAGCCTGCTGGAGTCTGAGCTTTTCGGCCATGAAAAAGGTGCCTTCACCGGCGCCAGCGAGCGGCGCAAAGGACGTTTTGAACTGGCCAACAAAGGCACCTTGTTTCTGGATGAAATCGGCGAATTGTCTATGGCGGCACAAAGTAAACTGCTCAGGGTGCTACAGGAGCAGGAATTTGAACGGGTTGGCGGTAATGAGACCATAAAGGTCGATATCCGCATCATTGCCGCCACCAACCGGGATCTGTTGAAAATGGTTGAGCAGGGGGACTTTCGTATCGATTTATACTACAGGTTAAATGTCTTTCCGATACATATCCCGGCGTTAAGAAAGCGCCCGCAAGATATCCCGGCTTTATGCCAGGTGATTATCGGCAAGCTGAACAGCAAGCTGGGGAAAAATATCCAGGCGATCAGCAACAGCAGTTTGAAAATGTTGGCTCAGTACCATTGGCCCGGCAATATCCGGGAGTTGCAGAACCTGTTGGAGCGGGAAGCGATTTTAACCCGGGGAGATATACTCGATTTTAAACATAAGCTGGTTGCGGATCCGGGCAACCAGGCAGAGGCATTTGAGTCGCTGGCCATGGCGGAAAAGCGCCATATTTGTGCGGTGCTTGAAGCCTGTCACTGGCAGATAGGTGGCGATAATGGTGCCGCCAAGGTATTGGGGGTGCCCGACAGCACGCTGCGCTCAAAAATGAAAAAACTGGCGATAATGCGTCCCGCTTAATCCCGAAGATACAAGAGATAAAACAGAAGCAAGGCCACGATATATCGCGCATCCGCGAAATATCGTGGTTTTTTTACAAGCTTAAACCGGACGCTATTATATTTGTTGTTATTAAATCAATGGGATAGCTTTGTCTGTTTATCTGGCATTGAAATTGCTGTTAGGCTGCAAAATGTTTGATGTAAGCAGTAAACCATGAAGTTCGATTTTAAAGAAGAAGATCTCATCATTAAACCCTATAAAACCCAGGGGCCCGTCTATATCCGCCAGCAAAAAGGCTTGTTTCAAAAAATACGGCGTTATACCGGTCTGATTTTTGTGCTGTTATTTGTTTTGTTGCCCTGGATAACTTACCAGGGCAAGCAGGCTATTTTACTGGATATCGGCAAGCAGCAGTTTCACTTTTTTAGCATTACCCTGTTTCCGCAAGATTTCACTTTGCTGGCCTGGCTGTTGATGATCGCGGCTTTTTTGCTGTTTTTTATTACTACCTGGCTCGGGCGTATCTGGTGCGGTTACCTGTGCCCGCAAACGGTTTGGTCTTTTACCTATATCTGGATCGAGGAAAAAATTGAAGGGACCCGCAATCAAAGAATACGTCTGGATAAAAGCCCTCTGAGTGCAGGCAAGGTGGGGAAAAAACTGCTTAAGCACGGTATCTGGTTAATGCTGGCTTTTCTGACCGCTACGACTTTTATTACTTATTTTGTGCCGGCTATAAGCTTGTATAACGGCCTGCTTGAACTGGAATGGTCCGGTCTGGTGACATTTTGGGTGAGCTTTTTTACTTTATGTACCTATGGCAATGCCGGCTGGGTCAGGGAGAAAATGTGTATTTATTTTTGTCCTTATTCCAGGTTCCAGTCAGCGATGTTTGATCAGGATACCTTGCTGGTGGCTTATGATAAAAAACGTGGTGAAAACCGTGGTGCCCGCAGACGTAAGGAAGACCCCCGCCAGCTGGGCCTGGGTGATTGTGTTGACTGTAACTTATGTGTGGAAGTGTGTCCCGCCGGGATAGATATCCGCAACGGCCTGCAATATGAGTGCATTAACTGCGGTGCCTGTATCGATGCCTGTGATCAAACCATGGATAAATTCGGTTATGCCAAAGGGCTGATTTCCTATACCAGTGAAAATGCCCTGGCTGGGAAGAAAGCCCCGCTATTGCGTCCGAAAATCTTAGGTTACGGCGGCTTGTCGATATTTTTCGTGGTTTTGATGGGCATTACCATGTATGCCAGGGTGCCGGTGGAAGTGTCTGTGCTGCGGGATCGTAATGTCCTGTACCGCACCAACTACCTGGATGAGGTGGAAAACAGTTATCAGCTCAAGCTGATCAATAAATCACAGCATGCGCAGCGTTATCAACTGGCTGTGCTTGGGGTTGATGAGGTTAAAAGCAGTGTTACTAAGCCGATAACAGTGGCGGCGGGTGAAATGTTAAGTGTACCTGTGACGCTGACGGTGGCAAGGGAGCATATCAAGCATAAGGTCACTAATTTGCAGTTTGTGATCCAGGCGGAAAATAATGCCGAGATCCATTTGTTAAAAGAAACCCGTTTCTATTCTGATTAGCGGCTTTCGTTCAAGGTTCAAATGCGGTGCCGGATTTTTCGGCACCGCTAACGGTGATCAAAGATAGATCTTGAGCAGGGTAAAGACGGTTAAGCTCACCCCCAGGGTCAGGTAGACATTTTTAAATTTTAATGCCAGCAGCACGGCAATGCTTGCCGAGATCAGGTAGGGATTTTGCGCCGAAATATTCAGCTGCCCGTCCCGGACAAAGATGATGGGCACCCAGATAGCGGTGAGTACAGCCGGTGCGCTGAAACTTAAAAAGTGCTCCATTTTCGGGCCTAACTTGACCGGCAGTGAAGGGTGCAGAAACAGGTAACGGGTCAGGAAGGTGATGCCGGCCAGCAATAGGATAGTCAATAAAGTCATAGGTTATTCTCCCTGTTAATTTGTCTGCTTTTGTTTTTTTCTATTTTCCTGGAAGTGAAATAACCGGCGTACATGGCCAGGACGGAAGCCAGCACCAGATCCAGCTGCCAGTGCAGCAAATGAAACAGGACCGATAAGATAGCCGCGACTACCACAGTGACGGCTATCGGAATATTGATAATGTTGGGGATCACCAGGGCGATAAAGGTAGCAGCGATGGCAAAGTCTAAGCCTAAGGTGGTCAGGTCCGGTAAATAACTGCCGGCGATAATACCGATAATATTCCACAATACCCAGGAAAGGTAAAAGCTGCCGCCGGTAAATAAGGCATAGATTAACCTTAATTTTCCCCGCAGTGACTTACGCTCGCCGGAAAAGGCAAATAACTCATCCGTTAATAAAAAACCCAACCCCAGGCGCCAGCGCAGCGGTTGATGTTTGAGTTTGTCCCTTAATGCCAGGCCATAAAGGAAATGGCGGGAGCTGATAATGAAGGTAGTGAATAAAATTGTCGCCAAAGGGGTATTATTGGCAATCAGCTCGGTGGCGACTAACTGGGCAGCGCCGGCGAACACCAGCATTGGCATCAATAACGCTTCCAGCACCGAGAAATCTCTTTGTATTGCCAGGGAGCCGCATAAAATGCCCCAGGGCAGTACCGCCAGGTTCAGGGGCAGCATATCCAGGCAGCCTTTTTTTGCCATGACTATGGCGGCTTGTTTTTTTGTAAGTGACATTAATCTCTAACCAACTACTTCATTAAGGGAATTATTATGGCATTGGCAGCGGCTGCCGCCTTGTACAAAATTGTACTCTTTTTTGAAGCTTACTTCCCGGAAGAGACTTCGCGGGCATAATAACCCGGGGTAAACCCCATGGCTTTTTTAAAATGCCGGTGAAAATGACTCTGATCGTGAAAACCGACTTCGCTGGCAACCGCGGCGACTTTCATGCCCTGGCGCAGCAGGGCTTTGCCTTTTTTCAGCCTCTGCTGGATCTGGTAGGCATGGGGCGGCAGGCCAAACTTTTTCTGGAATTGCCTGACCAGGTAGAAGGGGCTGTTGCCGGCGAGTAACGCCAAAGTTTCCAGGCTGATATTCTCACTCAGGTGATCATGGATAAAGATCTTCACCCGGTCCAGACCCGCATGATCCTGGCGATAGTCCCTGACATCTATCCGGCGTTTGCCATGTTTGATCATTAACTGGCTCATTACCCCGTATACTAAGGTTTCCCTGAGCAGGTTGTTATCCGAGCTGGCCAGCAGGCTAAACATTTGCCGCATCTGGCCGGCAAGGTGGGATCATTGACGACGGCATGGGGAAAATAGGGGGCAAAGTTATGGCCTAAGCCCAGGTCGGCAGCGAGTTTGCTGAACTGGGATTCCAGCGGGGACATGCCGTGATAGGACCAGCCGGTGTCTGTGGCCGACTGGCCGTTATGGATTTCATCGGCGTTGACAAAAATGATGCTGTGTTCGGGGGCAAAGTGCTCGCAACCGGAATAATAAAATTTCTGTACTCCCTGATCGATCACATTGATGGTGTAACCTTCATGGCTGTGGCGGGAAAAATTCTTTCGGTAATAATGGGCATCCACCACTTCAAGGCCGCCAAGCTCAGGGTGATAACTGAAGCGGGTCTGTTCTTTGATTTTTTCCTGCATTGCTCTACCGCCTGACAAACTGGAATTTCAGTGTACCTTAAGTGTCGGTGAAAAGTTTGTACAAAATTGCGCTTTATGTTCAGGAAGAACGGTATTCTGCGGTGACATGGACGTCAAGGAGCAGTTATGTTCAGGAAGAGCGGTATTCTGCGATGTCAGGGAAGTCAAGGAGCAGTTATGTTCAGGAAGAACGGTATTCTGCGGTGACATGGACGTCAAGGAGCAGTGATGTTCACGACTGAAAGGATTCAGGAGATAGAGAGAAGCAGGAAGCCAGAACCGAGGAAGAACGGTCAATTTGTTTGCTCCGGGCACAAATTAAGTACTTATCTCCTGTAAGCAATTCTGCGGTGACATGGACGTCAGGGAACCGCTTATATTTCATAAGGGATCACCTGATAACCCAGGGCTTCCAGTTCAGGTTTAAGCTTATGGGAATTTCCCACGACAACCATAACCATCTCCTTGAGCTTGAGGTGTTTTTTTGCCAGGGCATTAATATCGTCTGCGGTGATGGCACTGACGATTTTTTCCCTTTGCCTGACAAAGTCCGGGGAGAGATCATGTTCGAGGATTTGTGCCAGAAACGCCAGCTTGGCTCTGGGCGTTTCATATTTCAGGGCATCTTTTTGATTAATGGCATTGCGCATAAAGGCCAGTTCATCTGCTGTGATGCCCTGCCTGGCATAGGTTTGAATTTCTCTGACCAGTTCAATAATGGATTTGTCGGTAACATCTCCCCGTACCTGGGCGCTTGCGGTAAAGCTGCCGGATAATTTATCGCCGCGAAATCCGGAGCGGGCACCATAGGTATATCCCTTATCTTCCCTCAGGTTTAAATTAATGCGGCTGTTAAAGGCGCCTCCCAGCGGAAAGTTCATCAGGGTAGATTGATAATATTCCCCGGTGATATCCAGTTTCAGGGCGCGTTTGCCGATGCGGATTGCCGATTGCGGGGCATTGTCTTTATGTACCAGGTAGATAACGCCGGTTTTTGTTTCCGGGAGGGGTAAGCTTAATGCCAGTTCTGCTCCTTTTCCCTGCCAGTTTTCCAAGTATTGCAGGGAAGCCATCAGTTGAGCTTTTGACCGATCGGAAACAATGATCAGCTGAGCATTAAAAGGTTTAAGGTGCTCCTGGTAAAAGGTTTTAATATCTTGCAATGCCAGCGAACCCAGGCTTGCCTCATTGCCGCTGCTGCCGATGGCAGCAATATTATCCCCGTATAATAATTGCCGGTATGCCGTGCTGGCCAGATAGCCGGGATCTTTTTTATTGTTGATCACTTGCTCTATGGCATTATTTTTTACCCGGTTAAAGTCACTTGCCTTAAACGCCGGTTGCCTGATTTTTTCATCCACCAGGGCCAGGGTGGCGTCGAGGTTTTTCGTTAAGGTATTAATATTGATCCGCAAGTAGTGATTGCCCGCCGAAATGGCTACTGAACTGCCTAATTTTTGCAGCGCTTTGCTCATGTCTTCCGCGCTGCGCTTTAATGTCGATTCATTTAACATACGCGCCAATATTGCCGCCGTGCCCGCTTTTTCTTTACGCTCAAAATAATGGCCGGCAGGAATTTTCAGCAACAAACTCGTGGTTGGTGTTTCTAAACTTTGGCTGCCGAGCATGTTAATGCCGTTTGCCAGACTTTGTTGCCACATTTTTGGCAGAGGCACGGCTTTGTTGGCACCACTGACGGGGATCTTGCTGCGATCTAAGCTGTCCGATACCTGCCTTAGCTGCAAATCTGCGGCAGAGGTATCGGAGGCGGGGGCAAAGTTTCTTTTAACCGGGAAAAAATTATCGGCAGCGGCTATCGCCTCCGGCTTTCCCTGGGGCACTATGCTCATGATCACCGCGTGTTTGTCTTTGATATACCGGCGGTAAACACGCAGGACATCGGCTTTGCCGACCCCGGCATAGCGGGCGATATCCCGGGTAATATAGTTGGCATCGCCGGTAAAGGTCTGGTTGGCGGCGAGCTGGCTGACCTTGCCGGCAACGCTTTGTAGACCGAAAATGAAACCGGCTTCCATTTGTGCCTTGGCCTTGATCAGGTCGTCATCTTCTACCCCGCGTTGTTCGAATTCAAGCAGGGTGTCACGGATGATTTTTTCAATATCTGCCAGTGATTTGCCCGAAGCCGGATGCGGCAACGCCAGTAAATTAAAGGTACAGGCGAGTTCGCTGCAGGGGTGGTTGACGGAGGCCTGTACCGCCAACTGGTTTTTTACCAGGTTTTTATAAAGCAGCGAGGTTTTACCGCCGCCGAGGATAGTGGACAGTAAATCCAGCGGGGCTTCATCTTCATGGCGAACATATACCGTAGGGTAGGTCATATATAACAGCGGCAAATGGACATTATCCTGCATCGAAATATACCTGTCTCCGTCCAGGGTGATTTGGGGCTTTTCCGGCATTTTGACTTCTGGGCCGCTCGGGATAGCGGCAAAGTATTTGGCAACCAGTGCCAGGGTTTGTTCGGGGTTGATATCTCCCCCTATGGTTAAGGTGGCATTGTTGGGTCCGTACCAGCGCAGGAAAAAAGCTTTGAGATCATTAACATTAACTCGGTTGAGATCTTCCATATAACCAATGACCGGCCAGGAATAGGGGTGTTCCGGCGGATACAGGGCCTGGGAAACCCTTTCATATAAGCGGCCATAGGGGCGGTTATCAATTCTTTGTCCCCGCTCGTTTTTAACCGTTTCCCTTTGCACTTCAAATTTCTCCCGGGTGACGGCATTAAGTAAAAAGCCCATGCGGTCGGCTTCGAGCCATAATATTTTTTCCAGCTGGTTGGCAGGAATGGTCTGAAAATAGTTGGTGCGATCTGAATTCGTGGTGCCGTTCATGGTGCCGCCGGCTTCGGTGACGATTTTAAAATGTTGTTCGTCACCGACATGCTCCGAGCCCTGGAACATCATGTGTTCAAAAAAGTGGGCAAACCCCGATTTTCCCGGCTCTTCCCTGGCAGAGCCGACATGATAGGTAACATCGACATGGACCAGGGGATCTGAATTGTCCTGGTGCAGGAGCAGGGTTAAGCCATTGTCCAGCTTATACTTTTGATAGGGGATAAGGGTTTTTCCTGCTTGCGCCCCGACGGCTTCGATAAAGCTGATACCGGGAGGAAGCAGCGGTTTTTGCTCGCCGGGTTGTGCGGTTTGTTCGCAAGCCGTGAGTAAGCTAAAAAATATGGCGAGTTGAAAGGGGAAAATCCATTTTTTCAAAGTCTTGCTCCCAAAAGCCAGTAGGATCTGAGTGTAGTTTATGATCCTGAACTCGGCTAGCGGCTTGCTGTACTTTAACCCTGAATAACAAGCTTATTGGCTGCGCTTAATTGCGCCTGCAGCCAATGTTTTGCACTTTGTTCGCTCTTGAAGAATTGCAGGTTTTCTCCGGCTTTATGGTAAATATCCCTGATATGTATTTTGGCGAACTTAATATCGTCACAGTCTTTGATCACTAAGGCGGTGCTTATCCGGCCGTGTTTTTTATCGGTTTTGATGGCGTCTATCAGGAAGTGACTGGCATCGGGCGTATGAATGGGATCGCCGTGGGTCAGCACCAAGACTCCCCATTTTTTACCGTATAATTCTTGGTGAAAGGCGGAAAAGTCCCGGGTAGCCTGCTCAAGGGCTTCTTTATTCCAGGGGCCCGTGCCGTCAATAATAAAGATATCATCTTCTATGCTGGCGCTTAGCTTGCCATGAGGGATAAATTTCACAACTACAACCTGTTACATCATCTGGCATGGGGGGAGCTTACACTAGTTTATCGCGAAAGCGGATAAGATTCTTTGATTAACATCATAATAAGGCGGCGATGGCCTTGTATAGGGTGGTGGCCTGTTCATGGTTGAGGTTATTGGCAACTTCACTTTTACCCAGGCTGGAACTGACCCGGATAAACTCTTTGGCAATTTGTTCAATTTGCCGGTTGGCGGCATCGAGTTGATTTTCTTTTTGTAACTTTTCCCGGCCTAAACTGGATATTTCCAGCACATCTTCGGCAAACACACCGAAACTTGTCTCCGGTGTTTCTGTTGCTTTTACTTGTGTGGGACTGGCAACCGCAACACGTTGAGTTTCAATGCCTGCGGTTAAAGGATTTGCTATCGACATATGTATACCTCAGTGTTTAATTATAGACCAATTGAGGTAAAGTGGGCTGTTGGCCTTGCGTGCCCGGAAATAGTCCGGGTAAGCCCTGAATTTCGCCGTCAGCTAAAATAACCAAAGACCCTTTTCAGTCCCTGATTGAGTTTTTCTTCATCCATGGCGGCAAAACCGAGGCGGATATAGCGGTTTTCATCATTTTCCGGCAATAAATGAAAGTGGCTTTCCCCAAGCAGGAACACGTCACGGGCTTTGGCGTAGGCTTCTATTTCTCCGGCCCCTTGCCCGATATCCAGCCACAGGGCCATGCCTCCTGCCGGTTGGTGAAAATCCAGCGCTATGCCTTGTTGGCGGTAGCGGTTTAATTGCTGCACCAGGTTATCCCGTCTTTGTTGATATTTTTTGCCGGTGCGCCTGAGGTGACGTTCAAAGGCGCCGTCTTTCATCCAGCGGCCAATGGCTGATTGCATCAGCACATTGGGTTTGTGGTTGACGATACTGCGGTAGTTTAAAAAGTCTGCCGCCAGGGATTTATCAACGGCAATAAACCCGATGCGGGCGCCGGGAAACATGATTTTGGAAAAAGTCGACAAATAGAGCACTAAACCTAGAGGATCGTCCGCCGCCATCGGGGTTAACGGCTGGCTCTGGTAATGGTATTCATGATCATAATCATCTTCTATGATGGCGACATTATATTGTGCCGCCAGGCGGTAAATGGCCTGGCGCTCGGTGATGGGCAAGGTTACCGTAGTCGGGTACTGGTGCAGGGGGGTCAGGTAGATCAATCGCACCTGGTGCTGTTTAAACAGAGACTCCAGCTGTTCTATATCTATGCCGCTCTTGTGTTGCCTGATGGCAAGCAGCTCTGCTCCGGCGGTTTTAAAGGCGTTCCAGGCGGGACGGTAACCCAGGGATTCAACCGCAACCTTGTCACCGGGTTTAAGCAATAACCGGGAGATCAGGTACAGGGCTTCCTGGGAGCCGTTGACGGCGATAATATCTTTGTCTGTAATGCCGCGTACTCGTCTGAGGTAGGTAGTAACCTGTTCGATAAAGAGGCCGTCGCCGTTGTTATTGCCGTAACCCAGGCCGAATATATCGGGCCGGGCCAGGCTGTCAGCCATATAGGATTTAAATTCTTGAAAGGGAAAGCTTTCGATGTCGGGTAAGCCGCCGGCAAAGTTATAGTGAAAGTCCAGTGCTTTCATGCTGCCCATGGGGACTTGCGGGATGGGGTTGATGTGCCAGTTAAAAGTCTTGTCTGTTATAACTCCGGCGCCGGCAACTTTTCGGCTGCCCTGAACCGGTAAATCTGCCGCTACCCGATAACCTTGCCTTTGCCTGGAGCTTACCCAGCCTTGGGCAATCAACTCCTGATACGCGGCCATGATGGTGTGGCGATTGGTGTTTAGCCGCTCAGCCAGTTTTCTTGCCGACGGCAGGCTTTCATTGGCCCGTATTTGATCTGAGGTGATGGCGTCACGGATGGCGGCGGCAATACGTAAAAAACCGGGTTTAATTGCCGGATCCAGGGTGAGCATTAAGTCTTTCATTATTTATCTTCTGGTATAGCAAGAATTATCAAACTGGTTATTTATTTTATACCAGCTGCCGGGGCAAGATTAAACCACTTTAGAACAAGCAGGAAGTAAAAATGACATCAGCCCAAGCAAGTTTAGCCCCTTTATCTTTTGAACCCGTCCCTGTGTGTTTACAGGGCAAAGACGTTACCCTGAGGCCATTATCGTTAGCAGATGTAGAAGGTTTTTATCAGGCGGGTAAAGATCCGGTATTGTGGCAATGGGTGCTGCCCAACCAGTGTCTGTCGCCGGATACCGCCCGCAGTTGGATAGAGCATTCGCTGCAGCAACAAAGTTTAGGGAATCATGTGCCTTTTGTGATCATTGATAACCGTAGCGGGCTGATTATCGGCTCTACCCGTTATTGTTCTATCCGCCGGGAAGACCGCAATGTGGAAATAGGCTTTACCTTTATTAACCCTAAGTTTCAGCGCTCTTATGTGAATACCCAGGCGAAATATTTATTGCTGCGCCATGCCTTTGAGCAGCTGGGAGCGATCCGGGTCGAGCTGAGAACCCATGAAAAAAATCACCAGTCCCGCACCGCCATTGCCAGGATCGGCGCCAAATTCGAAGGCATATTGCGCAACAACCGGATTTTATCCGACGGCTCTTACCGAAACAGCGCCATGTTCAGTGTAATTGAATCGGAATGGCTGGCATGTAAAGCGGCTTTGCAAGAAAAAATGGCGAAAAGCTATGATGAATAAAACGGTCTTGAATGATAACCTGGCGGACAGGGATAGCTTGCTAAAACCCCATCAGCTAACCCTGATCAAAAATAACCCCTTTGCCCGTTTGATCGTGCCCTCGCAGGCGGGAGCGCTGCCGGTGACCGCTCAGCTGCCTCTGCTGCTGGATGAGCAGCAGCAATGCCTTTATGGCCACCTGGCAAGAAATAATCCGGCGATGGCGGCTATCACCTCACAAAGCCAGGTATTGGCGCTTTTTGACGGCGGCCACCAATATATTTCTCCCCGCTGGCACCAGGAGCAAAAAGTACCGACCTGGAATTACGCCAGTTTAGAGCTTGTCTGCAAACCGGTGATGCTTACGGATGCGGAAGATAAGCTTCACCAGGTGATTGAAATGAGCCGTTTTTTTGATCCCCGCTGGCCGGTGGCAGAGATTTTGGCGCCGCAATTTTCCAAACAGCTGCAGCAGATGTTAAATGCCATTTGTGTGTTTCGGCTGGATATTTGTTCAGGCGGAGGGCGGTTTAAACTGGGGCAAAGAAAATCAAGCAATTATCACAGCACCATTGCCGTTTTTATGAAAAAACAAGGCAATGAACAACTGGCGCTGTGGCAAGCGCAGCCGCCGCAGGAATATTAAGTTTTTGAGGCATCTTATAGTTTGACCGTTTCATTTATTTATAGATTTACCTTTTCCTTAAATGGGTGGAACATGCTTCTGTTGGCTACGAATAGTGAGGCGCGAACAGACTATGTTCATAACAAGACGTTCGAGCCAACAGAAGTGACTTGTTTCAAAACGCATACTCAGGGATTTTCGTTGCACCGACTATCTATAAGACCTGCGAGAAACGAGTTTTCAGCATATTCCAGTAGTTACTTTACGCCGAGGAGGTTAGAAATGAAAGCCCCTACTGTCGATGATTTCGCTGCTTTAATTGGAATTGATTGGGCAGATCAAAAACATGATATCTGCGAGAACCCTACCGGTTCTAAAAAGTACCTTCATTCCGTTGTTTCGAGTAAGCCAGAATCCATTGATAATTGGGCTATGAACCTAAAAATACGTTATCCAAACAAGCAAGTTGCCATCGCTTGTGAACTTCAAAAAGGACCACTCATTAATGCTTTGAGCAAGTATTCTCATCTTACGATATTTCCTCTCAACCCTTCTAGCGTCGCCAAATATCGGCAAGCATTTACACCTAGTGGAGCCAAAGACGACCCTTCAGATGCTTATTTACAGGCTGAAATCTTGGCGCTTCACATGGATAAATTAACGGTAATTCAGCCAGAATCAGCAGAAATCAGAGCATTGTCACAACTTGTGGAGTATCGTCGAAAGATAGTGCAAGACCGTGTCGATTTAACAAATAAAATTACAGCAACACTAAAAAACTATTATCCACAGGTACTTGAGTGGTTTTCTGAAAAAGACACGATTATTTTTTGTGACTTTATCAAGAAATGGCCATCATTGATGCAGGCAAAGAAAGCTAAAAAACAGTCCTTACAGACTTTCTTCAATCAACATAATTCCCGATACCCGGAAGTAAATGCAACTAGAATTTCGTTAATAAAAAAGGCGACTACGCTAACCGATGATCTGGGAGTTATTGAACCTAATAAGATCTTGATTGAGATTTTAATACCCCAACTCAAAGTACTGATTAAAGGGATTGAACAGCTGGACAGTGAAATAAAGCAACGTTATAAAAAGCAAAAGGATAGGGTTATTTTTGATAGTTTCCCTGGAGCTGGGCCTCAATTAGCCCCTCGCTTACTTGCTGCATTTGGCACAAAACGTGACCGATATACTGATGCATCGGCACTTCAAAAATATGCAGGCATTGCCCCTGTTATTGAGCGCAGTGGTAAACAAAAGTGGGTACATTGGCGGTATAGTTGCCCAAAATTTTTAAGGCAGACATTTGTGGAATGGGCAGGGTTATCTGTACGCTTTTCATTTTGGGCAAAAGCTTATTATGAACAACAAAAAAGCAAAGGTAAGCCACATAATGTGATTATCAGATCACTGGCTTTCAAATGGATAAGGATCGCATTCAGGTGTTGGAAAACCCGAACACCTTACAATGAATCTATGTACCTGGAAGCTTTAAAAAGACGGGACTCACCGCTGTTAAAGTTTGCTGTTGGCGCTTAATTTTTAGTTGTGGTCCACCTCAGGGCGTGTTGTTAATTGCTGACTTTCACCAGGCGTACCGCGTCCGCGCTCGCCTGGCCATTGCTGCTGGAAACTTCTATGACATATTGCTCGCCGGCGCTGAAAGGAAATTCTCCCAATAAATTCCACTGACCACCCAGCTGGCTGTCATGCTGGTTCACTTCTACCGTGGTACTGCCTCCCTGATAAGAAACGGTATAGGGGACATTGTCTGCGCGGTTGTTATGGTAAGTCCACCAGGCATAGACCCGGTAGTTTCCGCTTGAGGTTATTTGCGGATACCAGCTGAAGGCACCGGAACTGTTGCTGTATACCGAGTTGCCCTGCCAGGGCTGGGGGCCGCTGGAAGTGGTCCAGCTGCCGGCTTTTCCGGTATTGCTGTCCAGGTTGTCGATTATTATTTCCGCCGGGGCCTGCTCCAGTACGGTTAGCTCCAGGGATACCTGGTCCGTGCCGGTTTGTTGGTCGCTGACAAAAATGTCGAAATTCCAGCTGCCGGGCTGGGTCGCTATGCCGGATATTAAACCGCTGTTATTCAGGGTTAAACCATCAGGCAGGGTGCCGGCCACTCCCCAGCTATAAGGGGGATAGCCGCCGCTGGCCGTTAATTGCACCTGATAGCTTTCGTTGACGGTAGCATCATTCAGGCTCCGGTTGTCTATGAGCAGGGGCGCGGGTTCTGAAATGGTAATACTTAGCGCTGCCGAAACCTGGGATGCCAGCTGGTCGGTGACGGTCAGGGTGAAATTAAAGGTGCCGCCTAATTGCGGGATGCCGGAGATAAAGCCGCTATCGCCGAATGTCAGGCCGTTTGGCAGCACACCGGTGATACTCCACAGGTAGGGAGGCTGGCCTCCTGCGGCGGTCAGGTTGGCCTGGTAATCTTGTCCGGGACTGCCGTCGGGGAAAAGCAAACTGGTGATGGCCAGCTCAGTGTTGTTGACCGGCACCAGTTTTACGGCATCGGCACTGGCCTGGCCATTTTCACTCGATACCTGGATATAGTTATCGTTGCCGGGGGAGAAATCAAATTCTCCCAGCAGGTACCATTGCCCTGCCAGGGCGCTGTTATTTTGCGCCGTGGTTATCACAGCCACGCCGTTATCATGGCTGACGCTGTAAGGTACGGTGGCGGAGCGGTTGCTATGATAAGTCCACCAGGCATAGACCAGATAAGAGTTTGCCTGTGTGATATCCGGTGTCCAGCGGTAGCTGGAGCCGGCGTTGTTGTAAAGGGAGCTTGTGCCCCAGGGATTGGCGCCGCTGGAATTGAGCCAGTTGCCGGTAAAGCTGGTGCCGCTGTCGCCGTTGTCGATAATGATCTCTGTGCCTGCCTGGACTTCATTGACCGCTATGCTCAGGGGAAGCTGGGCTTGCTGGCCGATATTGTCGGTGACAATAATGTCAAAATTCCATAAACCGGCGAGTAAGGGCACACCCGAAATCTGGCTATCGGTTAATATCAAGTCGGGAGGCAGGTCGCCGCTATGGCTCCAGCTGTAGGGAGGCACGCCGCCGCTGCCGGACAATAGCGCCGTATATGCCTGGCCCGTCAGGGCATCGGGTAATTGAGTCGTGTTGATTTCCAGCAAAGGTGCCGGTGTTATCTCCAGGGTAAAGTCCGCCTGACTGCTATTGCTCTGCTGATCCAGAACCTGGATGGTCAGGGGCCAGCTTCCCGATGCTAAGGGAACCCCGGTTAATATGCCTGAGCTTTCCAGGGTTAAGCCGGACGGCAAGGTACTGGTGCTGCTCCAGCTATAGGGGGCATTGCCGCCGCTGGCAGAGAAAGCGGCATGATAATTACTGCCAACCTGGCCGGTCGGCAGGGAAAAAGGCGTAACGGTTAAAGCTTGCGGCGCGGCATTGGTGACAAGTTTAATGGCATCGGCATTGGCCTGGCCGTTGCTGCTGTTTACCGAAATGTTGTAGCTGTTGCCTGCGCTGAAATCAAAGCTGCCCAGCAATATCCATTGGGAAGCCAGAGCCTGATTTTGCTGATTGACCTCTACTATGGTGTTGCCGCCGTCGTGAGCTATGGTATAGGGGACCTTGGTTGAGCGGGTGGAATAATGAGTCCACCAGGCGTATACCTGGTAACTGCCGCTTGTGGGGATATCCGCCAACCAGGAAAAACTGCCGTTACTGTTGCTGTACAATGAGTTGCTGCTCCAGGGATTTTGGCCGCCGGATACCAGCCAGGTACCTGAACTGGCGGTATTGCTGTCGTTATTATCTATGATGATCTCTATCGCTTGATTAGTCTGGCTGATCACCAGATCAAAAGTTTTACTGGTGCTGGAGACTTGATCGCTGAGCTGAATCTGGAAACTGAAATTACCGCCTGTTTCGGGTATACCCGAGAGCAGCCCTTGCGGGCTCAGGCTGAGTCCGGCAGGTAAGGGATCCAGCGCACTCCAGCTATATGGCGGCAGGCCCCCGGTTGCCGTCAGGTTTTGCTGGTAATCTTCTCCTGCGATCGCATCCGGCAGTACTTGGGTGCTAATGGCCAACGGCGGTGGATTGATCAGCTCCAGGCGCAGAGCATCAACCACAAGCGGAGATAAGCTGGCACTCAGATCTATGTTGTGGCTGTTGCCGGCAGTAAAGGAATAACTGCCGAGAGTAAACCAGTTACCGCCGCCGCTGCTTTGATCCAGCTCCACCGTGGACAGTCCCTGGGCATGATTGATATGGAAACTGGCCTGATTCGCCCCGGTTTTTTCCTGCCACCAGGCAGAAAGCCGGTAGATCCCGGAGACGGGGATTTGCAGGGTAAAACGATAGCTGCTGTCAGTGCCGGTTGAGTTTCGTTGCGAGCCGCCGTAAGCCAAAGGGGCTATTTCGCCGGAAAAAGTGCCCGAGAGCGGGGCGCCGTGATAATCATCATCCAGTATCAGGTCTACCGGCGGTAAACTACTTGCCTGCAAGGCGTTGACGGCATCGACGAGGTTAATTCTGGGTTTGATAAAACCCGAGCCGGGTAAGGTGATGTCGACGCCGGTTAAGGTCAGGGCCGCCAGGCGCTGCTCCATGCCGGATGCCGGTTCGGCCTGTGCCAGCAGGGCGAAAGCCCCGGCGACATGAGGCGCTGCCATCGAAGTACCGCTCTTGTTTTGGTAGCCGCCGGGCACAGAAGAAATGATACCGGACCCCGGAGCGACTAACGGCAGCCAGGAAGCGGCATTGCTGAAGCCGGATAAGTTATCGCTGTCTGTGCTCGAGCCCGTGCTGATGGCGCTGGAGATACATCCCGGGCTGTTCAATGCGGTGTTGTTGCCGTCGTTACCGGCACTGATCACTGTGGCAATACCGGCGGTGCGCAATAAATCGATAATGTTTTTGGTGCTGGTGTTGGCGGCATCACAGGTGAACATACGGTTATAGCTGCCGCCCCCCAGGCTCAGGTTTGCCGCTGCAATGGTAAAGTTGTTTCTCTGGGAATAGACATATTCCAGGCCGGCGATAATATCACTGGTGTAGGCAAGAATGCAGGGGGTGGTGCTGGCCGAGCCGCACATACCTGAGTCGTCAAAGCGTGAGAAAACCTGGACCGCAATTAAGTCGGCGTCTTTTGCTACCCCGTCACTGGGAGCGCCGTTGCCGCTGCTGTTGCCGACGGCGATACCGGCAACATGGGTGCCGTGATCACAGCGGCTGACGGAGCAGGGGGCTGCCGATCCCGGGGCATAAATATCACTGAAGGGGCATACCGAGGTGGCGGAGTGTGGGGCATAAGTGGAAGAAAAGCAGGCTTCCGCCACGACCTTGCCGGATAAAAAATCATGACCGGCATCCACGCCGGTGTCGAGAATGGCCAGGGTTTGGTTATTGCCAGTAATACCGGCATTATGCAGGGTATTCGCGCCAATTACAGGCATGGATGAACTCAGCAAGGGGCTGAGTAAACGGTCTTCTTCCACCGAAAGGATCTGCGGATGGGACAATAGCTCTTTGAAGCCCGAAGCGTCCACTTCCATGACCACCAGCGGCAGTACCTTGGTTTTAGCAAGATAGCGGCTGTGTGGATTTTTCAGGGAGCGGGCGAATCTTTGCTGCTGTACATCCAGGCTGAGTTTTTGTTTGCTGCTACTGTCAGTGCTTTGCTGCTTTAACCGGGCGATCACCCTGATGCGCCTGGTGTCGGTGAGTTTTTTCTTCAGCCTGCGCTCTTCTCGCGCAGATATCAGCTGCGGGTGTTGGTTTTGTTGCTCTACCTTAATACCTGTTTGTGGTTGCAGTGGCTGCGTTAGTAGCGAGGGGGAGAAAAGCAACAGGCACAGGCCTGATAATAAGCAAAAGAGGAAAAGTGAAAATGGCCATAACCTGTGTAAGTTACGCATTTTGATGTCCGGCTGTTAATGAATAATTATTGGTGCTGGCACTCGTCCTAAGTAGAAAGCTTAAGGTTAATTATAGTTGATGATTATTGATAAGCCCGGAAGCAGGCATGGGATTATGCCATTTGATAGGTAAAACCTATCGATATGATAAATACTATCGATTATCTTTGTTTTTCTCCTGCCCGTATGATGAACCCAGATTTCAGAACAGCTGCTTCTACACAACAGAACTAGCACAAGACAATTTTTCAGCATCATTTTTAACATATTGGAGAGAGCACATGACGCAATCAATTATCAACACTAAACTTCTTCCTTTCAAAGCCACGGCTTTTCAAAACGGTGATTTTATCGATGTCAGCGAAGCAGACCTGTTAGGCAAGTGGTCAGTGGTATTTTTCTACCCGGCTGACTTTACCTTTGTTTGTCCGACCGAGTTAGGCGATATGGCGGATCATTACGAGCAGCTTAAAAACATGGGGGTTGAAGTTTACTCGGTTTCTACCGACACCCATTTCACCCACAAGGCCTGGCATGATACGTCCGATACTATCGGCAAAATCCAGTTCCCTATGATCGGCGATCCGACCGGCACTATCACACGTAACTTTAATGTGATGATCGAAGAAGAAGGCCTGGCACTGCGCGGTACTTTCGTGATTAACCCTGAAGGTGAAATCAAGGTTGCAGAGATTAACGATTTAGGTATCGGCCGCTCTGCCAAAGAGTTGGTTCGCAAAATCCAGGCAGCACAATATGTAGCCGAACATGACGGTGAAGTTTGTCCGGCGGCCTGGCAGCCGGGTGAAGAAACCCTGGCCCCTTCATTAGATTTAGTCGGTAAAATCTAAGGCCGGTCCCGATTAAGCATGCCCCGACTGGGGCATGCTTGCCACTTTCCTCATTCCTTTCATTGTCTAAGGGCAGACAAGGTTATTGCCAATTTTTTAGCAGGTAGCATCAGATGTTAGATCCACAAATTAAACAGCAGTTACAAACGTATTTACAACACCTGAAATCCCCGGTTGAACTGGCGGTATTTCTCGACAGCAGCGATAAAGCAAAAGAGCTTGATACCCTGGTCAGGGAAATTGCAGCCATGTCGCCTTTGGTTGAGGTGATAACCTTAACGGATGAAGGGGAAAGAGCGCCTTCTTTATTGGTACGCTCTAAAGCAAAACAAACCAGCATACGTTTTGCCGGTGTGCCCATGGGGCACGAATTTACTTCCCTGGTGCTGGCCTTGCTGCACAGCGGTGATCATCCGATAAAACTGGAAGCGGAGGTGATCGAACAAATTCGTCAATTGCCGGGGCAATATCAGTTTGAAACCTATGTTTCCCTCAGCTGCCAGAACTGCCCGGACGTGGTGCAGGCGCTGAATATGATGGCGGCGATTAATCCCGCCATCAGCAACGTGATGATCGACGGCGCCCTGTTCCCGACCGAGGTCAGCGAGCGTAATATTATGGCGGTGCCTTCGGTGTATTTAAACGGTGAGCTGTTTGCTCAGGGGCGCATTAGCTTAACGGAAATTTTAAACAAGCTCGACAGCAAATCGGGAGAGCGCCAGGCACAAGCCATCAATGACAAAGAAGCCTTTGACCTTCTGGTGGTCGGCGGTGGTCCGGCAGGTGCTTCTGCTGCCATCTACGGCGCCCGTAAAGGCATAAAAACCGGTATTGTCGCCGACAGCTTCGGCGGTCAGGTTATGGATACCATGGCGATAGAAAATTTCATTTCCGTCAAAGGCACCCAGGGTCCCAAGCTGGTGGCCAGCCTGGAAGAACATGTCCGTGATTATGATGTTGATATCATGGACAACCAAAAAGCCAGGCAGGTGCAGGCGGCAGATCAGCCCGGCGGCAATATAACTATTGAGCTGGAAAACGGTGCCAAGTTACAAACCAAAGCCTTGTTGCTGGCCACCGGTGCCCGCTGGCGGGAAATGAATGTGCCCGGCGAACAGGAATATAGAGGTAAAGGAGTGGCCTACTGCCCCCATTGCGACGGCCCTTTATTTAAAGGTAAAGCCGTGGCGGTGATCGGCGGCGGTAATTCCGGCATTGAAGCCGCCATCGATCTGGCGGGTATTGTCAGCAAGGTGACGGTACTGGAATTTGACAGCAAACTCAGGGCGGATGAGGTGCTGCAGCAAAAAGCACGCTCTATGGGCAATATTGACATTATCCTGAATGCACGGACCACAAAAGTGACCGGCGACGGGGAAAAAGTCAGTGGCTTAAATTACACCTGCGGCAGCAGCGGCGAGGCAAAACAGTTAGATGTCGCGGGGATTTTTGTGCAAATCGGCTTAGTGCCCAACAGTCAGTTTTTGCCAGAGGAGTTGGCACTGAATAACCGTGGTGAAATCATTACTGGCAGCGGCGGCCAAACTAACTTACCCGGCGTGTATGCCGCGGGTGATGTCACCGACAGCGCCTATAAGCAAATTATCATTGCCATGGGCAGCGGCGCCACGGCGGCTTTGGGAGCCTTTGATTATCTGATGCGGGTACCGCAGCCGGAATTAACGGCAATCGTTGAAGAAGACGCCGCATAAGCGGCATCTTTAATCTTCAGACTGGTTAAAAAGCCCGTCGACCGAGGCGCGGATCGAGCCGACCACCTCCCGGATACAGGCCAGCCGCGAATAACCGGGACGAACCAGCAAAGAGATCAGCCTCACCGGCGGCGGTGTGGTAAAAGGGATATAACGTATGGCATTACCCGGCACCTGGTTAAGGGTTGCCAGCTGGGGTAACAGGGTAATGCCCATATTGCTGGTCACCATGTGGCGCAGGGTCTCTAAGCTGGTGGCTTTAAATCTGTGATCTTCATTGGCGCCGGCGGTAAAGCAGTAACCCAGTGCCTGATCCCTTAAACAATGGCCGTCCTCAAGGGTCAGGATTTGCTGATCTTTAAGGTCATTCAGCACCAGGGATTTTTTATCCGCCAGGGCATGCTGGGGAGAGCAGGCCAAGACCAGCGGCTCTTCAAACAGATCATAACGTTCGAATTTATCCATATCATCAAGCCAGGGTAATACCAGTACATCCAGTTTTCCTTCATCCAGCGCCTGGAGCAAATGCCGGGTTTTATCTTCATGCAGGAAAAAATTGATCTTCGGCAGACGGCTATTGAGTCCCGCCATGATATGGGGCAAAACATAAGGCGCCAGCGTCGGGATCAGCCCCAGGTGCAAATCACCGGATAAAGGATCGAGCAAGGCTTGGGCGGACTCTTCAAAGGCGCTGGCGGCCCTGAGTACTTTACGTGCCTCTAACACCAGCTGCTCACCTGCCGGTGTCAGCATCACCTGGCGGGTTTGCCGCTCCACTAACTGTAAACCCAGTTGCTGCTCCAGTTTGATGATCTGGCCGCTCAGGGTGGGCTGGCTGACAAAACAGGATTGTGCCGCCCGGCCAAAGTGGCGGAAATTATCAATTGCATCCAGGTATTGCAGGTCTCTGAGTTTAATCATAGTTAGCAACTATAACATTTAAATTTTTAAGTGGTATTTTCAATAATATAAAGCTTTACCGCGTCAAATCAAGAGGCCGGACCTCTAACTACAGGGGTTTTCGTATTTTAACGCCTGGCTGGTATTGTGTTTATGTTAAGTTGTTGTTACTTTTTGTGAGGATGTGTTGGCATTTTGCTGCTAAAAAAGTTTTAACTTATTTATTTTAAAGTAAATATTACTGCTAGTTGGAGGAAGACAGATGAATTGGACTTATGCTGGGAAAATCACCATCATGATGTTCATTTGCCTGCTTTGTTCCTGTTCGGGCGAGTACCGGCAAGCAATAAAGGCATATGAGCAGGCCCGGGCAGATAATCAGCTGCAGCCCCTGGTGCAGGCATTAAAAACCCTGTCCAGGCTGGATCCCGAACAGTACCAGCAACAATTTTCCCTTGCCAGCCAGGCACAACAGCAATATCAGCAAGCGCAGGCATCATTGGCTCAGGGGGATTACCTGGCGGCATACCTGGCCAGTCATGCTTCCTATCGTGCTTTGACCACAGAAACGAATAAAGCGCTTTTGATTGCCAGCGGCAAAGCGCTGGTGCCGCTGATGAGGGCCCAGGGGGAAATCAAGCGCTCTTATCTGGCTTTGCCTGAATCTATGGGGGAAATGTTGCAGGCTTATGCCAGCCGGGAGGTTGAAAATTGGCAGCAGCTTGCCCTTAATACCCTGCTGGGACAATTAACCCGGGGTATACTGGCGCTGGAAAATGCCGTCAAGATCATCCATGAGCATAAGCTCGAGGCACTGGACCCGGCAATATCCTCCTGGTCAACCGGTATCAATAGCCGCCTGGCGCTACTTACCGGGGTAAGAGATTATCTGGTGGGGGAAGTGCGTTACCTCAGTGCGAGCAAATTGCTGGAGCTGAATTTGGTATTAGCCAAAGAAAGCGCTTCGCTATTGTCTTATGTGCGTGATGAGGTGGCGCAAAAGACCTTGTATCCTGTTTTTTTCAAAGCGCAACAAAAGTACCGGCCTTATGGCGAGTTGCTGGAAAATGTTTCTCTGGCCCTGTCACTCAGCCAAAGGGATATACACGCTCCCTGGTATCAGCATTGGCAGGCCCTGGCTGACGAGGTACTCCAACAGCAGCAGCCTTTTTCCCGTTATCCGCAACTTGCCGACAAGCGAAGCCGGCAAATCAAAGCATTAATCGCCAAAAATAAACGGCAGGCGCCCGAATGGGGAGTCGGCCTTGCAGATATTACCAGTTTTAACCATGAATACCCGAAGATCAGCGAACTTGTTGACAAACTTAACCAAGATAAGACACTTTTATACTTAGGCAGTCCGGGCTGATGTCCCGGCTGCTTAAGGTGTAAGCGATATTTAATACAATAATAACAAGGAAATATCATGAAAAAGGCTTTTTACCGGCCATTCACCCTGATGTTGGGGCTTTTGCTGCCGCCGGCGATTGTGTCCGCCCAGGAAACAGAAGGTTTGCCGCCTATTCTGGAATACTATCCGGATTGTGCTTATCAAGTCGTGAAAACCTTCAGTGCTAAAAAGCAAACGCGCCATCAGCATTCGCAAGAGCACCTTGACTGGATTTTAAAAAGGCTGCGGCGGGAAGCACAGGAGGCGGGCGCCGATGCCCTGATCCTGACGGATAAAAAGGTGCAGCAAGCAGGTCATCAAGCCGTTAATCACGGCCGTAAGCAGTTTCCGTTTTCTGTTGCCATTAAAGCCGAGTTGATTCGCAACTGCGAGTCTAAAGGCAGCGGTGAGTTAACAGCGACTAAGATCGACGGTGAGGGCAGAAGAAGGTTAAGCACAAAACTGCAGACAGTGAAGATGGAAAAGAAAAGCATGCAATTTTCTTTTGCTCAAAAACGCCTGAACCATCCAAAAATCCTCAATAGCGGCATATCCCTGTCCGGGGTTTACGGTGTAAATATTGGTAGCAGCTACCAGCAGGTACGGGAGCTTTTTGGTGATCCCAGCGTGGAGTTAAGGGCGCATCAGGATGAAGTTGTCCTTGGCTATGGCCGCCGTCATTGGCTGCACTTTCAATCGGGGCGCCTGGTAAAGGTGCAAAGCGATTCGCCGCTGTTATCTACCGAGGTCTTGAATGAAATTCCCTTACGGGATTTTTTCGATGATTTTGCCTGGAAGCTAGAAGATAAGGCCGGTTATAAAGCCCCGTTACGGCAGGTTAAAGAGAGCCTGAAGATCACCGGATCTTTAGATAAAAAAAATCAGCTGACTATCCGGGGGGAAAGTAATACCCTGATCTTGGATTTTCTCAGCAACAAAAATGGCCAGACATCAGCAAAAAGTTATAGCTTAAAAGGTTTTGCTTTACAGGAAAATGGCTATCGGGCACAGGCGTCGGGCTTATTAGAACAGCAGCAAGGACAATACCAGGCCATTGCCGATATTTATGCGAAATTGAAGCAGGCACAAGAGCCAGAGCCGGAGATCAGTTGGCACTGGCTCAGTACCCGCTTGGGGGAACCCGCAGGCAGTATTATTCTGTCGGTAGACTCACGGCTGAATATTTATAACCAGCATTTGCTGGTGACGATAAAAGATCTGGAATTAACCTCGGTTGCTTTTATCGAGCAAGCCTTTTTGTCGGATAAGCTTGGAAAAAACCAGGTGAAACCCTGGCATTTGGGAAGCTTTAAACAGGGGGCAAGGCTTGAACAACTCAGGGCATATTTTCCCGATGATGCTTTTGAGCTGGGGGATGAAGTCGAGATCACGGCGGATAACTATAGCCTGAGTTTATTGTTCAGTGAGCTTGATGGTGAGCCGGCATTGTATGAAGCGAAAATGAAGTTATATTGATGTCGCAATATTGCCGTAAGGATAACATAGCGGTTAATGGTGTTATCCTGTGTCATTTTTTCCCGCGGTTTTTAGGCTGGGTGCTGGTATTGCAATTATTGGTTTGGCAGGCCGGGCAGCTGCCTGTGATTGCCGCTGCTATCGAGCAGGCTATTGCCACTTTTTCCGGTGAACTTTACCGTTTGTTTTTTGGTGACATTTTAATTGCTGCTAATCGTTTGAGCCATGAGGGCAGCGGGGCTTATGTGGTGGTCGATCAGCAATGTACGGCATTGGCGCTGGTGGCAACGGTTTGGGCGGGGATTTTTTCCCTGCCTCATGCGTGGAAGAAAAAAATAATGATGGCGTTCATTGCCATGGTTATAATACAGCTGGAAAATGCTTTTAGAATTATGCATTTGTATTATGAAATAGGAAAAATGGTCAACCGGTTTGAGTTTTATCATTTGTATTTCTGGCAATTGATAAATTTTTTAACTGCTATCAGTGTTTTCTTTTTTTTAGACAAAGTTTTTCAAAAAAAGGAACTTTAACTTGTTTGGCCGTAAACTGATTTTCGTGTTTTTCCCCCTGTTATGCTTATCTGCCGGCGTTTATGCCGGAGGTGGCGGGGGAGGCGGCGGTGGTATTGCCGAAGGTGCCAGTGTGCCTGTGTTACATCCGCTTTTATATCTGTTGTTGGTGCTGGGCATGGCCTGGTACCTGAAAAAAACGAAAAAATGATCCCTGTTGCCGGGCGCACCCCGGTCGCGGCATTTCCCGTCAGGCAAAAGCAGTTGTTTGATCTGTTGCTGCTGTTATCTACCGTGTTGTTATTTTATCTGGCGTTTCCCGGTGGCGGTATTGCTGTGCTTGCCTGGTTTGCCATTATCCCGGTCATTATTGCCCTGGATAAAAGTCACAAAAGATATGCCTTTATGCTGGGATTGCTTGCCGCCACCCTTGGCTGGATGGTGAGTATCTGGTGGGCGGTAGAGGGGATCGCCAGGATAAGCGCTATTCCGGCGAACCTGGTGGTGCCGGTGATTTTTATCTATTGCCTGTACTCGGCGCTGCCCTATGCCCTGGTGACCTGGCTCCATAGCCGCTGCCGCTGGGGACGTTCCATTTCCGGGGCCATCAAGTCTGCGCTCGCACTGACGGTGTTAGTCAATTTTGTACCGCAACTGCTGCCGGGCAATCTTGCCCATGCCTTATATTTAACGCCGTTGCAGATTCAGCTGGCGGATATCGGCGGTGTGCCCCTGGTCTTTTTTGTCGTGCACTGTGTTAATTTTTTACTGGCTGCCGGGTTGTTGCTGTGGCGCAGTCAAAGGCGAAAAAGTCTCGGTTGTTTTATATTGGCGGCGGCGATTTTCCTGGTTAATTTGGGTTATGGGGTTATCAAGTCCGAAAGGGTTGCCGATAAGGTTGCCCGGGCGGATACCAGTTTGACCCTGGCCATGATACAACCCAATTTTGATATTTCCCTGCGCACACGGGAGGCCTGGTTACAAAACCGCGAGGGAGTATGGGCCTTGATGCAGGAAGCGGCAAAGCAAGAGCCAATTGATCTTATGGTGATCCCCGAACTGCCGGTACCGCTTTCTTATAAAAATTATCTTGAAGATCAAAGGTTTTTTGATGAAATTGACAGGGAGGGGGATTTGCTGCTGACGGCGATTCAGGGGCTTGAAGATAACATGAAAAGCGATCCCGGGTATTTTAATACCATGGAACTTGTCAGCGGGCAGCAGGTTAACCATCAGTATTTTAAACAGAAGCTGTTACCCTTGGGGGAATATTTACCTTTTGAGCAAGAGTTGCCGTTTTTACGCACCTGGTTTCCCGGGGCCGCCAACTATCAGTCCGGGCAGGAGTTTCAGTTATTGCCGCTGGCTTTGGATAAGGGCAAGGTGAATATCCTGCCCCTGATCTGTTACGAGGCGGTGTTTAGTGATTTTGTCGGCGCCGGGGTCGGGCTTGGCGGTAACTTACTGGTCAATACCGTTAATGATGCCTGGTTTGGCCAAAGCCCGGGGGGCAAGGTGCATCTTGCTTTGTCGTTGTTTCGGGCGGTGGAATATCGCCTGCCTTTAGTACGCGCCACCAATACCGGCATCACGGCGATTATTGACCCCGGGGGGAAGATAATACCCGAGTCACAAATAATACCTTATCAAGCCGGGTTTTCGGTGACTGAGGTTAAAGTTGCCAACATCGGCAGCTTCTATCAGGCCAACCCGGATGTTTTTAAATATATTTGTTTGTTGTTTTTGGGTTATGCCCTGATAACGGGAATGAGAAAAAAGAATGCGTGAAATTAAACAAGAGCTGGAGACCATCTTAAGGGAATACACAGCCGCAGAGCTAAAGTCCTTGTCCGGGGATGAAAACCTGGCGGATATCGGAATCGACTCCCTGTCGCTGGTGGAGATCATTTTTGATATTGAAGAGCAGTTTGATATCAAGGTTCCCCATGAAGCCGAGCTGGAACAGCGGGGATTTTCCCTTGATTCCCTGGCGGACTTACTGCATTTAGTCACTTGCCTGTATCAGGAGCGGCAAAGCTGATGGCTGCCAGGATAGTGGTGACCGGCCTGGGTTGCATTTCCGGGGCCGGCAAAAATGTCGGTGAATTTAATCGCAGTATTTTCAGCGACGGGCCAAACAAGAGCATTTTACCCATTTCGTTGTTTAGCCCGGACAAGCATATGACGAAAATTGCCGCCGAGGTAAAAAACTATGCGCCCGGAGATTTTTTTTCCGCTGCCGAGCTCAAACAATATGACAGGTTCAGTCAGTTTGCCCTGCTATCGGCGGATGAAGCCATTACAGATGCCGGTCTGGCATTTGATGATAACTTAAGCAAACGTACCTGTGTCGTTCACGGCACCAGTATCGGCGGGCAGGAAACCATAGAAAACGCCTATCGGCAATTTTACCGGGAAGGCCAGAAAAGACCCCATCCCTATACCGTACCTAAACTATTACCCAGCGCCGCCGGCAGTTTTATTTCGATGAAATACGGTATTAAAGGGCCGGCATTTGCTACCGCCTCTGCCTGCGCTTCTTCCGGGCATGCCATCGCCATGGCGGTGTTGATGCTGCGCTCAAATATGGCGGAAGTGGCAATCGCCGGCGGGGCGGAAGCCTGTATCACCAAAGGAAATTTTCAGGCCTGGGAAGGATTGCGGGTATTGTCGCCGGATAGTTGCCGGCCGTTTTCAGCCAAGCGCAGCGGCCTGGTGATAGGGGAAGGCGGGGCGACTTTGGTGTTGGAAACACTCGACCATGCCCTAGCCAGAGAAGCGAGCATTTATGCTGAACTTACCGGCATAGGCATGAGTTCGGATGCCCACAATATAGTGCAGCCACTGGCGGAAGGGGCGGAAATGGCGATGCAGGCGGCGTTGGCGGATGCCGGCATTCATGGTGAAGACATCCAATATATTAATGCCCACGGCTCAGGCACAGTGCAGAACGACAGGGTAGAAACCCGGGCAATACATAATGTTTTCGGCGGCCATGCGGGATCATTAAAGATCTCCTCTACCAAGTCGGTACACGGTCATGTCTTGGGGGCCGGTGGTGCGCTGGAAAGCATAGCCGCAATATTGGCGTTAAAGCAGCAAAGGATCCCCGCCACGAAAAACTATCTGGCGCCAGACAGTGAATGCGATCTCGATTATGTCCCTAATGTCAGTTGCCAGGCGGAAATAGGCCAGGTGATGAGCAACTCCTTTGCTTTTGGCGGATTAAATACTTCGCTGATTTTTAAACGTTTTACTTGAATAAACTGAGTGAGTGGCTCAGGGAGCCCGGCTTGTATGCTGGTCAAAGCCGGGGCTCTGCTATTAACCTGAAAATTTATAATAACTCCCCGCTACTGCCATCGCTGTTAAAGACGGCCATATGTTGAACCAGATCATTTTCCTGCAGATAGCGCCCTATGGTGCTGAATGTGGTGGTGATGATTTTACCCTGGTGATCCCGGGTGGCGACATCATCCATAAAAATACTGCCTAACATCAGTTTCAACGGATTGCTGCGGATCCTCTGCCCTTTAAAATGCGCCTTGGCATTTGCTTTTAGCTGCTTCACGTCTGTGGTTTGGTATATCGAAGCATTGATAATATCCAGGGTATGCTCGGTACAGTTTTGCAGCTCGTTGTTGTATGGGCTGGCAATGACCGAATAAGCCGGGTTATGCACTGCTTTATTTTTGCCGCTGCTGATGGCGGCGATGATCCTTTGCTGCAAATCCGGGGTCGGAATAATAATGCCGGCGGTTAATTCATTAACGCCCCAGAAAAAATCCACCGGATAATCCACCACTAATGAGCTGACATCGGGTTTTCCCGCCTCCTGGTACAAGTTGTGGATGGCATAACCGTTCACTGTGCCGCCGTCTTTGAGGGTGATTGCCGAATATACCGCAATGGCGGTATGGGTAAATTTAATGCCTTTGGGCAGGTCTTTTTTCGGCCTGCCGATACGGCCAATAATAAATGCCCTGGCGCCCTGTGCGGCGGCATATTTTTCAACCTTCTTGGCAAATTCTGTGATTTCCCCGGGGGCAAATCTGGCTTTGCTTCCCGCCTGGCTGCCGGCAAAAACCAGGGAGCTGGTTGCCAGGCCAAGTAAAGCGATTAACTGGAGTATACGGTTCATGATTAATGCTCCTGTTTGATCTCAATCGTGGTTTGTCTGTTTGTTTGCATCGCCTGGTTGGGGGCCGGGTCTGCGGTGATGGTTACTTCGGTCACGGTCAGGGGTTTTGGCTTAGTGGCGCTGTCTATCAGGGCACTGCCGCCGGCCGCACTGGCAACCCCGGCGCTGCCGACAACAAGTAAAGGCACAGCCACTGCCGCGCTGGCAACCTTGGCACTGGACGCTGCACCGTGGGATACGGCTAAGGCGGAATGTTTACCGGCCTTGCTGGTGTGCTGTGCTGAGTCGCGGGCATTAACTTGTGTGCTGGTCAGGGCAAGGGTCAGGGCAATGGTTGTCGTAAAAAAGCTTGTCAGTAATTTCATTATCTTTTCCTGTTGTCTTTAGAAAACTCGTTAACTGGCAACAAAGATAAAGATGAGGATAATCAATGTAAACGAACTTGATTCATGTATACTGCTGCTGGACTAAAAGTATAGAAATAATAAACTATGAGCCAGATTAAGCAGATCAGCAGCACCTTAAAAAAATTATTACGACAGCAAAATATCACCTATAAAGAAATTGCCCGGCACTTATCCATGAGTGAAGCCAATATCAAACGTATTTTTTCCACCCATAGTTTTTCTTTGGAAAGGCTGGAGGAGATATGCAATATCATCAATATCAGTTTGTCGGATTTATTTTTAATCGCACAAAAGCAACAGGATCAGTTAACCCAGCTGACGATAGAGCAGGAACAGCAGCTGGTATCGGATACCAAGCTTTTTTTGGTCGCTGTGTGTGTACGTGATGCCTGGCCGTTTCGGGAAATTATCCGCCATTACCAGATAACCGAGCTTGAATGTATCCGTTTGCTGGCCAGGCTGGATAAATTAAAAATGATCCAGCTATTGCCAAATAATGAATATAAGCTGTTAATCGCCCAGGATTTTCGCTGGATACCCGACGGGCCGTTAGAGCAATATATGGCCAGAGAAGTCATTTCCCAGTTTATGGCTTCGGGTTTTAACAGCGAGCATAGCTTTCGTTTTTATTTGCGCGGCACCTACTCCCAATCTTCCATTGAAATCATCCAAAGGAAACTTAACCAGCTGACCAAGGAAGCGGCGCTGCTGAACCAGGAGGATGCCAAGTTATCCCTGGACAGCCGGGAACATATAGGTTTGTTGGTGGCCATGAGGCCGTGGGAGCTCTCCCGTTTTGCCCAAATGCGTAAATAAGCTTAATAATAACAATCGATAAGAGAAGTAAGATGTTTCAAAGGATAATAAACCGGCTGTTTGTTTGCCTGATTTTTGTGTTGGCATATAACCCGTTGGTATTGGCGGCGGATAAAGCCGGTAACTGTATGGCCATAAATCAGGACTACACCGCTATCCAGCAAATGATCGACGATGGCCGTTACCGTTATAGCCGGGCGGTATCCGCGCAGCAATTGCCTGAATTTTCCTATCAAGACGGTCAGGAGTTTTCCCTGTATCTTAAGTATGCCGCTAAGCTTGTCGAAAGTGCCAACCCCCAGGCGCAGCTGCCATGCCCCGTGCTCACCGATACCTATAAGTTGCTGGCGCAGCAAAACAACTGGTCCGCTACCCCGGTGGTGAGCCAGCTGGTGGCACCGTTTGAGCTCAGGCAGGAAAAAACGGCGAAAGCCATCTTGTTGATCCACGGATTAACGGATTCGCCTTTTATGTTTCATGATCTGGCTAATTTCTATTACCGGCAGGGATTTAGCGTCAGGACCTTATTATTGCCGGGCCACGGCACCGCCGCCTCGGATCTGCTCGAGGTGGAATTGGCGCAATGGCAGCAGGCGGCCGGTTATGGCATCACCCGTATGTTAAAAGATTTTGATCAGGTCTACCTGGGGGGCTTTTCCACCGGAGGGGCGCTGATTTTAGATTACCTGCAGCGGCAACAGGCGCCGGATGAAAAGATCAAGGGGGTGTTTATGTGGTCTCCTGCCTCCAAAGCCTATAGCGAGCTGGCCTGGCTGGCGCAATATCTGGATTATGTGCCTATGCTCGACTGGCTGGATCTTGATGCCGATATTGATTTTGCCAAATATGAGTCGTTTCCCTATAACGCCGCCGCCCAGGTGAACCGCCTGATGCAGGGCTTGTCCAAGGCAAAGCCAAAGTCTCAAAACAGAGTTTATGATATTCCGCTGTTTGTGGTGGCGAGTGAACATGACCGTACCATAGATACCCGGGCAACTTTGGATATTATCGGCTCGTGGCAGCAGGACAGCAAGCATAAAGCCGTCGCCGATACCCTGATGTATTTTGGCGACAGGAAAAAAGCGCTGGATGTGCTGCCGGCTTCGGTGAATATAGTCGTGCCAGAATGCGGTCAAAACCAGCTCTGCCAGGGGATTGCTGATATTGCCCATACCGCGCCCACTAATGCGCCGGACAACCCCCATTACGGGTTGGCGGGGTTATACCGCAACTGCAGCCATTATTTGGCTGATATTGAAAGCTATCGCTTATGTAAAACCGGCAAGCAGGTGATCCTGGGGGAAAAAACCGAAGAAAACCTTAATAAAACACTTCCCCTGCAGCGGTTAACCTTTAATCCTTATTATTATCAGATGCTGGATTTGATGCGCGAATTTATGGCGGAAACATCCTCAGGTATAGGAAAGTGATACTTAAGGTGACTATATTTCAACTTTTTTCATAAAGGTTTACCCCGGGTAGGCTTTGTTCCATAGTGTGGCCATCAAATGAAATGAGGAAACCACATAATGGAATCAACAAAAACTACATCTGGACACACAGTCACACCTACCCGCTCTTTTGTCTTGGCATCCATTGCCGCCCTGGCCATCGGCGCCGGGGCTTATGTCTTAGGCCTGTTCAATGCAGCAATGGCATTAAACGAAAAAGGCTATTATTTGATCATCTTACTTTACGGTCTGTTTTCCATGGTTTCGTTGCAAAAGTCGGTGCGGGACCAGAAAGAGGGCATCGCCACCTCGGCGATCTATGTGAATTTATGCTGGCTTTCATCCGCCATTGCCATAGCTCTGCTGGTGATCGGTTTGTATAACGCCGAGTTAATGCTGAGCGAGAAAGGCTTTTATGCCATGGCCTATACCTTAAGTTTATTTGCCGCCGTGGTGGTGCAAAAAAATACCCGGGACAGCAAAGCCGCAGACGAAAATATCGATATCAGCGATGAGGTTATCCAATCTGAGGCTGCCCAGTAAAGCCTCTTTCAAATCTCGCTGTCTAAAAACATTTCCATCCTTAGCAGGCAGTCCAAGGGCTGCCTGCTACATTTATTTACATTATTGTCTGGCAATGGGTTTTACATAAAATTAACAATGGATTAGGGTTAAGGGAATAATAAATGATGGCCTTATTTCATTTATTCAAAAAACAATAATTAAAATCAATAAGAGGAATAATGATGTTATCCATAAAAGGTTTATCGAAAACGTACGACAATGGCGTTAAAGCCCTCGATAACGTAGTCCTGGATATCCCCAAAGGCATGTTTGGTCTGCTAGGTCCCAACGGCGCAGGCAAGTCTTCCCTGATGCGCACCATAGCCACCTTACAAAATGCCGATGCCGGTTCGATTTTCTTTGATGACGTCGATGTCTTTAATGATCCCCAGGCATTAAGGCAGCGTTTAGGTTATCTGCCCCAGGACTTTGGGGTTTACCCCCGTATCGGCGCTTATGATCTGCTGGATCATCTTGCCATTTTAAAAGGTATTCAAAACAAGGGAGAGCGCAAAGAGGCGGTGGAAGGTTTGCTGGCGCAAACCAATTTATATCAGCACAAGAAAAAAGCCGTCAGCGGCTTTTCCGGCGGCATGCGGCAGCGCTTTGGTATTGCCCAGGCATTATTGGGAGATCCGGATTTACTCATTGTTGATGAGCCCACGGCGGGCTTAGATCCGGAAGAGCGTAACCGTTTCCATAACTTGCTGGTGAGCCTGGGGGAAGAAAAAGTCATTATCCTCTCGACCCATATCGTTGAGGATGTCTCCGAGCTTTGTCCCAATATGGCGGTGCTGGCCTCGGGTAAAATTATCCTCGAGGGTAATCCGGTATTGCTGACGGAAAAAGTGAAAGGGCAAATCTGGCGTAAAGCGGTCTCGCAACAGGAGGCGTTGGCAATAGAGCAAGAGCTGACGGTGATCTCAAAACGCCTGTTTGCCGGACAAACCATTATCCATGTGATGGCAGAGCAGGCGCCGGAAGGTTTTGAAGTTGCCCCTGCCAATCTCGAAGATGTCTATTTCTCTACCTTGAACCAGCACCGCCGCGTCGCTTAAGGAGCAAGCCATGTTATTGAAAATGTTTGCTTTTGAATGGCGCTATTTTACCCGCCAGCCCTCTTTTTATGTTACCGCTTTAATTTTTTTCCTGCTGACGTTTTTTGCCACCGTCAGTGAAAATGTGCAAATTGGCGGCGGCGGCAATGTGGTCTACAACGGGCCTTTTTCCATTGCCCAAACCCTGTTGATCATGGGGATATTTGCCATGTTTTTGGTGGTGAATTTTGTCGCCAGCACGGCAACCCGTAACGAAAGCAGCCAGATGTCGGAGCTGCTTTACTCTAAACCCATTAACCCGGTGAGTTATCAGTTGGGGCGTTTCCTCGGGGCGTTTGCCGTGGTGCTGACGGTATTTGCTTTTGTGCCGCTGGGCATCTTGCTGGGCTGTTTTATCGGCAGCTTTACCGGCTGGGTTGATCCCGAGCGCTTGGGGCCGACTGTGCTCAGCCATTATTTCAGCGCGTTTTTCTACCTTTCCCTGCCGACCTTACTGGTACTGTCCTGCTTTTTTTATGCGGTGGCGATCCGTTTCCGCTCTATGATGGCGGTGTACCTGGCTGCGGTGGCGGTTTTTATTCTTTATGTTATTGCCGGGCAGTTTGCGTCCGAGCCAGAGTACCGGACATTGGCAGCCCTGCTCGATCCTTTTGCTTCCAATACCTTTATGGAAGTAACCCGCTACTGGACCATGTTTGATAAAAATAACAGTGCGATAGAGTTATCCGGGATTTTATTGCAAAACCGCTTGTTATGGCTGGCGGTGGCTGTGGTGATCATGGCCTTGTTTGGTGGTTTCCGCTCGGGTATACGTTTGCCTAAAGTAAAAGCGGCTAAAAAATCTTCCACACAATCGGGCAGCGATTTCAGCGCTTTGCTTAATAATGATATTTCTTTTAAAAGCGGCGGTATCCAAACCTGGGCACATCTGGCCCTGCGTACTAAATTTGAAATCAAACAGGTGATCTTCAGCGCCCCTTTTGTGGTGCTGATGCTGATGACGGTCTTTTTCCTGGTCACCCCCTTAGTAGATCCAAGCGGCATGTTTGGTACGCCGAACTGGCCGTTAACCCAGATCATGGTAGACCTTATTATCGGCTCTACCCGTTTGTTTATGTTTATCGTGCTGGCCTATTACAGCGCGGAGATTGTCTGGCGTGAACGCAACTCGGGTATGGGGGATATCGTTGATTCCCTGCCGGTGAATAATATCACTTTCTGGCTCTCGAAGATGGTGGCCATTACCTTAGTGGTGGCCCTGTTGTTTGTTTTTGCCATGGCGGTGACTATAGCCAACCAGTTGATACAAGGTTATAGCAACCTGGAGGTTTCCCAATACCTGATACGTTTAGGTTATCTCAATGTATTGCCGCTGATGATGGTGGCAATACTGGCGTTTTTCCTGCAGGTGATCAGCCCGAATAAGTATGTCGGTATGTTATTGTTTGTGCTCTTTATTATCAGCTCTATCGTGCTAAGCAATTTTGGCTTTAGCCATAAGATGTTCCAGTTTGCCGATTCCCCGCAGCTGTTTTATTCGGACATCAATGGTTACGGCGGCTTTTTGGACAGCCATTTCTGGTATATGTTGTATTGGGGCGGCTTCAGCCTGATACTCGCGGCCCTGACCCATGCCTTATGGCACCGGGGGCCGGTACAGCCGCTGAAGGTGCGGATGAAAAATGTCGGTTATTATCTCGGGGCCCCGGGAAAATCAGCCATCGCCATGGGCTTGCTGGTCTTTATCGGCGCCGGTAGCTATATCCACTACAATACCCGGGTGTTAAATGAGTTTGTGATCCAGGACGACAGGGAAGCCTTGCAGGCGGAATATGAAAAGCAGTATGTGCAATATAAAGAGGCCAACATCCCGACCATCACCAAAACTTTTGCCAAGGTGGACATGTATCCGGCACAGCGCAGGATTGAGGCGGAAGCCGAAATCAGCGTCACCAATAGCGGCAATGAACCTATCAGCCGTTTCCTGGTCTCCAAGCCGGAATTCACCGGGGAGTGGGGAGTAGAAATTGCCGGCGGGCATTTAGGTTTGCTGGATGAGACCTTTGATCTTGCCTGGTTCGAATTTGAACAGCCGCTGATGCCGGGCGAAAGCCGTAAGGGTAAACTTTTAGCCCACCGGGCCCATCAAGGTTTTAGTGACGGCAACAATGATTTTACCCTGGTGGAAAACGGCAGCTTTATCAATAACTATGAACTTTTCCCTACCTTTGGTTACCGCCAGGACCAACAGTTAAGCGATCGTCATAAGCGCCGTAAATATGGCCTGGAGCCATTGCAGCGCGCCAATAAGCTTGAAGATACTAACTTCTACAATGAGAGTTTCTTCGGTAAAGGCGTTGGCTTTATCGATTTTGAAGCCAGGGTTTCCACCTCGGCAGATCAGTTCGCCATCGCCCCGGGTTATTTGCAAAGTGAAAAGCTTGAGGGGGATCGCCGCATTTATCACTATAAGATGGATGCCCCTATGGTGAACTTTTACTCGATTATGTCCGCCCGGTTAACGGCGAAAAAGCATGAGTATAAAGGCATTGATATCGAAGTCTATTATCATCCGGACCATGGTATGAACGTCGATACTATGATTACCTCGGTACAGGACAGCATAGATTATTTCACCGGGCACTTCGGCCCGTATCAGCACAGGCAAATGCGTATTATCGAATATCCGGGTTATCGCACCTTTGCCCAGAGTTTTGCCAATACCGTGCCTTATTCGGAGCGCATCGGCTTTATCAGCGACTTGCGCGATGCGGACAATATCGATCCCGCCTATTATGTTACCGCCCATGAAGTGGCCCATCAGTGGTGGGGGCACCAGGTGGGGGCCGCCAATGTTCAGGGCAGCGCCATTATTTCCGAAACCCTGTCGCAATACGGTGCGCTTATGGTGATGGAGAAGAAATACGGTCAGGAAAAAATCCGTAAGTTCTTGAAATATGAACTGGACCGTTATCTACGTGGCCGCAGCGAGGAGTTTCTTGAGGAAATGCCGCTGTTTCGCAGTGAGAGCCAGAGTTATATCCATTACCGCAAGGGCTCGGTGGTGATGATGTCCTTGAAGGACCGCCTGGGGGAACTAAAGTTAAACCGGGCGCTGAAAGGCTTTTTGGCCGAGTTTAAATATCAGAGCAGTCCTTACCCGACCACATTGGATTTGATGGCTTATATTAACCGTGAAGCCAGTGAGCAGGAGCAGGCCTTTGTCAGCAACCTGTTCGAGCATATCAGCCTTTATGATCTGAAAACCACAGATGTTAAGGTGGTGGCTGTGGATGAGGGCAGTGAGGGGGAAAATACGCTGTTTGATGTCACCCTGACCATAGAAGCGGCACTGAAGCAGGCGGACGGCCAGGGCAAAGAAACGGATGTTGAATTCAGCGACCTGGTGGATATCGGCTTGTTTAATGCCGATCCCGAAGATTTAAGTGCACAGGATTATGTACTTTATCTGGCTAAGCACGCCATTAAAACCGGCACCAATGAAATCACCATCCGGGTGAAAGGCAAACCCGAATATGCCGGTGTTGATCCTTTTGTGAAACTGGTAGACAGGGACAGCGCCGATAATATTTATCGCCTGTAATGGCTGTCTGGTTCATCTGCACCCGGCGAAAGCCGGGTCAGATGAATTGAGCTGCTTACTTCAGGGAAAAGTCCACTTGCCTGACTTTGATATTCACTCCTGAGGCAAGCAATTCATCATAGAAATCGACAATATTGCACTCAGGCACCTGCTTGCAGACGATGCCGTATTTTAGCACCCCAGGTTTATGGCTTTGCAGTGCGGCACGTTTAAACCAAAATAATGCCTGACTGAAGTCCTGCTGTACATGCTGGCCGTTTAAATACATCTGTGCCAGATTCACTTGTCCCTCAGCATAACCTAGTTCGGCAGAGGCCTGAAATTGCTCAAACGCCGATTGTAAACTTGTTTCCAGGGCCGTTTGTTTTAGAAAAGCCATACCCGAGTAATTCTGTTTTTTACCGGGAATAAAAGCGCTGCTGTTATAAACCGGTTTTGACGGGCCGACCAGGTTGCCGTCCAGGGTATTTAATACTGGGCGTTTTACCATATAAATAGCGCCGCTGTCTTTCATTGTTGCTAATTCACTGCTGGTGAAATCGTAACGCCTGGTTTCGAAATATTCCGGGTACCTTAAGTGGCCGTAGCGAATACTCTTTTCCATGGCCCGTTGTCTGAGGTAGAAAAAGTTGCCGTAAAGTAAGGTGACTACATCGCCTGTGATATCAACAACTTTTGCCAGGCGATATTTTTCGTTGGGCCGTAATTGTCCGGGAGTAATCCCGGGTAACAGGCGATAATCCAAAAAGTACAAATCATCAATCTTGGGCGAGCTGATATAAGTTTGAGTTTGTTGTGCTTCTAGGTGGTTGTTAAAAACCGTGTTCGCTGCTGTTAATATCAAGCCGGCAACAAGGGTAATACCTAGAAACAGGGGAAGATGGCGTAACCGGGTATTGGCTGATTTTCCCGGGAGAAGTTTGTTAAGGAAGGATGATTTTACCACATTAGCGTTCAATGCTGCATTCATGTCGGCTTTCCCTCAGTGTGTTTTATTTCATGATAAACATGATAAACATGATAAACATGATAAACATGATAATTTATTGTTATTCTTTATTAATATCACTGTTTATCCTCTTGCTCAAGATAAAACGAATCTCTTCGTATTTCTCGGGGTGAGTATCATAAAACTTATTAATAGTTAAAAATGTGGATATTCGGGCTGTCGCTAAGTTTCATGTTGTAAATGAGGGCGAAGCTGCTCGGCGATAAGGCTAATAGTTTGACCAAATAAGATTGAGTATTGACTTGTATCAGTTTGCTAAGTCCCTGCTTTGTTTGCCAGCTCCATAAACTATGGTTGCGCCAGAAGAAAATCTTGTCGCCTGCCAGCTGCAATAATTTGGCAATGTGGTGATTGCCGTCAGGAAAGGACTGGTTGTGCTTCATTAAACTGCCCTCAGGCGCCAGCTCAAGCAGCTGCTGGTGATCACTGCTGCTGTCACCGCTTTGCAGCAACATAAGTCTTCCTTCACCGGTTTTAAAGCAAGGACCATTTGCAGGCCAGTGATTGGTGATATTGTTTTCTGCAGCAAATAAGTAACTGTCGAAGGCGCCATAGCCGCTGGTGCCTAAAATAAAACGTCCGTCGCTTAGCGCCGTGGTATGGTCTAAGGGTTCAGATCTGCTTTGCCAGAGTAACCGGCCGCTGCCCGTATGGATTGCATACCAGGCACCCAGGCCAGTGGTGGCGTAGTCGGCATATGAAACCATCAATATATGATCGGATATCAGCAGTTCCTGAACGCCAGGCAGCCAATAACGCGGCTCTTGCTCTCTTGTCCGGGGCAGATCTTCGGGTAATAGATTCGCAGAGCAAACAAGAATATGTTTTTCATTAACCACAGGGAACCGGGTTTGCCAGATCAAATCGCCGGATAAAGACAGGCACAACAAACGCGGTTGCAAGCCAAATGTCGGGTGTTTTTTCATTTGGAACAGCCGAACAATGATTTCCTGGCGGTCAATTTTGACCTTGCCCAAGCGTTCCTCGGGCTCCAGAGGGACAGCTATTTCGGTAAAACTACCGCCGGTATCTGTGCTGAAAAAGAGGCTGCTGTTGCCGATAAGTACGCAAATATCATCTTTGACATCACCAAAACGGCATGGCTGCGGCAAGCGGGTGCTGAATAACAGATAACGGTCGAGCCGGATCACTATAAAACAATGGTTATCTTCACTATTGATGCTGCACAAGGTTTGCGGATCAAGGCAAAAGGGAGCAGATAATTGCCGCGGTAAAAGATACCGGGTTTCACTGCCGCTATGACCGGGCGTATGCTTATTATTCATATCTTTAATAAGGCCGGTGCTAATAAGATAGCGGATATCAGGGGGCTATGTTGTTATTGCTGGCCGCCTGCATAAGTTGATTATTGATAACGTTACCAAAAATTGCCCGTTTTGGCAGCACTATCAGGGCTTGATGTTTTAAATCAACTTAATAACTGGGCGAGTGTTTTCGGGTGCTCTTTTACCGAGAGGATTAATTTTGATCCCGGCGACATTAACGACAGATCACGGGCCTCATTGAGGCGGATTGAAATTTTTTGCCCTTTGTCTTTAGTAAATGGCCCGAAGATCATTGAGATACGTCCGGTGATGCTTTGTTCGCCGAGTTTGATGGTGACGTCCGCTCCCGCCTTGAGTGGATTTTTAGGATGTTCCTGCAGCCAGAATAAATATTCATCTGAGGAATTGTTGTTTAACAGGTAACCTATAGGTTGGTGTGCCGGAATAATCTTTGACCCTGCCGGCGACTGGAAGTAATAACCGGCTTTTTCTGCACGTAAATAATGGCTTTCGGATTGCTGTTCGCCCAGGTCAACAATACCCAGTTTAGCAACCGCCTGATCTTTATCGACCTGGGTACCTTGGGTGATCAGTTGTTCGTTAATCACTACCTTTTCCTGCATCATCATCGGCTGGTAATTTTCTATGCTGATCTGCACCTTGTAGTCTTGCTTGGGGGTGAGTGTAATAAATTGAATGCCAACGGCTGCAATGAAGGCAATGAAACACAGGGCTAATATGGATTTGCCAATAATGGAGGTTTGTTTGCAAGCGTCTTGATTGGTTTGTTCGCTGAATCTTTTAATAACTGACATAGGGAGAACCTGTTTCTTCTTAAGATATGGTCGATAGTTAAATGGGGTGTTACCAACCCCGGGGCTGAGTCGTTTGTTTGCTATCGGGGGAGAAAAATGCCTCTGGCCCGGTTATGAAACTCTTGATGCCGAAAGTCCCGCCGTTATTAATTATGATGAAATGACATAAATTTAAAACTGTTAGATCTGACAGGTTAATCATCGGCATCTGCACTTGCCTTATATGGTTTCAGCTAAGCAGACCTTGCCGGCAGAGGTTTTATTCCCCCGGTGCAGTTGTGAAAGTGATGACTGTGAATCGATTAATCCGCCCACCATATCGTTTAGCAGTTCTAAGCTGCTAAGTTCAATAAAGCCTTTATTTACTTTGAAGCTGTCCGCCTGGGTGGAAGTTAATTTTGCGTGTTTCATTGATGATTTCCTCTTTCATTTACCGACAAAGGCAACAAGCATTATTGGGCTGTGTTGCTGTCTGTTATGGCAAATAAAGTAAGTGTCCCCATCGAAATCGAGCAATAAATAACCTGTGACTTTTGCGTAACCAGAGTGTGACTTTCTTTATTATCAGTTACTTATAATGACCTCTGGTATCTGAAAACTAATTAGGTTACTATCTTGTTAACAGGAGTAAGCTGTTGCATTAGGAAGTAAGGACGACAGGTCAAGTGATTGTATTGGGTAGTTACAATTTGGATGTAGAGGAAATGACGTTAACCCGGGACGGGGTGGATGTCATACTCGAACCTAAAGTTTTAGCGGTATTACTTTATCTCTATCAGCATCATGATACTTATATTTCAATGGAAGAGTTGCATGAAAAAGTCTGGCAGGGACGAGTGGTTTCTGATGCTGCAGTGCGCCGGACCATAAGTAAGCTACGCCTGTTATTTAAAGACGACCACAAAGTGCCGCGTTATATCAAGTCATTGCCGAAACGGGGCTATAAATTGATTTGTCCTGTTTCGGGTAGCCATAATCAAGGTGATAGCGCAGCGGAAGCGACTGGCGGCAAAGGCGAGCCCCAGGCTCAGCTTGAAGGAGAAGAAATATCAGGCCGGACTGCTGCCGGCGACAAGGCAAATACTCAGATTGCGGATAATCACCAGGCTAACTCAATTCCTGTTGCCGGGACTCAAGCTAAAAAATCGGCAAAGCCGCTTACTTTATCGGCGCTTTTTCTTGTTATCTTATTTTTGGCCGGTTTTATCTATTATTTTACCGGCAATGACTCTGTAACCCCGGAAAAGTCAGCGGTTTCCTCAGAAGTACTCCATTCTCTGCCCGGAGATAAATTAGCCCTGGCACAGTCGCCTAACCGGCAGTATTTTGCTTTTTCCGGACAGGTTAGCGAACATACCGGCTATCAGGTGTATATTAAACGGGAAAACGGACATGATTTTTTGCCTGTTACCCATAATGCCCATGTGCCAATTTCACTGGCTTTTTCAGTAAATAACGATGCGCTGTTTTATTCGGATATGAAAGAAGGCAGCTCGTCATTAAACAGCATAACCCTTAGCGACAGCACAGATTATCAAACGCAGCCCTTGTTGGAAAACTACTTTAAGATAGGCAATATCTTTACCTCTAATGACCCGCAATTGGTTTATTTTTCCGGGCAAAAAAAGGCAAACGAACCCAGATATATTTACCGCTATAACCGCAGCACGCAGCAAACTGTCAGGGTGACATCAAGCACCAATATCAAAGATTTAGACATTAAAGGCACCATCACACCGGACGGTAAATTGATGGCTGTGCTCCGTTATTCTGAATTTGAGAATGCCGATGAAATCAGGATCATCGATTTAGACAGTAAAACTGTTATTTACCGCCGTCAGCAAAGCAATATTGTTTATGATCTGCGTTGGTTTGATAATGAAAATTTACTGATTTTGAATAAAGAACAATTGTTTAAGCTTGATTATAAGCAGGATGCCGCGTTTGCAGTACTGGGGCGGGAGCATAACCTTATTGCTTTGGCGAACGTAGATCAACAGCAAGTATTGGCGGTTTCTACGCAGCAATCGGCACCGAAGAACTTGTTCTTTGAGCAGGAACTGCCTTTTAACGACTGGACTACCCGGAAAATTTACAATGTTGACCCTGATGTCCTTTATATGGCGCATCAGGCCGACGATAAAACAAAGACGATTTTGGTGAATAAGGATAATATTGCCACCCTGGGTAAATTGCATACCGTCAGCAATGAAAGCACGCCTTACATTGAAACTGAATACCATTTGCTTCCCGTTGCCTCGGCTTCATCCGGGTTGCAGGAATTAATTAAAATCAATCATCGTTTTGCCTTGCTTAATACCGAGACCAGCAGTTTGACTTATATCACCTCCGGGGATGATTATGTCGGCGATGCCAGTTTTACTGATGATGAAAGCCATATTTTATTTTCGGTTAAAGGTTATGAACAGTGGGAGGTCTACCGTTATAACATAGCGAGTAAAACTTCCAGTTTGTTGTTGGGCGGTTTTCGTTATATACGCCCCTATGGTGATGATTTTATCCTGGGGACGGCCGAAGGAGAGTTGTTCTGGCATAATGGCCAAACCGGGGAGCAGGTTGCACTTGATAACCAATTATCTACCGAGCCCAATACCCATTGGGATGTTAACGGCAACTTCATTTTTTGGAGTAGCCATGATCTGGTACAAACCGTTTTTTATCAGCTGGATATCAGCGATATCAACAAGCCGGTCAAGCTAAGCAAAACTTTTGATTATAATAAGATCAAGCCTTATTTTTCCGTTAAAAAGGATGGTTCATCCCTGTTATATTCTGTAAGGCAAAAGGGGAAATCTGAGATATTGGCGTTAAGGCTAGATCAAACATAGACATAAAATAATTCTTTGAATTCATAAGGATGTGATAATTCAACGACGACGCAGTTATTGTGAAAGTCCCTGCCGGGCAGGGGGCTGACAATGGCATATTTGCACTGGTTTCAGGAAGAAAATAGTCGTGTTCAAAATAATAATAATAACCTTCAAAGCACTGCTTTTAACCCTTAATCTATTGATCACGCTTCAGGAGTTGGCCTATCTCAGTGAATTTGGCGCTCAAGGGGCCGGGAGGGTTGATCCCTTCTACCTTTGCACCGATAGCCCGACAAGATGTGAAAGAAAAATATAAACCTGGAGTTTGTTTATTTTTGCCCTAAGTGTTTATTTCGGCGGTCAAGGCTTGATGCTAAAAGGCTGGGACCGCAGCCGGTAAGTGCGCCTGCCAGATATGATCTAAGCCGCAGTAAATCTTACATCGAATATTTTTTAAAGCTCCTCATCTGTAACTATTGCCTGCTGAGCTGTTACCGATTGAATATGCCAGTCTGCACCGGCATCGGGCGGCAAGTCTTTTTTAATTGGTTAAGAGGCTAAGCCATAAAGCTAAGGCTATTGCCTGGCTGCACTACCGCTCCTTCTTTTATTTTTCCTGCCATTAATCCTTTTTCTAAACGGGAATGAATTTTTATGGCCGTTATTGTTATCCCGGCTGAAGAATTTTTTATTGGCTAAGGCATGACTTGATGATTTTTTCTTCAAATAGGTTTGTTGCCTGCAGTTTACTTTGAACATGCGTGCAGTAAAACGCCATAAAGTCATGTTAAAGCTGCAGGGCAGGAGTAATGCAAACATTTCAGTGCTTGACAGTAAGCCCGGGTTCAAGAAAAAAAGCATTTTTTCGCAATTATGCTTTGTTAGCTGAAAGTTAATGGCTTCTTGTATCTATATGATTGCTAAGGTGTTTTTGTTGTGACTTTTCTGTAACCAAAGGAAGTTATGGGAAGATTATAAGGAAATAACTGCTAAATCACGGCGCCATTATTGGTGAATGGCCTGGTTACTTGCAAATTGGAGTTGCTTTGAAACAACGCCGATTTGGCACCAATAACTGGAAGAAACAGTCGTGATGAAAACAATAAAAACAACATTAAAAACATTCACTTTATCTTTTGCTTTATTAGCAGCCAGCGGGCAGTCAGCCGTAGCCAATGAAAATATCAGTCAAGAGTTAGCGAACATCTCCAGTAACTTTGTTTGTACGGACAGCCCGACAAGATGTGAAATTCAGCTTCAGGAGCAGTTAGCCGCTGCAGCCGCTGCTGCTGAATATAGCAGCCAGGAATCTGAGACATTTCCCAACCAGGAGTCTGCGACTCAGTCCAGTGCCTTTATCTGTGCGGACAGCCCGACCAGATGTGAATAGGGCTACAACCCTCTGGCTTGAGTATTAAAGAGAAAAAGGCAATAGCATGAAACATATAGAGCAAATGATCGAGAAAATTGAGTCAATCGATTCCAAAAAAGGTTTAAACGACTTTTTTCAGGAAGTCGGGAAAACTTTTCATTATGCCTGGTCAGGCCTTGTGATATTTGAACCTAGCTCCAGTAAACATTTTATCCCGAAGTTTTTTGGTGATGTTCCTGCCGGGCTACGTACTTTTATTAGTCAGGATGACAACATCAAGCGCTATTGCCTTAATGAAAGCAAGCCGGTTGATTATCGAAAGCTCTTGCTGGAAAAAAAGGCTCTAATACCATCGAATGAGACGGAGGGGGTTTTTTCCCGGGAGGAATGTCAGCTGGTTGTCCCGGTGAATGGATCAGGCAGTGAATTTGCCTGTTTGATCTTCTCTATGCCACAGCAGCTGATGGAAGAAGAAATATTAGAAAAACTCGGTTGGTACTGGGTGATGTTGTCCCCTTTTATCTATTCAAGGTATCGAAAAAAGGTGATGGAGCAGGGGACCAAGATGACCAAAAGAGAGCTGGAATGTATCAAATGGGCGTCTGAAGGGAAAACCTCATGGGAAATCAGTCAGTTGCTTACCATTAGCCAAAGGACGGTTGATTTTCATCTGGCTAATTGTATTACTAAAACCGACAGCATTAATCGCCAGCAGGCGGTGGTGAAGTGTATTTTACATGGCCATTTACTGGCGGTTTAAATCCTTCTGAAAGTTTAATGGATAATTACCGCCGCTTGACCTTATTGTGCCAGTAGTGCCTTTAACTTGGCCATGATGTCACGGTACATTCGGCGGTTTCCCCTTGTCAGCAATGCTATCTAACAGCTCAGCCGGGCTTGGTCGAACTTAAAGCTCTGGTTGACGATCTCCACTTGTGCGTGCCCCTGCCTGTTAACAAGCAGAATTTCCTCGCGGCTAATGCCGGTTTTCACAAGTTCTGCAACCGAACTTATAGTAACCTTATGTTTATAAATGAGTTTACCTTATGCTGCCTTAAACCCGGATCTAAGATCGCTAGATTAAGATAAACAGTTATTTAGGAGGTGTCATAAATACACTGAGTTGTTTAGCAGACAGTTAAGTGTTAATTAGACACTTTGTTCAACGATAAAAATTTTAGCTGTTCAGCATGCTTTTCTTGTTATCTGATTGTTTCTTAATGTATTTGTTTTTGTGGTTCACTTGTTGCTATTCATCTAGAGAAATTACAGATTATTTGATCGATTGAGGGTAACCAAGATGAAAAGCAAAATATTAATACTGACCGGCTTATTGGCGTTGACTGCACCTGTACAGGCGGATGAAATTGTTGAAGCCGTGCCTGATAACACCCTGGGCCAGGCTGTGGGCGGCTGGAGTTCCTTTTTGATCGGCGGGGCCGTCGGCGGTCCGATAGGCGCAATCGTTGGCGGTATTGCCGGAGCCTGGACCGGGGGCAATATCCAGCAGGCAGCAGACAAGAGTGAAAACGGTTACCTGGTGAAGACAGAGGATGGCAGCACGCAATATATACGCTCTCCTAACCAGGCTTTTGCTGTGGGTGATCAGGTAAAAGTGACCGGAATTCGCATCATTGCTGATGAAAATCAAAGTAGGCAAACGAAAAATGCTGAATAATAGCCATCTGCGGTTATGAACCCCGGCAGACTTGCTAGTGGATAGCGCCGGTTCTTATTTGATTTCACAAAAGGCTATATCAATGACAACTTGCCTGACGACAAAGGAAATAGCGGTCGATACCCAGGTAAAACCGGCCGAACAACCCCGCTTGCCGGGGGATCTGGCAATGTGGTTTTTTATCCTGATGGAACTGACGGTTTTTGCGATCTTCTTTATCGGTTTTGCCGTGGCAGAGCGCCTTAATCCCCAGTTATTTACCAGCGGCAGGGAAAGCTTGCACGTCTGGGTAGGTCTGGTTTGTACCTTGGCTCTAGTGATCAGCAGTTATTTTGTCGCCCTGGCCGTGGTCAGGGTGAGGGAAAACAATAACCCGGCGGCAAAAAAGCTGCTGTTAATGGCGTTATTGTTTGCCTGTGTTTATCTGGCGGTCAAACTTTGGGAATACCGACAGTTAATCGGGCTGGGATATGACTTGTCGACCAATACCTTTTATACCCTGTATTTTTTTACCACAGCCTTTCATTTCATGCATGTGCTGCTGGGCATGATTATTTTAGGTTATATGGCGGTCAAAACCGGGAAAAATGTTTATTCGCGGCAAAACTGCCAAGGCTTTGAAGCCGGCGGTGCTTACTGGCATATGGTGGATCTGGTGTGGATACTGTTATTTTTTCTTGTTTATGTCGTTCATTAAGGGGAGCTTGATGTTGTCAAAATTCACCGAAGCCACCGGGATACATATCTCGGCAAGTTTGCTGCTGATATTAACCCTGCTGAGTATTGGCCTGAGTCGCTATTATCCGGCCTCCTGGTGGTTGACCGTTATTTTGGTATTGTTAACCGTCGTCAAGGGGCAGCAGATCACCGATGTCTTTATGGAATTAAGGCATGCCCCGGCTAACTGGCGACTTTTCCTGCTTGCCTATGCTGTGGTTATCCCGATTCTATTGGGGGCTATCCTATACCTGTAAGCAAGACATTTACTTTATTTTACTTTGCTTTAGCCAATTTTGTTGTATTTTAATTACAGAAAAAACTTAAGGAAAAAGGATGATGAAACCGAGTTTATTGCCATTGATATCTGCCGCCATGTTCTCACTTGTATTGTCTGTCGCACCGTCCGCTTTGGCGGCGGAACATTCCCATCACCATGAAGAATCAACCATGACCTTAGATCAAGGCAAGAAGTGGCCGATTGATGAAAGTTTGCATACCGGGATGGCCGGGATCAAAAAGCTGATGTCGGTCGCTATCGGTGATATTCATCACCATAAATTTACCGCTGAGAAATACCGGAACCTGGCGGATGAGCTGCAGGGACAGCTGGATTTTATTTTTAAAAACTGCAACTTGCCTCCTGCTGCCGATGGCCAGTTGCATATTCTGCTTTCCGGCATGCTCCGGGGCGTCGAACAAATGAAGGCTCATGAGAACGCACGCGGCGGAGCAATCAAGATCATGAAGGCATTACACGCTTATCCTGAGTATTTTGCCGACGGCAACTGGCAATAAGCTGTTCTAGCGGAGCTCATGCTTTAGTTGAATTTGTTGACTGTTTTTTGAGCAAGGTCAAGTTGGTCTTTCCTATACTTGTGGCATTCTATAATTATGATAGTGGTTGCCAAGAGTACAGGATGTTATGGGACGCAATATAGATCAGCAGGAATATTCACCACAGGATTATTTCATTTTTCAACAGGCGCTCTACCGGCAGCTGGAGCAGCTTAAGGAGCTGATGAAACAGCCGTCTTTTGGCGACGGGGCGCTCAGCTTGGGGGCCGAGTTGGAAATGTACCTGGTGGACGATGAGGCCCAGGTCAGTTTAAGCAACCAGTTGTTATTAAAAGAACTGGGCGATCCGCAGTTCCAGCATGAACTTAACCAATATAATCTTGAACTTAACCTGAATGCGGTTCGGCAAAAAGGCAAACCTTTTACTGCGCTGCGACAGGAAATCCTCAGTAAAACCGGCTACCTGGAAAAAGTTGCCGCTCGCCACGGCATTAATATTGTACCTGTGGGTATATTGCCCACCCTCAGAGCCGAACATCTCAATACTGCTTATATGACGGATGTGCCCCGTTACCATTGCCTGTCCAGACACTTGTATCAACAGCGGGGGGAGAATTTCAGGGTTAATATCAATGGCGAAGAGCCGGTATCGGTTAACTTTGCCGACATTGGCTCGGAAGGGGCCAATACCTCTTTCCAGGTACATTTAATGACCCCCAAAGACAGTTTTGTCCGCATCTTTAATGCCGCGCAGCTCACCTCTCCCCTGGTGACCGCCATTGCCGGCAATTCCGGAATTTTCTTGGGCAATCGCTTATGGGATGAAACCCGGATCGCACTGTTTAAACAGTCTATCGATATTAGATTGGCGGATGCTTTCCAGTGGCAGCAGCCATCCCGGGTGAATTTTGGCCATGGCTGGCTGCGCACCAGTGCCTGGGAGCTTTTTGCGGAAGCGGTTTCCCTTTATCCCGTGATTTTGCCCTATATGAAGGCTGAAAGCGGCGAGGGAAAAGTGCCGGAGCTGGCGGAATTGTCCATGCATATGGGCACCATCTGGCCCTGGCACCGGCCGGTATTTTCCAACCAGGGCAATGGTCATATCCGTATCGAGTTTCGGGCGATCCCCGCCGGTCCCACCAGCTTAGATATGCTGGCCAATGCCGCCTTTGCCATAGGTCTGGCTTGTGGACTGGGGTTAAACGGCGAGATAGATGATTTGATTTCCTTTATCCCGTTTCGTTTTGCCGAATATAATTTTTACCGGGCGGCGCAGCACGGCCTTGATGCCAGGGTTTTGTGGCCGTTGAATAATCGCTATCACCCGGAAGAAGTCGCCATTATCGATGTGATCAGGCAAATGCTGCCGCTGGCGGAAAAAGGTTTGTTGGCACTGGAAATAGCGCCGGATGAAATCAGCTTTTTTATTAATATTATCCGGCAAAGGCTGGCAGAAAAGGTCACCGGCGCCGTATGGCAAAAAAATACCCTGCGGGCACTGGAGCGGGATTTTGATAAAGATCTTGCCTGCCAGAAACTGGTGCAATTATATATCGAACATAGCCGAAGTTGTCGTCCGGTAGCAACCTGGGAGCGCATATGGCAATAGTGTTCAACGAAATCGGCTATTTTAAGGATCCTTCTCCCGGTTCTTTACCGCCGGACTATCAGGAGTTTTTATTATCCCTGGCGGGGCCGACGGTAATTGATATTTCCGGGCAAGATACCAGCCGGTGCCGGGTGATCACCAGCTTATTACACGGCAACGAGCCATCGGGTTTGATCGCCATCCACCGCTGGCTGACCTCGGCTGATAAGCTGGTGAAACCGATCACCAATATCCGTTTTATTCTCGGCTCACCCGAAGCCGCCAGCTTGGCTCCGCTGCTCAGCCACAGGTATCTGCCCGGCGGTAAAGATCTTAACCGTTGTTTCGGCAGCGGGAAAAATAGCGGTTATTACCTCAGGGCCAACTTGATTGCTGACGCTATCAGTCAGGTCTCTCCCGAAATTGTCGTCGATTTACACAATACCTCGGGTTCGGGACCCGCTTTTGCCGTTTGCCATGGCATCACCGCCAATGTGCTGTCGTTATCGTCATTTTTTTGTGAAACCATTATTTTATCTGCTATTCGCCTCGGGGCGCTGTTGGAGCAGGATTTCTCCTGTCCTACCATCACGGTGGAATGCGGCGGTTGCAACGACGAGTTTGCCCATGAACTTGCCTATGAAGGTATTTGCCATATTTTAGCCTGTGAAACGACCCGCTATTTTCATCAGGAAAGAGAGGTGGAAGTCGTGTATCAACCCCACAGGTTAAGGCTCAGGGAAGATATTAACTTATCCTATGGCGGGCAAAATTCAGGTTTTCACGGGGTAACACTCAAAGCCGATATCGAGCAATATAATTTCACCGGCGCCCGCAAGGGAGAGGTGTTGGGCTGGCTGGATCATAACCGGCTGAATAATTTACAGTTAACGGACGAACACGGGACAGATATTATCGGCGAGTACTTTTGCGTATCCGGGCACCGGTTGCTGTGCGCGGCCGATATGCGGATTTTTATGGCTACCACCATCAAAGATATCGCCATTAACGACTGTTTGTTTTATGTGATTAAAACCGGACACTAGCCAACAGGTTTTTCGGTAGTTGGCCAGTGTCTTTAATAGAGCAATTACATGGCTTCCAGAGATTTCCCCCGGGTTTCTTTGATATATTTCACCACAAAGAAGATGCTGATAAAGGCGGAAAGGGCATATACACCATAGGCGCCCGATAAGCCGACATTACCCAGTAAAATCGGGAAGGTCATGGTAATGGCGAAGTTGGCCAGCCACTGGGCGCCCGCCGCCACCGCCAGTGCCGCGCCGCGGATACGGTTGTTAAAAATTTCCCCCAATAATACCCATACTACGGGCCCCCAGCTCAAGCCGAAAAACACCACAAACAAATTGGCCATGATTAAGGCCAGGATTCCCATGTCTTCGCTTAAGGCAAGTTTCCCCGCCTGGTCAAAACCGCTGGTAGCAAAGATATAGGTCAGCGCCGCCAGGCTGATGAACATGCCCAGGCTGCCGATGAGCAACAAGGGTTTGCGGCCGAGTTTGTCGATCAGGGCAATGGCAATAAAGGTGGAGATGATATTGGTGGTACCGGTCAGAACATTGATAAACAGGGACTGGGATTCGTCAAAGCCCGCCGCCTGCCAAAGCTCGGCGCCGTAATAAAAGACCACATTGATACCGACAAATTGCTGAAATACCGATAAGGCTATCCCCACCCAGATAATGGGGTGAATTTTTTTCTGCCCTTCAAGGAAGAGATCTTTTAATCCGGGTTTATGATCGCCGTGCAGGGATTGTTTTACCTGGTCGACTTGTCTGTTTTCAGCGCCTTTGCTGATGCGTTTAAATATGCTTCTGGCTTGTTCGGTTTTTCCTTGGGCCACTAAATAGCGGGGGGACTCGGGAATAAAAATAATACCGGTTAAAAACAGCAAAGAGGGGATAAGCTCTACCCAGAACATCCAGCGCCAGGCGGGCAGTTCCAGCAGAAAATTTGCTTCGGCGCCGCCGGCGGTGACGGCAATCAGGTAGTTGCTTAAAAAGGCAACAAACAAACCTAATACGATTGCCAGTTGCTGCAGGGTTGCCAGGCGTCCGCGTAAAGCCGGCGGGGCAACTTCGGCAATATAGGCGGGTGCCAGCACAGAAGCGGCGCCTATACCCAGGCCGCCAAGCAGGCGGTAAAAGATAAATTCTGCGGAAGAGGCAGAGATGCCGGAGCCGAAGGCGCTGACGGCAAAGATGATGGCAGTGATTATCATCACGGGTTTGCGGCCAAAGCGGTCTGACAGCGGTCCTGCCATCAGGGCGCCGATGGCGCAGCCTAAGAGCATGGAGGCAACATTAAAACCTGTGGTGACGTCATTGGAATTAAAGGCATTGCCTAAGGCGGTGACCGTGCCGTTGATCACACCCGAGTCGAAACCAAAGAGAAAGCCGCCGATTGCCGCCACCGAAGAAATAAATAAGACATATAAAACCGAGCTTGGATTTTCTTCAGTTACCGGCAAGGTGCTGGCGGTATTATCAGAAGAGACTTGCGTGGTCATTAAGCTATTCCATGTTGTTATTTTTTGCCCAATGACTATACACCATAAAAAGACAAAAGCGGGGAAAAAACCGGTGAATAGGTATGCATCGGTTTTTTACAGGGAATTAGTACGGAAGTGGCTTTTACTTGTGTGCTTGCCGGGGTTTCCTTTGCTTTAGTCGGGCGAAATGATCTCAAACATATTGCCTTCGGGGTCAACGACCAATAATAAGCCTGCCGCCAGGTTAGTATCCTGAAATATTCTCGGTGCTTTGATGCCGTGTTGTTGCAGGCAGGTTTGCAGCTGAGGTAACTTGGCCCGGGTAAAAAAGCCGAACTTCATTATACCGGGCTTATCCGGTATTTTTTCTGCGGCTTCGGTGAGTGCTTTTTTGTTAAACACCTCGACCACGAAATGTCCCCGTTTCATTAATATTCCTTTGGTATTGCCGTCGGGAAAAGTAAAAGTTTTGACCGTCTCCAGTTGGAACACTTGTTGGTACCAGGCGGCCAGCTCACTGTCAAAGCCGCTATCAAAAGCGATAAAACTTTCCGGCAAGGAAATATCGTCAAAACAGCCGGTGTTTTTCCCCGCCTTACCGGCAGAGTGGGCTGCTGCCTGGCTCAGGGCTGAAAAGCCGAATAAAGCCGACAGGATAAGAGGTTTTAGCTTAACCTTTTTCATGGTGTGTCCCGTTATTGATGCTTGCTGATATCATGGTATTGCCATAAGACATTGAGGATTTTCCATTGCCCCTGAGCTGTTTTTACCAGGTGCATATAGTCAATCCAGTCATCGGCGCTGAGTTTCACCGAAGCAACACGCTGATCGATATCGAGTATCGTTATTTCCACCCTGGGGTTTTCCGGAAACTTATCTCCGCTCTTGTTATAGCTTTCGGCGACTTTTAACATGGTCTCCCGGCTGGTTTCCATGATAAATTCCTGCTGCTTGCCTTTACCCCAGTAGGTTCTTTTAGCGAGTACCGGATGCAGGGCCCCCGCCATTAATTCTTTTGAGCTGATATGCTGTGAAACGATATAACTTCGGGCTGCCTCTGTTATTGCCTGCTTGTCAGTCAGCATAAGCTCTTTATCCGGCAGGGGAGTTGCCGCCAGGGCAAAGGAGGCCATGATAAAAAGTCCGGCGCTATATATAAATTTCATCTTGTTTCCTTAATCATTATTGATTTTTTAATTGAGCTGTTGGCAAAATTTCGCGCTCCGGGATTGTTTTAGGAAGAGAGCGCGCCTGGTTTAAAAATATGCCGATATTTAATCACCTTTTGTGCTGAATTTTTCTGAAGGTTTTCTGAAATAACCTTTCTAAAGCTGATTTTCATTGACTTAAAGCTGAAAAAGGTTATGTTCAGCTTTTATCTTATTTGCCCGCTTTATGTTGAACTTTGATGTCTGCTGCCGTTAAAAAATACCGCTTTTTACACTGGGAATTTGATTGTCTGCAGGACAGTCTCAGGCATATTGACGAGCAGGCGAGTCAGAAGCTCGAACCCCAGGTAGCGGCACTATTGCTGCTGCTGATCGAGAACCGGGAAAAGGTTTTGTCCAAAGAGGAATTGAGCCGGGCCTTATGGCCGGATACGGTTGTGGAAGAAAACAGTGTCTATCAGCTGCTGACCAAATTACGTAAAGTGCTCAGGGATCCGCCGAAGCAGGCACAGATCATTAAAACCTTCCCGAAAAAAGGTTATCGCCTTATTTGCGAGGTAAAGAGTTGTGAGGTAGAAAGGTTCGAGGTAGAGGAAGGTGAGGCGACAAGCTACGAAGAAAAAAATGTTCAGGAGCCTGTTAGATCAAAGCAGGAAAAGCGCCTTCGCTTGACCTTGATCACGGTTTTTTTCCTGTTATCGGGCTTTACCGCTATCGCCTATTTCTCCACTCAATCACCGCAAGAAATGCCTGTCAGTTACGCCTCGGTAGAGCTGACTACTGCTCTCGGGCTGGAGAGCTGGCCTTCCCCTAATCCCTCTGATGGGAGTATCGTTTATATCAAAGATGCCCATCAGCTGTGGCGTAAAAGAAAAAATACCGATGCACAGCTGATATTCGAAAGCCCGGACCGGCTGTTCTACCCGGCCTGGTCAATAAAAGGGGACAGCATAGCCTTGTGGCAGTTAAAAGATAGCAGCTGTTTATTAACTGTTAAGGATGAACAGGGCAATGACATCACCCGCGCTCCCCTGGTGGAGTGTGACTATGTCGGGCGCTTGCTCTGGCTTGATGACAAGCGCTTGGTTGCGCTTTATCGAACGGCCGGGGTGTACCGGGCATTTCAGTATGATGTGTCCGGGCAGGTTTTTACCGAAATACCGCTGGAACTTGATAAGGGAGAGCGGTTGAAAACCGCCGTGAAAGCCTGGCAGGACAAGGTTTTTTATATCACCATAGACGCCAACTATCACAGCCGTTTAATCGATAAATCCGGCACGGCTTATTTAAGCTGGGATTACCCGTTGAAGTTTGCCGCTTTCGACAGGAAAAACCAGAAATTATTGATTAATGATAAATCCAAACACCAGGGGTTGAGTAGTGTCACGCTTGATGGCCATCAGCAAAATATTGCCGAAACCGCCCGGGGCATTTTTTCTGCCATCGCCGCCGATCACCGGGGGAACCTGTATGCGACAGTGGAGAACTGGCAGGTCAATATCCGGGATAAAGATAACCTGCCGGTCTTTTCCAGCACCAGCCTGGATTATCTGCCGGTGAGTAATGCCCTGGGGGAAACCGCCTTTATGTCTCGCCGTGGCGGTTTTTGTCAGATTTACCTGCATGAAGACGGTAAAGTAAAGCAGCTATCACAATTTACTAATTATGATACGGTAAAGTTTGTCCGCTGGAGCCCGGATTTAAGCCTGATTTTAACCAACCGCGATGACAGTGCCTATGTTTATAACCGTAACGGCCTGGTGAACAGTTTTGACCTGGTGACCCCTCATTTACCCGTCAGTTTCGGCTGGCTCAGCAAAGATAAAATTTTTAGTTTTGACGGCGACTACCTCAGGTATTATCAGTTATCGGGGCAAAAAGTTGCTGAATTTCAAATTGATGCTGACAATTTATTTTACCAGGCGGGTCAACAAAGGTGGTGGCTGTTTAAGAACAATCGCTTATATTCGGTTGACGGCGAGTTATTAAATGCGGCGCAATTGACCGGGCAGGTGTCACTGAGCGGGCAGCAAGGCAGTAAAATTTCCGATATCCGCATGGTGGGCGACCGCATGTACTGGAAAAGCCGTTATGACCACCAGGATTTTATCTGGCAATATCACCCTAATGATTTAACACCTAAGCTGATCAAGCGTGGCAGGTTTATCTGGAATTATGATGTTAATGCCAGTTTCGAGTTATCGATTGCGGTAAAAGAGCATATCGAAGGCAATATCCGCTTTTATAAAAGTCCATAATATTGCCTCGGTGAAATGCCGTGTAATTGACAAAAACCTTGTTATTCTATTTAATTGCTAACACTTTGAAGTTAATTGAAATATTGCTTTAAGGTGTTGTCCATTTATTTTTAAAAAGGTGATGTTCTGGATGTCTAATTACGACGAATTTAAAGTTATACATATAGTTGAAGGCGGCTGCGGTACCTTATTGTTAGGAGCCAGCGGACTTCCGATCAAAAAAATAGAATCAACCTTAAATGAAGAAGCTGCCGACGGTTGGCAGGTAGTATTTCAGGTTATCGAGAAAAAACGCTTTTTGCTGTTCTGGACCCGGGAAGCCTTGCTGGTCACTTTAGGCCGTAAACTTGGTTAAAGGCCTGGCTTTAGCTGCCATCCGAAAATATCAGCGCGGTGGCGGCTCTCTCAAATATTTTAATCTTGAATGTAATTTTGAACCTTCATGCTCAGAATACACCTATCAGGCGATCGACAAATATGGCCTGGTTAAGGGAGTAAAGCTGGGTTGGAACAGAATTACCCGATGTAACGATCCCGATTGCGTTAAAAAGCACCAGGATCCTTTGTTGTAAATCGACAGTTATAAAGAGGTGATTATGAATATGGATGAACTCAAGCAAGAAGAGGACGCCCTCAGAGAAAGGGTCACAGCATTACCGGCAGAAAAACGCAAAGCCTATTACGCCCTGGAAAAAAAACGTATCAAAGATCCCGACAACTATGCGGTATTGAATTACTTTTTTGTTGCCGGTTTGCATCATTTCTACCTGGGGAAAACCCTGTTTGGTTTTTTAAACCTGCTCGGTATGCTTATCGGCCTGCTTTTCATCGAGACTTTCGGAATCTTCATTTTTTTAGCGATTATCGTCATCGAATTGCCGCAATTATTTAGAAGCCAGCGCATTGTCTACCAGTACAACAATAATGTTATGAGGCAAACACTCGAAGATGTCGAATCCAAGCCCCTGGCCAGTTAAAGACACAAAAAAACAGCAGCCATGGCTACTTATTGCCCTGGCGGTGCTGCTGGTGTGTGCGGTTGCCGGTTATAAACTCTATAGCTCAATTATCCCTATGTCTGCGCAATATCTGGCGGAAAAAATCCCGCAGACAATTTATCAGCAAATAGGTGAGCATGGGCTGAAATCCATGGATGAATCGACTTTTTCAGCTTCTGAGCTGTCTGCTGAGAAAAAACAGCAGGTTAGCGAGTTATTCAGCTCCGTTGTTGAAAGGTTGCAGCTGGAGCCTGAATCGTATCAGCTGGAATTTCGCAGCTGGGAAGAGACGGCCAATGCCTTTGCCTTGCCCGGCGGGACTATTATTCTCACCGACGTTTTGGTTGAAAAAATGCAGAATAATGAACAGCTAACTGCCATTATCCTGCATGAAGTCGGCCATATAAAACAAAACCATAACATGCAAAACATGATACGGACCTCTTTGTTTTATATTAGCTTGTCGGTTATTTTCGGCGACTTAAGCCTGGTGGCGGATCTCTTGATTGAAGCCTCGGTGATGGGGGTGAACCTGAGCTATTCCCGGGCATTTGAAAATGAAGCCGATGCCTTTTCGGCCTCAAGCATGCGCACCCTTTATGGTGATGTTTCTGCGTTGAAACAGGCGATGGAATTGCTGCATGAGGATAGCGGACAGGAAGACAGCGAGCAGGAAAATAGCTGGCTGAGCACTCACCCGGGTTTGGCTGAACGGTTGCAGACCATCAGTGCCTTTGATTGATGTTTTATGCTTTTAATGAAACATCACGATCTCTTTTTTGCCGCGCACATAATTTAAGTAGAGCAACCTTTGGTTGTTGAGATCTATATCATCAATCCTCACGGCGGCAGGACTCGGGCGATTCAGCAATTTTTTGCTGTTGCTGCCCGGGTGATATAACCAGATGCCGCCGGCGCTGTCGCTAAAGGCGATATTATCCGCGGCTATTAAAAACTTCTTATAAGCAATAACCTGGTCCAGTGGTATTTTTTCACCGGCAGCCAGTGTAAATACTTGCCCGGCGGCATTACTGAGATATAACTTCTTTCGGCTGTCCAGTTGAGCCCAGGAGGCCTGTCCCCGGTGTAATATTTGGGATTCGCCGCTGCCGATATCAAATAACCTTATTTCCTGATTTTGTCCCGAAGTGGTGTTTAATAGCAGCCGGCTATCATCTAACCATTGATAAATGTTGAGTACCGAAAAGGTGTGCGCTAACGGCTCTATAACCCCTTGGTGGTCCAGCAAGTGGAGTTGGTTGTTGATATTAAGGACCAGCAGTTTGCCTGTATCCGACCAGATAAAAGATTGCAGCTTTTGCTCCGCCTTTAGCCGGGTAAGTTGTTTCAGGTTATCGCCGTCGTCGTACCATACCTGGTAACTGCCGCTGCGATCTGAGGCAAAGGCGATCCCTTTACCAAGCGGATGATATTTTGCCGTGCCTTCGTTGACTGTGCTGCGATATAACACCTGGCTGGTCGTTTCTTTATTATTGGTTTGCCCCCAGCTTAACTGGGCAATATCAAAATCGGCAATGCCCAGGGTTGCGGCAACCCGGTGGCCGTCGGGGTGATAGGCGGGGTCGGAAATGGTTTGATAGGTGGGGATCGGGTATTCGTGAAAGTTGCCGTCCAGTGACATTTCAAACAAGGAACTTCTGTTGGCCACCAGTACCTTGTCTCCCTCGGGGTGCCAGTCCATACCTATCCAGGTGTGAAATTGGAACTTCTTCGGCAGCCGCAATGGGGCTTGCTGAAAATTGCCGGATTGGGGATCCAGGGTGAGCAGGTTGATCCTGTTGCTGCTGTCAAACTGCAACAGGGCCAATTTATGCTTACGCGGGGAATAAGATAAGGCATAGGGATATTTGCCTTCTTGCTTATAGAGCAAGTTTGATTGTTGCGTTGAGCTATCTAATGTTAATACCTCGGCGTAATCCTGGTGCTGCCGGGTAAACGCCAGCTTATGCCCGCTGAGCCAGCTCAGGGAATATATAAGGTGAGTACAGGAATATAAACTTGTCGGGGATTGCGGCAGGTTTTTCGCCAGGGTAAACGATAAGGTGTTAATGCTCATACATTCGCCCCCGTCCCGGTTATCGGCAGCTAAGGTCATTTCGGTAAAAGCAAGGCGGCTGCCGTCGGTTGACCAGGCGACTTTGCCGTAAATGCTGCTGTCTTTTGTGATCCTGAATTCGCGGTTTTCCTGCAAATCTTTTACCCAGAGGTGATTTTTTTGCTGTCCCTGATGGCGCTGAAAAGCCAGGTAGCGGCCATCGGGTGAAAAGCTTGGCCGGTACTCGGTTTCATCTGTGGTCGTCACCGGGGTGACATGGGTAAATACCATAGGTTGGCGGGCGGGTTGTAAAGTAAAATAAAACGTCAGTGCAGTGATCAGCAGCAGGGAAAGCAGCGCGGTTACCTTTGCTGTTTTCGATAGCTTAGCCGTGTTTTTTTTGGATGTTGGTATTGTTGTAGGCCAGTGCACTCGGGCAACCAGGCTATAGCCCATTTTCGGATGAGTCGCGATATAGTTTTGCGCTTTGGCGCTGTCGTTAAATGCCTTGCGCAATTGGGCGATACAACGTTGCAGGGTATTGGCTTCCACCACCACATCCGGCCACACCTGCGCCAGCAATTCCTGATGAGAGACGATTTCCCCCGGCTTGTTAGCCAAAAGCAATAACACTTTTAACACCTTGGGCTCTAAGGTCAATACGGTTTGCTGATGGATGATTTCGCTGCGGTTAATATTAACGCGAAATTCTCCGATATAAACTTCACTCATTCATTATCTCAAATACAGGTGCCGGTAATACTTGATCAAGGAAAGAAAAAGTATATTTCAAGTCAAGATGAATACCTAGTGAAATCTGGCTGTAAGCCAGGTTTCACGCGTTCATCAGTTAATCATCAGCTTTTTATCAGCACTAAATCAGGCCGTTTGGCTTGTTGTCCGCAGGCATTTATTGACAATGAAAGCCGGTTTATTTTTTACGGACGATTTATATGAAAAAGCTTAGTTTGCATGCTGTTTTTATCCGGGGCTGTTTGACTCTGTTCTCTTTGCTCTCTCTTGCTGTCTTCGCCGGTGAGCCGGTTGTTTTTGGCCACAGTGAGAAGTTTTTCTCCAAGGTATTAAATGAAGAGCGCAGCTTACTGATTAAGCTGCCACAGGGATATCGGCAAAGCGGCAATAAAACATATCCCGTGCTTTATACCCTGGATGGCCAAAGTCATTACCGCAGAGTTGCCGGCACCCTGGAATGGCTCAGCGATACCGCGGAAATGATCCCGCAGCACATAGTGGTTGGCCTGGTGGCCGATAACGGCAGGCAAAGGTTGCGTGATGCCAGTCCTTTTAAAAGGGCCAGTTATAAAAATGGCAGCGAAGCTTCCGGCGATACCTTCATCCGTTTTCTTAAGACAGAGCTTATCCCCTATATCGATAAGAAATACCGTACCCGGGCTTTTCGAACCCTGGCCGGACATTCTGCTATGGCCAGGGGGGTCTTGCATATCATGAGCTCAACCGATAACTTGTTCCAGGCCTATATTGCCATGAGCCCGGCTTTATCCGATCGGGAGCGTAACAAAGCGTTTGTTGAGAATATTGGCAACAAAATCAGTGATCAGGATCGAAGTGCGACTTTTTATTACCAAACCTTGGGCAATGAAGCGGTTTACCGGGGAAATTTCGAGCGTCTGTCAAAAGTCTTTGCAAGCCGGGCCCCTGAAAATTTCACCTGGTTTAGCGAGTATTATCCGTTAGAGACCCATATGTCGGTGCCGAGTAAAACCCTGCACAATGCCATGCTGGCGTTAGCGCATTATCGCGGCTGGACAGCAGCGCCGTCGGTAGTTAATCAAGGCCTGGCTGCGGTAACAAAGCACTATCAAGCACTGGCTAAACAGCAAAACAGGGCGGTATCACCGCCGGAAGCGTTATTGATCAACATGTCTTACGACGCCTATTTTGCTAAAAAATATCAGCAGGCGGTAGCGGGGTTTGAGCTGGCGGTGAAACTTTATCCGGGATCCGTTAATGCCCGTGACAGTTTAGCCGACGGTTATGAAGCGGCCGGACAATTAGCAAGAGCCTTAAACCAGCAAAAAGTGGCGGTGAAGCTGGCCAAAGAGCAAAATGCCGATAATCTGCAACAGGTTCGGGAACATTTGCAGAGTCTGGCAGAAAAAATCCAGGCAAAGCCTTTGTCATAACAGGCCAACGGCAGGACATCTTTTAGCTAAGGGCGTGGTTATTTTTGAAGGGGTCAGGGCTTGAGTTGCGCCTGACCCCGGCAAGTTCAGCTAATGCCTGGCTTTTCGCTTATTGAACATCATGGTGAAGATGATGATACCAGCGATATCTGCGCTGATATCGGCAAAGTCAAAGGTTCTGTTGACTAAAAACAACTGGCTCATTTCCTCGATAAGGGCCAGGGATAACACCAGCAGGGCGCCCAGCGGTAGCGGGTAGCCTTTAACCATCAGACATTTGTGGTTAAAGGCGATCACGGTCAGCTGGCTCAGGGTGCCGTATAACACCAGGTGGCCCAACTTATCGCCGTATGGCAGTGAGCGCACCAGCTCGAAAAAGATATTGTTATCGCCCTTGTTGGCGGCAAAGATATTCCAGCTTATAAACAACAGGAACAGCAGTGCCGGTATGATACGCAACATGTTATGGCTCTTCTTTGGCAGCTAAGGCGGCATTGTGCTTGCTGTTTAACTGTTCGCCGACCTGGTACCAGTCGATGTTCCGGGTGGTGAACATCACAATCGCCAGGCAAACAAAGGTTAACAGTGCCCCCATAACCAGGGCCAAGTCTTCGGCGCTGATGATGATATAAAGCGCGGTGTAAAGCAGCAGCAGTAAAGCGGCAAAGGCAAATGCCTGCTTAAAGCCTGCCAGGACATAGCGTAAATACGAGAGCAGCAAACCGGTACAGGCAAGGGAGGCTACCAGGTAGGCCAGTAGAAAAGCAATATGCTCGGACAGGGAGATCAGCAATAAGTAAAAGATCGCGATGGCAAATCCCACCAGGGTGTATTGGATCGGATGTATCGGCAATTTCATGATGACTTCAAAGATAAAAAAGCTGATAAAACTTAAGCCGATAAATAACATGCTGTACTTTACCGAGCGTTCGGATTGCAGATAAATATCTACCGCTTCAATATGTTTGATGCCAAAATCGCTGGTAAATAAGGGCTGACAAACCCTGTTTTCACATTGTGTTATTTTGTCGCTGATATTGCTGGCAAATGACGTGATTTTCCAGTTCGCCCGGTAGCCGTCTTGGCTGATGTTACGGGATGCAGGTAAGAACTCGCCGATAAATTGCGGATGGGGCCAGGTCGAACTTGCCTGGACCTTGGCCGCTTGTCCAACCGGGATAAAGGAGATGGCTTCCATACCCCGAAGTTCCAGCTGAAAAGTAAACTTGATAGGCTCGCTCAGGCTGCCGGTTGAAATATCTGCGGCGGGCTTGTCTGATATTGGCGGCATTTCAGGTAAGTAAGCATGCAGGCCTTTGTTATTTTCCAAAAGCTTGCTACCCGGTTGGAAGGGAATTTTTTTATCCTGCCACATCAGTGTCGGGATACTGTTGATACCCCTGGGATCTGAGACTGTGGTGGTGATATAAGGCCGGCCCAAACGGCCGCCGTGTGCTTCATTTTTGATCTCTTTTAGCATCGCCTGCCAGCTATCGGTATTGATTTGTCCGCTGATATCCAAACGGGTGGTATAAACCGGGATCTTGTAGATGCCTTTATGGCGAATGTCGTTGGTTATTTGGGCGTTGATCTTGATGTTGTCGGGAATAAGAAACCTGCGCTTGGCAAGCTTACTGATGTGCAGGGTTTTCTTTTGGCTTACCTTATCCACCAGGGTGGTTTCCCGGTTGACCTCATAGGGAAAAACCACCATGGCGGTCATGACTGTCTGCTGTCCGGTCCAGCTCTGGCTGACATCCTGTTTGGCCCGGGTTAAGAATTGCGATCTTTCGCTGATTTTATCGGCAATCATGCCAAGCGGGATCAGCAACAGCAGGGTTACAAAGCCGATGATGGCGAGTTTTATCGATAAGTTTTTTTGCATAAGGCACTCCTGAGGGTTTTTTTGCTCAGGATAAATGCCTTGTGTGGGCGGATTATGTGTTTTGTGTGTGCTTGATAAAAATAACCAAGGTATTTATCTGTGCTCCGGCTATGTAAGGTTAAGGGTTAACCGGGCGCAAACCCCTTTTTCCTTGTTGTTATCAAGTTCAATAGAGCCCAGGTGTAATTCGGCAATTTGTTTGACAAAACACAGGCCGAGCCCCGAGCTTTTCTTTTGTGAATCAGGGCGTGGCAGGGAGTAAAAGCGCTGAAAAATCTTATCTAAAGCATACGCGGGAATACCGCAGCCCTGATCCCGGATAAGTATGCTGGTTTGTATCCCCGGGGAGACCTTAACCGAGATGGTGCCGCCTTCGGGACTGAAATCCAGGGCGTTTTGCAGCAGGTTATCTATGGCCTGTGCCAGCAGGAAGCTGTCTCCCGAGATAAATAATTGTGACGGCATCTCGCTGGTGATGGTTACCGAACATTTGGCCGCCCGGGTTTGTTTGCTGCTGATGACCTGATTGATCACCGGGATCAAATCCAGGCGTTCAACTTTTTCTAAAGCATCCTGTTTTTCCACCGTTACCAGGGCCAGCAAGCGGTTGATCATTTCATCGATACGTTGTGCTTCATATTGAATATTGCCGATAAAGCGGCTTTGATCTGCTGCCGCCATTTGCGGGCTTAAGATCTCGCTGGCGCCTTTGATAGCGGAGACCGGGCTTTTTAGTTCATGGGTGAGGGCATGGACATATTTTTCCACATAGTCTTTGCCTTCAAGTTCGCGGCGCATATCATCGATGGCGGTGGCCAGTTTGGCCAATTCCGTTTCCCGAAGAGCCGGTACCTTTATTTGTTGTCCGCATCGGATAGCGTCGGCGTACTTGACCAGTTTGCGGATGGAGCGGGTCAGCCAGAACGACAGGGTTAAGGCGGCGATTAATGACAACAATACCAGGGAGAGGCCGCGTTTTTGGATGTTGGTGCGCGCCATCTCAATAAAAGGCTGTACGGTAACATTTGGTTTGGCGACCGTTAATACGCCGATGATTTGCTGTTTGTGTTTGATCGGCGCGGCGACATGCATCACGGTACTGAATTCATTATCGGGATCTGACTTAGTGCTTCTTGCGCCGTATTGTCCCCGTAAAGTCAGGTAAACATCATTCCATTGGGAGTAATCTTTGCCGACATCCCGCCTGGCCGAGTCATATTTTACTGTGCCTTTGGCATCGGTAATATAAATGCGGATATCGCTGGTTTGTTTGTTTATCGAAGAGATTTTTGCCTTGTGTGAGCGCTGCAGAAAGCTGTCCATGTCGGCAGTAAGGTGGCGCAGATCATCCGGGGAGGCGATGTATTCCCGGGTGACCATTTCTGCCAGTAAATTCGACATGTCCACCAGGGCGTCTTCTGTCGACTGGCGCATGCCGGGTTTTAATTCCGACATAAAAACATCCAGCAACAGGTAGGCGGCTACACCGAGGATCATGAAATAAGCCAGAAATATCCGTAAGTTGAGACTCACTAGTGATGTACCCGGCGCAACTGAATGCTGTAACCGACACCCCTGTGGGTCACTAATGAGGAATCATTGGGGTCTACGGCTCGCAGCTTGGCGCGTATGGTTTTTATATGGGTATCGACGGCGCGATCAAAACTTTCTTCCGGGGTCGGCCACACCGCATTCATCAGCTGTTCCCGGGTAAATACCCGTTCCGGCTGGCTCAGCAGCAGCTTTAAGATGCCGTATTCATAAGCGGTAAGTTCAAGCTGGCTGTTGCAGTAGCTGATTTGCCGTTTTTCTTCATCTAAGGTGAAGGTTTGCCCTGAGGCGGCAGACTGATTTGTTTGGGCGCGTTGGCGCTTTAAAATGACTTTCACCCGGGCAACCAGTTCGCGGGGGCTGAAAGGTTTAACCACATAATCATCACCGCCAATTTCCAGGCCGACTACACGGTCGATTTCTTCACCGCGGGCGGTTAAAAAGATGATCGGTACCTCTGAGTTTTTGCGGATGGTTTTACACACTTCAAAACCGTTGATGTCCGGCAGGCCGACATCGAGAATAACCAGATCGACATGACTGGCGCTTAACCGCTGCAGGGCTTCTTCTCCCAGGCTGACCCAGGTAGCAGCAAACCCTTCTGATTTCAGGGCATAGGTGATGTTGTCGGCAATGCTGGATTCGTCTTCGATGACCAGGATATGTTTTTTTACCACTTGTCCTTCTTATGCCTTATATCTGAATAGCTGACGGATAAATATCAGGTTTCAAGGTTACAGCACAGGAGCAAAACCGTAAACCCGGTTTAAGGAGCTATTAACCGGATCAGAAAGTTGAGCCAATAGCTTAGAAGGTAAAACCGTACTTGACCAACATGGCAAAACACATAGTCACCACAAGGTATCTCAGGTATTTTACCTTAATGGTAAACAGGCAATGGGAGCCGAGCCTGGCGCCGATAACCTGCCCCAGGATCATGATGAAGCCCAAGGCCCAAATTACCTGCCCGGCAACAAGGAAAACCAGCAGTGATGCCATATTGGTGGAAAAATTCAGGGTTTTGGCGATGGCGGTTGCATCAATAAAGCCCCGTCCGTTTAAAGAAACCCCGGCAAGGGCAAAGAAGGAACCGGTTCCCGGACCAAAAAAACCGTCGTAGCAACCAATCGAAGGGACAACCAGTCTTTGATAGTTTTTGGCAGACACTTTTGCCTGCTTGCTTTGCTTATCCAGGGCCGGGGCCATAAGAAAATAAATACCAATAAAAAGCATCACCAGCGGAATAACAAAACTTAATACCCGGGTATCAACAAACTGGATCATCGTTGTACCAACAGCTGCCCCGATAAAAGCAAACAACATCAGCGGCTTAATTTCATCCCAGCTTACCTTTTTGTTTTTCAACATCATATAGCTTGCCGTTGCGGTGCCGGTACTGGCCTGTAACTTGTTGGTTGCCAGGGCGGCAACCGGCGGTATGCCGCTCATCATTAATGCCGGTACGGTCAGTAAACCGCCGCCACCGGCTAAGGTATCAAGAAACCCGGCGACAATAGCGATAAAAAACAAAAAGGCTAATAACTCGATGGAGAAATGGGCGAGTTCCAAAATAAGCTCCCTAAAAATAATGGTTACCTTTGTGTTTGGAAAAGTAACTTAAAAGTTTGGCTATAAGATCAGCCGGGCAGCACCTGACTGATCTCGAGTGGTTACCAGGTTTGCATTAATTTATTAACCAGTTGCCGCGGCCGGGTTTTATCATAAGCGATAGTAATATCCGGTGTTACCGGCTCCATGTGGTGGCCTCCTTTAGGGCGTGTCAGCATAAAGCGCGGGGCAAAAACCTTTAATTGAGAATGCGGTAAAACAAATCTTTGTATCCCGCCGGTCTGGCCGCTTTTGCCGCCGGTTGCTTCCCCTACTAAGGTGGCAAATCCGTGATCTTGTAGTGTATTGGCAAGTAATATTGATGAGGAGTAGGTATAAGCACCGATCAACAGATAAACTTCACCTGCAAATCTAAGGGGGTTATCATTTTCTACCAGGTTGTTGGCGCTCAGCTCACCTGAAATTACTTTGCCTAACGGCTTGTCTTCACTTTGCCTGCCTTCAATCACTTTTACTTTATAGGTAGAGGCGTGGCGCCAGGGTTGCGTAGCAATATAAGAGACTATGCCTTTTTTCCACATATCATCGTCACCGCCGCCGTTTTCCCTGATATCAATGATGAGCTTTTGTATGTTAAGGGCTTTTATCTCTTTAAATGCCGCTTCGATAAAGGAAAAATAACGTTTTCTATCGGGCCAGTTAAAGGTCTTGATGGTTAACATGGCGCTTTTGTTGTCTAAAATTTCAAATTGAAAGTTATCTTCAAAGATCTTATTGCTATTAACTGCGGCATGGCTGGCAGCTACGGTGATATTGTTGATGGCCGTCTTTTCACTTTTATCAGTTATATCAAGGGTGAAGGTTTCAGTATTACCAAAATACAGCCAGTAATAGCTGGCAAAACGTCTGGCTAATATCGCCCGGCGATGACGCAGGCTGTCGCCGTGTAAGCGAGTTAATAATGGTTTCAGCACATCGTCAATTGGCATGCCGTTGATTTTGTTAATGGCATAACCTTTAAGCTTTGATGGCTGGCCGTCAATTTTACCTGTGATCACTAACTTGGACTCATTGAAAACCAATGCAAAGGGAAAAAGCGCGCCGCCATTTTCGACATGTTGTCGGGTTAAGGCGCGGGTATCATCAAAGGCTATCCCGGTATGACCATCGGTTAGCTGGCTATTTAAAACTGTAACCTGACGCCAGAATTGTTGGACTGAAACCGGCTTTTTGATGTTTTCTTTTAAGGTGGCAACATTCCGGTAAAATTTTTTTGGATCTTTAACCGTATAGGATAAATCCGGGTGGGTTTTTTCCAGCCATTGCAGCCATGATGTCAGATCTTCTTGTATTTGCTTGGGTTGTAGTTTGCTCTCTAAGTGACTAAGTGGTTCTGCCGCCAGCGGTAAGGCTAACAGCCCAGTCATTATTGTTATTAATAGTCTTGTAAACATTTGTGATCCCTTGGTGATCTCGTCTTTGCTCGATTTAATAAGTCTCGGCTTATCTCGCCGGTGAAAAGATTGTACCCGGACTCAATGTAGATTAAAATTAACATAAACTAACTATAAGATTAGGTTTGCACTTAATGATAAACAGTGATGATTTGCGCTTTTTCCGCATTATTGCCAATCATTCTTCGCTGGCGGCCACGGCAAGAGCGTTAAATGTAACGCCGCCTACGGTTACGCAAAGACTGCAAATAATTGAACAAAAACTTAAGCTTAAACTGGTTGAGCGACATGCAAGACAGATCAGCTTAACCGACGAAGGTTTGTTGCTGGCGGAACGCGCCCGGCTGATTTTGGCGGAAATGGATGACCTGCATGAGGTGCTTAACAGCCAGCAGCATGAAATTTCCGGATGCTTAAAAATATTAGCGCCTTTGGGCTTTGGCCAGGAATATATTGCGCCCTTAGTTACCGAGTTCCAGGGGCAGCATCAGAGCCTTTCGGTAGAACTTGAACTCTCAGATAATCCCGACTGGTCAAGCGGCCACGCCTGGGACATTATGATCTATATCGGAGAGTTGAGAAGTTCGTCGTTGAAACTGTCCGTACTGGCAGCGAACAGACGTTTTTTATGTGCCTCTCCGGCTTATATTGCCAGATATGGCCAGCCGGAAACACCGGCGGATTTACGTCAACATGCCTGTATTGCTTTAAGAGAGAATGCCGAGGATGTCACTATGTGGCGTTTTACGGCTAACGGCAGCGATAAGCAGGAGGCTGTCCGTATTAATCCCAGACTTGCCAGTAATGACGGCCGGGTCATCAAGCAATGGGCATTGGCTGGTTGCGGCATCATACAGCGCTCCGAGTGGGATGTAGCCGCACAGTTAAAAAGTGGTGAGTTAGTCAGGTTATTAAGCGATTACCAACTCCCCTCTGCCGATATCGTGGCTTTACTGGGCACCGACTTACGCGCGCGCTCCGCCAGAACCAGTAAATTTCTTGAATTGCTGAAGGAGAGGTTTGTGCAGCAACCCTGGAATCAATAACGGTCAGCTTACTATGTTAGGCCGTTATTTTAGGTAAAAAAACGGGGCATAAAATATTAGGGCATGATAACTATTGGTTATAGCAGCTTAATTAGAGGGGCGTTGATGTGTTTTAACAATATAAGAGATTGTCAAAGCAAACCATTTGCCCCAGAATGGCTTGTTTGGATTTAACGTTTCCATTGATTAGGATGTTCATTGGCTAATTTTTCTACCCATATAAGCGCAAGTATTATCTCCAGCTCGGTATTAGGCACTGTGGTGCTGGCCACGAAAATTGCCTCTATGCCGGAAAGTTTATTGCTCATTGTGATCGGTGCGCTGTCTGGGTTGTTGCCCGACCTTGATGCCGACGATTCAACCTCGATTGGCTGGCTGTTTTCCATCCTGGCCTTTACCCTTGCCGCCAGCTTTGTCTTGGTTTATCCCTTGTCTTCGCTGCTGGGGATCTGGGCGGCAGCCGTCACTATTTATGCAACCACCTGGTATATTATCAAACCCTTATTTGAAAAAATTACCGTACACAGGGGCTGTTTGCATTCCATCTTGGCGGTGGTGATGTTTGCGCTGCTTGGCATTATCATCAGCCTGCAATTGAACGCTTCATTGAATATGGCTTTGCTGGTGGCGCTGTTTGTTATTTTAGGGTCGCTGACACATTTACTGCTGGATGAGTGCTATAGCGTTGATTTATCCAATAACCGCTTAAAATCATCTTTTGGCACGGCGATGAAGCTGCTTGAAATTCGCTATCCGCTGGCGAGCTTGAGCCAGTTTATCATCGTCTGTAGTGCAGGCTATTACCTGTATCCGCAACTTCAGCCAATATTAACCGTCTTGGCCCGTTGGCAAGAAAAACTGCAGCATTTAACGATCATGCCGAGCTTTTAACCTGCCCCCGGGCGTAATCATCGACCAGGTCTGCGGTTTGCTATAACACCACAGCTTCGCCTTCATTGAGGATATGTAAAGGGATTTCAGATTTCATTTCCTGATGCATATTTAATAACCGCAGCAGGGCAGAGTGAGTGCTGTGATCACCCATTTTCCAGCTGGCGTTGCCATAACCCCAGGGGATCATCACTTTACAGTTCAGCTCTTTGGCCGCCAGCAGCGAGTCTTCCGGGGTGGTATGCACATAGCGGTACCAGTCACCGTTTTGTTCATGGAAATAGGAGGCTATCGGCATTAAGCAGACATCCATATCACCGTAACGTTGTTGGATATCGCTAAAGTGTTTGGAATAACCTGTGTCGCCGGCAAAAAACAGCCGCTGGCCCCGGTGCTCGATAACCCAGCCGCCCCATAGCGCGGCATTGTTGTCTTCGTACAGGTAAGGTACCCAGATACGGCTGCTGAAATGGTGCGCCGGGACAAAATGAATGTTCAGATCGCCTAAGGATTTTGACGAGAACCAGGTCATTTCATTGATACGGTAACCGTCCTGGGGGAAGTGCTCGGCAAAGCCGAGAGGCACAAAGTATTCGGCCTTGCTGCCTACCTGGGCGATATCATCTTTATTGAAATGATCGTAGTGGATATGTGAGTACAGGACGGCATCTGTGTTGGTGATTTCCGATTTTGTCGGCCAGGCGCCCGGTCGGCGGTTGAATCCTTCGCTGAGGCGAAACGCCCAGTTGACCGGCCAGTCAAACTGCTCGCTAACGGGATCAAACAACAAGCTGGTGCCGTCGGGGTTTTCAATATAGAAGCTGGCATGCCCGAGCCAGCGGATAGCAAAGCCGGTATTTAAGTCGGGTGGGGTCTGCTGGCCAATAAAACGGCAATTTTCTGCAGGTGTCTTGCAGGCAACTAGCTTTGATGGCCGGTAACAATTTTCAGTACAAGTTTTTGGATAAGTTTTTTTGCCCGGATATAAATTGGAAAAACGTGTGGGATCCTTTGAGTCATCCTGGTATCTGACAACTGAATCAGGCTGCTTGACATGTTCTACGGTATTGTTTGTGCATCCAAGTAACACAAAAACAATTAAGCTTAAAACTGGCCATTTCATCTAACGCTTTCCTTCGACGTTTATACTGCTCGGCGCTATGTTACGGATATCAGGTGGTTTGGCAAGTATTAGCATCATTTTTGCTGATGTGAATGATGCGGATGTGTTCAGCTAAAAATAACAACCTGTTATTTTTAGCTCGCCTGAGGGGGCTTGTGTATGGTGCCGGGCGGCTAGTAACGTGAGGCTGTTTGTGCTTCAAGCTCATCATCGGGCTGGAGCTATTGTGAATAAATAAAAAGAAGAATGGCCATCGCCGGCCATTCTTCTTTGAGGGCGTTGGCTTATTTTATTTGATGAGGTAAGAAAGCAGCGTGCCCCAGATAAATATGCAGGGCAAAATCTGAGCATGAGTGAGATTAGCTATCATTTGGGTTTTTAGCCATATCACCTGTTTTATACTGCGTTTAATCGTTGGACGGGTATGGCGTCGGTGCAATAGCGAACTGAATATTTGGCCGGTTAAAATAAGTGATTGTTCAAAGAGCAACGTTTTGTCTATTAACTCCCTCCTGGTCCAGAGGAAATTATACCAGCTGAAATGGTGCCCAGGAGCAACAGGCCACTACCTTCAGCGCAATACACCATCTTCTAATTGGACAACCCGCTGACTGCGTTTTGCAAACCTGGCGTCATGGGTCACCATACAGATAGTTCGTCCTTCATCATGTAGTTCATCGAATAAGTCCATGATGGCGCCGCCATTTGCGGTATCGAGATTACCCGTAGGTTCATCCGCCAGCAAAATAGACGGATCCACCACTAAACTTCTTGCGACAGCAATACGTTGCTGTTGGCCTCCGGATAACTGTGCTGGGTAGTATTTGGCACGATCGGCCATATTCACTTTTTCCAGTGAATTCATCGCAATTTCATGACGCTCTGCTTTTTTCATTTTCCGGTAAGACAAAGGCAAAGCGACGTTTTCTAAAACCGTTAAATCACCTATTAAATTAAAGGCTTGAAAAATAAAGCCGATTTCTTTATTTCGAATTTCAGCGCGTTGATAAACATCCAAGTCGTGTACTTTATAGCCGTTCAACAAATATTGCCCGCTGGACGAGGTTTCAAGCAATCCCAGAATAGACAGCAAGGTAGACTTACCACAACCTGAAGGACCTGCAATACTTAAGTATTCACCGGCATTGATAGTTAAATCAACTCCCTTTATTGCACTGGTTACCCCGGCATCGCTGGTAAAGTCTTTGGTCAGTTTTGTTAATTTAATTAAAGCTTCATCAGTCATTATTTTTTCCTTCATTTTTATATAAGCGAGCTGTCAGTTCTAGCTTAGTCATTGTTTTTATTGTTCTCTCAACGCATGGCTTGGCTGGACAGCCGTTGCTTGCTTCACCGGTAGTAAAATAGCCAATGCTGCAAACAGCGAAATGGCTGTTCCGGTAATTAAATACATAGATAAATTCAGCGCCTGCGTTTCAAATAGCACCCTAGCTAACATCGGTGATATAAACACCATAATGAATGCCCCTATGGCTATACCTATTGCACAAAGTGACATACCTTGCACCGCAAAGAGCATACGTATACGTTTTGGATTTGCCCCCAGTGCCACTCGTATGCCTATTTCTTTTCTTCTTTGACTGACGTTATAGGCAACAATGCCAACAACGCCACTGAGTGCAATAGCAAATGCCAACACCGCAAACATAGTGACTAATTGACCGACCAGGTTAGCCGATGACAACGACTCGTCTTTAAGGGTCTTAAGTGTCGTTATGCCCTGGACCGCTTGCTGAGGATTAATTTCATGGATGGCATCCGTGATACTGGTGCTTATGGTGTTTAATGGTACTTTTGTTCTGATCAGCATCTTGATCCAGCTCCAGCGAGTATATTCGATAAAGGTGCTGTAAAATGTTGGCACGGGGGCGATATCAACGCCCATTTCTCTGGTATCGGCAACTACACCCCGTACGCTCAACCAGGTTTTGCCTTTATCTAAAGAAATTCGTTTATCAATAGGGTTTTCAGCGGCGAAAAATAATTCCGCAAAACGTTTATTAATCAAGATAGAACCTGGATTATTTTCATCGTCACTTTCTTGAAGGTATCTCCCTTGCAATAAAGGGATAGCAAGTACCTGGTGATAGTTGGGTGAAACCACCGCTCTTAACGCATCGGGACGCTCGCTGCTGTCTATTGGAGGACGTCCTTCAATTTGAAAAAAGCTTAATTGCCGGCGACCTTCGGTCATTGGAAAAGTGGTCGAGAAAGCAACTTGCTCTATTTCAGCTTTACGCTCTAAGCGGTGCGCCGTTTCCCGTGCAAAGTAATGCCACTGTTTCACTGTGTCATTAGAAGCTCCCGGCCCCATTTGCAGGGCAACGATTTCGCTACTGTTAAAGCCGGTATCTTGGTTATTCAAGCGATACAAACTCAGGCTAACCAGGGTCGCACTGGTGATAACGATAAACGCCAAACTAAACTGAATGATAAGTAATACTTTACGAAGTCGGTTACTTGCACCACTTGCCGTGATATTGCCACTGCCTTCCTTTAATGATTCATTGATATGGCGCTTTTGAAAGGCTGCTGTGGCGCCGCTAATAACCCCGGTTAACATTGAAATGACTAAACAAAATACAAATACACTCCAATTAATTTTAACTTCACTTGCCAGTGAGGTGTAATGGGCTGCAAAACCAGCGAGCAAATCATTGGTAAAAATGGCAATAATCAGTCCGAGTAAGCCACCCGTTAATGACAAAAGAATACTCTCAGTTAATACTTGCCGTGCAATTCGTCTGGGGTTGGCACCGAGTGCCTCTCGTATCGCAAATTCTTGTTTGCGGTTAGCGGTGCGGACTAAGTTGAGATTAGCCACATTGGCACAAGCAATAAGTAATACCAGTGCGGTAATAGCCATTAACAGGTAAAACGTCGGGCCTGACTGAGCTGCCATTTCGGTTTTTAAGGGGATCAAGGTGTTACTTAGTCCTTGATTTTCAGGGTAAACATCTGGGTATTCTGCGATTAAGTGTTTTGATATGTTGTTAAGCTCCAAACTCGCTTTTGCCAGGCTAGAGTTTGCTTTTAATTTGCCATACAAGGTCAGCATGGTTCGGCTTCGATCATTTATTGCATTACTACTGCCTCGGACAGGGCATGAAGGGGCCGTTACCCAGATGTCGTTTTTAACCGGATATGCTGCCATTGGTGGTAAAACCCCGATAACTTGATGAGCCTTATTATTCATCTGTAAGCTCGTACCAATAATGTCAGGGTCACTGCCAAACATTTCACGCCAATAATGGTGTGATAAAACAATCAAGGGTCTCGCACCCTGCTTATCTTCTCCCGGTAAGAATGTTCTCCCTAGTATCGGCTTAACGTTCAGCATCTCAAAATAGTCCCAGCTGACAGTACCCGTTTTCAAGCTTTTAGGATCGCCATGGCCAAGTAAGGTGAAACTCATTTGATGGTATTCAACTAAGTGAGATAAATGCTCATTTTTCTGACGATAGTCGAGCATGGTTGGAACGGAAACCTGAACGTCATTTCTATTTATTTTTGGCTTGTTGGTATTGATCTTTACCAGGCGCTCTCCGCCACTAAAAGGCAAAGGGGCCACTAATACGTTGTAAACGACATTAAATATTGCTGCATTAGCACCAATTCCCAGTGCCAGAGTCGTCACTATGAGGGCACAAACCGCCGGAGTTTTCATAAAACTCCGATAAGCAAATTGTATGTCTTCTATTAGCGTCTGCATGGGAGAATTATCCTTATTATTATCTTGTAAAAAGTATATCGATTGCGTTGCTAAATTTTCAGCTAGCGTAAGTGTATTTGTCCTAATTCATCATATTTATTCGTTGAAGATATGATCACTTGATCACCTGCCCTAAGCGAGGAAAGCACCTCAATATCGTCAACAGAACTACGGCCAAACTTAATTTTCTTACGCGCCGCAACGGTTTGAGTTTCATTCAACACAAAAAGACTGCTTGAGGAGTATTCCTGTGTGAATACCGGTCGTTTTAACTTTAAGATATTTTTTAAATGCTCGAGTTCTATCACGCCATCAATACGCAGATCAGGACGGGCACCTTGAAGTGCGCCATCGTTAAAGAAAACGTCGACCTTAACAACTCCCTGTTGTACCGAAGGGTTGATGCGCCTGACTACGCCTTGAGCCATATTGCCGCCAGCCGATAACATCACCGCCTGGCCTTTTTCTACCTCTTTCACCTGGCTTTCCTGGACCAGTAACTCGGCCTTTAAATTATCCTGTTCGGCAATGCGCGCGAGCACGGTACCAACTTTGAAAGGCTCGCCAACCTGTAAAGTGACTTCTTGTATGATGCCTTTGGTGCTGGCTTTCACCGTTAAGTCATCGGCAAGCTTTTCTTGCAAGGCTAAATGGCGCGTTGCTTTGTTGATTTGCGCTTTAGCAGCCGAAAGTTCTGCTTGTTTTAATGCCGGCAGGCTTGCCAGTAACTCAAGTTCTAATTCATGCTGAAATTTAAGTTGCTGTTCTAACAGTATTGATTCGTTGTAGTCGATATTGGACACGGCTCCTGTATTTAACAATCGCTGATTCGCTTCTCTTCTTAACCTGGTCATTTCATACCGGGCATTAAAGTCTGCCACTACAATACGTTGCTTTAATATCGATTGCTGCCATCGCTGTTGAAGTGAGTGATATCCGGCCCGGAGTACTTCAACTTCAAATTTAGCTTTATCAACGGCCTGGCTCAATTCAGGATTATCAAGCACCATTACCACTGTGCCTATGTCAACTTCATCGCTGGCTTCAAGCAATATTTCTTTGACCCGCCCGTTAGAAGTTGCAGATAAAAAGTTCGAGGCAATGGGCACTAAAGTTCCCGGTGCCCTCACTTCCCGAATCAAGTCACCATTTTCTACCGTGGCAATGATAAAGTCTTCTTGAGATACCAGGGTATTATTACTCATTGCCTGTATACGGCCCCATGCCAGAGCCAATATTGTTACAACAGCGATAACCATAAAAGCTTGCTTAAAAGAGATAAGTCGATTTGAATTTTTGTCTGGGATCTGCATATAAGTTCACTCAACTAACATTCATGTTTTTATCTTATTGCTAATAGCTTGCCTTCATAAAATAAAGGAAACAAAGAAAGCAGGTTTATAAAGTTTGATGAGTAAATTAGACAAATTCAGCTGATTGGCAAAGGCCCAATATGTGTCAATTATTGGTTTATTTCCGGTAGAAAAGGCCAATTATGTGTCTATTTTGTCTAAAAAACACTCATTTAACAAGTATGGGGGGTTGAGTCAAGTGGTTGTTGTTAAAGGTGTTTTATAAATACGGAGGCAAAAGTTAGCACACTAACGCAATTTGTCTGCAATTTTTGCCGTATAAATTGATATTTCAGTCGACATTTGCGGGCTTGGTTCAGGTAAAGCCGTTAACATCTCACTTGCATTACGAAAATATGATTGGGCTGTCTGATAGTTTGAACGGTACATCTCACTTTTACCAAGTTCGATGTTAAGGGTAATATTATCCCGGATCCTGCGATACTCTAATTGTTCAGATAGAAAGGTGATATAAGCTTGGTTTTGGGAGGGCTCGGTTATAGGCAAAGATGAATTCAGGCTATTATTTTCAGCTTTTAACTGCATTAAAGCATTATGAAACAATTTGCCATAATGGCAGGGGTCGGCCTTATCTTCTTCCTCAAAAACACCGAGCGATGGGGAATAACCGGTCCAGCACTGCGAATCATTTGCTGTTATGTTATTTTCAGTGGTTATCGAGTTTGAATCATTGAAAGGAAGGAGGGTGATAACATACCATGCCGCCACGAATAATATAACCAGAGTAAAAATAATTAGAACCGGCCTTTTATTTTGGTCTGTTGAATAATCCGTGATGTTTAATTTTCTTTGCAAGGCGTATTCTTGTCTTAATTTTTCCTTCTGCTCTAAATCGCTTTGATGATTACTTTTTGTCAAAGAGTTTTCAAAACAATAATGACGAAACTCTTCATCATTTAAACTCAAACTTTGCGGATCTAATTTAAATAGCTGAAGGATTTTAGTGACATGTCGATCTGGTACTACGGGGTATCTTGGATTACCCAACCGATCCCGGCTTGCGAACCATCGGGTCAGTGAGGTGGGATCTAAACTTAAATGTGTTGCCAGTTGCTTGCGGGTTTTAATTTCAGGATTTAAACCGCTACGCAACAGGGTATTAAGCTTGTTTCGATCTATTTTCACAATAATATGCCGATAACGTTCACCTCTCGGTGATGAGTACTGTTTAGCTTCGAATAGTAAAAATTATATAGTTAAATAATGTTAAGCGGAAGCGTATTTAAACGAACTTGTATATCTTAGATATTTTTGATTTGAGAGAAGAAAGATGGGGTGGCTAATGGGACTTGAACCCACGACAACCGGAATCACAATCCGGGGCTCTACCAACTGAGCTATAGCCACCACTGAGGTGTGTCTACTGCTGTTTTCAAACAGTGCGCGGATTCTATATCGGTATTTGGGCTTTGACAAGAGCCTTTTTAAAGTTTTTTTACTTTTTTCGTTTATTTGCTTTTTATTTGTGCTTTCTGCACATTTTTTCTGATTTTTCTGGTGGAGCTGATAGTTCATTAAAGAAATGGCTGTTTATGCTGTTGGTTGAAGCAGGGTTGTTTGGGAAAGGTTTTTCGGATTGAGTTGGTTTTTCTATCCGGCAGGGAAAAATAAAAAAGGCGCCGAAAGAAAGCTCCCGGTGCCTTTTTGCTCGCTTTGTTCGTTGGGGTTTAAATCACCCGGGAAAAACGCTGGTGATTGCGCTGTTCTTTCATATAGGCGTCAAAAGTCATGCAGATGTTGCGGATCAATAACCGTGCTTTCTGGCTGACGGTGATGGCTTGGTCGGTATTGGTCAGCAAACCGTCGCTGATGAAAGTGCTTAGCGACGGCAGGTCGTCACTGAAATAATCGTCGAAATCGATAGCGAATTTGTCATTGATGGCTTTTTTGCTGACATAGTGGTTGCACATCAACTCGCGGATCACTTCGCCGCGGATGATATCGTCGTTTGTTAACGCCAGGCCTTTTTCCTGGGCGTGCTGGTGGTTTTCTATTTCTTGGTAATAGCTGTTGAGCTCTTTGACATTCTGGCTATAGCTGTTGCCGATGGCGCTGATGGCGGAAACCCCCAGGCCGAGCAAGTCACAATTGCCTTTGGTGGTATAACCCTGGAAGTTTCTGTGCAGGGTGCCGTTTTTCTGGGCGACGGCCAGCTCGTCGTCCGGTTTGGCGAAATGATCCATGCCGATAAAGTCATAGCCGAAACCGCACAGGGTTTCTATCGCCAGTTTCATCAGCGCGAATTTTTCATCGACGCTGGGTAACCATTCGTCCCGTAATTTTCTTTGCGCGGCGAAGCGGCTGGGTAAATGGGCGTAGCTGAACAGGGAAATGCGGTCTACGTCCATTTCATGGGCTTTGTTCAGGGTACGGGTGAAGGTGTCTATGCTCTGGTGGGGCAGGCCGTAGATTAAATCGATATTGATGGACTTAAAGCCGACCGCTTTTGCCTCGCGGATAAACTGGTGAATAAACTCGGTATCCTGCACCCGGTTAATGGCCTGCTGCACTTTAAGATCTATGTCTTGAACCCCTATGCTCAGGCGGTTAAAGCCGAGATCAAACAGGTGCTGAGCCAGATCCAGTTCAATTTCCCTGGGATCGATTTCAATGCTCATTTCCAGCTCATCGGAAAAGTTGAATTTTTTCTTGAGCAGGGTAACCAGCAAGGTGATTTGTTCATGGGTTAAAAAACTTGGCGTGCCGCCGCCCCAGTGTAGCTGTTTCACGGTATAGTCGGTAAATAGTGCCGCACGGGAAGAGATTTCCGCCGCTAAATATTCCAGGTAAGTATCGGCTTTATCGCGGTGACGGGTAACGACCTTGTTGCAGCCGCAGTAATAACAAAGGCTGTGACAAAAAGGAATATGCACATACAGGGACAGCTCGCGGTTTTCCGAATGGGTTATGGCCTGTACCATATCCTCTTGATTGAATTGGTCGTTAAATTCCAGCGCGGTCGGATACGAGGTATATCTGGGGCCGCTGGTATTGTACTTCTTCAGTAATTTGTTATCGAAAAACTGGCTTACTTGCATTGTATTCACCATAGAAAACGCTGGGTGCAAAATTCAGACAGCCAGTATAATCCGACGAGAGATTTGTACCTTGATCAAGCGCAAGCTTAGGCTAAAAAAGCCTAGAACCTGTAGGGTTTTTGTTTGATTGATAAGCGGTTTTGAGGTTAACTTGTCGCCTGGCAATTAAACCTGATGATAATGCAACTGCAACTGCAACTGCAACTGCAACTGCAACTGCTGCTCAAGCTCAGTCCCTTGATGCTTGAGCCGACTTTTTCTTTTGTGCTTAGGTTTTAGCTGGAAAAGAAAAGCGGGGATTCAAGTCGGGGTCAGTCGGCACATTGAATGCATTTAATCGCCGCCGGTTGCACATGCAATCTTTTCTCGGCAATTTCTTCGCCGCATTCCAGGCAGATGCCATAGTTGCCGCTATCTATGCGGGTAATGGCATTGGATAACTGCTGGATTTCTATTTTTGCCTCAGACTCCAGGGCGTTGAGGACTTCGTCGTTTTCTCTTTCTCCCGCTTGTTCCGACCAGTCGGCATTGCGGCCTTCGGCAAAGTCCTGATGGATGGAATCTATCCGCTGCTGAAGTGCAACAATGCGTTGGGTAAATTGTGTTTTCAGTTGCTCACTCATAATGTGCCCCTCAAAGTCTCTCTGGCCTGTATTCATGGCTTATTAATGCTGTTGCGGCTGATGGAGCTAAGCCGGCGGACAAAATTAACAGAGTAGAATTTTCACCAGAATTATTTGAATAAAGTACCGGACGATTAAGGTGAGCAGCGTCGAGATTATTTGCTTAGCAGCCGGTAGCGCTCGTTGGCGTACTGGTGTAAGAGTTCAAGATCCTGACTTACCTTATCCCGTAATTCGGCCTCAACCTTCATACGTTCCAGATCCTGTTTCATACGTTGCTGCTTAGCGAGTTGTTTACGCTCATCTAAAATCGTCAAATGCTTTATGCGATTATATAATTCAAATATAGCAGGAAATTGCTGATCCAGTGCGCTGCTCTTCTTTAATGAATCCAATAATACGCTTAAACGCCAGCAACCTTCGCTGTAATCGCATTGCTCTTCCTTCATCGCCCGGACTATGATGATAACGCTGTTAAGCACTTTCGCGTCGTGCTTGTCCAGGGCGGCCTGATGCTTTTGTTCGGCCTTTTGCTGTAAGAGCGTTTGCTGCTTTAACTGGCGCAATAATTTACCGGCATAAAATGCCAGTGCGGCTATGATGATAACCGCAACGATAATGGCTATTAACCAGGGGGTGGACATGGTTTATCCCTTATTCGAATTCCGACAGATCGCTGTTATCGAACTTATCCCAAAGCTCGTCTTCAGATGACGCTTTCTGCCCGGTTTCGCTTTCTTCGTCTTCATCATCCCAGCCCAGTAATTCACGCAATTGCTGGTGGCGGGTCATTTTTTCATTGAAGTAGTCGACTTCGGCTTCGCTCAGGGCGATCTCTTCTTCCTGTTTTTCGAGAATGCTTTGTAATTGCGCATCTTCTTCAATGGCGTATAACTCTTGCTCCAGCGAAGTATCCGGCTCGACATCGCGTATTGCGGCGATAGGCGAGGCCTGAACTTTGGCTTTCTTCGGCTGTTTCGTCATTGGCTGGGCCGGCTTACCCAAAGCTATCGGGGTTTTGCTGCCGATACGCGGATCTTTTTTAATTCCCGGACCCTGAGATCCTTTGGTTTTCTTTTTCGCTTCCGTTTGGCGGTTGCCCGGTTTATTGCCGGTTTGTTTTTTCGGTTTTTTATCGCTGCGCGGCGTTGTTTTTGTTTTGTCGTCTTTGACTATGCCGATGGAGCCGACTCCCGGCTTCCTGGATTTTCTTTTACGGGTCATAGGGAAAATAATCTTAATGCTGTTTGTGGCGGGTATTTTACGACATAAGTCAGCAATAGAAAAATAAAAGCGTATAAAGAAAAAAAGCGATGGCCATTGCCATCGCTTCTGGAGATTATCATTGCAGGCTTTGCCTGCAACTTTTAGTTTCCGATATAACCGGTTTCCCAACCTATTAGCACAGTCCCTGTAATCTCTGAACGCTTCCTATTTGTTTTTAATGCTTCCGTACTATATTTTTTTATTCTTGGTCTTCCTGACGCCTTATTGGCTGTCCATAAGGTCCTCTTGGACCTAAAAAGTACATCATCCTGATATTGAATAAACCATCCTTATTCAAAAATATTTATTCAAAATGCGAATAAACGATTGCTTTCCTTGCACATCAGTTCCCTGTTTTTATTATTTGCTGCCTGAGCAGCTGTTCAATACTTTACCCGAGATGAGCGCGGCAGCAAGTTATAAATGAAACTTTTTTAACGTTTTTTTATCGCGGAAATCTTACTTGCCTGTTTTTACTGGTAAAAAAAATGTAAAAAAATCTTTCGTTAATTAGAAAAAAAACCGTTAATGGCGAATGTCTTACAAAAAATCGGGTTATTGTCCTACGCTTGATTTGTTGTCTTTTTATACGAAAAACTTCGTTTATTTGCTTGTTTTTCAAGAGTGTCTGAATTCTTTACAACTTAATGCCGGTGCCGCCTGCGCACAGATCGGCAGATCAAAAAAACCAGCAAATGGCTTGCTGGTTTTTTCAAAAATATCACTCAAAAATTGGCTGAATTTCAGGTCATTCCTAAATGTAACCCAAATGTAGTCGCATCCGGCTGTTAATCCTGTTCATGTAACCAGGCAGCATGTCTGGGAGCGCGTTTGGTTTGTGACCATTCTTCTACCATTAGCGGTGCCACACGCTTGAGTTCGGCAAACTGCTCGGGTGTGCCGGTATTGGCAGCAAGCTCCAGGCGGTGACCGTTGGGATCGAAGAAATAGATAGATTTAAACACGCCGTGGTTTACCGGCCCCAGTACTTCTACGCCTTTGCCTTCAAGCTCTTCCTTGGCGGCAACCAGGGCATCAAGATCTTCCACTTCCAGGGCGATGTGCTGCACCCAGGTCGGGGTGTTTTCGTCACGGCCCATTTTCGGAGAGTTGGGGATCTCGAAAAATGCCAGGACATTGCCCATGCCGGCATCCAAGAAGGTATGCATATAAGGATCCGGCGCTTTCGTTGACGGTACTTCGTTTTCCGCGATAGCAACGGTAAGCTCCATATTTAACTTGTCTTTATACCATTCGACCGTTTCTTTGGTGTCCATGCAGCGGTAGGCCACGTGATGAAAGCGTTTTAAATTAATCATAATCTTCCGGGGGGTTAGTTATCCTCATGGCGTTAGTTTGTACCATAAAGGGGGATTTTTCCCAAAATTTCGTGTGAGTTAACTGCCGGGGCAGGCGTCAGCTATTTAATACGGGTGTACAAATAATTGTACACCCCTTGATAGCTATGGCGCTTCAGCCTTTCTCCGGGCAGATCAGGCAATGATGTTCTGCCAGTTGGCGGCCCGTTCGGCATCGGTTACGCTGATCTTGATTGCCGACAACGGTGAATCGGTAAAGGCTATTTCGGAACACAACAACTGGTCATCGCGGAAATAAAAACAGCTGACCGCTTGCCCGGCACTTAAGTGTTCGCCAAGCTGCTGCAGGGACTTTTCCGTGACCTTAAGGTTGTCCACGGCAATGAGCACATCATTGACTGCCAGCCCCGCTTTGGCGGCGGGGGAGCCTTCCACCACCACAGATATTTTCAAGCCGCCTGCCTGCTCTTTATATTGTGCCCCCAGGTAAGGAACGTAATCTTCGCTGCCTATGGTGTCCAGGCTGTTCAGGCTTTTGAATTTTTGTCCCTCAAAGCTTACCCCGACTTTCTCCAGTAAAGGCGCCAGGGCTACCCGGTCCGGGGTATGTAGCAGGGCTTTAAAGGGGGCACCGATATCTTCACCGCATAAAATGTTGGCGATATTGATAAAGTCGTCTTCCTGGGTGCCGATACCGGGACGGCCGAAGTGGATCCATAACTCCCGCATCAGGGTATCCAAACTGTATAATCCGGCGGATTTCTCCCTGATGGTCAGATCCAGCCATAAGGCGATTAACGAGCCTTTGGTGTAATAGCTGACGATATTGTTGACCGCATCCGGTCCCTGTTGATAGAACTTGGTCCAGGCATCAAAGCTGGACTCGGTCACGCTCTGTTTGAGCTCGCCGCCGCCGCGGTAAACCCGGGTGGCGGTTTTGCTGAGCAACTCCAAATATTGCTCAAACGGGATGATGCCGGCGCGGAACAGGGAAAAGTCGTCATAATAGGAAGTGATGCCTTCATAGGCCCATAACTGCTTGGTATGGGATTCTTTTTGCAGATTATAGGGGACAAACTCTTTTGGTTTGATGCGGCAGACATTCCAGGCGTGGAAATACTCGTGCGAGCATAAGCTGAGGAACGTTTTGTAGTTATCGCTTAATTCCTCCGGTTTGTTCGGGTTGGGCAGGTCAAAGCGGCTGGCCTGCAACACGGTCGAGTTTTTATGCTCCAACCCGCCAAAACCGCTGGCAAGCAAATGGGTGATAAACCAGTACTCGGTAAACGGTACTTCGCCGAACAGCTTGATATGGTGCTGGCACAACTTGGCGACATCATCCGCCAGGCGCTGGTGGTCGCCGTAATGGCCGCTGGTAAAGACCAGGTGATGCACCACGCCTTCGACGGTAAATTCAAAGGTGTCCAGTACCCCTATGGCTACCGGGCAGTCGATCAATTCATGGTAATCGGCGGCAATATAGTCGCCGAAGGCATATTTTTCGGTACCTGTTGCCCGGGACATGCCGGTGGCCACCTGCCAGTTATCGGCTTGTCCGGGAGGATTGATGGTGAGCTGGCAGGCATGATCCCTCAGCTCTTCCACCGCCAGGAAAGTGGAGCTGCCGTTAAAGAAACCCCGCTGGCTGTCTAAGTAGGCGGTGCGCACCGAAAGATCGAAAGCAAACACCTGGTAGCTCAGGCTCACTTGCTCATCAGTTGCGGTAATATGCCAGGTTTGCTTATCGCTCTTCTCTGTCGCCAGGGCCTGGCCGTCGGCGGAAACTGCGCTTAGTTCAATGATATTTTTCGCAAAGTCCCTGATCATATAGCTGCCGGGCAACCAGGCGGGCAGGTTCAGGGTATAGCTTTTTCCCGGCTCGCTGGCAAAGGTCATTTCTACGCCGAACAGATGGCTGTGAATATTGTCCGGGGTGATCTGATAACAAATTTTATTTTTATGTTTCATATAGGTAACCAGGGTAATTGTAATCTTGCTTGATTGGTTGGCTTATTCGCCGGGCCAAAGGAAGTAGGTGAAGTCTGGTTTGCACTTGATTTCAGCACCGTCCCTTAGCGCACTGTATTACTTAACTAATAATAGTAGCGATACCGGAGCAGGATAAAGAAAACTCCTGTTCCGGCATATTTGATTGCTTGTTTTGGCTTTTATTAAGCCAGGATAACGGTTTTGTCGCCGTTGAGGCAGATACGTTGCTGGGCATGCATTTTCACGGCATGGCACAGGGCGGTGGCTTCTAAGTCATGGCCCGAGTGCACCATTTGTTCAACGGTGAAGGTATGGTTAATGGGTTTGACTTCCTGCACGATAATCGGACCTTCATCAAGATCTGCGGTCACATAGTGGGCGGTGGCGCCGATCACTTTCACCCCGCGGGCATGGGCCTGGTGATAAGGTTTCGCGCCCTTGAAACTGGGCAAAAACGAGTGATGGATATTAATGGCATTGCCCTGGAGTTTGACACACATATCGTCGGATAAAATCTGCATATAACGGGCAAGCACCAGCAGTTCGGCATCGGCGCTTTTCATCACGTCCAGGATGGCGGCTTCCTGTTGGGGTTTATTTTCCTTGTTGACCGGCAGGTGATGGTAGGGAATGCCATGCCACTCCACTAAAGACTGACAATCCGGGTGGTTGGATACCACGGCAACAATATTCACCGGCAGCACGCCAGCTTTCCACTTGGTTAATAACGAGACCAGGCAGTGATCGTCTTTGGATACGGCAATCACGATATTGGGCAAGTCGTTGGCATTTCTGATGCGATAGCTCAGGTTCAGCGGTTTGGCCAGCTCGTCGATGGCGCTGACAAATTCTTCAAACGGCACTTTCAGGTTGCGGTCGTCAAAGGCGATACGGGAAAAAAAGGTATCGGTAGAGGGGTCGCTGTACTGTGAAGTTTCGGTAATAAAGGCGCCGTGTTCAAACAGATTATGGGTAACTTTTGCTAAGACGCCTGAAGTATCAGGACATTGCCAGGTTAAAACGTATTGATTATTGATTTGCATAATGTCTCACTTGATAGAAAAAGTTATTGTTTACCTTGCTTGGTCCTGATTGATTCTTATCCGATTTTTCCCGGTTGTGAAAACGTTTGCGTTACCCCTGATAACTATGCTCTATGTCCTTTTACAGGTAAAAAGAGAGCAACAGTAAAGCCTAAGCCCCATATTCCGGGTTAACGGCGAGGTGTGCTGAAAGTTTTCGACAACAGAGAAGCGATTTAAATTTGAAAACGGCAAAGTCTGAGCTTAATACCAAATGAAATAATGAATTAACCATCTTCAACGGTCTAAACTTTCAATTTCTTCGTTGCGCTCAATCCCAATAGCTGGCTATTGCTCAATCACGCGCCTCGCCTGCATGGATGCAGGTGCTTAGCTATAGTCTGGAACCATATAGCTGTGAACTTGAATGCTTATCTTCATTGAATCTTGGTCACTTCTTTATTACGTTTGGTATGCAGGTTATTTCCTGCCCGGTTAATTTACGACAGAAACTCACTTGTAGGCAAGGGCTCAGTGGCTGAATTTGTGTTTATTTTTTATATAGAGGTTTTCTACTTTGGTCCGGGCCCAGGGGGTCTTGCGTAAGAACTTCAGTGATGACTTGATGCTGGGATCGTGGGTAAAGCAGCGTATCTTGATGATTTGCCCTAATTCTTCAAAACCGTAATGCTCCACCAGCTCAGTGACTATGGTTTGTAAGGTAATGCCGTGCAAGGGATTAAAGGGTTGTTCGTTCATGTTTTTCTCTGTGGTGATATCGGCCTGCCGTTATTGTATCAAGTTAAGGACGGGGAGCGCGAAAAATTATCTGCAAGAAAAATCTCTGTACGCAGCCCATTAATTAGTTAAGAATGAATCAACAGTATTTTTGCGTACAGCCAGGGAAATTGCTTTGGTTATTCTTGCCGGATAACTAAGCTTGAGTCGGCCTCTGGCGATAAACGGATAGTTTTTGTTATGTTCAGCCAATTAAAATTTGCCCATAAAATCATCTTAACCGCAGCGGCCTTGCTTATTCTAACCCTGACGGTGTCAAGCGCTTACCACTACCTTAAAATCAACCAGCAAACCGAAACCAACCTGGAGCGGGGCATTAATGAAATCGCCCGCTCGGTGTCGGGGAATATTGCCAACTGGCTCAACAGCAAACTGCAAATCGTCAATGCCATCGCCCAAAGCACCCGGGAAAGCAGCGACAGCGCCACCATTTTAGCGACGGTGCAGCAGGCACAGGTGGCCGGCTTGTTTAAAAACACCTATGTCGGGGTGGAACGCAGCGGCGAGTTTATTGTTGATGATGTCAGCATTAAACTGCCGGATGACTTTGATGCCAGGCAAAGGCCCTGGTATACCCAGGTAAAACAGGACAGAAAGTCTTCCTATACCGAACCATATGTCGATGCCTCGGTGAATAAACTGATTATTTCTGCGGTGGCGCCGATTGAGGATAACGGCCGTTTTATCGGGGCTGCCGGCGGTGATATTGAGCTGGATGAAATTGCCGACATTATCAATGCCATCGATTTCCTGGAATTGGGCTATGCCTATCTGGTGAGCGATAACGGTAAAATTCTCAGCCATCCGCAAAAACAATATCTGGATAAAAACATCGACACACTTTTTGGCTATCAACCCAGCTTTTCCCGTGAGTTGGTGGAAATTCCCGAGAAAGAGCAAATTGTCTCTTTTATCCCGGTAGAGGGCATTAGTTCGGTAAAATGGTATGTGGGTGTGGTGCTGGATCGCGATAAAGCTTATGCCCCTATGGTGACAGCAAGAAACAACGCCATCTTATCCGGTTTTATCAGTGTGGTGGCGACCATAGTCATTTTGCATTTATTGCTTAATCACCTGATGCGCCCCATCAATCACCTGACGCTGGCGATCAAAGATATTTCCCAGGGAGACGGCGATTTAACCAAGCGCCTGTCGGTAGACTCGCAAGATGAAATCGGCCAGTTATCCCATCATTTTAATGCCTTTATCGATACCATTCATGACTCCATGAAGCAGGTACACCAAACCGCCAGCGCCCTGGATCAACATATCAACAGCGTGCGCCAGAGCGCACTGTCCGGGATTGAAATGGCGGAGCAACAACTAAGCCGGGGCGACAGTGTCTCCAGCGCCATCTCCGAGCTTAACAGTTCGGCGCAAGAAATTTCCTCTAATGCGGTAACCGCCTCTAATTTAACCTCGGCGATGCAGGAACAGTCAAGGGAAGGGGTGGATGCCCTGAGCAATAACATTCATTCAATTGAGCACTTATCCACGACCATGGGGCAGTCGAGCGGCGAAATCGAAAAGCTGGCCACCGAAGCCCAGAATATCGGCAATATTCTCGATGTGATCAAAGGGGTCAGTTCGCAAACTAATTTGTTGGCATTAAATGCCGCCATTGAAGCGGCCCGGGCGGGGGAAGCCGGCCGCGGTTTTGCCGTGGTCGCCGATGAAGTGCGTCAACTGGCACAGCGTACCCAGGACGCCACCGGGGAAATTGAAGTGATGATCGAAAACCTGCAAAACGGCACCGGCGCCGTGGTCAGCAGTATGAGTCAAAGCCAGGAGAACAGCACTGCCAGTGTGGAAATGGCGGGGCTGGCCGATGAAAAAATGCAGCAGATTATCCAGTCCCTGACCCAGGTGGATATTGAAAATCATGCAGTATCCGACGCCACCCAGCAACAGGCGGCAGTGATCAAAAGCATAGACGAAGATATATTGCAGCTGATGGAGTTAAATCAGCAGGGGGTAAGCAACCTGCAGCAAACCCAGGATGCCTGCGATGGTCTGCAACAGGAATTTGCCGGGTTAAATACCCTGGTGGGGCAATTTAAAGTGTCTTGATAAGGTATATTTTTTTGCCGGGGGAATTTTATTCTAAGTTGCAGGGTCTTGTGCTGCAATCCATTAACATAGAATAATAACTCAGAGAGAGTACCCCAGGATGAAATGTATATATAAACTCTTAACCGCCGGTCTGGCTTTGTTGTTGACGCTTAGCGTTCAGGCAGCTAAGCCGATTGCTGAAGAGGCCGCTATGGTCAGCCCGCTGCTGAACGGTCAGCAGGTTCCGTCAGTGATGGCCACTACGGTGGCAGGCAAGCAGGTGAACTTACAGCAAGTGCTTACCGGCAAGAAAACCATTTTGTTTTTTTACCGCGGCGGCTGGTGTCCGTTTTGTAATACCCAGATGGGACAGCTAAAGCAGATCAGCAGTCGCTTAAATGGCATGGGGTTCCAGTTAATCGGCATATCTACCGATGCCCCGGAAGGCCTTCAAGCCAGCATCAAAGAGCGTGATTTAGACTATACCCTGCTTTCTGACTTTAACTCTAAAGTCAGCCAAAGTTTTGGCCTGGCGTTTTTTGCTTCACAAAAAACCACAGAGCGTTATGTCTCAAAAATGAAGCTCACCAATCCGCTGCAAAAAAACCGCCAGGGTGAAGAGCGCCTGGTATTACCGGCTCCTGCCGTTTATGTGTTTGATGCTAAAGGTTTGGTTCAGTTTAATTATGTAAATCCAAACTTTAGAGTGCGCTTAGATGAAGAGTTGTTACTGAAAGCGGCTGAATTGGTTAAGTAGGTTTCGGGCCTTATGCAACCAGGCATAAGGCAAACATAAAGGAACAAGCAGGGATATTTTTGCAACATTCCCTGAGGCGAAATTTTAAAGCCATTTATTTATAGGTTAATTTCTTATTATTACTTTACTTTTATAAGTTGGGGCTGCTGTCAGCAACGGCCGGGAAGTCTGATTGTTGTACTAATAAAAACAATGGTTGATAATGAGATGTTAAATATTTGTTGTTAATATTTGTATGGTAATTATACTGGCAGAGTCTTACTTATAAGATGCACAGCTTTATAGCTCTGGAAAACTAATACAAAGGAAAGTAATAAAATGATAAATAAAAATAAAAAATTTTTAAAAATGGCTTTATTAGGCATGTCTGTAGCCTTGGCGCCGACGATATCAACTGCCGCCGGTAGCTGTGGTAGTTATTGTCTGACTGAAGCGCGTAACTGTATCAGTGAAGGCAATAGCTCAAGCCATTGTTTTTCCGAATATGAAACTTGTATGATCAGAAACGGCTGTCCCGGCTGGGCATAACGCCCGCTCAGCTGTTGAGTTTTGAAGGATGGGTTCCTTAAATTGATGCCGTTATTTTAAAACGCTAATTTATAGAACCCAATTTATACATTTTCGATAAACAAAGAACCCTTTAAAGCAACGGCGTTGTTTTTAATGCTTTTTTTTGATTCATATTTGTTGCTTGTATAAGAGTTGGCGACAACCCTCTGCCATTGTTTGATGGTTGAACAGAGCCATTTGCTAAAAACGTGAATCATTCTCACATGGTTGTCCGTCATGGTCGCCATCCATCTTAGTGTTGGGACAGTTATTGATAAAATATATGGCTTATTCACGCGAGGTCATTTGGCTACAGTATTGGCGACCATCACATGAAAAGTGTGGCTTAGGGGTGTAACCGGGCGATGGTGTCTGTACCGGTTCGGGAGTGGGATTATTAGTTGAACTTTGGTAGTACTGCCATCCGACGGCGGCAATGAAAACCAGCAATAGTCGCTTTATCAAAGTAAACATCCTTATTTAAATAACGGCCAAAAGCAAAATTAATGCTTATCTATGATATTAGGCCAGCAGTGTTCACATCACCTGAGTTGAGCTAACCAACAAACCCTGGCACTAATATTACCCGCTATCTTATTCTTTTCTTTCAGCTACTGATATCAGCAAGTGTAGTGTCGGTTTTCTTTGCATTATAGCGGGCACTGCCTGAGCTTGCTTTTACTACAGTTTGTTTTATCAGCTTATTCTGTGATGGTATGTCGCTTGCTCTGGCAGTGCGAAGTAAAAATTCAGCGTGAGATATAAACCGGGCTTTAATCTCACTCTGAAGCCAAAACGATAATGGTTATGTAGGAGGCGGTTCATTCGGGCTTGCCAGATAACGCCGGCTAAGCATTTTTGACCGGGAGCCTTCCTGTATTCCTCCTACTTCACCGATGGATATCGTTTAAATACGTGAAAGGAGAGAGTAATGAAAAGTAAACTATTGAAGAACCTGTTTATTGTTATCCTGACCCTTAGCTACACTGCCCACGCAGTTTTAATTGAAGACAACCTCGACGACTATTTGTATTTACACTCTGCCAGCAATGATATATCGGGCTATTTTGACATGACCGGGCAAGAATATGAGCATGCCTGGGTAACCCTTTCTTTTGTTGATGATACCTACCTTTTTGCTGAGCAATATCCTTTCAACGATCAACGTCCTGTTGATGAGGGCGAACTTGATAATAGCCTGGGAGTGCAATCTTTTTATCGTCATAGTGCAGCTCAAGGTTCGTTCTTTTTTGATGGCTGGGAGCAGGTGACACATATACAGCAGGATATTATCGAAACGGCCTATATTAGCTTTGCTGATATTGCTGGCAATATCAGTATCGATTACATGGAGACACATACTATAGGGTTTCATGAACATAATGAGCCTGGCCATGATTGGAGTTTAGGTAGAAGGGATTGTCATCTGCCATGTCAGTTTTTCAATTTACAACATAGCGTAGAAACCTCGGGTTATACCGGCTATTTTACGGTGAGAGAGAGACTGTCGAAAGGCTTGATAGATCACGTGCTGGTTGACGGTAAACTTGAATTTGACATTGGTGTGGTCTCGGGAGATTTTTACCTGGCCTCGGCAACGATAAGAACTATCCCGGAGCCCGCCAGCTTAGGTTTGTTTCTGCTTGCCTTATTCGGACTGGTGTCTGTACAGCGAAAAAACAGCAGGACTTTGTCTGATTGTTAGTGCTATTAGCCCTTACCTTCAACTTTCAGGCGATTGTGAAAGTAGGGGCTTAAAGTGATTTCTTCTTTAATTTTTTCTGATACAAAGCGTCAAATTCAACAATGTTCAGCTTAAAAACCTGACAAATTTCAATAAGCTCAATATAGTCAAGTTTACGTTCGCCACTCTCATATTTAGAAACAAAACTTTGGGGTTTTCCGAGTAGTTCACCTAATTGTTCTTGCGTCATATCATCGTTTTGCTTGCGAAGCTCTCTGAGTAACTTCCTCAATATTACCCTTCTTTCATCCCAGGATTTGTTGGTCATTTGATATTTCAGCCGTGGTGGAAATATCCCAATTTAGTATATTTTTTCAAATATCCCATTTTGGGATATTTACTCTCAGGAAAAAGAGGTTTATCATGCCACTGGTTAACAGCGCCGGTAACATTAGCAAGCTCGAACAACTTGGATCCTCGTTCATCTGCTTCGCCGACAGGTTGGCAACTTGATGCTCAAGACATTGTTATTGTTAAAAGTGTCTTTGTGTTGATGTGCTGCCTTGCCCTGTTAACCACACTGGCAAACCGCTAGATAAACACGCCTTCCTTTAAGGCAATACGGACATAAAAAGAGTAAGTAGGGACATTTATGTTTAGATTCATGACTGGTGATGACTTACGGCGCATGAGATTGTCTTGCAACCGTACCACTGAAGATATGGCTAAAAAGATCTCGGTTAGCCGCACCACCTATGAAAAGTACGAGGCTGGCCTGGAGCAACCTACACCAGCTCATGCCTTTGCCCTGAATATTTATTGCCGGGTAAACATTATTCCCTTGTTCACGCAACTTCGTGAGCTCATAAACCATTTCAACCAATACAAGGATTTTAAAAATGATAAAGCCAACACTTACCGCATGCCAGCAGAGAAAAAACACCGCGAAACTGAATCGGACGAAGCTGAGCATAAGTGATCTCAAAATGATTTTTGGCGGCAGCGGTATTCATAACGGTGACGATCCGGCGGCAGCTACTATTGTTGTACCTGTAGCAGACAGCCAAGCGATGGAGCCTTTTAACCGTGATAGTGACAAGGATGTTATAGGCAAGTAGCGTAGCTGCTTGCCGGCAAGGTCAATAAACGAAGGATAAGGCTACAATGGCAAAATTAATTTTGATATTTCTGGGCGTCTGCTATGCAATCATAAGTCAGAACCCCTTGCATGTATCTGTTTTGATAAACATTTCATTATTACTGATCATCTTCATGAACAGGCATAATGTTAATATTGTGCATGTATGTGCAGCCTTGCTGGCGGTGTACTTGATTGAAATGCTCATTTTTGAAAACTTGATCGTCACCAAGAGTGAGTCTATGAGCCAGGTGTGGGTTAATGCCATTATCTATACGACACATTTAGTGATAGACCTGGTGTTATTCCTGCTGTTGGCTTTTAGGGCGCCTCTTACCAGGGCCAGGTTGCAGGCACAGGGTAAGCCTTATTGCCACGTTTTTACCTATAATAGTGAATTCGCTTTAGCCAGCTTGTTTGTTGTTTTTATGCTGGTAGATATGCTCGCATTAGCTGAGAATTTTATCAGGCATTTAGACGAGTTCGACCTGAGCGCAGAAACAGTGCAAATTTTTTCAAATTGGACCCTGGTCTTTTATAGCTATGTACCGGTAAAGAGTGTGCTGCTCGGCATCACCTTCTTGCTGATCTGGACTATGGCAACCTCAGTAGGTCAGGACAAATATGAAAAAGCAGCTGTGAGCTGATTTTTTACCTATCAAACAACACAGGGGATGAAATAGGCTCTGGCTGCCTGCTTCATCCTTTATTTATTTTACTATCAACAAACAATAGTTAACTGAGCAGGAGCAAGGGATCAGCTATTGTTCTTGCTATTTTATTTGCCGGTGCAAATGCAGAATTGAACAGCCAAAATCTGATTTCTTTCTTTTTTCTGCAGCTGTCGATAAGGGAAATTTGACAGCTGCGCGCCTGAGTTATTGTTTACTCCACGACAATCAAAAAATAATCCTGGTATAAAAGGCTGTTCAGCTTTTTAACAGTGTAAGTTTATGCATGTCCCGCTTTGTACTACTTTTAACCTCCACGCTTCTAAAATTACTAAAGAAAAAATAAATATTGACTTTTAATTGAGAAAACTATAATCCTTTGAATAACTTCATAAAAAGGATGTATAACATGCATAAAAAATTACTAACCGCAACACTACTAGCTTCATTAACAACTTTTTCTGCATTTTCTAAGGACAACATAATCGTTGATGTTAATAACCCAGTTGTTGGTCTGATCGGTGCGAGTTATGTCGACCCAGAAGCATCAATAAATAACACCGTAGGTTTAACCAGTTTAAATGGCTCATCTTACCGCGGTATTGCCGACTATTTAAAAGCGACAACCATCACAAAAGCAAAAGGTTTAGTGTATCGAGAAAATGCTGAAGGTGGTGCCACCAGTGGTGGTGCTAATGGCTTTAAATCAATGTTACAACAAGCGCAAGAATTGGTAGAGCACACCACACAATGGGCTGACGGTACACATATGAAAGCCGCGGTTATATTTTCATTTAATGACTGCAAACATACCTTAGCAGGTTTGTGTCCAAGTCAAAGTGACGTTATTAGCGCTTCAATAAACAATACACTTGATACGATAAATTACCTGCAAAGTAATAACGTTAAGGTTTTTATTGTACGTGCTCCAAGTTACGATGATCTAGACTTCCCATTAACAGAGCAAATATTTTCAGACGTTATTCCTGGTTTTGCAATGGTTGATGAGCAAGGTTATCAATTGATTCAAGATACTTTCCAAGAATATGTTCATAACCTTGATGGCGTAACAGTTATTGATGCATGGCAAGAATTTGACCATATGGGTGATGGCTTACACCCTGATCACAAAACAAAGCGAAAAGCGGCTAAAGTTATTAACAAAGTACTTGAAAAAGCACTAAAAGATAAAATGTAGTTTGTGTTTTATTGAATGCTCCATCAACTGTATTTTGAAGTGCTTTCATTGGGAAATAGATACCTCTGAATAAATGCAAACTTCCAATAACAAAAGTTATAGGAAATATAATTACGGGCATCAGTTCGATTATCTGTTATAAACTAAAAAATACCAACGTCTTGCTCAGTGGCGTGGTGAAGATGGCTGCTTTTGTGCAGTATTTTTGAACAAAAGAAGACAGCTTTACCACGTCCGCTGGAGCTACTTGTCAGGCTTTTTTTTATGACCAAACTTTGGCTTACCAACACGAGACAGCAAAAGAGCAATAGCTATGAGCAACATAATCGTGAAGCTATACATACCAAATGTTTGGAAAAACAGTAATGAAAGCCCAAATATTACTATGGCTACAAGTAGAAAAAGAAAGTTATTAATCATTATGCGTACTCAAAACTAAGTGGTGAGTTTTTCGCTCTCATACCGACGCTTTTTCTGAAAAGATGAGTTTTATCTAAAACTTGAGGATTACGAGTATAAAAAGAATGCCAACCTTTAAATTGTAATTGGTTCTGATAGGTAAATACAAACATATCAGATATTCGAGAACCACAGCTTAAAGATCTGCCACTAGCAACAGCAATACTACCAATTACAATACCTGTATAACCTGCTGCCCCAAAAGCGGCGGCAACGGCTAACTTTTCAAGCCCTATAGTGGCACCAATTAATTCCCCCATAGTTGCACCTTTACCTAGGGTACTTAAAGTACTAACAAGAATAGTAGCAGTGCCTATAGCTGTTTGATAACTATCAAACAATGTTGTCGGAACCGGTGCCCCAAGCTCTTTCATGTTTTCATTGAAGTATTTTTTGAAATCACCTGATGCGTAACATGTAGCCATTGTAGTTCCTTTACCTTATGCGCTTCCCTATATTTATAGCCTATTAAGCCTTGGATGCAAGCAAGTCTAACGCCACGCAGGGGGGCATCCATCTGGCTGGTTTTGTTATGTTTTACTGCTATTTACGATACCTTTCATAACTGCGATTAGTGTTTGAGTAATACCGTTGTAATAATTCGTAAACCTATCTTTGGTTAAAGGCATAACGGTACCAACCCAAGGTTTTAAAACAGGAAAGTCACGAGCATCTTTTTCGCTAACCTCTCCATATCGATGAAGTAAAATATTTCTCACCCTATTGGCTTCTGAAAGATAAAGCTTATTTTCTTCTGTAATATTAATGTTTATATTGATCCATGAGAAAGTTGTTTGTAATCGAGCAAAGAAATCTATTCCGCCGTTTTCTGTGGCACTTTTGGCTTTAGATTCAACCCTTTGAGCTAAAGATAGGCAAACTTCATGCTCCCAAGGCCACTTTTCTATATCAAAGCGACCCGCCTTGAATTTTTTACTAAGCTCATTCGCTACTTCGTTGTCATTTTTAATGAAATCAGTAAGTATATTTACTATACCAGCTTCAAATGATGACCACATACCGATAAAAGAATGGATATAAAGTTCGTGATATTCCTCTTCATCCATTTTTTTTGCCCAAGCTGATAACTCTTCAGCCCCTGCAATAATTTGTTTTTTATACTTATACGGGCCGTTTATTTTTTCTAATATTTCTAAGTCACGCTTTTTATGCGCACCAAAATTTAAAGAATGATTAATACATTCTTTGTAATTTGAAACTAAAAAAAACTCATTAACTATATATGTTGATGCAAGGTGTAAAGAATAAAACTTCCAGCCTTTATTGGGGTCAGTTCCTAATTGCGGCTTTCTTAAACTAGTCATCCGATTTGACTCGCTCTATTTAAAACATAACAGCTTAACAGACGACATTTTGTCGTCTTTACTGAATTTAATAAACTGTAAAGTAAACAGATTATCTCATTAGTTCAACTTCTTCACTCTTATTCCGAATATTAAAGAAATAAGTGAAATACGTCTTTTCTCCGTCTAACAAAGCACTTTTATAAACAACACCTTGTTTGTATAAATGCACTGCATCGATTTGTCATGTACGAGATAAACACAACTGCTTTTTAATTGGTTATATCTTTGTACAGTTATTCATACAGTATCTATAAATCACTAGAATATTATTTGTCAGCACAGTCGGATTTATCCCGTTTTTTGTACTAAAAATGAAGGTAATTATTAATAGGCACAGGAGGTCTTACTGGCAAGCAAAGAACAAGTGAACAATTAAGCGCTACCCCCGAGTGCTAAAGACACCCAGAGGCAGCTAACCACAACAGATATAAGAGGTATCCATCATGGCTAACCCTAATGATATGTCAGAGTTTCACTCGGTTAAAGTTTCTTTAACAGAAAATACACCTCTCTGCCAACGCCCATCGGCAATGAATGCAAGCAATCGTAACTTCGCCAGCAGCTGTGCGCCGCTCGCCATCAAGGGAGGCCGGTATCATGTCTGAATCAAATGCAACATCTCAGGAGTATGAGGCCAAAAGAGCCCAACTATTGAGCGAGAGTCTCGAACTTTGTGACGACTTTAGCAAATTCAGTGATGAATACTCCTTTCTTTGTGATGCTTTTGCCGCGGTTGCCCGAGAACCAGAATGTATCACCCCGCCAACCAGTGAAGGTATCTGGTATGTGTGCTATCGGCTGAAAATGCAGGTAAGAAGCTACCGGGATAAAATAAACAGCATCCACGAAGGCTTACGCGCGATTAAGCGTGGATGATCAGGGAAAGCAAGGAAGAGGGGCGGTTGGCTTATTGCCGTATCAGTCGCCCCTATTATATAGATTCGCTCTTTGCCGCCAATTCATCCTGTTTTGCTGCAGGCATTAAATGTTTAAAGTAGCTTGTATTTAAAGTTAGACGGAGCCTTGTAATGCCATCAGCACAAGGCTCTGATATTCAAAAGTTTTTATAGTGTCAACTTTTGGATGTCCCGCGTAGTTCCCGTGACTCTGGCTATGTTCTCCTATGTGCTCTTATATCCTTCGGGCGGCCATGAAGAATATTGCCCGGCGATTAATCCTCCAGCTCTAATACCCGGCGTATGTTACTCCCTAATTTGTTCAGGATCTCGGTTTTGGCGTTCTGCTTCCATTCGGCTAGAGCCTGTCGACCCGGTTCACCGAGGGCGTTAAGAAGGTGGAACAGAGCCGGGAATCTATTGACCCAAATTGTATTTTTTTTATCTGAGAGTATTTCCTTCAATTTTTCTAGCAAATGAGCATCGCTCCATGGCTGGCCCCGATACCAGGCGAGAACCAGACTGCCGCATTCTTCCTCTTCATTAAATTGTGTCTTGTTATTGATGAGTGTTTCACAGTCTCCCCATACTGCAACGTCGATTGCATCTCTTGGAAGCAGAGGCTGCATGCCGAAGGCCCATTTGGCAATTCGTCGTACTTCATGATTTTGTGCGTTTTGCCAAAGCCGGAACAGTGTCAACATCGCTTCTTTGTCCGGTGGATTGTCGGTTAAACCAGCAATTCCCATCCAAATCATAGCAACTGCCATGGATAAGGTGAGCGGGTTCTCCTCCTCCCCTAACAACCCTTCGATTCGATATCTGAGAGGACGAAACCGTTCGGTTAGGGTAGCGAAATCTTTGTCCCCATTATTGTGGGCTTGGAAAGCTGACCAAGCAATTGTATTCGCCGCCTTACCTTGTTGTATAGGATCACCGTTGGTGAGAGCATGCTCCAGTTTAGCTGCCGCCTGCGCTGACATTTGGAAGTGTCTATCCCCAAAAAATTGCTCGATCCCTAGATCCATGATGACGCTTTGGTAGTTGACCCAATCCTCAGATTGGCCAAAGAATGCATCTTCTGCTACCTCCTGGAACACCCTGCCGAATTTCCCGCGTATAATATGAATTGTGGAACCTGGTAACATTTCTTCAGAAGCGTACCGAGCTAATTGTCGGAGGGCATCTCGCAGAGTTGACTCCCTTACTTGGATTTCGTCAAGGACACATTTTCGGAGTAGTGCTACATGCGATTCAGTCATGTCCGAAAGGCTATGTTTAAGTTCCTTCGTAGCGCAAATCTCCGTGAGTCGTTGGATTAACCGCTCAGATTTGCGGTTGGCGAGAACGGCGGAAAGGGGGACTACCTCCCGCCAAGACTCATCCTTGAAATATGGTTCAAGCAAGTCGCTCAGTTCCGCAGCATCATCCCGACCGGGATACTGTTCTTCCACGAGACCACGGGCGGCGAGGTACTCCTGAAAGGTAAGATGCCGAAACTCATAGACTTCCTCCAATACGCCGTCGATATCCTCGTAGCCGGTTTGCATCAGGAGGCTGCTACGGTACTCCACACGTTCGATGAACTTGTTAGGTTTGATATCGGCGTATGCCAGCTCAGCCTCAAGTTCCTTCTGTGCTTGCTGAAGCAGCTTAAGCAGTTGCCGCTTCCCGATGCGCTGTTTGCCTTGTCGCATCATAGCCACCGCGATGTAGGACAATCGGGCAAGGGTTTCCTCCTCATTTAGCGGTGCGAAGCCCTCAACGTTCCATGTACGGATAAGGACGTTAATCGCTGCCGCGTATAGTTTGACCCGCTTGGTTGGCAGTTCACCGACGTTGCGTTTGACGACGAGTAGCGTAGTGAGCATGAGCGGGTTTTCGGCGAGGGCTCGAATCCGCTTATTACTCCAGATTGTTTTGGCAAGTTTTATGGCCTCTTCGCGGTTTTCTCCTGTGTCAGGCAGGACTTCTGCATGCCAGCGCTTGCATAACGTATGAACGTCGTTTTTATCAAAGGAAGCCATCGTCGTGGGTACGCAAACACTGGCAATAACGCCGGCCACCTGACGAAACCCGGCTTCCCGAGAAGTAACGACGAGGGCGGTGTGGGGATACATACCAAGGAATACGCGGAGATTATTGGCAAACGTGGTTCGTGCGGCTGCGTCGGAAAATTCATCGAGTCCATCGACCAGGAGAAGAGCGCGGCCGGAATTCAGGGCGTCGTCGACTAATTCGCGAAAAGCGGCGGCGTAGTTGTCGTCCATCTCAGTATGTCGACCCAGGTCGCATAGCAGTTCGCGGATTGGTTCTCTGGTCCGTTCACGCAGATCACGGCAGCGGAGTAGAAGTGGTAACCAATCGCGCTCTGGCAGGCCGTCTTCAGAGCACGAGCGTCGATCTGGATCGGCGTAGGCCACGGCAAGCCGCTTAAGCAAGGTGCTCTTTCCGCCACCGGGTTTGGCGAGAATGGAGAAGCGGTTTTGGTTAGTAATAAACTCGCCCACGGGGTGAATTTTGGCTTCGGGTTCTTGTGTGGATTCGTCGTCTTCCTGAGCGTTGCTTTGAACTTGGAGTTTTAGCGGAACGAAGAGATTCTCCAGAGTCATTTGCTTCGATGCAATAGTCCCTTCCGCAGGCAGGCCATCGAGCTGGATGTAGCCGCACACTTTGTTGAGCCAGTTTTTGTAATGCTCTAATGCTTCGGCAGTAAGGGTTTTACGATCTGGAGATGCGGGTGGAGGTGCAAGGTAAGTTAGCTTATGCAGGGAACCTTTGCATTTACGATCGGCTTCGATGACTTGGGCGGCAGCAGTTTCTGAAAGCGGATTACCGTCGGCATGAACGAGCGCGAAGTGGGTGACGTCCTTTCCAAGTTCATAGTAGAGTGCCCAGATGTAACCAAGGGGGTGACCAAGAAGTTCGGAAGAGTTGAATTGGGCTTGGGAATCCAGCCGGGCGTGTTCGGCGCAACGTCCGGCGCGTTCAACGGCTTTTTCTTGAGTTATGATGATATTGGAACGGGTCAGCTCAGTGATGACACCTTTGGTGTCTATCGGAATAATGCGGGTCTGCTCGCTGCTACCCCGTTCCTGCTCAATCGCGGATTCAGTGAAACCACCGAGAGATACGAAATAACCTGCAACGGGTTGACCCTTTTCGCGTTCACGGGTGACCGCACCAAGGATTTTATTCAGATCCGCCCCACCTATGGGTTTTGCGTGAGCTTTACATTCGGCAATCACCAATCTTGATTCGTGACGGTGCCTACCTTCGATGTCGATCTCTCGTCCGGTCTTGTGTACATCAAAACGCAGGTTGTCATAACCTAGTGCATAGAAGAGATCGGAGACGAGCCGCGTGAAGAGATCGCCACGGCCGTTGTTTGTTGGATCAAGAAGACGAAGAGGGTGTTTTGCCACTAGATATAGTCCTTTAATAAGTTTGAAAACAGTGTCTTAGCGTTCGTTCAGGGGTGAATCGTCGACAATGTTAATCCAATTGGGCATCAAATTCTTATAATATATTTGAGTAAGTTACCAGCAATATTTGCGGGTTTCAATTTAATCCATTATTTACATAATAAGCTTTGAGATATTTGAGGAAATCAATATCTTGCCGTTACAGTTGTCAGCTTTTTGGGCAGGCTTATATTAAGAGATCATATTCCTTATTTGAGCTCATACTTGATACATGATAAATTAAATGTACAACTTGTATATACAATTAGGCGGAGCCCTGAAATGTCATCCACTTATACCTTGATCAAAGGCACAGTTCCTTTGTTGATCAGCATGCCGCATAACGGTGAAAAAATTCCACAGGATATTGCCGAAACTATGGTGCCATCGGCGCTTAAAGTGCCGGATACCGACTGGCATAAGGATAAGTTGTATGATTTTGCCAAGGCCATGGGCGCTTATATCATCATGCCGGAATATAACCGCTATGTGATTGATTTAAACCGTGACCCGGATGGCGTGGATCTTTATCCGGGGGCAAACAGCACCGAATTGTGTCCCACTACCGGCTTTGATTTATCTCCTTTGTATCTTGACGGCAAAACGCCGGATGAAAATGAAATTCAGCGCCGTATCAAAACTTACTGGCAGCCTTATCACCAGGCGCTTAGCAATACCCTGGCGGAAATCAAAGGGCAGTTTGGCCGGGCGGTTTTGCTTGAAGCCCATTCTATTCTTTCCCATGTGCCAAGGTTTTTCGAAGGCCAGTTGCCAGACTTTAATTTCGGCACAGCCAATGGCGCCAGTTGTGCGCCCGAGCTGCTGGAACAAGTGCAGTCGCTCGATTATGCCCCTTATTCCATGGTCTCGAACGGCCGCTTTAAAGGTGGTTTTATTACCCGGCACTTTGGCCAGCCTGAGCAGGATGTGCATGCCCTGCAGCTGGAATTATCGCAACGTACCTATATGAATGAACCCAGCCCGGAATATAACGAAGCCCTGGCGGCCGAGGTGAAACCTAAGCTGCAAGCCCTGGTATCGGCTTTGATCAACTTTGCACAGCAGCCGGGACAGGAGAAATAATCACTATGAAACTTTACGCGGAAAAAGTCCTGCTGGCAGACGGCTGGGCACAGGATAAAACTTTAGTTATAGAAAACGGTATTATCAGCAGCATCGAATCCGGTTGTCTTGAAGGGGCAGAACGCGCTGCAGGACCTGTGATCCCGGGCATGGTCAACTGCCATTCCCATGCGTTCCAGCGCGCCTTTGCCGGTTTCAGCGAGCAGGGCAGCGAAGGCAAAGACAGCTTCTGGACCTGGCGCAACATCATGTATAAATTCCTCGGTCAGCTGACGGCGGAAAATGCCGAAGTGATCGCCAGCCAGCTTTATATCGAAATGCTGAAAATGGGTTATACCCGGGTGGCGGAATTTCATTACCTGCATCATGACATCGACGGCGAAAATTATCCCGAGCTGGCACAGATGGCCAAGGCCATTTTTAATTCGGCGCAAACATCCGGTATCGGCCTGACCATGTTGCCGGTATTGTATTGCTTCAGCGGATTTGGCCCGCTGGCGCCGAACGAAGGGCAAAAACGTTTTATCAATTCTGTCGACCAGTTTAATCGGTTGGTAAGTGATTGCTTCGGTTTAAGTGCGCAGTATGACAATGCTAATGTCGGCATTGCTCCTCATTCCCTGCGTGCGGTAGATAAAGAGGCGCTGCAGCAGGCGGTGGCCCATGTGCGCAGTCTGGATAACAAAGCGCCGGTACATATCCATATCGCCGAGCAGCAAAAAGAAGTGAACGACTGCCTGGCCCATTACGGTCAGCGGCCGGTACAGTGGTTGCTCGATAATATGGAGCTGGATCAGCACTGGTGTTTGATCCACGCCACCCATATTGACGAACAGGAACGCAAGGGTATTATCAACAGCAAGGCGATTGCCGGTATTTGTCCTACCACGGAAGCCAACCTGGGTGACGGTATTTTCCCGACCACGGAATTTTTGGCGGAGCAGGGCACTTTTGCCATCGGCTCAGACAGCCATATCTCGGTTAACCCTATTGAAGAGTTACGCTGGCTTGAATATGCCCAGCGGTTAATCAAGCAGCAAAGGGCGATTCTGGCGGATGAGCAGCAGCCTTCTACCGGCTTGAATTTATGGCAGCGGGCGGCAAAAGGCGGTGCCCAGAGCACCAACAGCAATACCGGTGAACTGGCGCTGGGCAAGCAGGCAGATTTATTGGTATTAGACCCACAAGATACTCGACTTTTTGCCAATTCGGCGCACAATATCCTTGATAGCCTGGTTTTTGCCAGCCAGAAAAATCCTGTCAGGGACGTGATGGTAAACGGCCAGTGGCGGGTGCAAAACCGACAGCATGAACATGAGCAAGCCTCAGCTGATGCCTTTGCCGGTTTGCTGGCAAACCTGTCTGGTTAACATAACCGGAGGTTTATTGGCTGAAGGATTACACCGGGCAGCAGGTAGGGAAACGGCACCTGCATTTTTTGGATAAAAAGTAGACGGTACAAAGTAGCGGGCGGTAGAGAGTGATGACGAAATTAAGTGAACAGCAATATCAGGTGGTGGCCAGGTCCGTCTCTGACAAAAAAGCCTTGCCGGGAGCGCTGCTGCCGATATTACATGATATCCAGGATCAGCTGGGTTATATCCCCAAAGCGGCGATCGATATTATCGCCGCCGGTTTAAACCAGACCGCCGCCGAGATTTACGGCGTGATCAGTTTTTATCATCATTTCCGCCTGGATAAACCCGGCAACCACCTGGTGGAAATCTGCCGGGCGGAGGCTTGCCAGGCCATGGGCTCTGAGGCCCTGGAGCAGGAAATTAAAAGCAAACTAGGCATAGACTATCACCAGACCACTAAAGATAATAACGTCAGCTTAGAGCCGGTTTATTGCCTGGGTAATTGCGCCTGCGGTCCTTCGGTTAAAGTCGGTGAACGTGTTTATGGCCGCATGAGCGGCGAAAAGTTCAGCCAGCTGATGGATAAACTGTCTACCTATGTGGTGGAGCTTGGACAGGGAGAAAACCATGTCCGTTAAAATTTATATTCCCTGCGATACCACAGCCCTGGCCATGGGCGCAGATGAAGTTGCTAAAACAGTGGAATTTCAAAGCCGGGAAGCCGGGCTGTCGGTGGACATTATCCGTAACGGCTCCCGCGGTTTGTTTTATCTTGAGCCGTTAGTCGAAGTGGAAACTGCCCGGGGGCGTATTGCTTTTGGCCCGGTAGAAACTGAAGATGTTCCCGGTCTCGTTCAGGCCCTGGTAGCACATGGCGACCCTTCTGAAGACAAAGCGTTTGCAGGCAACCATCCTTTATATCTGGGGCTAACGGAAGAAATTCCTTATCTGGCCAAACAGCAAAGACTGACCTTTGCCCGTGCCGGGATTATTGACCCTGTAAGTCTTGAAGATTATCAGGCACATGGCGGTTTTGAAGGTCTCAGCAGGGCTTTGGCGTTAATCGGCTCAAACGGCCCGCAAGGCATTGTCGATGAAGTTAAAACCTCTGGCTTACGTGGCCGGGGCGGCGCGGCTTTCCCCACGGGAATAAAATGGCAAACGGTGCTCGATACCCCAGCTGAGCAAAAATATATCGTTTGTAACGCCGATGAAGGTGATTCCGGCACTTTTGCCGATCGTCTGCTGATGGAAGCGGATCCCTTTACCCTGATTGAAGGTATGATCATCGCCGGCTTGGCGGTGGGGGCAAATCAGGGTTATATCTACCTGCGCTCTGAATACCCGCAGGCAGATAAGATACTTAACCAGGCAATAAAAACCGCCTATGCCCGGGGATATTTAGGTGAAAACATTCAAAGCAGCGGCCAGCATTTTGATTTAGAAGTCAGGCTTGGGGCTGGTGCCTATATTTGCGGTGAGGAAACCTCCCTGCTGGAAAGCCTGGAAGGTAAACGGGGTCTGGTACGCGCCAAACCGCCGTTGCCGGCGATAGAAGGTTTATTCGGTTTACCCACCATAGTCAACAATGTCATTTCCCTGGCATCCATTCCGGTGATCCTTGCCAAAGGCGGGGAGTATTACCGGGATTATGGCATGGGACGCTCCCGCGGTACCTTGCCGGTGCAGTTAGCCGGTAATATCAAACAAGGTGGTCTGGTGGAACTGGCTTTTGGTGAAACCTTGCATAACCTGGTGTTTGAATTTGGCGGCGGTACCTTTAGCGGTAAACCGGCCAAGGCAATCCAGGTGGGTGGTCCTTTGGGGGCTTATCTGCCAGAAGAACAATGGCACACGCCCCTCGATTACGAAGCCTTTGCCGCTAATAATGCGGTACTGGGTCATGGCGGCGTGGTGGTATTTGATACCAGTGTCGATATGGCTAAGCAGGCGCGTTTTGCCATGGAGTTTTGCAAAATCGAATCCTGCGGTAAATGTACGCCGTGCCGTATCGGCGCGGTACGTGGGGTGGAAGTGATCGATAAGATCATCGGTGACGATCACCGGGAGCAAAACCTGGAACTGCTAACCGATTTATGCGACACCATGGAGCTGGGATCCTTATGCGCCATGGGCGGCATGACACCGTACCCGGTACGTAGTGTTGTCGAGCACTTTTCAGGAGACCTACTGAAAACTATCGCTGGCAAAGAGCAGCAGGAGTAAGAGATATGATGTTTTATGATCCGTGCTTAGCCCAAGTTTGGGGCATGACACCCCTCTCTATATCTTCGGTACGCAGTGTGATGGAACATTTTCCTGATTACTTGATTAAAGCTGTCCCTGGCAAAGCACAGCAGGAGCAAGAGCTATGATTTCCTATTATGATCCTAAACAGCATCCTGAAGATAAAGATCTCGGCACCCCGGCAGTCCGTCTGAATCACCAGCAAAGTCTGCCCCAGGTCACGCTGGAAATCGACGGCTGCGAGGTGACGGTGGAAGAGGGCACTTCGGTGATGCGCGCCGCTGCCCTGAATAATATCAATATTCCTAAATTATGTGCTTCCGATAACCTGGAAGCCTTTGGCTCCTGCCGCTTATGTGCGGTGGAAATTCAAGGCATGAAAGGTATGCCAGCCTCCTGCACGACCCCGGTGAGAGAGGGCATGCAGGTGACCACGCAAAATAAAAAGATTGCCAAGTTGCGCCGTAATATCATGGAGCTTTATATTTCCGACCATCCGCTGGATTGTCTGACTTGTCCCAGCAACGGCGACTGTGAATTGCAGGATATGGCGGGTGCCGTGGGTTTAAGGGATGTGCGTTATGGTTTCAGCGGTGAAAACCACCTTGATGCCAAGGGCGATGACTCCAATCCTTATTTTCATTTTGATCCCAGTAAATGTATTGTCTGCTCCCGCTGCGTGCGCGCCTGTGAAGAAGTACAAGGCACCTTTGCCTTAACGCTTGACGGTCGCGGTTTTGATTCCAAGGTGTCTACCGGGGCGGACAATAATTTTCTTTCTTCTGATTGCGTTTCCTGCGGCGCCTGTGTCCAGGCCTGCCCGACTTCAACCCTGATGGAAAAAAGCGTGATTGAGCAGGGCCAGCCGGAGCATAGTGTGCTCACAACCTGTGCCTATTGCGGCGTCGGCTGTTCGTTTAAGGCGGAAATGAAAGGCACTGAAGTGATCCGTATGGTTCCTTATAAGGGCGGGGAAGCGAACCGGGGACATTCTTGCGTCAAGGGACGTTTTGCCTTTGGTTATGCCAATCATAAAGATCGTATTACCAGTCCGATGATCCGTGACAGCATAGATCAGCCCTGGCGGGAAGTAAGCTGGCAAGAGGCGATAACCTTTGCCGCCGATAAGCTTAAAAACATCCAGCAAAAATTTGGTCAAGACAGCATAGGCGGTATCACCTCTTCCCGCTGCACCAATGAAGAAACCTATCTGGTACAAAAGCTTATTCGCGCAGCTTTTGGCAATAACAATACCGATACCTGCGCCCGGGTGTGTCATTCTCCCACCGGCTTTGGTTTAAAGGCTACCTTAGGGGAGTCTGCCGGTACTCAGACCTTCGATTCTGTGATGGATGCCGATGTGGTGATGGTGATCGGCGCCAACCCTACCGATGCCCACCCGGTATTCGGCTCTTTGCTGAAAAAACGTTTGCGTCAGGGGGCGGGGCTTATTATTGCTGATCCAAGACGTATCGATCTGGGTATCAGCCCGCATGTCAAACTCGATCACCACCTGGCGTTAAGGCCGGGTACTAACGTTGCCTTTATCAATGCCATGGCTTATGTGGTGGTTGAAGAAGGATTGGAAGATCAAAGCTTTATTGATGAACGTTGCCAGCAGGAAAATTATCAAAAATGGCGTGAGTTTATCAGCGACAGCCGCCACTCTCCGGAAAATACCGCCGCTATCACAGGTATACCGGCAGAGGAATTAAGGGCAGCGGCACGCCTGTATGCCAGGGCAAAAAATGCCGCGATTTATTACGGCCTCGGGGTAACCGAACATTCCCAGGGCTCAAGCATGGTGATGGGCATTGCCAACCTGGCGCTGCTAACCGGCAATATCGGCCGCGACGGCGTTGGTGTTAATCCGCTTAGGGGGCAAAACAATGTTCAGGGCTCTTGTGATATGGGCTCTTTCCCGCATGAATTACCGGGCTACCAGCATGTGAGTAAGGATGAACTCAGGACTAAATTCGAGCAAAACTGGGGTGTCGAAATAGACCCCGAACCCGGTTTACGTATCCCCAATATGTTTGATGCCGCCATCGACGGTAGCTTTAAAGGGCTTTACTGCCAGGGTGAAGATATTGCCCAGTCGGATCCCAATACCCAGCATGTGCAGCTGGCACTATCCTCGCTGGAATGTTTGATCGTGCAGGATATTTTCCTTAACGAAACTGCGAAATTTGCCCATGTATTTTTACCCGGGGCTTCTTTCCTGGAAAAGGACGGTACCTTCACCAATGCCGAGCGCCGCATCAACCGGGTACGTCAGGTCATGCCGCCGTTATCCGGTAAGGCAGACTGGCAGGTGACCATGGCGCTGTCCGAGGCGCTTGGTTATCCGATGACCTATCAGCATCCGTCTGAAATCATGGATGAAATTGCCCAGTTAACCCCGACCTTTACCGGTGTCAGTTATGACAAACTGGAACAGCTGGGCAGCATCCAGTGGCCCTGTAACGAGCAGGCGCCCGGCGGTACCCCGATAATGCACCGGGAAAGCTTCCCTATCGGCAAGGCAACCTTTGCCGTTACCGAATATGTGGCGACCGAGGAAAAAGCCAACCGTAAATTCCCGTTATTGCTGACCACGGGGCGGATTCTCTCCCAGTATAATGTCGGCGCCCAGACCCGGCGCACAGATAACCAAATGTGGCACGACAGCGATGTGCTGGAAATACATCCCGATGACGCCCAGGAGCGGGGGATCAACGAAGGTGACTGGCTTGGCATTAAAAGCCGCGCCGGTGATACCGTACTTAAGGCGCAAATCAGCGATCGGATGCAACCGGGAGTGGTGTATACCACTTTCCATCATCCCGAAAGCGGCGCTAACGTGGTGACTACGGATAATTCCGACTGGGCGACCAACTGTCCCGAGTATAAGGTCACCGCGGTACAGGTGGAAAAAGTGACTTCACCGTCGAAATGGCAAGAGCGCAACAAGCAGTTTTCCAAAAGACAGCAGGCGCATTTGGTTGCGGCGAAAGCCCCGGCAGCGAAAACGAGTTAAGGCTGCGACACTGTGGTGATGAATAAAACAAGTCAAGGCCAGGATAACAAGCTACCGCTACAACACGTTAACCGGGTGATTCGAGCCCGGGAAGCGGCTGATAAAACAGAAGCGGATACCGTGATCACCGAAGAAGCAGTGGCGCTGGTGTATAACGGCATCTCCCATGCGGTGATGATGACGACACCGCAGGATTTAGTGGATTTTGCCCTCGGATTTAGTCTTTCTGAGGGCATTATCACCAAAGCGGCTGATTTACTTGATTGCGAGATTTATCACAGGGAAAACGGCATAGAGATTTATTTAACCATCAGCTCGCGTTTTTTTACCCGGCTGAAACAGCAACGCAGAACCCTGGCGGGTACCAGCGGCTGCGGTTTATGCGGGGTGGAGTCGCTGGCGCAAGCCTTTAAACGGCCTGATGCCCTCCCCAAAGCGCCGCTGGTGGATTTTTTGTCGATAGAAAAGGCGGTGGCCGGGTTTAACGGTGAACAACATTTAAACCGGCAATCGGGCGGTGTGCACGGTGCGGCCTTTTATCATAATGACGGCGAGCTGGCGCTGCTGCGTGAAGATGTTGGCCGTCACAATGCCCTGGATAAATTAATCGGCGGCCTGGCACAAACCGACTTAGCAGCCGGGCAGGGGGTTGTGCTGGCGTCGAGCCGTGCCAGTTATGAAATGGTGTATAAGACCATCAGCTGCGGTATTAATCACCTGGTGACATTTTCCGCCCCCACCAGTAAGGCGATAGAATTGGCCCGGGCGGGAAATTTAAACCTGATAGGTTTTGCCCGACAGGGGCGGCAGGTGGTTTATAACAGTGCGCTCGGCTAATGAAAATAAAGTTATTTCGCTTGAGTAATAGCAAAGAAGAGAAGGAAAAAATATGCCCTCGGCAAAAGTTAACAATCTGATCAAAATGATCAATCAGATCGCGGCGAATATTTGTTTTCAATCCAGCGAGCAGGAAGCAGTGACCAAGATCACCACACATTTGCAGTTGTTCTGGGCAAAATCTATGAAACAGGACATTATCGATTATTACCGGCAAGACGGTGAAGATTTGTCGGAGCTTGCCGGACAGGCAGTGGCCCGTTTAGCCGGGGAATAAAGGTTGAACAGCTTTCCCGGTAAATTATTGCTTGCTGTTATCTTCATAAAGCTCGACCCGGTTTCTACCGTTAGCTTTGGCTTGATACACTCCTAGATCGGCCCGTTTAAGTACTTGTTCAAATGATGTATCGGCGGGGGTTATAGTGCTGATACCTATGCTGCAGGTTACCGAAAGTGACTGACTTTGAAAGGAAATATTTTTTTCTTCGACGGCTGCTCTGACCCGTTCGGCTATTTTTTCTCCCTGAAGCAATGAGCTGTCAATCGCGATCAATACAAATTCTTCCCCGCCAAAGCGGGCAGCAATCTCATATTCTCTGACCTGTAAAGATAATACCCGGGCGACATCGGCCAGCACCTTGTCACCGGCTTCATGACCTAAGGTATCATTGACCTGTTTGAAGTGATCTATGTCGAGCATGAGTACGCAAAAAGGCCGGTGATGCCGCTGGTACTGTGCCATGGCATTCTCGGAAAACTTTAACAATCCCCTGCGGTTGGGTAATTGCGTCAGCGGATCTGTGGTTGCCAGCCGGGTCAATTCAGCTTTAGCCTGCTCCAGTTGTTCATTTTTTACTTTTAATGATTCAAGTGAGGCTTTTAATGAATGATACAGCCATCCTATGCCCAGGGAAGAAGTGGCGACGGCTGCAATAAAAGAAGTCAGGTTCATCCAAACCAGGGTTTGGGCGTTTTGGCTGATGATTTTAATCATCAAGCTGTCTGTTTGCCCATAGCTATAGGCAAAAGATAACTGGGTCAGAATAATGAATGCTATCAGCCAAAGTGATGCCTTCAATGAAAAAAAGATCACGCAAACCGTGACACTTAAGCCGAAAAAAACATTGTAGGATGATAAGTTACCGAAAGTGACCATGCCTGCAAGGCTGATGAAATAAAAAATGGCTATTAGTACGATGACTTTCCAGTGGTAAGGTACAAAACTCTTTAACAGAAAAATGGTTAATAACAGGGCTGGGAAGGTGATATGCAGCAGGTAAACAGGAAGCCAGCCGGTTGTCGTTATTCTTGTCAATGAACCGATAACGGCAGGTATAAAGGCGATAAGGTAAATCCAAATGACATTATCGAGTAGCTTATGTTGAAATTCAGGAATGAATCCTGCCGGACTTTCTAATAAATGGCTATGGACTTCCTGAAAAGCTCTATTGAATGTTTTTTGGGTCATAGGTCTCGGCCGGACAATAGTTAAAAACCAAGTTTAGTTGAGTAAATAACTTTATTCGAACCCGCTCAGGCAAAAGTCGTAATTGAGAGATCTAATTGATCTGCTTTATTTTAATGACTTAAATCAGAAGCTGTGAGCCAATAGAAAAACTTGGAAAGATATTTTCAGGCAATAAGCCTTTCCTTAGCGATTTTTTGCTTCCCTGCTTGATGTGCGTGTTAGCCACAGGCATAAAAAGAGTATTATTCACTATCAGCACGCAAATGCAAATCGTTATCATTTGCACCTTGGTAAGGTTTCACTATCATAACGGCACCTTATTTCTTCAAGACCAACATAAACAAGGCTGCAAAGTGAACAAGTTCAAGTTGAATATCATTACTCTTTCTATTTTATTTACCCCGGTATTGGCTCCGGTAGTAAAGGCTGAGCAAAACGACATTGAAAAGATTGAAGTAAAAGGAACTTATATCGACGGTTATGGTGCCCATGAATTCAGTGGCGCATCGCGCCTGGATCTTTCCATTATCGAGATACCGCAATCGGTTTTTGTTGTCACCAGTGCGCAAATGCAGGATTATCAGCTTACCGATATTAACTCCGCACTTGACTCGGCTACCGGCGTTAATGTTGAACGTATAGAAACCGGCCGCACCTATTACACCGCCCGGGGCTTTGATATTACCAACTTTCAGGTTGACGGTGTCGGCCTGCTGCTGACCTCCGGCAACAACCATGCCGATGAAGATACCGCTATCTATGAAAGGGTAGAGGTGATCCGCGGGGCAAACGGCTTGATGACCGGGGTGGGTAACCCTCAGCCATCATTAACTTTATCCGCAAATGCGCCAAGGAAAATAAAGAAGTGGCTATCGCCACGACTTTGGGGTCGTGGGGCAAGAAACGTTTGCAAGCGGATATTTCAACGCCGCTGACGGAAAACATCAATGCCCGCTTTGTTGTGGTCAAGCAAAAGGGCGATTCATATCTAGACAGATATGAGCAGGACAAAAGTCTCGCCTATGCCTTTGTCGGCACTGATTTAACCGAAAATACTTATTTGTCGCTCAGCCACAGTTACATTAATAACGATGCCACAGGCAATAACTGGGGCGCCAATCCGCTATTTTATACCGACGGCAGCGCCACCGACTTTGATGTTTCCACCAATACTTCTGCCGACTGGTCTAACTGGCAGGTGGAGAAAAACAATACCGTCGTTGAATTGAGCCATTATTTCGATAATAACTGGTGTCTGCGTGCCACTTATTCCCATAAAACCACGGATGAAGATACCGAACTTTTTTATGTTCACGGAACGCCGGATAAAACCACAGTTTTAGGTTTGATGGGTTACGCCAGCGAATATGATCTCGATGATAAGCATGACTTGTTCGATGCCTATATCAGCGGTGATTTTACCTTGTTCGGTCGTGAGCACAACCTGGTGGCAGGAGTGAACTATGCCAGAATGAGCTACGACGACAGCTCATTATATGACTACACCACAGGCAACGGCTTCCCGGTGATGCCTGCGCTGGAAGACTGGGACGGCAATACCCCGAAACCGGTTTTTAATGGCGGTTTAAGGGGCAGCGATGTCACCAATAAGCAAAAGGCGCTGATTTTTATCAGAAAGTAAAATTATAAAAACGCTTCGTAGTTATAAACGGTTTTGCAAATCTTGGTCAGGTTGCTCGGGTGCAGTTTGGGATTGTCCTGGTGGTTTTGGCAATAATCCTCATAGAAAGATTTGATCGCTTCCCGGTTGGCGGTGATTTGCTGCAAATAAGTGAGTTCATCCGGGGAGAAACTGTAAAATTGCGGCTGGAGATCATCATAAATTTTTGTCGCCTTTAATCTTACCTTAGTGTCTGTTCCCTTAGAAAAAACTTCCATCACCATAGCTTTCTGCTGCTGATACCAGGCCTCCACATCGGGTTGTGGATTAAAATGTAAAAATAATGCTCCGGCGACGATTAAGATCAATAATTTTTTCATAGCATGTAATATAATGCGGCCCTGAGGACAGGATAATCAATTTTCATTAAGAATACATTATCTTAATTAAGTATAGGGTTATTGCGGCAATAGACCAGTAATCCCATGTTTTCGTACCTTCCCGACTTTCAAGGATTTATCGTGAAACCAGATGAAAAGCAAAAAGATGTCTCCATGCATATTCCGGTAAAGAATATCAAGATACATCCGGCCAAACACAGCGGCAGCGAAAATTACAAACCCAGGGATCAGATCTACGTTCGCAAAGTTACCGGCTTTTTCCAGCAATTGCGGCAAAAAATGAATTTTTTCTTTTTGGCGGCGTTTGCCCTATTGCCCTGGTTGCAATATAACGGCCATCAGGCGATCTTATTTGATATTATGGAGCAGCGCTTCACCCTGTGGGGGCTGACCCTGTGGCCGCAGGATCTGACCTTACTTGCCTGGTTATTTATCTTAAGTGCGTTTTTGCTGTTTTTTGTCACCACTTTTATGGGCCGGGTGTGGTGCGGATACCTCTGTCCGCAAACCGTATGGACCTTTATCTTTATCTGGTTTGAAGAAAAAATTGAAGGCAGCGCCAACCAGCGTAAAAAGCTCGACAGCCAGAAAATGGACTTCAACAAGTTCTGGCGCAAGGCACTGAAACATTTTTGCTGGCTGGGTTTTTCGGTATTAACCGCGTTGACCTTTGTCGGTTATTTCGTGCCTATGCAGGAAATATTTGTCGATTTCTTTACCTTTAATGCTTCCTTTGCCGCTGCCTCCTGCGTCTGGTTTTTCGCTTTTTGTACCTATGGTAATGCCGGTTGGATGCGGGAGATCATGTGTCTGCATATGTGCCCTTATTCCCGTTTCCAGTCGGCGATGTTTGATAAGGATACGGTTACCGTTTCTTATGATGCCAAGCGCGGTGAAAACCGCGGCGCCCGCTCCCGTAAGCAAGATCCGAAAAAACTGGGCTTAGGGGATTGTATCGACTGTAACTTATGTGTGCAGGTGTGCCCGACGGGTATCGATATCCGCAACGGCCTGCAATACGAATGTATTAACTGCGGCGCCTGTGTTGATGCCTGTGACGGTGTGATGGAAAAAATGAATTATGCCAAAGGCTTGATCCGTTATACCACGGAGCATGAACTGGAAGGGAAAAAGGTGCATCTGGTGCGCTCGAAACTGATCGGTTATGCGGTAGTGCTGGTGATCATGAGCAGCTTGCTGGTGATGGAAATTGTCAACCGGGTGCCGGTGTCGTTAGATATTATCCGCGACCGTAATGCCCTGGCCCGGGAAAACATTCGCGGCGAAGTGGAAAATGTGTATACCCTGAAGATCCTCAATAAGTCACAAACCGACAATGTTTACCGGTTAACGGTTAAGGGTATCCCCAATGCCAAGTGGATAGGGGATCAGGAAGTGACGGTAAAAGCGGCAAATGTTTATACCTTGCCGATCAGCATTGCCGTTGATCCCTATGAATTATCCGGGTTTATTACTGATATTTCCTTTGTGGTAGAGCAGATTTCAACAGACAGTGATGTTAAGCTAGAGCAACAAAGTCGCTTTTTTAATAAACGTTAATGTCTGTATTTGATTTTACTACCCTGTCTCCGGACCTGATCCTTGACGGTCTGGAGAGTGTCGGTTTTTATCCCGACAGCGGTTTGCTGCCCCTGAACAGCTACGAAAACCGCGTTTATCAGTTTCATGATGAACAAAAAACAAAATATGTGACCAAGTTTTACCGGCCGCAGCGCTGGAGTGAAACCCAGATCCGCGAAGAGCATGCCTTTGGCTTTGAGTTGGCCGAGGACGAGTTGCCTGTGGTGGCGCCGCTAAAACGAGACGGCGAAAGCCTGTTTGACTTTAAGGGCTATCATTTTGCCGTTTACCCCTGCCGGGGCGGGCGTATCTTTGAAGTGGATAACCTCGACCAGTTGGAGTGGATGGGACGTTTTGTCGGCCGTATCCATGCCCGGGGGGCGCAACAGCCGTTCGAGTCCCGGCCAGGCTTTAACAGCGAAGAGTTTCTGCACCAGGCAAAGCAGGTCATTTTCAATTCCGGCTTTGTGCCCGATACCTTAAGTAATGCCTTTTTTACCATTTTAGATCAGGTAGTGGCGCTGGCGGACGAGCAGTATCAGCCGACCAATGAAATACGGCTGCACGGCGATTGCCATGCCGGTAATATTTTGTGGACCGATGACGGCCCGCATTTTGTCGACCTTGATGATTGCCGCAGCGGCCCTGCAATCCAGGATCTGTGGATGATGTTATCCGGGGACAGGCAACAACAATTGTTACAATTAGATACTATGTTGATGGGCTATGAAGAGTTTTTTACATTTGAAACTGACCAGCTTGTCTTGATAGAATCATTACGCACCATGCGTATCGTTAATTATATGGCCTGGTTGTGTAAGCGTTGGCAAGACCCTGCCTTCCCGCGTAATTTCCCCTGGTTTAATACCGAGAAATACTGGGAACAGCAGATTTTAATGCTAAAAGAGCAGTTTTCTATGTTGCAGCAACCGCCGCTGAGTTTAGTGCCGGGGATGTAGGGCCAAACCTAAGGCCAGATGATGTTCATTTAAGGAAAATGAGAATAATGAAAAAAGTAATCAGTTTAATAATGTTAATGTTTATCCCTTTTATGGCGTCATGTGCCGAGTTTGAAGAGGGTAAGCAGTATACCAAGGTCAGTGAAAAAGCCTCGACGAAACCGGAAGTCAGAGAGTACTTTTCCTTCTACTGTCCTCACTGTCTTAAGTTTGAACCGTTTTTTGCCAAGGTGAAAAAGCAGTTACCTGAAGGGGTGCCGTTCGAGCGTAACCATGTAGACTTCCTGCGTGCGGCTTCGCCTAAAATCCAGGCTATGCTAAGCAAGGCGGTTGTTACGGCTCAGCAGATGGGTCTGGAAGAGAAAGTTGTTGCCGCGATTTTCAATTATATCCAGGTACAACGCGCGGTGATCACTTCGGAAAAAGACCTGCGTAATATCTTTGTGTTACAAGGTGCTGACGGTGAAGAATTCGATAAGATCTTCAAAAGCTTCAGCGTAAACAGCAAAGCGAAGCAGATGAAGAAAAACCAGGATTATTTCTCGCAAAAAGGCGCTTTGACCGGCGTACCTACCATTATTATCAATGGTAAATACCGCATCAATAACCAGGAGCTTGACCGCGATAATTTCGAAGCAGATTATCACAAGCTGACAAAATACCTGCTGGCGCTGAAATAATTCGGCAGTAAAGGTAATAAACAAAGGGGCTTTCGGGCCCCTTTGTTGTCTCTAAAAGCAAGGCATTTGCGTTTACCCGGCTGCTGCTTTTGGTGATTGCCGGTAGCAAATCTTTTAAGCTTATCCGGTCTCTTCTTTGGGCTTTATCGCTAATTTAGCCAGTGATGATTGCCGTACCAGGTATCCGCCGATCAGGGCGATAGTTAAGAACAAGCCTACGGTGACATATAGCTGCTGCTCGTCTGCCAGTTTCACGCCGCTGCCGGCAAAAGAGAAAATCAGCATCTGAGGAATAAAACCGAGCAAAGAGCCCAGCACATAAGGTTTGGCGGATACCCGGGTAACGCCTGCCAGGATATTGGTCATCAAATTACTGCCCAGCGGCAATAAGCGGATAATGATGGTTTTGGCCAGGGTCTGCTGTTCGATAAAGGCAGAGATTTTGCTGATCTGTTTTGGGTATTTGGCGCTTACCTTATGGCTGAGCAAATGCCTGGAGACGGTAAAGGTCAGTAGGCAGCCTATGGTCGCCGCCAGGGTGGCGAGCACGGCGCCAAAAAGAGCGCCAAAACTGTAGCCGCTGACAAAAGCAGCCACTTGCCTGGGTAAACCTATGGCGGTGGTAATGCTTAAAAAGAGAAACAAGGTGATTATGCCCGCCGGTCCTTGGGGGAGTACTTGTTGATCGATCAGGTATTGTCCCCAGCTGGCGGGGTTTAAATGGCTAAGGTCGGCCAGGGTGACGGTATTGCTGCCGACAAGGGCGGTTAACACTATCACCAGGGTGAGCAAACTGTACTTTAAACCTGATGACACAATTGCAACTCTTACTTCTTTGTGAAAAATAAATAATACCGGGGCGCTATGATACCCGGTTATTGTCGCGGTGCAACTTTGTTAATTGAGTTTATCTTCAGCCGGTGCCAGCAGTTTTTTTTTGGCCAGGACAAACTCACTTTCAGAGAGCAGGCCTTGTTGCCTGAGTTTTGCCAATTTCTCCAGGGAGGCGAGAAATTCGCTGTTGCTGTTATGCTGGCGGCTCTCTTGTTCCTGAGGTGATTTTTCCTTTTGTTGCTGAGCGGGACTGATCTCTTGCTGTGGCGGAGAATTTTTTCCTGCCGATGGTGTTTGCGCTTCTTGGCAATGATAGCGGTTGATTTGTGAAGATAATAACCGGCACCAGTCAAGAATATCTTCGACGACATCCCGGTAACGGGTGTGGGTTAAGCGTTTATTTCCGGACCTGAGGTAAAGGCAAATCGCATATCTTTTATGTTGTTTGTCGGTCAATACTAAATGGACTTTTCGCAGCTGGCCATCGAGCATTTTTTCACTTTGTATGCGGGCAAAATTTGCCTGCAGCTGTTTTTCCTGCTCGGCAGTAAAAGTATCAGCCTGCTCTTGGGTGATCAGGTTGACCAGCTTGTCGTTGAGCATGATTTTACTGCTGATCACATCGCTGATATTAAGCACGGTATCGGTGTTGGTTTGATGGCGGCGATACAGGCCTATCTGCTGTTTGGATTTACTGATCTCCAGATAGGCGTATTGTTTTCCCGGCAGACAAGAAAGGCCATAACGGTTTCTGCGGTAACGGACTAACAAGAAAATAAGCAGTAAAGACAGAGCCAGGAGCAGAAAGGTTTTTTGACTGGCGAGCAGGGAAATATCCGGGATTGAACTGTTCGCGCTAAACCCCTGGATATGGTAGCTGCAGGCAAATAATACCATAAGCCGTTTGGCGGGGGTTAAGACCCTGGAAAAACACCACTTGAATATATAAACCATAATGCCGGACTGATCCTTATTATTCGTCGGCCATTTTTACTTTTAGTTATTGGCCATCTGTGTAAAAATCCAGCATTTTGAGCAAAAAATCAATAGTTAATTGCTGGTTTTTTTATCAACTGTATATGTTTACCATCAATAAATTGAGATTTATCAAGATCATTGAGGTAATTTAACTTGCCTTCAATTAACAGGGTATCACCCGGGGCGGCATGCTCGCTCAGGTATAACGCCTGTTTTCCCCAGATATGGAGCGGGCGGGTAAGGTTAACTTGTTTCGGTTTTTTACCGCTTGTCGATGGGGTTTCAAAGAAAATTGATATTTCGGCATGTGCCAGGGTTTTATTGTTTTCCGTAGTGACCAGGGCAAGGGGGGCCGCTAAGGTTGCGCTGCAATGGACCTGATTGATCTCCTGGGTGTAACCTTTGGCAAATGCCTGGATAAAGGTGGCGTTTACGGTTTCTTTCGGGGCGTAGTCATGGCTGGCCAGATAACCCTGTACCAGCAGAATATCACCTTTTTGGGCGCGGGCGATCACCTGTTCGACCACTTCGCCAATCACCTTAATATGGTGGAAACTGGTCCACTCTTTTTGTGTGTTGGTTTTTTTATCCAGCCATTTACTATGGGTGGCCAGGGTTAACTCGGTAATGGCCTGTACCGGGTTTGCCAGATAGCGGATCTCGGGTTTGTTGACTAAATTGCCCAGCAAGGTGACCGAGTTTAATTGCAGGGCATTAAGTTGGGGGGTGGCAGGTGCCGAGGTAGCGTGAGACATAAAAACGATCCTTTGAATTGCCGGCCAGGGTTTTCGACAGTGTAAAAGTTGCTGGATAAGACTATTTATAATAAAGGTTTTTTTAGCAAATAAAAAGCCAGCACCGGCATTGAATACCTGTGCTGGCCTGGTGTGCCCTTATTGGGTAAACCGTTAAAATTACCGGTTAAGACTCCTGGTTCAGGCAGTGTTTGATCGCAACCGACAGCAGTTCTTTTGCCGTGGCGTCACTTGCCGGTAATTCGGCATCACTGGTGGCGATCGGGGTGACTCTTTGTCCCCACTTGATATAGCCCGCACCCCAGGTCAGCCCGGCGCCAAAAGCGGCGGTCATAATATTATCGCCGGGTTTGATGCGGCCGTTTTCCAGGGCTTCACACAAGGCGATTGGTACCGTCGCGGCAGAAGTATTGCCGTATTTTTCGATATTCACCATCACCTGGTCGTCGCTGAGTTCGAACTGCTTTTGCAGCGCGGCGATAATGCGTAAGTTGGCCTGATGCGGTACCAGCAAATTAATGTCGTCGACACTTAGCTCTGCTTGCTGAAGTACGTTCTGTGCTGCCGTGCCCATGCCTTTTACCGCGCGGCGGAAAATATCTTTACCGATAAAATGTACGTCTAATGCGGTCGGGGCATTTTCGTAACGGTCCATGTCGGTGCCGAAACCGCGGATTTCTAAAACATCCCTGGCTTCGGTATCGCAACCGAGTTTGGCATTGACCAAACCGAGTTTTTCTTCGCTGGCTTCAATCACCACAGCGCCGGCACCGTCGCCAAACAATACCGCGGTTTCCCGGCGCGACCAGTTAATAAACCAGCTCATGCGCTCTGCACCTATGACGATGGCTTTTTTAACGGCGCCGACCCGTACCTGGGCGGTAGCGCTTTGCAGGGCATATAAAAACCCGGTACAGGCGGCGGTCATATCGGCGGCGGCGGCATTGTTTGCTCCGATCATTTTTTGCACCATGGAAGCGGTATTGGGCACTATGGTATCCGGGCAGGAAGTGGCCACGACTATCATATCGATTTCATCGGCGCTGACACCGGCGGCGGCCATGGCACGCTGGGCGGCAACCGAGGCCAAATGGGCGGTATTTACATGTGAAATCCGGCGAGATTTAATGCCGGTGCGGGTGGTGATCCACTCGTCACTGGTATCGACAAACGTTGAAAGATCATCATTGGTTAACGTTGCCGGAGGTAAGCACTTACCCCAGCCGGTAATTTCAGCATATAACATATAAATTCCTATAATCTGCTATCAAAATGGATAGGGATACATCTGCGTCACATCTTACTGGTCTGAGCTGATGTTTTCTAGCGATAAATTAGACAAATATTGATTATTCGCAAAGGAAAGGTTTGCTTATGCATAAAAGGGAGTTTGGCGGTTCTGTTATGCTATCTATAGTGTTCCGGGGAGCACACCGGGGGGAAGAATACGTTAATCATGCTTGCATTAAGCATGATATATCTCATAAAACTAGCGCATATAAGTTAGCCTCTAGTATATTTATTGTTTATTTTTTTATTAAAAAAGCTATTATCCCGTCCCTGTTTTTTAGCGGTATTCTGGATTCCTGGAGGGCTTCAGAGGCTAAAAGTAGTTTACCACCTAACCGCATGGATGCTTGAGGAACAAAATTAATTGTGCCGATGCTGGCAGTTCTGTTGCGGAAGAAGCCATGCTATCTTAGTTACATTCCTTTGGCGGACATAACCTGTTGACCTCGGGACAGGTAGCGGCGCAAATCATCGCCTATGCAATTACCGGCGGGATTTCAGCAGCTCTGCAAGGAGGTAAGTTTGGCCATGGTTTCTTCGCTGCCGGCGTGACTAAAGGTGCTGGTACCCCCTTGCTCGACAATGTTACCCCGGAAAATGTTGTCGGTGGACCCATTATCAGTGCCGCTATTGCAGGAACGGCATCTAAGATTTCTGGCGGTAAGTTTGCTAACGGGGCTATGACAGCAACATTTCAGGCAATACTTAATCACTATGGTAGTGTCGCCAGGAATAATGATAGAGCAACGCTAGACAAGCTAGAAAAAAGAAGCCACAACAAGTTCTTAGATGATTCAGCCAATAAAACCTTTAAATATGGGACTATGATTGTGTTGCCGGGGGCTGAATTTATAGTGATTATGAGGGGCTCACTGGTTGTTGTAGGTAAGCCAGGTGCTGCAGGTTATGGTGCTGGTCTTGTCGAAGTAGGTTTGAAAATAGATGATGGCTCGATGGCAAGTTTTGATTTTGCTAAACTTGGCCACGATTCAATGTTCCAATTTTATGTCGGTCCTAAGCTCGTCGATGTTCTACCAACTCCGTATAGATTGCCGGCATCAGTTATTGTCAACTCATACTCAAATACAGTTAATTTTGTGACTAGTTATGTCGAGACAGGTTATGTTGGAGATGAAAAACAATGTCAGGTAAATATCTGAAATTTATTGATAATCCCTATGCGATGAACCCAGGTTTTGCATTGTTGCCGTTCACTTGCGTAGTGTCTATGTACCTGATATTAGAGGTTAACATTGCTTTGCTGGTCGTTATCTACATAGCGGCACTCTTAGTTATCAAGAATTACCATTATATAAAGTTAGTCGCGAATGAAAGTCGTTTATTCTACCTAACTTTTTCCATATGTTGGTTATTCACTTTAATTCCTGATACTTTAAGCTACTTTTTATCTATAAATTTCGGTGAGTTGAGGATTGTTCCCATGGTATTATCTTGTATTTATTGGTGGTTCTATCTTGATGCTTGCTTTGATGATATTAAAGAAAAATATAAAAAGTAAGAATTAACCACACTATAACCCAGAGGGTCATGTATATCATAAGATTCTATGACGAAAGTGATACGTGAACATCATGGCCCAGCCCGCGATCGGCAAAAAAAGTAGAAAGGAAAAAGTAAAAAGGACATCCCTAAATTTGATTTAAGGGAAAATGGCTGAGGCAGGCCGGTTTTGCCATCGGGAAAAAGGTCAGTATAAAGTAAAAAGGACATCCCTAAATTTGATTTAAGGGAAAATGGCTGAGGCAGGCCGGTTTTGCCATCGGGAAAAAGGTCAGTATCGTCATTAATCAGGATGAAATTATCCTCACCCCTCAACAGGCTGGCGTAAGCCGGTCAGTCGATAAATAAAGGGTATAGCCGCTGCATCTAACCACCAGCTGCAGTGGCTTTAAAGTATTGAGAGCATTAAATACTGAGAATGTCTCATCGGCCTTATTTAGTGGCAGAGCACAAATATTTTTACACCCGCCAATAAATGCATAACACCTGCTTTTAGCTTTCCCATTATCAGGATTTTCAATCATCTTCTCTTCCCAAATTTGGGACATCATCCGTGTAGTTTAAACGGCTTGTAGTTATTTCCCTTTAATAACAAAAGATTAAAGGTTGGCATGCCAACTGCTATTCCACCATAGGAGCAACGAACAATGGCATCAACAAGCAGCCCTAAAAAGCTGGTTTAATAAAGAGAGATAAATATGACATTCCCACCCTTAGTACTTATTCACCTTTTGGCCGGTTCTATCGGGATTTTAGCCGGATTTATGGTATTTGTTTTACCCAAGTATTCCCCGGCACATAAAGTTGCGGGTAATAGCTTTTTAATCGCCATGCTGATATTAGGGCTTACTTCTGTTTATGTTGCCTATACCAGAACCATTTTTTTATCTTTGCTCAACGGTGTTTTTATTTGTTATCTGCTGGCTACTTCCTGGGTGACAATCAAGCGTAAGGCGGGCAGCAGTGGTTATTTTGAACAACTTGCCCTGGTGACGGTAATGGCGGTGGCTATTATGTATTTTACCTTTGGCATTCAGGCGGCGCACAGTGAAACCGGCAAGTTGCACGGTTTTGCTCCGGCAATTTTTTACTTCTTTGGTGGTGTTGCCAGCCTGGCCGTACTTTTAGACTTTCGTATGATTTATTGTGGTGGTGTTACTGGCAGGCAGCGCATCATTCGACATGTGTGGCGCATGTGTTTTCCCATGTTTATGGCTACGGCATCCTTTTTTCTGGGGCAGGCAAAATTATTTCCTGACCCTGTCCGTAAAATTGAATTGCTGGCAATCCCGGTTATTCTGGTGCTGCTGTTTTCCGGCTATTGGCTGTTACGCATTAAATTTAGCTCGTTTATCAAGGTCCCTCACCAGCAATAAGCGATGAACAAGTAACACCGGGTGAGGCATGCGTTTACGTTTCACCCGGGTACTTGTCTATACATTTAATAAAGCGTTAGCACTTTAGTAAAGCTGCCGACTTATTAACCTTTGTGAACAACTTTCTTTGTCGTTGCCTCAATTTTTGCCACTACGCGGCGATTCAGGCTGTGATCTTTTGCGCTGTTGCCGTTTGATAGCAACTGTGTCTGGCCGTAACCTTTGGCTGATAAACGGCTTGCTTTGATATTGAATTTGTTGATCAAAATATCTTTTACCGCTTCGGCCCGATTTTGCGACAGCGCCAGGTTATATTGGGCAGCACCGGTAGCCGAGCTATGGCCTTCAATCACAACCTGGGTATCGCTGTATTCCTTCATAAAGTCGGCCAGGCGTTGAATATCATCAATTAATGCCGGTTTTACTTTGGCGCTGTTATTGGCAAAAGCCACATTTAAGGTAATGGCCACTTCATGCTCGGCATACAAAGTACAGCCGGTAGAGTCTACCTTTACGGTAGCCGGGGTATGGGCGCAGCGATCTTTATCATCACTGATGCCGTCGTTGTCGCTATCAACAGGGGTTGCTTCTGTAACGGCCACCGGCTGTATTGCCGGCTTGGCGCTGTTGTCGGCCCGGTTTGATACCGGTCTTTGCTGCTCTGCGCCAAAGCTGTATTTAAGGCCTAACTTAAAGCCCTGATCGACATAACCGTAATTAACATCTTTATAGATGGCCGCTTCGGTATATACAGAGAAACGTTCATTTACCTGAAAGCCGTAACCGGCACCGACATTCAGGGCGTTATAACTTCTGGTATTGTTGAAGCGTTTAATACCCGAAAATAAATACAGATCGCTTTCCGGCAACTTATAGACGGCATCGGCGCCGTAACGGTAGCCGTAAGTTTTGTCGTTGCCGTTTTCAATATCGTAGCGGCTTCTTGCTAATTCAAAACGCACATTCCAGTAATCATTGATGATTTTGTGCAGATCGACACCGACAGACTTACCGGCTTCAATTTGCTGCCAGCTGTTTTTGTTCTCTTTATTGGTGCTTGATTTGATGTAATCGCCAAATACACCGACCTGCCAAGTTTCATCCAAAGTTTCCGCGGCTAAAGGAGTGCTGATCAAGGCAGCCAGTAAGGTGATGTTAAATATTTTCATTGAGAGATTTCCTGTTTGGTAAAAGTCATTTTTATTTGTTGATGCTTCTATAACGGAGATAAAAACCAAAAGTCACAAATTTTTTACCTTAAATGAAAATAAAAATTAACCGCTGCTTTTTACTGCTACTGGAGGCAAAAAATAGTCAAAAAAGACAGTCAATTAACGTAAAATAATAAACTTTCCGATCGGGCAGTCATAAGCCCGAACTAAAACAAGAATAAAAGGCAAAAATAAAAATTTGTGACTTTTTTCGTGAGTGAGCGTTAATGAATAAAGCGCTGGAGCTTTGTTGGCGGAGGGTAAGATGAAAGATATTGAAAAGAGCATCACACAAGGGCTGGAAAACGAGCCTGAGCAAATGTTTAACGTTTCAGATGATGAATTATTTAAACGTGCTGTCACCACAGTTAATGTCCAGCAAGGCAGTAAAGATCTGCTTGCCCTGGGCATGGCGTCAATTTGGGTGGTTTTTGTCAGCATATTTATCAAGATATTAAAGCCGGTTTTTAAACACATGGCCGACAACAGGAGCAAATAATGGATACTGAAAACATTACCGAAAAAACCTATTCCGGGTTAATGGCCGTCTGGCATAAGGTGGCCACCTTTTTTACCGGATTTGATCGTTGCCATTTTATTCCTGCTGGTTGGCTGGTTTATTTCAAATTTGATCAAACGTTTGTTGAATAAGTTTCTGATCAAAATTGGCTTTAATACTTTTGTCGACAAACTTGGCCTGGATCAGCTGCTGCAAAAAATGGATCTTAAGGTCAGCGGCAGCCAGGTGGTGGCAGGCATTATTTCTACTTTTATCTTATTGATTTTTTTACTGGCGGCATTAGACATTGTCGGCCTGAAAATGTTGTCCGGTTTAATTGATACCCTGACCTTATTCCTGCCTAAGTTGCTGGCCGCCCTGGCGGTACTGTTATCTGGCTTCTTTGTTGCACAAATCGTCTTTAACGGCGTGAAAATAGCGGCCAAAAATACCGGTGTCGACTATGGCCGCTCGGTTGCCGAAGTTTGCCGCGGCATTATTATCGTTATTACCATGTCTTTATCTATTACCCAGCTTGATATTGATGTTTCGCTGCTTAATAACATTATTTCCGTCATTATTGCCAGTGTCGGTCTGGCTGCCGCTATTTCCTTAGGCATAGGCACTAAGTCGATGGCGCAGGAGATTGTTGCCGGTGTCTATTTACGGGAAATGTATCAGGTAGGCGATAATATCGAGGTGAATGATATCAAAGGGGCTTTGGTTGCCATCGGCAGTGTTGCCAGCAAAGTGATGGCAGAAGAAGAGGCGATAGTCACTGTGCCCAATACCTTTTTACTGGCCAATAAAGTCACTAAAAAGTAACTCAAGGGCAAAATAAACTTTGACCAGTTTTAATGAACGTCAGCTTGTTGCCTTAGTGCAGGAAAGCTTGCCTTATGACACGCGCTTTTTTCAGCAGCTGATCACGCCGTATTTGCCGGTACTGAAAGGTTACTGCGCAAAATTACTGAATAATCAGTCTGATGCAGAAGATGTCGTGCAAGAAACCATTATTAAGGCACTGACCCATCTTAAGGGTTTTAAGTGGTTGGTGTCTTTTAAGGTCTGGCTGTTCAAAATTGCCCATAACGAATGTATCAACAAGATCCGGGATCGGCGCTGGGACATGTATCAGGACGGCGACGACTACCTGGAAAGCGCCATTGCCGAAACGCCTCAATGTGAAGATTTAGCCAGTGCAATATCGGCGCTTATGGTCAACTTATCCTTTATCGACCGCAATATCATGTTGTTGCGCTACCGCACCGGTTTAGAGTTTCAGGAAATCGCCGATGTCTGTGAAATGAAACTTTCGGCGGTGAAAATGCGCCATAAGCGTGTTATTGAGTTTCTGCGGGAAAAGGTCGAGTAAGCTTTGTTTGTGGCGAGGTTGATGATTATTTTTCGACAGCTAAGTAAATAAATAGCGCTGTGGCGATAGTTTCTTACTAGCCGTTACTACTGAAAACTTCACTGCTTGAAAGTTTGCTATGTTTTGATGATTTGCTTAATGGGGGAAAAGAGTCGAGCAAAATGGCGCACCCTGCAGGAGTCGAACCTGCGACCTCTGCCTCCGGAGGGCAGCGCTCTATCCAGCTGAGCTAAGGGTGCATTCACTTTGGCTTTTCAGCGCGCAAATACTATAGCTTATGGGCAAACTTGTCTAGCAAACTCGGTGAAAACTTGATTTTTTTTTATCAAGTGCTGAAAAATTATTCTATTTGTCTGCTTTACCCTGTTTGCCTTGAAAACGGCGGTTGGGGCGATTTAGATAAATCTAAAGCTAAGTACTTGATTAAAAAAGATGTACTTTCACTATTAACAGGCCTAGAGTAAGCGCTATAATCTTTTTAGCTGATTCATATTAAGATATTCAAGTCGATGAAACCTGACCTCCTGCAAAATTTAGCGGCTAAGCTTTTGTTCGTTAAACTGTTTTTCTTGTTATTGGCGGGGAGCTTTACTTCCCTGGCATCTGCACAAAATGCTCCTGCATCGGCTCAGGGTTATGACGCCAAAGAAGTGTATGTCGAGCCTTACTTTGATGAAATCCGCCGCACCGGCAAGTTAGATTTTAAGCGTACTTTAAACCTGTCTTTTAAAAGTTCGGGTTACCTGACCCGGCTAACGGTGGATGAGGGGGATATCTTTAAAGCGGAGCAGTTATTGGCGGCGCTGGAAACCGACGAGCTAATCGAAGAAAAAAATGCCAGTTATGCCGAGTTGTTGCAGGCGAAACGCGATGTCAGGCGTATCAAACAGCTGGCGGAAAAAAAGCTCACTTTTGAGCAGGAACTCGACAACGCCGAAACCCGGGTAGAAACTACCCGGGCAAGATATAAAGTCGCCTATTACAATCTGGAGAAAGCGCGAATCGCGGCGCCGTTTGACGGTGTAGTCCTGGCCCGCCATACCGAATTGGGAGAGTTGCAGTCCCCCGGCACCCAGGTGTTGGAGGTGGCGGCATTAAAGAATAACTGGATTGCCAAGGTTGCCCTTACCGGCGCCGAAGTCAGCCGGGTGAGTGTCGGGCAAAAGGTCAGTGTGGTGCTGGAGCGCCTGGGAGAAGTCGAGGGGGTGATCACTAAGGTGCCTGCCATTGCCAATACCCGGGGACAGTTATTTATGATCGAGATCTTGCTGCCGGAGCTTTCCCTGGCCAAAGGGGTTGCAGCCGGACAAATCGTCGAGGTGCTTATCCGTATTTCAGCCGGGCAATCGGTTTACCGTATTCCCATAGAGGCGCTGATTGCCGTTGATGATGCCGGCAAAGCCCTGGTGATGGTCAGCCCGGCTGAGCAGGCACAATATGTTCAGCAGGCTTTTGATATTCTCTCCCTGGACAACAGCTATGTTTACCTGCTGGCCAATGAGTTTGATCAGCCGCTTAATATTATTATCCGGGGCTGGCAACACCTCAGCGTCAGTGGCCGCTAAGTTATGAATTTACCTTTTGCCGCGATAAAAAATGCCCAGTTTACTTTCACGGTCGTCGTGCTTATGGTGCTGGTGGGGCTGGTGTCTTATTTTAATATGCCGCGCTCGGAAGATCCCCAGTTTGAAATTCCCATCACCTTGCTGGAAATCATTTATCCCGGCGCTTCCCCCAAGGATGTCGAAACTCTGGTGGTGGATCCGCTGGAAGAAGAGTTTTCCGATATTGAAAACATCAAAAAAATCGAATCCCAGATCAAAGACGGCGGCGCCCGTATCGAAGTGACTTTTCTTTACGGCACAGATGCCGATGCCGCCTTTAACAAAGTCAAAAGGGCGGTCTCTACCGTTAAGCCCAATTTACCCGCTGGGGTGCAGGATGTCCTGGTTTTAAAAGCTACTCCCAACAGTGTCGCCGTGATGCAGCTGGCGCTGTGGAGCGAGCCGTTAGATTATAAAACCATGGAGTTCCATGCCAAGCAGCTGGAGAAAAGGCTGGAAGCCATCACCACAGTGCGCCAGGCGGATATTTGGGGTTATCCTCAGCAAATCGTCGCGGTGGATATCAACCTTAATCTGCTCAAGCACTACGGTATCAGCGTCACCGACATCAACAACATCCTTAAAGGGCGGGCGGTGAATATCACCCCGGGGTTTGTCGACGGCAATAACCGGCGTTTTAATGTCAAAGCCAGCGGAAATTTTGAACAGTTGCAGCAGTTGTCCGATACCATAGTGTTGGCCAATGAAGATTTTGTCTTGCGCCTTAAAGATGTCGCCAGGGTGAGTTTTGCCAGCCGGGAGCCCAGCTACCTGGCCTACTTCCAGAAAAAACCGGTGATTTTTGTCACCCTGCAGCAAAGGGAAAATACCAATATTTTTAACCTTACCGAGCAGGTACGCAAAGAAGCCGAATTGTTCAGGCAGCAGTTGCCGGAAAATATGCAGCTGGAAGTGATCTTCGAGCAGGCCGACAGTGTCAGCGCCCGGGTAGACGGTTTCTTCGATAACCTGTGGCAGGGTCTGTTGCTGGTGGGGCTGATGTCGCTGGTGTTTTTAGGCGTCCGGGAGTCTGTGGTGGTGATCACCGCGATACCGCTGTCTTTTCTGATCGCCATAGGTTTGCTTGATTTTAGCGGTTTCGGTCTGCAGCAAATGTCCATTGTCGGCATGATTATCGCCCTTGGCCTCCTGGTGGATAATGCCATAGTGGTCACGGAAAGCATTCATCGGGAAAAACGCAATAACAGCAATTTAAGCCAGGCCGCCGCTGCCGGTACCAGTAAGGTTGGCTGGGCGATCAGCAGCGGTACCATTACCACTATGCTGGCGTTTTTGCCTATGTTGATGCTGGCCAGCAATACCGGTGATTTTATCCGCTCTATGCCGGTAACTGTGGTGCTGGTGCTGTTGGCGTCCCTGGTGATTGCCCTGACCTTGACCCCTTTACTGGCCAGCCGGTTTTTCTCGCTTAAACCGGGAAAAATCAAAACGCTGCAGCATTACGCCAATATTTTTGCCGAACGGGTTTACAGCAAAGGGCTGGCGGTGTTGATCCGTTACCGGTTATTGGTACTGGTAGTGGCGATTGCTTGCCTGGTGGGTATGTTGTCCCTGTTTGGCAAGGTCGGGGTCAGCCTGTTTCCGAGGGCGGAAAAAGCCATGGTTTTGCTTGATGTCGATACCCCGGCCAATTCTTCCCTCGAATATACCAACCAGGTGATGCAGGAGATGACCCGGGTGCTTGGCAAATACCCGCTGATCGATAAGGTGGCGTTAAATGTCGGTAACTCCAATCCGCGTATTTATTACAATGAGATCCCCAAACGCGGAGTGGTGAAATTCGGCCAGGCGCTGCTGATTTTGCGTGAATACGATGAAGCAAAAGTGCAGCAGCTGGTGGCGGATTTGCGCCGTGAATTTGCCAGCTGGCATCAGGCCAGTATTACCGTTAAAGAGTTTACCCAGGGGCCGGTGACGGATCAGGCCATTGCCGTGCGCCTGATGAGTGAATCCCTGGATGACTTAGAGCAGGTGGCGGGGGATTTAAGCGCCCATATGGCCTCTCTGAGCGGCATTATTAATCTCGATAATCCGATAGGAGTGGCCAATACCGAGCTGGCGCTGACCCTGGATTACGACAAGGCGGGTCTGGCGGGTGTAGATATCAATACCCTGGACAATACCGTACAAACCATACTCTCCGGCGCTTTTGTCGGCCGTTTTAATGATGAAAACGGTGAAAATTATCCGATTGTGGTACGCCGCACCGACCCGGATATCAACGGCCTGTCGGATGTGCATATTCAAAGTACCAGCGGAGAGTTTATTCCCCTGAGCCAGATGGCGAGCCGGAAACTGCAAAAAGGCCACAGCGAGTTCTTCCATTACCAGAAGTTACGTATGGCCAAGGTATCCGCCGATGCCGCCCAGGGCCATTCGGTGCATGAACTGACCTCTGAAGTGGTTGCTTATCTGGAGAATTATCCTATGCCGGGGGGCATGTATTACACCCTGGGGGGTGAAGAAGAGTCCAGGCAGGAGTCGTTTGCCGGTTTATCCCAGATCATGTTGATCACCGCCATCGGCATTTTTGCCGTGCTGGTCTTGCAGTTCCAGTCGTTCTTGCAGCCGCTGATCATTTTCAGCTCTATTCCTTTTGCCATGGCGGGATCGGTGATCGGCCTGTATTTAACCGGCTTGTCTTTTTCCATGATGGCCTTTATCGGTTTGATCAGTTTATTTGGCATAGTGGTCAACAATGCCATTATTTTAATCGACACCACCAACCGCAACCTGGCGGATGGCCAGGAAAAAACCGCGGCGATCTTAAGCGCCAGCGCCACCCGCTTTACGCCGATTTTATTAACCACCTTAACCACTATCGGCGGCCTGTTGCCGCTGACCTTGTTTGGCGGCGGTTTGTGGCAGCCGCTCGGGGTGGTGATCATTTCCGGTTTATGTGTCTCGGCCCTGTCCAGCTTTTTGCTGGTGCCGATTTTAACCCAGTTGTTTACCCGTTCGCTTGTTGTTAGAGAAGCTGTGAGCAAAGCTGATTAGAGCAGTTTTAAGAGAAGAATAATTATATTATGCAAACCGTAGGATTTTTTGGTTACTCCCTTGGCGCCGTGGCGTTTTTTGTTTTTTCCCTGTTGCTGGTGGCCGCCCGCAACCATACGGTGATCGCCCGCTGGATCTTATTCAGTACCTTAACCACGGTTGTTGCCAACCTGGTGGCGGCGGTGCAGGTGAAATCCGGTTTTAGCCTGCAGTGGGTAATGCTGGCGGATGCGGTGAAAATTGCCAGCTGGTCGGTATTGATTTTAAGCTGTAACGTCGAAGTGAAAACCATCCGCGAGTTACTTTTTAGCTTCCATGTCCGCCAGTACCTGGGGATCTGGAGCGTGCTGATGCTGGTGTGCGCCGTTGCCAATAACTGGCTGAACTATTCCTACGAATATCTGTTTTTATTGTTTGTGCTGCTCAACCTTTGGGTGCTGGTATTGCTGGAGCAGTTATACCGCAGCGCCGACCTTCAGGTGCGCTGGGCCATCTGGCCGCTGGTGATCGCCCTGGCGAGCATGGCGATCTTTGATTTTGTCCTTTACGCCCAGGCGACTATGGTGGAAGGCATAGATTTTGATTTCTGGTACAGCCGGGGTTTTATCAGCACTATGATGATGCCTTTGCTGCTGGTGACCACCCGCAGGATCAATAACGGTGCGGTACGGGTGTTTGTCTCCCGCAATGTAGTATTTTACAGCTCTATTTTAATGATCGCCGGCTTATACCTGTTGATGATGGCTTTTGCCGGTTATGTCATTAATTATATCGGCGGCGAATGGGGTACCTTGATCAGCATTATTTTCCTGATCCTCGGCGGGGTGGTGCTGGCGGTGCTGCTGATCACCGAATCGCTGCGCCGCAAGCTCAAGGTCTTTATCGCGAAAAACTTTTTTGCCAATAAATACGAATACCGGGACGAATGGCTCAACCTGATCGAAACCCTGGAAACCACCTCGGCGGAAAGCCATTACCAGATGGCGACCCGGATCATGATCTCCAAGCTTAATCTCGATGGCGGCGCGATAGTAAAAAGGGTCACGGATTTGCAGTTTAAGGTGGAATACGCCGAAGGGCTGACCCTGGATGATAACTTTAACCAGCAAATGGTGCTGTTGAGCCAGTATTGCCAAAGCCAGGGCTGGATTGTCGATATCCAGGAATACGTCAATTCCCCCGGTCTCTACCCGGAATTGTCCCTGGATGTGGAGATCTGGCTGGAGAAGAAGATCGCCCTGGTGGTGCCTATTTTTATCGGCCGGGCTTTTTACGGCATGTTTATTTTATCGGGACATGAAGACGTAAAACCCCTGAACTGGGAAGACAGGGATCTGATGTTTGCCATTTCCAAGCAGCTGGGTAATTTTCTTTCCCTGCATGAAGCCAACGATAAACTGGCGGAGTCTAAGCAGTTTGATGCCTTTAACCGTATGTCGGCGTTTCTGGTGCATGATCTGAAAAATGTCCAGGCGCAGCTGACCCTGATCACCACCAATGCGCAAAAGCACAGGGATAACCCGGCCTTTATCGACGATGTTTTTGAAACCGTCGAATCTGCCAGCGAAAGGCTGAGCAAGGTCTTGTCCCAGTTGCGTAATAAGCAGCTGGTACAGTCCCAGAGCAAGGTGGTTGATATTGCCGGGCTTATCGATAAGGTGGTGCAGCAATGTAATGTCCGCGAGCCCAGGGTGCAGGTGGAGCAAAGCCGGGAATGCCTGATGCCTCTTGACGGTGAAACCTTTTTTTCTATCCTCAATCACCTGATCCAGAATGCACAGGAAGCGACAAAATCCGATGGTTGGGTTAAAGTATCATTAGAGGCTGATGATAAACAGGCTAAAATCACCATAAGTGATAACGGCACCGGCATGTCGGAAGAGTTTATCAATAAGCGCTTATTTAAGCCTTTTGATACCACCAAAGGCAATGCCGGTATGGGCATCGGGGTATTTGAAGCCCGGCAGTTTATACACAGCATAGCCGGTAAAATTGATGTGGCAAGTGAAGAGGGCCGGGGTACCGAGTTCTGCCTGACCTTGCCGATTAAATCGTTATAAAATGTGACACTTTTATCTTTAGGCCCCTCTTGTTGCCTTCGGCGATAATGGCTAAGCTAGCGTTGTAAGGGCAGGGATCTGCGGTTTGGTTATTTTGCCTGTGGCGCACTGAATTGAATAAAAATTAAGGATTTGAATCCCTATGGAAAAATTGCTGATTATTGATGATGATAGCGGCGTTCAAAAGCAATTAAAGTGGAGTTTTTCTGATTATGATGTCATTTTGGCATCGGATCGCGAAAGCGCCATTGCGGCTGTCCGCCGCTACGAGCCGAAAGTTATTACCCTGGATTTAGGCCTGCCGCCGGATGAAGCCAATGCTTCCGAGGGCCTGGCGGCATTGCAGGAAATTCTGGCGATAGCCCCGCATACCAAGGTTATCGTGATCACGGGTAATGACGACAGGACCAATGCCTTAAAGGCGATTGCCGCCGGCGCCTATGATTTTTACCAGAAGCCGGTTGAACCTGAGGTGATTAATGTCATCGTCTCCCGCGCCTTTAGTGTTGCCGCGATAGAAGAAGAAAACCGTAAAATGCGTGCCGTTGCCGGCAGCGATATGGGGGTGATAGGCAACAGCGCCAGCATAGACAGGATGCGTATGATGATCAAACGCATTGCCCCTACCAGTATTACCGCTTTGCTGCTGGGGGAAAGCGGCACCGGTAAGGAAGTGACCGCCAATGCCGTGCATTTGGCCAGCGACCGTAAGAAAAAGCCCTTTATTGCCATTAATTGTGCCTCTATCCCGGAGACCCTGCTGGAAAGCGAGCTGTTCGGTTTTGAAAAAGGGGCCTTTACCGGCGCCCATAAAACCACTAAGGGTAAAATTGAATGTGCCGAAGGCGGCACCTTATTCTTGGATGAAATCGGCGATATGCCCTATAACCTGCAGGCGAAATTATTACGTTTCCTGCAGGAAAAATGCATCGAACGCCTGGGGGGACGTCAGGAAATTCCCGTGGATGTCCGGGTGATCTGCGCCACCAACCAGAACCTGGAGCAAATGGTGCAGGAAAAATCCTTCCGGGAAGATTTATTCTACCGGGTCAGTGAGATCACTTTGAATATTCCGCCGCTGCGGGACCGGGAAGAGGATGTGCTGATCCTGGCACAATACTTCCTGCAGCAATATGCCGCCGAATATAAGCGTAATGTGAAGGGCTTCTCCGAAGACGGCCTGAGCGCGTTAAAAAACCATAAATGGCCGGGCAATATCCGCGAGTTGCAAAACAAGGTGAAAAGTTCGGTGATCATGAGTACCGGCACCCAGGTCACCGCCATGGATCTTGGTTTCTTTGACCATGAAGATCAGGGTTATGAATTATCGCTGAATTTACGTGCTGTCAGGGAGCAGGCGGAAACTTTGGCAATCCAGAAAGCCTATGCCCTGTCTACCGGCAATATGTCGAAAACGGCGGAGCTGTTGGGTATTACCCGGCCGACGCTGTATTCTTTGGTGGAAAAATATCAGTTGACCATCAACTAGAGAGTTGGATTTCCGGCCGGTGTTCAATCACCGCCGGAAACCTGTTTTCAGCGGCGGGCTTAACTGTCGCTTACTTCACTATTTTTTGTCGCCAATTCAATATTCTTTTGTTTCAGCAGTTTATCTACATAGCGGGACAGCTTGATTTTCTGTTTGATGGAATTTTCCAGGATATCTTCCACTTCCCGCAGCACTTCCCGCATGCTTTCAACGTTTTCGCTGGAGTTGACCACGAGCTGCGTTGCTTCTGTGGCGCCGCTTTGCTGGCGGGCATTGATGGAGCCGGTGAGTTCGATATCCATTTCTTCGGCGACTTCATTGATGGCCTTGCTGTCGATCACAGATAATTCTTCCAGGAAACCGAACAGCAGCAGACGGTCAACAAAGATATTGATTTTACGCGGCACCCCCAGGGTTTTTTCGAAAATCAGCTGGTAGGCGTTTTCTGAAAATAATTCTTCATTCTGGTATCCCGCCTGTGCCAGGCGGTGGCGGATATAACTTTGCACTTCTTCGCAGGACAAAGGTTTGAGATGGGCGGATGCTATGATGCGCTGACGGAACTGCTCCATATTCGGCGCCTGGATAATGCCTTTAAGCTCTTCCTGTCCCAGCAAAAAGCTCTGGATTAACGGCTTGTTATTGAGCTGGAAATTCGACAGCATACGCAGCTCTTCCACCGTTTCTGCCGGCAGGTTTTGTGCTTCATCCACTAGCAGCAGGGCGCGTTTGCCTTGCTTGTGTAAGCTGATCAAAAACTTTTCGATCACCTGCAGAATTTCCGCTTTGCTTTTGCTGACCACATCCAGCTGAAACTCGGCGGCGATCAGCTCCAGTAACTCATGGGGATCTAATTTAGTGGTGACCAGCTGGGCCGCCACTATGCTTTCATCGCCGAGGTTGCTGAGCAGGTTGCGGGCGATCGTGGTTTTGCCCGTGCCTATCGGGCCGGTGATAACGATAAAGCCTTCCCCCTGATCCAAACCGTATTGCAGGTAGGATAAGGCCCTCTGGTGGTGGTTAGAGGCAAAAAAGAACTTGGGGTCCGGGCTTAACAGAAAAGGCCGGGCATTTAAGCCGTAATAGTTTTCATACATGATCAGAATACTTTTTTTATGGTAAATTCCAGACGGGATTCCTGATAGTCCACCCCGGTCCCGGTAGAGTCTCTGCTGACGTGGCGCAGGCTGATATCGCTGCTGAGGCTTTCGTTTAAGCTGCGGTTGTATTTGATTGTGTGCACCCGGTAATGGTCCAGCTGGCCGGCACCGGCAATATTGTCGGTATCAAAGTCATTTTTGATAAAGCTGAAGGCATAACTCAGGTTGGAGCGGGAGTTCAGGGCACGGGTAATGTCGAGATCGCCGTTAAACCTGTCGTCGATAACTTTGGAAGTCAGGTTTTCCCGGCGGTTAGCGCTTAACGTCAGGGTAAAGGTGGTCCTGGGCAGGGTCAGTATCGACTGCCATTCTAAGTCTTTCTGCAGGGAAATTTCATCTGCTTCCACCGGCTCAAGTGTTGTCAGGGGCACCAGGATATAATCGCTGAGATCGCTGTCCGGGTTTACCAGACACTGATCCAGGGTAAAGTCGCCGCCGGGGGGACAATAAAACGAGCCGAGATCGACTTCAATATAATTAAAGCGGTCAAAAGACTGCACGGTTTCGGCGTAACTGATGGAGTTTACCAGGCGTCTGTTTTGATGGACAAAATCCAAGCCATAGCTGTCACCGAAGAAGCGCTTGCTAAATTGTGCCTGCAATGCGGTTCTCGGCGAGGGCCGCCAGGTGATTTCACCGCTTAAGTGGTCTTCGTTTTCTTCCTGGTTGTCGACATAGTTGTAGGCGAGATCCAGCCATAAGTGATCACTTACTTGCCAGCGGATCCCCGGTCCCCAGGAATTGCTGTTGAGATTGCTCTGGCTTGAGCTGCTTTCAAAACTGCCCTGATTATCTTCGTCATAGACCCGGATAAAAGGCATAAAACGGTAATCATTGATCAGGCCAAGTTTGGCATCGACGGAATAAAACTTAGTGTCGTTGGTGTTGTTTTTGCTGGTGAGATCCTGAAAACTGGCGTTGGTACTCCAGAACAGGTATTTGGCCGCCGAGCCGTTTTCAGCCGAGAGGCTGGCGATCACCCCTTCCCGATCTCCTATGGTATTATCCGACGTCCGGCTCTGGTAATAAACCTGACTTCTCATCAGTATATTGGAGCGTGCCAGGTTATAGCTCAGGCCGACATCCGATTGTTTCAGGGATACGGCATTGGCGGTTAACAAATCGGCAATGGCATTGTTGCTGATCGATTGCTGCACCTGATCTTTATTCGCCCGGACAAAGAGTTTAGGGCCGTTGTCCCACAGGGAAAAACTGCCGTCGAGCTGGTACATGTCATAATCGTCGTTATTGTCGGAATTATGACTGTAATTGATGAAATTATTGCTTGCCTGGAACACCAGTTCCAGGCGCCGACTGAGATAATTGACATCCAGGGTGGGTTTGATCTGGCTGATATAACTCTCGACCTTGCCGGTTTTATGCAGGTCGATATTATCTGATGCCGTGCCCGTCACCGACAGGCTGGGTTCTATGGTCCATTCCCCCGCCTGGACATTAACGGCGCCGGCAACTGCCAAAGCGATGCCGGCGAGGGGAAACAGTTTGCGGTTAATAACCGTAATAGCCATACATATCCTTTTGCGTTTGCACAGCCTTATTGATGACAAAACCTATGGCCAGATCTTCATTGAGGGAGTCCACGGCTTTTTGGATATCGGCAATTTTAGAATGTGACTCTTCCACCACCACCAGTGCCTGCCCCATCAGGTTGGCCAATACCTGGCTTTCGTTGACTTCGATCAGCGGCGGGGAATCAAAGATCACCATACGGTCGCCGTAGCGGTTGGCCAGCTCCTGGGTCAGCTGACTCATCTTGTCGCTGGTTAATAACTCCGAAGTCAGGTGATGGGGTTCGCCGGCGGGAATAATTTTTAAGTTATTGATGCTGGTGTTATAGATCACTTCACTGACATTGCTTACTTCGCCGAGCAGATATTCCACCAGGCCTTTGCGGGGGCTGATATTGAGCTCAGTGCTGATGCTGGGACGGATAACGTCGGCATCGATCAACAACACGGTTTTATCCTGTTCCAGTGCTATGCTCAATGCCAGGTTGATGGAGACAAAGGTTTTTCCTTCATTGGGTTTGCCGCTGGAAACCATCACCAGGTTGCCGTTCTCCAGGCTGCTTGCCCCCGAGCCGAAGGCGTTATTGAGCAACTTGCGTTTGATATAACGAAATTCATCCTTGATCTTCTGCCGCTCGGTGGAGTCGGTGATCAGGCCTTTTTCTTTGAGCTCTTTTTGATCTATGACGATCGGCTCTCTTTTATTATTGCCGTTCGGACTAGCCGCCTGCACTTGTTCCACCTTGTCAGCGGTGTTTTCTGCCGGGGAATTGCCGGCAGCCGTTGCCGCTGTTTCTTCCTGTGCCTGATCAGCACTTCCCTGCTGGTTCTTTTCCCTTTGCTTTTGCAAAGCTTTCTCTATGGTACTCATTACAGCAACCCTCTTATACTTGTCTGCAGGGCAGGGATCAGATAAAAACTCATCATACCGGCATACATAACCACTATCATGCAGTTTGATAAGGTAAAGATAATGGCTTTACGCCTGTGGCGTTTCGCCAGACCTAAACTTTCCGTGGCGCTGACAATACCAAATACCGGGTAACCGGTGGCGTTGCTCAGCTGCCTGGCCGAAGTGACAATAGGCGTCAACTGGCTGAACAGGAAAGAAATGCCAATACCGGAGCCGAAACCGAGGATCAGGATAGCCGTGATAAAGATCAGGCGTTTAGGGCCGGAAGGTTCAATTGGTACCCGCGGCGGATCGACCACTTTAAATTGAATTTTGTCTGTGGATTCATCGGCTTCCTGGGCCAGACGGGCGGTCTCGCGGCGGTTGAGCAGGTCTTCGAATTTTTTCTTGGTAATACCATAGTCACGGTCCAGCGCGATTAATTCCGCTTCGATTTCCGGTATGGTGTGGGCCTTGGCTTCCATTTGTTTCACCCGCTCCTGGAAGTCGTTGACCCGTACCGTCAACGAGGCGACGTTATTGGCCAGTTTACTTTCCGCCACTTTTAATTCCTGGTAGAGGGGGCTGTCGGTGAAGGCGGCGTTGCCCTGGCCGTTTTCCCCGCTCATGGCGGATTTTTCTTCTTCTTTGAGCCTTTTCAGGTCGGCGACCCGGCGTTTGGCTTCTTTCACATCCGGATGGGCGTCTGTATATCTGAGCATCAAACTGTCCAGCGACTGGGTCAGCTGGGCGATACGCTCGTCATATTGCGAGGTCACGACATTGGCAATCGGTTTTTGCCCGGTGAGCTGTTCTTTCGCCGATTGCCATTTGGTGGTTGCTTCGCGCAGCTGCAGCTCGGCTTCCTGCAGTTTGGACTTATTCAGGTTTAACCGGGTATAGAAGCCGCCGGTATCGCCGGGCAGGCTGCCGGAATATCTTTGTTTAAAGTCCGTTAACCGGCCTTCGGCTTCGAGCAGCCTGGCTTCATAATCCTGGATCTGGGTGTCGAGGAATTTTTGCGCCGTGTCGGACTCGCTGCGCGACTCTCCTAAGGTATTTTCAATAAACACCGTCAGCGCCGCCTGGACCACGTTTTTCGCCATCTGAGGCTCTTCGTGTTCATAGGAGATGCTGTAAATGTTGTCGCCCCCCACCAGGCGTATGCTGATGGTTTTTTCGAGCTCTTCAATCAGCTTGTTATATTCCTTGGGGGTGGTTGCCTGGACATCGAGATCTGTCATCCGGGCAATACGTTCAAGGTTGGGACGGCTGAGCAGGGTTTTTACCATCAGGGTGACCTGCTTGTCGGGATCGGTTTCTACCGTCAGGCCTTTGAGCAAAGGGCGTAACAAGGACTGGGTATCTGTATGTACCCGGGCAACCGACTCATAGGTATCCGGCAGCTGGGTAATACCTATCCAGCCGAGGGGGCAAAGTAACCAGGTGGTAATCATGATATAGCGTCGCTTTAACCATATACCCTTGAGTTGTTCAATAATTTGTTCAAAGACTTCTTGCATTCCTGACCTCAGTTGCAGGGAAATAATTCACTAAATGAGCTGATATAATACCGGGTTTAAAACCAGGTTTCCGGGATCACTATGATATCTCCGGGTAAGACGTCGACATTGGCACTGATTTCACCATTTTTCAGCAGGTCTTCAATCAGGACCTGATATTCCATTTGCCGGCCGTTTTCGATTCTTACCAGGGTGGCGTCATTGCCGTCGGCAAATTCCGTCAGTCCGCCGACCAGGATCATGACATCGAGCAAGGTCATATTTTGTTTGTAATTTACCGCCTGGGGTTGTGCTGCTTCCCCTATCACCCGGATTTGCTCGGTGATCGGGCCGACAAATTCGTTTACCGTGACCGTAACCACAGGATCGCGCAAATACGTGGCCAGGATCTCTTCGATGGAGCGGGCAAGTTCGGTCGGGGTTTTGCCCGATACCTGGATGTCTTCCACCAAAGAGGTGGTGATCATGCCGTCGGGGCGGACAACAAAAGTCCCTGAGACTTCCGGGTTACGCCAAACAAAGATATTGAGGACATCGCCGGCACCGATTAGATATTTGTAGGAAGCCACATCACTGGTGGTCGACGGGTGAAGTGTCGCACTGGGCAGTCTCGGGCTGCTGCAGCTGAAAATGAACTGCGTCAGCAGCAATAACATTAGAACTTTAAGCTTCTCAGAAATATGTAATTCCATTGATTATGACCTTTGTTGACAAGCATTTATTAAATGAGCGCATAAGTAAACAGATTGTATTTTATTTTTGTTTACGATGCACATAATTTAATAAAAGTTAACAAACTCGGCTATAGTGTTTGAAGTAAAGCTCAGGTCTGGCCTGCGAGGCAGGAATTATGATGTATATTGGCTGACTTATTTCCCGGCTTGTTGTTAATGAACATACCCCTTTGTCGGGCTTTGGTTAAATAGGGCGGCATTTGTTTAATCTTGTGACAAAAAGTAAGGCTTTTCTTTACATTCATAGATTGATCACTTCTAATATAGTCGTCCTTATTGTCTTCAAAACTAAATACTTAAAAGGAATATAACTCCCATATGTCAAGCCCCAAGTTCCGTGACCTGTCTGCGGGTAGTAAATCTCTTGTCCTGATCGAACTCGGCATCTTTGCCGGGGCCCTGTTGTTTTCGGTTTATTTGAATAGTGTATTTTTGTTTGTTGAACAGCCTGACACCCCGAATAACCTGGTGATAGCCTATGCTTTGCTTTTTGCCCTGATCATGCAACTGACCTCGCTGGCACTGGGGTTATATAACTCTAAGTTGCGGGAAAGTATCCGCGGCGTGGTCCGCCGTATCCTGGTGTGCGTGGCGATAGGTTTTTTTGTTTTTTCTCTGATTAATCCTTTTCTGGGCAGTCATCCGCTGCCGGTGGAACTGCTGGCCCTGTCTTCGTTTTTGAGTTTGCTGGTCATGGGGATCTTCAGGGCCTTTACCCTTAAGGTCGACTTCTTTGGTTTTAACAAACGTAATATTCTGGTGCTCGGCGCGGGTGAAAGGGCGTCTATTATCGAGCAGCGCATGCGCCGCGATGTTGACCGCCAGGGCTTTCATGTCCATGCCTTTGTGGTCATGCCGGGGGATCACGAAGCGGGTATCGTTAAAGAAACCCGCATTGAGCTGGAAGAGTCCCTGGTCAATTACGCCATGGAAAACCAAATCGATGAAATTGTCGTCGCCAGTGACGAACGCCGCAATAACCTGCCGGTGGATGAGTTATTTGCCTGTAAAATTCGCGGTATTGAAGTGACCGAGATCCTGGACTTTATTGAACGGGAAACCGGGCAGGTTGCCGTCAACCTGATTTACCCGAGCTGGGTGATCTATTCCAACGGTTTTGCTTCCGCCAATTACCTGAGAAATACCCTGGACTGGATTTTTAATGCCTCCATGGCCTTTATTATGCTGCTCTTTACTTGGCCGGTAATGCTGATCACCGCCTTGATCATCAAGCTGGATGACGGCTGGAAATCGCCCGTGTTTTATTTCCAGGAAAGGGTCGGTCTGGACGGCGAACCCTTTAATATCATCAAGTTTCGCAGCATGCGCGTTGACGCCGAGAAAAACGGTGCCCAGTGGGCGTCGAAAAATGATGACAGAACCACGCGCATCGGTCACTTCCTGCGTAAATACCGGGTGGATGAATTGCCGCAAATTTATAATGTGATGCGCGGTGACATGGGCTTTGTCGGTCCCCGTCCCGAGCGTCCGGAATTTGTCCAGACCCTGGTCACCAATATTCCTTATTACAACGAGCGCCATAATGTTAAACCCGGTTTGACCGGTTGGGCCCAGTTGAAATATCCCTATGGCGCCACCGAAACCGATGCCATGGAAAAACTGAAATACGATCTTTACTATATTAAGCATCGCAGCTTTTTGCTGGATATGCTGATCCTGGTGAGAACGGCGGAAATTGTCTTGTTCGGCAAAGGCCGGTAACTTTCCCGCCGCCATCGAATTAATAGAAAAGTCAGGATCTCTTTTATCCTGACTTTTACTTTTTATGCAATAATAAAAGGGAGCTTGTAACTAAGTGTCTAATTTTTATCCTGTTATTTTGTGCGGGGGCAGTGGCACCCGACTCTGGCCACTTTCAAGAAAGCAGCATCCTAAACAGTTCATTAAGCTGACCAATGATTTTACTATGGTGCAAAACACCATCAAACGCCTGCCGGAAAATGTCCAGTCGCCTATTTTTATCTGTAACGAAGAACACAGGTTTATTGTTGCCGAACAGGCCCGGGAAGTCAGTGTCGAGGCGAAAAGCATTTTGCTGGAGCCGGTGGGTCGCAATACCGCCCCGGCTATCGCCCTGGCGGCGATCACGGCGTTAAAAGAAAATAAAGACGCCGTTTTACTGGTATTGGCCTCAGATCATAATATCAAAGACGAAGACATGTTTCGTCAGGCGGCGCAAAGCGCTTATGGGCTTGCGATGCAGGATAAGCTGGTGACCTTCGGCATAGTGCCTTCCAATCCCCATACCGGTTATGGCTATATCAAAAGAGGCGAAGAACTCGGCCCTAAGGCGAGCCAGTATAAGGTCAGTGAGTTTGTTGAAAAACCGGATGAAGCGACGGCGAAAACCTATGTCGATTCGGGGGAGTATTACTGGAACAGCGGCATGTTTGTGTTTAAGGCCAGCAAGTTTCTGTCGGAGTTGAAAACCTTCCGTCCCGATATTTTTGAGGCCTGTGAACGGGCGATGCAGGATGTTGCCGATGATCTCGATTTTACCCGGGTCAATAAAGCGGCTTTTGAGGCCTGCCCGGACGAGTCCGTCGATTATGCGGTGATGGAGCATACCGAACATGCGGTGGTGGTGCCGCTTGATGCCGGCTGGAGTGATGTCGGCTCCTGGTCGGCGTTATGGGAAGAATCCGAGCGTGACGGCAATAACAATGCTATCCGCGGCGATGTTCTGACCGAGTCCACCACCAACAGCTATATCCAGGCTTCCGACCGTCTGGTGAGCAGTATCGGGCTGGACAATATCGTGATTATCGATACCCCGGATGCGCTTTTGGTGGCCAATAAAGATGACGTGCAAAACGTCAAAGGCATAGTGGATAAACTTAAAGGGCTGGATCGCTCCGAATATATCCATCACCGGGAAGTTTACCGTCCCTGGGGCAAATATGACAGTGTCGATAGCGGCGGCCGTTTCCAGGTGAAACGTATCACGGTAAAACCCGGGGCCAAGCTGTCGGTGCAGATGCATCATCACAGGGCGGAGCATTGGGTCGTGGTTTCCGGCACCGCCAAGGTCAGAAACGGCGATAAGGAATTTATCCTGACGGAAAATGAATCTACCTATATCCCTATCGGTGCGGTACACAGCCTGGAAAATCCGGGTAAGTTGCCGCTGGAGCTGATTGAAGTGCAGTCGGGCTCTTATTTGGGAGAAGATGATATTGTCAGGCTTGCCGACAAGTACGGCAGGAGTGAGCAATAATGACCAGCTTAACTTGTTTTAAGGCTTATGATATCCGCGGTAAGCTCGGCGATGAGCTGAATCCGGATATCGTTTATCGTATCGGCCGGGCTTTTGCCCAGTATTTAAATGCGAAAAAAGTGGTGATCGGCGGTGATATCCGTTTGTCGACGCCCGAGCTGAAATCAGCGCTGGCGGACGGCATCATGGCGGCGGGTTGTGATGTTATCGATATCGGCTTATGCGGTACCGAAGAAATTTATTTTGCCACCAGCCATCTCAATACCGACGGCGGTATCGTGGTCACCGCCAGCCATAATCCCAAAGATTATAACGGCCTCAAGCTGGTGCGGGAAAACAGCAAACCCATCAGCGGCGATACCGGATTATTCGATATCCGGGCAATTGCCGAGCAAAGCCTGTTTAGCCGGGTGGAGCAGCAGGGCAAGTTAACGCAAGTCTCTAACCTGGATGATTATGTCGGCCATCTATTAACCTATATTTCACCTGAGAAACTTAAACCGCTTAAACTGGTGGTAAACGCCGGTAACGGCGCCGCCGGTCATGTGGTGAATGCCCTGGAGCAGGCCTTTCAAGAGCAAAAGCTGCCGGTGGAGTTTATTAAAGTTTTTAACGAACCGGACGGAAACTTTCCCAATGGTATTCCCAATCCGCTCTTGCCCGAGAACCGCGGCGTTACCCGCGAGGCGGTGATCAAACATAAAGCGGATATGGGCATCGCCTGGGACGGTGACTTCGACCGCTGTTTCCTGTTTGATGAGAACGGCGACTTTATCGAAGGTTATTATATTGTCGGCTTGTTGGCGGAAGCCTTTTTACAAAAACACAGCCATGAAAAGATCATCCATGATCCCCGCCTGACCTTAAATACCATAGATATTGTTGAAAACAACAAGGGCATTGCCATTCAAAGCAAAACCGGCCATGCCTTTATCAAAGAGCGCATGCGCCTGGAAAATGCCGTTTATGGCGGTGAAATGAGCGCCCACCATTATTTCAGGGATTTCAATTACTGCGACAGCGGTATGATCCCCTGGTTGCTGGTGGCTGAGCTGATCAGCCTGACCGGCACTTCCCTGTCGGCCATGGTCAGTGACCGTATCGCCAAGTTCCCGTCTTCCGGGGAAATAAACCGTAAGGTAGCCGATGCGGATCTGGTACTGGCCAAGGTTGATGCACATTACCGGGACTCTGCCCGTGAGAAGGAAGAAGTGGACGGTTTATCGCTGGCCTTTGACGGCTGGCGTTTAAATATACGTAAGTCTAATACCGAACCTCTGCTGCGCCTCAATATAGAGTCTGAAGGGGATGTTGATTTGATGGAAAGGAAAACCCGGGAGCTGATCGCTTTTATTGAAAGCGTTTAGCCTCCGCGGTGGCTGTTGACAGCCGGATGTTTGTTTTAAGGGCAGGATAGTTGAGTTTATGAAACCCGTGCATTTCACTTTTTTACTGTTATTGGCTTTGGCAGCCACAAGCTTGTCCGGTTGTGGCGGCGATTCCGGCGATGCCGGTACTCCGGCCAGCAATCCCCCTAAAAAAGAGCAAAACCTGGCGCCGGTGATCTTGGGTGAGCCGTTAACGGTGATCGGCTTTAACGAAGAATACCAGTTTCTGCCCCAGGTCAGCGATGACGGTAAGAGTAAACTGGTATTTAGTATCGCCAACAAACCCGCCTGGTGTTCGTTTAACGCCGCCAACGGTCGTTTAACCGGCTTACCGTTTTCTACCGAAGCCGGCTTATATTCTGATATTGTAATTTCTGTTTCCGACGGCATCCATAGCGTTTCATTGCCGGCTTTTTCAATCCGGGTCAGGGAAAGTATGCTGTTGCATCTCTCCGGGGAGCCGAAAGCCTTTTCCACCCTGGGCAATGAATATCGGTTTAAGCCGGGTATAGCGTTGTCGTCGAATATAGATAAAGCCGCGGTGAGTTACGCTATCAGCAACCAACCCGGTTGGATGACCTTTGACAGCATTACGGGGGAGTTAAGCGGTGTGCCGGGCACGGCAGATCTCGGCTGGTATAAAGGCATAGTGATCAGCGCCAGCTACCAGGATGTCACCACAGAATTTCCTGCCTTTGATATTGAAGTACGGCCATTGTCTAACTTTGTGATCGGTAAGCAGATGATCGAGCCAGATTATGCTACATCTGTGCCGGCAAAAGGCGAGAAACGGATTGATGCCACTACAGGAGCTGAGTTGATACGGTTAACGGATGCGGCGGAGCTTAAAAATTCCGATGATGCCATGATCGTTTATTCCCGTTATAGCCCGGAGAATATCAAGGGTGATGCCTTGCTGGTGTTTGGCACCGACTCCTACTCAAGTTGGGTGGTCAATCCCGATAGCGGCGACATTATTGCCGCCCTGGTGGATGATAAAGGCAAGCCTATCGGCGAAAAGCATGAGCTGCGCTGGCACGGCAGTGCAAAGCACCCTAACCGGGTTTATTATATTAAAGGCATGCAGTTTTGGATGATAGATGATGTCACCCGCCAGGAGCAAACCCGCAAGCTGATCCGCGATTTTTCCTCTTTGTTCCCTAATGCGGTAAAAATTTATAATGATGTCGAGGGCGACAGCTCCAATGACAGCGACCACTGGGCCTGGATGGCGGTGCATTATGGCGTTAATTACATCGGCCATAAAAGTTTTCTGGTGGACGGCTTTATTCATTATCAGGTGAGTACCGACACGGTACACACCCTGACGCCCGGCGATTTGGCCGGTACTAACCTGGCGCTGGAAAGCAAAAGTGCCAGTTTCCGTCACCGCCCCAATATGGTGGAAGTCTCGCCCCTGGGGACCGGCATAGTGATCCATACCGGGCGTATGTGGGACGATACCGCTTATGGCGGCAGCAAAAAAGATTTTATCGGTACCTGGTTTGACGGGCCGCATTTGTGGCCGCTGGACTTTGATCACAGTAAAAAGGCGCCGGTTAAAATCTCTGTCACCGAAACCCATTCCGGCTGGTCATTTAATGACAGCGGGCAGGAAGTGTTTGTCAGTCAGAATAACCGTACCGATAAGCTCGATGCTGTTGTCGTGGACGGAGAAAATTCAGGTTTTGATAACCGGCTTGAAGTTGCCAGCCATAAGGATTTCGGCTGGAATATGGGCTTTCATTACGGCAAAATGCCGCCGTCTAAACCCGGTTGGTTGTTTATGAGTAGTTACAGCAAACAGTCGGATCTATGGGCCGGTAACCAGCTGATGATGATCCAGTTGGTGCCTGAATCAGAGCGGCCGGTGATTTGGCGTATCGCCCCTACCTATACGCTCTATAACGGTAATTATCGTGATGAGGTGCCGGCTGCGGTTAATTTTAGCGGCGACCGGATATATTTCTCTTCAAACTGGGGCGGCATGCTGGATCACCGCGAAGTTTTTCAGATCAAGTTGCCCAGTGACTGGCATAACCGCATTGGTCGATAATTTTATTCGGCTGAGTTGTCTGGCGTTTATGTCGCGGCGAAAGTTGTGGCTGCATAAACGCTTTGATTTGAGTTTTTAAGTAAAGCCGGAGTGCCGGATTCGTTTGCCCCGGTATGGGAGTAGCATACCGGCAGCTTGATTATGGGCAGAAAATAATAGCAATTTTATTAAATATCTAACCATCTTCGGATGGTCTAAATCTCCAAGTGCTGCGTTGTTTTCAATCACAATAGCTTGTATTGCTCAATCAAACGCCTCGCCTGCATGGATGCAGGTGCTTAGCTTTAGTCTGGAACGATAAAGGGGTTTCTTGAAAATTTATCCTCACCGAATTTTGGTCATCTGCTTAATGCAATTGGTATAACTTGTCAGCAGGGTAGTCTGCACCTGGCATTTCAGCTTATCACTGCTTTGGTCACGTTTTTTATTGTTAAAGCTGTAAACGGCTTTTTATATGAAAATATGATGCCGGAGAATCACGAATAATCCAATTTTTTAGCTGCTTAGCAATTAACTTTCTTTATAGATTGTTGTTTAGGGCCATTTAAAGCTAAAGTGCTGTCATTATGTTGTTTTGCTTTAATTCCATACGTTTTTCGCTGGTTTTATGTGCATTTTTGCTTTGTTAAAGCTGGAAATACGATATTGTTAGTATTTTTATTTCTAACTATTTCATGCGCTTAAATAAGGAATGTGCTTTTTTCTTATTTATTTCACCTGTTGAGGTTATTTGAGTATATAATGCGCACAAATTTAATAGGTTTCTAGAGTGGATAATTTTTGAGTAAGTGAAGGCACCTGTTTTTTTACTGTTTAAAATATCTGATACTGCGAATAGGTGGAGTTTTGAAAAAAAAGTTACTGGTTGTACGTGATGGTGGTGGTTTTGGTTTTGAAACAAGTCGATTGTATAGCCAATTGAAATCCGAATTTGATCTCTCTTTTTTGGTTCCCCAAGACAAAAGAATGAATAGGGAAATTTCCGAAGATAATTGGTTTGAAGTCGAGAAGATCACTTCTATCTATGAAAAAAATAAACTGAAATTGTTTTTTGCCTTTATGAAATCCATGTTTCAAATTGCTTCGTTACAACGTCGCCATAAATTTGAGACCTTGCTTTGTGTCGGATCTTCTATTGCCGTGCCTATGTTTATTGTCGGTACACTTTTTAGAACCAAGCGGGTATTTATCGAAAGCCATACCCGGGTTAATGATATCTCTTCTACGACTAAAATTTTATTAAAATTTGGTTTAGCGAATCGTATATATGTTCAATGGCCTGAACTGGCAAATCAGCATGAAAAACTATTATATAAAGGGAATTTATTATGATTTTCGTTACGGTTGGCACATTTTATTTTGACCCCCTGATCAAGGCTCTGGATGCGCTGGTTGCCAAGGGCGTGATCAAAGAGAAGGTTATCTGCCAAATAGGCAAGGGGCGGTATGAACCCAGTCACTGTGAGTATTTCAGATATACCCAGGAAATAGAGCCCTATATTGCCCAAGCCGATTTAGTTATTTGTCACGGTGGAACCGGCTCGGTACTTAATTTACTGTTAGAAGAAAAGAAGTTTTTAGCGGTTGCCAATACTGAACTGGCAGATGATCACCAAACCGAGTTTTTGTCTGCCCTGGCCAAAGATGTGCCAATCAGCTGGATAAGGGATTTGAATAAGCTCGAACAGGTGCTGGTCGGGGGCAATATCCAGCCGCTGCCTTTATCCGAATATGATTTTTTCAATTATAACTTATGTTCTGACTTGGTCGATTTCATTAAGGCCTAGTGATTTTTATCACTTATTTTCAATTTAGCGTACCGGGCTGTAGCCGGCCCGGTAAGCTTCAGTTTTTTAATAACATTGCACTCAGGTAGCAATACTTGAATTAACATCTGTTAATGTCATCATTGCCCGTTTTTACCTTTATTGACGAACAAAAGTGCGAATGAATCGCTTTTGCCTGCTCTATGGCTTCATTATCGGTATTTTGAGATTGTCATTTCTTTTTGTTGAGAGCCGGATTAAGAGGAATATATTGATGAATAGCAATGTTTTTTCTGTGTAACTAATTGTTTTTATGATGGATTTATTGGTTTGGCTCAGGTTTTGGCTGGTTTTTATTGAAGCTGAAATTTTTAAATTTATATTGCCTGGATAACCATTTGTTTTTGTAGTGTAAAAAAGCAGCATTTATGCTTATTTACAGTATAGTTACAAAATTTGTGTGTTTATTTTTTGAACAGCTATGGCTTTCTGATTTTGCTTTCATTAGAATGGCAAGCCACCGATAACCGGCGCGCCAGCAAGAGAGGTGTAATATCAAAGATTTACCCATACAGTAAAAAAAGGATACAGGTCAGTCGTATTTTTGCATTTATATGCTTAGGTTGACATAAAAAACATTAATGTTTGTTGAGAGGTCATTATGTTTAGGAAAGTTTCTTCAGCGTTGTCGCTATTTATTATGTTGTTTCTTAGTTTCAATGTTGCTGCAGTAGAAACAGTAACGTATCAGCAGGGAGCTAACGGTTTTAACGGGGCTACATCTACCATGTTTAGTGGCTCCAGAGCACAGAATTCTATCAGAGAATCTCATTATTTCAGGTATGACGGTACTAACCGCTATTATAACCTGGAGCATTTTGACTTAGGCAATATCAGTCAGAAAAATGATATTTCTTCTGCCAAATTAATTTTTACCCGTGTCTCGGGCGGTGTTTATGTTGCCTCCGAGATATATGTCAGACAAATCCTGGATCCCGACAACTTAGGTCAGGCTTATGCCACCGGCTGGAAAGTTGGCTATGGCTTTCGCGCCGGCGCCAATAGCGAGTCCCGGGATGATTCTGCCGGTACCGATGTCAAGTGGCGCCTGTCAGACCCCGATTCTCCAGAAGATCTTAATGCCGATTATTTTCAGGGGGTCTTGAAAGATCTGGATCAATCTCCTTATTTTATCCCTCAAGCGGCCGATGCTATCGGTACCCAGTATGAGGTTGACGTGACCGCAGATCTGCAATGCATACAGCAAGGCACTTGTGTTAACCAGGGCTGGGCGCTGTTTCATGGCAACCCCAATGCCAATATTCAAAATATTACCGCCAATTCCAATTATGCAACGGCCGAGTATCGCCCTATGCTGGTGGTCACTTATGGCATTGTTGATTCGAATGCTCCCAGAAGCAGACAGGCTATCCAGCAAACGACTTTGTTGGAAGATGACAGCCGTGTTATCACCTTGACCATAGAAACCGATGAAGCGGCGAACTGTAAAGCCGATATCGACAGTGGCGATGCTTTTGCCGCGATGGATATTAGCATGCAGGCATCCGGCGGTGACCTGATGCATACTTATGCGCTGAATGCCGATGAGCAGCCGGGCCAATTATATGTAAAATGCAGCGATAGCTCAGGCAATGTCAGTGATAACCTGCATACCTTTATTTTCACGGTTCAAGCCGGCAGTGATAACGGTGGCAGTGACGGCGGTACTGGCGGTACTGACGGTGGTACAGATGGCGGTACTGACGGTGGTACCGATGGCGGTACTGACGGTGGTACCGATGGTGGCACAGATGGTAGCTTTGTCCTGGGCAAAGAGGTGATCACCCCTGACTTTGGCACTGAAGCGCCGGCTATCGGCGAGTCTATTATCGACCCGACCACAGGCGCCAAGATCACCCGCTTAGCCGGTGACGGTGTTGAAGATGCCTTAATCGTTTACTCCCGTTATTCTCCGGAAAACTCTGCCGGTGACTTGCTGCTGGTGTTCGGCAGCAATTCAACCTCAAGTAAAGTGATCAACCGCACCACCGGTGAAGTGGTTGCCAACCTTAACCATCAAGACGGCACTAGCATAGGTGAAAATCACGAAATACGTTGGGATACCTCAGGTAATCACCCTTACCGTATCTATTACATCAAGGGCATGCAGTTCTGGAAAATTGACGATGTCCGGGATCAGGAAAATACCCGGGTGATGATCAGAGACTTTAGTGAGTTATTCCCTAACTCCCTTAAGATTTACAATGATGTGGAAGGGGACAGCTCAAATGACAGTGATCACTGGGCCTGGATGGCGGTACATTACGGCCAGAACGAGTTTGGTTCATATACCTACTTAGTGGATGCCTTTGTCCATTATCAAGTCTCAACCGATACCGTACATACCCTGACCCCCAGTGATTTGGCGGGTACCAACTTAGATGTAGAAGCCACTAAGGCTGAGGGCGCTGAGACCCCGATTTTTACTTACCGTCCGAATATGGTGGAAATGTCTCCTTTAGGCACAGGCATCGTTATCCACACGGGTTATAAGTGGGATGATGCCGCCTATGGCGGAAGCGCTGTCAATTATATCGGTACCTGGTTTGACGGTGCCCACCTGTGGCCGGTAGATTTTGACTTTAATCGCCAGGCGCCGGTTAAAATCTCAATCAGTGAAACCCATTCCGGTTGGGCTTTTGATGAAAACGGCAGGGAGATGTTTATCAGCCAGAATAACCGTACCGACCGTCTTGATGCCATCTATGTTAATGGTGAAAATGCCGGCTATGACAACCGTATGGAAGTGGGTAGCCATGCCGATTTTGGCTGGGCCATGAGCTTCCATTACGGCAAGATGCCAGAAAGCAAGCCCGGCTGGTTGTTTATGAATACCTACTCTAAAGACGACACTCTGTGGGCAGCCAACCAGTTTATGATGATCCAAACGAAACCTGAAGAAGAGAATCCGGTGATCTGGCGTATCTCTCCCGCTTATAACGCTTATGACGGCGAATATCGGGATGAAGCACCGGCGGCGATTAACCTGGAGGGTAACCGCATCTACTGGTCTTCAAACTGGGGCAATGTGGGTGACAAGCGTTCGGTGTATATGATTGAACTGCCGGACGACTGGGATACTAAAGTCCTGGAGCAAGCGAACCTGCCATAACCTCTCAACAAGCAGTGGTAGGTTAGGCAAAGGCACCTTCGGGTGCCTTTTTTTATGTTCAGGATGTACGGTATGCCACGGTTACATGGATGCAAAGGAGTGGCTATGTTCAGGATGTACGGTATGCCACGGTTACATGGATGTAAAGGAGTGGCTATGTTCAGGATGAAAGGTCAGTTTATTTGTTCCCGACATAAACTAAGTACCTGCATCCATGCCGGCAATGCCGCGGTTACAGGGAAGCAAAAGATCAGCCATTCTTACTATGGGCGTGTCGATGCTGGTATTTTTGCGGGTTTCCAGCGCCTGTGTTACGGCATCCGCTGCCGCGACGATTGCACTATTGCCGGTTAAGGTTATTTATGCCGGCCAATATGATAATATCGTCAGTATCAACCACCAATAACATGCTGAAAAATGGTTTTATTATATCCGTTTACCTTCTTAATTTTTATGATCATTTTCACCTGCTTGATTGAAAGGTTAACCAGGGTCAAATTAAGCAAATTACGGATTTTTTGTTTTACTTGCCTCTATATCAGCTGTACGCCTTTATCTGCTAATTTAAGCATTTCCTTGCTTCAGTCAAAAATTAACTACCAGAACTGCGCAGGGGATATGAGCGGTACGATTCTGCTGGCCGGGGGGCTTTCAAAAACGGCTTCCGGAAAAAATGACTGGAGTGCGCTGGGAGATGAGTCGCTAAGCCGCACCGTTTTTCTCGCTTCCCAACTAGCGCGGCTCAATAGCCAGTCGGTTATTATCTCGGGGGGCTCCGGGAGCGGGATTAAGGAAGCTGAATTGATGACGGACTTGCTGGATAATCTCTATTCTGGCAAGCCGCTTGATATTATTGCCGATGTTAATGCGATACGTACCCAAGAGTCGGCACTATTTGTTCGCGCTAACATGCCTGATGAAAATGCCGGCTATTACCTGGTAACGTCTGACTGGCATATGGCAAGGGCACAAGCCATTTTTGAACATCACGGCATCAAGGTTTGCCCGCTAGCCAGCGGTGACAGTTATGTTCCCTACGGTTTTCCCGGCTGGTTTATTCCGCAAAAAAGCGCTTTGGCAAAATTTGAACTTGCCTGGCATGAATTAGGTGGCCTGCTGCTGTTGTGGTGGGCTAACCGTTAGCGCTTAGCCGAACTTCTTTTTATTTTAGTCAGGGTATGCAGGGCCTTTAACCACCAGGATGAAATGATACGTACGCTAACCTGGGGCTGGAGCTTATTGGCCAGGTATTGCTTATAGGGATCCGACTGGCCGCCGCCGGGCAGCAGCTGTAATTGCTTTAATCCCTGGCTATAACCCTGTTCGATGACATAACCCAGATGTAAGAAGCCGAGGGAAAGTTTGCTGTTATAGTGAGGGTCAAAGGCGTATTGCAGAAAATAACCCTGGTTATCGCAGGAAAAACCAAAAAAAGCCGATTGCGCCTGATTGTCCATAACCATCATGGAAGACAGCAGGGAGATCTCCTGGCTTTGACTGCATAAGTCGGTAAACATTTGCTGGAACTTGAGTCTTTGGTTTTCATAAACTTTTTTGTTCCAGCGGCGGAGCTTAAGCCGGTTTAATTGTTCGATAAAAGCATCGCTTTCCTGAAAATCTACCGTTTTTAACTCCAGCTGCCCGGCGATAAAACGCCGGTGCAAAAGGGTTTTTTGTCTGATTTTCTTTTTTAACTTTTTACAGAAACTATCAAAATCTTCATTGAAATCGACAATATAGTTGATGGTCCGGGATAAGATTTCCAGGGATTTATTGCCTTTCAAAGTTCTGAGCAGACGAAAAACATGGCTGTTGCGGCTGGCGCTTTGGATCAGGCAGGTATGCCAGGACAGCTTGTTTATTGCCCGGTGCAATACCAGATCTATGGCGGTTATATCCGATTGGCGATCAATTATAAAATCCAGGTTGTCGCTGCGCACCGCATCATGGATATCATAACTGCAGCCGATAAATTGCAGCTGCCTGACGGTCAGCAGTTTTTTGATGCGCTTTTGATGGCTGAACAGGGGAGCCAATGCCACCAGTTGCTCTTGGTCATAAACGGCTATGATATGCAGTTGGGGCTTTTGACAGCTGCAGTTTTTCCACCAGGCATATTGCCATTGCCAGGATAAAAACAGCCGGTCGGCATCGCTTCTAGCCAGTAATTGTTGCCACAGCTGGCGGTTTTCGCTAAAGACCTGTTCATCCCAGATCCTGAAAGTTAACTGACTAGACAAAAATGCTTACCCTGCTCTATAAGGTCCGGGAGATCCATTTGCTGATCCCGGCAATATGGAAGATATGCCCGCTGGCGCGGGTTTTGTTCTCGGCAATCGCGGCAAAAAATGACGCTATGCGGTTGCTGTCGGTAATATTACCGCTTAACAGCCAGTTACGGGCAATATCTCTCAACTGTCGGTTGTCTTTAAACCAGTGCCCCCAGTTGCTAAAGTGCAGGCTTTTTTCTTTATAACGGTCGTTAAAACCCGGAATATAGATGCCCTTGCCGTTTAAAATCGACGCCCATTTATGGGCAGCGGCAGGGTAGGTAGCCGGTACCAGGGTACGGCTATAGGGGATCTGGGCAAAATCCGGGTAATTGTCTTTTAATGCCCTGAGCTGCCCCCGGCGGTAGGCCGCCTGCATCGGGGAAAGTTCGAGGCAGGTGTAAATCAGCTCTTTGTCTAAGCCCAAGGGGTAGTTGACCTTGAGAAACTGCCTGGCGTTGACTCCCTGGCTCAGGGTGTAGTTAACCGAGCGGTTGGCGGCGGTAATATTCCTGAAGATATAAGCAACAGAGTCGGTATGTTGTGCAAACCGTTTTACTTCGGTGCAGATATCATCGAGTATCGCAGGTTTTGCCTGTTTGATGGCACCGATAAAGTCGGGATCCAGGTACTGGCTCAGCTGATCATAGCTTTTAACCAGGTTGGCGCTGTCGAAATAGGCCTCGGCAATGGCTTCGGTGGAATGTTTTGCCGTGCTCTGATCGATAAACAAGCCCAGGTACTTGGCCAGTTTGCTCACCGGCGATAAATAACTGTCGTTATGGAAAAAATCGCCGCCGAGGAAAACGTCGATCAAAAAGCCGTCGTTAACCGAGTTAAAGCCTCGCTGTGCCATCAGCTCGGCGAAAAAATAACGCTCGGGAAAGCAGGCCAGGCCGCTGAAATCAAAGATATTCTCTATCATGGCGGCAATATCGCCGCCGTCCGGGATCACGTGGTGCAACGGCTCGTTATTAAGCCTGGCCACCTGTTCGGCAAATTCTATTTCTGCCGACTGCGGCGCGCCGTAGGTAAAATGCTCCAGCGGGTGATCTTTGGGCCAGGCGGCGGTAACCATTCTCGAGTCCAGGCCGCCGCTGAGAAAAGAAGCGGTTTTCCCTGAGATGTGCGCTACCCTGCTGCAGGCCTTATTGATCAGCTGGGCGTACTTTTTCTTGCGGTAGTTCTGCCGCTCGGGAAAGGTTTCAAACAGGTTGTTATGGCCTTTAAGGATTTTGCTGGTTTTTCGGTTTAAGTCATACTCCAGACAGCAATTGGCCGGTAATTTATTGAGCTCCCGGGTGATATGGCGGGAGCCGAAGGCGTAGCCCAAGTGGGCATAGGAGGCAACGCCTGTCATATCCAACGTGGTGGGGAATAAACCGGTATTAAACAGGGCGATCGGGTTGGTGCTGATCACAGTTCCCTGGTTCGACTTGGCATAATATAAGGGGATAGAGCCGATAAAGTCATTTAAAAACAGCACTTTTTCTGCTTTTTTATCCACTATGGCCAGGTTGAAGCTGCCGGCGGCAATGGCGGCTATCACTCCCTGATAACCGTGTTTGAGGTAAATGGTTTCTATGGCTGCCAGCGACTGTTGCAGTGTGCAGTCCCGGTCCGTTAACGCCAGGCTGCCGTCGATGAAAATCAGGGTGTGCTCACTCTGATAATAACTGTCATCATAGCTTTGGCCGTCAAACAGGAAAAAATCACTGCTTGGCGTGATCTGGTTATGCCTGTAGGTCTCTGACGGATTAAAACGCCAAATCTCATCAAAAGCTTTTTTATTGTCGGTTGCGGTGTCCTGAAAAAAGAGTCCGTGCACAAATTGCCCCTAACGTTTCTTCCATAATTTTTCCGGAGTGGAAAACAAGTGTTTAAATAAGGCGAGAAAAGCCGCAATATTTAAAATAGCAAAGGTGGCCGGCACATTGAAGATACCGGCATTTTTCCCCTGAACCAGTTTTTTATAACCATAATAGGCACAAGCATAAAAGCCCAGCTGCAGCGCCAATAAAAAATTAAAAATCATGTCTTGTAAGACGATACAAGCGGCAAAGAGCAGGATCAAGGCAAAAGGCACCAGCAAGCGGCAGACCTTATGGGAAAACCACTGCCAGAAAATAGGGTTTTTAAACGGGTTATTGAGCCAGGGCAGGATTTTCATCAGCTGGTAGTTGCCCGCCAGGGTGCGGACCTTGCGGCCAAACTCTTCTTTGACACTATGGCTGGAGCTGTCAAAGGCCAGGGCCTTGTTGGCCATGACCACACGTTTGCCGGCTTTGACAATGCACATGGGCGTATAGACATCGTCTAAAATGGTGTGTTGTTGCAGCGGCGTAAACAATTGACTGCGGATCATGTAAATGGCACCGGTGACACCGACCACAGAGTTGATCTGGCCTTCGGCGTGGCGGATGGCTTTTTCATATTTCCAGTAGAGGCCGGGATCTTTGGAAGCACCGTCATCCTGGTTTTGCTCTATCATCAAATTGCCGGTGACCGCCCCTACCGCTTCATCGCTGAAATGCTGACACATTTGCTCGAGGGCGTCCGGGGCAAAATCCTGGCGTAAATCGGCAAAGGCCACTAACGGGGTTGTGACCTGGGCCATTGCCAGGTTGATTGCCGCGGCTTTACCCCGGTTCTGCTCCTGCTCAATAACGCTCAGGCGCTCAAAATCATAGGCCTTGGCGACTGCCACGGTATTGTCGGTGGAGCCGTCGGAAACCATAATAATATGCAGTTTCTCCAGCGGGTAGCGGGTGGCCAGCAGGTTATCCAGACGGGCGGTGATCCTGTGTTCGCCATTATAGGCGGCTAACACCACAGTGACCTCGGGGAAATCCTCCGGGGTCATTTCTCTTGATTCCTCGCTGTCATCGAGCTTGCGGCTGAGCAACATCAGCAGCAGCGGATAGCCTATATAGGCATAAAAAATGACGGCGGCACTGATGAAAAAAATGACTTCCATAGTTTAAACTCTTATCAACTTACTGCGGATTTTTTCATAATTTTTATTGCCCAACAGACGCTTGGCCAGGGTGAGTACCTGCTGGACGATAATAGCCTTCCAATACAACATGCCGGTGCCCGAGAGCATATTGGCCAATACCTTGATACTGGTGTTGCTGGTCATGGTGATACGGTTTATCGGCTGTTTTTGCTTGTTATGGCCCAATACCGAAGTGGCGATATAGGAATAACCTAATTTCTGGTACAGGGGTAATACCTGCTTTAAACCTCTGCCGCCGGGCAGGGCAACGGTATGTACCGGGTGCTGGGTGGCTGCTTCCACCTTTTGTTTGCTGATCTTCAGCTCCTGCTCCAGTGCTTCTGGCTCCAGGTCCGACATATAGGCATGGGTTTGGCCATGGGCCTGTATGCTCATGCCTGCCTGGTGCATTTCCAGCAGCTGCTGACCGGACATATAACCCGGGGTGTCTATCCAGTCGCTGGTGATATAAAACTCCGCCAGCATATTGCGCTTTTTCAGTTCGGGAAAGGCGAAGCTGTAGTTGGAGACATCACCGTCATCGAAGGTGATCACCACGGGCTTTTGATATTCGCCGCTCAGCGCCTGCTCCAGGGTCACGGCCTGGTACTGGTTGGCCAGCAGGTAATCAAGTTGTGCAACAAATGACTCTCGGGTCACGCTGTAGACGGCATCGAAGCAGCCGTCGCATTCCGGGGTGGAATGTATGCCGTGATACATCAGGGAAGTAAAAGAAATCTTGCTCATTGTTTTTCTGTCATAAGTTGTTTGATAAAGTCCCGGTGGGCCGCCAGGTTGCTGCAGCTAATGTCGCATTCGGTGGCGACAAAATAGGCGTGGTTAATAAACTCCCCTTTAAGCAGGCTGGTAACCGAGGCCAGTTTGACTTTGGTTAAGCTTGTAGTCAGGAGATCGCCGCTTTGATACCAAAAGCTGTAATAATATTGCCTGGCATTATCGGTGATAATAAAGGTTTTCAGCGCATGATCGGCGACCTTGTCGGTGATCTCTGCTTTAATGCGATATTTTTTACTCACCGGGCGGTTTTCCGTATTGGTGATGTCCGCGTTTTGATCCCGCATATCATATTCAAGCAGCATCAGGGTGTGACGGCTACCTTGAACCAGTTCCTGACGGTATTGCTCCCGGCTTGGCGGGGTAAAGTTGTGCATAACCCCCGGCTGATTGCCGGCCTGATTTCCAAGCTGATTATTTTTTTGGCTGACCAGGCTTGCTGGTGCCTGCTGGTAAAAGTAAGCGGGTATCGCCGCTGCCATGGCTAAAACCGCCACAGTGGCCAGTGCCAGCCATTTCTGTCTTGGCTGCAGCGGTTGCGGCGTGATCGCCTGCTCCTTTTGTTCCTGGGTGGTGATATAGGGCAGCAGCAGGAAATAAAACAGCATAAAGATACCAAACACTATCCAGCCCAGGCTGTTATGATCGGCGATGATCGGATGTGACATACCATACTGGTGGGCATATAACACGATGACTTCTATCCGCACCCAGTTGGCGACAATTGCCAGTACAAAGGCCAGGGTCAGGGAGATCACCTGGGAGCGGGTTTTAAACCGGGATAACTCGCTGTTGATCAGGGCGATGGATAAGGCCACCAGAATATAGCGGACACCGCTGCAGCCTTCCGCTACCAAAAAGGTGCCGTTGGGAATGGCGACAGAATTGCCTTCAATATAGGTGGGAATGCCTATCAGCATGCTGATGGTGGCGACGGCATTGGCGGCAATGGCCTGAAAAATGGGAGAGACAATCGACCATGACGGCACGGTAAAAAACAGCAGCAACAGGGGGATCAGAAACTTTTTCAGGTTGCGATAGCCAAAAACCGCCCCGGTGGCAGCAATCATAAAGCAGGGCATTAAAAAACGTAATACCACTTCTATTTTTGCCAGCGAAGCCAGGGCATAAACCAGGGTGAGTCCTGCCAGCAGCAGCAGGAAGCCGATATTGCCTTTGGAGCCCTCGACGGCATAAGGTTTAGAGCCTATCAGAAAAAGGCTGACCAGTAGCAGTAATGAGCCGTGGGAATAACTGTGGCTGTTGATCCAGGCATCCCAGTATTCGTGGATCTGCAGTGGATAAAAAACGCTGAATATGGCGATTAATGCCATAAACCATATCAGTATGCTTAAATTTTTAGGTGCTAGATTCAAACCAGGGTTAACCTTATTTATTATCAATTGCCGGGAATTCGGGTGAAGGGATAAAAACAAACGGCAAAAAGCCAAACAGGGCCTTTGCTGATACAGCAGACGTTTTTGCTACCGGGTTTATTATTCATCTTGTTGGTATCGTCCTGCCAGCCAAATCATCATAACCTCAGGAGAATTGTCCTTTATTTCGGGTTATGGTGCCAATTCCTTCATTTATTGCTCTTGGTTATTCTTTTGCCAGTTTTCTGGCTAACAGTCTTGTTAACTGTTTTATCTGCTGCTTTGTTAACAGCAAGAGCAAGTTAGTAACCACAATCCGGTCTAGTATAAAATGTTTTAATATCCAGAGCCAGAGATAGATGATTTTGGCAGATATTTTCATTTTCTATATCAAGCTGCTGATAAATATTATTTTTTTCCTAGCTTAAACTTATTCGCCAGCACGTCTATGATTTGCAGCTCACCGGTTTTATTAAAGGTATGGGTTGCCAGCAGGTTCTTGTGCCAGTTGGGTTTCACCTGGGAAACCGTGACTTCGCTATATTGTTCGGGGGTCAGGCAGGTAATATGATTTAAGTTAAAGCCGTAACCGTATCTGTGGGCACAATTTTGCGATGGCCGGTACAAGTTGCCGTTCATTTCAAAAATAGCGCCGGCGGGACGGGCTTTCCTGACATCGGAAATGACCGGGTTTTGTCGGTGGGCCTGCCAGTTGGTGGTGCGAAAATCATCACTGTAAAAGATAAACAGCTCATCCATGGAAGAGGCGCCTCTGGTTTCCACCATGTTGGCAAATAACCACCATTTGCCCTGGTGACAATATAAGGTGGTATCGACGGCATAAACGTTTTCCATCAGGTTCATCTGCCATTGCCATTTAAAGGGGAACTCGCTGCTTTTATACAGCTCTATGGTGCGGTTGGAGGCGGTTTCCGGGATCATATAGTAATCCCCGTCAACCATAAAAACATAGGGGTAGGACAGGTGGTGATCTTTTTCCAGTACCTTGACCGGGAATTGATAATTGCCCTGGCGATCCATTTCAATGACGGAAATATGGCCTTTTTTGCTGGCCTGCATAAATTCTTCAATGAAAATATAATATTTGTCATTGGCAAAAATTATATGGGGGTCTGCCCAAAACCTGTCTCTGGGGGGCATGATTTTTTTATAGCGCCTGAAGCTTGTCGACAGGGCGGGCTTAAGATCATAAAGCAAAAACCACTGCTGGTAATATAAGCTTTTATTGAAGAAAATATTGAGCTTATCCAGCAGTTTTTTGCCGGTTAGTTTGAATTTTTCTTTTGCCGTCGGGGTATTGAAAGCGCGGTTGGTATTAAATTCAGGGTGCAGGTTATCGGCGTTTATTCTTTGATAAAAGGCCTGTTCTCCCCGGTGATAGAGCTCATTTAGTACCCTGGGTACAAAGGTTGACGCTTTCCAGTATTCGGCGTTTTTGTTATGGGTAAAGGCCATATGATCTGTTGCCGAATGGGAGCGGTATAATATCAGATCATTTTCGTTCTCCGGGGTGAGTTTGAGCAGCATAACCCCGGTGCTTTCCGACCAGTCACCCAAGCTCTGCCAGTAACTCGGGGCACCGGCCCGGCTGATTTGGTTGTCGGTATGATGAAGTGACCAGATGCCGTGCCTGGCGGCGGTTAATACCCCGTCGGTCAAACCTTTGGCATGGTCGCAGATGATCACATCGAGCGAGGCCTGACCGATGGTTTTAAGATCGTGTTCACTAAGCTCATGGTTTGCTGCCGGCCATGAGGGGGTAATGCCCGTGATCCGGGCCAGCACCGGGCGCAAATCTACCCTGGCTCTGGCATCGGCAACTTGCGGGTGTTTTTCCATCAGGGCGCGATAAGTGATATCGGCCACTTTATTGGTCAAGGCCAGACAAAGTTTTTTACTTTTCTCAACCAGCTCGGTTTTAAGTTGCACCTGATTGTTTATTCCCGGATTTTCAGGCTTGAGAATAACCAGCTCGACCTGGGCATAATCACTTTCAAGCAGCCGCTGCACGGTTTTGGCAAACCAGGCATCGACCTGGTAGCTTTTGATTAATAATCCGATTTTTAATCTATTTTCTTTCATCGCAATCTTTTATTGTTACGTTTTTTAGGGCCGACAGGCGGCGGCCCCTTCGAGAGTTGCTGCAGTTTGATCAGCATGCCTACCAGGGTCCAGTAGATAAACACGACCGAATAATGCGAAAAACGATCGCCAAACATATTGCCCACCATCATGCCCAGGGTCGCCAACAGCACCGCCAGGGCGATGGCTTTATGGGCAGGGTCGGTGGCATTCTTATAGGCGTACCTGGCGAGTTTATAATTGGCATAAACCAGGGTGAGCAGGAGAAACATGCCGATTGCCCCGCCTTCGACTATGGTTTTGACAAAATAGTTATGGGTATCCATACCGGTTTTATTGATTTCCGGACTGCGCCAGCTGCGGTAGCCATAACCCCAAATCGGCGATTCCTGGGCTTTTTCAAAGGCGGCTTCCCAGAAAACAAAACGTGAAGCCGCGCTGGCATCCCGATCGCTTTCATCGGAACTGATACTCGAGAAACGCTCTACTACGGAAACCGGCATAATTACCGGCAGGCTAAGGGTGAACAACACCAGTACCAGGGTCAGTTTGCCCTTTTTCTCCTTGATCAGATAAAAATACAGTCCCGCCAGAATCATCGCCAGATATGCTCCCCGGGAATAGGTCAGGGTGAGTGAGATACCCGAGCACGCCAGGGCCAGGTAGGTAAAGTATCGCACCCACTTTTTCCTGGATTTATAGAAGGTTACCAGCGCCAGCAACAACAAGGTGGTGGTGACCAGATAAGCCCCGAGTTCATTGGAGCCTAATCCTTCCATCGGACCGTTTACCCTTAAATCATCGGAGTAATGCCAGCGGGCCACCGACTTGTATTGGGAATAAACCAGGCGGAACACATAAGGCATAGGCAGGATAAGGGCGATAATAATCTTTTCAACGTCTTCAACCCGGGTGATGCTTCTTTGCACTATATAGGTCAGGCACAGGATAAAAACAAAATCTTTTAAGGCGTTAGCCGAGCCCTCTATCGGATTGCTGAGGTTGGCCATCATCAACAGCAAAGAGCAAAACAAATAAAGGATGAAATAGAGTAATTTCTTATTGGGGACATAACTCCAGTCAATTTTTTCTTTACTCTTTAAGCAAAAGATAAATGCCAGGACAAAGAAAACATTAACAAAGTTTATGCCGCCGGGTAACGGCGGGAAAAATTTGGTGACCACGTTACGCAGTGGCAGGAAAAACAAGAAAATAAGCAAAGGCCAGTTGGTAAATCCCTGGTCGGCGGCTTGTTGTCGTTTATTTACAGGTCTCATAGCTTCCAATTTATAACGGCTTAACCGCTTGTTTGGCGCCGGGATTGCGCTTTAACAAGGAGTTAAATAAAAAGAGGGTTAAGGGTTTTTCAAATAAGACAAATACCAGGCAAAAATAAACCACCCCGGCGCCGACCTTAAGGCCTAGCTGGATAACATTGATGTCATGCTGGATATAAGGCGACAGCAGCAGGAAAACTCCGGCATATAAACAGCTGCGCAGAAAAATATAAAAATTGACTCTTATCGTAAGGGTGCTTGAGCCGAAATAGGCAAAGCTGGCGGCAATGCAGGCATAACTGATGGTGGTGGTGATGGCTGCTGCCGTTAACCCGTAGAGGGGGATAAAAACAAGGTTGAGGATCAGGTTTAATACCGCACTGAAAATAACCGAGTAAAACATGGTCATCGAGGCTTTTTTAATTTTTAACCCGGCGGAAAATAACGGCATCGCGGACTGCACCAGCACTCCCATGGCAATCAGGGGCAGGAGGTAGGCATAAGCGATATATTCGTCGGTGGTGAGCAAGGCAAACAATTCTTTTGATACCACCCAGAGGCTGATAATGATAATGGGGTAGATCAGCAGCAAGCCGTTAAAAATCCGGTTTAATAAGGCTTCGGTTGCTTCCCGGCCGTGTTCATTCCAGGTTTTAAGATAAGCGGGCACTATTGCCGTGGTCAGCCCGCCGATGATCAAGGCCGCCAGCATAGTTGCCATATTGTAATAGGCGGAATAATAGCCGAGATATCTGGCTTCCATAAAGTATTTGATCAGGTAGCGATCGATAAAGGCGTGCAGCATACTGACCATTTCCAGCCCCAGCAGCGGAATGCTGAACAGCAATAGGGGTTTATAGATCTTGGATGAGACCTTGGACAAGCTGATGCCGGTAAACAGTTTGTGCTTTTGGGCAATAATCAGGGTCAGGGAAAGCACGATAATTTCGGCTACCAGGAAACCATAGATAAAGCCTTTGGCGGAAGCCAAAATGACGACTACCGTGGATAAGGTAAAGGTCATAGTGATCACTTTGCTGATGATCCTGATTTTAGCCACCAGCGGGCTTTCCTGTTCGCTGATAAAGTAATTGACGATAAAGTTCCTGATTTGTTCGCCAAAGGCCAGGAAAATCACGATAAGTACGGTATCTATATGGTTTGACGGAATATAATCCAGTTGATACAGGAGCAGGGAAAGCGCCATAAACGTCAGGCATAATGCCAGCGGACCGAGTAGGGCTAAATAAGTGATGTTGCTGATAAAGGTGGTTTTTTCATAGTCTTCGCGATAGCGGATAATACCGTGCTGTATGCCTAATTTGCCGAAGGAAGCGAGCATGCTTAGACTCACCGTGATCAGCCCTAAGGTGCCGTATTCTTCCGTGGATAAGGATTTGGTTAAAACAGGAAAGGAAATTAAACCAGCAAAAATCATAAATAGCTGAAATAATGAATAAATCATGCTGTGTTTAATGAGCTGATTGGACAACGGAAAGTTTCCTTTTTTAAATATTATTTTTTTGGCTGAAATAAACCGGATAAGGAAATCATGATAAACTTTCTCACCGATGCGATAAAGGGTTTTAGATCGCCAGGGTCGAAATAGGCGAAAGAGCGGGCTTTGCTTATATCTTTGAGCCAGGGCAAGAGGCTGAGTTTGCCGCTTTTTCGTTTGCGGATAAAGGAGCCGAAATCCCGGGTAAAATCGAGCCAGTACACCCCGTCTTTTTGTTCGCTGAGGCAGGGGGGCAGTGTTGCGCACTCCGTGGTGAGCTGATAGGCAAGATAATTGATGTCTAAGCCGGCATCTTTAAATAGCTGGTTGTGATAAAAGGTGCGGATATTGAGCTCGATAAAAATAAAACTCTCTGTTGCACTGTCATAAGCAAATTCCAGCGTGGCAAAACCGCGATACCCTATGGCTTCAAGAAAATCACTGACGGTTTGCTTTAATTTTTCCTGATGTTCGCTGACCCCGAAACAGGTCACGCCATAGTCGGGTAAATACTGGCGGATTTTTTTGCCGGAATAAATGACCCTGACTTTGCCGCTTTGATCGGAGAAGCTGGTCACCACATAAATATTGCCGTCACCGCTGGGCACGATACTCTGTGCCACTACCCGGGTTTCCAGCTCGGGATAGCGGGCGATAAAGTCTTTTAGCTCCCGATGGCTGTTGACGACGACATTCTTGCCGGGAAAGGCCTTATCAAAGGTGAGGTCGGGTTTGATGATCACCGGATAGTTTAAGCTTTTCGTCAGGGCAGCCAGTTCTCCCGCCGTTTTACTGTAACGGGTGTCGGGGATGGAAAAGTTGTGCTCATTGCAGATATCTGCGGTGGCCTGTTTGGCGAGGAAACGCCAGTAAAGCTCCTTGCTTGGCGTGGTCAGTAAAAAATAGGGAGCAAACAGCTCGCTGTGTCCGGCCAGGATTTCGGCAAATTGATCTGTGGTACAAATGAGCACGGGTTTATGGCCGGCTTTGTCCCGTGCAGTACTCAGCGCCCGGCAGGCGGTAAAGACTTGTTGGGCGTCAAAGCTGTCGGGAAGTTTTTCTACGGCGCTCAGATACCTGGAATATCTGCCCAGATCATCGCTGTCATGGTAAATGCCGGCAACCTTTAAATCCCTGCAGCCGAGAGAGCGGGTAACCGCCAGGCCGTTGACCCCCAGGCCTAAGACTATTGCATCCATACTTAAATTCTATCCATAGCTTATCTGTGCCCGTGTACTTGCAGTTTAAAAACCTCAATGCCGGTATCGGTATTGATAAACAAGCGCTTAAAGGCGAGTAATTCTTTTTGGGGAGCCGTCAGGCCATTAATGGTGGTGGCGGAAAAGCGTATGCCGTTGTCGCTGAGCATCTGCTGATGGCTTTCGTTAAAGTCTTCGGCCCGGCCGTTGGGATAGGCAAAGCTGTAGCAGGGCTTGCCGGTGAGTTTTTCGGTTTCAAGGATAGAGGTCTGAATTTCCTCCCTGGCATGCTCCAAAGTGGTTTTTGATAAGATGACATGGTTATGGGTATGGGCGCCGAAGGTGATTAACCCGGAATCGGACATCTCTTTAATGGCTGGTGCCGTTAACATATAAAAAGGCGAGTCTGCCTGGTAGCGGTAATTTAAATCACAATCGAGTGCTTTGGCCAAAGCCTGCAACTCGGCCCTGGCCTCATCCGTTTTCCTGGTTTTCAACTGTGCCTGCAACAGCCGGGATACCGCCTGTTTTTGCTCGTTGTTTTTGAGGGGGTAGCGTTTTCCCTGCCAAAGCAAGCTATTCTTCGGGGTTTGGCTGAGCATACGCAGCAGATCGCAAAACCAGATGGTATGGTGGCTGTTGATATAGTTGGTCGCCAGAAAAACCGTTGCCGGCAGTTGCAGCGCTTTGAGCACGGGGAAGGCCAGCGAGTAGTTGTTATAAAAGCCGTCATCGAAAGTGATTGCCGCCAGGGGCTTTTCCCCGTCGTAATCGGCTATCTGCAAGGCCTGCTCTAAAGGCAATACATTAAAATGCTGATGCAGGTAATGCATCTGCTCTTTAAAGCGGTCAAGATGCATAAAACAGTGATCTTCCAGCGGCAGTTCATCGCTATGTATGCCGTGATAGGAGACTATGGTGATCTTGTGGTAGCCGCGTACCCGGTGCAATTTTGCCGACAAGCCGGACATGCCGATCAGGGCCTGTTTTACCCGGGCAATAACTTTAGCTGGCGAGATCTTCATCGACCTGGTTCGGAATTATTTTTGCAGGAATACCGACGGCAGTGCTGTTTGCCGGTACATCTTTGTTGACCACGGCATTAGCGCCGATAATGACATTGTCTCCTATGGAGATGGCGCCGAATACTTTGGCGCCGGCGCCGATATAGACATTTTCTCCGATTGTCGGCCAGCCGTTGGACTTTCCTGCGCCCTTACGCCCTATGGTCACCCCCTGGCCGACGGAGCAGTTACGGCCAATTTTCTCTGCGCCTATGATGATGCAGCTGAAATGGCCGATAAAAAAGCCCGGTGCGATATCGGAGTTGACATTGATTTGTATTCCGGTCAGGACCTCGGAAATGTATTTGAGCAGGATATAGACAATTTTCAGCACATGGCTGAGCACCGGAGTTTCGATGGTGTTGACATAGCGGCCAAAGCGATACACCAGCAGGGCGATAAAGCCGTGCTGGAGCAGCGAAAAGAGAAACCGGGAAACCGGGTTGTGTCTTTCGGTCACCCTGGCGTATTTCTGATAGTCGACTTTAATATTATTAAACATATTATTAGTATTAAGTGTTTGTTGTAATGATAGTATTATAACTGCTTAGCAGTTTATTGGCGATAATGTCCCAGTCATATTTACCGGTAGCAAGATCGCGTGCCGAATGGCCGAAGCGGCTATTTTTTTCACTGTCGGTTAATAAGGCGATGATCCCCCGGGCAAAGGCGCTGGCGTCATCGGCGTAGATGATATTTTCATCGGCGCTCAGGTTCACCCCTTCGGCGCCGACCGAGGTTGAAACTATGGCCTTGCCCATAGCCATGGCTTCGAGCAGCTTTAGCCGGGTGCCTGAGCCGACACGGATCGGCAGGATATACACGGCGGCACTGGCAACAATCGGCCTGAAATCGTCAACAAAGCCGGTCACGGTAATATTGTCCTTAACATCTGGTGGAATTTGCACCCCGGTGGATTTACCCACCAGGGTCAGTTTCGCGTCGGGAACTTTTGCCAGGATTTTCGGCATCACCTCGTCCATAAAGAAAATCATGCCGTCTTTATTGGGAAACCAGCCCATACCGCCGACAAAAACCAGGCTGTTTTCTACCTGCTCCTGTTTTCCCGGAGAGAAGAACTGGGTATCAACGCCGTTTTCCACAACACTGATCTTTGCCGCCGGGCTCAGCGCTTGCAGGATATCGGCATCGATTTGCGAGCAGACAAAGGTTTCCTTGGCCCGGGCACAGACATCGGCTTCAAACTGGTGCAGGCTCTTGCCCTGGTTGCCAAAAAAGACCTTTTCAGGCAAGGAGTCGGCATTTTCGGCGCGGCGTTTTAACAGCAGGGATTCAACATTGTGGTTATTTAGCACATAGGGGACATTGCCGAGTAAATTGGCGTATTGCGCCAGCGGCAGCATATCAAAATGCACCAGGTCGAACTGTTCCGAGGTCAGCTTTTCTTCAATGGCCCGTGCCAGCTCCTGTGAAAAATATTTGCGCACCACAAAAGGGGTTTTGGTAAAAAACCCCTGCAATAAATCTTTGGCAAAGCGAATTTTTGAATGCTCGTTGGGGATAGGAAAAACCTGGACCGATTGGCACATACTCTCAAGGTGTTGTACTGCCGAAGGATCGTCGTCATTACGCTGCAAGGATAAATAATGAACCTGATGTGAAGGGCATATTCTTTTGAGCAGGTTGTAGGTTCTGATCTGGTGCCCTTCATTTGTCGGGTAAGGCAAACGAGTGGTGATAAAAAGAATTTTTGCCATTACTATTGATTCCTTTTTGGCCTGTTATGGTCGCAGTTTATTATGGTGTTCATGAAGTTTGAAAAATGCCGGTAGCTAGTTTAACAATTCGGCGTATAAATTTTCGTGCTTTTCCCTTGCCCGGGACAAGGATAAATGATCTTCGATATACTTTCTGCCCGCGGCGGTCATTGCTTCGATGCCGGCCTGATCTTGGCCTAATATCCGCTTTAATCCCTGATGCAGGCCTTGCGGGCTGCAATCATCGCATAACACGCCCCCCTTGCTTTGCTGCAACAGCTCAGGGATAGCGCCAACCGGTGTTGCTACCACGGGTAGGCGGCAAGACAAGGCTTCGAGGATCACCAAAGGCATGCCTTCGGTGAGGGAGCTGGAGATATAGAGATCGTTTTGCTGATAATAGGGCAGCATGTTTTTTTGCACGCCGTGAAAAGTCACTTGCCCTGTTAACGCCAGCCGTTTGCTGGTGGCTGTCAGTGCTGCTTTGAGTTCGCCGTCGCCGACGATATTCAGGTGCCAGTTGTTGTTGCCCTCCTGCTTTAACTGCGCCAGGGCGGTTAACAGGTTTTCATGGCCTTTTTCCGGCGACAGGCGCCCGACGATCAGTAAGTTTACCCGGGCCTGGCTTTCCCGTTGCCGGGACGGGGCAGGGTGAAATTTTTCGGTATCTATGGCGTTTTCCAGCAGGAAAATTTTATCCCGGGGTATTTGCCCCCCCAGGTCCCGGCTGATTTCTTTACTGACGGCAATGACCCTGGCAAACCATGGCAGGCATAATTTTTCCACCAGGTTGTTAAATTTCATATTGAGATCGTTCTTGACCCAGCCGTGCATGGTCACGATTTTTTTCGGTGAACGGCTGAGCAGGGTGGCCAGGGTCGCGTAAAAAACCGACTTGGGGTCATGGCAATGCACAATATCGATTTTTGAGGATTTCAGTATTGTCCTCAAGGCGCCTAAAGTGGCGAGATCAAACTTGCCGGAGTTGGGCAGTTTATGGCTGGTGACGCCATTTGCCTTTGCTGCCTCAAGCAGTTCGTTATTGTCGTTGAGGTAATTCTGGATCACCGCCAGTTCGTGATGGCACTTAGCCGAGCTTTGCCCGGTTAAATTTAAAATAACATGTTCGGCGCCATATAAGCCTGAGCTCGAACGTAAATGTAACACATTAATCACGGTTTTTATGCCCTGTTAAACGTTCGAATAAGCCGGTATAGGTTTGCAGCATATTTCTTAGTGAAAATTGCTGTTCTACCAGGGCGCGGGAGGCCCTGGCGGCTTCGGTATAGCCGGGAGAGGAGGGCAGGTAATTCATCAGTGCCCGGGCCAGTGCCTCGGGATCTTCTGCCGGCACCAGCTCACCGTTAACGCCGTTTTGCACCACTTCCGGGTTGCCGCCGACATCGGTTGCTATCAGGGGCAAGCCGGATGCGGCACTTTCGAGCAGGGCATTGGACAGGCCTTCGGTCACCGAAGGCAGGGCCATCAGGTCAAAAGCCGGCAGGTAATCTTTGACATTGCCGCAGTAACCTTTAAGAAAAACATCATCTTCGAGTTTTAATGATTTTACCTGCTGCGTGAGGTCGTCAAAAGTATCGCCTTCCCCGAACAGTACTAACTGGCAATTTGCCCCGCGCTCATTCATGATGCCGACGGCATCCACCAGGAACCTTTGTCCTTTCCAGGGATTTAAATTGCCTATGGTGACCAGCTTGACCTTGTCTTCTTTCAATCCTAACTCTGAAACCAGCCGGGCTTTCTCTTCTTTGGGCTGTTCCAGGGCCTGGGTGAAGGTTTCGCTGTCGATGCCGTTATATAACAGCAAGGTTTTTTCTTTTGGGATCCCTTCGCTTAACACTTTTTGCTGTACCGCCTTGGACGGGCACAGTACCAGCAAAAAGTTTCTGTTGATAAAACGGATCATTTTTTCCAGGGTTTGATTCCGTTTAAAGCCCATATCCCGTCTGCTGGAAAGCTTGATCACTTTGACCGGTAGCAGGGCATTGAGAATATCGGACATTTCATGGAAAGAGAGCACGATTTGTATGTCTTTTTCGCGGATCAGTTTGCTGATGGCAAAAAGTGTTTTAAAGCCGGAAAGGCCGTAGACTTTTTTTACCGGGAAATGATGGTAACTCAGGTTGGCATCACGGGTGCCTGACGGAAAAGGGATCTGTCCGGTATTAGACAGCTGGATAATATCTATGCTGTATTTGTCCTTGTCTAAGCCGGAAACCAGATCTTTTATGTGTTTTTCACTACCGCCTTTTGCGCCAACAAAAGAGTCTGTCAAAATAACTATTTTAATCACGCATCATTCCTATATAGCAAATATCTTAGGGTCTTAATAATCAAAAAAAATTTCGTCCGCATGATAGCATATTATTTGTCATAATTACCCGCCCGGCTTAAGTTAATTTTTCAAAAAAAACCACTAAACCAGGGATTTTTTTCGCGGCCAGTCGACGCTTTTTTTGTTTGTTTAACCCGAATTAAATTGTTTTCACCGCTCAAACAGGCGCTTGTTTTTCTATTTCATTGTTTTGATTGTGAATCCAACCCAGATGGCATAGAATTTTGTGGTATATATCTGAGGTTTTCTGTAGTTCTTTTCTAACCGGCAAGAACTGCTGCAATAGGGGAGATTGCAGGCAAGAAAACCTCTTCTTTAATTGGCCAGGCATTTTGCTATATTGGCTGTATATCTTTGCTTATAGATGGACTTGTTTACATGAAAAATGCTAATAAATTATTGTTTGCCACTAGTTTGATGCTAGCGGCATCTGCATGTACCCCACAAAAAACCGCCGAGGAACAAATAACAGAAGCAAAAGCCCATATCGCGCAACAGCAACTGTCCACTGCGAGTATCACCTTAAAAAATGTTCTTAAGTCAACGCCTCAGTCTGCCGAAGGGCGCTTCCTCCTGTCGCAGGTTTATCTGAAAGTAGGTGAGCTTGACAATGCCGAAAAAGAAATCAAAAAAGCCATTGAATACGGCTATGAAGCCGAAGCGGCTAATTTATTCCTGGCGGAGATACTGTTAGAAAAAAATGATAACCAGGCAGTGATTGATCTGCTGGAAAAACAGCAGTTTTCTACAGAGTCTGCGCAAATTTTGAGCTTTATCTTTAAAGGTAAGGCGCATATCAATTTAAATCAGGTTGAGCTGGCCAAAGATGCCTTTGACACCGCCAATGACATTAATGTTGAGTCTTCCTATAGCCTTTACGGCTCTGCGATAGTGGCTTCCATGGATGACAATTATCAGCTGGCGGCAGAATTACTGGATAAGGCGCTGGCGCAACAGGATGATTTGGCAGAAGGCTGGATACTAAAAGCCCGGGTGGCAGAGCAAAATAAAGATTTTGCTACCGCTGTGAGTGCTTATGAAAAGTTCTTAGAGCTTAGGCCAAGGGCGCATAGCATCAAATTATTGATGGCGAATGATTATCTTCAGCTGGAAAATGATGAAGCCGCAGAAAAGCTGGTGGATGACTTACTGAAATTAAATGAGGCCCATCCGACGGCAAACTTGTTAAAGGCAAAAATTGCCAACAGCAGAAAAGATTATGAGCTGGTGAAGAAACATGCCGAAACCACTTTAAACAGTACCCCGGAAGATCCCCTGGCACTGTATTTATCCGGGATCAGCAATTACTTTTTGAATAATTTCGAGCAGGCCTATACCGCGCTTTCTAAAATTGTCGATCGCCTGCCGAAAACCCATGAAGCCCATAAGCTCTACATGTTGTCTATGCTGAAGCTCGGTTATGTTGACCAGTTAAATGAGCATGTCGGAGAATATGAAGGTTTTGACGATAAAGATAGTAATCTGCTTTCGGTGATCGGCTCTAGCCTGGCGGTCAGCGGTCAAACCCAGGATGCGGAAACGATTTTTGAAAGGGCGCTTGAGGTAAAACCCGATGACGTCAATGCCAAGAAAAAGCTGGCGTTTGCCCGCCTGATGAACCGTGATCTGCAGGGGATCAGCGACCTGGAAGAAGTTAATGCCGTCAGTTCAGACGACAAAATGGTAAATCTGGTGCTGGCGTCTGCCTACCTCTACCAAAATAAAATTGAAGAAGCGAATAATATCGTTGAAAAATGGCTGGCAAAAGAGCCTAAGGACATCGAAGCACTGTTATTAAAAGCACGGGTGTTAAGTGTTTCCGGCGAGCAGGATGCCAGCTTAACTGTGCTCAAACAGGCACAAGGTTATCAGCCTGACTCTACCAAGGTGTTATTAAAACTGGCAGAGCACCATTTAAGGGCTCAAGACTATCAAACGGCAGAAAGTTTGCTGAAGCAGATATTAGCCGCCGCTCCGGATACCAAGCCAGCTTTGATCATGCTGAATCTGGCCAGTCAAAAACAGGAAAAACAACAGCAATTCTTTGATTACCTGACGGATATTAATAGCAAGCATAAAGAGGTGATCTGGCCTAAGCTGATGCTGGCGCAAAAATTCATCAACGACAGGGAGGCGGAGCAGGCATTAAAATATCTGGCGCCGCTTGCCCAGGCGAAAGAATTGCCTAATGCCTATTATTCCATTGTGATGAACGGCTACTATCTGTTAGCGGATAAAAGCAAACTGAATGATATTGCCAGTACCTGGCAAGCGGCCAAGCCTCAGGCGGTGGTTGCCTACCTTAAGCATATTGAATTTCTGGAAAAGCTCGGCGATATTCAGTCGGCTTTGCTTCAGGCGCGAAAAGCCCAGAAAAAAATTACCAAAGAGAGTGATAATTTACGTTTAATGGTATTGGAAACGCATTACCTGCTGCGTTTAGGGCGAAACAATAAGGTTGCTCCTTTACTGACCAAGCTACAGGATAAATTGCCGGACAATGCTCTGGTGACTCAATTGGCGGGTCACCTGGCATTTAATAAACAGCAATACGACGAAGCCATCAAGCATCTTGAGCAGTCTTTTGCTAAAGATAGTAACGTCAGAACAGCCCTGCTGCTGGCAAGTGCCTACCGCAGGACTGACAATGAGGCCAAAGCCGTTGCCTTACTGGAGCAGGCACCTGAAAAAGTAAATCAAAATGCTGCCGTACAAAGTTTATTATCTGAAATGTATACCAGAACAGATACTGCCAAAGCGATAGATTCTTATTTAAAGCAGATCAAAGCCTCACCTAAAAATGTTGTCGCCTTGAATAACCTGGCCTGGCTGTTAACTGAGCAGAAAAAATATGAGCAAGCCATTAGTTATGCCAGAAAAGCGCATGAGTTGATGCCAGATAACCCGCAAATCCTGGACACCTTAGGAGTTGCTTTACTGAAGAACATTAAGCAGGGTGAGGCACTGGAAATATTGAAGAAAGCTTATTCGCTTTCTAAAGAAGCCAGTATCAAAGTGCATTACGCCCAGGCACTTGCCGCTAATGGCCAGAAAAGCGAAGCGAAACAAGTGGTCGATGGACTGACAGAGCAGGAAAAATCAGAGCTGAAAGATGAGCTAGAGCAGCTGATTTTGTAATTCGTTTTTTCTCATCTGGAAAGCGTTTTAGTTTTCTCATGAAACCAGCAAATTTTTGCTGGTTTTTTTATGTTTGCCGGAGCAGGCAATAGCCCTGTGGCGAACAAACCTTATTTGGTGATACTGCAGGGAAAGCTGTCCGTAGGTTGGTGCTTTTATTACTAGCGCTTGTGTCGGGCATTTTCATCATTCGGCTAAGCATTTTAACAGTTCTCGTTTGCTAGAGTGTCTATGACGAGTTTAAGTGAATTTTTGCTATTCCTGATTGTTTGTGTTGCCTGCAATCAGGTGTTTGTAACGGTGAATATCCTTTATGCACAAGGTGATGATATTGACGGATGAGAATTGCGGAACGAAAACGACTGGTTATACCAATTGCATTAAGTAGATGAGCAAAATTCGGTGAGGATAAATTTTCAAGAAACCCCTTTATCGTTCCAGACTAAAGCTAAGCACCTGCATCCATGCAGGCGAGGCGTTTGATTGAGCAATAGCAAGCTATTGTGATTGAAAACAACGCAGGACTTGGAGATTTAGACCATCCGAGGATGGTTAGATATTTAATAAAATTGGTATTAATTGAAAGACTAAAAACAAAAAAACCTCTGCCGGGAGCAGAGGTTTTTTATTGCGAACAGTATCCGGGATTACTTCTTGGCTTTTCTCTTAGAAAAACCTAATCCTAATAAGCCAAGGCCAAATAAGGCAATCATTGAAGGCTCAGGAACTTCTGTTAAACGGGCAAAAGTATAAACCGTGGTAGAGGTTTCTTCTTCAGTCCAAACGCGATCCTGGTTGATAAGCGTGCTACCGTCGGCATCAAAAGAAGTGAAGATAGTTAATGCGTAGTGCTTGCCGTCGATGTAAAAAGGTACGGCAAATGGCATAACGTCCGGTAATGGATCCGGGTTATTGATTGAATAGTCAAAGTAGTCATCACAACCTGTGACAAATTCGTGGCTCTCGCCGCCGTCGATGCCGTCTTGATCTACCGGAGAACACTCAGTCGGGTCAGTCTTGTTATAAGTTTCGGTGAATTCGATATCAAAATCACTGGTTGCGGTTGAGGTGAAGTTATCAATAACGAAAGAGTTACCGAAGTCTGCAGCGATACCGCCTGAGTGATCACTTGAAAAATCAATAGAGCCGGCAATATCAGCTTGCTTTAACCAGTTAAAACTAGCGCTGATGCGGAAGTTGTTGTGGGTCAAGGCAGAAATCATATAGTTGGTATCAAGGGCATCAATATCTACAGAGAAGCCTTCCAGAATTAAAGAGCTGTATGCATCGTTACCGCCCCAGCGAACACCGTCATGGATCACAGTACCGTCGTTAGTCTGGTCGGCATGTGCACTACCGTCAAGGTTGGTGAACTCACCGGCATCTTTATAGACAAAGCCACCGGTAGAAGTTGCTGTCATAAAAGTTGCGTTAGCGCTGAAAGAAAATGCACTAGCAATCGCTAACGCGGTTAAATTTTTAACCCATCCAGTATTTTTCATTGTTTACCCTGTAAGTGTTTGATTCTATATGATTATTTTAAAAAAATGTGCAGCATTAATGCGCCAGATACTTTTAATGAAGCACTTGTCGTGCCAGGTTTTTTAATTCTTTTATAAACAAATACTTGTGTGTTGTTTTGTCCCGTAAATCTCGTGTGGCTGAAATTTGATGTAAAGAAATTTGACATGGATGTGTAAACCAATTTGACGTATATGTGTAAAGAAAATTGACATGATTTTAAGCTGTTGAGGTTAGCCTGAAAGGGACGAGTAATATCATGCTTTTTGTTGAGTTGATGTGCTGTTATGAATTTTATTTTAGGGGAGAATTTAGCTGAGGAGGTTTTGGCTGTTGTAAAATGTAGAACCTCTGTAATAACAGAGGTTCTACGTGACGTAAACTAGCTTATGTGAATAGCCTTACTGCTCCGACTTGCGTTTAGTGAGACTAAAACCTAATAAACCTAAAGCGAGTATCGCCAGGGTGGATGGTTCCGGAATTTCACTTAAGCGGGCAAAGGTATAAAGGGTGGTTGACTTCTCTTCTTCTGTCCAGATCCGTCCGGGAGGTAATACCGTACTGCCATCCACATCAAAAGAACTGAATATGGTTAAAGCATAATGGCTGCCGTCAATATAAAAGGGAATAGCGAACGGCAGGGTATCAGGGAGCGGGGCCGGGTTGTCGATTGAAAAGTCGAAGTAGTCATCACAGTTTGTGACAAAAGTGTGAGTGGCGCCACCGGCAACACCGTCTTCATCTACCGGTTCGCAACCTGCGACAGTTGAGGTGTTAAAGGTTTCGGTGAAGCCGATATCAAAGTCACTCATGGCATTGGCAGTGAAGGCATCGGCTACCGTTGAGTTACCAAAGCCTGCTGCAATACCGCCGGTATTAGTGCTGGTGAAAGCGATCATACCCAAAATATCGGCATTGGTGAGCCAGGGAAAGGCGGCACTGATGCGGAAGTTATTATGGGTTAACGCTGAAAGCATATAATTAGTATCAAGGGCATCAATATCCGGAGCAAAGTCTTCCAGCACCAGTGAACTGTATGCACCGTCACCGCCCCAGCGAACCCCAGCATGTTTTACCGTTCCATCATTGGTTTGATCCGCATGGAGGGTACCGTCAAGGTTAATAAATTCGCCGGCATCCTTCATAACAAAGCCGCCGTTGGATGTTGCCGTCATGAAAGTTGCGTTAGCGCCAAAAGAAAGTGCACTCGTAAGTGCTATCGCAGTCATGTTTTTCATCAATCCGATATTTTTCATTGCCTTTCCTTTATTTGTTGAATTTTACCAAACCAGAAATTGATTTAGCCCACGTGTGGTTAAAAAATGAGCATAAGACATGCCATCAAATTAAAGTCAATAGAAAACAAAGGATTGGCGAAAAGTGTAATCTTTTGGCTGAAAGCTTATGTAAAATATGTTGACATCAGGCGTCCACGACACGTTTGGCGATATGAAACATGATGCGTGGTATCAGCCCGGAGTTGCCAAAAGGACGCCAGGTTTTTACCAGTTTATTACGGTAGGCATCAAAATGTAGCCCATGGGGGGCGGCTAATATTTCTCCCCGGTTAAGCAGTATTTTCAAAGCATAAGTTTCGGCTATTCCTGCACATAGGTTTACCGCCATCGGGGTTGAGGGGCCGCGTTTTTCTTTGAAATTAACCCGGCTGTCATCTACCAGGTATTGGCGTTGCAGCATGGCGGGTGAAAGACCTATCAGGAACTGAATAAGCTGGTCGTGCTCTGATTTTCCCTCAAATTTGAAATATTGCTCATAAGTCATTTGTCCCGGCATAAAGCAGAGTAAGGCACAACCCATGCCTAAGGGTGCTGCCGTGATCACCGGGATCTGCTTCTCATAGCATTTTTGAAAAACGGTTTTACGGGCTTCGAGGGCAAAAAAGTCCAAAGCATCTACATATAAATCAACACCTTCGAGAAACTCATCAACATTATGTGCGAAAATTCCCTCAGGAAAAGATTTTATGTTTGCTTCCGGGTTGATGTCTTTTGCCAACTCTTCCATCACATCGACTTTTTGTCTGCCGAGTGTCGACATAAAGGCCCCGGATTGGCGATTGAAATTGTGTACTTCAAAGTCGTCAAAATCTGAGATGTTAAAATTTTCGACACCCAGCCTTGCCAGGGTGAGTAAGTGGATACCACCAACGCCGCCGGCACCAGCTATGGCCACTCGCCGGGTTCTCAATGTTTCCTGTTCGGCTTCGGTAACCCAGCCTATGTTTCTTGAAAAAGCTTTTTTGTAATCAAACATGCTCAACCTTGATGTTGTAAGTTCAGGAATATAAATTCAAAAGTGATCGTTTTTATTTTGAGTTTATCCATTATATTCGTCATTTCAATCTAACTGTCCTTATCACCTTAGTTCATATGTCAATATTTTTAGCATTATTCGCATAATTCGCAGTAAAATTCAGGTTAGCAAATGCGCAGTGATGAAATAAGAGAAGAGTTTAAGCTGGCGGGGACAATAACTGAGCCAGAAATGGCCGGGTTACTTGTTATCACCGGCTAAACGCCTTGCTGCCGGTGATAACATAACGGGAAGTTTATACCTTATGGTAATCCCGGTACCAGTTGACGAAATTGCTGATACCTGTTTGAATCGTGGTTTGCGGACGATAGTTGACATCCTGCACCAGTTGTTCGACATCGGCATAGGTATCCGGCACATCACCCGGTTGCAGTGGCAGCAGGTTCTTTTCTGCTTTTTTCCCTAAAGCGTTTTCCAGGGTTTCAATATAATCCAGTAATTCAACCGGTGACTGGTTGCCGATATTATAAACCCGCCAAGGCGCCTTACTGGTGCCCGGATCCGGGGTTTTGCCCGACCAGTCCGGGTTGCCGGTCGCGGTATTGTCTAAAGTGCGGACAATGCCGTTGACGATGTCATCAATATAGGTGAAGTCACGTTTGTGTTTGCCGTAGTTAAAGACATCAATAGGTTTGCCTTCGAGAATGGCTTTAGTGAACATAAACAAAGCCATGTCCGGACGTCCCCAGGGACCGTATACGGTAAAGAAGCGCAAACCGGTTGTCGGTAAGTCGTACAGGTGGCTGTAGGTATGCGCCATCAGTTCATTGGCTTTTTTACTGGCGGCATACAAAGACAGCGGATGGTCGACATTGTCATGCACCGAAAACGGCATGCTTTCATTGGCGCCGTAAACGGAACTGGATGAAGCATAAGTCAGGTGTTTTACTTTGTGATGGCGGCATCCTTCCAGGATATTGGTAAAGCCGACAATATTGCTGTCGATATAAGCGTGGGGGTTTTCTATCGAGTAACGTACGCCAGCCTGGGCCGCGAGGTGAACGACTTTATCAAACTTTTGCTCGGCAAAAAGTTGCTCCATGCCTTCACGATCGGCCACATCCATTTCCACAAAGCTAAAGCTGCCCTTTTTGCCTGACTCGGGATAGGGAAAGCTTTCTTTTAAAGTGCCGTCTAGATAAGCGTCAATCCTTTTCAGGCGGCTGTGTTTCAAATTGACATCGTAATAATCATTAAGGTTATCTAAACCGACAACTTCGTCTCCCCGCGCCAACAGGAAAAGTGAGACATGAGAGCCGATAAAACCGGCGGCACCGGTGACTAAAATTTTCATAACAGTTTCTCAAACAGGATAATTAACATTAAAGTCTTAAATCAGACTCTTGAGCATCAAACAGGTATTTTAAGTCAAATACCAGGGCACCGGGTTTGCCTAATTTTCTGATTTCGGGCATAGACATGGTTTTGAACTCTTGGTGACCGACGGCGATGATGATGGCGTCATACTGGCCGGCTTGTGGTTGTGCCATCTCGATACCGTATTCATGTTTGACAATGTCGGCATCGGCCCAGGGATCGTGAATGTCCACCCGGGCGCTGTAATCTTTCAGTTCATCCACTATGTCGATCACCCGGGTATTGCGTACATCCGGACAGTTTTCTTTGAAGGTAAAACCGAGGATCAATACCTTGGCATCAACAATATGGATGCGTTTTTCTATCATGGCTTTGACCAGGCGTTTCACAACAAAGCGTCCCATATCATCATTTATCCTGCGCCCGGATAAAATTACTTGAGGATGATAATTGAGCTGCTGGGCCTTGTGGGTCAAATAATAGGGATCTACACCGATACAGTGACCGCCCACCAGGCCAGGCCTGAACGGCAGGAAATTCCACTTGGTGCCGGCAGCCTTTAAGACCTCTTCGGTATTGATGCCTATTTTGCTAAAGATCACCGCCAGTTCATTGATCAGGGCAATATTGACATCCCTTTGGGTATTTTCAATGACTTTTGCCGCTTCGGCGACTTTAATTGAAGAGGCCTTATGGGTGCCCGCGGTGATTATGCTGGCATAGACCTGATCGACAAAATCGGCAATTTCGGGCGTAGAGCCTGCGGTGACTTTTAAAATGGTTTCCAGTCGGTGTTCCTTATCGCCGGGATTGATCCTTTCGGGGCTGTATCCGGCGTAAAAGTCCCGGTTAAAGGTCATACCGGTATTTTTTTCGATCACGGGAATACAGACTTCTTCTGTAGCGCCCGGATAAACGGTAGATTCATAAACCACTATATCCCCCGCCTGGATCACCTTGGCGATGGTTTCACTGGCCTTGATTAACGGCGTCAGATCCGGCTGTTTGTATTCATCTATCGGGGTCGGAACGGTGACGATATAAAAATTGCACTGGCTCAGCGATTCAATATCATGACTAAAGGTTAACTGGTTTGCTTGTGCCAGCTCATCTTGCTCGACTTCAAGGGTGTTATCAACGCCCTGGTTGAGCTCGCTAATGCGCTGCTGGTTAATATCAAAACCCAGGGTCGGGTACTTTTTACCAAAAGATACGGCAAGCGGAAGACCGACATAACCCAGTCCAATGATACCAATTTTCAATGACGCTATGTTTTTCATTCCGTGATTTCTCTAGTTTAAGCAAAAATAAGCTTATTATGACAATGATCACCTTAACCTGGCAATACTGCTTACCGATACTAATGAAAATAAAGCTGTTTTAGGGGCTTTGCCGCAGGGGCCAGCCCCAAACAGCACTTGGGCAGGAGGAGATGTTTTCGCTGGCGGCGTCTTATCTACCGCTAAAGCTAAATTAACTTCAGTTCGCTTAGCTGTTCGCAAATATCATTTTCGATAGCCTTGAACAGGCTTTTAAATCCAGGGGTTAAATTATCCATAAAGATTTTTGGATTAATATAATAGGGTGCCCTGAGGCCGTGGTAATCAATGGCGTCCCCGAGCTGGTGAAAGTTAATGCCGACAAACTTCATACTGCGGGCAAGCCTGGGTTCCATCATCACATAAACATGTTTGATGCCGGTATCTATGGCTAAGGTGGCGGCGGCCATATACAAGCCGATGGCAATAAAGGGGAAGCAGCGCAATTCTGTTTCCGAATAGGTGCTTTCGCTGATCACCCCGATGGCGGAGCCTTTAAACTGGTCCGATTTACGGCGGCGGAAATCGGCTTTAACCGCTAACCTGGAAATTTCACAGATTTCAGTCCTTTTGAAGTTGCTTGGGTGCAGGCTTTCATTTTGGATGGAGTCGAGGCAATATTTTTCAATCGGCAGCAATTCGGCTTCACTGCTGGATCTTACCACACGGACACAACTGGTGTAGGTGCTCGAAGGTTTATGTTTGATCATAGAGAAAATGGAATGATCATCAAACTCATCCTTTTCCTGTCCTTCCGCTTTCACCTCTTCGAAAGCGAGCTCTTCGCAATAGACATTATGTCTGATCTTGAAGACCTCAGCGCGCAATTCATCGGTTGTGGCCAGCTCAGGTTTAAGAAATTGGGTAAAATGCTCCGCAATATTCTTGGCATCATTGCTGACTTTCATCGATGCTATTTTTTTGGTGATGTCGCCAATAATGGGGGTATTGAGCAACCTCTTATTCCAACTCATTTGTTGTCTCTTTAGTGTTTGCCGCAAAAAAAGCCTTTTGCCCTTAGCAATATTATGACTTGTTTATTTGGATGTATGCAATTTGTTATTGATAAATTTACCGCATTAATTCTAGATGCTCTCGGTCAATTTGAGTTTGATTTTGGGGAAAACATGGCTGGTGCCAGGCTTGCCGTATTCGTTTTTATTGGAATAATTTTCATGGCGGTGTCATATCCTGTTTTAAACAAATGGTATTTTTGATCGTTGCTCATTTTAAAGTCTACTGCAGAGCTCTCGCCGGTATTGATAATGATGGTATTGTGCCAAAAGGCATCATTGATGTATTCCCGGGAAATGGTGGTCATAAAAGTGCGGATCAATAAGGTGACATAATTGAATATCGGAAATAAGCCCTGGGTATTGAGTTCGTCATATTCATGCTCTCCCCGCAGGCGAAAACATAATACCGGGGTGCCGCGCTGATCCCAGTCTCTGTGCAGGGCATCTTCCGATAAGATGCTGCCGTCCACCATTAAATGTTTACCAAAAGTCTTAAAACTGAACACTAAAGGGATCGACATGGAAAAGCGTACCGCTAATGAGACTTTCATTTTCGGGGTATGCTCGGCATCGAAAATGACGGGTTTGCCGCGTTTAACATCCGTGGCAACGATGTGCAGGTTTCGATCCAGTTGCTCAAAGGTTTTTCCCTGTAGATGTTCATCGACCCAGTATTCAAAAGCGTCGCCGGAACTCAGACCACCGTTACGGATCAGCTTAAGCAGGGAGAAGCCCCTGAACTGGCTGTAATCGGTTTTCAGGGCAATTTCTTTTATCTGTTCTATGCTGAGCCCGGCAGCATATAAGCTGGCGATAATGCTGCCGCCGGAAACCCCCACGAGGTGATTAAACTCTATACTTAAATCTTCCAGTGCTTTAATGATCCCTATATGTGCCGGTAAGCGGGTTCCTCCTCCCGCCAGAATAGGTATAATTCTGTTTGCCATAAAGCGCCCTCAAAATGCTATCAGTAATTATGGTCATTATTAGTAAAATAGCTATTTAGTCTCCCGGATGTGATCGGGTACACTGATAACCATAGCTCATGGGAAGCATTAAGTAGGGAAGAAGTTATTTATGTTGAAACATTTTTTTGGTCTGTTGCTGACCCTTATGCTGATTTCGCCGTCCGCGCAGGCAAACTTGTCTCAAACTTTGAAAAAAATCAAACCTTCCGTGGTGGGCATAGGAGTACATACCCCCACCGGCCGGCCGAAAAACGAGTTGCGCGGCACCGGGTTTGTGGTCGGCAACGGCCAGTATGTGGTCACCAATGCCCATGTGCTGCCTGGTGAGCTGGATAAATCCCTGAAACAAAGCATGGTGGTCTTTAGCGGCTCAGGTAAAAAACCGAATACCTTAAAGGCGAGAGTCATTGCCCGCTCCGAATATTATGACCTGGCAGTATTAAAATTTGATGCCCCCGCCTTACCCGCCATGAAGCTTGCCGGCGGTGAGTACCAGAGTGAGGGCAGTTATGTTGCCTTTACCGGTTTTCCCATAGGTGCTGTGCTGGGCCTATATCCGGTCACCCACAGGGGCATTATCGCCAGCATCACCCCGAGTGTGGTGCCTGTGGCCGATGCCGGTCAGCTGAGCATTAAGATGCTAAAACGCATGCGTGACCCTTATCTGGTGTACCAGCTTGACGCTACCGCGTATCCCGGCAACAGCGGCAGCGCCCTTTATGATATCGGCAGCGGTGAGGTGATAGGCATTATCAATAAGGTGTTTGTGCAGCAGACCAAAGAAGCAGTGATCAGCAATCCCAGCGGGATTACCTATGCCATCCCGGTTAAACATTTAAGAGATTTACTAACCGAACATAAGGTTGCCTATTAACTTCAAGTTATTCGCCCGAGCTTTTTGCCTTAACCGGTTTTGGGACTTAGTCGGCTTTATTTGCTTTGGCTGTTTTGGTTTTAACTTTTGCGCTATATTGATCTGCCGCCAAGGCCGATAGCGGCACCAGGCTGATATTATGCTCGGCCAGTGTCGGCAGCAAGGCGGTCAAGGCGTCTATGGTTTCCGGGTGGGGATGGGCGATCGCAACCGCACTCTGATAGGTCTTGGCCAGCAGGATCAATTCGTTAAATTGCCCGCTGATATATTCATCGGATAGCTGGTTGTCGAGAAAGACATGGCGGTTGAGGCTAGGCACGCCATAATCCCGGGCGATTTCCCGTCCCCGGCTGTATTCTGTGGTCAGGCTGTCGAGAAACAGCAGATCCCGCTCTTTCAGGAACTCCATGACCCAGGACATGGGACGATACAGTTGCGTTAATAAGCTGCCCATATGGTTATTGATGCCGATGGCAAAAGGGATCTCTTCAAAAGAGCGTTTCAGGCTGGCGCGGATTTTTTCTTCGCTCATTTTATGGGTCAGGGCCCCGGGTCCCAGGCGTTTGCCGTTTTCCGACTCCATCGGGATGTGCAGCAGGATATCCTTATTTTGCTGGTAGGCCTGCAGGGCCAGGGTTTGCCCGTACGGGGTCTGGGGCAAGATGGAAAAGGTAATATCCCCGGGTAACTCCAGGGCCCGGCTATCGGTTTGCCGGTAGCCGATATCGTCGATCACTATGGCAATGCGATTTTCTGCTGCCGTAACAGCGGCAAAAAAGCACAGGGATAAAAAACAAAAGCGCAAACGTGAAATCATAAATATTATTATTGGTTATGTTAATTAACGTTAGCCGTTGAGTCTCTGCGGCTGATTTAAGTTACTGGCACCAGAGTTTGGGGTTTTTTGCCTGCCCCCGGTGGCGTACTTCAAAATATAAGCCGGAGCGGTTTTGGCCGCCACTTTGCCCGACCAGGGCAATGACTTCACCGGTTTCCACCCGGTCACCGACATTTTTTAACAGCGTCTGGTTATGCCCGTATAAACTCATATAACCGTTGCCGTGATCGATCACGGTAACCAGGCCATAACCCTTGAGCCAGTCGGAAAACAATACGGTGCCATTATGTATGGTTTGTACCTGGCGGCCAATAGGCGCAGACAACAAAACCCCTTTCCACTTCAGGTAACCCTGCTTTTTACTGCCAAAGGTATGCAATATTTTGCCTTTTACCGGCCAGGATAATTTATGTTTTAACTGCCCCAGGCCGTTTAAGTTGGTTTCTGCCTTGACCAGTTTCTCCAGCTCTTTCAGTGCCTGTACCAGGTTGGCTTCTTCGGCTTCGAGTTTCGCCAGTTGCTGTTTATTATTGAGCAATTGTGCTTTAAGGGCGCTTAAGGTTTGCTTGCGTTTTTGTTTGTTTTCCTGCAGCGCAACCTGTTGCTGTTTCTGTGTGTTTTGCAGGGCAAGCAACTTGTTGCTGTGCTCCTGGTGCTCTGTAGTGACCTGCAGCAGGCTGCTTAAGGTTGTCTGGAAGCGTTCAATTTCCTGGACCCTGGCATCGTTAATGTATTGGTAATAACTCAGGGTTCTTTGAATCTTGGTGGTTTGTTCCTGGTTTAACAACAGTTTCAGGTAATCGTGATGGCCGGTGGAATAGACGGTTCTCAGCTGGTGGGCCAGCAATTGCTCCTGGCGGGATTTTTGCTGCTGGAGTTGTTGTTTTTCTTTGGCCAGCTGAGTGAGTTTTTGTTGTGTTTGCTGATAGTCGCCGGCGGTATCATTGATGGCCCGGGCAATTTTGGCTACCGCCAAATCGTCTTTTTTCAGCTGCTTTTCCAGTTGGGCGCGTTTTTTGTCTTTTTCGGCGATGGCCGATTTCTGCTCGGCGATGGCTTTTTGTATTTGCGACAACTGCCGGTTGGGGTCCTGATCCCGGTTATCCTCCGCCGCCAGTGCCGTACAAGCTAAGTTGTACAGCAGCAGGGCGAGTAGTAACTGCAAAGTCAAGGACATGCCGGCAGTGCTCGTTAGTTATCCAGCGTCATCAATACCGAGCCTGTCATTTCTTTTGGCTGCTCCAGCCCCATCAGGTGCAGTAAGGTCGGGGAGATGTCACTTAAGGTGCCGTTTTGTGCCGGTGTTGCCTGACGGCCGACATAAATTAAAGGCACAGGTTCGCAGGTATGGGCGGTATGGGCCTGGCCGGTCTCGCTGTTGGTCATTTGTTCGGCATTGCCGTGATCTGCGGTGATCAAACACTCGCCGCCGGTTTTTTGCAGGGCATCAACGACACGTCCTATCGAACGGTCAACGGCTTCACAGGCCTGGACCGCGGCATCGAATTTTCCGGTGTGGCCTACCATATCGCCGTTGGGATAGTTACAGACGATAAAATCGAACTCGCCGCTTTCGATGGCGGACACCAGTTTGTCGGTTAATAATGCTGAGTTCATTTCCGGTTGCATATCATAGGTAGCGACCTGGGGAGAGGGCACCAAAATACGCTGCTCGCCCTCGAAAACCGCTTCTTTACCGCCACTGAAGAAAAACGACACATGGGCGTATTTTTCGGTTTCGGAAATGCGCAGCTGGGTTTTGTTGTGTTTAGCCAGCCATTCCCCGAGTACGTTTTCCAGCTCAACCGCCGGAAAAGCGCAGCTGGTGTCTATATCGGCGGCATATTCGGTTAACATCACAAAATCGGCAATCGCCGGCACTTTTTTGCGCGCAAAACCGTTGAAATCGGCATCGGTAAAGCTGCGGGTGAACTGACGTGCACGGTCTGCGCGAAAGTTCATAAAGATCAGCGCATCGCCGTCGTTTACTGTTATCGCCTTACCTTCAGGGCCTAGAATAACGCTGGGGGAGACAAATTCATCGTTTTCATCCCGGGCGTAGGCCTCGCTCAGTGCCGAGACCGCATCCGGGTATTGGTATTTGGCTTCACCGCATACCATCAGGTTATAGGCGGCTTCCACGCGCTCCCAGCGCTGATCCCTGTCCATGGCGTAATAGCGGCCGCTGATTGACGCTATCTGGCCGCAGCCGGACTCGCTGAGCTTGTCCTGCACCTTGATTAGCGAGCTTTGTGCGCTGCGCGGCGGGGTATCCCGGCCGTCGAGAAAGGCGTGCAGGTAAATTTTGCCGGCGCCGCGGCTGCGGGCGAGTTCGATCATGGCAATAATATGATCTTCATGGCTATGGACGCCGCCGGGGGAAAGCAAGCCAAAGATATGGACCGCCTTGCCCTGTTCGGTAGCAAGGTCAACCGCCCGGCACAGCGCCGGATTTTGCTGAAATTCTTTATCGTCTATGGCTTTGGTGATGCGGGTGAAGTCCTGGTAAACGGTACGTCCGGCGCCCAGGTTGACATGACCGACTTCGGAATTGCCCATTTGCCCTTCGGGCAGGCCGACCGCCATGCCTGAGGTATCGATCAGCATATTGGGGTAGTTGGCTTTCAGCTCGTCGAGTACCGGGGTGCTGGCATGATAAATGGCATTAGCGCTGGCATCTTCACGATAACCCCAACCGTCTAAAATAATAAGTACCGTGGTTTTTTTGTTAGCCATGACAATTCCTCTATGATAACTGAAAGCAAATTTAGCTGGCGGACATTGTACACGGATAGCGAGATATCGCCAGTTGGCGTCGCTTTTTTTCACCGTTTTTCAGGGGGATTTTTGTAACAACTTACCCTGACCGGCTTTTCTTGCCACGATCGACGCCGGGATACTTTTCTTTGCCGCATTAGCCTGTATACTGTGGCAGTTTTACAATGTATCTACAATAGCGGTCTAATTTATGGAACAACTTATTGCCTTTGCCGGTAACCATCCCATGTTAAGCATGATATGGCTGATACTGGTGATTTTGCTGATCGGCACCAGTATCAAAATGAAATTGTCGCCGATTAAAGCGATTACCCCACAAGAGCTGACTTTCCTGGTGAATCGGGAAGACGGGGTCGTGGTGGATATCCGCACAGAAAAAGAGTTTAAAACCAGTCATATCCTGGACTCGATCAATCTTTCCAATGAAAAAATTAGCAATAATGACTTTGTCAGCCTTGAAAAGCATAAAGATAAACCCATTATTGTGGTATGTGCCGCTGGTATGACCGCGGGTAAAGTGGCTAATCAGCTGTTAAAAGCCGGCTTCTCTAAAGTGAGTCTACTTAAGGGGGGCATGGGGGCATGGTCGGGGGCCGGATTGCCGGTCGCCAAAGGTAAGTAGAGGTAATTGTGGTAGCGGTAGATATTTATACTAAAGAGTATTGTCCTTATTGCGTCAGGGCCAAGGCCTTGCTGACGCAAAAACAAGTCAGTTTCAGAGAAATAAAAATCGACGAAAATCCGGGATTAAGACCCGAGATGATTGAGCGCAGCAAGGGCGGTACTACGGTACCACAGATCTTTATTAACGATGCCCATGTCGGCGGTTGTGACGATTTAATGGCATTAGAAGCCAGTAATAACTTAGACAGCCTGCTAAAGGCATAATCGAACTTAAGCCGGGTATTAACGCCGGGGTTAAATAAATAATAATATTCAGGCGTCAGATTTATGATGGCGCCCCATTAAAACAGGATGATTAACATGGCTGACGAAATTCAAAACGGCTCAGAAACCGGCGCAGAACAAGCGGCGCCACAATTTGCGATTCAACGCGTATATACCAAAGATATTTCTTTTGAAACGCCAAATTCTCCGGCGATTTTTCAAAAAGAATGGAAGCCGGAAATTAAGCTGGACTTAGACACACGTTCAGCCAAGTTGGCGGATGATACCTATGAAGTTGTTTTGGCCCTGACGGTTACCGCGACAGTTGAAGGGCAAACCGCCTTTTTAGCCGAAGTACAGCAAGCGGGTATCTTTACTATCGGTAACTTACCGGAAGCACAATTAGCCCACACCATTGGCGCCTTCTGTCCGACTACCTTGTTCCCGTATGCCCGTGAAGCGGTATCCAGCCTGGTTAACCGCGGTTCTTTCCCGCAGTTGAACCTGGCGCCGGTTAACTTTGACGCCTTATTTGCTTCTTACGTGCAAAAACGCGCCGCAGATGCTGAAGCAGGCGCAGCAACAAGCACAGAAACCCATTAATTCTTAATGAGCTCAGAACAAGCAAAAATTGTTGTGCTCGGCGCCGGATCTTATGGTACGGCGCTGGCGATTTGTCTGGCGCGCAATGGTCATAAAACCTTGCTTTGGGGCCGGGATCAGGCGCATGTGGCACAAATGGCGGCCAGCCGGGATAATCAGCGTTATCTGCCGGATGTTGCTTTTCCGGAGGCTTTACAGCTGGAAAGTGATTTGGCCACTGCGGTCAAGGCCAGTGACAATATTTTAGTGGTCGTGCCCAGCCATGCCTTTGGTGATATGCTTAAGCAGATCAAACCTTATTTGTCTGCCCGCAGCAAGGTTGCCTGGGCCACTAAAGGTCTGGAGCCGGAAACCGGCCGTTTGTTGCAGGATGTCGCGCGAGAGGCGTTGGGGCAGGATGTTTCCCTGGCGGTGTTGTCCGGTCCTACCTTTGCCAGAGAAATGGCAGCGGGTTTGCCGACGGCCATCTCGATGTCATCGACAGATGCAAGCTTTGTGACTGAGCTTTCGGACCTGCTGCATTGCCAGAAGCATTTTCGGGTTTATCTCAATAATGATTTTATCGGGGTGCAGCTTGGCGGCGCCGTCAAGAATGTGATTGCCATCGGCGCCGGTATGGCCGACGGCATAGGTTTCGGGGCGAATGCCCGTACTGCCTTGATCACCCGCGGCCTGGCGGAAATGACCCGCTTGGGGGAAGCCCTGGGGGCGGACGCCAATACCTTTATGGGCATGGCGGGCCTGGGAGATCTGGTGCTGACCTGTACCGATAACCAGTCGCGTAACCGGCGTTTTGGCCTGGCGTTAGGCCAGGGGAAAGAAGTCGAACAGGCGATGACGGACATTGGTCAGGTGGTGGAAGGTTACCGCAATACCAAAGAAGTTTACCTGCTCGCCCGGCGCATGAAAGTGGAAATGCCGATCGTCGAACAGGTTTATCAGGTCTTGTATCAGGGCAAAGATGCCAAACTGGCTGCTTCTGATCTGCTGTCGCGCCAGCCTAAGGTTGAATAACCCGGTCTGTTTTTTACCGCCTGCAACGCCAGGCGGTATTGTCTTTTCTGACTGAGCTACAGTCAATAAAATCAGTTTTTATACCGCATCGGTGAATCCCAGCTGACGCCAGGCTTCATAGACAATCACTGCGGCGGCATTGGATAAATTCATGCTGCGGCTGTCCTGTAACATAGGAATGCGGATCTTGTCCTGATCCGGGATCTGTACCCTGACCTCTTCCGGCAACCCCGATGTTTCCGAGCCGAATAATAAATAATCCCCCTCGGTGAAGTTGACTTCATGATGGTACTTGGTCGCCTTGGTGGTGATGGCCAAAATACGCTTGGGTTGCTGGTTTTCGACAAAGTCGTTAAAACTTGCGTGTTTCTTGATGGCGGCAAACTCATGGTAATCCAGTCCGGCGCGGCGCAGGCGTTTATCGTCTACAGAAAAGCCAAGGGGCTCAATCAGATGCAGGCGAAAACCTGAGTTAGCGCAAAGGCGGATGATATTCCCGGTATTTGGCGGGATCTGAGGTTGAAAAAGAACAACGTCTAACATAAAGTCTGCTCAATAAGGATAAATCCCGCTGATTATACCCTGCTTATCCGGAAAGTCTTCACCGATGTGGAGAATTTTATCGCCAGGGGAGAGGATGATGCTAGATGAACAGAGTTGCTGAAACCGCCGATAACTATGCTTTCTGGGTGCGCCTGGCCGCCATTGCCTCCTCAGGGACGGCAGTATTACTGGTGGTGATCAAGCTTTATGCCTGGTTCGCCACCGATGCCAGTGCCATGTTGGCATCGGCAACGGACTCTATGTTGGATCTCTTTGCCTCGGTAATGAATATCATTATTCTCAGGTTTGCCCTGGCCCCCGCCGATAAAGAGCATAAGTTCGGTCACGGCAAGGCGGAAAGCCTGGCGGGCTTAGTACAGGCAGCCTTTGTCCTGGGGTCGGCATTATTGTTGTTATTTAACGGTGTCGGCCGTCTGCTCAATCCCCAGCCTGTTGTGAATGCCGATATTGGTATCTGGGTCACTGTGATCACTATTGTCCTGACCTTGCTGTTGGTGGCTTTTCAGCAATATGTGATCCGTTTAACCCGCTCTGTGGTGATCAGCGCCGATGCCCTGCATTATAAATCGGATTTATTGCTTAATGTTGGCGTGCTGGTGGCCCTCTTTTTAAGCCAGGGGATCTGGCTGATGGCAGATGGCCTTTTTACCATAGGGGTCGGCTGTTACCTGATGTGGGGAGCGGGGCAAATCATCTGGGTCAGCATACACCACTTGATGGATCATGAACTCGAAGATGAAGATCTCGCTCAGATCAAAGCCATAGTGCTCAACCATGATGGTGCCCTGGGCATGCATGAACTGCGCACCCGCCAGTCGGGTAATACACGTTTTATCCAGTTTCACCTGGAGCTGGACGATAACCTTTCTTTGTTAGAAGCCCATGGCATAGGAGAAGAAATCGAGCTCAAGATCAATAAAGCCTTAGCGCCGTGCGAGGTCTTTATTCACCATGACCCCACCTCTGTGGTACAGAAGGAGCTGGCCCGGGATGAAGCCAGGGTAGATTAAGCTCTTTAATATGCCTCAAACCATTGTATTGCCCGGGTAAGCGCCTGCTGTCGATATTCATCTTTTTCAAACAAGAGTTCGTGGCGGGCCCTGTCTACGGTGATCGCTTTACCGCCGGGGCAGGAAGCAGGGAAGATTTGATTTAACCGGTAGCAAAACTCATCCTGGGCCCGGTTATCGACTATGATCTCTGCCCCCGCCTGCAACACATTTATCGGCGTTTTCAGCCGGTTTAAGTCCCTGAAAATGGCCTTGTGGGTGTTAATGGCTTCGTTTAACCAATGGAAGGTGACCCCCCCCAGTTGCAACTCTGTGGTGGTTTGATATAACTCGGTAAATTTTTGGTAGCGTACCTGTGAGTGCATCAGGGGATTGTTGTTAAAGTCTTTTTGTGCAAATCCTCCCTGGCCGATAAAGTACCAGGGGGTCTTGCTTAGCCATTGGTTAAGGCGGTTGCCGGTTTTTATCAGACACGCGGCAAACCAGTCGGGTATGCCGCCACTGTTAATGGCGATCATAGGCGAAGCAAAAACCGCTGCGCTGATGTTGTTTTCGTATTGCTGTAAATACCGGGTGGCGATCGCCGCCCCCATGGAGTGGGCCAGAATATAGTTTTTTGAGCGGCTGTCGGCCCTGACAATAGTGTCGATAAACTGGTGCAGATCCCGGCTATAATCATCGAAAGACTTCACATAACCTTTATGGGGGTTATTTAACAGCCGCTGTGAAATGCCCTGGCCGCGGTGATCGATAATATAGACGCTGTAACCGGCATGAAACAGATCATAACAAAGCTCCTGGTATTTTAAATAACCCTCCGAACGTCCCGGCACCAGGATCAGTTTGTTGTTGCTGGTTTGTCCGTTTTGTTGCTCGAAAGCGGCAAAATTGATGCGGGCATTATCAACCCCGCTAAAGTCGCTAAAAAGACCTTGTTGCCAAAAGGGTTGGATCTTATCCCGGTAAACCCGGTTCAGTTCCGCTTCTTTGGTCAGTTTAATACTCGCAGCCATACTTTTTATCCCTGTGTTCATCTACCAACACAAGTGAAGACCGGCTAACCGGCATCCGTTTGTTCTGGTTGAATATTATCAAGAGGTAATTGTATGGTAACCGTCAGTCCGCCGCTATCATTATTCTTTGCCGTGATTGTACCCCGGTGCGCCAATACTGCCTGCTTGGCAATGGCCAGGCCCAGACCTGTGCCGCCGGTTTTCCTGTCCCTGGCTTCGGCGACCCGGTAGAAAGGATCGAATAATTGCGCCAGGGCATGCTCAGGTACGCCTGGGCCGGCATCGGCAATGGCGAGTACGGCGTTATTGCCTTGATGCCTGAGTGTTACATCAATATTGCTGCCTTGCGGGCTGTATTTCACCGCATTGCCCAGCACATTGCTGATGGCACTGGCAATCAGCTGGCTGTCGGCCTTAAGCTGGCTGTTTTTTACCGCCTCAAGCTGCAGTTTTATTGATTTTTCATCGGCGGTAAACTGGGCGTCCTGGAGCAAAATATCCAACAGCCCCGTCAGATCAAGTTTGGCAAAGTTCAGCTGGTGCAGCGCATTCTCGAGCCGGGATAAGGCCAGTACGTCGGCGATCATTTGATCCAGGCGGTGCACTTCAATTTCACATCTTTGCAGGTGTTTGCTTAAATTTTCCTGATCGCCGGAGGATTTTTGCGCCAGGCCCAGGGCCATTTGCAGCCGGGTCATGGGGGAGCGCAGTTCATGGGAGACATCCCCCAACAGGCGTTTTTGCGCCAGCAGGGAGATTTCCAGTTTTTCTGCCATCTGATTAATGCTTCTTGCCAGCGAGCCAAGTTCATCGCTGCGTCCGGCGCCGTCATTTACCCGCACCGATAAATCGCCGTCTCCGAGCCGGTTGGCGACGCTGCGCATGCTTAATAACGGCTTGCTGAGGTTACGGGCCAGTAACCAGCAAAAAATAAAGCTGATCACCAGGGGCAGGGCGATACGGGCCCAGGGAGGCAATTGGGAAAAGAACAGCATGGTAAAATGTTTCCGGCTTTCTTTTACCGCAACAAAAAACTGGTAGTCCTTATTGTTTATAGTGACTTGCTGCGGCCCGGTCAGACGCAACTCGGGAAACTGGTAGGTTTTAAGTTCGGTAAAGTCATTGCCGCTCAGGTAGTTTTTAAGGGCTGGCAAGTCATTGCCGGAGCTGGTCATGAGCTTGCCGCCGGTCACTTCTTTTATCCACAGCTCCGGCGGATTACCAAAGGCCCTTTTTATCTTAAAGCGCCCCCTGCGCTGAAAATTCTCGAGAAAATCCAGTACGTCCGCCGGTTGTGCCCGGGTGATCCTGCGGCTGATATTGTGCAGGTGTCCCCTGTCCCCTTCGTGGGGGGCTAGGATCAGGATATCATCGCTTAGCTGGGTGATAATAAAACGTGTGGTTAATATCGATAAGATGGTGATTAACCAGAACCAGCAGAAAAGTTTGACCTTGATCGATGACAGCACCGCCTTGGTTTGCTTGATCATGCCAGGGATTCACCGGATAAAAAGATGTAACCGGCGCCGCGGATGGTTTTGATTTTATCCTGCTCGCTGGCGGGCAGGAGTTTGCGCCTGATATTGCTGACATGCATGTCGATGCTGCGGTCAAACGGGCTGAGCTTGCGTCCCAGCACTAACTCAGACAAGGTTTCCTTGCTGACTATGGTGCCGTGATGTTCCATCAGGTAGGTCAGGATCTGGTATTCGGTGCCGGTGAGTTCCAGTATTTGTCCGTGGCAGCATACCTGGCGGGTGGCATGGTTAAGTTCGACCTCGTTGACTTTTACTAAAGCCACGGGTTCGTGATTGTCCCTGATAATATCTATGCGCCGTAAAATCGCCTTGATCCGTGCCAGTAACTCCCGGTGATGAAAAGGTTTGGCCAGGTAATCGTCGGCGCCGAGTTCCAGCCCGAGTACGCGATCGGTATCATCCCCCTTGGCGGTAAGCATTAACACCGGGGTCTGATGACTGCCGCCCAATGCTTTTAATACCTCAAAACCGTTGAGCTCGGGCATCATCACATCGAGTAAAATCAGATCTATGCCCTTGTCATAGGCCCGGGTTAAGCCGGATACGCCGTCATGGCAGCATTCGACCTCAAAACCTTCACCGCCCAGATATTCAGTTAATAACTCTGTCAGTTCCCTGTCATCATCGATAATCAATAAACGTTTATTATTCACAGTACTATCCCCGGTAACGGCATTAAATCAAGGTGGAAAATCAGCCCATAGCTATCTAGGCAAAATTATAATACCCCAGAGATGAAAAAACAGCGCAGCCTTTTACATAACCTTTACACTGGCTTTGCGTTTCTTTGCGCTGTGCTGGTTATACTTTTTTCAAGCTTGTTTAAGCGCCTTCACCTGCCAAAGGAGCTGAAGGCAAAGGGGCGTTGAGCCCGGATGAGCGTTAGATCAACGTTAGATGAAAGTCGAGGAGACAATGATGAAAAAATCTTTATTAAAACCGTGGAAGTCAACCCTGGCATTAGCCGCACTTTGCGGTGTTTTAGCCCTGCCTAATACCGCTTCAGCCTGCCCCGATGACGGCTTTAGCGCGCAAGACACAGAGCAGATGAGGCATCATGGCGGCAAAGGCAAGATGCGTCGCATGGCCCGCCACCTGGAGCTGGATGAAGTGCAAATCAGTGAGATCAGGGCAATACACCTGGCCGCCCGGGATGAAAATACCGAGCTGCGTGATACCATGAAAACCTTTAGGGAAGAAATGAAAACCTTACTGGCGGCGGAAACCTTTGATGAAGAAGCCTTTGCCGCGCTGCAGGAAAAATACCAGGAAAGCTTTCAGCAGAAGGGCTTGCTTAAGGCAAAAACCAAACATGCGGTGATCCAGGTTTTTACCGATGAGCAGAAAGAAAAATGGCTGGCGGGCAGGCAGGATAAGTCTTAATTTTTGCCGGTTTATCTTGCAGCTATTATTGAGCAGGACAGGCAGAGAAACTTATGGAGAATTTAAGCCATTCTCCATAAGCGGCTATTTGAGGTTAAAAGAAAAAATCTTGCTCATCTGGCTTGGTACCGCTTTTCCATCCTGCTGTGCCGGGGTAAAGCGCCATTTTGCCATGGCATTGCGAATGTTGCGTTTGAAATAATTGGCCTTGCCGTTTTGTGCAAACACCAGATCTCTCACCTTACCGTCAACATCTATGGTAAAGCGTACTTTCACTTCTAGCTCCAGGCCTTTACGTTTGGCCGTGGTCGGGTATTTGGGCTCAACCGAGTTGATTAAACGGGCGTTGACTTTATCCGTCGCGAAGCTGTTTTTTACCTTGTTTGCCCGGGGCTTTTCTGCGGCAGGTTTTTCCCGGGAAAGCTCCCGCGCCAGTGCCGCTACCTGGTTGGCATAAGGGTTATTGACCGGAGAAAACTTATTGCTGGAATCGGTTCTGATAAAAGCGCGCTCTGAATTGCTGCTGCTTTTTACGGTATCCTTATTGAAGGCAGCAGGCTGGGTTTGCTGGCGGGCAAATTCCTGTTTTTCATCCAGGTGCAGTTGGGCCAGAGCGGGCTCCCGTGCTTTTGACAAGCTTGTTTTCGCCGTTGCAGGCTCGGTTTGCATTGGGGTTTGCTGCACGGCTTCCCGGTTTAAATTTTGTTGGGCTGCAACCGGCGCCGGGGGGGTCTGCGTTGCAACATTTACTGTTGCCGGCTGAGGACTTGTCTGCTCGCTAGGCAGGGCATTAGTTTGTTCTTTTTCCTGCGCCGTTATGCCGGGTAAGGGCGTCTGAATAGCCAGTAATTCCCGGGCAATAGAGGTATTCTCGTGCTCAGGAAGGTAATCGCTTGATTTGGCATCAAAAAAGCTATTACTTTGGCTTTGGGAAAAAGGCAGTTTCCCCTGGGCCAGCTGTTGCAACGGTCCGGGCAGGGTCAGCACAGAAGTCAGTAAAAAAATGGCCAGCAGCACGGTAAAAGGGGCAAGCCATTTAGCATGGTCGTTATCGTTAGCGGCACAATGATGGTTGACCAGGCGAACGACCCGTTGCTTTAAGTCACCGCCGGAAGCGGCCATCGCCATCACAGGAATGGTGCTGTGTCTGTGTTTGGCACATATTTCTGCGGTATCGGCCAGGGTATGGGCATAGGCGATATGATCCCCGCACAGGGCGACGGCAATATCATCGCTGCAATATTCCCGCTCGATGCGCATCTTTTTGGCAATCCACAGCACGCAAGGGTGGAAGAAAAGTAAGATCTCCACCAGGGTCTGTAGAAAATTGACCAAATAATCATGGCGGCGAATATGGGCCAGTTCATGCAAAATCAGCATATCCAGCTGGGCGCTGCTCAGGCCGGTGATCATACTGGCAGGCAGTAATACCACGGGTTTGAGCCAGCCTATGGCCATAGGAACTTCGGCTTTTAAGGAGATCAACAAACGGGGCAGGCGTTTTAGCCGGACCCGCTCGGCCAGTAAGGCAAATCTTGCCGCCAGTTCGGCATCCGGCTGCCGGCTGGCCAGCTTAGGCAAGTGGTTAACGCTATAGACCTGCATCAGTAATTTCACCGCCAGGAAAATCACTATACTTAACCAGGCAAAGGAAACGTAAGGCAGGTTTTCCACCAGATCGTTTGACCACCAATAACCTGTGATTTGCTGCTGGGCGTTAAGGGGTTTTTCCTCCGCCAATAACTGGCCAAAGTGAGCCAGTGGGATGTTATCCGGCTGGTAGATCAGGCAAAAGGTGATCACCGGCAACAGCAGGCATAACAGCATGGCAAAAGCGCTAAAAGCGTAACGCAGCTGGGGATTTTTATCGGGAATAATAAATAGCGCAGATTTTAACAGCAATGCAACCAACAGCCCTTGCCATAAGAAATGGATAAGGCTAAGTCCCAGGCTATAAAAAAATGGACTGCTTAATAACTGCTCCGTCATTATATTTCCCAATTTTCTCCCGTGTTGGTGTCTTTATTTTTCTAATTCGCTTAACAGCTGGCGTATATCTTCGATTTCTTCATTGCTGGTGGAGTCGTCTATGGCGCGCATTACCAGTTTAGAGGTCGAACCGCCAAAGGCTTTCATGATCAAATCTTTCAATAACGAAGACTGGGTATGGGTTTCGCTGTTAGCGGCCGCATACACATGTGCCCGGTTGCTTTCGTCACGGATCACCAGGGATTTCTCATGCATAATTTGCAATATCTTTAAAACCGTAGTGTACCCTGTTTTTTGGGTTTCGCTAAGCGCTTCGTGTATTTGTCTTACCGTCGCCGGGCCTGTTTGCCAGAGAATATTGAGTAAGTTCAACTCAGCCTCGGTTGGCTTAAATGTCGACTTGTCCCGAGCCATTGCAATTTCCTTAATGTAATTAATTGGGGTATTTTCTACCGTAATACGAACCCAATCGTATCTTCTGCAGAATAAATGAGCAACCATAAATCACACTTTAATTGCATTTTTTTATCTTTTTATTTGGAAAGTTCCGTTTGAATATTTACAGTCTTATAATTAAATATTTGAACTTTCGATTGTTTTTAAATAATCCCTACTTTTATCAGGGGCATTGCTAAAAATGACATCCACCCCTAAGGCATAACAGCGGCGAATATCTTGCTGCCGGTCTACGGTATATACTCCCACAGTCAGCCCCCGGTCATGGGCATCATTTACCAGGGCCGCGTTTAAACAGTCGATAGAGACATTGAGCTGGCAGACATCAAGTGCCCGGGTAAATTCGCTATAGGTTAACGGGCAGCTGGCGATTAAAGCCGCGGTTTTTATTTTTGGGTATTTCTGCTTAACGGCCGCCAGCAAATGATGGTTAAAGGAAGAAATAATAAAGTGTGACCAGGTATAGTTTTCTTTGACTATAGCCTGCTCAAGCTGTTGTTTGAGTAAGCCGGTAATGGCAGCCAGTCGCCCGGGGGCGACCCCGGCATCTTTGAGTTCGATATTGACAGCACAGCGGCCATTTATCTGCGCTAAAGCCTGTGCCAGGGTGGGGATTTTTTGCTGATTGCCTGCGTCGAGTCGGGCTAATTCGGTCAGCCCCAGCTCATCATAAGCCCCCTGGCCATTGGTGGTAATGTCCAGGTGGCTATCGTGCAGGACAATCAATTCGCCGTCAGGGTGATATTGCACATCCAGCTCTATGCCGTCTGCCCCTTGCACAATTGCCTGTTCAAAGGCAAGCAGGGTATTTTCCGGGAAAGCGGCGCTGGCGCCGCGATGTGCAAAGATTTCCATATGCTACCTCTTGATTGTCCGTTTATTGCCTGGCTATCGCCGGGCTGTTACTTGGCGTTGTTGAGATCTGCGCAATGTTCCCCTAGCCGGGTGACCGTACCCGGACCGGCGCTTTCATTAAAAGTCACCATCTCGGGGGCGAAGGTGCTGATCACGGTTGAGCCAAGTTTAAAGCGGCCCATTTCATCGCCTTTCTCAAAGTGGATGGCATCAACGCCGGTTGCCGGGTAGTGCCAGCGGAAAATGTCTTTGCCTGCCGGCGGGGTGACGGTACCGGCCCAGACGGTTTCTATACTGGCCACTATGGTTGCACCGACCAGCACCATGGCCATAGGGCCTTGCTCGGTATCGAAAATGGTCACCACCCGCTCATTTCTGGAGAACAGGTTGGGGACATTATTTGCCGTTAATGGATTGACGGAAAATAATTCACCGGGGATATAAATCATTTCCCGCAAGGTGGCGGCCATCGGCATATGAATGCGGTGGTAATCTTTCGGGGCCAGGTAGATACAGGAAAAGGTGCCGCCCTGGAAAGGGGCCGCAGTGTTTTCGTCGCCGCCGAGCAAACCGGTTAAGCTGTAGTTAAAACCTTTTGCCTGAATAAGCTGGCCGTCGGTGATATCCCCTTGCTGGCTGATGGCGCCGTCTACCGGATAACATAAGGTAGTGGCATCGGTATCCATGGTGCGGGCGCCCGGTTCGAGCTCGCGGGTGAAAAAATCATTGAAGGTTTTAAAATCGCCGGCATTTTTCAGCTTGGCCTCCCCCATGTTGATGCCATAGGCTTTAATAAACATCGAAATCGCGCGGGTAGTGAACCAGCCGGCTTCGGCAGCGGCAAACTTACCCACCAGGCGGGATAGGGCATGCTTGGGCATGATATATTGCAAAGTAATTTTTAACTTATCTAACAAAACAAAATATTCCTTAAAGTAACAAAACGGTTAGTCATTAAAGCGCGAAGTGAGTTTGTTCTCACTGATACTCGCTAAAATGCGCTGAAAACTGGTGAAGCGATCCGGATGGATTTTTTTTTGCTCTGCCGCCGCTATCAGGGCGCAGCCGGGATCTTTAATGTGTTTGCAATCCCTGAATTTGCAGCCGCCGAGAAATTCGCTAAATTCGATAAAGCCGTGGCAGACCTCTTGTGGGGTTAAATGCCATAAACCAAATTCCCGGATCCCCGGGGAGTCGATCAGATCGCCGCCATGATCAAAGTGAAATAAACGGGCAACGGTGGTGGTGTGTTGTCCCAAACCTGAGTTTTCCGAGACTTCCCGGGTGATCAATTCCAGTCCCGGCATCAGGCTGTTGGTCAGGGTGGACTTACCGACCCCCGACTGGCCGACAAAAATACTGGTGTGATTTTTAAGCTGCTCTTTTAGTTCGCCGATGCCCTGTTCGGTTTTATTGCTGGCATACATCACCTGATAGCCGATATCCCGGTATATTTGCAGTTGGGCTTCGATGGCTGCCTGGTTGCTGTCATCGAGTAAGTCGACTTTATTGAGTACTATCACCGGGGTGATGCCGGTTTGCTCTGCCGCTACCAGGTAGCGGTCGATAATATCGCCGTTAAAGGCGGGTAATACCGAAGAAACGATTAATATCTGGCTGATATTGGCAGCTATCGGTTTGACGCCGTCATACACATCGGGGCGGGATAACACCGAGCTTCTGTCATGTACGGCTTCGATCACGCCGGCAATGCTGTGCTCGGTTTCTTTGCCCTGGCGCCATAAAACTTTATCGCCGCACACCAGGGATTTTATTGAGCGGCGTAAATTACAGCGGTAACTGAGGCCGTCTTCCCCTTCGACATCGGCATGCTGACCAAAGCGGCTGATAACAACGCCATGCTGTGCTTCGCCTAATTCATCGTCCTGCCATTGGTGTTTATCGGCTTTGTTGCGTATTTTTTTTTCTTGGTTCGCCTTGATGCGCCGTGCCTGACCTTTGGTCAGTTTTGCTCTCTTAGCCACGAAATTTTGTCATCTTTATCTGATTTACCTAGCGTTTTATTCCCGCCTTACCTTGTATGGCCGCGGAAAAAATATCTTAAATCCGGTTGTTTGTTAGCTATTATACCCAAATAACACCAAGATGCAGTTATCTGCGGCAATTTAAAATGCTTTGGGCAAGGTATTGATTCGGTATATACTTAATTATTGATATTTTTTCTAATACCAATCACGTTTACTGCTTAGGATCGTATTTTTATTTAAGTGCCTGCTAAAGTGGTGTTGTGTTGTTAGGCATTAATCGGTTTTTTAAGGGAAATTTATGGCGTTGTGTGATACCAATTTAATCTGGCTGGATCTGGAAATGACGGGTCTGGAACCGGAAACGGATGTTATTCTGGAAATGGCGACAATAGTCACCGACAGTCAGTTAAATATTTTGGCGGAAGGACCCGTTTTTGCCATTGCGCAGCCGCAAGATGTCCTGGATAACATGAGCCCCTGGTGTGTCGAGCATCATGGTCGTTCCGGTTTAACTCAAAGATGCCTGGAAAGCGAGACTAGTTTGCAGCAGGCGATGGCGGCAAGTTTGGCGTTTATCGAAAAATATGTGCCGAAAGGGGTTTCCCCGATGTGCGGTAACAGCATAGGCCAGGATCGACGTTTTCTTAATAAATATATGCCTGAATTTGAAGATTATTTTCATTACCGTAATCTTGATGTCAGTACCGTCAAAGAGCTGGCGCGCCGCTGGAATCCGGATGTGCTGGCCAAGGTTAACAAACAAGGTACGCATCTGGCCCTGGATGATATCCGCGAATCTATTGCCGAATTAAAGGTTTACCGGCAGCACTTTTTCAAACTGTAATTGCCTGTTTCTTTGCTGGCCTGCTCAGGCCAGCTTATCCGCAAGGAAATCCAGCAGCAGTCGGGTATCTTCACAGGAGATAGCGGGATAAATGCCGGTTACCCGGATATACGCCCCAGATAATTTCTTGCTGTTGTCGAAACTGGTCCAATATCCTCACCAGCCGGTCTGTTGCCTGGTGCTGCCGGTGATAAGGTTTAGGCCAGCTTATCCGCAAGGAAATCCAGCAGCAATCTGATTTTCGGAGATAAATGCCGGTTACCCGGATACACGCCCCAGATAATCTCTTCCTGTTGCTGAAATTTATCCAATACCGTGACCAGCTGCCCTGTTTCCAGATACTGCATAAGGTAATAGTGGGGCAGTTTTACCAGGCCTATGCCCTTTAAGGCGGCATCTACCAGGGCGGTGCCGCTGTTATAGCGGATATTGCCTTTCACCCGGATATTTTTCTCCGCCCCGTTATGGCAAAAACACCAGTGATCTAACGTGCCCAACAAACAATTATGGCCGCCGAGATCGGTCAGCGAGTCGGGAATACCGTGTTGCTTAAGGTAGGCGGGGGAGGCGCAGACATAATTGTTGCGCCGGGTTAATTTTTTCGCCATCAGGCTGGAGTTTTCCAACTTCCCTATCCTGATGGCGAGATCATAACCCTGTTCAACCAAATCCAGGTTCTGGTTGGTGAGAAAGGCGCTGACGCTGATATCCGGGTAGTCCTGAATAAAATCATTGATCAGGGGTAATACCTGCTGTTCGCCATAGGTGACCGGCGCGGTTAATTTAATATTGCCGCGGGGGGTTTGTTGCAGGTTGGTGATGCCGCGTTCGGCGGCTTCGAGATCATCGAGTACCGCGCGGCATTGCCGGTAAAAAACTTCACCCTCCTGGGTCAGGGAAACTTTACGCGTGGTGCGGTAAAAGAGTTTAATGCTGAGCCTGGCCTCTAAGGCGCTGATTTGCCGGCTGACCTGGGCGGTGGAAAGGGTTAGCCGTTTTGCGGCCCCGGTGAAGCTTTCACTTTCCGCCACCGCGACAAATTCACTGATCCCCTGCCATTGCACCATTATTACTGTCTTGTAAAAGTGTATTGTTAATTAACTATATTATCATTTATTTAGAAATAATTATAATAGGCTAATATCAAGCTACGATAGATAATCGTTTTTGGCAGACAGCAGCTTTGTCTGCACCATTAACGTGATCTTTTATTTCCGTGAAACAGCTAAGTAAAAAGCCAAGTTCAAAAAGCAGAGAGGATTAACATGTCTGAACAATTTATCAAATCAAGAGCCGCGGTTGCCTGGGGACCCAATCAGCCCCTGTCTGTGGAAGAAGTGGATGTGATGTTGCCGAAAAAAGGCGAAGTGCTGATCAAGGTGATTGCCTCAGGAGTTTGTCATACCGATGCCTTTACCTTATCCGGTGAAGATCCCGAAGGTATCTTCCCTTGTATTCTAGGCCATGAAGGCGGCGGTATCGTCGAGCAGGTCGGTGAAGGGGTGACCAGTGTCCAGGTCGGCGATCATGTGATCCCGCTTTACACCCCGGAATGCGGCGAATGTAAATTCTGTTTGTCGGGTAAAACCAACCTGTGCCAGAAAATTCGCGAAACCCAGGGTAAGGGACTGATGCCCGACGGCACCACGCGTTTTTATAAAGACGGCAAACCTATTTTTCACTATATGGGCTGTTCTACTTTTTCCGAATATACCGTGCTGCCGGAGATTTCCCTGGCCAAAGTCAATAAAAAAGCGCCGCTGGAAGAAGTGTGCCTGCTTGGCTGCGGCGTAACCACAGGCATGGGGGCGGTGATGAATACCGCCAAGGTTGAAGAAGGTGCCACCGTGGCCATTTTCGGCTTGGGGGGCATAGGTTTATCCGCGGTGATCGGCGCGACCATGGCTAAGGCCAGCCGCATTATCGTGATCGATATCAATGACAGTAAATTTGAACTGGCGCGCGAGCTCGGTGCGACCGATTGTATCAATCCAAAAGAATACGCTAAACCTATCCAGGAAGTGATTGTTGAATTAACCGACGGCGGCGTCGACTACTCGTTTGAATGTATCGGCAATGTCGATGTCATGCGTTCGGCGCTGGAATGCTGTCATAAAGGCTGGGGTGAGTCGGTGATCATCGGGGTTGCCGGTGCCGGCCAGGAAATTTCTACCCGTCCGTTCCAGTTAGTCACCGGCCGGGTATGGCGGGGCACGGCTTTCGGCGGAGTGAAAGGGCGCTCTGAACTGCCGGATTATGTTGAGCGTTACCTGCAGGGGGAATTTAAGTTAGATGACTTTATTACCCATACCATGCCATTGGAAGAGATCAATGAATCTTTCGACTTGATGCATGCCGGCAAAAGTATCCGCAGCGTGATTCATTTCTAGACAGCCATTTCAGGTAGCAAATACTCAGGCACCCGAAACCTGTTTCGGGTGCCGTTAACCATATAGACTGAATATTACCTATGACAATCACCCAAGTTTCAGAAAACAAAGTATTTGGCGGCAGACATGTCCAATACCGGCATCAGGCAAACAGCCTGGCTTGCGATATGCGTTTTGCTATTTTTTTACCTCCCCAGGCGAGTGAAAATCATAAAGTCCCGGTACTTTATTGGTTATCCGGGCTGACCTGCACCGATGAAAATTTTATGCAAAAAGCAGGAGCCTTGCGCATCGCCGCCGAGTTGGGCATGGCGATAGTGGCACCGGATACCAGCCCCAGGGGGGAAGCTGTACCCGACGATGCCGATAACAGTTATGACTTCGGACACGGCGCCGGTTTTTATGTCGATGCGACCGAGGAACCCTGGTCAGCTCATTATCAGATGTATACTTATATCCGCGATGAACTGCCAACGCTTATCGAGCAGCATTTTCCGGTGACTGGGGAGAAAGTGATCAGCGGTCACTCCATGGGCGGTCATGGCGCCCTGGTGCTGGCATTGCGTAACCCCGGCCTTTACCGCTCGGTTACCGCTTTTAGTCCGATATGCAACCCGAGTACTTGCCCCTGGGGGGAAAAAGCCCTGAGTAATTATCTGGGCGAGGATAAAACCGCCTGGCAGCAATATGATGCCAGCATCCTGATGGTCAAGCTTGAACAAGACCAGCACATACCGGCTTTAGTGACGCAGGGGGGAGACGATGAATTTCTTGAGCAGCAGCTCAAACCCGATACCTTAGTGGCGGCGGCTAAGGGGAATGATTATCCGCTGAGTTATGAACTGCAGCCAGGATACGATCACAGTTATTATTTTATCAGTAGCTTTATCGAACAACATCTGAGATTCCATGCCCGGCATCTTGGGCTGGCATAACCTTCAGGCGTAAATATCAGAGAAAATGGCGGCGATATTATCTTCATAACGGAGATTTTTCTTGCAGGTCAGACCAGTTTTGGTTAACAATGAATTTTTGTTTATCGACTAATTGGGAAATTAACATGGCCAATCGTTTCAGCCGGTATGTCGCTGCCATTAACAAGACACCTGCTTTTATGCGCTCTGCGCTGTTGACGAAATTATTTTGCTCTCAGGTAAAATACGCGAAAACCTCAGGGGTGAAGTTACTGAAGATCAGTCATCATCAGACGGAGCTGCTGCTGGAAAACAAGAAAAAGGTGCAAAATCATATCGGCGGTATTCACGCCGTTGCCGCTGCGGTGCTTGCGGAATCTGCTACCGGCATAGTATTTGGCATGAATGTTCCGGACAGCCGGTTGCCGTTATTAAAGTCGATGAATATTCGTTATCAGCGGCGTATGCAGGGTAACCTGGTGGCAAAAGCCCGGTTAACGGATGACCAGATTGCCGATATCCAGCAGACGGAAAAAGGCGATATTATCGTGCCTGTGACGATCACCGACGAGTCGGGACAGCCGCCGATAGAATGTGAAATGCAATGGGCCTGGGTCAATAAAAAGCCTAAGACAGAGGCTGTTGGCAAAAACTGATGCCAAAAAGATGAAATAATCTCCACATGCGCTGTCTATTCATGCCCGGGCAGCGATAAGCATTGCTTCTTATGGCCAATTCCCTACACTAGAGAGTAGAAGTTTGTGAACCCGCTCTTGTTGTAACCATAGGGAATAACCCGGTTGAACCCGCGCTTTAGCGCCGGTGGCCGTTAACCATTTATGAATAAAGCCGCAGCTAAACCCCTTTATCGCCAGTTTACCCCTATGCTGGCCGCTATTTTTATTTTAGCGAGCCTTATCCTGCCACTGGCGATAACCTTAATGTACCTGAGCGAGCAGCAACAGGGATCGGCACAGCAAGAGCAGCTGGCTAAGTTGCAGCGACAAAATCAATATCTGCAATACCGGCAAAAAAATCAGATACTTTTCAGGCAATTGTTATCGGAAACCGATGCCGGGCAATTCTCCCGCCTGTATCAGCGTTTGCTGGACAACTGGCAAATCCTGGCGGAGCAAATTCCGGACAGCGGGGCAAGTGATAATAGCCTATCCGGCGACAGTACTTTATCCGAAGGGGTGAAACGCCTGGCAGCGGGCAGCAAACGTAATATTCAGCTAAAACAGCAAAGCATTATTCAATTACAGCTGGTGGCGGATGCCCTGGACAGCATTATTTTCAACAAACAAGGGCAGCTGGAGCAACTTTATCAGCAACTGCAGGCGGATAACATCAGCGATGCGGTGACCGTTAGCCGGGCCCGGGCGCAAGGCAAGATATATACCGAACTGGCCCGCTACAACCAACTGGAAAGTTTACTGGCTCAGCTGCTGGTTTTATTTGCCGATCTGGATCTGCAATTCCCCTTAACCGAGTTTGAACAGCTCAGAAACCGTGCCGAAGAGCTGTTAACCCTGACCGGTGAATTGACGGCTGAGCAAGGGCCGGATGTCCAGCTGATGGCGTTGAGTGATGAAATGAATAAATTGTCGGCATTATTGCTGACTCAACAGCGTACCCTGGCAAAATGGCAGGGGCATTTGCGTCTGGCACATGAGTTTCGCCGGGTTTTAGCTGTTCACCGGGATAAGGCCAAGCAGTTGTTGACCGATAAACCGGTAGCCGAGCCGGAAGGAAAGCCCTCAAAACAGCTTGCAGGAATACAAGGCTGGCTGCTTAGCCATACCCGGGGACAGCCGCTGTTTTTTGCCGTCAGTCTATTCGCAGGGCTGGCGATAGCCGTTTTCTTGCTTCTGGTGCGTCTGCACCTGCGCCTGAAGGCATATACCAGGCAAAGCCTTGTCCTGTGTGAACAGTTAGCCAGCGGGGAACAGGTGAATGAAAGTTTAATCAGCTCTTTTGAAAACAGTCGCTTTACCCGAATATTCAGCCAAATGAAAAAGCCGGAGGTCACTGCCGAGGAGGTGAAACGCCATAGCCAGGGTTACCGGATGCAACTGAAAACCTTAGCGCAGGAAAATCATGTGCTTTACTGGCAGCAGGATGGAGAATTTACCCTAGCCCGGCAGTTGAACCGGGGAAGTAAATATCTGTTACATCAGGCGATAACCGTCAGCAGCTGGCGTCATGCTTTTCCCGCGGAAGAAGTGAAAAAGTTAACGGCAGCTGCCCGGGAGGTGAAAAAGAGCACCGAAACACAAAATATCCGGGTCTTCACTCACTCGGGAGAATTGCTGGCCATTTCGCTTATTTACCGGGATCATAATTTTTGCGGCACCATAGTCAATGCCGATGTTATTGCCGGTTATGAACAGCAGCTGGTGTTATTAAACCAGGAGCTTCAGGAACAGCAACAGGCCCGGCAGCTGTTTATGCAACAAGAGCATCAGCAATTGCATCATTTACTGACGGTGGCGGGTTTGCAGATACAAAGTCTGTCGTACGGCGCCGATATTTCTCCGCGGCAACTGTCCCGGCAATTGACCCGGGCAGCCGACGGCTTGGATCAGTACGCCCTGTTGGCCGCTTTGAAGGATAAGCAGTTGGTGATGGCATTGCAGGATGTGGATTTGCTTAATGAGATCCATGCGGCCATGTATAATTTGATGGCACAAGGCAGACGACAACAAAATACCCTGGTGCTTGATTGTGATCCCGGCCTGAGCCGCCAGGTAAAACTGGATGTCCGCCTGTTCCATGAATTACTTAATGCCGTTTACCGTCTTGTGCTTGCCGGTATTTTTAAAGGGCAATTAACCTTGACAGTGAAGCTCAGGGACAGGCATCCGGGACAACAAGTGGTGCAAGTGAGCGTTGAAGTCTGCAGCGGCCAGGCATTTAGCCGTTTGCCTGCTTTGCTGGAGTTGCTTAATAAGGATGAGCAAATCCCGCAAGATCTGGGAGGCAAAGCGCTTGTTGAATATTTTCAGTTGCTATTGGCACGTCATCACGGCACTAATCTCTTGGCCGAGCTGAGTGAGCAGGGTTACCGCCTGGCCTTTGATTTACCTTTGGCATTGGCAAAAGCCGACGAAGATGAAGCGGATATAGAGGAGCCGGCACCGTTAACTTTGGTATGCCTGTCTGATAACCGCGAACAGCTGCAACAAGTCAGCCAGTTGCTTAAACCGCTGAAGCTTGATGCTTACTCGGCTGCCGATGAATTGATAACTCAGCTGACACCGGGGCAACTCAAGAGTCGTCCGGTGGATGTGGTGATGGTCGGTGAAGCGCTGTTTGCCAGGGAAAAAGATCAGCTGCTTACCCATATAAATGCCTTACCTGAAGCGCTGCAGCCTAAACTCTTGGTATTGCAATCGGAGCTGGCCCAGGTTAGAGAGCTAGTTAAAGAGCAGGGTTTTTATTCTCCGGCAGCGGCTTTATTGTCACGGCAAAACCTGCTTTGTGAAATCCGCGCCCTGATGCAGCAAGAGGCAAAAACCAATCTCCTGTTTAACCCACAAATATGCCGGCAATATGCTTTTATCAGCACCGAAGTTGAAGTCTTGCTCGGGGTGAAAGAACCCGGTAAACACCAGGCATTGATTTCAGTGTTGAACTGGCTCGGATTGCAGGTGCGCCTGGCGGCGAATAACAAGCGTACACAAGAGCTGTGGTATGGCGGACGTTTCCTGTTGTTAATCACGGAATTTGAACAGCCGGCTTTTGTAGACCTGGATAAGGGCAAAGCATTTGAGCGTGGCCTGTTTAGTTTGCCCGGGGGAGCATCCTTTGACGGCAAGGAAAGCGCTAAAGGCTGGCGTTTAGCGCAGCTGCCTGCACTATCGGATTTACCAGCCCTGGTAGCCATATTAAGGCCCTGGTTGAAAGTGCAGGAACAGAGCCGGATTCAAGCAGAACCTGCCCGGGAAGAAAGTCCGCAACCACAGGCAAGGATTCAGGAAAATAAACCAAGTAAGCCTGAGCTTTCGCCTTCTGGTATTGCCGGTTATTCCCCTGAATTGCAAGAGTATGCGCTGCAGCAGCAATTATTCCATGTGCAGGATAATGAAAGTGAGGTGTTGGCGGCATTTGATTTACCGCGCTACACCCGGCATCAACATTCGGCAGAGCTGGCGGCGTATATGCTGGATGAATACCTGGCGGATAACCGCGATTACCTGGCGCAGTTAACCGCGGCTTTCCAGTCGCGGCATTTTCAGCAGGCAGGTAAGGTGCTGACCTTATTGGAAAAAAATGCCGGTATTCTCGCGGCAGATAACTTATTTTCCCTTTGCCGGCAAATGCAGGCATTAGCTGAACAAAAACATCTGAAACAGGCGGATGCCTTGCTTGAGCAAACCCGGCAGGAGCTTGATGCCATAGAAAATTATGCCGAAAGCATTTAAGGGCAGAAACTCATGAAAATCACTAAGGTTCAAGAGCCTTTAGCGAGTAAAAAGTCCTTAGCAGATGAAGAGCCCTCAGCTGATAAGGAGCCTTCAGCAGATGAAGAGCCCTCAGCTGATAAAGCCCCTTCAGCGGAGGTAAGCAGCCCTTGTGTACGCAACTGCTGCCTGGATCATCAGGACTATTGCCTGGGATGTTTCCGCCATCTGGATGAAATCACCGGTTGGTCCGGATTTAGCAATGAGCAAAAACGTCAGGTATTGCTGCAATGCCGGTTAAGAAGAAAAAATCGCCAGCCATAAGTCTGTACTGGCCTGAAGTGAGGGCTCTCAAACCAGAGTCAGGCATCGCGGGGCAGGCCCTTTTCGATGGAGCGGATCAGTCGCCCGGTCAAACGCTGGTTGACTTCGATAACTTTAATCTCATGTTTCGCTTGCTCGGCTTTGAGCTGCTGCTGCGTGAGCGCCCATTGGATATGCTCGGCTACCATAGCATCTGCGTCCGGTAACTTTGCCGTTAAGGCGCTGACTATCTCCTGTGAAAAACCGGCATTGCCCAGTGCCACGGCAATATTACGTTGCCAGCAGGCATAACCTATGCGCCGTATCGGCGAGCCCTGGGTTTTATCCAGAAACTCTGTCTCACTCCAGGCAAACAGGGTTAATAAACTGATATCGTCGAAATTATTGCGCGGCTGAAAATCATCCTCTTGCCCGAGTTTGGCAAATTTGTTCCAGGGACAGATCAGCTGGCAGTCATCACAGCCATAAATACGGTTGCCGATCAGCGGGCGAAACTCCTCCGGGATGGCATCGCGTAATTCTATGGTTAAATAGGAAATGCAGCGTCTGGCATCTACGGTATAAGGGGCAACAATCGCCTGGGTAGGACAGATCTTCAGGCAGGCTACACAATGGCCGCAGTCGTTTTTAGGTGCCGAATCGCTGGGTAACGGAATATCGACTAACAGCTCTCCGAGAAAAAACCAGGAGCCCGCCTGTTTGTTGATTAATAAGCTGTGTTTGCCGACCCAGCCCAGGCCTGCTTTTTCCGCCAGCGGCCGCTCCAGTACCGGTGCGGAATCGACAAAAGGACGAAAATTGAACTGCTGGCAATGCTCTTTAATTTTTTTGCCCAGCTGCTGCAGGCGTTTGCGCATTAATTTATGGTAATCGCGTCCCAGGGCATAGCGGCTGATATAGGCATGGTCTTTCTTTTTCAGCAGTTTGGCAAATTTGGCATCGGTGGGCAGGTAATCCAGGCGTACGCTGATCACCGAGACGGTGCCGGGTTCAAGTTCATCGGGGCGTGCCCGCATCATGCCGTGGCGCGCCATATAATCCATATTGCCGTGATAACCCTGCTCCAGCCAATGTTTTAGTGCCGCTTCATGTTCGGACAGGTCGATATCTGAGATCCCTACCTGGGAAAATCCCAGTTCACGGCCCCAAAACTTGATTTTTTCGGCTAATTCCTGATAGTTGATGGTAGAGGATGACATGGATGAGATGGTAATGCCTTCAAGTAAACTGCTTAATAAATTCAGGGATCAGTTTACCACAGCCAGGGTCAGGCGCTAAACAAGTTAATAAAAATGCACCCGGGTTTGCGGTAAATCAAGAAATGGAGCCCTGTCCTTAGCAAGCCGTTTGCCTTTACGTTTTAATGGCGGAGCCGCTGACGCTAAAGTGGAAAAGTACAGAAAACGGGAAACCGGGAAAGGACGTAAAAAATTATGCCCCCAGCAAGATCAAAAGCGAAGTTACCGATAAAATTGGCCGATTGTCTGCCCCAGCCGGCCTATAGGGCCGGGCAAGTCAAAGACAATGAAGCTGAAGTTGCCGCTTCACAGGGCATTGAAATGTATGCCCTGATGGAAAGTGCCGGCGGCGCTGTGTTTTCCCTGATGCAATCTTTATGGCCAAAAGCGACCAAAGTGCTGGTGCTTTGCGGTAAAGGCAATAATGGCGGAGACGGTTTTATTTGTGCCCGTTTGCTGCGTTGCTCGGGTATCGATGTGCAGGTGCTGAGCACAGTAGCAAAAAATGCCCTTAAAGGAGATGCCCTCACGGCATATTTGCAACTGGAAAAAAGCGGTGCTGAAGTGTTACAGGCGGGGGAGTTGGCCCTGGCAAACTACATAAAGCAGGACAGCGGCGGGCAGATCATTGTCGATAGCCTGTTCGGCATAGGTTTTCATGGTCAGCTCAGTCAAGACAGTGAAGCCCTGGTGCGCGCCGTCAACAGCCATGGGGCAAAGGTGATCAGCGTCGACCTGCCATCGGGCTTAAACGCAGATAGCGGCACGGTTAATCCCGAGGCGGTAAAAGCGGATGTGACCCTGACCTTTATCGCCGTCAAACAGGGGCTGTTAACCGGGCAGGCGGCAGGTTATGTCGGCTGTCTGTATCTGGCCGACTTGGGGCTGGGACAGGCTTTTCGGGAACAGATTGGCTCAGATCATTTTATCCAGGGCAGGCAGCAGTTGCCAGTACTGGAGCCGGTATCGGCCATCCGCCATAAAAGCTCCCCGGGACTGGTGCTGGCCATAGGCGGCAATCAAATGATGCCGGGCGCCATCCGTTTGGCGGGAGAGGCAGCATTAAGGTGCGGCGCTTCTATGCTGGCGGTGGCTTGCCACCAGGAAAATCGAAACCGGGTTTTTAACGGTCTTCCGGAAATGATGCTGGCGCCGGACCGGGCGGGTGAGCTGGCCTGCTCTGCTGTGTTTAATAAGGCAAAAGTGATGATCCTGGGGCCGGGGTTAGGCCGGGATCACTGGGCCAAACATTTATTTGATTTTGCCATAACACAGCAGCTGGCCTGTGTGATCGATGCCGACGGCTTGTATCTGTTACGACAGGCCTGGCAACAGGGGGGGTTACCCGATGCCGGGGCAACCCGGGTATTGACCCCCCATAGCGCAGAAGCGGCCTGTTTACTTGGCTGTAAGATCAGCGAAATTAACCGGGATCGCTTTGCCGCGGTCAAAGCCATAGCCCGACAATATCAGGGAGTTTGCCTGCTTAAGGGACCGGGCACCCTGATTTCTGACGGTAAAACCGTATGGATCAACACTTGTGGCAACCCGGGTATGGCAACGGGTGGCATGGGTGATGTATTATCAGGCATAATAGCGGCCATGTTATTACAGCTGAGCGAGCCTTTAGCTGCCGTAAGGCTGGCGGCCTACCTTCACGGGCAGGCCGGAGATAATATTGTCGCAAAGCAGGGGCAGCGGGGTTTGCTGGCCAGTGATTTATTTCCCGAACTTCTGTACCTGGTCAACCACTATCAGGTTGACGGCGGGGCAGAGCGTTAAAAATGAGTTTGATAAAGAGTTAATGAAGACACTAGATTATGATTTAGCCGATGAGCAGGCGACGGTTGCTTTAGGTACGGCTTTAGCCGGGGCGATCCGGCAATTGCAGGGACAAGGTTTTGTTGCCTATCTTAACGGCGATCTCGGCGCGGGCAAAACCACATTGACCCGGGGAGTTGTCCGCGGCATGGGGCACAAGGGCAATGTTAAAAGTCCGACCTACACCTTAGTAGAGCCGTATGAGCTCGACAACTGGCAGGTTTATCATTTTGATCTCTACCGGCTGGCGGATCCGGAAGAGCTTGAATATATGGGGATCCGGGATTATTTTGCCGCCCATTGCTGCAGTTTTATCGAGTGGCCGGAAAAAGGCCACGGCTTGTTGCCGCAAGCGGATGTTACGATAGACTTGGCCTATCACGGCGAACAACGTAAAATCACCTTGGCAGCCCACAGCAGTACAGGCAAGCAGGTATTGGCCGAGCTGGAAAAAACTGTTTAGGTTTGCTGAAGTCGTAAAGTTTTTTTAAGGAGTTTAAGTAAGCTTTTTAAACTGACTTTTGTTAAAGGAAACAAGGTAATAAATTAATGTTGGCTGGATTGAAAATACGATATCTGATCTCGGTAGTCTTGCTCTGGATGAGCTTGTGTTCGGTGAGTTATGCCGTCAATAAAATTGAGGGTATCCGGGTATGGCCTGCCCCGGAAAATACCCGGATTGTTTTTGATCTCAAGCAAAAGCCCGATTACAGCTATTTCAGTTTATCCGGTCCGCAGCGTTTAGTGATCGATTTTAAAAACAGCCAAAATACCGTGTTGCTCAATACCCTGGCGGCGAAAGATAAACGGATCAAACGTTTTCGCACCAGCGAGTCAAAGAAAAAAGGCGCAACCCGCCTGGTGCTGGAGCTGGCGAAGTCCTACCAGCTAACGGTTTTCCCGCTGGCGCCGGCGGGGCAATATGGCCACCGCCTGGTGGTGGACCTGCATGATAAAGAAAGTAAAAAGCGCGTCGTTAAAGCTATCGGCGATAAAAAACGAGATATTATTATCGGTATCGATGCCGGTCACGGCGGTGAAGATCCCGGCTCTATCGGCGGTTACGGCACTCATGAAAAAAAGGTCACTTTAGCCATTGCCAAACGCCTGCAGAATTTGATCAACAAGCAAAAAGGCTTTAAAGCCGTGATGACCCGCACCGGGGACTATTATGTGCATTTAAACCGCCGCACCCAGATAGCCAGGCAAAGCCAGGTAGACTTTTTAATATCCATCCATGCGGATGCGTTTCGTACGCCGCAGCCAAACGGTGCGTCTGTCTGGGTTGCGCTGCATTCCCGGGTGGAGTCGGAACTCTCCCGCTGGCTGGTGAACAGGGAGAAAAATTCAGAATTGCTCGGCGGCGGCGGCGGGGTGATCAAGAATACCGCCGATGATAACCTGGCGATCACTTTAGCAGACATGAATAAAGAGCATTCACTGGAAATGAGCTTAGGCTTGGCCAGCGATGTTATCAGCAAGTTGAAAAAAGTCACTAAGATGCATAAGAAAACACCCCAGCACGCCAGTCTGGCGGTGTTAAAGGCATCGGATATCCCGTCAATCCTGGTGGAAACCGGTTTTATCTCCAACCATAAGGAAGAGAAAAACCTGAAAACCGCCGCTTTCCAGCAGAAACTGGCCCAGGCGATATCCAACGGCGTACGCCAGTATTTCCTGCAAAACCCGCCGAAAGACTCCTATCTGGCCTCCGTTGGCTTTACCCGGCATAAGGTTTCCAGCGGAGAATCATTGTCGCTGTTGGCGCAAAGATACCGGGTTTCCGTCGGCCAGCTGAAATCGGCCAACAACCTGACCAGCAATGTCGTCAGGATAGGACAAACCTTGAAAATTCCCCGGGCGGATTAAACAAAGATGAGCAATATTGAAATTTTACCGGCGCGCCTGGCGAACCAGATTGCGGCGGGAGAAGTGGTGGAACGTCCGGCGTCGGTGATCAAGGAATTGATCGAAAACAGCCTGGATGCCGGCGCTACCAAAATCACAATCGAGGTGGAAAAGGGCGGTATTAAAAAGCTGCGTATCAGTGATAACGGCAAGGGGATAGTAAAAGATGAGCTGACCCTGGCCCTGAGCCGTCATGCCACCAGTAAAATCAAAGATTTAAAGGATCTCGAAGGCATCGCCAGCCTGGGCTTTCGCGGCGAGGCCCTGGCCAGTATCAGCTCGGTTTCCCGTCTGACTTTGACCTCTAAGCCGAAAGAGCAGGATACCGCCTGGCAGGCCAGCGCCGAAGGGCGGGACATGAAGGTATCGGTGCAACCGGCAGCCCATCCCGACGGCACCACCATAGAGGTGAACGATCTGTTTTTTAATACCCCGGCCAGGCGAAAATTTTTGCGCACGGAAAAAACAGAATTTAATCATATTGATGAAATTATCCGCCGCATTGCCCTGGCACGGTTTGATGTCGCTTTCACCCTGAGCCACAACGGCAAAATGGTGCGTCAGTACCGGATTGCCCGGGACAAGACTTATTATGACAAACGGGTGGGGCTGGTGTGCGGTCAGCGCTTTCTCGAACACGCAATAAAGGTCGATTGCCAGCACGGTGATCTGCATTTGTGGGGCTGGTTAGGGAAACCCAGCTTTGTTCGTAATCAAAATGATCTTTGCTATAGCTATGTTAACGGCCGCATGATGCGGGATAAGTTGATCAACCATGCCATCCGCCAGGCTTATGCGGATCTATTGCCCCTTGAAGGTTATCCGGCTTTTGTCTTGTTTTTAACCCTGGATCACCGCGAGGTGGATGTGAATGTACATCCCGCCAAGCATGAGGTGAGGTTTCATCAGGGGCGTTATGTCCATGACTTTATTTATTCCGTGTGCCAGCGGGCATTGCAGGAACAAACAGAATTGCTTGTGCCTGAAACCGGGGAAATTATTAGCGGGGCTACCAGTGCCGGGGTGACTGAGAGCGGAAATGGTGGTGCTATCGATAACAGAGAAACCGGTATTTATGGCGCGGCTTTGCCTGTTCATTCAGGTGCTGAGTCGGCGGTTTCTTCTGATATCTCTTTTGGGGAGCAGCAGGTAAACTCAGTGCCGGGCCAATATAGCCCCTCACAGAATTATGGTGGTGAACGTGCCTATGTTAAGCCTTTAACGTCGCTGGGCAGCCACCAGGGGGCTTACGCGGGGGCTTCGTCAGGACAAGCAGCATCGTCGTCCAGAGTAACGCCGTCCGCCGGGGCTGTGAAAAATTACCAGCAATTAATGACCCCTTATGACGGCGCTGAAACAAGGGCAACTGCCGCACAAGCACAGGAATCGCCAGCCCGGCCGGTGTTTTTTAAAGAGCCTGAATATGCGGTTATTACCCTGAAGCAGGATTTACGCCTGTTGTCATTAACGGCTCTGGCACAAGCGGTAAACCTGGTGTCGGTGCAGCAGCGCTGGCAACAGGGCTTGATCCGCCAGCCGCTGTTATTGCCGGTTCAGCTGAGTTTGCCGGCGCAGCAGTTTGCTTTTGCCGGACGATATCAGCAGGCGTTAGCCCAGGCTGGAATAATTATTACCTTCGGTGATAATAGCAGGGTACAAATCCGGGAGTTTCCGGCTATGCTCAGAGAAAAAGATGTCAGCGCAAGTTTATTATCCCTGTTGTCTTATCTGGAGGCACTGCCACAAGCGGATGAATTAACGCCAGAGCACTGGCAGCAGGGGATAGCCAAGGTTATGCAGCCTGAGAATTTCACCGAAAACAGTGCCCGGGAATTGTTGTTTCAGGCACAATCTGTGCTCTTGGGAAAATTTGAGGCACAGTTGCTCTTGAATTCCGTGGAGCTAGACCTTACATCAGCCATAAGTCAGTTAGGTTAAGTGTTTTATGTCATCGAGTTCTAAACAGCCCCCCGTTATTTGTTTAATGGGGCCGACCGCGTCCGGTAAAACGGCACTTGCCATGGCGCTCCATGATGCTTTGCCCTGTGATATTATCAGTGTCGATTCGGCCCTGATATACCGGGATATGGACATAGGCACGGCGAAACCTACCGCGGATGAATTAACCGCTTACCCCCATAAGCTGGTTAACATCCGAGATGCCGCCGAAGTTTACTCGGCTGCGGATTTTTGCAAAGACGCTTTGGCTGAAATTGAAAAAAGCCGGGCCAATAATCGTATTCCGCTGTTAGTTGGCGGCACTATGATGTATTTTAAAAGTTTGGTGCAGGGAATTTCTCCGCTGCCCCAGGCCGATGCGGATGTACGCCGGGATATTGAAGCCCAGGCGAAGCAGTTTGGCTGGGAGCATATGCATCAGCAATTAATGCAAATTGATCCGGTAGCGGCAGCGCGGATTCATCCCAATGACCCGCAGCGACTGACGCGGGCGTTGGAAGTGCACCGCCTGACAGGAAACACTTTGACACAATTAATTGAAATAAAAGGTGCTACCCTGCAAGGGGATGTTTTACAATTTGCCATTGCACCGGCTGAACGTAAAACCTTACACGATCGTATAGCATTACGATATCAACAAATGATCACAGAAGGATTTGAGCAAGAAGTTATTAAGTTAAAACAACGAAGTGATTTACATGAAAATCTACCTTCCATTCGTTGTGTAGGTTATCGTCAAATGTGGCAATATCTTAATGGCGAGTTTGATCATGAAGAAATGGTTTTTCGTGGTATCTGCGCCACCCGGCAGCTGGCAAAGCGTCAGTTGACCTGGTTAAGAAGCTGGCCGGATCTAACCTGGTTAGAGATGGAAGATGAAACAAATTTACAACAAGTTTTATCAGCAGTGAGCAATCTAGACACATTGATGTATAATTAGGCTAGTTAATCGGTAACCGGTTAATAAAAAACAATTTTTATCGACAATAACAAAAGGGGCCAGAGAATGGCAAAAGGGCAATCGTTACAAGACCCATTTTTGAATGCTTTACGTCGTGACCGCATTCCAGTAGCAATCTATTTAGTTAACGGCATTAAGCTTCAGGGACAAGTTGAATCATTTGATCAGTTTGTTATTTTACTGAAAAATACCGTCAGCCAAATGGTTTATAAGCATGCTATCTCTACGGTAGTACCTTCTCGTGCGGTAACGACTATGCCGGCACAAGGTCAGGCTGAATTTAATCAATCATCGGACGCTTAATGGTGATATTTAGTCTTTTCAGGCGCTGCTCATTTGTTTGATCGTTATCAGGCGGGTGAGCAGGCGATACTTGTCCATGTAGATTTTCCGGACGACAGCTCGCGCGAGGACCTGCAGGAATTTAAAATGCTGGTGTCTTCTGCCGGGGTCAGTGAACTGACCGTGGTCAGCGGCAAGCGTAATACTCCGCACCCCAAATATTTTGTCGGCAGTGGTAAAGCGCAGGAAATCGCGGATGCGGTGGCGCTTTACGATGCCAACGTGATTTTATTTAACCACAGTTTATCGCCCTCCCAGGAAAAACATATCGAAGCTTTGTGTCAGTGCCGGGTTGTAGACCGTACAACCCTGATCCTGGATATTTTTGCCCAGCGGGCCAGAACCCACGAAGGTAAGTTACAGGTCGAGCTGGCACAGTTGCGCCATATCAGCAGTCGTTTGATCCGGGGCTGGACTCATTTAGAGCGGCAAAAAGGCGGTATAGGTTTACGCGGGCCGGGTGAAACCCAGCTGGAAACCGATCGCCGCTTGTTGCGCGAGCGCATGAATAATATCCTTAAGCGCCTTGATAAAGTGGAAAAACAGCGGCAGCAGGGACGGCGTTCCCGTACCCGGGCGGAAATTCCGACCATCTCCCTGGTAGGTTATACCAATGCCGGTAAGTCGACCTTGTTTAACCGTTTAACGGATTCCGATGTATATGCGGCGGATCAGCTTTTTGCCACCCTGGATCCCACCTTGCGGAAAATTGAAGTGGAAGATGTCGGCCGGGTGATCCTGGCGGATACCGTAGGTTTTATCCGTCATTTACCCCATGATCTGGTGGCGGCATTTAAGGCGACGTTGACGGAAACCCGGGAAGCAGAACTCTTGCTGCACGTGGTGGATATTTCCGATGAGCGGCGCAGTGAAAATATCGATCAGGTGACGGATGTGCTGACGGAAATTGAGGCACATGAAGTTCCCCAGCTGATGATCTGTAATAAAATTGATAATTTGCATGATGTTGAGCCGAGGATCGACCGGGATGAAACCGGTATGCCGATCCGGGTATGGTTGTCGGCCCAGGCCAATATCGGCATAGATTTATTTTTTCAGGCGCTGGCGGAGCGCTTAGGGCGCCAGATAGTGCGCCATAGCTTGAAAATCCCCCCTGCGGCAGGAAAACTGCGGGGCATGCTGTATCAGCTTAACTGTATTGCTGATGAGCATTTTGACGAACAGGGGAATTGCCTGGTGGATGTAAAACTGCCGGCCCGGGAATGGAATCGATTAATAAAACAGGATAAAGCGGGCTTAGAACGCTTTATTGAAAACTAACTGACTGATATATTAGCAGCAATTGCAATTTAGCGGAGACCATCATGGCTTGGAATGAACCGGGGAATAACGATAAAGATCCCTGGAAAAATAAGGGTGGCAATAACCAGGGGCCACCAGACTTGGACGACTTACTCAAAGACCTGGGTCAGAAAGTAAGCGGTGTCTTTGGCGGGAAATCATCAGGCGGCGGCTCGGGAAAAAGTTTTTCCAGTGTCGGTATTGGCCTGGCCCTGATTATTTCGGTATTGGTATATGCCTTTAGCGGTTTTTATACCATCAAAGAAGCCGAGCAGGGCATAGTGTTACGTTTCGGCCAGTATGCCGGGACGGTTGATCCCGGTCTGCGTTGGAAGTGGACGTTTGTTGAGCGCATTATTCCCGTGGATATGCAAACCACACGGGATTTGCCTGCGGCCGGTTTTATGCTGACCCAGGATGAAAACGTGGTGCGGGTGGAAATGCAGGTACAGTACCGGGTGGTTGATGCCCGTAACTATGTCTTTAGCGTGACCGATGCCGACGACAGCTTAAGTCAGTCGCTGGACAGCGCCCTGCGTTATGTTGTTGGCCATGCGGCGATGGATGATATCCTCACCAGCGGCCGTGAAACCGTGCGTCAGTCGGTGTGGCAGGAGCTTGAAAAAATCATCGAGCCTTATCACTTAGGTTTGATCATTGTTGATGTTAACTTTAAAGACGCCCGTCCGCCGGAAGAAGTCAAAGACGCCTTTGATGATGCCATTTCGGCACAGGAAGATGAAGTGCGTTTTTTACGTGAAGCAGAAGCTTACGCCCGTGGTATCGAGCCTCGTGCCCGTGGCCGTGTAAAACGTATGGAACAGGAAGCCCTGGCCTACAAACAGCAAACCATTCTTGATGCTGAAGGTGCGGTAGCCCGTTTTGAAAAAATCTTACCTGAATATCAGGCGGCGCCTGAAGTTACTCGTCAGCGCATGTATTTGACGGCGATGGAAAAGGTTTATAGCAATACCAGTAAGGTGATGGTGGATGTTGAAGGAGGCAATAACATGATGTATCTGCCTTTGGATAAGATCCTTCAGCAGCAAAACAGCGGACAGCGTATCGTTCCTCAGGCAACAACCAGTTTAAGCCAGCAGCCGGTATCGTCAAATACTAAACCATCCAGTTCCGGTCGCAGTGATCGCTTCAGCAGCGGGAGAAACTAAGCAATGAAGAATTTTTCCATAGTAATTCTCGCCCTGTTGGCGGTATTAGTGGTCTCTTCGGTGTTTGTTATTTCCGAAGGTGAGCGCGGTATAGTGTTCCAGTTTAAGAAGATCAAGCGTGACAGTAGCAGCGGTGAAATGCTGGTCTATGATCCGGGCCTGCACTTTAAGATCCCTTTACTGGAATCGGTACGTAAATTCGATGCCCGTATCCAGACCCTGGATGAAGCGGCGGATCGTTTTGTGACCGCAGAGAAAAAAGATTTGATGGTCGACTCTTTTGTTAAATGGCGTATTGTTGATTTTTCAACATACTACCTGCGTACCTCCGGCTCTATCGAGAATGCCCGGGCGCTGTTAAAACAAAAAGTGAATAACGGCTTGCGTAGCGAATTTGGTACCCGCACCATCAAGGAAATTGTTTCCGGTGATCGCGATGCCATTATGAGCAAGGCGCAGGAAAGTGCAGCCAGCAGCCAGGATGATCTCGGTATTGAAGTTATCGATGTGCGTATCAAGGCGATTAACCTGCCGACAGAAGTCAGTAACTCTATTTACGAGCGTATGCGTGCAGAACGTACCGCTGTAGCGAAAGAGCACAGATCTCAGGGTCAGGAGCAATCGGAAATTAGACGGGCGACTATCGATGCCAAAGTGACTGTGATGCTGGCAACTGCCCAGAAAAACGCTTTGGAAATTCGTGGTGAAGGGGATGCATTGGCAGCAAAAGTCTATGCCGACTCTTACAAGAAAGACCCTGAGTTTTTCAACTTCTTCCGCAGCCTGCAAGCTTATGAAAAAAGCTTTAACAGTAAAAGCGATGTTATGGTGGTTAAACCCGACAGCGACTTCTTTCATTACTTGAAAGACAGTGCTAAAGCCGGTAATTAAGCCTTAACAAGTATCACCGGCCATGAAACCTTCATGGCCGGTTTTATCCTCCTCCCTTGTGCTTTACTCATAAAGTCGTCGGGATTCAAAAATTCTTCATATTCATGTCAAAATCCGGCCTTTTAACGGCTTTCACCTTGTTGTTTCTTCTTAAGTGATTGATACTATATTTTTTATCGGTGATTTGCTTAATAAGGAAATAACGTTTTATTATGGAAATTCTGACTATGCCGGGTTTGCTCACCGTACTGGCAGTGGTTTTTATTATTGAAGGCTTGTTGCCCGCGCTTTTCCCCAATAAGTGGCGCGCCTATATCCAACAACTGGCAAGCCAACCTTCGGGTACCATACGTGCCATAGGCTTTTTTATGGTTTTTATCGGTGCCGTGCTTTTACTTATCGTTCAGTCATAATTTTTCTAACCTTCGGGCGTTGTGCGGACCATACGTAGTATAAGTTTATTATGGTCTTTATCGGTGCTGTGCTTTTGCTTATTGTTCGCGCTTAATATTTTTGCTAGTTTCTAGAAAATAAAGTTATTGCTAACTAATTAACCTTGCTGGCTATTTTATATACTTTCGAAAAAGCTGGATTTAGTGCTTGGACTGCAAAATGTTATTTGTTAAAATCCCCGCCTAATTTTCTGACCAACATTTAAACATGCGCAAAAACGTCGTAGTTCTAGGCACTCAATGGGGTGACGAAGGTAAGGGTAAGGTAGTTGACTTACTCACAGATAAAGCCAAGTACGTAGTACGTTATCAGGGAGGCCACAATGCCGGTCATACCTTGGTAATAGACGGTGAAAAAACCGTTCTTCATTTGATCCCTTCAGGTGTATTACGTGAAAATGTAAAATGTTTGATAGGTAACGGGGTAGTGTTATGCCCTAAAGCCTTGATGAAAGAAATCACTATGTTAGAAGAGCGTGGCGTACCCGTACGTGAACGTTTGCTGATCAGTGATGCTTGTCCACTTATTCTTCCCTACCATGTCGCATTAGACGTAGCCCGTGAAAAAGCGCGCGGTAACAAAGCGATCGGTACTACCGGCCGTGGCATAGGGCCAGCATACGAAGATAAGGTTGCCCGTCGCGGTTTACGTGTTGGCGACTTGTTCTGTAAAGACTCATTTGCTGCCAAGTTAAAAGAAATTATGGAATACCATAACTTCGTTTTAACTACTTACTATAAAGCCGAGCCGGTAAGCTACGAAGAAGTACTGGCCGACGCTATGGCGGTTGCCGACACCATCAAGAAGATGACAGCAGATATTGCTGAAATTCTTGATCAGGCACGTCTGAATGATGAAGCGATTATGTTTGAAGGCGCACAAGGCACCTTACTGGATATCGACCACGGTACTTACCCATACGTAACCTCTTCAAACACAACTGTGGGTGGCGTAGCTACCGGTTGTGGTTTTGGTCCACGTAACCTGGATTACGTGTTAGGTATTACCAAGGCTTACACTACTCGTGTAGGTTCAGGCCCTTTCCCGACCGAATTAGACGATGAAATTGGCAATCACTTAGGTACAGTAGGCCATGAATTTGGCGCGACTACTGGCCGTGAGCGTCGTTGTGGTTGGTTTGACGCCATCGCTATGCACCGCGCAGTTCAAGTGAACAGTGTTACTGGTTTCTGCCTGACTAAGTTGGATGTATTAGACGGTTTAGAAACACTGAAAATCTGTGTTGGTTATAAAACACCAACCGGTGAAGTTATTACCGTGCCGCCAACGGCTGCAGAAGGTTATGAAAAAATCACCCCGGTTTACGAAGAAATGCCGGGCTGGAGTGAAAAAACTTTCGGTGCGACTTCTATCGAGCAATTACCGGCGAATGCCCTGGCTTATATCAAGCGTATTGAAGAGATCACCGGTGTTCCGGTTGATATCATCTCAACAGGTCCGGATCGTAACGAAACCATTATTAAAGTGAACCCGTTTGGGGAGTAACTTGTTTTTATTACCTAGTTGGCTAATTGCCGGGTAATAACAAAACTAAGTTTTATAAAAGGCCGCTAAATGTTGTTTAGCGGCCTTTTTACGTTTAGGGGGCATAGGTGTTAATGAGACGATTTGCGCATAAACTACCGGCTAAGATCGCCTCTGAGTATAGGTTTGGGTGGCGAAAAGAAGTAGCAATAAATAGCTTTATCGAGCATGAAACACTTCTCTAGGGAAGTGTTTCATTTTTAGCTATATTATCATTTTTCTAAACGAAACTATGGGTTCTGGAGGCTGGTTGAAATCAATGTTTGAAACAGAAGGGGGAATTCTGAGCCATCAATTTTAAGGTCTATTACATAATATGGAGATGGCAGAAATAATTAAGCGCATATTCCCATCCTTTTATGAGCAAAATAATTAGATCTTGGGGGCTGGGAGCTCACATTTACCTTGAGTTTTAGTTTGACCGATAAGAGCAATTTTTTGCCAATGAATATAATTAAGAGTATAGCGATCTATCGATGTATTGAACTTATCACCATATAATTTGTAATGCGTTGGGTTTACCTCTAAATCACCTTCGATCTTTATATCTCCTACGAAAAAGGAGCCTGTTTTGTTCTCTACATCAAGTTTATATAAAGTTGATGAGGCATTTTTGCCTATTGGAGTGCCATCTTCTTGCTCCATTTTCCCAATGCAAATTAAATCAAATGATTTTGCATAAGCATTTAGTGGAGCTATCAGACAAGCTGAAAGACAAATAATTAATGCCCGTTTATTCATTGAATTTTCCTATAAAAAACTTAACAACAGTTCTAAAAAAAGAGTTATTTTAAACTCAAAAAGAAAAATATACCTTAACTTTAAAATAGGAAGACCTATTGCAACAGAAGGGGGGTTCTATTTAATTTAATTAGCTCAGACCTAATTGTCAGTATTTAAATTGTACCAGACTCTATTGAGTGAAGAATAAAATGCCGTAGTTTATAATACAGAGCTGATAAAAAGCCTCGACCTCCTTCATAATCCCAATAATTTCCTTCAAAAGGCGCATAAAGACCTGACCGCTGTAATCGCACTAACACACCTTTCAGCTCATCTCTATTTAGACTAAATTCATTTTCAACCGTCTCTATAAAAGTACCCCAGTAGTGATCACTGCGTTGAAGTTCATTTTCTTCTTTCTGCACAGGATGTTTTTGCTCAAAAGAATCTAATAAAGAAAGTATATTTAGTTCTCGGACAGATAAATCATCAATTACTGATAATAATTCTTCGTATTCATCTATTTTGTTAAACTGATTATCCTTGAATGTAGCAGTAAATAATTCAGCCAATAACTGAATTTTTTCTCTTCTATAAGTTTGAACAGTGGCTCTGGATGTTTTTACAAATGCGTGTAAGAACTCGTTAGAGTTGAGAATATCTTCGGTAAGATCCAACTCTCCTTCTTCCAAAGCCTTTATTAAAATATTAAACCTTTCAGTTTCTATTTGTGATAGCCGTTCTTGGGCTAAAACATCCAAGCTACTACCGCCAGGTATAAGCTGAATTAATCCTCTAACTAAGGGATTATTGAGAGGACCTTTAACACCTTTAGTAATCAAATTATCTGACATATTTCTCTCCAATTAACTATTACTGAATATTTATGGGGAAGTTAAATGAAAAAACAATCGTGTAAATAGCAAATACTTGGGGAACTTGATACACACTGCGGGAAAGTGTTTCAAAATAGGATTGATAACGAGTGATTTTCTAAATAGCCCCTCCCAAAAAAGTCTCTAACATACTGCTGCAGAAAAAGACTAAAAAGCTATCCCACTTTATAACCAAGAACCAACCGTCACTGTTGATTTTTACAGCGTTTTGTACTATGACTAATAGGTGAATCATTCACCAGCGGAGGTGCTTAACAAAGAGAACCAGCAAATAAACCAAGCGCTCCCCCTAAGTGCTAGAACACTCAGAGGAAGCTAACCACAACAGATAAAATAGGTATCCATCATGGCTAACCCTAATGATATGCCAGAGTTTCACTCGGTTAAAGTTTCTTTAACAGAAAATATACCTGACCTTATGCCTAACCCCGGGCACCTGTCCATAACCTGTAGCAAGCTTGCCCATTACTGTGTACTACCAAGTATCATAGGAGGGCAGTATCATGTCTGAATCAAGCGGCCCAAATACTGACTACGAAACTAAACGAAAGCAGCTATCGAGTGAATGTCTTGATCTTTGTGACGACTTTAGCAAGTTTAGCGATGAATGCTCCTTTCTCTGTGATGCCTTCGCCGCGGTTGCCCGCGAGCCCGAATGCATCACCCCACCAACGAGTGAAGGTATCTGGCATGTATGCTATCGCTTAAAAATTCAGATCAGAGACTACCGGGATAAAATGGATAAGATCCTCCAGGGATTACGCGATCTTAAGCCTGAACAACCAGTTTAACTAATCGACTTAACTAACAGGAAAAGGCTTGGGTGAGCTAACACTGGCAACCTGGTATCTTGCTGGCTCACCCGGCTTAAAATTCTGCCCTATTCTCTACCTGGCATAAGTTACGAACACTGCATTTAATAAACGCGCCCTTACATTCGTATTTTTCAGGCCGAAATTTCACTTCATCGATAAAGCCACTTAATGCAAACATCAAAAATTAGAACACACTGCGGGAAAGTGTTTCATAAAGTGTGGGTCTTTTAATGGTTTAGTCGCCACTGCTGTAATATCAGCGGACAGAAGCTTGAGTTTATCAGTCGTAGGTAAACATTTTTAGACAAAAAAATACCAGTCAAATGACTGGTATTTTGTCGGGGTAAGTTGCTGTAACTATGAAACGGCAATAACCTGTTCATCAAAGACATAATCCAAGATGCCCATGGCAGCCTTTCGGCCCTGGTCGATGGCGGTAACCACTAAGTCTGAGCCCAGCACCATATCGCCACCGGCAAAGATATTGCCTTTGCTGGTTTGCAGGGCAAACTGGCTGGTGTCTTTGGCTAGTACTCGTCCTCTGGCATCCACCTCAACACCGGCATCTTTCATCCATTGCGGTGGGCTGGGCAGGAAACCAAAAGCGATCACGACTGCATCGGCGGGCATAACAAATTCAGAGCCTTCGATGACTTCGGGGTTACGGCGGCCATTGGCATCCGGCTCACCCAGTTGGGTTTTAACAAATTTAACGCCGATCGCCAGGCCTTGTTCGTTTACGGCAATATCCAAAGGTTGCAGGTTAAATTCAAAGTTTACCCCTTCTTCCTTGGCATTTTGTACTTCCCGTGGTGACCCTGGCATATTAGCTTCGTCGCGGCGGTAGGCACAGGTCACGTTTGTGGCTCCCTGGCGCACTGATGTTCTGACACAGTCCATGGCAGTATCGCCGCCCCCTAATACGATGACTTTTTTGCCTTCAAAATTAATATAAGGCTTGGCATTTTCGGTGATGCCCATTAGCTTTTGGGTATTGCCGATCAAAAAGTCCAGGGCATTATAAACGCCGGTTGCACCTTCGTTGTCAAAACCGCCGGTCATATCGGTATAAGTGCCTAAGGCTAAAAATACCGCATCATATTCCTGGCTTAAACTGTCAAAGCTGATATCGACACCGACATTGGTATTTAAGTGAAATTCTATGCCCATACCTTCAAATATTTCACGGCGGCGTTTCACCACAGATTTTTCCAGTTTAAAGGATGGAATGCCGAAGGTCAGCAGACCGCCGATTTCGGCATGTTTATCATAAACCACGGCTTTAATGCCGTTGCGGGTTAAGACATCGGCACAGGCAAGGCCTGCGGGACCTGCGCCTATTACCGCTACCTTTTTGCCGGTTTGGATCACATGGGACAGATCCGGTTTCCAGCCCTGCTCAAAGGCGGTGTCGGTAATGTATTTTTCGATATTGCCGATAGTGACGGCGCCGAAGTCGTCATTAAGGGTGCAGGCAGATTCACATAACCTGTCCTGTGGGCAAACCCGGCCGCACATTTCAGGCAAGCTGTTGGTTTGGTGACATAAATCGGCGGCTTCAAAGATCTTGCCTTCGGTCACCAGTTCCAGCCATTGGGGAATATAGTTATGTACCGGGCATTTCCATTCGCAATAGGGATTGCCGCAGTCCAGGCAGCGATCTGCCTGGCCCTGGCTCTGGTCGCTGCTCATCGGCTGGTAAATTTCGACAAAGTCGATTTTACGTTGCTCTACCGGCTTTTTCGGCGGATCGATGCGTTTGACGTCGATAAACTGATATACATTTTTACTCATGTGCTTCTCTTCCTCATTCCGCGTTATTGTGCCTGAACGCGAAGTTCAGCAGACGAACGACTACGATGCCCCAACAGGGTTTTAACATCGGTTGCTGTGGGTTTCACCAGCTTAAACAGCGGGGCAAACTTATCAAAGTTGCTCAGTATTTCCTGTGCCCGTAAGCTGCCGGTTTCTTCCAGGTGCTGGTTGATAATGCCGCGTAAATGCTCCTGGTGGATCACCAGGTCTTCAATCGGCAGCATTTCAATGGACTCGTTGTTTAAACGTACATTAAGATCATCGGCTTCATCGAGCACATAGGCAAAACCTCCGGTCATCCCGGCGCCGAAGTTTACGCCGACATCTCCTAGGATGGTGACGATACCGCCGGTCATATATTCACAGGCATGATCACCTGTGCCTTCAATCACCGCATGGCAGCCTGAGTTACGTACCGCGAAACGTTCACCGGCACGGCCGCAGCCGAATAACTTACCGCCGGTGGCGCCGTATAAACAGGTATTACCCATGATCATGGTTTTATGGCTTGGGTATTCCACCCCTTTCGGTGGTTTTACCGTGAGCTTGCCGCCGGTCATGCCTTTACCGACATAGTCGTTGGCATCGCCGGTTAAGATCATTTCTAATCCGCCGGCATTCCAGACGCCGAAGCTCTGGCCTGCGGTACCGCACAGGTGTACTGTGATCGGGTTGCTGGCCATGCCCTGATCGCCGTGGTGACGGGCAATTTCCCCGGACAAGGCTGCACCAACCGAGCGATCGGTATTTTGAATGTTAAACCTGAATTCACCGCCGCTGCTATGGGCGACATTGTCGGCGGCCGCTGCCAGCATTTGCTGGTTCAGGGCGCCTTCATCGAACGCGACATTGGCTTCGGTTTGATGCAGGGCGGTATTTTCGCCGGCAACCACAGGGGCAATAATCGGCGATAAATCCAGTTTTTGTTGCTTGGCGGTAAAGCCCGGCAGTTGCTCCAACAAGTCGGTGCGGCCGATAATGGCGGTCAGGCTTTCAACGCCGAGTTTTGCCAGGATCTCGCGCACGTCCTGGGCGACAAATTTAAAGTAATTCATCACCTGGTCCGGCAGGCCTTTAAAGAATTCATCCCTTAACACCTGATCCTGGGTGGCAACACCCGTGGCGCAGTTGTTTAAGTGACAAATACGCAGGAATTTACAACCTAAGGTCACCATAGGCGCGGTGCCGAAACCGAAGCTTTCTGCGCCCAGGATGGCAGCCTTAACGATATCGATACCGGTTTTTAAGCCGCCGTCTACCTGTAAACGTACCTTATGGCGCAAGCCGTTGGCTACCAATGACTGATGGGCCTCGGCCAAGCCTAATTCCCACGGACAACCGGCGTATTTTACTGAGGTTAACGGGCTGGCACCTGTGCCGCCGTCGTAACCTGAGATGGTAATAAAGTCGGCATAGGCCTTGGCCACGCCGGAGGCAATTGTGCCGACCCCGGGGCCGGAAACCAGTTTCACCGAAACGATGGCTTTCGGGTTAACCTGTTTTAAATCAAAAATCAGCTGCGCCAGATCTTCGATAGAGTAAATATCGTGGTGCGGCGGCGGCGAGATTAAGGTGACGCCGGGCACGGAGAAACGTAATTTGGCGATCAGCGGCGTAACTTTATCGCCGGGCAGCTGGCCCCCTTCACCGGGTTTTGCCCCCTGTGCGACCTTGATTTGCAGCACATCGGCATTGACCAGGTAATGTGGGGTCACGCCAAAACGGCCTGAGGCAATTTGTTTGATACGGGAGTTTTTCACGGTGCCGAAGCGGCGCTGATCTTCCCCCCCTTCGCCCGAGTTGGAAAAGCCGCCTAAACGGTTCATGGCAATTGCCAGCGCCTCATGGGCTTCCGGGCTCAGGGCGCCGATAGACATGGCGGCGCTGTCAAAGCGCTTAAACATTTCGCTTTCGTTTTCCACCCGACTGATATCTATGCTCTCTGTATCTTCTTTAAGGGCTAATAAATCCCTTAACGTCGCGACCGGGCGTTGGTTAACCTCGTCGGCGAATTTTTTGTAATCGCCATAATCACCGCTTTGTACCGCACTTTGTAAGTAGTTGACAACATTGGGATTAAAGGCGTGATATTCACCGCCATGCACGTACTTCAATAAGCCGCCGTGGTTGACTTTCTGGTGCGGTAAAAACGCCTTGCGCGCCAGGTTGATATTATCCTGTTCGATATCTTCAAAATCAGCCCCCTGAATGCGGCTGGGCAGATCCGGGAAACAAAGCTCCATGATATTCTGGTGCAGGCCGACCACTTCAAATAAACCGGCGCAGCGGTAACTGGCGATGGTAGAAATGCCCATTTTAGATAAAATTTTCAGCAGGCCTTTATTGATGCCATCGCGGTAGTTTTTCACTGCCTGGCGCGGGGTTAAGTCAATTTGCCCTTGCTCCACCAGTTGTTCCACGGTCTCAAATGCCAAAAACGGGTAGATGGCAGTGGCACCAAGGCCGAGCAATACCGCGAATTGGTGGGAGTCCCGCACCGAAGCGGTTTCAACAATAATATTGGAGTCGCAGCGCAGCTGCTCATTTACCAGGCGCTGTTGTACGGCACCGACCGCCATGGCTGCCGGGATAGGTAATAAGCCAGGATGTATCTGGCGATCCGATAACACTAAAATAACGGTATTTTTGTTGCGCACCAGGTCGACCGCTTCATCACATAAGCGGCGGATGGCGCTTTCCAGGCCTTCGCTGGGATCATAATTCAGGGTCAGGGTATCGGAGCGGTAATGCTTGGGATCGAGTTCCCGTAACTGTTTCAACCCGGTATACATAAGTACCGGCGTGGCAAATAAAATCCGGTCGGCGCCGCCTGTGGTTTCATTGAAAACATTGTGTTCACGGCCGATGCAGGTGGCCAGCGACATCACATAACGCTCGCGCAGGGGATCGATCGGCGGGTTGGTGACCTGGGCAAACTGCTGGCGGAAATAGTCATATAAGGTACGTGCCTGGCTCGAGAGCACCGCCATCGGGGTATCGTCCCCCATGGAGCCTGTGGCTTCCTGGCCGTTTTCCGCCAGGGTTTTTACTACCTGCTGAATTTCTTCATAGCTGTAGTTAAACATTTTATGGTACTGGCTGAGTTCATGATCGGTAAACACCCGCTGGCCGATCAGTTCGGCGGTCAGCTGATCAAACGGCACCAGGCGGCGAATGTTGGTGTTGAGCCACTCACGGTAGGGATGTCTGACTTTTAATTCATTGTCGATATCGGACGAGTTAAAGACCTTGCCGGTATAGGTATCCAGGGCAAGCATTTCTCCGGGACCGACCCGGCCTTTTTCGATGACTTCATCTTCGCCGTAATCCCAGATCCCCACTTCCGAGGCCAGGGTAATAAAACCGTTGCGGGTGATCACATAGCGGGCGGGGCGCAGGCCGTTGCGATCCAGGTTGCAGGCAACATGGCGGCCATTGGTCATCACCACACCGGCAGGGCCGTCCCAGGGCTCCATATGCATAGAATTAAATTCATAAAAGGCTTTAATATCATCGTCCATGCACGGACTGTTTTGCCAGGCCGGCGGCATAAGTAAGCGCATCGCCCGGTATAAATCCATGCCGCCTGCCAGGAACAGTTCCAGCATATTATCCAGAGAAGAAGAATCCGAACCGCTTTCGTTGACAAAAGGCGCGGCATCCTGGAGATCCGGCAATAAAGGCGATTTAAAGCGGTAACTGCGGGCCCGGCTCCATTGGCGGTTACCGCTGATGGTGTTGATCTCACCGTTATGGGCGAGATACCTGAAAGGTTGTGCCAGGTGCCATTGCGGAGACGTGTTGGTGGAAAAACGCTGGTGGAACACGCAAATAGCGCTCTGCATACGGATATCCGCCAGATCCAGATAAAAGTTCGGCAGATCCACCGGCATCATCAGGCCTTTATAGATAGTCACTAAGCAGGACAGGCTGGCGATATAAAACTTGTCGTCATTACTGCGTTTTTCTGCGCGGCGGCGCGCCATATATAAACGCCGTTCCAGATCCCGGTTACGCCAGCCCGGAGGGGCATCAACAAAAATCTGCTCTATTTGCGGCAGGTTACCGGCGGCGATTTCCCCTAAGATGGAGGGATCTGTCGGTACAGTGCGCCAGCCGACGATAGTCAGGGTTTCCTGTGCAAGTTCTTGTTCGAGTATTTGTTTGGAGAGGGCAGCTTCTACGGGATCTGTGCTTAAAAACACCATACCGACGGCATATTTGCGTCCCAGTTGCCAGTTGTTCTCTTCGGCAATGGCGCGGAAGAAACTGTCGGGTTTTTGCAGCAATAAACCGCAACCGTCACCGGTTTTACCGTCGGCGGCAATACCGCCGCGGTGTTGCATGCGGTCAAGAGCGGAAATGGCGGTTTTAATCAGCTTATGGCTTGTTTCCCCGGTTTGATGGGCGATTAAACCAAATCCACAGTTGTCTTTTTGAAAGTTGGGATCATAAAGCTGCATTTTCTTCTTCTCCTAATAAAAAAGCGTTTGAGCATAGGAAGATTAAAAAAGAATATTTTTATGCTTTAATTGCATAAATATCCTGTTTTAGCCCAAAAGGAACATTTTACACTAAACACTTATTGAGCAAAGGTCAACAAAAATAGAGCTTTTGCTCGTAGTTTATTTTCACTAAATAGGGTAATTTAATTACTCTATTTTCACTATAAACAACAATTATTATATTTTTAAAGGGTTTGTGATGTTGTTGAGATCCTGAAAGCTTTCAAAAACTCTATCAAAATGTAATAAAATTACAAAATGAGTGATGTGAATGTATATTCAGAAGTTATTCATTTATTCAGCAATCAGTATAGACAAGTCTGCTTATTGCTTGATTCGTTAGGGATTATTAAACAGACAGATTGCACGAATATGACGCACTACTATAAGGCATCAAGATCTATGTCGTGTTTTATTGTTGGCTGTGCGATTCGCCGGGCAGGAGCAGTAATGAAAAAGGAGGTTTATAACAACACAGATATTTTTCCGGAAAATACCTGTGTTGTTGGTAATGTTAAGTTTAAGGCTGGTAGCCGCCGGCTATGCCTTTGGTCACGACACTGACCGCATCATGGGCATGCAGGGATTCCAGGTGATTTATTTTCAGCCAGAAATCATCATAAACCGTTTCCAGGTTCATGGCATGTTGCAAGCGGCGGGCGGCATCTTCACAGAACATCAGGTTCTGGCCGTTCAAACGGGCAAATTCCTGCTCGTCTTCGCGTTTCACTGCGGCCTGTACCGGAGTTTGCAAGGCGTCTTCTATGGTATCCACCAGGTCGGTAATGGGGAAATCATTTACCTTTTGGTTAAGTTTTACCTTGATTTCTGCAACCGATCTCTGGCTATGCGGGGTGGCCACTATGCCTTCGGTGGTACCCAGCCATTCGTGGATGTCCGCCAGGTTGGCTTCGCCGTTATCGGAAAATTTATCGACAAACGCTTTTTGGATAAGCTGGCGTGCCAGCGCGGCAGAGCAAGGACAGGTGGAAGAGTATCTGACATCTATAGCCAGCTCAATATCCAGGACGCCCTGATTTAAGCGACCGGTTATTACCACGGGGTAGGCTTTCCAGCCTGCCTTACCGCTGATCAGCGACTTTCTGCGCAGGTGATAATCAAAACGGAACTGCACTTTGGCGTTGTCGCTTAAGTCCTGGTGACTGCTGATAAAGCCGTCGAGTAAAGTCACCAGGTTCTGGTAATTTAAGACCTGGTTACTGGATAGCTCATCAAGCAGCAAGTAAAGGCGCGACATATGAATGCCTTTTGCCTTTGGCTCTTTGAGGTTAACAAAGGCGTCAACATGAGCTGAAACCATACGTTCGGCTTCATCTTTTGAGGCAACCATCACTGGCATCTCAATATTACCCATACCTACCCAATCCAAGGTGCCCTCGGTTTGTGCTGTGGTGTGGTTGGCAATATCAGGCATTGATGTCGGCATTACTACTCCGCTTGGTAAAAACAGCAAAACCAGGGTTTTGCTGGTAAAATTAATTTAAGGGCGCATATTCTATCTCAATTCCTGCCGGGATCATTACTATTATTTCGCTTAAATAGGTCTAAATTTTATATTATTTGCTTATATCCCATGTAAAAGCGGTTATTTTTTGAAAAAGTCCCGTTTAAACCGTCGCCAATTTGGCTATTTATTTTTTATTTTTATTAACCGGCCGATATCAGCGGCTAAGTATTTGCTGACTATTGCTTGTACTAAAGTGTTACCTTTTATTACTTTCACCGGATCCTGTGATGCCCTTGGGGAATTTTATTGTTATGCTAGGGCAATAATTGTCGTATTAATTACAGGGAATTGCGGTGTTAGATGTTAAGCAACTAGACGAAGAGTTATTAAATGGTTATTTAGAGCAGCTGGACAAAAGCATTATCGCGAAAATGCTTGATTTGTATCTGCAGCAATCCCGGCTTTACCTGGAGGAAATCTCTGCTGCCGTGGAAGCAGACTCGCAGGAACAATGGCAGGATCGTTGCCATAAAATGAAAGGCGCCGCCGGCAGCATAGGGTTAAAGCAGTTACACGGCAAGCTGGTGATGGCAGAGAAGTTTAGCGAAGCGCAAAGCCAGAAGCGCCAGTTGTTGGCGGAAATTCTGGAGTTAAACGATATCGCGATTGCGGCTTTTAAAGGCTGGTTAGAGCAGCTTTAAAAGCCGTAATGGTTTTGATTATTCTACAGTACCTACAAAGCGGTAACCTTCACCATGTATGGTGTTGATCAGCTCTTGCGGGTTTTCGACAGATTCAAAATGTTTACGTAGGCGTCTGATGGTGACGTCTACGGTTCTGTCATTGGAGCGCAGATCCCGGCCGGTCATTTCTTTGATCAGCTGTTGACGGGTAACGATTTGTCCGGAATTTTCGATCAGTAATCTTAAGGCGCGATATTCGCCGCGTGGGATGGAAAAAACATCTCCCTGTGGCGAAGTCATTTTTCTCGAGTTACCGTCCAGGGTCCACTGATTAAATTTAATCACGGCATTTTCGGTTTCATTCCGGTTATGCCCTATCCGGCTTAAGATGTTGCGCGCCCGGATAGTCAATTCCCTGGGGTTAAAAGGTTTGGTGAGGTAATCATCGGCACCTATTTCCAACCCGAGTATCTTGTCGATATCACTGTCCCGACCGGTTAAAAAGATCAGGCCTAAATCCGGTTGGTTGGACAGTTCTCTTGCCAGCAGCAGGCCATTTTTTCCGGGCAAATTAATGTCCATAATGATCAAGTTGATGGCATTTTGCTGTAATTTACTGTCCATGCTGTCGCCATCTATGGCCTCGGACACGAGATATCCTTCTGCTTCGAATAAGTTTCGAAGGTTAAAGCGAGTAACATCTTCATCTTCTACGATAAGAATATGAGGTTTTTGCATGTGATATCTTCCACTAACAATGTCAAATTAGCATACGTAGTTGCTATTGGTTGGGGTTTTGTTAACAAAACAACCCGGTATCTTATATAACCTGATTATAAATAACAATAACCTTTGTCTTTCCCTGAGCCAATAGTTATTACATATATATATTAAAAAAAATCTGTTTTATCTACTAACTTGCAGATTTTACAACCGGAAAGTGAATATCAAAGCTGACGCCCTTGTTGATTTCACTTTCAAATTGAATGCTGCCGCCAAGTGCCTGTGTTACTAAATTGTAGACCAAATGTAAGCCTAAGCCACTACCACCGGCCCCTCTTTTTGTTGTAATAAAGGGGTCAAATATTTTTCCCTTGATAGACTGGCTGACACCTGTGCCGTTATCCCGGTAATTTATGTGCAGCTGGCCGCTTAAATTCATCACGGTAATACTGATCACGCCGTCGTCTTTACCCTCGAAACCATGGAGGATGGAGTTGACGATCAGGTTGATCAAAATCTGGTTGATAGGCCCGGGTTTACTGATCACCACCAGATCGCCCGGGCAATTGAGTTCAAGCTCAAAAGGTTTTTGTTTGATTTGCGGCGCCAGGGTCAGGAAGACTTCGTTAATCAACTCTTTGACGTTAAAGGTGCGATCCTGTTCACTGGACTGGTCTACCGCCACCCGTTTAAAGCTTGAAATTAAATCGGCGGCGCGGTTGAGATTACGGTAAACAATGGCCACGTTTTCCTGACCTTCGTTAAGGAATTTTTTCAGCTGGCTTGATTTTAAAGTTTTGTTTTCAAAAGCATCTTTAATGGCATTAAGACGATCTGACAATAAGGTTGATGCCGTAACCCCCAGGCCTATCGGGGTGTTAACTTCATGGGCAACCCCGGCCACCATGTCCCCCAGGGACGCCATTTTTTCACTTTCCACCAACTGTCCCTGGAACTGGTGCAGTTTTTCCAGCGTCGACAGCAGTTCCTGATTTGACTCTTTCAGCGCCTCGGTTCGCTGGCTGACTTTGTCTTCGAGTTCATGGTTAAGCTTTAATATCTGCTGTTCGGCATTATCCTGCTTGGTAATATGTTTACTGGTCCTTGAGAGCATAATATTGAGGTTGCGGGATAAAATATCCAGCTCCTGATAGGGCATGTCCTGGCATCTTAAGGTGTAGTTTTTATGTTGGGAAATATCCTGTACCGTGCCGATCAGGCTTTTTATCGGCACAGTGATCATCCGGTGTACCCTGATGATGATCAACAGGGTAAAGCAAAGGGAAACGGTAAAGACGATAGCGGCAATAATGATGGTTTTCTGGATGATTTCTTTAACTTGCTCTGTGCTCGACTGGATATAAAGATAGCCGTATATCTTTTGCTTCTTGATGGGGATGATCAGCTCAAGAAAGTTCTCGGTATAATTGGTGGTGGTTAACTTGTCTATTTCGCCTATTTTGTCCGGAATTGCCGGAAAATTTTCATCCCGGTTATAACTGGTAAAAAATTCAATCTCTTCGCTGTCATCCTGTAATCGGTAGATATGTACGTAATTGATGTATGGGATGTTTTTTATATCCAATAACAGATCATGCAGACCATCGTGATCATTGGCTTCTAGGTAGCTGATACTTCGGCTGGCGATGGTTTCGGCGCTGTATTGGCTTTCAAGTTCGATATTTTGCTGGGCATTGTCAACGAAAGTCATGGCAATAAATGAGATGCCGATAATCTGGATCAGGCATACTCCACCGGTAATTAAAAACAACAGGTGACGCTGGATAGACTTGATTTTTGCGGATGATGTCATAAGCCAGGGATCAAATTAATTCTTCATTGTTACAGGCGACTACTTGGATGATTGTAGAAAAGTGGAGATAGATCAACCATATTTTAACAAATACATCAGATAAAACATACATCAGGTTATTATGTCTGCCGCCCTATCTTATCTGAGAATGATAAATAGCAAAGCCTTTTTCATTGATCAGTGTCGTGGTCGTACCAATAGCCTTTTCCATAATGGGTTTATAGCTTAAAAAGTTATTGGCCACTATGGTGACATTGCCCTTAGGTTTAAGGTGTCCCTTAATCTGTTTGAGAAAACTCTCCGTCGCCCCGTAGTGGGTTTTAACCCCCTGGTGAAACGGCGGGTTGGAGACGATATGCTGGTATTTTCCCCTGACCTCAGACAGGCTGTTAGAAGGAAATACCGTGCCGCTTAAACCGTTTATTGCCAAGGTTTTTTCTGCCGAGGCCAGGGCCAGGGCGCTGACATCCAATAATGCCAGCCGTGCCTGTGGATATTTTTTACCGATAAAGCAACTGATCACCCCGGCGCCGCAGCCAAAATCCAGCAATTCGCCTTCAAGATTGGCAGGCAGGTTATTGAGCAAGAGCTCGGTGCCTTTATCCAGGGCATTTTGGCTGAAAACGCCGGGCAGGGAAGCGATTTCCAGTTTGATATCACCCTGGGTAAAGTGATAATGCTTAAACCAGGCATTGATATCAAACGGGGCCTGTTCCGTATTGGCCAGGCCGCTAAACAGGGTGCAGTGGCGGGCGGAATCTACCTTGCCGATATGGTGGATATAATCCGCGGCTAATTTGCCGGTTGATTTTACCCCGCCCTTATTTTCTCCGACGATCAATATCGGCGTGTTTTCGGGGAGTTGCGGATTGATCATCGCCAGGGTAAAGGCCAGTTCGGCTTTGCTTTTGGGAAACGCTATTACCACCAGATCATGTTGTTTATCACTTTTGTACTGGCAGTTAAAAACAAATTCGGCTTTGCCCGGGTAACTTTGTTTTAATGCCTGGTGGTGCTCAAAGTTATTATTAAAGCAAGTGATCTTGCAGCTCGGGTATTGTTCAAGGTAGGCGGCGAGCAAACCGTCGGCAGGTAAATTTATCAATAACGGACAATCAGCCTCCAACAAATCACTGTTGCGCATAAGAAGTTGACTGGGATTGCTTAAAGACATGTTATTTACCTGTTTACTGGGCGGAAACTGCTACCTGGCCCCTGATGATAGCGGCTGGCATGAAAGCCGGTGCTCTCTTGATTAATCGCGCTAGTTTACCGGAAGTAAATGTTATCTTCAGTAACTTAAAGGTATTTTTCGGTAAATTATTGCCTGCCAGCCAAAGGCCGGGTAGGAAAATTATCTGGGAAAAGCTCTAGCTTCGCGGAAAAATAAACGTATAGGCGTCTATTGACAGGGAGCAAGCAAAGGTGATTAAATAGCCGCCGTCCCTTATTGAAGCAGATTCTTCAAGCCGTGGTTTTCACTCGGGTTAACCCCGACACCCGGCGAGCAGAAATCAGCGACCGCCATGCCTTCAGGCGTGGCGGAAAGGGCCAGAAGAGGAGCGTTAACCAGGTAATTATTTTGAGGAGATCAAACTCCGGTGATAAATAATGAGGGGGATTAACGCCGAGATAGCGCTATTTTTGATGATAGCGATATCGGTTGACCGGGTTGAATCCCGCCGACTGTCACCTGTTAGGTGGAGAGCTTCTGGCCTTTGCAAAAAGCCTTTAGCCTGCACCCCTTGCCGGTTTGTGCTTGATGCAAATGCCTTAAAGTTCTCCGAACGTTATGAGTTCGAGAGCAATGAATCAGATACAAGAATCCAATTTATCCCTTAACTGTCCTTTGTGGACCGCCCTGGTTACGCCTTTTCATGCCAACGGCGAAATTGACTTTACCAGCCTTGAAGCCATCGCCCGGGATCAGGCGGATGCCGGCAACGGTATCCTGCTGCTGGGCAGTACCGGTGAGGGGCTGGCCTTATCCTTTGAAGAGCAATTAAGTATTGTTGAATACATTTGCCGCTTGTCGTTAGCCGTGCCGCTGATGGTGGCTGTCGGCGGCCATGATCTGCCTTCACAGTTAAAGTGGCTCCAGACCTGTAACCGCTTGCCGGTACAGGCCTACCTGCTGGGCAGCCCTTTGTATGCCAAACCCGGCCCACAAGGGCAATATCTGTGGTTCAGAGCCTTGCTGGATCAGGCGAAATACCCCTGCATGTTATATAACGTGCCGTCCAGAAGCGGCATTGACCTGGATGTTGAAACGCTGGCCAAGCTGCAACACCATGATAATTGCTGGGCGCTAAAAGAAGCCAGCGGCGAACTGGAGCAGTTTCTGCGCTACCGCCAGGCCTGTCCGGAACTGGCTTTATATAGCGGCGAAGACGCCATGATGCCTTATCTTGCCAGCGCCGGGGCCCAAGGCCTGGTATCGGTTTGCGCCAATGCCTGGCCCGAAGCAACCCGGGCTTATGTTGAATTATCCCTGACGGCACAAAACCAGGGTTTGTTTCCCTTATGGCAAAATGCTATCGCACCGCTTTTTGCCGTGGCAAATCCTATTCCGGTGAAGCAGCTGATGTTTGAACAGCAGGTGCTGAGTTCGCCGACCTTACGTCCCCCTTTGACCCATACCGAATTGTCCGACAGCCAGGCCCTGGTCCATCAGGATCAGTTGATCAGCCAGTGGCAGGCACAGCGGCAGGGACAAGCCTGCCTGAACTAACCGGGCTTACCTTTAACAATACAGTAAACGATTTAAACCATGAACAGCGGTGAAATCCGGGGAACCCCGGGGTAAGCCTCTGGATAAAAAATAATTCAGGAGTTGAGAATGAACTGGCAACAAACCATAGAACAATTAGAAACCGGATCGGTCAGATCTGCCTATCAGGATGAAAGCGGCAACTGGCAGGCGAATGTCGACGCCAAAAAGGCGATATTGGCGGCGTTTAAAGCGGGAGAAAATGCCGAGTTTAACGGTGCCTATCCGGGGTTTGTCGATAAGGCCAATTTGCCTCCCAGGCAGTTCAAGGTGGAAGACAAGGTACGGTTAGTACCGGGAGGCTCTTCCGTGCGGCGCGGCGCTTATGTTGCCCCCGGGGTGATCATTATGCCGCCGGCCTATATCAATATCGGCGCTTTTGTCGACAGCGGCACTATGGTGGACAGCCATGCCCTGATCGGCTCCTGCGCCCAGGTGGGGAAAAATGTCCATGTCTCGGCGGCGGTACAGATCGGCGGGGTATTGGAGCCGGTGGGGGCCAAGCCGGTGATCATCGAAGATGAGGTGTTTTTAAGTGCCGGTGTAGTGATTGTCGAAGGCATAGTCGTGAAAAAAGGTGCGGTGATCGCCCCCGGGGTGTCGTTATCGGCTTCGGTGCCGGTTTATGACTGCGTTAACCAGAAGATGCTGGAAAAAGGCGCGGCCATTCCTGAGCGTGCGGTCGTGGTGCCCGGCACCCGACCGGTAAAAGGCGACTGGGGCAGTGATTTGGGACTGACCATGGCCTGTGCCTTAATTGTCAAATACAGAGATGAAAAAAGTGATGCCTCACTTACCTTGGAATCCTTGTTGCGCTAAAGCTGGTTGTTATTGAGAAGAAATGTTATGAATAAAACACCCCCTTGGTTTGATGAAGAGATCAGGCCGTTATTACAAAGGCACCACAGCGGTGACCATCATGAAAACGGTTATTTCGTTTATCACCTCGATGCCCTGAAGGCGCACTTGCAAAGGCTGCAACAGCAGGATGTGGTCAAGCTGTGGTTTGCGGTGAAAGCCAATCCGCTGTCGCGGGTGATCCGCAGCTTTAGCGAGGCCGGCTTTAACTTTGATGTTGCCAGCAGCGGCGAGCTGGCGCAGGTATTATCCCAGGAGGTGGACCCCGCCCAGGTGCTCAATACCGGCCCGGCCAAATCGAAAAAACAGCTGGTGGCTTTTCTGGCCCAGGGGGTGAATACCTTTGTTATTGAAAGCCTTAACCAGCTGAGCTGGCTTAATGAGGCCGCAAGCGAGCAAGGTGTTTGCCCGCAGGTTTTGCTTCGGGTGCAGCTGCAATGGCCTGAGGGAGAGAAAAATCCTTTAGGGGGTAACGAGCTGACGCCTTTTGGTCTCTCGGTAAATGAGTGGTGTGCTGTTAAAGTGGCGGATTATCCCGCCCTGGATATCTGCGGCCTGCATATCTTTCAATGGGGCAATATGCTCAGCAATGAGCGGATGTTTGCTTTATGGTCGCAAATGGTAGCGCCGCTGCTGGCTTTGGCGCAGGAAATTGGCATGAGCTTAAAGATATTGGATCTTGGCGGCGGTCTGGGTATTGATTATTTGCAGCAAGGGCAAGCATTGTGCTGGCAGCAGGCACTGTCGGATCTGGCCCGGATCAAACAAGCTGCCGGGGTTGAGGAGTTATGGCTGGAGCTGGGCCGTTATGCGGTGGCCGAATATGGCTATTACCTGGCCCCGGTTGTTGATCGCAAGTCTAACTTTGACCACGAGCAACTGGTGCTGGCGGGGGGCATCAATCACCTGCTGCGCCCGGCAATCACAACGCAGCCGTTCCCGGTAAGCTTATTGCGCCCGTCGGAGCAAGAAGCGCAGCTTTTTGATATTCACGGCCCTTTGTGTACCAGTTTGGATAAGTTAGGGCGCCTGCCTTTACCCGGCGATGTTAACGTTGCCGACCAGCTGGTGTTTGGCTATTGCGGCGCATATGGCTTTACCGAGAGTATGCCGTTTTTCCTTTGCCATCAAATCGCCGCAGAATATGTCTATGAGCAGGGGGCCCTGCACCAGGTGCGTGCTGCCGAGCCGGCCACCTGGTATATGAGGTAATTGCCATGAATCAAGTGCAAAAAAATCTGCTGATCAAAGAAGTGCTGCATATGGGGGAGATGGCCAGCGGCGCCGCCCTTACCGTGCCGGTATACAGGTTAAAAGGGCAAGGCAGCGGCCCGGGTGTTTATATCCAGGCGAATATGCACGGCGCTGAAGTTCAGGGCAATGCGGTGATCTATCAGCTGCTGGAATTATTGCAGGGCCTGACTTTACTGGGGAATATCACCCTGGTGCCTTATGCCAACCCGGTGGGCTGCAATCATAAAAACGGCGAGTATACCCTGGGACGTTTTGATCCTATTACCGGGGTCAACTGGAACCGCATGTATCATTTTAATGAGCAGCAGATCCCGGAATTTTCCGAACAGCATCAGGCAAGTAGTATTGAAGTGATCGAGCAGGCCTTTCGCGAGTTATTGCTGGCTGATATCGCCGACAAGCTGGATCATAATGTGTTTGGCTTAACCACAGGCCAGCGTATCGCCTACCAGCTGCAAAAGATGGCCCATAAGGCGGATCTGGTGTTGGACTTGCACACCGGCCCTATTTCCAGCAAACACTTGTATTGTCCTGAATATGCCATCGACAGTGCCCGGTATTTTGATATTCCCCATACCATTGTTATTCCCAATAGTTTTGACGGCGCCATGGATGAAGCGACTTTTTGTCCCTGGTGGACGCTGCAGCAGGCTTTTGGCGAGCTGGGACGGGAGCTGGACTTCAATAAGGAAAGTTTTACCGTAGAGCTGGGCTCACAGGAGCAGATAGATCTGGATGTCGCCTACCAGGATGCCTTGAGTATTTTAAGTTACCTGCAATATAAAGGCGTGATCGCTGACGCCAGTTTTCAGCCGCAGGCCATGACCCGCTATGCCTGTTATTTAAAAGATTATAAGGCCTTTTATTCTCCTATGGGCGGCATGGTGGATTACCTGGCGACCTTTGGCGAGCCCTTAGCGGCGGGAGAGCCGATTGCGAGAATTTTACGCATGGATAATTACGGTGACGGCGATGCCCTGCATTACTTATCCCTGGACCGGCCGGTGATCCCGATTTTACATTTTGCCTCCGCCAGTGTGAACCAGGGTACTGAGCTGTATAAGGTATTTTGTGAATACTTTGAGTTATAGGGAAGGAGGGCTGGCTGGTGCCAGATAGCCAGCTTTCAGCTTATATGCTCAGGGATGAGTGAAGGCGAAAGATTTTTCCGGCGAATCTTTGACCATAAGATCAAAGGGATAAGCCAGCAGGTATCAATGTGATATTGTATCTTGAATGAAAATGTTATAATATCACAGCCGTTATGAAGTCACTATTTTTGCAAATACATAAAAACCTCACTGCTATCAGCCGTATTTTGCTGATTTTTTGGGTTTTTTCGTTTTTCTCTCATGGTGCTCACTTTGATCTTATCGCTGAAAGCAACGAGCTTCAAGAATGTCACCTGTGTCAACATCACATTGATACTCCAGAAGTTTCTCCGTTGTTTTCGGGGTTTTCCGCCAATCTTTTCCAGAGGATCTCTGTCGCACTTGTTGCCGCTGAGGAGTCCGGGAGTTTTTACCTTTCTCCGCCGTTAAGGGCGCCGCCGGTTCACCAGTAATCTTATCTTTTTAAAGCGGTTTATTTCTGTCTGGTCTGTTGTCGGCCGGAATAACCGTGGCTTATTTATTTGCCGGATTTTTTGCCGGATATTTACTGGAACTAGAACAAATGCAAAACAAACAATTTATGGTGGCATGCTCATTGGCAGCATCGCTGTCTTTTCCTGCCTGGGCGGAAAAAATTACCGGACAAGTGGTGAATCTCAAGGGTGAAGCGGTCGGCGGAGCAAAAATTACCCTGCAGGGGCAAGCTGACCCGGCGCTTTCTGTGATCACCGACAATTCAGGGGGGTTTACCCTGGACAGGGTGAATACCGGCGCTGTGACCTTATTGGTCGAGGCAGAAGATTTTACCTCGATAGAAAAGTCTCTGCAGCTTGAGGGGCAGAATATCGCGGATCTGCAGCTGGTACTGAGTCCGGCGGCGATGGAGGTGATCCGGGTACAGGCCAGCCCTTTTAATGCCACCAGTATCAGTTCGGCTTTGCCGGTGAACGTGCTTACCAGTGATGAGTTAAGGCTCAAGCAAGCCTCGACCCTGGGGGAAACCCTGAAAAATGAAGTGGGCGTGCATTCCAGCTACTTTGGCCCTGTCGCCAGTAGCCCTATTATTCGCGGATTGGACGGCCCAAGGGTATTAGTCACGCAAAATGGTCTGGATGTCGGCGATGCCTCCCGGGTGGGTCCGGATCATGTGGTGGCCTCTGAAACCAGTACCGCCACTCAGATAGAAGTATTGCGCGGTCCTGCTACCTTGTTTTATGGCAGCGGCGCCATAGGCGGTGTTGTTAATGTTGTCGATAACCGGATACCGACATCAACGGATAATGCGGCAGAGTGGTTAGTGGAGCACAATACCGTTGCCGATGAAAATCAGGCGTCCCTGAGTCTGGACACAGGTAAAGACCAGTTTGCCTTGCATCTTGATGGTTTCTGGCGTGAGTCCAATGATTACGAAATAGCCGGCGATGCCGAAGCTGGCCACGAAGAGCATGAAGAGCACGAGGAACACGAAGAGCACGGCGAGGAAGTTTCAGAAAGCGGCACCCTGGCTAACAGCGCTTCCAAATCTTCGGGTTTTACTTTAGGCGGCAGTTATTTGTTTGATAATGGTTACCTGGGGGCTTCATTTTCGTCAATGAACCGGGAATATGGCGTACCCGGTCACGCCCATGGAGCACATGAGGATGAGCACGAAGAAGAGCATGAGGCGCATGAAGAACACGAGGAACATGAGGAGCATGAGGAATCGCCAGCGTCTGATGTTTATGCGGATATGGAACAAAAGCGTTATCAGTTGCTTACCGAGCTCAACTTTGAGCAAAGCTTTATTCAACGCCTGCAAGGTAAACTGGCTTACACCGACTACCAGCACCAGGAAATTGAAGGCGGTGAAGTCGGTACTCAGTTTGACAATGAAAGCCTTGAAGGGCGACTGGATCTTTATCACCAGCACTTTAACGGTTGGCAGGGGGCCTGGACTTTCCATTATAAAAAATCTGATTTCTCCGCCGTGGGGGAGGAAGCCTTTACGCCATCATCAACCACTAAATCTCAGGCGATAGCCTGGCTGGAAGAAAAGCGTTATGGCGATTTCTTGCTGCAACTGGGGGCCCGTCTGGAGCATTTGACGATTTCTGCAGATACCCTGGTCCTTGAAGGTCACGAGCATGAAGGGGAAGCTGAGCCAGCACAAGAAATTGATTTCGACAAACAGAGCTTTAATCCGGTCAGTGCTTCTGTTGGCGGTGTCTGGGATTTTGCCCCTGATTATAATCTCGGGCTGTCGCTGGCTTACTCGCAACGGGCGCCTTCGGCGGGAGAGCTGTTCTCTTACGGCCCCCATATCGGTACCAATACCTATGAAGTGGGTGCCTTGTTTTCTTTACACGATGAAGGAGACGGCGAGTTTCATCCGCACCTGATTGAGAATGACGTGGAGTTGGAAACTTCTTATAACGTAGATGTGACCTTGAGAAAATACCGGGGAGATTTTAGTTTTGTCTTAAGCGGTTTTTATAACCATGTTGAAGATTACTACTATCAGCACACTACAGGATTAGTTTTTAGCGAAGACCACGGTCATGAAGATGAAGCTTTGCCTGTGCTGGTGTATCGTCAGGCGGATGTTGATATGTATGGCGCGGAAATTGACCTTAACTATCAGTTAACCCCCCAGGTGACAACCGGTGTTTTTGCCGACTTTGTCCGCGGTAAACTTACCGATGGCGGTAACTTGCCCAGGATCCCGCCAACACGCATCGGTAGTGAGTTTAATTACCAGGGACAGAGTTTTGATGCCGAGCTTAGCGCCAGTTATTATTTTAAACAGGATAAGCTTGCCGTGAATGAAACCGAGACTTCAGGTTACCTGATGCTGGACGCCCATATCAATTATTACCTGGAAGGGTTCGGGGATGATGCGGTTATTTACCTGAAGGGGCAAAACCTGACCGATAAAAATGCCCGGGTGCATTCTTCTTTCCTTAAAGATGTCGCGCCGCTGCCCGGACGCGGGATCAGCATAGGCATACGTGGTAGTTTTTAATTATCTTGGCAAAAAACGCTGTTGAAATAAAAAGGGGAGCCAATGGCTCCCCTTTTGTTTAACAAATAAAGAACATGTTTATTTTAAGCGTATACCCTGGGCTTCTATGGTGATCTTGCCTTTTTTCATCAGGTTGCCGACGGTGGCCTTAAAAGTTTTTTTGCTGACCCCTAGGGCTCTTTTAATCTGCTCGGGCGAGCTTTTATCGTGCAGGGGGGCATAACCGTCATTGTCCGCCAGGTAAGCCAATAACTTATCGCTGAAATCGATCACTTTGCCTTTGCCGCCGCGGGTTAAAATCAGATCGATACGGCCATCTTCCCTTTGTTGCTTGATATAGCCGGTAAGCTTCCTGCCGGTGCGCAGCGGCTGGAAAATTTCATTGTTATACAACAGGCCCCAGTGGCTGTTGTTGATAATGGCTTTAAAGCCTAAATCGGTTTTGCCGCCTATGGTTAACTCGACTTTTTCTCCTTGCTGGTATTCTGCCGGCCAGATATCGAGAAACCTGTCCAGTTTACTTGAGGCCACCAGGCGTTCGGTTCTCTGGTCGAGGAACACTCTGACCAGGTAATACTTGCCCACTTCCATCTTGGTATGTTGCTGGTTAAAAGGCACCAGCAAGTCTTTTGGCAGGCCCCAGTCTAAAAAGGCGCCCATTTTGTTGACTTGTACCACTTTCAACGAAGCAAATTCATCTACCTGGGCCAGAGGCTTTTCGGTGGTTGCCACCAGGCGATCGGCGGAGTCGAGATAAACAAACACCTCCAGCTGGTCATCTGGCTGACAATTTTCGGGAAGATAACGATTTGGCAGCAGGATTTCTCCGAGCTCACCGGCATCGAGATAAGCGCCATTATCCGTCAGGGCGATAACGGGGAGGGTGTTGAATTTACCAATAGTTGCCATAAAACTCTACAAATGAAAAAAGGGAACAAGTTATAGCGGCTATGATAACGCATAGTGCCTGTTCGACACTATGGCTTATTTATATTAGTTACTGTTGGGCGGCAAGCTTGGCCTGAATATATTCATGATGGTTTAAATACAGCAGATCGGCAATTTTACGGATAATATGCTCTTCAATGGCGGCAAGTTCACCGTCGGCATAGGCAAGCTGCCACAACAGGCAAACCATATTGATGCGCTGCTCAAGGGAGTAATGCTGGTTAATTTTCGAGGTAAACTGGTAAAAGTCGGTGGCGTGCTCACTCAGCTTGATTGCCTGGTCGATAATTTCAGCCACTTCTGCCGGGGTAAGTTGAAACTGTGTCATCAAAATTTTACTGATATGCGCTTGTTCCTGCGGGTCAAAGTGTCCGTCGGCGCGCATCACCTCGCATAACAGTACCGCGCAGGCAATTTCCAGGGAGATCTCCTGCTCATTTTCAGAGGCAGTCCCGTCATTTAAAAACTGAAAAAATAGGGTTATCTTGGTCAGCATAGTGAATTTTCTCCCGGGGTATTTTTACTCAGTGTTAGGCTTGGCGCCTTTGATTGCAAGGACTTGCTTTTGATATTTGATAACAAAATGTTACGCCAACTTGCTGAGCCGGGAATAAAAGCGGAAAAAAGCCGGAAAGAAAAGCTGTGTCTTACTTCCGAATCCGGGTCTGTTTATCCTTGGATTTAGGCTGTTATTAATGAAATCAGCCAAAATGTAGGAGGAATTAATAATAAATAGCATTAATGACTATTTCCATTTTATTCTCACCTGCGGCAGTTTATTTTTCCTTATTTTTGTTTGGTTAATACTTAGAGTTCGTTGTGTGTATGTTGTTGTTAAATATGTAAAATATTATTTAGTCACATTTTTTTGGCTCGGTTTTATCATTTAGGCGCGTTTTTTGTAATACACGGTTACATATTTGTTAAATTTGTTGCGGTAGAATTAGCTATTCTTACGGCAAAAATAATAATGCTACCCTGATTTATTGAGTGAGGACGAAGCGGTGACACGAAAAAAACAGATTATTATACCTATAGGCATTTTACTTGCCGGTGTTGGCCTGATGGCAGGCTTGTCCAACATGAAGAAACCTCCTGAAGAAAAACCCGAAGTGGATACCACCCCGATTGTCGCCGTTGAAGATATCAATGTTACTCCCCTCACCCTGGAAGTGGCGTCATACGGCATCGTACAGCCTAAATACGAAACCGAACTGGTGGCCCAGGTCAGCGGCCAGATAGTGGAACTTTCCGAGGCTTTTTTACGCGGTGGCCAGGTGAAAAAAGACCAGTTGCTGGCGCGCATTGATCCCAGCGATTATGAAGCGGCGTTAATTGATGCCCAGGCCACTATGGCTTCTGCCCGCTCCGCCCTGGAAACCGAACGGGCGCAGGGTAAAGTCGCCGAGCAGGAGTGGAAACGCATTACAGATAGCTCACCCACCGAGCTGAGCTTGCGTAAACCTCAGCTGGCACAGGAACTTGCCCGGGTCAAAGCCGCGCAGGCTGCCGTGCTTAGGGCCAAGCGTAACCTGGAGCGCACCGAAATCCGCGCACCTTATGATGCCATGATCGACAGCCGCAATATCGGTCTGGGATCGTTTGTCGGTGTCGGCACCCAGGTAGGTAAAGTGCTGGGCACGGATACTGCCGAAGTGCGTTTACCGGTTGCCGATAACCAACTGCAGTTTTTAGCCGGGCAGGGGGTGCATGCCAAGGTGATCTTAAACGGCGTGTTTGCCGGGCAAGAAAGACAGTGGCCGGCGACAATTGCCCGTAGTGAAGGGGTGGTGGATAACAAAAGCCGCATGAGTTATTTAGTGGCAGAAATTAACGATCCCTATGCTTTAACCGGTAACAGCGAGCCGCTACGTTTTGGTGCTTATGTTAATGCCAGCATCCAGGGAATAGAAATTGCCCATGCTGCAATTGTTCCCCGTTATCTGGTCAATGAGGGCCGGGTTGCTATCCTGGATAACGAATCTTTGTTGCGTTATGTGGACCTGGAAATCGCCCGTCAGGATGGCGCCAATGTTGTCGTCTCTAACGGCCTTAAACAGGGAGATCGCCTGATCGTTTCGGCACTGGATTTCCCGGTTGACGGTATGAAGCTCGCTTTAGGCGATGAAGAAGGCGAAACAGAAAGCGATAACGATCAGCAAGCGGTAGAAAGTGATGCCGATACGCAAATTGCCAGCGTAGAGGACTAAGCCATGCATGATACCAATAAAGGCTTGATTGCCTGGTTTGCCCGCAACAGCGTGGCTGCCAACCTGTTGATGTTATTTATCATCATCGGCGGTTTGCTGACCGCCACCACCATCAGCAAACAAATGTTCCCCCAGGTTGAAATTAACTGGTTAGAATTTTCTGCGCCTTATCCCGGGGCTGCTCCCCAGGAAGTGGAAGAGGGGATCACCATGAAGATTGAAGAGGCCCTGGAAACAGTACAGGGGCTGGATCGGGTGATCACTTATTCCAACCGTAATTTTTCTTCCGGTTATTTTCGTGTTGATGATAAATATGATCCCCAGGTGGTGCTGGACGAGGTGAAATCACAGATTGATTCCATTTCCAGCTTTCCCGACGGCATGGAAAGGCCCACGGTTGAGCGCATTAAGTTTAAACAGCAAGTCATGTATATCAGTTTGTACGGTGATTTAAGCAACCTGGAATTAAAAGCCCTGGGTAAGAAGGTACATGATGAAATTCAACAGCAGCCGCTGGTGAATATTTCCGAGTTCTACAGTGGCCTGGGTTATGAAATCTCTGTTGAAGTCAGTAAAGACAAACTCAGGGAATATGGTCTGAGTTTTAATGATGTTGCCGCTGCCGTGCGCAACTACTCCCGTAATATGTCGGCAGGTCAGATCCGTGCCGAAAACGGCTATATCAACCTGCGGGTGGAAAGCCAGGCTTATCGTGGGCATGAATTTGAAACCATTCCTGTGATCACCCTGCAAGACGGCACTAAGATATTGCTGGGAGAGCTTGCCGCCATTAAAGACGGTTTCGAAGAAGGACTGCAGTACTCTAAATATAACGGCAAGAATTCCGTTACCTTTTTCGTGGGCGCCTCGGGCGATCAAAGTATTACCGATGTTGCCAAGGTGATGAAGCGTTATGTGGCGCAAAAGCAGCTGGAGTTACCCGAAGGGGTAAAACTCGATATCTGGGTTGATTTTACCTACTACCTTGAAGGCCGGTTAAACATGATGCTGGATAACATGAAAAGCGGTGCTGTGCTGGTTTTCCTGATGTTGGCCCTGTTCCTGCGTATTCGCCTGGCATTCTGGGTGATGATGGGCTTACCGGTATGTTTCCTCGGTACCTTGTTATTTATGCCGATGGAGTTTATTGATGTCACCATTAATATTCTCAGTTTATTCTCCTTTATCATGGTACTGGGGATAGTAGTGGATGATGCCATCGTGATGGGGGAAAGTGCCCATAGCGAAATTGAGGATAAAGGCCATACCATAGACAATGTGATCCGCGGCGTACAAAAAGTGGCGATGCCCGCGACCTTCGGGGTACTGACCACGATTGCGGTTTTTGTTCCTTTCCTGTTTGGCGAAGGGGAAGGTGCGGCAACGGGTAAAGCAATAGGCATGGTAGTGATCTTGTGTTTGCTGTTCTCCCTGGTTGAGTCCAAGCTGATTTTACCGGCGCATTTGGCCCATATGAAAGTGAAAGCCTTTAACCCGAAAAATCCGCTGGATCGTCTGCGTGGCTGGATAGACCGCAAACTTAAAGGGTTTATTGAAAATCAATATGCACCGTTTTTGAAGATGACGATTAAATACCGTTACTCTGTGGTGATGTTGTTTATCAGTTTCCTGTTGATCACCGCAGGTTTGTTCAGCGGCGGTATGGTGCGTTTTGTCGGCCAGCCGAAAATTCCTGAAGATTTCCCGCGCATCACAGTGGAAATGAATGTTGATAGCCCGGAGCAGGCGACCCTGGATACCTTGTTAAAAATACAGGGGATCTTGTATCAGGTAGATGAACAAATAGTGGCTGAATATGGCAAGCCGATGATCGATGACATGCAGGTGGATCTGCGCAGCCGTACCAGTGCCAATATTCAGGTTAAGCTGGTCTTACCCGAGGATAGGGCCATGGATACCTTTGCCTTGTCGGACTTATGGCGACAGGCAATCCCTGCTTTGCCCGGCGTTAAATCCTTTACCATTGATGATAACTTATTTGGCGGTGGCCGTGATGACGGCGATATCAGTTTCCGTCTCGAAAGTAAGGATGATGAGCAACTGATACAGGCGGCGGCTGAGTTAAAAGTGAAATTAAACAGCCTTAAAGGGATCGGGGATGTCAACGACAGCCGTCAGACCAGTGCCAAGGAAGTGCAGTTTACCCTGAAACCGCTTGCCTATAGTTTAGGGTTAACCTTGGCGGATATCGCCTCTCAGGTATCCTCTAGTTTTTACGGTTTGGAAGCGCAGCGTATTCTTCGCGACGGCGAAGAGATCAAGGTCATGGTGCGTTATCCGCAGGAGCAGCGCAGCTCGGTAGGCCATGTTGACGATGTATTGATCCAGGCCCCCAATGGTGCGGAGCTACCCTTGTCTGAATTGGCCAACATTAGCCTGACCGACGGTGTTACCCGTATTCGCCGGGAAAACGGCAATCGTACCATTAATGTCTGGGGCAGTGTTGACGCCGACCAGGTAGAGCCCTTTAAGGTGGTTAATGATATCCGTGAAAACTTTATTCCTAAGCTGTTGAGAAAATATCCTTTGGTGAAAAGTGAAGTTACAGGTCGGATCCAGGAGGAGATAGAGAATAATAACAAGCAAATGCGCGATATGGCCATTGCCCTTATGGTGATCTTTACCTTGCTGGCGGTGCCGCTGAAATCTTATTCTCAGCCCTTTATGATCATGAGTGTTATCCCGTTTGGCGTGATTGGCTCTGTGCTGGGGCATATGATTTTGGGTATGGATTTAAGTGCGTTATCCATATTGGGCATCATGGCCGCTTCCGGGGTGGTGATAAATGACTCCCTGGTCATGGTGGATTATGTCAATAATGCGCGAAAAGCCGGCATACCCTTGAAAGAGGCGGTCATGGCTGCCGGCAACAGGCGTTTTCGTGCCATCATGTTAACTTCGATCACTACCTTTATCGGTCTGGTGCCTATTGTCTTCTTTGAGACCAGTATGCAGGCACAGATAGTGATCCCTATGGCGGTCTCTTTGGCATTCGGCGTATTGTTTGCCACGGTTGTTACCTTAATACTGATCCCTAACTTGTATATTGTGATTGAAGATATACGTAGGGTGCTTGGCCGCGGCAAAGCCAAAGTACGCGGATACTTAGGTTTTGATAGCGATGAAGTGCTGGATACATAATTAACGGCGCATAAAAAAGCGAAGCCAGTTACCGGCTTCGCTTTTTTTATACCTGGAAGTATTTCAGCTTGCATGCTCCCTGCGCGAGCTAAGTCCTTACATCCTGTCAGTAATCCTGCGGCTTCATGGATGAAGAGGAGCAGGGTTTATTCGTCTTTTATTAACGGATAATTACTTAACGCCAAGTTCTCTTAAACGCTCAAGCAGGTAGCTTTCACTGGTATAGTTTTCCGATAACACTACTTCACTGCGCGGGTGTAAAAATAACGGTAAAGAGATACGAGACTTATCGCTGCCTTTACCGCTCGGGTTAATAACCCTGTGGGTAGTAGACGGGAAATAACCGCCGGAGGCTTCCTGTAACATATCACCGATATTGATGATCAGGTTACCGAAATCCGAAGGTACGTCTAACCAGCTGCCGTCTTGTTGCTGTACCTGTAAACCAGGCTCATTGGCGGCAGGCAATACCGTCAGCAGGTTGATGTCTTCATGGGCGGCGGCGCGGATCGCTCCCGGCTCTTCATCACCGGTTAACGGCGGATAGTGCAATACCCTAAGCAGGGTATTAGGCGTATCCTTGATCATATTCGACAGGTTTTCGGAATACTTGGCGGCGACATCTGCCGGGCTGTGCTCCTGCACCCAGTCCAGCAGTTCGGCGGCCAGATCTGAGGCCATTTTATAATAGTTAAGGATTTCATCCTTAAGCTCCGCCGGGATACGTCCCCAGGGATAAACATGATAATACTCTTTGATGTCTTTTTTGGTATGGCCTTTAGCGGTTTCAGAAACCTCAGGACCAAAATAACCGTCCTGTTTTTCAGGATCGAAGGCTAAATCATGCTTTTGTTCTGAATTAAAAAAGGTTTGCCAGTTTTTATAAATGGACTCAACCATTTCTTGCTTGATGGGATGATTGATTAATACGCCGAATCCTGTGTTCCGTAAACTTTCTACGAAACGCTCGGGGGCGTCTTTTGCTGTATAATCTACAACTTGAACTTGCATAATTTTCTCCAAGGGGCATTCAAGCCTACAATTTTACGCTATTTCACGGTTTGAGCAAAGTATGAACTGTCACTACTGTCAGGAAACATTAAAAACAAAGCCAAAAGTTGATTACGATCAATAACAAGGAAATGCTATCTAGTTTAGCCTCTGCTGGCTATAATGCGGCATTGCCGGTCGCAGTTAAGAGAGAAATAAAATGAAAAAATCCGTTTTTGTCGTCCCCAGTCTGTTATTGATTTTGTCTGGCTGTGCCACACAGGAAAAAGCGTGTGAAGATATCACCTTGGTTTCGGAGCAAATTCAGCAATGCCAGGCACTGCAGCGTCAGATCGCCAAAGCAAAAGGTAAGCCTATTTTGCGTACGGAATTAGAACGCCGCTATCAGCAAGACTGTGTTGATATTCGTTATTATCGTGATGAGCACCAGATCGCGATTTGCGGCAATAAAGAAAAAATCAAAAAAGCCCGGACCGAGCCCGAGGTGCAGGAAGAGCTTAAATCAGCCGGCAGTGCAGACCGCTAACCGTAAGCTGTTTTTAGGTAATAAGAAACAATTAAAAAAGCCCGCACCGAGCCCGAGGTGCAGGAAGAGTTAAAATAAGTTACTTCACCGAACTTCTCTCCCGGGGGCTTCCGGGAGAGTCCGGACTCTGTCTCTAAATGGCCTGATGGTCGCTGCTTTGTTTCTGTCACTTTGCTGATGCCGTTTCCTGTAGCGGCGGGAAAAATGGCTAAAGTGATGGCAGTAGTCTTATGTTTACACTTTGACCACTAAATCTCTCCTGTAAATCTTCCCTTATATCAATAGTTAAAAAGTTGTTGCGGCTTCCGTCTATAAATTCACTAGAAATTTACCTCAGAACAGGTCATTATCGGGTGTTAATTGATAATATCAGCCAGATAATTGCAGTAGATTCGTTTAAATGATGGGAAATTCAGCCAAAATCACAGGAACTTCCGCCGATCCTGAAAGTTTGCTTGCACAGGAGCTGGCAGAGACGCGCCAGCAATTCCAGGATTTACAGGCACACCATATGGCGCTGTTTAAACTGACACAATTGTCTCATGATTGTGCCGATTTAAGCGTGTTTTTCCAAGAGGTACATCAAACCATCGCCTCGTTAATGACAGCGAAGAACTTTTATATTGTCATGTACGATGAAACCCTGGCGACGCTGGAATTTGTTTATCATGTCGATGAAAAAGACGAGATCCCCGAGGGGACTATTGCCTATGAAGAGTTTGCAGGTTCATTGACTAATTATGTGATTGAAACCGCCCAACCTTTGCTGGCGACCCCGGAATTGATCACTGAGCTGACCAATAACCGTAAAATTGCCCATATCGGCACCCTGGGACTGGACTGGCTCGGGGTGCCGCTGATCAATGACGGTATAGTGATCGGCGTTATGGTGGTGCAGAGCTACAGTGAAAGCACCCGTTACCAGGAGCGTGATTTAGATCTGCTGACCTTTGCTGCCCAGCATATAGTGGTGGCCATGACCCGGTTGCAGGACCGGGAGCGGTTGCAAAATGCCGTCAGCGCCCGGACCCGGGAATTAATGCAGCAGATCCGCGAGCGGGAGAAGTCTGAATTATTGCAGGAATCCCTGTTCCGCATTTCCGAGCTCACCAATGATGTTTCCCTGGATATCGAGCAGTTTTATGCCCAGGTGCATAATATTGTCGGCCAGCTGATCAATGCGGTGAATTTCTTTATTGCCAAATATGATAAGGAAAATGAAACCTTAGAGTTTGTTTATTATCTCGATCAAAACTCCCGCGATCTGGAAAAAGATTTCCGGCCGAGAAAATTAGCCAATCATTACACCGAACTGGTGATCCGCCGCGGCGAAACCGTGTTGCTTCACCGTGACGATATGATGGCGCTCCATGAAAGCGGCGAAACCAGGAAACCCCAGGATGAAACCAACTCCTGGCTTGGCGTACCCCTGTTCAGTTTTGGTGAAATTCTCGGGGTGATGGTGATCCAGAGCTACCAGCAAAACACCGTTTATACCGAGCAGGATGCCGAATTGCTGAATTTTGTGTCCCAGCACGTATCCACCGCGATAAAGCGCCGTGAAGCGGCAGATTACGAGCGCCGTGCCCATGAACTGCTGGAGCAGCAGGTTAAGCTGAGAACTGTGGCGCTGGAAGATGAAATCAAACAAAGAAAGCAGGCGGAAGAAAGGCTCAAACACACCGCTTCCCACGACAGTTTGACCGGCCTGCCCAACCGCAGCGTGTTTATTGACTTACTCAATCATGCCATCGCCTGCCGCAAACGAGATCGGCAGGCTAAATTTGCGGTGTTATTCCTGGATTTGGACAGGTTCAAGGTGGTTAACGACAGTCTGGGACATCATGCCGGGGATATCTTGCTGAAAATGATCGCCAAAGAGCTCAGGGAAATTGTTCGGGAAGTGGATACCGTTGCCCGGCTCGGCGGAGACGAGTTTGTGATCTTGATTGAAAACCTGATCAGCGAACAGGAAGCACATGAAATTTCCAGCAGGATCACCCGCTTATTGGATCGGCCTTTTACCATAGAAGGGCAACCGGTGTTTATCGGCACCAGTATCGGCCTGTTGTTCAGTGACGACAGATATGACAATGCCGATACCATGCTGCGCGATGCCGACACCGCCATGTATCACGCCAAGGACAATGGTAAAGGCCGTTATGAAGTTTTCGATGCCAGCATGCATTCCAAAGTGCAAAATGCCCTGTCGCTGGAAGTGGATATCCGTGAGGCCATAGGCGCACAGGAGTTTGTTCCTTATTTTCAGCCGATTATGAATCTCTCTTCCGGAAAAATTGCCGGCTTTGAAGCCCTGGCCCGTTGGAACAGCGCCAAACGCGGCTTTGTTTATCCGGATGAATTTATTCCGCTGGCGGAAGACACCAATCTGGTAATGGCGATAGATTTACAGATCATGGAAAAAGCCTGCCTGCAGCTGAAACAGTGGCAAAGCAAATTACAAGACAAGAGCCTGTATGTTAGTTGTAACCTGTTTTGCAATCACTTTTTCAACAAGAACTTGGCGCAGGATATCAGCGAAATATTGGACCGGGTCGGTTTATCCCCCCAACAGCTCAGGGTGGAGATCACCGAGCGCGCTTTGCTGGAAAACAGCGATCAGGTGCTGGCGAATATGCAGTCGCTGAAACAGCTTGGGGTGAAAATCCTGCTGGATGATTTCGGCACGGGTTATTCCAGTCTCAGTTACCTGCACAGGTTCCCCATCGACGTGTTAAAAATCGATAAATCCTTTATCAACAATGTTGATGAAGACGCCAACCACAGGGCCATTATCAAAACCATTATCGACCTGGCCACCAGCTTAAAAATGGCGACCGTGGGGGAAGGCATAGAGAATGTGGTGGATGCCCTGCTGCTGCAGCAAATGGATTGCATGTACGGCCAGGGTTATTATTTTGCCCGGCCGATGGCGGCGGATGCGGTGGAAACCTTTATGTATTCTGCGGGCAACCCGATGCAGACCATGGCGTTAAATTAATATTTCTAACGGCAGACTCAAAGAAATACTTATCTTGATAGAAAAGAAAAGGAGCCAAAGGCTCCTTTTCTGATCTTATGGATATTAATCTGAACGGCCTGGCTTAGCCAACATTACTTTCCATCGTCATCAGGGAGGCATTACCGCCTGCTGCCGTGGTATCGATAGTCACGGTTTTTTCCGTCACTAACCGCTCCAGCAGGTTGCTATAGTTGGTTGCCGTGATCAGCGGCACGATTGCCCCGCTGCGGCCGCCCAGTATCTCACCGCTGAGTTGTTTTAAACCGCTGCCGTGATCTACTACGGCCCCGGCTAAGCGGCTGTCTGCCAGTAAGTCAGGTAAGTGGCCAAGGGCGACTATCTGGAATACGCCTTCTGGCATACCGGCCTGGATCAACAGGCTCTTGATGGCTTCGGCTTCCGCCAGGTAAGTGTCGTCTACCAGGGCAAATACACAGTTGCCGCTGGCCATGGCGGTTAATACCGAAATCAACCAGAAGCTAAACGGCGTTTGCTGGCAACGTAAACAGGCAACCGTACCCCTGGCTTCGAGATAAAGGATGTTGGACTCACCCGTTGGTCCCGGCAGCTCCTGCGGTTTTTCCAGTCTTTTTTCCATGGCTAACAGCTGGCTTCTTGCTTCGGTTAATGCCTGTGGCAGCTGATCTTCCTGGCTTAATACTACTTTGTTGGAAGATAGCTGGGCCAGTAGCTGGCGCAACACGGAAATCCGGTTGTTTAACTGCGTCTGGCTCCAGTTGATTTCGTTGGCTTTCGCCTGGTTTAACAGCTGACCGACTCTGGCGGAGTTGGTTTTGGCCTTTTCAATGGCCTGCGCCAGTTGCTGCTCCTGCTCAGGTGTTAGGTTGACCTGGGCCGGGGTGACGTTTTCTTTTACTAACCGGGTTAGATACAAAGGACCGCCAGCTTTAGGGCCGGTGCCGGATAAACCGCGGCCGCCGAAGGGCTGAACCCCGACCACGGCGCCGATCATGTTACGGTTAATATAGACATTACCGGCACGCGAGCGGCTGGCCAGGTAGCGGCTTTTCTCTTCTATCCGGGTGTGTATGCCCATGGTTAAACCAAAACCGGTGCCGTTCACCTGGTCGATCACTTGTTCCAGCTGATCTGCCTTGTAGCGGATCACATGTACGATCGGGCCGAACACTTCTTTGGTGAGTACCGATAAATCCGAGATTTCATACAGGCGCGGGGTAAAGAAGTTGTGCTGATCTTCCGCTATGCCGGTTTCCAGCTCCGGCCCCTTGCAGCAGTAATGTAAAGTGCCGCGCGATTGCAGGTAATCCACATGTTCATTGAGGGCGCCCAGGGCTTTTCGGTCGATTACCGGACCGACATCTGTGCCTAAGAAGGCGGGATCCCCTAAGTGTAATTCTTTCATGGCGCCGGTGATCATACCGATGATCTTATCGGCGACATCTTCCTGCACGAATAATACCCTTAAGGCTGAGCAACGCTGACCGGCGCTTTGGAAGCCGGAAGAGATCACGTCATCAACCACTTGCTCGGGCAGGGCGGTGGAGTCGACTATCATACAGTTTTGGCCGCCGGTTTCTGCAATTAGCGGTACCGGGTCGCCTGAGCGCTCGGCAAGTTTTTTCGAGATCCAGTTACCGGTTTCGGTAGAGCCGGTAAACATCACCGCCTGAATGCGCAGATCCGGCACTATATGCTGGCCGACTTTGCTACCTCGGGCGATAACCGGGGTTACCACGCCTTGCGGTAAACCGGCTTCCACCATCAATTCTATGGTTCTTAAGGCAACTAAGCTGGTTTGTTCGGCGGGTTTTGCCACTACGGTATTACCGGTGACTATGGCGGCGGAAACCTGGCCTAAGAAAATGGCCAGCGGGAAGTTCCACGGACTGATACATAAGACTACGCCGCGGGAAACCAGGGTGTTGTTTTCCAGCAGCTCTTCGGCACGTGCAGCATAATAGCGGCAAAAATCTACCGCTTCACGTACTTCTGCCACCCCGTCAGGAATGGTTTTACCCGCTTCCTTGGTACATAAGGCGATAAGTTCGTCCATGTGGGCTTCGAGTTTATCGGCGGTATTGAGCAGGATCTGTGCCCGCTCCTTAACCGGCGTGGCAGACCAGGTGGTAAAGGCCTGCTCGGCGCCGTCGACTAAAGCTTTCATCTCGGTTTCATCGACGTGGCGGATATAACCCAGCACTTCATTAAAGTTGGCAGGGTTGGTTACCGGTACTTCACCTGCTTTGGCACTCAGGTCTTGACGGCTGACAAACCAGTTATCCAGATTAGTGCGCATTGCGGTGATTTTGTCGATATCGGTTAAGTCGATACCCTTGGAGTTAATGCGTTTTTTGCCGTATTCGTCGCCGTAAAGATCCAGGGATTGTGGAATTTGCGGGTTGTATTTGTCTTGCCAGCCCTGCACGGTTTCCACCGGATCTACCAGTAAAGATTCTACCGGGATGGCTTCGTCAACGATGTTGTTAACAAAAGAGCTGTTGGCGCCGTTTTCCAGCAGGCGGCGCACCAGGTAGGCCAAGAGGTCGGCATGCTCGCCCACCGGGGCATATACCCTACAGGGTACGCCTTTTTCGCCGACAACCTGATCATAAAGGGATTCACCCATGCCGTGCAGACGCTGGAATTCAAAACCTTTAAGCTCCTGCGCCATTTCTATAATGGTGGCAACGGTGTAGGCATTATGGGTGGCAAATTGCGGGTAGATGCTGTCGCGATATTCCAGCAGTTTTTTGGCACAGGCCTGGTAGGATACATCTGTGCTTGGCTTACGGCTAAAGACCGGGAAGTCGGGGTAACCTTCTGCCTGGGTTTCTTTTACTTCGCTGTCCCAGTAAGCACCTTTTACCAGACGCACCATCATCTGGCGCCCTACTTTTTGGGTCAGTTCACGTACCCATTCGATCACAAAGATACCGCGTTTTTGATAGGCCTGTACCGCGATACCAAAACCCTGCCAGCCGTCGAGGTCTTTATCGGCGAATACCGCTTCGATAACGTCTAAGGAAATATCTAAACGGTCGGCTTCTTCGGCGTCGACGGTAAAGCCGATATCATAGGCTTTGGCTGCCAGTGCCAGTTTTTTCAGCCTCGGGATCAATTCTTCGATCACCCGCTCGCGGTGTGAGAATTCATATCTTGGGTGTATCGCCGATAACTTGATGGAAATGCCCGGGCTGTTGATCGGTCCGCGGTTTTTTGCGGCTGTGCCTATGGCGTCTATGGCGTTGACATAACTGTCAAAATAGCGGTCGGCATCCGCCATGGTGCGGGCGCCTTCCCCTAACATATCATAGGAGTAACGGTAGCCCTTGGCTTCGGCTTCCTGTGCGCGGCTAATGGCTGAGCCGATAGTATGGCCCATGACAAACTGGGTACCCATGATTTTCATGGCGTAGCGTACCGCTTTGCGGATCACCGGCTCACCCAGGCGGCCGACGGTTTTTTTCAATAAGCCGAACTGGGATTGTTTCTTTTCATCGGAATAGTTGACCAGTTTGCCGGTCAGCAATAAACCCCAGGAGGAGGCGTTAACAAACAATGAGTCGCTGTTGCCTAAATGTGAGCTCCAGTCGCCGTTGGCGAGTTTGTCGCGGATAAGGTTATCGGCGGTGTCGGCATCCGGCACCCTGAGCAGGGCTTCGGCCAGACACATCAAGACTACGCCTTCTTCCGATGACAGGGAAAATTCATTAAGCAGGGCATCAACGCCGCCTTTACCGACCTGGTCTTTGCGGATATTCACCACCAGTTGGCGGGCATAATCCCAGGCTCTGGACTTGGCTTCAACATCAATTTCTGCAATCGGCAGCAAATGTTCAAGCACAGCATTTTCGTCGGCGCGGTAATGGTTGCGGATAGTTTGTCTTATTGTATTTTCGGTGGTTAAGGAGCCGTTAAAAATCATGTGTTCACCCGGAAATAGTCATAATAGGGATAAAAAATCGATAGCAAATTCTAATCAATCGTCGGCAGAATGTGTTGGCGAAATTTCGATTTTTCCAGTATTTTATATGGCATGAGTTAACAAATGGCATAGAAAATCCTGAAAAATGAATCAAGTTAAAGCCAGGGTATTAGATCGCATTGATCTGATGATTTTAGATGTTTTACAAAAAGACGGCCGGATTTCTAATGTTGAACTGGCCAAGCAGGTCAATTTGAGTGCCAGCCCTTGCCTGGAAAGGGTCAGGCGGCTGGAAAGTGAAGGCTATATTGAGCGCTACGCTGCGGTACTCAGTGCCCCTAAGCTTAAATATGGTATGTCGGCTTTTATCCAGGTGACCTTAGATCGCACCACCGCCGATGTCTTTAACAAGTTCAGGGAGCAGGTGGTGAAAATCAAGGAGGTGGCGGAATGCCACATGGTGGCCGGTGGTTTTGATTATCTGCTAAAACTGCGCTTTGAAGACATGGAGGCCTACCGGGAAATACTCGGGGTGATCGTTGAGCTACCCGCGGTTTCCCAAACCCATACTTATGTGGTGATGGAGAATGTTAAACAAGACCTTGGTTTGCCGATATTTTAACGGCGAAAGAGGCTTGTTTCTGTTTCTTGTTTTACTAATATTTGCAACAAGTTACACTACAATGTATACAGTGGATTGCAGCAGCAGAACCAAAAAGAGAATAGCTGATGAATGCTTATGAATATGCAAGCCGGGCGGACGGCTCTTTTGCCTTGCCCGATGCTTGTTTTAAAGTCAAAGCCCTGATGGATGATGAGACTTCCAATGTTGAAGATTTTGCCAATGTTATCAGTGTCGACCCTTCGATGACCTCAAGGTTATTAAAGATAGCCAACAGTGCCATCTATAGTTTTCCCGGGGAAATCAGTACCATCTCCCGCGCCATTACCATTATCGGTACCCAGGCGATTTATAATATGATGCTGGTGGACATTGCCAGTACGGCTTTTAAGCATTTTGCCAACCAGGCGATTGACTTAAAACGCTTTTGGCGCATGAGTGTTTTTTGCGGTCTGGCGACGAAAAACCTGGCCATTAAAGCGGGCATTCGTGATATCGAACGTATGTTTGTCGCCGGTTTGCTGCAGAACTTCGGCGAATTGCTGGTGGCCAACTTTACCCCGGATGTGGCCAAGCGCTGTGAAAAATACTCGGCACAGGCGCTGCCCTGGCAGCTGCAACAAGAGCACCTGGGTTATAATTACACGGAAATTTCCGCCGAAATTTTAAAAATATGGCAAATTCCCGAAAAGATTATCCTGCCGATCCGTCATTTTCACCAGGCCCATAATATTCAAATCAATAAAGACGTTAAAGTCTTGTATCTGGCTTCGCGGCTGGCGCTGGTGGACAGCGATCCCGAGGAATTCAGCTATGATGAAACCGTGGATGAAAGCTTGTGCAACAGCTTAGGCATATATGCCGATGATTTGGCGGAAGCGGCTGAGTTTGCCACCGATGAAGCGGATAATATTTTAACAATTATGAATGCCAAGCTTTATTAAGGGCGCTTTTATCGGCTAAAATCCTGCCCGGAATTTCAAACGTTTACGCAATTACTTACCCTGACTACGAAACGCTTAGTTGTTTTTTTAAACGGCGTTTCCCGCGTTAACCATCTGCATTGCAAGGAAATTTATACAGTTTCACTTTATCGGAACCGCTTTCGTTCCAGACAAGGGAAGACAAGCATGTTAAAGCCTGATAGCATCAGGCAATCAAAAATTATGACATGCCCTAAAAAAATTATAATTAAGGACATTTATGAGTACAGAAAGAGAACATTTTAGTTCCCGCATCGGTTTTATTCTTGCGGCGGCCGGTTCAGCCGTCGGTATCGGTAACCTGGTTGGTTTTCCTGTTAATGCCGCCAAAAACGGTGGCGGTGCCTTTTTGCTGGTTTATGCATTATTTGTATTTTTGATCTGTTTACCTGTGATGATCGCGGAAATGGCGGTGGGCCGTAAAACCGCGAAAGAGCCGGTCGGCGCCTATAACACCTTAAGCGGCGGCAGCAAATGGTGGAGTCTTCCGGGCTTGCTCGGGGTGCTGACCCCTTTTATGATCGCGGTCTTTTATATGGTACTTACGGTGTGGATTTTCGGCTACCTGGCGTTGATTGTCACGGGTAACCTGGATTATCTTGCCAGCGGCGAAAGTTTCAGCGACTTTATTACCAGTTATTATTTGTTTGCCGCCATGGCGGTGGTTGCTGCGATTGTGAACTTTATCCTGGTGGCCGGGGTAAAAGACGGTATTGAAAAAGCGGCAAAAATCCTGATGCCGGCTTTATTTATTATGCTGATCTTACTGGTGATTTTTGTGCTTACCTTAGACAATGCCATGTCGGGGGTGAAATTCTTTGTTATTCCTGAAATTTCCAAGCTGACGCCGTCGGTGATCAACGGTGCTTTGGCCCAGGCGTTTTTCTCCCTGTCTCTGGGTATGGGGATCTTAATCACCTACGGCTCCTATATTGACAATAAAACCAATATTCCTAATTCGGCGAAAATGGTCGCGCTGACCGATACCGGTGTTGCCTTTACCGCCGGTTTGATGGTGTTGCCTGCGGTGTTCTCCTTTAACCCTAATATCAACCCGGCGGAGTTAAGCGACAGCGGTATCTCGTTGATCTTTGTGTTCTTACCTAAGATCTTTTTAGCTCTGCAGGCGACCATAGGTTATATCGGCGCCAGTATCGTTGCAGCAATTTTCTTCCTGCTGGTATTCTTTGCCGCCATTACGTCTCTGGTGTCGATTATTGAGGTGCCTGTGTCTTATCTGGTAGGAGAGAGAAAACACAGCCGTAAAAAGGCCCTGTCGATCTTGTTAATGACTGCCGGGATCCTGACCTTATTTGCCACGCTTTCTTTTGGTATGGTGCAGTTCTTTACCGAGTTTACTTCTTATGCCGGCGGTACTAAATCCTTCTTTGATGTGATTTATGATATTTTCTACGATACGATTTTACCGTTAAACGGTTTCCTCTTGTGTCTGTTTGTCAGTTACCGCTGGAAAAAAGCCAAGCTTTCTGAAGAGCTGGCCAAAGGCAATGCAAACTATAAAGGCTCTTTCATTGAGAAATATATTAACTTCTCCCTGGGGACTTTTATTCCTGTTATAATTTTCTTCATCTTTATTAATACCCTGGCGCATAAGTTTTTTGCCGTCAGTTTATTTGGCTTTTAGTTCAAACGAATCCATTTGATAAAAGCCGCCGGTCAGTTTACTGATCGGCGGCTTTGCTGTTTTATCCTTAAGTGAAATGACATGATTGAATTTATTACCAGCACCAATTTTAGCGAATGCCAGCGCCTGTTCCACGGCCGCGGCCATGCCTATGAAAACCTGAGCCATGTCAATGTCGACTGGCTGCCGCCCGTGGTCTTGATCACCTTATATCAGGAAGTGGAAGAGAGCTGGCTGGCAGAGCAGGCGGTGGCCTTGCAGGCCTTGATACCGGATTGCCGTTCGGTGCAGGTGCAATATCGTTGCCGTGCCATGGCCCCCGGCGAAGTTTTGTTGGGGGAGGGCATAGAGCATACCCAGGTACAGGAGTTGGGGCTGAGTTATCACATTGAGCTGGGCAAAGCGCAAAATACCGGTTTATTCCTGGATATGCGTAACGGCCGCCAGTGGGTAAAGGAGAATAGCAAAAACTTAAATGTACTTAACCTGTTTGCCTATACCTGTGCCTTTTCCGTGGCAGCCCTTGCCGGGGGCGCGGCTAAAGTGGTTAATGTCGATGTCAGTAAAGCTTCCCTGGGCAAAGGGCGGGATAATCACAGGCTAAACCGCCAGGATACGGCTAAGGTGAAATTTGAAGGGGTGGATATTTTTAAATCCTATGGCCGGTTAAAAAAACACGGGCCTTATGATTTGCTGATTTGTGATCCGCCGTCTTTTCAAAAGGGCAGTGTTAATATAGAGCGGGATTATGCCAAGATCATCCGCCGTATTCCGCAATTAATGAAAGATGGCGGGCGCTTGATGTTATGCCTGAACTCGCCTGATTTGGATGAAAATTTTTTGCTGGAGACGGTACAGGCAGAATGTCCCGAGTGTCGTTTTGATTCCTTTATCAATCCACCCGAGGTTTATAAGGAAGCACACCAGGGCAAAGGCCTGAAAGTATTGCTTTTTACTTATTTGCCTGCATCTTAATTTTACTCTTTACCTTGCTTCTTACCTTGCCCTTCACCTTAAGGAAAGGGTGTTTAGCGTCAGTGGCGTTGGCGCATAAAGCTGGCAAATTTGGGCACACCGTTTTTGGTTTTTCCGGTATAGCGATAGGTAATGGTACTGCCTATCGGCGGCGGAAACTCCCGCTCCTGATCACTAAAGCCTGTGCCGATTTTAAAAACGATCCCTTCGCTGGTTTTTACCAGCAGGGAGCCGAGTTTATCCAGATATTTTCCCGTGCCCGGGTTATGTGCCAGCACGACGGCCTCGGCGTCCTGGTATTGTTTTAATTTCATCACCAGGGCATTCCTGCCGTTTTGGTAATAGGCATCCTGATGATGCAGCATTAGTCCCTCGCCGCCATTATCGACCACTTGCTTGAGCCTGGCCTGTAAACTACCCACGGAGGATAACTTTTCCTGAGAGATCATGTTCAGGTAGGGATTATTCGTTGCTGTGACTATCGCCCGCATGGCCTTGATGCGCTCACTGAAGGTGCCTTTATGCCCGGGTAAGTCAAAGAGCATAAACCGTATCTGCTGCCAGTCTTTGGCTTTGGCCTTAAAGGTTCGTACCGTCGCTGAGACTTGTTCGAAACGGTTCCTGCCCAGCCATAACTCGCCGTCTAACGGTATATTTGGCCAGCCTATGGTAAAAAATACCGGTGCGTTGATGATGTTTCCCTGTCGTGTTAGCAGTTGCTTACCGGTCCAGTAGCCTCTGACGCCGTCGAGCTTTTCGCTGATAAAAAACTCGCTGATATTCTCCTGCTCCTGATAGCGGCTTGCCAGCTGGATCCCCGGCTTGGCCGGGGTTTGGCTCTCTCTGGCATGGGCGGCGGCAGCGGCAAGTAATAGCCAGGAAAAAAGCAAAAACAAAAGTGCACTAAGGGAATAACCGGCAGTAAGCGGGGTTTTGTTCATGATCAACGTCCGTGTTGGTATCTGATGTAAAGTTAAGTATAGAAACTTTTTTTATCGACTAAACTTTCTCTGAAGTAAAAATGAATCGGCAAAGCGGACAAGGGAGTGTGCACTGATGAAAAATACAAGCGCTTATTTTTTGTTGCTGTTATTTTTATTATCCCTGAGTGTTAGCCAGGACCTGCAGGCAAAAAAGGCGTGTAAAAAGTACCTGGAAAAACTACATCAGGTACAGGCGAAACAAAGAAACGGCAATTCGTTGAAGCAAAGCAATAAATTAAAAGAAAAAGAAACTAAGGCCCGGGATAACTGGTGGGCATGTGAAAATGGCAAGCTGGCGAAAAAGAAGAAAAAAAGTAAGAAACGTCAGCAGAAAAAAACGGAAAAAATAGTCAGGCTTACCCCGGAGAAAAATAAAACGACAACGAAAGCAAAAAAAGCCCCGGTCACTCCCGCACCTTTTGCCACCCAAAGGGCAATTGTCTTAAAAGCCGAATATCAGGGGCAGCAACAGCTGGACTGGCTTGCCTTTTACAAGCAACCGGATAAATGCCAGCAGCCCAAGAATATTAAAGTTTTTGCCGCCTGCGTCGAAGATAAGCGCCTGCAACAGCAGCTTTTTGAGCAGCATTATCAAAAATGAAACTTAACTGGCGCCGTGAAAGCAGCAATGGCTGCGGGCAATTTGGCCAACTATTGGCATAAATGACGAGCCCAGGTTGTTGAAGTGTTTTTGATTTTAACTGAGTGATTGATATTTAAGATTTTTATTTTTGGTGTGAAGCTTGCTGTTGTTTGTTACTTATCCTTTAAGAGTAATCTTTTATGCAGACAAGAATAAAAAAATACCTGATCACCTTTGCCGGTTTTTTCTGTTTATTTATCGGACTTATATTTATTCTGCTCCCGGGGCCCGCGGTTATCTTTGTACCCGCAGGTTTAGCCTTGTTGAGCCTGGAATATCCACTGGCAAAAGCCTGGTTAAGGAAAAGTCAGCGTTGGCTGGCGGTAAGTGCCAGGAAAACAGATAAGCTAATATTTGCCCTGAAAAGGCGTTTGATGAAAGATTAACCTGTGTTTACCCTAAGCTTTTTGTCGGCTTAGGGTAAGTTTAAATAGAGGGATTATGCCGCCTGGTAGGCCGCTTTCATGGCATTGTAGTCGTTGGCGATATTGTCCATGGTGGCTTGATCGAATTCTCTTAAGCCGCTGAGGATCATGTGTTTTTCACCATGGCCGACCACTTCCCCTTCGGATAACAGATCAAAGGCCAGGCAGGCGTTGCCGCGTTTACCTTCTATGTTAAGCTCGGTTTTGGCCAGCACCAGGCTGATCTCTGTGATATCCAGACGCTGTAAATCAATTGCCATGCTTTCATACATGATCATAGGTCTGGCCGGGTTGATCATGACATTTTCTTTGGCCATGAGCTCAACCAGCAGATGCGGGAAAGTATGTCCGGAAAAACCGACATAAGCCTTGATCAAAGATTCGATCAGCGCCTGGTTATCGGTTTTATCACCTGAGGCGTCGATCTCCAGGTATTCTTTACCGTTGGCGTCGGTTACTTTGATATCTTGCCCGAGCGCTGGTGGAAAATTCAGTTCGTTGTCATCGGTGACCATACCGGAAAATTTAAAGCGCATTTGCTGATGCAAACCGGCGCGGGCCAGGGTTACGGCAAAGAGTAAATCACCCGGCACACAAAAGCGCTTGGCTTCGATGTTATGCAGGGGATTAAAGTCATCGGCGATTTGCTTAGCAAAATCACTTGCCTGCTGACGAGAAAAGCGGACTTTATCGCTTGAGCTGCTGTAAAATTTATCAATAAACATAACTATTCTTATTCACTTTCAATGCCGAAAACCGGCAGCATTCTATCAGTAGTTACCGGGCAAATCGAAGTAATTTCTTGGTAAGATGACAAAGCAGACCAGTATTGTTCTCTGGTTTCAGATGGGTTTAAGCGTACAGGTGTTAAGGCTGATGCAGCTGCTTGAGATCAAAATTTTTCACCAGTTGCTCTTTTGCCCGCTTGCTCAGTCGCTTAAGCTGGTATTCTCTGGAGCTTGCATCGGACCTTGTCGTTAATTGCTCGGCATAAACCAGGTCTACCGGACGGCGCACACGTGTATATTTTGCTGCGAGCTTATTTGAGGTATTATGTTCGCTGAGGCGGCGCTTAAGATCTGTGGTGATACCGGCATAAAGGCTGTTATCGGCGCAGCGCAAAAAATAGACGTACCAGGAAGATGACATTAACTTTGCTTATTGATGTTTTCGGCGATGATAGCAAAGTTGCACTTGGCCGGGCAAAATTATCTTGGTTGTTGATTTTGGGTTCAGGTTCTGGAGTGCGGAAATAACTTGTTGACGAAACGCTGCCGGCAAATGATGTGTGCAGGTAAACCGGCGAATATAGATTGGATGTTTAATGCTAGAAATCTCTAATACAGTGACTTTATCCGAGTGGGAGATTGAACTGAGTGCGATACGTTCTCAGGGAAATGGCGGACAAAGAGTGAATAAGGTCGCCACCGCGATCCATTTACGCTTTGATATTAAGCGCTCGGCATTACCTTCGGTGTATAAGGAAAGGCTGCTTAAGCTTGCCGACAGCCGCATCACTGGCGATGGTGTGGTGATTATCAAAGCACAGTCTTACCGTACCCAAGATCAGAATAAGCAGGATGCCCTGGAAAGGCTGAAGGCGTTAATACTTTCCGCCATGGTAGTGCAGAAAAAGCGCAGGGCAACCAAACCCACCAGAAGTTCGCAGCGTAAACGCATGGACAATAAGTCGAAGAAAGGGGCGACCAAAATGCTGCGCGGTAAAGTTGATTACTAGTGCTGGTATTGAGGAATATTTTTTTTTAGTATAGCGCGCTAATTTAAGGGCAGGACAGTTTAATGACAAAAACAGAAGTAGGGGCAATACGCAAATTAACGGCGCAACTCGACGCCGAAGGCAATATTGATTACCAGTTGCCGGTGGGGGAATTTGGCTTACCCCTTAATCCTTTGATAGGCCGTAAAATATCCCTTAATTTTGCCAATAAAATTACTTGCTGCCACTGCGGGCGCAACACCAAAAAGAGTTATTCCCAGGGCTATTGCTTTCCCTGTATGCAAAAACTGGCTCAGTGCGATATGTGTATCATGAAGCCGGAAACCTGTCACCATCATCTGGGGACCTGCCGCGAGCCCGAGTGGGGAGAGCAGCATTGCATGATCCCCCATTATGTTTATCTGGCCAATACCTCGGGCTTAAAGGTGGGTATCACCCGTGAGGGACAAATACCTACTCGTTGGATTGATCAGGGGGCGACCCAGGCTTTACCTATTTTTAGGGTCAATACCCGGTTGCAGTCAGGCCTGGTGGAAATTGCTCTGGCGGAATTTATCGCTGATAAAACCAACTGGCGCGCTATGCTTAAAGGCAATGCCGAACCGATTGATTTAGTTGCGAAAGCAAAGGAACTTAAACCTTTGATCAGTGATAAGTTAGCCGATATTCGCCTGAACTATGGCGAAGATGCGGTGCAGTCGCTGGATTTGCCTGTGGTGGACTTACAGTTTCCGGTGTCGGAATATTTGACGAAAATTACTTCTTTTAATTTAGATAAAACGCCTGAAGTGTCAGGAACCTTGATGGGTATCAAAGGGCAGTATCTGATTTTTGATAGCGGGGTGATTAATATCCGAAAATATACCTCGTATCATATTCATGTAGAATATGAAGAAGAATAAAACTTTACCCTTATTCTGACTATAATGAGTAGAGCAAAAGAGCAGCAAGACGTTGGCAAGTCTGCTGCTCGGGTATATAGCCTCGCAGGAATGCGATCATAACAATCTCTGCGTATATTGTTACTATTAGGAATGCTTTATATGAAAGCTGTAGAATATGCCGAAAAGGCAGGTGAGATTTTTGTTTTGTCTGATTCTTTCATCCGTATCAAAGAATTGATAGACGATGAAGCCTCCACCATAGATGATATTGCCGAAGTGATCCTGCTGGATCCCGCCCTGTCCGGTACCTTACTCAAGTTAGCGAACAGCTCATTTTTCAATTATCCGGGCAAGATAGATACCGTCTCTAAAGCCGTGCTGGTTTTGGGGATCACTGAGGTCTATAACCTGGTGATCGCCTACTTTACCACCGAAGCTTTTAAGCCTATCAATGCCGAAGAAGACTTCCTGGAAAGCTTTTGGCAAAGAAGTGTCGATTGTGCCTTGTTGATCAAGTTTTTGGGCACCACCATGAATATTGCCAATGCCGAAAGACTGTTTATTCTCGGGTTATTGCATGACTTAGGGGAGCTGGTGGTACAGCAGTTTGATCCGGATAAGGTCATTGCCTGCCATAGCGATGATCCGGCGGTTTTACCCTGGCAAAAACAGCAAGAGGTGTTAGGTTTTACTTACGGCGACTGTACTGCGGAATTGCTGAAGTTATGGCAGTTGCCCTATAGCCTGATCAAGCCGATCCGCGAACAGGATGATAATGATTGTGACCAGTCAAGCAGTGAAACTCAGTTACTCTATCTGGCCAAACGGGTGATGATACGCAACAGTTTTTATCCTGAGCACCCATATTCGATTGTCTTTAGCGATGATATGATTGAACTTGATGATCAAATTCTCGATGCTGCGGTAGAGTATTGCGATTTAGAGCGCTTGGGCATTTTATCTGTGCTTAAACCCAGCTCGGTGATGATTTACTAATCTGGATAAAAGAAACCTGAAGTCTTCGGGTTTCTTTTCCTTTCCTGTTTTGTTCAGGCAATCCTGAAGTTTTTCTGTCTTTTCTGATGCCCTCTGACGGTGCATCTGTTGTCATGCCCTGACTGATAATACGCCTTTTTACGCCGAGATTTACTTTTGCACCATCAAAGAGCGTCGCCGCTTTTTTGCTGCACCAAGGAGGGGCAAGGTTTTTGGTTGACGCTCTCTTTTTTATTTAACCTTATGAAAAATAAGTATAAAAAATAATGGCACAGCTATTGTTTATAAACTCGTCAATAGAGCACAACTATCTGGGGAAGTTTATGAAAATAGTCAACGCTATCATTAAGCCTTTTAAACTTGATGATGTTCGTGAAGCGATATCTGAAATTGGGGTTGAAGGCCTGACAGTAAGTGAAGTGAAAGGATTTGGCCGGCAAAAAGGCCACACCGAGCTTTATCGTGGCGCCGAATACCAGGTCGACTTTCTGCCGAAAGTTAAATTAGAAATCGCGGTAAATTCCGAAGTGGTTGAGCGTTTAGTGGAAGCCATTAGCAAATCGGCTTATACCGGGAAAATAGGCGACGGTAAAATTTTTGTCTATGACCTACAACAAGCTGTTCGTATCCGCACCGGCGAATTAGACAGCCAAGCAATTTAACCAAGGGGATAGAATGGAAGAGTTAGTGAAAGTTTCATCAAGTGTCAGTGAATTACGTTTTGCACTGGATACATTTTATTTTTTAATTTCCGGCGCTTTGGTGATGTGGATGGCCGCCGGTTTCGCAATGCTGGAAGCCGGGTTGGTTCGTTCTAAGAATACAACAGAAATTTTAACCAAAAACATATGTTTATATGCCATTGCTTGCGTGATGTTTCTTCTGGTTGGTTATAACATCATGTATGTCGATAATCCCGAAGGTGGCATATTACCTTCTTTTGCCGGCTTAATCGGCACCCAGGCGGCAGATGCCGATCACTCATTAGAATCAGATTTCTTTTTCCAGGTAGTATTCGTTGCTACCGCCATGTCCATTGTCTCGGGCGCGGTGGCTGAGCGCATGAAATTATGGGCGTTTCTGACATTCTCTGTGGTTTTAACCGGTTTTATCTACCCCCTTGAAGGTTATTGGACCTGGGGCGGCGGTTTCTTGTCCGAAGCCGGTTTCAGTGACTTTGCCGGCTCGGGCATAGTACACATGGCAGGTGCGGCGGCGGCATTAGCCGGGGTATTACTGCTGGGTTCCCGTAAAGGAAAATACGGTAAAAATGGTGCTATTTATCCGATCCCGGGATCGAATATGCCTCTGGCGACACTTGGTACCTTTATTTTATGGATGGGCTGGTTTGGCTTCAACGGCGGTTCGCAACTTATGGTTTCAGATGCCGAAAATGCCACCGCGGTCGGTAAAATCTTTTTAAACACCAATGCTGCGGCGGCTGCCGGTGCTGTTGCTGCATTATTACTGAATAAAGTTATTTGGGGTAAGGCGGATCTGACCATGATCTTAAACGGTGCCCTGGCCGGTTTAGTGGCGATCACTGCGGATCCTTTATCGCCGACGCCGATCTTTGCCAGCTTAATTGGCGCCCTGGCCGGCGTACTGGTGGTATTTTCCATCATAGGTTTTGACAAGATCAAAATTGATGATCCGGTTGGTGCGATCTCAGTACACGGTGTTGTCGGTTTCTTCGGTGTCATGGCGGTGCCTTTTAGCAACGGCGAGGCGACATTTTTAACCCAGCTTTACGGTTGTGCGGTGATCTTTGGCTGGGTTTTTGTCGCCAGTCTAATCGTCTGGAGTATTCTTAAGAAAGTCATGGGAATACGTGTCAGTGACGAGGAAGAATATAACGGTGTCGATAAATCTGATTGCGGTATTGAAGCTTACCCTGAGTTTGTTTCCGTAAACAGTTAACCTGCTTCGTAGTAAAAGTTATAACGGACAAAAACCAGCACTTGTTGCTGGTTTTTTTATACATGGACGTATTTATCCTGCGATCATACGGATATGAAAGAGCAGGGTTTATACATGGATGTATTTCAGCTTGTATGCTCCCGGCACAAGTTAAGTCCTTACCTCCTGTAAGTAATCCTGTAATTATACGGATATGAAGGAGCAGGGAGCCCACTTTTGTTGATTTATGACCATAATCGAAAATAATCACCTGTTTTAGCTAATGATTTACTGCCAAATAATAGCTTTTGTGTAAAATTAGCGGTATAAAATGTTGCAGCTTATTACATAAATAAATATCACCATAGGAAATGCAATGGCGAGAGAACAATTCGGAGTTTGTGCCGAGCCAAGTTTACATGGCTCATATTTATTTTTTAATGCCGTTGATGAGCAAAATACTTATCTCAGGCAGGCGTTGTCGCGCTTGCCGGTATTATTTGAAAAATATGCGGATCGTTTTTCTGAGTCTAACCTCACCGGAGTGATTGCCATCGGGGCCAATTACTGGGACGAGTTTCATCCCGACGGCCGACCCAAGTCTTTAGCGCCTTTTCCCGCCATGGAATGCGAGGATCGCATTGCCCCGGCCCAGAGCATAGATCTTTATATCGAGGTCCGCAGCGATCGCGCCGACGTTAATCATATTGTCAGTTCTAAAGTCTGCGATTTATTGGCCGAAAGTGTCGAGCTGGTTGAGGAAGTGCATGCTTTCAGGTTTCTTGACGGCCGGGATCTCACCGGTTTTGTTGACGGCACTGAAAACCCGCAAGGTTTCCACCGCCGTAAAGTCGCCCTGGTAACCGATGAAAGCGATGGTGACTTTGCCGGCGGCAGTTATTTGCATGTCCAGCGTTACCGCCATAATTTGCATCTGTGGCAATCCCTTCAAGTGAAAGAGCAGGAAGATGTTTTTGGCCGCACTAAGGTGGATAACATCGAATATCCCGGCGAGCAGAAAAGTCCCGGGGCGCACACTAAACGCACCAACCTCAAAGATGAACAGGGCAATAGCATAGAAATATTAAGACAAAGCATGCCGTACGGCGATATGAAAATGCAGGGCTTGATGTTTGTTTCTTACTGCCATTCTCCCGAGCCTTTCGAGCTGATGTTGAAAAGCATGATTTATGGTGATGGCTCAGGGCATTCAGATCATATGTTGAAATATACCCAGGCAGAAACCGGCGCGGCATTTTTTGCGCCGAGCTTAAATTTCCTGGAAAGTCTGGGGCAGGAATAAGGCCTGAATTAGCAGCAATAACAGATCAGCAATCGAAAAGGGCCGAAGTTATCCGGCCCTTTTTTATGCCAATCCCGCTCTGAGATAATACTAGGCGAGGTTTTTAGAGAATAAGACTTCCAGTTTGCTGATTGTCTGTTTTATCTGGCCGACATCTGTCGGTGCGATAAAGATAGTATCGTCACCGGCAATGGTGCCAAGCACCCCGTCGCTTTTACTTAAGCTGTCCAGCAACCGGGCAATAAGTTGGGCAGCCCCTGGGCTGGTGCGGATAATGATCATCACATCATTGTGTTCAATATCGAGTACCAATTGTTTTAGCGGGCTTTTTGCCGTTGGTACGCCTAATTCTGCCGGCAGGCAATAAACCATGTCCTGACGGGCGTTGCGGGTGCGTACCGCGCCGAATTTGCTGAGCATGCGCGAGACCTTGGATTGGCTGATATTGTCAAAACCCTGGGCTTTGAGTGCGTCGACTATGTCGCCCTGGGAGCCGAATTGTTCTTGCTTTAATAAATCTTTAAAGGCCTGTACCAGTGCTTCTTGCTTTTGTTGAACTGTCATAATGTGCTGCTATTTTGTTATCTTCACTACTAATGATATGGGATCTTGGGCTATCTAACGCGATAATTTGTTACCCAAGTATTATACGGTATCCTGCACAAGGTTAATAATATTTGTTTTTTTGCCCCTTATGCTATATCTTTTGGCGGCAGAAAATTTTAAGTAATTACTCAAATACTCAAATTCCGGAGACATTTCATGAAAGTTGCTGTTTTAGGCGCAGCTGGCGGTATCGGCCAGGCGTTATCTTTGTTACTCAAGACTCAGTTACCTGCAGGCTCTGAGTTATCTCTTTATGACGTTGCACCTGTTGTACCCGGTGTTGCTGTTGATTTATCACACATCCCAACGGCAGTAAAAGTTGAAGGTTTCGGCGTCGATGATTTAGCACCTGCCTTAGCCGGTGCCGATATCGTATTGATCCCTGCCGGTATGCCGCGTAAGCCCGGTATGGACCGTGCCGACCTGTTTGCCGTAAACGCCGGTATCATCAAAACTTTGGCTGAAGGTATTGTTGCTAACTGTCCTAAAGCCCTGGTTGGTGTTATTACTAACCCGGTAAACGGCACTGTACCAATTGTTGCTGAAGTATTCAAAAAAGCAGGTACTTATGATGCCGGCCGTGTATTCGGTGTGACTACCTTAGACGTAATCCGCTCAGAAGCTTTTATTGCCGAATTAAAAGGTCTGGACGTTGCTGATGTTAAAGTTCCTGTGATCGGCGGTCACTCAGGTACGACTATTTTACCTCTGCTTTCTCAGGTTGAAGGAGTAACTTTTTCTGATGAAGAAGTTGCTGCGTTAACGCCGCGTATCCAAAATGCCGGTACCGAAGTGGTGAATGCTAAAGCGGGTGGCGGTTCTGCTACTTTATCTATGGGCGCTGCAGCAGCACGTTTTTGTATGTCTTTGGTTAAAGGCCTGCAAGGTGAAGACGTTGTGGATTATGCCTATGTTGAAGGCGAAGGTGAAGAAGCCGCTTATTTCGCCCGTCCGGTACGTTTAGGCGTAAACGGCGTTGCCGAGATTTTATCTTACGGCGAGTTAAGTGCTTTTGAAGAAAAAGCTAAAAACGATATGCTGGCCACTTTAAACAGCGACATCAAAGAAGGTATCGACTTCATTAATGGTTAATCGCTATTAATAAGTGAATCAATACCTGACATAAAAAAACCGCTTTTCAGCGGTTTTTTTATACATGGAAGTATTTATCCAGCGGGCTCAAGGATGAGCAGGAGCTGGGTTTATACATGGAAGTATTTCAGTTTATATGTTCCTGGCATAAACCAAGTACAGACATCCTGTCAGCAATCCAGCGGGCTCAAGGATGAGCAGGAGCTGGGTTTATACATGGAAGTATTTCAGTTTATATGTTCCTGACATAAACCAAGTACAGACATCCTGTCAGCAATCCAGCGGGCTCAAGGATGAGCAGGAGCTGGGTTTATACATGGAAGTATTTCAGTTTATATGTTCCTGACATAAACCAAGTACAGACATCCTGTCAGCAATCCAGCGGGCTCACGGATGAGCAGGAGCTGGGTTTATACATGGAAGTATTTCAGTTTATATGTTCCTGACATAAACCAAGTACTGACACCCTGTCAGCAATCCAGCGGCTCAAGGATGAGCAGGACATGGAAGTATTTCAGTTTATATCAGGAAGTCTCTGTGATTATGCGCTGCGGTTTGCTGCGATATGTGCCAGGGCGATTAACGCGTCTTTGTATTCAGACGGCTCTAATACGGCTAAGGCACTAATGGCCTTATCCGCTTCCTGCTCGGCTTTGTGCTGGGCATAAGTTAAAGCGCCGGTCTCCCGCATAGCGTTAAGAATTCCATCCAGGTTATCCATGCCGTTATTGAGCTCTATCGCTTCGCGAATTAATTGTTTTTGCGTCTCTGTGCCATTTTCCATGGCATAAATGAGCGGCAGGGTAGGTTTGCCTTCGGCGAGGTCATCACCGACGTTTTTGCCCATTTCCTTGGCATCGGCGGTATAGTCCATAATATCGTCTACCAGCTGGAAGGCGGTGCCTAAATGTTTGCCGTAGTCTGTCATCGCCTTTTCGATTTTTTCATCTTTTTTGGCTATCACGGCGGCCAGTCGGGTGGCCGCTTCAAACAGCTTGGCGGTTTTGCAGTAAATGACTTCCATATAACTGCTTTCAGTGGTGTCGGGATCGTTGCAATTCATCAACTGCAATACTTCACCTTCGGCAACGATATTGGTGGCGTCCGATAAAATCTCCATGATGCGCATGTTATTGAGTTTTACCATCATCTGGAATGAACGGGTGTAGAGAAAATCACCCACCAGTACGCTGGCGCTGTTGCCGAACATGGCATTGGCGGTTTCCCGGCCCCTGCGCATACTGGACTCATCCACCACGTCATCATGCAGCAAGGTGGCGGTATGGATAAATTCAATAATGGCAGCGACACTGGCATGATCCTGCCCCTGGTAATTGAGCGCCCGGGCGGCCAGTACCGTCAGCAGCGGCCGCATGCGTTTGCCGCCCGCGTTAACAATATAGATACCCAGCTGGTTTATCAGTGCCACATCGGATTGTAACTGACCGTAAATCAGGTCGTTTACAACTGTCATATCGGTGCGCGCTAGCGCTTGTATATTATCAAGATCCATAAAGCTCTATTAGGTAACCTAAGTCTCGTCCGCATTATCTGTTTAATGGCCCCAGAGTTTACACTAAAATCGACGGCAGAGAAGGTTTCTCTGGCCTTTGTCTGGTGTTTGTTTCATTACGCCAATAAATATTAATAAATGATCGTTTTATGCTTGCCCTCATTAGGATCTTCGAGTAGAATTCGCGCCCTATATTTTTAAATTTATGCGTCACATTTGAAGGTTGGCGCAGTACGGAGTAGCTATGTACGCAGTATTCCAAAGTGGTGGTAAACAGCACCGCGTGACCGAAGGTCAAACTGTTCGTCTTGAAAAGCTAGAGCTTGAAGTCGGATCGACTGTAGAATTCGATAACGTTTTAATGATCGCCAATGGCGAAGAAATCAATGTAGGCGCGCCTTACATTGCCGGTGGTAAAGTAGTAGCTGAAGTTGTTACTCAAGGCCGCGCTGATAAAGTTAAAATTGTTAAATTTAAACGTCGTAAGCATTCACGCAAGCAAGCGGGCCATCGTCAATGGTTCACTGAAGTGAAGATTACTGGTATTAACGGCTAATTAGGAGCGATTTGATATGGCACATAAGAAGGCTGCAGGTAGTACACGTAACGGTCGTGACTCAGAAAGTAAACGTCTTGGCGTTAAGCGTTTTGGCGGTGAAACAGTTTTAGCTGGTAACATCATTGTTCGTCAACGTGGTACTAAGTTCCACGCTGGTAACAACATGGGTATCGGTAAAGACCACACATTATTCGCTTTAACTGACGGTAAAGTTCAGTTTGAAGTTAAAGGTCCTAAGAACCGCAAATTTGTAAGCATTATTGCTGAATAATCTTACATTTAAGTTCTAAAAGCCTCGCACTTCAGCGAGGTTTTTTTTTGCCTTAGATAAAAGGCTTATCGCCGGGCAAGCATAATGTTGGCTGTCTTGGTATAATACTAGACAGTTATAACTTTGGAGTTATTCAAAACACCATGAAATTCGTTGATGAAGTTGAAATCAGGGTTGAAGCCGGCGACGGCGGCAATGGCTGCGTCAGTTTTCGTAAAGAAAAGTACATTGAATTCGGCGGCCCCAATGGCGGCGACGGCGGTGACGGCGGCGATGTTTATCTGATCGCCGACGAAAATTTAAATACCCTGATAGATTATCGTTTTGAACGTTTTCATCGGGCGGGACGGGGCGAGAACGGCAGAAGCCGTGACTGTACCGGGAAAAGCGCCGACGATTTGTTTTTAAAAGTGCCGGTGGGCACCCGAACCGTAGATGTGGATACCGGAGAGCAAATCGGTGATTTGACCCAGCATAAGCAACAACTTATGGTGGCCAAAGGCGGCTGGCATGGTTTGGGTAATACCCGCTTTAAAAGCAGCACCAACCGTGCGCCAAGGCAAAAAACCGACGGCACCCCGGGTGAGATCCGCAACCTGAAACTTGAATTGCTCTTGTTGGCGGATGTCGGTTTGCTTGGTTTGCCCAATGCCGGTAAATCAACCTTGATCCGCAGCGTTTCGGCAGCAAAGCCTAAGGTAGCCGATTACCCTTTTACCACTTTGGTCCCTAACCTTGGCGTGGTACGCCTGGATCAGCAACGCAGTTTTGTTATTGCCGATATTCCCGGGTTAATCGAAGGAGCGGCCGAAGGGGCAGGATTGGGCACTCAGTTTCTCAAGCATCTTGAACGCTGCCGGGTCTTATTGCATGTTATCGATGTGATGCCGGTAGACGGCTCAGATCCGGTGGAAAATGCCCGCACCATTATCGGTGAGCTTGAAAGACATTCGCAGGCGTTATCGGATAAGCCCCGCTGGATCGTGTTTAACAAGCTGGACTTATTGCTGGAAGAAGAAGCGCAGGAGATCACCAATGAGATCCTGAGCGCACTTGACTGGCAGGGAGAGGTCTTCAGTATTTCTGCCTTTAATAAAATGGGTACGGATGAGCTCTGCAACAAGGTCATGTCCTTTATCGAAGCACTGCCTGCTGAAGAGGAAGAAGTGCCGGTAGACGGCAGCGAGGTTGAGTTTAAATGGGATACTTATCATGACCAGGCGATGTCGGACTTAGATGATGATCTTGACGACGATGACTGGGATGAAGACGACTATGATGTTGAGGTTGAATACCGTCAGTAGTCTTTCTGTTTAAGAGCGGGTTTATATCCGCCTTAGCTTCAATTCGCTAAAGTATTAAAGCACTGGTTTTTCACAGCCGGTGCTTTTTTGTTTTTAATTGTGGCAAAACCCTTTAAACTTGCTGCAAACTTGGTAAAACAGAAATCTTTATGACCCAACTCTCCCTTATCGTTGCCTGTGCGGATAACAATATTATCGGCAAAGATAACCAGATGCCCTGGCACTTGCCCGCCGACCTGGCGTACTTTAAAAAAACCACCTTAGGCAAACCCATTATCATGGGGCGAAAAACCTATGAATCTATCGGCCGGCCGCTACCCGGGCGGCAAAATATCGTCATTTCCCGTAATCCGGATTTCAGCGCCGAAGGGGTTGATGTGGTTACTTGTGTTGAGCAGGCATTGGCCTTAGCCGGGGGCGTGGAGGAGATCATGGTGATCGGTGGCGGCGCTATCTATAGCCATTGTTTGCCGGCAGCAACCCGTTTGTATGTGACCCATATCAAGGCGACTATTGAAGGGGACACCCGCTTTCCGGATTTTGATAGTGAAAAAAGCTGGGTGAAGACCGTGAGTGAATTACGCCCGGCGGATGAAAAAAATGCCTATGATTTGGATTTTTGTGTTTATGAACGCAGGTAATTCAAACTTTGCCGTAAACTCTTAATATTCAGATATATATAACCCCTGCTTTTTCATATCCTTATGATCGCAGGATTGTTTACAGGATGTAAGTACTTAGCTTGTGCATGGAGCCCTCTCTACCTGAGGGGCAGGCTGAAATACATCCATGTATAAACCCTGCTTTTTCATATCCTTATGATCGCAGGATTACTTACAGGATGTAAGTACTTAACTTGTGCCTGAAGCAGACAAGTTGAAATACATCCATGTATAAACCCTGCTTTTTCATATCCTTATGATCGCAGGATAAATACATCCATGTATAAAAAAACCAGCCCGGGAGCTGGTTTTTTTGTGCTTAGTTCGGCTGAGATTAAAGCTTAAATTCCTGCACCGACTGTTGCAGTTCTTCTGCCAGGCGGGCTACCTCGCCGCTTGAAGAAGCGGTTTGCTGTGAACCTGCAGTGGTTTGCTCGGCGATAGCAACAATGGATTCCAGGTTCTCGCTGATTTCATGGGCAACCACACTTTGCTCTTCTGCCGCGGTGGCAATCTGAGAGCTGCGGTCATAGGCTTCATGTACCGCATGGGTAATGGTTTCCAGTGCTTTATCTGCCAGCTCGCTTTGCTCGACACAGTTGGCTGCCTGGGATTTACCCGTATCCATTACAGCTACCGCTTTCTCGGCGCCGCTTTGCAGCACTTCGATCATATTGTGGATTTCCTGGGTAGATTCCTGGGTCCGGCTGGCCAGGGTCCTTACCTCGTCGGCAACAACCGCGAAACCACGGCCCTGTTCACCGGCCCGGGCTGCTTCGATAGCGGCGTTAAGGGCCAGCAGGTTGGTCTGCTCGGCAATGCCGCGGATAACGTCAAGAATACCGCCGATAGAGGCGCTGTCCTGTTGTAGTTTATTGATCACCTGGGAAGCAGATTCAACTTCGTTGGCCAGCAATTCAATGGTTTTACGGTTATTGTCAGAAATGCCTTTGACCCGTTCGGCTTCATCATCTGCCTGCTTGATTTCACCCAAGGCGTCATTGGCGCTGGACAGTACGCTTTGTGAGGTACTGCTCATTTCTGTAGTGGCGGTTGCCGCCTGTTCTACCTGGTTGCGCTGCTCTTCGATGGCGGTGGTGCTTTGTGCAGTTACCGCTGAGGTTTCTTCTGCCGCCGCCGCTAACTGGGTTGAGCGGCTGACGATGCTTTCGATCAGGTTGCGCAGGCTTTCGATCAGGGTATTACAGTTTTTAGACAGCTGGGCAAATTCATCCTTGCCCGAGTCGTCCAGCTTGCGGGATAGGTCTCCGGAGGCGACGATATTAAGCATTTCATTGACCCTAAACAGCGGACGGGTGATGCTGATCAGGATATAAAAAGCGGTTCCTATGGCGATAATCGCGGCAATCGTTGTGAAAACTATGGTTGAAGTCTTACCATCGGAAACTGCCCCGTTCACCATTTCTGCGGTAGTCGTTTTGGTTTCGTTTGCCAGGGCAACCTGCTTGGCTAAGATGCTGCTGGCCGAGGCGATATTACTTTCGGCGGATGCCAGCATTGCTGTGGCCTGGGCGATGGCGTTAAGCTGGATTTCTTTATTGGCAAAAATGCTGTTTTCACCGTTGACCAGGTTGCTGACTTCACTAACAGCATCAGTGACTTCGTCGGCAACATCGGAAGCACCATTGCTTCTTAGTTCGTTAAGCACATCATCAATAGAACGGTTAAGTTCGGTATAACTGTTGGTTAATTCTCTTTCAATTAACTGGGAAGTTTGTACATCCAGAATATCCCGGTATTCAAAGGCGGAGCTGACGATGGAGTTCAATAAGGTTTCGGTTTGCTCGGCCAAGCTCACCGCACGCTGTAATTTGCTTTCCGCCAGGTCGTGATCCGCCAGATCCAGTAATACCGTGGCGGCATCGTCGGCTTTTTCTTCCAGGGTATCAACTTTTTCGGCTAAGGCCGTGGCCTGCTCTATGCTAGTTTTCCGGTTTTCGAAAACACTGGTGACATTGTCGCTGAAGGCATTATAGACATCATCGACTTTGCGCAGGTTGGCAATTAACTGGCTTCTATCCTGTACTAAGGCTTTTAATTTCTTTAATGCGCCTGAAAACAGAGTGTTGGCGCTGTCAAAGGCCTGCTGGTTTTCTGCCAGCGGGGCAAGTTCGTTTTGATAATAACCTTTGAGGGTAAGGTTACCCATTTGGGCCAGCTCAAGGGTGAGTTGATTGCTGCCCGCCAAGGTAGGTACGGCTAATTCGCTCATTTCCAGCGTTGAATCTTGAATTGTATTGAGGCTGCTCCATGAGATGATACTGGTTATAACCAGAAGTACGGTAATAATGGCAAAACCACCCTTGATTTTCATTGCCACAGTTAGATTCATAAACACCACCAGTTGAACTTTAGAGTTAAGAATAAAGAATAAGTGATGTTAATGATCACTATTCAAATTTTTAATATGTTACAGGAATCGACAGCCCGCTGTTACAGTAATTAAGCATTTTGTCATAATTAATCATTATAACAAGCAAATCAAGGATTCCATTTGGAAATGAGTAATTTTATTGTTAAATATGGGTGTGGGATTGCTCGGTAAAAACCTGCTTATCGTGCCACCTTACTAAGGTGAGGTGATTTCCCCAGACGCAACCAGTGTCCAGGGCATAAAGATTGGCATGAGGACACTGGCCCATCAGGGAAGCCCAGTGACCAAAAACCCAGCTGGCTGAGTCCAGCTGCTTATTGAGTTGATACCAGGGGAAGATATCTTTGGGGGCATGCTCGGGGGTTTCTTTACAGTTAAACTCCAATGACAAATCTTCCCGGCAGTAGCGCATCCGGGTGAAGGCATTGATGGTGTAACGGAACTTTGCTACTTCGGTTTTTGCCTGGTGCCAGTTGTCGGGAGAGTTACCGTACATCTGCTTCAGCCAGGTATCCCGGTTGCTGCTTTTTAGTTTTTCACTGGCGCTTGCCGCCTGGACAAGGGCGTCTTTTATACTCCACTGGGGTGATAAACCGGCGTGGCTGATATAGGTTTCTTCTTCCGGCAGTTGGCGCAGCAGCGGCTGCCCGGCTAACCACTGGATTAAATCTTGCAGATCCGGGGCCTGGAGTATCGGCTCCAGTTTGTCTTTGGGATTGGCTGTTTTAATACCGGCGGCGATGGCAAGTAAATGCAGGTCGTGGTTACCCAGTACCATTTTGGCACTTTCTCCCAGGGAGATTAAAAACCTCAAAGTCTCAAGGGATTGCGGCCCGCGGGCGACGACATCGCCGGCCAGGTATAATTGATCCTGCTCAGGGCAAAAATCGGCCTGGTTGAGCAGGCTTTTAAGCTCTTGCAAGCAGCCTTGTATATCTCCGACCAGATAAATCGCCATATTAACTCTTCCTGCTTTCCCTGCTTTGGTTAATTGAGAATGTTAGGCACAGCCAGGCGAAACACCGGGATTTCGGCCCTGAGGCTTTCCCCTTGTGGATTTTGCAATTGGTAATAGCCCTGCATGGTGCCAAGGGGAGTTTCAAAGACTGAACCGCTGGTATAGCTGAAACTGGCGCCGGGTAAAATATCCGGGGTCTGACCGACAACCCCTTCACCTTCTACTGTGCTGGTTTCACCATTGGCATCTGTGATCAGCCAGCTGCGGGTTAATAACCTGACCGCCTGTTCACTGTTATTGGTGATGGTGATGGTATAACTGAAGGCATAGGTCTGCTCTTGCGGCAATGACTGCTCCGGTAAGTAAGTGCTTTTGGCGCTGACACTTATCTTAGTGCAAATATCGTCAGCAGGATCTTGCTGTCTCTCCGGTGCCTGGTTTAAGCGGGTATTGCATTCATTCATCATTTTAACCTTGTTATTGCTCCGGCGGGTGGTCAACGATAAAGTTGGCAAGGCGGACATACTGATCCAGGGTGAGGTTTTCCGGTCTTAAGCCGGGATCTATCTCTAAACTTTGCAGTTGTTCAACCGTCAATAATTTCTTAAAGCTGTTGCGGATGGTTTTTCTGCGCTGGTTAAAGGCGGCCAGGCAAACTTTGTTCAGGGCCCCTATATCTTTCACCGGATTTTTGATTTCTTTATGGGGCACCAGGCGTACTATGGCCGAATCGACCTTAGGTGCCGGTTTAAAGGCTTCCGGACCGATTTCCATCACCGGGATCACCTGGCACTGGTATTGGGTCATGATCGACAGCCGGCCGTAAGCCTTGGAATTTTCTCCCGATGCCATACGTTCCACGACTTCTTTTTGCAGCATAAAATGCATATCTTTCACTTTGTCTTTAAAGCTTAAAAGATGAAAAATCAGCGGTGTGGAAATATTATAGGGCAGGTTGCCAAATATACGTAACGGCTGCTCCGGAGTTGCCAGTTGGGCAAAGTCGAATTTGAGCGCATCGGTTTCATGTATGGTCAGGTGCGGCGCCAAAAACGGATGGTGGCGTAATCTGTGGGCCAGATCCCGGTCAAGTTCCACCACAGAGAGTTTACCGGCACGTTCGATCACCGGTTCGGTTAAGGCCCCTAACCCAGGACCTATTTCGATGAGGTTTTCTCCCGGTTCGGGATTGATGGCATCGACAATCTGGCTGATGACGGCATCGTTGTGCAAGAAGTTCTGACCGAAACGTTTTTTGGCCTGATGGCCTAAATGTGAATTTTTACTCATGATTTGTTATTTACTAAGTGAATGGCATTAGACATGGCTTCAATAAAGCTGCCGGAATCCGCCTGGCCGGTTGCAGCCAGCTCCAGTGCCGTGCCGTGGTCAACGGAAGTGCGGATAAAGGGTAAACCTAAGGTGATATTGACGGAAGCGCCAAATCCCTTGTATTTAAGTACCGGTAAGCCCTGATCATGATACATGGTCAAGATGGCATCCGCCTGGCTTAAATATTTTTCCTGGAAAATGGTATCCGCCGGCAGCGGCCCGATAATATTCATGCCTTCGCGTCGCAATTCTTCAAAGGCGGGGATGATGGTTTCAATTTCTTCCCCGCCGAGATGACCGTCTTCGCCGGCATGAGGGTTTAAACCACAAGCATAGATGGCTGGATTTTTGATGCCGAATTTTTCGATCAAATCCCGGTGTAAAATACGGGTAACTTTTTGCAGTCTTTCCGTGGTAATGGCTTTGGCGACATAGGCCAGCGGAATATGGGTGGTGACCAGGGCAACCCGCAAACCTTCTGTGGCCAGCATCATCACTACATCGCTGCAATTGGCCTGGTGGGCAAAATATTCGGTATGGCCGCTAAAGGGAATACCCGCCTGGTTAATCAAGCCTTTGTGTACCGGGCCGGTGACGATTGCATCAAATTCACCGGAGATATTTTTCTCGCTGGCAATACGTAAGCTTTCTACCACGTAGTGGCCATTATCCGGGTTGAGCTCACCGGGCACACAGGGGGCCGCCAGTTCCAGCGGTAAAATGGTCAGGGTGCCGGCCTGTTGCGGCAATGCGGCGGTGCTTGCGTCGTATGGTGTCAACTCAAGCGGTAATTGCAGTTGTTTGGCCCGCTCAAGCAGCAGCTCGGCGGAGGCGATAACCACCACTTGTACCGGCCAGGCTTGCTGGGCAATGGCGATCACCAGGTCGGGGCCAATACCCGCAGGTTCGCCCGGGGTAATGGCAATGCGTTTAGTCATTATTTCTCTTCCAGATCAAATACTTCTATATGTGCTTGATCTCGGGTTTCTTTGATCCAGCGGGCGCTTTCCATACCGAATTTACGGTTATAGAGCATTTGATAAGCCCGGTTTTCATTCATCTTCTCGGTAGCATCAAGGGTACGGCGGCCGGTTAACTGTACCAGGTGCCAGCCGAAAGAAGAACGGAACGGCTTGTGGTATTCGTTGATATCCAGTCTGGCCAGTGCATCTTTAAAGGCGGGATCATAACTGCCGGGATCGGCCCAGCCGAGCTCGCCGCCTTTAACGGAAGTGGGGCCGTCGGAGTGCTCTTTGGCCAGTTCGGCAAAATCTGCTTCGCCGGCATTTAGTTGATCCAGGAAACCCTGCAGTATTTCTTCTGCCTTGGCTTCGCTTAAGATCACTGAAGGTTCGATCAAGATATGACGCGATTTCACTTCTTCGACTTCGACCACTTCTTTACCGCGGATATCCTTGACTTTAACGATACTGAAACCTAATCCGGTACGGATAGGCCCTAAAACCGTGCCCTTGGCTTCGCCGTCGATGATTTCGGAAAACAGGGTCGGCATTTCATTGATGGTTTTCCAGCCGAGATCTCCCCCTTCCAGGGCGTTGCTGTCACTGGATGAGGCGATGGCGATTCGGGCAAAGTCTGAGCCGTTATTAAGCAGCTCTATGACTTTATCGGCGCGGGTTTTGGCGGCATTGATATCTTCCTGGCTGGGATCTGCCGGAAAGGCGATCAGAATATGGCCAAGTTGGTATTCAACCTCATTGGTGGTTTGCTCTTTCATCATTTTCAGCAGGTTGCCGACTTCCTGCGGGGAAATATAAACACGGCGGTGGACACTGGCACGGCGTACTTCACCGGAAATCAGTTCGGTACGTACGCTTTCACGGTATTGTTCATACTCCAGGCCGTCGGCGATGATGTTTTCACGGAACTGTTCCAGGGAAAGGCCGTTATCCCGGGCCATATTGGTCAGGGTTTCGTCGAGCTGGGCATCGCTGACCTGCACCCCCATGCGTTCGCCGATTTGCAGGATTAAACTGTCATTGATCAGCTTGTCCATTACCTGCACCCGCAGGGCGTTATCTGACGGCAGCTCTTGATTATTATTTTTGGCTTGTTGTTTAATGCTTTGGATCAAATCCTGAATTTCTGACTCAAGTACAACCCCGGTATTGGCAACGGCAGCTATCCTGTCCAGCGGTACTTCTTCTGCCTGTAGGTTTAGGGCAGCACCAAAAAATAATGATGAAGCCAGTGTTAATAACTTAAATGAATTTTTCATGTATATAATTATCTTGATTAATTATTGAGAAAATACGGACGTTTATAACCGAATATACTCGAGTTAAACATATCTTGTCTGCCAACGGTTGAATCCTGGCCGCCAAACCCTTTCTGGAACTTTATCATAAAACCGCTGTTAAATTCATCGCGGTTTTCATTAATAAAGTCTTGCTCGTCGATATTAGTGTTGATTTGCCTTTGGTAGATAAAACGTACCCGCCAGCAGCAGCTTTCGTATTCCAATCCCGCATAAGACTCAATACTGCGATTTTGTTGAAGATCCTGTGTGATCCGGCCAACAAAGGTCCAGTTTTTATCTATCGAGGTACTGCCGAGCAATGAAATCTGTTCCAGTGTAGAGTCTGAGACATTACGACTGTACCTATGGTTCAATTGGATCAGCTGATTTTCATTAAACTGGTAATCCAGGTTTACCTGACTTTTATCGGTGACATTGGTGGTGGTATTGTACTGGATGTCGCCGCTTAACTGCCATTGATGATTAATGCGGTAGAACAAGTCCGCCGCCAGGGCCGACTTATTGGCGGAAATACCCAGAGTATCGTCGGCGGCAAAGTTACTGTCGTTGAGATAAACTATGCCCCCCAGGCTTGCCCGGAACAGTTCCTGATGTGACCGGCTTAAGATCCGGCTGGTTACCCCCCAGGAAACCTGGTTGGCATGGGCGATTCTGTCTAAACCGCTGTAACGGCGATCCCTGAATAAGCCGTTGTAGTCATCCTGTAATCTGGCGGTATCGTAGACGGCGATATCGCTTTGGTCCTTATCCGGGATATATAAATACTGCAACTGAGGCTCAAAGGTCTGGGTTAACCCCTTACCGAAGGCCTGGAGGTCGCGGTCGAAGTTAATGCCGCCGTGAAAACGGATTTTTGGCAGGGTTCTGCTGACGGTTTCTTCAAAATCGTCGCTCTCGGCAATATCTTCCTGCTGATAATAGGTTTGCAGCACTTTTAACTCGGAATTAAGGAACCAGGCGGGGCTGGTGAGGGGGAAATTAAATCCTGCCTCGACATGGTAGCGGTTCGCCTTGGGCTGTGCTTTATTGGGGGTTTCAAACCGGGTCAACTCGGAATAGACCTCGAACTGGCCATTGAGCAAAGGCAGCGGCTGCTGGCTGGCGATTTCGATTTGCGGCAAGGTTTTATAACTGTGCTGGTGATTTCCCAGGACTTCGAAATCCTGCAGTTTAAACGTGGTTTGCCAGTTCTCGCCAAAATAGGATAGCTCGCCTACCTGGTATAAATAGGCGTCATTGGCCTTGTATTCTTCACTGCCGATATCCACCAGGTAATTATCGTCACTGATGGTGGTATAGTCGATATAGGCGCGGAAACGATCCGAGAAGGTACCGCTATGCTGGTAGCGGGCCAGGTAACGGGGATCATTATTGGCGTTGAGTTCATCATCCTTGTTCAGGTATTCCAGGTTGATTTTTCCCGACTGCAGATCCGCAAGATAGCGAAATTCCGTCAACAACTGCATACCGCGCTTAGACATGTAACGCGGGGTGATGGTCGCATCCAGGTTTTCGGCGATGTTCCAGTAAAAAGGCATGGCAACTTCGACCCCTGAACTGCCGGAAGAGCTGAACTGGGGCTCCAGTAAACCTGATTTACGTTCGTTGGTGACCGGATAATTAAAATAGGGCAGATAAAACACCGGCACCCCGAATAATTTCAGCCGGGCATGATAGGCTTCGACATAATTTTCTTCCACCGAGAGATTGATGGCGGCGGCTTTTATTTGCCAGTCGGGAACTTCACCGAGACAAGCGGTATAGGTGGAGTCAATCATGCTCAATTCACCGTCTTTGTTGACGATAATGGCGCCTGCTTCCCCTTTGCCCGGGCTATTGACCAGCTGGTAGGAAGTCTTGGTCAACTGGGTTGATTGGGTCTCGTCACTGGCATCCAGGGCGTTGGCAAAGACATTGACCATATTATTTTGAAAGTGAATATTGCCTTTGGCGTTAAAAGACTCCGACTGGCGGTTTACTTCCAGTTCATCTGCCTTAATCCGGTGTTCTTCGTTGATCAGGGTGACATCGCCGGTGAACTTTGCTACCTGGTTTCTTAGCAAACTGGTATGGTCGGCTACAATTTTGATCGTTTGTCCTGCACCTGCCTCATATCCGGGCGCCAGTTGGGGGTAAGCCGGAGGCAAACATTGCGGCACCGGGCTTAGATCGGTTACTGAGGTTTCGGCGACAACAGCCCCTGAAAAAAACAGGCAATAATAAGCAGAGAAAACTTTACGAGAAAATGGCATTTAGAGTCCGGAAATAATAATGATAATATGGTGATTATTAATATTTATATAAGTTTAAGCCGATGAAATGCGGTATTTTACTGCATAACTTGGATATGATATAGCAATTTTCATTATCCTGCTAATTGGTTATATTGGGCTTTTTGTTAAAAAGGGTAAAACTTTGTCGGTAACTTCAAGAGAAACAGGGCTAAAGAGCTGGTTATGTGGGGTGTTTTCAGTCTCTGAGATCCGTTTACTGTCTATGAACGGTGATGCCGGTTTTCGTCAATACTACCGCTTTAATCTCGATGGTGTCTCTTATATCGCGGTGGATGCACCCCCGCAATATTCCAATAACCAGGGATTTATTGCGCTCGGATCAGGCCTTGCTGAAAGTGGCATCCAGGTGCCGGAAATGAAAGCCGGGGATCTGGAGCTGGGTTATTTTTGCCTAACCGACTTTGGCGACACCCTGCTCTCGAATGTGCTTTCGAGCGACAATATGCAAGCTTATTACCGCCAGGCAATCGAATTGTTACCGGCCATTGCCACCAGCCAACCGGCAGGGGATTATGTTTTACCCGACTATGACCGGCCATTTATAGACTTTGAGTTATCAATATTTACCGAGTGGTTGCTTGAAAAGCATTTAAATATTCATTTATCACCGCAAGAGTTGCAGAAATTACGGGCCTGTTTTGATATTTTAATCGACTCTGCCCTGGAGCAGCCGCAAGTGACCATGCACAGGGATTATCATAGCCGTAATATCATGTTACTGGCTGATAAAACCTTAGGTATTATTGATTTTCAGGACGCGGTGAGCGGGCCGGTGACCTATGACATCGTTTCTTTATTACGGGATTGTTATCTGCGCTGGCCAGATCAGCAGATCCGCCCGTTATTTGAGTATTACTGCGATTTGATCACCAAAGCATTAAACTTACCCCGGGTGAGCGCGGCAAAATGGCAGCGTTGGTTCGATCTGATGGGGCTGCAACGCCACCTGAAAGCCAGCGGCATCTTTGCCCGTTTATATTACAGGGATAATAAAGCAGGCTATTTAAAGGACATTCCGCTAACCCTTGCTTATATCCGGGATATCAGCGGTTGTTATAACGAATTGGCATTTCTGCATCAGTTAGTGGCAGAGCAGGTGTTGCCGGCGCTACCCGGTGCTAAGGACAAGCTTGAGCAGCAAGCCTTGCCAACTGCTGCCGGCAACGAATAATAAGAGAATGAAACGACCATGAAAGCTATGATTTTAGCGGCAGGGAGGGGGGAGCGCATGAAACCCTTAACCGATACTTGCCCTAAACCTATGTTAACCGTACACGGCAAGCCGCTGATTGAATATCATATCGAACGCCTGGTGGCCGCCGGGATCACCGAGATAGTGATTAACCATGCCTGGCTGGGGCAGCAAATAGAGGCCTACCTGGGAGATGGCAGCCGCTGGCATGCCAATATCCGCTACAGCGCTGAAAAAAATGGTGCGCTGGAAACGGCGGGGGGCATAGCCAATGCCTTGCCTTTATTGGGTCAGGAAGCGTTTTGGCTGGTTAACGGCGATGTCTTTAGCTCTTTTGATTTTAAAGTGCGACCCAAACTTGACAGGGAGCAGCAGGCCCATCTGTTTATGGTCAATAATCCCGGGCACCACCCGGGTGGTGATTTTGCCATTACACAGGGAATGCTGGATAACTTGTCTGAAAATAAGGCGCAGCGGCAAAGTTATACCTATAGTGGCATTGCGATATTTAAGCCGGCGTTTTTCCAGCAGCCGTGTTTTTCACCACAAACTGGCGGTTCAGGGCAGGACGACGGTACTGTGATGCCCTTGGGACCTTTGCTGCGTGAAGGGGCGAAACAGCAAAAAATAACCGCCAGTATATTGCCCGGCAGCTGGACCGATGTTGGTACGCCCGAGCGTTTGGCTGAGCTCAATAAAGATACTCAGTCAGTGCCATCAAGGGTTTAACCGGATAAGATAATATTTGATACGGCAATAACCGGATAAGCCCGTCGATTAAGGTGCCGTCAAAGGAAAAAGTAACATATGCATATTTGGGGAAAGATTTTAGGTTTTTTGTTTGGTTTTATGCTCAGCAAAAATATTTTCGGCGCCCTGCTCGGTCTCTGGCTCGGGCATTTATTCGATAGAGGTCGCAAGCTCGACTTTGATAATCTCGGGGTCAACCCCAACGATGATATTACCCGTCAGGCGGCATTTTTCTACACCACCTTTTCCGTGATGGGGCATATTGCCAAAGCAAAAGGCCAGGTCACTAAGCATGAAATTGCCTTTGCCACCGCTTATATGGATAAGTTGGGTTTGAGCGGCGAATTAAGGCAGCAGGCCCAGGATGCATTTCGCGAAGGCAAGATGGCGGGTTTTCCGCTTAAGGACAGGCTAAGAAAATTCAGACAGTCCTGTTCGAACCGCCATGATCTGTTATTACTGTTTTTAGAAATCCAGATCCAGGTGGCGTTTGCCGATGGCGAAGTGGATCCCGAAGAGCGTAAAGTCTTGCACCAGATAGCAAAGATGCTTGGTTTTTCTGCCCGTGATCTCGATAAACTGTTGGAAATGATGTCGGCGGAATCGGCGTTTCACCAGCAAAGAAGTCGCCAGCAGCGTTCGAGTTCGATGCAAAACAACCGGCAGCAGTTGGCGAATGCCTACAAGCTGCTCGGGGTCAGTAAAAGCGACTCAGATCGGGAGATTAAAAAGGCCTATAAAAAACTGATGGCGCAACACCACCCGGATAAACTGGTGGCCAAAGGTTTGCCGCCGGAAATGATGGAAGTGGCGAAACAGAAAACCCAGGATATCCAGGCAGCCTATGATCTGATCTCGAAACAAGGCTGATGTTTATTCTGCCCCAATGCTTTACCAACCCTCATACCTTAACCAGCTGTTGATTTCCCTCAGCAGGCTTTCCTCGGGGTAGTAGCCGGTAGTGAAATTATTCAAAATCCGCTGCCGGTAGGAGGCTTTCATCTCCTTGTCGGCATGGGCCCGACGTAAGCCGGCATTGGTAATGGCCAGCGGATGGTCCCGTTTTAAACTGATATCCAGCACCGGCAGCTCGGTTTGCGCCAGGGCTTTAGCGTAAGCCTGATTTTCCTCTGCGGTGGGCATAAAACTGCTCAGTACCACCAGGGCATTGGGCAGGGGCACTTTTTCCTGCTGGTATAAATCCGTCAACACGGCGGCATGGCTGCCCTGGGCGATCACCAGGAAGATGCCGGGATAACTTTTGGCTTTCTCCATCACCGCCGTCATCATGGCGCTGAGCTTTTCCCGGTATTGCTCCAGGCTGGTGTTATTTTCTTCCTGCTGCTGCTCCGGCTTTAGCGCTATCGAAGGGTAATTGGCCGGCTTTTCATAAGGCTGAATGGCGATCGTGGTCCAGCCCTGGTCCGGTAATACTTTTCTAAGGTAATTGAGTGAATTGGCGGCGGTTGCTCCCTGCTGCCAGTCGGGCAGTAAAATCGCCACCCCTTTGCTGTTGCCGGTTAACTCGTTTTTGATCAAGGTAATAAAGTCTTCCGGCCCGGCAAGCAGCGGCATCACGTTTGCCGGTTTCAGATAGTGGGATAAGTCGTCCCTTTGCAGTGTTTCCCGGGAAACCGGTTCGCTAATGTTAATTTTACTTCGTTCAATGCGGTAAGAGGGAGAAGCGTATTCATAGGTGTCCGGCGCCTTTTCTGTTGTTTCTTCCTGCTCCTGTGGTTCATTTTGCTGCGCCGATACCGCAGTTATGCTCAGCAGTATTAAAGCGGGCAAGCCAAAACGGTATAACTTGGAAAGAAGATCTGGCAACAAGACAAACTCCGTCGGTTTTTTGATATCAATTCAATATTGAAATATATCGGCAGCCTAAGGCAAAAGTAAAGGGCTAATGATGGCGAGCAATAAAGGGCAGGGCAAAGCAAAGTGTTTATGCCCTGGTTTATTGTTTGTTCAGCCAGTTGTCTAGCTAAAAGGGGCTTCCCGGGTAAAGGTCAGGTTTTCGCCGCTGACCGGGTGTTTGATGGTCAGCATCTGTGCATGCAGCTGTAACCGGGGGCTTATGGTCAGGGCCTTATCATGGGCGTATAACCTGTCTCCCAGTATCGGGTGCCCGAGCGCCAGCATATGTACCCTTAGCTGGTGCGAGCGTCCGGTGACGGGTATCAGTTCCACCAGGGTGCTGTTTTCTTGGTAGCTCAATACCCGGTAGCGGGTTAAGGATTTCTTGCCGTGTTCATGGTCGACCTTTTGTTTTGGCCGGTTGGGCCAGTCGCAAATCAGCGGCAGATCGACTTCACCCGATTGCTCTTTTACCTTGCCATACACCCGGGCAAGGTAACTTTTTTCCGTCTGCCTTTGTTCGAACTGACGGCTGATGGCAACATGGGCCGGTTTGTTCAGCGCCATCAAAATCAGGCCGGAAGTGGCCATATCCAGACGATGTACTATGGTGGCGCTCGGCAAGACCTTACATACCCGGTTTTGCAAACAGTCCTGGTGCTCCGCCAGGCGGCCGGGCACAGAAAGCAAACCGCTGCCTTTGTTTAACACCACGATATCATTATCCTGATAAACGATATCAAGATAAGGTGTCATCGGTGGCTGGTAGATGAAGTCAGGGTTTGCTGCCATGCTGGTTCCTTTATTAGTCAGTGTCGGTTAGTGAGTCACTACTATCATGCGCACCGCTTCAAATTTCAGCTGCGCCTTGTTGATATAGGTGGTCAGTTCCGCCAGCTGCAACTTGATAAAGTCCAGTTCTTCCTGGCGCACGCTCGGGTTGATGGCCGCCAGGGCGGTAAGGCGCTCCAGCTCTTCGTCCAGGGTCTTGTGCATCACCTCGATGGCTTTCCCCTGGATATCGGCGACCTGGGTATTGGCATGGGCCTCGGCTTTTTCCACCAGAGGAGAAAACTGGGATTTTAATGCCTTGATCAATTGCAGCGCCATTTGTTTTTTCACCGGGGACAATTGCTTATCCAGCACTTCTTCGGAAACCTTGTCGGCGAGGTCATTGCCGTTTTTATCCACCAGCACCCGAATTGGCGTGGTCGGTAAATAACGTCCCAGTTGCAGCTGGGAAGGGGCGGTTGCTTCCAGGGTAAATAAACATTCCAGGAAGAAGGTGCCCACAGGCAATGCCGGGTTTTGCAACAATCCGATGCTGGCGTTGCCGGTTTCGTCCGCCAGCACCAGGTCCAGGACGCCGCGTACCATAGGGTGATCCCAGGTCAGCAGCTGGTAATCTTCATGGGCCAGGGCGGTTTCCCGGTTGAAGGTGACGGTAGTGCCGTCTTCCGGCAGGCAAGGGAAGTTGGCGCTGAGCATATGCTCTGTCGGGTTCAGGGCAATGGCATTATCGGATTTATCATCCTGCTGGATGCCGTAAACATCCCAGACCTGGAACATAAACTGCGGCAGGGAGATTTGCTGATCCAGTTTATCTATCTGCGCCACTAATTCCTCGGCCTTGCCCTGGCCGGAAGAGTTGATCTCCAGCAGCTTGTCCCGGCCGGATTCCAGCTCAGCCTTAATGCTTAAATGTTGCTGATGGCTGCTTGCTAAAATGGCGGTTGCCGCCTCCGACTGCCATTGTCCGGAAAGGGCCAGCTGCAGCAACTCATTGCCGTAACGTTCATACACTACCCGGCCGGTAATACAGGTATGCTCGAAGGCATTCAGTGCCTGATGGTACCACTGGAACAACAGGCTTTGCGCCGAGTCTTCAAAATAGGGTGCATGCAGTTTGATGGTTTGCGTCTGGCCGATACGGTCCAACCGGCCGATACGCTGTTCCAGCAGATCCGGGTTGGAAGGCAAGTCAAACAGTACCATATGATGGGCGAACTGGAAGTTGCGGCCTTCACTGCCGATTTCCGAGCACAACAACAGCTGGGCGCTGTCTTCGTCCTGGGCAAAATAGGCGGCGGCGCGATCCCGTTCAAAAATACTCAGCCCTTCATGGAAAACCGCGGCGCGGATGCCCTCTTTAACCCTCAGGGCCGCCTCAAGGTCGATGGCGGTTTGCGCCGAGGCACAAATGACCAGCACTTTTTCTTTTTTCAGGGATTGCAACAGCTCGATCAGGTAGTCCACCCGGGGATCGAAATCGACCCAGTTACCGGCGGGATTATCCAGGGTATACAGCAGCTCAGGGGTGAAGATATATTTTGCCTGGGACAGCTGCATCAGGTTTTCACTGCAGTCACTGAGCATAAAGTCGTTGAGCTGGGCCTGGTACTGTTCCGGCATGGTCAGCGGGGCCGGCAGCAGTTGGCGCTCCGGGAAACCCTTGATGGTATTGCGGCTGTTGCGGAACAGGATGCGGCCGGTACCGTGGCGGTCCAGTAACTGGTTGAGGAGCTCTTCCCGTATGCTTTGCTGCTCACTGTGGTTATCATCGGCTAAAATTGCCAGCTGGCTGCTGATATCGGTTTCTTTAAATAACGCGGTTAAGGTTTTTTGATGACCGGATGATAAAGCTTCGCCGGAAAGGATGACATTGGCGGCATCTGCCACTTCGGTATAGTGGCTTTCTTCGTCGATAAATTTCTGGTAATCAAAAAAGCGATCGGGATCGAGCAGTCTTAAGCGGGCAAAATGGCTTTCGTGGCCCAGTTGATCCGGGGTGGCGGTCAGCAGCAGCACACCCGGGATAGTTTGCGCCAGTTGCTCTATGCACTGGTATTCTATGCTGGCGTTGTCTTGCTGCCAGTTGAGGTGGTGAGCTTCGTCAACCACCATCAAATCCCACTCTTCGGCAATTAAAGACTCATACCATTCGGGATTGTCGGTGATAAAGCCGAGGTTAACCAGCACCAGCTGCTCCGAGCTGAAGGGGTTTTCTTCGCCGCTTTCCACGCAACGTTCATGGTCAAAAATACTGAATTTGAGGTTAAAACGGCGCAGCATTTCCACCAGCCACTGATGCATCAGGGATTCGGGCACGATAATTAGAATACGCTGTGCACGGCCGCTGACCAACTGCTGGTGGATGATCAAACCGGCTTCTATGGTTTTACCCAGGCCGACTTCATCCGCCAGCAATACCCGGGGAGCAAAACGGCTGCCGACTTCATCGGCGATATGCAGCTGGTGCGGAATCAAGCTGACGCGGCCGCCGCTCAGGCCCATCAGGGGAGATTGCTGTTGCTGGAACTGGTGATGCAAACAGTCTTTACGTAACCGGAACCAGTCGAGGCGGTCAACCTGGCTGTTTAATAACCTGTCATGGGGTTTGTTAAACTTGATAAAGTGGTCAATCATCATTTCTTTCAGGGAAACCGTCTCACCTGTGTCCTGGCGTACGCCGTGGTAAATGAATAAATGATTACTTTCCTCTATGGACTCTACCGTCATTTTCCAGCCTTCGTGGCTGGGGATACTGTCACCGACGTTAAAGATCACCCGGGTCAGGGGGGCATTATCGCTGGCATATTTACGGACATCACCGGTAGCGGTAAAAATGATGGTGACAAATCTTTGTTCAACCGAGGTTACCGTACCTAATCCCTGATCTGATTCACTATCACTAATCCAACGTTGACCGGGGTGAAATGGCATAGAGGAGGTCTCCAACTTAATATAAGGCAAAAAAAAGGGCGCTATATTACCGTTAATCATAGAAGTGATCATTAAAAAGTTCTTACCGGCGATAAAATATTTTTGCGAGCGTCAAGGGGATTTTTTCACGGGCAAATCCTTGTGGTAAAAGCCTCCGGCAGGGGTTACAGCTTTGCTTGAAAATTATTCACCCGGGCGGGAGGAAATTGATACTTGCCAGCTTGGTCATAAACTGTCAAAGTGGGGTATAACTTTTTGCTTATGGAGACAACTTCATCTTTTAATTAAAGGGGTAGTTAAATAACCGGGTGGGGAGTTACCACCGGATTTATCCATCACCGCTTTAGCTTATTTTTATTAAAGTACACTGGATAACTATTTCTTCAACCGGATTATTTGGCTGGCTAATTGTCATAATTGCTGGGAATGCCTATATGATTGAAGAAAAAATTATCTATATCTTAGACACGAATATTTTACTGCACGAACCTTTCGCTTTTTTATCCTTCCAGGAACATGACGTCGTCGTCCCGATGACGGTGCTCGAAGAGCTCGATTCCATTAAAGATCGCCGCAAAGATGTTAGCCGTGATGCCAGAGTCGCCATCCGGGCGCTGGAAGACACCTTGGCCCAGGCGAGTCCGGAAGAAGTTCTTGCCGGAGTAAAATTACCGCAAACCGATGAATTACACCCCAGCGGTTGTTTATCTATCTTTAACGACTATACCCTGGAGCAAACTTCAGGCACCTTGTCATTTAATGAAAACGATAACCGCATTATCAATACAGCCCTGCATATCCAGGCGGTAAAATCCTCGAAGCGGGTGGTGTTAGTCACCAAAGATATCAATATGCGGTTAAAGGCCAAAGGGGCCGGCCTGGCGCATGTTGAAGATTACCGTACCGACCAGTTGATCGATGATATCCGTTTTCTGACCAAGGGTTATCACAAATTTGACGGTGACTTCTGGGAAAAAATTAAAAGTTGTGAAAGTGAAACCGAGGGACGCAATACCACCCATTTTGTCGACCGTGAAATCGTCCCGGTAACTTATATCAATGAGTACCTGATAGATGAGAGTGAAAGTTTCGCCGGCAAGGTTACCGGCTGGGATGAAGAGAAACTGGCGATACTGGATATCGGCCGGGATCGGCTGATGTCGAAAAATGCCTGGGGTATACAGCCGAAAAATATTTACCAGGGCATGGCGCTCGATGCCTTGCTTGATCCCAATATCGACCTGGTGATCCTCACAGGTCCGGCGGGATGCGGGAAAACCTTGCTGGCGCTGGCGTCGGCCTTAGAGCAAGTGATCGAAAGGGGTTTATACGACAAGGTGATCGTGACCCGTTCTACCCCGGAAATTGCCGAGTCGATAGGGTTTTTACCTGGCACTGAAGAAGAAAAAATGGCCCCCTGGCTGGCGGCGATCACCGATTCGCTCGAAGTGCTGCATAAGCAGGATGAAAACATGAACAGCAGTTTGAATTACATTATGGACAAGGCCAATATCCAGTTTAAGTCGGTGAACTTTATGCGCGGGCGCAGCATACAAAATGCCCTGGTATTGCTGGACGAGTGCCAGAACCTGACCGCCTCCCAGCTGAAAACCATCATTACCCGCTGCGGTGAAGGCACTAAGCTGGTGTGCTCCGGCAATCTGGCGCAAATAGACAGTAATTATCTTACCGCGGTCACTTCTGGGTTAACCTATATCGTCGAGCGCTTTAAAAGTTTTCCCGGCAGCACCACCATCAACCTTAACGGCGTTGTGCGCAGCCGGTTGGCATCTTTTGCCGAAGAAAATTTATAAGCGGCTTATAAAAACATGCGCTAATGGTGAGCTTAGACAGGGAGTCACCCGCCGATATTAGCGGCGGGTGACTAAATAACTTGTATCGCCTTAGCGAGTGTTTTACTTTAATAACAATTTGTTTATCTATCCCAGCCCAAGGTTGACAGCTTGCCCTACCAAGGTTCGAAAAATAAGGTATTTAGTCGATATAATACCGCGGTATTGATAGTGTTTTTTGTTATTGCGGTGGCCGCATTAACGGTAGCATCATTTCGTTATTTCAATGAATTAAACTTACACGAACAGCGTTTGCTGTCGGATTTAACCAGGCAGGCGAATGCCCTGAATATCAAGTTACAGCAAAGTGTCCAGGCGATCACCGGTATCCAGCGCTTTGCCAATTATTATTTGCAATATCCGCAGGAATTAAATGTTAAACCGCCGCGTTTTATCCAGGAAGGCAAGCAGTATTATCTGGATATGCCTGCCCATGATGTAGTGCACCAGGGAAAATTACTCAGCGGCAACATTACCGGCACAGGTTTTGTAAAATCTTTTGATCTGCCGATGAGACAGGAGCTGGCGATGGCGAGTGCACTGACGCCGGCCTTTGTTACCGCCCATAAAATCAATCCCGACGCCACCTGGTTTTATTATTTATCCATCAATCGTTTTATTAACTTATATCCCTGGCTTGGCCGTTCAAACTGGCGTTATACCGACAAGTTGCTGGCCAGCGGCAATGTCTATCAAATTAAAAAAGTCGGCCTTAATAATAAGAAATTCTACTGGTCTCCGCCTTTTCGGGATACCGCCAGCAAAACCATGAAGGTTTCCCTGGGCACAGGGGTCTATCGGGATCAGCAGTTTATCGGTGCCCTGGTGATGGACATGGATCTGGAAAGCATGCAGAAAAGCTTGCCTGAACTGTCTGCTCCCGGACATGGCATGGTATTGATTAATGAGAAAAAAGAAGTTTTAACCTATAAGAGTCAGGAGTCGGAAAATGTTTCCCACGGCCTGTCCTGGTCGGATATTATTCCCGAAGAAATCGCCGCCCTGACCGCCGCAGAATTTGACCAGTTGCCGGATTCCGCCAAAGTCGGCCAGTGGCTGGTGCAAAAGCATACCTTAGCGGTCAATGGCTGGACATTATTGAAGTTTCAACCCTATCATGATTTTACCTCGCCGGTATTTGATAATTTTGTCTTTATTTTTTCGGTGTTGTTTACCGGTTTGATGGCCTTTCTCGGCCTGGTTTATTTTATGACCCGAACCACTTTTATCAAACCCGCCACCGAATTTATCAGCCATATCGAAAACTGTGCCCAGGGGGATCCCGGTAAAGTGAAACCTACTGCCGACTGGCTACACTGGTTTCAGATTGTCGAAGATATTTTCAGCCAGAACCGGAGTTTATTGCAGCAGTTAAAAGAGCAAAACGCGGTACTGGACTCCCGGGTCAGTGAAAAAACCCAGGCCCTGCTTGAAAAAAGTGAGCAACACCAGCGGGATTACGCGCTGCTGCGCTCGGTGATGAATGCCATTCCCGAGTTGATTATTTTTAATGATCCCAGCGGGCAGCTTATCGGCTGTAACCGCGCCTTTGAAAAATTTGTCAGTCAAAGTGAATTTGGTATCCTCGGGCAACAGGCCCATCAACTTTTACCGCTTGCCTTGGGTGAGGTGATGTCTGAACTGGCCCGCCAGCCTAATCCGGAAAATGAAATAAACGGTCACCAGCGGATCATCAAATCCGCAGAGCAGACGTTTGAACTCTTTAGCCGTAATTTTTTCAGTGAGACCGGTATTGAGTTGGGCACCATCAGTATTTTCAGGGATGTGACCAACCAGTATGCCATTCAAAGTGCGCTGCAACAGGCGAAAGAGCAGGCGGAAGAGGCCAATGAGGCCAAGAGCCAGTTCCTGGCCAATATGAGTCATGAAATCCGCACCCCGATCAATGCCATCCAGGGCATGATGTCTCTTTTGGCAAAAACCCGGTTAAACTCCCACCAGCAGCATTACCTGGATAATGCCGCCAATGCCGCTTCCTCTCTATTGCACCTGATCGAGCAGTTGCTGGACCTGTCTAAAATAGAGGCGGGTAAAATGGTGATCAGCCGGGAAAAAACCGACCTGGACCTTATGGTAGACAAGGCACTTAAGCTTAATGTGATCCTTGCCAACAAGAAAAATCTGCCGGTTACCGTGGATATTCAAGCAGATGTACCCAGGTTTGTCAGAACCGATGAAATGCGCCTGGTGCAGGTGCTGGTGAATTTATTGAACAACGCGGTGAAATTTACCCACAAGGGGGCCGTTTCCCTGAGTGTTGAGCTAACCCGGGAAAGTAAAGATCAGTTCTGGGTATTGTTCCGGGTAAAAGATACCGGTATTGGCATTGAAGCCGATAAACAGGGCAAACTCTTCGATGCTTTTAGCCAGGCGGATGAATCCATGACCCGGGAATACGGCGGCTCAGGATTGGGATTATCTATTTGCCAGGAGATTGTGACCTTACTCGGCGGCAGTATCAGCCTGCAAAGCCAGTTTGGCCGGGGCAGTGAATTTAGTTTTGAACTGCCTTTTACCCGGGTCGATGGCGATGAACCGCAGCAAAAAGTGGCGCAGAATATCACATTATGTACCCTTGGGTTTAGCCTGCCGGAATCTTTATTGGCGGTAATAAAGAGTATCGGTTGGCAGCATAGGATGATCGAGTGTATTGAAGGGCTTGACGGTTTTGACCGGCAGCAGATCTTACTGCTGGAAAGTGAGTATCTGATGAGTGCTTGCGATGAGTTTGTCCGGGAAATTAGTGCGAAATCACGGGAAAATTTAGTTTTGCTCGGGGTCTGTCAGCCGATGTTAACGGAAATCACCGAACAAACCAGTCAGCAACTGGATAAATTGAAAATTCCTTATTTGCTGTTGGAAAAGCCTCTATACCGTAATAGTTTGCATGCGCTGGTAGCACACTTTCAGCGACAACTGACGGCCCCGGTTGAAGAAACCGCTGTTGAAACGTTTGCGCAAGAAGCGGAGGACAATCTTGATTTAAGCGGCATCAGGGTGTTGCTGGTGGAAGATAACCTGGTGAATCAAATGGTGGCCAGCGAGTTGCTGACCAATATGCAGGCCAGTGTGATCATTGCCGACAATGGCCAAAAAGCAATAGAGTCGCTGGCAGAGCATGAGGTCGATGTGATCCTGATGGATATCCAGATGCCGGTGATGGATGGTTTAACCGCAACGAAACAAATACGCATACAAGATAAGTACCGTGAGCTGCCTATTATTGCCATGACGGCGCATGCCAGGGATGAAGATCGGGAGAAAAGTTTTGCTGTCGGTATGAATAAACATATTTCCAAACCGGTGAAAGTGGATGTGTTGCGCAGTGCCATATTGGAAGTGGTAAAAGGCGTTGAAGTTTAGGGAATAAGCGTTTCGGCCTGAGCTTCCGTTTCTGCCTGGGGTGGCTCTTCTTCCTGCTCTTCTCCGGCTGGTATCGCTTGCGGATGGTAAGCCTGGGTGGTATAGCGCCCCTGGAGAATGGCCTGTTCTGATTCGGGGGCGATCACGCCAAGTTTTAACAGCGCCGGCCCTGTGGGCTCTGCCAGCACATAAGTCAGGTTGTCTTCGGTGATGGTCATCTCTCCCGCCATAAAAGGAATATTGATGCCGATAAAAGCGTGCTGGTCAATATAGATCATCAGCATTTTTATTCTTGGCATCAGGGTGCGCAATAACGCGGCGGTTAATGTCAGTTTGCTGTCGCAATCTCCCTGATTTTGCCACAGTAATTTTAACGGCGTATTAAAACCGGCGCCGGAGGAAGTTACCCTGGATTCTAAGGTGGAATAGGGAATATTTTGCACAAAGCCCAGGACAAACTCTGTGACCTGACGGATATTGCGAAGGGAAACCTTATCCAGTATTAACTGTTTCATCGGCCTGAGATCGTCGACAGAAGCATCGGCGATGCTGATGTGGTCAGGCTTTACTCCCCGGATCAAATCATGGGTGACAAAGCTGTGATAAAAATTGTCTGTTAAGTATTGTCTGAAAAAGTCCTGCTCCAGCTTCGCTATCTGGCTATAGGCCGCTTCAACCTTATCGCTGTCCCTGCCTTTAATATCGATATAACTCTTGCCCTGTTGCTGGCGAAAATAAACCTGTACACCTTTTATCGGTTCTTTACGTAAATGCTTGCGGATGGCCTTGTGGACATTCTTCTCTGCCAGTTCGTTTTTGTAGGCGCGAAAATGCCTGAATCGCTCGAACAGGGCGACTTTTGTGAGCTGAAAGTCGAGAGACTGTACTTGCCGCTGGTGATCTTGCCACTGGTAATGGAACTGGAAACTGTCGTCCTGCTCCTGGCGGCTGAACTTTAATTGCTCTGCGAAACTATTACCGGCGATGATCAAGTTTAGCCAGAGGAAAAATTTAAAACTATGCACAGTATAAGGTGTTACCTTTTCTATACTTAACGTATTAACCCTAACGTAATTTTATTAATTAAGACAGTTAATCACCAGATTTGACTTTACATTTAGCGATAAAAAGATATATTTGAAACAGGTGTTTTAATCGTGTGTTTTATTTTGGAGAGGTTTTGTGGCTGACTATCGGGTTCCCCTAAAAGATATGAGTTTTTTGTTGTATGACGTTTTTAAGACGGAAGCATTATGGCAAAAATTACCTAAGCTGGCCGAGCATGTCGATCGCGAAACGGCGGACGCTATTTTACAAGAGTGTGCCAAAATAGCTGAGCAGGAAATCGCGCCGATTGCCCGTCAGGGGGATGAAACCGGCGTCAGTTTCGATGACGGCGTGGTATCTACCGCACCCGGTTATCAGCAGGCCTTTAATACCTATGCCGAAGGGGGCTGGACCGCATTAGGCGGAGATCCTGAATATGGCGGTATGGGCATGCCGAAAATGATCACCTCCCTGCACGAAGAAATGTTATGTTCGGCGGATATTTCTTTCTCCCTTTATCCAGGCTTAACCGCAGGTGCGGGTTTGTCTTTGGCCAAACACGGTAGCGAAGCATTAAAAGAGAAGTATTTAACCCGCATGTATGCCGGTGAATGGGCGGCGAGTATGTGTCTGACCGAAGCCCATGCCGGCTCTGATCTGGGGATCATACGCACTAAGGCGGTGCCGCAGGAAGACGGCAGCTATCGTATTACAGGTAATAAAATCTTTATCACCGGCGGCGAGCACGACTTAACCGAAAATATTGTTCATCTGGTGCTGGCCAAATTACCCGACGCCCCCGCGGGTCCCAGGGGCATTTCTTTATTTTTAGTGCCTAAAATCAAGGCGGATGATGACGGCAACCTGGGTGAAGCCAATGGCGTCAGCTGTGGTTCTATCGAGCATAAAATGGGCATACATGCTTCCGCCACCTGTGTGATGAACTTTGATGATGCCGAAGGCTATCTGATTGGCGATATTAACAAAGGCCTGGCCTGCATGTTTACCATGATGAACTTCGAGCGTATCGGGGTTGGCATCCAGGGCATAGGGGCGGCGGTGCGCTCTTACCAAAATGCACTGGAATATGCCAAAGACCGTATTCAGGGTCGTTCGGCAACCGGCGCCATAAACAGCGACAAAGAAGCCGATTCTATTATGGTGCATGGCGATGTCCGCCGTATGCTGATGAATATGAAGGCGTTAAACGAAGGTTCACGGGCGTTATCCACCTATATCGCTATGCAGCTTGATATTGCCACCTATGGCGAAGGTGAAGCGCAGCAAAAAGGTGAAAACCTGGCGGCGCTGATGACGCCGTTGGCCAAAGCGTTTTTTACCGATTTAGGTTTCGAAAGCACGGTTCACGGTCAGCAGATTTTTGGCGGCCACGGCTATATCCGTGAATGGGGACAGGAGCAGCTGGTACGCGATGCCCGTATCGCCCAGATTTATGAAGGCACCAACGGTATTCAGGCCATGGATTTGCTGGCGAGAAAAGTTGCCGGCTCCAACGGCAAACTGATGCAGATATTCCTGGAGGAAGTACAGGCTTATATCCAGGAGACAAGCGATGACAAGATGTCTGAGTTTATAACGCCGTTGACATCCGCCGTGGCGGATTTAGCCGAGCTGACCCAGTACCTGCTTGATAAAGCGGGACAGGATGCCAATGAATTGGGCTCTTCCGCTAACGACTACCTTCATGTGTTTGGTTATACCGCCATGGCATATACCTGGGCGCGTATGGCACAGGAAGCACTGAATAAAATTGACAGTGGCGATGACTTTTATCAGAGCAAGCTGCATACCGCCCGTTATTACTTTGCGCGTATATTACCCCGCAGGGTGTCATTGATCGCTACCGCCAAATCAGGCAGCCAGCCCTTGTTTGCCCTGGATGAAGAATTATTCTAACCAAAGCTGTCCTTGATGCATGATAAAACCCGTTATAGCTGATGTTATAACGGGTTTTTTATATACAGGACGTATGGTATGACGCGGCAGCAGGGATGCTTAGGAGCGGTGCACAGGACGTATGGTATGACGCGGCAGCAGGGATGCTTAGGAGCGTTGCACAGGACGTATGGCGCGGCAGCAGGAAAATTAAGAGCGCCGATATTTGTAATAGTTACTGAACTTGCGGCCATCACTTGCTTTTAGCAGTTTATTCCCTGATATTATTTACCCGAAATTCTTTACTTGAACTCTCTATTCGAAACTAAGCTTAACAGGGACTAACATGCAACTACTGGGATCAACGACCTCACCATTTGTCCGCCGGATACGGCTATATTTGCACGGGCAGGATTATGAATTTATCAATCTGGACATTTTTGCCCCGGATGACAGGGCGACCTTAACCGCCAACAACCCTGCCCTGAAAGTCCCGGTGTTAATTGACCAAGGGCACAATATCTATGACTCCCGGGTGATTTACCGTTACCTGGCGCACAAGTTCGGCCATCAGCAGCTGAGCTGGGAGCAGGAAAACTGGCTGACCCTGATCGATGCCGCCAGCGATTCTTTTGTCACCTTGCTGATATCAAAACGTTCCGGTTTTGATGTCGGTGAAGACAAATTACTCTTTAAGCTGCAAAACGAAAGGGTGGATAAAATCCTGAATACGCTGGATGAGCAAGTGGCGGCAGATCAGTTTGGTCAATGGCGCTACCCGGCAATATGTTTGTTTTGTTTATTGGACTGGATAAATTTTCGCGACCTGTTTGACTTTAGCCATTTGCCCCATTTAATGGCCTTTTATCAAAGTCATTTGCAGCAGGCGGGTATTGAGGAAACCGACCCCCGTTAACATCGGGGCAGCACTTTGACCGTCAAAGTGCTCAATAGGCTTTAGAAGGAATAAGTGGTGCCAATCAGCGCCATGTTGAAGGTATTGTTTTCAATCAGGGGGCTGGTGATTTCTGAACCGATAGAGGTGGTGGTAATGGCGCCGATCATTTTCCAGCGGCTACTTAAGTCAAAGGTCCCTATGAGCCCCAGGGTTTTATTGGTGCTGAGCTGATTAATCTCTAAAGTTGTATTTTCTACCGGGTAATAGCTTTGGATAATGTCTTTATCCAGGGTTTCTATTTTTGCGGTGACGGCAATATCAAAATTGTTAAACGACCAGAGAGAGTATGATCCCTGCAGGAAGAATTTGTTGCCCTGGTCATGCTCAAGGCGTTCGGTTGAAAAACCGGTTTGCACACTCAACCGCTTACCCTGGTAGCTGACATTTAACTGGGATAATGGCTGTTGGCTGTGGTCCTGCAATACTTGTTTTTCAAGAAAGTTTGCATCTGTAGTGATTGCGGCCGACATGGCTTCCGGGCGGAAATCGATACTGCTGGGGTTCCATGACCAGCTGTTGGATAGGTTATTGTTGAATTTAAGCCGGCTTTCGCCGTTATCTGCAGCAAGCCGGGCTGAGTCCAGATATTTTTCCGGTAAGTTAACCGAGTTCTTTTTCGGTGTGCTGCTGGCAGAGTCGATGCTTTTTTGAATGCTGAGCAGGGAGTTAGCGGTGGTGACATCGGTTTTTTCGGGTAACACTTGTGCTGCTACGCCATAAGATAGCACAGTAAAGCCTGTTATTGAGAGCGCTAATAACTTCATCTTTTATTACCCGGGTTTAATGCTTTTTTGTTGTCTTTAATATTGTTTGCTTATTTTTCCTGCAAGGTTAACTATAGCTAAGGCTGACTTTTTTGCTTGCCCAGGCGGGAAATTTATTTGCAGTATCCGGGGGCAGAAAGGGAAGGAACCCGGCGCAGGGCCCGGGATCTCGGGGGAAATGCCGCCTTGTCTAAAAGATCTTACTTTCAGGTTTAGCTCCGGGGTCAATTACATGTATACTTGCCACCTTAATTTATTACGGGGTGGTTTTTTTGTTAGCTGTTATTCGACTCGTGCTATTGGCTTTAGGCTTAGTGTTATTATCTGTTGTGGCGACCGTAGGTAGTTTGTTACGGCCTTTTCATCGCAACAATGTTCATTTGGCTTCATTAGTGTTAGGTAGATTTTCAAAAATTATCGGCCTGGAAGTGGAAATCCGTATGCCGGATTCGGTAAAGGCAATGGGCCCGGCGGTGTATATTGCCAATCATCAAAACAACTATGATCTTTTTACTATCAGCGGCGCGGTACCGAAAAATACCGTCAGTGTCGGTAAAAAGAGTTTAAAATGGATCCCTTTCTTCGGGCAAATGTACTGGTTAACCGGTAATATTCTGATAGACAGGAAAAATAGCTCTAAGGCGATGAATACCATTGCCGTAACCGCAGCAAAAATTCGGGAAAAGAAGTTGTCAGTCTGGTTGTTTCCCGAGGGGACGCGCAGTAACGGGCGTGGATTATTGCCCTTTAAAACCGGGGCCTTTCGCACCGCAGTACAGGCGGATGTGCCGATTGTGCCGGTGTGTGTCAGTAATTTACATGGCGTGATCAAATTAAACCGCTGGAATAATGGTAAAATGATTATTGAATTCCAGGAGCCGATAGAGCTGGACTGTGACAAAAGGGAGAGTATTCGTTTACTCGCCCAAAAGACCCATGGTCAGATGCTAAAAAGAATCAATGAAATCAGCCATGAAGCAGGTACCGAGTTACCGCAAGCGAACAAATAAGGTGAGAGAGAAATTATGAATGATGAAGAACTGCAACACTGGCGGGAACATACCGAAGCGCTGATTAATGAATTGATCGAAGACGGCACCAATGAAGAAGTACACCATACTATAGAACATCACTTTGCCAGCACAGATTTTGAGTTGCTGGAAAAGGCGGCGGTCACCGCCTTTAAAATGGGCTTTGACGTGGAAGAGCCGGAAGAGGCCGAACTGGAAACCGGCGAGAAGATCTTTGCCTTCGATATTATTACCGAACAGGCGCTTGATTTTGATATTATTTTCGATGAAGCTAAAACCATGTACCAGCTGGCCAAACAATGTAATGTTGATTACGATGGTTGGGGCACTTACTTCGAGGAATAAGCTTCAAGCATCATAAAGGGCCGGGCAATCTGATAACAAGAATAAGGAATGAATGATGGAATGGTTTTTTCACTTACTACAACCTGGAACTCTGGCTTTGTTGATCCCTATCTTGGCCATTATCGGGGTTTTTGGCAACAAGGCATTAAAAGCCCATCATAAGCATGTCGAGCGACTGGCGAAAATCAATCAGGGCATAGATCCCGACCGCGAATAACCCAGATAAAAACAAAGGCAGCCAAGGTGCTGCCTTTTTGTTTTTATCTCTCTTTTCCCGTCCTTTCAAAAGGCGGTTTTTTCATGCTCCGCCTTAGTAGTAGTTTAACTTGCTGGCCTTGCCCCAAAAGACTTTATAAGAAAAAATGGTGTAGCCTACTATGGTGGGCAACACCACGACCGCGCCGTAAAAAATAAACTGCAGTGATTCCCGGGCACTGGCAGCCTGCCATATGGTGAGCTCTTGCCAGATAATATAGGGAAAATAGCTGTATGCGAGGCCGGAAAAACACAGGATAAAAACCAGTACCGCGCCGGCAAAGGGCAGCCAGCAGCCGTTATCGTCAGGGTGGGGCACTTTTTTCAGGTAAAAGCAGCTGACACTGAAAATGATCATAAATAGCAAGGGCAGCGGCAGGAAAATAAAAACTTGCGGCAAACCTAACCATTTATCGAAAATCTCCGGGCTGATTAAAAGGTTGGTCAGGCACACGGCGATGATGCCTAAAGCGGTCAGCAGGGCGCTGTAAAAACACCAGCTTGCTGCTTTTTGCTGTAATTTGCCCGTGGTTTTCATCACCAGCCAGGCACTGCCGATATAACAATAACCTGCGGTGACACAAATGGCGCTGAGGGCGGCAAAGGCATAGCTGGCGCTGGTGTCGCTAAAGCCCATGACATAACGGCCGAGCATATAACCCTGCATCAAAGTGGCGAGTATACTGCCGCCTTTAAAGGCTAAATCCCAGCTTTTTTTGTTTTTACTGGCGGCCTTGGTACGAAAATCAAAAGCCACGCCCCTGAGGATCAGCCCGAGCAACATAAAAGAAACCGGTAAATACAAATGCTGCAGGACCAGGGAATGTGCCTGGGGAAAAGCGATCAGCAATAAGCCGATGGCCAGTACCAGCCAGGTTTCATTGGCATCCCAGAAGGGACCGATAGAAGAGATCATGGTATCGCGCTGTTGCTGGTCCTGCATCGGCAGCAAAACGCCGACCCCGAGATCATAACCGTCGAGCACGGCATAAATTAAAAATGAAAGGGCCATCAATATCACGAAGGCCAGGGGCAACCAGTCGTTATCAATAAGCGGCATAATCTTGCTCTCCCGTTAATTTTTTCTGAGGTTGTTTATCTTGTGGCTTTTGGTTATTCCCCTGATCATTTTCCAGGGCGATGGCCCTTTTCGCCATCACAAACAGGGTTTTGATATAAGCAACGATAAGGACTCCGTAAACCGTCAGGTATAATGCCAGCGACAGGGCGATATGGCTTGAAGGCACCGTAGTCACGGCATCGGCTGTTTTTAATACCCCGGTGACCAGATAAGGCTGGCGACCGATTTCGGTGACATACCAGCCGGCTAAGGTGGCAAGCCAGCCGGAAAAAGTCATGAGCAGGGTGAGTTTTAACAGCCAGCGGGGCAGGCCTTGAGCCGTATTTTTCTGCTGCTGAGTACTTTGCTTAGCCCCGCTGTGGAAATATTGGTAATACACTAACAAGGCGGCGGTGAGCAGCATCAGTAAACCGGTGGCGACCATGATCCTAAAGCCGTAAAAGACAGGAGCTACCGGCGGGTGCTCGCCGCTGAATTCATTTAATCCTTTAATATAACCGTCTGTTTTATGGGTTAAAATTAAGCTGGCGAGACTGGGGATCTCCAGTGCCCAATGATTGGTTTTTTCAGCTTCATCAACAACGGCAAACAGTATCAGGGGCACATGGCTTTCGCTGTGCCACAAACCTTCCATGGCGGCCACTTTTGCAGGCTGGTGTTTCAGGGTATTTAAGCCGTGCAGATCCCCGACAAAAATTTGCAGCGGGATCAGCACCAAAGCCACCGTAGATGAAACTTTCAGCGCAAGCTTGGGGGCGGGTTTAGGATCTCCCTGCAACAAGCGATAGGCGCTGACCCCGGCGATAAAAAAGGCGGCGGTTAGCCCGGAAGCCAGTAACATATGCGTCAGGCGGTAGGGCATGGAGGGATTGAAAATGATCTGCCACCAGTTTGTGGCATGGGCGACTCCGTCGATCATGGTATGGCCTTGCGGGGTTTGCATCCAGGAATCTAAGGCGATAATCCAAAAGGCCGACATAGTGGTGCCGACTGCCACCACTAAGGTCGCCAGGGTATGGACGCGGTCCGATACCCGGCCTATGCCAAAGAGCATCACAGATAAAAAGGTTGCTTCCAGGAAAAAGGCGGTCAGCACTTCATAACCGAGTAAGGGGCCGGCGATATTGCCGACGGTTTCCATATAACCGGGCCAGTTGGTGCCGAACTGGAAGCTCATGGTAATGCCGCTGACCACCCCGAGGGCAAAGGTCAGGGCAAAAATCTTGACCCAGAAACGGTACACCCGCATCCAGGTTTCTTTGCCGGTTTGCCGGTAGCGGACCTTAAAAAACAGCAGGAACCAGCATAAGGCGATGTTGATGGTGGGGAATAAAATATGAAAACTGATATTGGCGGCAAACTGGATGCGTGACAGCATCAAATTGTTTGCCAGGGAGTCGCTGAGTACTTCAATCATATCGATTTACCCTTAGGTTAAATTTGGAGATATTCTTTATTGTGTTCCTGGTGTTGTCTGGCCTGTTACTCTTTATTGGTTTTGCCCGGCAGCAGGCGCTCTTTCATATCCAGCAGTTTGCTCAATCCGGAGCCTAGCTTGAGCAGGGCGGCCACTTTTTCATTGGACATATTCTGCAGTTCATCCGTCCATATGGTCAGCATTTCTATTAAGTCATGCATTTGCTTGACCCTTTGCTGGGCATATTCTTCCTGCTCATTAGCGGGGGCTTCGAGTAAGACATCGCGCAGGGCGGTCAGGGTCGGGTCGACTTCTCTTTTGCGGCGTTCCATCATCAGGTTGCGGGCAATTTCCCAGACATCCTTGGGGGCGCTGAAGTATTCCTTACGGTCGCCGGGAATATGGCTGAGTTTGATCAGGTTCCAGGACTTTAATTCTTTCAGTCCCATGCTGACATTGGAGCGGGAAATGTTGAGCTGAGCGCTGATTTCATCGGCGTTGAGGGGCTTTTCGGTTAAGACGATCAGGGCATACATTTGCCCTAAGGTGCGGTTTAAGCCCCAGCGGGAGCCCATTTCGCCAAAATGCATAACCAGGGAGTTAATTATCGGTGACATATTGTTTGTTCTGAATTTTCAGTATTTTCTGAAAATTGTAAACCTAATTTGATCTATGTCAAGAAAAGATCGGTTAGTGACTTGAAATTAAGTGAATATCAGAAAGGAGAAAATGGCATTCAGCTATTGAATGCCATTGTTTAAGCAGGACTTTTTCAGGCTACTGCATATAAAAGTTTAATATCAGCCTTGTTTAAGGGCGGACAACAATTTTCGGCCCGGCACTAATAGCAGCAGGCACAATAACGAAGCGCCGAATGAACCGCCGCTGCTGCCGGAAGATCTCGCTGCTGTTTCGCTCTGGGTTACTGTGATGGCAACCCTGGCTTTATTTGAGCTGGCGCCATTGCTGTTGCTGACGCTGTAAACAAAGTTATCTTCGCCGTTAAACACAATATCCGGGATATAGATGATGCTGCCGTCGATTTCATCTACAGTGACGCTGCCATTTTCGGGGCCGGTGATAATGTTAACCGATGTCCGATCCAGTGGCACGCCATGGTCAATATCGTTGGCCAATATATCTATCACCAGGGCAGTATTTTGTGAGGTTGTCACCTGGTCATCTTCGGCCGCCGGGACAAAATTTTCAACCAATATGATTTGGTTGCTTTCAAAGTTCGAGACATAAAGCTTGCTGCCGTCCGGGCTGCTGGTAATACCGTTGGGAAAGATGAAACCGGCCTCGGCCGAACCTTCCAGTTCCAGGGTATCGCCGCCGTTAACCGGTATCTGATAAATCAGGTCGTTTTCAAGCGCCGTGGTATAAATCATGTTATTGGCATAAGCGATATGGCCGGTATAATCCGGTGCCCTTGCCAGTTCGGTAATGCTTTTATCGCTTGCGATCTTAAATATCCGGCCGTCATTGTAGTTGCCGACATAAAGGTTGCCTGCTTCATCCAGGTCAATGCCGACCGGGCCGTCCAGGCCTTCGCCTGCCAGCCAGAGTTCGCTTTCGCCGTCCGGGGTGATCTTATAAATCACGCTTTCGAGGTAACTGGAAACAAACAGTTCATCCTGTGAATTAATGATGATACCGCTGGCATTACCCAGCTGGGCAAAGGTGGAGCTGACCCCTTGCGGGGTGACTTTGGTGATTTCTCCGGTATTGAAGTTGGCAACGTACATATTGCCGCTGGAATCAAACCGGTTGCCTATCGGCCCCGACAGCCCTGTGGCGGCATCCGATATCGTGCCGTCTAAGGTTATTTTACGGACACTGGTGCCGGATAAAGCGCCACCGACAAAATTACCGGCGTGAGAAACGTATAAGTTGCCATCGGCATCAAAGCTCAGGCCATCATTGCTGGCTGTCGGCATGACCGCAAATTCGCTATAGTCGGCCGCCATTGTTGCCGAGGATAAAGTTATCGCCATGGCCAGGGCGCACTTACGGATCAAATTTTTATGTTGCTGCATCTTCATATTTCCCTTGTCGTTTTATTGTCCGGGTTTGCCTCTTTATTTTGAGGCAGAGGCAAACGTGCGGTTAAGTGCTTGTCCCGTTTAGTGAGCTAAAAGCCGAAAGCAAGCGCAGGAAAACCTGGGGCTGTTAGCGGCCGGGACCAACAGGGTTAAGTTACTGATTCTGAGCTTAAAGCGTCTTGAGAATTACTGTGTATTTGCTTGAAAGCTTGTTGAAATTTTATTGAAATTCATAATAAACAAATGGTTACAGCTTACTGTAACCAGCTTTTTTCGCTGTTGGCTCCGGCTTTGGCTGAAGCTAAAACCCTTGACGCTTGCTATGGGATGCTTTAAAACTGCTGGCGAGCCTGTTGAAGGCCCCAACTAAAAATAAAAAATCTGCGCTGATCAGGTGTATGAATAATGGATAGCCCACAGTCAATGAGATCTCATGGAAAATAATACAGCAGCCACAGTCGCCAGTTTTACCGTGGGAGATTTTACCGTTCACGGCTCGCGTAATCTCATTACCCGGGGGGAAACGGAAACCGCCATCACCCCTAAAATGCTGGCGGTATTAACCGAGCTGGCCAGCCACCAGGGAACAACCCTTTCGAAAGAACATTTGATTATCGCGGTGTGGGGGACGCCCCATACGTCAGATATGGTATTAAGCCGGGCGATTTCTGATTTGCGCAAAGTTTTTGGCGACTCGGCGCGTCAACAGGCCTATATCGAAACCGTGACTAAGCAGGGCTATCGCCTTAAACAGGCAGTAAACTGGCTGCCGGGTGCTGCATCAGCGCTTTTGCCGGTTAACGAAACACAAGCTCCGGAACAAGTACCTTTATCTGAACAATCACCGGAAGCTGAAACAAAAGGCAGCGGAGTAAACGCGAAAAAAGTCTGGCTGGTTTTTAGTGTGCTGGCCCTTGCTGTCCTGCTGCTCGGGACTTGGCTGTTTCAGGACAAAGAGTCAAATGCGGATGTCGCAGTGAAGGAAGCTGGCAAGTTATCGGAGCCGACCTTCACCTACCTGACCCGGGATCAAGCTTATGAGCGTTACCTGAGATTTAGCGTTGATGGAAAAATGCTGGCCTATTCTGTCAGTTCGCAAGCGTATGCCGGCGGCAGAATTGTGCTGCGTTCACTGACGGACAACAAGCTTATCACCCTGGGAGCGGCGTCAGTAGCCGAAGAAAATATAGCTATTTCCTATGATGTCGCCCCGGCGTTTTCCCCCGACGGCAAAGAAATCGCCTATAAACATTTTACCGGCAGTGGCTGCCTGATCCGGGTCTACCACTTGCTCGATGCCAGCGAACGAGATCTGGCCCCTTGTCCCTATGCGCAAACCCAGGCCCTGGACTGGTCTCCCGACGGTAAACAGCTGGTCACTACGGTATTTAACCAAATCAAGAAAATAGAAGGTCTGGCCCTGGTGGATGCTCAAAGCGGCAATACCGATATTTTACCGCTGCCGCAGCAACCGGCTTCGGGTTATCTGTGGCCGCGCTTTTCGCCAAACGGCAAAGTTATCGCTGTGGTCTATTACCAACCCAACAGTCATCTGTGGACTTTGGCTCTGGTGGATAAAGCGTCCGGAGCTTATACCGAAATCCTGGCCACGGGAGAAGAGGTGAGCCAGGTATTATGGGATGAAGCCGGAGATGCCCTGTATTATCTTTTGGTCAACAGCAGCAATGACGGCATCTGGAAAGTAAATCTCAGCAGCAAAGAGACGACTTTTATTGCCGGGACTAAAAGCAACAGTCTGGACTTTGATGAAGCCTCAGGGCAGTTTGCCGGCATTACTCGGGAGCAAAAAGTGAATATCTGGCAGTCATCGCCGGACCCGCAGGGCAACAGGGTTGTCAAACCGTTATTTAAGAACCTGCCGCAAACCAGTTATCCCAGGCTGTCGGCGGATAACAAGATGCTGGCATTTGTTTCCACCACTTCAGATATAGATTCACTGTGGCTGCGCTCCCTGGGTGATAATTATAATCGTCTGGTTTTTCAGGCCAAAGCAAAGGAAAAGCTGGTGGCACCGGCCTGGTCGCCGGACGGTAAACAGCTGTTGATCAGTGTCCTTGGCCAGGATAGCAGCCGTATCATACAGTTTGATCTCGAATTGGGGAATGCCGACAGCTTTGCCGGTGAAAATAATGTCAAAATGGGCCAATGGTCGCAAGACGGCGCTATGTTTTACTGGTATGAAGAAGTTGACGGTATCTGGCAGGTAATGGCGAAAGAGCTGGCCTCGGGGCAAACACAAAGTTTGTTGCAGCACCCGGTTTCCAGGTTTGCCATTCCCGATAAAAAACATCTGCATTATCAAAAAATCGGTACGGTGAAGGTGCATTCGCGGACTTTAGCCGGAGACGAGTCGCAAACGCCGGCGGATAAAATGTTATTGTCGCTAAAAGGCAGTTATGAATGGGATGCACATGCCGATGTTATCTACTATATGTCACCTGGTTTAAGTGCTGAACCGGCAAGCAAGGCACAACAAATGCTGTTTAAAATGGAGCTGGCAACGGGTCAGTCTGAAACCTTATATGAGATTGATCCCGTTATGGCGGTCGACTCGGACCGGCATTTAAGTGTCAGCAGCGATGGCACCATGGCTTTTTATACTAAGCTGGATAAATACCACACCGATGTGGTACTGATAAGCCGGTAATGCTTGTGAACCCTGATGTGTGTGCCTAATGCTCTCCTTGGCACAAAGTATGGTCGGCTAATGCCTGTATCACCTGGCATTGCCTGGTTTTACCCTGGTCAGGGACAGCAGTTATCCGCTCCAGCTCTTGCTGCAATTTTTGCAGCTTGCTTATGCGCCGGGTAACGGCTTCAAGTTGCGCCAGCGCGATATCATGAATTCCCCTGCAGGAGCTGTCGGTGGTGCTCAGTTCGATTAATGCCCGGATATCTTCCAGGGGAAAGCCCAGTTCCCGGGCATGGCGGATAAAGGAAAGCCGCTCCAGATCCTGCTGGCGGTATAATCTCTGGTTGCCTTCAGATCTACGGGGCGGGTCAATTAAGGCGATTTTTTCATAGTAGCGGATAGTGGGGACTTTAACCCCGGTGCGCCGCGCCAGTTCACCAATTAAAAACATTTTGTTTTTTCCTCTTGAACCTCTAGTTACTATAGCTATTAGACTAAGGCTATCACAGTTGTTAACAGAGGTAATCATGGCAGGACACCATCATCACATAGATCCCGGCGCCGGGGATAAGCGGGTTTTTGGCGCAATCGCAGTGAATTTCGCCTTAACCTTAGTGCAAATTATCGGCGGCCTGTTATCCGGCAGCCTGGCGCTGATCGCCGATGCTATTCATAACTTATCCGATGCGCTGGCGCTGGTAATTGCCTTTGTTGCCCGTAAAATTGCCCGCCAGCCGGCCAATGCACAAATGACCTATGGCTATGGCCGGGCAGAAGTAGTGGCGGCATTGATTAATTATACCACGTTGATTTTACTCGGGGTTTACCTGGGTTATGAGGCGGTACTCAGGTTCTTTAATCCCCAGGGGGTGGACGGCTGGCTGGTGATTGTGATTGCTGCCTTTGCCCTGGTGGTGGATCTGGTGACGGCGTTGCTGACTTTTCGCCTGTCAAAACAGAGCATGAATATCAGGGCGGCCTTTTTGCACAATGTTGCCGATGCCCTGGGGTCGGTTGCGGTGATCGTGGCCGGTACCCTTATCCTGCTCTATGACTGGCAGCTTATCGATCCCCTGGTAACCCTGATGATTGCCGGTTATATCCTCTGGCAGTCGCTGACGGAAATAGGCCCGGTGATCCGTATTTTGATGCTGGGCAGTCCGCCGGATCTCGATACTAAGGTGGTGCTTGCCGGTGTGGAAAGCCTGCCGGGTATCGACAGTGTCCACCACCTGCATTTATGGCAAATGCAGGAGCACCAGAATGCCCTGGACGCCCATATCGTGCTGGAGCCGGAGCAATGGCAGCGAGCAGATGCCATTAAGGGCGAAGTGAAAAACCTGCTGGCAGAGCGCTTTGCCATCAGGCACAGCACTTTGGAGTTGGAGTGTTCCCGGCATGTGTGCGAAAACCCGGCGATTATCGGTCACGGTACTATCGGCCACAGTACTCGGGGAGAGCACTAAACCTATGGAAAATTAAGTGAATTTCTGACAGTAAGCAACAAATCGCCGACACTAACTTACATTTTCCATACAGTTTTCAAAACGGCAATGGGCTACTTTAGATGGCATACCTAAGGAGGAAGATTTATGCGTTTATTATCTAAAATATCACTGTTATTGCCGTTGTTTTCCGGCTATGCGCTGGCAAATGATTATCAAGGTCAGGGAGATGAACAGGACGGCGATTTCCATTTTGCCGTGATGGCCCTGGCTCATACCCAGGACTCTATTTATGTCGGCGGTGAAAGAAACAATACCATATTGCCTTTGCCGGAAGTTTACTGGCGTAATTTTTATTTCAGCCAGGGGCAGCTGGGTTTAACCGCGATTGAGCTGAATGACTTTGCCCTGGATTTCAGTATCGGCGGCGACTTTATCGGTGATACCGACCGCGGCGACAGCAAAGAGCTTAAAGATATGAAAGACTTAGACACGGCGATAACTGCCAATGTCGAGCTCAGCTATTCCGGGGACTGGGGAGAACTTTCCCTTGGCACGGCACATGATATCAGTAACAAACATGAGGGGTACAGCCTGAGTGCCGGTTACAGCTACCATATCAGCTACGGGCGCTGGTTTATTGAACCTGCGGTAAGTGTTACTTATTCCAGCAAGGACGTAGTGAATTATTATTACGGCGTAAGCGAGCAGGATGTGACCGCTAACCGGGCTTATTACCAGGCTGACGGTGCCGTTAACTATGAACTTGGGTTAACCGCGGGTTATGCTATCAGCAAAAATCAGCAAGTGATGGCGTTTGCCGAAATGGAGTTTTTTGATGATGAAATCAGCGACAGCCCGATTGTCGACGATGATAAATCCCTGGGTTTTGGTGTTGCCTACCGCTATAGCTTTTAGTTAGCTTTTCCCGACTGATATCCCACACTTTAGCGGCCTGTTGTTACCGGTTTATCCGGCGAAAGGCCGCTTTTCTTTTGTTTTTCTTTTTACCTTTCCCTGCCCGGCGACTATCAACTTTTTTTCTGGAAAAAGGAAAACATCCGGCCAATCTAAACAACAACTTACAAATAAAAGAAATTTATCTGTATAGTATCTGGTCTATACTTTTTCTGGTGTTAACCGGATTGATACGCGATAAAAATAATTTTAAAAAAAGGAAGCATATTCAGCTATGACTTTTCTAACCTCGTCGGCCGTCGCACTTTCTAATAAGCTGCGTTTTAAATATAAATTCCTGATCCTGACGCTGATCTTTTATATTCCGCTATTGGCCAGTGGCTGGTGGATCGTCAGCGAGCAGCTGGGGCGTATCGAACAATATGATAAAGAGTTGATGGGGCTGGCCATGGTGAAAAAAGTCGCCATGCTGGAGCAGGATATTCGCCAAACCCAGGTGGAAACGAATGCCGAAGAGCAGGTATCACAAGATCTCAGCCAGTTAAAACGCCAGGTACGGGATTTTTCCCTGCTAAACGAGCTTGGCCAGCAGCTAGAAGCTATAGATAACCGCTGGCAGGAAATCACCGGGGCAAACGAGCAGTATAATTCGGCGGCGCTGGCGGCCTTATACGACCAAACCCTGGCCTTTCGCGAGAACATTGCCGCCTTTAGCGGCCTGAGCCGGGAAAGCCAGGCCAGTGCTTTTTATATCTCTGAGCTGGTGGTGCAGCGTTTGCCTGCCATGATCGAATACCTGGCGCGCACCCGGGATTTAACCGCGGCGATTATCAATAACGAGGGCTTTACCGCACAAACCTATACTTCCCTGGTAGCCCTGGACAAACGCCTGGATGAACTCCAGGTGCAGCTGGTGAAATCCAGTGAGCAGCTGCTCAAAGCAGACGGCAACCAGATGAAGCAATATGCTCAAGCCTATCAGGATTTTTTAACCGGACTCGACGAGTATCAGCGCAATTTACGTAATAAGGTGATTGACCCGGACAGTATCTCCTGGTCTGCCGGCGCTGCCGGACAAAGTGTTGGCATGATTTATCAACAGGCGCAGGATTTACTGAAAAGGAATAACCTGCTGCTTGAACAGAAGCTGGGGCAATACCGGGACAAGAGCAACCGGGCACTGGTGATTTTAACCCTGGTATTGCTGGCGGGCACTGTGATTATCGGCTTTTTGCTGGCAACCTTTTATTTCTCGTTAAAACAAAACGTGATGGCGATCAACCAGGCATCGGAACGTCTCGGTAACGGAGATTTTAGTGAAAATCTGCTGCTTAACTCCCAGGATGAACTCGGCGATATTGCCTCAAGCTTTAACCAGATGCAGGAAAAAATTCAGGCATTACTGATGAGTTTCAGCGATGATATTATTCTGCTGAAATCGAGCTCGGTTAATATTCACCAGCTCAACACCGGCATGGAGCAAAGCCTGGCCACGCAGCAGGAAAATACCCACAGCGTTGCCAGTGCCGTGCGTCAGGTGTCCGACAGTGTTGCCGTGATCGCTAAAAATACCGATGAAGCCCGGGAGATCACCGAGCAGGCGAGTACCCATGTGACCGAGGGGCAAACGGTGATCACAGAAACCGGCAAGGCGATCACGGATATCTCCGATGAAGTGAATGTGTCGGCCTCGGTGATTAACGAATTGGCAGGATTAAGCACGGAAATAGCCCAATTTGTGAATGTTATCAGGGAAATCGCCGATCAGACCAATTTGCTGGCGCTTAATGCCGCCATCGAAGCGGCCCGGGCCGGGGAACAGGGCCGGGGCTTTGCCGTAGTGGCGGATGAAGTACGCACCCTGGCCAGCCGTACCCAGGATTCCACCACGGAAATACAGCGCATCATCGAACAGTTGCAGGGAGGAGCAGAAAAATCTGTGACTGCCATGAACCAGGGGGTAGCCAAAGCCGAGCATGGGGTGGAAAAAACGCAGCAGGTGACCGAGACCTTTAATGAGGTGACCGACAATGTCGGACAAATCGTCGAAGCCACGGTGCAAATTTCGGCTGCCGTTACCCAGCAAAACCAAATGGTGGTGGATATCGACAGCAATACCGTCAATATCGCCGAAGGGGCGGATCAGGTAATGCAGGCGGCGAAGGAAGCGGCGGGAGCCGGGCATGAGTTGTCTGTGCTGGCGGAGCGTTTATCCGATCAGCTGGCGCAGTTTACTTTTGTTAAGTGATACCTGCCCAAGTAAGTTATTGTGAATGAGAGCTCACTTGCTTTCCCCGGCAAGTTCGTCGGGGGAAACGGTAATCCTAAGCCAGGCGGGGTAAGCGAGTCCGCTATGGTTTATTCTCTTGCTTAATCTGTTACTTATACCCTTGTAATGCACGCACTATTTCGCATTTTCATGCGCTTTGGGTATACTTGTTCGCTGTTTAGTTCTGATTTTGGTGGAAAAGTTGATCAAGGCATCTCAAGGTATTGCGGTAAGCTCTCAAGATATAAAAGTTTTTTGTACTCCTGCTGAGTATAAACAGCAGTTGCTGACGCTGATACAGGCGGCCAGATCACGCATTTATATCACTGCCTTGTACCTGCAGGACGATGACGCCGGCCGGGAAATCCTCCATGCCTTGTACCGGGCTAAAGCAGGCAATCCAAGTTTGAATGTGAAGGTATTTGTCGATTGCCACCGCGCCCAGCGGGGGCTGATCGGCGAAGGCAAGCAGGAAGGCAACCGGGCCCTGTACCTGGCTCTGGAAAAAGAATACCGGCAAAGCATAGATGTCTTCGGCGTGGCGGTAAAGCGTAAAGAGCTGTTTGGGGTGTTGCACCTTAAAGGCATGGTGTTTGATGACACTGTTTTTTATACCGGCGCCAGCATCAATGACGTTTACCTGCACCAGCAGGAGAAATATCGCCTGGACCGCTATTACCAGATCTCTTCAAAATCTTTAAGCGACAGCTTTTGTTTTTACCTGGACCGGCAATTTGTCCAGTCGGGTTTAGTACCGCGTTTAAATGATGAAGTCTTGCCGGGACCGGGAGAGCAAAAACAGAATATCCGCCAGTTAAAGGCGCGTATGAAAAAGTCCCGCTATGAGCTGCAAAATACCCCGGCTAAGGTTAACGGCGTTGATGATATCCTGATCAAGCCCTATATCGGTTACGGCAGCAGGGGCAACCGCTTAAACCATACCATACGCCAGCTGGTGCAAAAGAGCCGCCAGGAGCTGCTGCTGTTTACCCCTTACTTCAACCTGCCCAAGTCGCTGGCAAAGGATGTTACCCGGGCGCTCAAGCGCAAGGTGAAAGTCACCCTGGTGGTGGGGGATAAAAAAGCCAATGACTTTTATATTGCCGATGAAAAAGATTTCAGCACTATCGGTATCGTGCCTTATATCTATGAAATGCTTTTACATCGTTTTGTTAAAAAGTGGCAGAAGTATATCGACAGCGGCCAGCTGGAAATCCGCTTATGGCAGGATGAGGGCAACAGTTTTCATCTTAAGGGGCTGATCGCCGACAACCGCTATCACATGCTGACCGGCAGCAATTTGAATCCCCGGGCCTGGTCGCTGGATCTGGAAAACGGTTTGCTGCTTGATGACAAGCAGGGACATTTGCAAGCGCAGGTGCAACAGGAAGTTGATGTGATATTAAAGCATACCCGGCGCATCGGGCATTCCCGCGACATTGAGGCTATTGATAATTATCCGGATAAACCTAAGGCGTTGTTAAAGAAAATTCGCATGACGCAAATAGACAGGCTCCTAAAGCGCTTTTTATAAAGGGGTTTATTTCAGCTTAATATGCTTCCAGGCTTAAGCTAAGTACTTACGTCCTGTAAGTAATCCTGCGCTGCCAGGAGAGCAAGGAGCAGGGGTTATAAAGGGATTTTATAACCGGTTTAAAAAAGCCGGCTAATAAGATGATTAACCGGCCGTTATACAAGAATGTAAGTCATCCTGCCTTGCCATAAAGGCAGAAGCAGGCTGTGCTTTTACCCCTTTCTTTTTTCTGCCGAGACTATGTCCCTGACATCCTTAAGCAAGGCCTTGGCATCGTAAACAATACCGTCTTTGACCGTGTAATTTACCCCGCCGGTGCGTACCGGCTGGTTTTTGTCGTTTAACCTGAAATGTCCGGTGCCGTATAAGGTTTTAAAGTTACGCAGTGGGTTATCCGGCACTATCACCAGATCGGCTTTTTTCCCGACCCGGATCGAACCGATATCATCCGCCATGCCCAGTGCCTGGGCGCCGTTAAAGGTGGCGGAGCGGATCACTTCCAGGGCGTTAAAACCGGCTTCCCTGAGCAGCTCTAATTCACGCACATAGGCAAAGCCGTATATTTTAAAGATATAGCCGGCATCTGAGCCCGTGGTTACCCGGCCGCCGTGATTTTTATAATCATTGAGGAAGGTCATCCACTGGCGGAAATTATTCTTCCAGGCTATCTCATCGTCGGTGGTCCAGTCAAACCAGTAGGAGCCGTGGGCATAACGGCTGGGCTGGAAAAACTGCCACAGGGTCGGCAAGGTATAGTCCTGGTGCCAGTCGGCATTCATTTCCCGCATCAGATCCCGGCTGGCTTCATAGATGGTCATGGTCGGATTGATGGTGAAATCCAGGGAGATCAGCTCATCCCGCACCTTATTCCATTTTTTGCTGCCGGGTTTGGCGGCCTGCTGCCATAACCGGCCCGCTTCGCCAAACCTGTGCTGTTCGTTGTTGTAATTGTACTCCGGGCTATAGTCCTGGATGATCTGGTGCTCAAACAGCGCTTCGGGCAAACCGTACCAGTGCTCCATGGTGGTCAACCCCAAACGGGCGGAGTCCAGGGCGTTCATGCTGGTTACTTCCAGCTGGGCGTGGTGCATCATAGTGCCCAGCTGCTGTTTTTTCGCTTCATCCAGGGCTGCGGTCATGATTTGTGGCGGAGCGCCAAAAAATTTGATGCCTTTGGCGCCTTTTTTCGCGATTGCCTTAACCCAGCTCTTCGCCTGCTTAGGGGTGTTGATTTCGTCTTGTTGTTCCATGCCGAAACCGACATAAGGGATGATCCTCGGGGCGGCTATGGTGTTTTTCTCGCTGCGTTTGACATGATCCATGACCCAGGGCAGGCCGTTAAAGCTGCCGGGCTCCCGTACCGTGGTGATGCCGTGGGCAAGCCAGAGTTTAAAAACATATTCGGCGGGAATATTGTCGGCGCTGCCGCCGATATGGCCGTGCATATCGATAAAGCCGGGTAAGACATACTGGCCGCTGATATCGATGACTTTATCGTCTTTACCTGCCTGGGGGCGTTTGGCCTTGATCGGTACCCCGGGATTGCCGACATTAACAATGCTGACGATGCGGTCGTTCTCGATCACAATGTCCATGGGGCCGCGGGCGGGGGCGCCTTCGCCGTTCACCACTATGCCGCCGCGCAGGATCAGGCGTTTATAGGGGCCTTCACCCTGGCTGCGCTGAGGTGCCTTAACCCCGGGACCTGCCAAAGCACTGGTGCTTAATGCCAGCATTGAGGCAACTAAAGCGGATGCCAGGCCGGATTTGAGTCCGGTCAATAGACTAACTGATTTCATTACTGTCCTGTTGTTATTGTGGGGTGTAGATTCTTTCTGCCGGGTTAAACGCTACCCAGGAGGTCAGCACGTATTTATCGCTGGATACCGGTACATTGCCCCTGTGGGTATGGGTGAAGCCGCATGGGGCGATCACCATAGTACCGGCCTTGGGCCTGACGCTTTTTTCCTGGTAGAAAAAGTCGGTTTCGCCGCCTTCTTCGACATCATTAAGGTAAATCAAAAACAGCAATACCCGGTGCAGGGCATCGTTGGGGCCCGGCTGCGGGTAAATTTCAGAATGCCAGTAGCCGTAATTGCCTTTGCCTTTGTCATATTTCTGGGCATTGATCGGCGCCAGGCGGAATAGGTATTTCATCAGGTTGACAACATTGGGCTTGCCGATTTCGTCGAAGTTTTCTGCGGTCAGCTGTACCGGCTCTTTGGTTACCGGATGGGCTACCGTCAGGGAAATGCCGCTGATAATACTGAAAAAGTATTTGGCCATATATTCGCTGACCCTTTGGGTGCAGGCCTGGGTGATGGTTTGCATTGCCTGTTGAAACTCGGGGTGTTGGTTCAGGTAAATATCCTGGCTGAGTTTTTTCGTGGTATCGACACCGCCGCCGGTACGCCCCGGGTTTTTATGGGGGCTTTGTTCGAACTGGCGGACAAAGTCCTGGCAAAACTCTCTCGGTAAGGCGTCGGGGTATATTTCAATGAAATCAGTCATGTTCTTGCTTTTATTTGTTATTCGTTATTATTTTTCCTCCAGCATACTATAATTCACCGCCTTTATTGCAGAAATTTTAAGACAAAAGTTTGGTTCTTTAACCCCCGGGTGTAAGATTGCTGCTTATCAGATTAATAAATCATACATATAGCAAAAGGATAGCAAGTTGTTCAGTGAAACTATTAGCCCGAGATTCAGCGATACCGATGCCTTAGGGCATATTAACAATACTATGGTGCCGGTATGGTTTGAAGGGGCCAGGGATCCGGTTTTCCGTTTGTTTATGCCGGAGCTCGATACCGGCAACTGGCAGTTGATCCTGGCGAAAATCGATGTCACCTACCACGGTCAGCTCTTTTACGGCAAAGACATTGAAGTGAGAACCTATATCGGCCGTATCGGCGGCGCTTCGTTTGATGTCTACCAGGAATTGTGGCAGCAAGGGGAGAAGTGCGCCAGCGGCACCGCGGTGATGGTGCATTTCTGCTATCAGGAGCAAGCCTCTATGCCTATTCCCGAGGCCATTAAAGGCGAAATGAACAAACATCTGCTTGAAGGCTGATCTTGCCTGTTTTTACTTTGTCCGGTTTTGCTTTCCTTTGAGGATGAAACAAAACCGGGCGAAATTTAGACAAGTATTTCTATTTTTATCAAGGACATTAACCTCCCCTTAACCCCCCGCATCGGATAATCACCTCATTACTTTTTAATCAAATATCTGAGGTGTTTAAATGCGTACTACTGTGAACTACCTGGCGCCCTGTTTGCTGTTGAGCCTGCTGCTGAGCGCTTGTAAGCAAGAACAAGTTACCGCTGAAGAAGCGATCCGTCCTATTGCCTGGGTGGAAGCCGAAAAATCCGGACTGGAGCAGGCCAGGCGTTTATCCGGCATAGTGCAGCCGGTAGAATCTGCCGAGCTTAGCTTCCAGGTGGGGGGCAAGGTCGCCGAGGTTTATGTCAAACTCGGCGATGTGGTCAAACAGGGTCAGCTGCTGGCTAAAATCGAAGACTCTCCTTACCGCTTTAACCAGATGTCGTCGCAGGCGAATCTGGAGCAAAGTATCGCCTCGCAAAAAGAGGCAGAAAACGAGTACCGCCGTTATGCCGAACTGGAAAAACAGGGACTGGTATCGGCTTCGGGTTACGACAATGCCAAAACCGCCTACGCCACTGCCAACAGCGCCATAGACTTGGCCAGGGCGCAGCTGGACATCAGCAATAAAAACCTCAAGGATACCCGCTTGATAGCCCCCTATGACGGCAAGATCACCCAACGTATGATCGAGCCTTCGATGCAGGTGGCGGCCGGACAGGGAACTTTTGATATTGAAGGCCAGATGGGGCTGGAAGTACAAGTGATGGTGCCGGAAACCCTGGTTCGGGATATCAGGGCGGGACAAAAGCTGGCGATTGCCTATCCGGTGCTGCCGGATGTTAGCGGCAGCGGCGTGATCACTGAAATCGGCTCAAAGGCACAAAGCGCCAATGCTTTCCCGGTAACCATCCTGGTTAAGAATGACCTGCAACACCTGCGCGCCGGTATGACCGCTGAGGTGAACTTTACCTTTACCGGTACCGGACGCAGCGGTTATCGGGGCGAGGCTTTTCGTTTGCCGCTTAGTGCCCTTGGCGCAGGTGTTGGCCAGCAAGCCTATGTTTTTGTTTATGATCCGCAAAGCTCTCAAGTGGCTAAACGCCGGGTGGCGGTGGAAAATATTCTCAATAACGAGGCTTTTATCTCTTCCGGGTTAAAGCAGGGGGAAATCATAGCCACTGCCGGGGTGACCTATTTGCGTCATGGCCAGCGGGTAAACCTACTCGACCAGCAAGTTAAGCAATTTAACTGATTGAAGCGGAGAAGCTGGTATGAATATCACGAAAATTTCCTTTGAATATCGCAAATCTATTTTTATGCTGCTGGCGCTGATGCTGGTTAACGGCGTCTTTGCCTATTTCACCCTGCCGGCGCAGGAAGATCCCACCACTGTGGTCAGGGAGGCGATTGTCTCCACGGCTTACCCCGGCATGTCGCCGGAGCGGGTGGAACAACTGATCACCAAAACCCTGGAGAAAGAAATCCGTAAGGTGCCTGAAGTGAAAAAAATCACTTCTACCTCGGAAACCGGCACCTCGATTATCCATGTGCAGATTTATGACCGCTATTTTAACCTTGAAGATATCTGGCAGGATGTCCGTAACCGGGTGAGCGAGGCGGCAGCAAACCTGCCGGAGGGCACTATGACCTCCCGGGTAAACGACTCCTTCGGGGATGTTTCCGTGATCACCCTGGCATTGACCGCCGACGGTTTTAACCTGGGGGAAATGCGGGATATGGCCAAGCATATCCGGGATCTCCTCTATACCGTGCCGGGCACGAAAAAGGTGGAAGTGCTCGGGGTACAGGATGAGCGCATCTTTCTGGAATCGTCAAGCGCCAAGCTGGCCCAGCTGGGGATTTCCCCGCAAAGCATAGTCAACGCGCTGCAAAACCAGAATATCATCAGTTCCGGCGGCCAGGTTGATACCGGCGATACCTCTTTTATTGTCGAACCCAGCGGTAACTTTAACAGCCTGGAAGAAATTGCCGAGACCCGGATTTCTATTCCCGGCAGCCAGGACAGCATCGCCTTAAAAGATATTGTGACGGTGCGCCGTGGTTATATCGATCCGCCGGATGAGCCTGCCTATTTTAACGGCCAGCCGGCGATCATGTTTGGCGTCGCCATGCTGGAGAATTACAACGTACCCGATTTTAATACCCTGGTGAAGCAGCAGGTGGCGGATATTCAGGCGACCCTGCCAGTCGGTTACCAGATAGGTTTGGCAACGGATCAGTCGGTACAGGTAAAAGAGAAAATAGACGGTGTATCCGGCAATGTGCTGCAAACCCTGATCATAGTGCTGTTGGTGGTGATCCTGTTTTTAGGCATGCGTACCGGTTTGATCGTCGGCTCTATCGTGCCTTTTGTGATGCTGGGTACCTTGGCGATTATGAAAGTGTCCGGCATCAAGCTGGAGCAGCTGAGCCTGTCGACCCTGATCATTGCCCTGGGCTTGCTGGTGGACAACGGCATAGTGATTGCCGAAGATTTTAAACGCCGCCTGGAGCAGGGCACAGACAGGTATCAGGCCATGTGCCGGGGAGGCAAGGAGCTGGCGATGCCGCTGTTGAGCTCTTCGGTGACTACTATCTTGTTTTTCCTGCCGCTGATGCTGGCGGAGCATGTTGCCGGGGAATTTACCCGCTCTGTTTCCCTGGTGATCTTAATTACCTTGCTGACCAGTTGGGTGCTGGCCATCTGCGTGACCCCGATCTTATGTTATTTATTCATCCGGGTGAAACCTAAGGAGCGGGGCAAGGTTACTGAGCCGGAGCAGGCAGGTTCAGCCGCTAAATATTATGGTTATTACGAAAACTTCCTGCACTGGATCTTAAGCCATAAAGCCTTGTTTATAGGTATAGTTATTGCGATTTTCGTGCTGGCCATGGGGGGCTTTAAATTTGTCGCCCAGCAATTTTTTCCCAACTCGGATCGCAGCCAGGTCTTAATGTATGTTGACCTGCCCAACGGCACTTCGGCGCGGCAGACCAACCGCCAGATGAAGGAAATTTTTGCCTGGCTGGACGATAAACAGCGTTTTCCCGAGATCCAAAGCTATGCCGGTTATTCGGGATTTGACGGCCCCCGTTTTGTCGCCTCCCTGAGCCCGGAAGATCCGGCGGACAATAAAGGTTTTGTGGTCCTTAATATGGCTGAAGCCGTGACCCTGGAGCAACTGGATCCGTTTGTGGATAAGCTGCATCGCGAGATGGTCGAAACTTTTCCCAATGTCTCTGCCCGGGTCAAACGTATGTTTGTCGGGCCGTCGGACTCAAGCGTGATTAAAATTCAGGTAAAAGGGCCCGATAAAGATGTTTTATATGCCAAGGCCGAAGAAATCATGGCGGTGCTGCACCAGTTGCCCAACACTAAAAATGTCCGTACCGACTGGCAAAATCGCATTGTTAAAGTGAAAGTGCAGATAGACCAGCAACGGGCGCGCCGCGCCGGGGTTACTTCGGACGATATTGCCAGCGCCCTGCAGGGCTATTTTGACGGCGTAACCGTAACCGAATATCGCGAGCAGGATAATATTATTCCTGTGGTTTTGCAGGGCAAAGATGAAGAGCGCTTTAACCTGGATCGCTTGCGCACGGTAACGGTATTTTCAAGCAGTTTGGGGCAGGGGGTACCTTTGTTCCAGGTAGCGGATTTTGTTCCTGAGAATCAGTATTCGAGGATCAAACGCGAGAATATGTTCCGCACCATCAGCGTGCTGGCAACCAATACCGCTATCAGCGCCCAGGATATGCAGCTGGCGATAGACGATAAAATTCAGTTGTTAAAAGCAGACCTGCCGCTAAACCACAGCATAGAGTACGACGGGGTTATTGTTGAGTCGGCAGAAGCACAACAGGCCATGGGCACCAGCGTGCCTATGGTGGTGGGCCTGGTGATCATCTTGCTGGTGATGCAGTTTAACTCTTACCGCCGTGCGGCGATTATTGTGCTGACCATTCCCTTGTCTATGATAGGCACTGTGGGCGGTTTGATTATCATGGATGCGCCTTTTGGTTTTATGGTGACTTTGGGCATATACAGCCTGGCGGGGATCATTATCAATAACGCCATTGTGCTGATCGACCGCATAGATATTGAGCGCCGCAGCGGAATCAGTGATTACCAGGCGATCATCAATGCCTGTAAAACCCGGTTAAGACCAATAGCCATGACCACCATCACTACCATTATGGGGCTGTTGCCGCTGATCATGGATCCCGCTTCGGTCTTTTACGGCATGGCCAGTGTGCTGGCGTTTGGTTTAGGTATAGGTACAGTGCTGACCTTAGGTGTGGTGCCTGTGTTGTATGCGATGTTCTTTAAAGTAACGATTAAAGTTGAACCAGATACCCGTAAATTTGAGGTTGAAAATTATAAGGAACAACAAGTTGCCTAAGTTGAAGTAAATAAAAGTGAAGAGCCAGGATTATCTCCCTGGCTCTTTCTTTTTCAGAAGCTGTAACATGTAATAAGCCTCTATAATTGGCAACTCATGTGATTGGCATTTGATAAATTATTCATCTACTTTTATTTAAGTTGTTGCGCTGCACTTCGTTATTGCTACTGACAGCTAATTAATAATCTAAAGGAATTAGATTTTCATGATACAAAGGGAAGATGAGTACATTACTGTACAGGAATTAGAGAAAGACCTAATCTCAGCCACCGGTAATCCTGCTTTAGCCAAAAGACAAGCTCTGCAATATGCAATTATGTATCGAGGGGAAATCATTGATTCTGTTCGTTACCGGAAGGGCTTCATATCTAAAGATGACCTTATTCTTAGTCGCCATATCAGGTGGCATCATAATAAATCACATAGTCAAATGCTGGTGAAAAATATGCTTGCTGCAAACAGGGGTCCTCAAGCCGATAACACTGCGGCTCATCATATTGTTGCCTGGGATTGTATGAAAGCTGCCCGTTCCAGATTGCGCCTTGCGGCTTTTGGCATAGACATTGATCATGAAGCCAATGGTGTCTTTTTGCCTAGATTTATCAGGCATACTCCTATGCTGCCAATACCCGATGCCAAGGCACACACCCAAACCCATACCAATAAATATTACCTGAATGTTGAGTATTTGTTAGATGAAACTATTGCTGAAGGGCTGGGTAGAGAAGGAGTTATTGAGACGCTCCGAGAGATAGGTGAAGAGCTGGAAGCTGGTAACTTTCCATTAAACGAATTAATATCTCAAAAAACTCAAAAGTGATTAATATGGCTAAGTTTAATAAAGTTTATACGGTTAGTGTTGAGCCAGATGAATACTTATTATTGCAGGAAACCGTATTTGAGCAATCGGTACAGTTGAGCGAAGATGATCTTCTGCTGTTTGACGGTAAAGAGAAAGGAAATGATTGGCGTACTTTAGGGGTTGATTGGTTAATGGCACCCGAAGATGGTGCTCTTAAAAAGCCGGATATTGCCGGTTTGGGTTCAAGCGTTTTTTGCGTCTCTGCACGTACGGCAGATCTTTTGAGTGAAGGTTTAAAAAGCGCCTGTGAGTTCTTACCCCTAAATTTAAATGGTGAACCTTGGTTTGCCCTAAATATTTTAGGAGCCGAAGAAGCCATTGATGAAAAGTTGACACAATGGAATATGCGTAATGGCAAAGTGAGTCGGGTGAGGCGCTTTAATCGACTGGTACTTGATAAGCAAGCGATAGAACATACAGGGCTTTTTAGGGTAAATCGTGCCGGTCTTTTTACCTTTACAACCGATGCCGAAGGTAGTCTTTACGATATAGTGAAACAGCACCATTTAACCGGGTTAGTTTTTTCCGAGGTGGATGCGGTGTAGCTAAAAGCAGGCATTTAGCTTTAAGTCTTTTGTTCTCTTGTTAATGGTGTCGCTTTATTTCTATTGCGCTCCCTGACCATATTCTGTTTATGCACGTCATGGTAGCGCCATTGGCTTTCGTTCAGTTTATCTCAACGGTGCGGATCAATTTTTACTTTTATAATCCAGGATCTTGAAAAAAGTCTCAGAAAATTGAGATCCTTTTCTAGGGATCTTCCGAGCACAGTGATAGAATATTCTTCAATTATCGAAATTTCTAACTCGTCGAATGAGATACAGCTATCGACGAATTGAATCTAAGTCAGAAGCTAAGTCAGTAAGCCAATCTTACTGCATATTTATGGGATTTTTTCATGGCCGGTGTTAACAAAGTAATCATTTTAGGTAATTTAGGTAAAGATCCTGAAGTACGTTTTATGCCTAATGGCGGTGGGGTAGCCAACCTGACCATCGCAACTTCAGAAACCTGGAAAGATAAGCAAACCGGTGAGCAAAAAGAAAAAACCGAATGGCACCGTGTGGTAATGTTCGGCAAGTTAGCCGAAATTGCCGGTGAGTACCTTAAAAAAGGCTCAAAAGTTTATATCGAAGGACAGCTGCAAACCCGCAAATGGCAGAACCAGCAAGGTCAAGACCAGTACACCACTGAAATCGTTGTTCAGGGCTTTAACGGCACCATGCAAATGTTAGACAGCCGTGGCCAAGGTGGTGGCGGACAAGGCGGTGGTTTCCAGGGGCAGCAGCAAGGCGGCTTCTCTGGTGGTCAGCAGGCTCCACAACAGCAAGGTGGCTTCCAACAGCAAGCACCTAAACAGCAAGGCGGCTTCTCTCAGCAGGCAGCTCCACAACAGCAAGGCGGTTTTGCACAGCAGGCACCACAGCAACAAGCTCCTCAACAAGGCGGCTTCTCGGGTGGACAGCAGGCACCTCAACAGGGCGGTTTCCAACAGCAGCAAGGCGGTTTTGGTCAGCAAAACCAGCAACAAGCGGCTAAGGTTAACCCACAAGAGCCTTCAATCGACTTTGATGACGATATTCCGTTCTGATTCGTATAAAGAACTATGTGTTAACTTAATCCAATAGGAATGTTTGATTATTTTATCATAAATTCAGGACGTTATAACAGATTATCAACCTCTCATAACTGTAAAGTTATGAGAGGTTTTTTTGTATATTTAAAAAAGAGTGAACATAAAAAATCGTATAAATAAAATATTGTAGATTTAGCGTATTGAAACTATTCTTTTTGTAACGATAGGAGGTCTAATGAAAGTAGAAGTTATTGCTCATGAGTCTGGCGATTTATTACCTTTGCTGCTTGGCAATGATGATATGCCTATTCCTGCTCCAAATGAGTTCATTATTAGTCGAAGATCATTAAGCCCCAATACATTAGTCCGTAACCTTCGAGAGTTGTTAGTTCTCTACCTCTGGTTAGAAAAAGAGAAAATCGATTTAGATAGTAGGGTTAGAAGTGAGCGTTCTTTCAATGAAGCTGAAATTAAGGGCGGCTTGGTTGAGTTTTTGAAACGAGATCATGAAACAAGACGAAGTGTGAAAAAGATGGTTGTTACGCCATACACTTTTAATCAGCGTTTAACTACAGTTCGACAGTATTTGGCTTGGTGCTGTGATGTAGTTATTGGCACACTTCCTAACTCATCAAGTGAATATGAGCAAATTATTGATAATAAGAATCGCCTACTTGGCTTATTAGAAACATCATTTATCAATGCTCCTCCTACCAACAGATCCCAAAAAAAAGGGCTTAATGGGAAAGAAATTGATTTTCTTTTATCCTTACTAAATCCTGAAAATAAAAAAGCTTACGGTAGGGATCCTGCGGTTCGTTATCGAAACTATATCCTGACAATGATAATGCTTTATTATGGTTTAAGGCCTGGTGAGTTACTCAGTTTAAGAGTTGAAGATGTTGAAATAGGGGCGATATCTTCTATACGAGTTGAACGCCGAAGTCCTGATCCGCTTGATACCAGAAAACCTCGGCCTCAAATTAAACGTAATGGGCGAGTGCTACCAATTATTGATCCTCATTTCGCTAAAAATTTAGACACTTATATTACTGAATGGCGTGATGTTCTAGAAGATAAGTCAGCAACTGAATCAAATTATTTGATCTTAAGTGATGAAGGTGAGCCATTGTCTCAATCCTCTGTTACTCAGCTCTATCAGTTATTGCGAAAGAAATATGCTGAAGATCTGCCCCGTCATTTAACTGCAAAAGCTTTGAGGCATAGTTTTTCTTCTCATATGGAGAGAATTTTACGTAATTCGGGGATAGAGGAAGATAAGCGTAAGCAAGCACTAGCCTATTTAAGAGGTGACAGTAGCCTTTCATCGCAGGATGTTTATATTGCGCAAGAAGTTGAAGAGCAGGCTAATATTGCTCTGAAAAAATATCAGCGTGATTTAATCATGGAGGATGTACTTTGGTAGATGATACATCGCTCAATAAATTAATAGATGACCATGGTTGGTTAGATACTCCCCAGTCCATTATCACGCGCGAAGGAAAAGAGGTTGATTCATCAAGTGAGCGCTGGCATTTACCGTACTCAATATGGAAATCGACGTCATTAGACTTCAATAAAATAATTAACCTAAAAATAAGGTGGTCAGTAAAATCATATGTTAGGGATAGGTTGGAAAGAAGCTCAGTTCACGCCGGCTATTCCGTTTTTCAGCATGTCTATACTGAATTCCTGAGATATGCCGCAGATTTTGATATTCAGCATGGTAAACAGTTTAAAGAGCAGCTTATTTCTCTTATAGAGTCCAGAATCTCTGTCACAAGAAAAGAGCACAGGCTTTGGGCCTTATATCGTCCAATACAGTGGTATATCTATTGTGCTGAAAACTACCCGGAACTTGGTTTTTGTCCTGCCTATGCTATGGAGTTGGAAGGGATGAGCATCCCAGGGAATCCCAAAGGCGAAGCCGTGCGAATGGAGGATCCCGATAAGGGGCCATTACATCATTCCTTAGAGTTACCTTTGCTTATAGCAGCAATGAAAAATGATACAAGTAAGGAACTTAAGCATTTACAAGAAAAAGTAGCTGTTGCATTGTCTATAGCGTTTGGTCGAAATCCGGCAAACTTGACTTACTTACGTGAAGAAGACTTCATTGATTTAACTCCTGAAGCTGAAGAACGGTGCTATATCTTAAAAATTCCAAGAATCAAGAAAAAGCAACTAAGCCCACGTGATGATTTTCTTGATGAGTACTTGGCGCCCTTATATGCAAACTACATTATTGAATTGATAGATAAGAATGCTGCGATAAACACAGAACTACAGTTTAACAATAGAGTTATTCCTAACCCTAAACCTCTATTTATCAATCAAAATGGAAATAGAGCAGCACTGTTATCTAGTGACTTTGAAAATGCTTATAATGTGACGAGTGCAGATATAACAGGGCTGTTAAAGAGTTTTGTTGCAAGGCATAACCTCATATCACCTGTCACTAAAAGCCTCTTGCAAGTAAATACAAGGCGTTTGAGATACACGCTTGCGACAGGGTTAGCAGCTGAAGGAATTAGTAAAAAAGAACTTGCTAGGATCTTAGATCATACAGACACTCAGCATGTTCTTGTCTATTTTGAAATGGCCGGTAAGGTTGTTGAGCATTTAGACAAAGCAGCAGCAAAAGGCTTATCGCGTTATCTTCAATTTTTTAAAGGTAAGGTTATTGATAGTGATGATGAAGCTGTTAATGGCGAACGTGCTGATAAGCACATTTCATACATTGATGAAGAAAATCCTACCGACCAGGAAAACATCGGTGTTTGTGGCGAATCCAGCATTTGCCATTTAGATCCACCTTATTCATGTTACCTATGTCCTAAGTTCCAACCTTATCGCCATGCAGGTCATGAACATGTACTTGAGTGCTTATTGCAAAACAGAGAGAAAAGGTTAGAAAAATACGAAAATGCACGCTTAGGCATTCAATTAGATGAAGTTATTGCCGCAGTTGCCCAAGTAACTGAATTATGTGCGGAGGGTAACAATAATGGCTGATGGACGTTCGAACAGAAAAAATAAAGTCATTGCTTTTATCGATCGCTTAGCTCAAGACCGAAGGGAAAATTTCAAGGCTTTAATAGCAAAAGCAAAAATGTTGGAGCTTGAAGGGTTTGAAGAAATTAATTGGTCAGATTCTACCTGGACTGTGAAGGCTGGAAGATTAATTAAGCTTACCGGCAAGAATACAACATCCTCTTCGTTTAATTTTAACTACTCCCCATCGCTTGGAGGGGGAGCCTTGTATGGAGAATGGGCTGATATAGGGAAAGCATTATTTACGTTAAGATTTCATCGGAAACATCAGTCGGCCCCAAATCAGAGAAATTTTATAACTGCTTTGGGGTATATGGCTTATTCAGCAAATCAGTTAAACCTTGAGTTAGCCAGGCTAACACCTGAAGTACTTGATTCAGCATGCAAAGCAATCACTCGTGATTATAGTGAAGGGGTTACATACAACCTTCATAAGGCTGTTGCGGAAATTGCGGGGCATTTCGATGCGAATGGGTTATGCCGAATTATCTTTAAGTACAAATATGCGAAGATGAAGCGGCCTAAAAACGCTGGTGATGTCGGCCACAAAAGGTTGGATGGCCCTAAAACATTAGAAACAAAAAGCGATAAGTTGATAGAACCAGCCGTTTTTAAAGTCATAGGGGAGTTGTATCAAAACGTTCCGAAAGATCATAAGTATCGTTTCTATGTGCTTTTACTAACGCTTCTTGCTTGCCTGGGACGTCGTTTCAGTGAAATTTCATTGCTACCCCAACAAAAAATTAAAACAGACATTGATGGCAGGAAGTACATTGAATATTTCCCAAGAAAGATATCTCAAGGAGATGTGTTTACCCCTAAACGTAAACTGTACATGCCGAACGAAGTTTTACCGATAGTGCGTGATGTTATAGGTGAGCTGGATGAGTTGTGTGCTACTGCGAGAGATAGTGCTAGTAGAACACAAAAGCTAAAGGGGGCCGATTTAAGTTTTTTATTAAAGTTTGATGAGAATCAGTTCTTTCACAAAAAGGATCTAAAAATGATTGGGTTAAATCCTCAGTTATTAGATTCAACCGGTTGGTTCCGGAAAAATGGTTATGCCTTTGCAAATGAAAACAAACCAGATAAAACAGGGAAGGTATCATCAAGAAAGGTCTACTTCACAACAAAAGAAGGACTCATTAATTATTGCGAGAAAGATTATTTTGAGGGATTGATTGAGGCGATCCATATTGATCAAAATAAAAATGAGTATTTTCTCAAGGATCTTTTGGTTGTTAGATATCAGGGGATTTCAAGTGGCATGTACTCACAATGGATTGCAACTCAGTGCACTCATTCTATGATGACTACATTTCTAAGGTATTTCCCTGAGCTTGCTAAGACATATGCATCATCAAGTATAGAGGTTGATTTTACTAGCCATCATTTCAGGCACACATTAAATACTCTACTAGATGAAGGTGGCCTGAGTGATCTTCTTCAAACTGAATGGTTTGGCCGTTCTAACCCTAAAGATACCAAAGCCTACCAACATACGAGCCGAGAAAAGCGGGCATTAATACTACGTGAAGATATTAAAAATGGGCGTGCTGGTGGAAAGCTTGTGGAACAGGTTAAGGCTGTTCCTGTAACGGTCCAGGATGCTGTGTTAAAAGCCCGTGTACAGGCTGTGCATGATGTTGGTTCCGGAATATGTGTCCATAATTTTGCTCAAACGCCATGTGAGCGTCATTTACAGTGCTCTGCTGAGTGTGATGATTATGTATGGGCAAAAGATGATAAGGGACGCTTAAACGAGCAGAAAAGACAGCTTGCGCTAACTACACTGGCACGGGATACGGCTGAAGAGCGTTCAACAAAAAGAAAGCCCAAAAAGAGTAGTGACTGGATAGCGCATAACGAGAAGAAAATAAATACTCTGACAGCTCAGCTGAAAGATAACGGTGTCGTTGATTTTGATCCTAGACAATATTTGGAGGAATTAGCTGGTGACTAAACGTTTCAGAAGAATGAGTGAATCAGATATTAAAAGTATTATTGTTGATCTAGACCGTTGGGCACTTGGCCAGTTGGGGGCAAAATTGACCTGGGCAATACTAGAAGAACGTTTTGGATATAGCAGGCAGTCAATGCAGGCTAAGACAGAAATAAAAGCGGCTTATGATAATGCTAAATATGCATTATCAGGAGGTCTTGTAAAAACGAAAGAACAAACTTCAAAAGAAAACGAACAACTTCTTTGTGAAATTGAGCGCTTGAAAAAAGAAGTAGAAGAATATAAGCGGAAAGAGTCTCTTTGGAAAAAACGCTGGCAATGTATTGCCTTTCATATAAGACAAAAGGGCATGCAGGTTCAGGTTATTGACCAAGAAATTCCAAAGGGTGAAGACTCTCCAACAGAAAGAGAAACTACAAATATATTAAGGCCATTTGACAAGGTCATACCACCGTCAGGGAGAGTTTAAATAATGAGTAATGAAGTCAAAAAGCAAAGTAATCCATTTTCCACCGGAGGTGGCGGTGTAAATTTTGAAACACGGGTTCAAGCTGCTTTCGCTGTTTCGTTGTTGGCACAATCTTGTGTGCCCTGTTTATCACAAAATATGAGAGCCAAAGAACTGAAGTTTCAGAACAAATATGATGGTGCAAATACTGATGATTTTGTCTTATTAGCATCAGATAAAAACTATAATGAAAGTCGGCTTTATGCTCAAATTAAACATGAAATAACTATAAGCAAATCAAAGGACTCAATGTTTGCGGAAGTTATTAATAGTGCATGGAAAGATTTTAAAAATACTAATTTTAGTTTAGAAAATGATTCAATTGCATTGATAACAGGGCCATTACAGAAACAAGATGTTATCAATACGCTTCCTATTCTTGAATGGGCTAAATATTCATCAAGTTCTGCAGAATTTATTAAAAAATCACAGACTGAGGGTTTTACCAGTAAAGCAAAAGTTAGCAGATTAGAGATATTCAGAATTCAGTTAACTAATGCGAATGCAGGAGTCGAAGTAACAGATGATGAGTTATGGAAGTTTTTAAGAGTTTTTCAGCTAATTTCTTATGATTTAGATGCTAAATATTCAATAGTTGCAAGCTTATTGTGTTCCCTAATTCAATGTTATTCAGAGGAATCACCATCTCTTGTTTTATCTAAATTAGTTACTTGTGTTCAAGAGTTTAACCAGAATGCCGGGTCTTTAACTCAAGATAATGTGCCTAAAGAAGTTAAAGAATTATTTGAGTTATCTAGCAAAGTTAATTTTGAAAATGACTTTTTAAAATTGAGAGAGCGTGGTGACCATATTTTTGAAGGAATCTCTAACACTATTAATGGTTTTCATATTGATAGAAGCGAGCAGTTAGCAAAAATATCAGCACTCTATGTTGAAAGTGATTTTCTTTTCGTAACTGGTGCTAGAGGTGTTGGTAAATCAGGAATAGTAAAAGATTTTATCTCGACTAAAAATAAAAATGTTCCTGTTTTCTATTTAAGAGCTGAAGATTTAGATAAAAGCCACCTTAACGATGTTTTTGCAACTATCGGAATGAAGTCCTCTTTGGGGCAAATTGAAGGATATTTTTCCTTACTTAATGAGAAAATACTTGTAATAGAATCTTTAGAAAAAGTTTTAGAACTTACATATCAAGATGCCTTTATTGATTTGCTTCAATACTTAAAAAGACAAACAGGGTGGACCATTATTGCTACGGGGCGTGATTATGCGTATCAACAACTTACTTTCAATTATCTTCAACCTAGTGGCATTCAATTTAACAGTGTAAATATTGAAGGGCTTACTAAGGTGCAAATTGAACTGGTTTGTGCACATGTTCCCGAACTTGGAGGTTTAATATCCAATAACTCGTTAGTTGAATTACTTAAAATACCATTTTTTATCGAAATTTCAGCTAGAGCCATTGGTAATGGGGCATTGTTTAAATCAGGTGATACCGAAATCGACTTTCGAAATACAGTTTGGGCGACAGTGATTTCTAAGGAAGTGGATAGAAAGGCGGGGATGCCAGCTAAACGAAGATCGACTTTTATTGAAATCGCAAAGCAACGTGCAAAAAAAATGGTATTTGGTATTCGTGATACTGAGTTTGACCCTGAAGTCGTTTCGAAATTAGAAGAGGATAATCTGATTCACCGTGATCAGCGGTTGTCAACTATAAGCCCAATACATGATGTATTGGAAGATTGGGCATTAGAAGAATACATTGAGAGCGAATACATCGATAGTTCGCATAATTTGGAAAATTTCTTGTCAAGTATAGGAAGCGAACCTGCAATAAGCAGAGCGTTTAGATTATGGCTATACAGAAGGTTGAAATTTGATGATGAAATTAACGAGTTTGTCGAAGAGATATTAACCGCTGATGATATTGAAAGCTACTGGAAGGATGAAACCATTGCCGCAATTATGCAAAATGATTCACCTGAAAGCTTTTTATATACGTTAAAATCTCAACTCTTAAAAGATGATTGCTCACTATTGATTAGGTTTTGTTTTATATTAAGGATAACCTGTCAGAGACCAAACTCAATACATAATGATTTACTTATCAAAGATGAAAAATCTGGCATATTAAAATCTTTGTTCTTGCAGCCCTTTGGTAATGGTTGGGAGTCGCTATTTAACTTTATTTATGAAGCACGATACGATTTGAGTAATTCAATGCTTACTCATGTCGTTGAGGTAATTGATGAGTGGTGTGGCCTCATTAATATATATGATGACTTGCCTCAACCATCTGAAAAGGTTGGCTTGTTGGCTTTATGGCTGCTTGAACCAGTTAAAGATGCTTATCGTAATGAGGAGCGAAGAAAGAAAATACTCAATGCTTTGCTGAAAGTTTCACCTGTAATAGAAACCGCTTTTGATGAGTTAATGAGCCAAGACGTTTTTATCTCAAAGATGAACCCTCGAAGGTTAAGTTATGTTGATGAACTAACTAGCTTAGCAATTGTTGGTGCAAATGTACCAATGCTTTGCAAACGCAAGCCTGAATTCATTATTAAACTTTCGCTACATGAATGGTTAAAAGAAGACCAAGAAGAAGGTCAAGATGATTTTTATTCATATCGAAGTATGGATGTCGATGATTATTTTGGGCTTGATAAAGATAGAGATCTTTTCCCTGCTAGCGGGGCAAAAGGGCCTTTTAAATATCTTCTCCAGTTTCATCCTAAATTAGCTTTAGACTTCATTATTAAGCTCTGTAACGTCACAGCTCAGAAGTATTCTGAATCAGAGTTTGCTGCTCCCTCAAAGGATGAGGAAAGCCTACCCTTCGCCAATGAAGCTGTAGTAAATCTGATTCATTTAAAGCTCAATGATGGAGCGATAGTCAAGCAATATGCATCACCACATCTTTGGAAAGGCTATAGGGGACACTCTACGTTACCTTATCTGCTTCAGTGCGCGCTTATGGCGTTAGAGAATTGGTTAGTGGAATATGCAAATGGCTGTGGTGAAAATAACCAATTGGACTGGATTTATGATTACTTGTTACGGTCTAGCAACTCGGTATTACCCACATCTGTTTTAGCGTCAGTGGCAATTGGTTTTCCTCGCAAAGTAGGTACGGCAGCATATCCAATATTAAAAGCTCCAGAGTTATATTATTTGGATTTGCAGCGTATGACGGCAGAAATGGGGGGGAGTGAGGCGAACTGGTTTGGTTTAGACAGAGATATAATGTCTAAAATTTATATAGAAGAAAGAAGGGAAGCTGCACTCAGGCCATGGAGAAAAGAGTCATTAGAGACACTATTAACAAGAATTCAATTTGAAACAGAATTGAGGGATAGTGCAATTAAAATTGTTGATGAACTGATAAACGAAGCATCTACTCGAAATGAAAAATATCTTCGATATATGGTGCACCGGGTTGATACAAGGACTTGGGAAGCTATTGAAGACAAGGAAAACAATCGAGTATTGCTTCAAAATGTGTCTGAACTACCGACAGATTTAAAGAAAGAACAACAGGAATTTAATGAAAAACATGAAGCCGATAATACTGTAACTAGTTTACATTTATGGGCAAAAAAGTTATTCGAAGATAAATTATTTAAAAAAGAATATATTGCTTCATATGGTGACGCATTAACGTCAGCAAAAGAATTACTCTGCTCGCTTCAAAAAAGTGAAATTCATAATTTTTCAGAAATGGCTATTGGTACAATCACAACTGTTGCTGCTGTTTGTGTTCGTGATGATCTGATCAATTTAAGTGACGAAAACAAAGAGTGGTGCCTCAAAGTCATCCTTGAATCAATATTCATGCACGCCGATGTTATGGAAGGGACAACAGCTCATGATAAGACGGATTATTATGGCTCTGGTGCGTGTGCTTTTGTGTTACCTAAGTTATTTGACTTAGATCTTGATGCAGAGCAAAAAGAGCTTTTGAAACATGCTTTAGCTACAGCGTTAACACATGAAAACCTCAACGTTAGTGCTTATGCTGCTAAAGGAGTAAGAGAGTTTCTTTGGTCAAGAGGCCCTGAGTTAGCATCTTTCTGCATAAGTGGAATTGTTGAGTATGCCAGACTTCGAAGGGACAATAGTATGGCTCGAAGATTCTACCATCTACAAGGAGAAGAGTTAGAAGAAGCTCATGAAAATTGGAATGGGCTAATAACTACATTTCGCAATAAATTGCTTGAAGGTAGTTTTAAGCTATCGGTTGATGACATTTCTTTGGAAAGCCATTCATCATGGTTTCTTCACTTGCCCATGTTAATGGTTCCACTTAGCACTAAAGATAGCAGCCAAATTCAGTTAATTAAAAAGTTAGTTAATTTTGTTTTTGATACAGAATACTCAGATCATCGTACAAATGAAGATGAAAAAATAAATCATGATATAAAAAAGCAAATTCAAGACTGTTTGACAGAACATGTGATTAACTCAAGAAACAATGAGTACCTTCCATTTAAAGATTTGATACTTTTAGGCTGTACAAAAGCACCAAGCTTTATATATTCGTTGAAGTTGTTTTTTGATGTCGCTATGGAAAAAGAGGATGATTATGATTCTATATGGTCATTATGGACGTTGATAGCTCCAGAGGTGCATAAGATAGCTTTGAAGGATGTAAATGATAGGTACATGGGCTTACAGAATGATTTAAATAAGCTACTTCGTGGAATGTTGTATGCCGATAGTCCTTGGCAGGGGCATGAAAATGAGAGAAAGGACATGGAACGAGGGGCGAATTATTTGTTAGAATTTGCAAAGCAATCTGCGAATAATAGCCATGTATTTGAAGCGTTATCATCCTTAATTTATAACTTTTATGACGTTTTCTTTGACAAAGGTATCCAATTACTAGCCCTAAAGTTTACTGAAAATTCACAACTAATAGCCAAGCAAATAAATACAGCTTATTACTTGGAGATGTCGATAGGGCGATACTTGCAGATTGAAAACAGAGGTACTTTAAGTCGAAAAATGTACAACATTTGTCTTAATTTACTCACTGGTATTGTTGAAACAGGCTCTGCAAGGGCTTATTACCTTCGAGAAAATTTAATTCGTTCCCGTAAAATTTCTGTGTAACTATTTTTAGGCAGGTTTTAAATCGTGTTAAGTGTTCAGGCTACGTACTCAAAAATCAGAAGAGTGTTTTTTACAGCGTGTTCAAATATTTATCTTCCTGTCTCCTTTTCCCGGCTTTCGCTTGATCAAAAGTTTGCGGTTGTTGGTGGGGCCGCAGGTATTTTATCATCGGTGATATATTCAGGATTATGGATTACTGATAATACTGAGGTTTTTAAGCAACACAAAATTCAAGCTAGTGTAATAAGGCCGCAACAAAGTGTTGGATTAAACATTGATGCAACACTGGGAACCTATATTATTTTTGAAAATAAGGGAGATTACCCTGAAATTGTGACTCGTATTAGAGCTGAGCTTTACCTGCCATTTAGATTGGAATCAGTTATTCTTGGTAGCGAAGTACCTGATATCTTAGCGCTACAAGTTCAAGAAAATATCTCAAGTGATGGTGATCGGAGGGTATCCGATTTCCTTAAAGAGGGAGGGTACATTAAAAAAAGCTCGTCTCGACTTCCTAGCTATGTTGAACCTCCAGAATATAAAAATATTTTAGCGTTTGGTAAGAAATTCAAACAATATCGATATATATTACAGGGGTGTAATGAGAGCCTTGTTATTACTAATAATAAGCCGTACAACATTGTTACTAAAGCATCATTTTTCAAATTTCCTAATCAATTAAACAAAACAATTAAAAATAATTTTTTACTTGTCGAAACCGGTTTATTTGAGGACACAATTGTTGGGGTGTTGTCTGATGGGGATGTTAAGATTGAATATTATGTCGGTGAATTATTGATAGTAGTAGAGTTTATTAATCCGGACGGCAGAGTCGACAGTCGTGTTGTTGATGCGACAAATGTTTATCTAGTTGCATCGAAAAGCAAAAAGTATTTAAAGTTCAGTGATTGGTGGAATGGCTTCCCTGGTCATTTTGAATTAACGACAGAATTAAGTAAGAGCGATTTAATAAATGGACGTAACAAAAAGGTCGAATTTAAACGAGCAAAAGGAGCCGATCTTAAAGATTATGTTATTTCAATTGCTGATATACCTATGGGGATGCCGACGCCTTCATTTTTTGACAGCCAAGACCATAGCCTTTGTGAGTTTGAACAGACAATTATTTCTAAGTAATAAGTATCAAGCTGGCTTAGTGTAATCTCTTTTCTTTCCAGGGGGGAATTGTTTTTATTGGTGTTTTTGTTGTGAAAGGTTTTTTATATAAATCAATAATTAGTTATTACACTTGAATTGTTGTGACAATATTAAACTGGTGATAAATAAGATAAGGAAAAATCTCTAAGAATGCATATGGAAAATGTAAGAATTAAAAGTTTAGGTCAATATTTAGATATTGTAGCGGATTACGATTTTGATTTATGGTACCGGGGAGTTGGAAGCAGAGATTTCAAAACACTTCCTCAGGCTTCCTGGATGGGTATAAATCCTGATATCCAAAATACCATGGCGTACCGGTTTCTAAGAGATTATGGGAAATATGTTGAAAGGGAAGAAAGTAATCCCTGGAAAACTTATTCATTGATGCAGCATCATGGATTACCAACTCGCCTATTGGATTGGTCAAGATCGCCTTTAGTTGCTCTATATTTTGCCTTAACACAAACCATAGTAGATATTAAAAATACCAGAAGAGGTATTTGGGTACTCAATCCTTTAAGGATGAATAAATTAACCACGGGAGCTGAGTTGGTATATTGCCCTTCGCAAATGGGTAAGAGAAGAATATACAATTTAGCGGAGTATAAGGAATCAATATATCCCGCTGCTGGTGGTGAAATCTGGAAATCTAAATATGGTGAAGCCTTAAAAGAAGACGGAGTATCTTTTCGTTCATTAGATGCCTTTTTACCATATTGCTTATTTCAGCTTGATCCGCTCAATACAAAAAAAATTGATACATGGAATGTGCCTATAGCAATAGAAGCTGTTTCAACAGATGGTAGAATGAATTCTCAACATAGTGCGTTTACCATTCACTCCGACTCCTCTAAATCAATTGATGAATTATTTCCTAAAGAATCTGGTGTTATCAGCTTTATTGAAATTGACAATGATTCAGTAATAGCACTTATGTACCAATTACATAAAAGTGGTATTCATAGTGAAAGTATTTATTGTGATCTTGATTCGCTTAGCCAGCGCATACGATTTGAGATGTTAGGTGTGTAGGTTAATGCTCTAAATGAATATTCCTAAAATTATTTTTTAAAGTCAAAGTAGGTAGTTTGATGAAGCTATATCGAGGCGTTAGTGAGCAAGTTCCTGATGGAATACAGGATAATCCATACATTGTTCTGCCAAGGCAACCACGAAACTCGGATCAGAATGTTCATGAAGTTGCTGATGAGTGGTTTGCACAAGATTTTAAAATTAGGGCTAGAAGCCAAACGATTTTTTGTAGTACAGATATAGAGCAAGCAAAAGAATATAGCGGTGACTACGGTTATCTTCTGGAAATTACAATACCGGATGGAAAGGCTTGCACTTTAATTTTTAGTGAAGAAGTTAATGATTTCTTAGAAATTGAGATAGATATTAGTGATACAAAAGATGAGCAACAAATTACTAACTGGCTACAAAGTAAGGCATACCAAAGTGTTCATAAACCTGATGATCTACCTAAAGGTTTTGAAGGAGAAGTTATGTTGTATTGTGAACAATATGAGGTCAGAAACATCTGATATGGATGGTAATAAATTATTGTTAAGTAAACTTGGTTTGCTAAATATTGATGGCTATAAGTATGAAAAATCGCTCGGAGGAGGAAGCGCATTAAGCAGCTTGTATGTAAAAGGAGATGAAAGAGTTGTTTTTAAATTTCTCATTGCCCCAAGAAATGATATTGAGCTAGAAAGGTTCAAACTTGAGTATTCTGTTCTTGAAAAAAACAAACTAAATTATGTTCAAGGTGGAGAAGGATTATCAGTTGAACAGCTATTCCATGGTCCAATTGAAAGTTATCCATTACCTTATATTGTGGAGCCATTAACGCACAAAACATCTAATATGGTGAGTTATTTTGGCTATAAATATGAAGAGGGAGTTTTACTGAGTGATGTTGATACTACAGAGTTTACAATAGAATCAAAAGTAGAACTTCTATATCGATTAGCCTCAGCACTAAACTATTTTAACCTTACAGGATATTCTCATAGAGATTTACATCCAGAAAATATCTTGCTTTTGCCTGAGCCTGATATGTGTAAATTTGACAGGGATATGACAGATAATAATCCAAAAATAAAGTTTTTAGACATGGGGAACTGTCAAAGAATGAATACAGGTTCTGGTTTGTATATACCCATTTTGCGAAACTTAGACGAAGATGCTGTGTTTAGAGATAACAATCGAAGATGTCTAGCTTCGTTTGTTTCAATGCCCCCAGATTTTTTAGAAAAAGGAAAAGACATTGAAAATTACGATACATGGGGAATCGGGGTATATGCGTATGAACTTATTTTTGGTGAACTCCCTTTTGATGCAAATGAAATTAGTGATATTACCTCACTGAGAAATCACAGGCAGTTTTCTGTTAATTACGAAACAAACCTAAATTCTGTCAGCTTAGGTCTAAAGCTAATTTTGAACCATCTTTTATCGCCTAAAGGCGAAGAAAGACCTAAATTAGACGCCATCGTTCGCTTATTCAGTTGGTTAGTGCATAGAAAAGAAGAGTTTATAGATAGAAAATTTATAAATCAGGTTATACACGGAGAAGGGTTTGATCCTAATCATGATCCATTAGACGTTATTTACTAGTTTCGTTATATAAAAGTGTAAAGTTATTTGTTTTTTCTAATCTTAATAAGAAGCAATAACACAGGTTAACTTTACATTATTTTTGTTTTTATCATTAAGTTGTTGTAAATAAATAGTTTGCTTCTTGTTTGTGTGAACTACCGTTCTAATTTCTTATAAAAACATAAAATGTCAATTTAGATATTGAATACTACATAAACCCAGCGTCATTGCTGGGTTTTTTGCATTTACCCTAATCAATCAAAGAATGTGCAATTATTGGTATTACGCAAATAGAAGGGGTAAATAATGAAAATTGATCATCCATGCTTGCTGTCGCTGAGCTTTAATTTTACTTTGAATCGCGTCAATGTGATTGATGTCAAGGGCAGCCAGGGGCAATGAAATACGGGACGGAATCACCGGTCATTTTGTTTTTTTAGCTTGAGCAATAAAATCATCTAAGTAGTCGATTTTCTGTTCGTCCTTGCGAATACCTAAAAAGATTTTTTTACTAATGCCTTGTTCGCCGATACGAATGCTTTTGATCGGCATTGATTTTGAAAACTCATCTACCAGCCAGCCGGGTAAAGCACAAATACCCCGGCCAGCGGCTACCATCTGTAACATGATCTCAGTTGTTTCAATAATCTTATGTTTCTTAACTGAGCACTTGGCGGGATTTAGAAATTGACTAAAAATATCGAGCCTCATCGGTTCTACTGGGTAACTAAATAGCACTTCTTCGCTTAATTGCTCGGGTAATACAAAATCCTGCTTTGACAGTTTGTGAGACGTGGCAACAACAAGTCTATGTTCATAGTCAAAAACGGGTATGTAGTCTATTTTGGGTTTAAAGAGCGGGTCTGGTGTAATGAGTACATCTATTTCATAGCTAAGCAATGCGCCTAAAGCGCCGAACTGGAACTCCTGCTTCACATCTATATCTATGTCTGGCCACTGTTCAAGATAAGGATCTATTACCCTGAGCAACCATTGATAACAAGGATGGCATTCCATGCCTATTCGCAGTGATCCCATTTCACCTTTTGCAATCTGGTTCAATAACAATTCCGTATGTAAAAACTGGGGCAGTATTCTACTCGCAAGTGTTTGGATACGCTCTCCCGCAGTGGTAAGGCGCAGGTTTCGTCCATCTTTTTTCCATATCGGAGTCGCAACCTGGCCTTCCAGTTTTTTAATGCTGTGACTTAATGCCGATTGGGTTAAATGCAATGACTCAGCTGCGCTAGTTAGCGTTCCATGTTCTTTTATTGCGGTTAATATTTCTAAATGTATCCTTTCTAACATCAGTTAACCCCGGTCTTTAGTTTTAATGATTAATTTTGTTCATTGAATGATGAAATTATATCATTATTATTCATCAAACAAGTATCAGTACAATTCTTTTAGATATCTAAGCGTTAAAAAGTTATTTACATTAATTAGGGAATAATAATGCAGGTTGTACATCGTCTTGATTTTCCCTGTGCCGGGGCCAAACGATAGTGAAAATTTGAATTGGCATTAAATATTGAGCAGGCCTGGCTGGCGAAATCACTCGGGATGTAATTGTGAAAGGTCATTATTTGGCATTATTTTTTTGCCACAAAAGAGCTGGTGGGACACGTTTATGTTGTTCGACATAAAGACCCGACACCGGCGGCAACTATCCCAGGAATCTATGGCAAGGTCTTTGTCGGTTATTAACAAGAGAAGCAGCAGTTAATGAATATCATTGAATTTATAATAAATAATACCTCTACCTTTTTGGCATTGGTTACCACGGGAGTATTCGCCGGTATTTTAGCTGGCTTGTTAGGTGTCGGTGGCGGTATCGTCATTGTGCCTGTGTTGTTTTTCTTGTTCCAGAGTTTTGGCGTATCACCGGAATCTGCCATGCTGGTTGCAACCGCCACTTCACTGGCCACTATAGTACCAACGTCTGTCAGTTCAATTCGTTCTCATCACCAAAAAGGTAATGTCGATTTTGACCTGCTAAGGCGCTGGGCTGTGTTTATTCTTATCGGTGTATTGCTTGGTAGTTGGTTAGTGACCCGTGTCGATGGCACCTTGCTTACTATGTTGTTTGGTGTAATAGCGACCTTGTCTGCACTAAACATGCTGCTTAGAACTGGAAAATCCGCTTTGTTCCAACAACTGCCTGGTACGGCAGGACAAACGGTGATGGGCACATCCATTGGTTTTTTCAGCTCTATGGTCGGGATCGGCGGCGGCACTCTTTCTGTTCCCTTACTCACCCTATATAACTACCCCGCCCATAAGGCCGTCGGCACAGCTGCGGCGATAGGTTTGATTATTTCGTTGCCGGGGGCTTTAACAATGTTAGTCATGGGCAGCACGCCAACCGATGCACCGGCTGGCACATTTGGCTTAGTCAACCTTATTGGTTTCATTTGTATTGTGCCGCTAACCGTATTATTTGCACCTGTAGGGGCGTCACTGGCGGCTAAACTGGATGCGGCAAAATTGAAAAAGATTTTTGCCCTGGTATTGCTTTTGACCGGCCTGCGCATGTTGGCGCAACTTGTCCTATAGGCTCAGTGAAATCGGGTATAGCTATCTTAAGAGGGCTGTATTCTCTACCTTAGTTTTCACGTTGGCACTACACAGAAGGTTAAGATTATACCCAGCCACCTGGAAAAGCAGAATCCTGCATTTCCAGGTGGTTTGGCTATATACATCAATATATTGGTTAGTATTAGGTGGATAGTTCTCTTCGGACGATTTCTGCGCCTGCACTTAAAGCATTTAACTTGCCTCTGGCGACTTGGCGAGACAAAGGAGCCATACCGCAGTTGGTGCAAGGATAGAGCTTGTCTGCATCTACAAACTCAAGCGCTTTTCTTAAGGTATCGGCTACTTCCTCCGGTGTCTCTATGGTATCGGTAGCAACATCAATGGCCCCTACCATAATTTTTTTACCTCGAACGAGCTCAAGCAGCTCTATTGGCACACGAGAGTTGTGACATTCTAGTGAGATAATATCGATAGTAGACTTTTGCAGCTTTGGAAAGGCTTCTTCGTATTGACGCCATTCAGATCCTAACGTTTTTTTCCAATCGGTATTGGCTTTGATGCCATAGCCATAACAAATATGTACAGCAGTTTCACATTTAAGTCCTTCAATTGCTCGCTCTAAACATGCAATGCCCCAATCATTTACGTCATCGAAAAACACATTAAATGCAGGTTCATCAAATTGGATAATATCAACACCCGCAGCCTCTAACTCTTTAGCTTCCTGATTGAGAATTTTGGCAAACTCCCAGGCAAGTTTCTCGCGACTTTTATAGTGGTCATCATACAAGGTATCTATCATGGTCATGGGGCCTGGCAGAGCCCATTTTATCGGTTGTTTGGTTTGTTGGCGCAAAAACTTAGCATCTTCAACAAAAACGGACTTTTGGCGACTAACGGGGCCAACGACTGTCGGTACACTTGCATCATAGCGATCACGAATTTTAACGGTCTTACGATTCTCAAAATCGACGCCGCTCAGGTGCTCAATAAAGGTGGTTACAAAATGTTGGCGGGTTTGTTCGCCATCGCTGACAATATCAATACCGGCCTGTTGTTGCTCTTGCAATGAAATGCGTAAAGCATCGTGTTTGCCATCGGTTAATTCTTCATCTTGCAATTTCCAAGGCGACCAAAGTGTTTCAGGTTGTGCAAGCCAAGAGGGCTTAGGCAAACTGCCGGCAGTTGAAGTAGGTAATAATGTTTTCATAATAAATGCTATATTTACTCTGTTGAATTATAAGGCGTAATTAGCAGACCACTGTTCAAGAACAGCCTGGTGCGGTTTGATGAAATACTCCTCGGCAAATTTTCCCTGTTCAATTGCCAACCTGCTGCGTTCTTCGCGGTCATAAACAATTTGCGTTAACGAATGGTCTGGATTCTTCAAATTTGGTTGATAGCATTTTCCTGCTGCGGCATTCGCGTTGTAAATCTCAGGCCGATAGATTTTTTGGAACGTTCCCATCGTGCTGATAGTGCCGATAAGTTCAAGGTTGGTGTAATCACTAAGCAAATCACCAAAGAAATAAAAGGCCAAAGGGGCAACGCTATTAGGCGGCATAAAATAACGAACCTGTAAGCCCATTTTTTTAAAATATTGCTCAGTTAACGAAGACTCGTTTGGCAGGTATTCAATACCCAATACCGGGTGCTGATTTTCAGTACGGTGATAGGTTTTGTTATCAGAAACACTCAGACATATAACCGGCGGCTTATTAAAATGTTGTTTGTAGGCGTTTGAATTGACAAAATACTTAAAGAGTTTTCCATGTAAATCGCCAAAGCCATCAGGAATGCTAAATTTAGCTTGTCCTTTATTATGACCCAGCAGTAGTACGCTAAAATCATAATCTCGCACATAAGAAGAAAAGTTATTCCCTACTATGCCTTCGATGCGCCTGTTCGTTTTGTGATCAACAATATTGGTTTTCAATATTTCAATCGAAGGAAAAGACTGGCCACCGGCTTCAATACCCATATCAACGGAAATGATTTCAAGTTCAACAGAATAACGATCGCCATTGGGGTTATCCCAATGGGCCATGGCATTAAAGCTATTGTCAATCATCTTTAAGGCGTTGCGCAAGTTCTCCTGGCGACTGTTTCCTCTTGCCAAGTTAGCAAAGTTAGTGGTGGCACGCGTATTGTCTGACGGATGATAATTTTCATCAAAACAAATGTTTTTAATCGTAAATGTAAAATCTTTATTCATTGTGATCTGGTATCCAATTCTGTTAGATAAAACCTGAATTTATGATTTGCTCTTTCTGGGTTTCGCAATTTTCTTTTCTGATATTCCCTATCAGTAGTTTTTACAGGGTTTTTATTTGCACCTAATGGTCAAACTAAGCATCAACTGTAATATTGCCCAAAGTTAAGAGCACTGTGTGTTTTATACTTGGTTAGTTTTATGAATAAAATTGATTTAATCTCATGAATGCATGAGTTTTGCTCATAAAGCCTTTTGAGGCTGTATATATCGGAGCATTCCGAGTAGTTATTTCAGGATTTTTCTATTTAATATCTCGCGTAATCCAAACTGCCAAGCTGTTTGTATCAAATCCCGGATGGAACCGTCCCGCAAAATTCCTAATAAACGGGCTGATTTCAATAACCGGCTCCCGCCTGCGGGCACCTGGTTAAATGTTTCCCTTTCCTGCTTACTAAGCTGGTCGTGTGGGGGCCAGGGATAAATCATTTACCCTGACCCGGCTACAGGTTTTACCGTATCCCAAGGTGTATTTCAGCGCCGGATAAACCCTGCTGGAACTGATGCTATAGCCAATAGCGACAAGTCCTTTTTTGCCCCATAAGGCTAGTATCCTTGCACGTAAATTATCGGCCTCGGGATCGTGAGCCAACACCAGTTCGGTAAACTCTACTACTAAGGCGATATCTTCAGGCAGCTTATTCAAGTCTCTATCAACAATTGCTTGCACAATCGCCGGGTTTACCTCTGCTTCCAACGCCAGGTTCACGATTAATTGTGTGCACGGCCCGCAATCATCCCAGATAATCGCCCGTAATCTGGCGGCAAACAGTACTGCCGGCGGCAAGTTGCCGGTGTGAGACGACATTGTCTGAAACGCCATCAGTTTTAGAAACGCCTTGGCATCTGTCTGCAGGATATCCTGCAGATAACCAACGTCGTAGTCGTAGCGTTTTTTCATCGAAAGAAGCATTTTGTTAAGCATATATTTAAACATCTTGAGTACCTTAAATTATTGAGCTGTATCTTGGACGAACATGGCAACAAGCCATTGTTCGCTCCATGGCTGCTGGAGCGATATCAGGATGACAATACCTGTGTCCTTGCTTTTTCCTGTGCCTGCACAGGTTTAAGCAGGAGCAGGAAACTCAGCAGGAAAATTATGGCGCAGCTGTAGAGCATCACTGAAAAGTTGCCATTATCAAGCAGGCCGGAAGCCAGTAAGGGTCCTGTGGCCAAACCAACAGAAGAGACAACGGCGGCTATGGTTGAAAGCCTGCCGCTGCTGTCGATCTCGGCGGTTGCTGCCAGCAGGTATGACTGCACCGCTGGCCAGGAAAAAAACAACAGGGCCATTGCGGTGATATAAACAGGGGAATGTTGTGAAAAGTTGAGTAATAGCGCTGCAAGTGCCGATAGTGCGATACCCGTCATAATCCAATAGAGACGGCCAAAACGAGCACCGCCGAGCACAGGCAGCATAGCTCCCGGCAACCCTAATAAGCCGGTGAGTGCGATATAGGTACTGACATTTTCAGAGGTCATATCAGCGTCAAGCCCTATAAGTCCAACATAGGCCCAAATCGCGCTGGCGCCAATGAGATATGAAATAATGGCAAACAACAATAACAGCGCTTTTCCACTGCTCCCGGATAAGGACATAGCTTGTCCGGTTGAGTTATTGTCCAGGGACAAGGAAGGAAGAAACAGCATCATCACTAAACTTAACGACACAAAACTTGCCATGGCATAAAAAACCGCATGCGCGCCAAGCTGTGCTTCGAGTGCCGGCAACAGGTAAATCACGAGAGAGCCAATAGTAAACTGTATAAACAACAAAATACCAAAGGCACGATCGGGATTGTTTAACCGGGCCAGCACAGAAAAGCCAAAACCGACACTTAATCCACCTAATATTCCGGCAAAAAAGCGCCAGCCAAGCATGGTGTTGTAATCTTTGACCCAGACAGTACCGATATCAATCACCGCCAGCATAAGCAAAAAAGTATAGATGGCGGGCTGCCAATGAATACGGCGCACTAAAAAAACAGCTAGGCCACTCCCTATAAGGCCGCCATAACCATTCACTGCAACGATCTGCCCGGCTTCGACATCGCTGAAGCCAATGCCGCCGGCGAGTGCATTTACAACACCGGGCAAAAAATTAATGTAGGAAAGCCCGGCCATAGTGATGAATGCCAGAAAAAAATAGGCAAAGGGGTGATGGGCGGGGATTTTTCTTAACATAAAATGCTTCGGCATAATTCCTCATTTAGCTAAAAGGGTTTGTTGTTGGCTTTTAATTGTATGAGCCTGATAATGCGAAAAAAATAGCAGGAAATGCCATTCAGTCGTGAATATTATTCATGAGTTTTTCATGGTATATTCAAGTCATGGATAAACTGCGCTTATTAGAAATATTTATCGCCACTTGTGATGGCGGCAGCTTTGCGGCAGCGGCAAGAACTTGCAACACTGACCCGTCTACGGTCAGTAAGGCAATCGGCCGGTTGGAAACTCAACTGGGGCTGACCCTTTTCCAGCGTTCCACCCGGCAGTTGAGCATCACCACGGCAGGTAAACGTTATGCGGATACTGTGCGCAAGATGATTCAGGATCTCGCTTGTTGCGAAGACGAGCTCAAGCACTTGAATGATACCCCCTGCGGCACCCTGCGCATCAATTCTGCGGTCTGTTACGGACACCTCTATCTTCGCCCCCTGTTAGCGGCCTTCTGCCAACAATATCCGGCCATTAAGCTAGAGCTTGAAATCAATGATCTGCACATGGATATTATTGACAACGATATTGATGTCGCGCTGCGTACCGGCTTTGTGAAAGACAGCCGTTTAGTGGCCCGGCGCCTGAGTCCAATGGACTTTCTCACTTGTGTGTCGCCTCAATACCTGGAGGCGCAGGGAATACCGCGTTGTGCCGATGACTTTCAGCAACACAGCTGGATTGGCTTTCGTATCAAAGAGAGCCAGCAGCTGCAGCCTATCTTTTTGCCCGATGATAAAGGCGAATACCTTCCCTATGAATTAGCGCGCAGTCATATTACCGATGACGGCGAAGCTATGGCGCATATGTGCAGTGACGGTTTGGGCTTTGCCCAGTTACCTCATTTTCTTGCGAAAGAGGGCTTGAACAGCGGGGCCTTAGTTTCCCTTTATCCTTATTTCAGGCCACCGCAGCCAGAAAGTGGTGTTTTTGTTATTTTTCCCAAGCGTGACTATTTGCCTGCCAAGGTCAGGGTGTTTATTGACTTTTTGACCGCATCTTTAGCGTCTATGGGGGAAAGCACCCATCACACCTGGGCTGAAAACTGGACGCCTGTTCTTACCTTTCCCGGTCAAAAGAAAGGCTGACTAAAGAAAGCTTTTTAAAACTTCTTTATAAGATTTTGATTAGTAAGTTAAAATATCGATTCAGCTCAAATCGTTCGATTCGATTATAGTAAACAAATCAAGCGATATTGAGGTATATGCCCATGGAAATTCTATCTGCCAATGAAGCAAAAACAAAATTTGGTGACATGTTAATGAAAGTGCAGCGGGCGCCGGTGCAAGCGTCTGAAGATGTTCATGACGGTAAGACGGTAGATGGCGAGCAATTCTTTCATGAATTGGAATCCGGACAATATGATTAAATGGCGTCTTTTCGGCTCACCCCTGATAGCCAAACAGATCTGATTGAAATCCGTCGATATACCTTAAATCAGTGGGGGAGGGAGCAATCTCAAAAATACCTTGCTGATTTACGGCAAACCATACAAGTATTATCTGAAAATCCAGGCATAGGCATAAAACGTCCTGAAAAAGGGCCTGGTGTTTATAATTTTGCTTATGCCCGTACATGATATCCAAACGACAGCTTATCGTGTTTGCTGTTTTACATAAAAGTATGCTGCCTCTGTTGCACTTGAAAAATAGAGATCCCGATTAAGGTAAGCCGATCGTACGGCGCCGCAATCATAGTTCCTGGCAGGCAGCAATATGCAGTGTTCAAATCAAAAAACTCTTTACTATCAACCTAAATACTTTTGCATTATTATGAAGGCATGAAAACGTCACTCGCACATCTACCGGAAAATAAGCAGCAGGAATTACAGCGCGCGGTTGAGATTATCAGGGAAGAAACTGAACTTGAGATGCTGATCCTGTTCGGTAGTTATGCCCGCGGCGACTGGGTGGAAGACTTAGATCCCGACACTTTGCATTACCGCTACCAGAGCGATTTTGATTTGTTGATTGTCACGGAAACGCTCCAGCAGGCCAATAAAATTGAATCCAACAACAAGCTTACCGAGCGTTTGCTTAAAGCCATTCACAGAACCCCAGTCAGCCTGATTGCTGAAGATATTCATTTTGTTAATAAGCGCTTAAGGAAGAGTCAGTATTTTTATATTGATGTTAAACGCGAAGGCATCATACTTTTTGATTCCGGTAAATTTGAACTGGCCGACCCTGTTGAAATAACGGTACAGGAAAGAAAGAAATTAGCCCAGGAAGATTTTGAGTATTGGTTTGGTGGTGCTAGCGGGTTCTTGAAGATGTACAACTCTGCTTTATCGGAAAATGAACTTAATATTGCTGCATTTCTTCTCCATCAGGTAACAGAAAGACTATATAGTGCAATTTTGCTGGTATTCACCCGTTATAAACCCAGTAGCCATGATTTGACGAAATTAGCTCGTCGTGTTGCCAGCGCCGAACCTCAATTTCTCACCGTATTTCCACAAAGTACGGAAGAAGAAAGAGCCAGGTTCAAGCTGTTGCGTAAAGCCTACGTCGATGCCCGTTATAAACCCAGTTTTAGTATCACTAAACAGGAGTTAACCTGGCTGGCACAGCGGGTCGACTATTTACAGGCGCTCACCGAAAAACTGTGCCGTGAAAAAATCGCCAGCTTTGTTTGACGGTATAAGCCAAGCTAAGTACCTTTTCAAATAACGGGCGTCTCCCGGCTCCGGTCTTCCGCAGCCATTTAAGCTATACTCTCAAAAGCTTACCGGGCAGTTCAACCGCAGAATAGACATCTCATTGACGTTAAGCCGGCATTGTAAATGAGCCGCACAAGTCACTGCAGGACAGCAGCCGACAAGCCAGGCTCGTGAGTTAACTTGTTAGCAAGCTTTCAGGCATTGGGTGGCAATATGAGTGATCAGCAGGAAATTCCCCCGTTTTCGGTACTGGAAAACGTCAGTATTCCCATGAGCGACGGCACCAGGCTTGCGGCCCAGGTATGGTTGCCGCGAGATGCCGAGAACAACCCGGTACCGGCGATTTTGGAATATATTCCCTACCGCAAGCGCGACCATAAACTGATCCGCGATACCCAGAACTATGGTTATTTTGCCCGCCACGGTTATGCCGGGGTTAGGGTGGATTTGCGCGGCAGCGGCGATTCAGAAGGTATTTTGCGGGATGAATACCTGCAACAGGAGCTTGACGACGGCATAGAAGTGATCCGCTGGATTGGCCGGCAAAGCTGGTGCAGCGGCAAGGTCGGCATGTTTGGTTTGTCCTGGGGCGGGTTTAACGGTTTGCAGCTGGCGGCGATGCAGCCCCCGGAGCTGGCGGCGGTGATTTCGGTTTGCTCTTCCGATAACCGCTATTTTGACGACGTGCATTATATGGGCGGCTGCCTGCTGACCGATAACCTGTCCTGGGCGTCCACCATGTTCGGCTTCAATTCTTGTCCGCCGGATCCTGAAATTGTCGGGGAGAAGTGGCGGGATATGTGGATGGAGCGCCTGGAAGGCAGCGGTTTGTGGCTGAAAAACTGGCTTGAGCACCAGCATCACGACGACTACTGGAAACACGGCTCTGTGTGCGAGGATTATGCCGCGATTAAGGTACCGGTGCTGGCGGTAAGCGGTTGGGCCGACGGTTATACCAATACGGTGTTTCGCCTGCTTGAACACTTGTCCGGGCCGCGCAAGGGGCTGATAGGCCCCTGGGGGCACCGTTATCCCCACCAGGGAGAGCTGCAGACCATAGATTTTCTCGGCGAGTGCCTGCGCTGGTGGGATCGCTGGCTTAAGGAAAAAGACACCGGGGTGGATAAAGAGCCTATGCTCACGGCCTGGATGCTGGACAGCGTCAACCCGCTGGTGACCAGCCAGCCCGGCCACTGGATTGCTGAGCCTGAGTGGCCGAGTGCCAATGTCGGGACAAAAACCTATGCTTTATCCCCCGGTGAACTTTTTGAGGTAAAAAGCGGGGAGCAGGCAACACCGTCTGGCGGGCAAACCATTCAAAGCCCGTTGACGGTTGGCCTGTTTGCCGGTAAGTGGTGTTCTTATTCGGAAACCACAGATCAGCCCTGGGATCAGCGTGAAGATGACGGCGGCGCGCTGACGTTCGACACCGCTCCCCTTGAGCAGGAGCTGAGTATTTTCGGCCAGGTAGAGACCGAGCTGGAACTTAGCTCGGACAAACCCGTGGCCATGATCGCCGTACGGCTGACGGATGTCGCCCCCAATGACCGTGCCACCCGGGTAACCTTCGGCATTTTGAACCTGACCCACAGGGACAGCGACGAACAGCCGCAGCCGCTGGAACCCGGGCGCAAATACCGGGTGCGGGTGCCGATGAATTATATCGCGCAGCGTTTTCCCGCCGGACACAGGATCCGCCTGGCCTTATCCAGCTCTTACTGGCCATTGGCCTGGCCGTCGCCGGAATCTCCTCGCCTGACGGTGTATACGGCAAACTGCCAATTGTTGCTGCCGGTGCGCGAAGGCAATGCCCTGGACAAGGGGCCGTTTCAGTTCGGCAAGGGGGTGAGCGATCCCGCGCCGAAAACCACTTTGCTTATCCCGGCCAAGCGTGACTGGGAAGTGCGCCATAATCTCGGCAGGAACGTTGTCTCCCTGGTGGTGATCAGCAACGATGCCCGGATTCTACTGGAAGACATAGGTATGGTGATCGGGCGAAATGTATTTGAGCGCTATAGATTTGTGAGTAATCAATATGATAGCTTAAGAGCCGAGGCAACTCACGAGCGTATTTTCGAGCGGGGCAGTTGGCGCATCTTTACCCGCACCACTACCATTTTAACCTCTACGCGCAGCCATTTTATGATCACCGCCACCCTGGATGCCTATGAAGGGGATGTGCGCAAGTTCAGCAAGACCTGGGATGAAAAGATCCCGAGAAAACTGGTGTAGCAACAAGAATAACTGTCTTAAGTATGTAAACAGGTATGGAAACTGGCAGGGTACACAGGCATGGAAGAGCACAAATACCATATTTTCGTCATAGGATATGACGACTTTAATATCAATCAACTGAAACAGCTGCCGCTTGGCGCGCAAGTGAACTATCATGCGGCGCTCAGCTATGAAGACATCAAGTCTTCGGAACATGTCCCGGCGTTGGAGCTGTTTCACCGGGCAGAAAGTCAAATCCTCAACTCAGACTTTAAACCCGATGCCGTGATCACTTTCTGGGATTTTCCCGCGACTATTCTTGCCGCCATGCTGGCCGAGCGTTTCGGCCTGCGCTCGGCCTCTGTAGAAAGTATCTTTAAATGCGAAAACAAGCGCTGGAGCCGCACAGAGCAAGCGAAGGTGATAGGCGAGCATATTCCCTGTTTTGCCGGGTTTAACCCTGATGACCGGGATGCCTTTGCCAACATCGGTTTAGCGCCTCCTTTTTGGATCAAGCCGGTGAAATCGTTCAGATCATATCTGGCGTTTCGTGTTGATTCGGCCGCTGATTTCGAGCACCACCGACAGGCGTTAACCGCGGGCATAGACGGCATTTATAAACCGTTTCAGGAGCTGATGGTAAAATCCCGCCTTCCCGGTGATATTGCCGGCTCTGAACTGTCCTGTATCGCAGAAGCGCCTTTGACGGGGGAGATGTGTACCGTGGAAGCCTATGCCTTTGGCGACGAAGTGGTGTGTTACGGTATTGTCGACTCCATACGGGAGCAGCACAGCAATTCTTTCAACCGCTACCAGTATCCTTCCAAATTGCCTGCAACCGTTCAGCAACGTATGGCGGAGCTGACCCGGGATGTCGCCCGGCAGCTGGATTTGCGTGACGCTTGCTTTAATGTCGAGTACTTTTATAACCCGGCGGATGAGTCCGTTCACCTGCTGGAAATCAATCCCCGTACTTCCCAGTCGCACTCCTGGCTGTTTTGTATGGTAGACGGGGTGAGCCAATTCCGGCACCAGGTTGACATCGCCCTGGGCAGGCGGCCGCAGGTGTTGCCGCAACAGGGGGAGTTCGCAATTGCCGCAAAATATATGCATCGTGCTTTTAAAAGCGGTGTCGTCACCCAAGTACCCGATGCACGGCGCCTGGCGGAAATTAGCCGGGTATTTGCGGGCACGCAAATCAAGTTGCATGTTAACGCCGGGGATGATTTGAATGAGCTGCTGTTTCAGGATGCATATAGTTTTGAGTTGGCAGACATCTATATTGGCGCAGCTGACGAAGCCGAGCTTGAGCAGAGGTACCGGGCAATAGCGGCTATGCTGGATATCCGCATTGCGCCCAAGCAATGCTGAGGTTAGTTCCCCTTGCCTTGATTTTTCAGACCTGACAGGGGAAACGGATGCAGGCCAAAACTTGTACCTAATAATCATTGCCAGCTATGCTTAGTAGTTGAAGCCTGGGGCTAATGCGTTGTAGCGCATAAACTCACTTGTTATTAGCCTTTTCATAGCGTTTAAAAAACCTCTGATAACTTTACCGTTATCAGAGGTTTTTTTTGAACAACGGCAATGATGCCTTGTTATACCAATTTTATTAAATATCTAACCATCTTCGATGGTCTAAATTTCCAAGTCCAGCGCTTGCTATTGCTCATTCAAACGCCTCGCTTGCATGGATGCAGGTGCTTAGCTTTAGTCTGGAACGATAAAGGGGTTTCTTGAAAATTTATCTTCACCGAATTTTGGTCATCTACTTAATACAATTGGTATTAGTGATCCGGCTCGTCGCTGAGCTTACACACAGGGTTGGCGCAATGGGGGCCGGAATATTTCCACAGCGGTCCCCAGTAAGCGGTGAGCAATTCGCCCACGGCGTCTTCGCCTTCTACCAGGTAATTGAACTCTGACAGGAAACCGGGGTACAGGTTATCCGAGCCGACAATATAGGCTTCGTCGTCGATCACCATGATTTTCGCATGGTTGCCCGGCGCGGAATCCACCTTAGGGTAAACCGAGCCGCTGGCGTTTACTACTGCCCAGGCGGCGCTGCCGATCACGCCTTTTTTCGGTGCTTTTTCGCTAAGCGGCGGCTGTTTCAGGGTGGCGGTTTTCCCTTCTTCGCTTAGCCCCGGCCATTTATAGGTGGTGCCTTCGGTGGTTTTTTCCTTGGGCACCTTGTCGGTAAAGTAGAGCGGGGCGATATGCAGTCTTTTTAAGGCATTGGCACGCTTGCTGTCGGAGTCGTCCAGCTCTTTATCGGTATCGGCATCATGGCTCATATAGTATTTGATCAACTCGAAGGTGCGGCAGGCGCCCGAGCCGAATGAGTATTGATCCCCCTCGGCGCCGGCGCCGGCATCAAGCGGTGAAACCACGACCTGAACCTTGAGCGCCGGATTGGCAAGCAGGGCATCCATCAGCCAGTGACACACCACGTGATCCGACCAATTCTTTTTCCAGGCGCTTACCAGATCCATCTGCGACATGCGGATGATACGTTTCGCTCCCATGATCAGCTGCTTTTTCATGACCTCGGATGCCTGCTGGTATTGGGTTTTCTTGTCAGGACCGGTCCAGTATTTGCCTACCGAGAGCATGCGGGTGGCCAGTTTATAGTCGTCAAACTTGTCGTAGCCGTCGTATACGATGCGTTCCTGGAATACTTCCAGTTTCAGATCTTCCAGCGTTTGCAGATCCTGGGCGCGAATTTCTTCTGCCTGGTCGAGATCTTCCTGTACCTCCAACTCTTGGCTTTGCTCAAGCTCTTTGCTGACTTTAAGCACGGAAACCACTGAGGGTTCCTCATCCGGCTCTCCTTCTTTTTTCAGGCCGGTGGCATGCAGTTTTACCAGGGTTTGCTGGCGATCTTTCATGTAGGCTGCCCCGGGATCCGCCGCTAAAGGATCTAAAGGCTTGCGGGTCTCGGCGTGGTCATCATCGCCGTTTTTCCATACCAGTTCGCCGATGTCCATGTATTCCTTGGTGAGCAGGTCGGTTTTACATTCCCACATCTTGTTCAGGTATTGCTGCGAGCCGTGGGCGGCGTCGCCGTGTACCACCACCGAAGCATCATGCACCGGCGGATAACTTCTGAACAGGTCCATATTGAGGTTATGGCCCCCCACCAGGGCTTCGGTGCCGTCTGAGGCGATGATTTTCGAGTGGTTCCAGGTCATCTTAGTGGTGTCTTCCGGCGGTTTGACAAACAGCGACTGCAGTTTGGCCAGTATGCCGGAGGAAATACCTTTTTCCAGGCGGTAGAACCTGCCGATCCAGAACTCAGGCAATACCTCCCAGTGCTCTGCCCGTGCCCTGAACAAGCGGATCAGCGCCCCCTGGAAGTCGGTATAGTTTGGCGGCGGGGTCATGGGATAAAGCGGCGTCTGGCCGAATAAAAAGCGGAATTGGGTCGGTTTGATCCTGCCCATTTTGGCGCTCAAACAGGTGTCTATGGCGCCGAGGATCGCCCGGGTCCAGTCGGGATCCGGACTGTTCAGGGAGGAGACATCGCAGCGGTAATAGGTTTTTTGTATGATCTCGACGATGGCCCGTTCAAATTCTGCCTGGCGTGCCCGGGCCTGCGGCATGATCTCATTATTAAAAGGCATGCCCCACACATGCGGCGTATCTAACATTCTGACATAGCTGGGGCCGCTGCAATGATTGAAGTAGCCTCTGACGGCTTCCTGTACAATATCTATTTTACTCATCTTGTTCTTTTCCTCGCATTTGCTGCAGTTGATTTATAAGAATTTCCAGTTGACCCAGCCGGCATTTTTACGCTCGACCGTCACCGGGAAAGCCAGTTTGTATGGCGGATCGCCGGCGACGTCATCCAGGTAATAGGTATCCCAGGGTTTTCTGCCGCTGATGGAGGAAACCTGACGCACGTAGGGGCGCGACGGTAACCGGCTGGTGCGGGTTTCGCCGCAGCCCATGGCATCGAATGTTGCGTGGTCGGTATGGATCTTTCTTCTAAGTTCGAGAATGCTTTCTTCAACGGCACTGGCGGTTTCGAAGGTAGTGCCCCACTTGGTCAGGTAACCCCTGGCCATTTTGTAAATCAGCTCGGGTACTGGCGCGGCAAGGTCGCTGGCTTTGCCAGGGTCGTAAAGGCCGTCTGAGGTGGTATTGCCTGCGACTGTGCCGTGTCTGCCACGACAGGCGTAGAGTTCGTATCCCGTGGGCTGGGCCCGTTCACCCCGGGCGAGGGGATCGGCAAGCTGGTAGTGTTTGGCCAGGTTCTTCCAGTGTTTGCCCAGTTTGGTTATTTCATCCTGCTCTGTCATCTTGGCGTTCGGACGCGGTACTAAGGCGGAAAAGCCAACGTCCAGGTGATCCCAGGCATAGACGCCGACATAATTGGCGACATTCGGCGCCAACTGGGTTTGTATGCTGTACCATTCGCCGGTACCGGGTACGGGATCAATGGCAAAAATATTTACCGGGATTTTCTTTTTGCTGTAGGCATAGAGAAACCAGGCGGCCATAATGGCCTGTACGGCGCCCCGGCTGTGGCCGACAAAGTTGATTTGGGTTGCACCGCTTTTCTCCGCCAGGTTGGCGCCATGTAAGGCCAGGGCGGCAGAGGCCCAACCGGTAAGCTGTGAAGGAACCGATCTCTGATTACCTTTGGAGTAACTTTTAATGTAGTTGAGCAGCTCTTTCGGTGCTTCCAGCGGTTCGATCAACAGGGGATCGCTTTCTTCCATTTGCTGGTTCCAGTCGTTCTCACCAACCCCGCGAACAGTGGCGCTTGGGTCGGTATCGGCAAGCGCGCCGGAAATTTCCATATGCAGACGTACCGGGATATAGCCGGTACTGTTTCGGTATATTCGTTTGTCACTTTTAAGACGGGTTTCGTTCAGCCAAAGCTGCCAATCTCTGCGCGCCCAGTTTCGTGTTAGTTCTCCCTCGTCTCGCGAGCAGCCGGTGCCGGCAAAGCAAACGGTATAGGTTGTCATATTGATTAATCCTCGGTTGGTATTGTGATCCCTGGAGCATGTAGCGCGAAATAGAATTCTTTACGGCGCGCTTCTTTTTTTGATTTTTCAAGAGTGCTAGATTAGGGAAGTGACCTTGTTAAAACCCAAGGGAAACAAGGAAGTATTCGGGGAGTGTTACGGCTTTAGGGGAAATATCCGAAAAGCTTTAAATCATGAGAGAAATAGGCACACGCGGCTGGTATTCAATGTTTCTTTTACAAGCGACAGCATAGTGAACAGGCTGGCTTGATTTAACGAAAGAAGGTTTTTCCTGGCAAGCATGCGGCGGATTAGCCTAAAGTCTAATAGCCATTTATCCCGGTGGCGCTACACTGGGGTTAGCAACATAATAAGAGGAACAGGGTGATGGGTTATCATAAGGAATATCAGGCTTCAATTGACGATCCTGCGGCATTTTGGCAAGAGAAATCATCGTTGGTTCAATGGCATAAGCCGCCGGGGCAGGCTTTGTCCCGGGATGAAGACGGACATTATCTTTGGTATGCCGACGGCGAGTTAAACTCTTGTTATCTGGCGCTTGATTATCATGTGGAAAACGGCCGCGGCGAGCAAACCGCCCTGATATACGACTCACCGGTTACCGGTGTCAGCCGGCAATACAGCTACCGAGAACTCACCGACAAGGTGGCCCGTTTTGCCGGGGCGCTGCAATCCTTGGGGGTATGCCGGGGAGAGCGGGTGATCATCTACATGCCGATGATCCCCGAGGCGGCAATTGCCATGCTGGCCTGTGCCCGGCTTGGCGCGATACATTCCGTGGTCTTTGGCGGTTTTGCCGCCCATGAGCTGGCGTTGAGGATAGATGACGCACAGCCCAAGGTGATCTTAAGTGCCTCATGCGGCATCGAAATTGAGAAACTCATTCCTTACAAAACCTTGCTCGACGATGCCATCACCCAGGCGGAGCATAAGGTAGATGCCTGCGTGGTTTTCCAGCGGGAAAAACTTAAAGCCGAGTTGATCCCCGGCAGGGATCATGACTGGCAGTTTCTCGAAAGCCAGAGCGAGCCTGTGGCTCCGGTGCCGGTTGCTGCCACAGATCCGCTATATATCTTATATACCTCGGGCACTACCGGCAGTCCTAAGGGGGTGGTCAGGGACAACGGCGGCCATGCGGTGGCGATGCGCTATAGCATGGCAACCGTATACGGCATGAAGCCGGGGGACGTGTTCTGGGCGGCTTCCGATGTCGGCTGGGTGGTGGGACATTCCTATATCGTTTACGGGCCGCTGATGGCGGGCTGTACCAGTATTTTATATGAAGGCAAGCCGGTGAGAACCCCGGATGCCGGTGCTTTCTGGCGGGTGTGCGAGCAATACCAGGTGAATGCCATTTTCAGCGCGCCGACCGCTTTTCGCGCTATCTGTAAAGAAGATCCCGGTGCTGCTTTGCTAGAAAAGTATGATTTATCATCGTTAAAACGTATCTTTTTGGCGGGGGAGCGTTTGGATCCCGCCACCTACCATTGGTTGAAACAACATACCGGCTTACCTGTTATTGATCACTGGTGGCAAACGGAAACCGGCTGGGCCATTGCCGGTAATCCCGTGGGGATCGAGCTTTTGCCTACCAAGGCGGGTTCGGCTACCTGCCCGATCCCGGGTTTTAATGTCCAGATCCTGGATAATAAGGGTAAAGGCTTAGGGGCTGATGAGCAGGGCAGTGTCGCGATCAAATTACCCTTGCCCCCCGGTTGTTTGCAGGGGATCTGGAAAAACCCCGAACGTTTTAAAGCGGGTTATCTGGCGACCTATGACGGTTATTATCTATCCGGTGACGGCGGCTATCTGGATGATGACGGATATCTTTATATTATGGGACGTACCGACGATGTCATTAATGTTGCCGGTCACAGGCTGTCTACCGGGGAAATGGAAGAAATTGTTTCTGCCCATCCGGATGTTGCCGAATGTGCCGTGGTAGGAGTGAGTGATGACTTGAAAGGCCAGGTGCCGATGGCGCTGATTGTACTGAAAAATGGCGTAAAAACGCCCGAAGGGCAAATATTCGAACAAATTCGCCTCGAGGTACGGCAGCAAATCGGCGCGCTTGCCTGTTTGAAGAAAATCCACCGGGTGGAGCGACTGCCTAAAACCCGCTCCGGCAAAATATTGCGCCGTTTGATACGGCAAATGGCCGACGGTGAAGACTATCAAACCCCGTCCACCATAGATGATGTTGAAGTTATTACTGAAATTTCCAATGTACTGAAATTGGTGGCGTCATTTTAATATGAAAACATGCCCGCTCAGGCAGGGATGCTGCTGGCATAAAGCACAGGAAAGGAGTATGTTAACTGCTATAAAAATACCACACAGGGAGGCAGGTTATGTTTCAGCCGGATAAAATTATTGTCGCCGATGACCACCCGTTATTCAGGCAGGCACTGCTGGAAACGTTAAAAACAAGGATGCCTTCGTCTGCCTGGTACCAGGCAGAAACCGTGGAGCAGTTAAACGAAGCGCTGCTGGCACAACAAGATGCCGATCTTTTGCTGCTGGATTTAAATATTCCCGGCGCCCACGGCTTTAATACCCTGATTTATGCCCGCAATCATTATCCGCAAATTCCCGTGGTAGTGGTTTCCGCCTATGAAGACAACGAGACCATCGCCAGGGCGATGGAGTTCGGCGCGTCCGGTTTTGTGCCTAAATCCACCCCGGTGGAAGATATTTTCCTGGCAATTCAAACCGTGCTTTCCGGGGAGTTGTGGACGCCGCAAGGCTTTAAAAGCCCGGCTGCGGAGCACTGTGATATTGCGGTACGGGTGGCAAGCCTGACCCAGCAGCAACATAAGATTTTAATGATGTTTGCCCGGGGCCTGCAAAATAAACAAATCGCCTATGATCTCGATGTCACCGAAGCCACCATTAAAGCCCACGCCACCGCTATTTTTAAAAAGCTCAATGTCAGAAACCGCACCCAGGCGGTGATAGCCATCGGTCAGCTGGACCTGGCAGAGCAAAACCTGTCATAACAGGAAACAGTCAAACTCTTGGTTTTTTGTTACGGCTAATGCCAATGTCCTGGAGTTGCTGCATGCTTTGACAATTAAACAGCTTCATACGCTTTTTTGGTAAAGGTTAACCAGTTTATTCAAGTTTTTTATCCGGCGGTTAATTATTCTGTGCATATAGTCATGAAGCAGCGATGCCCATGACTACAGCATCTAAAAATTTTTGCCCCGTTTACTAAGGTGAAGCACCATGAAGCAGCAAGTTAACACCGCCATTTTAGTCATTGTCGCGCTAATCATAGTATCGGCAACTTTATTGCACGGAAGTCTTGCGGACATATCCATCTTTCACGGCTTGATTTTACATCCTGTGTTTTTGTTAGCCGGACTTTCATTATTTGCATGTGCTAAAGAGCAAAGAAAAACTCGTCAATAAAAGGGAAAGGGGCTTGTACAGATGACGGCGTCCGGCTTTCTTTAACGTTATTTATTATGCTTGTTATTTAGATCTTGCATGGAGCGTGTTAAAATTATCTGGTTGGACCAGAGGCCTGGGGAATTAAGAATCTTCCTCAGGTAAAATAGGGATATATTAAAATGAAATTAAGTTGTCGGGTAATAGCCGTGCTATTACTCAGTCTTCACAACTGCGCGCTTGCCATGACTGTTGAGCAGGCAAGCGCAAAAGTCGAGCAGGCAGAAAAGATCAGAAATGATCAGCCGCAACAGGCGATTGAGCTCTTTACTGCTGTTGCCGATGACCCTGAAATGCTCACCCGGCCGGACATTTTGTTTCCGGCGTTAAACTCTTTGGTTTTTGTGCTGATTGGCCAGGCAAAGTTTGAGCAGGCCAAGGTGATGGCGCAAAAGCTGTTTGATCAGTCTCTTAAACAAAACGATGATTACTACCCGGCAATGTCACAATTGCTGCTCGGCTATGTTGAAGAGAACCGTAGCAATTATCAGCTGGCTGAATCGCACCATAAGTTCGCGCTGGAATTAGCATTAAAAGCCGATGATCCTGTACTGATTGCGCAGGCTTATGACCGCATCAGTTCTACTTTGCGTTTTCAGGATAAATACCTCGAAGCCCTGGAGATGGTGCAAAAATCTGTCGTGATTTTGCGTGAGCAGAATGATGATAAGGTTTTGGCGACGACCTTACAAACTCTGGGAATTATTCAGGGGATTATCGGTGATTACACCACGGCGCTCGCCACTCATACCGAAGCCCTGGAGCTGCGCACGGCTTTACAGGATAAGTCCGGTATCAGCGATTCTTTGTACGAAATTGGCGGCATTTACCGGAAAATGAAAAACTTCTCGCTCGCCCTTAAACACGGCAAAATGTCGTACGAATTAGACAAAAAATTCGGACGTAAACTCGATATTGCCAACAGTGCCAACCGGGTAGCAACCATGGCGCTGAAAACGAAAGATTTGGCCCTGGCAAAAGCCTTTAGCCAGGAGGTATTGGAGCGATATACGGAGTTGGACTCCCAATCGGGGATCTCAGGTGCTTATGATTTACTAGGGCTTATTGCTCTTGAGTCCGGGGATCTTGAGCAGGCAAAAATCCATATCGATAAGGCTATGGCTATTGCAGCCGAGCATAATTTGGCAAGTACCCTGATTTCAGCACAAATCAGTCGCATTAAAGTCGCGCAGTTGGAAAAGGATTTTGCCACCGCCCAGGTTCTGGGGGAGCAGGCACTGGCCAGTGCCGCTGAAATTAAGGAAAAAGAAGACGAAATTATCCTGCAGCAGTTGTTGGCAGACACTTACTACGGCCAGGAGGATTACCAAAAAGCGTTTGAAGCGCAGCGGCAATATAAAAAGCTGGATGATGAAGTCGGCACCAGAAATCTGGCCCAAACAGTGGCGGCATTACAGAGTAAGGCTGAATTTATGCGCAGGCAGCAAGAGATAGAAAATCTCAATCATGAAAAAGCGCTGCAGGCAGCCGAGCTGCAGCAAAAGAAGCTGGAACGTAATGCCTGGATTTTCGGCTTAAGCTTTTTAACCCTGCTGGTGGCCAGTATCAGCTATCGCCAATATAAAAAACGTAAAATGGCGGCGGAACGCGCGACGTTGTTGCAGGAAGTGGTGGACAGTAAAAACCGCTTGCTTGCCGATGTTTCCCACGAGTTGCGTACGCCGCTGACTGCCTTGAAGCTGCAGGTAGAAGCCCTGCAATTTAATTTGGTGCAGGATGTGGACGCCTCTTACGATGCCATGAACCGTAAAGTTATGGATATCAACCGCCTGATCAGCGACATCTATCAGCTGGCGCAAGCGGACAGCGCCAGTTTACACCTGCACCCGGAAAGCATTGAGTTGGATGAAACTCTGACGCAGTGGAATGAAGAATTCGAAGCGTTTGTAGAGGCCAAAGGTTTTGACTGGCAATCGAAAATCAAGCTGGTTGATGATGTCTCTGTACAATGGGATCAGGATAGGATCAAGCAAGTGCTGACCAATTTATTGTCCAACAGTACTTTCTATACCGATGCGCCCGGTAAAATTGCGTTAAGTGTGGAGCAGACCGCCCAACATATTGATATCTGTATTGAAGATTCGGCGCCTGGGGTAGCAGATGCTGACTTGCAGAAAATATTTGAACGCCTGTACCGGGTTGAAGACTCCCGCAACCGTCAAACCGGCGGTTCCGGATTGGGGCTTTCTATCTGTAAAAGCTTGATCACCGCACATCACGGTAAAGTACGCGCCGGGCACAGTGAGTTGGGGGGCTTGAAGGTGGAAATCCGCTTGCCCTTAGCGGCAGCCTGAGACTTAAAGGCAAGAAGCGCAAAAGCTATATAAAAGGAGAAAATAAATTAACAGGCGCAGACCTTTCCGGGTTGTTGGCTAGGGTTGTGGTCATAATGAGGGCAAGAATAACCTCTGATTATTCTCTGCTCTTATTTTTGCGAATAATTTCCCTGTAAACTTCTGGTAAGCATGGCACTGATCATGGCCCGCAACGCCGCCGGTTTGACCAGTTTTCTCATATAACCAAAGCCGGCTTCCCTGGCCTGTGCTGCCACGGTTTCATCTGTGGTTGCCGTGATCAGTATGCCCGGCAGCGGATAACTCACCCGGGCGGTTAATTCTGTCATTAACGCTATGCCGTTTTCACCATTTCCCAGCTGGTAGTCCACCAGCATGATATCTATGTCACCTTCATGTTGGTTAAAAACCTGCTGTGCCTGGCGATAAGAGCTGGCGGAGTAAATATTACATTGCCAGGCTTTGAGCAGTGCTATCATGCCGTTAAGTACATCAGGATCGTTATCGACACAAAGCACGTTAACGCCGGCTAAACCAATCGCCGGGGTTGGTTTAGGGGTTATGGCTGTTTGCTGGCTTTGTACCAGGGGCACCCGGATAAAAAACTTACAGCCACTGCCGGGTGTAGACTCAACCCCCAGCTCATGGCCGAGCAGTTGGCTTAAGCTGCGGGCAATATTCAGGCCCAGTCCTAAGCCTTTGGCTCCGGCAGCTGAGTTTTGCTCCAGCTGGGTAAACTGTTCGAAAATTTCCTGATGCTTGTCTTTGGCGATCCCCGGGCCATTGTCCAGTACCTGAATTTCCACCTGTTCGCCACGGCGACGGCAACCTATCAGCACTTTACCCGGACCGGCATAACGAAAAGCATTGCCTAGAAAGTTCTGTAAAATGCGCCGCAGCAGCTTGGCATCGCTTTTCACCCAATAACGGCTGTCGATGCCGTGAAAATCTATCTGGTAGTCTTTTGACAGTAAAGTGAATTCTGCGAACAGGTTTTGCAAAAGTGCTTTCAGGGGGAAATGTTCGATATCAGGGCGGATATTCCCCCCTTCGATACGGGCAATCTCTGTTAGATCCGATAAGAGATCATTGGCAACTTTTAACGCGTGGTCGATATTTTTTACCTGTCTTTGCTGGTTGCTGCCCAGCTTGTCATCATGGGCCAAAGCCGAGGTGAATAAGCGGGCGGCTTCAAGCGGCTGCATCAGGTCATGGGAACAAGCTTTCAGGTACAGGCTCTTTTTCTGGTTTGCCGATTCGGCGATTCTGTGGGCCTGCTCCAGGGCGCTATTGGCTTCCGCCAGGTTTTTGGTACGCTGTGAGACCAGGCTTTCCAGATCCAGATTTTTTTCGGTAAGAATTTTTTCTGCCTGGCGGTAGGGAGTGATATCGGAAAATATCATGACAAAGCCGCCGCCGGGTAAGGGATTACCCTGGATGCGTATCACCTTGCCGTTGGCGGTTTCCCGCTCTGAGCTGTGCGGGCTGCCGGCTTTGAGGAACTGAATACGCCTGCTGACCAGTTGTTCCCTGTCGCCGGGGCCGCACAGTCCACGGTCGACATTGTAGCGGATCAGCTTTTCCACCGGTGCGCCGGTATAGGCTAAGTCTTCGGGATAATTAAACAGGTCGAGATAACGTTTATTCCAGGCCACCAGGTTAAGTTCATTATCGATAATGGAAATGCCTTCGCTGGCATTTTCTATCGCGCTTTGCAGCAGGTTATGGCCGAAGGCTTTGCGCTCGCTGGATGCCTGCTCCATTAAAAAGGCGATATCGTCAAGGGCAATATCCCGGCCTTCCAATGCCGAGGAGATCACCAGGCGTGCCGAGCTTGAGCCCATCACCCCGGCGAGCATATTTTCCGTTTGATGAATGAGGGCGTCGTTAAAGGCCGCCGTCGACATTTGCTTGCGATCATGGCGGGCAAGGAAATGGCTAAAGCTGGTTTCGGCTTTGTCTTTACCGACGAAATGCGCGGTCAGGGCCTGTAATTCTGTGGTATCGATTATCCGGGTATGCTGATGCTTAATTTCACCCGGCACTTGATGCGGGAGAAAATGCCTGGCCTGCATCCGCTCCTGTACGCTTTGTCTGCTTAACTGGGAGAACCATAAAATCGCCAGGATATTGGCTCCCAGGCTGAGCAAGGTGGCCGCCGTGTTTGCCGGCAGGTAGCTAGTGGTGACCGGTTGCGGATAAAGGCCAAATTCAGGCAGGAGGTTTAACGTCAGCCAGAGGATAAAACCTATGCTGATACCGCTATAAACCCCGACCAAGCTGGCTTTGCGCCAATAAAAAGCCAGCACCAGGGCCGGCGCCAGTTGTGCCACGGCGCCAAAGGCGATTTGCCCCAAAGAAGATAAGGTATCCGGCGGGGCGATTAAAAATACCCCGTAGCTTAAACTGATCACCAGGCCAACGAGCAGCTTGCGCACGGTTAATAGCTTGACCCTGAAATCATGGAAGTTTTTATGCTCTTCGGGGGCGCGGCGAAAGAGTTTGGGAAAGACAATTTCATTACTGAGCATAGTGCTTAAGGCGATAGAGGAGATGATCACCATAGAGCTGGCCGCCGAGACTGCGCCGATAAACACCAGTAAGGTGAGCCAGGTTTGTTCCTTAACCGCAGGCAACAGCAGTACATAGGCATCGGGGGAGACCTTATCCCCCAGCACCAGCTCTCCCGCCAGGCCGAGGGGGATGGCGAACACGGCAAAAACCAGCAGGTACAGGGGAAATAAACTTCTGCTCAGCCCTGTATGTTTATCGCTTTTCAGCTCTACCGCCATCACCTGAAACTGGCGCGGCAGACATAAAAATGCCGACATGACGATAATTAACAGGCCAAACATGGAAATCAGATTGGGTGCTTGCAGCTGCTGCTCCAGTTTAATATTGGCCTGGGACAGTTGCCACAACTGGGCGGGGGAGTCATAGATAAAGAAGACGGCAAAAATACCGACCGCGAAAAAGGCTAACAGTTTGACCAGGGATTCAAAGGCGATGGCCAGCATCACCCCGGGGTGGCGCTCGGTAACGTCTATGGTACGCACGCCAAAAATAATGGTAAAACCGGTGAGTAATAAGCTCAGCACCAGGCCGATTTGCCAGTCGGGCATATCGGCATTATGGGATAAGGATTGCAGTGAATAGACTATGGCTTTGAGCTGCAACGCCAGGTAGGGCAAAGTGCCGATAAGGGCAACAATAGTTACCAATACCGCCAGCTTATGGGATTTGCCAAAACGGGCGGCAAGCAAGTCGGCAATCGAAGTCAGGTTGAGCTTTAAACTTACCCGGATCAGCCGTTGAATAAAGGACCAGGCAAAAGTAAACAACAAAATAGGACCGAGATAAATCGGCAGGTAAGAAAGCATACTCGATGCCGCCTGGCCGGAGGTGCCTAAAAAACTCCATGAAGTGCAGTATACCCCCAGGGTCAGGGCATAAATCAGGGCATGGCCGCCGGGGATTTTTTTATGGCGCTGGCGGTTTCCCACTGAGGCAATATAAAAAAGTAAGCCGGTGTAACTCAGGCTTAATAATACTAATTGCCAGTTCTCAAACATCGAGCTTTTCCTGTTTCAGGTTGCTTATATCAAGGGATAGCGCATAAACCACCTTATCGTGAAAGTGTGGTGCTGACAAATTCGCTGATATAGCTGCCGCCTTTGATCTTGGCCACCAGACGTAATTTCCGGGAATCGCCTGCCCTGGGGATAGACTCGCGCAGGTCGGTTTTTGCCTGCCAGTAATAGGGAGTATCTGCCATGGCCAGCTGGTAAATTTGCTGGGAGTTATCATCGTTAACCAACATCAATACCACGGTATCTAAGGGAAAAGTGGCATTAATTTGGGTGGTGCCCTGGCGGTCGGATACGGAAATTAAAAATTCGCCGGACTCAAGCACGCATTTATTCGCGAGCACGTCGCAGTTGTTTTGCTGGTTGAGGTAAAAAACCTTGTCTTGAGCCGCCTGGTGTTCGAGATAATAATCAGAGGCGATATAACCTGCGACTAATAGCAGCGGTGCGATCAAGATCGCAAGTTTAGTATGTCTGTTCATGGCTTTCTTACATCCGTGTGTACTGAGACTCCCGCAGGAGCCTCGGTACATGGTCAGGGAAAATTAATGGTTGTGGGCCGCGCCGGCACCCGCCGGAATACGGAAGTTTTCAACCAGTTGCTGGATTTCTGCCGGTGCCGGTCCTTTGGCCTTTAGCACGATAAAGGCCACGGCAAAGTTCACCAAGGCGCCGACTGCACCAAAGGCATTGGGTGAAATGCCTAAGAACCAGTTGGGCTCCAGCGGGCCTAAGAAGGAAGTGCCCTGAATAAACATGATGCCCTTATGCTGGAATACATACAGCATGGTAATGCCGATCCCGCTGCACATGCCCCACACGGCGGCAGTGCCGCTCATTTTCTTGGAGAAGATGCCCATCATCAATGCCGGGAAAATGCTCGAAGCCGCCAGGCCAAAGGCCAGGGCTACAGTTCCCGCGGCGAATCCGGGCGGATTGAGCCCGAGATAACCGGCAACCAGAATGGATAATGTCATCACCACGCGTCCTGCCAGCAACTCGTTTTTCTCCGACAGATCTGGCGTTAATACCCCCTTCATCAAATCATGGGAGATAGATGAAGAGATTGCCAGGAGCAAACCTGCCGCCGTGGATAAGGCTGCCGCCAGGCCGCCTGCGGCCACCAGGGCAATGACCCAGTTGGGGAGGTTGGCAATGGCGGGGTTGGCCAGTACCATGATGTCGCGGTCCACTTTGACCATTTCATTTTTCTCCGGATCGGCAACGTATTGTACTTTGCCGTCGTTGTTTTTATCTTCAAACTTCAACAGGCCGGTTTTTTCCCAGTCTTTAAACCATTGGGGGCGTTCGGCATAAACCATGTTCTGGCCCGCCGCAGGCTCTATGGTATTCATCAGGTTTAAACGGGCCATGGCGCCAACGGCCGGGGCCACGGTATAAAGCAGGGCAATAAAGACCAGGGCATAACCGGCAGAGGAGCGGGCCGCTTTGACGCTGGGCACGGTAAAGAAGCGCATGATCACATGGGGCAGACCTGCGGTGCCTATCATCAGCGACATAGTATAGGCAAACATGTTCAGGCTGTTGCCCATCGACGAGGTGGTATATTCCTTAAAGCCGAGATCTGTCACTACCATATCCAGCTTATCCAAAAGGTATACGCCGCTGCCGTCGGCCAGGGTGCTGCCCAGTCCCAGCTGGGGGATCGGGTTGCCGGTGAGCTGGAAGGAAATAAAGATTGCCGGAATGGTATAGGCGAAGATCAGTACGCAGTATTGGGCAATCTGGGTATAGGTAATGCCTTTCATGCCGCCAAGCACCGCATAGACCCAGACCACTGCCATGCCTATGCCCAGCCCTAAACCGTAATCAACTTCTAAAAAGCGGGAGAAGGCGACACCGACCCCTTTCATCTGGCCGATAATATAGGTCAGGGAAGCGATAATTAAACAGATCACGGCGACGATGCGGGCGGTTTTTGAATAATAGCGGTCAGAGATAAATTCCGGCACGGTAAACTTGCCGTGCTTGCGCATATAGGGGGCCAGCAGCATGGCCAGCAGCACATAACCGCCGGTCCAGCCCATTAAAAACACCGAGCCGCCGTAACCTAAGAAGGCGATCATCCCCGCCATGGAGATAAAGGAAGCGGCACTCATCCAGTCGGCGCCTATGGCCATACCGTTTTGAATCGGGCTGACCCCGCCGCCGGCAACATAGAAGTCGCTGGTGGAGCCTGCTCTCGCCCACCAGGCTATGGCAAAATAAAGGCCAAACGAGCCGAAAACGGCAATATAGGTATAGAGTTTTAATTCATCCATGATTATTCCTCAACGCCGTGTTCTTTATCCAGCTTATTCATTTTTGATGAATACCAGAAGATCAGGGCGACAAAGGTATAGATGGAGCCTTGCTGGGCAAACCAGAAGCCGAGTTTGTAGCCGCCTAAGCTAAAGTTATTTAACGGTTCAACCAGCAGCAGGCCAAAACCAAAAGAAACGATAAACCAGATGAGCAGGCATATCATGATTAAGCGCAGATTTTTCTGCCAATATGATTGGTTACTTCCCACAAGACTCTCCTTTTGACACAGAGCTATTCATTATTATTACCATGCCAAAGGCATGATTTTGTTTTAATTAAAGTGGTGGTTATTGCTTATTAAAAAAGCTTCTTTGTTAAAAAAGCGACTGCCGGACTTTATTTTGTAATAAACAATAATGGCCACATTTGCGTTCAGTTATATCAGTGATACCGACTAACTTGAACCTAAAGTTAGCAATCTTTCTCGCCCGGGGATATTAAACTTTAGTCTAGGTTGGGCAATTCCCTGTTGACCCTGCCTGGTGATAGCGGGTTAAATAACATATGAAATCATAGCGCTAGATGATAATAGCCTGAATTAAAAGGGGTGAAGTACATGAATGCTGAACTGACCGAAATCCGCGATTTTATCAAGGCATCTCCTCCTTTTGATAAATTACCCGATGAAGCCGCAGGCAAACTCACGGAAAATATTCATATCGGGTATTTGAGAAAAGACAGTAGTTTACCCCCTAAAAATATCACTGAGCCCCGCTTGTACATAGTGCGTAAAGGCGCATTATCTTATTTGGATGAGGAGCATGAATTATTAGGGAAGTTCGGCGAAGGCGATATCTGCACGGTATTCTGCCTGCCGGACGACAAAATTAAAATTGCCGTGAAAACCGATGAAGATACCTTGTTATATAGCATCAACTGGCAACTGGTCTTTGATTTGCTCCAGCCGTTTCCCGAGGTGCTGGCGTATTTTAATACTTCCGCTGCCGAACGGCTGCAGCACCAGGTCAGTAAAATTCATGAGCAAGCTGTGGTCAATGCCACGTTAATGAATACCAGTATCGGCGATTTTTATCGTGCCCCCGCCGTTACTATCACCGCCGGTGCCTCGATCAGGGATGCTGCCATCAAAATGAATGAGGTTAATCTCTCATCCTTGCTGGTGACCGAAAAGGGAGAGATGGCGGGCATAGTGACCGACAAAGATATCCGACAGCGTTGTGTCGCCCAAGGCCTGTCTTTTGAGCTGCCGGTGAGTGATATCATGACCCGGAAATTGATCTCGATAGAAGCCGATAATAATGCCTTTGATGCCCTGGTGTTAATGACGACCAGACAAATTCATCACCTGCCGGTTACCCGGGACGGCCAACTGGCGGGTATGATCACGGTAACGGATTTGATCCGACAGGAAGGGCAAAATGCCGTGCATATCACCGGTGCCATCCATAAAGCCGGGACCATTAAAGAGCTGGTGGAAATCAGCAAGCTGGTGCCCAAGTTACAGCGGCATATGGTTAAAACCGGCACTACCGCCGCCCATGTCGGTAAAAGCATCAGCGCCATTACCGCCGCCTTTACCGTGCGCCTGATTGAGATGGCGGAAAAAATCTCCGGCCCGGCCCCGGTGCCTTATGTCTGGGTGGCCGCAGGCTCCCAGGCCCGGCGCGAGCAGTGTTGCCACTCAGACCAGGATAATGCCCTGATCATCTCGGATCAAGCCAAGCCGGAGCATGATTACTGGTTTCACGATCTGGCCACTTTTGTCAATGACGGTCTGGCCGCCTGCGGTTATGCCTATTGCCCGGGCAATGTTATGGCGAGTAATCCCAAGTGGCGGCAAAGCCAGCAGGTATGGGGACAATATTTTGAAAATTGGGTCAACAAACCCGATCCCAAGGCGCTGATGCATTGCAGTATCTTTTTTGATTTAGCGCCTGTTTATGGCGAAATGTCGTTATTGACGGACTTGCGCCATACCATGCTGGAACAAACCCGGGGAAATACCCTGTTTCTTGCCCATTTAACGAAAAATGCCCTGAACCTGCGTCCGCCGCTGGGGTTTTTCCGGGATTTTGTGCTGGAGAAAAACGGCGACAATAAAAATACCCTGGACTTAAAACATAAGGGTATAGCGCCGATTGTCGATCTTGCCCGGATTTACGCCCTGGCCGAAGGGGTTAGCGCCGTGAACACCGTTGAGCGGCTGCGCCAGGTAGGTGGCAGCGCTTCGTTAACCTTAGCATCGGCCAAGAATCTGATTGATGCGGTCGAATTTATGGGCATGCTACGTATCGAGCATCAGGTAAAACAGCTTCAGCAAGGTAAGGTAGCCGATAATTTCCTACCACCGAAACAGATTTCCAGGCTTGAGCGGGAGCACCTTAAAGACGCCTTTAAGGTGGTAAAGTCCCTGCAGGATGTCCGGCAAAGTGTTTACGGTTAATTTTGATAATGTCGATGAAGCTGCTTGATAAATTACACCTGGCGCTGTTCGGTTACCAGGCCCACAGGAAACGTTTGCTGGGCCGTGCGCCAAACGGGCCGTTAAAAGCATTTTTATCCGTCCCTTTTCCCGATAAGAATACCCCTGTTTTTGAGGTGCCTGTGCTGGCGCTGGACTTTGAAACCACTGGCCTGGATGCCAAAAAAGATCAGCTGCTCAGCGCCGGGTTCGTTGAAATAAGCACAGGGGAAATTTGCCTTAAATCCCGGTATCACCAGATAGTGAAAACCCGCGGGCTGCTTGATGAAGACAATGTGGTGATCCATCAAATTACCGACAGCGCCAAAGAGCAGGGGGCCGAGCTGGCTCAAGTGGTGGAAAAAATACTTACCGCACTGGCCGGTAAAGTGATGCTGGTGCATTTCGCCCGCATAGAAATCACCTTCTTGCGCCAGGCCTGTCTCGAGCTTTATGGCATGGCGCCGGTTTTTCCGGTGATCGATACCTTAATGGTGGCCAAACGGCGGCTGGATAAAAGGGACTTGCCTTTTGATGCCTCCGATTTACGCCTTGACAACTTAAGGCAAAGCCATCAGTTGCCCGCGCATTTTGCCCACAATGCCTTAAACGATGCCCTTGCCACCGCCGAACTCCTGTTGGCTGAAATCGCCTGTGCCAATCATGGTGAGCAATTGCCGCTTAAACATTATTTGTTGTAAGCCCTTTATTTTCCTTGTTCATCCGATTTTTATCCCGCTTTTCATCCCGGCCGCTATCAGGGTATTAGACCAAGGTCTAATTTATTCTTTTGCCCTAACCCTCTAGATTCTAGGGCAAGCACAATTAACCTTGCCTTGAATTCAAGGATAGATAATCCCTTTGGAGCAGATCTGATGAACGACGCAAACAGCAGTGAACTTTTTAACCCCTCTATCAATGTGATGGAACAAGCCAATATCCCGGAATATCAGGCGTTATATGACTATTCCATCAATAACCGCGAAGCATTCTGGGCCGAACAGGCCGAGACTTTAGGCTGGTATAAAAAGTGGGATAAGGTCCTGGATGAAAGTCAGGCGCCGTTTTATCAATGGTTTAGCGGCGGCAAAACCAATATTGTCCATAACGCCGTCGACCGGCATCTAACCAATGCCAACCGCAATAAAATGGCGATTATCTGGGAAGGGGAAAACGGGCAGGTTCGCAACTATTCCTACAACGGCTTAAACCGCGAGGTGTGCCAGTTTGCCAATGTGCTGAAAAGCATGGGGGTGGAAAAGGGGGATGTGGTCACCATTTACATGCCGCAAATTCCCGAACTGATTTTTGCCATGCTGGCCTGCGCCAAAATCGGCGCCATCCACAGCGTAGTGTACGGCGGGTTCAGTACCGATGCCCTGGCTTCGCGTATTGAGGATGCCCACTCCCGGGTGTTGATCACCGCAGACGGCGGTTGGCGACGCGGCAAAGCAATCGATTTAAAAACCATTGCCGACAACGCCATGAAGCGCTCACCGACGATAGAAGTGTGTATTTGCGTTAAAAACAATGACCTTGAGGTGGAAATGGAAGCCACCCGGGATTTCTGGTATCATGACCTGGTGGCTTTGCCGATTGCTTCGCCAAAATGCGGCACTGAACAGCTTGATGCCGAAGACCCGCTGTTTATTCTTTATACCTCAGGCACCACAGGCTCCCCCAAAGGCATGTTACATACCCATGGCGGTTATTCGGTGTATACCTCCACCACCCACCGCATGGCGTTTGATATTAAACCGGAAGATCGCTGGTGGTGCGCCGCCGATCCCGGCTGGATCACCGGCCACAGTTATATTGTTTACGGGCCGCTTATTAACGGCGCGACCATCATGCTTTATGAGGGGGCCCCCAACTATCCCTATCCGAACCGCTGGTGGCAGATCATCGAAAAATACGGCATCAATATTTTATATACCTCGCCCACGGCGATCCGCGGCCTGATGCGTTTTGGCGATCGCTGGCCGAAAAAACATGATCTTTCCAGCCTGCGTTTGTTAGGTAGTGTCGGCGAGCCGATCAACCCGGAAGCCTGGAAGTGGTATCACCAGGTGATAGGTAACGGCAATTGTCCGATCATTGATACCTGGTGGCAAACGGAAACCGGCGGTTTGATGATTTGTCCATTGCCGATCACGCCGTTAAAGCCGGGCTCTGCCACTAAACCTTTCTTCGGCAACGAAATTACCATAGTGGATGACGAAGGCCGGGAAGTGGCTGCCAATGAAGAAGGCAAACTTATTATCAACAACCCCTGGCCGGGTATGGCGCGCACCATTTTTAAAGATGACGAGCGTTATAAATCCCTGTACTGGAATGAAGTTGACGGCAAATGGCGCTATCTGGCCGGGGACAGCGCCAAAAAAGACGATGACGGTTATATCTGGGTGATTGGCCGTATGGATGAAGTGCTGAAGGTCAGCGGTTACCGTTTGGGTACCGCCGAAATTGAAAGCGCCCTGGTCAGCCATCCGCAGGTAACCGAGGCGGCAGCAATAGGTTTACCCCATGAGTTAAAAGGCAACGCCATTCACACCTATGCCATTTTAGCGCAAGGGGTTGCCGGCAGCGACGAACTCGCCCTTGAACTGAGGGAGCATGTTGCCAGAGAAATGGGCCGTATTGCCATGCCGGAGGATGTAACTTTTGTGGAGAGCCTACCGAAAACCCGCTCCGGAAAAATTATGCGCCGGGTATTAAAAGCCCGGGCATTAGGCCAGGACGAAGGCGATTTAAGTACGCTGGAAGAATAAGCCGATCTTAAAGTGTTCGGTTTGAGCCGGATTTAATGCAGGGATGGCCCGGACGCTTTAAGTTTTAAAATCACCATCATAAATAATAAAACCATAAAAAGGTGCGTCGTCTGGCAGGCACTTAAGGCCTGTTTGTGCATAAAAAAGAGGGTAGAAGCATGTTTACGAATAAACACTTAACGAATGCAGCTAAATTAACCGTCGGTAAAAGCGCGCTGGCAGCAGCCTTGTTACTGGCTTTACCGGCAACGGCTGCGGTTAAATTAAAAGATGCGGTGAACGATACTGAGTTTGCTTTCGGCGGTTATATGAAAGTGGATGCCTTCTGGAGCGATTTTAGCGACGGCTCGCTGGCCTCCAATAATATTGGCCGTCAGTTTTATGTGCCCTCAACCGTGCCGGTATGTGAAAGCCAGGATTGTGAAGACGGTGCCACCACCTTTGATGGCCACACCAGGGCGACACGCTTTAATTTCAGTACCCTGACCCATATCGACGGCCATAAAGTTAAAACATTTCTTGAGATGGACTTTTTAGCCACGCCGGGGGGCAATGAGCTGGTATCCAACAGCTATTCGCCGAGGCTGCGCCATGCTTTTATCAGCTACGATAACTGGCTGGTAGGACAAACCTGGACCACCTTCCAAAACACCGGCGCCCTACCCGAATCCCTGGATTTCTTGGGGCCGGCAGAAAGCACTATTTTTGAGCGCCAGGCCATGGTGCGTTACAGCTATGGCAACTGGCAGTTCTCGCTGGAAAATCCGGAAAGCCTGGTGATGAACAATGGCGGCAACGGCCGTATTGATTGTGACGACAGCTCGTTGCCGGATATGGTTGCCCGTTATAACCATGATGCCGGGTGGGGACAGCTCAGCGTTGCCGCACTGTTACGGCAATTAAAAATTGATGATGCCAACTACGACAGTACCACCTCGGCTTATGGCGTCAGCGTTGCGGGTAAAATTAAGTTGGGCGCCGATGACATCCGTTTTATGGGCTCTTATGGATCGGGCATGGGGCGTTATATCGGCTTGGCCATCACCAGTGATGCGGTGCTGGATGACAAGGGGGATCTTGAAGCCATCGACAGCTATGGCGGCTTTGTTGCCTATCGCCATCTGTGGAACGAAAAGTTACGTTCGACCTTAAGTTATTCTACTTTTTCTGCCGATAATAAAATCGAATATACCGGGCGCAGTGCTACCAAATCTGCAGACAGTATTCATCTGAACCTGATTTATTCGCCGATTAAGCCCTTAAGTATCGGCGTGGAATATATCCGGGCCAACCGCGAGCTGGAAAACGGTTATGACGGCGACCTGGACAGGTTGCAGTTCTCGGCCAAGTATGTGCTGTAAATACATTTCATTTATCCCTTAAAACAGCAAACTGGGCTGAAACGGACTTTAGCCCGGCTTGGTTTATGAATAAGATATATTTGAGCCGTGAATTTCTAAAGGCTGATGAGATAAGATGAAGCCAATAGTTGTTGATTTGAAGTTGCTGATTTTTGTTGTTATTGTGCAGGCTTTGCTTTTACTGGGCTAAGACTTTAACAATTATCTTTTCACTGCTTCAAACGACAGGGCAATATGGTACCGATTGATTATTCAAAATATTCTTCACAAGATTTACTCGATGTCAAAGAAAATATTGATGCCGAAAAATATCCCGAACGATATCAGCGCTTATGTGCGGAGCTTGAGCTAAGGCATAAAAACGGTGAGCTGGATCAGCTTGAAGATGAAGATGAGGATGAAGACGACGAAGATGATTTCTTTATCGAATTTTCATCCGAAGGTAAGGGTGCAGGTCGGATATTGTTTATCTGTGCTTTTGTTTTGGCGAATCTTGCGGTACTGGCGTTTATCATTCCTAAATATATCGTGACAGATATTGCCGATATGCATAAGTACAATGCCACAATTGATTTTATCGAATGCCATAAAGAAGAAATTCTCAATGAAGAAACCGAGAGGGTAACAACTTATTTTGATCTTATTATCGGGGTTGATCAGGATGCTTTTTCGGCCCTGAGTATCAGTGCCAAACGCTGTAAAACCATTGCCAATAATCTTTCTGTGGGGACGGAAGTTTCAATATGGCATGAAGAGGGGCTCATTCATCAATTAGCCTCGAATAACCGAACTCTGCTGCCATATCAGTATATGAAACCTAAAGTACGTAAGTTAAAAGCGGATAGCGTCGATATATATTGGGTTGGCTTGTTACTTCTCTGGGTTTTGTCATTTAAATCACTGGTGAACGCCGTTATTCCGGGAACTTTTACTGCTGATAAAGAGGCTTGACGAACAGATAGTTAGTCGACAAGTTCGCATGTGCCGGCGGCATGTGACTTTCTGAAATCCCCGGGGGTCATGCCGGTTTCTTTTTTAAAGGCTTTATAAAAAGAGGAGCGGGCATTAAAGCCGACCTCAAGCGCTATGGTTAATACGTTGGCTTTATTCTCGATAATCATCGGCTTGGCGCTTTTGATGCGCCATTGGTTGATAAAATCGAAAAAGGTGCTGTCCAGGGTTTCGTTTAAGGTTTGCGAAATATAGTTAGGGGAGATGGCCAGATGTTGAGCCAGCTTGTTTAACGACAGGGTAGAGTCAAGGTAGAGTTGCTCCTGCGCCATTACCGTGTTGATTTTTTCGGCGATACGCAAAGCCTGTTCCTCACTTAAGGCGGAGCGCTGGTATTTCTTGCTGTTGCCGGTTTCTTCTTGCTCTGTTTCGATACTGCCCGCCTCTGTGCTTACTGCCTGGCTATCGCCTGTTTCATTCATTTTCTTAGTATGACCGGCATTGTGAGCAGCTTCCTTATCATCAAGGGGATTAATCTCAAGAACTTGGCTGTCACCATAGCGGCCTTCGAAGCCAGGTTTTTGCCTTAAACCAAGGTAGGCCAGGCTCCACACCAGCACCAGAGACAGTATTGCTTCAAGTCGGCTGGTTAACGTATTTTCCAGCGCTAAATCCGACATCATCGCCAGCAGGGAGAATATCCAGGTGCTCACGACCAGGATCAATAAGGCGTATAACCAGCCAAGTTCCCGGTTGTCGTTGTTGGCAAACAAGTTCTTTAACTGTTTGCGGTAACGGGACAAGCAGATCATAATGCGGGTGACATAAAAGATAGACTGTATAATCCATACGAGTAGCGACAGGAATATGCTAATGACCGTGAGCAGGGGCAGGCCAGAGTCAGCCTCTGCACCGTCGATAAAAATCCCCTGTCTCTGCTCTGGAGTGAGTGTGAGTACCAACATTGTGATGGCCAGGCCGAATCCGGCGGGAATGACGTGGATCAGATGTTTTCCTTGCATTTTCCAGGGCGTGCTGGAGGTGAGCGCCTGCACATAAAGGTAAAAGCTTGGTCCGAGCAGGAACCAGGCGGGAAATACCGCCGCTATATAAAGACTATACCAGGCGGGTAACAGCAGATAAATTGCCGGGCCGGTTGCCAATACTGCGCTGGCAAAAAAATAGACGGTGAGTGGAAGTCTACTTTGCCTTTGTTTTGCATCCGCTAGCAGCAGGGGAATACACAGGACTATTTGTCCAAGTGTTGCCATGGTAATGGCAAATAGCAGCAGATCTTCCAAGTTCACTTTTCCTGTGTGTTGTGTGTCTTAAAGGGCATCGTTTGTATTGCTATGAGGACGATTACAAGTGAAAAAAGTGTCCGCGCTAGTAGTCTCGGACGACTCCAAGGCCAGTATCCGTCAGTATTAGCGCTAAGACGGCCATCTTATTACTTGGCCGGCAATCATAACCACTCCGGTATTATACCGGTAAAAAAATTAAAGCAAAATATAAGGAAAAAGTATGAGTAATCTTCAAAAACTCGGTGGACTTGCTGCAATTTCTCAAGCCCTGATCTATATCCTGGCTTTTATCGTTTACGGGGCGGTCTTGCAATATCCGACAGGCGACGATGTTATGCTGAAATTTCAGTTTTTAGCCGATAATCAATTGCTGTTGTCGGTGATGAACCTGGTTGCTTATGTGTTGTTTGGTATTTTACTGGCGGTAATGGTACTGGCGTTACATGAAAGGTTAAAAGTACAGGCGGAGGCATTATCCCGGTTTGCCTGTGTGTTTGGTTTTCTCTGGGTGGGTTTGGTCATTGCCAGCGGCATGATCGACAACATAGGCATGGCTGCGGTGCTTAAGCTGGCTGAGACCGAGCCTGAGCAGGCCCGGATCATGTGGTTAACCTTGATGGTGCTTATTGAGGGGATTGGCGGCGGTAATGAACTTGTCGGTGGTTTATGGGTATTATTGTTAAGCCTGGCCGGATGGAAAAGCCGGGCTTTGTCAAAACCCTTGTTTTACTTAGGGGTCTTTGTGGGTTGTGCCGGTATCTCAACCTGTTATCCGGCAGATGTGCTTACGGAAATTTTTGGTTTGAGTCAGATTGTCTGGTTTATCTGGATAGGCATCTTTATGTTCAGTAATAAGTTGCCGGAACAAGATAGCGCGCTTCATTCAGGTCTTTGTACGGCAGCAGCTAAATAACCTGGTCTTGATTTATGGTGTTTGTTGCCGGCTAAAGCGTTAATTTAGCCGGGAAAGGGCTATATTGGAGCTTTATTTTACAAGGTTTTAACGGTGAACTGTTGGATTGATATTTTACCGGTCAGTCCCGCTCGGTTTTTCGTCCCATTCGCAGGGTAAAGGGCAGGCCGGTTGAGATGGCGCCTGCCTGCAAGGCTTTAATGGCCCGGGTGCCGCCAATCCATAATCAGGCGGCGGCAATAAGCCCTGCGGCCGCCTAAAAAATACGTTGCGGCACCGGGACCTTTATTTTTCCGCCGGCGGTAATGCTGTCGATAACCCGGGAGCCGGAGTCTGATGAGGTGATGAAAAATACCAGAGCCAGTACGATAGCGATAACCGGGATCACCTGACTCCCGGGTAACTGTTCAAACATCTGGAGCACGGCCAGTGGCACCTCAGTGATAGCTTTTTTGGCTAAAGTGCCGACCCCTTGCCTTATCCTGCGCTATTTTTTACTTGCCCTTTTGTCTTACTGTAGAGGCCCTTTCTTTCTTGAATAAAGGCTTTGGCAATTTGCATTGAGATTTTGGCAAAATCCCAGAAAACCTCGGTATTGGCATTGATATTGACCGCCACCGACATTTGATATTCGGGGATCACCATCAGCCAGCTTTGCGCCCCCCTGGAGACCCCGCCGTGATTGGCAAAAGTGATCTCGCCCAATTCGTTATCGATTTTTCTGGTGAGCACCCGCCAGCCCAGGGAATAACCTTGCGGGGCTTCACTGCCACCGGGCAGGGTTTGCGGTGTCCAAAAGGTCTTTCTGGTTGCCGGGGAAATAAAATCGTCCCGTAAAACCGCCATGCCCATTTTTACCAGATCAGATGAGGTGGAAATAAAACCGCCGCCGGCGAGTCTGTGGCTAAGGTCGACTTTGCGCCACTGCCTGACTTTTTGGCTACGCCCTTCGTCATTCCAGTAAAAGCTGGCCAGATTGCTTGAGCTTTCCCCTTTAAATTCTGCCATGGTTGCTTGCATCTTTAAGGGGGTAAAAACAGCCTGTTGCATAATGTCCAGGTAGGGAGTCTCCGCCGCATTTTCCATCACCGCACTTAATAAAACCGTGCCAAGGGAGGAGTAACTGAAGTTGCTGCCGGGTGAAAATAATAACTCGCTGCTGTCAAAAACCGATAAGGCATCTGATACCTGCTCATATCTCGTTGATAAAGCGAGGGTTTTATAAAATCCGAGGTAGTCGGTATTTTCTTTATAATGAGGTAAGCCCGCCATGTGTGAAGCCAGTTGGCGTGGGGTGATCTGCTGCCATTGCTGATTGGGCAAGTTCTGCATATAAGTTGAAATAGGTTGGTCTAATTCTATTTGCCCGGTATCTACCATTCTGGCCAGTGCGGTGCCGGTCAGGGCCTTGGAGGTGCTGCCGATTCTAAACTGACTTTCGGTAGTTACAGGCGTTTTTTCCTCGATATCGGCCCAGCCGGAAACACCGGCCCAAATGAGTTGGTTATCTATCGCCACGGCGGCCGAAATTGCCGGGGCATTAATAGCGGCTTTATGTCGGGTTAATAACGGCTGCATTTGTTCGGCAGCATTTTGGTAAGCCGGGTTATACAGCACTTCCCCCCCGGGACTTTCTTCGGGTATGGCAATAAAGTGGTAAAACGGCGGGAAGGCTATTTTATTTTTATGGGCCAGGGTCTGATAAACCGGCCAGGCCAATATTAACATGACTGTGAAAATCCCGGTGATAGCCAGGGAGAAAACCTTTACTTTTGATAACTTAAACATTTCATACATTCCTGATTTGAGAATGTTTAAAGGTTAAGAAAATCAGACTATTAAAGCTTATCGGTTTTAAAAAAAGCGGATCATTTTTGAAAATGATCACGATATTCTTTTGGTGACTTGCCGGTTTTCGCTTTAAAAGCCCGGTTAAAGGTAGCAACCGAGCCATAACCCAGTTCCAGTGCCAGGGTTAAAATCGGTTTACGGATATGCTCGATATCTTCCAATTGTGAGCAGGCCTCAACCAGGCGGTAGCTGTTTAGGAAATCGGAAAAGTTTCTAAACCCTAAATGTTGGTTAATTAATTTGCGTAACTGGTGCTCAGGTGTCGTTAGCTCGCTTGCCAGGGCTGTGATGGTTAATTGCGACTGCATATAAAAGCCGTCCGCCATTCGCTGGCAAAGTTGCTGGTAAATGGCTTGATATTCAACCGGGATTTCAGGTGCTGCCGCATCCGTGATTTCTTGCTGGTTGTCAGCTGTGGCTGGTAGCGGGGAAATATCTTTGAAACTGCCGCGGAAATAATACCAGCCAAACACGGATGTTGATAATAATACCAGGCTTGCATTAGTGATGCTGAATACGGTGGCGTCTCTTAATGAAGCGTCACCGAGCTCTAATAGCAGGGTTAAAGAAAAATATACGCAGCTGGCAAGGGTTAAGACCAGGCGACTGTTACGTCTGGCAGTCACCAGATCATCCCTGAGATCTTTGACGGCGATAAAAATAATATGCAGCAGCAAAATTAGCTGAAGGCCATGATTGATATCATGGAACAAACCTCTTCCCTGTAAATAGCCAAAAAAGTATAAAAACCACAAGATGGCCCCGGCTACCAGAGCTTTAACTGCCAGCGGCCAGTGCTTTGGATGAAAGCGCTCTTTTAATAGCTCCTCACTTATTAAGTTCTCTCCTATTAACCCCTTGTTTAACAAGGAAAAGGCAAAATACCACAACAGATAGGGGGTAAGTTCGGTAAAAAACAATAATATGCCCCTGAGTATGCCGTAATGGTGATCCGGTACCGGGGCGGTCAGCAACAGGTAGGCGGATAAGCAAACAGCCAGGCTGCTGCCGAGCAGGGCCTTTAACTGCCGGCTGTTGGATAAAATATATAAACATAACAGCGATAACTGTCCTACGGCTAAAAAGCGCAGCAAGAGATCAAAGATATCGGGGAAAGATAAAGTCATCGGTTTATTTTGGCGGCCGGTATAAGCAAAAGAATGAAATCTTAACATCTGACAGCAGCGAACACACAAGAAATTGTTTTCTGACCGCTTATCCCCGAATAAAGCCACTCGGCACCTTTTACACACAAAAATAGCCTTATTGTTTAGTATTTTTATGAACTTAATTAACCGAACTTAATGTAACTAAAGGATTATTATGAAGATGATTAAACTGCTTATCCCTGCTTTTTTACTGGTCAGCCTTTTTGCCTGCAACAGTGATAATGACAGCAAATCACCGGAAGTTGCCGGTGTAGACCAGCCTGAGAACCCGCCCCAGGGACCCTGTGTGAGTGTTGAGTGCCAGGACAGCAACCAGTATGCTGTTGAGCAAATATATACCGAGATTATCAATGGCAACAACACTCAGCTGGTTTACTCCCTGTATCAGGAGGACTTTATTCAGCATAATGATGCCATAACCGCCGGGCTTTCCGGGCAGCAAGCTTACTTTAATCAACTGAGCAGCGATAACCCGGATCATGTTGCCACCATTAAACATCTGGTTGCCGATGGCGAGTACGTGGCGGTTCACTGGCATTATTCCGATACCCCGGAAAATGAATTCTCCGGCTCGGCCATGGTTGATCTTTATAAATTCTCCGACGGCCTGATCAGTGAGCAATGGAATATCGCCATGCTGCTGGGGGCGAGCACGGTCAGCGGTAACTCGGTCTTTAGCGATTTATATGTTTATCAGGATGCTGAGGTGTTAATGACGGAAGCAATGGAAGATGCCAACAAGGAAATGGTGACGGCATTTTATCTGGATTTATTCAATAACCAGAATATCGCGCTAATTGATGAGCTTGTTGATGAAAACTATTTGCAGCACAATGTGTGGGTGCCTAACGGCAGCGCTGCTTTGCGTGACTTTGTCAGCAGCCGCACCCTGGGCGGTTTAGAGATCTTCCTCAGCCTGGCGGCGGATGATCTGGTGTGGACTTTTTCGGCCGGCGATAACCTTACCCTGGTTGATTTATGGCGTGTGGATCACGATACAGGCAAAATCGTCGAGCACTGGGATCTGTTTTAAAGAACTGCGGCATCAATGGTATTAATACTGTGGTTCCATTTATAATGGCGCCACACTTTTTTGCCTGTTGCTCGCTCACTTGGTTTAGTTAAGGAAAGTATTGAATATTTTTATAAAAAACCTGCTGCCTGCAAGCCGTACTTTTTGGTTATACCATTTGTCCGGGTGTTTGCTGGTGGTGTTATCCTATTTTCTTATGCACAGCTACTACGGCAATAATGTTTTTAACCTGACGGTAATGAACCTGATCGGCATGTGCTTGTTTACCCCGACAGCCCTATGTTTTCGCCGTTGTTATATCAAGTACCGGTGGCAAGACTTTAATACTGCCAAAATTATTTCATTTGTCTTTATCTATTCGGCCCTGGCGGGTCTGGTGGTGGCGGTGTTACTGACCCTGGCGACGAAATCTTTTTATTTAGACCTTCAGCTGGCCCGTGTCGGGCCGGACAAAGCCGTTAAAGTGATTCTCAGCCAGTTGGTGTTTTTAGCGTTTACCTACCAGGTGATCGCCTGTGGCTGGGGTTTTATTTACAACTATACCGTGGCCAGCCGCCGGGTGCAGGCTGCCTTATTGAAAAACCTGCGTTTGCAGAACAGTTTAAAAGACGCCCAGCTGAGCAGTTTAAGCAATCAGCTTAATCCGCATTTTTTATTTAACTCCTTAAACAACATTCGTTTTGTGATCCACGAAAATCAGCAAAAAGCCGATGATATGATCACTAACTTGTCGGAATTATTAAGGTATTCGCTGGAAACCAGCCAGCATGAGAAAGTCGGGCTACAGCAGGAGCTGGCCATTATTGAGCAATTTATCGACCTTGAGTCTATCCAGTTGGAGCAACGGCTTAACTTTAAGCTAAATGATGACAGCCGCTGCGGGCACTATTTAGTGCCGCCGATGACCATACATTTACTGGTGGAGAATGCCATTAAACACGGCATTGAGCTTTTGCCCGAGGGCGGCACTTTATCTCTTGATATTAACGTGCTTGAGCAGCAGCTGGTATGTACGGTAACCAATGATAAACCTTTAAGCTATCAAGTGTTAAAACCCGGTACCCAAATAGGTCTGGATAATATCAGGCAAAGATTACGCTTACTTTATGGCGACAAGGCAAGTTTAGAGATTAATAATGGCGAAACAGTATTTATCGCCAAGATGATAATTCCCAGGGAGGCCGGCCATGAAAGCTATTGTGATTGAAGACTCGCGTTTGGCCCGCCAGGGGCTGATCCGCATGTTAAAAGGTTTTCCCGAGATTGAAGTGATGGCCGAGGCGGAAAATCCGGCCCGGGCGCTGGTACTGATAGAGCAACTGCAACCCGAGTTGTTGTTTCTGGACATTCATATGCCGGGGGGCTCCGGATTTGATTTGTTAAATCAGCTGGCGTATTCCCCTAAGGTGATTTTTACCACGGCGTTTTCTGAATATGCGATAAAGTCATTTGAACATCACACCATAGATTATTTATTAAAACCCATCAGTTTCAAACGGCTGGAAACCGCATTGGAAAAATTACAGGATAACGGCGACGAGTTAAAGCAGGGCTTGACGCTAGAGCCACAGGCAAAACCCGCCATGAAAATGAGCGATAAGATTTTTTTAAAAGATAACGAACAGTGTTACCTGGTCAGCCTGGCCGAGATCCATTATTTTGAAAGCTGTAAAAACTATGCCAGGATCTTCTTCGAACAAAAAAATGCCTTTATTAAAAAATCGTTAAGTGCGATCGAAGCGCGTTTGCCCGGGCAGTACTTTTTCCGGATAAACCGCCAATATATCGTGAATCTAAATGCGGTTAAGGCGATAGAGGAAGCAATTAGCGAGGGTTATCTTATTACCATGAGCGATGGCAAAGTGCTGGATATCTCAAGAAGAAATGCGAGTTTATTAAAAGAGCGTCTCAGTTTTTAACAACTGGCTGTTTATCAAAGCCTTGCCTGCCATCCTGACTCTTTCTGGCATAAAAAAAGCCCGCATCCGGGCTTTTTATCTGCAGGGTGCTCCTGATTGTAAGTTGTTGCTGTTAATTGACTCCGGCCCCGGTTATTTTCTGATCTCAAACTCCTGGCTAAATAACTTCTCATAAGGGCTGGGTTCTTTAATGTCTTCCTGACCTCTTTGCTGGGGATACATGGCTTGTTCGCCATTGGTTAAGTAGCGTATTTGCACATCTGCCTGGGTAAAGTCGGTGATCTTGTGGCAGTAACCTATGCGTTTGAATAAGGCGTTACCAAAGCCGTAAACCGGGCCGAAGCGGCCATTGTCTCCCCATTCGTTCCAGTGGCCGGCGCCAAGGTTGTTGCGGGAGCTGGTCACGATATCGAAGGTCATGCCGTCATTGCCTTTACCGCCCCAGAAGTTACCGACCATTTTTACGCTGTCTCCTTCCTGGGAGTAATGGCCGTGCCAGTTGGGGTAGGTGGTGGAGTACCATTTCCCCCGGATATGGGTGCCGACCACGGCATAGGGCAGGTAGCAAATGTTCTGGGTGGCCCATTGGGTGTGCCCGGGGGCGCTGTCGTTGTAGAAGGTGATTGACCAGAGGTTGCCCAGGTCATAAACATTAGGATCATGCTTGGGGTAGGCCATAGAGCTATGTGCGGTAATCAGTAGGGATGCCGCAATAAAGGTTTTTACTAAAGTAGGCGTTTTCATTATCTGACTTCCTTTATGCCTCAAATTGATCATCACCCAGTTCAGGTCGAGGCATAGGACTTGGACTGAGACAAAGGTACTGTTAACTGAAATTATCTATTGTTGACTGTGTTCAAACGGGTTCCGGCAGATTGCGCTGCTTTTAATGATCTAGGTGCAGGCAGGATTGTTTTTATCTCATGTGTTATTTGCTGTTGTTGCCGTAAAATGGTCCTTTGTGGTGAAGCTTTTTGTTATTTAAGGAAAAGTTTTTTGTGCTTGGTTTTTCTACTAAACGGGGGAGATTTGCCGGGGGTTATAACCGCAGCCGGGGAATGAATTGCTCCCCGGCTGTTTTATTGCGGTTAACGCCGCTATAAAAAATATTCCGGAGCATCCGGGATCACGATTCTGGATATGTCATGACGTAACTCCGGCGGGATAAGCAAGTCGTGTTCTAAATAAACCACGGCATCCCCTGTCTGGGGGTGGAGGGAGAGTTCGATATCGTCATCGAATATCTCATTAAAAAGTGCCAGGTCACCGCTGATGGACTGGTTAACATCGGCCCGGTTGACGGTAAACCCCAGCGACTGAAAATGCTCTGAGACCTTCTCAAAAGAGGCGACAAAGGGGGTTGGTGTTTCAAGACGCTCGCAAGCGAGGATTGAATGGGAGGGGGCTGTTTTTTTCCTGTCATCGGGGAAAAACATAATAACGGCGGAGATTGTGTCAGTCATGGGTCTGTACCTCAGCTATGAATTGAAAATGAACGGCATTGTCAGGGGCTTAACTGTCCTCAGGCATAAGCACCGGCCATGTCTAGTTAGTGTTGCCACAGGTCCGTTTATCTCACCCCGGTCATAACCTGGCAAGAAATGCCCGTTAAGATAGGAATTGTCGGCTGTTTTTAGTATTTTTCTCCGGGCCGGGGGGGATAATGGCTTGCCCTAAGTGATTTGACCCTTCAAACTTTTCTTTAAAAGTGAAAGTAATCTACGCTATGTAGATGAAAAAATATCTTTCTAATAAATGGGGCAAACATTTGGCTGTCTCTCTGGTTTTAGTGAGTTATTTACTTTTGCTTATATGGGGAAGGCAGGCACAAGCCCTTGATAAGTTAGCCGCCCGGTCACTGGAGCCAGGCATAGCATATAGCGGCATAGTGGGGGACCGGGACCGCTATTCTTTCTCTCTGGCTGCTTCCCAGGCAATTGTGTTGGAGGTTAGCCAGCCCAATACCGACGTCAAACTTGTTTTATCCGACAATTCTTTTTCTCCTGCTAAAGAGGTGTTTGCCGCCAGCATCCCGGCAAGAAGCTGGCTGCCGGAAAAAGTACTGGTCAGTGCCGAGCTTTGCAGTCGCTGTCTGCTGCAGCTTGCTCCCGTCAATAATGCCGACAAATCAGGTTCTTATACCTTAACGGCGATAAGTCTGTCTTCAGAGCTCCATCAGGGAGAAATTGATTTTGCTGCGGTTATGACCCGGGCGGCAATAACCTGGCTTAGAGTTGATGAACAGCAGGCAAACTTTGACCAGGTATTTAAGCTTTACCTCAAGGCCATTGCCTTGGCCGATAACTTCAGTGCCGTTAATAGCGAAATGAAAGGTGCCAAGATCAGAAGTTTATATCTGGCCTCCCAGGCGGCTCACTGGCTTGGTAATTACCAGGTGCAGCAGGAGTTTGTTACCCGGGTGATAGCGCTGAGTGAGAATGACCGGGATCAATACCGGTTAAACGCCACCTTCGATTTAGGGGTTATCGCTTATGAAAATAAACAATTTGAACACTCCACCCGTTATTTAACCCGGGCCCGGGAATTGGCGCAGCTGCAAGGGCATAAGTTAATGCAGGCGAAAATTTTAAGCCGCCTGGGATTGATTGCCGGGGGAGAAGGGCGCCAGGGGGAGGCCGGACAATATTTTGAACAGGCTTATCAGGTCTTTATTTCTTCGGGAGACTGGCGCAGCACGATTGAAGGTTTGATCAATCTTGGTTGGTCTCATCTTCATCACGGCAGCCTGGGATTGGCGCTTAATTATTATCACCAGGCAAGATCTTTTGCCGCCAAGGCGGAGTTGCCCAACCTGGAAGCCCAGGCGCTGATCGGCATAGGCAGCAGTTATGGACGGATGGGAGATATAGATCAGGCCATCCGTTTTGTTGATCAGGCATTAACCCAGAGTGTGAAATTTTCCTATGTCTTTTTCCATGCCCGGGCGCTCCAGGCGAAAGCGCAGATATTGTTAAATGCCGGTATGTTTGAGCTGGCCGGGGATGTCTTTGAAGAGGCATACCTGGCTTACGGCAAGGTAAATGCCGTGGCGGATCAAATCAATATCCGCTATTTCCTGGGTAAGGTACACAATAGTCTTGGCAGTTACGCCAAAGCGGAAGATTATTACCGGGAAGTACTGGCCTATGATAAGCAAACCGGCAATCACCTGGATATCGGCAGCGGTTATAACCGGCTGGCGGAAACGGCACTTGAGCAAAAGCATTATGCCCGGGCGCTGACCTATCAGCAGCAGGCTCTCGATTATTTACAGGATGCCGACGACAGTCATGTTAAAGGCCGACTTTATAGCCAGTCCGCCCTGGTATACTTTTTCAATGGCTTAACCCATGAGTCATCGGCCTACTTTCGCCGGGCCAGGCAGCTGCAGCAAGAACTCAAGGATTATGCAGGTTTGATCACCACAGGTTATCGTATGGCGATAGCTGAGGCGGTCAATGGCAATAAAAAACAGGCGGTGCAAGCGCTTGATCAGGTTATTGCCTATATCCAACAGCAGCAGCAACATGTCAGTCGCGGCGATCTCAGGCGCAGTTTTCTGGCGCAACAACAAAAAATCATCGGTCTGCAAATCGGGCTGATGCGCGATACCCGCTCGGATGCGCTTGAGACACTTGAGCTGTCGGAAATGTTCCGCTCGCAAACATTAAATGAATGGTTAAGGGATCTCAGCAAAGCCAAGCCTGTCCCCCCCGAGCTGGCAAAAAAACGGGCTCAGTTGCAGCAAACCCTGCAGTCGCAGGTTATCAGTTATCACCAGCTGGCGGATGCCGTCAGCCGGGAGCAGATCATTCGGGAAACGAGAAAAACCGCCTATCAGTTACAGCAGCTGGAAGCGGCCTTTCAAACGGGAAAAGCCGATGATAAACCCGGGGAAATTAAATCCGCGGATATCAGGCAAATACAGCAGGGCTTAGATTTAAACTCGCTGATTTTATATTTTGATACCAATGCCGGGGAAAGTTATTTATGGACGGTTGCTAAAAATAATATCGAGCTATATAGCCTGCCTTCGAACCAGGTGCTGTCCGATCAGGTGCTGGCGGTGTTGTTGCAGGTGCGTGACTCTCCGGGGAGTCAGCATAGTAATCGCAGCAGGCAGCAAAAACAGGCGATTAAGCAACTTTCCGATACTCTGTTTCTCGGCAAGGATATCCCGTGGCAGCAATATGATAATTTACTGATAGTCCCGGACGGTGCCTTGAACTACCTGCCGCTGTCAATGTTAACCCTGCCCGGGCAGGGGAGCTTAGTGGAAAGTAAGCAGGTCAGTTATATGCCTTCTTTGGGAGTATTGTCGCAGTTATTAAACCGTGAAGTGCAAAGCCGTGAGGGCAATAAAATTTTGCTGCTGGCCAACCCGGCAATGTTGCAAGCGGGTAACGCTGATGAAGAGTTTGCCCGGGTGCGGGTCGGATTTGAAACCGGCGAATTGCCCTATACCGAAAAAGAAGCGAATTCTATTATTGAAATTGCCGGCAACCGGGTATCCCTGTTAAGCCGGAAAAATGCCAGTAAAAGTCAGTTACGGGCCCAGGCGCTTGCAGACTATCAGATCATCCACTTTGCCACTCACGGCCTGGCCAGTACCGACGAACCTGCGCTGGCAGGCCTGGTACTTTCCAATGCCTTATCCGACGATAACTTGTTGCTGGCCCCTGAGATTATCAATCTTGATATCAATGCCGAACTGGTAGTGTTAAGCGGCTGTGAAACCGCCCTGGGCCGGTTGATTGACGGGGAAGGGCTGCAGGGACTGAGCCGGGTATTTTTTGAAGCGGGCACCAGGCGGGTGGTGGCCAGCTTGTGGTCGGTTCAGGATGATGCCACGGCGAAGCTGATGGGGGCGTTTTACCAGTTTTTGCTTAAAGAAAAAAAAGCCCCCGGGGAAGCGTTGCGCCTGGCCAAGCTGGAGGTAAAAAACTACCAGCGCAGGAACCGGCAAAAGCCCTGGAAAGACCCCTTCTATTGGGCCGGGTTTGTGTTGCAGGGGCCGGGAGGAGCCTGGTTTGACTGAATTGAGTGAAGCAGAAGTTGCCCGGGACCTGGTGGCGCGAATATTAAACGGCGAGCCGGCGGCAGAAACCGAGATGGTGCAGCGCTATAACCGGGGTCTTGTGTTTATGTTGAACCACAGGTCGAGAAACCGCGCCCTGGCAGAAGACCTGGCGCAGGAAACCTGGCGTATCGTCATTGAAAAAGTACGCGGCGGGGATCTTAAGGATCCGGCCAAGCTGGCGGCCTTTATTGTGCAGGTAGGTAAAAACCAGTTATTGATGATCTATCGGGGCAGCCATCATAAAAAAACCACCACGGAAGTTGATACCGAACAAACCCTGGATCCCGCCAGCCAGCCCCAGGTGATTATCGAACGCTATAACACCGCCTTGATTGTCAGGAAACTGGTGGATGAAATGAAAACGCCGCGGGACCGGGAGCTGATCCTGAGGTTTTATATTAAAGAAGAAGAGAAACAGCAAATTTGCCAGGATTTGGGCTTAAATGAGCTGCATTTTAACCGGGTATTGTTCAGGGCGCGCCAGCGGTTTAAGCAGCTTTGGAATGAATATGTCGAGGCCGGGGCCGATCCCTGATAAAAAATTTTGCCTGGGGTGGGATAACCGGCTCCCTGCCTGCACTAATATTGCGAAGTAAGTCCAAACCGGAGTGGAGGGCTATATGAAAACTGCCAGATTGGAAGAAGAACAGCTGATAGAAAGATATATTCTACGGCAAATGACAGAAGAAGAAGCCTCTGAATTTGAAGCTTTTTATTTGTCTAACCAGGAATGCCTGGATCAACTGGAATTAGCACAAAGGTTATTCCAGGGACTCGAAATGATTGCCGAAGCACCCGATGTTGCGCCTGAGCCTAAGGTTGTACAGATCAGCAGCCATAAAAGCTGGTGGCAGCGCCAGGTACCGGCCTGGTCATTGGCGGCAAGCCTGCTGTTAGCGATTTTGCCTTCGGGTTATCTCTATCATACGCTGTCGCAGCAAAGTTTCCCCGACAGTCATATTTCTGTCGTTAATCTGCCGTTGTCAGAGCTGCGGGGGGCCGAGCAGGCGATAACTATTAAACGCGATGATAAACAGGTGATATTGTCGGCCTATATAGATACCGACATCATAAATATGGACTTTCCCTTATACGGTTTTCAGTTAAGTAAAGGGGATGCAGAAGATCCGGTGTGGCAGCTTGAGGATTTGCAGTTAACCAGTGATGGTATGTTGTATATAGATTTAGGGAAAAATTACCTTCAAGCGGGTCGTTATCAATTTAACTTGTTCGGTCTCGAAGACGGTGAACGGCAAGTGTTACTTAAATCCGGGTTATTGGACGTAAGTCGTTAAGATTGAAGCTGTATGGCGGGTTATGACCGGTGACCCCTGCCGCCGATGGCGGCAGCTACTATGAAAGGTGCCTTAACCGGTACCAAGCGGAGGTTATATGTTAGTAAGAGCAGGTGTCAGGTCTGGCTGGTTCGATGATGTGATCCGGCATATGAGAAGGATCTTTGCACCCAGGACGCGCACAGAAACAAGCCGGGAAGAACTGGTCGAACGGCTGGATAAACTTGAGTTGCAAGTCACCATTTCCAATGATGCTGAACTCAGGGGGCAAAGTTTCAGGTTCAGGAAGGCGCGCGGTGCGAATCGAACCCTGGATATTGATATTGTCTTTGCCGGGGAAAGGCTGTATCGCAAGGAAAACAAAACCGAGTTGAGCGCCAACGGCAAAGAGATCAAGATTATTTATAATTTTCAATACGAAGATGATGACAAGCAACATAGCTTGATCATGTGGATCATAGATCCCGAAAGCCAATGGTTTTTTTATTTCCTTGAACATGACCAGCATCATGAACACCCGGAGGGGCACGAAGCCATGGTGTCCCAGGGGCATTCCGCTACGGGCGGCGGCGGCAGGGAATATTAACCGGGAGCTTAAAACCGCTGGCATTGTCACTGCTGTGGTTAGCTGCCGATCAGGCTTGCTTCCGGCTAAATCTTGCCTGGTCAATTCCCGCAGATGTTGACCGGCAGCCGGAGGCGGGACAAAGATATCAACAATTGCTGTTTTTGCGTGAGTTAATATACTGCCAGTTAAAATCAGTGCACTAATTTGGCGGAGCAGCAGGGGCCCTGTGCCATTACCACGCAATTTCGCTCTTGTTTTTGGCCTGGTAAAGGCAGGCATCCGCACGGCTGAGCACACTTTGGGGACTAAATGCCCGGGATGTAGCCAGTATTTTTCTGGCAAGGAGCAAACATTTTCTTAACGGAGAAAAAGCCGGGGCGATGACATTAAAAAATAATGAGTTGCGGGCTTTTTTCTATCGGCAAATGTCCGGCAAAACCCTGAATCAGCTTAATGCCTGCTGAACTGCCTTGACTTTTACCGGCAAAGGAAAGCCTCCCGGGCCTTATGCCTGCTCGCAGGATTTACCGGAAAAGCTCAATCGTCAGCCGGGCGCCCTTACTTATCTGCCCAGGGCCGGGTGACGGCAAAGATGAAAGTGGTATTCAGCTTTTCTCAGGGGGGATTTTCAGCTTGGCCGTTATTGTAAGTCTCCCAGGCCTGATTTTCGATATCTGTTCGCTCATCAGAGCCCGCTGTTGACATCTGCTGCCAGTATAAAGGGATATCCTGTCCGGTCATGTCATTGATGTATTCCTGTTTTTTATCTTTGTCGGGTTCGTTTAACATAAAGTCGATAAACTCATCGATTTCATTTTTGGCCAGGTTGCGGCCGAATTCGCCGTTAAAAACACCGTCGGCACGGTTGGCAAAATGCCGGGTTAGCTGGTTGCGGATCAACTCAGGTGTCGCATCGATAACGCCAAACAGCATATCTCCCTGCTCTTCTGCCAGGGCATTTATTTGCCAAAAAGCATTGTTAACGTCTTCATTTTCCATCCATGCCAGTTCGCTATCGAGTAAGTTTAAGATCTCGCCGTTATTGGCCAGAGTCGAAGTACGGGCATAGCTATTGCTGTAGCTCTGGTTGAGCTCTTGCCTGGATAAACGCTTTAGCGGGGCTTCGTTTTCAGCATAACTTGCTATCTTTTCTACTAATTCATCTCTGTGTTCTGCTTTTAGCTCTAACAAGGCCCCGGCAAGGCGATGAGATTGCTCGCTTGAGTCTGTGTCTTTATCGTTTTGGGTACGTATCCAGGCATCCGTGGTCAGTAGTTTGATCATGGTATTTTGATCTTTTTCGGCACTGATTTGATCTTTTAAGGTATAGACCTGCTGGTTTTCTTCATTACGTACTTTGTTGCCCAGTGCAGATTTAGTGACTAACTCCCTTATGCTGCTATCCGAGCGCAATAACGTTATCGTCTCCAATGCCTGGGGATGTTCGTATAAATCAATTTTTTCGGCGCTTTCACCGGCATCGCTTTCCGGTAATCCCAGTATCTGTTCCAGGCCGGTCGAGGTGATTTTAAGGTAGGCCTGTTGATCGGCTTCGCCCATATTCTTTAACTCGCCGAAGGTTTCAGCCAGCTGTTCTTTTGAAAACTGATAATGTTTCAATAAGCCTATGGTATCTTCAAGCATCGCCAGTCGGTTGCTGTCGAGCCGGCTGACCTCTTCCAGCGCCATGTAGGGATCGAATGCTGCCATATCCAGGCTTTTTTGTCCCGTCGGCTGGATTTTTCCGGCAATATCGCCGAGGTAATCCAATATTATTTCTTGTTCTTTTTTTTCGAAATCGCCAAGTTGACTGATGAGTTCGTTGCCCAGGGAAGTAGATACGCTGAGTACATTTAACAGCTGGGCCTGTTGCTCTTCATCATAACCGGCTAAATCATTAAGTAACTTGCGCGGCTCTTCGCTGTTATTCACCGCCATGATGAAATTATGCAGCTGGTTGTTGGCCGCTGAATTATTGGTGCCGCTGTTTTTTCCTTGAATATCATAGGTATCGTTGTTTGCCGGCGGCACTTTTTTCGAGAAATAGCTTGCTTGTGCCAATACCTGGCTGCGATCTTCACCGTCAAGTTCGCTCAGGGTTTCGGTAAATTTCTTGATGGATGAAGACTTTCCCGAAATGGACGTTTGTTGATGGCGTTCACTGGGGCTGGTGTGCAATGAAGTTGCAACGGAAACAAACTGATTGAGTTCTTCATCGCTGAGCTCCGCCGCCAGGGCAATAAAGTCACTGTCTAATAGCAGATCCTGATTCATTTTCAGCGACAGCTGTTGGTCCCTGTCCAACCTTTGCAATACCGTGTCTGCCTGCTGATTGGCAATACGAAGATTAAAGCCTGATTGATTCTGCGGACTGAGCAGGTTGTTCATAAAACCGCTGATATCCAGATGTAATGTGGCACTTTCCCGCTCACTCACCTGCGCTGTTGGTAAACTATAGCCGTCCAAATAACGTTTTCCAGCCTCATTGTCATCAAACACGGAACGCAGGCTGTAGCCGGGGGCCGGCGGTCTTTCATTCTCAGCGAGCACCGGAGTCTGCGGCAGCAGAAATGATGGCGGTTTGATGGTGGGAAATTTCATCGTGTATTCCGTTACTTGGTCCGTTAACTATGTTAACCGTATGTTATTATTTGTTATCGGCAATTGCTGTTATTTCTGCAGTAATAATTGATATTTATGTGTTAAATCAAGTAAAAACCCCCTGTGTTATTGTTTTTGTCTTTGGGTATAATCCCGGCTATCGTTTTCTTTCTTTTCAGTAAGCATTCAAAAGTATGAAGAATAATAGCCGTTTGCTCTCAACCTTTTCTGTATCGGCCCTTTTATGTGCTGTGTTTGTTCTCTTGAGTTTCAATCTCCGGGCATTTCAACTTGAGGCGGCAAAATTGCCTGAACGGGTTAATTCCAGCTTTGATATTTTACATTATGACGCCCGCCTGACGCCGGATCTGACCGAACAGTCGGTGTCAGGGCGAGTGATAGTGACGGCGAAAAAACTTACCGCTAAAAAGCAGTCGCTGGTGTTATCGGCGAAGTATAAAAAAGCCATTAAAGTCTCATCGGATGATGTCAAATTAAGTTATCAAATCCTTAAAGATGAGCTGGTGATAAATTTTTATTCACCGTTAACGGCGGGGCAAATCTTCTCTGTGGCCATTGACTATTATGCTGCCCCTAAGCGTGGCATGCGCTTTTATCCGGATCACATGTTTACGGTGTACCATACCGGCAACTGGCTGGTTTCCCATGCTAATATTGCCGATAAAGCCAGTTTCGATTTGACTTTGGTACATGATAAGGCACTCAAAACCATAGCTAATGGCCGCCTGGTTTCACAAAAGCCGGCCACGGCAGGAAAAATGCACAGCCACTGGCAGCAGCAAACGCCGATTCCCCTTTATACCTTTGGTTTTGCCCTGGGGGAGTTTCTGCAGCAAAGCACCGCTTATAATAACCAGGCGGTGAACTTCTTTTACCGCCCCGGGCAGCTTTCAGGCTTAAACCGGCAAAAAATTAAGGATGTTTTTGCCGATGTACCGGATATGGTGCGCTTTTTTGAAGAAAAATCCGCTACTGCCTTGCCCAACAAACAATACAGCTATGTAGTGGTGCCGGGAACTGTCGCCCAGGAAGCCGCCGGTTTTAGCATGGTGGGAGAAAAGTTTGCCCATACCGTGCTTGAAGAGCCGGGAGAAAATTGGTTTATTGCCCATGAGCTGGCGCATGAATGGTGGGGCAACAGTATTACCTGTGCCGGTTTCTCACATTTCTGGTTAAATGAAGGCCTGGTACAGTTTATGGTGGCGGCCTACCAGCAGCACCTTTTTGGCGAGCAGGCCTACCACAGGGAAGTCAAGCTTGCCCTGGCCCGGGTAAAGAAAACGGTAGCAAAAGGGCGTAATTCCCCCTTGGCCTTTGATACAGAAATTGCCGAGCAGGATATTAACCATAGCATTGTCTACAACAAAGGCGCACTGGTGTTTTATCTGCTCAGGGAAAAGTTGGGAGAGAAACATTTCTGGCAGGCGTTAAAAGCTTATAGCCTTGCTTTTGCTGGAAAATCTGTGGTGACGGATGATTTAAAGCGGGTTTTTGAGCAGGTCTCAGGCAGTAACCTCTCACCGTTTTTCCAACGCTGGGTTTATGGAGAAGAGATCCCCGTGATTAAACTCTGATAGGTTATCAGGCTTGCTATTTCGCCCGTTACGGGCAGCCAGAAGCTAAGTTTGGCTGTAAACTTAGCTTTATCTATTAAGGAGGTTAGCTGGCGCTGGCGATGACTTCCTGGCCAAAAGTGGACAGATATTTTAATAAATTATTAAGTTGCTCGCTCCCGGCTTTGTTTGTTTTTTCGAAATTAAAATTCAGGCCGACTTCACAGGCAAGCTCATGATTATCATAAGAATCTGCCTCATTTATTCTGACGACACGGCCTATTAAGGACTTGAACTCGACATCAAGCAATTCCACGTCTTCAAATTCGATCTTCAGGGTGAATTCGCCAAATAAGCGGATGTTGTCGTTGTAGGGAAGCCGTATTAATATGCCGGTTTGGCTGATATTCAGGGCTTCTGCGGCTAAAGCGCCTTGATCTGAATTTAAGATCAGCTTGTGCATGGGCAGGCAGGCATGGCGGGCACATTCTCGCCGGTCGCTGCCGTGCCAGGATTTTCTGATGGCTTCTTCCAGTTTTTCCGAAGAAAAGGGTTTGGTCAGGTAGTGATTGGCGCCGTTTTGTATGGCCCTTAAGACAAAGCTCCTTTCGCCGTGGGTAGTCATCATGATAAAGGGCATATCCTGAAACTTTGGCGTTTTTCTTATTTTTAGCAATAATTCTTCGCCGTTCATTTTTGGCATTTCCCAGTCGGAAATGATGATGTCGATTTTTTCCGTTGCCAGGACATTGATGGCATCTTTACCATCGCAAGCGTCAAATATCTTCTCGGCACCTAATTTATGCCGAAGTGCTTTATGCATTATTTTTCGCACTGTCGGGCAGTCATCGACCACCAGAAAGTTGATATTTCTCACTAGACCTCTCCTGTGTTCATTTTATTCTTCAGATAGAATATTTTAGTTAGCTTTTAAAAGATTGTCAGTCGCACTTTTTAAATTTATCTGGAGCTTAAGCTGTTGAAAGTTGTAAAAGGGGGGCTGTTTTTAATTTGTAACACATTGATTCTTAATGATCTTCTGATATTCGCGTCTGGTTGCGTCCTGCTTGCTTTGCCCGGTAAAGGGCGCTGTCGGCAGCCAGCATCAGTTGGGTTCTTTGGGTGGCCGATTTCGCCCGATAAATACTGGCGCCGGCACTGGCGGTCACAATATCGGCGATATCCGACGACGGGTGGGGGATATCCAGTGCGGCTATTGCCGGACAAATTTCCCTGATATGCCGGTTTAAGCTCTCCAGCTCCCCGTCTTCCTGGTAAAAGACCATCAGGAATTCTTCCCCGCCAAAGCGTACCACCAGGTCATTTTCATTTCTTCTTTGGGACAGTAAGTCAGCGGATACCGCCATCAGGCATTGATCACCTACCAAATGCCCCAGGCTGTCGTTATAACGCTTGAAATAGTCTATATCGAGTATGACCAAGGCTAACAAGCCGCCATTGTCATCGGCTTTTGCCATTAACTGGTTGAGTTTTTCATCGAAACCGTGGCGGTTATAGAGCCCGGTGAGCTGATCTGTCAGTGCTAATTTTTTCAGCAGGGAATGGCTAAAGTAGTCATTTTTGGTTTTACGGTCATTGTTCCAGCTGTGCCAACTGCCGGCGAGATTAAAAATCCCCAGGTAGACGGCGCCATAGACCAGCTTTTCATGCGGCCACTCCAGGCCATAAGCTAGCAGCAGGTAACCAAGGGAGATCAGTATGCCGCACCAGGATTTATGTTTTTGGAAGAAGCCGGGGATGATGTAGAGAACAAAGGTATACAGCAATAAGCCGTCAACCCGCAGGTTATGGCCTATTTGACTGTACTGGTAGATATTATAGAGAATGCTTATACCGATAAAAAAAGCGGTGATAAAACACCAGAAATCGAACCTTTTAATAAGCTCATCAGAATAACAGCAATAATAGAGCCAGGCTAACGGAGGAAAAGTTAATATTGCCCTGGACCATAAGATATTGGCGGTAGCCGGATGTTGCCAGCCAAGAAACAACAGATCCCAAATCATAAAAATAAACAGCACCACCAGGGTCAGTATGATGGCAGAGCGTTTGGCATCCTGCTGGCTGTTATTGTAATTAAGTAAAAAGTCCTGCTCATTCAGGGCTTTTTGATCAGATTTCTTATTCATATTTATGTTTATAACATTTTGCTTACCCGGGCAGAAGTAATTATTTTCCCCGATGGGATTCTTCCATTTTCATCCGGGATCATCAGTATAGCGGCTGTGGTAAACAGGGATTGGCTGGTCTTTGCGTTATGCCTTGATCCAGATCATACAAAGAAAGATAAGCGCTTTTATTCAAGTCTTGCTGATAATATAGTACAACTGGAACTAAGTATGTGTTTTCAAAAGGAAGTTAAATGTTTCTGCAGTTATCGATAGCTCAAAAAATTCATGCGGTATTGGTTGGTATTGCCCTGGTACTTTTAAGTGCGACCATTTTTTTCTTTTACCACGATGAAAAGGATTTAGCGGAAGGTTTTGTGACCCAAAACCTGGAAAGTACGGCACTGAATTATTTTGATTCCGTTAATATCATGATGTTAACCGGGACCATTGCTAACCGGAAAATCATCCAGGATAAGATACTTACCCAGGAAGGCATAGTGGAAGCACGTATTATCCGGGCTCCTAAAGTGGTGGAGATGTTCGGTGAAGGATTTGGCGATCAAAGCGCCACCACGGAATTTGAACGCCAGGGCCTGGCGGGAATAAAGGCCTTTAATTCGATTGAGCGCGACGGCAAGCCGATGAAAGAATTTATTATGCCGATGCGCGCCAGTGAAAACTATCGCGGCACCGACTGTTTAGCCTGCCACCAGGCCAAGGAAGGTGACATTTTAGGCGCGGTAAAACTCACTTATGATTTGTCCAAGGTTGAAGAAGACATTACCGAATCAATCATCCATGCGGCTTTGATACAGCTGGTCTTGACCATTATAGGCTTTGTCCTGCTCAGCTTTGCCCTGACCCGGCTGGTGTTGTTCCGCTTGAAACGCTTATGTAAGACCATTAAAAGCGTTGAGAAAAACCTTGATTTAAACCAGGATATCAAAGTGCATCGCCAGGACGAACTCGGCGCAGTCAGCCAGGCGCTGAACAGTATGATGGCTAAATTCAAGGAAAGTTTTTTGGCAATCTCCGAAGCGAACCAGCAGCTTATCGGCTCGGCCACCCAGGTGGATGAGATTTCCACCTTGACCCGGGAGGCGGTCCTGAGCCAGAAAAACGGTACCGATTCGGTGGCCGCAGCGATCAATGAGCTGGATGCTTCCGCCAATGAAGTGCAGCAAAATACCCAAAGTGCCGCCGATAAGTCGGTATCCGCCAATGAAAGGGCATCGCAAGGCTTACAACTGGTCACCGCCGCCAGTGCCGGCATCAACCAGTTACGGGATCAAGTGCTGGATAATACCCGGATGATCACCGAGTTAAACGAGAAAACCAAAGAGGTAGGCACGGTACTGGATGTGATCACCGGTATCGCCGAACAAACCAATTTGCTGGCCCTGAATGCGGCAATAGAGGCGGCCAGGGCAGGAGAGCAGGGGCGTGGTTTTGCCGTGGTTGCCGATGAAGTACGTTCGCTGGCGCTGCGTACCCGGGAGTCAACCGAACAAATCAAGGCTACCCTGGACAGCTTGCAGCGGGAGTCGGGTAATGCGGTGACTTCTATGAATGAAGTGAGCGAACTGGCCCATGAAAAAGCGGAAGATGTGATTAATGTTGCCGATTTACTCAATGAGATCACCGGGCAAATCAAAGAGCTGGATGATTTAAATTGTCAGATTGCCAGCGCCGCCCAGCAGCAAAATGTTGCCGCCGATGAGATCAATGTTAATGTGGTGCATATCAGTGATGTCGCAGAGCAGTCCAGCGAGGATGCCATCAGGGGTAAGCAGGTCAGTGAACATCTGCTGGAATTGGCCTACGCCTTAAATAAACAATTATCTAAATTTAAGCTGTAACGGAGAATTTTCGGGCTCCGGATAAAACAAAAGCCTCTGCAGACAGGGGCTTTTGTTGCTCTATGTGTGGCTAAATATTGAGGTTGATTGCCTTTTCCCTGGCTTATTGCCTTCAAGATGTTAGCTGTTCACATATTGGTTTTCTTATTAATAATATCTGTCTTCCCGATTATGAGCCTGAGGATCTTCGATGATTTCCTCAAAATCGACTTCAAAGCTGTTGTTGTTTTCAGTATCAGCCATATAAATAGTACGGGTAGAGCCATCGATCCAGGTGACTGTGCCACTGCCCTTTTTGCTGCCGCACTTCATGCCTATATGAATATCTTTAAATTCCATTGCTCCTCCTTGTTCGTTGGTACACAACAGGTATACCTGCTTAGATTGTTTTAAATGAAATTAGTTCAATAATTGACCACGACCAAGTTTGAAATGCAACATAAGTTGTGGTTTTTTTAAGCAGTCAACTCTTAAGTATAGAGTAAAATAATCTCAGGTCTAGCCTTTATGACAATCTTATTAAGGTTCAAAGACCTGGCCCAGTACGCATGCCCGGCAGGCACCGGTTACTGCCGGGACGTTGCCGGGGATTTTTTTATCAAAAGCAAAAGCCAGCCAGGCAAAGGCCATGGCTTCAAGGGCATCGCTGTCGATATTGAGGGTGTCGCTTTGTGCAAGGCTAAAACCTGTTAACCGGGCGGAGAGCAGTCTGGTCAAGTAGCTGTTTTGGCAGCCGCCGCCACAGAGATATACGGTGCCACTCTGGCTTAATGCCTTTATGTCATTGGCAATGGAGTCGGCGGTGAGTGCCGTCAGGCTTGCCTGGACATCGCTGGCGCTGAGCGCAAATGAAGTTAACTTCTGAGCGAGCCAGTTTTGATGGAAGTGTTCCCGGCCGGTGCTTTTCGGGGCCGTTTTTTGAAAGTGGTCATCGTCAAGCAATGCCGTCAGTAACTTTTCATTGACCTGACCGGAAGCCCCCCACCGGCCATCATCGTCATAACGCCCCTGATGATGTTGCTGGTACCAGCTGTCTAGCAGGGCATTGCCCGGGCCGGTATCAAATCCGAGCAGGGTTTTATCCTTGTTGCCGGGTAAATAGGTGATGTTGGCGATGCCGCCGATATTGACGACAAAAATATCTTGTGTGCTATCTGGAAACAGTGCCTGGTGAAAAGCGGGGACTAACGGGGCCCCCTGACCGCCAAGCGCCATGTCTTTACGCCGGAACTGGCCAATCACCCGGATACCGGTTAATGTTGCCAGGATTTGGCTACAGCCTATCTGCAGGGTAAAAGGATCCTTGAGCCCCGGACGGTGGCGTATGGTCTGGCCATGATTGCCGATGGCAATAATGTCTTTCGGGTTGAGTTTTTCCCGGGTTAAGAAAGCGGAAATGGTATCGGCGAACATTTGCCCTAAAGAGACATCTAAAGCAAAAGCCCGGTCAATTTCATTGCTGCCCGGGACATATAAAGCCATGATCTGTTCGCGGATATCTTGCCGGTAAGCCTGATAATATTTAGCTGCCAGCCGGGGAGACTCATGGTTAAAGTCTACTAACGCCAAGTCTATACCGTCGGCACTGGTACCCGACATCAGGCCGATATAGAACTTAGCTTGGCTCATGTTTGTTAGTTTTCCGTGGCTTGCATTGCCAGTAATGCCTGCCTGGAGCCGTCAAGCTCTGCCAGGCGTTGTTTGGATACTTGTGCGAATTCATTTTTATATTTTTTCGCGATCGGCTGGGCATCCGGCAACTTCACCGTACGCGGATTGCGGTGGACGCCGTTAACCAGGAATTCATAATGCAGATGCGGTGCCTGCGACATGCCGGTGGAACCGACATAACCTATGACTTGTCCCTGCTTGACCCGCTGGCCTTTTTTCACCTTATGTTTGGAGAAATGCAGATATTTCGTGACGATACCGTTGCCGTGCTGAATAAAGACGTAATTACCGTTGAACTTGTTATAGGTGGCATGGGTGACCCGGCCATTGCCCGCGGCGACTACCGGGGTACCTCTTTTCGCCGCATAGTCGGTGCCGTTATGAGACTTCCAGCGCTTTTGGATCGGGTGGAAACGTTTGCGTTTAAAGTTGGAGCTGATGTATTTAAAATTCACCGGCGCCCGTAAAAATGCCTTGCGCATGCTGTTGCCGTCCGGAGAATAGTATTCGCCGTCTTTAAAGCGTATTGCCTGGAAGGCCTCATTCTGATTGACAAATTCAGCGGCTAAAATATTGCCTGTGCCGATATATTCGCCGTCGACATATTGTTTTTCATACACGACATGAAAACTGTCGCCGGAGCGGATATCCATGGCAAAGTCGATATCCCAGCCAAAAATGTTGGCTAAATTGACGATTTGCCCGTCAGTCATACCGGCACTTGCCGCGGTATGCCAGAAACTGCTGGAAATTATGCCGTTGGCCATGGTTTCGCGTATTTCCACTTCTTTGACATCTGTAGTGGCGTGGTAGCTATCGTCTTTTAATGTTACTGCTAAAGTCTTGATTTTCGAGAGCGGATATTCAAGCGCCACTAAAGTGCCGTTATCATCACTGCCCAGGCGTAAATTGTCGCCGACCTTAATTTTTTTCAGTAGCTTAGTATTTTTTCCTTTGGCGTTGATGATTTTATGGGTGACCGAAGCACCGTATCCGGCACGTTTCAATATTTTTGCCAGGGAATCGCCGTTGCGTACTTTGGCCGTCTGCCAGGAAATTTTTGCTGTTTGCGCCTCGGCGGCTGTTGTATGTTTCGCCGGTAAAGCTTGTTCTTGAGGTAAAAACGGGCCTACGCTGCCGGCAGGATAAAGGCTTGCAGCCGTAGTCGTTGTCTCCGGCGCTTTAGGGGGCCGGGCTTGTGTTATTTGGTTTTGATCGCTGACATTATTTTCAGCCGTTGCCCTGGTTTTTGTCTGGCTTTTTTCTGAAGGGGCTGAACTGACCAGCTCTAATTCCTGGCCGGGTACATTCACCTGGTAACGTTTGCCTACCTGCAGGGCATTAGCGTTGTTTTGGCGGCTGGCGGTGGCTTTTTCTGAGGGTACGAACAAGACCAGCATTAAAATAATACTGAAGGAGCTAATAATAACTTTGTGTTTCTTGGGGAGTTCTAAATACAAATTCTTTATATTATTCAAGAGATTACTGCTTCGTCTGTTGTTCGTTCACTATCCTGTAATCCTAACTATACCAAAAAATAACGAAGGAAACAGCTATAGGGTTTTATCCTAGGGGGAAATTGCAGTAGAATTCGCCAACTATTTTGTAATTAAACACCATGTGGAGCCGAGTAAATGACAGATGTCAGCCAGGCGTTTGCGGAGATAAAACGCGGCGCAGAAGAAATCTTGCTGGAAGATGAATTATTAGAAAAATTAAAGCAAGGTAAGCCGTTAAAGATCAAAGCAGGATTTGATCCGACGGCGCCGGATCTGCATTTAGGTCATACCGTGCTTATCAATAAACTTCGCCAGTTCCAGCAATTAGGTCATGAAGTGATCTTTTTGATCGGTGATTTCACCGGCATGATCGGCGATCCTACCGGCAAAAACGTTACCCGTAAGCCGTTAAGCCAGGATGACGTGCTGGCCAATGCCGAAACCTATAAAGAGCAGGTGTTTAAAATTCTGGATCCGGCAAAAACCCGGGTAGAGTTTAACTCCACCTGGATGGAGCCGCTTGGCGCCGCAGGTATGTTAAAGCTGGCTTCACGGCAAACCGTGGCCCGTATGATGGAGCGCGACGATTTTAAAAAGCGTTATGCCGGCGGCCAGGCGATTGCCATTCACGAGTTTATGTACCCTCTGGTGCAGGGCTGGGATTCTGTGGCGCTGGAAGCGGATGTGGAGTTAGGCGGTACCGATCAGAAGTTTAACCTCTTGATGGGGCGTGAGCTGCAAAAGGGCGAAGGACAAAGACCGCAAACCGTACTGATGATGCCGTTGCTGGAAGGTTTGGACGGGGTGCAGAAAATGTCTAAGTCTTTGGGTAACTATATCGGCATTACCGATACGCCTAACGATATGTTTGGCAAGATCATGTCGATTTCCGATGATCTGATGTGGCGTTATTACCAGTTATTAAGCTTTAAGCCGTTGGAGCACATCGAGGGCTTGAAAACCAAAGTGGCCGAAGGTGCCAATCCCCGTGATGTAAAAATTGAGTTGGCGAAAGAGCTGATCGCCCGTTTTCATGACGAAGCCGCTGCCGAAGGTGCGCACCAGGAATTTATTAACCGTTTCCAAAAAGGCGCCTTGCCGGATGATATGCCGGAATTAACCATAGCAGCTGCCGACGGTGGTGTGATTGCCATTGCCAACTTGCTTAAAGAAGCCGGTCTGGTGAGCAGTACTTCTGAAGCCATGCGTATGATTAAGCAAGGCGCAGTGAAAATTGACGGTGAAAAGGTCTCGGATAATAAACTGACCATCACCGCAGGAAGTGAAGCCGTGTACCAGGTAGGTAAGCGTAAGTTTGCCAAGGTAACCTTAGCGTAATCAGCATAAGTGCTCTTCTCTTAACATTTTTATTTGTAGAAAAGCCGGTTCATTTGCCTGAATCGGCTTTTTTTTGTTCTTGATCAAGCTCTGCTGTTTTATCAATAGCCGCCATTGTTATTTGTTGATCCATATCATATTCGCCATCAGGTGACTCTATACACTGTGACATATTGTCGCAGTTGCTTCATTTTACCGTGATTTATTTTGCTGAACCTCAGGTGAAATAAAAACAAAAAATGTTGATGAACAGGGTGCTGTTAATCTGATGTTGAACTCTTTTTTTGTGAACAGGCTAATGACCTTACTCTTGAGCGTTATTGCCTTATTAAGTTTTTCCCTGCCGGTGCAGGCATTATTTGTTAGCCCGCCAAAAGCGCCCGAGCCTATTATCAAGCAACTTTTCCCGGAAGCAACCAGCATAGGTGAAAAATCCGGTGAACCTCCGGTTTGGAAAATATTAAAAGGCGAACAAGTTTTAGGTTATGCCTTTGAAACCAATGATATTGCCAGGATCCCGGCCTATTCAGGCGAGCCGGTCAATATGCTGGTGGCCTTTGATGCTGAAGGGGTTTATTTAGGGGCTAAAGTGCTTGAGCACCATGAACCCATCATCCTTGCCGGAATTCCCGAGTCTAAATTATATGAGTTTGCGGATCAGTATACCGGTTTAAATGTCAGTCAGCGCCTGAAAGTCGGTGGCAATCAAAAAGATGACATGATCCATCTCGACGGTTTATCCGGTGCTACCGTGACCGTAATGGTGATGAATGTGGCCATTACCAAGTCGGCCACTAAAGTGGCGCGCTCGTTAGGCATTATCGAGGAAAGTGATGAAATCAAACAGCCGATGGCGACCTTGCTGGAAGATGTTTATGCACAGGCAAACTGGCAACAGCTTACCGGCGACGGCTCTATCAGAAAGCTCTATCTGGACCGGGCCAGGGTAGATCAGGCCTTTGTCGGCACAGAAGCCGAGCATATCGACGAAGCCACAGCAGAGCAAAAAAAGGATATGTTCGCCGAGGTGTATTTTGCCCAGCTCGATATTGAAAACATCGGCCGCAACGTTTTGGGTGATCAGGAATATGCCTGGTTAAAAGAAGAACTTAAGCCGGGGGAGCATGCGCTGATCCTGATGGGCAACGGCTATTCCTTTAAAGGTTCGGGTTATGTGCGCGGCGGCATCTTTGACCGTATCCAGTTGCTGCAAAGTGATGAAGCCATTGCTTTTCGCGATCTCGACCATCACAGGATCACGGATATTACCATCGCAGGTGCGCCGGATTTCAGTGAAAAGTCGATCTTTATTATCCGCGAGCACGAAGAGTTTAATCCCGGTGTCGACTGGCAGTTGGAGCTGTTGGTGCGCCGTCAAACGGGACCTGTCGACAGTATTTTTACCAGCTTTAAGGGCGATTACAGCACTTTGGACAAATATGTGCACCGCCCGCCCGTGGTGTTGCCTGAGCCCGAATTAACCCTTACCCAGCAAGTGTGGCAGGAGCACAGTCTGGAGGTCACTGTTTTACTGGGCTTGATGGCGGTATTGCTGGCGACCTTATTCTTCCAGGATGTGTTGGTGCGCCACCCGAGCTTTTTGCATAATTTCCGCCATGGCTTTCTGGTGGTGACCGTAGTCTTTATCGGCTGGGTTTGGGGCGGGCAGCTGTCCGTGGTTAATGTCTTCACCTTTTTACAGGCCTTTATGAGTAATTTTTCCTGGGATCTGTTCCTGCTCGACCCGGTGATCTTTATCCTCTGGATTGCCGCCGCCGTGACCATTTTGTTGTGGGGACGCGCCGTGTATTGTGGCTGGTTATGTCCTTTCGGCGCCCTGCAGGAGTTACTCAATGTCTTTGCCCGCTATATCAAGATACCGCAAGTCGAATTGCCGTTTGCTGTTCATGAGCGCTTGTGGGCGATTAAGTATTTAATTTTATTGGCACTGTTTGGGCTGTCGCTGGACTCTTTGGCCCTGGCCGAGCAGTTTGCCGAAATCGAACCTTTTAAAACCACCTTCTTATTGAAGTTTGACCGCCAGTGGCCTTTTGTTTTCTGGGCTGTTTTCTTGCTGGTGATCAATTTATTCAACCGTAAGTTTTTCTGTCGCTATTTGTGCCCGTTGGGCGCGGCCTTGTCTACCAGCAACAGCATCAGGTTATTTAACTGGCTTAAGCGCCGCCCGGAATGCGGCCAGCCTTGTAAAACCTGTGCCAAAGAATGCGAAATTCAGGCGATTTATCCCGATGGCACCATTAATATGCGGGAGTGCCATTACTGCCTGGATTGCCAGATCACTTACTTTAACGAGCAAAAATGTCCGCCGTTGAAAAAGCGGGCACGTAAGCAACGTCAATATAAAGAAAACCAGATAGAAGCCGTCACTGTCACCGCCGAATAAGCGAAGAAGGTGATAGTCAGCTTGATATTTATAAATTATAAGTCACTGGAGAACCATGATGAGCAATGAAGATACCCAGGTAAATGAAACCCAGGTTGAAAATGAAGACAGACGTAAGTTTTTTGGCAAAACCGCCCTTTTAGGTGCCGGTGCCGTTGCTGCCCCGATGACGGCGACTATGTTTGCCTCTATGGCCAAGGCGCAGGCCAGTGAAGTGGCCAACAGCCCGGTTATCCACCCCGGTGAACTCGATGAATATTATGGTTTCTGGAGTGGCGGTCATTCCGGTGAAGTACGCATTTTGGGCATTCCTTCCATGCGTGAACTGATGCGTATTCCTGTGTTTAATACCGACAGCGCCACAGGTTGGGGTCTGACGGATGAAAGTAAGCGCATCAAAGGCGACAGCGCCCATTTGCATGCCGGTGATTCTCATCACCCCCATATGAGTATGCAAGACGGCCGCTATGACGGTAAATATGTCTTTATCAATGATAAGGCCAATACCCGGGTTGCCCGTATCCGCTGTGATGTGATGAAAACCGATAAAATGCTTACTGTGCCTAATGTCCAGGCCATCCACGGTTTGCGGGTACAAAAGGTGCCTTATACCAAGTATGTGATCTGTAACGGTGAGTTTGAGATCCCCATGAACAATGACGGCAAGTCATCTTTAGAAGACGTCGGCAGCTACCGCTCATTGTTTAATGTTATTGATGCCGAGAGCATGGAAGTGGCGTTCCAGGTCATGGTAGACGGTAACCTGGATAATACCGATGCCGACTATGACGGCAAGTATTTCGCTTCCACCTGTTATAACTCGGAAATGGGCATGAACCTGGGGGATATGATCTCCTCGGAGCGCGACCATGTGGTGGTCTTTAACCTGGCCCGTTGTGAAGCGGCGGTAAAAGCCGGTAAGTTTAAGACTTATAACGGTAACAGTATTCCGGTACTGGACGGCCGCAAAGGTTCAAAACTGACCCGCTACATTCCTGTGCCTAAGTCGCCACACGGCATGAATACTTCCCCGAACGGTAAGTACTTTGTCGCCAACGGTAAGTTATCGCCGACGGTTTCCGTGATCGAAATAGCCAAGCTGGATGACTTGTTTAACGACAAAATCAAGCCGCGTGATGCTATCGTTGCCGAGCCTGAATTAGGTTTAGGGCCGCTGCATACCGCCTTCGATAATAAAGGTTATGCTTATACGACCCTGTTCCTGGACAGCCAGATTGCCAAGTGGAATGTAGAGGATGCTATTGCTGCCCATAACGGCAAAAAAGTGAACTACATCCGTCAGAAGCTCGACGTGCACTATCAGCCGGGTCATAACCATACTTCTGCCGGTGAAACCCGGGATGCCGATGGTAAGTGGCTTATTTCACTGTGTAAGTTCTCAAAAGACAGATTCCTGCCGGTAGGTCCGCTGCGTCCTGAAAATGACCAGCTGATCGATATTTCCGGTGATGAAATGAAGCTGGTACATGACGGCCCGACTTTTGCCGAGCCCCATGACTGTATGATAGTGCACCGCAGTAAAGTGAAGCCGAAAAAACTCTGGCCGCGTACCGATCCGATTTTTGCCGAAACCATTGCCATGGCAAAACGTGACGGTGTAGATGTTTATACCGACAACAAGGTGATTCGCGACGGCAAAAAAGTGCGGGTTTATATGACTTCGATCGCACCGACTTACGGCATGAATGAGTTCAAGGTAAAACTGGGTGATGAAGTTACTGTTGTGGTAACCAACCTGGATCAGGTGGAAGATGTAACTCACGGTTTCTGTATGACCAATCACGGGGTACAGATGGAGATCGGGCCGCAGGCGACGGCTTCTATTACCTTCACCGCCGACAAACCCGGCGTGCAATGGTACTACTGTAACTGGTTCTGTCATGCGCTGCACATGGAAATGCGTGGCCGTATGCTGGTAGAAGCTTAATCTTTGATTGAGCGGCAAGGCAGGACGCTGCCTTGCCTTTTTCATTTGTGCTTTTCATTTTCGTAGATAGAGAGCGCAGGCAAAACGCAAATGAAAAAGGCAACTAACCAGCTGAATATGAGCACTATGAAGATAACCGGCAAACATTTACTGATAAACAGGGAAAGTATGGGTAAAAAAGTGATTTATTTCCTGCTTGCACTCCTGATGCCTTTGCTGTCAGGGCAAGGGGTGGCGAAGGAATGGCAGCTATCGCCTGGGGACAATTTACAACAGCAATTAAACCTGAGTGCTGACGGAGATGTCTTGCTGCTGGCTCCGGGTACCTATACCGGTAACTTTGTTATCGAAAAAGCGATCCGGCTGTCGGGAGTTGAAGGGGCGGTGATCGATGCCGGGGGGCAGGGCAATGCCATTACCATTAAAAGTTCCGGCATCACCATAGAAAACTTGTCCATTATCAACTGGGGAGACGATCTGACCGCCCAGAACGCCGGTATTTATTCCGACAAGGCCACCAATAAGTTAACGATACAAAACAACCGCTTAAAAGGCGACGGTTTTGGTATGTGGCTGCAAAAAAGCCAACATCTTAGCGTGTTGAACAATACCGTTGAAGGTAACCCGGACATACGTTCGGCGGACCGGGGCAATGGCATCCAGCTCTCTTCCATCAAGCATGCCGAAGTGCGCGGTAATACCATCTTTCATACCCGGGACGGCCTTTATATTATTTCCAGCCAGGACAACCTGATCAAAGGCAATACCATGCATGACCTGCGTTACGGCGTGCATTATATGTACTCCCACAGCAATAAGGTGATCAACAATCTGGCGCACAGGACCCGGGCGGGGTATGCCCTGATGAGTTCCCGCAACCTGGAGGTACTGGGCAATACCAGCCGCAACAGCGAAGATTACGGTTTTTTAATGAATTTTATTACCTCTTCGCAAATTAAAAACAATGTGATTGAGAAAGTCTGGACCAAGCCGGAAAACAAGGTGCTGGGACGGGACGGAAAAGGTTTGTTTGTTTATAACTCTGCCTACAACACCATCTCGGGTAATAAGGTCGAGTCGGCGGAAATCGGTATTCATCTCACGGCGGGGTCGGAAAATACTAAGGTGTACGGCAACAGCTTTATTGATAATCCTACCCAGGTGAAATATGTCTCCAATAAAAAGCAGGAATGGAGTCAGGAAGGTCAGGGGAACTTCTGGAGCAATTATCTCGGCTGGGATATGGACGGCGACAACATCGGCGATACCGTGTTTGAGCCGAACGACGGCATAGATAAACTGATCTGGCAATATCCGGAAATGAAGATCCTGATGGACAGTCCGGCGGTATTGATTTTGCGCTGGGTGCAGCGCCAGTTTCCGGTGTTAAAACCGCCGGGCATTAAAGACAGCTTTCCGTTAATGTTACCGCCGGTGCCGGCAAAGGAGCGCCGGGTAACCGACTCAGCTACAACATCGCCGCAGCTGGCTGCTGCGGCATCAGGAAATAATTATCATGAATAAAGCACCATTGGTTTCTTTATCCGGGGTCAGCAAAAGCTACCCCAAACTCACCGCACTGGACAATGTCTCTATGGAGCTGAACCAGGGAGAAGTACTGGGGCTGTTCGGCCATAACGGCGCCGGTAAAACCACTATGATGAAGCTGATCCTCGGGGTCATTTCCCCGAGTAAGGGCCAGGTACAGGTAATGGGCATGGCGCCGGACTCAAAAGCGGCCTGGCACAGCCGCGCCAAGGTCGGTTACCTGCCGGAAAATGTCAGTTTTTACGAGCACCTGACCGGGCTGGAAGTGCTGACCTATTTCGCCCGCCTCAAAGGCCTGGATAAAAAAGACGCCCTGGCGTTAATCGAGCAAGTGGGTATTACCCATGCCATGAAACGCCAGGTGAAAACCTACTCCAAAGGGATGCGCCAACGGCTGGGCCTGGCCCAGGCATTTATCGGTGCGCCTAAGTTATTATTGCTGGACGAACCTACCGTAGGTTTAGATCCCATTGCCACCGCGGAGTTTTACCAGACGGTGGACCAGCTGAAAAACCAGGGCACCAGTATTATCTTATGCTCCCATGTTTTGCCCGGGGTCGAACAGCATATTGACCGGGCGATCATCTTGTCATCGGGTAAAATGCTGGCCATGGGCACCCTGGCCCAGCTACGCCGGGATGCCAATCTGCCGGTGGCCATTAAGCCTTGCGGACTTAACGGCGCGGTGCGCGAAGATGCCAAACTGATGGCTTATTTAACCGATCCGTCCGGGGCTAATGAGCAGACCTTATATGTGCCGGAGCAGGACAAACTGGCGATCCTCAGGCAATTACTCGCTTATGAACATTTAACCGATGTTAAGGTGGAAGCCGCCAGTCTGGAGCAGGTGTATCAACATTATTTAAGCGGCGCCCACAAGCTAACCAGTAGAGAGAAACGGTCATGAGACAAATATTTACCGTAGCCAACAAAGAATTCCATGACGGTTTAAGAAACCGCTGGTTTATTTCCATTACCTTGATTTTTGCGCTGTTGTCTGTGGGATTAACTTATTTTGGCGCCGCTGCCTCCGGCACCACAGGAGTTACTTCGTTATCGACAACCGTGGCCAGTTTATCCAGTTTGGCGGTATTTTTAATTCCGCTGATTGCCTTGCTGGTGAGTTATGACAGTTTTGTCGGCGAGCAGGAAGGCGGCACTTTATTATTGCTGCTGACCTATCCGCTAAGTAAAAGCCAGCTATTGCTGGGAAAATTCCTCGGGCAAGGCAGCATCATTGCCCTGGCCACTTTTTTAGGGTTCGGTACCTCGGCGGTGCTGCTTTATATCAATCTCGGTAGCAGCGAGCTGGTGGCAACCTTTGCCGTGTTCATCACCAGTGCGGTTTTGCTTGGCCTGAGTTTTACCGCTATTGCCTATATCTTAAGTTTACTGGTGAGTGAAAAATCCAAGGCCGCCGGACTGGCGCTCATTGTCTGGTTTTTATTTGCCCTGGCCTTTGATCTGGTGATGCTGGCGCTCCTGGTGGGCATTGAAGAGGGTTTAAGCCAGCAGGGTTTAACCCAGCTGATGATGCTTAACCCTTCGGATATTTTCCGCCTGGTGAACCTGGCGGGCCTGGACAGCACGGATGTTAACGGTGTGCTGGCGGTGGCGATCAATGCCAGTATGGGACAGGGGGTTTTGTTCGGCCTGCTACTGCTTTGGGTGGTGTTGCCGTTATCTGTGGCGATTGCTATTTTTAGGAAAAAGAAATTATGAAAAAATTATTTAGCTCAGGTTTATCGGTATTTTTGTCCCTGTTTTTGCTGGCTTCCTGCGGCGGGGATGACAAGCAGCTGGCGATGGTACAAAAAGCGGTGGCAATTGAAAGCGGTGAGGAATGCCATTTATGCGGCATGATCATCTCTAACTTTGCCGGGCCAAAGGGTGAGTTATACCGTAAGGAGCAGCAAAATACCGTGCATAAGTTTTGCTCCACCCGGGATATGTTCAGTTATTACCTGGATCCGGAAAACCAGCGCAATGTCAGTGTCATGTATGTTCATGATATGAGTAAAATGCCCTGGGAAGCCCCCGATGACGGTTACTTTATCGATGCCAAAAGCGCCTGGTTTGTTGCCGGTTCAAACAAGACCGGTGCCATGGGTAAAACTTTGGCCAGCTTCAGCAAGCAGGAAGATGCCCGGACCTTTGCCAAAGCATACGGCGGTAAGGTGATTAACTTTGAACAGGTCAAGTTAGCCGTCCTGATGTGATCACTTGCCGGGAAGTTGATAGCAAACGAAATGCTTCCCGGCCCCCTCTTGTAATTTTCTCTGTTAAGGTTAGGCTAGGCTTATTTACTTAGATCTTTCTTTGGCTCAGGATATGTCGTTTCACCCTCTTATTGTCGGGATATTAATTTTATTGTTGGCCGGCTGCTCGCTGCAAAAAAGCGCCGGGGTCCGTTATCAGGAAAAGTTTGATTTTGGCAGTGTCCGGGCCTATTCCTTTTTGCCCCGGGACTCGGTGGCGAACGAAGAGCAAAACATCAGCGATGTGATGCGTAATAATATTGAGCTGGCGTTAGAGCAGGTGCTGGATGATTCGGGACTTCACTACACTGAGGCCCGCCACTCGGATCTTGTGGTTGCCTATCATCTGATCCAGGGGCAGTCTCATGGGCCATACCAAATCGGTGTAAATCACCAGGCGTTAAAACGTTACAATCTCGGGGTGAAATATTGCGAATATTGCCTGAAATCCGGTTCGGATCCCGGTTCGAGAAAATTGCGGCGACTTGATGTCGGCACTTTGATCCTTGACCTGCTCGACCCCGATAACCAACGCTCGGTGTGGCGCAGTATCTATCCGGTAAAAATTAAAGCCGAAGATAACAGTCGCAAGGTGCAGGAAAAAATCCAGACGGCGATCGCCCTGATGTTGGCACAATACCCGGGAAAATCCGCCTGATTTATCTGGTATGAGGTAAAGTTATGCTCAAATGGTTAACCAGTTTGTTGGTGGTGATTTTTGGTTTTATGGTGATCTTGTTAGCCTTAGGTTACCTGCTAAAAGAAAATGAGGCACAAACCACTGCCCTTAAGCAGGAGCTGGATCAGCAAAGGGCCCGTGCTTTAAAGGAAAAAGCCTTAAAGGAGCAAGCCAGGAAAGCGAACGGGCAGAGAGAAATGTTTGTCCTTGAACCTTATGAGGAAGTTAACCAGCAAGAGGCTGTTGATGATCGCTTGGCAGAAACGGAAGATAAAGCGTATAAAAATACGCCGATATTCGCTTCTATGGCCCGGGTGGCCAGGGAGCATTCAAGCTGCGAATCGGACCAGCAATGCCTGTTATTTAACCTTGACCACAAAGGGGCAGGTTGCTGGTTGTCGGTAAATACCCAGGGGGCGGCGATATTAGCCAAAATATCGGCCTTGCATCCCGGCGGAGTCGGGGCTGACACGCCGGATATCTGTCTGGCGGGCAAAGATATCAAGGCGGTGTGTCGTGATTATCATTGTCGCGAACAAGTCGTTAATCCTGCTTTATAAACGTTTATCTGCTCGGCTATCAAATCGGTGCAAAAGGAAATATGCACTTTGCATCGGCTTAGGGCTATAATAGCGGCCATTGATTTGACTTTAGAATGAAGTAAGCATGAATTTTCCAGACGATGATACCGGCCAGGTACTGGCTGAAATGCACCAGGCGGGCATTGACCTGAGTGTTAGCCATGAGGTGGTTTTTTTCCAGTTATTTGAGCAGCAGGCCCAGGCCAAGGCGATGGCGGATTTTATTAAAGAAACCATGCCACAGGTGAGCGTCAGCCTGCACCCGGATGAAACCCCGAATGTCTGGGATCTTGACTGTACTGTGTCTATGGTGCCTGCCTATGAAGATGTTGTTGCGCGCGAGCAGCAGTTTGAAAGTATTGCTGCCAAGTTTGACGGTTATAACGACGGCTGGGGCATAGAAGCTTAATACTCCTTGCTTCCTGGCTATTGCTTGTTCTTTTTTTCCCCTTTATCCGCCTCTTTTTCAGAGATGTGAAAAGCGGGCAGCGAGACCTGCCAGTAAATGGCCGCCAGGCGCAGGGCCAGGGCGCCGCTAATCGCCAGGATCAAACTGGTATTCTGGCCAAAGGCAAAATAATCCAGCGCCACATATAAACAGCTGCCGAGCATGGCGGCGGTGGCGTATATTTCCTGGCGTAATATCATGGGAATCACATTACACAACACATCCCGGATCATGCCCCCGGCAACACCGGTTAAGGTACCCATCACTATCGCCACCGGCATAGGGGCACTCAGCGATAAGGCTTTTGCCGTCCCCAATACCGCAAATAACGCCAGGCCAAAGGCATCGGCAATCAACAAAAACCGTTTAGGGATACGCTTGGGCCGTCTGACGATCAATATGGTCAGGATAGCGGTAATTAAAATCAGCCAGAGATAAACCGGGTTGGCAACCCAGAATACCGGATAGGCCCCCAAGATCACATCCCTTATGGTACCGCCCCCCACTGCGGTGACCGAGGCCAGCACCACTACCCCGAAAGGATCGAGTTTATAACGCCCGGCCATTAATGCGCCGGAAAGGGCAAACACCACAACCCCGAAAAGATCCAGGTAGTAAAGCAGTTCAGTCATGGGGTTATGCTTAAGGGGTTTTCACCAGCGGTAGCCCGGCTTGTTGCCAGCCTTTGATATCGCCGCTCAGGTGGCGAACACCGGTAAAGCCTTTCTCGATCAATAATGATTCGGCAATGGCTGCCCGTCTGCCGGAGCGGCAATGTACAATAACTTTAGCATCTTTATAGCGGCTTATTTGCGTCATTTTTTCCGCTAAAGTATCGTGGCTGATGTTAACGGCACCGGCGATATGTCCCTGGACAAATTCTTCCTGGCTGCGTACGTCTAAAACGATAAATTCAGGGGCTTTAGGAGCGGCTAACAAACTCATCAGTTGCGCTTGGGAAACCTGCTGGGTTTCAAAGGCAAATACCTGGCTGGAAAGCGTGAATAACAGGGCGATTAAGCCGTGAAGAAAACACTTGGAGCTGTTCATAATAACCTCGGTGCATAAGTAGCAGTTAATTTGTTATTGTGTGATTAAACCTTGGGCATTGCCAGCAGCAAAACGACAGTAAACAACAGGAAAAAGCTGCAGATAACACTTAGCTGTTTTATCCGTTTACCGGCGTGAATAATATCGGCCGGCTCTGGTTGCCTGCCGGGATCATTAAAGGCCGGTCTGCGCAGTTTTTGCTGGTCATAACTGGCTACCCCACCTAATTTTATGCCTAAGGTGAGGGCAAAACAATAAATCAGCAGATCGTTGTTTAACCTGAAAAAATATGGCCTAAGCAAGCGGGTAAATAACACCAGGTTTTTACCCGAGGTAAAGAGCAACAATAATAAAACAAACAGTCTGACCGGCAGCCACTGCAGTATTTTTACCAGCTGATCGGCTGACTGGCCAAAGTGCAGGAAACGCTGTCGTTTGACATTCCAGCTAAAATGCATTTCCAGCAATAGCCGGTAAGCAATGGCGGCAAGTCCTCCGCCGATGAGGAAAAAAAAGCTTACGGTAAAGAGCTGGGCGCAGTGATGCAATAGCTGGCTTTCGATGCAGGCTTTTGCCAGCCCCATAGGGGATAACTGCCGGGTATCCCGTAACAACCAGGGGGTCAGGGTTTCCCGTGCCAGGTATTTTTGTTGTGCTGCCAGGGCTTTGGCCACGCTAAGGCTGGTTTCCCCCAGGCTTAATGAACCTAAGGCGAGATAAAGCAGCAAACCCTGCCACAACCAGGGGACTTCGATAAAGGCCTCAAATAACCATAAAATCACCAGTAAGGGACTCAGGGTAACCAGGATGGCGACCAGGCCGGCAATATGCTGTTGATTTTGGCTGTTGCTGCTGTTATTGACCTTATCCGACAAGCGCTGGCAATAGAAACGAAAATAATGCAGCGGCCGGGGATCCGAGAACCGGGTCACGATGAATTTCACCAGTAACACACTAAAAAGCAATAATACCGAAAAACTAAGGCCGGTTATTTCCGGGAAATTCATCATAGTGACGCCGGGCTCTCCAAGGGTTTAGCCTGTACTCAGGTTGATTTAAAGGTTAAGTTAATGTTTTATCTTTTAACGCATCAAGCATATTCATCACCATTTGCGAAGAATTGACCGAGGCGGTTTCCAGGTAGGCTTCAAAGGAAGTCGGTGATTCTTTACCGGCAATATCCGACATAGAGCGGATCACCACAAAAGGGATATCAAATTGTCGGCAGGTATGGGCGATGGCGGCCCCTTCCATTTCCACCGCCGCCATTTGCGGGAAGTTGGCCCTGGCTTTGGCGATATCCTCTTCGGCGGTCATAAAGGTATCGCCGGTGGTGATCAAGCCGACCAGGGTTTGAATGTCCGTCAGGGATTCAATGCCGGTTTTTGCCGCTTCAACCAGGACAGGGTGCGGGGTATAAGCGGCAGGGTTTGACGGTAACTGGCCTATTTCATAACCGAAAGCCGTCAGGTTAACGTCGTGATAACGTACTTCTGAGCTGATCACTATATCGCCCACTTTCAGGGACTGGTCGAAACCGCCGGCTGAGCCGGTATTGACCACATAATCCGGCTGGAACTTATCAATTAACAACGCGGTGGCCAGGGCGGCGGCAACTTTACCTATACCGGACTGTACGATCACTACGTCTGTGCCGTTAAGTTGTCCCTGGAAAAACTGATAGCCAGCGTGTTCCTCGGTTTGACAGTTGCTTAGTTCGGCTTTTAATATCGCGACTTCTGGCTCCATAGCGCCAATAATGCCTGCTTTCATTTTTAATTCCATCCGGATTATTAAGAGGTTAGTGGCAGAATTATAACTTGGCTGGTTTGAAAAATCTGCTGATTTTCACTGTCGGAGAAAGGCAAAAAATTGACAGCAATCCGGTAAGCTAAATGACCGGATTGCTCAGGGTTAGGTCGGTTTCAGTTAGTGGGGCAGGGCTGCTACCTGTGGCGCCGGTATTTGTCCTGCATGCTGGGCTTTTGCCTGGGCTGCCGCTGAGGTGATCACCCCGGTATTTTTAGGTCTGGCTTTAACCATAGGCGCAGGGATCACCCGGCCGCGCATTTTCGGCATCGGCGCCTGGTTGCCTAAGATGCGGCTGTTAATACAGGCGCGGATCTCATCCAGGCTATAGCTGCCTTTAACCTTGATGCGGATATGGGGGATAGAGGCGGCTTCAAGCGCGCCGCTGACAAACCAGTCTTTTTTCACTTTATAACCTTTGCCCTGGGTATCCACCAGGTCTATGGTGCCGAGCAGCTTCATGCTGTCGCGGTCGCAAATAATAAAGTCCAGGTATTTGTTGGCGGCATTATTGACGGCGGTCTGGCTGGCGCGGTTGGAGACGCCGTTACGGATGGAAACGATATCCGATAACTTAACCCGGTTAATCACCCGGTATTTAGGCCCTAAGGCCTTTTCCACCAGGTTCTGAAAGTTTTTTTCTGCCGGGGTGAAGATCACAGGTTTACTGTCAAAAGGAAAAGGAAAGCTATTGTCGGTTAGTCGGCTGGCTAACATGGCAACAATAACAATAAGGCTGATCATGGCTAATAGGATAAGTTCCATATACATCTCCGGCAATTCAAATTCTTGACGCTTGCTACAGGGTCTACACTTTGTTTATGTATAAGCAGAATTTGTGCCAGAGATCTATAAAAGGGATGATCCCAAAGCAGAAACAGGGTTTCAGGCCTGAGCAGGCCCGTGGCCGCTAGCCGGGATATTTTTGCTCAAGTGCCTGATATAAATCAGCCTGGAAATTGTCGCTTTGGCTGTTGAGGCTGTTTACCAGGGTCGCCAGCACTTCGTTATCTTCTTCGCCGTGCCATACCTTAATATAACTGCCTTCTTTGTAGCCGTGATCCTGACGGAAGAAATTAAGGGTATTCTTGCCAACATATTGACGGAACAACTCGTCGATATCCATATCCATCAAGCGCATACAATCGGCGAGGGCGACAGCGTCAAAGCTTTTGTCGGTGACCGCCGCCGAGGCCAGTTTTTCCAGGGCCAGTTTAAAGTCGGTTTCCGGGCTGCCTTTGATCAGCTCCTGTGCCAGCTCAGTGCTGATGGCAGCAATATCCTTGCCGGACATCAGACGCAGGCTCAGGCCAAAATGAAAAATATCCACCAGTTCCAGTTGTACCTGGGCAACGTCGATTTCCTGGTGTTTCCACCATTTCCAGCCGTGATGATCAAGCATTTCTGCACATTCCACCCAAATCGCCCGGTACCACTCATAATTATTGTTGCGCCAGGTTTTGCTGACGCGGGAATTCATCGCATCCTGCATTGTTAACATTTGACTGATTTGGTGTTCTACCACGGTTATTTCGCTCATGGGGCTCTCTATTGCTTGGCTAAGATTTTCAAGGGGCTTAGTGTGCCGCAGCTGGGCTGAGCTGACAAGGGGAAGTGAGTTTTTGAGGTGATAAAACTTGTGCCCGGGCGCTTATCTTCATGCACAGGGGACAGAAAGTGTTTGCCTGTCCGTTATCCCATAACTGAGTGCTATACTTAGCATTGCTATTTTTGTTAACAGTCAAGTCATGGCTGAGGTTCTTTTGGTATCGGTTGCTGTAGGTTTGTCTCAAGCTATTGATATCAGTAACCGGAGTTTTGCGATATTCGTGATGCACAGCAAACAAGCCATTTTTTTTATTCTCACCCTAACCTTTTCCTTTGTTGCGCAGGCTGAATCCTTATTTGTTTTTCTTCCCACCCAGGTCCGGGCGAAAGTCATGCAACAGCAAATTTCACAAATATGTCCCGAGTTAGAGGTGACGGTTTTCGGACGCGGCAAGGATTTTCGCCGGCAGATCAAAAATACTCCCCCGAGCGCAGTACTTTCCCTTATGCCTATTATCGAACGCCTGGGCTCTTTTGACACGGTATTAAAAGGAGCGAAAAACGGTCAGACACAGGAGAAATACGTGATTGTTTCGGTGGGGCGTCCGTTGAATATGCAGGATATCGCACAGAAAAAAATAGGTGTGGTGGATCTTCTGGGGCGCAAACCCATGGGAGAATATATTGCCGGCATTTTTCCGGTGGCGGTGAAACTTAAAAGGGTCACGAAAACAGAAGATTTACTGCCGCTGCTGACGTTTGGCTCGGTAGAGGCGGTGCTGGTGTCTGAAAGTCATTTCTTACAGTTAAAAGCAAAATCTAACCTGAAACTGGTGGCAAGCTCTTCCAATTTAACCATGAGTCTGGTGAACCTTGCCCTGAGCGGTGTTAACGCTAAAGAAAAACTGCTGAGCTGTATCAGCCGTTTTGACGACAAGATAAATTCCACGCTGGGAGTAGACCAATGGCTGGCGATGTCAAAGTGACGCTATTAAACAGCATGATATTAGAAAAAGCGACATGGTTAAAGTTACTCTTGCTGGTCTTGGTATTGGTAAATACCAAGCTGGCTTTTGCCAATACCGCCTTGGTATTGCGGGCTCCAGGCAATGATTTTAGCGAAGTGGTCAGTGGCATGTCGGATGATCTGGAAGGGGATATCCGTTTTAACGAGTTGGTTGTTGATGCCGGTACCCGGGTTGGCGATGTCGCTAAGCAGATCGAAAAACATCAGCCGAAAGTGATAGTGTTAATCGGTAACAGCTCAGTTAATCTTTATACCAAATATCAGCAGGCATTTCCCGATCGGGAGTTTCCTCCCAGCATTGCCCTGGCCGCTTTATTTGTTGATAAGTTTATTCCCTTTATAAAAAATGCCACGGGTATCCGCTATGAGATCCCCCTGGTGACCAGTGTGGTGAATATGCGTTTGCTGATGAAGAAAGAAATCAAAAAAGTCGGGGTGGTATACCGTAGCTGGATGCAGGATATTTTTGATGAAAATGTTGCTTATTGCCGGGCGGAGGGCATAGAACTTGTCGGGGGAAAATTACCCAATAAAGACCGTAATATGAACCGGAAAATAAAACACCAGTTGCAAGGATTAATCAACCAGGGGGTTGATGTTATCTGGTTGCTTAATGATAACCAACTGATTAACCAAAAGGCGCTGAAAAAAGCCTGGCTGCCTTTGATCACCCGCTCGAAGCTGCCGGTGATCGTCGGTATAAAATCTTTACTGGCCACTAAATTGAATCTGGGATCCTTTGCGATAGTGCCTGATCATTACGGTCTCGGGGTACAGGCGTCATCGGTTTTGCTGGAGATTATGGAGAATAATTGGCGCATAGTTGATCAGCGCATTGAACATCCCTTATCGGTAAAACAAATTGTCAATGTCACTATTCTTAACAAACGCAGCATCCAATATCGGGAAAGCTTATTGTCCCAGGTTGATGATGTGATCAACTAAATCATTTTCTGTCCGCAGGCATCGCTTGTCTGTTCTTGTCTTTTTAAAGCTAAGGGTAATAATTAATACAAATAGTTGAGGGGAAATGTCTTTATGGGTCTCTCAGGGGGGATAACGGTTTTTTGTCTGCGGGCGGTAAAGCTGATGCTTCTTTTGTCATTTTTTTGCTGCTTTACCCGGGGGGAGGCCTTTGAAAGCAAACTTGCACCCGAGCTGCTTCTAGACGGTAAAGCAGATGAAAGCATGAGTTATACCTGGTTAAAGCGGGCCAGGCAACCCTGGCGCCTTTGTGCGATAGTGCCTGTGCTGGATACCTCATATTGGTTTTCCATTAATTATGGTTTAAGCAAACAGGCACGTAAGCTGGGTATAAGTTTGAAGATCTTTCAGATAGGTGCGTTTGCCGGGGATGACAAGCAGCGGGCCTACCTGGATCTGTGTCGCAAGTCGAGTCAGGCCATTATCCTTGGCGGAGTCTATGATCAGTCCGACAAAGGCAAGGTCTTTAATGTGCCGATTATTGCCTTGGGTTACCCGGTAAAAAATGTCTTTATTAATGCCAATGTTATTCCTCAGGCAAGTGAAAGCGGTAAATTGATCGCTGATCACCTTAACCGGCAAGTAAGCGGACAAGCGGCGGCTAAGTTAAAGGTGGGCCTGTTTCCCGGGCCGGAAGCTTCAGCCCTTGCCCAGCAATATCAACAGGGTTTTTTGGCCCAATATCAGAGGGAAAAAATAACTTTACTCGGGATGCATTATACCCGGCATGAATATGAGGAAGTGCAGCAGGCTTTGTCGCATTTTCTCAACCGTAATCTGGATCTGGATGTGCTGGTGACGTCGGGCTATGTCGCGGAAATTGCCAGTGATTTGCTGAAACGTATGTCGCTGGAGGAGGAGGTGGCTTTATTGTCTTTAAACCTGACGGCCCAGGTTTACCGGGAAATGAAACGCGGTACCGTCAGCGGGGCCATTACCGCATCTCCGGTACTTCAAGGCAAGCTTGCCATAGATATGGCGGTAAAGTTATTGGAAAAAAAACTTCATTATCATGAAGTCACTCCTAAACTTAAAATACTCACCCGGGATACCATAGATGATTTTGACTATATTGATGTCTTTGCCCCTTATGGTTACAAAGAAATTTTAGAAGTGAATTAAAACTCAATGAAGCGTTTTAATATCATGTATTTAGTTGCCGTTGCCCTGATGCTGCTGTTAGGCATTTCAACCAGCATCTTCACTTCTTTTAAAGTCCGCGAGGCGGCCGAACAGAGTTGGCTCAATGACGGTTTTCGCCAGGCAGAGCAAATCAGCAATATTTTTATCAGCTGGTTAGACAGGGAAAAAGAAACCTTTAAAGGTATCACTTCACTTTATTATGCAACCGGCGATATCAGCCAGGAAGAATTCGAGGCGGCAATCAAGCTTATCGAACAAACCGAAGATACCATACGCACTTTATCCATTGCCTTTGTTGTCCCCACGGCGAAAGGGGGTAGGGTGGTGGACTTAGCCGCCGGGGGCCAGGAGTTATGGCAGGCCAATTACCCTTTACCCGATATTCCGGAAATAGACGTCACTTTGCAGCGGGCTTTTTTATCGCCGGAGAAAACGATCGTTGGCCCCATTTTTAAAGCGGGGGATGATAACTATAAGGTTATTTTGGGTTTTGCCCTGCAAAGCGGGGTTGCCAGCGGCGTTTTATTATCTACTGTGGATATTTCCAATCTGCTTGACGGCTTGATCGATTTATATGTGCCCGGGGGACTGAACATTTCCCTGTTGCTGGAAAATCAGGAGCTTTTATTGATGCCGCAGCTTAATCCGGTTAACCAGGGAGAGATTAAAGCAGAAAAAGTGTTGCGTATTATGGGGGTTGGCAAGGAATGGTATTTCAACTGGCAAGTGCACGACAGTTATAAAGGCGGTCCCGATATCGTCTTGGCTACGGCTATTATGTTGGGGGGCAGTGTTATCACCTTACTTTTGTCGGCGCTGACCTGGATACAGGCGTTGCAAAACGAACGTATCAGCCAAAAGGTGAACGAAAAGACCGAGCAATTACAAAAAACCCAAACACAATTGATACATGCCGAAAAGATGGCTGCCCTGGGGAGCCTGGTGGCCGGCGTATCCCATGAATTAAATACCCCGATAGGCAATAGCCTGGTGGCATCCTCTTCTTTAAAAGAACGCATGGTGAAGTTAAAGCAGGCATTTGAACAAGGGACATTAAAAAAATCTACCCTGGAAGAGTCACTGCAGCAGGCCATAGATGAAGCCGACCTTATTGAACTGAACATATATAAAGCCACTGAGCTTATCGGCAGTTTTAAACAGGTGTCAACGGATCAGACCAGCGATCGAAAACGTAAGTTTGAATTAAAAAAAGCCCTGGAAGATGTTATCAAAACCATGAGTCCTATGCTGAAACAGAATCACTTGTGTCTTGAGGCGGATATTGAAGCGGATATCGCCATGGACAGTTATCCCGGGCCCCTGGGGCAGGTGATCGCAAATTTTGTCAATAATTCCATGGTGCATGCCTTTGAAAATACCGAAAACGGGAAAATGTCCCTCAAGGCTTATGCGCAGGGAGAGGATAAGGTGAAACTGATTTACAAGGATAATGGCTGCGGTATCGAGCAGGACAGGGTTAACCGGATTTTTGAGCCTTTTTATACCACTAAGCTGGGTAAAGGGGGCAGTGGACTCGGCCTGAATATCGTCTATAACATCATTATTAACGTGCTGGCGGGAGAGATCAGTGTCAGCAGCGAACTAGGCAAGGGGACAACCTTTACCCTGATTTTGCCCCGGATTGCCGCTTAAGCTTGTTTTGATGTGGAGCACTTACCGTGAATCAGGGGGAGGTTAAGGGGATTATGACCTCAAAACAAGAGCCCGCCGGGGAACTCTGACAGCTTATTTCGCCGCCAAGGGATTCGGTGACAATTTTTTTCACGATAAACAGGCCTAAGCCCGAGCCCCCTTCATCGGCTTTACTGGTAAAGTATTTATCAAAAATATGCTCAAGATTTTCATCCCCGATGCCGCGGCCATTATCGGCAACACTTAGATGTAACTTTTCGGCCTGGGTGCTGGCTTTGATCGCCACTTCACCGGCGGTTGTTTCTTCAAAGGCATGGATTAAAGCGTTATTGATCAGGTTGATCAACACCTGGGACAATGCCCCCGCCTGGACATTTAAGCTGATATTTTCCGGGCATTCCACCTTGATCTGATGGGGCATGTGTTTTAATTTTGGCCGCAGAATATGAAGAATATCATGGAGAAAGTTAGCCAGCTCAAGCTTGCTGCTATTTGGATTAAACTCACCGACGACAATTTTTTTAAAGCTGTTAATCAGCTGAATGGCATAATTGAGGTTGGATAAAACGATATCATAGTTTTCTGCGGTGACATCAAGGAATTTGATTAACTTGGATTTAGATAATTTATCACTTTGGATATTAGTGGATATTTCCTGAGTATTATCCGACAAGGTGCTCAGCGCTGTGGTTGAAATGCCCAGCGGAGTGGATAATTCATGGGTAAGTTCACCGATAAGCTCCCCCAGGTGACTCATCTTTTCGCTTTGTGCCAGTTTTTCTTCATTGACGACAGACATTTTTTCCAGGCGGATGTTTTGTTGGCGCATCTGGGCGATCAACTCATCCCGGATGGTCATTAACCGCCTTAATTGCAGGTGGGTTTTTACCCGGGCGCATAACTCTTCATGGCGTATCGGCTTAGTGACATAATCGATAGCCCCCACCTGGAATGCCCGCAAAATGTCGCTGACATCGGCTTTACCGGTAACAAAAATAATCGGAATATCCCTGAGTTCTGTCAGTACCTTTATCCGCCGGCAAGTTTCAAAGCCGTCGATCCCCGGCATCATGACATCCAGCAAGATAAGGTCCGGTAAGTAGACACTGGCAATTTGAATGGCTTTTTCACCTTCCATAGCAAAAGAGACTTCGTATCCTTCCCCTTCCAGGATATGGGTGAGTATATCCAGGTTCTCTTTTTTATCGTCTACCACCAGTACCTTGCTACCAACCGTTAATCCCGGATCATTCATCGCAGCTGATCTCCTCTAATGCTTGCAGCAGGCCGTCCATATCATAATTATCAATAAATTGTATTAAATGCTCGGCTAATACCTGGTTCTCGGGCGATTGTGCGGCAAGTTGAGTTAAAATTTCACGGACATGTGAGCTTCTGTTGAGTTGAGCGGAACCTTTAATATCATCATAGACCGTTTTTTCGATTGAATATTTGTCAAGCGCTACCGGGGGGAGCTCTTCAGCGGGCTCTTCATCGGTGATTTTTTCGCATTTTTCAAAGAGATGGGGGGCAAAAGTCAACAGGCTGTTATACACTTCGCTGAACATAAAGGGCTTGGAGATAAATTGATCAAAGCCTATGCCTATATAATAAGGTACTTCATGGGAAAGGCTGTAGGCTGAAATTGCGATACAATGCAGCTTAGTCAGCATTAGCTCTTCCCGGATGATTTTAATGGCTTCATCACCACGCATGACCGGCATTAAGATATCCATAAACACAATATCAAAATTCTGGCTGCGTAACTTTTCTATGCTGTCTTTACCGTCAACGGCTTCGGTCACATCAACACCGGTTTCAGTCAATAACCCGGTTAAAATATCCCGGTTGGCTTCGACATCATCAACCACTAAAGCATGCACCTTATGGGGCGTTTTCACCCGGACATTTTCTATTTCATCCGATAATTTTTCCACCAGGGCTTCCTGGCTAACGGGCAGGGGGATAGTGAAAAAAAAGCGAGCCCCATGGCCCAATGCCGATTCAACTTCCAGTTTACCCCCCATTAAGTTCACTTGATTGTGAGCGATGGCCAATCCCAGTCCGGTACCGCCTTTTTCAGCGCCTACCTGGCCTTGGGTAAAGGTTGAGAATAAGGTTTTTATTTCACCGCTGCTCATACCGGGACCGGTATCTGTTACCTCAAAACGATAATAATCCGGTTTAGGGGAAGTGATTTGCAGCTTGATTTCCCCCTGGTCGATAAATTTAACCGCATTGCCCAATAAATTAATCAGTACCTGGCGAATTTTCCCCTGATCACCGTAAACCTGCACACTTTGGTTGTTTTCATGGATTAGCTGCCAGCTGATATTTTTTTGTTCGCAGCGAAAGCTAAACATCTGGCTGATATCATCTACTAAGTCGTTTAAATCGAAGGAAATGGTTTTCAGTTCCATTGCCCCCGCTTCAATTTTGGAGATCTCCAGCACATCATTAATAATTTCCATGAGATGATTGCCGGCTTTGCTGATTTTGTTCAGGGTGTCAATTGAGGCTGCTGTGACATCCGGTGCGCGCTGTAGCAGCTGGGTAAAGCCTAAGATGGCGTTCATCGGGGTACGGATTTCATGACTCATGGTGGCTAAAAACTGGCTTTTGGCCTGGCTTGCCTGCTCTGCCGCCTCGGTTGCTTTTTTTAACGCCCGGGTGCGGGCGTCGATTTTAACTTCCAGCTGGCTATTCATCTCGGTCAGGGATTGCTGCAGATTGGTATTGCTGTAGCTGATTTTAATATTATGCATTAGCACCGCGAGCATTTGCGCTTCAAGATCTGAAATTTCTTCCTGGTATTTCAAGGCCAGATAAGTGATCAGTTGATCTTTTTGGTAAAACAATAGCAGGGCATGCTGGTCCCGGATCACCAGGGCACCGGTGTCAACGGCTTCTTGCACCATAGCCGGATAAGGTTCCAGCCATAGTGCCTGATCGGTAATCGATTGGCTGTGCTGAAAAACCTGCGGCACATGATCGCACTCCGACATCAGCATAAATTCAGGGGAGGATTGTGCGTAAATATTCCCGAGCGGCAGCAGATCATCAAGCCGTTCCGTCAGGCGCTGAATAAAAGTATCATGATGGCCAGAAGTGAGCAGGTGCTTGGAGTTTTCGATGATTTTTGCCTGGGCCAGCCGGTAGGTTTCGGCATTGAGTAAATCTTCATAACCCCTTAATGCCGAGATTATCGTGGTACATAACTTATCCCGGGATAACTCGGTTTTGTTTTTGTAATCATTGATATCATAGTTTTGGATGATCTCCTTTTCCGGGGCATAACCGGGCTGGCCGGTGCGCAGCACTATACGGATCAAATGGTTGTTGATCTCGTTGCGTATGTATTTGGCGGTATCAAGCCCGGCGGACAAGGTTTCCATCACCACGTCCAGCAAAGTCAGGGCAATATCCTGGGTATTGGCGAGAATATCCCGGGCTTCTTGGCCGGAATAGGCATGCATAAATTCAAGCGGGCGGTCTTTAAAGATCAGATCTTGCAGGGCGAGTTTAGTGACGTCATGCACCCCGGGTTCATCATCGACGATCAGCACTTTCCAGGGATGAGAACTACAAATTGCCTCGTCATCGTCTTCGTCAGCAAAATTTATAGTGTCGTCAATATCCACATTTGAGGTCTTATTTACCTGAACCGATATCCATAAAGTGTAGTGGAAAAATGATTTATTTGTAGATGTTGCCGACATTAATGCCAGCCCTTGCCCGCTGGCTATATCAGGCGGGAACTTACTTAATTTTAAACTCTGCTGACATTTCTTTACTTAGCATCCGCTAAAATACAGGCAAAGTACCAGGGGGTAAATCTATGATCAATAAAGCTCAATTTTGCGGCTGGCTCAGTATGCTTTGCCTTTTATCCGCCTGCTCCAGCCGCCAGGAAAAGTCGGTGGAGGAAATTTTTGTCACCCAAATCAGGGAAGACAATTCCAAGATGTTTGCTTTTACCCTGAGACAGGAAAAAGCAGCCCGTAGCGACAAAACACGCGACAAAATGGCGACGGGAAAACAGGGAAAAAGAGGAAAAGGTGCCGGCAGGAACAAAAGTGCCGGCAGAGGTGAAAAGCAGGAGCGGGAGAATCCGCTGGCAACGGTTATTCAGCAGAAATTAGAGCAAAGGTTAAACCAGAGCCGGTATTGCACTACCGGCTATCTCGAACTGGAGCGTTATGCCAGTAGGGCAGGCATGACGGTGCGGGGAGAATGTAATGAAAGCGCCACGGCTGATGACAGGCTGCGTTTTCCTAACCGGGTAAATGGGGAGATTTAACATGAAGAAATTAACGGTTAAAGTATCTGCTCTTTTATTATCTGCCCTGCTGGCTTATTTACCTCAGGCGGTGGCAGAGCAACATAAACACAGGGGTAAAGGGCATCACAACCCTAGTGCTGCAGCCCACAAGCATCAGTACCATAAGGTCGGACACAAGGTAAAAGTATTGCCGCCGGGTTATCGCAAGCTGCTGGTGCGGGGCACGCCTTTTTATTTTAACGCCGGGGTTTTTTACCGGACATCGCCGTCGGGTTATGTGGTGGTGAAAGCGCCTCTTGGCGCCAGGGTTACGACTTTAGCGCCGGGTTATGTCAGTTTTACCTTAGGATTAAAGCGTTATTTTCATGTCAATGCCACCTATTACCGAAAGGAAAAAGACAGCTATGTCGTGGTGGAAAAGCCCGAAGGAGCTGATGCCGGGGCAACGGAAATGGCACAGGCAACACAGGTCAATGAGGCCGGCAGTCCTTTAGTGATCTATCCCAATAACGGACAATCGAATCAACAGCGCAAACAGGATAAGTTTGAATGTTACCAGTGGGCGGTGACCGAGTCAGGGTTTGATCCGTTGGAAGCGAAGGAGCTTGCAGGGAACAGCCATTATCAAAAAGCCTATCGCAGCTGTTTGCAGGGGAGAGGTTATACCGTTAATTAACTTCACCCCCGGGTTTCTTTACTTTGTTATTCATTTGCTGGCGGTAGACTTTTTTAACCTGGCTCAGGATCCTGACGCCATCACACATAAAGGAATAACTCTCTCCTTTGTGCATTCAGTGCTTTGTTAGTGTGCTCAGGCTGAGATTAAAATCACCGGTGCTTTACCTGGCACCGGAATTCCTGTCTTTATGGCAGGAGATATATTCATTAATCGCCCAGGCCTGCCAACCTCAAACGAAGTTTCTTTAAAGTTTGTTAGTCATCCGATCAGTAATTAATATTTCTCTAACATAAGTTCGTTAAAAAAGAGTCATTTCCCGTAAGAATTTTGTAATAGTTATTGATGTTAAAGCCTATTAATTATAGCTTACAGCATATTTTTATATAGAAAGACGCTTGTAATGGTCAAGGTATTTGCAATACCATGTAAAACCATAAGAAAAATAATAATTTCAGACGGTGAAAACAAAGTAAAAAAGTTCACCTAAAATTACAACATTTATTCGTTAGGACATCATAATGACAGATCTGCGTCAACAGGCTCTTGATTATCACGCTCACCCCACGCCAGGCAAGATCAGCGTGGAGATCACTACACCAGCAGAAACCAGTATAGATTTAGCCCTCGCCTACAGTCCCGGGGTTGCCGAGCCGGTAAGGGAAATCGCGGAAAATCCTGATGATGTATATAAATACACCGGTAAAGGCAATACCGTTGCGGTTATTTCCAACGGCACCGCCATTCTGGGGTTGGGCAATTTAGGTCCTATGGCCTCTAAGCCGGTGATGGAAGGTAAAGCACTGTTGTTTAAACGTTTTGCCAATATCAACTCTTTTGATATTGAAGTGAAACATAAAACGGTTGAAGATTTTGTGAATACCGTGGCCAATATTGCCGACAGTTTCGGCGGTATCAACCTTGAAGACATCAAGGCGCCTGAATGTTTTGTGATTGAAAAAGCCCTGATTGAAAGATGTAAAATCCCGGTATTTCATGATGACCAGCACGGCACCGCCATAGTTACCTGTGCCGGCATGTTAAATGCACTGGACATCCAGGGCAAAGACATCAAACAGGCCAACATCGTTTGTCTTGGCGCCGGAGCCGCTGCCATTGCCTGTATGGAGCTGTTGATCAAATGTGGTGCCCAGCGTGAAAAAATTTACATGCTCGACACTAAAGGCATTGTCCATACCCGCCGGGATGACTTAAACGAATATAAAAAGCTATTTGCCAATAATACCGATAAGCGCACTTTGGAAGATGCCATTGCCGGTGCCGATGTTTTTGTCGGGGTATCCGGTCCGGATTTATTAACGGCGGAACACCTGAAATTGATGGCGCCTAACCCTGTGGTCTTTGCCTGTTCCAACCCGGATCCGGAAATTAAACCTGAACTGGCGTTGGCCACCCGCGATGATGTGATCATCGCCACCGGCCGTTCCGATTATCCGAATCAGGTGAACAATGTTTTATGTTTCCCGTTTATTTTCCGTGGTGCCTTAGATGTCCGCGCCCGCATTATCAATGATGAAATGAAAATTGCCGCGGTGCATGCCATTAAAGATCTTGCCAAGGAAGAGGTGCCGGCAGAAGTACTGACCGCCAGCGGAGATAAGTCGCTGACCTTTGGTAAGGACTATATTATCCCTAAACCTATGGATTCCAGGTTATGTGCCAAGGTGGCCAAAGCCGTTGCCCAGGCCGCCATTGACTCAGGCGTGGCCGCATTAGAGATGCCGGAAAACTATATGGCTGACTAGTTGCCTGTCTTGTTGAAGAAAACGGCTGTCGGCCAATACCGACAGCCGTTTTTTATGTTCAGGACGAACAGTATTTCGCGGCCTCATGGATGAGGAAGAGCGAAGATTTCAGGACGAACAGTATTTCGCGGCCTCATGGATGAGGAGGTGCGAAGATTTCAGGATAAATGGTCAACATTTTTGTTCCGGACAAATGTTAAGTACCTGCAGCCTTGCAGGCAATGCCATGCCTATATGGATGTGAAAGAGAGGCGGTATTTTCGAGCTAGGGTATTCGTTCATCTTTATAGATGAGAAAGCCTGAGAGTTCTGCCCGGGGGAAATTTACAGTTTTTTACACAAATGCTTTACGTATTTGATTGTTATTGATTTATTTTCTTTACCCCCTTGATATCACTTATTGCATCTGCAATAAGGCATTGTGCTCAAAGAGTAATCGCGTATAATCCCCAGCCTGCTGTAATACCGCATAAATCTTGGCCGCGGTTTTTCTTATATGTTTTAACAAGGATTTTAAAATTGTATAAATACGATAAAGCGAAGATGGTAGATGATCTCAAGCAAATGCGTCTGGACTCAGGTATGAGCCAGAAAGCATTAGGGCAGAGGATCGGCTTAAGCCGGGAAACCATAGTTGCTATCGAAAATAAATACCCGGGGGCAATTGCCACCCTGGAAATGGATACCGTCAAACTCTGGTTCCGGGCCTGTAAAGGTAAAGCGGACCCCTCCATTTTGCTGCGCTTTAAAAACGGACTGATTGCTTTTTTCGGCGTATAAGCATGTTGTTAAAAGCCCTGTCAGAAAAAGCGTTAACTGCGGCTCTTGCGGGTTTGTTGATCGCCATGGGTATTATCACCTTTGGTAATGCCCGCTTATTTGACTGGCTGTATTTTGCTATTTTGGCTTTTGTTATTTTATTGAGTCGAAAAAATATCAATATTGCCGGGATCGTCTTGATTCTTATCCTCGGCAAGTTTGCCGATGAAACGGGTTGGCATCTGCTGGTTGATAACCTGCCAAGCCGGTTATTTGTTTATCTGAGTTTATTGATAACATTAGCGATAATCAAAGAAGAGGAATATCGCAAACCTGTTGCGCTGCTCTTTTTGCTGGCTTTAGGCTCGGAAATTTACTGGTATGTTTCCGGTTACGGCGGTCCGGAAATTTACTGGCATTTGATCGAAATTAATATTCTTATTCTTGTGCGCCATTACTTGTTTGTGCGGGTATTTTTTACCAGCCGGCTTTTTCCCGGTTTGTCTAAGTCACTGGAACTGGACGTGGAAGTACATGATGTGATGACGGTCTTTATGTTTATTCACGCCTTAACCGTGCTTGAATACCTGGTACGTCATTTGTTCGGCCTTGATATTAAGCTGGTTTGGTCGTTTAATGCTGTTATCTTTCACGTGCTTAAGGTTTATCTGGTATATGTTATTCTGCACGGCAGCGCTCAATTAAGCCTGGCAAACAAGCTTAACGCATAAATTTATCTAACCGGGGCACCTTTGGGTTAATCCTTTCTGCTATTCCCGGTAAATCTCTTCATAATTCTCCTGTGGAATATTTTGGTCTTTAGGTGTGGATTGCAATACACACCTGAAGGCTCTTGGTCCTGCGTGGCATTTCACAAAATTCATATTATTAATCAAATATCTGGAGTAAATTATGAAAAAAGTATTATTAGCCGTTGTCACTGTCTCTTTATTATCTGCCGTAGCTGTACCTGCTGATGCTGCGGTTGGCGGTAAGACTAAACCCCCGATGGCGGCTAAATGCAGCTGGTGGGATCAGCTGGTTATGTCGGTTATCGGTTAATCTGGCTTAAGAACTTGAGCTAGTGTTAAGCCCGGAGCTTGCTAATTCCGGGCTATTCGTTCTAATGCATCACAAAGTTTTCATGTATTCCACCAGCGCCCAGCGCTGGGATTCACTGAGATCCGAACCGTAGCTGTGGCCGCGGTTAGAACTGCCGGGAATGATTTTTCCGTTGTCATCCACCACCCGAAACAGGGACAGGCCCTGATCGGTTTTGTACCCGACCCTGGCAGGGTCAAACTCCCGGCTGCCGACCCAGAAACTGGTTAAACGCTGCTGAGGTTTTTTCAGCAATTCCCACAGGTTGGGGATTGAGCCGTTGTGCATATAAGGCGCCGTGGCCCAGATGCCGTTTAACGGCCGTGCTTTGTATACCAGGCCGGTCAGATCCCTGTCATCGCCCTTTTGCGAGCTGTCGCCGGTTTTATCGCTTTTATACATGGCCTTAAGCGCTTTGAAATGGGCTTTAAGATGGTCGGTCATGCTGGTGCCTTCAACACTTTTATCGAGCTTGCCGTCTATTCTTACCGGCTTTAAGCCGGCCTCAAGGGCGGTAAGCGGGTCTTTTAATACCAGACCGACCACGCCGTTGGCGGGAATGAGGATGGCGGGGGTCACTTCTTTAAAACGGGCACCCACTAAGATTTGGCTTTTCTCTCCTTCAAGAAACAGGGATTTTGCCATATGAAAGTCGGCGTTCCAGGCGGTTTCCGGATCTGTACCCACCTCGGCCACCGGGGTTTTTACCGAGATATATTTCTCTCCCTCGTTAGCCCTTGGGATCACCTGGTGGCACTTGGCGCAATATTGTTTATATAATGTTTTCCCTTGAGCTGCGGTATCGGCATCAACCGCGGGCAGGTATTGCTGTGGCCACTGCGGCGAACGTAAATCCCTTACCCAGGTTTCCAAATCTCCCAGGTACAACATCTCTACGGTGGAAGAATAGCGGCTGTCCCCGCCCTTAAGCCGGTCTTTAATGGAAGTATTGTTAATGTTTAAGTGGCCGAATACTCCCACCACTTCACCCATATTACGGATTAACGGCCCGATCACCGGGGTGTTGGGGGCCGAAGCATTCCACTGCACCACATCAGACTGATGGGTGCCCCATAAAAAGGGATAAGATACCGGGGCGGTGGGCGGGTTGCCGTTGTTTAAATCTCTCAGGGCAAAAACACTGCCGGCGTTTTGGATATTGCCGAAGGCGTCGAGGCGGGCGTAACTGGTAAAGTCGGGATCAAAGTCCTTGGGCAGGGCATTGACCATGCGGCGTTCGGTCAGATCTTTTGCCAGCTGACCCAGGCGTGCTTTAAGTGCTTGTGCTTTTTGTTCGTTGTATTCGTCGGCTAATACTTTACGGGCAAAGCGCTCAAACTTGGCGGCATCACTGTGGGTATTGTTCAGGGCGTCCACCAGGCGGCTGAAAAAAAGCACGAAATTGGCCAGGGTCGGCGCGCCTTCAATTAACATGCGGGTGCCGTTATAGTCGAGCTGGTTGGTATGGCAGGCGGCGCAGGTCATGCCCATCCAGGGCTCGCCACTGCTCCTGTCTTTGCCCAGGGCAAAACCTATCGGCAGCCCCGCCGGGTTTTCCAGCGACGAGGGCATCGGCAGATAACGTAAAAATTCCATGTGGGCGCTGCTGCGGAAATACTCCCGGCTGTCTGGCTGTTCCAGCCAGGTAAACCAGGTGTAGGGCATGATACGTGCCCCCTGGTCGGTGAACCAGAACTTCATCCGGATGTCGTCGTTCCATGCCTGGGGTAGCTCTATCCGGCTCGGGGCCTCGCCAATGGCCGGGGTCATCAGGGATTTTTCGGCACTGGGGCTATAACCCTGTTCGGTTGCGCAACCGATAACCAGCGAAGCGGCAGCCAGGGCCGAGAGAAACAAAAATGGGGTTTTCATATGATGCTTTCCTTGCCTGAATAAATTATTAGTTTTGTTGTGTTTTAGTCTAGGCAATAAATCTCAGCCCTGAAAGAAAAGGCATGAAAGAAAACCTAAGCTGAAGAAAGGGATAGAGCAATACCGAACAGTTTGGGTCTATCTATGTTGCATGATAGCGGCTTAATCGCCGGGTTTAATCGTCTTAGTGCCGCAAGTTTCGGCATTGCCCACCATCACAGTTTTTATTGATACCGCCCTTAGTGTGCCCCCGGGGCTTATACTTTCGCTGTTTTGTCTACCTCATAAGGGAAGGGGGCAGATTGATTCACAGTCGGATATTTTACGAACTGGTTTCTGCCTTTGCGCTTGGCTTCGTAAAGCGCCAGGTCTGCTTCAATATAAAGGTTTTCAGCGCTGCGGATATGGTCAGGTGTCATAAAAGATAAGCCCGCAGATATGGTCACCTTTTTATGTGGTAAGTTGTTTTCGTGTGGGATATCGAGTTCGGATATCTGTTCAAAGATAGTTTTCACTCTTTCCACGCCGTCCTGGCAATGTTCAAGACTATGAATTAAGGCGAATTCTTCATCGCTTATTCTAAAAGCAAATTCTGTTGCGCGGCGAGTAGAGTTGATAAGAACTTTGCCGATAGAGGAAAGCACCTTGTCCCCTTTTGCCTGACCATAGCTATCATTATATAGTTTGAACTGATCCAGGCTTATGATAACCAAAAGTAAAAAGCGTCCTTCTCTGCCACTGCGATTGGTTTCTTTTTTCAGGTTTTCGGAGAATAAACGCCGGTTATACAATCCGGTTAATTGATCAATTTCCGCCAGACTGCGCATTCTCAAGTCGTTGCTTCTAAAATAAAATACCAGAGAGCACCAACTGAAGATGAACACCATAGCGGCAATCACCATTGCCTGGATAAAGATGGCGGTCATATTTTCATGGTTTTGTTTAGAGCTGCTTTCCTGCTGTAACAGCGTTTTTATAGCTTGCTGTATGCCATTGGAATACTCATATTTTAGCTGTTGGTATTCGGCGCTAAAAAGCAGCTCAGTCGCAAGAGCGTGTTTGTCTTGTGCAGCCAGCTCGAAAGCCTGCGTTTCCAGGGCGATTAACTTGGTATTTGCCTTGCTGGTGTCGTGTATCGCCTGGGCGATGTCAGGCTCTCGCTTCATGGCTTTTATAATGGCCATATCCAGCAATTTTGCATGCTGCAGGTATCTGTCTCGCCACACATGGTCATTTTTTAAGATGCCAACCCTGGCGGACATCGTCAGCACTTCATCAAGGTAGATGATCTCACTGGAGAGCAGGCGCAGCTGGCTTAATCGTGCTGCTGAAGATATTTGCAGGGTAGAGTAATGAAGAAACAGTGCCGCGATAACAACAATAACCGCTATGGTAACGCTTAACCCGCTAAGCAATAATGTTCTAAATTTGCAAAGTTTTTCAGCCCCGAGCATTTCATCCCTCTTTTTCTTTGCGTCCTGAAAGCAAGAGTAGACTATATGCGTGATAAGTGCCTGCCCGCGGTAGATAAATAGAGATAGCTGACAAAATTGTCAGCCACCCGGAACAAGCTTGTTGAGTTTTGCTATCGCCTGGCAGGGAGGTGATTTATGTTTGTCGGCGGCTCCTGCTGTAATGAGCAGGGGCGGATAAGTATAGTTTTTGTTAAAAAACTTTAGCCGAGTTTAACTCTGGCATATTATTATTTTTAGCCATGACGGATACTGTGTTTTTTGTTGTAAAAATAGTTCAATATCATGAAAAGAAGAGAATATAAATCATAAAAAGCACTTGTCATTGCTCTGATGCAAGTGGCTCAAACGGACACATAACAGCTGGCTGTGTTCGTTGTCCGCTATTTTTGCCAGCTAGTTTGCAGCGCTTAGCAAAGGGTTGGTGAGAAAACATGAACACTATCGAATTAGCAAAGAAATATTTGGATGTGTTTTTTAAAACTCAAGAGTTTGATTCCCTGTATGAAATATTTGATGAGCAATTAGACTTCAAGGGGCCTTTTCTGCAAAGTGATAGCGCTAAAGCGTATATCGAATCTTTAAAGGCTGCTCCGTGGGAAAGTTGCGAATACGAAATTAGGGAAGAATATGAGAATTCGAATTCGGCGTGTATAACATATCTATTTAGAAAGGGACGAAAATGCACCCTGATGTCCCAGCAATTCTGGGGGACAAACGGCAAAATTAATAAGGTAAGGCTGATATTTAATGCGGCAGACATCACATAGCAATACGCAAAAAACACTGCCTTCGGGGTCATAAATTCATTTGTAATGTTTTTATAGGTTATTTTTCATGTGGTTAATCTTGTCGTACAGTTGCTTATACAGTATCCACATTTTACATAAATATTATTTACAGCCCCAATCTGTTTTCCCCTGCATTTTGTACTATTACTAATAGCTGAACCACCCACCACCGGAGGTCAACCTAAAACCGTAAAACAGCCAAACCAAGCGCTGCCCCTAAGTGCGGTAACACTCAGAGACAGCTAACCACAACAGATATTGGAGTATCCATCATGGCTAAACCTAATGATATGCCAGAGTTTCACTCGGTTAAAGCTTATCTAAAAGAAAGCTTAACAGAAAATATACCCGCCCTCCTAATCAAGCAGCCGGCAACAGCTTGTACCATAAATGCCAACAGCAATACGCCGTTAACCCACAAGGGAGGGCATTATCATGTCTGAATCAAACTTACCGCTGACAGAAGATGCCATCAAAAGGGAGCAGTTATCGAGTGATTTTGCCAACCTTAATGAGGACTTTAGCAAGTTCAGTGAAGAATGTGCCTTTTTGTTCGATGCACTTGCTGCGATTGGTCGCGAACCTGAGTGCATCACCCCGCACACCAGTGAAGGTATCAGGCACCTGTGCTATTGGCTTAAATATCAGGTTATCGGCTACCGGGAGAAAATAGACGAGATGCAAGACTGCTGGAGAGTGCTTAGCCGCAAAAAGTAATACTGGCTAAGGCTCAAAGCAAGCTGTAAACGCAACAAAAGGCGGGTGGACTAACGGTAATCACAGCTTCGGCTATACCGTGAACCGCCCGATATTATGCCGAGATAATGTCCTTATCGTTGAGTTTTTTATACTCCAGTCAGGGCAGAATAGTTAATATCAACACTTAAGGTACATAAGGTGATAAATCTAAAGATTAAGGAGCTGTTTTTCAGGCTAAAGTCACTGTTGCTAGCTTTGTAGCCATGTGAAATATAGCGGTGAATAGTAACTGCGGAAGGTGTGTTGATTGCTGTTATTGTTTCGATCAAGTGGTGAGCGCTTCCTATATGAATATCAGGCCTTGTTTTTACATATATCATTCAAGGCCTGGGCATCTGACTTTATTTTCCGGAAGTTGACAGGCTCACCAATTATAACCTGTCGATATCTGGCGGTTAATAAACCCTGAACTGCTCTAACTGCATTTCATCAAAGCCGGGACTGCAATCGAACTTGGCGTTGCGTTCGCCGTTTTTCAATTTAGCATCCCATTCAAGGCCACACTGATTAGCGCTAACCACTAGCGAGCTGCCGCCGCTGGTACTGGTCAGGGTGATTTGATCGCCGCTGGTGCTACAGTCAAATTTGCTGTTGCGCTCGTTTTTGTTATCGAGGTGGGCATCCCATTCCAGTGCGCAGTTGCCGTTTGCTATGCTGAGGTAGCCGGCAACGGAAACCGAGTTATCGCTATGCTTTTGCGGCTCGCTGGCGGCGGTAAAAACAAAGCCGTCCCCTTGCGAGCTACAATCAAATTTGGCATTGCGCTCGTTGTCGCTTTCCAGTTCTCCGTCCCATTCCAGGCGGCAGTTATGCTCGCGGGTGCTTATTTTCATGAAATAGCGCTGGTCTTTTTTCATGCCGCCAAGCAGTGTCTGCATCGACAGGTCTGTGGTTTGCGCCCAGTCCCATTTCTGGTTCTTACCGCCGTGGTAAAGCCATTGGCCTATGGTGCTGTTGTTGTCTGTGCCAAAAGCGTCTAAAACATAATCCGGGTTATGGGCATTGGCAAAAACACCGTCATTGTAGTGCCAGCGGTGATCATTGCTGTCGCTGCACAGGGCCAGGGTTACCACGCCGCCGTCTTTTGCCTGCTCGGGGCCGCCGTGGCTCAGGCAATATTCGGGGTTTTGGAAGCTGCGCAGGAACTGCTCTTTGCTGTCATAAGTCCAGCGCTGCCATGACTTGCCTTCACATTGCCACAAAATGGCGCTTTTACCCGCACTCGGCAAAGTGCCGGAGAAGTCCAGGCATTTACCGTTGTTGCGGCTGATAAGCTCCCGGTAGGGCATGGGCTGGTCGCCGCCGGTGGCGGTAATGGCAAACTGGTGAAAATCAACATCTTGATCATGGCTGATATGCAGTATGTTGTGTTCGCTGTCCAGCTGATATTGCCAGTTGCTGTCGGTGCTGCTACTTACTGTAAACTCCCCGGCGTAAAAGCGCTGCGGCAGGGCGATTTCTGTGGTGCCTGTGGCGCCGCTATTGCGGTAACTTAAGGTGAAGGTATTTTGCATGGCATCGAAGTCGTAGTTTTCTATGCTACCTGCAACTGCCCTGGGGTAAATATTCACTAAGGCTTGGGCATTGCGAAGTTCAGAAACCTTGTCCGGGGCAATCGGGCTCCAGCCGCCGGGATCGCTTGACCAGTAGGCCCAGCCGAGTTTATTGCGCTCTGCCATCAGCATCACGTCTTTCAGGTATTGCAGGCCGCCTTCGGCGCTGTTGCTGTGGCCGAATTCGCCCATCAGCCAGGCCATATTGTTATTGTAGGCATAGTTGTGCTGGTTGGTTTCCCAAAGGTTTACCCGGGAAAAATCGCTTTCGCGGTAGCTGGCGCCCTCGTGTAAATCCCTGGGGTACAGGTGTGGCATATAACCCAGGCGGCGTTCGCCGTTTCGCGGGTCGTGCAGGTAGCGTAACGCGGTTGGTGCGCCGTGGTTGGCGCTGACCGACATAGGTTCAACAAAAATATAGTGGTCGTTGTCTACCTCGCGGATGCGGTTGATCACTTTTTGATAAAGGTCGCTCAATGCGCCGCCTTCAAATTCCCGTACCGCGTTGAGGTTGCCCCAGTCGCCTTTGTTGCGGGCAATTAAGGTGTGGGCCACTTTGTCGATATAAGACTCGGGTACGTCAAAGCCCATGTTGGCGGCCAGGTCGCGGATAATGTTGCGGATAAGCCCGGTGAACATGTTGTAGGGGTGGCCGTCTACCCAAACGGTGCCGATCACGGCAAAGTTCAGTAAACCTTTCTGTGACGGTTCTATCATCTCATAAACCAGTTGATCGGCAATGGCGTCCAACCGGGTGGGTTCGTTAAATAAGTCGTAACCTATTACCGCCGGGTGTCCGGCAAAACGTTCGGCCACGGCGCGCCATGCCAGGCTGAAGTCGTCCTGGATATTGCCGACATTGGCGAAGAAGTTATTGGCAGAGTCAACGGCACAGGGGGAGGCTACCTTCAGCCACCAGGGGCCTTCGTTTAACGGGTCGTCGCTGCCTATACTCGCCCAGCCGGGAGCGCCGTTGCCGCCGCAGTTTTCTCCCCAGACATCCTGGTGCATATCCAGAATGACCTGCATTTTATTGTCGGTATACCACTCTAGCCGGGCTTCGATATCATCGAGATAATCCTGGTTGATTTGTCCCCGCTGTGGCATCAGCAAGTCCCAGAAAATAAGGTAGCGGGCGGTGTTGTAACCCATGGTTTTTGCCTGGTAGGCGACATCGGTTTCGGTTTCCCACGAGCGGCGCATTTCGCTGTGCTTGGCGACATTACCGGAATTGAGTCCTTGTAATATCAGCTGGCGGCCCTGCTGGTCTACTATCGGCAATACGCCCTTTCCGGTTACCTGGGGTGTCGAAAGAGCATGGCCGCTGTAGCCGAGCAGCAGCATAGTGACACAGCTAAGGGTTGGTAAAAATTTCTTCATTAAAGCCTCCGTGCTTTATTTGCTTGTGTTTGTTGTTTTGACTGTGCCTCTTATCTGCGGGAAATTGATTTACTCTGCAGATATAGAGACTTTTAACCGCCTGTTCAGGGAAGATACGCACATATTCCTGAATTTAAGTACGGTATATGACAATAACCGGGTAGAAAAGTAAAAATTGAGACAAAAAACCTTAATAGGATCATTAGGTTATAAATTAGGAACAGAAATTGTATTTTCAGGAGTCAGTTTTAGCTATTCGGACATATAGGTGTCTCAGCAAGTTTTTGATCATTTTTTTTGTTTCAGTTATGGTTAAGCCAGTAAAGAGTCGGTTTGCCAATAAAGAAAACCCGGTAAAGCATCAATACAGACCGTTAAAACATAGCTGATGTTGCCGCTATATGTTTATCAACGGCCTGTGTCAGGTTGCGATATAGCCGGTTTCATATTTTTGTCATAAAACTCAATTAAACTTCCGCACTTTTCTGCTCGGTATAGGATATGTCTGTTTACAAAGGGAATTTGTTCTGGGTATTGCTGCATCTGGCAGCGATACTGGTTGTTTTTATCAGCCTGTTAACCGGGCTTAGAATAGCCAGCGTCAGCCGTCCTGACTGGCAGGCGATATCTGCCGTTTTACCGCAAGGTTTACTGCATCCTCTGCACTTTACTTCGGGCATCCTGCTGATTGTGCTGACGATCGGTTATATCGGCTGGCGTATACTTACCCGGGAACAAAGACCTAAGTCTTTTAAAAACAAGGCGCTGGACTTTCATCGTTTGGTGATCCGTCTGGGTTACCTGCTTTTTTTCAGCATTACCTTAAGCGGCCTGCTTTCCTATTTTTCCCTGGCCCCTGCCTTGATGGTGGCGGTGCATTATTATTGTGCCCTGGCGGTTATCTGTTATTTGCTGTTACATGGCGGTGGTTATTTTGTTCACTACGGACTGACGGCGTTAAAGCGTATCTTGTGGCCGTCATGGCAATTGTCAGCTGTATCTTTGGGGCTGTTAGTGCTTACTTTATTGCTGGCCGCTTTAGGCTTGCAGCTTACAGATAAGGCGTCACATGTTTTACCCGTTGCCAAAGTGCCTTTGTCACAGCTGATTCATATTGACGGCAAGGCAGATGAAGCCGCTTGGCAGCAGGCCGAAACTGTCGATTTGTTAACCCAGGGCGGCGCTAACTTCGATAACGGCCAGACCCGGATCAGGGTGCAGGTGGTGGAAAACGGCATTGAAGCTTTTTTTCATATCAGCTGGGACGATGCCACCAAAAGCCTGAAGCACTTGCCTTTAGTGAAAACACAAACCGGCTGGCAGGTGGAACAGCAGGGCTTTTATAATTTTGATGAAACCCGCTATTACGAAGACAAGCTGGCGGTGATGGTTTCCAACCAGTGTCAGGCGGGGGGCGCAGGTACGGTACATTTGGGGCCTAAACCGCTGGAGGATAAACCCGCCAACTGGCATGGCAAGGGTTATCACTATAGCCAGGACGGCGCTATCCGGGATCTCTGGCATTGGAAGGCGGTACGCACCAATAATATGATCTTGGCGGATGATAATTTTATCGGGCCGCCGGATAAAGTCAGGCCCGGCAGCCGCCGTTACAGCGGTGGTTATCTGCAAGACGGTAAAGAATCCGGCGCTTATGTGATGAACTGGGCCTGGTACAAACCCGGGCAGATAATACCTAAACGTTTACCTAAATCGCCCGAGCTGTTAACCCCCTACCAGCAGGAAAACACAGACAGTTTAAGCTGGGTGATCCCCTGGTTTGACTACCAGCCTTATCAGGCCGAACATGATAATTACCCGGTGGGCACCCGTATGCCTTCGGTGATGTACCGCTCTAACCGTTTTGAAGGCGACCGGGCCGATGTCCGCGCTTTTGCCCGCTGGCATCAGGGGCGCTGGTCGCTGGAGCTATCGCGTAAACTCGATACCGGCTCACAATATGATGTCGCCCTTAAAAACGGCGTCTGTTTGTGGGTCTCGGCTTTTGACCAGTCGCAAGTCGCCCATACCCGGCATGCGCTGCCTATTCAACTGGCATTTTCGGGGGCTTAATGATTTTCAGGTTTTGTATTTTACTGGTTATAGCGACGGCCGTGTTTGGCTATAACAGCTTGTATCCGGGGGAACGGCCAAGTGCTCAGGCCGCCCTGGATTCGGTGCGCTGGCAAAAATTAACGGCTCAAGGTCAGCCTTTAGCGCCGTGGGCGGGACCCTGGTCCTGCGTACTGGATAAAAAAAGCGGCCTGATATGGGAAGTCAAAACCGATAATGAGTCTATTCATGACGGTTATTGGAGTTATTCCTGGTTTGACGGCCGGGCCGGGAAGGCCAATAAGGGGGATTGTTATTTTGAAAGTGAGCGCTGCGACACCCTGGATTTGATCCGGCGCGCCAACCAGGAAAGCCAGTGCGGCGTCGCTCACTGGCGTCTGCCCACGGCTGCAGAATTGCAGAGCCTGCTTTATCGGCAAGGCAAACCGGGTGATGCCTTAATAGATAAAGGCTTTTTTCCCCAAACCAAGCACGGGGATTATTGGAGCGGCGAGGCGCAGCAGCCATTGACTTCAAGCTTTCGCCATCTGGGGTACGGTGCACTGGCGGTTAATTTCGGCACCGGGGAAACCATAGCCTTACCTTACCGCAATGCGGCGTTTGTGCGACTGGTCAGCCAGTTGAAATAAAACTGCAACATTTCTTACATCTTTATTTCACATTGATTTTATACCATCTCCGTCCTTTACTGTATATGTGTCAAATATAATAAAGGACTGATAACAATGAAAAAAGGAACATTCACCGGCCTGGTTTTAGCATCAGGCTTACTCTCTCTATCCAGCGCCCAGGCAGATACTAAGCACCACAGGGTGATGTGGGACGCTAATCCTGCCAGCAATGCGGTGATCGGTTTTTCCCCGGACGGCTCCAGCCAGTCGCCTTATGTGAAATTCGGTTACGGCACAGATGAAAGTTTATGGACCAGCGCCCAGGTCAGCGCCAGTTTTACTTTTGATAATTCTCTCACCAGCCACTTTGTCCGCCTGACCGGCCTTAATGCCAACAGCGCGATTTATTACCGGGTGTGCGACCAAAATGGCTGTGGCGATCGCCTCTGGTTTAAAACCGCGCCCACCGACAATAGCCCCTATACCGTGATTGCCGGCGGCGATACCCGTACCGGCTGGACCAACCGCCGTGCCGGTAACGAGTTGCTTGCCAAAATCCGCCCTTTGTTTGTGATGCACGGCGGCGACTACACCAATGCCAACAGCGCCTCCGAGATGAATCAATATCTGGAAGACTGGCAGCTGACCTTTTCCTACGACACCATAGACGGCCTGCCTTATAAGCGTATTTATCCTATGGTGGCAACCCATGGTAACCATGAGGACGACAACTACTCGACCTTATGTCAGGTATTTGGCGTCGATTATAATGGAGACGGCCAATGTAATGCCCTGGATACCTATGGGGCCTTTAATGTCTCGCCTTTGCTTCGGGTTTATACCTTGAACAGCCAGTTTAAAAACAGCGGCTGGTCTTCTTATGCCAGCGCCATGAACAACTGGTTAAGTAATGACTTAAGCACTAAGGGCAGCAGTGCTACCTGGCGTTTTGCCCAATACCATAAACCTATGTACCCGCATTACACCGGCAAGTCGGAGAATACCGAGTTATTCGACTGGTGGGCGCAGGACTTCTATGACCATGCCCTTAACCTGGTGGTTGAATCCGACACCCATATCAATAAGCTGACCAAGGCCATTAAACCAAGCGGCAACGGTTTTAGCGAAACGACCTCCGGCGGTACGGTTTATGTCGGTGAGGGCAGTTGGGGGGCACCGGCGCGCTCTGCCAATGATCCCAAATCCTGGACCATAGACTTGGCCAGCATCCAGCAGTTTAAAGTGATTTCCGTTGAAGGCGAGCAGCTGACGGTGCGTACCGCCCAGTTCACCAGCTCTGCCGGTACATTAACCCGTGAACAAAGGGCGGCAGATGCCCTGGCCCTGCCGCCAAGTGTCGACTGGTGGCACGCCAACGGTATCGGTGAGCAGTTAAACCTGGTACAAAACAGCGACCGGCGCAGCGTGATTGATAGCGGCGCTGCCGGCAACAGCATGACTTTGGGGGCTTCGGACGATACTTTTATTGCCAAGAGTAAAGCCGACACTAACTACAACGGCAGCAGCGATGGCCTGCTGGCGGATGGTCTCAGCAGCACTTATGGCGAAATGCAAACCCTGATCAAGTTTGACCTGAGCCAGTTGCCCGGCTGCAGTACGGTTACCAGCGCCAGCCTTAAGCTTAACGTCTTTAATTCTTCCTCCGGCAGTTACAATATCTACAGCGGCAAAAACAGCTGGGATGAAAACAATGCCACCTGGAACTCTGTCTCCGGTGATGGCCATCAAGGCACACAATTGACCAGTTTTACCGCTTCCTCAACCGGAGAGAAAACCATTTCCCTGGGACAGGCTGGTTTGGATGCTGTCAATGCCTGGCAACAAGGCAGTAACAACGGCCTGGTCATTGCTTCGGGTGGTACTTCAAACGGTATCGATATGAATTCAAAAGAAATGGGCTCAGGCCCGCAGCTGGTGCTGGCGTATCAGCAGGGCAGTGATTGCGGCGGTTTGAGTGAGTCTGGTTTGTCTGCGGACAAAGGGGGCTGGTTGCATTACAGTGTTGATGTGCCTGCCGGTATGAGTTCACTGCAAGTCAATATTGCCGGCGGCAGCGGCGATGCCGATCTTTATGTACGCAAAGGCAGTCAACCGACCTCGTCTGCTTATGACTGCCGCCCCTGGGTGGACGGTAATACCGAGAGTTGCAGCCAAGATAACCCGGAGGCAGCTACCTGGTTTATCAGTATTTATGGTTACAGTGATTTTTCCGGGCTTAGCTTGAATGCCCGGTGGCAGCCATAAAGCTGTTTTTAAATCTTAAAGTAAATCAGGGGCGCTAATATGCGCCCCTAAAGCGTGCAAGTAAAGTGTCTAGATTGCTTTTCGCCTGGCTGTAAGCAAAGGCCAATCATTGCAATTGAGCAAGAATCGGGTTGAATTGCCAGCCGCCTTATTCCAGAATCGAAACATTCACGGGATACAGGAAAATGTTTATGTCGGTTGCGAGCCTGGTCAGGCTTATCACTTTGGCCGCTATTTGGGGGGGATCTTTTCTCTTTATGCGCATAGCGGCAAACCCGCTCGGTCCGGCTGTGCTTATTGAGGCGAGAGTTTTTTTTGCCGCGATAACCTTACTGGTTATTGCTTTATATCTGGGGAAAAAGCTCAGGTTTGTCACGCACAGCAAGCACTTTTTCATCCTCGGCTTTTTTAACTCTGCCTTACCTTTTTTGCTCTTTGCCTATTCGGCCCAGGTATTAAATGTTTCTTCTTTGGCGGTATTAAATTCTACCGCTCCCATATGGGGGGCGATTATTGCTGCAATCTGGACTAAAACGGCGCTGACTAAAAACGTAACCATGGGCCTTGTGCTTGGTATTGCTGGTGTCGCTGTCTTGGTTGGCTTGGATGTTAGCAATATCGGTGAAGAGGCGATATTGCCGATCATTGCCGCTACTGCGGCTTCAGTGAGTTATGGTATAGCGACAAACTACGCCAAAAATGCTCCGCAAGTCGCGGCGTTTGATAATGCGCATGGCAGCATGTGGGCCTCGGCGATTATTGTACTGCCTTTGTTAGCTTTTTTTCCTGTCAGGCAAGAGCCGGCCATGGATATTTTCACTTCGGTTGTTTTGCTTGGTGTTGTCTGTACCGGGATCGCCTATTTATTGTATTTCCGCTTGATTGCCGATATAGGGCCTTCGTCGGCGCTGTCGGTAACGTTTTTAATTCCCGTTTTTGGCATTTTGTGGGGCCATCTCTTTTTAGGTGAAGCGATCAGTTTACACACGCTTATTGGTTCGGTTTTGGTTATTGCCGGCACTATGCTTGTCACCGGATTTTCTTTGCGGAAAACGGACAGGCAAAAGGCGTTAGTTAAAGGGATTAGTGAATGAATAAAGTTGAATCTCATCGCCATTACCTGGTGGTTGAACAAGCTATCGCCTTTATTCACCGCCATTTTGCTAAGCAGCCAACGCTTACCGATATTGCCGAAGCCGTGCATATGAGCGAACACCATTTGCAAAGGGTGTTTTCAGAATGGGCCGGGATATCACCTAAACGCTTCTTGCAATTTATTACCAAACAAGCGGCAATTGATGCTTTAAAAAATACCAGCAATTTAATTGAGGCCAGTCAGTCCCTGGGTTTGTCCGGCACCGGCAGGTTGCATGATCTTTTGGTGACATGTGAAGGCATGACACCCGGTGAAATGAAGCGTGCAGGCGAAGGTGTTGCCATTGACTATGGTGTGGCCTCGACGCCTTTTGGCGAGGCGGTATTGGCCTGGACCGGGAGAGGGATCTGTTATTTGCAGTTTGTTGAAAGAGAACAACAAACCAGGATTAATGACTTATTCCAGCAATGGCCCCATGCAAGTTTTACCTTAAAAGATGAAGCCGCAGGGCAATTGAGCGAAAAGATATTTGCTTCACCGCTAGAGCGCGGCAAGATTCACCTGGTGCTTAAAGGCACTAACTTCCAGGTTAAAGTATGGGAGGCGCTTATCAACAGCCAGGCTTCGCAACAGCTGTCCTACTCGCAGGTTGCACAATTGGTCGGCTCTCCCGGGGCTTCAAGGGCAGTAGGCACGGCGTTGGCAAGCAACACCATCGGATACCTGATACCTTGTCATCGCGTGATAAAAAGCAATGGCGAGCTTGGCAATTATCGTTGGGGAGTTGATCGTAAAAGCGCTATGCTTGGCTGGGAACGGGCGCAAACAGGATAGCTAAGCCTGTTTGCTTTAAAACAGCGATAGCCGGTTCAGGGAAGCGGCTGCCGGGAACTGAGTGTAAGGTTAACTTAAGGTGCGGCTAAACGTTGGCTGCCGGCACCTGATATAAGGTGCTTTTTATTTTTGGCAACTTCCATAAGGCGTAAATAGGTAAAATCGCCAATATCAACAGCGCCATTTGCTGTGGTGCGTTTAACGGCAATAACTGCAATAACGCCACCAAAACAGCAGCCCCGCTCATCTGCAGAAAACCCAGCAGTGCCGAAGCCGAACCGGCATTATCACCAAAAGGCGACAGCGCCTGGCCTGAACAGGTACCTGCCAGTAAAGACACTCCGGTCGAGCAAATCATAATAGGTAACATAAAGGCGGCCGCATGATGCCACTGTTGTAAAGCCAGCATTAAAATTCCGGAAGCCACTAATATGCCCATGCCTAAGCCGATGGTGTTTCTGGCACCCAGCTTGGTCAGCACTTTAGGGGCAAAGAAACAGGCAGCAATATTGAGCGCCGCATTGAGGCTGAACCAGAAAACAAAGCTATGCTGGCTTTGCTTTAGCTCTACCATCAACCAGGCGGGAGAGCTGCTGACAAAGGCCAGCATGATCGCCATCATCAGCATGACGATTGTGGCATTAAATAAAAATACCGGGTGTTTGAAGATCGGCATAAAACTTTTCAGGCTGATCAGCTTTTTAGGTTGCACTGTGCTGGCGGGGCGGGTTTCCGATAAGGTAAAGAACATTATAACCCCGGCAACCGCGGCATAAAGCGCCATCACTTCAAAATTGCTGCGCCAGCCAAAGTGCTCGGTCAGTACGCTGCCAAGTATCGGCGCCAGTGCCGGAATACAGCAAATGGCGCCATTGAGGTAACTGTAGATCACGCCGCTTTGTAGCGGATTATATGTGTCGCGCACACAGGCAAAAGCGGCTACCACTATGGCGCAGGCGCCAAAGCCCTGGGCCATGCGGAAAAGCAAAAAGACTTCAAGGCTGGCGGCAAAAACACACAGCAATGAAGACAGGCCGTAAATCACTACCCCGGTGATGGCAACCGGCCTGCGGCCAAAACGGTCTGCCAAAGGGCCGCTAAGCAGCTGACCAAGGCCCATGGTTAATAGAAATGCGCTGATACTCCACTGTACTTGCGACATAGGCGCAGCAAAGTCTTGTGCCATTACCGGTAAGGCCGGTAAAAATATATCGATAGCCAGCGGGCTAAAAATCACCATCAGCATAAGCAGTGGCAGGGAATTGCGTGTTGTCATTTCTCTCTCCTGGGGTCAACGGGGTCAGTATAGGGGATTAGAGTTATGAGCAGAAATGAATTATCATTGTATCTATTATTCCTGCTTGGAATGTTTTGAGGTAAGGTGGCAACTGCCGGGTTATCTTGTGGTGTTGAGGGGGTAGGATGAACAAACTGGATTTAAATTTATTGAAGGTACTGGCGGTGCTGCTGGAAGAGCTGAATGTGACCGCTGCCGCCCAGCGTTTAAATGTTACTCAGTCGGCGGTGAGTAAACACTTGTCCCGGCTCAGGGATATGTTTGCCGACCCCTTGTTTGAGCGCAGTGCCCAGGGGCTAAAAGCCACCCCCAGGGCGATTGAATTGGCGCCGCAATTGCGCCAGGTGATCCAGCAGCTGGAACAACTCACCCGGCCGCAGTCCTTTGAGCCGGGGCAAAGCCAGCGCCGCTTTCATATTCATATGCCGGATATGGCCTATTCGCTAACGTTTCCGTTTTTTATGCCTGACTTGCTGACCCAGGCGCCTAATGTCAGTTTAAAAACCAGTACCTGGAATGAACACAGTATGCAGCAGCTGCTCAGCTGTGAAATCGATATGGGCATTGCCTGTCGGGAATGGGACAGCCGCTCGCCGGTGCATATTAAAGATATTCCCACCGAGCTCAGCCATGTTGAGCTGCTTAGGGAAAATTCCCTGTGCCTGCTGCGCGAAGATCATCCGGCGTTGCAGCAGGATTGGGATATCGATACCTTTTTAAAATATCGCCATATCCAGGTGACGATCGGCGGTATGAATAAGTGGTTGCTTGACGATGTGCTCAGCATTAAAAAGCTCGACCGCGATATTGCCATACATATGCCGGACTTTCACAGCGCCATGAGTTTATGCGAACAAAGCGATTTGATCTTATGTGCGCCGGGGCGGCATGCCACTAAACTGGCCGCCAGCTTTAAGCTGCGTATTCTGCCTATTCCGGTGGCATTTGATCCGGGGGCCTACGTGCTGATGTGGCATAAGCATTTCGAGCAGGATCTTGGCCACAAGTGGCTGCGGCAGCTGATCATCAATAATGTCGTTAAGTAGCGGATAAGGACTGTATTGTCAGTTTTTCGCGGTATATTTCGCCTGATAGGCCTTTAAATCCTGTTTGATACCGGGGGCGAGCAGGTAAAGGCCGATGATGTTGGCTATGGCCATGGAAAAGAACATAGAATCGGAAATGGCGATCACCGCATCCAGGCTCACCGAAGCGCCGATGGCGGTACACAGGCAAAAGATCAGTTTATAGCACAGGTCTAAAATTTTAGAGTCACCCACCAGGTAACCCCAGGCAATAGAGCCGTAATAGGCCCAGGAAATCATGGTGGAGATGGCAAACATCAATACCGCCACGCTGAGTACATAAGGGAACCACCAGATCACGCTGGCAAAGGCGCTTGAGGTCAGGGCAACGCCGTCCAGGCCGTCTGTGCTCTGGTAAACGCCGGTGATGACGATCACCAGGGCGGTGATGGTGCAAATGACGATAGTATCGATAAAAGGCTCGAGCAGGGCGACATAACCTTCGCGGATAGGCTCTTTGGTGGAGGCGGTGGCATGGGCGATAGAGGCCGCACCCACCCCGGCTTCACTGGAGAAAGTCGAGCGTTTAAAGCCCTGGATCATCACACCGATAATGCCGCCGGCGACACCCTCGGGATTAAAGGCGCCGTTGATGATCAGGCCAAAAGCACGGGGAATTTCACTGTAATGATAGATAAGAATAAACACGGCGGCAGACAAATAAAGTCCCGCCATCAGCGGCACCACTTTGGAGGTTACTTTGGCGATACTTTTAATGCCGCCTATGATCACGACACCGATAATCACCGCCAATATCGCGCCGAATAACCAGCCTTTGTCACTCCAGAAACCGGTATTGCCCAAGGCGACCACAAACTGCTGATAGGCCTGGTTTGACTGCAGCATATTGCTGCCGCACAGGGAAGCAACCACGCAGCATACCGCGAAAAAACTCGCCAGTATTTTACCCTGGGTTTTAAAGCCCAGCTCCGCCAGGCCGGTTTTTAGATAATACATGGGGCCGCCGTGTACCTCGCCTTTGGCGGTGATCACCCGGTATTTTACCCCCAGGCTGCATTCGAGGAACTTGGTCGACATGCCCATAAAGCCGGCGATGATCATCCAGAAGGTGGCACCCGGGCCGCCGATGGACACGGCAATGGCCACCCCGGCAATATTGCCCAAACCTACGGTGCCTGAAAGGGCGGTGGCTAAGGCCTGAAAATGGCTGACTTCACCGGGATCTCTTGGATCGGAATAATCGCCTTTGATCACCTTGCATGAGTGTTTAAAGCCGCGAATATTGATGAAACCAAAATAGCCGGTAAAAGCCACGGCGGCGGCGATCAGCCAGAGCACGATTAACGGGAATTGCGTGCCGGCGATGTCTACGCTGTAAAAAATAATGCCGGTAAAAAGCGCCGCCACCGGACGCAGTAGCTGGTCTATCTGCTGGTCGATGGACAAGTCTGCCGCACGGGCCTGCATGCCCGGCAGTAGCAATAAAATCGTTGAGAGTAGTTTTTTCATCTTATTATCCCGGTAACTAGCTGGCCTGATTGCAGTGTCAGCTTATTTGCCATCAGCCGTTACTGTTTTTAGTGAGTGCTTATTTACTCTTTTCGTTAAATCTCATTGTGCCACAGACTTGTGCTATTAATTAGCCTGATATTTGATTAATATTGCTAATATAGTAAGCAATTTGTATAGCTTGGGTAGCATAATGAGTGATTTGGACAATATCGATCGGCAGTTAATCAGCCTGCTAAGGGCGGATGCCAGGACCTCGGTTTCCCAACTGGCGAAAACCATTGATGTCTCCCGTGCCACGGTGCAAAACCGTATTAACCGCCTGGAAAAAAGGGGAGTGATCACCGGATATACCGCCCTGGTTTCGCCGGGAACCAACGAACAGGTCTCTTTGATCCGCGCCTTGATGAATATTGAACTTAAAGGCACTTCCACTAAAAATATCAAACAGGCACTCATGGCTGAGCCGAGTGTGTGTGCCATTCATACTACTAACGGCCGCTGGGATATGATTGCCGAATTGCAAACCAGATCACTGGAAGAATTTGACCAGGTGCTGGGGCGGATACGTAATATCAATGAAGTTTCTGCTTCGGAAACCAGCATTTTATTGTCGAGTCACAGGATCAGTTCGCAGGAGTTGTAGAGGATCAGTAGCGCCCTGGTGACAGATCAAAGTAAGTTATTAGCAGAGTGTTATTCTGTGTGCTCACTTTGCTAACTTTTTAAGCAATTTAATCTAATTCTTGCACTAAATTTTAGTTTTCTTTTTCTTCATAATTTCCCCAGATAGATATTTTCCAGAAATTACTCATTAGCTCCAGGAGTCAGCCAAGATGAAAAATTACCATCAGGCACCGGCCGCCGTGGTCATGATCCGTCCCCATCATTTTTGTCCTAATCCACAAACAGCGGCAGATAATGCCTTTCAAAAAAGGCACCAAGCCCCCGTCGATGGCGATATTAAAAGCAAAGCCCTGGCGCAGGTGGATACCGCCGCAGAAATCCTGGCCCGGCACGGGGTTAAGGTGATTTTATTTGATGATGAAACCAGAACCACGCCGGATTCCGTGTTTCCCAATAACTGGTTCAGTACTCATGAAAACGGGGCTGTGGGCATTTATCCCATGTATTGTGAAAACCGTCGTCGGGAAAGGAGGGAGGATATTCTGGCCCAGCTTGGCAGGGAATACCGGGTCAGACAAACCTTTGATTATGCCCGCTTTGAAAGTCAGGGACTTTTTCTGGAAGGCACGGGAGCCATGGTACTGGATCATATAAACCGTATTGCCTATGCGGTGAAGTCGAAACGCATGAGTGACTGGTTGCTTAATCACTTTTGCCGGGATTTTAACTATCAGGCAGTGGCTTTTCATGCCAGCGATGAAAACAATGTAGATGTCTATCACACCAATGTTTTGATGTGTATCGGCACCGGCTTTGTCATGATTGGCTCTGAGCTGATTAAAGACGGGGGTGAACGCCGTCGGGTGATGCAGAATCTGCAACTGGGGGGCAGGGAGGTGATAGAGCTTACTTTGGCTCAGATCAGGCAATTTGCCGGTAATGCCCTGGAGCTGGCGACAGCGCAGGGTAATATCCTGGCGATATCGCAAACGGCCTTTAATTCTCTAAACCCGGAGCAAATAAGTAGGATTGAAAAATACGTAAGAATTGTGCCGCTGGATGTCTCCACCATAGAGCTGGCGGGCGGTTCTATCCGTTGTATGCTGGCGGGTATACATTTACCGCGAAAAAGTGAATCCCTGGCTGGGTAGAGCTGAAGTATTACCTCTTCATCCATGAAGCCGCTTCATTGCTTGCAGGGATGCAAGTACTTAGTTTACGCCGGGAGCCGGTAAAACTGACCATACATCCTGTATATAAGCTCCTCTTCGTCCATGAAGCCGCTCCATACCATACATCCTGTATGTAAGCTCCTCTTCGTCCATGAAGTCGCTTCATTGCTTGCAGGGATGCAAGTACTTAGTTTACGCCGGGAGCCGGTAAACTGACCATACATCCTGTATGTAAGCTCCTCTTCGTCCATGAAGCCGCTCCATACCATACATCCTGTATGTAAAAAAGGCATCCCGGGAGGGATGCCTTTTCAGTGGGGGCTTATCAATTGATTACTTATCTAAGTATAAGCTTTTATTTTTTAAAGCGGCGGGCACCGATACCCATCAGGCTTAAGGCAAAAATGGCTAAAGTAGAAGGCTCAGGTACGGTACCGCAATTTTCGGTACAGGTATCTTCTTCGAAACCGCTGTATCTTACGGTTGCCTGAGACATGTTATAAAAGCCGAAGCTGCCGGCCTGGTTGTTCAAACCTGAAATGCTGAAAATTTGCTCGTTGACGAAGTCGCCGCCGTTGATGCCGATATTGATTTCGGTATCGGTATAACCCAAAGTGAATTCGTAAACGGTATTATCTGCCCAGCCGCGGTCACTGCCGTAATCTGTATCTAAAACGGTAATGCCTGTGCCGTTATGGCCCCATAAACCGTTTAATGAAGTAACATCGGCGCCGGCAGAAATTTTAGATAAGGTAAAACCTTCATAACCTACCTGACCGTTCACCGTTTGTGTACCCTGTTTCCAGTCAAACAGGTAGAAGTCGTCCAGACCGTTGTAGCCGAAAACAAAACCGACAAAATCATCGTCACTGGAGGTTTCTACACCAAAAGAACCGGTAAACTCTTTATTGATAAAAGATTCCGGACTGACAAAAAAGGTAGGGTTGCCGTTGATAGACTGCACAACCGAAGAGCCGTCAGGAGCAACTGTCCAGTTACCGTTACCGGCATTGCCCTGCTGTGACCAGGAATTTAAGTCGATAGCGCCTGCATAGGCTTGACTCGCTAAAGTGCTGGCAGAAAGGATTAGGCCGGCTACAGCAGTTTTTAAGAAGTTAGATTTCATGTGATATTCCTTTATGTCTTTTGTTATTGGTGTCGTGCCTGACAGCTCACTAAGCAACTTGATTACTGAACTCCGTTTAGCGATTCCTGTGCCAACATGTAAAAACTCAACAAAATCATGCTGTTACTCGTTTTGTGTTTGTAGGGGATTAAATTAATGTAAAGATATTTGACAATGTGTTAATCGTGTACTAATGAGGTGAATAGTCGGTAAAGTTTATGCATTGCCTTGATGTTTTGGGCTGGTTATTTTTCCGTATTCATTTGGCGGCTTAGTGCTGTTTGGTTACCGGGAGGGTGAGTAAAGCAAGATATCGCCGTTTCCCTCTAAAAGTAAGTGCTGGGTGTGGGCGGGTTTAAAGCTGGTTTACCTTGTTTATTAGAACAGCCCTGTAAATCACCATGAATATGCCTCCTGCATTAATGGTATACATTACGTCCGTGTAAATAAAAAGGCGCAAAATGCGCCCTTAACTTATTGTATTAATATCTGTCAGCTATCTGCCTGCTAAATTATTAGCTCAAGGGCAGCTATGGTATGGAATATTATTCTTCTTCTGTTTCGTAAATACTGAAATCAGTTATACCTTTTGCTTCAAGTGCTTTTCTTACGCTTGCCGGTAATTTCTCATTATTATCCTTGGCTAAGTCTGCATCGTCCGGTAACGGTTGTCCGGTAAAGGCATGCAAAAAAGCTTCGCATAATAGTTCACTATTAGTCGCATGACGTAAGTTGTTGACTTGTCTACGGGTTCTTTCATCCGTTAATACTTTTAAAACACGCAAAGGGATAGAAACAGTGATTTTTTTCACCTGCTCGCTTTTTTTCCCATGCTCGGCGTATGGATTAATGTATTCGGCATTCCACTCTGCCATCGACTTACCTCATATTCTAAATTTCCCAGGGTAAATTGTACTGGTTGTGGGCTGTGAGTCAACATCCGAATGTGTAGAGGTTTAGATGGCTAAAAAGATCTTGACCCCAACAATCTAAACGTTTAGAGTTTTAGACGTCCAAACATCCAAATGTAAATCGAGAGTGAAATGGCTAATAACAAAACAGCAACAATTGCCGTCAGGGCAGGTATAAATAATGATAAGCATCATGGTGCTGTGGTTGCGCCAATTCACTTATCCAGTACATATTCCTTAACCGGCTTTAACGAAAAGCGCGAGTTTGATTATTCCCGCACCGGCAACCCCACCCGTGCGACTTTTGCCGAGGCGGTGGCGGAGCTGGAGCAGGGCGCCCATGGCATAGTCACCAGTACCGGCATGTCTTCGGTGCATTTATTGTGTCAGCTATTGGCCGTGGATGATCTCGTGGTGATCCCCCACGACTGCTATGGCGGCAGCTACCGCCTATTCAGCCACCTGGAAAAAAGAGGGCTGTTCAAATTGGTTGTGGTGGATCAAAACGACAGTGATGCCCTCGAGCAAGCCTTAGCGCAAAAACCTAAACTGGTCTTGATTGAAACCCCGAGCAATCCTTTGCTTAGGATCGTGGACATTAAAGCGGTTACCGAAGCAAGCCAAAAAGCCGGTGCCCTGGTGGCGGTCGACAATACTTTCTTATCCCCGGTGTTGCAGCAACCTTTATTGCTGGGCGCGGATATAGTTTTTCATTCCACTACTAAATATATCAATGGTCACAGCGATGTTGTCGGCGGCGTATTAGTCACAAAAGATAAAGAGCTGGGAGAGCAGCTGGCCTGGTGGGCAAACTGTATCGGTATTACCGGCTCAGCTTTTGACAGCTATTTGAGTTTACGCGGCCTGAAAACCCTGCCGATCAGAATGAAGCAACATCAAAGCAATGCCGATGCCGTGGCCAAGTTTTTAGCCGGACACCCGGCGGTTGAGCAGGTGTATTACCCCGGCCTGGCGGATCACCCCGGCCATGCTATTGCCCGTAAACAGCAAAAGTCTTTCGGCGGTATGCTCAGTTTTGAAGTTAAAGGCGGTGTCGAAGCCGTTAAAGTCCTGTTTGACAATTTATCCCTGTTTACCCTGGCCCAGTCCCTAGGCGGTGTGGAGAGCCTAATCAGCCATCCTTCAACCATGACCCATGCCGGAATGGATCTTGAAGCCCAGTTAGTGGCGGGGATCAGCCAGTCGCTGGTGCGTATTTCTGTCGGTATAGAAGATATCGACGACATTATTAACGATCTTGATGCCGGGTTAACTGCCAGCCAGTCAGGCCTCGATAATACTGGCCCTGAAAAAAAGTTTACTGACAAGGCATCTACTGCAAGCAACTCAGAGCCAGGCCTGAGGGTTGTGGCAGATAATGATCAGCAAACAAAACCTTTTAGTTTTAATCCTGCACTGGCGAGCTTGTGGTAAAAAAATGACTCAGATAAATACTCTGGAGCAAGTTGATTTTGCTCAAAATAACTTAGAAAAACACAGCGTTAATGTTCATAAGTTCGGTGGCAGCAGTTTAGCAACGCCCGAGTGTATCGAGCGGGTGATCTCCATTATCCGTCAGCACTGCCAGCTTAATGACATCATAGTGGTTTCTGCGAACGGCAAAACCACAGATCTGCTTTTGTCCCTGCATCAGCTGGCCCTGAGCGGCGAGTTATTGGACACCTCACTGGCTTTACTGAAAGAGCAGCAAAGCGCATTGATTTTTGCCTTATTGAATGCCGACAATGCCAGTCGCCTGGCGGGAGAGTTAGAGCAGGATATCAATCAGCTGGTTGCCTGGTTAAGTGATAATCCGCTTGCCTTTGAAAGCGATATCCTCGCCCTGGGGGAAGTATGGTCAGCCCGGTTATTATCGGCTTTATTAAATGAGCGTATCTGCCGCAGTTATTATCTTGATGCCCGGGATTTTCTGGTGATTAATAATGCGCGGGAATGCCGGGTCGATAATCCGGTAAGCCAAGCCAATTTAGCAAACAGCCGCCAGGGGCAAAAACTGGCGGTGATCACCGGGTTTATCTGTAAAGATCAGGCGGGCAACTCTTGTACTTTGGGGCGAAACGGCAGTGATTATTCGGCAACAATTCTTGCGTCTCTATTATCGGCGAAAAACGTCACCCTGTGGACGGATGTCGATGGCATCTATAGTGCCGACCCCAGGGTGGTACCTGCTGCCCGCAAATTGCACCGCTTGCCCAATGCCGTTGCGCGGGAGTTAGGACGCCTGGGCAACCCGGTTTTACATAAGAAAACCTTGCAACCGTTAACGGATGATTTCAGCGGCACCGGCAGTCATTTACATGTAGCCAGCAGTTTTGATACTAAAGCGGCGGCAACGGAAATCGGCGAATTTGGCCAGATTGCCCGTCAGGAATTGTCGGTGACCCACCTTAATGATTTACTTCTGGTCAGCTGTGAAGCCCTTAAAGGCAGCGTGGCGGCTGATGTTATTGCTGAACTCTCACCTGTCTATAGCGATAAAAAACAGGGACAGTTGGTGATCTTAGCCTCACAGCAACAAGCCTTGACCAATGCTTTGGCTGTGCTTGGCGCTGAAGTGATTTTCACCCCGGTGAGTTTAATTGCTGCCGTGGGTTATCAGGTAGCCTTGCGCCTGGATATTTATGGCCGCTTTAAGCGTGCCCTGAAAAATGACCGGGTGCTGCGCTTTGTTAATTCTAAGCAGGAGCACAGCATTATCGCCCTTCTGCCGCAAGAAACCACACCTGAATTATTAAACAAGGTTCATCACGAAATCGTTAAAGATGCCCGTCACCTTGGCCTGGTAGTGGCCGGTTTAGGCAATATCGGCCAGCGCTTTCTTGAGCTGCTGCCGGCCCAGTTAGCCCGGGTACCTGCGCTGGAAAATGTACATCTGGTGGGCCTGGTCAGTTCTAAAAAAGCCCTGATCCATACCGACGGCCTGGATGTCAGCTCGGCGTTGGCGGATTTCAGTGAACAGGCCACAGACTATACTAATCAAGACTTGGTGAGCTGGCTTAAGCATCACCCTTATGATGAGATGATCCTGGTGGATATTACCCCGAGTGAAGCCTTCAGTTTTCTTTATGATGAGTTTTTCGACTTAGGCATTCATGTGATCGGCGCCAATAAGTGGGCGGCCTCTGCCAGTACGGACACTTACCGGGCGTTAAAAAATAAGGCCGGGAAAAGCGGCAGTTTATGGCTGGGCAATACCACAGTCGGTGCCGGTTTGCCGGTGAACTATGCCCTTGATGATTTAATCTATAGCGGCGACCAGATCACGGAAATTTCCGGAGTTTTCTCCGGTACTTTGTCCTGGTTATTCGAACATTACGATGCACAGAAGCCTTTTTCTGTGCTGTTAAAAGAAGCCTTGGCACAGGGGATCACTGAGCCGGATCCCAGGGAAGATCTTTCCGGGCGGGATGTGCAACGCAAGTTATTGATCCTGGCCCGGGCCGCGGGTTTTGAATTATCACTTGAAGATATCAATTGCCAGAACCTGGTGCCGGAATCCTTGCAAGGGCTGAGTACTGAGGCATTTTTGCAACAAGCGGATGCACTCGACGGTTATTTCGAGCAGCAATACCGGCAGGCAAAAGAACAGCAAGCCTGTATCCGTTATATTGCCAGGTTCTCGCTGGAGCAGGGCAAAGTCAAAGCCGGAGTCTCGCTGGAGGTTTTAGCTCGCGATGATGCCTTTGCCAACCTGACCCCCTGCGACAATATTTTTCAAATCAAAAGCCACTGGTATCGGGATAATCCTTTGATCATTCGCGGCCCGGGAGCCGGGCGGGATGTTACCGCAGGGGGATTACATTCAGATCTGGTAAAAGCCTGCCGGCAACTGGTGAACAAACAACATCAAGTAACACTTAAGGGGATAAACTAATGGGCTATAGCCACGCCAGAGAAGTTGAGTCGTTAAACCGCAGTTTAAGTGAGATCAGTAAAGACATTCAGGTATCGTTTGAATTTTTTCCGCCTAACTCCCCTGAGATGGAAACTACTTTATGGAATTCAATTGAACGCCTGGCGCCGTTAAAGCCCAGCTTTGTGTCCGTAACCTATGGTGCCGGCAGCGGCACCCGGGACCGTACCCATGATGTGATCAAACGCATACAAAAAGATACCGCCTTAATTGCCGCTCCGCATTTGACCTGTATTGATGCCGGTAAGGAAGAGCTGGTACAAATCGCCAAAGATTACTGGCAAAGCGGTGTTCGCCATATTGTCGCGCTGCGTGGGGATTTGCCCAACAGCAGCGAAAAGCCGAGCATGTATGCCAGCGATCTGGTGGAACTGTTAAAGTCGGTGGCAGACTTTGATATTTCCGTTGCCGCCTACCCGGAAGGGCATCCGGAAGCGCCAAACCCGCAATTTGATTTATTGAATTTAAAGCGCAAGGTGGAATCGGGCGCCAACCGGGCCATCAGCCAGTTCTTCTTTGATATCGAGTCTTATCTGCGTTTTCGCGATCGCTGTGTGACCGTGGGCATAGATGTGGAAATTATCCCGGGTATCTTACCCGTGACCAACTATAAAATGCTGGAACGTTTTGCCGGCTTAACCAATGTCCATGTACCTAGCTGGATGCCGAAAATGTACGAAGGGCTCGATGACGATGAAACCACCAGGCGTCTGGTCGGGGCCAATATAGCCATGGAGCAGGTCAAGGTACTGAATAAGGAAGGGGTAAAAAACTTCCATTTTTACACCTTAAACCGGGCGGAACTGACCTACGCCATTTGTCATACTTTAGGCATACGTCCTTAAGGAATTAACCGCTCCGGCGCCTGATCCTCACAGCCAATTATAGCTGAGATCAGGCGCTGAAAACCTTTTTAAACCTCTTGAAGCGGGCATTTTTCTGCCCTTGCCGCCGTTTTGCCGTTAACGAGGGATCTCCTTGTTTATTGGCGAAAAATTAACTAGCATTACTAGTACCTTTTTCTGCCGTGCCGGGATAAATGCAATAATAAAGTGGCTAATGTGACCAGTGAAACCAACTTTACCCAGCAGGTACGTTCTTTGATTGAGCGCACCTATGGTCGCAGCCAGCTAAAAGATTCTCTTCTCGAGCGGGCAATGGCTTATTTTGAAGTTAAGGCGCAGCAAAGCGTTCAAGCAGATAAGTATCAGCAACAACTGGAGGAGATAAAAGCCAAGATAGAGGAAGGCAGCGGCAAAGAAAGTGCGGCTTTGCAGCAAAAGTTGCATAAGTTGGAGAGGGAGCAGCGAAACTTTCAGTTACAGCTCAGGCTCGAGCGTAATGAACGCAATGAAAATCTGCTTGAAACCTGCCATAAGCTACTCGCTTTGTGTGAAGCGGAGGATATTGAGGAAACCAACCGGAAATCTGCCCAGTTTCTCGGCACACTCCAGTTAATCAGCCCCACCGAAGGGAAAAAGGTTGCCCAGTTAAACGAACAGCATAAGGCTTTATATAAAGCAGTATTGGCGTTGCGCCTGTTAGACAGGTTATGCATGGATAAGATTGTTGCCGAGCCTTATATCAGCCAATATCTGACCGATATTCCCCCGGAGCAATATGCCGAATATCACGAGTTGGATCCGAAAAACTATAAGGTCTATATCCAGCAAGTGAAAATTCCGGTGATCATGGCGGCTCTGATTCAGGATATCGGGCATTATCATCCGGATGCCCAGCAAATTATTTACGGGGAGGATGGTAAGCTTGATCCCTGTCGGACGCTGGATATGGAGTCACGCAAGGCGTTGCTGCAAATCAGTTACCGGGAAACCATAGATTACCTGGTACACGGCATAGGTTTGACCCAATACATCGGCAATTCAAAAGTTGAGCGGGATAAATTTAACCAGGCCGAGCACAAGAAAATATTTTTTATCAAGCATTTGCTGAAAACCAGCATCAATCCGTTAAAAGGTATAGGCAACCTGCTGAAAGTACCGCAAATTTATACTTCTATTATTCTATCTACCAAGGTTAAATATAACTATAAACTCCTGCCTAAGGCCTACCAGGCCCTGAATCAAAATGCCGAACGCGGCACCTGCAGCCAGGCGGTGGTGGACAGCTTATACCGTATTACCGGCATGTACCCCCAGGGATTCGGCATTACCTATATTCCCCGGGACAGCGACGGTAAAGCCCTGGACAGGTATGAATATGCCATAGTCAACCGCTTATACCCGGAAAACCCCGAGCAGCCGTTATGCCGGGCGGCCACCCGGCAACTGAGTTTTATCAGCCGCGGATTGGATATTATTGTCAAGTGTGAAGACAATCTGTATTTGTCGGCGGTGGCGAGTAACCTGGCCACCATGAGTAAAAAAAGGCTGATGGAAATCCTGGAGTTACTGGCCTCCAACTATAAGGAAAGGGAGAACCTTGAACTTATCCCCCGTTGCTGGCATGCCGGTGAGTTCTTCTCTATTAAGGAAAATCAAAAGCTGTGGAATAAAGCCCAGTAATCCGTGCTTTATTTACCCGGCCCCGACAGTTGCTGACTAAGCCCTACAGGCAATAATGTTGGATCATTTTCATCAGCAACTCTTCAGTTTTAGTGATCTGATCAAACGCCAGGTATTCATCTCCCTGATGCGCCTGCTCTATAGAACCCGGCCCCAGAACTATGGTCTGGCATCCCAGCTGCTGGATATAGGGGGCTTCGGTGGCATAGTTTACCGCGCAGCATTGATGGCCGCTGATTTCTTCCGCCAGGCTGATGAGTTTACTGGGTTTTTTCTGCTCGAAGCTGGGAGAGCTGGGATGCAATTCTTCGATGTTAATACGTCCAGGGTAGCTTTCGGCCAGTTCTTTCAGGCTATCATTGAGCCAGTGGATCAGTTCGTCATCGCTGATACCTGGCAGGGAGCGCAGATCTAAATCCAAAGAGCAGAAGCCGCAGATCCGGTTGGCGTTATCGCCGCCTTGTATCGCCCCCAGATTCAGGGTAGGGGCAGGCACATCAAAGGCGTCGTTATGGTAATTTTGCTCTAAGGTGTCTTTTAACCTTATCAGGCGGCCGATGACCTGGTAGATGATTTCAATGGCATTAACCCCCAATGCCGGTTGGCTGGAATGCCCCGACTGTCCCTGGACCGTGATGCGGTGCGACATATGTCCCTTGTGCATTATCACGGGCACTAAACTGGTGGGCTCGCCGATAATGGCGACATCGGGTTTGATCAACTGGCTTTGGGCAAAAAAACGTGCCCCGGCCATAGTGGTTTCTTCATCGGCGGTGGCCAGTACATATAAAGGCTTTTGCAGTTTTTTGGCATCAAGTTGACGGCTGGCCTGGAGAATAAAGGCGAAAAAGCCTTTCATATCACAGGTGCCCAGGCCGTAGAATTTATCATTTCTACTGGTCAGGCTCAGGGGATCGGAATGCCAGCGGTCTTCATCAAAAGGTACGGTATCACTGTGTCCCGCCAATAATAACCCGCCTTCGCCGCTGCCGAGTCTGGCCAGCATATTATATTTATTATTGCTATGGGGCACTGGCTGTATCTGAATACTAAACCCCAGCTGTTCAAACCAGGTAGCAAGTAATTGGATAATATCAAGATTTCCCTGATCCCAGCTGCTTTGTGTCGAGCTGATGGAAGGGCTGGCGATCAGTTGTTTCAGAGAGTCGGTAAAATCAGGTAAATTTTTCATAATATATTTATGCTGAAAAGTTGCATATCTAGTCATTGGGTGTTAGATTCTCCCTACAGTGTAAATAACCTTGCCAGATAAGGCTACGGAAATATAAAAATGTCTACAACTATACGACGATAAAGCTTTTGTGATTTGTATGAACCAGATTGAAACCGGGTTTATACCGGGTTTTATTTTAGGTTTTGTATTTTATATAAACAGAATTGTTGATCGAGTGTTATTTTTAGTTGCATAGAATTGCATTTTTTTCGGAGTGAATATGAAGGTTGCGGTTATTGGTGCCAGTGGTTATGTCGGCGCCGAGTTAATTGGCTTGCTTTGCCAACACGATAATATTTCCATCCAGCATTTGCTGGTTTCAGAGAACAGTGCTTCCTCTGGGAAAACTTTCGCCGCCTTGCATGGTCGGTGGCAGGGGATCTGTGATTTACCCCTGCAGTCTTTTTCTCAAACCTGGTTTGATACTGTTATATCAGATAAGCAGCATAAAGATGCAGAGCATGCCCTGGACGCGGTGTTCTTTGCTACTCCCCATGAATTCAGTGCCTTATGGGCCGGTGCTTTTGTTGAGGCCGGCATTAAGGTGTTTGATCTCTCCGGCGGCTTCCGTTTAAAGGAGCTGGCGGATTATCCCCAATATTATGGTTTCGAACACCAGGACATCAATACCCTGAGTTTGGCCCATTACGGGCTGGCGGAATGGCAGCATGAGCAGATTGCCGGTGCCGATCTGGTGGCGGTACCCGGTTGTTATCCCACTGCCAGCCTGCTGGCATTAAAACCCGTGATAACAAATGCACTTCAGCTGGAAAACTCCCTGGTGGTGGTCAACGGCATCAGCGGCGTGAGCGGGGCCGGCAGAACCGCCTCACTAGCGAGTAATTTTAATGAAGTCAGCCTGATGCCCTACAATATTTTGCAGCACAGGCATCAGCCGGAAATCAGCCAGGAAGCCGGTGTTGAGGTGATTTTTAATCCTCACCTGGCTCCCTATAAGCGTGGCCTGCTTGCTACCGTGACGTTGCAGTTAAAATCCGGGGTGACCGGGGGGCAGGTGAATGCCGCTTTTAATAATGCCTACCAGGATAAAGCCTTAGTCAGATTGCTTGATGCCTGGCCAAAAATCGATAATGTCGCCCATACGCCTTTTGCCGATCTTCACTGGCAATACGATGAAGACAAACAGGTGCTGGTAGTCGCCTGCGCCATAGACAACCTGCTTAAAGGGGCGGCGGCCCAGGCACTGCAGTGCGCCAATATCGCCATGGGCTTACCGGATCATTATGGCTTGTTGCCGCAAATATCAAGCGGGCCGGGCGATGATTACAGCCTGGTCTCTCATGCGCCAAGCACAAAGGTATAGGAGACGGGACGTGAACAAGTTAACAACGCTTAATAAAAAGCCGCTGGTGATCAAAATTGGCGGCGCTATCTTAAACCAGGCCAGTGCATTACAGGCGCTGCTTAAGGTTATCAGTCAGCTTAAAGATCAGGCGGTGGTACTGGTGCATGGCGGCGGCTGTGTCGTGGATGAGATGCTTGAGCAATCGGGTTTTACCACAGAGAAAAAAAACGGCTTGCGCATTACCCCCAAGGCCCAGATCCCGGTGATCAGCGGGGCGCTGGCGGGTCACGTCAACAAGTCTATTGTGGCAAGTGCAGCCAAACTCAATATCCCGGCGGTGGGCTTGTCTTTGTGTGATGGCGATATGGTGGCCTGCCAGTTGGCGGACGGTGAGCTGGGCTCGGTAGGTAAGCCAAGTCCCAACAGCAGTAAACTGCTCGATAGCTTAGTTTCCGGTCATTTCCTGCCGGTGATTGCCTCTATTGGTGCACTCGATAACGGCGAGCTGGTCAATGTCAATGCCGATGATGCCGCCGTGGTGATTTGCCAGTTGCTTAATGCCGAGCTTTTGCTGTTAACGGATGTCAACGGCGTTAAAGATGCACAAAACCATTACCTGGAAACCTTGAATTCCCGCCAGGCCAGCCAGTTGATCCAGCAGGGGGTTATCGCCGGCGGCATGACTGCTAAAGTGAATGCCGCCCTTAAGGCCGCCAACCAGTTACGACGAAGTATCGCGGTTGCCAGCTGGCAATCGCCCGAGCAGATTCTTTGTTTGCTCAAGGGCGATGGCATAGGCACCCGCATTCAGCCGGATAGCTAATCCTTAGCTTCCCTCTTTAAAAACAGAATTTTTAGATACTTAGTGCCGTCAGGCAGGAATATATTATGTCGTTAAAACACTTTTTAGCCGATGATCAGCTAAACCAGGCTCAGCTGAAATCGCTCATCACCTTAGCCTTGAAAATGAAACAAAACCCGGCGGATTACCAGAACCTGTTGGCGGGAAAATCCGTGGTGATGTTATTCGAAAAACCTTCCCTGAGAACCCATATCAGTTTTGATATCGGTATCCAGAAACTCGGTGGTCATGCCTTATATATCGGCCAGCAAAATGGCCAGCTGGGTGAGCGTGAGCGGGTATCGGATGTCGCCAAAAACCTTGCCTGCTGGTCTGATGCCATAGTGGCACGGGTGTTTAAGCACCAGGTGTTGCAAGAGCTGGCGGCACATGCCGGTAAACCTGTGATCAATGCCTTATGCGACTTATACCATCCCTGCCAGGCGCTGGCGGACTTTGTCACTCTGACGGAAAACTTTGCCGACCTGTCCCAGGTGAAACTGGCCTATGTCGGCGACGGCAATAATGTCTCTAATTCTTTGATGTTGATGGCCGCCACTTTAGGGGTTGATTTCACCCTGGTATGCCCGACCGGCTTTGGCCCCCAGGCCGAGATGTTCAATAAGGCCAAAGAAATCGCTCAAGCCTCAGGAAGTCAGTTATCGCTTACTGCAAATGTTGAGGCGCTTGGCCGGCAAGATGCCATTTATACCGATACCTGGGTCTCCATGGGAGATGAAACCAAGGTGGAAGATATCCTGGCAACTTTTGCTGCCTATCAGGTTAACCATGAATTAATGAACAGCGCCGGGGCTAAAGTGGTGATGCATTGCCAGCCCGCCCATTTGGGCCAGGAGATCACCGCTGAGTTGTTTGACAGCGAATTGTCGGTGGCAACTTCCCAGGCGGAAAACCGTATGTGGGCGCAAAATGCGGTATTGGCAACCCTGCTGGCGGAGCCGGCATAAGCCCGGATTTCAGCATAGACAAGATTTATACGTTTTTATCTGCCTTTTATCAGGCAAAGTTTCAAGAATTGGGTGAGTAAGATGAGTTTACAAACAGAGCAGAAAATCAAAAAAGTGGTATTGGCATATTCCGGCGGTCTGGATACTTCGGCCATTATTCCCTGGTTAAAAGAAAATTATCACGGCTGTGAGGTGGTGGCCTTTTGCGCCGATGTCGGCCAGGGAGAAGAAGAGCTTGAAGGCATAGTGGAAAAAGCCATTGCTTCCGGCGCCAGCGAGTGTCATGTGGTGGATTTAAAGGAAGAGTTTGTTAAAGACTATATTTATCCGATTGTAAAAACCGGCGCCGTTTATGAAGGCCAGTATCTGCTGGGGACCTCCATGGCCCGTCCCGTGATTGCCAAGGCCCATGTCGAAGTGGCATTGAAAGTGGGAGCGGATGCTTTGTGTCACGGCTGTACCGGTAAAGGCAATGATCAGGTACGTTTTGAGTCTTGTTTTGCCGCCCTGGCGCCGCAGCTGCAAGTGATTGCCCCGTGGCGGGAGTGGGATATGGTCTCCCGTGAAGATCTGCTCTCTTATCTGGCCGAACGTGATATCCCCTGTTCGGCATCGCTGACGAAAATCTATAGCCGGGATGCCAATGCCTGGCATATTTCCCACGAAGGCGGCGAGCTCGAAGATCCCTGGTGTGAGCCTTCAAAAGAAGTCTGGACCATGACAGTAGACCCGCTGGAAGCGCCGGATACCCCGGAAACCGTGATGTTAAGCTTTGATCAGGGACAGCTGGTGGCGGTGGACGGCCAGCAATTGACCCCATATCAGGCGCTGATGTATCTCAATGACAAGGCTGCCGCCCACGGGGTGGGCCGTATCGATATTGTCGAAAACCGTTTGGTGGGCATGAAATCCCGCGGCTGTTATGAAACCCCGGGTGGCACGGTGTTGATGGCGGCTTATAAAGGACTGGAAACCCTGATCTTGGATAAAGAATCGTTAAAATTCCGTGAATCTGTGGCGCTGGAATTCTCCCATGTGATCTACGATGGCCGCTGGTTTACGCCGCTGGCGAAAGCCCAGCTGGCGGCAGCAAACTCACTGGCGGAAAAAGTGACCGGCGATGTCGTGGTCAAGCTCTTTAAGGGGCAGGCGGTGGTAAGCCAGCGTCGTTCGCCTTACTCCCTTTATTCCGAGGAGTTTGCCACCTTTGGTGCCGATGACGTTTACGATCAAAAACATGCCGAAGGTTTTATCCGTTTGTTCAGCTTATCCAGCCGGATAGCGGCGTTACACGAAACTGATGCAAAAGGCGGGGAGAAGTAATATGGCCTTATGGGGTGGACGGTTTAAAACCGCGAGTAGTGATATTTTCAAGGAATTTAATGATTCACTGCCATTTGATCATTTATTGGTACAACAGGATATTCAGGGCTCTATCGGCTGGTCGAAAGCGATACAGCAGGCGGGCGTACTCACGCTGGAAGAGCAGCAGCAGATGGAGCAGGCGCTGCTGGACTTATCCGCTAAAGTTGCCGCCGGCGAAAGCGATATTTTAACTTCCGGTGCCGAAGACGTTCATAGCTGGGTGGAAGCAGAGCTTACCACACAGCTTGGTGATATCGCCAGAAAACTGCATACCGGCCGTAGCCGTAATGACCAGGTGGCTACAGATCTCAGGTTATGGAGCCGTGAACAGGTAGATATCCTGATTGATGCCTTAAATAGCTGCCAGCAGCAGCTATTGACCCTGGCGGAAAATAACCAGGAGCATATCTTGCCCGGTTATACCCATTTGCAGCGGGCGCAACCTATCCGCTTCGCCCACTGGTGCCTGGCGTATATTGAAATGTTCAAGCGTGACAGCAGCCGCTTAACGGATGCCCGTAAGCGCATGAACCAGTGTCCGCTCGGCAGCGGCGCACTGGCGGGCACCACCTATGACATCGACCGCTATGAACTGGCGCAGTCGCTGGGCTTTGACGGTCCTTGTGTTAACAGTTTGGATGCGGTTTCCGACCGGGACTTCGTGCTGGAGATCTTATTTGCCGCCAGTGCCAGCATGATGCATTTATCCCGTTTTGCCGAGGATTTGATTTTTTTCAATTCCGGGGAAGCGAACTTTATTACTTTAGGGGATCAGGTCACTTCCGGCTCATCCCTGATGCCGCAAAAGAAAAACCCCGATGCGCTGGAGCTGATCCGGGGCAAATGCGGCCGGGTTTATGGCGCCTTGCAGGGACTTTTGGTGACCCTTAAAGGTTTGCCCATGGCCTATAACAAAGATCTGCAGGAAGATAAGGAAGGACTATTTGAAACCGTTGGTCAATGGCATTCCTGCCTGGTGATGGCGGGAGAAGTGATCAATTCCATCGAGATCAACAGCGCCCGTTGCCAGAAAGCAGCGCGGGAAGGTTATGCCAATGCCACTGAGCTGGCGGATTACCTGGTTGATAAAGGCGTGCCTTTTAGAACTGCTCATGAAATCTCCGGGCAAGTGGTACTTTATGCCATCAAGCAGCAGGAGCCGATTGAAAGCTTGCGTCTGGATGAACTCAAACAGTTTTCACCGCTGATTGAGCAGGATGTCTATCCGGTGCTGGAACTTGAGTATCTGGTGGATAAACGTAACATCCTCGGCGGCACAGGCAAGCAACCTGTCAGCAATATTATTGCCCAGTACCGCCATAATCTGGGCACTTCGGATTACCTGGTGCGGGATGCGAAACTCACCGACCTGCGCGCCATCAGCAAGCTGGTGGACTATTGGGCGGCGAAAGAGGAAAATCTGCCGCGGGCGGAAGATGAGCTGATCAAATCTATCCGTGATTTTGCCGTAATTGAAGTCAACGGCCAGGTATGCGGCTGCGCTGCCTTGTATATCTACAGTACCGGCCTGGCGGAAGTACGCTCACTGGGAGTATCCATCAATTACCAGGGCAAAGGGTATGGTAAGGCGCTGGTGGAGCATTTGCTGGAGCGGGCGAAAACTCTGGCATTAAGCAAATTGCTGGTATTAACCCGTAAACCGGAATTTTTTGCCCGTTTAGGCTTTGAGCCGGGTAATAAAGAACATTTACCGGAAAAAGTCATGAAAGACTGCGATTTATGTCACCGTCAGGATAACTGTGATGAAACCGCCTTGTTATATAACTTAAACAACGGCCATCCTTTGGCTATCCAGGTCACCCAGGTGAATTGATTTTTTGTCCTGTATAAAGGCAGGTACTGTTAACTCAGGTTAACGGCCTGCCTTTTTATCTCCGGCGAAAAAGGGCTCAGAATAACTCTTCTTCCAGCTCTTCTTCCTCATTGCCGTCGAGGATCTCCCGGCTATTATCCAAAGTAACATATTCCTGAGGGGCGGTGCCGTTTTCAAAATATTCAAACAAGCTGGTTTTATCGGCTTTGCTGCTCAGTTTACCGGTAGCCTTGTCTATCCTGACGGAAACAACATTTTCCGGCGGCAGGAAAGGCTCAACTTCAAGGTCTTCTAATGCCGTATCCATGTAGGTGATCCAGGCGGGTTGGGCCGATTTGGCACCGGCTTCGATGCCGTAAACCTGGCTTTTATCCAGGTTTTTGTTATAGGCGGTTCTGCCCAGGTTCCTGGTATGATCATCAAAACCTATCCAGGATGTGGTCACCATGCGGCGGCTGTAGCCGGAGAACCAGGCATCTTTGGATTCGTTGGTAGTCCCGGTTTTACCGGCGATATCACGGCGTTTCAGCTTCTTCGCCCTGAACCCCGTGCCTTGCCAGCCGGGTTTGGTAGACCAGTCATATCCCCAAATGGCGCTGTTGAGGGCTTCCGTCATCAAAAAGGCATTTTGCTCGCTGATCACCCGCTCGGCTTGATTCAGGGGAGGAGCCAGGTTATCGGCGGATAAAGAGTCTCGCTCTAACTCGGGATTATCCGATGCTAAAGTTTCATCGCTGGCCTGGGCAGCGGCACTCAGGCTGTCCATCATGTCACTGGCCTGACAGGGATCGCAGGCCAGTGCCGGGTTGGCCTGAAAGACAATATTGCCAAAGGAATCTTCGATACGGTCGATCAAATAAGGCTGGATCAGGAAGCCGCCGTTGGCAAAGGTGGCGAAACCGCTGACGACTTCCAGCGGTGTCAACGAGGCCGAGCCCAGCGCCAGGGTTTCATTTCTCGGCAGTTCATCCGGTACAAAGCCAAATAAAGAAAGGTGATCGATAATTTTTCCTAAGCCCACTTCTCTAAGCAGGCGCACCGAGATCACGTTTTTAGACTGGGCCAGCGCCAGGCGGATACGGATCGGGCCGACATAGGTTGGCGGGGAATTTTTCGGGCGCCAGACCACGCCTGAGCTTCTGTCCCACTGGTTAATAGGGGCGTCATTGATGATAGAGGCCAAAGTAAAGCCGTTTTCCAGGGCGGCGGAGTAAATAAAAGGTTTAATATTCGAGCCTACCTGACGTTTTGCCTGGGTAACCCGGTTAAACTGGCTTTGTTTAAAGCTGAAACCGCCGACGGCGGCTTTAATGGCGCCGTCGTCCGGAGAAATGGACACTAACGCGCCGCTCACCTGTGGAATTTGGCTTAAGACATAGCTGTTATCCGGTTGTTTGAGCACCCAGATAACATCGCCGTAATTGAGAATCTCTGCGGCGGTTTCCGGCGCCGGTCCCTGCTTCTGATCGCTGATAAATTCCCGGGCCCAGGAAAGTCCCGGCCAGTCTATAATGGCCTGCTGCTCATCCTTAAGGGTAATGGCGACCGATTGCTCAGATACTTCGGTCACTATGGCGGGTATTAACGACTGGTAACCTTCGATATTAAGCGCCTGGCTGATTTCTTCCGGCATCAGGGGATTGAGGTATTCGCCGCTGACGGCATCTTTTTGGTTGTTGCTTTCATTCCTGAGGGAGCGGATCACGCCGCGGTAACCGTGCCTTTGATCATAAGCCATCAGGTTGCCGGTCAGGGCGTTTTGCGCCGCGCTTTGCAGCTTGGACGGGACTGTGGTGAAGACCTTGTAGCCGCCGGTATAAGCCTGCTCCCTGCCGTAACGCTGCAGCATTTCCTGATGCGCCATTTCCGCCAGGTAGGGGGCGTTTAATTCGATTTCCGCGCCGTGGCGTTTGCCGGTGATCGGTGCCGCCATCGCCTCCTGATATTGTGCCGGGCTGATGTAGTTTTTCGCCAACATACGCTGTAATACCACGCTGCGGCGCGCCTTGGCCCGTTTTGGTGAGCGGATAGGGTTTAGCGTGGACGGCGCTTTAGGCAGTCCTGCCAGTACCGCGATTTGCGCCAGGGTTAATTCCTGCACTTCTTTGCCGTAATATACCTGGGCCGCGGCGCCGAAACCGTAAGATCTGTGGCCCAGGGGAATTTTGTTCATATAAAGGGCGAGGATTTCATCCTTGGTAAGCAGGTTTTCGATATGGAAAGAAATAAAGATCTCTCTTAATTTGCGCACATAAGTGACTTCCCGGGTCAGGAAGAAGTTACGGGCCACCTGCATGGTAATGGTACTGCCGCCGCCTTTATTCTGGCCGATGATCTGGCCGATCACCGCCCGGGTCAGGCCGACGGGATCTATACCGAAGTGCTGGTAAAACCTGTCGTCTTCCGTGGCCAATATTGCGTCGATCAGTTGCTGCGGCATCTGCTCCAGCGCCAGCGGGATACGCTTTTTCTCGCCAAACTGGGACATGAGTTTACCGTCGTTGCTGTAGATCTGCATCGGGGTTTGCCATTGCAGGTTCTTTAAAGATTCGACACTGGGCAGATCGTCACGCATAGTTAAATATAAGGTAATCAAAGCTATTGCCCCCAGCAAGGCTAATAGCAGGCCAAATTTCATCACTTTTTTAAAAGTAAGCACAATACAGACGCCCAAGTTTTCGCAGCAAAATATTCATGGCTACTAGTATATCGTGTAAAACCATGTAATAAATGTATTTATGACTATATTGTGTCTAATATGAGTATAAAAATAATATTTTAGTAGGACACTATGCTTAACAAGTTGTTCAAAAAGAAAGCACAAATGATGGTGGGGATCGATATCGGCTCCCACGCCGTGAAAGCTGTATTGTTAAGTAATGGAAGTCAGGGCTACACCCTGGAATGCCTGGCAATGGAGCCTATGCCGAGGGGGGTGATCGTCGACAGGGAAATCCAGGACATGGAAGCCATTGGCAATGTTATAGGGAGGTTGCGAAAAAAAGTTTCCTCTTCGGTGAAGCATGCGGCAGCGGCCGTTTCCGGGCAAACGGTGATCACCAAGATTATCTATATGGATGTCGCCCTGAATGAAGAAGAGCTGGCCAATCAAATCGAAATTGAAGCCGACAGCTTGATCCCCTATCCGCTGGATGAAGTCAGCCTGGATTTTGAGTCATTGGATGTTAATGAGTCGGACCCCAGCAAAATCAACGTGTTGCTCAGCGCAGCCAGAACCGAATCGATAGAAGCCAGGGTCACCACCTTGGATATGGGAGGCTTTGAAGCCAAGGTGATCGATGTCGAGTCCTATGCCGTCAGCCGTACCCATGATTTATGTCTGGCAAACCTGCCCGACGATGCGGCTGATAAAATGGTGGCCATAGTGGATATCGGCGCTACCATGACCTTGTTATCGGTGACCGACGGCGGCAAACATATTTACAGCCGGGATCAAATTTTCGGCGGTGAGCAATATACCCGCTCGATCATTTCTTATTACAACATGTCTTTTGAAGAGGCGGAAAGCGCCAAGGTAAACGGCGAGCTGCCTCCCAATTTTACTTTTGAAGTACTGGCGCCTTTCCACACGATTTTAGTGCAGCAGATCCGCCGGGCGATTCAGATGTTTCTCACCTCCAGTGGCCATGAAAAAGTTGATTACCTGGTGATTTCCGGCGGCACCGCCCTGGTGGAAGGAGTACAGGAACTGTTGGCGGAAGAGTTGGGCATACATACCGTGATTGCCGCTCCCTTTTCCGATATGAAACTTGCAAAAAACATTGATGAAGAGATGCTGGCGCTTGCCCCTCAGTTTATGGTGGCGGCGGGTTTAGCGTTAAGGAGTTTTTCGCCATGGCACATATAAACCTGCTTCCCTGGCGCGAGGCACAGCTAAAAGCGAGGCAAACGGAATACTTTACCGTATTGGCAATAGTGGCGGTGAGCGCTTTTGTCTTGATCTTTCTGGTGGGACAGTTTTACCAGGCGCGGGTTAACGGGCAAAACTCCCTTAATCAGTATTTACGCAATGAAATACAGCAACTGGATTTGAAGATAGGCGAAATCAAGGTATTGAACGAGAAAAAAGATGCCTTGCAAAAGCGCATCAGGGTGATTGAACAATTGCAGCGCAGCCGTAATGTCGGCACCCAGGTGCTGGATGAGATTGCCAAAATTGTGCCCAATGGCATTTATCTGACCCATATGGAGAAAAAGGGCAATACCCTGCAGCTGTTGGGAAAAAGCGAATCCAATAACCACCTGGCGAATATGATCCGGGAAATTGAGCGCTCGGATCTGTTTGCCGATGCCACCCTGGACTCGATTATCAGCGATGAAAAAACCGTGAAACTGCTCAGTGACTTTAAGATGCGGGTGCGTATCAAGGGCCTGGTAAATGATGTCGCGGTATCAGGTACCGTTGCGGCTTCGGGGGGCGGGGCATGAATATAGACTTATCCCAGTTTGATAACCTTGAGTTAGAAAATATCGGCCAGTGGCCTTACCTGGCGAAAGTGGTTTTGGCAATTTTCTTAGGCATAGTGGTGTTGGTGCTGGGGTATATTTTTATCGTCAGCGATAAAATTACCCAGCTGGAAAAAGTCCGGCGGGAAGAAATCACCCTAAGACAGGAGTATAAGGCGAAATATCATGTTGCCGCCAACCTGGAGTTATTCCAGGCGCAAATGGTTGAAGCGGAAGCCCTGTTTGCCAATCAGTTAAAAAGTTTGCCGGAAAGCCACGAAACGCCGGGACTTTTGGATGATATTACTTTTGTCGGCACCACCAGCGGCCTTGATTTTGTTAAATTAAATTGGCAACCTGAAATTGCTAAAGAGATTTACATTGAGTTGCCGATCGATATTGAGGTGATAGGCTCGTATCATGAGTTTGGCAATTTTGTCAGCAAAGTGGCGGGATTGCCCCGTATCGTTACCCTGCATGATTTTGATATCAATATCTCCGGCAGCGACAGCGATATTCTCAGGCTGACCTTGCAGGCAAAAACCTATCGTTACCGGGAGGATAATGAATGATGAAGTACCTGGTGTTATTGCTTAGTTTTATGCTTAGCGGCTGTTTTGATGATCCCAGCGAACTTAATGCCTTTATGGCCAAGGTCCATGAGGATACCAGTAATCAGATCGAACCTATGCCAGCGGTGCCCAAATTTAATCATTTTGACTATTCCGCCCAGTCAAAGCGCAGCCCTTTTGTCGCCCCAAAACCCGAAGCCATCCAGGAAAAACTGCAACAGATGACCGGCTGCCTCAGCCCGGATCCCAGGCGCCGTAAACAGCCGCTGGAAAAGTATTCGCTGGCGGATTTAAGCATGCGCGGCACTTTGGGGGAGTTAGGAGTGACCTGGGCCCTGGTGCAGGCGTCCGATGATAGTTTGCACCGGGTTGCCGTCGGCGGCTATATGGGACTTTATAACGGCCGTATCACCGGGGTCAGCCAGGAGAGCGTCACACTTGTTGAATTAATTCCCGACGGCGCCGGTTGCTGGATAGAAAGAGAGTCCGTGGTTTCAATTGTTGAATCAGAAGGATAGGGGTGAAGAAGATAATGTTAGCAGATCAAGAGAAAAAAAATTATAACATCTTTGCCGAAATCCTGACCGTAAAAGGGCTTTTGGCACTGGTACTGTGTTGGCTTGCCTTTGGCGCCGGTGCCAGGACCTTAACCGGCTTGTCGTATAACACCATACAGAAAGATCAAATCGAACTGGTGTTCAGTCTTTCGGAGGCGGTGACAACACAGCCGGAGATCAAAACTTTTGTGACCCCGGCGCGCATTGATATTTTGTTTGCGGTGGATGATTTTAATCCGTTGATCAGTGACACTAATATCCGCCACGCCGGTGTTAACTCGGTGAAAGTACAAAAGGTGGCGGGGCAAATTATTGCCTCGGTGCATTTGGCCAAGCTGGCGGTATTCGACGTTAGACAAAGCGGCAATGAATTTTCGCTGATTTTAAAGAATCAGGATCCCGACTCTCCGGTCACGAAATTAACCCCGGCTAATAATGAATTTATCAACAGCATTGCGGAGATAGATTTTACCCGCAGCCAGGAAAATGACTCCCAGGTGATCATTTCCCTGGAAGATACTATGGTCGCGGTGGATGTCAGCGATAAGCTGGGGAAAATTTATGTGGAATTTCACAATACCGCCATCCCGGAAGAGCTCTTGTATAAACTGGATGTGACGGACTTTGGCACTCTGGTGAAAGGGATAGAAACCTTCAGGGAAGGGCGCAACGCCCGGGTGGTGATCGATGTCGACGGCGAGTTTGATTTTAGTCACCAGCAGTTAACCAATGTTTTTTCCCTGAAAGTCACAGAAAAGGTTAAGGTACCGGGTTATCTGGAGGATGTTGAAGATTATAGCGGCAGGCCGATTTCATTAAATTTCCAGGATATCTCGGTGCGCACTGTGTTGCAGATCATTGCCGATTATAACGGCTTCAACCTGGTGACCAGCGATACCGTGGACGGCAATATTACCTTGCGCCTTGATGGCGTGCCCTGGGATCAGGCGCTGGATATTATCTTAAAAGTCAAAGGGCTGGATAAGCGTATGGAGGGCAATATCTTAATGGTAGCTCCCAGCGACGAACTTGCCGCCCGGGAAGCCCGTGATTTGCAGGCGTTGCAGCAGGTGGCGGATTTGGCGCCTTTATATTCCGAATATGTCCAGGTCAACTACGCCAAGGCGATTGAGTTTTCTTCTTTGATCAAAAATGAGGAAACCAGCATTTTATCCCCCAGGGGCAGTGTTTCGGTTGATGAACGCACCAATACCCTGTTGATCCGGGATACCGCGCAAAGTATCGAAGACATTAAACGTATGGTTGCCGTGCTGGATATCCCCGTCAGGCAGGTAGTGATTGAAGCCCGCATGGTGACAGTAAAAGATAATATCAATGAAGAGCTGGGGATCCGCTGGGGTATTACCGATACCGACGGTGAAACCGGCACCTCGGGCACGTTAACCGGGGCCGACTCGGCAAACGCCGGCACCACCCCGGATATTGGCGACCGCATGAATGTCAATTTGCCGGTTGCCAGTCCCGCCGGCAGCATTGCCTTTCAGATCGCCCGTCTGGCAGACGGCACTATCCTCGACCTTGAATTAAGTGCCATGGAAAAAGAAAATAAAGGGGAAATAATTGCCAGTCCGCGCATCACCACCGCCAACCAAAAAGAAGCTTATATAGAGCAGGGGGTCGAAATCCCCTATCAGGAAGCGGCGTCCAGCGGCGCTACTTCGACCCAATTCAAAAAAGCCGTGCTCAGCCTGACCGTGACCCCCCATATCACCCCGGATGACAGGATCATTCTTGATCTTGTCGTGACCCAAGACACGGTTTCGGATGTGCAAAGCGGCACCGCACCGGCAATCGATACCCAGCGTATCGGCACACAAGTGCTGGTAAATAACGGCGAAACCATAGTGTTAGGCGGTATTTACCAGCAGCAGATCATCAACACCATTTCTAAGGTTCCCGTGCTGGGAGACATCCCTTATTTTGGCTGGTTATTCAGAAACAGTAATAATTTTAATGAGAAAAAAGAATTGCTGATTTTTGTGACTCCCCGCATTGTAAAAGAACATTTTTAGTCTAAATTATCAGTAAGTGGTTTCTTTTCGCACCACTTACTTGCAATCTGCACCGAAGAATTGCGATAATTGCGCCCTTGAAATTTTCGAGGGGGTCTCCTCTTACCCTATAAACGTAATTAATTATAACGAGTATTAAGTTAGTCTAATGGCAGAAAAACGTAACATTTTCCTTGTAGGCCCTATGGGTGCTGGCAAAAGCACTATAGGTAGAGAACTAGCAGAAAGGCTACATCTTGAGTTTTACGACTCTGATCAAGAGATTGAACGTCGTACTGGTGCCGATATCGCGTGGGTTTTTGATCTTGAAGGCGAAGATGGTTTTCGCAAAAGAGAAGAATCAGTGATCGATGACCTTACCGAAAAGCAGGGTATAGTTCTGGCCACCGGTGGTGGATCTGTGATCAGCAATCAGGTTCGCAATCGTTTATCCGCACGTGGAATCGTGGTATATCTGGAAACAACGATTGATAAGCAGGTGGCGCGTACCCAGCGTGATCGTCGCCGCCCGTTACTGCAAACATCCGAAGAGCCGCGTGCGGTACTGGAGAAGCTGGCGGTTGAACGTAACCCTCTTTATGAAGAGATTGCCGACGTCATCATTCAAACCGACGATCAAAGCGCCAAAGTGGTTGCCCATAAAATCGTTGAACGTCTAGATTTCTAATCGTGGCAACTCTACATCTCGATCTGGGAATTCGTAGTTATCCTATCTATATAGAAAGCGGGTTATTTAATGATAATAGCCTGCTCTCCCGGCATATCCGGGGCACAAGGGTGTGCATAGTTTCCAATGAAATTGTGCATCCCCTATACGCCGAAAAAATCAAGGCCGCTCTGGCCGGTTATCAGCTTGATGAAATCATCTTACCCGACGGTGAAGCCGAAAAAAGCCTGGGCAATTTCGACAAAATCATGTCGCATTTGCTGGCCAACGGCCATGGTCGGGATACCAGCCTGATAGCCCTTGGCGGAGGCGTGATCGGTGATATTACCGGTTTTGCTGCCGCCTGCTATCAAAGGGGCATAGATTTTATCCAGATCCCCACCACCTTATTGTCCCAGGTGGACTCTTCGGTTGGCGGAAAAACGGCGGTCAATCACCCGTTAGGGAAAAATATGATAGGCGCTTTTTACCAGCCCAAGGCGGTGCTTATCGATATTGATACCCTGTCCAGCCTGCCAAAGCGCGAATTTAGCGCCGGTATGGCGGAAGTGGTTAAATACGGTATTTTAGGCGACGGCGAGTTTTTTAACTGGCTTGAGCAGCACAAAGCGCAGATCCGGGCGGGCGATAAACTGGTGTTAAGCCAGATGATCGAACGTTGCTGCCAATGTAAGGCTGATATCGTCGCCAGCGACGAAACCGAAGCCGGTGTACGCGCCTTATTAAATCTTGGCCATACCTTTGGTCATGCGATTGAAGCCGAGATGGGCTATGGTAACTGGTTACACGGTGAAGCCGTTGCTACTGGCATGGTACTTGCTGCTAAATTGGCAGTATCAATGAATTTGCTGGCAGCGTCAGATCTTCGTCGTATTGAGTCTTTGCTTGAGGCATTTGATTTACCGCTAGAAGCCCCGGAAAGTATGGGCTTTAGCGAGTTTATCCGCCATATGCGCAGGGACAAGAAAAACTTAGCCGGAAAGCTCAGGTTAATTATACCGACAAAAATCGGTCACTCTGAAATACGCGACGACATCACAGAAGACATGCTACAGCAGATTTTATAGCCATATCTCAGGCCGGTAATAAAATAACCGGCTGTTGTTAAAGGTGAATTATGTCTGCATTAGCGCATCAAACCACAGAAAATCAACCGGGCGTTACCAGCATCAGCGTCAATGCCCGGGTTGATTATATCTTACGCTTTTCCAAACAAGCGGTTTTGGTTGTCGATGAAGACAGCAACACTTATTCCCGGGTCGGCAGCCTGTTATTAGGAGCATTGCCCGACGATCATAATGCCGCTTTTGTTTCAATCGCCGCCAAACTTAATGATATCCAGATCCGCAGCCGGATAGTAGAGCAGCTTTTCGGCGGTGCCTTGTTCGATCCCGAGCAGGCGTTAACCGGCAGTATTATCAAGCTGGCCAGCGAAAAACGTGAAACCATCAGCATTATTATCGAGCATGCGCATTTATTATCGCTGCAATTGTTGCATGAGCTTTGCCAGCTGGCGGAAATCGCCAAAAAAACCAAGCTGGACATCAATGTTGTTATGCTGGGCCAACATCAGGCGGGCAAGCTGGTGGCGGCGAACAAAATGTTGTTCACCAATAAGTTGTCTATCTTATCGGCGGCGACCGGTCAGCTACTCTCTCTTGATGCCGGTGTGTTTAAAGAGGCGCAGTCGTTTTTTGCCTTAACGTTTGGTAAAAAAGCGGCATTGGGTTTTACGGTTTTGTTGATTATCTCTGCGCTGGTAATTACCTGGCTTTATCAGCGGGACAGCTTAAGTTTCAGCGATTTACCCCAGCAGCAAAGTATAACCATTCCCGATGGCGCCGATGTTTTTGTTCAAGATCTTTCCGCGGCTAAAGAAGCTTCAGCCGGCAAAGAGCCTTCAGCAACGGCTGAGTCAGCAACACCAGCCTATGCTACGAATGCAGATATTTACCAGGCGCTACTTGCTCCAGAAGCCGCTATACAAATTGGGAAAGAAGATAAAATACCTGAGCAGGCCCGGCCGTCGGATGTGTTTAACGCGGTAATACTGGCAGATAAGCCGGTCAAAGCCGAGCAAACAGAGGTGAAGGTTAACAGCGAAGTTGCTGCGCCTGTCAAAGCCGCCGATAACGCCGTACCTGTTAGTCAAAGTGATAAAGTATCGGTTACCTCAGGCGTAAACCCGGATTATTTCTTACAGACTAAACAAGGTTTTGTGATCCAATTGGCAGGGTTCTCTTACCCTTCTGTATTTAAAGAGTTTATCGCCGATCATGAGCAGCTGGAATATTTCGGTTACTACCGGCAGTTAAATGGGCAAAAGCTGCTGGTGATCACTTCCAGGGTTTATGATTCAAGGGATGAAGCTTTGCAGGCGCGGGAGAGTTTACCCGAGTCCGTTAAGCAACGAGGTCCCTGGATAAAAAGTGTTGCTGCCGTTAATAATGAAATCAATGCATTTCAAAGCTCCCAATAAAAGTAAAATCAGGATACAATCCCGTCTTTCTTGATTTACAGACTTTAGGTAGGGCTTGCAGGCGGCATGAATAAAAAACATCGAGCATTTTTGAAGTGGGCTGGTGGTAAATACGGCCTTAGCGATGTTATTGCTAAGATGCTGCCAAAAGGCGAGCGTCTGATCGAGCCGTTTGTCGGCGCCGGCTCTATTTTTCTGAACAGCGATTATCCGCACTACCTGTTAAATGACATTAATCAGGATCTGATCAATTTATACCGGATCCTGCAATCACGGCCGGATGAGTTTATCAATGATGCCCGCGCGATGTTTTCCAGCGAGAATAACCAGGCCGAAGTCTATTATCAGCTCAGGAAAGAATTTAACGCCAGCAGCGATCCTTATTTCCGCTCTTTAGTTTTTCTTTATATGAACCGTCACGGCTATAACGGTTTGTGCCGTTACAATAAATCCGGCGGTTATAACGTACCTTTTGGCAAATATAAACGCCCGTACTTCCCCGAAGATGAGTTGAATTATTTTGCCGAAAAGGCGCAAAAAGCAACTTTTGTTTGTGAGAGTTACCGGGATACTTTCGCCCGGGCCTCGGCGGGAGATGTGATTTATTGCGATCCACCCTATGTGCCGTTAAGCAAAACCGCCAGTTTTACCAGTTATGCCGGTAATGGCTTTGGCCTGGATGAACAGGCAGATCTGGCCAATGCTGCCGAAGAAGTGATCCAGCATCCGGATGTGTGCGTGTTGATCAGCAACCACGATACCATCTGGACCCGGAAGATTTATGAGCATGCCAGCAAGTTAAAATCTATCCAGGTGGCAAGAACCATCAGCCAGAAAGGGCATAACCGGAAAAAAGTCGCCGAGTTGCTGGCCCTTTATAAATAAGAGCAGAAGTTAGCCCCGATACTGGCTTAGATAAACACCGCTAAGGCGATACCAGCGCGACTACCGCCACTAAGCTTAGCACGAATAAGGTCACCGCAATAAAGCCGCCGATGAGGAAATGGCTGAACTTACCCTTGCTGAAATCCCGTTGGCGGTTTTTATCGCTTTGTACGCCAATAAAAGCGGCGCCGACGCTTTTTATGGTTTCTTTTAAATCACCTTCCTTGTTCAACCTCATGGGCATTTCCTCCTTAAGTGCGACATTGTCGGATAATTGGGTTGAATAAATAATATACTACAGGTGTTGGCCAGGTGTAACCACAGATGTGGAGAATTTTTCGCCATCAAAGCAGGGGGCTTGGCTGGTTTTGATGTGTTTCAGCTGTTTAGCCGGGATTGAAAGCGGTTTTCCACCCCGGCATTTGTTTTCTCGGCTGATGTTATAAATCGAGATCTATGGCATAAGAAACGGTCAGTTTGACATCGTCATTGTCCAGATCGGTATCGGTTAGCGCCAGGGTAAAGCCGCTTTTACTTAAGCTGATGCCGTAATCGATGTAGTCGCCGTCGTCATAGTCATCATCGAAACTATAATCGCCCAAGTGCAAGTTTAAGCTTAGTCCCTCGGCCACTTCAAATTCGGCATCGGCGCTGATATAGAGGGCCTTGTCTGCCCACTGTGCACCATCGTCGTTATGGATGCCATAGTTGGCGGTCAGGGTGATATTGCTAAAGCTTACGCCTGCATATATTTCGCCAAAATCATATTCGTTATCTTTATCTGATTCAGCCGAATCCGGGTAGGCATAATAGATATAACCGAGATCGTAACTGATATTGTCATTGAGTTCGCCGCTAAACCCCAGGTAGAGATCCAGCTCGTAACTGGCATCGTCACTAAAGTCGACATTTGATACCCAAGTGCCGGCATAAAAACCGCTATCGGCGGCATAATCTATACCGCCTGAAATGGCCGCACTGTCGCCGGTCTGGGTCACACCACGCCATAAATAGTTGCTGGTGAAACCGACATTGGCGGATAAGCCTTCGACTGCCAGGGCCGGAGCGCTAAGTAAGGTAAAAGCCGTGATAAGGGAAGGGATCGCAAAGTTAATGGTTTTATGCTTCATATAAGTTAACTCTCTGGTTATTTATTGTTGTTAACCAGAACAAAGCAAAGTCGGTGCCCGGGACTCAGCGTTAATACCTTAAATTTAAAGTTCTTTTAAATCAGTTTGTTATTGTGATTTGTCCGGCTGTGTGGCCACTCACTTATGTTTGTTTTGCGCTATTTTGGTGCAGCTGACAGCTAACTGTGCACTTGCTTGTCGTAAAAGCGGTGTAAAAAATTCATGCCCGAGAGGTCGTTAATGCTTCAATATTGACCTGGCTTTAGGTAAAGTAGCGCTGATTTCAAAAAGGGTTAAACTATGTCTTCTTTTTTAATTGCACCTTCTATTCTTTCTGCCGATTTTGCCCGTCTTGGCGACGATGTCGCTAAAGTGCTGGCGGCCGGGGCCGATGTTGTCCACTTTGATGTGATGGACAATCATTTTGTGCCTAACCTGACCTTTGGTCCTATGGTATGCCAGTCACTGCGTGATTACGGCATCAAGGCAGAAATCGATGTTCATTTAATGGTAAAACCCGTAGATGCCTTAGTACCGGCTTTTGCCAAGGCGGGGGCGGATATTATTACCTTTCATCCCGAGGGCAGCGACCATATCGACCGCACCCTGCAATTAATCAAGAACTCGGGCTGTAAAGCAGGCCTGGTGTTTAACCCGGCCACCCCTTTGCATTACCTGGACTATGTGATGGACAAGCTTGATGTTATTTTATTGATGTCGGTGAATCCGGGTTTTGGCGGCCAGTCCTTTATTCCCGGCACTTTGGATAAATTACGCCAGGTGCGGGAAAAAATCGACCAGAGCGGCCGCGATATCCGTTTGGAAATCGATGGCGGCGTTAAAGTGGATAATATTGCCGAAATCGCCGCGGCGGGTGCTGATATGTTTGTTGCCGGTTCGGCAATTTTCTCCCAGCCGGACTATAAAACGGTTATCGACCAGATGCGGGCCGAATTAGCGACTGTTAAATAATTCCTTGTCAGTGCAGGGAAAAAGAAAATTTATTATTAGAAATAAAACTGCCAATGCGGCAGTGAAAGTTAAAGGAAAATCATGGCTAAACCTATTGTATTAAGCGGCTGTCAGCCTTCAGGCGAATTAACTATTGGCAATTACCTCGGGGCGCTGCGCCAATGGGTCAATATGCAGGATAGCCATGAATGTTATTATATGCTGGTGGATCAGCACGCGATCACCGTGCGTCCAAAGCCGGAAGACTTGCGTAAGGCGACTCTGGACGGACTGGCGCTTTATCTTGCCTGTGGTGTCGATCCCGAGCAAAGCACGATTTTTATCCAGTCTCATGTGCCCGAGCATGCCCAGTTAAGCTGGGTATTGAACTGTTATACCCAAATGGGCGAACTTAACCGTATGACCCAGTATAAGGATAAATCGCAAAAATCCGAGGCCAATATGAACTCGGGTTTATTTACTTATCCTGTACTGATGGCGGCAGATATCCTGCTTTACGGCGCAGATAAGGTGCCGGTGGGCGACGATCAGAAGCAGCACCTGGAACTGGCGCGTGATATCGCGACCCGTTTCAATAACCTGTACGGTGATGTGTTTACCATTCCTGACCCTTATATTCCCGAGTTTGGCGCCCGCATCATGAGTTTGCAGGAGCCGACCAAGAAGATGTCCAAGTCCGACAATAACCCGGCAAACTTTATCGGTTTGCTGGAAGAGCCGAAAAAGATCGCCAAGAAAATTAAGCGGGCGATGACCGACTCGGATGAGCAGGCGCGGATCTATTTTGATGTTGCGGAAAAACCCGGGGTTTCTAACCTGTTATCTTTATTGTCATGTACCACAGGCCAGTCGGTTGAATCTTTGGTACCGGGATATGAAGATAAAATGTATGGCCATTTAAAAGGCGATGTTGCCGATGCGGTTGTTGCTTTGCTTGAGCCTATCCAGGAGAAGTTCCATCAGTACCGCCAGGACCAGGCGTTCTTAAACCAGGTGATGTCCCAGGGAGCGGAAAAGGCCTCGGCCAGAGCCAGTAAAATACTGACCTCTGTTTATGATGCCGTGGGTTTTATCGCTAAGCCTTAATCCGGATCGGCTATTGCTGCCCTTATCACGGGGCAGCACAGCTTGTTTTTCTGTCAATCGCTGGCAGCGCCCGCTATAGCGGCGTCATTTGCGTTGTATAAAACAGATTATGCACGAATTCTTTCCTTAACTGGCTCAGTTAATTAGCTCAGCAAAGCCAACATTAAGTGTTTAAATTTGCTTATTCGTTCTTTAATAGCAGGTTCTGTTATTTCATGTTAATTTTGTGTTGGCTTTTTGTTTTAAAACCCTTACGGATCCGTTAGTATGCGCGGTAAACTCATCGGATGATTTTCATGGCGTAATATAAAATAGTTTATATTACAAGGTGTTGATATTGGCTGCCAGGATGACGCTGATATTGATAATAATTTATCTTTTACCTGTATCCGTTTTTCAACAGCTAAGGCTTTAATTTAATGCCGGTTTTATTCTCTGAGACTGGTGTTATCTGTAGGCATTGTTTGGTAAGCTATTCTGGATTTGATTTGTTGTTCGTAAGTTGTTGATAATAAGTGGAAAAGGTGTCTTTTTTGTGGTTTGTTTTTAGGGGGGGGCCTTTTATGTGCAAAGCTATTAAATGGCTGTTGATTGCGGGTGTTTTTCCTTTGGTTGGCTGCGGCGGTTCAAGTACGGACAAAGAGCAAGCAAAAGAGAACCAGCCTCCTGTGATCAGGATGTCAGACGATCAGCAAGTTGATGAATTGGCAGAAGTCAATTTAACTGCCCAGGTAAGTGATGCCGATGGTAATATCGTCTCTGTTTTGTGGCAACAAACTTCCGGACCCGCGGTGAGCTTAACGGCTGCTGATTCAGAAAATGCCAGTTTTTCGGCGCCGCGGGTTTTATTATCCCAGGGTGCAGAAAATTTAACCTTTAGTTTGCGTGCGACAGATGAGGATGGTGCGACAACGACAGCTGCCATTAGGGTTACCGTTAATGCCGCGGCTTTAGCGCCGAGTGTCGATGCGGGGGCCGATGCCAACTATTTTACCGGCGATAGTTTTAGTTTGGATTGTAGTTTAACGCAAGATGCTGACGGCAGTGTTTTAACGTATTCCTGGCAGCAAACCAGCGGTCCGCTAGCTGTGCTGGATGACAGCGAAATTTGTCAGCCCTCGGTAACCTTAGGCGATGAGGCCGGTACCCTGGAATTTAGCTTAACCGTGACCGATGAAGATAGCCTCTCAGGTAGCGATGTTGTGACTATCAACAGTTTACCGCCGGTTACGGCAAATGTTTTACCGGACAACCCTACCTTATCGATGAAGCAAATTGATGTTGAATTCATTGATTTTGGCTGGGCTTCAGCGATTGCTACTGATGAGCGATACGCCTATGTCATGATAAGTGATTCCAATGATTATCAGGATTTGGATTATGCTTATAGCCGTTTGGAAATCTTCGATATTAATGAACCTTTAAATCCGGTTAAAGTAAGTGTGTTTGAGTTGCCTGGCAATGGCAGAGATATTGTGATAGACGGGCAATATGCCTATGTTGCCAATGGGTATCGAGGCTTGAGCATCTTGGATATCAGTGATGTTACAGCGCCGACTGTAGTTAAAACTATTGATGTTACTTCCTTTGGCTCGACCCGTACCGTTATTGTTGAAGGGGATTATGCCTATGTCGGGACGGGTAACGGATTAAAAATTGTTGATATTACCAGTCCGGCGGATGCTGTTATTGTTGCAGAGCTGGGGATAAATGACGTCACAGCAATGCAGTTACAAGATCAATATCTTTATCTTGCCGATAGTAATATTGTATATGATATCGGCGGTGTAGATTTCTTTACGCCTACACTGAAAATTATTGATATCTCAACCCCTGCTTCCCCACAGCAAATTGCCAGCCTTGATATTGATTCTTATGCTCTTTCTGTGGTTGTTGCCGGCAGCCATGTTTATCTTGGCAAGAGATACGGTGGCGGTATAGATATTGTCGATATCAGTGAGCCGGCTACTCCCGTGTTAATTAAAAATATTGAAGCATCCGTATCTATCAATGCCATGAAAAAGCAAGGGGATACTTTATACGTCAGTGGCAGTTCTTTTAAATTATTTGATATTGCAGCGCCAGCATCACCGGTTGTTATCGGACAGTTTTCAGATCTTTTTGGTAACTCGATAGCAAACCAGGGCGTCTATTACTATATGACTCACTCTGATGGTTTTAATGTTGTTGATTTTTCTGCTCTTGCAGCAGATGAATATGTAAGTAAGCTTGATTTGGAGCGCAGCAATGCTTTGTTCTTTGATGTGCTGGTTAATAATGGCATGGCATACTTGTATAACAGTACTGGGTTAAAAATATTTGATATTGAAACCCCCGCTTCACCTGAGTTAACGAGTGAACTTGATGACTTCACAGGTTTAATGACTATTGCCGGAGAATATGTTTATCACCTGTTGAATGATATGGTTGAAGTTTTAATGTTAAGCGATTCCCGGACTCCGTTTACCGTAAATACCCTTGACCTTTCCGGGGCAGAATCGGTTAGTCAGGCTGATGATTACCTTTATCTCAGTCTCGGGGATGCCGGGATACAGGTATATAATAACCTTGATCCTGAAAATCCTGTGCTTTTATCTGAATTGAATGGTTTAGGTTACAGCAATCAGATTAAAGTCCGGGGGCAATATGCTTATGTTGGTGGCTCAGGTTTAAAAGTGCTTGATATCAGTGCGCCAGAAACGCCAGTGCTGGTGAATGAAATATCGCTTGATGGTGGTGAACTGATTGCCATCTCGGGAGATTATGCTTTCCTGCGCCAGGACACTTTACAGATCATTGATATCAGCGCACCATTAGCCATGACCCTGGTGGGGGAGTTGGCGTTAGCTGATAGCATCTCCGCTTTTCATATTGAAGAAGATTATGCTTACGGCTTTGACTTTAAAAGGTTGGAACTTTATATCATAGATGTCAGCCAGCCAGAAAATATGGTGTTAAGCGGTAAAATGAAAGTGGGGGATAATTTTAGTTCCTCCATAACTGGTTACGGCAATAAAATCGGCTCAGATGGCCAATTTCTTTATCTTGATGACGGCAATGCCTTGTACGTGGTGGACCCTAAAACCGTTACCGACATGCTGAGCATTGATGAGCAATATCAGTTTGCCGATACCGCTGCCGCCCTTAGTTATCAGGTCAGCTGGCAAACCGAGCAGATCATGACGGTTAAGTGTCAGGTAACCGGAGGGACTTGCTCTGTTACACTGGATAAGGTCAATAAAACTGCTGAGGTACAGTGGTCAACACCTGATGCCGTTAGCGGTCATGAAATTGCTATTATTGGCGGAAACTCTGCTTATTATCAAGTGGTGAGAGATCAGGTCCTGGTCCAGTAACGATTATTACTTTAGCTTGAGCTGTTAAAAAGCCCCTGATGAGAAATCAGGGGCTTTTTTGCTGGTTAAGGCGTTGAATGAACTGTGCCGCAAAACACGCTTATAGTGAAGATAAAAGTGAAAAACCTTATACTCGATATCCGTTGTTATTTATTTTTCCGCCGCCGCTTTCTGGGCTTTGCCAAACAATCTCCGGCTGTCGTCAATAAAGCTGTCAACATCACTGCTGGGAGAAAATAAAAAGCCGGGTGTCATTATCGTGGCATTGTATTGCGGATTAATGCTGAAGTCCGGTTTATTACTCAACTGGATAAGATAGCTGCCGCCAAATAGCAAGGTGGTTAAACTGGCGGCAATGGTCAGGCGGCGCCCTGCCGTCATATGAAAACCGATATAGCAGTTCAACCAGAATAAGACAAAAGCCAGGCCTATCGGCAACAGGGTAATCAAGCCGGCGATCGGCCAGTTGGCGGAGAGGTTGAAGTCGAGAACACTCTCGATAACATCGCTGAGCCACATCAGGTTAAAGAAGGCGAAACAAACGCCGAGCTGGTTCCAGACCCGGGCATCATTCTTGGTCAGGTGAGAGATCAGGGCGATCAGCAAGGGCCAGAGGGCAAACAGCATGGTCATGCCGATGGCCGGTACCAGCAGTTGAGTGAAAGTCACTTCTACCGGTTTATTCAGGTAAAACACGATACCCGCCACCAGGGAAAAGAGTGAAATACTGGTCAGCAGCATCGTGGGATGGCGCATAAAGTTAATCAGGCTTTCAAACGGACTAAAGGCCAGGCTTTCTTCCACCGGGTGATCCGGGAATAAGATACGGATCTGGCTTTTGCCTAAGCTGATAATATCACCGGAATTGATGGTGTGTTGGTTGACACTTTGTTTGTTTTTTTCCAGGTAACTGCCGTTTACCGTGTCTTCGTCATGGGCGAGCCAGGATTCGCCGTTAAATTCCAGGTTCAGGTGTTTGGCGCACACATGGGGATCGGTTAGGATGATGTCATTCTGGTAACCCCTGCCTATGCTCACCCGGGATTGATCCAGTTTATGGCGGCTGAGCAGTTTATGGCCCCGGCTGATCTCTTCGATAATTATTTCCATGATACCGACTCCATAAACTTACGGGTAAAGGCAAGGGCGCTGCCTTCTTCAACCCCGGCGATGGTGAAATGACTGATCAAGGCCTGCTGGTTTTTATCAATGGAAGCACTTAAATATAAGACATCAAATAATTGGGGGTATTGCTTGTAGGCCCGGGTGCAAAACACGGTTTTACTGTTGATATCCCGGTCTGACGGGCTGACGATATCGTGGTGACACTGGTATTCGCTGACATCGTCTTTAGTGGCTTTGTTACCGGGACCGGCGCGGCGAATTTGTTGTTCATACAAGTGGTAGAACTTGCTGGCGTTGAGCTCTTTCGCCTGCATATAGCGAAATTCCATTTCCAGGTTGCCGGTAAAAAACTTCGATGAGATGTAGGTGTTTTCATCTAAAGCGCAATGGGCAACGGCGGTGAGGATCAGGGCGTCGGTTTTATCGGCATTGGAATCCCCCCAACAGCGGACAAAAGGTACGTCGACCGTGGGAATGAGCCCCTGACCCAGTTGCTTGCTTTGCCATTCGCTGCTGAGCATAGTATCGATCAGTTTTTGTTGATTTTTCGACAATTGCTGTGAAATTTGCTCAGCTATGCTGATGTCGTCCGTGGTTTGAAATGCCTGGTATAAGGCGACCAGTTTGTCATGGGGCACTAAAAAGCCGATCTGGTTGCCCGAGGTTGCCACGTTAATGCCGACCACTTCGGCATTTTGATTGACCACGGGGCCGCCGCTCATGCCTGAATTGACCGAGCCGGTGAAATGAATCTTGTCATTAAAAGACTCTTTTTTCAGGCCGTTATAAGTGCCGGGCACCACTATCATGCCGAGATCATGGGGGTTGCCCAGTGAGAATAACTCTTCGCCCTTATGGGGCACTTGCTCTGCCAGTTGGAAAAAGGGCATATTAACACCGGCTTCGCGTTTGACCAGGGCCAGGTCGTTGACCACGTCGACTCTTTTTAAGGTTAACGCCCCTTTGTTGCCAAGATGATCCAGGTATTCAATCCGGTATTTATTGGGATGGCGGGCAAAGCCTGAAATCACATGGTAGTTGGTGGCAATCAGCCCCTGACCGTTGATTTGGAAGCCTGAGCCGATGGATGACTTCTCACCGCTGGCATTATCAATCAGTCTGATTTGAAATAGTGACGGCGCCAGTTTTTTGAAAATCTGCTCTGCCTGCTCGGCGGCATAAGTATTGATACTTAAACAGATTAAAACTAAGGCAATAAAACCTTTCATTCATGATCCTTATAGTTAATTACTCCTTTATTGTGCCATCGTCGCGGAATTTGTCATCTATATAATACATAAACCAGGCATAAACTATGTAACAAAGGTTTTATTGTTTGCTCACCGGTGGAAAAAACCTCAAAACCGGCGGTATTATTCGTTGGCAAGCTTGATGTGCAATAGTGTTTTTTTTGTTTGAGATCAAGTAAAAAACCAGCCATTTTTTGTTCCAAATCAAAAGTGAAAAATAGCATAAATTTTGGCTGTGACATATTGTCGCACTTCGCTTGTTTTTCTTTGTTTTCCCCGCCCTAAGCCAGGAAAATACAGGGCAGGAAATAACTTAGAAGTGACCTGTTATGAATTTTTCTCTTAAAACGAGTTCGTTAGCTATTAAAACCATTTTATTGACCGGGCTGATTTCAAGCGCCGCGGCCGTCACCAATGTAAGTGCCAGTGAAGGCGACAAAGCAGGCGCAGCCAAGCGCTCAGATGATATTGAGGTGATCACTATCACCAATCAACGTCACAGTTTTCTTGATGAAAATGCCAGTTATGCCCAGGGTAAGGTCAGTGAACCTGATCTGGCAAACTGGCTGGCTTCGGTTCCCGGGGCCAATATAAATTCCAATGGCCCGGTGACCGGTATCGCCCAATACCGAGGCCTTTACGGAGATCGCGTCTCCGCGACCCTGGACGGTCATATCCTGATAGGCGCAGGCCCCAATGCCATGGATACGCCGTTAAGCTACTCTACCCCGTTAATCGTTGACTCCATGACGGTTTATCGTGGCATAGCGCCGATCACTGCCGGCATGAATACCCTGGGCGGGGCAATCGATGTCAAAATGCGTAAGGCGGAAACCTCCAACCAGAAAAACTGGCAAAGCTTCGGCGATATGCAGGCCGGTTACCGCAGCAACAACGAAGCCTCGACCTTATCTTCGGTGGTGAACCTCTCCAAAGGCAATAAAGGTTTTATGGCCTATGGCAACTGGCAGGAAGGCGACAGTTTTGAAAGCGGCGACAACCTTGAAGTGACCCCGACTGATTTTGATAAACGCCAGTTTGGTTTTGACTTTCGTGTTGCCGGTGATAATTCGGACATCGGCCTGGGTTATCACTACACAGATACCAATGATTCCGGTACCCCGGCTTTAGCCATGGATATTGAATATATCTACAGCCACAGGTTAAGCCTGGACGGCAGTTTGATGTTAGGTCAGTGGCAGGGGCAATGGCAGCTGGGTTATCTTGATGCCGAGCATGGCATGACCAATTTCCACATGCGCGCTAATGATAACCCTGAAAAATATCGCCGTAATATTGCTATTGGGGAAACCTGGGACTTTAAATTCACCGTTGATCGCAGTTTTGACTTTGGTGAAATTACCCTTGGTCTGGACGGTTATCTGGCAGAGCATGACTCAGTGATCACCAACCCTGAAAATGCCATGTTTGAATTAGTTAATTTCAACGGTGTCAGCGATGACCGTTTGGGATTGTTTGCCCAATGGCAGCAGCAGTTCAAGCAAACCCAGGTACAGCTGGGTGTGCGTGTTAAACGTGCGCAATCGGATGCCGGTGAGGTGGCCAGCTCAATGGCGATGATGGATAACATGATGGGCGGCCTGGCTAAAGATCTCAGGGATGATTTCAATAGCAGCGACCGCGATACTTCAGAAACCAATGTTGATATTGCCTTAAACATTGAATCCCAGTTAACCGATACTTGGTCACTTTATGCCGGATTGGGACTGAAAAACCGTGCCCCTTCCTATCAGGAGCTTTATCTGTGGATGCCGCTGGAAGCGACCGGCGGCCTGGCAGACGGTAATACCTATATCGGCGATATCAACCTTGATTCTGAGCAAGCTTATCAGCTGGATTTAGGTTTAACCTACCAGAGCAAAAAGGCCATGGTTTCACCCCATGTCTTTTATCAGCGCATTGATGACTATATTCAAGGTACGGCGCTGGGTATGGATGATATGTCGGCGGCTATGATGGCGCAGATGATGAGCGGCGATGATAACCCGCTGCAATTTACCAATGTCGATGCCAAGTTATACGGCATGGATGTTAACTGGTCTTATCAACTCAGCGATGCCTTCAGTCTTTCCGGTATTGCCAGTTATGTTCGGGGAGAGCGCCGGGATATCGACGACGACCTTTACCGCATAGCCCCGCTTAATACCCAGATCAATGTCAGCTATCAGTCGGATGCCTTATTGGCAACATTAAACTGGCAGCTGGTAGCGAAACAGGACAAGGTTTCCCTGACCAACGACGAACAGGAAACCGCCGGTTATGGTTTGCTGAATCTGGACGTGCAATATTACCTGGGAGCAGCTTTAACCCTGCGCGGCGGTATCGATAATATCCTGGATAAGGATTATGAAAATCACCTCGGCGGTTATAACCGGGTGAAAAATGCCGATATCGCGGTAATGGACAGGTTACGCGGTGAAGGCGCCAGTGCCTGGGCCGAGGTGACTTACAGCTTTTAATTAAAACCGTTATTACTTTTCTGAAAGCCCTGGCCATCGCTCATCTGGCCGGGGCTTTTTTTATGCTCATCATGAAGGATATGCTGTGGTGATATGGATGTCAGGGAGCAGCGAGGCGGCGTCTTTGTTTTGGTAAAGCGGCGGGAGCTTGGTTGTTATCACGGGTATTCTGGTGCTTGCGCTCTTATTCGCTAAGCCTTAATATGCTGTTATTCCAATGTATTTTAGATAGCATTTATAGAAACTGATGGATCATTTACAGGCAAAAAAATATCTGCTGACAAAGCCGGAGACCTTGCTGGATTACCCGTTTGGCGAAGAGATCATGGTCTTTAAGGTGAAAAATAAAATGTTTGCTACCCTGGCTTTAGGGAAAATGGGCAAAGGAGATGGTGAGCGGAATGACTGGTGGATGAACCTGAAATGCGACCCTGACGAGGCGGTGATGCTGCGTGATATTTTCCCTTCAGTGATCCCCGGTTATCATATGAATAAAGCCCTGTGGAATACCGTTATTCTTGATGGCAGCATTCCTCAGGGGGAAATCGAACGTATGATAGATAATTCATTTTTATTGGTAGTTAAGAAAATGACCAAGAAAGATCAGCAGTCTATTTTGCTGCATTTAGATAACCAGTAATAAGCGACTTAATATATTTGGTCCTGCTGGCCACAAAGGTATTTTTATTGTGGCAAAGATAGATATTTTCCCCAACGGGGTTCGTTAACGTGTGCATGCGGATAGCGGTTTTGTTATCAAAGGCGTTTACCGCGTATAAAGGCAGCACAGTAAAGCCAAGTCCCCGGCTCACCGGCTCTAAAATTAAACCGATTTGATTGGAAAAGCCTTTATGGGGGAATTGTTCAATATGTTTAAATTCGGCAAAGTTTTCACTTAGTAATAACTGGCCGTGATGTGCTGCGTCCGGGTGGCTGATAAAACCCAGCTCAAGCAATTTATTCCAGTTCACAGACTTTATTTCACTGGCGGTGACTAAAACTAAAGGCTCCAGCGCAATTTTATCGTTAACCAACTCCGTGCTTTTACTGCTTTGCGTCATTAAACCAAGCTCTATTTTCCGTGTTATCAGGTCTTGTTCAATTTGTGTATTCGGTGCAAAGGCATAATCTATGATCAATTGCGGTGATTGCTGCTGAATAGCCAGCAGTTGAGGGTAAAGCTTCAGGCCGACACTGCCGGGAGAAGCTATTTTGACAATCCCGACGAAAGGATCGTCTTGCTTGATGGATTTCGCCAGCTCATCTGTTTGCAGTAACAGCTTTTGCCCCTGCTGATGCAACTTGCTCCCGGCTTCGGTCAGTGAAAACGATTTGCCCTCGCGTACAAGCAATGCCACATCCAGTTGTTGCTCAAGCTTTTTTATATGCTGGCTTACACCTGACTGGGTCATAAAGAGGCGATTGGCGGTTTGGGTAAAGTGACCGACATCCGCCAGGGTACAAAAGGTTTTCAGCCATACCTGATTAATCATTACAAAGCGTACTTATTTTTATTATAAATGATAATTTTTTATACTTTATCATGACGGGTAAGCTTTGCACATCGACTTATTGGAGGAAAAGCACATGAGCAAAGTTTACCCGAGAACCTTTTCACATATCGGCATCTCAGTACCTGACTTAACAAAAGCGGTTGAGTTTTATACCCAGGTCTTAGGCTGGTATGAAATTATGCCGCCAACACAAATCGTTGAAGATACCAGCCCGGTAGGCGAGATGTGCACCGATGTTTTCGGTCCTAAATGGGGAACATTTAAAATCGCCCATTTAGCGACCGGCGACAGGATCGGTGTCGAGTTATTTGAATTTGCCAACCAGGAAAACCCGGAAAATAATTTTGAATACTGGAAAACCGGGATTTTTCATTTTTGTGTACAAGATCCCAACCTGGAAGAACTGGCGGAGAAAATTGTTGCCGCAGGCGGTAAAAAGCGCATGCCTAAGCCGCGCTATTATTATCCCGGTGAAAAACCGTATCGCATGATTTATATGGAAGATCCCTTTGGTAATATTCTGGAGATCTACAGTCATAGCTATGAGTTAACTTATGGTGCCGGCGCATACTAGTAAAGCACTATCCCGGGCTTTTAGCCGTTATGGCTAAAGGTCCGAAACACTTTTAGTATCGGAACATATCAAGGCCTTTGCCGAAGGAAGTTAAAGTTGCTATCCAGGCCCTGTTATTTGCGCTATCCCGTCTTTCGAAACTCTTTATTACCACCGCTTAAACGCCCCTGTATTTAATTAACCCGGAGGCCATGCCTGTTGCCGCCGGATCCCGGGTTATTGCATCTACCTTTCTCCTTTAACAGCCGGGGCTAATCATTAGCACGTTTTTGGTTTTGGCAGTGTCAGATATGCCGCATGTTTATTTTTCGCCAGAGGCATAAACTTTGATCCATATCAAAAACACGATTACAAATGAAAACTATTCTTAATATCGTTTGCATTTGTTTCGGGGAATCTTTACCATGCCGCCATTAATAATATTAATTCTCATTTAGATTTGGTTGGTTGTTATGAAATTTACTTCACTAGGGAGCCTGGCTTTGCTGACGCTGGCGATGAGCAACAGCAGTTTTGCGGTTACTCAAGATGAGTTGCAGGCGATACTGGCAGAGCAAAAGCAAAAATTAATCGAAATAGAGCAGCAATTGGCGGAGTTGAAAAAAGCCAATGCCGAGCAGAAAAAACAAGCCGTTTTGACGAAAAAGGCTGCGGCAAGCCATGATAGGGCTGCTAGCGCTGAAAAAAACTGGTGGCTTAAGTCATACGGCAGTTTGCTTTATAAAAGTGAAGAAATCTTTAGAAATACCCAGGATATCGATCCCGATCGCCGCGCCAAAACCGATTTAGAGCGGGTGGTGGTTGAGCTGGGTCATAAGTTTGATCCGCAATGGCAAATCGAACTTGAACTCGAATATGAACATGGCGGTACCGGCGCAGCATTGGAATATGACGGCTTCGAAGAATTTGGTGAATTTGAAAGTGAAATCGAAGCCGGCGGTGAAGTGCTGGTAGAGAAGCTGGAAATCAAATATACCGTTAACGATGATTTGGCGGTTAAGTTTGGCCGGATTTTTGTTCCTGTGGGTTTAGGCACCGAGCTACATAAGCCGGGTCAGTACTTCACCACCGAGCGTCACTGGAGTGAGGCGACCATGATCCCTCAGGTATGGCATGAAAACGGTATTAATGTCAGCGGCAGCTGGAACGGTTTTAATGCCCAGGCACTGGTAACCACGGGGTTAAATTCCGAGTATTTCCGTAGCTATCGCTGGGCGGCGAGCGGCCATCAAAAACGTTTCGAGCAGGTGAACAGTGATGATTTGGCCTTTACGGTGAGGCTTGATTACGGCGATCTTGCCCAAGGTACCGGTGTTGGTATCAGCTATTACACCGGTGATACTTCGGGTAACCGCAACAATGACGACAATATTGAAGGTGACGGCAACCTGACCCTGATAGGCCTACACGGTGCCTGGCAGGGATATAACTGGCAATTACGCGGCCAGTATTTATACGGTGAACTCGATGATGCTGCCGCCATTACCCTGGCCAACAAAACCACGCCGGGTCTGCAACCGGGTAACTTTGCCCAGGTAGGCAGCGAGGCGGAATCGGCCTTTTTCGAAGCCGCCTATAACAGCCAGTCACTGTTTAATCTAAGCAAACCGCTTTACCTGTTTGCCGCATACGAATATGCCAATCCGCTCAAAGAAGTCGAGCAGGGCAATGGCAGCGAACGTTTTGATATCGATGAATTTGCCTTCGGCATTAATTACCTGCCGACCCCGGAGCTGGTGCTAAAAGCGCAGTTTGCCCAGCAACAATATGCTCAGGATAACCTGGACGATACCAACTCATTCAGCCTGTCTATGGGCTACTACTTTTCGCTTTAATACTATTAGAGACTAACAAGATGCTAACAAGAAAAACCCTGATTGCCGCTTCTGTTTCCGCGCTACTGCTTACCGCCTGTGGCGGCGGTAGCTCATCAAAAGATAATAACGAGGTGGTTACGCCTGTCGAAGAAACCGGTTTTACTTATGATGCCGGTGATATGATCACTAACCTCACCAAGGAAGTTATTGTTGCCGGTTATGATGATTTAAATACCAAAGCGGAAGCGTTTCACCAGTCCACCCTGACTTTGCTTAATACCCCGACGGCTGAGAATTTGGCCGCGGCCCAAACAGCCTGGCAGGTTGTCCGTGTGCCGTGGGAGCAGGGTGAAGCCCATATTTTTGGTCCAGTGGATGCGTTATCCATAGATCCGCATTTAGATACCTGGCCGTTAAATACCAATGACTTGCAAACATTATTGGATGAAACCACAGGTTTTACCGCCGAGCTGGTGAAAGGATTTAATGACGACGTCCAGGGGTTCCATACCATGGAGTTTTTATTGTTTGGTGACGGCGTAAACGATAATACCAAGTCTATCGATGAAATGACCGCATTGGAGCGTGAATACCTGGTGGCGACCGCTGAAGTTTTCCAGGGCTATACCCAAGCTTTATACGATGCCTGGACCGTTACCCAGGATGCAACCGATGCTAATTCAGCTGCCTATCAGGATTTATTGTTAACGCCGGACAATGAGGTTTACGCATCCGAGTTAGGTGTGGTGGAAGAGTTAATTAATGGCTTGATCGGCATAGTTGATGAGGTAGGAAACGGTAAAATTGCTGAACCTTTTGGCGCCAGCATTGATGCTACCGATACTTCCCTGGTGGAGTCTCAATATAGCTGGAATTCTTTGGCCGATTTCAGTAATAACATTCGCGGTGTGCAAAATGTTTATCGGGGTGAGTTCGAGATCAATACTGATGAGACCGGGTTAATTGATTTTGTCACCGCTGCCGATGCCACGCTGGCAAGTCGTGTTGATGAAGAAATCGCGGCCGCCATTACCGTTATCGATGCCATCGCCGGTGACAATGATATGCCGTTCAGACAGGCCATCAATGATGCCGATGCCCGTGTACGCATCCAGGCTGCTATCGATGCTTTATCGACTTTACAGGCAACTTTGGAGAATGATGTTTTAACCTTACTTAATGATTGGAAACTTAACTAGCATTCATCATTAACTCATGTTTTGTTTCTGTGGGCTGGCCTAGAGCAACCGGCCCACAGAGCATTGATTAACGACATCAGTAATATCCGTCGAGTCATGCAGCTCCCGTCCTGTTAACCGTGAATGTCTGGCTTTACATCTGTCGGTAATCCCTATCCATCTTTTCAACATGTAATAGATAACTATGACTAACTTTAATGTGAATAAGACACGAATGCTTGGTATCGCCGTGGTACTGGGCGCTTTATACGGTTGCGGCTCGGGTGGTTCATCAAGTGATGACAAATCCGAAGTGGTTGAAGTGCAATACCCGGATTATACCCAGGTAGAAAATCTTGGCGGCAACGCCACCGCTGTTGATGCCAGCGACTCGGGGCACGGTTTTTCTACGCCGATCCCAACCTTAACCGAGGCCGAGCTGGAAAAACACCTGGCCGGCGATACCCATTTTGAAACCTCTTTTACCACCGCGCCAAACGAGGAACATCCCGAACTTGACGGCCTGGGACCGGTTTTTAACAACCAGGACTGTAATTCCTGCCATCAGCGCGATGGCCGCTCTTCTACCCTGAGCGTTCCCGAAGGACAGGATAAATTGCTGTTAGGCTCAGAAGCCGGAATATTCCTGCGCATCAGTGTTGATGACGGCGAATGTTCAACGCCGTCGGCGGATAATAATTACTGTAAAAATGTTGGTGTGCCCGGTTTCGGCACCCAACTGTTTCACCGCGGGGTATTAAAAGCCCGTGAAGACTGGCAGGAAAATCCTTTTATCGGTCAGGCAAATGTTTATCTGAGCTACCAGTATCAGGACTTTGAATATCCGGACGGTAGCACGATCACCTTGAAAAAACCGGTGTTTACTATCGACGGCCTTTATGATGTCGGTGAAGATCAGCAAGAAAACAGCGCCCTGAATCAGGCGGATATCAACTTTGGCCCGAGAAACGGTATGCCGATTTTTGGTTTGGGCTTGCTGGAGCTGATCCCGGAGCAGGATATCCTGGCGCTGGCGGATGAAAGTGACAGCAATAACGACGGCATTTCCGGTCGTCCAAACTGGGTTTATGATGCAATAAAAGACAGGGATAACGACCCCTTGCCGGTATCCCTGGGACGTTTTGGCTGGAAGGCCAATACTCCGAGCGTTAGGGTGCAGTCGTTAGGGGCCTTAAGGGGAGATATGGGCATTACCAACCCGTTGTTCCCGGATGAAAGTATTGCCAATACCGCGTTACATGAGAGTTATCTTGCCCGTACCGGTTATGTTGATACCGGCGTGGACGAGAATGGCAATACCGAAGCGGATCAAACCTTCTCCGATGAAGTGGTGTTTTACGCCGAAACTTTAGCGGTGCCGGGCCGACGTGATATTCATAATGCTTCGGTCAAAACCGGTGCGTTATTATTTGAAAAAATTAATTGTACCGGTTGCCACACCCCCGGGTTTGTTACCGCAAGCGGGGATGTGACCTTGGGCGGGGTAGCTGCGCCAGAAGCCCTTAAGGGGCAGGTTATTTATCCCTTCAGTGATATGTTGCTGCATGATATGGGGGCAGAGCTTGCGGATAACCGTCGCGACTTTACCGCCACCGGCCAGGAATGGAAAACCCGGCCATTGTGGGGCATAGGTTTGACGAAAACCGTCAACCCCGCCGCCGGCTTCTTGCATGATGGCCGCGCCGATACCATAGAGGAAGCTATTTTATGGCATGGCGGTGAAGCGCAAAGCAGTAAAGAGGCGTTTGCCGGGCTGTCGGCAGCAGAGCGCGATCAGCTGGTTTCTTTTGTGATGTCATTGTAATGCTTTAGTTTGACTTTATAGGCAACAAAAAGCCCGGTTTACTTGCCAGTAACACCGGGCTTTTTATTGTTGCTGATTGACGGGATTATATTAGCCGCCGCAAATCAGGGTTTTTTTATTGATATGACTGAGAGATAAGGCGGCATTCTCGGGAAGCGGGTGATATTCGGCGAGCAAATAAATCACTTTTTGTCCCTGGGTGGCGAGCTCCATGGCGTGTTGGTAATTGATTAATATCGTGGAGGATATCTGCTGTGGATACTTGTCGGCATCGCGGCGGATATACTCGATTAACTCCGGGTTGACTGCTTCATCGTAAAAAACGGCATCGGCATACTGCATTTCCCGGTGGGCGCTTAAGGTTAAATGATCCGGGTTACCGTCCTGGGTATGGATAAAAACAATCTCTCCTGATGGTGCGGCGATCTCCTGATTTAAACTGGCGATCAGTTGCTGCTCGGCCTGGGCGGTGTTGCCGTCAAGGATTGCCTGTCCTATCCGTCCCTTAAGGGTTTTTTCCCAAAAAGTGCGGCGGTTGCGTAAACCTTTGACCCTGGCTTTGACATGATCGCGAAATTTCAGGGAAAAGTCTGCCAAGCGGCCATAGGCATGGGGCAGGACTTTTTCGATTTGTTCCCGCAGCATTCTCACTAAAATCGGCGCACTGCCGGAGCTGGACAGGGCAATGATCATCGGCGAGCGGTCGATAATGGCCGGGGTAATATAGGTACAAAGTTCCGGTTGATCGACAACATTCACTAAAATGCCCAAACGGCTGGCTTCTTCATAAACCGCAGCATTGACTTCGCTGTTATCTGTGGCAGCGATCGCCAGGTTTTTATCGTCAAGCAGTCCTTGCCGGTAAGGCTGGTTGAGTTGGCTCAGCTGGTGGCTGTCGATTAAGCGTTGCACACCCGGGGAAAAGCTATCGGACACCACAGTGATCTTTGTGGTGGATTTTAGCAATAATTCAATTTTACGGGCGGCGACATCGCCGCCACCGATAACGACAGCGTTAATTTTACTGCCATCGAGAAAAACGGGAAAATACTTCATATACCTATCTTATTGATTAACTGCTACAGTTGCCACTTTTTCAGTATGGCTTGATATTGACCATTTTTTTTCAGTTTTTCCAGTGCTTTTGATAATTTATCAATCACGTCTGGGGCTGTACCCAGGCTTGCGGCCATGTAGAGATCCGATGCCATATCCTCGATTTGATAAAGCAGCACTAAATCTGCCGGATCATAACCTTCGGCTTTCACTTCATAGCGCCATAAAACACTGTTGGTAAAGGCCAGATCAACTCTGCCATTAAATAACTGTCCCCACATAACGCTATATTTACTACTGGCGTAGTAATTTTTCTTTGATATAAATCCTTTCTTCTTTAAATAGACCTCCGCCAAGTCGTCCCGCACTGTACCCACCCGGTATTGTTTTGCATCGTTAAGGCCGCTGATTTTTATGTCGGAGCGGGATTTCAGGGCCGCCAGATGAGACGTTAATGAATAAAGCTTGCCAATCCAGTGAAAGTCTTTTTCTCGTTGTTCGCCCCTGAGTAAGGAAAAGATAATGGTATTGGCCCGGGTGCGTGCGGTTTGATAGCTTCTGGCCCAGGGATAAATATGAATGCTTGCCGCCAGCTTGGTTTCTTTTAACATTTCCCGTACCAGCTCAGTGAACGCACCCTCTACCCGGTTATCGGCGCCGGTGAATTGAAAGGGGGGCAACTCTTCGGTGACGAAGCGAATTTCCTCGGCCAGGAGCTTAGGAGTAAAAACCAACAAAGAGGTCAATAATAAAAATTTCTTTAACAGGGGGTTCTCCCGGGGATACGATAAAAGTTTGTTTCTACAATTTCTAAGCTTAAGTCAGTATGCTGACAATTCAATGAATGGTAAACTAAGGCCAACCTAATATATAGCAAAGACAAACAGAGATCTCCCATGCCCTGGATACAGCTTAGATTAAATGCTGATGAAGACACCGCAGAAAAGTACAGTAACTGGTTAAGCGCCAGCGGCGCGCAAGCCGTCACTTTTATTGATGCCCAAGATACCCCGATTTATGAACCTCTGCCCGGGGATGAGGTGGTTTACTGGTCAAACACTGTGGTCATGGGTTTGTATGATGCCAGTCATGATATGGACAAGGTCATTAATTACCTTAAAGGCATACATCCGGATAAGGAAAATATGCACTATAAGCTCGAGCAGCTTGAAGATAAAGACTGGGAGCGGGAGTGGATGGATAATTTCCACCCGATGAAATTCGGCGAGCGGCTGTGGATTTGTCCGAGCTGGCGTGAAGTGCCGGATGAAAATGCCGTCAATGTTATGCTCGACCCCGGCCTGGCATTCGGCACAGGTACCCACCCGACCACGGCCTTGTGTCTTGCCTGGCTTGACGGTCTGGATCTTGAGGGCAAAACCGTGGTGGATTTTGGTTGCGGTTCCGGCATTTTATCTTTGGCGGCGCTGAAATTAGGCGCAAAAAAGGTGATCGGTATCGATATCGATCCCCAGGCACTACAGGCAAGCCTGGAAAATGCCAAACGTAACCAGGTGGAAGATCGCCTGGAACTTTACCTGCCCAAAGACCAGCCGAAACTTAAGGCGGAGGTCGTGGTGGCGAATATTTTAGCCGGTCCTTTGCGTGAGCTGGCGCCGACCATTACCGAGTTTGTCGCACAAGACGGTCTGCTGGCATTATCCGGGGTGCTGGAAAATCAGGCAGAAGAGTTGCAGACACTTTATGGCAACTGGTGTGATATGGAGCCTGTGGCGATAAAAGAAGAATGGGTGCGCTTATCGGGGCGAAGAGTCGGGGCGTAGAAAAACGGCTAAAAAAGCATTTTTTTTGAGCAGAAGTCGTTAGAAATCGAACGATTTCTGCTCACATCAATAAATTGCAAAATGTCAATATTAAAATCGCGAAAAAAATCAATTTTTGTTCAATTTATATCCTTTCCAATCTCAGTAAAAACACGTAAACTTAGCGCCCTTTTGACTCAGAGCTCAAAAAAACAACAGCGTGAATATAGGTCCTTACCAATTAGCCAGTAATGTAATGCTTGCCCCTATGGCGGGAATTACCGACCAGCCTTTTAGACAACTATGTTGTTCATTGGGTGCAGGTTTGGCGGTATCTGAGATGCTTTCAGCGAATCCGAAAGTATGGAAGACGGAAAAGTCTAAACGCAGGTTGTTGCATAGCGCCGAAGCGGGAGTTCGCTCAGTCCAGATTGCTGGTTCAGATCCCGATGAAATGGCTTATGCGGCTCAGGTAAATGTTGAGCATGGCGCCCAGATTATTGATATCAATATGGGATGCCCGGCGAAAAAGGTCAATAAAAAATTAGCGGGCTCGGCGTTATTGAAAGAGCCGCCGCAGGTTGAACGTATTGTGAAAGCTGTGGTGGATGCGGTAAATATTCCGGTAACGCTGAAAATTCGCACAGGATGGTGTGAAAATACCCGGAACGGGGTTGAAATTGCAAAAATTGCTGAGGCTAACGGCATACAGTCGCTGGCTGTCCATGGCCGTACCCGGTGTGACTTTTATAAAGGTGACGCCGAGTATGACACCATAAAGGCAATTAAAAAGGCGATTTCAATTCCGGTAGTAGCAAATGGCGATATTACGACGGTGGAAACCGCCGAACGTGTATTGAGCTACACCGGAGCTGACGCCATTATGATAGGCCGTGCCGCCCAGGGACGCCCCTGGATTTTTAGGGAAATGAATCATTTCCTTAAAACCGGTACGTATATGTCGGCTCCCTCCATGGAAGAAAAACGTTCAATATTAATTGGACATGTAAAGGAACTACATAAATTTTATGGTGATTTTATGGGTGTACGATTTGCCCGTAAGCATGTGTCCTGGTATATGCAAGCGCATGATCAGGACAAAGCGTTTCGATCAATATTTAATGCATTAGAGTCCACAAATGAACAACTGGATGCATTAAATCTGTATTTTGATAATTTAACTTAAGAAAGAGTCTGAACTTTATGTTTGAACAAAATATTTCCTCTCCATTCATTACCGGTGACCTGCAAACTCAGACGAAGGCATCGCCTTTACGCACCCAGGCAAAAGTGGCTATTAAAAACTACTTATCTCAACTAAACGGTAATGATGTTGATGATATGTACGACCTTGTACTATCTGAAATTGAAGCGCCTATGCTGGAAGAAGTAATGCAGTACACTCGTGGCAACCAAACCCGTGCTGCTAACTTATTAGGTATCAACCGCGGTACTTTACGTAAGAAATTAAAAAAATACGGTATGAATTAATATCGGCTTTTATACTTTAAAATAAGCACCTTCGGGTGCTTTTTTTGCTTATGGCGATCGTTATTTTGACATAAGTGACAGGAATTCAGGGAAGGAAAGCTTTGCTTTGAACTGACGGAGTAAAGTGGAGAAACGGAGTTTCTCGGTCTTATCCTTATTCTACTAGGTATAAGACAGGTTCGGCGATACAATAGTCGCCGCACAAAATGCAGCAAAGATATCTGAGTTTTAACTTAATCTATTTAAAGGTAAATAAAACAGCTATGGATACCCCACGCCCTATTAAACGCGCACTGTTAAGTGTTTCTGATAAAACCGGTATAGTCGAATTTGCCCGCGCCCTGGCGCAAAAAGGCATCGAATTATTATCCACCGGCGGCACCGCGAAATTATTGTCAGAAAACGGCATTCAAGTCACCGAAGTGTCCGACTACACCGGACATCCGGAGATCATGGATGGACGTGTTAAAACTCTGCATCCGAAAGTACATGGCGGTATCTTAGCCCGCCGTGAACAAGATGAAGGCGTTATGGCCGAGCATAACATCAATGCCATTGACCTGGTGGCAGTGAATTTATACCCTTTTGCCAAAACAGTTGCCGATGATAACTGTACCCTGGCGGATGCCATCGAAAATATCGATATCGGCGGACCGACTATGGTACGTGCTGCGGCTAAAAACCATAAAGATGTCACTATCGTGGTTAATGCCGGTGATTATTCCCGGATATTGGCAGAAATGGATGAAAACGCCGACTCACTGCATTACCAAACCCGTTTTGACCTTGCCATTGCCGCTTATGAGCATACGGCTGCCTATGACGGTATGATCGCCAACTACTTCGGTAAGATGTTACCGGCCTACGGGGCTGAGAAAGCAGAGCAAGAAGAAAACAATAAATTCCCGCGCACCTTCAACAGTCAGTTTATTAAGAAGCAGGACTTGCGCTATGGTGAAAACTCTCATCAGGATGCGGCTTTTTATGTCGAAGCCCAGCCGGAAGAAGCTTCGGTATCAACCGCCGAGCAAATTCAAGGTAAAGCCCTTTCTTATAACAATATTGCCGATACCGACGCGGCGCTGGAATGCGTAAAAGAATTCGCAGAACCTGCCTGTGTTATTGTTAAGCACGCCAACCCTTGCGGCGTTGCTATTGGCGATAATATCCTGGCAGCCTATGAAAGTGCTTATACCACAGATCCTACTTCTGCCTTTGGCGGCATTATTGCTTTTAACCGGGAGTTAGATGCGCAAACGGCCGAAGCGATTATTTCCCGCCAGTTTGTTGAAGTCATCATTGCGCCGAGCGTATCAAGTGAAGCGGCAGAAGTTATTTCAGCCAAACCCAATGTGCGTTTATTGGTATGCGGCCAGTGGGCAAGCGAAACCACCGGCTTTGATTATAAGCGGGTTAACGGTGGCTTATTGCTACAAGACAGGGACCAGGGCAAGGTCACTGAAGATGAATTAAAAGTGGTCACTAAGCGTCAGCCGACAGCAGAAGAGTTGCGTGATTTACAATTTTGCTGGAAAGTGGCGAAATATGTGAAATCCAATGCCATCGTTTATGTTAAAAACAGCCAGACCATAGGTGTCGGCGCCGGACAGATGAGCCGGGTTTATTCCGCCAAAGTTGCCGGTATCAAAGCCGCCGATGAAAACCTGGAAGTGAAAGGTTCTGTTATGGCCTCAGATGCCTTCTTCCCGTTCCGCGATGGTTTGGATGCCGCTGCCGAAGCCGGGATCACTGCCGTGATCCAGCCGGGCGGCTCAATGCGCGATGAAGAAGTGATTGCTGCAGCTGATGAGCATGGCATTGCCATGCTCTTTACCGGTATGCGTCATTTCCGCCATTAATCGCCGATAAAGTATTGTTAACCTGAACCGGTTAACAATACAGCTTTGCGCTGGCGGTAAATGCAGCCTTGAGCGGGTGGTAAGCAGAGTGCAGTTATTTGCGTTAAGTTGCGTAAATATCACGAGTAACTGCACTGTTTTACCTGAAAAAATCTGTTATAACTAGTCTGTTTACTAACCCCTATAAATGGAAGAAGGCTATGACAATAATAAAATCTTTAACGACTGCATCCCTGTTAACCTTTGGGATACTGGCATCAAGCTATACCACGGCACACGTAAATACGGATAAATTGACCCAGGCACTAGCCGGTGAACATAGATCCGATAAAAACAAAGCCCGTGATATCTACCGTCATCCGGAAAAAACCTTAGCCTTTTTTGGTTTTAAACCCGAGATGACAGTGGTAGAAATTGCCCCGGGCGGCGGTTGGTATACGGAAATTCTTGCACCGGCCCTTAAAGGCTCAGGCAAATTATACGGCGCCCATTACCCGGATACCGGTGAAGATAACTATTACAGCAACTCCCGCAAGCGCCTGGAAAAGAAACTGGCGGGCAACCCGGTGTTCAGTGAAGTGGAGTTGACCAACTTTGTACCGAGAAAAGCGAGTGTGCTAGCTCCGGCCGGTAGTGCTGATTTGGTGTTAACTTTCCGCAACCTGCATAACTGGGGCCATGACGGGGTAGAGCAGTTATTTAAGGATGCCGCCAAGGCCTTAAAAGCAGGTGGGGTTTTAGGTGTGGTTGAGCACAGAATGCCAACGGATATGGAGTGGGAAAAAAATAAACGCTCCGGTTACTTCCCCCAGGCGGATGTAGTGAAACTGGCAAAAGCGGCTGGCTTTAAACTTGCTGCCAGCAGTGAGATCAATGCCAATCCCAAAGATACCGCCAATCACCCGAAAGGGGTATGGACCTTACCGCCGGTATTGCGCTTAGGTGAACAGGACAAAGAAAAGTATCTGGCGATTGGTGAAAGTGATCGCATGACATTAAAATTTGTGAAGAAATAATATTGGAAGGAGCAGCTTGTTATAATCTGCTCCTTTTTATTTGTGGTTTAGATAATTTTTAGGAACTAAATAAATGAACGTTTTGGTTATCGGTGGTGGTGGTCGTGAACATGCATTGGCGTGGAAAGCGGCTCAGTCGGCTAATGTCACTAAAGTGTATGTTGCTCCGGGTAATGCCGGCACGGTAAATGAAGAAAAAATTGAAAATGTCGCTATCAGTGCCACGGATATCCCGGGCCTATTGGCATTTGCCCAAAATAACCAGATCGAATTAACTATCGTCGGGCCGGAGGCGCCATTGGTCATAGGTGTTGTCGATGAATTCAGGGCTGCAGGCCTGAATATTTTTGGTCCAAGTAAAGGGGCGGCTCAGCTTGAAGGGTCGAAAGCATTTTCCAAGGACTTTTTTGCCCGCCACAATATTCCCACTGCGGCTTATCAAAACTTTACTGAAATAGCCCCGGCAAAAGAATATGTGCGTCAGCAGGGCACACCAATAGTGATCAAGGCTGACGGTTTAGCCGCAGGTAAAGGGGTGATCATCGCCGAAGATGAACAGCAGGCATTTGCCGCCATCGAAGATATGCTTGAAGGTAATAAATTTGGTGATGCCGGCAGCCGGGTGGTCATTGAAGAATTTCTTACCGGTGAAGAAGCCAGCTTTATTGTCATGGTTGACGGAGAAAACATCTTATCGTTTGCTTCATCACAAGATCATAAAGCACGCGATAATGGTGATAAAGGGCCGAATACCGGCGGTATGGGCGCCTATTCGCCTGCTCCGGTCGTTACCCAAGCGGTAAATGACTGGGCTATGGCTAATGTCATCCGGCCAACCGTTGACGGCATGGCACAAGAAGGTAATACCTATACAGGTTTTCTTTATGCCGGTCTGATGATAGCCGAAGATGGTACAGCCAAAGTACTGGAATATAACTGCCGTTTTGGCGATCCGGAAACCCAGCCTATTATGATGCGTTTACAGTCGGACCTGGTGGAACTTTGTTTGATGGCTTGTCGTGGAGAGCTGGATAAGGCAACAATAGAATTTGATCCTCGGGCCGCCGTAGGTGTTGTACTTGCTGCCGGAGGTTATCCGAATGCCTATCAGCAAGGCCTGGCTATTTCTGGTTTGGATACTAATGCCGGTGAACAGGCTAAGGTTTTCCATGCCGGTACTAAAGTTTCTGACAATCAGGTGGTGACTGCCGGTGGCCGGGTATTATGTGCAACTGCGCTAGGTGATACTGTGACTGAAGCACAAGCCCAGGCTTATAAGCTGGTTGAGCAAATCAGCTGGCAAGACATGTATTACCGTACTGATATTGCTTACCGGGCAATTGCCAGGGAAAAGTAAAGCCTTAAGGCATAGAAAGACATAAAAAAGCCCGACTCAAAGTCGGGCTTTTTTATGGTAGGAATAGGGTTTTGAATTATCGCTTGGCCAGCTCTTCTTGCTTGGCTCCGCCGGCAATTGCCGCAGCGATAACCGAATCTTCATGGGCACCGGCTTCTACGGCAGCGCTGATGATATCTCTTGTTTGTTGTGATTGACTGGAGCTTACTGCAAGAGAAACAACGTCGTCGGCTTCATCAGGGTAAAGGGTTAAGGCACTTTTTACTAAACCTGCCACTTGATCCGGCAGCGCTTTCATTGCCCCGGTTAAAATATCTAAAAGTTTGCCCGGATAACTCAGCAGGGTATCATCAATCACATCGTTAGTGACAAAAGGTTCGGTGATGATGGCAACCCGAACGATTTCTTCTATTTCTTTTGGGCGATGCGAAGCTGCAATATTGACGATTTCTCTGGCATACGCAGGTTCGGCTTCGACGGCTATACGTACTATGTTTTCGCTGTCGGTAACGTTTGCAGTGATCATAGTTTCAACCACTTCAGGAGCCAGCGCAGGCTCTGCCCGTAATGCACCTATGATAATCTGGCGATATTTAGACGGGTAAGAATGTAAGGCAACTTCCAGAACGGTTTCAACCTGCTCCGGGTAACGTTTCAATATAGAGGCAACACTGTGCTGAACAGAGATGTGTTGTCTGACTTGTTGGTTAAGGAGTTTAGTAATAAATTTTTCTTGCTGTGATAACTCTTTAGAAAATGCACTTAAGCTGAGCGTATTAAGCAGAAGTAAAGGAAGTATTAAGCTGATTATTTTTTTCATTGTTATTATTCTCAAGCCATCTGTAGAAGATACTGCTTACATAAAGTTTGTCTGATTACCATTACAGGGCATTACAATATATTTCACCAATCAATATAGAACATATATTTGGATATATCTCCTGTGTATTTATACATGTAAATATCAGTAAACATGCTACACCTATTAGTTATTAACAGTGGGTTTGTCGGTAAAATGCTCACTTTGCTTGAAATGTCAGCACTTGAAAGGTTTATTTAAAAAAGGTGTTGACCTCACCAAGAAAATGTCTAAAATGCGCATCCACTTCCACGGGGCAGCCCAACGAAGTGTTTTGATAAGTTTAAGTGATGCAAACATGACTTAAACAGCCAACAAAACTTTGAAAAAAGAGGTTGACATCAAAACTGAGAAGCGTATCATGCGCATCTCGCTTGAGACAAGGTCTTAAGCAACTCAAGGTATAAACGAATGCGATTTATATCTCACTCTTTTAAAGAGTGGTTCTTTAAAAATTAGTTATCATGCAATTTGTGTGGGCACTCACGTTAATGTTGATTTTACATAGTCCTTAGGGACAAAAATAAACTTAATGATGAATGACACACAAGTACGACTTACTTTTTAAGTAAGTAATATTTATTTGACAGAATTCATTGAGTCGAAGCGAAAGCTTCACAAACGATTTTTAATTGAAGAGTTTGATCATGGCTCAGATTGAACGCTGGCGGCAGGCTTAACACATGCAAGTCGAGCGGTAACATTTCAAAGCTTGCTTTGAAGATGACGAGCGGCGGACGGGTGAGTAATGCTTGGGAATATGCCTTATGGTGGGGGACAACAGTTGGAAACGACTGCTAATACCGCATAATGTCTACGGACCAAAGCGGGGGACCTTCGGGCCTCGTGCCATTTGATTAGCCCAAGTGAGATTAGCTAGTTGGTAAGGTAACGGCTTACCAAGGCGACGATCTCTAGCTGGTTTGAGAGGATGATCAGCCACACTGGGACTGAGACACGGCCCAGACTCCTACGGGAGGCAGCAGTGGGGAATATTGCACAATGGGCGCAAGCCTGATGCAGCCATGCCGCGTGTGTGAAGAAGGCCTTCGGGTTGTAAAGCACTTTCAGTTGTGAGGAAAGGGGTGTAGTTAATAACTGCATCCTGTGACGTTAGCAACAGAAGAAGCACCGGCTAACTCCGTGCCAGCAGCCGCGGTAATACGGAGGGTGCGAGCGTTAATCGGAATTACTGGGCGTAAAGCGTGCGTAGGCGGTTTGTTAAGCAAGATGTGAAAGCCCCGGGCTCAACCTGGGAACTGCATTTTGAACTGGCAGGCTAGAGTTTTGTAGAGGGTGGTGGAATTTCCAGTGTAGCGGTGAAATGCGTAGAGATTGGAAGGAACATCAGTGGCGAAGGCGGCCACCTGGACAAAAACTGACGCTGAGGCACGAAAGCGTGGGGAGCAAACAGGATTAGATACCCTGGTAGTCCACGCCGTAAACGATGTCAACTAGCCGTCTGTATCCTTGAGATGTGGGTGGCGCAGCTAACGCGATAAGTTGACCGCCTGGGGAGTACGGCCGCAAGGTTAAAACTCAAATGAATTGACGGGGGCCCGCACAAGCGGTGGAGCATGTGGTTTAATTCGATGCAACGCGAAGAACCTTACCATCCCTTGACATCCAGAGAATTTACCAGAGATGGTTTAGTGCCTTCGGGAACTCTGTGACAGGTGCTGCATGGCTGTCGTCAGCTCGTGTTGTGAAATGTTGGGTTAAGTCCCGCAACGAGCGCAACCCCTATCCTTATTTGCCAGTGCTTCGGGCGGGAACTTTAAGGAGACTGCCGGTGATAAACCGGAGGAAGGTGGGGACGACGTCAAGTCATCATGGCCCTTACGGGATGGGCTACACACGTGCTACAATGGCAAGTACAGAGGGCAGCAATACCGCGAGGTGGAGCGAATCCCACAAAGCTTGTCGTAGTCCGGATTGGAGTCTGCAACTCGACTCCATGAAGTCGGAATCGCTAGTAATCGTGGATCAGAATGCCACGGTGAATACGTTCCCGGGCCTTGTACACACCGCCCGTCACACCATGGGAGTAGGTTGCAAAAGAAGTGGCTAGTTTAACCTTCGGGAGGACGGTCACCACTTTGTGATTTATGACTGGGGTGAAGTCGTAACAAGGTAACCCTAGGGGAACCTGGGGTTGGATCACCTCCTTATCTTGAAGTAAAACAATGCTCTCGTTGAGTGTTCACACAAATTGCCTGATAACGAAATTGAAGAAGAAACCCTTTACTGATGTAGTAAATATGGGGCTATAGCTCAGCTGGGAGAGCGCCTGCCTTGCACGCAGGAGGTCAGCAGTTCGATCCTGCTTAGCTCCACCATAATCTACACGGTATTGAACCTAGGTCTGTAGCTCAGCTGGTTAGAGCGCACCCCTGATAAGGGTGAGGTCGGCAGTTCAAGTCTGCCCAGACCTACCAATTCTTCTTTGGAACAAGAGAGACCAAATTTAAGATATTCCTCTTTATAAAGAGTGGATGATTTAAATTTGGTTTTTTTAACCAACTTTTTAACCGAATGCGCGTTGAAAACTGTTCTTTAACAATCTGGAAAGCTGATATATATACCCGTGAATAATTTATTATTTACGACGATGAACGCAGTGTCGCGCTGTGAACATCAACCTGATAATGACTTCTTCCTTGAGTCATTATCAACTCTTATTCAAGACACTCTATGAGTGCGTGAAAATGTCAGGCTTTACAACTTAGTTCGGTTTAGTCACCGAACAATTGAGTGTTTCTTCGGAAACTACTTGGGGTTGTATGGTTAAGTGACTAAGCGTATGTGGTGGATGCCTTGGCAGTTAGAGGCGATGAAGGACGTGTTAATCTGCGAAAAGCGAAGGTAAGGTGATAAAAACCGTTATAGCCTTCGATGTCCGAATGGGGAAACCCACCCGTCATCAGGCGGGTATCCTAAAGTGAATACATAGCTTTAGGAGGCGAACCGGGAGAACTGAAACATCTAAGTACCCCGAGGAAAAGAAATCAACCGAGATTTCCTTAGTAGCGGCGAGCGAACGGGAATTAGCCCTTAAGTGATTTGTACATTAGTGGAACAAGCTGGAAAGCTTGGCGATACAGGGTGATAGCCCCGTACACGAAAATAAACTTATCATGAAATCGAGTAGGTCGGCACACGTGAAATGTTGACTGAATATGGGGGGACCATCCTCCAAGGCTAAATACTCCTAACTGACCGATAGTGAACCAGTACCGTGAGGGAAAGGCGAAAAGAACCCCTGTGAGGGGAGTGAAATAGAACCTGAAACCGCATACGTACAAGCAGTGGAAGCCGGATTTAGTCCGGTGCCTGCGTACCTTTTGTATAATGGGTCAGCGACTTATATTCTGTAGCAAGGTTAACCGATTAGGGGAGCCGTAGCGAAAGCGAGTGTTAACTGCGCGTTCAGTTGCAGGGTATAGACCCGAAACCCGGCGATCTACCCATGGGCAGGTTGAAGGTTGAGTAACATCAACTGGAGGACCGAACACACGTATGTTGAAAAATGCGGTGATGACTTGTGGGTCGGAGTGAAAGGCTAATCAAGCCGGGAGATAGCTGGTTCTCCCCGAAATCTATTTAGGTAGAGCCTCGGACGAATACCACTGGGGGTAGAGCACTGTTAAGGCTAGGGGGTCATCCCGACTTACCAACCCTTTGCAAACTCCGAATACCAGTGAGTACTATCCGGGAGACACACTATGGGTGCTAACGTCCATTGTGGAGAGGGAAACAACCCAGACCGCCAGCTAAGGTCCCAAAGTACTAGTTAAGTGGGAAACGATGTGGAAAGGCATAGACAGCTAGGAGGTTGGCTTAGAAGCAGCCATCCTTTAAAGAAAGCGTAATAGCTCACTAGTCGAGTCGGTCTGCGCGGAAGATGTAACGGGGCTAAACTAGTCACCGAAGCTGCGGATTCAAACTTTGTTTGAGTGGTAGGGGAGCGTTCTGTAAGCCGTTGAAGGTGTGTTGTAAGGCATGCTGGAGGTATCAGAAGTGCGAATGCTGACATGAGTAACGATAATGGGGGTGAAAAACCCCCACGCCGAAAGACCAAGGTTTCCTGTCCCATGTTAATCAGGGCAGGGTAAGTCGGCCCCTAAGGCGAGGCGGAAACGCGTAGTCGATGGGAAACAGATTAATATTTCTGTACTTCTTATAATTGCGAAGGAGGGACGGAGCAGGCTAGGTGAGCATGGCGTTGGTTGTCCATGTGAAAGTATGTAGGTTGGAATCTTAGGCAAATCCGGGATTCTAAGACTGAGATACGAGACGAGGCTCTACGGAGCTGAAGTCATTGATGCCATACTTCCAGGAAAAGCTTCTAAGCATCAGATTATAAGGAACCGTACCCCAAACCGACACAGGTGGTTAGGTAGAGAATACTAAGGCGCTTGAGAGAACTCGGGTGAAGGAACTAGGCAAAATAGTACCGTAACTTCGGGAGAAGGTACGCCGACTATGGTGATGGGACTTGCTCCCTAAGCTGAAGTCGGTCGAAGTAACCAGGTGGCTGGAACTGTTTATTAAAAACACAGCACTGTGCAAAATCGAAAGATGACGTATACGGTGTGACGCCTGCCCGGTGCCGGAAGGTTAATTGATTGGGTTAGCTCTGCGAAGCTCATGATCGAAGCCCCGGTAAACGGCGGCCGTAACTATAACGGTCCTAAGGTAGCGAAATTCCTTGTCGGGTAAGTTCCGACCTGCACGAATGGCGTAATCATGGCCACACTGTCTCCACCCGAGACTCAGTGAAATTGAAATTGCGGTTAAGATGCCGTATACCCGCGGCTAGACGGAAAGACCCCGTGAACCTTTACTATAGCTTGACAGTGAACATTGCTCCTACATGTGTAGGATAGGTGGGAGGCTTTGAACCCAGCACGCCAGTGTTGGTGGAGCCAACCTTGAAATACCACCCTTGTATGCGTGATGTTCTAACCTGGGGCCCTAATCGGGCTTGGGGACACTGTCTGGTGGGTAGTTTGACTGGGGCGGTCTCCTCCCAAAGAGTAACGGAGGAGCACGAAGGTTGGCTAAGTATGGTCGGACATCATACGGTTAGTGCAATGGCATAAGCCAGCTTAACTGCGAGACAGACACGTCGAGCAGGTACGAAAGTAGGTCATAGTGATCCGGTGGTTCTGTATGGAAGGGCCATCGCTCAACGGATAAAAGGTACTCCGGGGATAACAGGCTGATACCGCCCAAGAGTTCATATCGACGGCGGTGTTTGGCACCTCGATGTCGGCTCATCACATCCTGGGGCTGAAGTCGGTCCCAAGGGTATGGCTGTTCGCCATTTAAAGTGGTACGCGAGCTGGGTTTAGAACGTCGTGAGACAGTTCGGTCCCTATCTGCCGTGGGCGTTTGAGAATTGAAGAGGGCTGCTCCTAGTACGAGAGGACCGGAGTGGACGAACCTCTGGTGTTCGGGTTGTCATGCCAATGGCATTGCCCGGTAGCTACGTTCGGAACTGATAACCGCTGAAAGCATCTAAGCGGGAAGCAGGCTTTAAGATGAGTTCTCACTGGGACTTTAAGTCCCCTGAAGGGCCGTTGGAGACTACAACGTTGATAGGCAAGGTGTGGAAGTGCTGCGAGGCATTGAGCTAACTTGTACTAATGACCCGTGAGGCTTAACCATACAACACCCAAGTGGTTTTAAGATTGTATGAAGACTGACATTAAAAACAAAAGTCACGTACACATAGATTGAATAAGTAGATATATATCGTTTTCCAAGATTGACTGTTTTTGTCTAGCGACAATAGCACTGTGGTACCACCTGATCCCATGCCGAACTCAGAAGTGAAACGCAGTAGCGCCGATGGTAGTGTGGGAGTTCCCATGTGAGAGTAGGACATTGCTAGACTTCTATTTAGAGAAACCCGCAGCTGACGCTGCGGGTTTTTTGCTTTCTATTTCCAAAAAAATATTATTTTCTTCACATTAATGGAATGTTTTATCTGATAAAGATCAGCTGGGATGTTTTATTACCTGTTTTGTACAGTAACCCATACAGTACGTATAAATAGTCAAAAAATTATATGTAGGCTGAGCCTGACTTATCTTGTGAGTTGATCTTTTATTAATAGTGCTATCCAACTCAAAAAGGAGAGTGCCTATTTCAATATTACTTATTTATTAACTGCTGCCTTAACAGCTGCAATCAAAGTCGCAACCCCTGAGTGATGCAACACTCAGGGGTCGCTAACCACAACGAACTACAGTGGAGTACGTCATGGCTAAATATCATCATACGTCAGAGCTTACCTCGGCAAAAGTAAAATATCCCATTTATCGGCAACTTACCGTGCAGGAAACACTTTGCGGGGCGTCAGCGAAAACCCGTGGCATAGGTGTCAACTATGTGCCGGTAAAGCTTGAACCTTGTATTGTGCTCAGGGGAAAGTGGCTACACAAGGCTGGTTTTCCCATTGGGCAAAAGATCAGTATTGCGATAAACCAGGGGGAAATGGTTATTGCATCTAAACAAGCTGATGTTGCGGTCGATAACAACCGGGAAACTGGGGACCAGCACTAAAGTGGGGCAACTAAACTGCTGTGCTGAAGTTGGCACAGCAGTTTAGTATTGGCGCAATACCAAAATACCGCCTTTCACACATTCGTGTTGTTTATTGCTAATTTTCCATTTAGATAAGCCCGATTCGAGAGGGTCCGGCTTTTGCTTTCTTATTAAAAATACATTCGTCGTTGCACTAGCGATTTTGCATTGCGCGAAGTTGTTTCCAGTTCAGTAGCTGAATGTTCTGATCTTTCAGGAATGTGGCTGTTTCCTGAGAGGTAAAAATCAATCTGTCGTCATTGCGACGTGAGGCACTTTTGGTAATGGCCCTTAACTCTTCGTTGTCAAAGCCGCAATGGATGATCAGTTGGCCAACACCAGCTTCCATATTCTCCAGGGCATGGTAATAATTCTCTTTCCTTTGTACTAAGTTTTCCCCACCGTAAAATTGTAATACCGAGTCGAGTAGCGGTAAGTTATTTTCATCAAGTGTTTTGACTATCCTTTTTGTTCCTGTGGCAAGTCCCGGATATGCTTTGATAAACCTGGGGGGGATATCACGCAGGAAAAGGATAGGAAGTGCATATTCCAACGCTAAGTTGACATAGACCTGTACCAGGTCAGGTCGGCTTAATAAGGCGCCCATGTGCGTATCCAGGTGGCTTAAAGGGATGCCGAACTGTTTGGCGCGATCAATTTGGGCCCGCAGTTCAATGGCAACCTCATCCGCTTTGGCGTGCTTGACCACTTGTTTGACGTTATCCCAGAGGTAACCGTCTTTATCGATAAGACTGGTAACCTTTTCGCGGGGAGCGACCGGTCCCCAGCGATAATGATCCCATTCTGAATTCAGTGTGAGATGGACACCGTAATCGTGCTGTGGGTTCTTTTTGGCATAATCGGCAAATTCACTGAACCATGGGGTGGGCACCATGATGCTGGTCGAGGAAACAATGCCTGATTCCAGGCATGCCATGGTGGCCATATTTACCGAATGAGACATACCGGCATCATCTGCATGGATGATCAGGTATCGCTTCTGAGTTGCAGCAGACGTGGCTGAAAGGTTTTTGGCTTCAACCTGTGCCAGTGCAGGAAAAAGTAAAGTAGCAAGCAACACAAAGCTGCAAGCAACTGATAGTATTTTTCGCATGGTAGATCCTTCTCCAGGCAAGAAAATGAAAGCAATTCACCTTATCATGCAGGTTATGACATGACAATCCGTTATAGAAGCGATTGAAATTGTCTTTAAGGCCGGTAGGGGAGTGCTAATGACTATTGCTATTTGCCTAATTTCTTAAGCACGTTTTTCATATGTTCTTTAAAGTATTTCTCTTCTTTCGATATTCCGCAATTAAAGGATTGGGTGGCGGAAAGTCCTTCCATACCGACATTAGACAAATCTTCGGTCACGGAGCAGGTACCATCATCATGCTTGGTTATCGACATGCCTTGTGAGTACTCTGTTGTGTTGTCGGATTTTTTCTGGTCGGCATCTATGGTTTTCTTCGAATGCGGTACCGGTTGTTGTTCACCATGCATAACAGAGGGAGATTTGTGCTGCTGATACTGGTACATCCCCTCCTGTAGCATCTGGCTATTAATGTTGTTGGTTAGTTTCTGCAACTGGTTACGGGCGGAAAACTTTTTTAGTGTTTTGCTATCTTTGCCCGGTTTTTTTACCGTGCCGGGTGCTTTGACAGTTGTGGCTTCACTTTGCTGTTTTATATCAGTAACAACAGGGGGCGCTTTATCAATAACAGGCGTCTTTTTAGCCGGGAGCTCTTCCTCTTTATTCGCGGCGGGCAGAGGTTTTTTAGGCTGTTCTTTTTTTGCTATCGGTTCTGACGGGGTAGCGGGTACTGCCGATACTTTTATTTCAGGTTTAGGCGTATATATATAACTTTTTATCGCTGGTTTAGTGGTGGGTTCCGGCTGTGGCAAGCGGGTGGTCATGGTAAGCAGGAGTAACAGTAAAATACCGTGAACAACCAGGGAGAGAATGACAGCGGTATAACGTCTGTTTAGCACAATAGTGAAATGATCATTATTATTGTCGGGAAATCAATAGACTTGCCAATGGATAATTAGTTCACAATTTTTTACTTATTGCTTTTAAAATCAATAAAAAGCAGACAATTATTTGCTGCCGGTTATCTTTGTGCTTTGTTGAGTATTTCACTGATGGCACCAGAGTTGACCAACTGGGTTAAGGTGGCAGAAAGATGTGGTAATTCCTGTTGCAGTGGTGATCTTTTGGCGATGGCAATGTATGAATCAACACTTCGGTCATATTGGTAGTTGGCTAATTTGAAGGCTGATTTATATTGCGATTCGGGCAACCAGGAAACAATGGATTCTTCCCGTTCAATAAAAGTGTCTATCCTGTTTTTTAATAACATATGCACCAGTTGCTCTCTGCTGGTTAATTCAACTTTAATGAGCTGGTTGTCGTGATCAAATTTATCGAAATAGGTGCTGCCACGTATTACCCCTATGGTAAGGGGGGTTAAATCCTGATAGTTGTCGATATGAAGATCATTGGTGCTGTTGATAAAAAACCTCAGGGGAAAGTGTTGGGTAAAGAAAGGAGGTGAAATAAAGCTGAGATAACGCTCCCGCTCCGGTGTTTTTCGCACGGAGATCATCATATCTGCCTGCCCCTTTCTCATTAATGACAAGCAACGGGCGGTTGGACAGGGGATGTAAATAATTTTTTTCTTGAGGGTTTTAGCCAGCAATTTCACGACTTCAATATTTTTACCGACATAGCGGTTATCGACTTTATCAATCATGGGAGGTTCGAGATAAGTCGCCAGGCGAATGGTGCCGCTAGTACCCGCCTCTGCATGGGTGAGAAAAAGTAACGGTAAAATAAATAGATAAAGATAATACACGATTCAATACCTGCTGAAGCTTTACTGCTTTTATAATGATAATAAAATCTCCGCTTAAGGCTAATTTTATTATTTGTCCAGTATGCCAAATTTCCCGCTGAAATGTCAGTATTTCTGCCACTAATTTGCTACACTGATACATAAGAAAGAATGCCGTGATAGCTTATTTTACGGGCGCTGCCGTGTAGTTTACTTTTTCGAAACCGGCGTGTCGGCTTGCACTGTTACATCATCGGCTTGATAACAATTGGAGATTAGATGGAATACGAATTTGTTCATGATGCTATTACCGGTGCGGCAAAAGCAAAGTTTTCTTATGGACATGAAGTGATCGGCCCCTGGCTGGAAGTTGAAATCGGTGATAACACGGAAAAAATGAGAGATTTGTTAACGGCGATAGCCAATATTGATTCCGGCAAAAATAACGAAATCATGATCACCGGACGTGAATATTCAGTTACCTTCAGCCATGATGATGTTATCGTACAAAATAACTCCAGTATCAACGGCGAAGCCCAGGAAATGCCTGCGGAGCTGGCAGAGGATTTTGATGACTACGAACAGAGTTGTTCAAGCTCCTGCGGTATAGACGACTTCAGGCAGCTGTTATTGTCTTGGGCAAAGTTTACTAATACTTTACAATAAATTAATTGAGTTATATCTTTATTTGCTGGTATAACAGGCAGTAACAGCATGATTGTGTGATTCACACGTTATTCCCTACTGCTTCCTAACGAGTTTATTTATGAACTTTACCAGCACTCAGGTTCGCGATTCTTCCACAAGGCGCATGGTGCCGTTACGTTATGTGCTTACCCCCATTGCCATTATTTCGGTGGCGATATTAATTCTTATCCTTGCCACTGTGTTGGCGCCGAAACCGGCTAAAAAAGACCAGGTCTTTAAGGCGCCTCTAGTGGAAGTGATGCCGCTGGAATACCAGGACATTACTTTTCGCATTGCCAGTCAGGGCAGTGTGGTACCCAGAACTGAAACCCGTTTGGTTTCTGAAGTCTCCGGGCTGATCACTCAGGTTGCCGAGCACTTTCTGGTGGGAGGATTTTTCCGCAAAGGAGAGGTACTGTTATCCATAGATGATATTTCCTATAAGGTTGCCCTGCAACAGGCGCGGTCCAGGTTAGAGACAGCAGAGGCTTCACTGATCGAAGAGCAGGCCCGGGTGGAGCAGGCAGAAGACGAATGGCTGTTAACCGGTAAATCTCTCAAGGATGCGCCTGTGATGGCGCTGCGCATTCCCAATTTAAAAAAGGCCAAGGCTGAACTTGCCGCCGCCAGGGCTAATGTTGCCGAAGCCGAAGTTAAACTGGCGCGTACGAAAATAGTGGCACCTTATGATGCCATGTTAAAAGCGAAAAAAGTCGATATCGGCCAATACGTCACTACGGGCAGCGAGCTTGCCACCACCTTTGCCGTCGATTATGCCGAAGTACGTCTGCCGGTTAAGCAAAAAGATATCGAATTTCTTAATTTACCCCGTATCAACCAGGGGGCCGGCCAGGGCTTATCGGTTGAGCTTTATTATCAGTTGGCGGGGAAAACATATCGCTGGCCGGGGGTTATTACCCGCTATGAAGGGGTCGTGGACAGCGCCAGCCGGGTGCATTATGTCGTGGCTCAGCTTGATGATCCCTATAATGTGCTTGATGCCGACAGCCGCGATGAAATACGTGTCGGTACTTTTGTGAAAGCCAGTATCCAGGGGCGGCAAATCTCAGGCGTGGTCGCTATTCCCCGCAGCGCCTTACATGGCGCCGACCAGGTTTATCTGGCAGGAGATGATAATGCGCTGAGCATGCAAAAGATCAATATCCTGCGCAGCGATCTCGATTATGTCTATACCCGGGATAAGCTGGATACCGGGCTGAGGCTGGTATTAACGAATCTTGATGCCGCCGTAGAGGGCATGGCACTGCGCATTTTTGGCGAAGAAAATGAACGTCTTGCCCGGGATGAAAGCGCGGTAAGCCCGGCGCAGAATTCGCAGGCCAGTTTCTGATGACTGCCGGCAGCGAAAAACTCACCGGCATCATCGCCTGGTTTACCCGCAACAATGTTGCCGCCAACTTGCTGATGATGTTTATTTTAATCGCCGGTGTTATTTCCTATCAGGGATTAAATAAAAAAACCTTTCCCGAATTTAATCCGAACAGTATTCAGGTCCGGGTTTATCATCTGGGCGCGGCGCCGGAAGAGGTTGAACAGGGGGTGATCCTTAAGGTGGAAGAAGCGCTGGAAGATATCGAAGGCATTAAGCGCACCACCTCCACGGCGCAGGAAGGGCAGGGCATTGTCAGCATTGAACTTCAGTCGGGTTATTCTATTGCGGAAAAACTCGATGAAGTGCAGATGCAGGTGGATGCCATCACCACCTTTCCGGAACAAACCGAAAAACCCGTTATTACCAAAGTAGAATTTAAAAGCCAGGTAATGTGGCTGTCCGTCAGCGGCAGCATGGACCGACGCAGCCGTCAGGTGATGGCGCAGGATATCCGCGACGAGATCATGGCGCTGCCAAGCGTCAATATCGCCGATATTGTCGGTAGCCGGGATTATGAAATCAGTATTGAAGTCTCGGAGGAAAAACTGCAACAGTACGGCCTGACTTTTTCTGCCGTCAGCCAGGCGGTGAAAAAGTCTTCGGTGGACCTGCCCGGAGGCACCATCAAAACCCGGGGCGGCGATATTTTGTTGCGTACCCAGGGGCAGGCCTACACCGGGGAAGAATACGGGCAACTGGTGCTGACCACTAAACCCGACGGCACCCGCCTGGTGTTATCGGACGTTGCCAATATTATTGACGGATTTGTCGAGCAGGAGGGCTTTGCTAAATTTAACGGTGAACATACCTCAAGCATAATGATCCAGTCCACCGGCGATCAAAACGATCTGGATATTGCCAGAGAAGTAAAAGCCTATGTCGAGCAAAAAAATAAACGTTTGCCGGCGGGGGCCAAGCTTACTATGTGGGGTGATTCATCTTATTACCTGTCTGAACGCTTGAGCATGATGATCACTAATTTAACCCTGGGGGCCTGTCTGGTGTTCCTGGTGCTGGCGCTGTTTTTACGGATCAAAATTGCTTTTTGGGTGATGATCGGCATCCCGATCAGTTTTTTCGGCGCCTTCATCATGATGCCGCTCCTGGGAGAATGGTCGGTTTCCATCAATATGATCAGCTTGTTTGCTTTTATTATGGTGCTGGGCATAGTGGTGGATGATGCCATAGTGATCGGGGAAAGTGCCTATAGTGAAATCCAGAATTACGGCCATTCCACCGACAATGTCATCCGCGGCACCCTGCGTGTGGCCATGCCGGCGACCTTTGGGGTATTAACCACCATTGCTGCCTTTGCCCCCCTGTTGATGATAGAAGCAACTTTCGCCGCCTTTTTCCGCGCCATTGCTTTAGTGGTGACCTTTTGTCTGCTGTTTTCCCTGATCGAGTCCAAATGGATCTTGCCTGCGCATCTGGCGCATATGCGCTACCGGCCACTGACGAAGGAAAATGCCAATATTATCGAGCGCGTGCAAATGGCTTTTAAGGAAAAGCTGGAGCACTTTATTCATCATACCTACCTGGGTTGGGTGGGCAGGGCATTACATGCCCGTTATAACACTATGGCGGTCTTTGTTGCGATCTTGATTTTATCCCTGAGCCTGATCACCGGCGGTTTTGTAAAAATGGAGGTTTTTCCCTCTATTCCCAGCGATTTTATCCAGGGGAAGCTCGTTATGGTTAACGGCAGTTCAGCCGGCGATCGCAACAAGGCCATAGATAAGGTTAACCGGGCGGCGCTGGCTATCGCCGAGGAAAACCCGTTTCAGGGAGTTAACTTTATCAAGCATACGATGGTTTTTACCCAGGGTAATACCCAGGCAACTTTTATCCTGGAGTTGGTCAAGCCGGATCAGCGTGAGCTCAGCGCCTATGATATTGAAAAATTATGGCGTGAGCGTATCGGTGAAATTCCCGGTACCAAGGAATTGCGTTTTTATGCCGGTACCAATGCCGGGGGCGATGCTGCGCTGGAGTTTCAGTTTAACGGCAGTAACGATAAAGAGCTTGAAGCCGCCGCCCTGGCTTTACAGCATAAGCTGAAGGAATATGACGGCGTTTATGATATTCGTAATTCATTTAGCCGGGGCAGCCAGGAAATCAAACTCGGCATTAAACCTGAAGCGGAAATTTTAGGGCTCACCCTTACGGATCTGGCACGCCAGGTACGGCAGGCGTTTTATGGTGAGGAAGCGCAAAGGATCCAGCGGGGGCGCGATGAGTTGAAGGTGATGGTGCGTTACCCGCAAGAGCAGAGGTTGTCGGTATTTGATCTCGAAGACATGTGGATCCGCACCCCAAACGGTAAAGAAGTGCCTTTTTACCAGGTGGCGGATATCAGTATCGGTCAGGGGTTTTCTACCATCACCCGGGTTAACCAAAAGCGCGCTATTACCATTTCGGCGGACATCGACAGTGAAAAAGTAGAGTCACGTAAAATTGTTTCAGAAATGAATGACAACCATATCCCGGAGATCCTCAGCAATTACCCCAGTGTGAAATATGGCATGGAAGGAGCCAGTAAAGAGCAGTCGGACTTTTTACGGCAACTGGCGATAGCGGGCATTGGCGCCCTGTTTCTGATCTATTGTTTAATTGCCATCCCCACCAAGTCCTATGTCCAGCCCCTGGTGATCATGTCGGTGATCCCTTTTGGCATTATCGGCGCCATTGCCGGCCACTGGCTGTTGGGGAAAACCATCAATATGATGTCAATTTACGGTTTTATCGCCCTCAGCGGCGTTGTGGTCAATGACAGTTTGATTATGGTGGATTTTATCAATAAAGGTAAGGACTCCGGCCGGCGCATGGTGGATGTTGTGATGCAGGCAGGCACGCAAAGATTCAGGGCTATCCTGCTGACGTCGTTAACGACCTTTTTCGGGGTTTTACCCCTGTATTTTGAAACCAGCCTACAGGCGCAATTTATCATTCCCATGGCGATTTCTCTGGGCTTTGGCATTGTCTTTGCTACGGTGATTACCTTGTTTTTGATCCCGGCGTTATATTTGATCAAGGAAGATATTCAGGGCTTGTTTGTGCGCGGAAAGAGACAGGAAGTGATCAGGGAATAACCCCGCGCGCCAATAGCCGGTTAGCATTATGCTCGCGCGAGTTTTACCTTATTGCTTATTGCTTATTGCTTATTGCTTATTGCTTATTGTTTATTGCAAGGGGTGGACAGTTAAATCAGCTGCTCATTGAGATCTTCAATTAAATCGGCAATATCATCTTCGTCTATATTCAGCACCGTTAATACGGAATCGCGGACAAAGGGCCAGTCGGCGGATTCACGAAAATGTTTGTGCAGATAAACGATATTCTCTGCCAGTTTCAAAATAGCAAAGCTTACCTGATCGGTTGAGCCGTCGATTTTGTCCAGGTACTCGCGCTCGTGATGGCGTAAGATCAGTTGGCAAATATCCACAGGTAAGCGCCAGGAAGTGGCGACATAATAACCGATAGTGGCATGACTGACGTTATAGGCTGTTTCTTCAATATTCGGCAGGGTTTCACTCGGGTTTTGTTCTGCCTGGGTCAAGGTGCTGCGGTAGTTTTCATATTTCATTGCCATCACCGGAATACCGCAGTCATGAAATAATCCCAGGGTAAACAACTTTTCGCTGGAGATCCTTTTTTTAAGACGTTTGGCGATAAATACTGCACTATTGGCGATATTGGAGGAGTTATTCCAAAAATCATCCAGGGGGATGCTGGCTTTTTTATCTTTAAAGCTGCGTTTGAGCAAACTGCTGGTAACTAAGGTGGTAATGCCGGCCAGGCCGATATAACGGACGGATTTTTTGATATCGGAAATTGAGCGGGCCAGGCCGTATAAAGGGGAATTGATGGTTTTTAATATGGTGGCGCTGACGGCGACATCCTGTGAGATAGTATCGGCAATCTTGTTGATATCGGGCTCAGATACACTCATTAACTTTTGCAGCTTAAGCAATAGTTCAGGTTGCGCCGGTACCGAAAAACCGCGGTCTATATCAGCCAACACCTTATCGTCTACTTGGATCATCTTGTTCGTTCATTGAAAAGGGTGAAAAGAAAATGCGTAATAAAATTAGCAATAATTTACTATTAATTGTCTTCTATTGTCTATCGGATAATGACGGAAAACCGATTTAGCACAAGCTATTGCTCTATTAACAGCAAAAGTAAAAACAAAAAAGTAAAAGACCGCGGATGAAGGAAGAATCCTGACTGCTTATTATTGCATCCGTACCATCACTCTTTAAGCTTAGCTTAGCCAGAAGTATTCGCCAAAATTGCCCCGGGTTCAGCCGGGGTTTTGCCGCTTTATCCCGTGATGGCAAAAGCTGGTTTATCCGTCGGAGGAATTTTCCTTTAAATCAAATCACCGCCATGGACAAAGGGGTTGGTAAATGCGATGCTCTGCGATTGATTTTGTATACAATTATTCTGATACAGGTAAAGGTGGTAAAACGGCATGAAGCATTGCGCGATATTAACAATGGACAGCCTGGAAAATTTTGAGGCTTATGATCATTTACTGGAGCAACCCCTAAAAGCCTTGGGTTGGCAAACTCATATGGTGTCATGGCGGGATCAGGAGGTTAACTGGGATGATTATCAAGTGGTGATCATTCGTACCCCCTGGGATTACCAGGATGATGCCCCTTTGTTTTTACAGGTGCTGGAAAAAATTGAAGCGTCAAATGCGGTGTTGGAAAACAGTTTGGATATAGTGCGCTGGAATATCGATAAAAATTACCTCAGGCAACTGGAAACGAAAGGGGTCACCATAGTGCCGACCTTGTGGCCGCAAGCCTTCGATTATGATGATGTCCTGGCGGCATTTAAGCATTTTTCCTGTGAAAAAATCGTGTTAAAACCCCGTATCAGCGCCAATGCCGACAATACCTTTTTATTGACCCGGGAACAGCTTGAGGCGAAGCGGCAGTTGCTGGCGGATACCTTTGCAAGCCGGGCTTTTATGGTGCAGCCATTTATGGAAAATATTTGCAGTGAAGGGGAGTATTCCTGCTTTTATTTTGACGGTCAATACAGCCACAGCATCTTAAAAACACCAAAAGATAAAGATTTCAGGGTGCAGGAAGAACATGGCGGCCGTTTAACCAGCATTGACGCGGAAGATAAATTGTTGGAGCAGGCGACAGTGGCCTTAAAAGCCATCAATGAGCTGCCGTTATATGCCCGGGTGGATTTTGTCCGTTACGGACAGGGGTTTGCCTTGATGGAAGCCGAGCTGATTGAGCCTTCTCTGTATTTTAATATGGATGATAACTCGGCAGCGCGCTTTGCCAGAGCTTTTGTTGAGCGTATGGCAAGGCTACACCAGCTCTAAATATATATGGCCGGGCCTGGTGAGTTAGCGGATGTATTATTCGCCAGCCACCAGGCGTGTGCAATCCGCCTCTTTGGAACATCTGACTTTTTCAATCTAAGATATAAAGGTATTCTTGTGATTTATCAGGAAATATCCTGTGCCGGGGCACATTACGGAAAATCTGATAAGGGATAGTGCGCTTTTTTGCGGAAAATCCACCTGCCGGCACGGTTAAGGTTTTAGTGAATGCTTTCCCTGAGGTGCCCGGCATATGCTGCAAAAGGTTTTATGGTTTTTTTTACTTGTGAAACCTTTGTTGTTCCCCCTGGCTTTTGCCGAAGAGCAGGCAAAAGTTTTATTACTCAACTCTTACCATCCTCAATATCGCTGGACCGCCGAACTGACTCGCGGGGTTCGGGATAAGTTGGCACCAGCAGTGCCGGTGGAAAATCTTTATATTGAATATATGGATGCCAGACGCTTTGCAGATGATCTTGTTTATCAGAAAAAATTGACTGAACTGCTGCATTATAAATACAGCCGCTATCAACCGGATATCATCATTACCAGTGATGATGCCGCCTATTATTTCATGCTCGAACATGGAGCCGGTATTTTTCCCGGGGTTGCAGTGGTTTTTTGTGGGGTGAATGTTTTTTATCCCGAGTTGTTATCAGGTAAAGACAAGATTACCGGTATCAAGGAAGGTATGGATATTTCAGGAAACCTCGCATTGATCCGTCGCCTGCAGCCAAATATCAAACGCATTATTTTACTGGGGGACACCACAGGGCTTGGGCTGCGCATGACCGAGCGGGCGAAAGAGATCCGCGCCGGCTGGTTAACGTCGCCGGTAACACGCGACATTATGCTGGAGATATGGGATGACTTCTCCCTTGAGGAGTTATATCAGCAAGCGGCCAGGCAGGAGCCGGGAACGGCGTTTCTGGTGCTGGCAATACATAAAGACCGGTTTGGTCATTACTTTTCCTATGAGCATGATCTGCCTTTATTGACCCAATACAGCAAGGTACCGGTTTATGGTATGTGGGGCACATTGATGATAGGCAATGGTGCGCTTGGCGGCATGATGAATGATCCTTATCAGCACGGCACTGAAGCCGCCGCAATGGCATTAACCATCTTAAGTGGTGTGCGGGTCTCTACAGTAAAAATCAAAGAAAAAGCCAGCTATTCCCCGGTTTTTGATTATCACCAGTTAAAGCGCTTTGATATCAACCTGGATTTATTACCGCAAAGCAGCCTGGTGATTAATCTGCCGGTCAGCCTTTATAAAAAGCATCGGCTGGAAATTAACAGTATTGTTGCCATTGTCATGTTTTTAATCCTGATCATTTCGATATTGTTTTTAAATAATCAGGAGCTGGAGTTGGTGGTTAAGCAGAGAACCCGGGATCTGGATCTTCGTAATAAAGCACTGGAAGCCAATTCTAATTTTATGAAGCATCAGGCCAATACCGATGTGCTCACCAACCTGGCCAATCGCCGGGCGGGGCTGGAGGAAATTAACGCTTATATCAGCAGGTTTAATCGGGATAACAAAACATTTGCCCTGGCTATTGTCGATATCGACTTTTTTAAAAATATCAATGACAGCTATGGCCATGATGTCGGTGATAAGGTTTTGCAGGTGCTGGGGGCGTGTTTAAAAAGACTGACCCGCCCGGGTGATCATGTCTACCGCTGGGGCGGGGAGGAGTTCTTAATTGCCTTGCCTTATGCCGATGTACAAGCTTGCCTGGTGATTTGCCAGCGCCTCAGGGAAAAAGTCAGTGAACTGGTGATTAACCGCCATGATGATAAAATCAACATCACCGTCAGTATCGGCGTGACAAATTTTGTCTGCGGGGACAATTTTGAACGCTTATTCGCCAGGGCCGATAAAGCCCTCTATGATGCCAAACGAAACGGCAGGAACCGGGTCGAAGCGGCCCCTGTGGATTAAAAGTGATTTTCCCACAGCACTTCGTTTAACGGCAGCTGGCCGCCGCGCGGATGAGCCGGTGTTTTTGCTTTGCCTATGGCTATCATCATGCCAATGACATGTCCCTGGGGTAAGCGAATCAAACGGGCCAGGGCTTCCCGGTCAAAGCCTATCATAGGGCAGGTATCGTACCCCAGGCCTTTGGCTGCCAGCATCAGGGTCTGCGCCGCCATACCGCACGAGCGCATGGTTTCATCCCGCTGCAGCTGCTCTTTGTTGCTGTAAAAGGCTGATATCATAGGCAATAACATGTCCTGGGTTTCCTTGGGACTGTTGGCGACATAACGCTGTGGCCTGTCGTTCCAGGCATTGATATCGGCGCATAAAATAATGAGCTCAGACGCCTCGCTTACCTGGTCCTGCCCCCAGGCTGCCGCTTTGATCTTCTCTCTGTGCGCCTTATCTGTTACCCGGATAAAACGCCAGTGCTGAATATTATAAGAGGTCGGCGACAGCAACACCGCCGACATTAATTGTGTAAAGTCTTGCTCCGGCATCTCAATATCGGATTGATAATGTCTCACGGCCCGGCGTTGTTCAATTGCCTGAAAAACTTTCATGGTATTTCCTTAATCTCTTTCGCTTTAGTGGAAAATACTTTAATTGTTTTTTAATTGACTGATAAGCCGGGTTAGGAGAAACTAATTGTTGAGTTTAAGTTGACAATGGTGAAGGTGATGGAAACTTTTTCGGCAATTCCCGTCTTTGTTGCTGTGGTGGAAAATGGCAGTTTTTCCCGGGCGGCGCTGCGCCTGGGCACAAGTAAATCTGCGGTCAGCAAACGTATCCGAGAGCTCGAGCATAAGCTCGGGGTACAACTGCTGCACAGGACTACTCGGCAGTTGAGCTTAACCGAAGCGGGGGAGCGTTATTTCGAATACGCCGTTAAGGCGGTGACGGCTGCCTCAGAAGGAATCGATTCCGTGACCCAGTTGCAGGGCAACCCTAAAGGGGAGTTGAAGATCAATACCCCGATGTCATTCGGGCGTTTGCATATTGCCCCGCTGGTGGCGGACTTTCTAAGCCGCTATCCCGATATCGGCTTGAACATGGTGATGGAAGACAGGGTAGTGGACCTGGTGGAAGGGGGTTATGATCTTGCCATCCGCGGGGGAAACCTGCAGGACTCTACTCTGATTGCCCGGCGTCTTGCTCCCTGTCGCAGCGTGATTTGTGCAACGCCCGATTATCTGGAGCAATACGGTACACCTGCTATACCGGAAGACTTGCCCGGCTTTAACTGTATCAACTTTTCTTATTTCAGCGGCGGCAATGACTGGACTTTTCATGGCGAAAACGGACCGGTGAAAGTGAAAGTCAGCGGCAACTACCAGGTCAATAATAGTGAAGCCCTGTTGCAGGCGGCTTTGGCCGGTTTGGGGATCGCTAAGATTCCGACCTTTGTTGTCGGCGATGATATTGCTGCCGGACGCCTGGTGCCCTTGCTTAAGGATTATAAGCTGCCGATGCAAACTTTCTATGCCGTGTTTCCTCAGCGGCGTCATTTACCGGCCAAGGTACGGGTATTCCTGGACTTTATTATCGAACGCCTCGGCGGTGATCAGCCTTATTGGGATAAGGTGATAAGTTAATATTTTAAAGTGGTGTCATATCGACATCGATGTCGATATGACATTTTTCTGTTCCCATATCGGGGACGGGTACAGCAAGAGCATAGATCAATATAACTCAACATTTACTCCCAGCCGCTGATGGGCTATAGGGCTGGTGGTGGTGTAGAGTAAAGGCACGCGCTTGCCGTCGCTCAGGGAGGATTTTATCGCAAAGGCCGCCAGCGCCGCTTCATGGAAACCGCTTAAGATCAGCTTTTGTTTGCCCGGATACCAGTTGATGTCGCCAACGGCATAGATGCCCGGCAGGGAAGTTTCAAAGCTGTCTGTGCTGACTTTTATCTGGTTCTGGTGCAGTTCCAGTCCCCAGTTTTTCAGCAGGGATAACTTGGGAGACAAACCAAAGAATACCAGCAGTTGATCCAGCTCGATCCGTCGGGTTACCCCATCTTTGCCCGTCACCCTTAATTGTTTTAGCTCGTTGTTTTCTGTGATCAACTCGCTTACTTGCCCGGTAAGCAGCTGCATTTTTAGTTTGCTGCACAGGTTTTCTACCAGCTGTACCGAATTCTCCGCCGCCCTGTACCTGGCCGATCTGTGGATCAGGGTCACACTGTTGGCAACCTTTTGTAATTCCAGTGCCCAGTCAAAGGCGGAGTCGCCGCCGCCGAGGATCACCAGGTCTTTATCCTGGTGCTGCTTTAAGTCACTCACCCGGTAGAAAACCTGTTTGTCTATCAGCGGCTCGACCCCGGGGATTTTCAGTTTTACCGGTTCAAAGGAGCCGCCGCCGGCGGCGATGATCACTGCCTTTGCCCGGATATGCCTGCCTTTGTCTGTGGTCAGTAAAAATTTATGCTCTAGTTCCAGGCGATTGATATCAATCACCCGGTTATCCAGCAGGTACTCGGGATTAAAGGGGGATGCCTGCTGCGCTAAATTGTCGATAAGTTCCAGGGCGTTGATTTGCGGCAGCGCCGGGATATCAAAAATAGGCTTTTGCGGATAAAGCTCACGGCACTGGCCGCCGATATGGGGCAGGCTGTCGATAACGATCGCTTTTATGCCTTGCAGCCCCAGCTCAAACACCTGGAATAACCCCACGGGCCCGGCACCTATGATCACGACATCGGTTTCGTTGCCGGAAAAATGCTTGTTAGTATCACTCATAATAATCCCCTTAGTCAGGATAATAATTTAATGCAGGCTGCCGGCGTTTGAGAACTCACTGAACTGACGCCTGGCTATCGGCACAAAATGCTCTGCCCATTTGGCTTGATCGGGGCGGTATGCGGCATACAGTTTACGGGAAATGCCATGCCGCCCTATGCTTTTGCTTTTGAGTTTTCCCTGTCGTATTTGCGGCGCCGCCAGCCAGTCGGGAATAGCACTTACCCCCAGCCCTGCCTCCACCATTTGCAGGATCACATCCGAGTTTTCCACCTGACGCAGCCGGGCGGGCTGGCAGCTGGCCGGTTGCAGGAATAAGTTAAAGATATCCTGCTGCTCCGGCGATAGCGGATAGGTGATCAGGGTTTTATCGGTTAAATCATCGGCCTGGATATAGGCCTTGTCCGCCAGCGGATCCTCTTTTGACAGCGCCAATATCAGCTCAAAGGTACCGATATCCTGGTAGATAAACTCCTGATGGTTGGCTTTTTTATCGGTTAGCAGGATATTGAAATCCGGTAAATCGCTGTCGGGGTTAAGGCTAAAAACACTTTTTTCTATCAGATCCACCTCTAAGGCGGGCTGCTGGCCGCTGAAGGTCTTGATCGCCGGTAATAACCATTGAAAGCCGGAGTGGCACTGCATGGCAAAATTAAACGGCATGCGTTGCACTTTTGTCGCTTTTCTGGCGGATAGCTGAATTTCAGCCTGTTCCACCTTAGGTAAAACTTCTTTGGCCAGCGCCAGCAGGACTTTGCCCTGGGGGGTAAAAACCAGAGGGCTGCTCCTGCGGATAAAAAGTTTATGGTTAAGTCTGTGTTCGAGCGTCTTTAGCTGGTGGGAAAGCGCCGACTGTGTGGTAAAAAGCAATTCAGCCGCCTTATTCAGACAATGGCTCTGCTCTAATGTAACCAGGGTTTTTAAATGTTTAAGTTCCAGCATAACCGTTCCCTTCGTGATGACTTGATAATCAGGTAAAGCAGGGAATATGCCAAATTCTTAAGTTGCTGAAATGTAGTTGTTTTCTGTTTTTTGGAAGGTGTTCTTTTTGTACATGGCTGTTAAAATGACATCCGATAAAAGATGGAAAGGCAATAACGTATACGCAATACCGGTACGCATTATTGCCTGGATTGGCATAAACGCCTTAAGTTCAGTTAGGCTTTTTTACGTAAGCTGATCAAGGCAACTGTGGCCAATAACATCAGTAAAAAGGCACTTGGCTCAGGTACTTCGCTGCCGCCAGTTACGCTGATAGCTGTGGTGGCATTGCTATGGCCGACAGGCAGGAAAAATGAATTGTAAAAACCTTCATTAAAATCACCTAAGGTGCTGCTGGTAAACAAGTCGGTGCTACCTAAGCCTATGGCGGTAAAGTTTAAGGTGGCTAACAGGATATCGCCGCCGCTGACAGCATCCTGACCGAATGGCACTAAACCGCCAAGGCCGTCACCGTCAGTGTTGGTTGGCATGAAAGAAGGGCCAACTAACAGGCTGTCCAGGGATAAAATGCTGCTGTCAAAGTTCAGATCTAAACCCCAGGCAGAAATTACTTCATTGTTAATGTCTTCATCGGTTGATGCCATCAGGCTGACACTGAAGGCATCGCCGAGATTGAGATCGTTTGAGTCCAGATCAAAAGATACCATTAAAGTGGCACTGGCAGAAAAACTGCTCAGGGCAAAACTAAGCATCAAGAAGATAGCGGCAAAAAATTTATTGGGGGTTTTAAAGTTGTTCATGATTTTCTCTAATTTATCGGTAGTAAATGTTTATGGCGCCCGATATTGGTTCGGACGCCGTCAACAAAGTTAAGGGTTAGCGTAAATTTGTTGCCACAGGCCCATATCTGCAAAAGTGATCTGGCCGTCGGCATCTAAATCGGCTGCTTCATCGAAGTTGGCACTGCCCGCTGTGCTGCCTAACATGCCGTAAATCAACATATAGTCAGCAAAGTCCAGAGTACCGTCGCCGTTAACGTCGCCGCTTTGCGCCGCTTTTTCCAGCTTGAAACTGATCACTACCGGATCATGGTCAGAAAAGCGGTAAGGATCTTCAGCGTAGAAGTCTGCCAGCTGCTGCTCAGATTTATTTTCCGTGTTGTAATCCAGTACCAAAGGTTCATCGGCATTGATATGCCAGTCTGTGGTATCTACGGTTTTCGCCAGTAAAGAATCGCTCGCCAGGGCGTGATCCAGGTAACCGGCAGCGCCGCCGTAAGTGTAGGAATAGGCGTAAGTACCGTTGAAGTGTTTGATCAGGTTGGTATAACCCTGGTCAGTAAACTTCACAATAGGATCTTCCATGGCATAAGCATTTAAGTCACCCATCACCAGGACGTCTTTTTGCGTGCTCAGTACGCTGTCGCCGGCAATCCAGTCGATAAGCGCCTGGGCCTGCAGCTGACGTTTGGCGTTGTAGCAGCTTTGGCCGTCATCCTGATCTTTATCGAGATCGGTGGCGCTGGTACAAAGTTTTGCCTTGAAGTGGTTGGCGATAATAGTGATCTGCTCGCCGTTTTCATTGAGGCTGAAGGTTTGCGCCAGTGGCGGACGGTTAAAGATTTCATCATTATTTACCTGGGCATCGCTGGCGGTAGAAACCGTGCCCGGCTTGTATAACAAGGCCACGGCGATTTCATCTGTACCAATCGGACCGCCGGTATTGACAAAGGCGTAGCTGTTGTCACCGGCAACGGCGTTTAAGCGGCTTACCAGGTCAACCAGGGTACTGTTGGCATCGACACCGTCGTTTTCAACTTCCATTAAACCGATAATATCGGCGTCCATGGTGATTATCGCAGCAACGGTTTTGGCAATCTGGCGCTCGTACTCGGCTAAGTTGTCGGCACCGCGCGAGGTTGGGAAACCGCCGCCCTGGCCGTCACCGTTAAACAGGTTGAGCACATTCATGCTGGCAACCGTGAGGTTACCCTTGATTAACTCAGGTGCAGCCGTTCTGCTATTTACTGCAGCAATATCAGGTGCCTGGCTTGGGATGATGCGGTACTTGCTGTAGCTGTAATCCATGATCCCGGTTAAGGCCGTTACCTGGTCGCCTGCACGCAGGGTATTGCTTGCCGACAAGTTGCCGCCCGGGTAGATAACGGTTTCCGGGTTAGTGCCGTTTTGTCCGTCATCCAGGGTGATCTGGTTTAAGGCATTGCTTGCTGCCAGGGCTATTGCTTCGCTTGTGCCCGGACGATAGATGTTGGTCGGGGTAAAGATACGGCCGTTAGACAGGGTTACTTCACCGTATTTGCCTAAGTCATAGTTGTTGGATACGGTTAACGGGCTGTCGATGGTAACCAGCATACCTTCAAGGGCTTCCGGTGCATCGGCTGAAGAAAATGGCAGGCTGAGGCTGGTGGCGCTGACGGCGGCGGTGCCGCACTCAAGCAGGTCTTCACCGGCGTTTAACTGGGTTCTGCCGTAGCTTTCTGATACTTCACCGAAAACACGCACCACAGTACCCACTGCCGGAGTGATGGTATTGGCGTTGTTGGCAACAAAAATACCTTCAGAAGTTTGGGCATCGCCGTCTTGATCGGCCAACTCTTCCTGGACAAAGAAGCCGTTAAGGCTGGCTGAAATCGAGGTTACCACCCCTTCAATGACATGTTTTTGTCCCTGGGTGCTGGTGATGTTATCAATGCCCTGGATGGAGCTGATCAGGCTTGCTTCATCGGCACAGATACCGATAGTGCTGGCGTCGGTGCCGTCGGAAACATCCGGGCCTGTGCCCGGGGTACCGAAGTCACCGCTACCAAAGCTTTTGCTGGTTTCTTCAAACCAGTTGCTGCCGACATTATTGTCAAGGGAAGCACTGGTTAAGGTCATGGACTTACCGTTGGGATCCGGCCACTGTGAGCCGCCGTCCCAAGCGATGTAATCGGCAATAGTGCCATCACTCATTTCCAGTACCAGTTCATCGCTGCCGTTGCTTAAATACATGCCGGAGAATTGATATATCGCTTCAACACCGCCGTTGCTTGAACTGTCGCTGTTGTTGGCGAAGATTGAGTAGGCGCCTGCCGGTAAAATAACATCTTCGGTGATTTGATGGCTGTCGTTGTCATCATCACGTAAGGTCCAGCCATTGATATTCACGGCAATGGCCCCTTTGTTTAACACTTCAAACCATTCACCGGCACTGTCAGAAACCTTGCTCGGGTTTTGCAGGACTTCGGTGATCACTAAGTCAAAGGTGGCATCACCCGTGCCCGGGGTTCCAAAGTTGCCGTCGGTATAGCTGTTGCTGCTTTCTGTGGTCCAGTTGCCGCCAACGCTGTTGTCTGTGGTGGCGCTGATCAGGGTCATGGAAGCGCCGTTTGGATCCGGCCACTCGTTGCCGTTATCGTAGGCTATGCTGTCAACCACTTCCCCTTCAGGAGAAACCAGCAGAATTTCATCCGAGCTGTTGGATAAATACATGCCGTCGCCGTAGCCGTAAACGACATTGATGCCGCCATTAATGGAGGTATCTGTGGTTTTGCCTAAAATGGCATAGTTGCCCATAGGAATGATGACATCTTCAGTAATAGTAAAGCTGTCGCTATCTTCATCTTTGATGGTCCAGCCGTTAAGGTTGATGTCGCCGGTGCCGGTATTTAAGATTTCAAACCATTCGGCGTCGTTATCGCTCAGGCCGCTTGGATTCTGCATCACTTCGGTGATGGTCAGCTGGCCATTGGTGCTGATATTGCCGGTGCCGCCGCCGGTGCCGCCGCCATCAGTACCGCCGCCGTCAGTGCCTCCGCCATCGGTGCCGCCGCCGTCAGTGCCGCCGCCTGTGGTATCATCCACACAAGTATCGGCGCTATAGAGCAGGTCGACCCATTCGCTGTGGTCAATAAAGGGGTTGCGGTTGCCCTGGTATTCATAGATGCGGTCATTACGGTTTTGCTCGGTGGCATCTACCGGATCTGCAGCGTGCCATTCAAGCAAGCGGCATAAACGGCCAAGGGCCGGTTCGCTGGTGGAAGTTAAACGGTCAACAACCGTTAAGTCCGGGGTGAAGGTATCCAGGCCTTCGTAGCGGATATCCATATAAAGCACCATACGGGCAACGTCACCTTTTACCTCATCGCGCGGCTCAAACGAGTTGCTGTCGATGCGGGTATTGGGTGACTCGCTTAGCGTGTCCATGCTGTTATCAAAGTCGAGGTTGCCGCGGGAGGAGTTGACGGAAATGTCTGTGGGTCTTAGGTGGTGGATATCGGTATAGGCTTCGTTTGAAGAACTTGAGAAACCATGGCTTTTTGCCCAAACATGTTCCCGGTTCCAGTTATCCGGATTGCTGCTTTGTGAGCCGCTGCCGTTGGATAATTTTGCCAGGGAAGTACCCTTGTATAATAAGATAACGTTATCCGGATTGGCGGGATCTTCGTCGGTCTCGGTTAGTGCTGTCCAAACCTCAGAATAGGTCAGGACTTTATGGCCGGCGCTGATAATGGTATTAATTGCCGATTTAATTTCTGCCGCGCTATAGTTGTTGTTTACGGCATTGATGGCATCGGCATAATACACCGCGTCGTCAAAGGTGCTGGCATCGGCTATTTTCGCCAAATCGGGACAGTTATAACAAACCCCTTCGAGTGAAGCACTGGTTTCGCTGGTAATGCTAGTGCCGGTTGAAAGCTGATTGCCGGTAACCGCATTAAGCACGAGTTCGCTTGCTTGGGTTACAGGTACACAAAAAAATGCCAGCAGAGCTGGTATTTTTAATTTCATGACTTTTCCTCAATGTAAGTTGTTGCCATTTCATGGCTTATTATTTTGGGCGTGCAAAATCATAAAATTGGAGTATGACATTGGCGTGACAGCGTCATAAAAAATCCGTGTAATCCAAAGGTAAAAATGCAGGCCGGGCGAATTGTGAATATTTCTTGAACAATTTTTACTATTGTTATTGAAATACGACATTCATGTTAAATTTAACACAAATTGACCACCCGGTCATATTTTTTATATGAATACTTGTCAATAGTGTCAACCAATAAAAATCAGCCAGATTTTCTTCTTGGGACTAATTATTACGGGTATGCGTCCGCTTTTCACACTATTTATTTTGGTGATAACCGTGATTTTGCTGTCTAAAAATTGACTAATTGGTTATGTTTTTTCTTGAGGTTGTTGCCGGTATGAAATCGATCCCTTGAAAGGAAGCAGAGAAAACCGGGTCTTCTATTTGCCCGGACGGGAAAGTGACGGGAAGGTTTTAGTGTTTGGGAAGGCTGTTAAAGCCGGCGGCATTTTGACAAAATGTGACGCCTAAATGCCGCTGGAAATTACGCTTTGCCGTTATGATAGTGCAAAGGTGGTCGCTAACTGTTTTACCAGGCAAGTTTATTTGGCGGCCCTCCCAATGCAGCATCCGCGCTGTCTTTACTGTTGACAGGTACGGTTCCCTTGACGAATAACTCACCATTTTGATCTATCAGGTTAAGTTTGTGGAATTTGAGGGCAAAGGACATTGCCTGCAGCAGGCTTTGTTTTTCTCCTTCAACAACGGCGTAGTCTTTATTGCAAGATTTTATCTGGCGTACTGCTTGTGGGGTGTTTAGTTCCATATTCATTTCCAGCTAAGTTCTTTAAAGGCATTACTAAGCCTAGAACAGCTGGTTGGGAAAGCGTGGCGAAAAAAAGCACGGCTTGGAGGGCGGGAGAAATAAAGTTCTAAGTCGATGATATTTTTGCTGATCATTATTTCAAACCCGGAAATAAATCAGCAATGGCTTACAGGGCGAGGTGGCGATTTCTCCGGTGATGATATTTTTATCTCGTGGCTTTCAGCCTTTTTGGCGTGTTTTTATTGCCGCTGCCAGGCCCTTTCTCTGCTTTGGCGGCAGATATCCGGGAATGGTATTGATATCAAAGTCGTCTATCTGCTCCGGTTTAAGGGCGCTTCGGGCAAAATCCAGGTAAACCTGTTTATCGATAAACACATCAAAAATATCCGGGTCGATATGATGGTCGAGTTTCATGCGCCCTAAAATGGTCAAAGACTCCGACAGGGTTTTCGCCACTTTATAGGGTCTGTCTGCTGCGGTGAGCGCCTCGAAGATATCGGCGATGGCCATCATCCTTGCCGGTACCGACATCTGATCCCGGGTCAGTCCCTTGGGGTAACCGCTGCCATCCATTTTTTCATGGTGGCCGCAGGCATATTCGGGCACATTTTGCAGGTGTTTGGGGAACTTGGTAGATTCGAGCATTTCTACCGTGATATCCATATGTTCGTTGATGATTTGCCGCTCCTGGGCGGTTAAGGTACCGCGCTGGGTGATCAGGTGATGCACCTCGTTATCGCTGAGGATCGTTTGCTTTTCTGAGGCGATGATCACTTGATAGTGTTGGCTGATCTGCCGTACCCGGTCGATCTTTTCCTGGTTAAAAAACTCACTGCCGATATTGGCCTGGCGGATAAATTCCCGGTCGCTTTCCAGCTGGGTGAGTTTTTGCTGTCGGCTTATCGGTGATAACTCGGGATGATGTTCAAGGTCACGCCGGGCAATTTCAAACCTGGCATCGACCAGGGCAATGCGGTCAAAAATCCCTTCGAGTTTGGTGGCCTTGTCCATGATATGGGCGGGGGTGGCTACTTTGCCGCAGTCGTGCAGCCAGGCGGCAACGGAGATTTCATGAAAGTCTTCCAGGGTTAAGGTGAAATCTTTTAGCGGTCCGGAGTCGGTTTCATGGCAGGCGCGGGCCAGCAACAGGGTGATTTCCGGTACCCGGCGGCAGTGTCCCCCGGTATAGGGAGATTTTTTATCTATGGCTTCGGCGATGAGTTTGGAGAAGGTGGTGAACAGGGTTTCCATATCGTCGATAAGTTGTTTATTGGTGAGCACTACTGCGGCCAGGGAGGCCAGGGCACGTACCTGGAGTTGATTTTCCTGGTTAAAGGGCACCACTTCGCCGCTTTCATCGGTGGCATTGAGCAGCTGTAATACCCCGTTTAATTCCCCGAGATGATCTTTCATCGGCAGGGTCAATACCGACTGGGTACGGTAACCTGTCTGGCTGTCCATTTGCCGGGCGGCGCTGGTATCGTAATGCTTGTCATGATAGGCATCTTTGATATTGATGATATCACCGGTAGCGGCAGCCACGGCAACCATGGCCTTGGTATTGATTTTGTCATTGATGTAAATGGGGATATCGGCGAAGGTGATTTTGTGCTCTGTGGTGCCGCCCAAATGCAGCTTTAAGGATTTATTGATAATGGTTTCAAATTTAAGGGTGTGTTCCTCTGTGACTGAGTAAATGGTACCGCCGTCGGCACGGGTTAAAATAATGGCATTAAGCAGGATTTTTTCCAGCAACAGGCGATGGTCTTTTTCTGTGGATAAGGCGATGCCGATTTCGGTAAAAAGCTCTACGTTGTTCATCTTGAGGTCCGTGTCAACTTTGTTACTATTTGATTCATTTGGCTTATTTACTTGTATGAGTATAGGCGCCGTCCCAGTTTTCGCCCGGCGGATGGTTAAGAAAATACTTGAGCCGCTGGCGGTAGATGTCATGAAGTACCTTGTCGTCATAAACCCGGATAATTTCATCTAAAGCCGTGAGTGCCTGGTCAAAGGCTTGATGCCGGTACAGGGAAAAGACCCGGTTGAAGGCCTCAAGCTGGTTGATGATGCCGGGTTCGCTGTCCGGGGGAAACGGGCGGTAGATGGTGATGGCGTGTTCTTTTCCCTTCACCCTGACCTTGTCGATGATCTGATAGTGATATTGCGGCGCCGCGGCTTTGGTGAATTCGCTTACCAGGAGGTTGAGGCCGTAATACTTGGTCAGGCCTTCGAGTCGGGAGCCGAGGTTAACCGCATCTCCCAACACGGTATAGGCCCGGCGAAAACTCGATCCCATGTCGCCGACATTCATTTCACCGCTGTTTAGTCCTATGCCGATATTGATCTCTGGCCAGCCTTTGGCGGCAAACGCTTTCGATAAGGTTTCCGTGACTTTGAGCATGGCAAAGGCGGCATCGAGTGCGTGCCGGCTATGCTCTTCGTCGCTCAGGGGGGCGCCCCAAAAAGCCATCACCATATCCCCGACGTACTTGTCTATGGTGCCCTGGTGCTGGAAAATCTGTTCGGTGACCGGCGAGAAGTAGGCATTGAGCAGTTTTTTCAGTTCATTGGCGCTGAGGCTTTCCGACAAGCGGGTAAAATCGCGGATATCGGCAAACAGCACCGTGAGCTCTTTTCTTTCTCCTGCCATAGCATCGGCATCGCTTTCTTCAAGCAAGCGGTTGATATGCGCCGGCGGCACATATTGATCAAAAATGGCTTTGACCTGGCGGCGCTGGATATTTTCCCGGTAAAAACCCCGGGCGATAGCCAGCAGCGACAAAGTGACCACCAGCAGCAACACCGGGATCACCGGCAGGTGAATGCCAAAATAATACCAAAGGCCGATATTAAATGAGGCGGCGAGGGCAAAGATCAAGGCAGCGGATAAGGCCATCAGCGCCGGGGAGATCTCCAGCAGCAATACGGTCAGCAACAAGCTACAGAGCAGCAGTTGCAGCATATTGGCCCCCAGCCACCAGTGGGGCTGGACCACTTGCTGCCGGGGCTGGGTCAGGGCGTCAAACACGCTGGCATGAATTTCTATACCCGGATAAACCAGGGATACCGGGGTGCTGCGCAAATCCGCCATGCCGACGGAGGAAGTGCCGACAAAGACCACGGCGCCGTCGAAGCGTTGATCGTCGATCCTGCCCTTGATGATATCGCTGGCGGAGCTGTAGGGGTAGCTTTTTACCGGGCCTTTGTAGGGGATCAGCAGCTGACCTCTGTTGTCTGTGGCCAGGACATCCTGGCCCAGTTTGACGCCCGACAGGAATAACTGCTCCTGCTCCCGGTGCCAGATCGGCGCTATGGTTTCGGCAAAGCTGTAAACCCTGAAGGTTTCCAGCGCCAGCGACGGATATAACCGGCCGCGGTATTCAGTTAACAGTGCGGCTTTGCGTATGATGCCGTCAACGTCCAGGATGGCATTGATAAAGCCCTGTCCCTGCGCCGCCGTATTTAACTTTTTGATGCTGGCGTTAAAACCGGAAAACTGGTGCAGTTCGTGTCCTCCAGGCGTTTGCAGCTGCTGTACCCGCGGGAGCAGGATCTGTCCCTGTGCCAGGTTTGGGTCATGCTGGAACAGGCAGGCAAGCACAACATCGTTAGTGGCAATTTGTACGGCAAAGCGGCTGTCATCATCCACCAGGGGCTGAATTTGTGCCAGGCGTAAATTCAGTGCTTTATCTTGCGCTGTGAGTAAGGGCCGGATAAGCTCGACCGGGTTTTGCTGGGGTTCGGAGAAGATCATATCAAAGCTGATCACTATCGCGCCGTATGCGGTGAGCTGCTCAATTAACGCCGCCAGGTGTTTTCTCGGCCAGGGCCAGCGGCCGATCTCATGTAAGCTTTTTTCGTCGATATCGACAATCTGGATATTGGCGGGGGAAGCGGGCCTTGGCGGGGTAAAGTGTAACAGCTTGATATCATAGGCGATGCCTTCGAGGCGTTCGAGCCAGGGGGGCTGCTGCCACTGCAACAGCATTACCGCGACGGTAACGGCCAGGGTCAGCAGCAGATCCCGAAAAAAACGCCGCCGACCTTTACCCATGTTTACCCAGGATAAAACTGTTTTGCTCGCGGGCGGCAAAGGCCTCAAGGGGGGCTTTTTGCCGTCGGATCTCGCTGCTGACCCGGGCCAGCATCTGTTCTATTTCATCATCGCTTCTGCGGTGGTCATGGCTGAACAGGCATAAATGCCTGACCCCGGCGGCAATGGCCAGCTCGATCACCGATTCGTAGCAGGTATGGCCCCAGCCGGATTTTGCCGGGAAATCGTCGGGAAAATACTGGGCGTCGTGGATCAACAAATCCAGCTCCCGGGTGAACTCCTGCCATTGCTCTAAGCTGGTGTTGACGGGGCCGGGGGGAAAGAGTTCGTTATCGGTAATATAGGCAAAACGATGCTGTTGGTTATCGATAAGATAGGCGCTGCCGCCGCCGGGATGGTTGAGTATCCTGCGGGTGATGGTGAGCTCCCCTATGGATATCGGGATGTGGGGAGCAGGACTGGCCATTACTTTGATATCGGCACCCAGCTGCCCGGACGGCACCGGGAATAAGCTGCCGGTCATCTGGTTTAAGATTGCCCGGGGCTGCATCGGCCGGGTTAATCCCGGCAAAATATGGATTTGCCGGTTTTTCTGGTAGGCGGGTTTAAAAAAAGGAAAACCCTGGATGTGGTCCCAGTGGTTATGGCTCAGCAGCAGGTAGATAGGTTTGTGATCTTTTACCAGCTGCTCGCCCAGCTCGATGATACCTGTGCCTGAGTCCAGCACCAGGTGAAAGTCTGCTCCCGTGTCCAGGTGGATACAGGGAGTATTGCCGCCGTATTTTACCGTGTGACTGCCGGGGGCGGGCACTGACCCTCTGACGCCGTAAAAGGTGAGTATCATATCAGAAGTGATCCTGTCCCCGGATAAAGCTGCCTTTGTCGCCGACCGCATAAATTTCATCATTATTTATGGTAACATCGTTGAGGTTTTCCCCTGAACCGGCGAAGGCGGAAATCCAGGTGACACCGTCGGCGCTGGTATAGGTGGCGCCGAGATCTCCCAAGGTGATATAGTTGCCGTTGTTATAAGTGACGGTATTGAGGTTATCGCTAAAGCCGGTGCTGAGCTGGTTAAAGCTGGCGGAGGTGCTGCCGGTAACGATAACGCCGTTATCGCCGACGATGATTGCTTTACTGCCATCAAAGTCGAGATCATTTAACTGACCAAAGCCGGTGTTGGCATGGTTATCGCTCCAGGTGGCGCCTCCCGGTGTGGCGGTATTGTCCCGGTGCAGGATTTTGCCGTTCTGACCGACAGCAACAAAGGCATTGTCATCATGGCTGATGCCGTAGAGGTGCTCCGTGGGGGCAGTACCGCCGCTCAGGGTTTCTACTACCCAGCTGACGCCGTCGCTGCTGGTCATCATCAAACCGTTTTCTCCGACAATGACATAGAGGGAAAAGGGGTTACTGCTGGTATCCAGCCCCTGATACCAGAAAACATCCTGTAAATTCTCGCCGGTAGGTACGCTTAAGGTTGACCATACCGAACCTGTGCTGCTGGTCATTACCAGGCCGTTATCGCCGACGGCAATAAATTCATTATTGAAAAACTCCACCTGGTTAATAATACCGGGCAAGGTAGTGGTGCTTGAACTCCAGTTCATGGCGTCGCTGCTCAGCCAGAAAACGCTGTCGCTGCCGGCGCGGATCACAGTGCCGTTGCCGTAGGCGATACCGTTAAAGTTACTGTGATCGCCGGTATCTACCTGGTTAAAGGTACTGGCATCGCTGGAGCCCAGTAGCTGAGTGTTGTTGCCGGCGACGATAAACTTGCCGCCGTCCCAGATCACATCATTGAGGGCGTCGCTGCCTAGGCTGGATAATAACGACCAGTTGATACCGTCGTTGCTGGTGATCACTGTGCCGGTATCGCCTACCGCCATATAAAGGCCGTTGCCGTACTCTACCGCATATAAATTGGCGGAGGTGGTGCTGGTGACCGGCAGCCATGAAAGGCCGTCGCTGCTGTTAAGCACTGTGCCGTTGCCTCCGACCGCGACCAGTAAATCTGTGCCGTTGCCTGTGATATCGTATAGATGTTCGCTGGTAGTGCTGCTGCTTATGGTCCAGCTGATGCCGTCGCTGCTGGTTTCTATGGTGCCGTTTTCGCCGACGATCACCAGGGTGTCAAGGTCAAAGTTGACACCATGAAAAACTTCCGCTGAATTGGGGACTGAGGGGATCCAGTTCACGCCGTCAAGGGAGAACATGACTTTTTGCAGTCCGGCGGCGACAAACTCGCTGCCGGTGAAAATAATGTCCTGCATGGCGACATCGACACTGATCTGCCGTTCGACCCAGACACCGTCATTTGAAGCGCTGGCGCTGCTTTCCTGGTTGATAAAAACAGCGCCGGCCTTACCGACGGCGACGCGCGTGGTGACTCCGGGGCTTAACAGGGTATTGCCGGCGGTGGCGGCGGTTAAACTGGTGAACTGTTCATGGTAGGCATGCTCCCAGTTGGTGGCATCGGTACTGGTGAAGGTGTTGTGATCCGCCAGCAAATAATAATGACTGCCGTCAAAACTGAGATGGTTGAAATCCAGTGGCGGCAGGTTGGGTAGGCTATGATCCCCCCACCAGCCTATTTCTTCCACCGACAAAGTAGCCAGGGCACGGCTCTGTACCCCGAGACTGTCTTTAATCAAATATAAAAAACTGTCGGTACCGGAAAAGTCCGTATCCGGGGTATAGCTAAAGGAGGAGTCGTTGTTTATCGTCAATAGGCCCTTTTCTACCCCGGCTTCCACTCCCTCATAGGTAATGGCGTCGCCGTCGATATCGCTGTCGTTGGCCAAAGGGATCGGCCAGCTGGTATCATCAACGGTGATGCTGGTGTTGGGGCGCAGGTGGTAATCGTCGGGTTTGGCCTCTGGTTGATTATTGGCTAACACAGAAATCACCACGCTGGCGCTGTCGGTATTGCCATTGCCGTCGGAGATCTGGTATTCGAAGCCGTCGCTGCCGATGAAGCCTGAATTTGGGGTATAGGTAAAACTGCCGTCACTGCCCAGAGCTAGGCTACCGTTACTGACATTGCTCAGCGGCGTTGTCAGCACAGTTAAAGCATCATTGTCGGGATCACTGTCATTGCTGAGCAGGCCGGGAATGTTGCTGTTATCTGCGGCTAAAATGGTGTCCTGGGCCAGAATGAAGCTGTCATTGCCGGCGACCGGCGGCAAGTTGATGCCGCTGATGTTAATGGTCACCTGGGCCGTGTCGATGCCGCCGTTGCCGTCGGTAATTTCATAGCTGAAACTATCCTGGACTTCGTTGGCGGCCGGCACATAGTTTAAGGTATTGTCTGCTAATATGGTGACGCTGCCGCTGCCGGTAGTTACGGCGCTGATAGTCAGGTCATCGTTTTCTATATCGCTGTCGTTGCTCAGTACATTTAAAGTGCTGCTGCTCCCGGTATCTAAGGTAAAACTGTCATCTTCGGCTACCGGGGCATCGTTGACCGCCTTGATGGTCAGGGTCACTATGGCACTGACGCTATCATTGTGGCCGTCATCAACAAAGTAGCTGAAGCTGTCGATGCCGTTAAAGTCCGGATCCGGCGTATAGCTGAGCATATTATCCGCCAGACTGACTTCTCCGTGATCGGTTTGCAGGCTGTTGAGGCTGACGGTTAAGGTGTCGCCGTCTTCGTCGCTGTCATTGGCCAGGACATCAATGATAACGGTTTCATCTTCATCCAGGGCGGCGTCATCATCCAGGGCCAGTGGAGGAAAATTGACTTCGGTGACGGTAAGCTGCACGTTGGCCTGTGCCATGCCGCCACGGCCATCTTCAACGGCATAAATAAAGGAGTCGTTGCCGAAGAAATGTTCATCCGGGGTGTAGGTAAAGAAACCATCTTCTGCCAGAGTCAGGCTGCCGTTTTCCACATCTTTAATCACCCCCGAGACCCTGAGGGAGTCGTTTTCGGCATCTGTGTCATTCTCCAGCACCCCGGGCAAGGCATTGCCGTCAACAATCAGCGGGCTGTTTTCGGGCGTTTGATAACTGTCATCGACGGCAACGGGGTCTGTGTTGATAACTTCTATTGCCAGGGTGACACTTGCCTGTGCCGTGCCTCCCTGGCCATCGCTGATGGCATAAACAAAGGTATCTATACCGGAGAAATCATCGTCCGGGATATAGGTAAAAAAGCCGTCGGCAGTGATGCTAAGCTCACCATGGGCGACATCTTCTATCAGAGGAAGTAGCACCACCAGGGTATCGTTATCGCCGTCGAGATCGTTTGCCAGTACACCGTTGACTTCATTGCCGTCGGCGACTAACGGGGTATTCCTGTCTGTGGCGTAATTGTCGCTAATGGCAAGGGGAGGACTGTTGGCCGCCCCGACGCTAATGGTGACGCTGGCTTGTGCCGTGCCGCCGCGGCCATCTTCAATGGCATAAATGAAGGAGTCGGTGCCGACAAAATTGCCGTTGGGAATATAGGTAAAAAAGCCGTCGCCGGCTATGGTCAGGGTGCCGTTGTCGACATTGTCTATCAGGCTTTGTTGTAGCTGGAGGGGATCGCCGTCAGCGTCGCTGTCGTTGGCCAGTATCCCGGGCAAATCACTGCCGTCAACCACTAAACTGGTATTGGCCGGGGTGGCGTAACTGTCGTTGACCGCCAACGGGGCGCTATTGTCGCCGGCGACAATAATGGTAACTAAAGCCGTGCTGACCTCACCCTGGGGATCCGATATCTGATAGCGAAAACTGTCCTCGCCGGTAAAATCCTCATTTGGGTTATAGCTGAAGCTGCCGTCGGTGTTTAAGATCAGCGTGCCAAAGTCGGGAGCCGTGACCGGGCTGGAGTCCAGGGTTAAGGTCTCGCTGTCGATATCGCTGTCGTTGCGCAGTACTCCCGGGGCGGGAACAGATAACTGCTGATTTTTAGCGATACTATAGCTGTCGGCAAGCGGCTGCGGCGCATCATTGACCGGCAGCAAGGCCAGGGTGACCTCGGCCTGGGCAAAACCTCCCTGGCCATCCTGGACCTGGTAGACAAAACTGTCGCTGCCGTTAAAGTTTTCCGGGGGATGGTAGCTGAAGGTACCATTGGTGAACAGTTCAAGGTCGCCAAAAAAAGGCGGCCGCACCGGCAGCAGTGATAAGGTGAGCGGGTTTTGTTCATTGTCTACGTCGTTGACCAGCAAATTGCCGCGGATCTCGTTATCTTCATTTTCCTCAAAACTGTCGTTCTGAGGCTCTGGCGGGGTATTATCTTCGCCGGTCGGCGGATCCAGGCGGATCTCGCTGCTAAAGGCGCTTTCCCCGCTGCTGTCGATGCCGGTGACCAGCAGGTAATAGCTGGTCTCGCTGTCCAGGTTGCCGAAGGTTTGCGGCGGAGCGGTGACGGCCAGCAGGGCCTGGCCCTGGTTTAAGTCGGTAAAGTTTTCCCGGCTGACACCGGATTCGGCGGCCAGATAAAGGTTGTACCTGAGCAAATTGTCACTGGCTTGCCAGTTGGCGTTAATGCTGGTTCCCGGTGTCGCACGTTCGGCGTTGACTTCTTCCAGCTGCCGCCTTTGCCAGTTGACTGTGACACTGTCCACCTGTAGCTGGTTGCCGTCTATGTCTTTGCTCCATAAGCCTAAGGTTACCGGGCCGGAGAACAGGCCGAAGTCCGCGGGATTGATGTTGGTCTCGGTGTGATGAAAAGGGGCGCCGCTGCAGCTGGCCTGGGTCTGGCAAAGGTATAGCAGCTCCTGCTGCTGGTTAAAGCTGATGGCGACCGAGGCCAGGCCGTCGGGATCTTCTACATCCACCGAAAGCAACAGGTTGCCGTCGAAGCTTTCATTATTTACCGGATGGCTGAACTTGCCGCTGGCATTGATAGTGGCGCTATTTACCACGGCTTTGGCGGCGGCTGATTCATTATTCTGGCCGCTGCGGTTAAAGCTTGGGGTGATCACAGGGTCAGCAACCGGTGTTATCACCGGCTCCTGATCCGGCTGTGCTTCTTTGTCAGAGCCGCTGTTACAACCGCTTAATACCGCAAAGACAAGGAACAGCAGGTTTAACTTTACTAAAAAGGTGTTGCTGAGCATAAGTACTTTCCGGTGTTAAGGGGTTTCTGACAATAAATAGCTGCCGGCGGCATTTACCGTGCTGTTTTCCTGCTCTGCCAGGGAAAAATCGCCGATAATTTCACTGGCATTGTTTAACAGTAAACCGTTGATTTCTCCCTCGGCCAGGGCATTGCCGTGACTGGCAAAGTTGACCTTCATTTCCAGCTCTTGTGTGCCGATAATGCCGTTAAAGGCCGCAAACCATTCGCCGCCGTTATCGCTAAAGGACAGCTGTCCCTGTGTCACCCGGGCGGTATCAAAGTTTATCGACATCGACAGGTTTAAGTCGCTGAACTCTCCGGCGGATCCGGTGAGGTTAAATTCGCTGAGCTGGTTAAATTCCACCTGCCCGCTGCGGGAAGCGATCACTTCGGGAGAGGTGGGCTCAAGCGAGCCCCAGGTTTCATCATTATCCACCCAGCTTTCGCCGGAGAGATCAAATTCCGGATCGATATCGCTGCCGTAGGATGCTTCGGGGGCACCCGTATCCAGGGGGTCGCTGACCCCCAGAGCCAACTCCTGGGTTTGTTCCTGGCTTTGTGCCGGGGGAGCGCTACTTGCCGCAGCCCCCTGGTTGTCACTTTCTCCTGTGCCACTTGCCGGACTTGTGCCTGTGCTTGCTGTTTGTTCCTGCTTGTCTGTACCTTGTGCTGTTTGGGCTTGCTCACTCTGATTTTCTTCTGCCGGGGCTTCTTCCTGGCTTTCTTCTTCGTTGGCCGCGGCTGCGGGAATGGCTTTACTGTGCCCCCGGGTAAAAACCTTAGGCACTTCCAGGGTAAAATTAACGGCACCGTCCGGCAGAACCTGAGCAAAGGCATTGGCTTCGTCATGACCCAGGCTAAAGCTTTGCGGCTGCGAGCCCGTGGTCACCTGGACATCGATATTGCCTTGCCACACCGCAAGAAACAGCGAGCCCTTGTTCATTTCGACTTCATAGTGGGTGCCGCGCACTCCTATGCTGGCCACAGGCGTTTTCATCTTATATTGCTTGCTGCTGCTTTTCAGCGCCCCGGTGACGGTGCGCAGCCCGCCTTTAAGTAGCTCTATGCTGACACTGTCTGCCTTGTTTTTCTGGTTAACCTGGTAATCTAAAATCGCTACCTGGGTATGGGGCTGCAATGACAGCAGGCCGCCGTCGGCCATGCGGATCTGGGTATTGCTTAAGGCGCCGGTGCTCACGGTATCCTGTACATAGACAGGGGAGCGCCTTTTCAGGGGGCGTTCCCGGGCATTCTGCCTGGCAATCACCCGTCCCCGGGCCACTATGGTTTTACCGGCATTGACCTGGGGCTCGGCAGAATGAGCCACTTGTGTTGCCACTTGCAGCGGAAGTAATAAGGCACAGGCGGGCAGGGAAAATAAAACAGCATAGGTCTTGGTGAGTTTCATCGACTTTTCCTTTTCAGAAGTCATAGCGAATGGCGCTGGAAACAACCGTTCTGTCGTATTGGTATAAAACGAAATTACTTTCGTTATCTAAATAGTTGGCTTTTAGCAGCCAGCGCCAGCGCTCGGCAAAAAGCTGCTGGTAGCTGAGTTCGGCAGACCATAAGGTATCATCCCGGACATCATTAAACAGCGGATGTATGCCCTGGTATTCTGAGCGGATATAATTGATTTTTGCCGTCAAGCTGATACTGGTGCCGAAATAGGCCCGGGCCTGGTAACCTATACCCCATAAGTCCCGGCCGAGATAATCAAAGGCGGAATTGTCTGATTCTTCTTTACCTAAGGTCAGCGTCAGACGGTCGCTCACCCCCAGCACCGAAATCTGGTACCAGAGATTGATCAGCGCCTGTTTTTTATCAAGATCTTCCTGTTCAAAGGTTTGCTGCGCCAGGATCAGTGAAGCCCCTAATTCATGTTTATTGAGCTGATAGCTGACGCTGGTCGAAGCGCCAAGATAATCCAGGTAATGGCTGTGATCCAGCCAGAAGGGGCGGTAAAACAGATTCAGGTTGGTTTTTATCCGGCGAAATTTTCCCTGCCAGCCGCCGGAGACATCGCCGTATAAACGGGTCATTTGTGGGTTGTCCTGGTAATCGGCGTAGCTGAATTTAGTGAGGCCATAGAAGCTATGCTGTTTATTGAGGGGTTTAGTGTAGCTGACCTGGGCCTGGGTCCGGATAAAGGTATCTTCCTGGGCCAGACTGGTGTCGAACAGTTGTATCTGGCCCAGGGACGGAATATCGACAAATTCGTCGTTAATGCCGCTGTTGGCATTATCGTCATAACCTATGCCCAGCTGGATCTGGCTGTGCCAGCTGCCGCCGGTGTTTTGCTGACGTTTTTTGATCAGGGTAAGAAATTTGGCAATATCCGGGTATTTGCTCTTTTTATCCTGGGTGGCCAGCTGTTCGAATTCTGTTTTGGCCGCCGCCAGGTTGCCGCTGGCGAAATAACTGCCCGCCAGGGCATAGCGGGCCTCCAGCCATTGGGGATAGTCATATAATACCCGTTCCAGGGCGAAGATGGCCCTGTGATGCTCGCGCATGCTCTGGGCGGCCAGGGCAAAGGCAAAATCAAAGTTGGTTTCTCCTTCGTGGATATCCTGGTGCCTTAACGCCAGCTGGTAGGCTTGCTGGTTTTTCTTTTGTTTAAGCAGGGCCAGTATTTTATCTGCGGCAGGGGGCTGCTGTGCGGAGAGTTGGCCGCAGACGAGGCAAAAAAAGACAAACAGCAAGATATGCCCGAGGTTAAGGTCTTTTCTATCTTCCATGTTAACGGGGAAACAATTGTTATTGTTAATAAGCGTTTAGCGCTAAGTATAGTCAGGGGGAAAAATTTCGCCCGGGCAATGGCGGGAAATAATTAACGGAAATGTTAATTGTTCGCGGGCAATTCAGCTTGCGTTCAGTTTGGTTGCGGTTAAATAGGCTTAAGTTGATAAATCAGGAAGAAAAAATGACCGATATAAAAAAGATGCGCACGAAAAAGTCTATATTCTCCGGCTACCTTTGGTTTTTTGTTTACCTGCTTGTTGCCCTGGCCAGTATTAACCTGGTTTTTGCCATGCAGGCGGTGGCGGCAGAAACGGCAAGCCAGGAAAAGAGCCGGGTATCTTATAGCAGCGGTAAGATGCTGGCCGCCGAGATCAATGCCGACAGCAAAGTGCTTAAAGGCAAAAATACCGCCACCAACAAGCTCAGGGGGACGAAAGGGGCAAGTACAGAATTAACGGCGCTGAACTTGAATATTTTTCTGCATGACTTTGCCATTTTTGATGCCAGCACCGAACTGGCGCGGGATATCGACGAGGACGGCTATTTCAGGGAGTTTACCCTGGTCTTTGATGCCGATGTAGACTCCGGGGTTGCCGAGGTCTATGCCGAAATTTACCTGAGCCGGGATGGCGGTCCCTGGTTGCACCATTTCACCACAGACGTATTTACGATTGTCGGTGACAGCAGTGAAGATCAGTACGAGGTTAACTCCAGTCTGGTGGAAGGTTTCCCCAGTGATCATTATGATATTTTGATCGACCTTTACGAGCCCGGGTTTGATGAAGTCGTGGCCACATATAGCTCGGATGACAACAATGCCTTATATGCCCTGCCGCTGGAAGATGCCACTTATGATGCCGTTGAAGTGATAGTGGTGTATGACGATGACCATGGCGGGAGTTTTTCATGGGGATTATTGTTCGCCGGTGCCGTGCTGTTGGCGGTGCGCCGTAAAATGTCGGCAAGGCGGGGTTAGTCATAGCGGTAGCCGGGAGGCTGGCAACCTGCTTACTGTTGTCAGCCGTATCGCCGGGGGAGCGTCTGGCCTTCCTTTGATTTCGTTAGTTAAAGCGTTCGATTAGTTTATAAATTTTGTTTTAATCGCTTGTTTTTTATCCGGCTTTTCATGATAATAAATGCAAATCATTATCATTAGCGTAATTGCCGGAGCCAGCTATGTCTTTATTGAGTATTTCTCTGTTGTGGCTGGGATGTCTGTTTCCCTACCTTGCTTCCCCCAAACAACAGTTGATCGCTAACCCTGTGCCGAAAACCCTCGGCTGGGCCGGCTTCGTGCTGACGCTGGTATGGGTTTTAGTTCAGCAGGCTCAGCAACAGGGCTACCTGGTGGCGTCTATTGTTATTTTAACTGCCGTGATGTGTATGTGGACCATATTGATTTTGCTTTCCTCCCATATAGCCAAACGCCTTGCCCTGGTTTCATCTTATCTTGAAAGACGCTTACTCTTGGTGTCCTCCCTGGGCATCGCTTTTTTTTCATTGATTGCCATCACGGGCTCGTATCATGTGGTTTAAATCGTTTGCCGCGATGATTCTGGGATTGCTCCTGTCCGTCAGTTTTATGTTGAACCTCAATTATTTGCTGCCGGTCGCGGTAGATATCCGGCTGTTTGTCAGTCTGGTGTCGGCGTTTTGTTTTTGGCTGGCGGTCATGGTGTACTGTTATAGCCGCAACAGCGCCAGGGCAGCGGTTTTCGGTTGCGGTCAAAGCTTACTGGTATCGGGCACGGTGAATGTTTATTTCTTTATGGCAGGTTAAGTGTGACGGCAACGAATAAAAAAAAACAAGGTAAGCAACAAAAACACAAGGTCGTTAAAAATCTCACCCTGGCCCACAGTTGGCTGGGAGTTATTATTTCTTTGGTATTATTCATTGTTTTCTGGACCGGTTCGGTCACTATGTTCAAAGAAGAAATCAAGCAATGGTCGCTGGTGCCTTATTACCCGGTTGATAAATCTTTGCCGGATAAGCCGCTGCAGCAGATTATTGAACAAAAGCTTAGCGAATATCCGGTGGATATCAGCAAGCGGGTATTGATATTTATGCCCAATGAATATTATCCCTATTATCTCTTATATATTTATGTGTTTGGCGATGAGCAGGAAGCCGGGCAAACAAGCGAACTGCTCCGTTTGGTGATAAACCCTAAAACGGGAGAAAGCCCGGGAGATTACCAGCAATTTTATCTGGCGGATTTTCTTTATCAACTGCATTACGGGCTTAATTTGCCGGGGGGCAAGTACCTGGTGGGACTGATCACCCTGTTGTTCTTTTTTGCCCTGGTCTCGGGGATTTTTATCCAGGGGAAAAAACTCTTTAAAAACTTCTTCCAGTATCGCAGCGATAGCCGGCGTAAAGACAAACTGCTGGATATGCACAATGTGATGGGGGTGATCAGCCTGCCGTATACCCTGATGTTTGCCATCAGCGGTTTGATCTTCAATCTCGCACTTATCTACCAGGCATCTGCTGTGTTCTTCCTTTATCAGGGGGATAAAAGTGCGCTGTTAAGCGATGCCGGCTATAGCAGTTATAGTGAAAAAGCGGCGCAGCAACCGCTGGATATGACCTCAGCTTATGCCTTGATAGCGCAAAACAAGCATCTGCCGCACCAGGATCTGGTCAGGGTCAGTTTTTACCATTATGGCGATCTCAATGCTGCCCTGCAGCTCAATAGCCAGGACAGGCGTTACTTTGCCCAGCGTAATGAAAGCTTTTACCGGGTGAATAACCATAAGCTGATCAGCCAAAACGATATTGAAAACTACAATGTGTTTAGAAGCGGCAAGGATGTTATTGCCCGTTTGCATTTCGGTAATTTTGCCGGGGTGGATTTACGTATTCTGTATTTTATTCTCGGTATTGGCGTGTGTGCCATGATAGTAACCGGCAATATGATGTGGCTGGATAAGGCGCGCCGCAAGCAGCTGGTGTCTGAGCGCGCACTTGCCTTCACCTCGAAAATAACCGTCGGTATTTTTGTCGGCAGCGTGGTGGCAACCGCCGCAGCCTTTCTGGCGGAGCGACTCTTGCCCGTGTCCCTGGCAGGGCGAGGCGGTTATCTTGTGAATATCTTTTTATTGGTGATGGCCCTTGTGACGGTACAGGCATTTTTTACTGCCGACAACAGGCGTTTTATCGGCGGCTTATTGCAACTCACGGCTGGTATTTCATTAACTGTGGTGTTGGCGGACTGGTGGATTTTCGGCTTTGGTTTATTGGCTTTGTGGCACAGTTACCAGGCCATTTTCGGGGTGCAGACAGGATTGGTGGTGTTTGCCCTGGTTTGTCTTTTAGCCGCGAATCACCTGCTTTTAAGCCGTAAAACGAAAAAACAAGACCCGGGAAAAAAACCGGCAGCGGCAATAGAAGTGGGTAATTAAGCTTAGGACAAGCCCTGAGCACTTTTAAGTGATATTTCCCTGTGATGCCTTGCCATAAGGGCACAGGGGAAATTATTTTGCGCTGTAACCAGTCACTCACTTCCCGTTATTATCATGGTTTTACTGGCATTTTTTGCCATTACTTCACCTCAGTCGTTGTACAGCGCGGCCCCCTTATCAAGCTGTGGCGCGATACTAATACCTGCCTTTATGTCGATAGCGTTTTAGCTAAAAGCTGCACGCTAGTAATCATCATTGCCACTTTTTTGGCTCAAAAGTGGCTTTTCCCATCGGACAAGTTTGTTACCAAAGACCAGAAAATAATTAAAAGCAGGCTTTTATATCGCCGAAACCAGACGGCTGTGATCATTTATTCAGCAGTTAAGGCTTGATTTATCAATTTATTTTAATTTGATGCAAATGAGACTTGATCTCATTTGTATTCGTATTTAGTATTCACCTACTATTTACATAAACAGCCAATTTGGACAGATTAGGATGAACGACAATATTGTTTCCTGTGTTGGGAATACCCCAATAGTGAGTCTCTCGAGACTTTTTAACCACAGCAAAGTTGAAGTTTTGGCAAAGATGGAGTTAATGAATCCCGGTGGCAGCATTAAAGATCGCCCGGCGAAATATATGTTAGAGCAGGGGATGAAATCTGGAAAAATCAATAAAAACAGTCATATCATCGAAAGCTCATCGGGTAATCTGGCGATAGCGCTGGCTATGCACTGCAAATTACACGGCCTGAGATTCACCGCTGTTGTTGATCCCAAAATCTCTCCCACTAATTTAAAAATGATCAAACTGTATGGCGCCAATGTCGTTCAGGTTACAGAGAAAGATGAAAACGACGGTTATTTACTGACCCGTATCAATACCGTTAAACACCTGGTTGAGACCACGCCAAATGCGGTTTGGGTTAACCAGTATGCCAACCCCCATAACTGGCAAAGCCATTTTTACGGCGAAGCAGAAGAAATAATTAATCAGGTTGAAGGCTCGATAGATTATCTGGTGATCGGCGCCAGTACTTCCGGCACCTTAATGGGGGTGTCCCGCCGCCTGAAACAAGCCTACCCGGATATGCAGGTTGTCGCCGTGGATATCAGCGGTTCTGTATTGTTCGGCGGTCCATCCGGCCCCAGGGAAATTCCCGGTATCGGCGCAAGCCGGGTACCTGAGTTACTAGAGCCGAGTGAAGTTGACCAAGTGATTTATGTTGACGATTACGAGTCGGCATTAGCCTGTTACAAGCTGCTTGAGCATGAAGGTATTTTTGCCGGAGGCTCAAGCGGTTCTTCCATTGCCGCCATTGAAAAGCTGCTGCCAAACATCGCCAAAGGCAGCCGGGTATTAACCCTGTTCCCGGATCGCGGCGACCGCTACCTTGACCTTATTTATGATGATAACTGGCTGGAAATGGTGCGCCAGCGTCACTTAAATTCATCAGCCAATACCAATAACAGAAAAATAGCTTAACTTATCAGGAAAAATTTATGACCACGAATACCCATTTACGTTACTTAAGCCAGTCGGACTTGCGCCAATTGGGAGCCGACCACAGTAATGCCTTTATTGAAGCGATAGAACAGGGCTTAAAACTCCATGCCGAAGGGGAGTTTGTCCAGCCGTTAAAGCCTTACCTGCGCTGGCAGGGAGCCGACCATATTGCCGACCGCATTATTGCCATGCCGTGTTATTTAGGGGGAGATAACCCTATGGCCGGGATCAAATGGATAGGTTCTCGTCAGCATAACCCCGGCAAGTTTGACTTACCCCGGGCGAGCGCCTTAATTATTCTTAACGACGCCGACACTAACTACCCGGTAGCAGTACTCGAAGGCAGCTTGATCAGTGCCATGCGCACCGCGGCAATTACCGGGGTGGCGACCGGCTATCTCGCCCGCGAAAACTTCACCGATGTCACTCTGCTCGGCTGCGGTCCCATCGGCCAGATGCAGGCGAAAACCTTGCTTGAACAGTATCCGCAAATAAAAACCGTGCATTTGTATGATCTTAATCCTGCTGCCGCTGACAAGCTGATCAGCATGTTTGCCGGTGATTATCAGGAAATAGAATTTGTTATCCACCAGGAAGCGAAATCCGCCGTTGCCCAGGCAGATGTATTAGTCACCTGTACGGTTTCAGATAAGCCTTATATCCCTTTCGACTGGATTAAAAAAGGCTGCTTTATTTCCAATATCTCCATTATGGATATCGAAAAAGACGTGTTCCTAAAAGCTGACAAGGTCATCGTAGATGACTGGGATCAGTCTAACCGTGAAAAGAAAGTGATCAACCAACTGGTGGAAGAAGGTTTATTCAGCCGTGAGCAACTGCATGCGGAATTAGGAGAAATCATCCTCAAGCAGATACCGGGACGCGAAAACGAAGATGAGATTATTTTGCTTAATCCTATGGGCATGGCCATCGACGATATCGTTTGCGCCCGCTGGTTCTATCAGGCGGCTGAAAGCAAGAATATCGGCACCCGCTTACCTTTGTTTTAGGAGATAAAGATGTTACGGCAATTTCACCTTAACCAGCTACAAAAACTGATGGATGCATTATACATGGAAGATTTCAGTGGATATTGCCGGCATCTGAGTTTTTCCCAAGCAAACCTGCTGGTTACACTCGATGAGCATAGCCAGTTGAGTTTCTCCTGTATCAAGCAGGCCGGGCTTAGTCCGTACCGCTTACAAAGCGATACCGTCTATTTTATCGATCAACGGGTGGGATCCCGGACCAGGATCCCACCACAAGAGATCATGACATATTTCACCCGGGCCAGTTGGTGGCCCGGTGATACTCAGCAAATGGAAAAACAGCAAAGAGCAGACCTTTGGTGGCGCCAGTGTTTTAATTTTATCGAACAGCTGAGCGCACAAATTCCCGGCTGGCAAAAGCTATCGCTGGCGTCTTTGCCTTTAAGTGAATGTTATGCCATTGCCGCCGACCGTCCCTTTCATCCTTTTGCCCATGCCAAGGAAGAGCTTGCCAGCCTGATTGGCTCCGAAAAGCTGTCTAGGGTAAAGGTTTATTGGTGGGGCTTTCGCCGCGACAATATCATTAGCCGCAACAAGCAGGCCACAGATAAAACGCCGGCGAGCTTTCTGCTTTCCCGGGAGCAAAAATTGGCACTTGATAGCAAAATGGCGGAAAAAATCTCCCCGGCTGCGACAAATGCCGACTATATTGCGCTGCCGCTGTTAGCGACACAAGATTTGGCCTTAGGGTCACAGGCTGAAGATCTCGGGGCGGTTGATCTTGGCTTCACCACAGAGCTGGGGTTACCGACATCTTCCCTTCGCACCCTGATGAGCGATAACAATAACCTGCATGTGAAACTGTCCACCTATGCCCGCACGCTCGGGGCAATGCGTTCTATGCCGCCAAGATACCTGGTAAATGGCGATCACGCTTTCCGGTTATTGCTCGATATCAGTGCCAAAGATCCGCTCTTAAGCCAAACCCTGGCCTTGAGTGATGAACAGCTGTGGTGGGTGGCGGGCAAACCGGAAGAGTTAATCACTAATCCGGGCCATTATGCCTGCCAGCTGAGATTTTTACCCGAAGCGACAGCGGGCACTGAATACCTGGCCATGTCGGCATTAACTTACCAGGGGGAAAGTGTCTGGCAACTTGCCCTGGGGCAGGAGCTTGATGAATGGCAGGCGGTACGGGAACTGAGCCAGTTATTTATCCGGACATTTTTATCTTTATGGTGCCAGGGGGTTATGCCTGAATGTCACGGCCAGAATGTGATCGCTTGCTACGAACAGGGCAGGCTGAGCGGTTTTATCCTCAGGGATCACGATACCCTGAGAATTTGTCCTGCGCGGTTGAAGCAGCAAGGATTGAATATTCCCGATTACCAGATCAACTGGTCGACACCAAACACCCTGGTTTTGGCAACGGATGCCGAGCTGCTGGCCTACTTTACCACCTTGGGCTTGCAGGTGAATCTCTTTCCCATCGCCTTGGCGGTTATCGGCCGCAGCGAGCATACGGAAAGTGAATTCTGGCACTGGACCCGGCAGTGTATTTCAGACTTTATCAATCAATTAATCGATACCTCCCTGGCAGATACCCTGCGCCAGGAGTTGCTATACGCACAAAAGTGGCCTTTTAAACAAGTATTAACCCCGCTATTACAGCGACAGGAGTTATCCACCAGTATGCCCAGCAGCATGGGAGAAATAACCAATCCGCTGCCCGGCAACCAATCGCAATCATCAAATCAAGAAGTTTATGAAACAGTCAGCGTACCAGCTTAAACTGCTGCTTTTTTGCCAGTTTCTCGCCACCTTTGGCTTAATGGTGCTGATCCCCGTGATGCCCTTGTATTTAACTAAACTTACGGCGTCCAATAGTTCGGCGACCCTGTGGGCGAGTTTTGCCTTAGCAGCCCCCGCGATAGGTAGTCTGCTTACCGCCCCGCTGATCGGTCGCCTGGCCGATAGCTGGGGCCATCGCCGGGTATTATTTTTATCCTTATCCGCCTTTGGCTGCTCATTGCTGATGATGTCCTATGCCTCCTCTATGATGGTTTTTATTGCCGCCAGGGTGTTATTAGGTTTTTCCGGGATTTCGGTGGCCATCACGAGTTACACCATGCACACCGTCAGCGCATCCGCCCGAGGGCAGGCGCTGGGAAAACAACAAAGCGCCGTGGCAGCCGCCTGTCTCAGCGGCCCTCTGCTGGGTGGGATCTTTATGGATAAGTGGGGCATGGAATTGTTGCTGAATTTAACAGCAGCCCTGACCTGTATCACCCTCTTGGTTGCCGCTTTGTTGTTACGCCATGTGCCTGAGCATGCGGTGTCCGGGAGCCGCCAACCCTTGCCGTCAAAATGGTACCTGCGCCGCGATAACCTGGCCTGGTTGGGGGCAGGTATTTTGGCGCAAGCGGGGGCCTTTTCTCTGGTTACCTGTTTTGCCCTGTATATCAGCGAACAGCAATCCCTGGCGTTGCCGGTAGCCACGACCACCGGCATGTTACATGCGTTGGCCTGGACCGGCACTTTTCTCGCCGGCGCCTACTGGGGCAAACGAAATGATCTGGGTAAGGCCGGTATTAACTTTATTCTGGCTTCGGCTGTCTGTGGCATTGCCATCGGGCTGCTGATCTGGGCTGATGTCCTGTGGCAGTTTGCATTGCTGAGGTTGTTACAAGGCTTGTGTTTTGCAGCCTTGATCCCGTCGGTCATGTACAGCCTTTGTCAGTCCTGCCCTGATCATCCGGGGCAGGTGACCGGCACCGCCAAAAGCGCATTGGTACTCGGCCAGCTGGCCGGTCCGTTGGCCGTTGCCGCCATCTATCCTTTTTGGGGGGCCAACGGCGCCTTATTAATGACTGCCGGTTTGTTTATCGGCGGCAGCTTGCTACTAATCATCAATAAATACTTAGCTCTAGCGCTTAAACCTCAAGCGTCCGGGTCAAAAACACAGCTTTCAAAGGTAATTGAATAATGAGCACAAACTCCACCAGCCGCTGGCACAATAAATTAACCGAGCAGTATCTCAATACGTTTTTTCGGGAAACCCAGGTTGATATTAACCAGTGCATCAAGCAGGCTTCCACCCTGACAGAAGATCAGCACAGTCCCTTATCCGCCTCCCTGTTGACCACAAACCAGGGGGTAAGCATGTTTTGTTACCGCTTTAGTGCGTCTGACACTTATTTATGGGGGGGAGTCAAGCACTTATCCCTGACCGGTTATCATGAATATGCGGAAAATTTTTACCTGGTAAAAACAGGCAATGAAGTCTGTGAATTAACCGATCTGCGAGATTTATTACAATTGATCAGCGCTCAGTTAACGGCTGACGCCGGTAATGGCAAGCAGGAGATAAATGCCGGCGCCCTGTTAAATGAAAACATGAACAACAGCGTCAACAAGTCGGAATTCTTTTTACTTAACCGGAAACAGCAGCAGTGCAAAAATGCTGTGGTGGAAGATTTCATCGCCGCCGAGCAAGGCATGGTATTGGGGCACCCTTTTCATGTAACTTCTAAAGCCAGCATAGGGTTTAGTCAGGATGATATGAAGCGTTACAGCCCTGAGCTGGGGGTTTCTTTTAAATTGCATTATTTTGCGGTGTGTCCCGGGCGACTCAGAGCCAGTGATATCGGGGAAGACTTAACGGCCCTGAGCGATAAAGAAGCTCAGCAGCAGGCGCAGCAGCTGTTAACCGCTGATCATAAACATTATACCTTATTACCTTGCCATCCATGGCAGGCTAATTATTTGCTGGACAATCAGCAAGTACAGCAAGCCCTGGCAGATGAGAGCATGATATCTCTGGGGCCACTGGGACAAGTGGTGTGGCCTACTTCTTCGGTACGCACCGTATGGCTGCCTGAAAACAAAATTTTCCTTAAACTGGCGTTGGATGTCAGGCTGACGAATTTTGTCCGCAATAATCCCGATGAGCAGGTGATGCGCGCCATAGATGCCAGCCGTTTGATCCGCAAGATCCCGGCAGAGCTTAGCGACAATCGTTTATTATTGTTGCCTGAGCTGGCCTCACAAACCCTGCATTTTGAACAAGCCCCCGAATTGTCCGCTTCGTTCGCCAGTATTTATCGTGCCGGCCTTGATGAAACGTCCCTGGGACAAACCCGGATCCTCGGCAGCCTGGTGGAAGAAAACCTCGATGGCGAAGATCTGCCCCTGTGGCAATATATCAAACAAGCCGCCGAGCTTGCCGACACACCCCTAAGCAGTGATTTTATCGAACACTGGTGGCAGGCCTATATCCAGGCTTCATTGCTGCCGGCTTTAAGCCTGTATGCCAATACCGGTATCAGTTTGGAGGCCCATCTGCAAAACAGCCTGATGAGGTTTGAGCAGGGAATGCCGGTACAGCTGGTGGTGCGGGATATGGAAGGAGTCAGTATTTCCCGAAATTCCGTGCTGGCGGATGCCTGTCCGCAAGTCAGCGCAAACAGTTCGGTCTGGTATACGCCGGAGCAAACCTGGTTCAGGTTTAAGTATTACATGGTGGTTAATCATATTGCCCATGTGATTGCCGCCATTGCCAGGGTGTCACTGGTAAGCGAAAGCCGCTTATGGCTCGTTACCCGTCAATGTCTGGCAGCAGAGGAAATGACCCCGGCAACCCGGATTTGGGCACAGCGCCTGTTGGAGGCCAAAGATTTACCCGCCAAGGCCAATATGCTCAGTTCTTTTAAACAATCGGGTGAGGCCCCTACCTGGGTTGATATTGCCAACCCTTTATATTTTTTGCCACAAGGACAAGACATGACGTTAATCACTACTTCGGATCACAACCAAAATAATGCCGCCTTTGCCGCTGCCCATCAGCAGGCTGAGTTGAGGGTAAACCAACAGCTGTTCGAAGCCTTGATTTTTGAAGGTGTGGCAGTGGTAAGCAGGCATGAAAACAATGAAATAACACTTAAGGTTTCTGAGGTCTTAACATACCGCTGTCAGGGGATAACCAGCGACAGCTTTGAACGCATTCGCCTGGTGCCGGGCTCCCTGATGCGCGAAGAACAAATCACGGGACAAAACCGGATCAGCCGTCCATCACTGCAGCAATTAATGACGGACCTGGCACCCCTGGTTAAAGCGGAGCCGCAGAAATGGCAACAATTTCATGATGAGCTGACCTTAACTAGGGTTAAACACGCCCAAACCCTGCACCAGTTACCGGCAAAACCGCTCAGGGACATGAGTTATGAGTTCCAGGAAGCCAGGGTCAATAACGGTCATTTGTACCATCCCAGCTTTAAATCCAGGATCGGTTTTGATCTTGCTGAAAACCAGCTATACGGTCCCGAGTTATCCCAGGGTTACCATGTTATCTGGTTGGCGGTGCACCAGGATTATGTCCATGCCTGTGTCGGCAACAGCACTTCGTTAGAGCAAATTTATGGCCAACACTTTACCCCGCAAGAGTTACAGGCCATAAACAGCCAGGTGGAAGATGCAGGTGCAGATCTTGAAAACATGCGCTTATTACCGGTACACCCCTGGCAGTGGCATAAGATCATCAGCCTGTATTATCAGGATCTGCTGACCTCAGGCATGATCATTAAATTAGCGGTATCCGGCCCTAAGTACCTGCCGCAACAATCCATCCGCACCCTGTCAAATATGGATGATGTTAAACAGGCATCGATTAAACTGGCGATGAACCTGGTTAATACCTCAACCTCAAGGGTGCTGGCGCCCCATACGGTGCAAAATGCCGCCGCCATCAGCGATTGGTTATGGCAATTGGTTGATGAGGATCCCTTGTTATCCCCGGCTCATAAACCGGTTATATTGCGGGAAATCGCAGCTATCGGGGTGACCGTCCCGTCGGCCTTGCCGGTACAATACGGGGCTCTGGCCTGTATCTGGCGCGAGAGTGTTCACCCCTATCTGGAGCAAGGTCAACAGGCTTCTCCTATGACTATGCTGATGCAGCTCGATAATGACCAGAAGCCGGTGATAGATGCCTGGATCCGCCAGCACGGCGTAAAAACCTGGCTTACCGCCCTGGTGACCCATGCCTATCTGCCGGTGATGCATATGCTCTGGTACCATGGCACGGCGCTGGAATCCCATGCCCAGAATATGTTGCTGATCCATGAATCCGGGTTGCCGGTGAAGGTGGCGCTGAAAGACTTTCATGACGGGGTAAGGTATAGCAGAGCTTTATTAAGGGATGTTACCCGGTTACCCGAGTTAACGGATGCCCCGGATGTACATGCCAAGGTCAATCCAAATTCTTTCCTTGAAACCGATAATGCCGATGAACTGCGTGACTTCACCCAGGATGCTTTATGTTTTGTTAATCTCGGCGAACTGGCCTGGTTCTTACAAGTTCATTATCAACTGCCGGAGCAGGAATTTTGGTCGGTAACGGCCAAAGTGATGCATGAATACCAGGCAGCACACCCCCAGCTGACCGGGCGTTTTAAATTATTCGATTTCTTTGCCGCTAATATCGAAGTTGAACAATTGGCCAGCCGCCGTTTCCTGCCGGAAGTGAGATTACGGGTAATGTCGGTGGAAAACCCTTTGGCAAAAGCGGATCAGACAATTACGCAATCTACTCAAGCAGTAGCACAAGCGGTGTAACATGAAGCCATCAACACTGAAAAAACGTATCGCTAATAACACAGAAGTCTTTGGTTTATTTTGCTCTATCCCCTCTGCGGTAGCCTTAGAGCAAATTGCCGCAGCCGGTTATGATTTTGCCATTATCGATTTAGAGCATACCCTGATCGGCAAGGAACAGTTGGAAGTACTGATATTAGCGGCCCGCGCCAGCGCCCTGGAGCTGTTGGTCAGGGTACCGCCGGGGGCTTTACATCTGGTGGTGCAGCTATTGGATGCCGGTGTCGCCGGTATTGTTTTTGCGCGTATCGATGATGCCATGCAGGCACAACAAGCAGTTGCCGCTTGCCATTATGCCCCCCTGGGTACCCGGGGACTGAACTCCACCCGGGACAGCCGTTATGGTCTCGACGGCCTGGTGGACTATATTGAGCAGGCAAAACAAAACACCTTAGTGGTGGTGATGATAGAAAGCCGCCAGGGGCTGGCAAATATTGACGCCATCGCGGCGACCCCGGGAGTCGATGTCATTTTGGAAGGGGCTGCGGATTTATCACAATCTTTTGAGCTGCCCTGGCAAACCCGCCATGACTCGGTTAGCGAAGCAATCGCCCATATCCACCGGCAAACCCGGATTGCCGGGAAAGTCTTTTGTGCTTTACCCAGGGAGCCCGAGGAAATTAAGGCCTGGCGTGAGGAGTCGGTGTCGGTTTTTGTCGTTGGCGATGACCGCGGCATTATGCGCCGGGCACATCAAAGCCATTTGGCGGCCTATAAAGAATAAGCAAGATAAAGATGAGTATGCCCGGCCCAGTTAACTATGCTGCGCCGGGCATGTAAAAATATTTAATAATTTAACCGCATACAAGGAATAACTATGTCGGTAGCATTTTCCCTACACCCTTTACAAGAATACATAACGCAGCAAACCGATCCCGTTTGTGCCTATTATTATGATCTGGATTATTTAAGCCAGCGTATCCAATGGATCAGTGAAAACTTACCCGATAAGGTGAATTTTTATTATGCGATCAAGGCCAACTCGGATCAGCCGGTACTTGAAACCTTGTCCCCATATATCCATGGGTTTGAGGTAGCCTCCCTGGGAGAGATCCATAAAGCCCGGCAGGCAGATAGCCATCGGCCGATCGCTTTTGGCGGGCCGGGAAAAACCCGGGTAGAACTCCAGGGAGCCCTGGATGCCGGTGTTGAGCTGTACCATATCGAAAGTGTGTTACAGCTGGACCGGTTAAATGAACTGGCAGCCAAGGCCGGGCAAAAAGTCAAAGTACTGCTGCGGGTGAATCCCAGGTTTGAATTGCCCGATGCGACCTTGCAAATGGCGGGAAAAGCGACTCAGTTCGGTATAGACCAGGCACAAATCCCCGAAGTATTAGCTTCTTTAGCCAGCTATCCCCAGTTGGAATGTGTCGGTTTTCATTTTCATGCCATTTCCAATAATCTTGATGCCGACAGTCACTTATTATTGGTAAAAACCTATATCGAAGTCGCCAGGGGCTGGCAGCAAAGCCATGGCCTTAACATGGAATTGTTAAATATCGGCGGCGGTATCGGCATCAATTACCAGGATAGCGATCAGCAATTTGCCTGGCAGCACTATTGCCAGGAACTCAATAAGCTGATCCAGGAAGCGGATATTGCTTTTTCTCTGGCTATGGAGTGCGGCCGTTTTGTTAGTGCCACCTGCGGCTGTTATGTGGCGGAAGTCACGGACATTAAATCGAACCATGATCAGTATTTTGCGGTCTTGCGCGGCGGCAATCATCAGTTCCGTTTGCCTTCGTCCTGGCAACATAACCATCCTTTTCAGGTGATTAGTGTCGATCACTGGCCCTGGTCCTACCCGCGTCCGGGCATTTTAGGAGAGAAGATCACCTTATGTGGCGAGTTATGTACGCCAAAAGACGTATTAGCCAGCCGGGTTGAGATAGAGCAGCTTAATGTCGGCGATCTGATCTTGTTTGAACAAACAGGGGCTTATGGCTGGCATATTTCTCACCATAACTTTTTAAGCCATGCGCACCCGGATCGTATTTATCACTCAAACTCACAGTTATTATTTATTAAGGAAGATGCATCATGTTAGGCGCCAAATCGATTGTTTTTGTTGAAACCGGAAAAATCTTACCCAATGAGCAAGTATATTCAGAGCGGGTTAACTGGCTGGTGGATAAAATTCAGTCGGAAGGGTTATGGCGGGTGCCGGTTACCCTGGACAAGTCAAGTTATGCCGTGATGGACGGACATCACCGGCTGGAAGCCGCCAGGCGATTAAAGCTCCCCTGTGTGCCTTGTCTTTTGCTTGATTACTCGGAGGTAAGCTTTGTCAGCACCCATGAATCTTTGGCTATCACTCCGAAAATGGTCGGTGAATATGCTAAGGCCGGCACCTTGTTCCCGCCGAAAAGTACCCGACATATATTCAGCAATCCTTTGCCGACTTGTAACATTTCTTTGACTATAATCAAAAACACAAATGATAATGGTTTGCATTTGAGTTAAATGCCTCTATAATAAGTTACTCTCTTAATAAAAGTAACTTGATGATTAATCATAGTATTATGAATATAAATAAATCTTATATCGCTGTTCTTGTTTCGTCTTTTTTATCTGTTTCCACATTTAATGCCGTCGCTGAGGACATTGAACGTGTTGAAATTTTTGCCGAACGCATGTCGTCGGACCTTGAGTCCATCTCACGCCAGGTGACGGTAATAGATAACGAGGTATTAACTACTGAGTTTGCCAGTGCGCAGAATTTAGCCGAGGTTTTGGCTAAGGTAGTGCCGGGCATGGCGCCTCCTACCCCGGCATTGACGAATTTTGGAACAACGATACGTGGACGTAATGCCCTGGTGTTGATTGATGGCGTGCCGTTAAACACCAATCGTAATATTTCCAGGGATCTGCATAATATCCACCCAAGCCAGGTGGCCCGGGTGGAAGTCTTCCGCGGTGGTAATGCGATTTACGGCAGCGGTGCAACCGGCGGAGTTATTTATATTCATACCAAATCTGGCGAGGGTGAAAATAAACTTGTCAGTTCTATTTCCACGCAAATAAGCCTGACGGAGCGCACAAGCGACTCCATGACCTCTCAGATTTATCAGGAAGTAAGCGGTTCATATCAGCAGTGGAGTTATTTACTGGCGGGTTCTTTTGAAAAAACTGCCGGAGCCTACGATGCCGATGGCGATCGCATTGCCCCCGAGCCAAGCCAGGGGGATAGCATAGACAGCGACATTTTCAGCATCAACGGCAAAATTAAATACCAGTGGCAAGATCAGTCATTGGAATTTTCTGCATTGAGTTACCAGTTGGAACAAGATACGGATTATGCTTCAGATCCTTCGGCAAAAGAATTACCTTACCTGTCCAAGGCCCAGTCAATAAAGGGGTTGGAACTTGATAAGCAAAATGAGATCAGCAACCAGGTATTCGACCTGAGCTATAAAAACCGTATCAATGATGACCACAGGTTAACGGCCCAACTTTATTACCGGGACTATGAATCACGTTTCTCCCCGTTTGATGGCCGCCCGTACGGCACCTGGAACCACCTGGCACAAACCTACCTTGAAAGCACTAACTTAGGGCTGCGCTTAACGGTGAACTCATCCCTGAGCGAGCAGTTAGACCTTGACTGGGGACTGGATAGCAGCGAAGAAAAAAGCGAGATGCCGGTAACCACCTATGACGGTGATATTTACGATGAAAGCAATGGCCTGGTATTTCAGGAGCTTGGCGACAAAGCCTTTGTGCCTGAACTGACCCATAGCAGCCGGGCCGCCTTTGCCCAGGCCAGATACCAGCTAAATGACGCCATCAGCCTGGAAGCTGGCCTTCGTTATGAAGAAATAGAAGCCAGCTTCGATGACTTTACCACCTTAGGGCAGGCGGTTGATATTCAGGGCAGCGATTATGATTACGACTCTTTCGTGTCTAACTTTGCCGCCACCTACCAGGTAAATGATGATCATACGGTTTATCTGGCTGCTAACGAAGGATACGAACTGCCGGATATCGGTTTAAGGATCCGTTATGCCAATGAACAGTTCGACTTGAGTCAGTCCAAGCTTAAGCCGGTGGAAACCCAGGATTACGAATTCGGCTGGCGCGGGAACTTCGAGCAGGTTGCTATGAGTCTTGCCCTGTTTCACTCTTCGTCTGATTTAGGCAATGTGAAAAGTGAGAATATGGGGCTGAGTTTAAGCCGCAACAAGGTTGAAATCAAAGGCATAGAGGTTACCCTGGATTTAGACATTAATGATTACCTGGCGCTGGACTTAAGCTACAGCTATGCCGAAGGCAAAGAAAAAGCCGAAGGGGCGGATGAATACATTAAAATGAATGGTTTTGCCATTCCGCCGAATAAACTCTCCGCCGCCTTGGTTTATGATAATTTACAGGGCTGGACCAGCCAGCTGAGATTGTTGGCGGTAAGCGGCGAAGACTACCGTATCGACGGTAATAATGCTTTTGGCCGCCGGGACGTGGAAAGCTACCGCGTAGTGGATTGGTCAAACCAGGTAGAATTGCCTAAGGGAACTTTGACTGTTGGCATTGAAAACCTGTTCAACAAGCAATATTACTCGGTTTACAGCCAGTTACAGCGTAACGGTAATAACACCAGCTCTATCCCGGGGCGCGGCCGGTTACTTTCCGTGAATTACCAGCTTACCTGGTAAAGCGTTTACAAGACCCGGGTCATGGCCGGAAATAACAAAAGCAGCAAGCCTGATGGTTTGCTGCTTTTTTCATTTTTGGCACTGGCTTAAGGTATTGATGAATATGAACTAAGCTTATATTAACCTTAGTCATTGTGAATTTTGGTAATTTAACTGGGCTTGTTGTGGTTGATCCTTATAGGGAGCTTGCTGTTTTATTGTTGTTAAGGTTATCAATGGAATAATTTTTATCTTATTGCTTAGCTGAAACACCAATGGGGGATGCTTTGTCTGCCATCAAAGTTAAAAAAGTGCCCAGCTTCAAGGCTTATGAAATCATTAGCCGCCTGAGCCTGTTTAGCGATCTGCTACCCGATGAAATTCGTATTTTATCGGATAACCAGCAAATTTTTTATCAAATACCCGCCGGTGAGATTTTTATCCGTCAGGGGGAAGTGGAAAATAATTTTTACCTGTTGCTCAGCGGCAGTGCCAAAGTGGTGCGGGACAGAAAAGAGTTTGATCAGTTATGCGCCGGTGATGTTATCGGGGTTTGCGGCCTGGTCAGGGACGCTCCGCGTACCGCGTCTGTGGTGGCAGAGAGCAATATTTTTGCCATGAGGATGTCGCGCAAGCAGTTTCGGCGGCTGCCGGGAAAAATGCGTGAGTTGATCAAAGATCATATGATGGAAGAGCTGGTCAGGCGTATCGACAGCTTGAATGAACAGTTGTATTTCTGTCAACAGCAATAAGGGCTCAGGCTTGAGCCTTTTGGCCGGGCACTGAAATAATGGTTTAACCCGGGTATTGGAAGACTTGTTGCAGCGCCGAGGTTAAGGTTTGCAGCTGGTTGCTGTCGGGGATATTGTCTGTGTTATCGTAGGATTTTAGTAACTGCTCGGCTTTAGCGGCGCTGACGCTCAGCTCAGGGTAACCGAACGAAGCCGCCGAGCCTGAAATACGGTGAAGGCAAGTACAAAGTGCCGTCAGGCTTTGCCTTGACCAGTTCATGGTGATTTTTTGCCATAAATCCCTTATTTCTGACAATCTTTCCGGTAATTCCTGCTGATAGCTGGCTTTTAACTCTTGCAGCTGCTGTTTCAGTAATTCTTCTTTCTTGTCCATAGCGATCCCAAATGGCCATGATTGGATTAACCCGCTTTAAATCGGGTGATAAACTCCGTCACCTGATCTTCAAACGTAACTTCAATAGGTTTAGGGATAAAATGATCGCAGCCGATATTGATGGCTTTATTGGTTTCTTCTGACATTACCGATGCGGTAACCGCAATAATCAGTCCCTGATAACCCTGCTTCCGGAGGACTTTTGTGGCCTCATGGCCGTCCATTACCGGCATATGCATATCCATTAATATAGCATCATATAGGCAGGTACTGGCTTTTTCTACCCCTTGCTCCCCGTTTACTGCAGTATCCACTTCAAATCCGCGAAGCTGCAGGCGTATGCTGATCATTTTCCTGATCACTTGGTCATCTTCAACCAGTAGAATTGAGCTCATGGTTTGCTTCCAATATGTTATTGATTGAGAAGGTGAATGTAGTCCCTACACCTAGTTGGCTGGCGACGCTGATGCTGCCGCCATGCAATTCGATCAGCCGCTTGCTGATTGCCAGCCCTAAACCTGTGCCTCTGACTTCACGCGTACTGCTGCTGTCTACTTGATAAAATTTGTCAAAGAGCAAAGGCAAGACGTTGTTATCTATGCCGCAGCCGGTATCCTCAACTTCAAAGATAATATTCTTTTCGCTTTGTTCACCGCGTACGGTAATGGCCCCCTGATCGGTAAATTTGATGGCATTGCTAAGCAAATTGATGAAGATCTGCTTGAGCCGGGTGGGATCCGAAAAGATTCTTAAGTCAGGCACCTGATTGATTAATTTTAGGTTTTTATGTTGCGCGCTTTTTTCCAGCGTCTGCAGGCACTCTTCTACCAGGTTATGGCTGTTTTGCCATTGGCGTTTTATTTCCAGTTTGCCGGCTTCTATCTTGGAAATATCTAAAATGTCATTGATAAGTACCAACAAATGCTCCCCAGAGTCTTTCATTTCATTGGCTATTTCTGTAATGATTCCGGGAAGCGGTAGTTTGTTTCTGTCGGTAAGCAGGGGCAGATAGCCGAGGATGACGGTTAAAGGTGTTCTCAGTTCATGGCTCATCATGCTGAGAAACTCACTTTTCGCCCGGGAGTGCATTTCTGCTTTCTCTTTGGCACCTACCAATATTTTTTCGTTTTCTTTTTGTTGGGATAAATCGACGATAACCCCGACAAAAATAACGGTATCCTCCAGGCTCGCCTTGTCTACCGAGAGAAACATCGGGAAGGTGGAGCCATCTTTCTTCAATCCCATGACTTCCCGGCCGCTGCCTATGATATGACCGACATTGGTCGTCAGGTAGTTGTTAAGATATTCATCATGTTGCTGGGCATAAGGGGGAGGCATTAACATCTTGATATTATTGTTTAACAGTTCGGTTTCCTGGTAACCGAATAATTTTTGCCCGGCGGGATTGCATGACTGGATAAGGCCACTGGCATTGATGGTAATGATGGCGTTGAGTGTGGTATCGAGTATCGCCTGGCTGCGGCGCTGCTCCAGCTGTAATTGTCTGGTTCTGTGCTCAACCAGCAGCCGGACTTCCCGTTCCCGGCCAATCAGCAGATAGAGAAATGAAATCACCAGTAAGGTAAAGGCCATGCCGGAAATAAAGACTATTTGCGCTCTGTTGCTTTGAAATTGCCTGATAAACTGCGGGCTTGGATGCAGGGTCATGCGCCAGGTCCGCCCTAGTCGTTTGGTGGTAATGGTTTGCCGGTAGCGGATGGCTTCCCGATCCGGCTCTTTATTATAGGTTTTAAACAGTGAGACCGGCGAGGCGGCTTCGCTGATATCTTCCATATGCACTAAGACCTCGCTGTTATATAAACCGGTTGAATTTAAGGAAGATAAAAAAAGCGGTTGGATGCGAAAGACCCCTAAGGCAAATCCCTGGAAATTTTCCAGCCGGGCCTGGCGCAGTGTTCTGTCGCCGCGGTAAATCGGCTCCATAAACAGATAGGCGGCTGCTTTTTGCTGATCCTGTACCAGTTGGATCGGTGATGTTGCCAGGGTTTCTCCCGAATTCATGCTGGCAATAATGGTTTTTTTCCGTGCCGGGCTGGAGGAAAGATCATAACCTAAGGCTTTTTCATTGCCTTGAAGGGGTTCTACATAAAAAACCGGATAATAAAAGGCTTTATTGCGCTCTACCACTATCATATTACCCCGGGGATCGTTTTGGGTGATGTTGAAGTCGGTTAAGCCGTCATCGCGGGCTTTTTTGATGTAAAGGTCTATCTCGGTTAGCGGCACCCTGGGGATCCATTCCAGGGCTTTGATCGCCGGTATTTTTTCTATGGTTTCAACGGTAAATTGCTGAAATTCTTCCCGGGTTACCTGGTTGGAGGACTGATAGAATTTCCTGACGTCTTTTAATATTTCAATGTTTAATTCCAGCTCGCGGACAAAAGCTGTCTGGTAGAGGAGTTTAATGGTATTTAATTCGTGGCTTATTTCCTTGTTTTCCTGCTTCAAGGTGAACTGATACCCGAGGTGAGATAACAGCAGACCCAGTACGAAACTGGTGATAACGCTGGGTTTTAAGAGAAAACTGTCTGTTATTATCACGGGGGCTCATCCACAAATAATTGATAACTAGCTTAGTTCATCCCGATAACACACGCAAAAATATAAAATCACTCCCTGGCGACGGAAAAATGAAGTGACTGTTGCTATTTATCGCTATTTTGAAGGGCGGGACTGATTTAAGCCTGCTCCGGGGAAATTATGCTCTGTATCAACTATCTTTTTTCGAAAATCCTTTCTATAACATTCTATAACGGTTTGCTGATTTTATAATAAGCTAACCGATCTTGCTGATAATCAAAAGAATATCAGCTCATAACTAGCGTAAAGTTAATGTCCTGGGTTATGAAAATCCAGTTTCAGCTTTTTATGATTTATTACCATTACTACCAGGGACAAGTGGTGTTATGTCACAAAACAACCAGGCGGTAAATGAAGTGCAGCATACAATTTTACTGGTCGATGATGATCCGCATATCCTTAATCTGTTGGACTTGATCCTGAGCCAGCATTACCAGGTCTTATGTGCCAATAACGGGCAAGAGGCACTTAATATTGTGGTGGAGCATCGCCAGGGGCAGGGCATACACCTGGTGTTGACGGATCAGCGCATGCCGCAGATGTCAGGGACGGAGTTTTTGGCAAAAGTTCGCAGCCAGTTGCCTAAAGCAAAACGTATGTTAATGACGGCATATCAGGATATCTCCGTGGTGATGGCCGCCATCAATGAGCTTGACGTCTATCAGGTGATATTAAAGCCGTTCGAACAAAATGAATTACTGCTGAAAGTGCGGCGTGCGCTGGAATGTTTTGTCGCCGAACGCCAGCAGGAAAAATTGATAGACGATCTGTATGCGGCGAACCAGGCACTGGCCCTAAGCCAGAATAACCTGCATCAGATGCTGCAGCACCAGAGCAATACCGAGATGCTGGCGTCTTTAGGTACCCTGGTGGCGGATATGTCGTATGAAATCGATACGCCTTTGGGTCTGAGTATCACCACGGCATCAAGCCTGGAAGAGAAAACACAGGAATTGATGTTGCGGGCAAAAGAGATGAACCTATCAAAAGAATTTATGAGCAATTATCAGGTGCTTGCCTACGAGTCTTGCCGTCTTATTTCCCGAAATCTGGAAAAAGCGGTGGAGTTGCTGCATGCCTTTAAAGAGTTTTCCATTGACTTAACCGGTAATGAACGCCGCCACTTTAATTTAAAGCAATATATTGAGGATATCCTGCTGACGTTAATGCCGAGGTTAAAGCACAGCAAACACAGTATCAAGATTCATTGCCCCGATAATATCGTGCTGGAGAGTTACCCGGGTGCGATCACAAAAATTATCACCAGTTTGATCAGTTATGCCCTTAATAACAGTTATGGCGAGAACAAGGTCGGCACTATGGTGCTGGATATCAAGCGCGAAGACCATGCCGTGTGCATGGTGTTTGAGGATCACGGCAAGTTTGTCAATAAAGAAACCTTAGAGTCATTATTTCAGCCGCTATATGGTGCTGAGCATGCCGCTTCGGGCAAGTGGCTGGGCTTAAATGCCGTGAACCATATTGTGCATGATACCCTCAAAGGTCGCCTGGACTGTGAAAGCAGCGAAGAGCATGGCACCAGGTTCACCATAACCTTACCCGTTCCCAACACTCATTAAGTTGAGTGTCTGTTGCGGGTATTGTCACCGGCTTTTTATACGGGGTATGATGTTTTATTGTGATTTTCCTGTGGCCAGCTTTATATTGAACATGAATGAATTGGAACGGCTTAAGCAAGAGATACGCCGCTGCAGCTTGTGTGAGCCTGAACTCCCCCTGGGGGCAAACCCCGTGATCCGGGGGAATCAAAGTGCAAAAATCCTGGTGGCAGGGCAAGCGCCCGGTATTAAGGTGCATAAAACCTCGATCCCCTTTAACGATGCCAGCGGTGTTCGCCTGCGGCAATGGCTGGGGATAAACGAAACGGTTTTTTATGATGAAGACCAAGTAGCCATAGTGCCCATGGGATTTTGTTATCCCGGCACGGGCAAAAGCGGAGACTTGCCGCCCAGGGCCGAATGCGTAAAAACCTGGCACCGGCAGCTGCTTGCTTTGTTGCCTGATATTGAATTGATCCTGGTGATAGGCCAGTACGCACAAAACTACCATCTTAAAAACCGGCAAAAAAAGAACCTGACCGAAACCGTCAGGGCCTGGCAGGAATACGCCCCCGGTATCATACCTTTACCACACCCCAGTCCGCGCAATAATATCTGGCTGCGACGTAATCCCTGGTTTGAACAGCAAGTGCTGCCCTATATCAGGGGTCGGGTAAATGAGCTCGTCAGCCGTCCCTGAAGCCGCGGCGATTTGTATCCCGGTACTTGACGGCCATATATGGTCCATTGCGACGCACCAGGAAGAGCTGGCGGGTGATGAAGTTGCCCGAAGAAGTGAGCAATGGCCGGCGGATATCTCATCAGACAGCGAAAAGGCATAAAAGCGGGGGCCAGAACAGCCTTTCCCCGCTTACGCGACAACAAACCTTAACTGACTTTAAATTTCAGGCTCAGTTGATTCAAGGTGGAGGAAATGGTGCTGATTTCTTCACTGGCGGCGGAGACCTGGCCGGCACTGGCAGCATTTTCATAAGCCACCTGGCTGATGGTGCTGATATTCTGGCTGATTTCGGTGGAGACAGAGGATTGCTGCTCAACGGCGCTGGCAATGGCTTCGGCCATTTCGGTAATAGTGCCCATTTCGTCATTCATTTTATCCACCGAGCGGGCGGCGAGATCCGTGTTGCCTATGGTTTGCTCGGCAATGGCGTGACTGGTGGCAATGGCATTGACCGCTTCTGAAGCCGCACTTTGCAATTTAGAGATCATCGACTCGATATTTTGCGTGGACTCCTGGGTTTTTGAGGCCAGAGTACGTACTTCATCGGCAACCACGGCAAAACCGCGGCCCTGCTCTCCGGCCCTTGCCGCTTCTATGGCGGCATTAAGCGCCAGTAAATTGGTTTGTTCGGCAATACCGCGGATCACTTCCAACACTAAACCTATTTCCACGGAATTATCCGCCAGCCCCTGAATGACGGCACTGGTTTGAATAATTTCATTATCCAGGTGATTTAAATCCCGGATGGCCTGGTTCAGTTTTTCCGACGCTTCCCCCGACTGACTCCGGGCACTTGCGGTTGAAGTGGCAACCGATGAGGTATTGCCGGCAACATCATGGATACTCATCGCCATTTGCTCTATGGCGGTGGCGATTTGCTCTATGCTGCCTTGTTGTTCCTGTAAGGACTCGGTTGACTGCAGGCTTGAGGCACTGGTTTGCTGCGACAGGCTGGCCAGGTTAATGCTGTTATGGACAATTTCACCGACCATATGTTTTAACTCCAGGGTCATTTTTTTCATCGCACCATAGACACTGGCGTTTTCCCTGTTTTGCTCAAATGCTATCGTTAAATCGCCGCCTGAGATGGTTTCTGCTATATGTCGCATTTCCTTGGGTTCGGCCGCCAGCGGGCGTAAAATGGACTTTGACATCACCAGGGCCAGGGCAATGATGGCGATAATGGCGCTTAGCACGACAAAAAACAGGGTCCAGTAAAGCCGGTAAACCGGGGCAAAGGCTTCGGTAACATCAATTTCCGATAAAATTGCCCAGCGGGCGCCATAAATGTCCAGCGGGCTGTACGCCGACAGCACGGGATTACCGTTATAGTCGGTAATGATGTTATTGCCGGTTTCACCCTTGATGGCCAGTTGTGCTGCCCGGGTGTCTACGCCGTTGTTTTGGATGTCGCCGGCGAAAGAGGCGGAGACCGAGTGGCCGTTTGGATCCAGGTAGGAGTCAGAGCGCATTAATAAATCACTGCCCACTAAGTAACTTTCGCCGCTTTCTCCCATGCCTTCGCGTTGTTGCATTACCCGGTTGATACTGTCGATGGATAACTGCAGCGCCACCACCAGTGTTTGTCCCGGGGCGGTGGTAAAGGGCAAGGCGATAAAACCTGCCGGTGCGTTATTGCTGGGGGCATAGCGGCTAAAGTCGGCCATGGCAAATTGTTTTGTGCTGCTTACCTGTTTAAACAGCCGCCCCAGCCCTGAGTCTTTATAAGCCCCCGAAACCAGGTTGGTCTGGTAGTCGGCTTCCCGGGTAACGGTATAGAAGATCTCACCGGTGTGATCGATTAAAAACAGATCATAGTAGCCATAGGTGTTGATAAAATTTTCGAAGTAACCGTGATGCTCATGAGCGGAGTTGATCTGGGTTGAAGGGGATGTGCTGTCCAGCATTCTGTCAATGGCACCGGGCAGCATCTCAATATTATTTTTGCGCTCGGCAAAGTAGCTGGATATTTGTGACTTCTTAATCTCCCGTACCGAAACTAGCTGGGAAAATGCCTGGGCCGTCAGGGCTGAGCTGGCGGTATAGCAACTGATGATACCCAGGGCTAAGGTTGGAATTAAGGCGATTAATAAAAAGGTGCTGGTTAACTTCTTTTTTAATTTCATTCTCTGATTGTATCCTTGACCCCAAGATATTGATTCATAAGCCAAAGCCAATTTGTTTGTTATACTTTTTCGGCGGTCGTTAATCGCCGCAGGTCAAGCCGGCGTTTAATGGCCGAACTTATCGCTTATGTGGCGTTAACAGTGAATTTGGCCTGTTACCTTAGGGGAGTGAGTGAGGTCTTATTTTAATTGTTGAACTTTATCTTAAACCTTCCCTGGTAAAGCAGCGCCGAATTCTATGTGGTAGCAGAGAAAAGTCAACCGTTTGCTGCATCGGGAGTACAGGTAAATGAACATAAAGGATCTGGAACCGCGGGATAAACCGCTCGGCTAAAGGGGAGGGACTGCAAAGTAATCTTATATTTTTCAGAGGCTTGGCTGAGTTTTATTCGTTTGTTGCTATTACCTGGGCTTGTATAAGTTAGAATCTTCTGGTCTAAGAGACTGTTGCTTTTTTAAGTTTATTTTACAACGACTTAACATCTTTTATGTCAGGTTGGTGCTTCACTGTGTTGCCTTGATCCTGAATGTACAGGCTAAGGGCAGAAATAACCGTATTCGTTGCGTATGCCGGAGTTTAGGGTTATTTCTGCAGCCTGAATTTTGTGCCGGAATTTTTTACCGAAACCAGTCGCCGGGGTAAAAGGGGATGAGCGCTAATCGGCTTTGACGACGCTTAAGCTGTCAAATCTCTGGTGCTTGCCGCAATGATAAATGTCCTGGCCATGGCTGCCCTTATTGCGTTCGATATAGGTGACCAGGTATTTTCTTTCTTTATTAATTGTCAGGGAATAGGGACTTATGGTTATCCTTGCATGATAAATATGATCTCCGATATTAATTGCATTCATTTCAGACTCCTTTTATTTTTCTCTGACGCAAATAATTGAAATAATGTGATCATCACTAATCAGGCGCCGAGCATAACAGCAAGCTGGTTAACAGAACATTACCGGCGATTACAGCAGCAGATTTTTTCTCCTGAGCAAGGAGAAAAGTACCCTCAGGCTCAGAGCCGGACCTATAATTCATACCGGGTGATTTACTCGTGAGGTCAAAACGATGAGACTTTTCCCTGTATTGTTCTTAAGCCTGATGTTGGGCTTCCCCCTTGCCGGCAAAGAGTTGCTGATCGGTGTTGAAAATATCAATTATTACCCTATTTCCGCGATGCGCCATGGTCAATATGCGGGGTTTTCCCGGGATGTGCTGGATGCCTTTGCCGAACGTTATGGCCATAACATTATTTATAAAGCGTATCCGGTGAAAAGCCTGTTTGGCGCTTATCTGGCAGGCCAGGTGGATTTTAAATTTCCCGATAATAGTGGCTGGGCCCAGGAGAGCAAACATAAAAGGATCATTACCTATAGCCAGGCGGTACTGGAGTCGATTGATGGCGTGATGGTTTACCCCCATGCCCAGGGGCGCGGTTTAGGAGCCCTGAAAAGACTGGGCACCATAGTCGGTTTTACCCGCTTTGCCTACCTGGATGCGATAGCGGCCGGCAAGGTGAAGCGGCATGAGCATGAAAGTTTGGATGGTTTGATGAAACTGGTGAAGTCTAATTATGTTGACGGGGTTTATAGCAATATTTTCGTGACCCGCTATTTCCTGAAGAACTCATCTTATGGCAGCCAGTATATTGTTTTTGACAAGACCCTGCCTTATGAAATGACCGGCTATGCTTTGTCCAGCTTTAAGTCTCCGGAGCGGCTTAAACCAATTTTATTAAATATCTAACCATCTTCGGATGGTCTAAATCTCCAGGTCCTGCGTTGTTTTCAATCACAATCGCTTGCTATTGCTCAATCAAACGCCCCGCCTGCATGCAGGTGCTTAGCTTTAGTCTGGAACGATAAAGGGGTTTCTTGAAAATTTATCCTCACCGAATTTTGGCCATCTACTTAATGCAATTGGTATTATTTATTCAGTATCTGGTTGTATTCTATGATAGTAACCGGGATATCAAGCTGGCGCTTCTGGCGATAGACCTTAAACATCAAACTGGTGTTGGGTTTGGTTTCCGCAACTATATCCAGGGCATGGGTAATACTGTTGATTTGCTGTTCCCCTATCTGGTAGACGATATCGCCCGGCAATAACCCGGCTTTATAGGCCGGACTGCCCGGGGTGACCTGGTCTATAATAAAACCTTTAAATTCATTGATGTAACGATTGGCAACCACCCCTAACCAGCCGCGGGTTACCCGGCCGTGAGAAATTATTTTCTCCATCACTTTTTTGGCCAGCTGATAGGGCACGGCAAAAAAGATCCCCTGGATATTGAGCTGGGGGTTGGAGAACTGACGGGAGTTGATGCCCACCAGGTCGCCGTTGCTGTTGATTAACGCGCCGCCGGAGTTGCCTTCATTGATCGCGGCATCCATCTGCAAAAATTCCAGGTAGCTGGTATTGCTCAGGCCGTTACGGCCGGTAGCGCTGATAATGCCCTGGGTAACCGTTTGCCCCAAGTTTAACGGATTGCCTATGGCCAGGACGACATCGCCGGCAAAGGATTTTAAATCTGTCTTTTGCGGGATCACCGGCAGGTTGACCGCTTCTACTTTTAATACCGCCAAATCGGTATAGATATCATAACCGATAAGTTCGGCGGCAAATTGCTGGCCGTTTTGCAGCCAGACGGAAATTAAATTCGCATTTTGCACCACATGGAAGTTGGTCAGGATATAACCCTGGCTGTCCATGATCACCCCGGAGCCCAAACGGACATTACTGGTGGGGTACTCGCCATAATTCGGGGCGCTCTGAATATCCCGGGTGTAAATGTTTACTACCGCCGGACCGGCCAGACTCACGGCTTTTGCATAGGAAAGTGCCGCCGGCTGATTGTTTGGTTCTGGAATGATTTTCCATAACGCCAGGGTATTGTTCCTCAGTTCAGGAATCAGCAGCAACAGGACAACGGCAAGCATGACACCATAACTTGCAGAGCGGATGACATATTGTAAAAAAGCGATGATTTGCAAAAGGGTTAGGTTAATTGGCTATTTTTCATAAGCCTACCACAGTTTAGTCTTGTCGATAAAGTTTACCGGGAGATTGCGGGTAATTATTATGCCATCAGGAATGTGTTGGCGCCGGGGCGATCAGGGTAAAGGTGCTTTTACTACACTGTGCTTGTTTAATACCTCTTTGATAATACGGTCAATTTCTCCATTTTTCTTCATTTCTTCCAATACCCGGTTGAACTCCCTGAGGTGTTTTGTCAATCCGGATGCCTTGGATAAAGCGAAATAACCTAAGGTTCCCTCGAAGTAGAAGGGGGATTTTTTGATGTATTGGCTAAGGTTGTTTTGTAACAGGTAGTAGTCTGAATAGACATCAACACTCAGGAAAGCATCGATCCTTTTTTTCATCAGTAGCCCCGACAGCTGGGCGGTATTAACGGCTGCAAACTTTGAAATTTTCGTATCCTGGTCAAATCTTGGGTTGTTTTTATGCCCTAAGGTGACCCCTATGGTGTATTGCCGTAAATCCTGATATTTCTCAATGGTGAAAGGGGTTGCCTTTAATGTGTAAAAGGCCTTGTTGGCGGCATAATAGCTGGGTTCTATATAGTGCATATACAGTTGCCGGTCCCGGTTTTTTTGTAAAGAACCCAGCATATCGAGTTCGCCGTTTTCCATCATGCGCAGGCAACGTTTAAAGGGGCATGGTACCAACTTTAACTCCAGTTTTAATGTGTTTGCAATGACACGGATCACTTCTATATCGATACCGCTGATGCTGCCTGCTTTCACTATGGTGAAGGGGGGCCAGGAGTCAATCCCGAAATGGAGTGTTTTGTCGTCTGCTTTTGAGGTAAATGCGCTTACGGTTAATGGCAGGGCAACGAGCAGCAGGTTCCAGGGGGGAGTGCTGAATGTTCGAACAAGCAAAGAATACATCATACTACTCGCTAAAGCTTTTGTTGTTATCGCGGGGGCTGCCTATCGGCTGTGCCAAAGGTTTATGGGATACTTTTAATGGCATTAAAAGAAAACCGCTTTTGAAAGTATAGACTGTTCAAGGACATTGCCTGTTTTGACGGGAGAAGTGAAATACAGGAAACGGTAACTTTGGTTTTTTTGCCGCCAGAGTCTCATGTTAACTCGGTTGTGGACGATATTGTTGACTGGTGTTAAAGGAAAGGCCCTTTCGGGCCTTTCATCTGTTAAGGGGGCAAAGTGAAATCTAGCGTATCATCAGGTATAGCTGGCTGTTACCGCGAATCACATTCAGTGCCATCACCCCTTTCGGGTTTTTCAGGTAATTGCGCAGTTCGGCAATATTTTTGATGCGTTTACGGTTAATGCCGTTAATAATATCGCCGGATTTTAAACCGATGATCTGCGCCGGGCTGTTCTCGGCGAGATCTTTTACCAGGACACCGTTACCTTCATTGTTGTTCTCCAGCTCGGCACCCTCTAGCATTCTATGGATGCTGGCAGCTTCAACATTGGCGGTATCCGATTTTTTCAGTTTAACGGTAAAGTCTTTTTCATCACCGTCACCGCGGATCACGGTAATTTCTACCTCTTTACCGGCGCCGATGGAGCCGATTTTAGCTTTTAATTCCTGGAAGGTTTTCACTTTCTTGCCGTTGACCTTAGTGATGACATCACCCGCCATAATGCCGGCTTCTTCGGCGGCAGAGCCTGAAACTACCTGCTCAACAAAGCCCCCCTGGTTGGTTTCCAGCTCCATGGCCTTGGCGATGTCGCCGTTGACGCTACGGCCGGTTACTCCCAGGATGCCGCGGCGCACTTCGCCAAACTCAATGATTTGTTTGGCAAGGTTATTCATCATATTGCTGGGAATGGCAAAGCCGATGCCGACATTACCGCCGTTCGGGCCTATGATGGCGGTATTGATACCGATCAGTTCGCCCCTGAGGTTGACCAGGGCGCCGCCTGAATTACCGCTGTTGATGGCGGCATCGGTTTGAATAAAATCTTCGTAATTTTCGATATTCAAGCCGCTGCGCCCCAGGGCACTGACGATACCTGAGGTCACGGTTTGTCCTAAGCCAAAGGGGTTGCCGATAGCCACGGTAAAATCACCGATACGCAGAGCGTCGGAGTCTGCCAGTTTGATATCGGTGAGATCTTCGGCCTCAATTTGTAAAATGGCAATATCGCTTGCCTTGTCTGAGCCTAGTTTTTTTGCTTCTATCTGGCGGCCGTCTTTCAGTGTCACTACGATCTCATCGGCTTCATCCACCACATGGTTGTTGGTGACGACATAACCCTTATCTGAGTCAATAATAACCCCCGAGCCCAAAGCCCTGAACGGGCGCTCTTGCGGCTGGCTCCGGCGCGGATTGCCGAAGAAAAATTTAAAGGCGTCGGGTACTCTTTGCTCGACCTCATGGGTCCCTTTGACTGAAATGCTAACGACTGCGGGGGTTGCCTGCTCCAGCATCGGGGCGAGAGAAGGCATGGTTTGACCGCCGACGGCTAAAGGTAAATTGGCATAAGCAGGTGCGCTTGAAAGGGCAAGGGTGCCTGAAAATAATGCTGCGCTGACTAAAATTGACAGTTTTTTCATACTTAAGATCTATCCTTCAAAGAATTTAACATTTTTTAACTCATCAAATGAGTGACCCAATTATTGACCGAGCATAAAAGCGTTAGTTCGAAATTCCCTAGTCGGCATTTGTAACACTTTGTTTCTTGTCGTCAAAAAGACCGCTTGGGTTGCCGGAATAATCCAGCGGGGCTTCGGTAATGACTGCTTCGGCTTTGTCTTCCCTTTTTTGATGACGCAGGTTTGCGGTTTGCGCCAGTTGCTCCTGGGTTTCTTTGGAGAAAAAGGGCATGGCTTCTTTTTCCGTCGGGGTTGCCTGCTGCAGCAATTTTGTGCTTTCCGCCATTTGCTTCATGGCCGTCTGGCACGTGGCATGCATTTGTTCCAGCAATTTGCTGGAATTGTCCAGATGTTCGGCGACATCGTTTTTATATTGGGTCAATGCTTCTTCATTTTGATTTACCTGCTGGGCAAGTTTTTGATTTTCTTTGTTGGACTTTGAAAAAGTTTTACCGATAAAAAAACCGCCTAAAGCGCCGACCAAAAGTGAGATCAATCCTGTTATTAGAGTCATACTGTATTACCTTCGATTGTATTCGTGGAGAAAATTGGTGAAAATATAAGTTCAATATACCGCTTCTACGTTAGCTATAAAACTGAATATGCTCTTAAATTTTATTTTTTCAAGCCGATGCCGCCAGAGGGTGGTGAAATGACCGGCCTTTCACCGTTAGAAAAGTATCAAAGGGATCTGCAGCGGGATGACTTTCAATATGACGCCGCCCAGGAAAATGCCGTCAAACATCTGCAGCGTTTATATGAAGATCTGCAAAACAGGCCGCTGCCGGTAAAAGGCTTTAAAAAGGTGCTTAACCGCTGGAAGAAAATCTACGGTAAACAGGATAACACCCAGATCAAAGGCTTGTATTTTTGGGGGGGCGTCGGCCGGGGCAAAACCTACCTGGTGGATACCTTCTATGATTGCCTGCCGTTTGAAAATAAAATGCGGGTGCATTTTCACCGTTTTATGCACAGGGTACATCAGGAATTAAAGCAGCACACCGGGCAGTCGGATCCGCTGAAAATCATTGCTGACCGTTTTGCCAGTGAAGTGTGCATTATCTGTTTCGATGAATTTTTTGTCTCCGATATTACCGATGCCATGATCCTCGGGGCGTTATTTGAAGAGCTGTTTGCCCGTAAGGTCACCCTGGTGGCGACCTCGAATATTATCCCGGATGAGCTTTATCGCAACGGCCTGCAGCGGGCGCGTTTTTTACCTGCCATTGCCCTGATCAACCAGCATACCGAAGTGGTGAACGTCGACAGTGGGGTGGATTATCGCTTAAGGACCCTGGAGCAGGCGGAAATCTATCATTTCCCGCTTGATAATCAGGCCGGGGAAAACTTAAACCGCTACTTTGAGCAGCTTTCCTGCGAGCCGGGCGAAAAAGGGGCGGCAATAGAAGTGAATAACCGCTTACTGGAGACGGTACAGGCTTCCGATGGCGTGGTGCACTTTGAATTTTCCCAGTTATGCGAAACCGCCCGCAGTCAGACGGATTACATGGAAATCAGCCGTATGTACCATACCGTGCTGCTGGGCAATGTCACGCAAATGGGGCCGGAACATGATGACAGCGCCCGGCGTTTTATTGCCCTGGTGGATGAGTTTTATGAGCGTAATGTTAAACTTATCATGTCGGGGCAAGTGGCGCTGGAAAACCTGTATCGCGACGGACGCCTGAGTTTTGAATTTAAACGCTGCCTGAGCCGTTTGCAGGAAATGCAGTCCCATGATTACCTGGCAAAAGAGCATTTGCCTTAAGGGCAAACCGCGCCCCTTCGCGGTATGATTTTTATTCAAATGTCGCGTTTTTTAGTTATTTTATAAAAAATGCCATTTGAATGAAAATTATACGTGATCTTTTACCTCATCTCCTTTATAATCCTGCGCCTCCCTACGTTACAATTACCTGAAAAGGTAACAGACCGAGGCTACTCGAAGGGGTAACACCGGGTCTAACTGAACCGATGATCTATGGATTGTCATTGATGTAACATTTTAATATTGGGTTTTTTTTAATGAAAACTTTTGTAGCAAAACCAGAAAGCGTACAACGCGAATGGTTTGTAGTGGACGCCGAAGGTAAAACTTTAGGTCGTATCGCTACTGAAATTGCAAGCCGTTTACGTGGTAAGCATAAGCCAGAATACACTCCTCATGTTGATACCGGCGACTACGTTGTTGTTGTTAATGCTGAGAAAGTAAAAGTAACTGGTAACAAAGCGAAAGGTAAAATTTACTACTCGCACACTGAATTCCCAGGTGGTCTTAAGCAAATCAGCTTTGAAAAGCTGATTGAAAAAGCCCCTGAGCGTGCTCTTGAGTTCGCTGTTAAAGGCATGTTACCTAAAGGTCCTTTAGGCCGTGACATGTACCGTAAACTAAAAGTGTATGCTGGTCCTGAGCACAAGCATGCTGCACAACAACCACAAGTTTGGGAGCTGTAAGCAATGGCTGATAATCAATATTACGGTACTGGTCGTCGCAAGAGCTCAACTGCTCGTGTGTTCATGAAAGCTGGTAACGGTACCATCACTATTAACAAGCGTGACATTTCTGAGTACTTCGGTCGTGAAACTGCTCGTATGGTTGTTCGTCAGCCATTAGAGTTAGTTGAAATGTTAGAGAAATTCAACTTCAACATCACAGTATCTGGTGGTGGTATTTCCGGTCAAGCCGGTGCTATCCGTCACGGTATCACTCGTGCATTGATGGAGTACGACGAGTCTTTCCGCAGCGATCTGCGTAAAGCCGGTTTCGTTACCCGTGATGCTCGTAAAGTTGAACGTAAGAAGGTTGGTTTACACAAAGCACGTAAACGTCCACAATTCTCAAAACGTTAATATTTACGTTATGTATTGCAAAAAGCCGGCTTATGCCGGCTTTTTTTATACATGGAAGTATTTATCCTGCGGCTGCACGGATGCACTAGAGCAGGGTTTATACATGGAAGTATTTATCCTGCGGCTGCACGGATGCACTAGAGCAGGGTTTATGCATGGAAGTATTTCAGCTTCATTGTTCCGGACAAAAGCTAAATATCTACTTCCATATTAGGCAATCCTGCGGTTTCATGGATGAAAAAGAGCAGGGTTTATGTTCAGGAAGAAGAGTATGACATGAGCGCATGGCTGCGAAACGGCGGCTAAAAAATGTCCTGTTGGCTTATATTTGTCATGATGGTTTTGCTTTGATCTGCAGCAATAAAACAGGCATTTAGTGCAGATTTTTTAGAAATTCAGCTAAATCCTTAAGCAGCTAAAAACATTAATCCATCGTGTTTTTCTTAATCAATCCCCCCTCAGTAACATTTCTACATAAATTTTCATATTAACGCCTTTCTGAGGCGGAATTACCTTGTAAAAAATGGGTCATTTCTTTATGATCGTAAAAATTTTTTTGTCGCGAGTTTTTCAGGCAATATCAAGGAGTTTCTGTTCATAAACTGAGCAATGATTCCCGGTGCTGTCTGGATATTATTTTAAGTGGAGATTTTGAATGAGCAATGCGCCTGTGAATAACGGCCGTCGACGCTTTTTAACCGCTGCTACTTCGGTAGTCGGTGGTGTCGGCGCTGTCGGTGTGGCTGTGCCTTTCATTGCTTCCTGGAACCCCAGCGCCAAGGCGAAAGCTGCCGGTGCTCCAGTAGAAGTGAATGTTGGTAAGATAGAACCCGGTCAGCTGATCCGTGCTGAGTGGCGTGGTAAGCCGGTTTATGTTGTCCGTCGTACCGAAAAGACTGTCAGCGAACTGAGCAATCACGAAGACCAATTACGTGATCCTTCGTCAGAAGAGCCGCAACAGCCTGCATATGCAACCAATACGCACCGTTCAATCAAGCCGGAATTTTTGGTGGCTTTAGGTGTTTGTACTCACTTAGGTTGTGCTCCAACTTACCACAAAGGCGACTTTGGCGAGCAGGTTGAAGGGGTTAGCGACGGTTTCTTCTGTCCTTGTCACGGTTCTAAATTTGATATGGCCGGCCGGGTTTTCCAGGGCGTTCCTGCACCGCTTAACTTAGTGGTTCCTGAGCACTCATTTATTGATGACGATACCTTGCTAGTAGGTGTTGGACAAGGAGAAGCCTAATGTTTGCAAATTTCATGGCTTGGATTGACAAGCGTTTGCCTTTGACTGACGCAATGAACAAGCATGCGGCTCAGTATCCGGCGCCGAAAAACTTTAACTTCTGGTATGTGTTCGGTATTTTAGCCAGTGTTGTTTTAGTAAACCAGTTGTTAACCGGTATCTGGTTAACCATGAACTACGAGCCGTCCGGCGACGGCGCTTTTGCTTCCATCGAATACATTATGCGTGATGTCGATTACGGCTGGTTGCTGCGTTATATGCATTCCACCGGGGCCTCGGCCTTCTTTGTTGTGGTTTATCTGCATATGTTCCGCGGTATGATGTACGGCTCTTACCAGAAACCACGCGAATTGCTGTGGATTTTCGGTATGCTGATCTTCCTGGTGCTGATGGCCGAAGCTTTCATGGGCTACCTGCTTCCTTGGGGTAACATGTCTTACTGGGGCGCACAGGTTATCATCTCCCTGTTTGGTGCCATTCCGGTGATTGGTGAAGATCTGACTATCTGGATCAAGGGTGACTATGTTATCTCTGGTGCTACCCTGAACCGTTTCTTCGCCCTGCACGTTATTGCCCTGCCTCTGGTACTGGTAGTACTGGTATTCTTACACATTCTTGCCTTGCATGAAGTGGGCTCTAACAACCCTGAAGGTACTGATATCAAGAAACCGAAAGGCAGCGTTAAGCCGGAAGATCAAAGCAAATTCAAGTTCCACGAGCAATACACCAAGAAATACGACATCGTCGATGCGATTCCTTTCCACCCTTATTACACGGTGAAAGATTTAGTGGCGGTAGTGGTCTTTTTGATCCTCTTCTGTTGGGTGATGTTCTTTGCCCCGGAAGGCGGCGGTTACTTTATTGAAGCGCCAAACTTCGAACCGGCCAACGGTTTGAAAACGCCTGAGCATATTGCCCCGGTTTGGTACTTTGGTCCTTTCTACACCATCTTACGTGTGGTTCCGGATAAGTTATTCGGTATGATTGCCATGTTTGCCGCCATTTTCATGTTATTCATGTTACCTTGGTTCGACCGCGGCACGGTGAAATCGATTAAATACCGTTGCACAGCCCACACCCTTAACCTGCTTCAGTTCGCTGTTTGCTTTATCGTACTGGGTATTTTGGGAACCATGCCGGCGTCTGAGACGGCAAACTTAATCGGCCGTATCGCCAGTTTAGGTTATTTCGGTTTCTTTATTGCCCTGTGGTTCTACAGCAATAACGAGAAAACTAAGCCGGTTCCAGAGAGGGTATCAGGATAATGAAAAAGTTTATTTTAGTACTATTGGCAGCATTGCCGGGTCTGGCGCTAGCGGCAGGTCCCAGCATTCCTTTAGACAAAGCCGGTAACGATTTAACCGATAAAGAATCGCTTAAGCGTGGTTTTGAAACCTATGTTAACTACTGCTTAGGCTGTCACCAGCTGCAATATCAGCGTTATAACCGTACTTTCGCCGATCTGGGGATCGATGAAAAAGAAGGTATCGCCAAATATATGTATACCGGTGAAAAAGTCGGTGATCATATTACCAATACCATGCCGGCTAAAGATGCCGCCAAATGGTTTGGTAGCGCGCCACCGGATTTGACTTTGGAAGCCCGTTTAAGAAGTCCTGACTGGATTTATACTTATTTACGTTCTTTCTACGCAGATCCGAATCGTCCGTTTGGCGTGAACAACACAGTATTTAAAGATGTCGGTATGCCGCACGTATTGCAGGGCTTACAAGGCGTAAGTACTTTAGATGAAAATGGCAATCTTGGTGAAGCTAGCGGTGGTTCTTTAACCGCTGAAGAATATGATACCTTAGTGCGTGATTTGACCAACTTCCTGGAATATGTCGGCGAGCCGAATAAACTGGAACGTAAAAATCTCGGTTACTGGGTCATTGGCTTCTTATTCATTTTACTTATATTCTCTTATTTACTTAAGCGGGAATATTGGAAAGATGTGCACTAATTGTTAGTGTAAAAACAAGAATAACCTAGATCTTATCCTTGGGGGCTTAATGCCCCCATTGTTAGTTTTTAATTATAAAGAAAATTGGAGGCATTATATGGCCATAGCTGCGAACAAACGCTCTGTTATGACGTTATATTCACATGCAGATGATATGTACAGTCATCAATCACGTATTGTATTGGCAGAAAAAGGCGTAGGTGTCGATATTCATCTGGTGGAACCAGGCAACTTACCTGAAGATTTAATCGATTTAAATCCTTACGGTACCGTACCGACCCTAATCGATCGTGAGCTGGCTTTATACGAAGCGAAAATTATTATCGAATACCTGGATGAGCGTTTCCCGCATCCGCCATTAATGCCGGTTTACCCTGTCTCTCGCGGCCGCAGCCGTTTAATGATGCACCGCATTGAAAGTGACTGGTACAGCCTGGCAAAAATTATCCTGAGCGGTCCTGCCGATAAAGCGGCAAAAGCCCGTCAGGAATTAAAAGAAAGCCTGTTAAGCATAGCGCCGGTATTAAATGAAACGCCGTACTTTATGAGCGAAGAATTCAGCCTGGTTGACTGTTACCTGGCACCGCTATTATGGCGTTTACCTGTATTCGGTATCGAGTTGGCCGGTCAGGGCGCTAAAGAGCTGAAAACCTATATGTTAAGATTATTTGAACGTGAATCTTTCCAGGCGTCGTTAACCGAAGCCGAGCGTGAATTGCGTTTTGGTCACCCTGCATAATGCCTGCTTCAATGACTTCCAATAAGCCTTATATTGTTAAGGCTTTTTATGACTGGATTTCTGATAACCAGCTGACACCCTATATCGTCGTGGACGTCAGTGTTTATGGGGTGCTGGTGCCTATGTCATATGTCAATGACGGCCAGATAGTACTCAATGTTTCCGGTTCGGCTGTCGGTTCTATTGCCCTGGGCGACGAGGCGATTGAATTCAGTGCCCGCTTTGGCGGTAAGCTGGAGCATCTATGTGTGCCCTATGGCGCCATAGCGGCAATATATGCCAAAGAAAACGGCGCCGGTACCTCATTGCCTATTGAGCACCCGGAAGCGGCAGAAGAAAGCCTTGCTGCGGCAGATAAGCCTGCAGCCAGTCAGGGTAATGAAGAGCCCGGGCTAAGTGCGGTTAGCTCTGCTGACGACCATCAGGTAGAGCAGAGCAAACCTGCCTCTGCTGCCAAAGGCAAACCCAGCCTGAAGGTTGTGAAGTAATTGCTTCATTAACAGACATAAAAAAAGCAAGCCTGGCTTGCTTTTTTTATGTCTGTTTTCAGGCGGCAGTTGAGCCAGAAAGCCCTTTACATCCCGGCTTGAATCACCTTACTGGTATTCAAATGCCTTGAGTACCCGGTTAACGCCACCTATGTTACGGGCAATTTCTACCGCCATATTGGCCTGAGACTGGCTGACCAGTCCCATGAGGAAGACCTCGGCATTTTCCGTGACTACCTTGATATTGCCGGACTTGACCTTTTCATCGGCAAAAAGTGCGGTTTTTACCTTAGAGGTCAGCCAGAGGTCATTGGTACGGGTGGTAATGGAAGTAACATTACCGATACGGATCTGGTTATGGACTTTGACCACGCCATCTATGTTATTTAAGGTCTTAATGGCCAAATCCCTGAGGTAGGTATTCGGGGTTTGGCCGACGATCAACACCGAACCGTTGACACTCACCACCTGCAGGTTGGTGTTTTCGGTTAATCCATCTTGTTCTTTGAACTTGGCATAGGCATCGAGCTCGATCACCTGATCATCAATCTGGTTGCCGATAGAGCGTTTATCATTGGCTACCGTAGCGCCGCCGGCAACGCCGACCACGGCCGCGGCAACACAGCCCTGCAGCAGGGCGGCGGCAATCACAACAAGGGTTAAACGTTTAAAGGCCATTCATAGCTCCTATTGGGGAAATAAGGTGGTATCGATAATTTCACATAAGCAGTGGATCACTAGTAAGTGTACTTCCTGGATACGCGCGGTACGTGATGAAGGCACCCGGATTTCAACATCGTTTTCTCCCAACAAACCGGCGATATCGCCGCCGTCATTACCGGTTAAGGCGATAATCGGCATATCCCGTTTTACCGCGGTTTCAATTGCGGTGATGACGTTGCGTGAGTTGCCGCTGGTGGAAATCGCCAGCAATACATCGCCGTTATTACCAAGGGCATTGATTTGCTTGGAAAAGACTTCGTCATAGCTGTAGTCGTTGGCAATAGAGGTTAAGGTGGAGCTGTCTGTGGTCAGGGCGATGGCCGGCAGGCTGGGGCGCTCGGTTTCATAGCGGTTAAGCAACTCTGAAGAAAAATGCTGGGCATCGCCGGCAGAGCCGCCGTTACCGCAGGATAATATTTTATTGCCGTTTAACAGGCACTGCACCATCACCATGCCAGCCTGCTCTATTGAAGCGGAAATGGCTTCACTGGCGGCGATTTTGGTTTGAATACTTTCGGTAAAATTACTTTTGATCCGTTCTAACATAGGAAAACGAGACTCCATTAAAAGGCATTTTTCAGCCAGGTTATTTGTGGTCGTTCTATACTGCCCTGCAAGGTCACCACATCAAATCGACATGGGGTATTATATGCATTTAACCCGGCTTGTTGCAGGTAAAATTCGGCGGTTTGTCTGATTTTTTTCTGTTTGCTTGCCGATACCGCCGCCAGTGCGCCGCCAAAAGTGGGATGTTTGCGGTATTTGACTTCGACAAACACCAGCACCTGTTGTTCCCGCATCAGCAAATCTATCTCGCCGGTTTTTGCCGAGAAGTTTTTCCTGATCAGGGTCAGTCCCTGGTCAAGCAGGTAGTTGGCGGCAAGCGTTTCCGTTTGCCGCCCTGTCTCTCGGGTGGTAGAGTCCCGGGTATTAAACCCCGGGTTATTTGGCGGCTTAGTCCATGGCAATTTCCTGGACCTTATCTTTGCGGTAGCGCCCCCAGATCAGGCTGCGGGTGAGGATATTGTTGGCATTAAGTTTTAAGACTCCGGTCTGGCCAAAATGCCTGACAAAGGGGTTTTCCTGCATCGCCGCTATTTTGGCGGCCAGGGCAAAACTGTCATAACCCATGGCAAAGATACGTTGCAGGCCGTCGCTGCGCCGTGGCCACAGCTGCTGGCTCATTTGCGCCAGCTGTTTATTTTGCTGCTTGCTGTCTAACAACCAGGGCATTTCCGAGAAGGTCAAACCGGTTAAATCCCGGGTATCGCTGCGGTCATTTAATGCGCTGTGGCTGCGGGAGCTGGCATAGACAGGGATCACCTCGGCAAAGGGGCTGATATTGACATCGATATAGGGTTTTAACAGCTTGGTTTGCTTGGGGGAGCCCACCAGGTAAATCATATCGACATCGCGGCGGTTACGGGTTTCGGTTTTCAGGGTCTGTTTGACCCGGCGTTTTAAATCTTTGATCCTGGCTTTGCTTAAGCCGACATCCAGGCTGGCGGTCAGGTCGGTCTGCATTTTTTTTCCCTGCTCAAACGGCACGACTTCCGGGCTGGTGCCGGTCATTTTTAACCATTGATCGGCAAAGGCCCTGGCAATACGGCTGCTGACCTTGTCCTGATGGCTCAGTACCACGGGATATTGATAGTTGCGGCGCGCCAGGCTGCTGGCCGCCTGTATTGCTTCGTCTTCCGGGCGCATGGATAAGGCCACCTGGTGAGGCTTAAGGGCCTGCTCATCCGGGACATTGAGCAACAGGGTCGGCACCAGTAATTCTTCCTGCGCCAGGTAGGCCTGAACGTTGGGTTTTAACAGCGGACCGATGACAAAATCGATTGCCTGTTCGTTAAAGGTTAACACCAGGGCTGACATATCCAGGGTGTTGGTATCGATAAAATGCAGGGACACGGCATCATGGTTTTGATAAGCAGATAACAAGCCTTGCTGGGCGGCATTGCCGGCTGCGGCCTGGTTGCCGGACAGGGGTAATAGCACGGCAATATTTTCAATCGTTTTGTTGTCGCGCTCGGCGGTTTTCAGGCTATCGACAATGGCGACGGCGGGATGTTCGGAAAACTTGCGCTGCCACTGGCTTAAATAGCGGTTAAACTGCGCCGGGTTGTCGCCGAACTGGAAGGCGAACTTCAACAATTGTTGCCAGCCCTTTATATAGGGGGGGTTAAGTTGTGCCAACTGATCAAGTTGCCATTGCGACAGGGCGCTTAAGCTTTGCCACAGGGCGAAAACATCGTCATTTGAGGCAAAGTCGTCGATGACAAAGGCCCTTAAGGCAGCATCGGCAGCATCTACCGCCAGCTCACGGCTGTGTTGCACCTTGGCAAGTTGCTGATAATAAGCCAGCCGGTGGCTGAGCTGATGCTCCTTGCTGAGGGTATCGGCCTGGGTCAATTGTTCCAGCGCCAGTTGATGATATCCCAAAGCCTGTAAATTGGTGGCTTTGCTGATAAACAAGCGATACTTGTCATCAAGTTTGCCGATATCCGTTATTCCGCCCTCTGTTGTGACCAGCAAGGGGGTGATCTGGTTTGCCAGCCACAACGCCTTACGGTGCTTTTCTTCGCCGCCTAATAATTCTGCTGCCGTTATCATTAACGGGATGGCTTCTGCGGCATCAAGCCCTTTGGCCAGGTCAAGGTAGTCCTGGGCGCTTTGCGGTGTTTTAGTTGTCTGGCTAACCGGAGTGACTTCTGTTGTCGGCTTTTTTGTCGGGCTAACCGTTTTCTGGGTGGCGCAATTACTGAGCAATAGGCTGATAATTACTGCGGCTAAAGCCGATTTATATTGTTGTTGAAATTTATATTGCTTCACCAGTGAGAAATCCGTGCGTTTTAGTATGGGTTTATAATAAACTTCATCCTCTTTTGTCACAACATAAGTAAGCTTTTATGACACAAACCCAAGTTGATGCCGGGGCCTTGTATATCGTTGCCACCCCGATAGGTAATTTAGGGGATATCAGCCAGAGGGCCTTAGATATACTGACTCAGGTAGATGTCATTGCCTGTGAAGATACCCGCCATACCCAGAGATTGTTATCGGCATTTTCGATAAAAAATAAAACCATGTCGATGCATGATCACAACGAAAGGCAGCGTCAGGAGCAAATAGCGGCCTTGCTGCAGGAAGGAAAAAGCATTGCTTTGGTCTCTGATGCCGGTACGCCTTTGATCAGCGATCCCGGGTTTCATTTGGTGCGTTACTGTCGTCAGCTGGGGTTAAACGTCACCCCGGTCCCCGGTGCCTGTGCTGCCATTACCGCATTATCCTGTGCCGGATTGCCTACCGATCGTTTTACTTTTGAAGGTTTTTTGCCGTCCAAATCCGGTGCCCGGCAGACAAAATTAGCAGAGCTTACCAATGAGCCCAGAACCATGGTGTTTTATGATGCGCCAAGAAGGGCAATAGATACCATAGAAGATGTTGTCTCTGTGCTTGGCGGCGAGCGTTATGTGGTGATTGCCCGTGAGCTGACCAAAACTTTTGAAACCATACATTCGGACACGGCAGAAAACCTTTTAAATTGGTTGCAAGAAGATCCCAACCAGCTCAAAGGGGAAATGGTGTTGATCATCGAAGGCCACAAGGTTGATCCCGATGCGATATCGCCGAAAATTATCGATACCCTGAAATTATTGCTGGAAGAACTGCCGCCGAAAAAAGCCTGCGCCATTGCCGCAAAAATACACGGGGTGAAGAAAAATGCCCTTTATGATCTGGCTTTGTCCTTCAAGACCGACTGATTCACCATCTGTGATAAAAGGGCGCTGCCTCTTAATTAGTGATTAAGGCTATACTTTGATCATTCAATTAAGGGGCATTGTTTTGTTGGCTCGCATTTATTTTCTGTTACTTCCGGTCTTGGCGGCCATGCTTTTCTTTTCCATCTTGTCACTGGCCAGCGAAAAAGTCTTTGCTAAAAAGCTCCCTGTTGAACAAGCCGTTAAACATACTAAAACCTTATATTTATCTGCTCCGGCAGAAGCTTCCGGGTTTACCGAGACCATGCAGTTAATTATGCAGGCATACGAGGATATCGGCTACCGGGCGGAAATTGTTCCCATGCCGGCCAAAAGGGCAATGCACGAGGCGCTTCACGGTGACTGGGTGGATGCCGCCGTTGGCAGGGTTGAGCTGGCGGGTGAACTATTAAACAACTATATCCGTATACCTGTGCCGATTGGGGTCGCGGAGATTTTTGTTTATTTCAGGGAGGATGCTTTCGATGAGTTGGCTGATATCAGCAGCTGGTCGGGGTTAAGTCGCTATAAGGTCGCCAGCTTACGCGGTTTTATTATCTCTTCACAAAACTTAGCCAAGCACCGGGTTGATTTTCAGCAGGTGACTTATGCCAGGCAGGCGTTTGAAATGTTATTGCGAAAACATGTCGATCTGGTGGTATTACCCCGGAGAATGGCGGATAGGGTATTGAACCAAGATGAGTTTAAACAAGTAAAGGGATCGACAAACTCTCTGGATAAACAGCCTGTGTATCACTATCTTCATCAAAAGCATAAAGCCCTGGTACCTGCGCTAACCCTTAGTTTATCTCGACTATTCCCTCAGGATGAGGCTTTGGGAAATCACTAGCTGACATTAAAGGAGATTTCCATTGGCTCGGGAGCTAACTTGGGGTAGAATGCGCCCCGAGTTGGCCAGACAATCGCTGCTTTATCCTTTACTTTCGGGTAGGGAGATAGAGGGGAGGAAAGTCCGGGCTCCAACGAGCAGGGTGCCAGGTAACGCCTGGGGGGCGCAAGCCCACGACAAGTGCAGCAGAGAGAAGACCGCCGATGGCTGGCAACAGCACAGGTAAGGGTGAAAGGGTGCGGTAAGAGCGCACCGGGCGGCTGGTAACAGTTCGCAGCAGGGTAAACTCCACCCGGAGCAAGACCAAATAGGGTTTCATATGGCGTGGCTCGCGTTGAAACCGGGTAGGTTGCTTGAGCCTTAGAGCGATTTAAGGCCTAGACGAATGATTGTCCACGACAAAACCCGGCTTATCGGCCAACTCAAATGTTTTACAAAAAAGCCGCTACTGACGAGTAGCGGCTTTTTTGTACCCGTAAGAAAGAGAAAAAGAAAAAGAAAGCCCTCTCCACTCAAACCAGGCCCGGCGGCTTATCGGTCAACTCAAAGTCATATTTACTCTTCAATGCCGGATAATAAAATAAGTTGATTTTGGTTTTTTAATCACTAGAATTTAGGGGTTGCAGGTAGAACAGATATACCAATTGAGCTTAAAGGAATAAAGCATGGACGCATTACCTGGTACACGAAACCAAGCCATACATATTGTTGAAAAACAAATGCCTGTTGATCAACTTATTATGACCATGTATGAGTCTCCCTCTAAAGATACTTATAACCACTTTAAAATGGTTAATTCCCATATTAAAGATGGTATTGTGCAAGTCGGCCAAGTTGTTTTACTGTCTCCGGCAGATACACAAGCATGCACAACCGAGGAAGCCGAATTTTTAACCATAGCGAATAAGGTTGATATAACCTTATTGAAGCTCTCTAATTCAGAAAAACAGCTGCTGGTAAATCGATATGAAATGCTGTCCAATGTTGCTAGTTACAACGGTTTATTTTTAGGCGTAACTAATACTGCATGGAACGCACATGTCAAGCAGGTGGAAGCTATCTTAAAAGAAATAGAGCAGAACTATGTTGCTAGTTATAAAACCACAGGCAACGTCAAGAATCAAAACTTCTTTACCCGGCGAAACATACAGTTTAAACGTTTAGATGCGGCATTGAATCGTTTCGCACAGCCTTCATTCGGTGGTAATCTTGTGCCGGGAGATATTCGCAGTAACTTAGGCTTAAGCAGTAAAAGTATCATTCATCAATGGACTAAACAGCCCGTCAATGCCACCACTATCCCTAATTTTCATAAAAACTACGCAACAGTCGCAGAGATGTCACGCAATTTAAAACGGGTGGGGCATGTTGGTATAGCTTTAACCGGCGTTGATGCGGTTGCCAATATTCATAAAGCCTGTACTGTTGGCGATGATGCCAGTTGCCGTAAAGCAAAATATACTCAAACAGGTAAAGCTGTTGTTAGTATTGGCGGCGGTGGTTTAGGTGGTCTGGTTGCTTCTTGGGCTGTTTGTACTTTGGTTTTTGGTTTACCATCAGCAGGCACAAGTGCTTTTTGGTGTGCCGTTGTTGCTGGCGCGGGCGGTGGATATGCAGGAGGAAAATATGGTGGTTCTGGAGGTGAATATTTAGGTGAACAGCTTTATATATCAAACAGTATTAAGTGATTCTTATGCAAGAGCTTAGTTTGATTACAAAAATCATGATGTTTTTAATCTTTGGTGGTTGCTTTGGGTTTTTTATTTGGTTAGGGGGAGTACTTTATCTAAGAAAGAAATGGCTGCCTCTATTAGAAGATATTCTGGATGATGGCGTCAGATTCTATACCTTAAATATCTTTTTTTCAGGGCAAGGGGTTTTACAGTACGCCACTGTGTTTCTTAGCGCCTTTCATGCTAAACGGTACGGCATGCTAGAAAAAAGAAACAATGTCCCTAAGCATATACAAAGGCTGTTTATTTTTGCCTTTTGCTGGTTCATGTTAAGTTTTGTTTTGATGGTGAGCGGTATTGTTATGCACCAAATATATGTTTTATAGCATATGAGCAAAAGGCCCAACCAACTAGCTTAATTTTTGGTTTGTAATTAAATCTGAGGGCGTTTCCAATCTGTCGTTTATCAACTAAATCCTCTTATATTGGCCCTGAGGGACTAGTATGATATGCATCATAGTTTTATTGTATTTCCTTCCTTTTATTTCTAGTTTCCTTTATATTTCCGCATGTACAAATACGGAAATATAAAAATATAAAGGAATCATTCAATGCCCTTCATACCAAGCAAAGATGACTTAAAGCGCGCCAGACTCTCTGTCAACCTAACCACCGAAGCGCTGGCGAAAAAAGTCGGGGTCAGCCGGGTAACTGTGGAGAAGTGGGAGAACGGCAAGAGTAAGCCAAAATATGATAAAGCCTTTCTTATCTGCATTCATTGCGGATTTGACCTTTCTGGGTTTGCAAAACAATTCAAAGCACTTGAGCAGCAATTTTCTCAATATAAGGATCTAGGAGATGAAACAAAACCTAACGCCTACCGGGCAGCACCAAAAACAGACCACCTCAAACAGCCAATCAATCTACAAGGAACCGATGATCATGCAGAAGTTAACAACTGATGAACTAAAAAATATCACTGGCGGCAGTAATGGCGGTAAAGGTGTACACCCAACAGCACTAACTCTTGACGACCTGAAAAATATCACAGGCGGTTCTGGTGGCGGAAAAGGGGTTAATCCTGCAAGCGCAGCTCCTATAACTCCTATGGCAGATAGTCTTTTCCCTGTAAAGAAAGAAGAAGGCACAACACCCTAGTTGGTGCTGTTACAAGGATTAGAATTACATGGTTAAGTTGTTTCAATTAACTTTGATATTTGCTGGCGTTGTATATGCCATTATCAGTAAAAATCATTTGCATGTTTACCTGATTATAAATGCGTCACTGCTTTTGATTATGTTCAAGAGCAAGGACAATATAAATGTGGTTCATTTGTGCGGAGCTTTACTGGCGGTCTATGTTCTAGAGATGCTGATCTTCCATAATTTCATAGTAACCGAAAGCGATGTGCTCAGTGATATGGCTATAAATGCAATTATCTTTGCTTTTCATTTTGCCGTTGATCTGGTGATATTTTTCCTGCTGATTTTACGTGCTCCTTTCACAAGGGCCAGACTGGAATCACAAGGTAAGCCAACAGACCATATTTATAAATATAATGCTGAAATGGCGCTGGCAAGTTTGATGACTTTGTTTATGGTCGTTGACTTGATGGCGCTTGGGGAAAACTTCCTACGGCATTTACCTGAGTTCGGGATAACCGGGCCAGTGGCTGAATTCTTTTCTACATGGAGATTGGCCTATGACCAATATGAGAATGTGAAGTTTACATTATTGGGGTTAACTTTCCTGTTGGTGTGGCTCATGGCCTCGAATCTTGGTCAACAGCCTTATGAGGAACCAGAACCAAGGTAACAGGCATTAGCACAGGTAACAGCTGATATACGCATTGTGATTAAAAGGGCAAGTATTGAACTTGCCCTTTTTTGTGGGTGTGTGGATGATAGAGGTGGGTGTGTCATCGTCCTGGAAGGGATATGCCATCGTCCTTGATGACTCCCACAGGATTCAAGTAAAAGGAGTAGCAAAACACTTAAACCCTGTATGCTTCCATGCCCTTGGCGGGAGACTAGACCGCCTTAATGCCGTGTTATCGTATCGTTGCGTTGCGGAGGCTTATACGATAAGTAGGCTAAGTATTCTGGGCTACCAATACGCTTGCGTGATGCAAGCTTTCTTGCCACTGTTGCGCGCTGCATGAACTTAGGTCGCCAGACTGGCTCCGGTTCACCTACTAAGGTTTTGAGGGTGTACCCCAGTTCTGTCAGGTTGCTGAATATCTCCGCTTCGGGGTCACCCGGGAAGAAAAATCTTAGTTCACTTACGCGAAATACATCATGGTCGAAGAGTAGCCCTTGCAAGTTTTGCCTGAGCGTGCCGGGCTGACATACGCCAATCCCTAACCCGGCATATATCCCGGCCCTGAATTCCGCCATCCCCTGAGGGCCAATGCCACTAACACCAGATTCATTGATAATCTGTTCAATAGATTTTTGTTTATCTTCTGGTAAGTGCTCCTGTTGCTTTAGAGTCTGGCGAACTATGGCGAGTACTCTTTGAATCAAATCATCATTCAATTTTCTGTATCTTCCCTGGTGGTTTATCGATGATTTAGATCTTAATGATTTAACTTCAAACCTTCCTTTTCATTAAATTTTTTTCCTGAGTTTATTTTTTTATGAAAAGGAAGGTTTGAAGTTGTACCAGTAAACTAGCGCCATCAGTAATCAAGTGAAGCAAAAAAAATCAATGCACCCGGACGGATTCAAGGAAAAGCAACTAACTGATGCGCTGCTTAGGATAGTGAACAACAGGAAAGGCGAAGGAATACCGATAGAGCAGATCCTCAACGAGGCAGGTGTCACCAGACCACCAGTAATCACCATTTATGACATGGTGGAAGTTCGGGCACTGGTGTTATATGCGCTTGGCATTGACCGATATGGTGCAGAGCTGCGGGAAGCAATAATTTATTTCATAGCTGCAAACCCTGTATTTTGCTGGTCAGAACTTCGATATGGCTGCAGCGACCCGGAACAGGCCATAGAGGCAATATTGCATGAACTTAAATATGTATGCCGGGAACTTGAGATAGACGGCGAAAGGGAAAATGTGTGGTCTTCCAGGTGGGTATCCGTCAGGACAATTAGAAAGAAATTAGCAGGCCGGAAAAGGGTTGGTGATACGGCTTATTTTAAGTTTTTGAATTACAAACCTAGAAGTTAGAGGAAGAAAACACATGAGTTATAGCCCTGTTGCATCTGCATTAATAGCATTATTAGCGTGTCAGGACTCCGCTATTTTGCAAATAGCTAAAGCTAGTACCCCAGAAAAGAAAGCTTATTTTCAAAGGCAGGAAGCAAAAATTATGTGCTGTTTTCTGGATTTACTCAATGAGCTTTCCGAAGAAGGCCAACAGCAGATATTAAAAGTTGTGAAGGTAGAAATCTGATGGAGGGCAGGATTCAACGGATTAAATATCACTGGCGAAAATGGACATTAGGGTTAGCGCTCATTGGTGCGGCTGCATGGTATTGGTATCTCTATTCGGGCCATTTAGATACGGCGCGATTAGTGTCTGTACAAATGTGTGTAATAGAGGAACAGCAAAAGGAGGTCGAACAAGTCAGAACTGATGAATTGATAGAATTCATGACTGACCTGTTGATAAATAGAAAGCTTGCTGGCGATAGTTTTATAGAAAGGCTGGCTTTGAAGAATGCCATCTATGATGGCCTTACCTGCGCCCCCTTCGATTCTTTATAACTAATAAATCATAAGGAGGTGGTGATATTTATGGTACACCTGTAGCCTTTGGCTACCCCTATAGTAGTATTTCAGTTGTATGAATATTGAACATCTAATATAACTAAGCTGGTAGCGGGGAAAAGATACCACTGGAACCCCCTGTACTGCTTAACACAACAAGGAAGATATTTACATGTTAAGAATAATACTTATAACTTTACTTACCCTGATAACTTCAAATGTCTATGGGAAAACATCTAATTGGGATGTAATGGTGCCCTGTCATGGCTGTAGTGACTATAAGAAGGAACTGGAGGCGCTGAACGCTGCTTTCCGTGTCGGCCAAACAATCTATGTTGTCGATAACCAGAACGGGCAGTTCTATGTCAATGAGTACTATGTTAATTCTGTTGATCCTGACAGCTATGGCGCTGCCAATGCCAATATGCGGTTAATGACAAAGCACGCTCCAGGTAGTCCGGTGAGCCAGGACTTTGCACATCATGACGCTATACTCACGGAACTAACCAACAATATCACACAGCCTTTTACGATTAATGTATCTGAATTTCCATCAGCATTTGTAGGTATCAATACCGCTGATTTTGCCAATTGGTTTACAGATTACCATTACGAAAAGAAAAAGCAGGATTTTGATCTGTTGGATGCTGAAATGGCAGCAGCCCAAACCCTTACCATAGGTGTTAATGTTAAAGTGTTCTCCATGAGCTATACCTTTACCAGTACAAACTATCTTGAATATAGCTTTCCAGACGGAACAAGTGTTCAAATGAAGTTTGAGGTAATGAAGAATGTGACCACCGGTAAATACTATCTTCAATTTAAAGATCCGAAGTTTTTAGACAGCAAGAGTAAAGCTATCCCTACATCAAAGAACACACTTACTTATTATATAAGCAACGGTGGTAATCTTGCCGAAAGAGGTGATACCGGTTCGATACGAGCACATATAGAGGCAGTGTATACAGCGCCGGTTTTATGGATTGGTTGGGGTGAAGACTCCGGTGGTGGAACTCCTACTACAGTTATTCGAGATTGTTACGTTGAAATAAAAGATGGGAAAACGACGATTGTTTGTAATCCCAGTTAATTGTTTCCGTTAGCTATTGATGTCAATTCAGATAAAAATAAAGCATCCATTTGAGACGCTTTTGTCTTGTCGCCTAACTTAATTGTACTGTATGTTATTGATATTATTGATGTTGTTTGTGGTCACGGTTTGGTCATAATTTATTCCTCATTATTCACTTCTTTTTCATTCTTTTATACATCTTTTTCATTACATTCTAGTCATCAAACACAGTAACTTACCTAAATGGAAATAATCATGAATATAAAATCAATTGCTAATCGCCTGGTGCAAGCGCTCTATGTTGTATGTGTTTTTCTGATATGGGGGGCGGGTAACCCTACGATGGCTAAGGAAATAAGTGTCGTTAATTCAGTTGCCGGGCAAGATAAGGATAAAGTGCTTATTATTGTCTCAAGTGATCGCCATGGCTTTTGGCTGCCGGAAGTGTTAGAGCCTTATCAGTTATTAGTACAGGCGGGTTATCAAATAACCATTGCCAGCCCTAAAGGAGGGCAGGGAAAAGCCAGTGGTGAATTCAGGTTGTCGAATGTACAAAGGCAATGGTTTAAGCAATCGAAATTGAAGTTACAGCTCAAGCGTTCAATACCGTTGGCCGAGGTTAATCCGCAGTCTTATGCTGCCGTGTATTTTGCCGGCGGGGCCGGGCCTATGTTTGATTTACCCGACAACGCACTTGCACAGCAGATCACCCGCGATATTTATGAAGCCGGCGGCATTGTTGCTGCCGATTGCCATGGCCCGGCAGCCTTGATTAACATTATGCTGTCAAACGGAAAGCGGTTGATATCAGGGAAAAAAATAACAGCCAAAGCCAACAGCGAGGAAGGGAGCTGGGCGCGGAACAACTATCCTTTTTTGCTGGAAGATAAAATTAAGGAGCTGGGGGGACGCTACCTGGCATCGGGTAAAAACCAGCAGCATGTTGTTGTCGACGGTCGTTTAATTACTGGGCAAAACCCGGCGTCAGCAATTCCTATGGCAGAACGTTTAATTGAGCAGTTGTCCCGACAAGGTTTTTGAGAGGCGCTATTGTTTTAAGGGTATACGGCTGTTTAGTTCTAAAGAGCAGCAGCCGATAGCTTACTGTCGGTGAGCTGCTCAAGAAACGGAAATAAACCGCCTTTTTCTTTCCATTGGCAGGCAAGTGCTTGCAAAAGCTGCAATTGTACTGCTTCGTCTTCGGTTATCCGGTAGTTTTCGATATACCAAGAGAGGGTTTTATCGTTATGGTCTGTGTCGCTGTTAAGTCTTGGAAATTGTTTGGTACGTTTTAAAAAGGCGATGATGGCTTGATCCCATATCGGGCGCTCGGTCAAGATACGGGTTAAGGTGTCATAAAAATGAGTTGGCTTATCCGCCAACCCATTTACCTATATTTGTGCTGTAAGGTGCTGCCAGTATTGGATTAAGTACGGCTTAGCCAGGCGGCAAGTTCCCGGCCGATTTTATCCGGATACTCTTCCTGGACAAAGTGGCCTCCGGCTCCCAGCGGGATGACCTCAAGATTTTTGGCGTTTGCTCTCATGTAATTTACGGTTGTCTCATTTACTAAGACGCCGGGCGTTACATAGAGTAGCAGCTTAGGGATTTCTGTGGTGACCAGCCACTGGTTGTTCTTAAGGCCTGTATTATGGACTTTGGCCGGCTCGCCGTTGATCGGGATTTCCCTGAGCCATTGCAGCACAGGGCGGCGGCTTTCTGCCGTAGGATAATAGCGGTTATACTCTGCCATGATCTGCTCGTTTAAAGGCGCTTTTGCAGTGCTGGTACGCAAGAATTGATCTATCAGTATATTTTGCTTCATGATCATTTCTTCGCCTATGCCCGGGCTGCGCACGTTTTTCAAAAACTCTGCCGAAGGCCCCATGGCGTCAAGCGACGGGATGGGATAAAACGGCGGCAGGGTCGCTTCCATAAAGGCGATGGCAGAGATGCGCTCCGACCGGGTGCGGGCATAATGGAACCCCAGGGCAGAGCCCCAGTCATGTACCACCAATACCGCATCCTTGAGATCCAGTTTATCCAAAAAGGCGTGTAAATAATTTGCCTGCTCCCGGTAGGTGTATTTCAGCTTAGGTTTGGCGCTGTCGCCCATGCCGATCAGATCCGGGGCGATAGCCCGGTAGTCTTTGGCAATATACGGAATAATATTGCGCCACAGGTAAGAAGAGGTAGGATTGCCGTGCAAAAAAACCACCGGCCGTCCTTTGCCTTCATCAATATAGGCCATTTCCTGACCCATAACCTGGGCATATTTTTTTTCAAAAGTTTTGTCAGCCGCCGGTGCGGCATTTACTGACAGGGTTAACAGGGCGGCAGTCGCCAGTAAGCCCTTTAATAGTGCTTTAACGTTCAAGTTGTATTTCCTTTTAGTTGGGTTGTTGTTTGTCGGGGATGCCGCTGCCGTTATTGCAGCTCGGCACACAGGCGCAGCAGCAATTTTCCCCTGACATGTCCGGTTTCGAGTTTTTGATGTGCCTGGACGACTTTGTCCAGCGGGAAGACTTCGGTAGCGGGGACCGTCATCTTGCCTGTACTGACAAGTTCAAGCAGTTGCGCCATTTCCTTACCCAGGTTGGCATCGCTGACAAACGCGAGTATTTTGCTTACCCCACGTTGCTGTGCCCTGGCCATGTCTGCTTCCACATCGCCGTCATCGGTTAAGGTGGCAATGCTGACCAGCTTGCCGCCCGGCTTTAGCAGGGCGAAAGGATCTTCGAGCGAGCCTGCGCTGATGGCATCAAGGAGCAAATCAACTCCCTGCGGCGCCCATCGTCTTAACTCATGGGCAATATCCTGGGTTTTGTAGTCGATTAAACAGTCTGCCCCCAAAGATTTGATGTAATCCAGATTGGCGCTGCTGCAGCTGGTGGCCACTTCTGCGCCGGCCCATTTGGCCAGCTGCACAGCAAAACTGCCTACGCCGCCGGAAGCGCCGTTGATCAATACTTTCACATTTTCGCCCGGCTGAAGGTTGCCCTTATCGCCGGCAAACAAGGCCTGTTTGGCTGTGATGGCGGCAATCGGCAGGGTTGCCGCCGCTTGCAAGCTGACAGTATCGGGGAGACGGGCGACTTTGTTTTTGCTGACCACCAGGTATTCGGCGTAGGCGCCGGGGGCGCCGGTACTAAAGAGATTGCTGGCGCAAGCAACCCGATCACCTTCAGCAAATTCACTGACCTGCTCTCCGGTAGCCACCACGACCCCGGAAGCGTCCAGGCCAAGCACTAACGGCGCGTCTGTGGCGGGCAATTGCGACTTGAGGTATCCTGCGCGCATTTTCCAGTCGGCGGGATTGACCCCGGCATAGGCGACCTTGACTAATACCTCATCGGCTGCCGGCGCCGGTACCGGTATTTGTATTAGTTGGAAAACCCCGGCATCTCCCCATTGTGTAATGGCGGCCGCCTTCATTGATTTATTCATGTTTGCTCCAATAGATAATTTTTTGCATCTTGGCCGGGTATGGTTACCGGCAAGTGAATACTGGCCTTTTACAGCACTGACATTGCCAGCGTTCGCAACTGGTTTTTGGCGACATGTTTTGACTGGGCGGCAACTTCTTCTCCCAGGCCTACCCCCTGTACCGGGATCACCGCAATATCTTCGATACCGATAAAATTCAGCACATGTTTTAAGTAAGGGGTTTGAAAGTCTTTATGTTTCTCCGCTGGCAGTTGAAAGTTACCGCCGGCGCTGCTGATGATCAGCGCCTGTTTCCCTGTTACCAGGCCTTCAGGGCCGTGTTCATGGTATTGAAAAGTCAGTCCCATGCGGCAGATCTGATCGACATAGGCCTTAAGCAGGGTGGTGATGCCGAAGTTATGCATGGGGGAGGCAAAGACGATGATATCTGCCGCCTTGAGTTCTTCGATGTAGGTTAAGGAAGGACTGACGATAACCTTTTGCTGTTCGTTTAGCTGCTCGGCCGGGGTATAAAATGCCTGCAGCGTTTGCGTGTTGTAAACCGGGGCCGGGCTTTTTGCCAGGTCGCGGATGCTGATGTCATAGTTCTCATTTTTTGCCTGCAGCTGCTCAGCCAAAAAATCGGCAATTTCATTGGAAACCGAATGTTCGGCAGCGGGACTGGATTTGATGATCAATACTTTTTTGCTTTGTGTGTTCATGTCGTTACCTTGTTTATGGTTGCTGCTGACGGGCCTGATCTGCAACAGTGCGGTGCTAATCGAAATTTGCTTGTCCGGTGAAGCCTCAGCGCTTGAATCTATTATCAGGCAAAGTTACATTAGTGATAATACGCAAAAAGAGAACTTCACTGTTTCCCAGGAGAAACGATGGACATACAGCTTATCCACTATTTTGTTAAGATTGTGCAGTGCGGAAGCTTCACCAAGGCGGGCGAGTCGCTTAAGATCCCGAAATCAACCCTGAGCAAGGCAGTGGCCAAACTGGAGCGGGAAACCGGCACTAAGCTGTTGATACGTTCTACTCGCAAGCAAACCCTGACTGCGGCCGGACGGGAGTTTTACCAGGCCTGCATGGGGCCAATGCAAACCATAGAAGATGCCCAGAAATCCCTTTACGGACAGGATGATTTGATTGCCGGTACCATTAAAATTACCGTGCCGGAAGACTTTGAGATCTTTTTGCTGTCTTCCTGCATCCAACAGCTTGGCGAGCAATACCCAGAGCTGAAGTTTATTATCAAAAGCACTAATGATGTGGTGGACCTGGTGGGAGAGGGCTTTGATTTTGCCGTGCGCATCGGCCCGCTGGAGGAAAGCAATTTAAAGGTCAGGACCATAGGTTATATCAAGCTGGCCACTGTGGTTGCCAAAGACTACCTGGAGAAAATCACCCTGGAATGTCCGGGAGATTTGGCCAAAGTACGCACTGTCGGCCTGACCTCGGCCAAGTCCTATCAGCTGTGGAATTTAACCAAGGATAACCACAGCGAAGTGATTAAAACGCCGCTGACGATAGAGACCAATCAGATCACCAGTGTTTATAAGCTGACCCTGGCCGGCGCCGGTGTGTCTATTTTACCGACTTTTTTATGTCAAAAGGGTATCGACAGCGGCGAACTGGTCAAGGTACTTGCAGACTGGCACTATATGGATGTGCCGGTATCCCTGATCTCACCCCTATCCACCATCAACTCGGTGCGTCTGAAAGTGGTCAGTGATGAAATCATCAAGGCACTGAGGCAGTCATTGAGTTAAGGGCGGCGGCATGTTTTGTCTTTTCTTTCTTTGAAAATAGCACCCGGGACAAGAGATCACCCTGCTCCCGGGTTAACAGCTTTAACTTACCTCGTATGCCAGATCGGCCGCTTCATGTATCGCTTTGCGGATCCGTACATATGTGCCGCAGCGGCAGATATTGGTCATAACATTATTGATGTCTTCATCCGTCGGTTTGGGGTTCTTTTTGAGCAGGGCCGAGGCCGCCATGATCTGGCCGCTTTGGCAGTAGCCACATTGCGGCACGTCGATTTTTTTCCAGGCGGTTTGTACCGCCTGTTCGACCTTGTCCGACAAACCTTCGATGGTTTTAATTTCTTTGCCTTCAAGCAGGCCTAAGGTAATAGAGCAGGAGCGTATCGCATGGCCGTCCATATGCACGGTACAGGCGCCGCACTGGCCGATGCCGCAGCCAAACTTGGTGCCTTTCAGGTCGATATGATCGCGTAAATACCACAACAGGGGCATATCCAGTTGTTCGCTGACCTTGTGGGTTTTGCCGTTTACGGTAAATGAAATGCTCATCAGTTAAACCTCCATTGAAATCGGTAATTTACGTTGCCGCTTACCGGTGGCGGCAAAAATGGCATTGGCCAGGGCTGCCGCTGCCGGGGCAGTTGGCGGCTCACCGACACCCGTGGGCGGATGATCGTTTTCGATAATGCCCACTTCAAATAGCGCCGGGGTGTCTGCCATGCGGATCCAGGGCTGTTGATGGAAATTGCTGTTAACCACCTGGCCGCCGCTGACTTTGGCGTCATTGAACATGGCGGCATTTAAGCCGTCGATAAAGCCGCCTTCCATCTGGTTGCGGATATGGTTGGGATTTAGCGGCAGGCCGCAATCTATCGAGCCCCAGATGCCGCTGATCTTCATCGGCCCATCACCCCTGCTGTCAACTTCCACCACAAAAGCGGCGTAACTGCCAAAGGTGAAATGGCTGGCGATCCCCAGGCCGACGCCTTGCGGGCGTTTTTGTTGCCATTTGGCGAGATCGGCGGCCTGTTGGTAACATTTCGCCATGCGGCCGCTGTCGATCACGGTCGCGCCATAGCCCCGGTACGGGTATTCTTTTGCCGGGCCCATCAGTGCCAGCCGGTAGGCCAGCGGATCTTGTCCGACGGCATGGGCAACTTCATCTATCATGCTTTCGGTGGCAAAGGCGAACTGGAAGTGCCCGGGACCGCGCCAGGCGCCGGTGGGGGTACCGGCCCTTTGCTGGTAGCTGTCTACCCGGAAATTCTCAATCAGCTGATACGGGAAACATTGTTCCCGCATACTGCCGTCTATCTGCCCCTGGCGGTGATGCCAGGCGATAAGTTCGCCTTGTTTGTCTATCCCGGCTTTGAGGCGGGTAAAGGTGGACTGACCGAAATAATCCTGGGTCATTTCATCTTCCCGGGTCCATACCAGTTTGACCGGACGGGGCGTTTCTTTGGCCAGTAAAGTGGCCTCGATGACAAAGTCGTTGTAATAGCGGCGGCCAAAACCGCCGCCCATGCGGGTGGGGATCACTTCCACATCCAGAGGATCGATACCGGCATATTGCGCCGCCGAGCTGGCGACCCGGTTCGGGAACTGGTGGCCGGTGATGATTTTCGCCTGCTTGCCGCCACCTTTTTTATCTGTGATATGGGCGATGGCGTTAAAGGGTTCCATGCAGGCATGGGCCAATAAGGGTACCTGGTAGCACTGGTCAAAGGTTTGTATCGAGTCGTCAAAGCCCTGTTTGAGATCGCCGGTATTGAGCAGGGTTCTGCCTTCCTCCTCGCCCATGCAGAATTTCTCGAAATCCGCCATCAGGGAATCTGAGCTTTCCTCGCTCCACGGGCCTTGCTGCCACTCAATCTCCAGGGCTTTTCGCCCCTGGATGGCGGCCCAGTAATTTTCCGCCAGGACACCTATGCCAGCGGCAATTTCTTTGATGCCGTCTTCGCCGATCACCTTGTCGATTTTTACGGTTTTGATCACCCCGGGCAGGGCCAGGGCTTTTTTATCGTTATAAGATTTGATCTCGCCGTGAAAATAAGGGCAGCGTTCGATCACGGCATAAACCATATCCGGCATTTTCATATCCAGACCAAATAACGGTTGGCCGGTGACGATTTCATCGATATCCACTGTGGTAATATCCTGTCCGAAAATGGTGTACTGCGATCTGTCTTTAAACGTCAGCTTCTTATCCGGCAGCTCCAGGGTACTGGCTGTGGCTGCCAGTTTGCCGTAGGGAAGCTTTTGTCCGGTACTTTTGCGGTAAACAAAACTTTTTCCCGTACTCAGTTCTGATTCGGAGCAACGCCATGCTTTTGCCGCCGCCGAGATCAGCAGCTGCCTGGCGCTTGCCCCCGCTTCGCGTAGTATCTGCCAGTTGCGGCGCACCGCATGGCTGCCGCCGGTGTTCATATCGGCATACCTGTAGCCAATGCCGTTTTCGGTTTTTTTCAGGTAGGTTTTAGCGGCGATGCAGGACACCAGCGACCAGTCGGCATCGAGTTCTTCGGCGATCATCATGGCGCCTGTGGTTTTCATGTGCTGGCCCTGCTCCTGCACCGGGGATTCGATCACTATGGAATTGTCCGGTTTGATGTGCAGATAAACCGACCAGTTATCTTGTGCCCGATCGGGAGCCTTTTTAATTCTTTGGCCTAGTGACGGCATACTGATGGTCATCAGCATGGCACCGGCACTGGCCGAGAGACTTAAAAATTGACGACGAGAAATATCCATAGGTAACCCCCTTTGTTTTTTATTAGTCTAAGGGGCCGGGAGGCAAATAGCTTGACGCTTCATCGCGTTAAAAATGGCACTCGTCGAAAAAATAACCGTGTGTTAGCAAGCTAGGCTTAGCTGCCAATGTTGGCTGAAATGTTGTTGAGTTTTGTTTTATTTATTATTTATCAGTTGATTATGTTTTACATTACGGAAATGGTCACCATATCGGTGTTACCTTGCTGATCCTGTACCAAAATTTGCTGTTCACCCGGGGCGGATAACACATGTTCTATGCCTTGCCCTGGTTTTGTTTGATAACCGGGTTTGCCGTTGATATACCAGTGTTTTATACCGGTTCCGCCTATGCTTTTTAGCCAGATACTCGGCGCCTGGCCGTTTTTTCCCGCTTTGCGGTAAACACTGTTCGGCGTAATACCTGTGATTTTTAAGCTGGCCCCGGCAGGCGGGGTAGCATTTTGGCAGCCGGGATCAAGCGGAGGAATAACTGCTTCCCGGCGGCGGTTTTGCTGGAGCCAGGGTTCAAGCATTTTCGGCCACAGTGCCACTTGCTTGCTTTGTTTGTTTTTTGCCGGGCAATCCATGGCTACCCGCAAGTTATTTTTTGGGTTGAACCAATAGGTAAACAGGCTGCCCTGCCAGGTATCGCTGTCGGCGATATGCCAGGTGGGAGGCACGAGATCGTCGAGGATCCAGGCCAGGTGTTTTTGCTGGCAAAACTGTGAAGCCTGTTCGGTTTCCCGGGTGCCCAGCGGCCAGCAGATGTTTTCCCGGGAGAGCTTGTCCGGCTGGCCGATGCCTTGCCCCGGGAAGGCGGGTTTTAATACCTGGTCGGCCACCGAGAATAACAGCGGACCTGCGGTTACCCGGCCGTAATGTCCCGGCATGGCGGTGCCGTCGGGGCGTCCGAGCCAGACGCCGAAAGTATAATCCCGGGTGACGGCTATGGCCCAGGAGTCGCGAAAGCCGTAGCTGGTGCCGGTTTTCCAGGCGATTTTACTCTCGTTTACTCTTGAGACGGTTTTGGCCAGGCTGCCGGGGCGGCTGATGCCGGATAAGATATCCTGTACCACCCAGGCGCTTTGCGGCGACAGCAGGCGACGCTCGGTTTTCGGTTTGGATAACTGGGATTGTAAAAACTTGAGCTGCGAGGTTTTGCCTTTATTGGCAAAGGCGCTATAGGCTTGTACCAGCTGTTCCAGCGAAGTGCCTGCGCCCCCTAAGATCACCGCCAAATTGGGGCTGTCGCCGGGGATGCTTAAGGATAAACCGGCATTTTCCAGCCGGGCGCTAAAGCGCTTGACACCGAAACGTTCAAACAAATCTACCGCAGGCATATTCAATGAGCGCTGCAGGGCCTGTGTGGCAGAGACCGGGCCGTGAAACGCGCCGCTAAAGTTTTCCGGGCGGTAGTTGCCCCAGTTCCTGGGCACATCTGCCAGCAGCGAATGGGAATGGATCAGGCCTTCGTCCATGGCCAGGCCGTAAAGGAAAGGTTTTAAGGTGGACCCCGGTGAGCGTATCGCCTGTACCATATCTACATAACCGTAGCGGCTGGTATTGGCAAAATCTGCACTGCCGATATAGGCCTTCACCGCCGAGGTGTGGTTGTCGACCACTAAAATGGCCCCCGAACTTTTTCTCGGTAATTTTTCTATGTAGGCGCTGAGGGTATCCTGCAGGCTTTGCTGCAGGTCCCGGTTGATGGTGCTTTTAACCACCCCCTGGCCGTTGGAATGGCTCAATAACCGGCGCGAAAGCAGCGGCGCCAGTTGCTCCGGGCGAAAGTTAAAGCTGTAAACCTGCTCAAGCTTGGCCTCGTCTACTAAGGTTTGCGGCCAGGTGCCGAAATCTGCCAGGCGCTGCAATACCTTATCCCGTGCTTTTTGTGCCGCCTGGTGATGCAGATCGGGACGATAGCGGGTGGGGGCTTGGGGCAATACTGCCAGCAGGGCGGCTTCACCGTGGCTGAGATCTTTGGCCGGTTTGTTTAAATAGGTGTAGCTGGCGGCGGCAACGCCTTCTATGGTGCCGCCGAATGGGGCGGTATTGAGGTACAGCTCCAGGATTGCTTTTTTGTCTAAATGCCACTCTAGTTGCAGGGTGCGCAGGACCTGTTTTATTTTTCCCCAGAGGTTTCTGCTATGGGGATGTAAGATGCGCGCCACTTGCATCGACAGGGTAGAGCCGCCGGAGACCACCCGGCTTTCACTGATATTCTGCCCGGCGGCCCTGAGCAGGGACAAGGGGTTGATGCCAGGGTGATGCCAGAACCAGCGGTCTTCGTAGTTTATCAGGGCGTCGATATATAGCGGCGAAACTTCTTCCAGCGTTACCGGATAACGCCAGATGCCGTTTTCATCGGCAAAGGTGCGCAGCGGGCGGTTATTTTCATCCACCACCACGCGGGCAAACAGCTTGTTATTTTGCGGCAGGTTTAGCGGGTATACACTATCGAGTAAGGCAAGCACAGCTAACGCCACGGCAAATAAAAGCACAAAGGGATGTGCCTTTATTTTGCCCGGCAGTTTAGCGCTCAGCTTCTCAGTGAGCCCGGCCAGCTTTTTCTTCAGGGGCGTATCAGCGCTGGACAACGGCGATCTCTTTGATGGTATGACCGACAGCGCGAATTTGTGGGCGGTACATGTCTTCTGCCAGCGGCGGCGGCACCTGGTACACGCCGGGAGTTACCGCGCGGGCCAGATAAAACAGGTGTACCGGCCTGGATTTATGCAGCTCAACTGCTGCTACATACCTGTCGTCCCTGAACTCCTGGTGTTTGACCGGGTTGCGCTCCTGCCATTGTTTAATGGTTTTGCCGTCCACTTTGATTTCATCCAGTTTCAGGGCATGTTCCAGGTTCTGGTTTTCCAGTTCAAAGCCTGCGGGTAATAAGTCCACCACCAGCACGTCCGGGCTGCGCTGCTGGGCGCTGAGTTGCAGGTGTACTAACACTAAGTCGCCGACCTTTACTTGCTGAGATGAGCTTTGCTCAGGTGAGATTTCCTGGCCCTGAATATTGAGCCATTGCCTTTGCACCCTTAAGCCGTTGGAGCTGGCTTTCGGGGCCTGTTTGCCGTAACCGCTGATATTGATACTGGCCAGTAGCGGTTGGTGATGGCCGGAGCTGACGGAAATGCCCTGCTTAAGCTCGGTTGCGGTTAGCGGGCTTTGGTACACGGCGCTTTGCGATAACTTGGTTTCCGCCTGGCCGATCAGCACCTGGGCTGTCCAGCTGGCGCCGTCAACGGCTGTTAATGCCATGCCCGCCAGGAACAGGGCATTGCGCTCCTGGGTGCTCAGGTACTGGCGGTCGTTGACCTGCTCCGCCAAAGTAAAGCTCAGGGCAATGGCCTGTTCCCGGTCGATATCATGTTTGAGCAGCAGGTGGATCATCAGTGCCAGATCCCTGAGCTGGCTGCCGTAATCGGCCAGGTATTTGCGTCTTTGTTTCGGCAGGTTGTTCAGGGCTTTGGCCACCAGGGCTTTACTGCCTTTATGATCGCCCATTTGTTTCATGGCGATGGCCAGCTGCAATTGCGGCAAACCGCTTTTGGCATTTTTGCTGTGGTTTTTCGCCAGGGTGCGCAGGGTGCCGAGCGGTGCCTGGTTGACCCTGGACAGTACATAGGCGGCATAGGCTTTGTAGGCGATATAATAATGTCCGCTGTCGTCGCTCCAGGGCTCATCGTAAAAATGACTGCTGCGCGCCAGGTAACGCTGCAGCCTTTTTAAGGTGCGGCTGAGCATTTCTTCCGGCACGCTAAAGCCCATGTCCCTGGCGTTAAGCAGGAAGTCGCCGACATAGGCGGTGAGCCAGTATTCTTCGTTGGCATTGTTGTTCCACAGGCCATAACCGCCATTGGATAACTGCAGGCTTGCCAGGCGTTCTATGCCTTTGTTGACCATGGCCAGGCGCTTGTCTTCGCTAATGGCTTTGAGGCCGAATGCGGCCTGCTGCGCGGGCGTGGCAAAAATCAGCGGAGATACGCGGCTGCTGGTTTGCTCCAGACAGCCGTAGGGGTATTGCAGCAGCAGCTCCAGCTGGTTTTGCAGGTTGATATCGGCTTTGGCGGATACAGACATGGCAGCTTGTACTGTGCTGCCCAGCAGATCGTCTATGGCGGTTTTTTTCTGGGTCAGACTTTGCCCCTGGTGCAGAATTTTCTGTACCCGCCGTATGGTAGCCGGGTAAGGTGGGCGCAGGCCCAGCGACCACTGCCGCGAGATATCTTCTTCCAATGCCATGCCGGAAAGGATCAGGGCAAACTTGGCCTGGCCGCGGATGTCTGTCGCCTGCACCTGATAGCTTAAGGTGGTTTTCTCGCCGTCTTTTAACAGGATTGCCTGTGTGTGTTTGTTGTCTGCCGTGGTTTTGCCGGTGAAAACAGCAGGTCCCGACGCTGTTAACGCCACCGACAGCTTCTGCAGCTCGCCGCTGAGGTTGGTGATATCCAGCGCTAAGGTTGTTTTATCCCCTTTGGCGAGAAAACGCGGCATGGCAAACTGGGTGACGACCGGCGCGGCTATGGTGACTTCCTGCTCGGCGTGGCCGAACTCAGTGTCGGAAAATGCCAGCGCCATTAAGCGCAGGCGGCCGTTAAAGTCGGGAATGTCCAGGGAAATATCCGCTTTGCCTTGATCGTTAAAGGGCACCAGGCCGCTAAAGAGAGAGACGATTTGCACGTCAGACGGCGGCTGCTGTCCGCCGCGGGTAAGGTCCGCGTCGCCGCCAAAGCGCAGGCGGGCTTTGTCTGCCTGGCTCAGCTCGATGATCTTGTTATAGACATCGCGCGAGTCCACCGAGTAACGGCGCTGGCCGAAAAAGGCGTCGAACGGATCCGGGGTGTCAAAATCACTGATGCTTAATACCCCGACATCCACGGCGGCCAGGGTGACAAAGACCTGGTTGTCTTTTGCGGCTGCGCTGTTGCCGTTTGTCTGGTCAAGCTTAACGGTCACCGTCAGCGGCTTGTTGGGCAGGGCCTTGTCGGCAACCTCAAAGCTCAGGGGCAGTTTTCTGTGTTTACGCTCTAGCGGCAGGTGCACCAGGCCGAAGCTGCGCTTGGGGGTCAGGGACTTTTCCATATTGCCCGGTTGCAGCACCAGGGTGCTGATATAGAGGTTATGCTGCTGCCAGTCGCTTGCTACCGGGATTTCTACCGTGCTGCCTTCTGCCGGGATCGTCAGGCGTTTTAACCACAAGGGGTTGTCGCCTTCCACCATGACAATGGCCTCACCGGCCTCGGGAGGAATGATATTGACCTTAATCGTATCCCCGGGGAGGTAGGTCGCTTTGTCTAGTGCCATGGTGACTTTGTCGGGGCGGGCGGCGCCGCTGCCGCTCTGGCTTTCCTGCCAGTCTTGGTACCAGTTCCAGCCGGCGTAAAATTGCGTGCTGGTGATAAGCCTGGCGGCGGGATCCCTGACTTCCAGGCGGTAGTTGCCCCAGGCCACGGGAAAGCTGACCTGGCCGCTGCTGCCGGTTTTAATGTCTAACGACTTGCTTAATTCGACATATTCGTTGTCGTTCCACTCGTAATGCCAGCCTTCACTCTGTGAATAAACCCAGAAATAGCGGCGGTCTTCGCGGATAAGTTTAATGTCGAGGTTTTTTGCAGCATGTTTACTGCCGTCGAGGGAGGCTTTGACAATTTCAAAGCTGACCGTGGAGTTGGCCTCAGGGTTGTTATCGCCAAAGCTGGTACGGATGCCAAGCAGCTGTTCGCTCGGCCATACCAGGCCGGAATAGGTGCGAGATACCGGTCTGCCGCCGGACTCAAACAGGCTGCTGATGAACTTCACCCTTAACGGGCTGTTAAGGGCAGGCCAGTTGACCGGATAAGTGAGCTGCCCCAGGCCCTTGTCGTCTAACTGGATATCTTTAAGCTTGAACCTGGTGTTGAACTGGCTCTGGCGGATATCGCCGAACTCAAATTCCGGCAGGCTTGTCACAGGTTTGCGCCACAATGAAGTGCTGATCTCGGTAGACAATCGGTTGCCGGAGGCCGGTGCGCCGAATAAATATTCCCCCTGAAGCGGCAGGGTAAATTTCCCTTTTTTGCTTGTTATCAGTCTTTCACTCGGGGCCTTGGGGTTAAAGGTGAGTTTTAGCCGCTCGGGTAAAAACTCTTCCACCTTAAAGTCAAAACGGAAGGTTTCACTGCCGACATTTTTCACTTCCAGCTGCCATAAACCCAGCTGGGCATTGGCGGGAATCTGCCAGGGATAATGGTAGTAATTCTCCCTGTTACCCTGCCATTTAAAAGTTTTTATTTTGTTGCCGTCGGGAGAGATGATGGCGGCAGATAAAACGCTGTTTGGCGTTAACCGGCCGTCTTGATCCCTAAGCAGGGCATTAAAGTTTATCTGCTCGCCGGGGCGGTAGAGATCTCTTGGTGCATAGATAAACAGCTCCTGGGGCTTGGCCGGGCGCTGGCCAAGGTCGAAGTCGGATAAATCCAGCGCCGGTTTGTTCACTTCGATTAGGGAAAAATGCTGCTGGTTCTGCGCCAGGATCAACGAGGCCTTGTTGAGGCTACCGGCAAAAGAAGCCTGGCCGTCGGGGGAGGTGAGATTTTGCTGTAATATCTCCCCTTTGCGGTTGACCAGACTGACTTCAACCTTGGGCAGGGCTTTGCCTGTGGTTAACGAGGAGGCATACACGTCTAACTGGTTGTCGTAAAAGCGGGCATGCAAGCCGATATCGGTCACGGAAAACCACATCACCTGATGTTTTTCATAACCGCCAGCTTTGGCCATCACTGCCAGATACATGCCCGGCGCGGCCAGTTCACTGATGCCTTCAATATCTATGCTACGTTTCACCCGGGTATTTTTCGGCACGTCTAACTGGTAGCGGCCGCTATAAACCAAATCTCCCAGGCGGCTCAGGCGCTCGACGCCCCAGTAATAATTGTGATCGGCAATTTCCCGTAAAAACCTCTGCCGCTCTTTTTCCTGCACCCGGAAGAAATTGATGTCTACCTGATCAACATTCACGCTCACCACCGGCAGGCCGTTGCCCAGCCCCTGGGTGAGGAAAGCGCCTGTGGTATCAAAATTGATGCTTGGCTCCAGGCGGCTGGTTTTGACGCTGATATTTTTGGTTTTTCCCAGTGTCTGGCCGTTGACGGCGGTTAACCCCTGGTAAATGGTGACATCGTAAGAGGTTTGCGGTTCAACATAAGGAAACCAGACGGTTTTGCCTGAGGCCGATACCACCCAGGCGCCGTCGCTGGCCCCTTGTTTTTGGCTGCTGATATTAAAATAATCCTGATGATCTTCGGCGGGATCTAAGGGCACGGACAAGGTAACGGCAATGGCATTTTTGCCGTCTTTATTACGCTCTGAAACATCTAATATTTTAAGCTCGGTATTTTGATAATCCCGAAGCACCTGTTCGCGGTTAAAGGCCGGTTCACTCGGCTCTTTTGCCGTTAAACCTTGGCTTACCTTTGTCTCCGGCCTTTGCTCCTGCCCGGTATCCGACGCTTTTTCTTCACTGCAACCGGCAAGGCCACAGCCAACAAACACCAATGCCCAGGCCAGCATCAGGGTTACTAAATTGTTTTTCATCAAGTTTTCCTATGGTTTAAATACCGCGTCAATTTGCCAATTATATTTATCAAGTTAGCGTTTTTACAGGTTTTGTTTGAAGTGGCGTTGTTTTCACCGGCATTAAAGAGGATAAAGGGGAATTGTGGCTAAATTCATTGGGAATTGTGATGAATTCTGGCAAAAGGAAAGAGAGGCTTACTTTTATTAGTTCTGTGATTTTTATAGCTCTCGCGTAACTAACAAAAGAACTTTGCTAATGGGTAAAAAGTAACTAACAAGTTGATGTAATAAGGAGTTATAGTGGCTTTACATTTGATAATATGTTGTGAAGGCGACAAAATGGCGTGCTTAAGTACGACATTTTGTCGCTAAATAAAGGCTGTTATAAGTAAAAGGATGCACTGTGGAAAAAGTCACTACTTTAGAATTAGAAAAAGATTTACCTAAAAGTATTGAACAATTAAATGTTCGTATGAAGCATATTGAAACAATTGCTGAAACTGTGGAAATGATTGCTGAAAAAGGCTTTACTACAGCAGAAAAATATTTTGATAACAAAGCAGAACAAGAAAAGTTGGATGCTGAATTAAATGATGAACAGCATAAACGGTCAGTGTTCGTTTTATTCGGAGTTATCTTTCTTGTTTTTGTACTTGTAATGACAGCAATGATATTAAAACAATTTGACTTGGTTAAAATCATTCTTGGCTCTACATTAGCAGTAGGTGGTGGAGCAGGCATTACAACATTGTTTAAAAAAACGACGCCTCATAAGTGATTTGCATATAACAAAGGTAAAATTAAGAAGCTGTGAACCGTGAGGAGCAGGTCTTCTTTCTTGCATTGATTATCAGCAAGCAAGGCATATTTTGAAGTTGAGTTTTCTTCTAAGTAAGATCTGTAAGAGATTTAAACTGACTCGGTGCTCCCCTCGAACTAGTGGGGGAGATTTATTCAGAGTGCCAGTCTGGGACACCCATAAATTAGCGCTCTATTAGACATTGAGTAAAACAAATATTTAGAGGCCTGGTCTTGTTTCTTGCATACAGAAATTCTACGTGCGCAACCCAAGACTTGGTCCTGCTTTGATTTAAAAGGATGATTAGGAAAGAACATGGATTTCTTCTCAGATTTATTCAGTAAGAAAAATAAAAAACAAATAAAATCTTTAATTGAAAAGTTGACTCCATATTTATATCAGGAGTGGCGCGAAATTGAGCCTAAGATAAAAGTGTTACTGAGAATAGCCCGTCCAAGTGCTGAAAAAAAACTAAAAGCTTTGAAGGTTGAAGTTAATAACGCAACAAAAGAAGTTGATCAGGATTTAAAAGATTCAGTAAATAGTTTTATTGTATTTATTGAAGAAGCATTTGGTTGTGTTGGTTTTGTATTAGATAAAGTAGTTAATTCAAACAGTAAAGTACGTGATTTCATTCAAGGTGTTTCTAAGTCAGCAACAAGTTTTGAGAATGCTATTAATGATGAAATTAATAGCATTAAGTCTGAAAAAAGTATCCTATTTGATAAATTGTGCAAGTTTGAAAACTTATTAGAAAAAATTGATGCTAGTCCTGCCAATTATGATCCTGAAGTGATGAGCTACTCTAAAAGTGAACATTTTAGAGCTGAAATAATTAACAATTGTACTAAGTCCAACTTTAGTGAAGAACGGCTATCTCGTATAGAAGAGATATTAGATTTACATTGTTTAGGATTTTATGGTGGGAGTGTTGCGCTTTTATACTCACAAATTGAAGGGGTAATAACAGATACTTTGATTAAAACAGGGCATGCAAAAATAACACGAAATAATAAATTGACTCATATTGCCAGTAAGCAGGCTTTTCCTGGTTTAAGTAAAAAGATGCAGTATACAGGTGATAATTTGGACTGTTTTGAAGAGATATTCAATAAGTTGACAGAAGTGAAGTTTTTAGATGGCAAGAAAGCCCGGTCAATTTCACAATCAAGAAATATTATCCTACACGGCAATTTTGTTAAGTTACCTGATAAGCTTCATTCACTCTGTTTGCTATTAACTTTGTATGTGATTATTTTGAAAATAAGATTAATGCCTGATAACAAACTAATTGAGTCACAAACTGAAGATAAAGTAATAAAGATAACAAGGTGATTCTTTAGATGCAGCGGTTTGATCGGAGAGGAACAGTGAGTTCCAGGTCTTGTTTCTTGCGTGCACAAACTGCTGGGGCGCAGTTCAAGATCTTATCCTGCGCTGATTGCTTCCTAATTTTTCTAATGTTTGCTTGAGAAGATCAAAGCAGGCTTGCTTAAAAGCAAAGAGCTATTACACTGGTTTGCAATAGGAATGTTTTGCTCACAAAGGATGTGATTATGGCTCCGTTCGACCACATGGGTTTTAATGAAACTCAGCTTCTGAATAAGCTTTCGTTTTCGCTTGATCAACAAAAACTCTTTAAACAGATAGATAATATTCCAGAATTACATGGTGCTGCGGTGCTTTATGTAGATAAAGACTTTACCATGGTCGAATTAAGGCCGTTTACACCAATATGCCGGATAACTCCAGTGAAAGTGGTATTACGGGAACCTCCCAATGATTTAAATCAAGCACAATTTGCTGCCCATTTAAAAGGTGGTCAGGCCGATACTCGGGAATCCCGATTAGTGGGGGAAGTTTCCGGGGCTGCACTTAGTTGCAGTGCTGCTTTCTTGGGCTGGATAGTTGTTTTAGGCAGTGGGGCTGCAATTCCGTTAACCGGAGGGGCAAGTGGGGCGGTTACTTATTTGGCTGTAGCGGCAAGTGCTGCCAGCACCATTCAATGTGGTAACGGCCTTTACAGGGCATGGAATGAAGTTAAAGATACTGAAAAAAATGACTTTTTAGACTCTCAGGAATGGTATCAACATACTACTTTTGCGCTCGATCTTATCTCTCTGGGTGGTGCCATTGCTGCCGGAGCTGCAACCCTTAAAGCCGTCAAGTTATTGCAGGCAAATAGTGGCAAAACGGCAGAAGCCATTTTAAAGGGGTTAACCCGGGCTGAAAAGAAAAGGCTTACTCAGGATATAGTGCGTTTAAATCACCCCGGTATTTCTAATAAGTTGCTGAAAGGTTTAGTAAGAAGTGGTCACTTTCCTAAACGCTATACCGGCATTCAGATCAACCATGCTCTAAGGTTGCAATTAAAAGATGCTATCGGGGCCTCTATGAGTTTTGCTGGGAGTGCCTTGTCGGGCACGGTTAATTCTCTTGCTGTAGGTATACATGAGGAACTATCTGAATAATGTCAAATAAAGTTAAGACGTTAAAAAATAAGAAAGATGATAATGTTGTTGGTTTATTGCCTCCGATGAAGTTAATGGGACGGTTTTTATTAGTCACTATGCTGCTTACACTAGGTTCGGCTGCTTCAAGCATCATAGTTTTTGATCAATATCTTAATGTTTCACCTGAATTGATGTTTGCTCTGTTAAGTGTTATTTCAGTGCTTTTTTGTGTTGTTAATTTTCGTGTTAGCAGAGGTTCCTTTTTCTGTGCGAAAATCCTCCAATATTACACCCTCTTGCTGGCAACAGTATGTTTACCAGCCTTTGTTCTCGTAGATAATCCTGATTATATTTTCTACTTTATCAATATTTTTATGATGCTTTTTACTTTTCATTTAATAACGGGAAAAGCTTATGGGGAATTCGTGAAATATCAGTATGAGCATTTTGCAGATATTAAAGAAGCAAGGGAAGAAATAGAAAAGATTATTAATGGGAAAGAGCCAAAAAAGCGATAAAAATGTTACTCAAGGAACTCATGGGATGACTCTTGTTTCTTCACTTTTTGCTGTTTAAAGTCATTCTAAGAAATAAATGCTAATCATAAAATTTAAAAGCAGCTGTTGGTTACTTGTTGCTTTGATGCTTGTAGCATGTGCACCACAAGAGGGGGGAGAAGCAATTCAAAGCAGGCTTACAGCAGAGCACGGTGTCATTATCAGGTCTGGTGATCCCGACACTTTTTATATCGAGCCTTATGGAGAAAAAGAGGCTAAATTACCCGTAGGTAAAATGTTTGCCGCAAACCCTTCTGCATTGCCTGAGTCATTAAGGGGTATTGAAGATGCATTAAGCCGCTATCCAAAGGCTTTGTTGCTTCTTTGATAAAGGCGATATTTATTTCCGGAGAACTCTGGTTTGATGGCAAACCGGCTGGCGGGACTTATCATCATTCATGGATTATTGTTGCTTCAACAATCAACAAAAATAAAGAGTCAAATTACGAGGCGGCCTTATATGGTGTTCATCATGAGCTAAGTTCGTTTGTACTGAACAAACAACCAATAACGGGTATGGCCTGGGGGGAGTTAATGCCGCAAGGTTGGAGTGCTACTACCAGTTATGCCAAAGCACTTGGGGTTAATTGGTCGGATGAACCTGATTATATCAACGGCTTTTTATCAAAGTATGCCGAAACCTCTGTCGAGAATGACTTTAACACCTACGCTGAATTTGTTTTTTCCAATCCCACTGAGTTAGTGAAACTTGCCAACAGCTATCCTTTGGTTGCCAAAAAATTACGGCTATTTATTGATGCTTATAGCCGGATATCACCGGCGATGACGGCTTTTTTTGAACAAACATCACTTACTGCGGCAGCCGCTGCGCCTGAGCGGTTTTCAAAAGTCGATTCGGTGCAAATAATGACTATCCCTAAACCTACTGTGATTTATCAAGAAGATAAATCACAGTAGCATCTGTTTACGATAAAACAACCAAGCAAGACAGGCATAAATTAGTGTTCGTCTGTTTCGTGCTGTTTGTCATCTTGGGATTTTAAACGTTTACGGGTTTCGAGTGCTTCGGTGATAAGTCTCCGGGCAATCCAGGCAACACTTCTTTCATCCGCCTGGGCTAAAGTACGGAGCGCATCACCTGTCTCTGTATCTACCCTTACGGTTATTATGTCTATCTTTTTCATGCTGGTAGTTTATGTACGTTTTTGGCAAAGGCCGCTAGCTCTTCTTTGAGCCAGAGGCTGCTGCGGTTAAAGCCATAAACAGTGATGCCATTCATGTCACCATTCCTCAAGAATACTGCGGCAGCGCCTAAATAGCCTTGCCGGGAGGAGCTACAAGCGTGGCGGCGGGGGTGAACTGCATTGCCAGTGGTAGAAGGTTGTTGGCCGTGGGGTTTAAGGTGCTCTTTTATAAAAAGATTTGTTGAAAAAACTTTAGTCGGGTTTAACTCTGGCATATCATTATGTTTAGCCATTGTGGATACTTCACGTATCTATCTTGGTTAGCTATCTCTGGGTGTGCCTGCACTCAGGGGTAGCGCTTGTTGTTAATTCATTAGCAAATTGCTGCTCTTGAAATACCTCCTTTGGTAATCATTTCACCACCCATTTATATAGTAGAAAAAGTGGGATAAATCGACAGAAAAAGAAGCCTTTTTTAGATAAAAATCCGCTATTTTTTATATTTGAGATGCCTAAAAATTATCGATTGAAACTTATTTTAACACTATGAAATTTAAGTGTTAATTCTTCTGGTAAGAAATGCGGATTGTTGTCTTGATGGTGCCTGTTCGGGCAGGAATGAAGGCCGGTTACTAATTGACTCTTCATTAGCTTTTCTTAAGGCTTGGCAAGCCATTGGTTTAGGTGCAATATCGGCTGCCTTTTATTGTTCTTCATTCAGGAAAAATTCAGATTTTGCTCAGATAAGATTCAGGCTGGCTTGGTTTAATAAAGGTGACAAAAGTGATTTCGGGCCAAGGGGTATCAGGGAGAGTTAACTGGTATCAAAGCAACCCGGCTTTTGTCGGTTATTCGCCTGTTATCTTGTCATATTACCCCTATGAAGGGGGAGTCGCGAGGCAGGATAACGTTATTGTTAATGGTGGTTGCCTCTGGTTATGCCTGTATAGCTAAGGAAAATTAGAGTGCAGCGAACCCGTTTAAAGGTGTTAAGACAATGAAAGCTTTGAAAAAATCACTTATATATAGTGCCTGTTGCGCCGCGTTTTTTTCTTCGGCAGCAATTTACGCCGATGATGACGATGAAGAGGATCTTCCGTTATCGGAAGCCCAGCTGTTTTTTGAACTCAATGATACCGACGGCGATCTGGGTATCCACGGAAAGGCCGACGGCGATGCCTGGAAGCGTTTGAGAATTGAGAGCCCCAACGACAGGGTCTTGCTGGATATCAAGGTCAAAAGCCGGCTGAAAAAACAGGGGCTGACGGAGTTGTTCTTTGAGTCGGCAGAGCCAACCTTCGACGAGCTGGATCCGGATAAGTTCTTCAGGCGTTTCCCGGAAGGGGAATACGAGATTGAAGCCATCACCCTCGATGGCGAGGAGCTTGAAGGCGAAGTGATGCTCTCCCATGTGATCCCCGCCGCTCCCGACGGCTTAATGCTGAGCTATGCGGTTGACTGCGACGATGACGAGGAAGCCGATGACGAAGGCGAGTGCGAGGAAAGCGAAGAGGTGCCGCCTGCCGAATTTGAACGGGATGATGAAGGCAATAGTGAGCTTGTCTGTATGGAGCTGGAAGGTGTTAGTGAGCCTGAGGTGACGTTAAGCTGGGAGCCGGTCACTATGTCCCATAAAGAGAAAGGCACTACGGCGCCCCATGGCCATTACTTAGGTAAGGCCGGGGAGGTTAACGTCCACCATTATGAAGTGGTGATTGAAACCGAAACCGAAGACGAATTAGAGGTGGTTTCCAGCACTTTGTTGCCGCCGGATATAACCAGCTTTGAATTTCCCGAAGAGATCATGGAGCTGAGTGATGAGTTTAAGTTTGAAATTTTGATCAGGGATGTAAACGGCAACCAGTCTGCCACCGAAGCCTGCTTTGAGATAGATGACTGAAGCTTCTGTGTTTTAAGCTATTGAGCCGCAAGAGCGTATCAGAGTGCTTTTGCGGCTTAGCCTTGTTCTTCGGCCGGTGTGTTAAGCATTACGTGAAGGGGGAATTTTTCCGCTGTTAACCTAAATGAAAAGTAGAACTCGGGCTGCCATCAGAGGCGGGCGAGATTATTGCCCGGGGAAGTGGCGGTGTTAATCGTCGATATCAATTTCACTATAAAGAAATTTGTGGTTTAAGCTGATGGCGGCTTCATAGATTTTCCCCTTATATTTGAAATCGACCTCATAGACCTTTTGGTTTTCAAAGATTTCATAGTCAATCTCCAGGATTTTTACCCGGGAAAAGCCGTGCCGACGCAGGATCTTTTTGACTTTTCGTTCGCTGATATGGATCTTTTCCGGGATGTCGCCGTGAATGACTGGCGGCTTTGCTTCTTCACTAAGGTCTTTAGCGGTCTCCTGGCCAAACAAAGGGCCAGACAAGGGGGCAGACAATAAACAAGCCAGCATCAGGAAAAGCGGATAAATGACTCTGGTGGGCATGGCTGATCTCCTGCTGTATTTTTCCCGTTTTGTTAGCTTAAAACAACCAGCTTAAGATTGGCTAAATTTTCCGGTTAAATTTTTATTTCCCTGAGTCCGGCGCTATTTTCTTTTCTTCAGCAAACCTTCAGCTTCGGGTATTAGTCTAGAATTATCCATGACATTCCGGCGGTTAAGTATCTGATAAAGGTGTTGGCATTTATGAAGTTACTGATCATTGAAGATTCGGAAAGATTGAGGAAAAGCTTAGAGCTGGGGCTGACCCGGCTTGATTTTACCGTAGCCGCCACCGGCGACGGCAGTAAAGGTCTGGAGCTGGCGTTATATCAGGATTACGACTTAATTATTTTGGATCTGATGTTGCCCTCTCTGGATGGCCTCAGCATTTTAAAAACCCTGCGTGCGAAAAAGAAAAATACGGCGGTATTGATCCTGTCCGCCAAAGACGAGCTCCAGGACAGGGTCAAGGGTCTGGAAATAGGCGCCGACGATTACCTGTGCAAACCCTTTGCCTTTGATGAACTTCATGCCCGGATCAACTGCCTGCTGCGCCGGGCCCATCATATCGAGCTGGCCACCATAGAAATTGCCGGCCTGGTGATAGATGTCGCCCTGCGCCAGGTGATGTTTAAAGACGAGCTGATCAAGCTGACGCCGCATGAATACACGATTTTTGAACACCTGGCAGCGAACCGCGGCCGGATCATTACCTATGCCAGCCTGGAAAACTACCTGTACGATAATTTTGCCACCGTGACCCGCAATGCCATAGAGGCACATGTGTCGGCGCTCAGGCGCAAGCTGAGGCAGGCCTGTGGTGATGCCGTGATTAAAACCCGGCGTGGCTTTGGTTACCTGATTGAAAAAGCTTAGTGCCGGAGGTTTCTGGCATAGAGCAATAAGGGGTTTAACTATGGTAAAGCCAGATAGTAAGAAATGCCATCCTGATAAAGGAGAGCGATGAAAATGTCTGATGTTAAGCAATTTTCACGGTTGTGTATGCTGTTGCTCATGCTTTTACCTGTGGGGCTTGCCTGTGCCCGGGAGGGAAAATTTATTCCTGACGGCCGCCTTGACGAAGCACTGTGGCAGCAAGCCGGGCTGTTCGGGCAATTTTTTATCACCCAGCCCCTGACCTTGGTCGAAGCGAAAGAAAAAACCACGGCGCTGTTTTATACCGACGAAGCCGGGGTTTATATAGGGTTTATCAACGAGCAGGAAAATTTAACCCGGGTGGGGCGGTTAACCTTGTACGACGAAGATATCAGCGATGACTTTAACGAGGTGATCATCGACTTTAACGGCAAAGGCATCAGGGCCTACGGTTTTAAAGTCAGCCGGGAAAATGCCGCTCAGGACTCCATCTGGAGCAGGGAAACCCAAGAGTCAACCGACTGGAACGGGGAATGGTTTCATGCCTCCTATAGCGGGGAGCACAGCTGGCAGTCGGAAATTTTCATTCCCTGGACCAGCCTTTCCATGGACGTTTCCCCCAAAGATACCCGGGAAATTAAAGTGTATTTTTCCCGCTGGCAGCAAAGCTTAACCCGGCGGCTGGCTTTTCCCGCCATCGACAGTTCGCAAACCCGGTTTCTCGATAATTTTGCCGCCATCGAAGTGAGCACTGAAGATTATTCTTCGCTGGATATTTTTCCCTATGTCTCCATGAACCGGGATTTATTGGCGCACCAAAGTGATGCGGAACTCGGGGCCGATTTTTTCTGGCGTCCTTCCCCCGACAAGCAGTTGGCATTGTCCCTGAATCCTGATTTTGGCCAGGTGGAGTCGGATGAAATCGTGGTGAACTTCTCTGCGATTGAAACCTACCTTGAGGAGAAGCGGCCTTTTTTTCTTGAAAACCATGCCATGTTTGATGTCCGCGGACCGGAGAATTTAATTCTGGTGAATACCCGCAGGGTCGGCGGGCAAGCGTTCGGCCAGGAAAACGGCGCCACCGACATAGATGTTGCCGCGCGTTATACCCAGTTCGGCGATATGTTCGAATACGGCATTTTGGCGGCATCGGAAGATGACAGCCGGAATATCCGGGGCAGGGACTTTCTCTCTGCCCGCATCAGCTACCTGCATGATAACTATAACCTGGGCTTGTTATATAACCTGACCAAAACCCCGCAGGTTGCTCGCAAGGCGCAGGTATGGGGGCTGGACTTTGCCTATGAAATCAATAATAAGCTGCAGCTTTCCGGTGTGTATTTCCACAGTGATATTTCAGCAAACGGGCTTACGGAGGATGTCCGGGACAACGGCTGGTCGTTTACGGCAGATTACCAGGCGTATGATTTCTGGTCCCAGCATCTAACCCTGTACCGTTACGGACGGGATCTTGATATCAATGATTTTGGCTTTGTCGAGCGGGTCAATATTGCCCAAATCGCTTATGACTCGGTTTATGAGTGGCCCAAGGGTTACCGGGCCTGGGGTATCAGTGATTTTATCCTGGAATTTGCCATGGACTATAGTGAAAACGAGCAGGATGATGATTTGCCCATGTCTGCCGAGAGCACTTTTGTGATCAACACCCATGACAATGAAGAATGGGAATTTGAACTCGAATACCGGGAAGAAGGCATAGATGATCTTATTACCTTCGGCTTTAACCCGGCCAGGATCCCGGCAAGCCACGGGGTTAAGCTCAGCTATAAATCAGATCAAAGCCAAGACCTGATCCTGGATATGTCGGTTGCCACGGGAAAATCCGGCTTAAAGGGGCGCTGGACCACCTATGAATTTGAACCCAGCTACCGGTTGAATGAATATGTTGCCCTGGAGTTGGAGCTTACCTATAGCAAACGGGACAGCTGGCTGATTTCCCTTTATGAAGAAGACGAAGAGGATGAAATTGAAGACGAGCCGGAGGATGAAGGCGGCGAAGAGGAAGACGGGGCCAATGTGTTACACGATTACCGCCAGGAAGAATTGTCGCTGGCATTTAACCTGTCGGCACGTTTCGGTGAAAAACATGAGCTGAGGCTCAAGGTGGAAGGCGTGGGCATTAAGGCTTATGGCCTCGATCAGTTTGCCGCCGCCCCTGATGGCGACTTGAATCCGCTTGGCCAGGCACCGGATGACTTTTTTGAAAGCGAGTTTTTTGCCCAAATCAGATACCGCTATCAAATCAGCCCCTTATCGGAAATTTATCTGGTGTATGGCCGGGGAGGCGAGTCGGAATTTGCCCGCCCGGGGCCGTCGTTTTCACACCTGATAGAAGATGCCGTCAATCACCCGGGGGAGGAAAATATCTTTATTAAAGCCAGGTTTCATTTTTGACTAAGGATGGGGTGGTTTTGATTGTATGCGGATAAGTGCAAAGTTGTTAATTATCGGTTTTTTGCTGACAAGCCAGTTAGCGCTTGTTGCTACCGGCTATGCCGCCCGGCAAACTTTTTCGGCCATCACCACGGGGCAGGGGTTATCGGACAATAATATCAATGCCATTATCCAGGATGATTACGGCTTTTTATGGATAGCCACAGAGTCAGGGTTAAACCGCTACGATGGCCGGGAGATAGTGTCCTATAGCCGGGGAAAAGAACATCCCGGGCTCAGCGATGACGAGCTGGTGACTATGTATTTGGGGGAAGATAATATCCTCTGGATCGGCAGTGAAAACGGCGGCCTGATCCGTTTTGACATCGGCAAAGGAAGCTTTAGCCATATCAGCCAGGCTTTTTCACAAGATGGCCGCTTGCTGCTCGATGGCCGGCATTTAAGCAGCAATACCGTACATGCCATTACCCAGCAGGACGGCCTGCTTTATATCGGCACCGAAGGCGGCGGCCTCAATATCATGGATTTAGCCACCGGGGAGATAAGCTATTATTTTGTCGATCGTTCATTAGTAAAAAATCCGGAAAACACCCTTTGCCACAATGAAATCAAAACCATGCTCCGCGACAGCCTGGGTTTTATCTGGATGGGGACGGTGGACGGATTAAATAAATATGATCCCCGGCAAAAGTCCCTGCTTTGTTTCCGCAATCAGGCGAATAACAAGCGGTCGCTTGCTAATAATGAAGTGGTGTCGATTGTCGAAGACGGGCAACAAAATTTGTGGCTGGGCACGGAAGGCGGCGGGGTGAACCATTTTCACCGGGAAAGCGGGCGTTTTACCCGCTACCAGCATCGGGAAAAGGATAACCACAGCCTGAGCAATGACGAGGTCCAGGCGCTTTATCTCACCCGGGACAATGCTTTGTGGGTGGCGACGGAGCATGGCTTGAACCGGTTTGATGCCGATAAGGGGACTTTCAGCCGGTTTTTTTACCAGGGGGGGATGAACGGTTCCCTCAGCTCCAACGTGATATCCGCCTTGTACCAGGATAAGGCAGGTATTCTCTGGGTAGGCACCGAAGGCGGGGGCCTGAATAAAGCACATCCGAGTAAGTTTGCCATGGATCCCCGGGGGCGATATCCGGGGGCCCGCTGGCAGGGACAGGCGATAACCGCTATTTATAAACCCAGCCAGGATATCACTTGGGTGGGAACAGAGAACCTGGGCCTGTGGACGTTTGATGCCGCAACAGGTACTTATCAACACTATTTATGCCTGTTGAGGGAGTGTGAGCCGGGAGCGAGTGAAATAACCGCCATAGCAGGCGATGAACGAGCACTCTGGCTAGGAACAGACGGGCAGGGATTGCTGCGTTATTCGCTTAAGGAGCAAAGCTTTACCCAAGTTTCACTGCCATTTGAAGACTATATATCGGTGACTTCATTAATCTTGGGCAGGGATAATCAGCTGTGGATCGGTACTGAAGAAAACACCCTTTTTAAGCTGAACACCTTAACCCTGAAGAGCCAGGTTATTCCCTTAACGCCCCTGACACGGTTAAAAGCGGAATTTGGCAATGAAGTGCGCTGCCTGCTCGAAGACAGCCGGGGAAACCTGTGGTTGGGCACGGAAGAGTTTGGGGTGATTTTTATCGACCGGCAAAACCAGGCTATGGTGCACTATTACCATGAGGTAAAGAGCCATGAAGTAAAGGGCACAGGGACAGAGGAGCCGGGAGTTAATGAAAACCTCAATATCAGCAATAATGTAATCAATGCCATCAAGGAAGATGCCTATGGCCGGATCTGGATAGCGACGGCTCTGGGGCTTAACCTGGTTGATACGGCAAACGGCCGGCTATCAAAATATTTCATCCGGGACGGTCTGCTCAGCAATAACCTGATGGATATCATTGTCGATGAATTTGACGACCTGTGGCTTAGTACCAACAAGGGCCTGATGCGCTACCAGCTCCGCACCGAAAGGTTTTCACATTATGATATTGGCGACGGGCTGGTAAATGAGCAGTATGCCAGGGGGGCGGCCTATAAAGATAGCCGGGGTCTGCTGTATTTTGGCGGGAGCACGGGCATAGACGTTATCGATCCTCAGCGGGTGCCGAAAAACCCCCATGCCCCCAGGACAATGATCACCAAATTAAGCCTGTTTGATCAGGAGGTAGTCGCGGGCGAAGGTGTGCTGCAAAGGCCTGTTTATGCCGCTGATGAGCTTTATCTGAGCCATAAAAATTATGTTTTTTCCCTGCAATTTTCCGCGTTGGACTTCACCGCACCGGAAAAAAACCAATACGCTTTTTACCTGGCGGGCTTTGATGAAAACTGGCGTTATGTTGCCCAGCAAAACTCCGCCACTTATACCAATTTACCCGCGGGGGACTATACCTTTTACGTTAAAGGCACCAACAACGATGGCGTATGGTCACAACCCCCGGCGCAGCTGGCCATCACTATAGCTGCCGCTCCCTGGAAAACCTGGTGGGCTTATAGCGGTTATACGCTTTTGCTGCTGTTTATCATCTACCTGTTTTTGACGGTAAAATTAAAAAGGCAAAGGGATGCCTTTGCCTTGTTGCGGGAGCGGGAAGAAAAACAGCGGCTGAAAGATAATTATGAGATGGAGCAAAGGTTTACTTCAAATGTTGCCCATGAATTAAAGACGCCTTTGGCGGAGCTGATCAGCATGTCAGAAATTGCCCTGAGGTGGCCGGATGATCCTAAGGTAACCCAAGACTTCTTTCAGGATACCCTGGATGCCGCCAACCAGATGCATCAGGTGGTGAATAATTTGCTGGCGTTGGCCAGGTGCGAGCGCGGCTTGATCAAATTGAAATACACGCCACTACACTTGGCGGAAGAAATTCACCATGCCTGGAGCCGCTACCGGAACGAGTGGCAAGCGAAAAACATCCCCCTGCATTTGGATAAAAACAGCCCTTATATCATTAACAGCAGCCAGGCAGAGTTTACTTTGATCCTCAATAATATCTTGTCCAACGCCATTGAATATAGCCCGCAAGGCAGTGATATCCGGGTAGAGATTAAACAGCAGGATAATGGCGCCTATGCCGTTTCTTTTGCCAATGCCATGGAAGACCCGCTGGAACCGGAAGAGCTGGAGCTGATGTTCCAGCGTTTGTGGCGCAAAGATCTGTCCCGATCGTCAGAAAAACATTCCGGCTTGGGCATGTCATTAATTAAGGCTTATGCCGGGTTGTTCGGGTATCAATTGAGTGTTGAAATCGGCCAAGACGGATGCTTTATGCTCACTTTAAAAGAAATTCAGGCTTATAGGTTGTAAAATTGACGGTGCAGGCGCGATGATGTTGAAATCGACATTTGTTAAAAAAGCCTGATATTAATCTATAAACGTTAAGAAAAAAGATTGCTGAGGCAAGCTTTTTATTTTGTTACCTTTATTGGTTGCTAATCCTTAAAATTGCTTTGTTCGGGAATCCGCCACCTGTAAAAATAGGCGCCATTGGCCTGCAATGTGCATTATTAAATGCACACGTCAAAATCATGGAAGTATGTTATGGACAATGTAGCCTTTTGCCTGCCAGCGCGAAATATTTACCAGGATAATTACCTGCTTGCTATGGAGTTGGGCATAGTGCCGCTATCCGACAACAAAGCCAGCCTGACCCTTAAGGCGGCTAATTGTATGGATCTGCATGTCATGAACATAGATATGCCGGATACCGGGGTTCACCATAAATCCGTCAGGGCCAGTTTGATGACGCATCTGTTTGATGTGCAAGGGAATATTGTTAAAACCCCGGAAATGGTCGTGCTGATAGATGAGGTTAACGGCATCCTTGAAGCCTATTCGTTAACACGGGGGGAAAATGCGTTAACGGATGTGGTTTACGGTGAAAAATACCAGACACAATTGGGCGAACTTAACCGGCAAAATAAGTTTTTAAATACCTGGCTAATGAACCTTAAGGCTCAGGGGTATAGTGCTGGGCGGCTGAATAGTTATCGCTGGCGATGCGAGTCTATGCCGATAGATTAAGGCCAACAGGTTAAGGGAGATAAACTGGCAAACCATTGCCGCTGCCGGGTAAAGAAATGCCGTTTGGTGAGCCGTTATTATACCCGTTATATTGGTTCAAATTCCCATTGCTGCCATCTGGAATTTTGTACGCATTTTAAGCCCGGCACCTCGAAGGCAGAGTAAATAATGTTCATCTCCCCTTTTAAGGTGTCTTGCTACAGCTTGCCTGGCCTGTTTACTTGCCCACTTTATCGTGTTTCCAAAGTAATAAGGCCTTGGGATTTTGTCCATATATTGGCTGCATGACTTACTATGTTGTAAAAGCTCCTCTAATAGCTTGAGTACCCGGATGTTAATATTCCACTTTTTTGCCAGGCTACCAAATATTTGACTTAAAATTTCTTGATAATCACGCTTTTCTTCCTGGCTGATTGGTTCCATTGGCATTATGCTCCTGTTGAAAGTACGGTGTCGGTTAACAGGCTATTAAGGGCTTTTTCATTGCCGGCTAAAGTTGCTTCAACAGCAAAATCGAGTTCTTTTGCAATAACGTATATTTTAACTTTTTGATTTTTTTCATAGATAAGAAATTCCAGGGTTCCTTTTTTTGTATGTTTCCTGTTGTAGTTTGCAAGAGATTCAGCGAATGAGATTTCGTTTATCTCCTTTGGAGAATGGTAAGCATCAATAAAGAAATCATAGACTGACTTGCTTGAGCCTAAGAATTCAATTTCTTGCTTATCGATAACGCGGTATGCAGCCAGCGGGGATTTATTCATAACGAACAAAGGCCCGTCATCAATAAAATATTCTTTACTATCATAAAGTAAAGGTAACTTTATAAGTCCTGAAATAGAAATGGCGCCAGCTTTTTTAACCTCTGTATCATGATGGGTTGCGCAGGAAGCGATAAAGAAAATTAAGAATAAAAGCAGGGGGCGGCAGTACTTAATTGTCATTTGAAGTCCTTATCAAAATTTTCCGTAGGGCCTTGGTAATTATTGCACTTAATAAAGACTTGCTCAATTTTTGAGTAGAACAGGGCAATATTGCCCTGTTCTGTTAAAGAGAAGGTCGTGGCTTATTCATACCTTAACGAATTGACCGGGTTCTTACGGGCAACCCTGGCGGCATTTCCTCCCACCGTGCTCCAGGCTATCAGCAGGGACAATATCCCGACCGCCAGGCAAATGGGCAATATCCACCAGTTGCTTATCCGGTAGGGGAAGGCTTCAAGCCAGGTTATCATGGCATAAGCGGCCAGCGGCCAGGCGATAAGGTTGGCCAGCAGTACCGGCTTGGAGAACTGCCAGATCAGCAAGCGTACGATGTCGGCGACACTGGCTCCCATGACTTTCCTGATCCCTATTTCCCTTGTTCTGCGCTCTACCGTGAATGCCGATAAGCCATACAGGCCCAAGCAGGCAACCGCGATGGCCAGGAAAGAGAACACCAGAAATAGCTGCGCTGTGGTGGCTTCATCCTGATATTGGGCGGCCATCATTTCACTTAAAAACTGCAGATTGATGGGCTGCATAGGTACGCTTTTTTTCCATACCTGTTCAATTTTAGTGATGAGGGCAGGCACATCCCGGGTGGTAAAAGATAAATTAGCCACCCTGAAACGCGCCGGATTCAGGGTATATACAGTAGCCCTGATCCCGAACTTGATGGAGCGGAAGTAGAGATCCGGCACTACGCCGATAATGGTTAAATGCTGTGTGCCGCGGATCCGGCTTTCCAGGGTCTTGCCTATGGCCTGTTCCGGGCTGGTAAAGCCGAATTTTTTTAAGGCCGACATATTTAAAATAATGCCCGCCTTACCCGGGGTCGTTTCACCATGTTCTACCCGTTTGATGGTATCCGAGCCATAGGCCTGGTCAAACAGGCGCCCGGCAAGGGGAGCCACCTGGTACGCTTCAAAAAAGCCGTAACCCATATTATGGTAATTGAGCAGTACCTGTTCATTGGTGCCGCCGTCGGGGGCTTGTTCTAGCAATCTGAAGTAATTGTTGTTTTCATCGTCCTGTGTCGGAGACTCGGACGAATAGACCACAGAGGTAATTTCCGGCAGGTTCAGCAATTCCTGTTTTAAGCTGGCCAGGTTGTCACCGGCGTTGCTGGTATCGAGCACCAGCTTGTTTTGACTTTGATAACCGACATCGACATTGTTGGAAAAAACAGTTTGTCCGTAGACCACCAGGGTGGCCACCACTAACACTATTGAAGTGGCAAATTGAAATACCACCAGCAGGGTGCGCAGTTTTACCGAGCTGGCGGGCTCTGCGCTTTTGCTGGATTTTAAAATATGGCCGGGCAGGAAGCGGGACAGGTACAACGCCGGGTAAATGCCTGCGCCCAGGCCAACGGCCAGGGCAATGGCCAGCAGGGATAACAACAGCTCGGGCTCTGCGAATAAGTTCAGGGCCAGATCTTTGCCCAGGATCTGGTTATAAAACGGCAATACCAGTTCGACCGCGGCCACGGCAAAAATTAACGAGATAAATACCAGGGAAACGGCTTCGGCCAGAAACTGTATCGCTACCTGTTTCCGGCTTGCGCCCAGTACTTTTCTCATGGCGACTTCTTTGGCACGTTTACCGGCTTTGGCGGTGGATAAGTTCATAAAGTTGATACAGGCGATCAGCAATACCAGGCCCGCCACCAGAATAAAGGTATTGATCATACCGGCATCTCCCATAGGGGTCAGGTCGGGCATGTTGCCGGCGTGGCGTTTGGCATGCAGGTGCAGATCGGCAACCGGCATGACCCGCTGGCGCACCAGGTCGGTGACTGTGCTGCCGCCGTTTTCCTCTCCCAAGCGGCTGGAAAACATGTCTTTTAACGGGCTTTCATTGTCCATCCAGTAGTTTATTCTTTGCTGCAACTGCTCTGGCTTAATTCCCGGCTTTAACTTGAAATAGGTATAGACATTTACGCTGGTCCAGGTGTGTAGGGTGCCGTCGTTTTCGGGGAATAAATTAGGCTGCAGATACACCAGCAGCCCGGTATTGAGATGGGTGTTATCGGGCAGGTCTTTTACTATCCCGGTGACCGGCAGATTGATGGGGTTGTCGTTGATGCAGCAGATGGTTAAGGTTTCGCCGACGGCATCGGTTTTACCGAAGTACTTAATGGCAACTTTTTCTGTGATCACCAAATCCATGGGTTTGGCAAAAGACGAGCTTTTATCGCCGTGGACAAAGGGCAGGTCGAACAATTGAAAGAAGCTGCCGTCTACCATAGTGACTTGTTCGGGGAAGCCATCCTGGTTGTGGCGTATGGTCATGGGATACTGGATAAAGCGCACCCCGGTCTCGATTTCATTGCTGGCATAATCCCGTATTGCCGGCATCATGCTGCCGGCAGAGCGCACGGTTTCAAACGGTTCCTGTCCGGGCATGGAATAGGCGGTGTGCATGCGCACCAGGCGGTGGTGATCGGTGAGCCAGGTATCAAAGCCGGTTTCCTGGCGTACGAACAATAAGATCAAAATACAGCTCATCAAGCCGGTTGCCAGGCCGAAAATATTGATCACGGAAAAGATGCCGTTGTTGATGATATTGCGCCAGGCGGTGATCAGGTAGTTATAAAACATAGTGATGTCCTTAAAAAATACTTATCGCTGAGGGCTTAAGCCGCCCGGACATTTTCGGTCACCACATGGCCGTCAAATAAGTTGATGGTGCGGCGGGCATAATCGGCATGGGCCGGACTGTGGGTTACCATGACAATCGTGGTGCCTTCGTTGTTCAGCGCCTGCAGCATTTCCATCACTTCCTGGCCGTGGGCGCTGTCGAGGTTACCTGTGGGTTCATCGGCTAAAATCATCGCCTGATCCCCCACCACGGCGCGGGCAACGGCAACCCGCTGTTGCTGGCCGCCGGAGAGCTGGCTCGGCATATGTTTGGCGCGGTGGCCGATACCGACCTTGTCCATCACTTTCTCTACCCGGGCCTTACGCTCCGCCGCCGGGATCTTGTGATAGAGCAGGGCCAGTTCGATGTTTTCCTGTACGCTGAGTTCGTCAATCAGGTTAAAGTTTTGAAAGATAAAACCGATATTTTTTTTGCGGATGAGGGACAGCTGGCTTTCGTTATAACCGGCAATATTTTCCCCGGCAAAGAAATAGTCGCCGGAGGTCGGCGAGTCGAGCATGCCGATAGTATTGAGCAGGGTGGATTTGCCGCAGCCGGACGGACCCATGATGGCGACAAACTCGCCTTTGGCGATTTCGATATTAACATTGTTCAGTGCCAGGGTTTCAACGTCATCGCTGCGATAAATTCTTGATAAATTGTGTAGTTTTAACATGTTTTTTTCCTGTTGATTCTTTAATTGTCTGTCAGATTTTTTACGGCATATGTTCATTGCCGGCTGAGTTTAAGCCTTTGCATCTCCAGGTAGCTGGCATAGGAGCTGGTGACCACCTGCTCGCCCACATCCAGGCCTTCAATGACTTCGATAAAGCGGCTGTTGCGGCGGCCGAGGCGGATATTGCGTTTAATGGCCTGACTGCCGTCTGCTGTCAGCACAAAAATCCAGTTGCCGCCGGTATCCTGGAAGAAAGAGCCGTTGGGCACTAAAGTGGCCTTGCTGGCATCCCCCAGGGTCAGTTTGATTTGCACATTTTGTCCGCGGCGGATGCCGTTTGGCTGTTGCGCTTTAAAGGTAAAGTCCACCTTAAACTGGCCGTTTTGTACCTGGGGATAAATTTTTGCTATCACCAGGGCATAGTCTTTAAAGCGGGCTTCTTGGCCGATGGCGACCCGGCCCAGATAAAACTCATCGATAAAGGCGGTGAGCTTGTAGTCGTCCGGGGTATCGATTTGCCCCAGGCGCTCGCCCCGGGCAATGCTCTGGCCCACCTGGACATTAAAACCGGAAAGCTTGCCGGCCACCGGGGCTTTGACCTTCATGTTTTCCAGGTTTTGCCGGGAAATGGCGAGGTTATGCTCCAGCCGGGCGCCGGTTTCTTTTAAAAACGCCAGTTGCTCCCCCTGCATCCGGGCGTCAGACTGCTGGCTTTCACGGGTTAATGCCAGGCGGCTTTTATACCAGTCAAGGGTATCTGAGGTATCATCGTACCGGGCCTGTTGTATTGCGCCGCTCTCAAGCAGGGCTTTTTCTTTTGCCTGCTGGCGGGTCAGCATTTTGATCTGATAATTGATATCGAGCAGGTTGCTTTTGTGTTGCAGGCGGTTTTGCTCGAGATCTAACTCTATGGTGCGGATATTATTGAGCTGCTCCGCCACACGGGCTTCATTGCCTAACACATTTAATTGCAGCGAGGCATTGGACAGTTCAACGATTAACTCCCCCGCGTTTAAGCGGGTGCCGTCTTCCACCAGGATACGCTCGATCCGGCCGCCTTCTATCGCATCCAAAAATACGGTTTTGGCGGGGGTTACCTGGCCCCTTACCGGAATAAAGTCTTCGAATATGCCGGTAGTGACTTCGGCAATAACAATACGCTGGTTATCTACGGCCAGGGTTTTTCCCGGCGAGGGCATGACAAAAGCGTAAATCAGCCAAAGCAGCAATAACAGGCTACCGGCTATGATGGCCCATCTTTTAAACGGACTGGTTTTGGTTTGCACCTTTCTGTCCATGCCGCTCCCTGATACTGAAGCTGAAACCGGAGCAGGACTCGGGGTTGATATGGCAACAGGGGCTTCCCTGTGTCCGGGGTTAACTTGCTGATTTGTCTTGATCATAATAAAAAATGGCTGCTGTTATTTTTCGCGGTGCGCAATGTCTTAGCTACTCAAGTACAACATCCATACCAAGTTTTATCTTTTTGTTTTTTATATGCTTTTTAAATTTCCCCTCAAAAGGTTAATTTAAAACTGTACGTTTATGAACACTAGGTGTACGTTAATGAACACTAATACAGCTTTGGTAAAGCAAGTTAAGCGGAGAGTTTGGGTGAAAAAAGAAGGCAGGATCCTGATTGTCGATGACGATGAAGATATTTTAACCGCAGGAAAATTATTATTAAAACGGCATTTCAGTCATGTCAGTACCTGTAATTTACCCGAGCATATTCCTGCCTTTATCAAAGATCAGCATTTCGATGTTATTTTGCTGGATATGAATTTTGGTCCGGGGGAGAGCTCCGGTGCCCAGGGCTTTTACTGGCTGAAAAAAATATTAACCATCAACCCGCAAAGCATCATTATTATGATCACCGCCCATGGCGGCGTGGATGTGGCGGTTGAAGCGATGAAATTAGGAGCCACAGATTTTATTGCCAAACCCTGGCAAAATGAAAAGGTGATTGCCACGGTATCAACTTCCGTTTTGCTGGGCAGAAGCCGAAGCGAAGCCCGGGAATTACGAGAAGCCAATCAGGCACTGGTGCAGGCAAGCAACCAGGCGGGGCAGCAAAATATTATCGGCCACTCGGGGGTTATGCAGCAGGTGCATTCATTGATCGACCGCTGCGCGCCCACCGACGCCAATGTACTGATTTTGGGAGAAAACGGTACCGGCAAAGAGCTGGCGGCACGGGAAATTCATAACCGCAGCCTGCGTAGTAACCGTATCTTTATGTCGGTGGATCTGGGGGCTATTTCAGAAACCTTATTCGAGAGCGAATTGTTCGGCCATAAAAAAGGCGCTTTTACCGGCGCCGGCCATGACAGGGTCGGGCGGCTGAAAGCGGCGGATGGCGGCACCTTGTTTCTCGATGAAATCGGCAATTTGCCCCTGCACTTACAGGCAAAGCTGCTGACGGTATTGGAGCAAAGACAGGTGACGCCGCTTGGCGCCAACGAGGCGATCTCTTTTGATGTCAGGGTGGTCTCTGCCACCAACCTGGATAAAGCGGTATTAAAATCGCCTGAGCAGTTTCGCCAGGATCTCCTGTTTCGCTTAAATACCGTGGAAATCAACTTGCCGCCGCTCAGGGAACGCCCGGATGATATTGAGGCGATAGCGCAACATTATATCGATACCTACGGTAAAAAATACCATAAGGCAAACCAGAGCATGAGCGCAGCGGCATTGCCGGCGATAAAAAGCTATGCCTGGCCAGGTAATATCCGTGAACTGCGCCATGCCATTGAGCGGGCGGTGATTTTAAGTCAGAGCGAGCAGTTGCAGCCGGGAGATTTTCAGCTTGAAGCCGCTGCTGAAATCGCTCCTGCTCCTGTTTCCGTAAAAAAGGCTGAAATGGCTGTGCAGGATAAAGCCGCCACAGAAAGTTTTTCCTCATCGCCGCAGGATTTGCCGCAAGAATTGAACCTGGAAGTGATAGAGAAGCAGACCATTGGCCAGGCGCTGAAAAAGTACCGATATAATATCAGTCATACGGCTAAAGCGCTGGGGCTAACTCGGGCTGCCTTATATCGCAGGATGGAAAAACATGACCTTTAACAAGTTTCCCCTGTATGTCCTGATCCGCATCCTGTTTTTGATGCTGACTTTGCTGATGCTCACGCAGGTGATCACCACGCCGGGTTACCATGCCACCAGTGTCTTGCTGTCGGCACTGCTTATCGGCCAGATCATGGAAATGATCCGTTTTGTCTCCAAGACCAATACCGAGCTGGTACGTTTTCTGGCTGCAGCCCGTAATGCTGATTTTTCCCAACGTTTTCAATTGTCAAAACAGGGCAGTGGTTTTGATGAGTTAGGCGCGACTTTTACCGGGATCTTAGACAAGCTACAGCTGGCCCGTACCGGACAGGAAGAAGAATTAAGGCACATTAAAGCCGTGGTAGAACATGTGCCTGTGCCGCTGATCAGCATCAAGGCCAATGAGCAGCTGACCCTGTGGAACAATAGCGCCCGGCGTTTATTCGGCGCCCATGCCATCGCCCGGGTAAATGATTTGGCCCGCTTCGGCGGGGAGTTCCCCGAAACGTTAACCTCAATGATCGCCGGGGAGCGGCGGCTGGTTCATGTCACTATTGATGATATGGAACACAGGCTGAGCATAGTTGCCAGTGAAATTGTCAGCGGCGGGCAACGGGAAATTTTGCTGAGCATGCAGGATATTCAAAGTGAGTTGGACAGCGCCCAGTTGCAGGCCTGGCAAGATCTGGTAAGGGTGTTGACCCATGAAATCATGAACAGTATTACCCCGGTGGCTTCGCTGGCGAAAACCGCGGTAGATTTGGCGGCGGATGTTAAAACCAAGGTGCAGGGCGATAGTACAGGCAGCAGGGATGAGTCGACCGAAGAAATCGTCGAAGAAATTGATGATGTGCTGTCGGCGGTACAAACGGTTGCCCGGCGAAGTGAAGGTCTGATGCACTTTGTTTCCAGCTACCGGAAATTAACACGCTTACCCGAGCCCAAGAAAAGCCATATCAAGTTGTCGACCCTGTTTAGCCAGGTGCAGTTGCTGGCCACGCGGGAGTGGCAGGAAAAGGGCATTTATTTAGCGACTAAGATCACGCCTGCCGAACTGGACTTAGTGCTGGATGTCGATATGGCGGAGCAGATGCTGATCAATTTGTTGCAAAATGCCGAGCAGGCACTTGCAGGTGTTCATCAGCCGCAGGTGGCTTTGTCGGCTTTCCTGAATGCCCGCGGCCATGTGGTGATTGAAGTCAGTGATAATGGCCCGGGAGTTGCCGGTGACCTTGATGATAAGGTCTTTGTACCTTTCTTTACCACCAAAAAAGAAGGCTCCGGCGTGGGGTTGGCGTTAACCAGGCAAATCATGATAGCGCATGGCGGTCATGTGGCCCTGCGCACGAATAAAAAGGGCGGCGCGACTTTTACGCTGACGTTTTAATGTTCGCTTTTGACCGGGCCGGGTATTCGTTCCCGGCCCGGTTTTAAAGCCTTAGCGGTTAATGGTGGGGACGGTTAACCCTTAGCCACCAGGTAAGATAGAGCAGAGCGGCTCCGAGCAGGGAGGCAGCAAAATCTATTTTACTGAACAGTATCTTGATGCCTGCCTGCTTAAAGCTGTCTCCCTGTTCAAGGTATTGCGCCAATAAACCGGTAGGCAGGGTGAGATAATCCGCCAGCAGTTGCGCGAAAAATGCCGAGGACAAGCCAAAGTAGTTCACCACCAAAGCTTCAACCAGCAAGATGATCACCAGGGGTAAAATCGCCCAGAGGAAAGGGGCTTTGTTGGCTACCATGGAAGCGAGCATCAACCAGGCATAAACCGGTAACAGCCATAAGGTGTAGGGCAGTAAACTCAGCCACAGGGATCCCAGGTTGGTAAAGATGTCTGCATTGCCCCATAAATGCCACAGGGAAATATCGTAACCTACCGACATCACTATACTTGCCAGGGCAGCAATCAATAAAAACACCGCCAGGGTAAGGCTTGCCGCCAGCATAAAAATGGCCGGTATCAGCAAGGCGCCGGTCATAAATTTAACCGCCACGGTTAAGCTGTCGGCTACCGGCAGGGAGCGCCAGAAATACACCGATAAGTCGCGGCGCTCATCGAAGAAGCAGGTAATAAAGTAATAGATTTGTATGAGTGCGGCGGTGACAACAAAGGGGATGAATAAGGCGGTTATTATGCCAAAGAAAATTTTGCCCGGGTCGACATGGCTTGGTACCTGCTGTACCTGTTGAAAGGTTTGTGCGATCCTGTTGAACTGATAATCTTCCAGCAGCAGAAATTGTATTGCCGGGGCAATGAATGCCAGCAGGGCAATAAATATCGGCAGGTACAGGAAGATCTTTTTAAATTCCCATATTTCTTTTTTAAAACAGGTTGTTATTTGTAAGGTATTCATTAGCAGGCCTCCTTGTTCATGACGCCGACAAAAATATCTGCCAGGCTGGGAGTGGTGATATTGCCCAGGGGCGTTAACTCATCTTTTTTCTTGTGCTCGAATAACATAGAGGTCAATCCCATCAAGGGGTTGGCGAACAGGGGTTTTAAGGTTTTTGCCTGTTCCAGGTGTTTATCCGGCACCGCCAGCAATTGATATCGGCTGCGAATGTCGTCAACGTCTGCCGACATCAGAATTTTTCCGTCCCGGATAAAGGCGACGTCGGTAAGAATATGTTCAACTTCCTCTATCTGGTGGGTGGTGACGATAATGCACTTATCTTCCTGATAGAAGTCTTCCAGCAAATGGCGATAAAACTGGCGGCGGGTGAGCAGGTCCAGGCCCAGTGTCGGTTCATCGAGGATCAGTACCTTGGCATCGATTGCCAGTATCAGGGCGAGGTGCAATTGGGTTACCATGCCCTTGGATAAGGTTTTTATTTTTACCTTGTGCTCGATATTGGTTTTTGCCAAAAAGCTCTCGGCTTTTTTTCGGTTAAAGTTTTTATGGATACCGGCCATGTAAGTCAATGCCTGCTCTACCTTTAACCATTTAGGCAATACGGCGACATCGGCAATATAGGCAACATCTTCGAGCATGTCCCGGCGTTGTTTTTTTGGATTATAACCGAGTACATCCAGCCGGCCGTCAAAGTCGATTAAGCCGAGTATGGCTTGCAGGCAAGTGGTTTTTCCTGCGCCGTTGGGGCCTACCAGGCCTAAAATCTGTCCGGCTTGCACGGTTAAATTGATATCCGAGAGGACTTGTTTGTTTTTATAGGATTTAGTTAATCCCGACAGGGAGATTAATTTAGTCATTGTTGTGCTCCGTGTTTTTTTCTGAACTTAGGGCCAGTAATTGCTCCGGGGATAATTTGAGGCGGCTGATTTGCTGTAAAATTTCCGGCCACTGCTGTGACAGGAAAGTTTCCCGTTCGCGCTTGAGTACAAACTCCAGTACCCCTTGTTTCACAAACAGCCCCTTGCCCCGTTGTTTTTCAACGATCCCTTCGTCTTGCAACATTTGATACGCCTTAGATATGGTCAGTGGATTTACCTGGTAGTCGGCGGCTACTTTCCTTACCGACGGCAGCGCCTCGCCTTCAAGAATATAACCGTCAAGGATGCGGGTGATCACTTGTTGGTATAGCTGGATGTAGATGGGCGTATCTGCATGCCATTGTGTCGTCATTGTTATCTTCCTAACATGAACTATAATTAAATAGTGTTATACATCACTAATACACCTATTGTAAATAGCGAGTGAAATACGGAAACAGGGCAAATGTAAGAGAAGATTGCTGAGAAAGTGTTTAGCAGTGTCTGTTGGTAGCAGGAAATTAAATGTTGTTTCGTAAGGACTTTTATTGGTAAGTGCTGCCTGGAATGACCCCGCCTGAGGTTGCCGGTAATGATGTAGATTAAATAATCGCCAAGTTTTTTGTGCTTTTTAAGCAAAAATAAAACCTTAAGCATATTATATAGCTGATGGCTGCGATGTTTTTTATGGTCCGGAAATATTGGGGGGAAGTTTGTCTGACAGTAAGACGGCATTGGGACGCGAACAGCAGGCAACGAGCTTTTTGATTGAGGAGCTTACCAAGGTATATCAGTCGGGGGATACCCAAATCCATGCCCTGCGCGGCGTGAACATGGCGATCCCTTCGGGGGAAGTCATTGTCTTGCTCGGCCCTTCCGGCAGCGGCAAATCGACTTTTTTAAATATCATCGGCGGCCTGGATCAGCCCAGTGCCGGCCATGTCTATTTCCGCGGCCGCGATCTTGCCGCTTTTACGGAACAGGAGCTGACCTTTTATCGCCGGGAAAATATCGGTTTTGTCTTTCAGGCCTATAACCTGGTGCCGAGCCTGACCGCGCTGGAAAATGTCGCCCTGGTCACGGAAATTACCGAAAATGCCATGGCGCCGCTTGATGCCCTTGATGCGGTGGCTTTAAAGGACAGGGCCAATCATTTCCCCGCCCAGCTGTCCGGAGGCGAACAGCAAAGGGTCGCCATTGCCAGGGCAATTGCCAAACGCCCGGAAGTCCTGTTGTGTGATGAACCCACCGGGGCATTGGACAGCGAAACCGGCATTATGGTGTTAAAAGCCCTGCTCGAGGTGAACCAGAAGTTTGGCACCACCTGCATCATCATTACCCATAATGCCTCAATTGCCGATCTTGCCCACCGGGTGGTGCATTTTTGTGACGGCAGTGTCAGCCATGTACAAACCAATGATGTCAGAAAAAGCGCGGAAGAAATGATTTGGTGACGATTTAACAAGCTCAATAAAAGGCGAATAGCCAGAGTATGAGGAAGTTTGATGATAGGGGCTCTGAATCAAAAACTGATCAGGGATATCTGGAAGATAAAGGGACAGATGACGGCGATCATCCTGGTGATGGCGGCGGGGATTGCCGTCTATGTCATCATGTTCGGGGTGCTTGACAGCCTGCGCCTGACCCAGCAAACCTATTATGAGCGTTACCGTTTTGCCGATGTTTTTGCGTCCCTGAAACGTGCTCCCGAGGCGGTTAAACAACGCGTCCAGGAAATTCCCGGGGTTTCGGTGAGCCAAAGCCGGGTCCGTTTTGGCGTGACCCTGCAGATGCCGGATATGTTAGAGCCCGCCACCGGCATGGTGCTGTCGCTGCCTGACGGCAAGCAGCCGCTGCTTAACCGGCTCTATCTGCGCACCGGGCGTATGCTCTATGCCAATGAAGCAGATGCCATTCTCGTTGATGAAAGCTTTTTTATCGCCCACCGTTTAGCCCTGGGGGATAAGGTCACTATGGTGATTTATGGCCATCGCCGCAGCTTTAAAATTGTCGGTGTGGTGCTCTCGCCGGAATATGTGTACAGCATAGCGCCGGGGGCCTTGATGCCTGATAATAAAAGGTTTGGCATTTTCTGGATGGGGCGGCGTGCGCTGGCAGCGGCGGTGAATATGAAAGGGGCGTTTAATGATTTGTCCCTGAGTTTAGAGCGTAACGCCAATACCGAGCGGGTTAAAGAGCAGCTCGACCTGCTGCTAAAACCCTACGGCGGTTTGCTCGCCTTTGACAGGCGGGAGCAAATCTCCAATTTCTTTCTCGAAAATGAATTAAAGCAGCTGGAGGCGATGGGGGTGATGGCGCCGGTAATTTTTCTCAGCGTGGCGGCGTTTTTAATTTATGTGGTTATGTCGCGCCAGGTAACGACCCAGCGGGAGCAAATCGGCATGCTTAAGGCGGTGGGCTATAGCGACCGGGAGATCATTTTCCATTATTTAAAAATGGTACTGGTGATCACCGGCTGTGGCGCTGTGATAGGTTTGGCGCTCGGTGCCTGGATGGGAGTGGGCATGACCAAGATGTATGCCGAGTTTTTCCGTTTCCCCATTCTTAAATACAGCTTTTCCTTTCAGGTGATGATTTTTGCCGTATTGCTGTGCACCCTGGCAGCCATTGCCGGCACCCTGATGGCGATTCGCAGCGCGGCACGTTTGCCGCCGGCGGAGGCGATGCGAGTGCAAAGCCCGGCGGAGTTTAAACAGACCCTGTTTGAGCGGCTGGGGCTGCACCGCCATTTGTCTTTTCTTAGCCGGATCGTTTTCAGGCAATTGGAGCGGCGCCCCTGGCGGGCGCTGTTTTCCGCCCTGGGTATGGCGATGGCGATGGCTATCCTGGTGTTCAGTTTTTTTATGGAAGATTCCATGAGTTACCTGATGGATGTGCAATATGAGCTGATCCAGCGGGAAGATGTGAACCTGAGTTTTGTCGAAGCCGTGCCTTACCGGGCGCTGGAAGAAATCAAGGTCATTCCCGGGGTGCTGCGCATTGAGCCTTTGCGCAGTCTTGCGGTGAATTTGAAGTTTAAACATTATCAAAAACGCACGGCGATCATAGGTTTAACGGCAAAACCCGAGCTGTTTAGGGTGATCAAGGAGGATTTGCAGCGTTTTGAGTTGCCGCCGACCGGTTTGGTCATGAATGAGAAGCTGGCACAGATCCTCCAGGTTAAAAAGGGCGATATCCTGACGGTAGAGGTGCTGGAGGAAAAACGCCAGACCCTGCACATTCCGGTAAGCGGCATCATTAAAGAGTTTATTGGCCTCGGGGTTTATATGGAGATCAGCCGCCTGAATTTCTTGCTTGATAGTCCGGCAAAAATCACCGGTGCCTCGTTAATGACCGACAATAACAACAGCATGCTCCTGTATAAAAAAATTAAAGATATCCCCAAGGTTGTCGGTCTGAATATTACTTCTGTGCTCAGGCGTATTTTTGAAGAGTTGATGGCGGAAAACCTGTTAAAAATGGTCAGCACCAACATGCTGTTTGCCTGTTTTATCAGTTTCGGGGTGATTTATAACACCGCCCGCATTACCTTGTCGGAAAGGGGGCGGGAGCTGGCCAGTTTGCGGGTGTTGGGCCTAACCCGGCGGGAAGTGGCCTATCTGCTCTTTGGTGAGCTTGGGGTGATCACTTTGTTTTCCCTGCCGCTGGGCATATGGATAGGGCAGGGCCTGGTGCAGGGCATGGTTTCCTCTATGGACAGTGAGCTGTTTCGCATTCCTGTCTATCTGGAAAAGTCTACTTATGGTTATGCGGTAGCTATAGTGCTGGTGAGCACCCTGGTGTCATTTTACCTGGTATGGTATCAGCTGGATCGCCTGGATCTGGTGAGCGCACAAAAAGGGGTTGAATAATGGAGGAGAATAGCAGATGAAAGTCAAACAGGTGAAGTATCTGATTAAATTGCTGCTGGGGCTGGTGGTGGTGGCATTACTGATCTTTGCTTTTATTCCCGAGCCGGTGAAGGTGGATATGTTTACTGTCGCCAAAGGTAATTTGCTGGTGACTTTAGAAGGCGAAGGTAAAACCCGTATCCATGATATTTATACCGTTTATGCTCCCATAGATGGCCGTATCACCCGGATTGAGAGCGAGCCGGGTGACAGGGTAACCGCCGCCGAAACCATTATTGCCAATATGTTCCCCGCCAATCCCCAGTTTTTGGATAAACGCCGGGAAACCCAGGCGAAAGCGGATATTGAAGGGGCGAGGGCAGCGCTGTCACTGGCTAAGGCCAGGGTGAAACAGGCGCAGGCGGAGCTGGAATTTGAACTTTCTGATTTTAAACGTACCGAATTGCTTTATCGCCAGCAAACGGTATCTAAAGCCCATTTAGAGCGGGCACAATTGCGCATTAAAACCCTTAAGGCGGAGCTGGAAACCGCGCTATCCAACCAGGAAGTAATGGAGTCACGCCTGGCGGCGGCCCGCGCCATGCTGGTACAGCCGGAAGAGCAGGAAGAGGCAGGCAACGGCGGCGATTGTCATATTTGCATTCATTCGCCGGTGGATGGCCGGGTGCTGAGAATATTGCATAAGAGCGAAAGTATTGTCGCGGTGGGGACACCGCTGGTGGAAATAGGCAATCCGGCGGATCTGGAAGTCAGCATTGAAATGCTGTCCACCAATGCGGTGAAAGTTAAACCCGGCGACGAGGCCCTGATCAAGCGCTGGGGAGGGGAGCAAGATATCAGGGCCAGGGTGCGCTTGATAGAACCTTCCGGTTTCACCAAGATTTCCGCCCTCGGTGTTGAAGAGCAAAGGGTTAATGTTATTTTAGCTTTTACCGACCCGGCGGCAAAATGGCAAAGCCTGGGGGATGCTTTCAGGGTGGAAGCCGCCATTATCATCGACAAGGCGGAAAATGTGATTTCTGTGCCTTTATCTGCCTTGTTCAGGCAAGAGGAGCAATGGTCGGTTTTTAAAGTGGTGGATGGCTATGTGGTGTTGCAGCAGGTGGAGGTCGGCAGGCGTAATGACAGGTTTGCGGAAATTACTTCCGGCTTGCAAGCGGGTGAGCAAGTGATCAGCTATCCGGGCAATAAAGTGTCTGCCGGTGTGCGGGTTGAAAAAAGGTAGCCGGATTGAACGTTTTTTAGCTAGTCGTTAACAAAAATAGGTGGTTTTATCGCAAAAAACGTTACGCTGGCGCAATAAAAAGCAGTTAATTACGCTACAGGGCACATTTTCATTGCGCTTGAAGAATTTCTTATCTAGTATGCCTTATCAATAATAAACAAATGAGAAGTTAATACCATGAACAAAAGTGAATTAGTAGAAAAAATGGCCGAAGGCGCTGATATCTCCAAAGCCGCTGCTGGACGTGCGTTAGACAGCTTTATAGGCGCCGTAACTGAAGAGTTAAAAAATGGCGGTGACGTAGCGCTTGTTGGTTTTGGTACTTTTAAAGTAACTGACCGTGCTGCCCGTACTGGCCGTAACCCGCAAACTGGCGCAGAAATCCAAATCGCTGCTGCTAAAATGCCTGGCTTCAAAGCTGGTAAAGGTTTAAAAGACACAGTAAACGCATAAGCTGTCAGCTTAAAGTTTCAGAAAAAACCAGCTTAATGCTGGTTTTTTTATAGCCATATCAATATCTCATCAGGTTCATCTGCTAAAAGGCAACATAGCTTTATCAAGTGCCGGTAACCTTTGCGGGCAGTTTTTACCGGCAATTAAATACTGGTGATTAACCGCACCTTCGGCTTACACATTGGCAAGTTTGCGCGTTGATCGTGTTACAAAAGTTCGAGTAATCGTCACCACGTCCGGCACCGGCACCTGCAATTTGAGGGGTCATATCTGCTGGAATAGCTTGGTTATTTTGCGATAAATTTTTTAGTTTCTTTTTATTTAATTTAAGTTTCATTTATACGTCCATATTTAAGATGAGGGTCTGTGCTGAAAAGACGGCACTTAACTAAATTAACGGTTAGCGAAGGTAAGTCAACGAAAAATATGAGGTATTATTGTTTTAAGTGAATCAGTGCGTAGCGATGTTGAACGCTTGAAGAGCTGAAATGTGATGAATCAACAGCACCAGGATTTGCTAATACCGTTCACGCAGAAGTGAACGGTATTAGTGGCTGGAGCTTTTCTATCCAGGTGCAGGTCATTTAATCGGCTTACTGATAACCGCCGAAAGATCCGGCTGGGCCGGGGAAAACGACCGGGCTCTCAAAGCCATCTTTGGAAACACTGCTGACGCCAAAGAAGTAGTTATCAATGACGATGTTCTTTAATTGAAATTCAGTCACATCACCGACATATTGACTGCGGGTCCAGGTAGGCTCTGTGGTCAAACGCCAATGAAGTCGATAGCCGGCCAAATTTTCCGCCATTTTACCTTGGGGTCGTTGCCAGCTCAGTGTGGTCGAGGCTTTTACCGCACCGGTAATTTCCACTTCAGCCGGCGGTGGCGGCGCCCAGGCCATAGCGGCCAGGGTGACGGCATTTAATGATGTCAGCTTGGCGTTATAGGGAAAGTTGACACCGGCAAGCACATCACCGAATTGACGGCCGTTCTCGTTGCGTAAGTTTTGATGTTGGCGATCATAATGTTCATTGGTTTCCATGATCCGTACGCCGGGGAAACCCACTTCATTAAACGGCCGGTGGTGACCGCCGCGGCCAAAGCGATCGAGCCGGTAAACCATCATCACATCAAGATTGGGGATGTAATTATCGGCAATTTTGTCAATATAGCGGGCGATATTGCGGGAGGGAGAGTCGACTTCACCGCCGGTGAAACGACGCTTACGTGCTTCTTCAGCGGTTTCAACAAAGCGGGTGCCTTCTGAAAAGACCCGTGCCGTGGCATTATTGGTAACACCATTGATACCAGAAATGTTGCCTATCATGTCGTTATTAATCACTGCTTCGACACGCCAGCCTTCTTTTTTCGCTATGCCGGCCATGATTTTGCCGCCAAATAATCCCTGCTCTTCTCCCGACAAGGCAGCATAAACAAGAGTGCCGGCAAATTTATGCTGCGACAGTACCCGGGCTGCTTCAAGTACACCGGCGATGCCTGAGGCATTATCATTGGCACCGGGGGAGTCACTGGTGGCATCTAAGGGATCGGTGACCCGTGAATCTATATCGCCGGTCATGATGATATAGCGGTTAGGATCTAAAGTGCCCCGTTGGATGGCGACAATATTAACCACTTCTGTTGGCTGGGGAATGCGTTTTTCACCGGAAAACGTCTGTTTTTGTACAACCACTTCTAAACAACCATCACACCGAGCCGAAATTTGCTCAAATTCGCTTTTTATCCAGCGTCTGGCGGCGCCGATCCCCCGGGTATCTGATTGTGTTTCTGACAAGGTATGCCGGGTGCCAAAACCCACGAGTTCAGTCACCGTTCGTTTAACCTGCTCGGCACTCACTTCTGCCTGGATTGTTCTCAGTATGGGCTGCTCTGTCGGCGGCACCCGGGGCAAATCTTTTGCGGCCATTACGCTTTGGGGTAATAAAAATGCGGAGATGGCCAGTGTGATAACGCCGGGTCGAAAGGCTTTTAACATCATAAGGTTCCGTAATTATTTAACGATTGACTGAGAGTAGCACAAGCGAGTGATAACTGACCATAAATGTCTTAAATGCCATCGTCTCTCTTACTGGCACAGGGAAAGATAGTGATATCGGGAGGGCCTGATGGGGAACTGCTAACAGGGGCTCTGGCCAAGCACCTTAGGCTTGCTTGTTTATTACCAGGGAGCTGTTCAGGTCTTGTGAGCTTTAAGCCGTATTATCCACAGCTTAAAACTCAAAACCTTAGTAGCTTCTGGTGAAACTTCTTGCAGCTTACTTTAAGTCAAAGCGATCTAACTGCATGACTTTGACCCAGGCTGTCACAAAGTCACTCACAAACTTCTTGTCGGCATCGTCTGAAGCATAGACTTCAGCAATTGCCCTTAACTCAGTGTTAGAGCCGAAAATGAGATCGACAGGGGTAGCTTGCCATTTTAACTTGCCTGAGGCGCGGTCATGACCTTGATAAATGCCGGTATTACCTTTGGCTTTAGTCCATGTTGTAGACATGTCTAACAGGTTGACAAAGAAGTCATTGGTTAATACGCCTGGCTGGTCGGTAAAAACACCTAAAGCGGAGCCGTCATAATTGGCATTTAATGCACGCATGCCGCCAACGAGTACCGTCATTTCAGGGACGTTCAAACCTAATAAGTTGGCTTTGTCGATGAGCATTTCTGCCGGCGACATATAGCTTGTCTTGCTGTAATAGTTACGGAAACCGTCTGCTGTTGGCTGTAAATAATTGAATGATTCAATATCTGTTTGCGCTTGTGAGGCATCGGTGCGCCCGGGCTTAAAGGGGACTTCAAGGTGATGGCCTGCCTGTTTTGCCGCGCTTTCAATGGCGGCAGCACTGCCCAGGACAATTAAATCTGCCAGCGATACTTGCTTGTTAGCAGATTTGCTGTTGTATTTCGCCTGGATTGATTCAAGCTTTGCCAGTACTTTGTTTAGTTCAGCTGGGTTATTGACTTGCCAGTTTTTTTGCGGCTCAAGCCTGATGCGGGCGCCGTTAACACCGCCGCGCATATCGGTGACACGATGGCTGGCAGCAGCAGCCCAGGCGGTTCTGATTAATTCAGAGTTGGTTAAGCCAGAATCAAGCAGTTGTTTTTTCAGTTTGGCGATATCTTTTGCGTTAATAAGCCGGTGTTTAACGCCGGGAAGCGGATCTTGCCATAACAGCACTTCACTTGGCACTTCTGCGCCAACATATCTTGCCCGGGGGCCCATATCGCGGTGAGTTAACTTGAACCAGGCCCTGGCAAAGGCGCGATCAAACTCGCTGGGATCTTTTTGAAAGCGCTCGACAATTTTTCTAAAGCCCGGATCTTCTTTTAATGCCAGGTCGGTTGTGAGCATGATAGGGGCATGACGTTTATTGGCTATATGTGCATCCGGTACCAGGTTTGCTGCTGCTTTATCGTCGGGAATCCACTGAATGGCGCCGGCAGGGCTTTTACTTTGTATCCAGTTAAAGTTCATCAGGTTGTCTAAAAAGTTGGATGACCACTGGGTCGGGGTTACGGTCCAGGCACCCTCTAAACCACTGGTTGAGGTATCTGCACCTTTACCTGTGCCACACTTGTTTTTCCACCCTAAACCTTGTGCTTCAATCTCTGCGGCGGCAGGTTCCACGCCGACACATTTATCCGGTTTTTTCGCGCCATGGGCCTTACCCAGAGTGTGGCCGCCGGCGATCAGGGCGACAATTTCTTCATCATTCATGGCCATGCGGCCAAACGACATTCTGATGTCTTTAGCCGCCAGCAGGGGGTCGGGATTGCCGTGGGGTCCTACCGGATTAACATAAATTAAGCCCATTTCTACTGCCGCAAGCGGGCCTTTGAGTTTGCCTTTTTTGTCTCTGCGTTTGTCATCCAGAAAGGCGGTTTCCGGACCCCAGTACACTAAATCAGGTTCCCAGTCGTCGCTTCTGCCGCCGGCAAAACCAAAGGTTTTAAAACCCATGGATTCAAGGGCAACATTGCCGGAAAGCACCATTAAATCTGCCCAGGAAAGTTTGCGGCCGTATTTTTGTTTGACCGGCCATAGTAGCCGCCGTGCCTTGTCCAGGTTGGCATTGTCGGGCCAGCTGTTCAGCGGATCGAAGCGTTGCTGGCCGCCGGCAGCACCGCCGCGGCCGTCATGGACACGGTAAACCCCGGCGCTGTGCCAGGCCATGCGGATCATTAACGGGCCGTAATGTCCCCAGTCTGCGGGCCACCAGGTTTGAGAATCGGTGAGGGTTGTCTGAATGTCTTTTTTAAGCTGTTTTAAATCAAGGGTTGCAAAGGCTTTGGCATAATTGAACTGTGCGCCGTAAGGGTTGGACTCTTCGCTGTGTTGCCTGAGCGGACTCAGGTTGAGTTGCTCCGGCCACCAAAATTGGTTGGTTTTTGCTTCACCACTTGCCTGCACTGTAGTCGACAGCGCCGCAGAAGATAAAGCAACAGATATTGCTACTATAGGAAGTGTGTTTTTGAACATTGTAATGCCTCTTTCTTATCATAAGTTTGTCAATAAATCCCTTTAAGTAGGAAGAGAGTAGAATAGAAAAGGCTTGTTGAATAATTGATTGAACTGAAGATAATGTTTGATATTTTTAATTATAAAATGCTGCTGCTTTTAATAGAAAATACAAAATGTTAGCAGGCTTTTGTCAGCGATGAACGGTGTTGTCAGGTTATATTGCCGTGATAAGCTATAGTCAAACTGATTAAAAAAAGCTTTATGTTCAATAAAAACTATCATCGGTAAATATGATTTCATTAAAACAACTCCATTATGCACTGGCAATAGAGAAGACACTGCATTTTAAAAAAGCTGCTGAAGCTTGTAATGTCTCGCAATCGACTTTAAGTATTGCCATTAATGAGCTTGAGAAGCACTTGGGGGTCACCATCTTTGAGCGGAATAACAAACAGGTGCTGATCACGGATAACGGTCGGTTGATCCTCAATAAAGCGAAAAAGATCAAACTGGAATTAGACGAACTTTTACAAGTCTCACAAATAAATAAGCAGCCTTTTTCCAGCCCGATGACGATAGGGGTTATCCCGACTATCGGCCCTTACCTGCTGCCAAAAGTGTTGCCCGAGATGCGAAAAAAATACCCGGATATCAGGTTGAAAATCGTTGAAGAACAATCTCATGTACTGGTTGATAAGGTGAGAAGCGGTGACATAGATGCGGCAGTGCTGGCCTTGCCTTTTCCCATCGAAGGGCTGATGCGTTTTGATTTTTGGCAGGAAGACTTTTATTGGGTGAGTCATAAAGATGAGTGCCCGAGCCAAATGCAGGAAATCACCAGTGAAGAGCTGGAAGTGGAAAAGCTGATGCTGCTTCGGGAGGGGCATTGCTTAAAAGACCATGCCTTGGCCGCCTGCAGTTTGCAGAGCCAGCAACAGAACGCGGACTTTGATTCTTCAAGCTTGCATACCTTAGTACAAATGGTCGCCGGAAAGCTCGGCAGCACCCTGGTGCCGCAGATGGCATTAGATCAATTGATCTATGATGAATCAGAGCTTAGGGCGGTGCACTTAAATGAACCCGGACCTCATAGAACCATTGCCCTGGTGATCAGGCCGAATTATGTCAGGACAAATGAAATTATCTTGTTGCAGGGGATCTTTCATGCTCAGTTAACTGAAAAGTGCGAGTTGATTAAAAGCGGATTTTGAGAAGGTAACCTACGGCATTGTCTGATGTAAATAAATCACTTTAAAGGTTATGAGGTGGGGGATAGTTAATACGGCCTGCAAAAGTGTTGCTCCCTTCCTTATGACTTGTCGCTTGGTTAATAGCTGGAATGATTTGGCTTTATTGTTTTTTTAGATTTAACTCAAGCACTTAAGTCTGTTTTTTTGGGGTTGGTCGCAGTTCGCTAGAGCTGTTTCCATATCCTAAGTCTTGCCTGTTTTGGCGTATTTTTGATCTGTTAAATGCTTCCTTTTACCAAAGTAAATGCAGAATTTACCTGGTTTCACCATGTTTTACTGGTCTTTTTTTCTGCTAAATCTTCAAAATCATGTTCGAGCATCCAGCTGTTTGGGGTGTGATCAGTGTGGTCTGTGTCGGACCATAAATAATGTTGTATACCAAGGAATCGTTTATGAAACTGCAACAAGTCAGTAATGCAGCACTGCTAGGTGTAGCATTGAGTGTAACCGGCAGTCAGGTTGCTGCTTTTGAAAAATTGGTTGCCGAGCAACCGGTTAAAACTATAGAACAAGATGAAGATTATGGTAAAAATAATAACCTTAAAGGATGGGGCTGGAATCAGGGAGGTGAAGCGTTAGTTGATGGCAATAAAAAACAGAGAGAGCTAGGTATACAAAGTGTTGTTGATACTACTGATGGCGGGGGCTCTCAGACACAAACCATCACCCCCCCGGCAGAAGTTCCTGAAATTAAATATTTTGAAAAAAACAGCTTTTTTTATGATGAATCCCTTAATGAACTGAGCCTGGCGATAGGCTCTGATGACAGTATTGAAGGGGGGATTTATCAAGTTAGGGTAAATGAAGACGGCCGTGGCTGGCGGGATGTAGCCCAAGTGCCAAGCAGCCGGTTTGCGGAAGTTGATATTACGGTTTCAGCACAAAAGAGTGTTGAGATGGCAGTACGGCCTTGTTTACAAAGTGATTCAGCGACCGATTCGACGGTAGATTTAAACGCTGAATGTGGGGATGCGGTCAGTGCGGGGATCAGTTATAAAGTGCCGGATAGGGCACGCTTAGGCTGGACAGATGTGATTGAAATGCAACTTCCCACTTATGCGCCTAATGCCCGTATTACCGGTGTGGATCAGCTGCTGGAAAAAGGCTATGACATGGTGCGTGACGGTATGAACATCAGTGCTCATTGTTTTGTCACACCGCCGGGAGAGAACCATACCAGTGTTCCAAGGTACTCAACGGAACAAGACTTCCAGTTAATTAAATCCCATCAAATGGCCATTAATGTGCTGGATATCAGCAATACCTTGCAGGGCTCGATAACCTTTAATGGCATTGACTCAAGGGATAATAAGTATAAACACTCCATTTATCAGCAGGCGATGAAAACGACAGACAAAACACTGTATGTGGGAAAATTCCGCCATGTCAATCAAGAGCTTGTCTCCCGGCCCAGCAGTCAATTGAGTTTACTGGATAATTATCAGCAAATGTTGATAAATGGCAGTAAAGAAAACTTCAGGAGCGCCTGTGGCGACAAATATGTTTCATCACTCGAGCTCGGGAAAGAAATTTATTACTATATTCGTATCTTAAGTGAAGAAGGACATATATATAACAAGGAGGAGAGAGAGAGCAGGTTCGGGGTGTTATTCAAAGAGTTGATATCCTTGAATTTTGATGGTACGAAAAAAGCGACTTTGCTGGCTGAGTTCAGTAACTATGAGTTTGAAATAAAGTCGGTTTCTGCTGGAGCCGGGGCTGCCAGCGCCATAAAAGCACATAACTCGCTGGAAGAATTCCTTGCAAGCCTTGAACAATTCTCTGATGTGAATGACAACACTGCCAATTACACCGCCATAGGGATGAAAACGCAGGACTATCCGGTGCCCGAAGCGCTGATAAACAAGCCGTTTAATGAAGTGTTTTTAGATTATCCCACTATCTTAGGTAAGATTGAAGATTGGTCTTTATTTAATGATCAGGTTGAAAAGCGTTGTGAAATCTATGGCTCCAGCGCTGAATATGTCACCGAAGCCGGCATGAAAATCAATAATGAAGTTGCTAAGCTCAATCTTGATGGGGTAAAGCGTACCCAATATGACCTGTGTGGCATGGTACGTAGCACCATAGCCAAAGAATACAGCCATTGTCTTGATGACAGAATGTGGGGCTCATGTCTGGCTGGTCCCAGAGACGGGCGTTGCATGATTGGCAGTCAAAACTGTAATGACTATGCCGTGAACATCAATGTCTGGACGCCGGTGACAGCTTCTAAAACCTTAAATGTCTATAAAGGGGACTGTGCGGCAACCACAGATTGCGTGGAAACTTTCTGGCAACAAGCCTGTCTGACTTCACCCTCCCATGTGTTGGATTATAGGGTCAATTATGGCTTGAATCTGGTGGATGTATTTGACCGTGTTGCAGATGGGGTAAGCGTCAACGAACAAAGGCTTTGGTATGTCAATAGCTTGGTTACCGAGCAGTTTAAAAGTAATAATCTGCAGTGTGCCCGGTTGTCGGCAACCCTGGTATCTAAAGCCTGGCGGCAGAATACCTCTGAGTATATCGGTGAAGTCACCATCCACGGCTTAGAGTTCATTCCTAACATGAATTATCAATAAACCTTTAATTGAAATGATTCTTAGCAGGCAAGAAGTTTTCTTGTCTGCCTTTTGGGAGGTATTTATGGCTAGCTATGAAACTCAAATGTGGCAAGCTAATCAGCAGCCATACCAGGCTTATGTACCGGATGCCATAGCGGACAAGGAGTATTTTACTTCTCTTCGTTTGCAAACCGCGCTAAATCAACTTAATGAAAGTGCCATCGCCAAAGTGCATCAAGGCTTTTTTACCCGTTATCTGGCAGGCAGTGTCAGCTTACGGGAGGGGGCCAAGGTGTCTCATAAACAGTTGGCCCTTTGTTCTGTCGGCATTCCAAATACAGAACCTTTGGTGCAGGATTTATGGTCTCAGATGAATTATTTTCAGCGAGGCAGTATCTTTGCGCGAAGTTTTTTTAACGGGGTGCAAAGCTGGGAGAAAAACTCATTACTTGCACTGCACTCAGTATTGGCTCCTGAAGTCAAAAACAAGGGAAGATTTAGGCTTTCATCCTGTTGGATCGGCGCTAAAACCCCGACAAAAGCACGGTTTGTTGCGCCAGAACCAACAAGGCTTGAGGAGCTGATGGAAGAGTGGTTAGCTTATATCCGTTTACATACTCCGCTAAGTCTGGAGCAAATACTCATAGCTTATGATCAGTTCCTGGTGATCCACCCGTTCAGTGACGGTAATGGCCGTGTATCACGTGTGTTTATGGATGCTACTTTGAGTCATTTGCGCACTGGCTATTGGCTGCATCCGCTGTTTTTTCGTCTGGCAAATTCCAGTAAGTGTTATATTAATGCCCATAACGCTTATCAAAGGGATGAAATCGATTCCTGGCTGAATTACTGGGAAGATGCCTTTGAATGGTTAGTGATGAAACAGCAACTTATCGCACAGGCACTGGAAGCGTGTGAGCAGGCTTTCAAGCGTACTTTGGTCTGTACGGCAATACCTAAAGGATGGTCTGAGCTTGTACGACAGCTTTACAGTACGCCGATTATTACCATGGAAATAGCGCATCGTTATCTTGATGCTGCAACTTTGATGTTGCAGCTTGGTTTATTAAAAGTGAAGCAGGTTGCCTTTATGGGTAATGCTACTGTGCTTGAGTGCCCACAGATATTTAAACTTTGGCAGCAGTGGGAAGATATATTGCTGCGTCATTAATTTTTGCTTTGTTGCTGAGTTATAAGTGTCAGTGGATGAAGCGATAAGGGAGTGACGATAGCCGGATTGTTGTCACTCACTGCCTGGTTGCTTATTATTTAAATTTTTCAGTGATGGCCTCGTTAGCGGCGCCTATGGCGGCGTATATATTAACGATAACAGCAGCATTTATTTTAAATGTTAAAGCTGGTCTGCCTGGAATCTGGCATCAACAGAGTGATGATACAAGGGAAATACTAAATAAAAGGAAAGAATGGTGGCCCCTCCCTGACTTGAACAGGGGACCTGCCGATTATGAGTCGGATGCTCTAACCAACTGAGCTAAGGGGCCATTCATCTCGCTTTAAGAGATAACAGAGACGCACCTCAACTAAAGCGGGTGGCAGTATAAGCATTTTTTATTTTGTTGTCACCTATTTCTAAAGTAAAAAAATACGATATTTTCCAAACGCCTAAATAGTATTCAAGTATTGCTGCCAAGCTGGTCGTTTTAGCTACCCGAACACTTTCAAGTATCCGGGGGCTTGACCATCTCAGCTTTGTGGGTTTTGTTTATCGCCGACGGCGTCGCCAAATAAGCGGTAATAACATCAGTAAATAACTTAAATGGAAAGCACCGCCTCCGCCACCGGAATCACCGGTATCGGATGTTGAGCCTACGACGGTTACATTGATACTGTCTGTGGTGGTGGCGCCTTTGCTGTCGGTTACTGCTAAAGAAAAGCTTAGTTGGCTGGCATTGTCGGGGGCAATAAAGCTCATGCTGTTTTGCGTGCTATCAAACATGGTGACCGTTGGCCCCGAGCTCTGGCTCCACAGATAGCTGAGGGGATCGTTTTCCGGATCGCTGACGGTGGAAGTTAAGGTGTGTGACTGGCGGGTATTGACCTGCTTATCTTCCCCCAGGTTTACCGAAGGGGCCTGGTTGCTTTCGTCATCTGAGATGGTAACCGACAGTTGATTAAAGTTACCCAGCCGGCTGTCATTTACCGAAACCAGGTTCAGGGTAAAGGTTTCTTCTTCTTCCGACAGGTCATCATTGATCAGTGCCAGGGTGATGGTTTTGTTGCTCTTGTCGCCATCGCTCCAGGTGAGGGTGCCGCTGGTGTTTTCTACATCTTCATCTATTAATGCGCTGTTGTTTTCCAGCTGGTAGCTGACCGAGACTTCTCCTTCGGTATTGCCTTCGCGGGAAACTGTGATGCTTGCCGGTCCCTGGTTTTCCGGCAGTATGATCTCTTCCCGGGTGAACCCTATAACACCGGTATTGGCCTTGCCGGCGATATTAACCGTCAGGTAGCTGGGGGAAGAAATGGTTGCGCCGCCGGTGGGGTTATATAAGCGCAGGTAAAAACTTTCGCCGAATTCGTCATCGCCCTCGCTGTCCACATCGGCAAGCACAGCAACCGAGATGGTTTTAACCGTGTTGTCGTTGCCTGTCCAGGTCAGGGTGCCGCTTACCTGGGTGTAATCTTCATCGGGCAAGGCACTGCCGGGCAGTATTTGATAGGAAACGCTGGTATCGCTTGTCGGGGCATCGGCATTGCGTTGTACGCTAATTTCGATACTTTCGCCTTCAACAGCGCTGATGGCTGACTGGCTGAAGCTGATATCTCCCTGTGGGGATGTCTGGCTGTTATCTTTTAAAATATACAGGCCGCTGTTGATATCACTGAGCAGGATATTGCCCGAGGGCAGGAAGGGATATACCCCCCAGGCGCCGTTATAGGTGGCATTATCGGAGGAGGGAAAGGTATCAAAGTAAGCCACTTCCACCGGGGTTGCCGCCTGGCTGATATCCAGTACCGTTAAGCCCCGTTCATAGGTGGACATATAATAGCGGTTGCCGCGTACATAACCGTTGTGATCCGCTGCCGCGGTATCGCCGGTCCAGGTACCGATTTGCAGCGGGTTGTTTAAATCGGCGATAGAGAACATCCTTAAAGTCGTGTTCAACCCGCCTACTCTTTCATCGAATTCATCGTGTAAAAAGATGGTTTGTTGATCTTCACTGGCCCAGCCGGAATGCACATATCGAGCCTCCAGGGGGACATCATCATATTGTGCCGAGCCCAGCTGGCTGATATTGTCGGGATTTGAAATATTCCACAGCTTCATTTCATTTTCATTGAAATCAATGAATACCGTGCAGTTGCCATTGCTCTGACAGTCGCTGGCGGCCCTGTTATCGCTGATCACCACAGAGCTGCCGTCGTGGGTGTAGCCGTTGCCGACCGAGGCATTGTTTAATGCGGTGAGCGAGGCCGGATTTTCCAGCGAGTAGTTGTGAAAGGCGCCGCTGAATTTATTGGCGCCGAGCAGTTGCAGGCTTGGGGTGAGTCCCTGCTTGGCAATGTTTAATGTTGGATCGGTATTGCTGATATAAATGTTATGGGCGGTGGCCACTGCGGTATTTTTTTCCGCCAGGGTCACCGAATGCGGCAGGTTATTTAAGTTGATGATAGTGACATAATCAAGGGTGTTGTCGACTGTGGCATAGGCGTAGGCGCGCCATACTTTGAGGTTATGGTCATAGTACTGGTAGACCTTGATATCGCGCCAGTTTGAATTGGCGCCCGCTATGGTACCTACCTCAACCGGGTTGGCAGCGTCGCTGATATCCACCACGGCAATGCCATTGGTCAGTCCCATCAGGGCGTATTCATTGCCGGTATTGAGGTCAACATGTCCCCAGATATCGCTGGCGGCGCCCGGGCTGGTGGAGAACTGGCTCAGCGGCATATGGGCCAAGAGGTCGATATTTTTGCAGGCAAAATTACCGGCCTGGCCGTTGCTGCAGTTTTGCTGTGATTGTGCCCGGCTTAAGCTGGCGTAGTTATCAAGCTGTTTTTTCAGTTTTTTTTCATCAATGTGGGATTTACCGTCCCCAACCAGGGAGAAGCCCTGCTGGCGTAAGTTAGCGGCCATTTCTGCCGGCACTCCCTGTAGCAGGGTGGGGTTGCTATCCGGACTTTGGCTCTGGTAATGGTCAAAACGGTTATAACCGCCATAAACCGGTACTAAGGCACTTTTTAAATAGAATAACTCTTCGGTGGAATTGATCGGGTAGGTACCGCCGGCCACTAATATCTTGTCGCCTTTATTGGCCTGGCTGACCGCGTAGGCGATGGTTTTACAGGGGCGCAAAGCCAGGTCGCATTTACCCTTATCCTGCCCCTGGTTGGCAACAAAACGGGCTTTGTCGTGTTCTGAGTGGGCAAAGCTGGCGCTGGAAAAAAAGGTGGTCAACAATGAAAGATAGACTATTTTTATTATCATAATTTAAGCCTTTACCTTGATCCGATGAAATATCTATGGTGCTTAGATTAGTTTTTAGTATACGATAATCATTTGAGTTGTCAGCATGTTTTTATGGGGCTTAATGTCTGATATTAAATTGTTTTTCTTAACGCTGCTTAAAATAACCGCTTTTTTTTCTGTGCTTTTTTCCCTGGCGGCTTGCGATCGTAATCAAGCGGTCAAGATCACGGTAACCCCGGTTTACCAGCAGCAGGTGTTAGCGTGCAACAAGCCTTTTTCTCATATGGATAAAAGTTGGCGTTATCAGCAGCTGCAGTTCTTTATCAGTGATCTTGAGGTTATTAGCCAAGGTGATGATTCAGCCTCTGGCGAGGTAAATAACTTATGGCAAACCTGGCCGATGCTGGAAAGCGAGTTTCAGTCAGGTATGGTTGCCTTGCTGGGGCAGGTATGCTCGCCTGATGACAGGGATGCTACTTCGGGCAACTGGCAGTTAGCCTTGGCACCTTCCTTTGAGCTTTCGAGCATAAGCCGGATACGTTTTACTTTGGGGGTTCCTTTTAGTTTAAATCATCAAAATCCGCTGACACAAAAAAGCCCGCTGAATGAGCCATCCATGTTTTGGGTCTGGCGTACCGGCCATAAGTTTTTACGGCTTGAGATGGTTTCAAAAGATGATACCTGGTTATTTCATTTAGGCTCTACCGGTTGTTCGGCTGTCAGTCCGGTAAGGCCCCCGGCAGAGGAGTGCCGCCAGCCAAACCGTTTTCAGTTTGAATTTGCCTTTGACAGCAAGACCCCTGAGCTGCGCCTGGATTTATCTCGTTTATTAACCCAGGTAACATTAACCAGAGAAAAGAGTTGCCAGTCTGCCCCGGAAAATCCCCATTGCCGACAGATACTGGCCAACCTCAGCGAGCCTGAATCCCGCTTGTTCCGGGGCAGTGATGATTAATTTAAAAACAAGTATTTCTTCCTCAAGGATCCGGCTATTGATATTATCCCTGCTGATGGGCTTTTGGCTGACCGGCTGTGGAAAAAACCAGGAGGTCGAAGGTTATCAATGGCCGATAATCGACGGTTTTCCTAAGCCCCAGGTACCGGCAGATAATCCTATGTCCGCTGAAAAAGTGTCACTGGGGCGGATGCTGTTTTATGATAAAAACCTGTCTGCCAATCAAACCCAGTCTTGTGCCAGTTGCCATTTACAGGAATATGCCTTTGCCGAGCCCCTGGCTACTTCGGTAGGTTCTACCGGTGATATACACAGGCGTAATGCTCCGGCCCTGGTGAATATTGCCTATAACAAAACCCTGACCTGGGCTCACGACGGTTTAACCAGCATAGAGCTTCAGCTGTTATTGCCTATGTTTAGCGAATCTCCGGTAGAGTTGGGGATCACTAACCATGAGCAAGAGGTACTGGCCCGTTTCCAGACACCGGCTTATCGCGCGCTTTTTCGTCAGGCGTTTCCCGATGATTTTTCCTTTATTTTTGGCAGCGAGGAGGTTAGTTTTGACTTGATCACCAAAGCGCTGGCAAGTTTTGTTCGCAGTTTAATTTCCTTTGATTCCCCCTTTGATCATTATGCTTACTGGCGGGACGATTCGGCGTTGCCGGAGGAAGCGATTCGCGGTATGAATTTGTTTTTTTCGGAAAGGCTCGAATGCCATCATTGCCACGGTGGTTTTAATTTTACCCAGTCAACCGGCCATGAGAAGCAGTTAATTGACCGGAGGCCGTTTCACAATATCGGCTTATATAATGTTGACGGAGCGTCCCTCTACCCGGTTGAGGACAATGGCCTGGCAGAAATCAGCACCCTGTCTGCCGATAACGGCCGTTTTCGTGCGCCTACCCTGAGAAATGTTGCCGTCACTGCTCCTTATATGCATGATGGCAGTATCAAGACGCTGGAGCAGGTGATTGACTTTTATGCGGATGGCGGCAGAAATATCATCCAAGGCCCCTACCGGGGAGACGGCCGTAAAAACATCCTGAAAAGTCCCTTTATGAAAGGTTTTACCTTAACGACCAGGGAAAGGCATGACTTACTGGCGTTTTTACATTCGTTAACCGATAAAGCGTTTTTAACGGCGCCTGAACATGCAGCACCCGAATAAAGAATTTAAAAGCTAAAGCTCAGTCCGGCGGTGATCTCTCCCTGCAACCATAAATCACTGGAAACCGAGGCGATACACCCCTGGTTACTGCAAAATAACTCGCCGTCGCTGTCGAAGAAAGTGGCAAATACTCGGGCGTCGACACGAAAAGCCAGCTGCTCATTGATGGGCAAACGTGTTTGTAAGCCGAGATTGATTGAAAACTGGCTTTCACTGTCAAAACGTGAGCTTTGCGGCGCCAGGTAGGTAAGTCCTAAACCACCGGAAAATTTTATCGGCACGGGGACATGAGTGAGCGGTACATTGCCGCCAATATGCAGATAAGTAACATCAATCTTGTTATGCGTCGAGAATGAACTTGCGTTATGGCTGGTAAAGTCTGTCTGATAATGGCTGATCAAAAACTCCCCCTGTCGCTGGTCTGAATAGGGCCAGGCGATACTAAAACCGTAACTGGATTTATCCTCCAGTGAAAGTTCGGTTTCTATTCCTGTTGCCGGATCGGTTTGCTCAAAATCGCCGTCTAAGCGATAGCCGACAAAAGGGGTGAATTCTAAGTTCTGGTTATCGTGAGCAAGGGCGTCAAGGGGAGAAAAAACGACTACCGACAGGATAAATGATAAGGACAAGGCTTTACACATGGCGGTTCCATCTTGGTGTGGGGTAGGTTAAGTATTTATTGTGAAAGAAGAAAAATCCAGTTTTCAGGGCTTTCGCGGGAAGAGGGGAGATACAAACGTTTTTATTGGCTAGCAAATTCCAGACATAAAAAAAGCATGTTTATCTGAGATAAACATGCTTCCTATTAACAGTAAGAATGTACTTACGCTCCGTGTCTATTCACCGTCTAAGAAGCTTTTCAGCTGCTCTGAACGGGACGGGTGGCGAAGCTTACGTAAGGCTTTCGCTTCAATCTGACGAATACGCTCACGGGTAACGTCAAACTGTTTACCCACTTCTTCCAAGGTATGGTCGGTATTCATATCAATACCGAAACGCATTCTTAATACCTTGGCTTCACGGGCGGTTAAACCGGCAAGCACTTCGTGGGTGGCATTTTTCAGGTTTTCAGAAGTGGCTGAATCAACAGGCAATTCACCGCTGCCATCTTCAATAAAGTCACCTAAGTGCGAATCTTCATCATCACCGATCGGGGTTTCCATGGAGATCGGCTCTTTGGCAATTTTTAATACCTTACGGATTTTATCTTCCGGCATTATCATGCGCTCGGCCAATTCTTCCGGCGTCGGCTCGCGACCCATTTCCTGCAACATCTGGCGGGAAACACGGTTAAGCTTGTTGATGGTTTCGATCATATGTACCGGAATACGGATAGTTCTGGCCTGATCGGCAATGGAGCGGGTGATCGCCTGACGGATCCACCAGGTGGCATAAGTCGAGAACTTGTAACCGCGACGGTATTCGAATTTATCCACCGCTTTCATCAGGCCGATATTACCTTCCTGGATCAGATCCAGGAATTGCAAACCACGGTTGGTGTATTTCTTGGCGATTGAAATAACCAGACGTAAGTTGGCTTCAACCATTTCTTTCTTGGCACGGCGGGCTTTCGCTTCACCGATTGACATACGACGGTTGATGTCTTTAATACCGTGAACATTCAGGAAGGTTTCCTGTTCAAGCATGTTGAGTTTGTAGATACAACGTTCAACGTCCTGCTCAACATCGGCCAATTTGGCTGAATAAGGTTCGCCGGCATTCTTTTGCGCTTCAAACCAGTCTTTTGAGGTTTCATTACCCGGGAAAATCTTGATGAAAGTCGCTTTTGGCATGCCTGCGCCAACCACACAGTGTTTCATGATCAAACGTTCTTGAACACGTAAACGGTCCATCACGCTGCGCATGTTTTTCACCAGGCGGTCAAATACTTTAGGAATTAAGCGGAACTCTTTGAAAACATCGGCGATACCGTCGATGGCAACTTGAGAATCGGCGTGGCCGCGGCCTTTTTCGTCGATGATCTTATTGGCATGCTCGTAAGCGGCACGTAGCTGGGCGAACTTTTCTTTCGCCAACTCAGGATCAGGACCGGTTTCTTCATCGTCCTCATCGCTGTCGCTGTCTTCGTCATCGTCGAGATCTGCATCTTCATCTTTCAGATCTTCATCTGACAGCTCTGAACCGATATGGGTGGCTGCGGCAGCGATATCGTCGTCTTCGGCATCCGGATCCAAAAAGCCGACTATGATGTCGCTTAAGCGAATTTCTTCGGCAACAAAGTTATCCCATTGCTCCAACAGGAAGTTGATGGCCGGCGGGTATTCGGCAACGCTGTGTTGTACTTCCTTGATACCTTCTTCGATGCGTTTGGCGATAACGATCTCGCCCTTGCGGGTTAACAGCTCAACGGTACCCATTTCACGCATATACATACGTACCGGGTCGGTTGTGCGGCCGATTTCGCTTTCTACCGTTGCCAGCGCCGCCGCGGCAGCTTCTGCAGCATCTTCATCGGTATTGGCTTCACTCATCATCAACGTATCCGTATCCGGTGCGTTTTCAAACACCTGGATACCCATGTCGTTGATCATTCGAATGATGTCTTCAACCTGATCGGAATCGATAATATCCTGAGGAAGATGATCGTTAACCTCGGCAAAGGTTAAGTATCCTTGCTCTTTACCTTTGGTTATTAACTCTTTAAGTCTGGATTGTGGGGCTTGAACCATTGACGAGTGTCCACCTATGTAGGGCTATCAAAATAAGAAAAAATAAAGCAGGAAATTGTAGCAAAGCCACGGATAAATTTCCAGCAATAAACGTTTTCGATACTAAATTAGCATTGATTTAATTATAGTCTTTGTTGCTATTGGTATCGTATTATGCGTTTAGCAGCGCCTGAAGTTCCTGTTTTTCAACCTGGGTCATCTGGCCTGTTCGCGCTTTTTGTAATAACACTTCTGTTCTTTGTTCGACAAAAGTGTTGAGTAATTTTTCAATACTGTCTAAAAAAACATCTTCGGCAGCATCGGCTTCAACATGATGCTGCCAGCACATGAGTTTGTTCAGCTGTGTTCCCTGCTCGGTATCGCGGAAATATTCCAGCAATTGTGCGCTGTTAATGTCCGGATTTTGCTGGCACAGGTTTACCAACTGGCATAATAGCGGGATCCCGGGTACGTTTAACTGCTGTAATATCGAGGGATCCGGCAATGCTTTTACTATATGGGGATGCTCAAGCAATAATGCAATAGCCAGCCTGACCGGAGTGACTTTCGGCTGTTTTTGCTTGGGCGCCGGTTTGCTTTCCTGGCCGAGGTTTTTATTGAGCTTGGCCTGGAGCTGTTCGCTGCCGGTGCCGAAGTTATTGGCCAGCTCATTGATGATCGAGTCTTTTAAAATGCTGTCGGGCATTTTTTGTAAAAACGGCTGGAAAGAGTCCACCAACGCAGACTTGCCTTCCAGGGAATTCATATCGACCGAAGCCAGCAAATGTTCGAACAGGAACTTTGATAATGGCGTGGCGCCGTCGAGAATTTTTTCGAAGGCTTCTTGTCCCTGCTCGCGTACCAGGGAGTCGGGATCTTCGCCGTCGGGTAAAAACACGAACTTGAGGGAGTAACCGTCGCGCACCAGCGGCAGGGCATTTTCCATCGCGCGCCAGGCGGCATCACGGCCGGCCCGGTCGCCGTCGTAACAGCAAATGACTTCTTTGACGGTACGAAACAGGGTTTGCAATTGTTCGCCCGTGGTCGAGGTGCCTAATGATGCCACGGCATAATCCACGCCGTGCTGGGCCAGGGCCACCACATCCATATACCCTTCAACTACCACCAAGCGCTCTAGTTGCTTATTGGCCTGTTTGGCTTCATACAGGCCGTATAATTCCTGGCCTTTATGATAAACCCGGGTTTCCGGCGAGTTCAGGTATTTCGGGGTGCCGTCTGCCAGCACCCGGCCGCCGAAACCTATGACCTTGCCGCGTTTATCGCGGATAGGAAACATGATCCGGCCACGGAACCTGTCGTAGGGGCGGTTTTTCTCCCCCTGAATAGCCATGCCCAAATCTACCAGCTGTTGGCTTACTTGATGGTTGCCGCCAAAGACTTTCATCATGCCGTCCCAGGCATCGCTGATATAACCTATGCCGAAGCGTTTAACGATCTCGCCGCTCAGACCCCGGCCTTTCAAGTATTCAATGGCGGTGTCTTTATCGACGGCGACTTTTAACTGCTGCTGGTAAAATTTACTGATTTGCCCGAGCAACTCGTAGTCATCCTGCTTTTGCAGATAGGCTTGCTGTTGTTTTATTTGCTGGGCGGGACTTTGGTTGGTTTGCTCCCGCACCACTTCCATATTATTGAGTGATGCCAGTTCTTCGATGGCATCAACAAATTCCAGCCGGTCGAATTCCATCAAAAAGGAAATGGCGTTGCCGTGTTCGCCGCAGCCGAAGCAATGATAGAACTGCTTGTCCTGGCTGACGGTAAATGACGGAGATTTTTCGGTATGGAAAGGACAGCAGGCCTGGTAGTTTTTTCCTGCTTTTTTTAACGGTACACGCGCATCTATAAGTTCAACGATATCAGCCCGGGCCAATAAGTCATCGATAAACTGTCGGGAAATGAGTCCGGTTTTTGCCACGTTTTCAGGTACCTTTAGCAATCACAAAAATAACGGCGGGAGTGCTTGAAACAATTTTACATGTTTCAGAAAAAAATAAAACCGCGAGGCAGAAGCAATCGCGGTTTTTTTGTCGGGAGATTAAAGTGCCGGTTAAGCGTTTAGCTTGGCTCTGACCTGACCGCTGACTGCGCCCAAATCGGCTTTACCTTGCATTGCCGGTTTTAATACTGCCATGACTTTACCCATGTCAGCCATTGAGGCCGCACCGGATTGTGAAATGGCATCAGAAATCATTTTGTCGATTTCATCGGCTGTCAGGGGCGCCGGAAGAAATTCTTCCAGGACCACGACTTCGGCAGCTTCGGCTGCGGCCATTTCATCTCGTCCACCATCAGTGAACATAGCGATGGATTCTTTACGCTGCTTAACCATTTTGGTTAATACCGCGATAATGCCATCGTCATTCAATTCAGTTTTCTCATCGATTTCGATCTGCTTAATAGCAGACAACGCCATACGAATAACGCCAAGACGTACTTTGTCTTTGGCACGCATCGCGTTTTTCATCTCATCTTTGAGTTGGGTAAGTAGACTCATGCTACAGTCTCAGTAAGTACTAAGGGATTCTTAGTACATGCGAACGCGACGTGCGTTCTCACGAGAAAGCTTTTTAGCAGCGCGCTTAACAGCAGCAGCTTTTTTACGCTTACGTTCCCAAGTCGGCTTTTCATAAGATTCGCGACGACGAACTTCTGAAAGGATACCTGCTTTTTCACATGAGCGCTTGAAACGACGTAATGCAACGTCAAATGGTTCGTTTTCTCTTACTTTAATTACTGGCATGTTGCCTATCTACCTTAAATGTATCTATATAAATGGGTGAATAAAAAAACCTGACTGGTTGAATTACCACCGCCTCTATTAAAAATGGGTGACATATTCTAATCCCGTGTTTGCCCGATGTAAAGTTATAAATCGCCTTAAAGCTGGTTAATTACTTCAAGAGAGAGTAAAATCCCGTCGTTAATTTTTTGGAGTCATAGTCTATGCGAATTTTGGGGATAGAAACCTCTTGTGATGAAACCGGCATTGCCATTTATGATGATGAGCAGGGCATTATGGCGCATCGTTTATATAGTCAAATTGCCGTTCATGCCGATTACGGCGGAGTAGTCCCCGAGCTGGCATCAAGAGATCATGTGCGTAAAACCATTCCTCTAATTGAGGAAGTCATGGCTGAGGCGAACCTTAAACCAGAAGATTTAGACGGTGTTGCCTATACTGCCGGCCCCGGCTTGGTGGGCGCCTTATTGGTGGGCTGCTCTATCGGGCGCAGCCTGGCTTATGGCTGGGACTTGCCCGCTGTACCTGTACACCATATGGAAGGGCATTTACTGGCGCCTATGCTCGAGGACGATGTTCCGGAATTTCCTTTTGTTGCTTTATTGATCTCCGGCGGCCATACCCAGCTGGTCAGGGTGGACGGTATCGGCCATTATGAGTTACTGGGGGAGTCTGTGGATGATGCCGCGGGTGAAGCCTTTGATAAAACGGCTAAGTTACTGGGGCTTGATTACCCGGGCGGACCGGTATTGTCAAAAATGGCGGAAGCGGGCACGCCGGGGCGTTTTAAATTTCCGCGTCCTATGACTGACCGGCCGGGGCTTGATTTTAGCTTTAGCGGTTTAAAAACCTCTGCCGCCAACTGTATTCATAAAGAAGTGATGGATGAGCAAACCAAGGCCGATGTTGCCTGGGCTTTTCAGGATGCGGTAGTGGCTACCCTGGCGATAAAATGTCGCCGGGCCCTGGAGCAATGTGGCTTAAACCGTTTGGTGGTGGCCGGTGGCGTGAGTGCCAATAAAGCGATTCGCGCAAAACTTGAAGAAGTCACCAAGAAACTCGGCGGCGGTGTTTATTACCCCAGACCGGAATTTTGTACCGATAACGGCGCGATGATCGCTTATGCCGGTATGCAGCGGCTAAAATCCGGGGTATCGGCGGATTTGACCTTTAAGGCAACGCCGCGCTGGCCGCTGGATACCCTGGATCCTATCTAAGCTCCAATTTAAGCGAACTTATTTTGGGGGAGATTTGTTGAAGGAGATCTTACTTTCTTCCCCTTTAAGTAAACGGACAATATTGTCTTTATGGCGAAAGATGATCAGCAGGGAAAGCATGATCACCGGTGTGACATAAACAGGTTTTAATAACCAGGTATATACCGGCGCCAGCGATACCGTCACGATTGCCGCCAGGCTGGAATATCGCGTGGTTTTAGCCACCAGCAGCCAGGTTAATATCAGCAAGCCGCCTAAGTCCAGTCCTATCGGCAGCAATACCCCAAAGGCGGTAGCAACCGCTTTTCCACCCTTAAACTGAAAAAATACCGGGTACATATGCCCTAAACAGGCGGCAACGGCGATCACCCCGAGAAATATCGGGTCGATACCAAGAAAATAGGCGGCCCAAACAGGAATGGTGCCTTTTAGGATATCAAGCAGTAAAACGGTGGCGGCGGTGAGTTTATTACTGATGCGCAGCACATTGGTGGCACCTGGATTATGTGAGCCCTGGGTGCGGGGATCCGGCAAACCCAGTAGTTTGCAGATTAAAATGGCAGAGGAAATCGAACCAATCAAATAGGCAACAACTGTCATAGCCAAAGTTATCAAAAGAGGAGTGATAAGCCGATGTCCTTTTAAATGCCTAATAATCACACAATTATTAACTGATTTAGCATTGTATCGCTTACTAAGGTAGTTTTTCCAGACCTGCACAGGTAAACTCGCAAAATAATTTTTTTGCTGCTTTTCCTGGCGCTCTTTTCTGCTTGCTCTCTCAATAAAAGGTGAGCAAAAAGTCGGCAAAAAAACGGGGCGTTTTTTCACTGATATTTCAACTAGGGAACAATGTATGGATAAGGTATATATAGAAGGCTTAACTATTCAGACCACTATTGGTTTTTATCAGTGGGAAAAAGAGATCAAGCAGAAGCTGGTCATCGACCTGCAAATGGGTTGGCATACCGCTGCCGCCGCAGAAAATGACGAACTGGCAAAAACCCTGGATTATGCGCAAATATCCCAGGAGATAGAAACCTTTGCCAATAGCAACCCGGTTGATCTGATTGAAACTTTGGCAGAGCGTATAGCCGAATATTTAATGATAAGTCACAGCATTCCCTGGCTGAAGTTAAAAATCGGCAAGCCAGGGGCGGTATTTAATGCCGCGACTGTTGGTGTAGAAATCGAAAGAGGCAGTCGCAGTTAATGGCACAGGTATATATTTCACTGGGCACCAATGTTGACCGTGAGTTTCATGTTAAACAGGGATTAACGGCGCTGGCCGAGCATTATGGCCAATTAACCCTGTCGTCGCTGTTTGAAAGCGAGGCGGTTGGTTTTGCCGGCAGCGCTTTTTATAATATGGTGATCGGCCTGCAAACCGATGAAAGTGTTGAAGCTGTGGCCGCCTGTTTACGGGAAATCGAATATGCCAATGGCCGTACCCCGGATGCCAAGAAATATAGCCCGCGTACCTTAGATTTAGACTTGCTGCTTTTTGATGACTTGATTCTCGAACAGCCGGCACAAATCCCACGTCATGAAATTTGTCACAATGCTTTTGTATTATGGCCGCTTGCGGAAATTGCCGGAGACTTGATCCACCCGGTTGTAAAACGAAGCTACCGGGAGTTATGGCGCGCTTACGATAAATCCAGCCAAAAATTGCAGAAAGTATCGCTTAACTGGTAAGGCGCAGGCTGCCTTTATTTGAAAGCGCTGAAGAAAAACGAAGCTGAAGCGAGTGCCATCAGCAAACCTTAAACGACTTTATTGACAATAAAAGCTAATGACCATTAGCGATAACAATAGGTATTAACCTGAATATGAGTACCATAGAAATTTTCATTTTAGCCTTGATCCAGGGATTAACGGAATTCTTACCTATCTCCAGCTCGGCGCATTTAATTTTACCCTCCCAGCTTTTGGGCTGGGCGGATCAGGGGCTGGCTTATGATGTTGCGGTGCATGTCGGTACCTTATTGGCGGTTATGCTCTATTTTCGCAAGGAAGTCGGCAGCATGCTGGTTGCCTGGGTAGGGACTTTAGCCAGGGGTAAAGTCACGGTTGACGGCAATGATGGCAATTTTGACGGAAAACTGGCCTGGTGGATCCTGTTTGCCAGCATTCCTTTGGGCTTGACCGGCTATTTCGGTAAAGATTTTATTGAAGAGTATTCACGTTCGGCCTTAGTGATTGCCGCTACCACACTTTTATTCGGTGCCTTGCTTGGTTTTGCCGATATTAAGGCGAAACAAAATGTCAGTTTGGAAAAACTGGGTTTTAAAGGGGCAATGCTGATAGGTTTTTCCCAGGCACTGGCCTTGATCCCCGGCACTTCCCGCTCCGGTATTACCATGACCATAGGCTTGATGTTGGGATTAAGCCGCACCAATGCCGCGCGTTTTTCTTTTTTATTATCCATTCCCGGGATTGCCATGGCGGGCGGTTATTTAACCATGAAGCTGCTGACGTCAGGTGAAGGGGTAGACTGGCAGCCGATGATACTTGGCAGTGTGCTCTCGTTTATCAGTGCCTATGCCTGTATCCATTATTTTCTGATCCTGGTGGATAAATTGGGCATGATGCCTTTTGTTATCTACCGTTTATTACTGGGGGCGGGTTTGTTATGGTTTGTGCTTGCTTAACTTTTAAAAAATGTAATAGCAGCTGAAAGCATAACATTAATAAATTCTGCTGCTAGATTAACTCTAAGTTAAATCATTAACACAAAACGCGCCCTGGCGCGTTTTGTGTTATCTGGCTAAAAATTGCTGTTATTTGTTTGAATGTTATGGAAAAATGAACAAACTATTAAGCTTTTTATAAGAAATAATGGTTGACGGCTTTGTTAAAGTCGTGTAAATATGAAGATGCTAAATGGACTTTTGTTGATCGACGTTAAGGAAAGCTCACTCTTATTTTTGCTTTGGCTTCTACCTTGCTAGAAGGGCAATAAGTAAAATTTATCAGTTGCGGCAAACTTGTCGACTTTTCTTTATCAAGCTCCTGTGTCGGGGTTCTGCGATATATAAAAATCCTGTATTAATTTAGCGCTAGGTAAATTAGCAAAATGAGTAGAGCTAACAATCTCTGACGTTTTAATTTATAAACTGGATATAGAGGGAATTAATCTATGAAAAACAATAAAAAATTATTAAATAAAACCGTTGAGTTGTCTTTGTTGAAATTTGTTTCTGCTGGTACTAGTGGAGGGGTTTATATTCCGCCGAACAAGCGATCTTGTGGGGTAATTACCAGTCATATTACAATAATTATGCCGCCGGGTGAATAATAATTATGTTGTATTCACCTGAGAATGCCTATCTATTAGGAATTTTTGATTTTGTGAAAATTTTCCTGTTTCTTGCGGCATTTTTACTGCTCGCTAAAAACTGGCGTGAACAAAAGTCAGTTTTTATTGTTTCCGGTATATTATTGTTAAATATAATCATTACCGCTGAAACCTTTTCAATCTTTATTGATATGGATACCTATAGTGGTACTGATTTTTATTTACGTTGGGTCCAATTTGATTCGTTAAGTATTATCGCGATTATTATAATACATTTGCTATTTAGGATTCCGCATAGTCGGGTGGCATCTGTTGTCATGTACTTATTGATAATAAATGTATTTTTCTTTCTGGCGATGCATATTGATATTATTGAAAGTGGTAACCGAACACATTGGTGGTTATGGGACTTATATACTCCGACTATTAATATTGTGAGGTTGAGTATCGTTTCTTTGATGATTATTAGTGCCATCATCAATATGAAGAATAAGCAAGCAATAGCTAGGCGTTTTGCTGATAGTGCTGTGCTGAAATAAGGCGACTAAATACGAAGGAGAAAGTAAAATGGATTTCATATATTTGTTAATGTTTATCGCCATTGCTTTGCTGTTAATGCATCGCAGACTGGAAAACCTGATTTTTAATGCTGGTCCTGTGAGGGATGGCAATAAAAAGTTGACTGAAGCAGAAAAAATAGTTTTAGCGATAGGTGATAGTTTGAGTAATAGCAATGGTATCGATCAATATCAGCAACTTAAACCACAATTGGAAAAGGCTAAAACTTATTATCAAAAAGTCCAAAAAGAGTCGATAAGAGAGAGATTTCAATACGGTAAATCTGAACCCTCGGCTGAGTTTAATCCGCGTTCCTTTCGCTAGAGAAAACCTTGCAAGTTAAGTTGTTTCAGAGAATAAACGGCGTTAGCTTGCTCTTTTTTGAGTTTAATTATTCCTATGATTTATGATTAGGAAGGGAGCAAGTTGTCTCGCTTTCTTTGACCTGATAATGTAACTCTACTACCCCTTTTACATCTTTTAACAATAATCGGGCGCAATCGTTAAAATTTGCTGTTTTGGTGTTGGGAGTAAACCAGTCCAACTGACAAAACAGTTGCAGTGCTTCTTCAGTGGCCTCAATAAACTGATAATCAAAACTATCCTTATTGTCTTCCTGTTCGGCTAATTTTAACGGTGAAGGGTCTCCTGGGGCTATCTGCCCGGCTAAGGCATTGGTTTGATCTGTCATTACCCACAGAGTGTAACGTATACAATCCGGGTGAGAGCAAATCGCTTTTAATTCCTTGGCGCAAACTTCTCTTTCCCCGGTTTCGTAGGCCAGGTATTGACTAATGGGAATATCGAGTATATCGGCAAAAAATTGCTGATTTTTACCGATCGCGGTTCTGACCAGCTTGAGTTTATTGGCAAACGAAATAGACATTTTCCTACCCTGGTTATAGTCCTTTGCGTATTTAAGAAATTCGGTATCTGCTAACTTAAATACCTAGTTTGTCACTTTCTGTGTACAAAGTCATGCCCTAACATTTATTCGATGTTTTCAGGAAGTAGCATAATCAGTGAAAAAGTGTATCTTATGCGTAATTTAAGAAGATGATAAGAATATACAGGGTTTAATTATGGATCTCTCCCTTAGTGAAGAACAAGTCATGATACAAGATATGGCGCGTAAGTTTGCTGACAGCGAACTGGCGCCGGTTGCTGCCGATCTGGATGCAGATAATGACCAGCAGCTTTTTCAGGAAAACTTAGCCAAGTTAGCCGAATTGGGATTTATGGGATTAAACATCAGCAGTGAATATGGTGGTGTTGAAGCCGGCAGTGTTGCCTTTAGTTTAGCGATCACCGAACTTGCCCGGGCCTGTGCCTCTACGGCGGTAACCACTTCGGTAACCAACATGGTGGCGGAAGTGATCCAGGCGGTAGGCGATAAAGAGCAAAAGCAGAAATATTTGCCAAAAATTTGCTCGGGTGAATACAAGGCCGGTGGTTTCTGCCTAACGGAAGCGGTTGCCGGATCGGACCCTGCCGGTATGAAAACCACGGCGGTAAAAGACGGTGATGATTATGTGATCAACGGCAGTAAAATTTTTATCACCAGTGGCACCTTTGCCGGGGTTTTTGTGGTGTGGGCGGTAACCGACCCGGAAGCAGGCAAGGGCAAAGGTATATCCTGCTTTATCGTTGAAGCCGGTACCCAAGGTATGGTGATCGGTAAAAGCGAAGACAAAATGGGGCAAAAGGCTTCACCTACCAATGAAGTGTACTTTGAAAATTGCCGTGTGCCGGCAAGCGCCATGTTAGGGCAAGAAAACAAAGGTTTTGCTATTGCCGTAGGCGAGTTGGCCGGTGGCCGCATCGGTATAGGTTCGTTAGCCTTGGGTGTCGGCCTGGCAGCGATGGATTATGCCCGTCAGTACATGACCGAGCGCCAGCAATTTGGTCAAGTATTGGCCAACTTCCAGGGGCTGCAATGGAAACTGGCGGATCGTTATACCGACCTGGAAGCTGCACGCTTATTGCTGATGCAGGCGGCGTGTAATAAAGAACAGGGGCTGGCATTTTCCCAGGCCGCCTCTATGGCCAAGTTATTTGCTTCTGAAAAAGCAAACCTGGCCTGTTATGACGCGCTGCAAATGATGGGGGGGGCCGGTTATATTAAAGAATATCCGCTGGAGCGTTATGCCCGAGATGTACGTATTACTTCGATATATGAAGGCACCAGTGAAATCCAGAAAGTGATCATTGCCCGTGAATTGTTAAAAGCGGTGCAATAAGTTACCTTTTTGATCAAGCACAGAAGTTTCAGCTTCTGTGCTGATTTTACCGGCTTTGGGGGATAAGTTGGTGATTGCTCTTGTAAGTAGCGGTTTTGCCCCCAAATAACAAGTTAAGTTAACCGATATTGGAACCCTCTGTGATCTCAAACTCTTTGCCCCAAAATATGGTCGAAATGACCCTGGATAACTTTCAACAAGTCATCGTTGAAGAGTCTAAAAATAAATTGATCCTGGTGGCTTTCTGGGCCGAGCAAGTCCCGGAGAGTATCGAACTAAAAGATAAGCTTGCCGCTAAACTGTCTGCTGCAGGTGAGCATGTGTTATTGGCATCAGTTGATTGCCAGGCGCAGCAGCAGGTGGCGATGCAGTTTGGCATTCAGGGCTTGCCTACGGCTGTACTGGTTAAAGACGGCCAGCCAATTGATGGCCTGAGCGGTCCGCAAGGCGATGAAGCCATAGATGAGTTTTTAGCGAAACACTTGCCGAAAGAGCAAGACACTTTACTGGCCCAGGCGCGCCAGGCATTGGCGGATGATAATCCCAGTGAAGCGTTTGCTGCTATTGCCAAAGCACATCAGCTCGATAGCGAAAGGGCGGATATCAAACTGACCCTGATTGATGTTTATATTCAAACCGGCAAAACGGCAGAAGCAGAGCAGTTGTTGGCGACCATCAAGATGGTGGATCAGGACAGCTATTATCAGTCGTTAAAAGCCAAACTTGAACTGGCGGCACAGGCGGCCAACTCTCCTGAATTACAGGCGCTGGAGCAGGAAGTTACTCAAGACCCCGGCAATGTAGAGTTACAGCATAAGCTGGCGGCGCAATACAGCCAGGTAAACCGCCATGAAGATGCTTTAGCCTTGTTGTTTTCACTGGCGCAAAAAGATCGCTCGGATGTTGCCAGCAAAGATTTATTGCTGGATGTGCTTAAGGCATTGCCGGACGGGGATCCTCTGGTGAATACCTATCGCCGTAAGTTATATACCTTAATGTATTAACCTGAACGTATTTGCTTTGGGTAAAGAAAAAGCCGGTATATTATTACCGGCTTTTTGCCTTCTAAAGGAAGGGACTAATGTTAGATGCCCTGGATATAGGCGGATCATCGGCTACTGTGAGGAAGTGTCCGTCTTATAACTCAAGTTACTTTAACTTCGCAGCAAAGGTCTGCTTAAACTTGGCCAGCTTCGGAGAAACCACCGCCTGGCAATACTGGTTTTCAGGGTTGTTGCGAAAATAATCCTGGTGATATGCTTCGCCGCTGTAAAAGGTGTTTAACGGCTCCAACTGGGTGACTACCGGGTCCGGCCAAACTTCGTCCCGGGTGATTTCCTTGATGATATCGGCGGCAAGTTGCTTTTGTTTTTCGTCGTGGAAAAAGATCGCCGAGCGGTACTGGCTGCCGACATCATTACCCTGGCGGTTGAGCTGAGTGGGATTGTGCAGGGCAAAGAAGATCTCCAAAATTTCCCGGTAGCTGATCAGGGTTGGATCAAAGCTCAGCTGCACCACCTCGGCATGGCCGGTGTTGCCCTTACATACTTTTTCATAGGTGGGATCCTGAGTCTCACCTCCCATATAGCCGGAAACGGCACTTTTTATACCGACAAGGCTGTTATAAGCGGCTTCGATACACCAGAAACAGCCACCGGCTAATGTTGCTTGCTGTAATGCTTTAGTCAAAATAATTCCCTTGTTAATAAATTCTCTTGGGCTAACTGACCGGTTTTCGTATCAGTTTATTGCGCTAGTCTATGTTTATGGTGATTAATATAGTAAATGGACGTTTAGATGTCTATTTGTTTTTGGCTTTGAGGTAAAAAAGCGTAAAATAGGGCAAGTTTATTTCAGCGGTGATGATATGGCCGCTTTTGCCTGCAGGTTAAGGATTAACAGGGGATTTCGCTTGTTTTTAAAAAGAAAAAGTCAATTACATACCATTATTGAGCTGCGTGTTGCCGCCATAGTGATCCAGGTATTGTTGATCTTATTTGTTTATTTGGGCTTGCATTATCAGCTACAGCTTTTGCCCTTATTCAGCATTGTCGCCCTGGAAATTGTTTTTACCCTGGTCAGTTATTTTTGCTACCGCAAAGACAAGGTTGCGGGCCAGTATGCGGTGTTTGCGCAGATTTTTGCCGACATCCTGTTTTTATCCTTGCTGCTATATTTCAGCGGCGGTGCTACCAATGCTTTTGTGTCTTTGTTGTTGATCCCCATCGCTATCGCGGCGGTTACCTTAACCCCTGTGATGTTGGTGAGTACTACCTTGGCGGCCATTTTATCTTACAGCGTACTGCTGTGGTTGCTGCCGATGAATATGATGCACGGCAATATGCAGGGGCATTTTATTGCCATGTGGATCAACTTTTTATTCTCCAGCATAGTGGTGGCGTTTGTGGTCGGCAATATGGCGCGGGCCATTAATAAAAGAGAGCTGGCGATAGCGGCTTTTCGCGAAGAGCAGTTAAAGCAGGAAAAAATCATTTCTCTCGGGGTCGCCTCGGCGCAGGTGACCCATCAGCTGGCAACCCCCATTGCCACGGTGCAGTTGCTGGCGGATGAACTCAGTGAAGACTACCCCGAAGATAAAGCCGTGAGCGAGATGCAGCAGCAGTTAAAACGATGTCAGAAGAACCTGCAGGAATTTCGTCAGCTGGCGCTGGATTTAAAAGAGCAAACCACCCAGCAGATGAGTTGTCAGGATATTATTGAAGAGATCCAGCAGCATATCGGCATCAATTACCCGGATATCCATTCTGTGCTCATCTGTGAGCAAAGCGCCGGGGAAATTGCCGACAAGGATCAGCCAAGTCCGGAGCAGGCGGCGGTGATTGCCGATGTTACCCTGTTGCCGGCGATCCTGAATTTAGTCAATAACGGCGTAAGGGCCACCAAGGCCAATAACAGCGATACCATAGAGCTGAAAAGCCTTTATCAAAAAGGGCTATGGCAGTTTTCTATCCGTGATTTTGGCGCCGGTTTTACCTTGTCGAAACTGGCAGAGCTGGGGGTCGAGCCGGTCTCCAGTGAGCAGGGGCTGGGTATGGCGGTTTTTCTCAGTCATGCCAGCCTGGAAAGGCTGGGAGCCAAGCTGGAGTTAACCAATCATATTGACGGCGGCGCCCTGGTTACCTTGAGTCTGCCGTTAGCACACCCTGGTGCTTATTCGACATAATGTAAAAGTAGATAGTAAGGAAGTGAGTGAAGGGATGAAGTTATTAATAATTGAAGACGATGAAGTTTTCGCCAATACCGTTAAACGCCGGTTAGAGAAGTATGATTTTAGCTGCTGGCACGCCAGCAATGCCAATGATGCCTTGCTTGCCTGCCATCGCTATCTGCCGGATTATATTTTGCTGGATATGAAGCTGGAGCATGAAAGCGGCTTGCAGTTGATTACGCCGCTGCGAAAAATACGTCCCAACAGCCGTATTATCCTGTTAACCGGTTTTGCCAGTATCGCCACCGCGGTGGATGCCATTAAGCTGGGAGCGGATGACTACCTGACCAAGCCGGCGGATACTTCTACTTTGCTGGCGGCGCTCAACGATAAAAAAATCCCGGCAGAAATCCCGCAAGCCGAAGATGTATTGTCGGCAGAGCAGGCGGAGTGGCAGCATATCCAGCAGGCATTAAAGTTTAATAACGGCAATATTTCCGCCACTGCCAGGCAGTTATCCATGCACCGCAGAACCCTGCAGCGTAAGTTGCAAAAACGTCCGGCGGCGCTGAAAAACGACTAGTCAGCCAAGTTTACGGCGACCCGAAAGGCTGCCTTTATCGGGATATTCGGGCAGTCAACCGGGGCTTGTTGCTCTGGCAGCTAGAGGTTATAGGCAATATGCTGGTGAAAGCGTACTATCACTTCATCTTTTTCCGGCGATAACGCCAGCTCGAACGCCATCAGCCGTACCGCCAGCTCTATTTGGTTGAGGAAGCGGCCATAGCCATAATCCCCCTGATCGTTTTTCGTGGCAATAAAAACCAGCTGGATATTGTCCACCAACTCCCGCGCATCCCATTTACACACTATGCCAAACGGCGGAGATTCCGGGTTGACTCCCAGTATCTGTAATTCGCCGCTACGTCTGAAGGCTTCCTCTTCACTTTGTCGTACTATGGGTACCAGGCCGTTGGCTATCAGGGCGCCGTTATTTAAATTATATTGCTTGGTTACCCGGGTAAACGTATCGGCGATCAGCGTATATAAAGGATTGTAGGGATCCATGGAATGATGGTCTATTTCGGCCAGCTTAAGCAGGTTATTGCTGACCGGAATATTGACCACGGCATAGGTCATGGCGGAGATATTTTTATCGATGGCAACGTTCTGGCTGGCATAACGTTCGGGGATAGGCCGTAACTTGTGCGCCTGGCTGTTGATCACCGCTTTTTTCCTGGCATTGAGATCATAGGTTAAATGCTGATGATCCCTGAGGCGAAAGTGCAGGTTTTCTACGGCTAATTCATGTTTTAACCTGTCCAGCAGCAGACAAATCCTGGCATGGAAGCGGGCGGCGTTGTAGCGGATATCTTCACCGGTTGACAGGAATAGCAAGGTGACTTTTTTCGCCCGGACATGCGGGTCGAAAAATGACTTTTGTAATTCATGGTAGCTGGGGTTGTAATAAAACAATATCTGCTGGTTGGTTTGCCATTGATGCATTTCCTGGCTATAACGGACCCGGGCGAGTTTGTCATTGGCAATAAATAAACTGTTGGTGATTTCAAATTCATCGCTGAGTTTAAAGAAGTGTTCGGACAGTGCCTGGTAGCAATGCAGATAGGGCGGTTGTTGCTCTGATCTCGACTGCGGGGAAAATTTGCCGATAAGTTCATCCGTTAACGGAAACTCGGCAATGATATACTGATTATCTCTGGCGTTGGCTGGGATATACGCTTTGTGGGATGCGCTGCGTTTGCGTATGATAGACATGTTTGGATTCCTGTTTTCCTGCCTGCTTGACGGCCCAGACCCAAAACCGGGAGCTGGCTAAGCTGATGGCTAAGCTATTTTTGAGGCTAGTGTATGCACAAGCTGTGACACTTTTATGTCAGCCGTTAAAAAACTGCAACAAAGCCGGTGCTTATGTTATCCGGGAAGGGGTAAATAAATAATAATGCTATGAAAAGTTTAAGAAAATAATATGATAGAAAATGAGCGATTAATGGTGGAGGCCATTAACCAGGTGATGCCTTTTGGTAAATATGCCGGGCGTAAATTATTGCAGTTGCCCGAGCCCTACCTGGTGTGGTTTAACGCCAATGGTTTTCCTGAAGGGAAATTGGGTCAGCAGCTGGCGCTGGTTTATGAAATCAAATTAAACGGCTTGGAAGGCATGTTACAGCCATTACTTCGGGGGTAACGGCTGTGGCTTGTGCAAGGTGCTTAGACGGCTTACTCGTCGTCGAGATCTACCGCTTCGCTTGCCATGCTATCGCTGGCAATTTTGGCTTTACCGAATAAGGTATGGAATTGCTTCGGGGTTAATACTTTATTCTGGTATTTCAGCCAGGTTTTTTCAATTTTGTGCTCCGGCTCTGCTTTACCTTCGCATACTTCAACAAAGTGTTGCTCCTGCTCGTTGATGGGAGCTCTTTTACCTGAAGATAATTCGCTCAGGGCAACGCCATATTGTTCTAAGAGCTGTACCTCGGCTAAGGTATAGTCCCCCGAGCGGCTCATGCCCCTGGGATAATTTCTGTCGTCGTAAAATTTACGGTTGCTTTTGAAGCTGTCTTGATTAATTTCCGTCGTATTCATTAGGCTCAAACTCAAAAAAAATAAATTTATGGTTCCGCTCGAATATTTAGTTCATTTCTTTTGCTTTTTCAATCTCTTTTTGCATGATCAGATAAAAATTCGATGAATTTCTTTTGCCCTGTTTATTCTCTCGCCAGCCGAATACCCGGCTGCGGATTTTTTAAATTCTTTTGTTATAAACATCAGGTGCGGGATAACATCTTTTTATATGAGCTTTTTGCTAATAACTTGTTTTATCACATTAATGTCATATTAAGGTCATAAACAGCCTTTCCTTAATTACAAAATGCAACTTTTGTTGACATTTTCTCACGATTTTTCTGGTTGCATTGTCCGGGCAATTGTTCTTAAATAACTCGTCGGCTGAATTTCAGCATAGACCGCTAAGTATCTAATTAATAATATATTATCAATGAGTTATGGAGTGTTATCTATGAGAAGACAAAAAAGAGATCGTTTAGGCAGAGCATTTTCAAATGGTTACCAGGCAGGCCTCTTAGGTAGAAACAAAGAAAATTGTCCATATCAAAATACCAACGCCAAATCGGAGTGGCTTGGCGGCTGGCGAGAAGCCATGACGGATCGCAATACCGGTTTATTTAAATAACTTTTCCAGTACAACAAAAAATTTCCTCATTTGTTATAGCAAAAAAAGCCCTCTATCCGAGGGCTTAAACTTATCCGGCGTTCGCTATTTTTTTCCTGGCTTTACTTGCTGGCAGCCCGGCCGCAGGCGGGGCATGTCGCCTGTTTATTCAAGGTAAATTGCCGCCATTGGTTGGACAAGCCGTCGAACAGGCTGAGTTGGTTTACCGCCACCTTATTGGCGGTGAGCAGCTTAATGGCGGTTAACGATTGCATACCGGCAATAATCGCCAGTACCGGACCGAGAATACCTATGCTTTGGCAGTTGTTGACCGGGGCTTTTTCACTGGCGGGAAACAGGCACTGGTAACAGGCACTGTCGGGATTTCTCGGATCCACCAGCAGGTGCTGGCCGTCAAAGCCGGTGGCGGCGCCGACAATCAGCGGCACTTTGTGCTCCAGGCACAGTTGGTTCATCAAGTATCGGGTGGCGATGTTGTCGGAGCAATCTATGACTACATCCACCAGATCCAGGTAATAAGGCCCCAATTCAGCATCAAGCATTTCATCAATGACTTCGATATTGATTTCCGGATTTTGCTGTTGCAGTTTTTCGCTGGCAACATCGGCTTTATTGTTTTGCAGATCGTTTTCGCTAAACAGTATCTGCCGGGGCAGGTTGCTGATTTCTACGTTGTCTCCGTCGGCAAGGTACAGGTTACCGACACCTGCCGAGGCCAGATAAAGGGCGGTGGGGTTGCCCAGGCCGCCCATGCCGACAATCAGCACCTTGGCGTTGCGCAGCGCCTGTTGTCCTGCTTCGCCGATCTGATTTAACATGATCTGACGGCTGTATCTGAGTTGTTCGTTATTGCTTAACACGCTCATAATAATGCTATTAATCCCACTGCTGCGCTTTAGCCGTATCACTGTGGCGGGCGTCGAGCCACTTTTCACCTGCTTCGGTGAGTTCTTTTTTCCAGAACGGGGCTTGCACCTTGAGGTAGTCCATGATGAATTCCGCGGCGGCAAAGGCATCCTGGCGATGTTTGCTGGTGACACCGACAAAGACAATTTGTTCGCCGAGGTTAAGCTGGCCTATTCTGTGGATCACCCGGATCCGGCCGATATCCCAGCGCGAGTTAGCGGTTTCCAGGATTTTTTCCAGCGATTTTTCGGTCATACCCGGATAATGCTCCAGGTACAAGCCGGAGACTTTGAGTCCTAAGTTGTTATCCCGGACCCGGCCGGTAAAGGTAACCACGGCGCCGTTGCCGGCATTGTCCTGTTCCAGGTAAGCTACCTCGTCGGCGAGGTTAAAGTCTTGGGTTTGGATGCTGATACTCATCTTGTGATCCTTTTGCTCACCTTTAGTTATCCGCCGGTGACCGGCGGGAAAAAGGCCACTTCGTCCCCTGCTTTTACCGGGTGAGAGCCATCCACCATTTCATGATTGACGGCGCTTAATAGCGACGCATTGCTGAAGGTATCCTGCCACTGTGGATTTTGCTCAACCAGCAACTGTTTAACTTTGGCTATGCTGTCGGTGTTTTCGCCGGCGCTAAGTTCAAGTTCGGCGCAATTGAGTTGCTCGCGCAGGGCGGCAAAAAAAACAACTTTGATCATATTTCACCTTTATGGATTGTCATTGCTCATGGTTGGGGTCTGCCATAAACCGGTTTTGCCCCCTTCTTTGGATAATACCTTGATACCGTGAATTTCCATGGCGGGATCGGCAGCCTTACACATATCAAACAGGGTTAAACAGGCAACGGAAACCGCGGTCAGGGCTTCCATTTCCACTCCGGTTTGTCCGGTTAACCGGCATAATGCGGTGACTTTTACCCGGCTATTGTCGGAGTCGGCTTCAAAGTCAACCTGGACCTTACTCAACATTAGCGGATGGCATAAAGGAATAAGATCGCTGCACTTTTTCGCCGCCTGGATACCGGCAATGCGGGCAACGGCAAAAACATCGCCTTTTTTGTGCTCGCCTGTGGTGATCAGCGCCAGAGTCTGGGGCGTCATGGAAATGTAACCCTGGGCAACCGCGGTTCTGGAAGTCATGGCTTTTTCGGTGACATCCACCATATTGGCTTCACCTTTTTGATTGACATGACTCAGTTGTACGCTATCCGGTGAATTACTCATATCTTAGCCCCGGCTCTCACATTGCTCAGTGTCGGTAAATTTCAGGTGCGGTACAAAGTTGCAGGGACGGTGACTGGCATCAAGCTGTTCTTTGATCACCTTGTCCCAGGCGGTTTTACAGGCATTGGTTGAGCCCGGCACGCATAAAACCACAGTGCTGTTGGCGATGCCGCCAAAGGCGCGTGACTGTATGGTTGACGTGCCGATTTCTTCCAAGGATACGTGGCGGAACACTTCACCAAAACCTTCTGCCGCCTTGTCGAATAAAGGCATCAGCGCTTCCGGGGTATTATCCCTTGAGGTAAAGCCGGTACCGCCGGTGGAAATGACCACCTGGACATCATCGCTGGCGATCCATTTGGAGACGATCGCCCTGAGCTGATAGACATCATCTTTGACTATCGCCTTTTCCGCCAGCTTATGTCCGGCTGTGGTCAGCTTGTCCACCAGCGCCTGGCCGGAAGTATCGTTGGACTCGTCCCGGGTATCGGATACGGTTAAAACTGCAATGTTTAAGGGAATAAAGGTTTTGCCACCATGACTAGACATAGGAACTCCGTAATTATTTGAACCTGGCTTTGGCTTGCTGCCATTGTTCCGGGGTATTAGTGTTAAATAAGTGAGATATTTTGTCAGGGACCACACTGGTGTGGGGGACCTGATTTAATAAGGCTTTAAACGAAGGACCGCTTTTTTTCCCCTGAGGATTTTCTCCGGGAGCCAGCGGTGTGTTTTTCGCGAAAGCCTGCGACATAAACAGTTCGACATAGCCGTTATTGGGCAGGTACAGCGGAATATTGTGTCCCTGGAAAAAACAGGCCTTTTGGCTGAGTTCTCCTTTGATTTTCAGCTGACTCAGTGCCGAGGCTGTCATCAGGGGTAAATCAACCGGCAGGGCTAAAATCGCTGCGGGGCGGTAATGTTGCAATACGCTGTAAATTCCGGCAACCGGTCCGCCATTGGCAATGATATCCGGCACCTGGTAGTCGTTGCCGCTGACGACGATGTCTTTGATGCCGACATCGGTCAGTAATTGCTTACTAAAGCTGAGCATGTCGATACCGCCGCGCATCAACTTGGCTTTGTTTTCTCCCATACGGGAAGACAGGCCGCCGGCGAGCACCACGCCTAAACAGCCGCTGTCGGTTAAACTTGCTTTCACGCCTTAGCCTCCCAGCATGGCCAGGTGCTTGGTGGCGCCGGTCAGTTTATCGTGCAGGAAATGCGAGGCTTTTTTATCATCGAGCAGGGACAATATTCGCGCTTTTAACGGCGTCAGATCGTCCTGTTGCAGTTGCTCCCGCAGCGACAGCCCCTGATCGCCGAATAAACATAAATGCAGTTTTCCGCTGGAACTCACCCGCAGGCGGTTGCAGCTGTTACAGAAATCTTTGCTGTAGGGCATGATCAGGCCGATTTTCCCCTGGTAGTCCGGGTGGAAAAATTCCTGTGCCGGACCGGCGGACTTATCGCGGATCACCGGCTGCCAGCCGTCGAGGATCAGGTTTTGTTTGATGCGCGAACCTTTGACGTGCTGGGCATCAAAAAATTCCTGGTTATCGCCGGTTTGCATCAGCTCGATAAAACGCAGGGTCACCGGGGTGTCTTTTAACCAGTCAAGGTAGGTTTGAATATCATAACCGTTATATTCGCGCATCAACACGGTATTAACTTTGATATCCGGGCGGCCGTCTGCCAGCGCCATATCGATACCTTGTAAAATGGTTTTGAGCTTATCGTGCCCGGTAATGGCATGGAATTGTCTCGGATCTAAACTGTCGATACTGATATTGATGCTGTCGATACCGGCATCCAGCCATTGGGGCAAGTGCTGTGGCAGCTTAAAACCATTGCTGGTGATGGCCACTTTTTTGATGCCCGGGGTTTGTTTACAGGTCGCGATTATCTCAGGCAAGTCTTTGCGCAGCCCGGGCTCTCCGCCGGTAATGCGGATTTTTTCCGTGCCCAGTTGTGCAAAGGCATGGGTCAGACGCTGTATTTCATCCAGGGATAAAAAGTCGCGATTGCCGTCGCACTGGTAACCGTCCGGCAGGCAGTAGTTGCAGCGAAAGTTGCAAACGTCGGTAATTGAGAGGCGCAGGTAATAAAACCGGCGGCCGAAATTGTCTGTTAACATGTCACCTTTCCAAATGTCGGGAGGCTAACGCGTTTCCTTGTTAACCCTGGTGGCTGCCTGAGCCCTTGTTATGACATCAGGGGCAACATGACAGCCACGGCTTAAAACAACATTTCAAAACAAAGCGTTAATCTTAGGTTTTGAATTAGCCGTTTCAGCTCGGCGATTAAAATATATGCTTTTCTATACTAGCTTCTTTAGCTTAGTGCAATTAGATAGCTTAGATATAGGACTATCTTACAATTAATTGCGACAATTGGCACTAGTGTTAGCAAACTCCGTCGGCTTTACCGGGAAAAGTTTGATCTGCGTCATTAGATGACCCGTTACAAATTTGCTAATTTAGATGATATTATTCAGGCATAAAAAATTGATGAGTTAACCTAATGAGTGATTGTTGTTCAGCCCCCGGATTACTGCCGTTTGAAACCGCCCTGGAAAAGATGCTCAGCAGCATCACCCCGATAACTGAAACCCGGGAATTAGCCATTGGCGATGCCCTGCATTATGTGCTGGCGCAAGATGTATTGAGCCCGTTAAATGTACCGCCCCACGACAATTCGGCGATGGACGGTTATGCCTTTGCCGCCGACAGTCTCAAAGACGGCCGGGTCCTGACTCTGGCGGGCAAATCTTTTGCCGGCGCTCCCTTTGAAGGCAAGTGCCTGCCCGGGCAATGTATCCGTATTATGACCGGCGCTAAAATGCCGGCAGACTGCGATACCGTGGAAATGCAGGAAAACGTTGAAGTGACCGAGGCGGGCATTGAATTTCTCAAGCCCAGAAAGCCGGGTGATCACGTACGTAATGCCGGCGAAGACATTAAAGCCGGGCAGAAGGTGTTAAGTGCGGGGCACAGGTTGACGGCGATCGATATCGGCGTGCTCGCTTCCCTTGGCCTTAACGCCGTAAAGGTTTATCGTCAGCTCAATGTTGCCCTGATCGCTACCGGAGATGAATTAAAATCCCCGGGGCAAGAATTAACGCCGGGTGACATATATGAGAGCAACAGTTATGTGCTGGCCGCTATGCTGAAAAAGCTTCATGTCAATGTTATCGACTTTGGCATCATAGAAGACAACTACCAGTTGATCAAAGCGGCTTTTGTTAAAGCCGATCAGCAGGCGGATGCGGTGATCTCTTCCGGCGGCGTTTCCGTCGGAGAAGCGGATTACACCAAAGATGTACTGGATGAGCTGGGACAGATAGATTTTTGGAAAATCGCTATTAAACCGGGTAAACCTTTTGCCTTTGGCCAGTTAAGCAACAGCATCTTTTTCGGCTTGCCGGGCAACCCGGTATCGGCATTGGTGACGGCACATCAGCTGGCGATCCCCGGATTGTTGAAACTGCAAAATGCCGAAGCGGCCAAGCGCATTTCGATAACGGCGACAACGGCAACGGATTTACGTAAATCACCGGGGCGGATGGATTTGCAACGCGGGGTGTTATCGGTGAACGAGGCGGGAGAAAATATTGTCACTTCCACCGGGGCGCAAGGCTCGGGCATTTTATCCAGCCTGGCCCGCGCCAACTGCTACATTGTGCTGCCCCGGGAGCAGGGCAGGGTAGCTGCCGGCGAGCAAGTCACGGTGCAACTGTTTGATCAGTACCTGCAATAAGCTGATTTGCTTCTAAACCAGTCTCAGTAAGACGGCAGCCTGCTCAAGCGCTGCCGTCTTTGTTTTTAGGGCACGGACAAAGATTACTGCAGGTTACTGTTGTTTTATACAGTAATCTTTTGTACAATAAATCTGTAGTTTGAGTTTTGAGCAAAGTTAGTGTGTTTTATCGGCACATGGATAACAAATAATGTTAATATGTTTTATCAGCGCGCTGATAACCAACAATGGATTAATGAGGGGAAATCATGGCAGTTGAAAGCCGATTTGTCGTAATTCGACAGGGTGTGGAGGTAGAAACATTTATGGACAAAAAATCAGCAGATGAATATGACAAGATGCTGGATATGGCGGATAGCCTGGCTGAAATGTTATCTCATGCACCGGTTGAATTAACTGAGCAGGCAACCGAAGAGTTAAGTATTTATTTTGCCAAGCACAGGGAAGATGTGTTAATTGCCCTGCAGGCGAAAAAAGCCAAACCTGAACCGGTCAAAGCGAAAGCTGAACCGGCGCTAAAAGCCGTGGAAAAAAAGGCTGAAAGTAAAGGGGAAAAGAAACCGGCTAAGGCGGCGAAAAGCACTAAGGCGGGCAAGGCTGAAAAGGAAGCCAAGCTCAGTGAAGCAAGTTAAGGCGGTATCAGTGTTATTGGCGGGTAGATTAATATGGCAGTAGTAGTGATTTGACCATAGAGTATCAGCTGATCCGCAGCGATAAGCGTAAAACTTTAGGCTTACAGGTGAAAAAAGGGCAAGTCTTTGTGCGTGCCCCCCGGTTTGTTAATACAGAACAAATAGCCGCCCTGGTGCAGGCAAAGTCCGCCTGGCTCAAAGCTAAGGTAGCCGAACAGCAATTGCTGCTTGAAAATGAAGTCAGTCTGTTTTGCCAGGACAGCGAAATCTGGATCCGCGGTACTCTGAAAAGGCTGGCTATTCGTGACTTGTCGGCGCTTGGCCCCGCTGCGGGCGGTAAAGCCCGGGTGCGGGAGCTTGAGCAGGTAATAGAGCTTGCCTTACCGGCAACTAAACTTGCTTCTGGTCATGAGCAAGTATCTTTGACCGTTAAAAAACAGCTCGAACTTTGGTTTAAACAGCAGGCGAAGGATTATATCCCTGCCAGACTTGAATACTGGTCCCAGACAACCGGCCTGAGTTATAAGTCTTATAAGATCCGTCAATATAAGGCCCGTTGGGGCAGTTGCAACAGTCGGGCAGAGCTGAGTTTTAACAGCCTGTTGATGATGGCGCCCGACTGGGTCATAGATTATGTGATCGTACACGAGCTTTGCCACCTGCAATATCTCAATCACTCTCCGGCTTTTTGGCAGTTAGTTGCCGGCTTTTATCCTCAATATGCTTTGGCCAAACAATGGTTGAAAAGCAATCAAAGGAAGTTGAACTGGAAATAATTGCTGTTGTTTAACCATTTGATTGTTAGCTTTATAACGGCCACTTGCCGTTTATTTTCTTTTCCCCGGTTTGATTAATATCGCGCTATGCACTATTAATAAGATGCAAAGGGCTGATCTTAAAAATAAATAAAACCAAGCTTTAAACTATCTGTTTATTTTTCATTTTTTTAGCAGGGAAGTTGTCTGTTAAATAAGAGTTCCGGCTTGTGGCTGAACATTGCTCAGTGGCTGTTGGGACAACAAGAGGGATAGATTATGAAGATAACCGGTTATAACCTGAAACTGATCTGTTTATATTTAGCCTCAACTCTTTTCTCTTTCGGTGTATTCCATTTATTGACGGAAATCCCGTACTGATCACCTGACGCAGGGGTTGTCCAAGTTCACAGCCCCGAAATTCTTAGTCAAATAAGCTGTTAGCATCTCGTTTAGCGGGGTCATGGTAATGTTTACAGTTAATTTACAATTTATAGGTTTGGTGATTAACAAACGCCTCTTTTTAGGGTAAATTATCGCCATTAAAATAACAAAAGGTTCAAAATGTTATGACGTCATCTGTATTAATTTGCGATGATTCCAATATGGCGAGGAAGCAGGTGGTTCGCAGTTTGCCGTCTCACTGGCCGGTAGAGGTACAAACGGCTAAAAATGGTATTGAAGCACTTGAAGTTTTGCGCAAGCAGGCGGTTGATGTGTTATTTCTTGATTTGACCATGCCGGAACTCGACGGTTTGGGGGTGTTGCAAAAAATCAAAGAAGAAGGCATAACTTGCTCGGTGTTTGTAATTTCTGCCGATGTTCAGCCGGCGATGCAGGCGAAAGTGCTTGAATTAGGTGCTACGGCATTTTTGCGTAAACCTGTTGAAGCCGAAGTCTTAATGGATGAATTGCAAGTGCATGGGTTTCTATGACTGCATTTAATTTAAATGAAGATCAACAGGATTGCCTTCAGGAGCTGATCAATGTTGCCATGGGGCAAGCAAGCGATCAACTGGCCCGATATCTGGATACTTTTGTCCATTTACGGGTGCCGAGTATCGAACAGGTGAGCACCACCAGTTTGTCTAATAGCCTGAATCAGGAGCAACAATCTGTGGCTGTGGTCAGCCAGGGTTTTTTGGGTTATGAAGGTATCCGGGGTGAAGCCTTGCTGGTCTATCAACATAAAGATTCCGATTGTATTGGCAATATCCTGGGTTATGAACCGGATGAGTTATCGGTAGAAGAGCAGCTTATTGATTTAAGCTCCATTTTAACCACCACCTTTTTGAATGTTTTTGCCCTGCAAATTGATAATCAGATGTCTTATAATGCCCCGCGCTTACTTTCCAGTGGCCAGGATGCGCTTGCCGTTTATTTGCAGCAATTATCCTTTAATTGCGATATGGCGTTAAAGGTGAAAATTACCTATCAGGTAACGGACTATTCTTTTAACTGCGATATGATTCTACTCATCCCCGAGTCTGCCATCACCAACATTAAAGCGGTTATCGACAGGATATTGGCAGATTACTAAGGAAGGAAACTATGTCGATGGAAACCTTTCATTCGACCATAAATAATCAGTTAAATACCGGGGTCTTGATCCTGGATTTAGACTTGAATATTGTCTTTTGGAACCGCTTCCTGGAAGTGCATGCCAACCAAAGAGCCGCTGAGGTTATCGGGCGCTCTGTTTTTGAGGTATTCAAAGAGTTACCGCGTCGCTGGTTTGAACGTAAAGTGACCGGCGTAGTGCAGTTAAACACTCCATCCTTTTGTTCGTGGGAGCAAAGACATCATTTATTTGAATTGCCCCATACCCGGCCTATTACCACCGACAGCCATTTTATGGCGCAAAACTGTACCTTTTTACCCCTGGCCCCTGACGGGGTGATTCAGCATATCTGTATCCTGGTTGAGGATGCCACCGATGTCTGTCACTACCAGAGCATGCTGCAAAAGACCCTGGCAGATCTGGAGCAGGCCAATCGCATTGATGGCCTGACCCAGGTATATAACCGTAAACATTGGGAAGAATGTTTATCCAAGGAGTTTGATCGTGCGCGCCGCTATCAACATGATCTATCCCTTATTATGTTTGATTTAGATCATTTTAAGAAATTAAATGACATTCATGGCCACCTTTGTGGCGATATGGTTTTGGTTGAAGTGGCGAAGACCATCAGGCCGTTACTGCGTAGCTGTGACTTTTTTGGCCGCTATGGCGGCGAAGAATTTGCCATTATCCTGCCGGAAACCAATATTACCGGCGCGGCAGATGTTGCCGAAAGGATTCGCCAGGCGATACGTCTTAATGTGATGAAATATCAAGGGGTTGAAATAAGGGCGTCGGTCAGTGTCGGTGTCGGGGAATTCGAGCCGAGAACCCGTCGATATGAGGATTTGATCGGTAATGCCGATGCTGCATTATATGAGGCGAAATCGGGCGGACGCAACCGAACCTGCTTATTTAAAGACTCAGTTGTTTGTTTGTAGTTTTTATTCAAAATGTGTAATTAGTTTTCAAAATAAACGGTTGACAGCTAAATATTAATCAGGCATGTTATTGAGTATGAAAATTCAACACAGCCAAATTACCACTATTATTACCACTACCACCCTCACCGGGATGGTGGTCATTGGCTGACGTGTAAAATAAACGATTTTATCAAAGCCCGTGACCGACAAGGTTCCGGGCTTTTTTGTTTTTAAGGGGATGTAAAAATGCGTGTACTCAAATTTGGTGGTTCGTCGCTCGCCACTGCTGAACGATTTAAGCAAGTGGCTCAAATCATCAAGGATAAAAGCCAGTCATCATCGGTGGCTGTGGTGGTTTCGGCGCCGCAGGGAGTGACTAACCACTTGGTGGCGATGGCGGAAAATATCAGCGATGAAAACAAACTCAGTACCGATTTACAGCTTTTTAAAACCGCAATAGACACCATTATCGATGATTTAAGCGCCAGTCTGGACGGTTTTAACCGTCAGCATGCGGAGCAGGCGCTGGCAAACTGTGAGCACCAGCTGAGCCGGTATATGCAGGGGGCGACCATGCTGTCGTTTTGCCCCGAACATATCCGGGCACGTATTATCAGCACGGGTGAAAGGCTTAGTGTCGCCATACTCGAGTCGGCGTTTGCCGCGCTCGGCAGCGAAGTTTCCATTCTTGAGCCGGAAAAATTCCTCTTTACCAGCGATGAATCCCTCAATGCCGTGGCAGATCTGGTGCTGAGCAAGGAAAAGTTTGCCGAATGTTACAGCGAGCGTAAACAGATTGCTATTATGCCGGGCTTTTTCGGCGTCAACAGTCAGGGAGAAGTGACGACTTTAGGGCGCAACGGCTCGGATTATTCGGCGGCGGTACTGGCGGTATGTGCCGAGGCAGAATGCTGCGAGATCTGGACCGATGTTGACGGCGTCTTTAATGCCGACCCCCGTTTGATTAAAGATGCCAAGTTGCTTGATTACCTCTCTTATCAGGAGGCGATGGAATTATCCTATTTCGGCGCCAGTGTCTTACATCCGAAAACCATAGGTCCGATTGCCCAGTACCACATCCCCTGCCTGATTAAGAATACCGGTAACCCTCAGGCGCCGGGCACCTTGATTGGCAATGAGAATGACCAGCAAAAGCGGGTCAAGGCAATCTCCAACTTAAATGATCTGACTATGGTCAATGTTTCCGGCCCGGGCATGAAAGGCATGGTAGGCATGGCCAGCCGGGTCTTTGCTACCATGAGCAGGGAAAATATTTCTCTGGTGCTGATCAGCCAGTCATCCAGTGAATACTGTATCAGTTTCTGTATTTATTCCAGCGATGCCCTGCGTGCCAAGCACAGCCTGGCGGAAGAATTTGAATTGGAATTACTCAATGGTTTGCTCGAGCCGATCTCACTGACCGGCGACCTGTCCATTGTTTCCCTGGTCGGCGACGGCATGCATCACCAGCGCGGTGTGGCGGCGAAGTTTTTCAGCTCGCTGGCACAAGCCAGGGTTAACGTGGTGGCGATTGCCCAGGACTCTTCCGAGCGCAGTATTTCCGTGGTGATCGAGCAAAGAAAATGTACCGATGCCTTAAAGGTCAGCCACCAGAATTTCTTCTCGTTTAAACCGACCATAGATGTCTTTATGATAGGTTGCGGTGTGGTCGGCAGCGAATTGATCGCCCAGATCGCCCGCCAGCAGCCAAGCCTTAAAGCGCAGAATATCGATTTAAAAGTCTATGGCCTGGCCAACAGCCAGGGCATGGTGTTTGATGAAAACGGTATTGATCTCGATAACTGGCAAGAGGGCATGGGTAAAGATGCGTTGCCGGTGACGGTGGAAAACATCAAGGCGTTTGTCCGTGACAACCATTTGATCAACCCGGTACTGGTGGACTCTACTTCTAATGAAGAACTGGCCATGAGTTATGTCGGTTTTCTTGAAGAAGGTTTCCACGTGGTGACCCCGAATAAAAAGTCCAATACCGACTCCTGGCAGTATTACCAGGAACTTCGGGAAGCGGCGCAAAAAACTAACCGCCGTTTTCTTTATGAAACCACGGTCGGCGCCGGATTACCTGTGATTGATACCTTGCAGAACCTGATCAAGGCCGGTGACCAATTGCTGAAATTTGAAGGTGTGCTCTCGGGATCTTTATCTTATATCTTCGGTAAACTCGAAGAAGGTATGCCGCTATCCCAGGCAACGGCGATTGCCAAGGAAAACGGTTTTACCGAACCGGATCCCAGAGACGATCTCAGCGGTATGGATGTTGCCCGCAAGCTGTTGATCATGGCGCGAGAGTCCGGGATGCAGCTCGAGCTTTCCGATATCGAAATTGAGTCGGTATTGCCGGAAAGCTTTGACGCCGGTGGTGATGTCAGCCGCTTTATGGCCAACCTGGAAAAACTCGATGATGAATTCAGCCTGAAAGTACAGGCCGCTAAAAACGAAGGTAAAGTATTAAGGTATATCGGCAATATCAATGAAGGAAAATGTAAGGTCACCATAGAAGCGGTCGACAGTAAGCATCCTTTATATAACATCAAAGACGGCGAAAATGCCCTGGCGATCCACAGCCGTTATTACCAGCCGCTGCCTTTTGTCTTGCGCGGTTATGGCGCAGGCGCCGCGGTGACGGCCGCCGGTGTTTTCGGTGACTTACTCAGAACCCTGGCATGGGAGCAGGAGCACTAATGGCTGTATCAGTATTTGCGCCGGCGTCGCTGGCGAATTTCAGTGTCGGCTTTGATGCCCTGGGCTTGGCGGTAAAACCCGTTGACGGCACCTTACTTGGCGACCTGGTTACGGTAGAGCAGGCTGAGGGGGAAAATAATCTCAAGGTAGTGGGGCAGTTTGCCGACAAGTTACCTTTGGCAGTGGAAGATAATATTGTCTGGTCTTGCCTGCATTTGTTTAACGAAGCGATGGCGGATGCGGGCCGGGCCACAGAAAAAGTTACTATCACCTTAGATAAAAAAATGCCGGTCGGCAGCGGCCTGGGGTCGAGTGCCTGCTCTGTGGTGGCCGCTTTGGCGGGGTTAAATGCCTTTTACCGGGATTGTTTTGACGAAAAAACCATGCTGAAAATGATGGGCCAGATGGAGGCGAAAATCAGCGGCAGTTTGCACTATGATAATGTTGCCCCCTGTTACCTTGGCGGTTTGCAGCTGATGGTGGCGGATGAGCACATCATCAGCCGCACTTTGCCGGATTTTAAAGACTGTTTTTACGTGATGGCCTATCCCGGCATCGAAGTTTCTACCAAGGCGGCCCGTGAAGTGCTGCCGGAAAATTACCGCCGCAAAGACCTGCTGAGCTATGGCCAGAATCTGGCGTCTTTCGTCGATGCCTGCCATCGTCAGGATAAAACGCAGGCTTTTGCGGTATTGCAGGATGTCGTAGCTGAGCCTTACCGTCAGTCATTGTTGCCGGGATACGAGCAGGCGCGTAATTATTTGCTGGCCCAGGGCAGCCTGGCGGTGGGTATTTCCGGCTCGGGTCCAACGCTGTTTTGCGTGTGCGACCAGGAGGAGCGGGCACAGGAGCTGGCCAGATGGCTGCAAGATAATTATTTACAAACTGAGTTGGGCTTTGTTCATGTTTGCCGGGTTGATGACCTTGGTGCCCGTACGCTAAAAGACTAAGGAATTAACAAGTGAAGTTTTATAACCTAAAAGAAAATGATGAAAAAGTAAGTTTTGCCGGTGCGGTCAGGCAGGGGTTGGGTAAAAACCAGGGGCTGTTTTTTCCCGAAGAAATTCCCGCCCTTGATAATATCCAGGAGCTGCTGGCTTTGCCTTTGGTGGAGCGCAGCGTCAAGGTACTTTATCCTTTTGTCAAAGACGACTTGAGTGAAAGTGAATTAAAAGAGATTGTCACCGCCGCTTTTAATTTTCCGGCATTGTTGCAACCTATCACTGAAGACAGAGCGATCCTGGAACTTTTCCACGGGCCGACATTGGCCTTTAAAGATTTCGGCGCCCGCTTTATGGCGCAGTGCCTGCAAAAATTCAGTAAAGAAAAGAAAATTACTATTTTAACCGCCACTTCCGGCGATACCGGCGCTGCCGTTGCCCATGCCTTCCACGGCCTGGATAATATCCGCGTGGTGATCATGTACCCTAAGGGCAAGATCAGCTTACTGCAGGAAAAGATGTTTACCACGCTGGGCGGCAATATTGAAACCCTGGCGATAGACGGTGATTTCGATGACTGTCAGGCGTTGGTTAAACAGGCCTTTGACGATAAGGCGCTGGCGGCAGAAATAGGCCTTAACTCGGCCAACTCCATCAATATCAGTCGTTTGCTGGCGCAGATCTGCTACTACTTTGAAGCCGTGGCCCAACTGTCACGTCAAAAAAGTAAGAGCCAGCTTGGCGATGTGGTGTTCTCTATTCCCAGCGGCAATTTCGGCAACTTGACCGCGGGGTTATTTGCCAAGGCGCTTGGTTTGCCGATCAAACGTTTTATCGCCGCCACCAATGAAAATGACACCGTGCCCCGCTACCTGGAAACCGGAGACTGGTCGCCGAATGAGACGGTCGCTACTATGTCCAATGCCATGGATGTCAGTAACCCCAATAACTGGCCGCGGGTGGAGCATATGCTTAAAGCCGGTATTATTGAAGAGGCTGCTGTCAGCTCGGTTTCCGTGGGAGAAGAGCAGACGCAATCGACCATGTTACAGCTCAATAAGCTGGGTTATATTTGTGAGCCTCATGCAGCCGTGGCTTATAAGGCGATGCAGTACGGGGTGACAGAGCAGGAGTTCGGGGTATTTTTAGGCACCGCCCACCCGGCGAAATTTAAAGAAGTGGTGGAAAGCATTTTAGGTCAGCCGCTGGGCTTGCCGAAAGAACTGGCGGATTGCGCCGGAGAGAAAATCCTTTCCAGTGATATGACGCCTGATTTTGCCTTGTTGCGCGAGTACCTGTTAAAGGGCAATTAATCCTTTTCTCCGTTAAGGTGTTTATCTGCTAGCGCCCCTTGTTTTTCTCTGGAAAAGCAAGGGGCATTTTTTATCGGCTGCTGGCGGGATTGGGCTGTTGCGGGTAAACTAGCCGCTTTAATTTCATTCATTATTATTTATCTTTTCATGAAGACATCTGACAGCATCAGCCAGCCGGTATGGCAGCACATTATCAAGCAGCAACAGCAGCAGCCGTATTTCCAAAAACTGGCTGAAGAAATCGATCGGCAAAGGCAAGCCGGCGAAGCCATTTACCCGCAGGAAAGTGATGTCTTCAGCGCCTTTGATTATGTCGATTTAACTGAGGTCAAAGTGGTGATCCTCGGCCAGGATCCCTATCATGGTGCGGGGCAGGCACATGGCCTGGCATTCTCGGTATTACCCGGGGTGAAAGTGCCGCCGTCGCTGGTGAACATTTATAAAGAACTGACCACTGATATTGCAGGTTTTACCACGCCGGGGCATGGTTATTTAACCCCCTGGGCAAAGCAGGGGGTATTGCTGCTTAATACCGTGCTTACGGTACAGCAGGCCAAGGCCCACTCCCATGCAAAACTTGGCTGGGAGCAATTTACCGATGTGATTATTGACCAGATAAACCAAAACAATCCCGGTTGTGTCTTTATCCTTTGGGGCAGTCATGCCCAGAAAAAAGGCAAAAAAATCGACGGCGACAAACATCATGTTTTAGCCGGGCCGCATCCGTCGCCGTTATCGGCTTATCGCGGTTTTTTTGGTTGCAGGCATTTCTCAAAAACCAATACCTGGCTGGAGCAACAAGGCCAGACACCGATTAACTGGTGTCTGGATTAACTCATCTTTAATTAAGGCTTTCTCAGGTTTGGTCAGGTGTTAATCGAAGTAGATGATCATTTCCGCGGCTTCGCAGTGGCAGTCATAACCGCACAAGATGCAGTTGTAGCCGTTTTTACTGTCTTCATACCATTTGTTCGGGTGTGTTTTTACCAGCTGGCCGCCGCATTTGGTAAAATATTTTACCGCGCTGTTGCCGGGGCTTTGCTTCCATAAATGGCTGACTCCTGCCAGGGAGCCTTGCTCTTTGGCGGCGGCAATGGAAAGTTTCAGCAGCTGGCCGCCGATGCCGTGGCCGCGGTAATTTTCATCGACGGTATTGCATTTAAAATAACAGCTTTTATCCACCGGCACTTGCCATAGCTGGGGGCTGCACCATTTATCGACATGCCACTGGCCGGCGGCAAAGGTGATGCGAAAACCGATCAGTTTATCCTGATCGTAAACCACATAACCGCTGTTGATGCCGTTTTTTACGCCTTTTTCATACCAGCTTCTGATGTTTTCGCTATTGAGGTAGCCGTCGCCGTGGACAAAGTTACCCAGGGTGATGATGTTGTCAAAATCATCCGGGGTTAAATTTTTATAAATGAACTGCTTAGTCATATAAGTGAACTGTAAATACTTGAGTTTGATAAGTGCAACTATTGGCAAATAATGGCATAGTTGGCGCGATAAAAAAATAGTGAAACAAGCGAAAGTTATCGGTGTTATTGTTAACTCTTGTTGCCGCAGTATCTATAACGATATGCTTATGTTGATGTTTCCAATTAGTTCGTAGTTTGGAGTGAATGATGTACGACCCCTTGCATGATCTGTCCCCGGGGATAGGTGAAGATTACCCCGACAGTTACTGGGCTGATGTGTCCAAAGATGCCCCCGAAGATGACGGTATGTTGAAACAAGATCTGGATGTCGATGTGGCTATTATCGGCGCCGGTTATACCGGGTTATCGTGCGCGCTGCATCTGGCACGCGAGCACGGCATTAAAGCCACCGTGCTGGAAGCCAACAAAACCGCCTGGGGCTGCAGTGGTCGTAATGCCGGGTTTATCCTGAAATCTTCCGGACGCAAGGCTTACTCCACCATGGAAAAGCAATGGGGTGAAGAAGTGATGCGCGGTATCTACGGGGAAATGTGTGCCGGGGTTGATACGGTAAACAGTTTGATTGCCGAGGGCATAGATTGCGACCAACAAGATGCGGGTTATATCAAGGTTGCCCATAAGGCGAACAAACTTGATGAATTGATCTCACTGGCGAAATTGCAACAGAAAATGTTTGGTTATGATGTCCAGATCTTGTCTCAGGATGAAGTGCGCAGCCAATACATGGATGATCGCAATGCCTACGGTGCTATCCGCTATCAGGATGGTTTTGGCTTAAACCCGCTGAAACTTGCCTGGGGATACCAAAAGCTGGCACGTAAAGCCGGGGCAAAAATATATTCATCTTCTCCGGTGACCGACTGGCAAACGAGTAATAACCGCCAGCAACTTATCACGCCCCAGGGGATAGTGACCGCGAAAAAGGTGGTAATTGCCACCAACGGCTACACCCCGAAAAACCTCCATGGCCTGGTTAAAAACCGTACCTTGCCGGTACTTTCCCAGATAATCGTGACCGAGCCGCTAACACCGGCTCAGCTTGAAGCCTGTAATTTTCTCACCAGCAATGTAGTGATGGATACCCGGGCGTTGAAATATTACTATCGCAAACTACCGGATAACCGTATTTTATTTGGCGGCCGTGGAGCTATCACCGGCAAGGGCGCCGAAGACCCCTATTATGCCAACCGTTTATTGGCAGTGTTAAAAACCAGCTTCCCGTCATTGGCACAAATTAAATATGACTATGCCTGGTCCGGCTGGATTTGTATGGCGCTCGATGACTTGCCCCATATTTATCAAAGTGAAAATAATGATGTTTTCTACAGCATGGGTTATTGCGGCAGCGGGGTGTCTTTCACTGTCCAGGCGGGCAAACGATTGGCGCAAAAAGTTGCCGGCGAGCAGGTGCCGGATTTACCCCTTTATCAGAAAGCCTTGCCGAAATTTCCTTTTGCGCCGCTGCGCCGGGTTGGTCAGTGGGGATACTTCCACTACGGTAAAATCAAAGACACCTGGTTCTAATCAGGGTTAACGAATGTAAAAACCGACCAATCAAACCTCTTCTTGGAATGAGGTGTGATTGGTCTTTTTTTAGTTTAATCCGTTAACTTAAAATAAATATATTTAATGTGCTCGTTAAACACTTTTTGTTCATTATTAACTTATTTATTACAAAATGGGTTGTGAATATTTAACCATTTTAGTAGAATCCTCCCCCCTCTCGACATGGTTTGATAATTAGCCCTAAGTGACTGAAAGCCAGCTTTCATGGCCGCGGGTTTTTTTAACGGATCTCCAGATACTTGCAATGGAATGGCACATCTCGATTATCAACTCGCGGTATGATTATTAATGCACTGATAAGCTTTGTATTAAGGTTTCTGTGCCGTAAAGAGAGCGAATATTATTCCCTTTTTTTTAGGACTTTTTGCAAGTGAAAATTAAATCAACTGTTAAGTATTCTTTGATTAGTGCAACATCACTTCTGTTGCTTGCCTGTGGCGGCGGTGGCGGCGGAAGTAGCTCCGATAACGATTCTCCAACCTATATTGCCCCTGTTATTTCTGCTATGACCTCAGAGCCTGTGCTTGAACGTGGCAGTTATAGTTATACCGCCAGTGCCAGTGACAGCGACGGCTCTATTGTTTCTTATCAATGGCAACAGATTTCAGGCACGCAAGTCTCTGACTTGGTTGCCGACTCCGCAACGCTTTCCTTTACCGCCCCTAATGTGGCCAGCGATGAAGTGTTAACTTTTACCCTGACAGTTACGGATAATGACAACCAGAGTAAAAGTGAAAGTATTGATATCACCATCAGTGCCTATGAGTCGTTAGCCTCTTTGGCCATTAGCGATAGCGGCCTGTTAGCCTGTTTAAATCAAGATGCAAATAATGATGCTGGGATCACAAGTCTGAGCTGTGATCAGGTAAGCATGGCTTCTATTGCCGAATTAAGTGCTTTTATTCAACTTGAACAGTTAACCATTACCAATGCCGGACTGACGGATGTTTCTGCTTTGGCTGCGTTAACTCAGCTTAAATCGCTGGATTTATCGAATAACGAAATTGCGAATGTCAGCAGTCTTGAAAACCTGACTTCACTGACTTCCTTGGACTTAAGTTATAACAACTTTCGGGATAACAGCTTCGCCGAAACCTTAAACAAGTTAACGGCCCTGACAGAGCTTAATTTAGAAAAAGCGAATAAAAATTACAGTGGGTATTTTAATTTAGATGTAGAAAATCTTTCCGCATTAACGCAATTGACCCGTTTAAATTTAAGTTATGTAAGCCTGGGCACAAGTTATTCAGCGATTGACCTGTTTAGCGAATTAAAAAGCCTTAAATTAGCCTCTTTGGGAAGCCGATTTAATTCATTAAGTTTCTTGTCCGGTTTGACGGCGTTAGAGTCGCTGGATATCAGTGAGAATCATTATGTCAGTGACTTAACCGCGGTAGGTTTATTAACAAATTTAACAAGTCTGGACCTGTCTGATACCGGAGTTAACGATCTTTCGCCGTTATCTTCTCTGGTGAATTTGCAGGATTTAGCTCTTAGCGACGTGAGCGTTTATGAGACTTCGACAATCACTGATTTAGTCAACCTGCAGGTTTTGGATCTCAGCAAAGAATACGGTTCTCTGAATTTTGATCTTGATGGCATAGACAAGCTAACGTCATTGACAACGCTGAATCTTACTAACAGAAGTATAACTAATTACACAGGCATTAGTGGTTTAGATAAGCTGGAGCACTTATTTGCCAGTAACGCTAACCTTAAAGAGTTGAGTTTTTTACCTGACTTAACTGCTTTGAAAACTCTGGATATCAGCAATAACTCAAGTATTTCTGATGTTAGCGCCTTAGCTGACTTAGTAAACCTTACCGAGTTAAATCTTGCCAAAACAGCTGTCGTTGGATTATCGCCTTTAGCAGGTATGACAGAATTAACAGTACTGGATATCAGTGATATCTATTACAGTACCGTGCTCGACCTGACACCTTTGACCGGTTTAGTGAAGCTGGAAGAGCTGACTGCAAATTTCAACACTTATACTAATATTGATGTCCTGGCGGGCTTAACGGCGCTGAAGACCTTGGATCTAATTTATGCGCAGCTTGAAACCTTGTTTGACTTTAGCAAGTTAACTCAGTTGCAAAGCCTGAATTTAACCTCTAATAAGCTGACTGAAATTTCTGAATTGTCCGATGTCAGCACTTTAACCAGTTTACAGTTAGAGTCAAATAGCGATCTTAGCGATATCAGTGCCTTGCAGGAGTTAACCTCGTTAACCGAACTGTCACTTAGAAGTGTAAGTGCCCTGGAAAACGTCGATGCATTGTTTTCTTTAACCAATTTGGAAACATTAAATTTATATTATAATTCGCGGATTTTATGCACTGATTTGGATCAGCTGGAAGAAACCCTGGTGGATACTGATATTACCCGTTATTCCAATTGTATGGAGCAGCCGGTGGATATTAGTTTGATTGAAGATGCTGATTTACTCTCTTGTATTTATAGCCGCTCAGCCTATGATATCGCCGATGTGAATGATCTATATTGTTATAGCGGCAATATTGAAAGCCTCGCCGGAATTGAGCAGTTTAGCAATTTAACTTCTTTAAGATTAGATAGCCATTCTGTCAGCGACCTGTCGCCTTTGAAAGAATTAACTTCCCTATATAGCTTAAGATTGAATAATAATGCTGCTGCCGATATATCACCCTTATCGGCCTTGACTGAACTGCGGGAATTACAATTAAATGGTAATGGTATCAGTGACATATCAGCCTTGAGTGGTTTATCGAAACTGACAAGTATCTCTTTTGATAACAATAATATTAGCAATATCAGTGCTTTATCTTCATTTTTAGAGCTGCAGTATTTATATCTGAATGACAATAATATTAGTGATTTAGCACCATTATCAAGTTTGCCTGCTTTGGACAATCTAAAATTAGAAAATAATAATGTCAGTGATTTATCGCCGCTTATGGGGATAACCTCCTTACATTGGCTGTACTTGCAGGGCAACGACAATATCGATTGTGACCAGTTAACGACCCTTAAAGAAACATTGAATTTATATCACAGTTCTACGCCTAGCCAGTGTAACTAATTTGCTGTAATTTCATTTTGTCGAAGCCCGGTAGCCTTGTGATGCTATCGGGCTTTTTTATTTGCAAAATATTGTCTATATCATGGATAGACAGGGATGTTGATTTTCATCAGAACAGAAAGAGACGCCGGGCAATAGAAACAGCATAAAACGCGAATTCAAAAGAGAATGGAACACCGCTACATTTTATATAAGTAAGAGCCTCGTTTCTTAACGGGGCTTTTTCTGTCTCATATGTAAATGCAATACCCATGGCACGGTGAGCCGTCAGAAAGGCGGGCCAGGGCAGGAGTCGGTGCAAGTGCTGTTGTGCACATGTGTCATTACCGCTGTATGCCGGATAACTCTATGTTTATAACCGTACCTTTTTACTATTCTTTTCAAGGTGTTGAATCTCGTGTACAGCATTATATACAGTACTTGAGAACACGCAAAATATTTAATGACAACCCCGCCGGATTTATGCTGTGTTTTGTACTATTAATTAAAGATCCCGCAACAACCCACCACACCCGAGGAGGCCACTTACCAGCTAAGATCTCAAGCAGATAAACCAGTCGCTATCCCCGAGTGCCAGAAACACCCGGAGACAGCTAACCAAAACGAACTTAAAAGGAGTCCGTCATGGCTGAATATCATCATACGCCAGAGCTTTGCCCGGCAAAAGTAAAATATCCCCGCTATCGCCAGTTCACCGTACTGGAAACTACCTGCGAGTCGGCAGCGAAAACCCGCGGCCTGGGCATTAACTATGTCCCGGTAAACCTTGAACCTTGCATTGTGCTGCGGGGAAAATGGCTCCGTCAGGCCGGTTTCCCTATCGGGCAAAAGGTGAGTGTGGTGATCAATCCGGGAGAAATTCTGATCACGCTTAAACAGCTTTGCTGAAGCCGGTTGTGACATTTTGCCGCTTGCAGCTTATTGGCTGAAAAAGAGAATTTAACAAAGGGGAATTCACCGCTGACTTGTAAGCATACAAGTCAGCGGTGAACCAATTGATGTTTGTTGAATTTATTTGGCCGGGTTGGGTTTAACCTCAAGCAGTTAGGACTGCCGTTAACCTCAACCAGGCCGGGTATGGGTTATTTTTTCATTAACCGACGGCTAAAACCACCACCAATCAAGCCTAAGGCCAATAACGCAATACTGGCGGGCTCAGGTACGGCTGCCGATGCTGCACGGCTGATCGCCAGGTGATCGAAGACGATCCCGTCGGCATTGGCCCTGCTGCTTAAAATGGTGACCGAATGGATAAGCTCATTGCCTTCGGCGTTGATTTTTAAATAGCCGTTGCGGCCGGAGCTGCTGGCAAAGCCCGCATGATCTTCAAGGTAACCGTAGTCCTGATCGTTGATGCGCAGGGCGTGCAGGCCGCCATAGTTGGTTTCCGCGTTGGCCATGCCGGCACCGAAACCGGTAATGCCGTCTTCAAAGAAAAAGGTAATGCCCTGCACCCAAGTGCTGCTCCAGCGGTTATTACCGCCGTTGCCGTTTGACAATACATAGCCGTCGTCCCAGCTAAAGCCGGGGTAAGACAAGGTATTGACCAGCTCGGTGCTTTGCTCGGTGTCGGGATTGATAAAGGAGTAGCTGAGGCCGTCAATCAGCTGGGTATCGTCAAAGCTTTCTATTTCATAACCTGTGATCCCCAATGCAGCATCCATGGCGGAAGTATCTGATGAGTAGACCCCGGGGGCATAAAACGTGATCAGGCTGGCCTGGCTGGCGGCACTGGCAACTAATAAAGAGCTGGTTAACAAAAGTTGGGAGATTTTTTTCATAAAAGTACAACCTAATTATGTGGAGTTATTATTTTGTCGCTTACCTTTGTCATCCTGTTGATTTGGGTAAGTCCTGCCTGTTGCGCACTTGTTTGATAGGGCATATATGATGCCAAATGTAACCGAGCTGTAATCAAGATATAGGTTTTTGTTGTAACTATCTGATTAACATGCCCTTGTTTTTTTTACTGTGTCTGTTTTTCAGAAGAAGTATCAGCGAGCTAAGGCTGAGGCGGCAAGAGTTGCCGCCCGGGCGGCTTATTGTTGCCATAATTTGATGGAATTGTGAACAGTTTGTATATGCTGTTCATCAGCAACAGTAAGTGAGAGGGATACAGAACCTGAGCCGCCTGCTGATCAGGCGGCCCCTATTAACACTTTTGACGACTACAGCAAATTAAATGACTGCACAAAGCTGGTAACTTGATTGTTTGGCGTGGTTACGGTAATGGTCAATACCCCGGTTTCCGCATTGCCGCCTGCGGCATTAACAATGACAAAATCCAGGCTGCGGGGGAGCGTGGTATTGGGCATGGTCAGGGAGGTGGTGCCTTCTATTTCCCCGGCGCTGCTGCTGACGCTAACGCTAGTGTTCATCGGCATGGCCTGTCCGGCAGAGTCGGTAAAGCTGAAGCGGAAACTTTGGCTGCTGCCGTCGTTAATGTCCGGCAGGCCGTTACCGTTGCCAGATTGATCGGCGAATAAGGTACCAGCACCGTCGGTGAGTTCATAGTCGGCATCTGAACCCGACATAATGAGGATCATCGCTTTTCTCAGTCTGATTGACCTTTGCTCAGAGCAAGAGCTGCCTTCGCAGCGGGGACCGTTATACAGGCTGTCGGCATCGCTGAAGGCGTCACTGTTATCGTCGTCATAATAGATTTCCCCGTCATTATATTCACCGTCTTCATTATCGTCGCGCCAGGCTTCCGACATATCGATAAAACCTAGGGCTTCGCTGCCATGGCTGCCAAAACCTGAATCGACTCCGGTATCTATGATGGCGCTGCCGTCATTGTCGTCGAAGGTATTGTTGCCATTGGTTTCATAAAAAGTTTCATGTCCCAGGGCGGTGGCCAAAATGGTGACCCTGTGATCGTCCACCCTGTCATTGGCGCTGACCCAGGTAACAAAACAGCTGCCATTGCTGGTGTTGCAGCTGCCCGGGATATGGCCGCCCTCGGCGGTAAAGGTGACTGTGGTGCCGTCGGGCACCGGGTTGTTGAAGTTGTCTGCCAGCCAGACAGAAATGTTTGAAGTTACGCCGTTGGTGGTATCGGCCTCCGGGTTAAGTACGCTGGCCGCTATGGTAAAGGAGCTTTGCTCCGGCAGATCGGAAACGATAGATAATAAGTCAGACTGGGTTTGTACCGGTGTGGCTTGCCCCTCAAAGTCCATGGTGGCTTTGGCGGTGACCCTGACCGAAGTCGGCACGGTACCGGCGTTTACCTGGGTGCTGATCTCTCCCTGGCTGTTGGTAAAGCCGCTTGTCGGGGTTAAGCTGATGTCACCGACATCGGTATTGAGGCTAAAATTAACTTCTTGCTGTGCCAGGGGGTTGCCCAGGTCACTGTTGACTCTGAAGGTCAGGGTGGAAAACTCCTGCTTGTCGACCCCGCCGGAGCCCTTGAGGGCGATAGAGCCTGGCTCGGCAGAAATAAAGGCGATAGAACCCAGCTGTTCGCCGCTGATATGTATGCTTTGGGAAGCGGTATTGGTGGTGCCGTTGCTGGTAATAGAGGCTATAAGCAAATCGTCTGTACCGGTGAGCCCGGCGCAGCTGACATCTTCGAAGGTAGCATTGGCCCGGCCATTGCTGCTGACGACTTGGCTTTCTATGGTTGCCTTGGCATTTTCCACACAGCTGGAGGTGAAGAGCACTGGCGTTGGCTCAGCGATCAAAGCATCATTTTCATCGACCAGGTCGACAGTTAACCCCAGGGTACCGCCGGCACTGACGGTATTGTCTGTAAGGGTTAATTTGATCTCACCTTCAATAAAGGTGTTGCTGTCATCGAAATAGCCGATGCGGACGGCGCCGTCGGAAATCACGCTGTCGGCGGCAATGATCTCATAGTTGAGGCTGTTGTTTTGGCTGCCGGTGCTGGTGTCGGTGTAAGTGGCGGTGAGCACGCCGGCGCCGAGCACGGCATTGCCTGTTAAGCTCACCGTGGCAATACCATTGTCGTCGGTCAGCGCTGAAGCGGCCGCCAGGGTACCGACTTCCGCGCTATAATTGATAATTTTTCGCACCAGCGGCTGGTTATCACTGTCAAGCAGCACGCTTGTGACTTGCACGATTTCATCGGCTTTAAACTGGCTGACGGCAATACCGTTTAATAACAGCTCACTGCTCAGGGAAGGGGCGGAGGTGCTTGTGCCACTGCCGCTATCGTCATTGTCACCTGAGCTGCCGTTACAACCGGTTAAAAGAACCAACCAGGAAAGCATCAGGGCGAGCGATATTTTTTTCATGCTCTTTTATCCTTAAAAATCTGAGAATTTAACAGCTAGAGAATAAAAGCCAGCCATTAAAAAGTCCATTTTAATTCAATAAATTATCATGATCTGTTGTAAGGTTTTCCCGTATTGTCTAAATGCTGTTATTAGGGGAGATGCTGTCCGAGCTATTGCTTTATTTATCCAGGCGGTTAAGGGACTTTTGCTCGCGATAGGCACAAATATTTGCTGCGATACCATCAAGCAGTCTTTGCTGGGCCTGCTCGCTGGCCCAGGCAATATGACCGGTAATTTTCAATTTGTTCGGGCCGCAGTCTATCTCGTTGTTTAGCCTGCTTATTAGTAAAGGGTGGTCGGCCGGTGGCGGCTCCTGATCCAGCACATCGAGTACCGCACAGGCGAGCTCCCCGTTTTTCAGGGCGGCTAGTAGCGCCCGGTTGTCTATCAGATCGCCGCGGGCGGTGTTGATCAGCATGGCTGTTGGTTTCATGTGTTGAAAGCTTTGCTCATTCATCAAATGTCTGGTGTCGGCCGTTAGCGGGCAATGCAGGCTGACAATATCTGAATGCTGCAGTAAAAAGTCAAAGGTGCAGCGACCGGGCCTTAAGCTTTTGGCGCCGGGGCGCTCACCAATTAATACCTTGATATCAAAGGCGGCGGCAATTTTGGCGACCGCCTGGCCCAGGCTGCCGTAACCGATAATGCCCAGGGTTTTACCGGCAAGCTCGGTAATGGCATTGCCGTGCAGGCAAAAGGTCGGGTTTTGCTGCCACAGGCCGCGCTCGGTGTTGCGATTGTGGTGGCTGGTCTGGTGAAAGTATTCCAAGATCTGGGCAAAAACATATTGCGCCACCGATGCGTTCGCATAACCGGTAACATTGGTGACGGCAATTCCCTGGGTACGTGCGGTTGCCAAGTCAATATTGTTGCTGCCGGTGGCGGCGATACAAATTAGTTTTAATTGAGGTAATTGCATCAAAATTGTTTTATCGAGCACCACCTTGTTACTGATCACTATATCGGCTTCCCGGCAGCGCTCGACCACCTGTTCGGGTGTGGTGGTGTTATAACAAGTTAGTTTTGTCACCTGGCCGTTAATGTTTTTAAGGGCTGTACTTGTGGCGGCAGCCGGGCTATTTGCATTGGCTATGCTGAAGGTTTGCAGATCGAGAAAAACCGCATGCATCTGTTAGGTCTCTGTTTCTAGTAAAGTGGGGAAGCGAAAGGTTCAGCTTACGGATTTCTCCCCGGCGGGACAAGCGTATTTTTCTGAAAGACAGGAGGGCATCCGGGGGAGCCGTGATACTAGCCGCTGCGGGGCTGCAAATATCAGGATAAGATATTTGCAGCCTGCCGGCGCTAAGGTTGGGAATGAGATGAAATAAGGGATGAGCAGTTGTTAACCCGGGCGACCATCGGCGCGGGGGGCGGTCAGCATAGGGCCGTATTTGAAAATAAAGGCGCCATAGGCGATAAACCAGCACACGGCACTTAGCTCAATAAAGTAAAGGGTGTAGGCCGGCGCCCCCCAGGGACCGAACACCCGTAACAGGCTGGAAATACTGATCAGGGCAAAACCATAGGATAAAAGTTTAGGCGGCATTAATGGCCGGCCGGTATGGCCCAGGCTTACCCGGGAGATCATCGCCAGGATCAAGCCGCCCATGCCGCCTATGGTCAGTAGGTGCCAGACATGGTTGCTGGGCACTTCTGCAATGATGTAGCTCACCCCCAACAGGATTAAGCCGAACCAGATAAATTTCAGCGCTGCATGTAATGACCATAACAGCGGTACCGCTAAGGTGATCCACGGGCGCCAGCGCAGCCAGCGGATCCCCTGGAAGACACCGGAAAAAATCAATACGCTGCCGAAAAATACCGGGCTAAAGCCTAGCAGGGGCTGTAATAACAGGGATAAGGTGGCGATGGCCAGGCTGGCGGTGCAGGCCCTTTCCAGCCAGGGCAGGGGGTCGGCTTTTTTCGTGCCTGTGCCGTTGGCGGTAAACATAGGGGTAACCCGGCCTGCCATCACCGACATCAACAGGGTCACCAGCAAGACTGCGGTATAGCCGGTGTAGTTGATTAGAAAGGTTTGCGGATATACCGTAGCCAGATACATTTCCAGGTTGACCAGGGTCAGTACTACCAGCAAGGGAACAAAAAATAAGTTACGGTATTGTTTGATCGCCAGGATAGGCCGGGCAAGCACTATTGCCACCGCAGGCAAAAAACTGAGATCAATAATGGCGCTTAAGGTATAACCGAGTACATCGGGAAATAACAGCACCAGGCGTCCGGCGACCCAGAGGGAAAATAAGCCGGTGAGCAGCTTACCCTGCACTCCGCGGATGCCGGTCCAGTTTTGTACCGCCGTTAACAGGAAACCGGCGATAATGGCACCGGCAAAACCAAATACCATTTCATGGATATGCCACCAGTAACCGCCGGCAAACGGGGTGAAGCTAGTGACTCCCCGGTAAATCAGCACCCAGATAATGACACTGAGCACACTGAAAAGTGCGCCAAACAGGAAAAACGGCCGAAAACCAAGACGAAAAAGCGGCTGGATTTGCTGCTCTTTTTGCATATCGGTAATTTGCATCATAGATAAAACCTTGCTAATTCTCTTGTGAAAAGCTTTTTTTGACAAAGCTTTTGCACTTCAGCCCTTGCTATGAATATCTGTAAGGGCAAGCCAAATAGTGGTGTTATTATACGCTTTCGCGATGTAGAAAAACTGATGTGAGATCAAGTTATTTTCATCTTGAGATGAAAATTATTCATCGGAAAAAAGCCGGGAAAATAACCGTTATGCCTGATGGAGTAATTGACACCCGTGACGGATTATACTGGACATCTTTGCCAAGTGCTTTTATTCTGGCCAGCTTGATAACAGCATAATAAAGCGGATTACGAGTGAAAAAAGCAGTATTATCTCTGGGGATGGCCATCTCCACTTTATTCCAAGCCGGTGTGGCTCAGGCAGAAGAACTGAAATTTGCTTCATGGAACATCGCCTGGTTAGGCTCACATGAATATAATGAACGTAAAGACAGTGATTACCAGCAGCTGGCGCATTATGCGAAAAAACTGAATGCCGATGTTATTGCCCTGCAGGAAGTTGAAGATGCAAGCTGGGCCCGCAAGGTGTTCGGCGACGACTACGACTATTACTTTTCCACCAAAGACTGGGTGCAAAGGGTCGGGGTTGCGGTAAAAAAATCCTCAGGTTATGCCGTTAAAGCACAGGAATATAAAGCCCTGGATGTTGGCCGGGTACGTAACGGCATGGACGTTACCTTGTCCAAAGGCGACAAAAAAATACAGCTGCTGGCGGTACATTTAAAGTCCGGTTGTTTTGACTCGCCGCTGGATAAAGTAAGTGTCAGCGCGATGCCGAGCACGTCGAAAAAAGAAGCCAAACGCAAAGAAGCCTGTGAAAAGCTGAGCAAGCAGATTTCGCCGCTGGAAAACTGGATCGACCAAAGGGCGTCAGAGCAGGTGCCTTTTATTGTCTTAGGTGACTTTAACCGTCGTTTCTCCCGCGACATCGCCCTCAATTACCCGGAAAATCAAGGCCTGTGGCAGGCACTGGATGACGAAGGTGCGGAAGATTTATGGACACCGACCGCCACCGCCGATTCGGCGTGCTGGGGCGGTTATTATAAAGATTATATCGACCATATAATCTTTAACCCGGAAGCGAAAAAACATTATGTGAAAGGTTCTTTCGACCAGCTGGTGTTTGATGAGAAATACAGCCGGGAACTATCACAAACCTTAAGTGATCACTGTCCGGTTTCCGTGAAGATCAACTTATAGTTTGTCTTAGGATAAAATTCGTTAATTAAAGAAAGGGGAATGAACCAAGTGCTAATTCCCCTTTTTATATACAGGATGTATGGTATTTCGCGCTCACACGGATGTGAAAGAGCGAAGATATACAGGATGTATGGTATTTCGCGCTCACACGGATGTGAAAGAGCGAAGATATACAGGATGTATGGTATATCCAATCACATGTGAACAAGTGCTGATTAGTAGCTCTTGCTATTTGCTCAATTCCGTGGGCTTTTCAATTTCATCTAAAGCTTCTTCCATTTCCAGTGCCAGATCCGCCAGTTTGCCGGTAAGTACGTTTTGTGCGTCGTTCAGGCCGCGGTTATAAAAATATACGCCGATTTTCTCGGCGAAAAAGTCCAGCAAAAATTCGGCATCGAATTGGCCGAGATCCTGATCAAGTTCTTTTTGAAAATACTTTTGTACCTGGCTGACGATAGTGCTTTTTTCTTCTTCGGAGAAGGTGATGATGGCCATTCAAATTTCCTGTTGTATGAAACGGATTAGTAATTGTGTTTGGCGGCGGTTTTACTCGCCTCTTTATTGGTGAAGTTATCGGGGGTAAATACTGCCACTTTTCCCTCTGCTCCGGCGGCCAGGATCGTTTGCTTGTTGGCGGCTAAGGTGTAAAAGCCTTGCCGGGAAAACTGCTGCCAGCTTTGGCCGTGATCATAGGAAATATCTGTGCTGAGTTTGCCTGTTGCCAGGCAGATATTTTTTATGCAACTCATGGCGGTGCGTAAACCGTTTTGACCCGAGTCCAGGCTTTGCCATTTTCCCTGTTTTAAAGCGGCAATGTTGGGGTAAGTGCCGCCGCGTTTCAGGTAATCTCCTCCCAGGGCAAACAGCTGGTTTTTGTTATTAACGGCTAAGGCATAGGGCCCGGCGGTTTTTGTTGTCTGGTGCAGGGGCAGCGGCTGCTTTTGCCAACTTGCCCCCAAATCATTTGAGTGGTATACAAAGGCGGACAAGCCGCCGGTGGCAAACCAGATATCTTTTGTCTCGGCTGTGATCAGGGTATTGCCGCTGGCGGCGAAAGCGATTTCGTTTTCCTGTATTGCCGGTAACCGCTTTGGATCGACTCTCTGCCAACTCTTGCCCTGATCTTGGGTATGTTCGATAACAAAGTGGCCGCCTACCGGATCCCCGAGCAAGAAGCCTGTCTGTTCATTGAGAAAAGCAATGGAGTCATAAAAACCTTTTTCATGGCGGTTTTCCCTGAGCAGCTGCCAGCTTTTTCCCTGATCCCGGGTGATGAGTAGTTTCGACTGGCTGCCTTCCCCGGCAGACATGATAATGGCGGTATTTTCATTGAGTACCGCGATATCCCTAAAATCATGCTGCTTGGCTAACTTGGGAGAAATATCCGACCAGGTTTTGCCGTTATTTTTGCTGATATAGACCCGGTTTTTCGTGCCTGCCACCCATAAGCTTTTTGCTGTAGCCGCGCTGCTTCTCAGTGAGGCTTTTACCGGCAACTGGCTTATTTGCCAGTCGGCAACTGCTTTGGCGGATAAAGGGAAAATAAAGCTGCTTAACAGCAACAACAAACCGGTGCAGTGGAGGGAGGCAGAGCATTTCATGTTAGCGGACTTTCCTTGAGCCTAAGCTTTAGCGATATCGACTCCGCCACTATTCATAATAATTAAATAATAAACAAGTACTTTTATGATTTTACTTTTAACAAGGCCAGGCCGGGGGAAAATAACAGTCAAGCATGAGTAAGCCTGGTTGTGTTATTGCTGCTGGAATACGCCTTTGCCCAACAGATAATCAATTATAGTTATAACCAGGCCATTTTTATCACTTAAAAGTTTTAAATATAAATTAGATTCTTTTGTTATAAGTGGATAGAATGACCCGATATATTCAACGTTGAATTGTTTCTTTATTTAACCAATAAAAGTATTTCTTATGCTGACGCTCACTGATATCCAACCGCAAAAAGATGAGATTTATCTCGATAACAATGCCACCACACCGGTGTTACCCCAGGCCGCGGCGGCGGCTTCTCATGCCATGCAGCTTTGTTACGGTAATCCCAGCAGCAGTCATATTACCGGCATCAAGGCCAAGTATATTTTAGAAACCACGCGTAATCTGGTGCGTAAGGTTATCGGCGCCCCCAGCGGGGAAATTACTTTTACCAGCGGTGCTACCGAAGGCATACAAACGGCGATTATCTCGGCACTTAATGCCAGCCGTGAATTGGCGACCAAGCTTGATAAACCTGTGCTCTTATATGGGGCTACCGAGCATAAAGCAGTGCCGGAAACGTTAAAGCACTGGAATCAGATGCTTAATATCGGCGCCGAAGTACTGGCGATCCCGGTTGATGAGCGCGGCATCTTAGATCTGGCCTTTATTGAGCAGCATGTTGCGAATGCCCTGATTGTCTGTACCATGGCCGCCAATAATGAAACCGGCGTTTTTCAGGATCTCAAGGCGCTTGAGTCGGTGATCCGCCGGGGTAACGACACAGTGCTGTGGATGGTAGATTGTGTGCAGGCATTGGGGAAATTCTCCCTGGATATCGCCAACACCAGCATAGATTATGCGCCTTTTAGCGGCCATAAGTTATATGCCCCCAAGGGCATAGGCATTTTATATGTGCGTGAAGGCGCCCCTTATACGCCCTTTATTGCCGGCGGCGGTCAGGAAAGCGGTTTGCGCTCCGGCACGGAAAACTTACCCGGCATTGCCGCCATCCAGGCGATTTTATCCCTGCTGGACGATGACGAAGACGATACCTTCAAAAGCCATGAGGTTTTGCTCGGTTACCGCGAGCAGTTAACGCAAACCTTACGGCAGGCCTTTCCGGAAATTGTTTTTAACCATGATTTTGATTGTTCATTGCCGACCACGTTAAATTTCTCCGTTAAAGGCCTCTCCAGTAAAGACATCATGGATTTATTCGATGCCGCCCATATCCGGGTGAGCTCGGGCTCGGCCTGTTCGTCGAAAGTCAGCGGCAGTTTTGTGCTTGAAGCCATGGGTAAACCCAAGTGGCAAAGTGACTCGGCTATCCGTATGTCTTTTGGTCCCGCGACAACTCAACAGGAAATCGATGATGCCTGCCAGGGGATTAAGCAAGCGGTGAAGGCGCTGCATCACAGCTGTTTGATCCTCTCGGATACCGAGGATAACAGTGAGTTTGCCGTCGACGGCCTGCAGCAGTGGGTGTATGACCAGCAATGTACCTGGTGTTATGTCGATAAAGCAGCGGGTGAGTGTATTGTCCTGGATATGATCCCCGAGCTGGTGAATAAATTTGAAACCCTGGTGAAATGCCAGAACTACCAGGTGAACGGCGTACTGGAAACTCACCGCCATGACGGCCAGTTGCTCAGCAGTGAAATTGTCCGCGAGTTGATCACCGAGCAAATGCTGTCCAGCGATTATGATCATCTTGGCTGGAATAAAAACAGCGCTACGGTGAGCCTGGATAACGGCCTGCAGGTAAGTGCCATTGCCGTCGGGGCTAAGGTGCTGGCAAAATTACCTTTGCCCGGCCATACCGACAACAGTGTTTGTTATTTGCTGGGCACCGCCAAAGACAATCGCTTACAGGCACAGGATATCGAATTTGCCTTTGTCGGCGATACCCTGCAAATCGGCGGCCTTGGCCGGGTGGATTTGCCGGAAAGCTCCGGGGAAAAGATGTATCAGTCTTTACGCAATTTAGCCGCGGTGATCGCCGATGATACCTTGCTTTGTCCCAGCCACGATTACCAGCAGCTGTTCAGCACCTGCCTGGCGATGGAAAAGCGCACCAACAAGTTGCTCAGCGATGTGCTTGACGGTGACATCAGCGCACAGGAATTTGCCCGGCAAAAAGCCGAAATTGATGCCAAGTTGCCGCCGGCGGATAACCACAGCTATTGCGGCAGCATCAGCACCAGTACCGCAAAAATCGGTGATATCACCCCGGATAAATTGAAACAGTTTATGGCGGATAACCCGGCGGCAACCATAGTTGATGTGCGTGAGCCCCACGAGTTCGATGCCTATCCGGAAGAATGTATTTCCGGCAAACAGCTGGTGAATATTCCCCTGTCGCAACTAACCAACTTTGTTAACCGCCACAGAAAAGAAAAAAACAGCAGCACTTTTGTCTGTATCTGCCGCAGCGGCAACCGCAGCGATGCCGCTGCCCGAACCCTGAGTCGCTATGGTTTTAACAATGTTTATCATGTGCCCGGGGGCTTTGCCTTATTGTCTTAAGCTGTTGCCGGAAACAGGTGCGTTAGGTAAAGACTTCACCTGTAACGCTTTATTGGGTATATACTAGTAAACAGAAGTGATATCTGGGCAAGGGTTACCGGGAAAGGTGAAAAAATCAATTAAATCATGGTGGCATACCGACTGTAAACTATGCCGCAGAACCCGGGTTATTTTCTTGTGGTTAATATTAATGCTGCTTGCCGATTTTTTATGGTTTCATCTGGTATTTAGGGGCTGATATGGCATTGTACTGGTCGGATTCACAAGAAATTGCCTTGGCGTTGATGGAGCGGCATCCGCATGTGGATCCGCTGACAATACATTTTACCGATTTAAGGGACTGGGTGCTGGCACTGGAAGATTTTGCCGATGACCCTAAGCATTGTGGCGAACGGGTCTTGGAAGGGATCCAAATGGCCTGGTTAAGCGAGGTGGATTAATAGCGTTAACCATGATCCGCCAAAACCGTTCCGCGGCGAACGGGTTTTGGAAGGGATCCAAATGGCCTGGTTAAGCGAGGTCGATTGAGCGCGTTAACCATGACCCGCTTAAAATCGTTCCGCGGCGAACAGGTTTTGGAAGGGAGCCAAATGGCTTGGTTGAGTCAGGTGGACTGACCAGTGTGGCGCCTGCTCCCGTAAATCAAGGCCTGTAGGGCATTTTTTCGCCATTTACTTTTCTTGACCAACTGGTTGGCTTTTTTGTCGGCAAAACTTCCTTTATACTGTGCCCGCTTCATTTTTTGTCCGGATAAAATTCGCTATTAGCGCAAGAAAACGCATAAGAAAATGAACAATTTATAACGGCATCCGCTACAATTACTCACTCTAATCTAAGTTATATCATCACCTATGAATCAAAGCAGCAAAAGCAAAAAACGTCCGCTCTATATTCCCTACGCCGGTCCCGCCTTATTGGAAACCCCATTGTTAAATAAAGGCAGTGCCTTTAGCGCACAGGAGCGGGCAAGTTTTAACTTAACCGGCTTATTGCCGCCAAGTTATGAGACCATTGAAGAGCAGGTCGAGCGGGCGTATATGCAATACAGCAGCTTTAGCAATAATATCAACAAGCATATTTATTTGCGGGCGATTCAGGATAACAATGAAACCTTGTTTCACCGCCTGATCCAGGCGCATCTGGCGGAAATGATGCCGATCATCTATACCCCGACCGTCGGCGATGCCTGTGAGCAATTTTCCGATATTTACCGCAGCTCCCGCGGCTTGTTTATTTCTTATGCCGAGCGCGACCATATTGATGATATTCTGCGTAATGCCACCAAAAATAAGGTCAAGGTGATCGTCGTCACCGACGGCGAGCGTATCCTGGGTCTTGGCGATCAGGGTATCGGCGGCATGGGCATTCCTATCGGTAAGTTATCTTTATATACCGCCTGTGGCGGTATCAGCCCGGCCTATGCTTTGCCGGTGATGCTGGATGTCGGCACCAATAATGAAAAACTGCTCAACGATCCTATGTATATGGGCTGGCGTCATAAGCGTATCGGCCAGCAAGAATATGATGAATTTGTCGATCTCTTTATCCAGGCGGTAAAACGCCGCTGGCCTCATGTTATGCTGCAATTTGAAGACTTTGCCCAGCCTAATGCCATGCCGTTGTTAAACCGTTACCGTGATGAAATTTGCTGCTTCAACGATGATATTCAGGGCACGGCTTCGGTAACTGTCGGCTCCTTGCTGGCGGCTTGTCGCACTAAGGGGATGGCTTTGTCGTCGCAAAAAGTTGCTTTTGTCGGTGCCGGCTCTGCCGGTTGTGGGATTGCCGAGCAGATCATCAGCCAGATGATCAGCGAAGGCGCCTCCCCTGAGCAGGCCCGCAGCCAGGTTTATATGATTGACCGCTATGGCCTGCTAACCCAGGGCATGGACGAGTTACGGGATTTCCAGGCAAAACTGGTACAGGGTAAAGATGCCGTGGCCGCCTGGGATATTGAAGGGGAATATGCCTCATTGCTGGAAGTGATGAATAACGCCAGGCCGGATATCCTGATCGGTGTTTCCGGGCAAGCAGGTTTATTTACCGAGCAAATTATCCGGGCGATGAAATCCCATTGCGAACTGCCGATCATCTTCCCGTTAAGTAACCCGTCCCGCCAGGTGGAAGCAACGCCAGAGCAGGTGATTCACTGGACCGAAGGGGAAGTGATCATCGCAACCGGCAGCCCGTTTGAACCGGTCGATTATAAAGGAAAAACTTACCCTGTTGCCCAGTGCAACAACAGTTATATTTTCCCCGGCATCGGCCTGGGCATAGTGTCCGCCAATGTTAACCGCATTACCGATGAAATGTTGATGGTGGCCAGTGAAACCCTGGCCAATAACTCTCCGCTGGCCAATACCGGTGAAGGGGAGTTGTTACCGCCGCTGACAGCGATTGCCGATTTAAGCAAGGCGATTGCCTTTAATATCGGTAAGCTGGCGATGAAACAGGGGCTGGCGCTGGAATTGTCGGACGAAATGTTAACGGAAAAAATCGAACGTAATTTCTGGAAGCCTGAATACCGGGAATACCGCAGGATCAGTATCTAACCTTGCCTAAATCCCGGGCGGCGTAACTTAAAAATTACGCCGTTGCCGCTGAGGGGCTAATTGCCTTTTGCCGGTATTTCTTCACCGGCATCTATTTCACCGCCTTGTTTTTCTTCAGTTTCACTTATCGCTTTATCGCCGATTTCCGGTTTTAGTTTTTTGGCAAACTCCAGCTTAAGTAAATACAGACTGAAAAACATTTGGATCACCAGCGCGGTAATCGAGATATACCAGATATATTCCAGCGGGTAATTTGCTTTTTGGCTGAGCCAGAACACCGGCAGTGCAAAAATCACCAGGCGCAGCGACATACTGATCATCGAGGGCCAGGTATTGCCCATGCCCTGAAACATGCCAGAGCAGGTAAAGATCAGTCCGGCGGGGACAAAGTTAAAGGAAATAATCTGCAAAAAACCGCTGGCGACCTTGATCACCTCAGCATCCCGGGTAAAAGGTTTTAGCATCAGTTCGGGTGTCAGCAGGCAAAATAAAGAAAAAGACGCCATCATGGCACTGATCACCAAAGCGGAAACCTTAAAAGTCGACCTGACCCGGGAATACTGTTTTGCCCCGTAGTTTTGTCCCGCCAGTGCCGGCAGGGCAAAAGCAATCGCCATCGCCGGCATAAAAACTGCCTGCATCAAGCGCGAGCCTAAACCGAATCCCGCCTGGGCGGCAGAGCCAAAATCTTTGATGGCCCAGTAAATAATTGCCATATAAAAAAACAGCATAAAAAATTCACCACCGGAGGGAAAGCCTATGGCGAGGATGCGTTTGATCGGTTTGCCGGCGGGTATTAACAAGTTTTTATTAAAGGAGAAGTATTGTCCTACTTTAAGGAAATAAATAAACATCAGGACCACGGCCGCCGCCATGGCAATAGAGCTGGCCAGGCCGGCTCCGGCAACGCCCATGGCATGCCCGGTAAACCAGCCGGCGACTAATACCGGCGTAAGGATGATGTTTATAAAGACACTGATAAACTGGATCACCATACCGGGTTTGACGATACCCGCGCCCCTTAAGGCGGACGACATTACCACCAGCATAAATTGCAGTGCCAGGTTCGGCAGATAGTAATGCAGATATTGCTTGCCATCGTTAATCACTAAGGGATCTGATGACATTAACGTCAAATAATAATCGGCAAACAGGTAACCGGATAGCAATACCAATACCGTTAACACACCGGCAATAAACAGTGCCTGGTTGAAAATCACATCGACATCGGCTTTATCTTTTTTACCTATGGCCTGGGCCACCAGGGAGACGGTACCGACGGCGATTATTTGGGTCATGCCGATGATTAATAAGGTCAGGTTGCCTGCGGCACTGACCCCGGCAAGAGCCACCGGACCGAGCTGGCTGACAAAATAGAGATCGATAAGAAAATACAGGTTTTGGATCAAAATACTGATGCCGATAGGCAGGGAGAGATTGAGCAAATGTTTTAAAATGGAACCTTGGGTTAAATCTTTCATAGGGCTGCGGATTTATTTTTTTTGTTAGTCAATATCATTGTTTATGATCGTCCATGGGCTGTTAAGGCGGACAAAAAAGAGGGCTTTATTTTTTAAAAGGAAAACTTAGTAAGGTTAGGCTTTTACTAAGGCAACGTCCACTTATTTTCCCTGCCCTGGCCTTTGAAAATGTAAGTAACTATATCGCTTGCGTACGAAAGCCTATGCCAATAACAGGCATTAGGCGGGCTGTAACTGTTTTGACATTTTTTAACCCTTGGTTAATACGGATAATTGGTCTATAATCGCGCCAAAATTTTTACCAAGTTATTTAATTTTATATTTAAGAGGGCTGACAATGGCTATCGAACGTACTTTTTCTATCGTAAAACCTGATGCAGTAGCAAAAAATGTTATTGGTCAAATCTACAACCGTTTTGAAACTGCCGGTTTAAAAATCGTTGCTTCTAAAATGGTTCACTTAAGCAAAGAAAAAGCTGAAGGTTTCTACGCTGAGCACAGCGAGCGTCCTTTCTTTGGTGCTTTAGTTGAATTCATGACTTCTGGCCCGGTAATGGTTCAGGTGCTTGAAGGCGAAAACGCGGTACTGAAAAACCGTGAAATCATGGGTGCTACTAACCCGGCTGAAGCTTTAGCCGGTACTTTACGTGCTGACTACGCCGACTCAATCGACGAAAACGCTTGTCACGGTTCTGATGCTTTAGAATCAGCTGCCCGTGAAATTGCTTACTTCTTCTCTGATGACGAAATCTGCCCACGCACTCGTTAATCAAAGTTTAAAAGCAGATAAGCCGATGCTTTAGCTTCGGCTTAATAAGCCTTAAAAAGGATTTTATCGATTCGTTGGTAAAATCCTTTTGCTTTCTTTTAACCGGGCTGAATTTTGCCTTAGCCAATAACGATAAATAATATTTTTATCAGCGCAGTGCTTGTCATAGTGAGAAAAAGCGCGTTAATAAAAGTGTTATTCGTTGATTAAAATTGTCACTGTCGTATGAAAAGTGTACAATCTTGCCCCTTTTAAATTTGCTGTTTTGAGATCCCGATATGAATGAAAATATAACCGAATCGACTGCCAAGGTTAATTTACTTAATTTTGACCATCAAATGATGCGTGAATATTTTGCTTCTATCGGCGAAAAACCTTTCCGTGCCGACCAGCTGATGAAATGGATTTATCATTTTGGTTATGACGATTTTGAGCAGATGACCAACCTTAATAAAAAGCTCAGGGAAAAACTGCAAAGAAATTGCGAGATCAAGGCGCCGGAAATTTCCCAAAAGCAGGTATCAAACGACGGCACCATCAAATATGCCCTGATGCTTGAAGGCGGTCAGGAAGTGGAAACCGTATGGATCCCGGAAAATAACCGGGCAACCTTATGTGTGTCTTCCCAGGTGGGCTGTGCCCTTGAATGTACTTTCTGCTCTACTGCCCAGCAGGGGTTCAACCGTAACCTGTCGATGTCGGAGATCATCGGTCAGGTATGGCGTGTCGCCAACGATATCGGCGCTACCCGTATTGCCGGTACCCGCCCTATTACCAATATCGTGATGATGGGCATGGGCGAGCCTTTGCTGAACATGAAAAACCTGATCCCGGCGCTTGATACTATGTTAAACGACCTGGGTTACGGCTTGTCAAAACGCCGTGTGACCGTCAGTACCTCAGGTGTGGTGCCGGCGCTGGATATGTTAAAAGAGAAAATCGACTGTGCCCTGGCAATTTCCGTGCATGCGCCGAACAATGCCTTGCGCGACGAGCTGGTACCGATCAATAAAAAATATCCGCTGGAAGATTTCCTGGCGGCATCGGCCCGTTATATCGATGGCTCTAAAGCCAATAAACAAGTGACAGTGGAATATGTGATGTTAGATCATGTCAATGACAGCACAGATCAGGCCCATGAACTGGCCATTGCCCTCAAAGATACCCCGAGTAAGATCAACCTTATTCCTTTTAATCCCTACCCGGGGTCGCCTTATAAGCGCTCAAGTAATTCCCGTATCGACCGCTTCGACAAAGTGTTGCAATCTTACGGGCTGACGGTGATCACCCGACGTACCCGAGGTGATGATATCGACGCCGCCTGTGGCCAGTTAGCCGGTGATGTTCTCGACAGAACCAAAAGAACTGGAAAAAAACAGGTGAAAGCTGATGAAATTTCAGTAAAAATGGTGTGATAACATATTCGGCCAATGGCATCAGCTCGTTATGGATAAATTTAAACCGGTTATTTTTACCCTTACTGCATTAAGTTTGCTGTCCGGCTGCGTGACCCAGGAGTATGCCGGCGACAATACTCCTGTGGTGCAAAATGACTCCAGTAACGATGATATTGCCTTAACCCGGATTTCCCTGGCACTGGGCTACTTAAAAATGGGCAATACCACCCAGGCAAAATCCAACCTGGAAAAAGCCAAACGTTTTGCCCCTAAGCTGGTGCAGGTACATACCGCCTTTGCCCACTATTATGAAACCGTGGGGGAAAACAAACTGGCGGTTGAGGCCTATGAACAGGCGTTGTCCCTGGAGTCCGATGATGCCGATACCCTGAATAACTACGGGGTATTTTTATGCCGGCAAAACCGCCTCGAACAGGCGGAAAAACAGTTTCTTAAAGCTATTGCCGTACCCAGCTACCTGCAGGTGGCGCAAAGTTATGAAAACCTGGCGTTATGCCATTTAAAGGCTGATAACTTCAACCAGGCCGAGCAGTTTCTTGAAAAAGCCATTCAGCACAATCCCAGCAGGGCAGCTGTGATGTTGCAAATGGTCACCCTGCAATATGCCAGGGGAGATTACCGCCAGGCCCAGCTTTACCTGAAAAAATTTGAAAAATCGGTGCGCCGTTTCAGCGCCGAAGCCCTGGCACTGGCCTATAAGCTCTATAAAAAGCAGGGGAAAACCAGTGTTGCCAATAATTATGGCGTGATGTTGGTGAAAATGTTTCCAACCTCCTGGCAGGCGAAACAATATTTAGTTAATGAGCTGGCACAAATTCCCGCCGATGAATTGGCACTGCGTTATCAAAAAAGCGAACAGGGCCTGGCCAGTGCGAAAAAGCGTATAGTGGTGCTGTCTCCGGGTAAAAAACAGGCCGTTGCTAAAGCCGAAAATACTCGTCAGACCATAGCTAAGGCCGAGGAGAAGCCAAAACAAGGGCAAAAGCGCTCAAATGTTGCTTCACAGCCACAAACAACCATTACTATTCCGGTACATGTTGTAGAATACGGGGATAGTTTATTTTCCATTTCCAAGAAGTATAATATTTTTATGAGAAGCATTCAGCGCTGGAACAACCTTAAAGAGTCCAGCATCTTACGTGTAGGCGATGTTATTTATTTATCCAACCCGAACAAGGCGGCAAAATCCTGATGAGTGATGAAAACACCGCATCCGAATTATCCGAAGACATGGAAGTAATAGGCCCGGGACAGATGCTGGCGGAAGCCCGGATACAAATGGGACTGTCACAGGAGCAGGTTGCCGATAAGCTTAATTTTCGCCCGGGACTGGTGCGGGATATTGAAGCGGAAATCTTTGATAAATCCCTGCCGACGACGTTTAACCGCGGTTATCTGCGCAATTACGCCAAGCTGGTGAATATTTCCGTAGAGCAGGTGCTGGCCAGCTATGAAATGCTGGGAGTGGCCGAAGCCCAGGGAGCTGAGCTGCAAAGCTTTTCTAAAATTACCAAGAAGCAGGCGGAAACCAATCTGGTGATGTGGATCAGCTATCTGGTGATTGCCCTGCTGATTGGCTCTACCGTGATGTGGTGGTTGCAGGATGTTAAAGACGAAGATAACACCTTGAACCTGCCGCAGAAAGCGCCGGTCGAGACGCCAAAGGCAGAGACTGCAGCGTCCAGTACAGCCGGTACCAGCCAGGCGAATGAGCCAGAAACCGCAGCCAAGGCCTTGACTGCCTCACCAGAGCCGGATGAAAGCGCACAGCCGTCTGCTGTTGGCCAGGAGTCCTCAGCTGCTCAAGCCGAGTCTGGCGTTGGTGAGGTGAAGGACGAGATACAGGCAGAGGTGGCTGAGCAGGTGGAAAGCGCAGCCAGTGAAGTTGCGCAAATTGATACCCAGGACAGCGCAGCTGCAAGCGTGGATGAAACACAGGATTTAACGGCCCTGCAAATACAGGAGCAAGCCAATCCCATGTCTACCGCGGTATTTACTTTTTCCGGCGACTGTTATGTTAATATCTTTGACGCCACCGGGGAGCGCATTGCCTACGGTTTGAAAAAGTCCGGTTATGTGATGACCATTTCAGGTGTTGCCCCGTTAAATATCACCATAGGGCGCCCGGATCTGGTGGCCATTAATTTTGACGGCCAGGAAGTGGACATGTCCAATTATCCCGGCAGTAATATTGCTAAATTTAATTTACCCATGAACCCGCCGGGTCCGTAAAGGTTGTTCCTAACAGTTAAGAATGCCGGTAAGTTGAGTTAATTTGTTTTGCACTGGGTCGGGGTTGTCCCGGCTATTGCCTTAAAGAAATGTTGAATTGTTATGTTTAAAGAATCTCCGATCATCCGCCGCAAGTCCCGTCAAATCATGGTGGGCAATGTCCCCGTAGGCGGCGATGCGCCGATTTCGGTACAGTCCATGACCAACACCCTGACCACGGATGTGGCGGCCACGGTTGCCCAGATCAAATCGCTGGAAGCGGTCGGGGCGGATATTGTCCGGGTCAGCATACCGACCATGGATGCGGCAGAAGCCTTTAAAGAAATCAAAAAGCAGGTCAGGGTGCCGCTGGTGACCGATATTCATTTTGATTACCGTATTGCCCTTAAAGTGGCGGAATATGGCGCCGACTGTTTGCGCATCAATCCGGGTAATATCGGTAATGTCGACCGTATCCGCGCGGTAGTGGACTCGGCCCGTGACAAGAATATTCCGATCCGCATCGGGGTAAACGGCGGCTCGCTGGAAAAAGATATCCAGGCAAAATATACCGAACCTACGCCGGAAGCCTTGCTGGAATCGGCGATGCGCCATGTCGATATTCTCGATGGCCTGAACTTCCATGACTTTAAGGTCAGTGTCAAAGCCTCAGATGTCTTTTTGGCGGTCGGGGCCTATCGTTTACTGGCCAGGCAAATCGACAACCCGCTGCATTTAGGCATCACCGAAGCCGGCGGCCTGCGCTCCGGCTCGGTCAAATCTTCGGTTGGTTTAGGCCTGTTATTATCCGAAGGTATAGGCGATACCCTGCGTGTTTCGCTGGCGGCGGATCCGGTGGAAGAAATCAAGGTCGGTTTTGATATCTTAAAATCGTTGAAATTACGCAGCCGCGGTATTAACTTTATTGCCTGTCCGAGCTGCTCCCGCCAGGAATTTGATGTGATCTCCACCGTGAATGCCCTGGAAGAAAGGCTGGAAGATATTGTTACCCCGATGGATGTCTCTATTATCGGCTGTATCGTCAACGGCCCGGGGGAAGCCACGGTATCCGACCTGGGCTTGACCGGCAGCAGCAAAAAAAGCGGTTTCTATCTCGACGGCGTACGCCAGAAAGAGCGTTTTGACAACGACAAGCTGGTCGAGCAGCTGGAAGAGCGCATCCGCGCCAAGGCGGCGAAGCTCGATGAAAGCAAGAAAATATCGGTTAAAGAAATCGATTAATCACGATCCGGCGCGCATTTTCCGGGATAAGTTAATTCCACCGGCATTATTTACGTTTTGCCCTAATCTGCCTATAATGCGCGCAGTTATTTAATTCAAGATAAAGAGTACCCTATACGTGAGTAAAACTATTCAGGCAATTCGTGGCATGAACGATTGTTTGCCTTCAGAAACAAATATTTGGCAAATGGTGGAAGCGGTATTAGCACGTGTTGCCAGTAATTATGGTTTTGCCGAAATACGTATGCCGATTGTCGAGTCTACTGCCCTGTTTAAACGCTCTATCGGTGAAGTCACCGACATCGTTGAAAAAGAAATGTATACCTTTGATGACCGCAACGGCGACAGTTTAACCTTACGTCCCGAAGGCACCGCAAGCTGTGTGCGCGCCGGTAACCAGCATGGTTTGCTGTACAACCAGGAACAGCGTTTATGGTATATGGGGCCGATGTTTCGCCACGAACGTCCGCAAAAAGGGCGCTATCGCCAGTTCCATCAGTTTGGTATCGAAGCCTTTGGTATTGCCACCCCGGATATCGATGCGGAAATTATTTTGCTCTCTGCCCGCTTATGGAAGGAACTTGGCATCAATGAATTTGTCACACTAGAGATTAATTCATTAGGCTCTAATGAAGAAAGGGCGAATTACCGTGATGCCCTGGTTGAGTACCTGAAGGAAAAAGAGTCTTTATTGGACGAAGACAGCAAACGCCGTATGTTGACCAATCCGCTCAGGGTGCTCGACAGCAAGAATCCGGATGTACAGGCCGCTTTAGTTGACGCGCCTAAGCTTTCCGATTATTTTGGTGACGAAACTAGGCAGCATTTTGCTCAGTTGTGCCAGCGTTTAGAAGCGGCAGGCATTAACTATGTATTAAATGAGCGCCTGGTGCGGGGGTTAGATTACTACAACCGCACCGTGTTCGAATGGGTGACTGACTCCTTAGGCGCCCAAGGCACGATTTGTGCCGGCGGACGCTACGATGGTCTGGTAGAACAGCTCGGCGGTAAAGGTACGCCGGCATTCGGATTTGCGTTGGGGATTGAACGCTTAGTATTAATGTTAACCAGTTTGGATAAAGTTAATAATGTTCGCCCGCAAGTAGATGCCTATTTGATCACTTTAGGGGAAGGGGTTGATATCCGCGGTGCAGAACTCGCCGAATTATGGCGGGATCAGGTACCGGATATTCGCCTGCAGTGCCACTGTGGTGGCGGCAATATGAAAAAACAAATGAAACGCGCGGACAAATCCGGCGCCCAGGTTGCCCTGATCTTAGGGGAAGACGAACTGGCGCAGCAAAAGGTCACGGTGAAATACCTGCGCGGGCAAAATGAGCAGCAAAGCTTGCCGTTGGATGAAGTAGCAAGCTTATTAACGAATTTAATTTAAGGGTTAGTTGTGGAAATTTATCAAACAGAAGAACAACAAGTTGATGCCATCAAAAAATTCTGGAGCGAAAATGGTAACGGCATTATCGCCGGTGTCGTGTTAGGTTTAGGCGGATTTGTCGGTTTTAACTTGTACCAGGACAGTGTTTTAGAGCAGGAACTGGCGACCTCGGACGCCTATCAAACCCTGATCGAGTCGGCAGAAAAAGAGCCGGAAGCCTTCTCTGCCAAGGGCGATAAGTTTATCCAGGATAATGCTTCAACCAGTTATGCCTCGTTAACGGCGCTGGCGCTGGCCAAAGAAATGGTCGAGAAAAAAGACTGGGCGCAGGCGGAAAAATATCTGCAAACGGCGGCGGATAAGGCGCCAAGCGAAGGCATCAGGGCCATTGCCACTCTGCGTTTAGCCCGTATCCAGATTCAGCAGGAAAAACTGAGCGAAGCTTTGGCCAGCTTATCCGGCCAATTGCCTGAGTCTTTTACCGCTTCGGTACAAGAAATCAAGGGTGATATTTACCTGCAGCAGGAGAAAAAGGATCTGGCCCGTAATGCCTACCAGGCCGCCATTGATGCCGACGGTTTGGCGTCAAGCCCGGGTCTGCAAATGAAATTAGATGATTTGGCCCAGGTGATCAATCTGGGCGCTGTGGCACTTAACGATTCTAGCAGTGCTTCAGACAGCTCTTCAAATAAATAATGGGGCTTAATGTGGTATTAAAAACAACAGCCTTTAATAAAAAACTGTTGGCGCTATTGCTGCTGTCGACGGGCCTGATGGCATGTTCGTCCACCGATGAAGAAGACGAAGGTGAGAAAGTTGCCGAACTGGTCGAAATTCAGGAAAAATTTGAGCCGGAAGTGGTTTGGGATCGCAGCGTCGGCAATGGCGTAGAAGATTACTTCTCCCGTATCAAACCTGTTTCTGCCTACGGCAAAATATTCAGTGCCAGCCGCGAAGGTGAAGTGGTGGCGCTGGACAGTGCAACCGGTGACCAGGTTTGGGAGATCGATCTCAGCGACGTCAACCAGGAGCGCGGCTTTTTTGAAGGCAGCCGTTCGGCGCTGCTTGCCGGTGGTCCTGCCGCAGGCATGAATAAAGTGTTTATCGGCAGTGAAAACGGCGAAGTATTCGCGCTGGATGCCGAAACCGGGGAGCTTTCCTGGCAAGCGGCGATTAAAGGCGAAGTCATCGTAGCGCCGGCTTTTGACAGCAACACCTTAGTGGTGAACAGTGCTTCCGGCGTACTTAAGGCCTTTAATGCCACCACAGGCGAAGAGCTTTGGAAGATTGAACAGGAAGTACCGCCGTTGAGCCTGCGTGGCATCAGCGCACCTGCGGTCGCCTCGGGCGGGGTTGTGCTCGGCTCTGCCAGCGGTGAAGTCGGCGTTTTTCTGCTGGAACGAGGCCAGCAGGGCTGGGTGGCTGAAATCGGCGAGTCCAGCGGTTCTACCGAACTGGAACGCGTGGTGGATGTCGATTCAACGCCTTTGATTTTCGGCGATAAAATTTACTCGGTTTCCTCTAACGGTAACCTGGCGGCGATTGATTTACGCAGCGGCCGTATTTTGTGGAAAAGGCAGTATTCTTCTTATCGTCAGTTGGCGATCAGCGGCAATACCTTGTTCCTGACCAATACCAGCGGCCATGTTTATGCCATCGACCGTATCAACGGCCTGGAGCGTTGGAGCAACCTGAGCCTGACCAACCGGGGCGTTACCGGTCCTGCCGCCGTCGGCAATTATGTCGTGGTAGGGGATTTTGAAGGTTACCTGCATTGGTTAGATCAGGAGACCGGGGAAATTGTCGCCCGGCACCATGTTGACGGCAGCGGCATTCATGCTACGCCAACGGTCGCTGAGCAGATCTTGTTTAGCCAGGCCCGCGACGGTGAGCTGCAGGCCATAAAAACCCCTTAGGGCGTTTTGAACTAAAATTATAGACGGCTCCGGAGTATTTGGCTCCGGGGCCGTTATTCGTTATTAACGTAAAGTTTTTAATCTACTGTTTATTAGAAATATTGAGGTGATCATGCTTCCTGTAGTAGCTCTTGTTGGGCGTCCCAATGTTGGCAAGTCAACGTTATTTAACCGGCTGACCCGCAGCCGGGATGCGTTAGTGGCCGATTACCCCGGCTTAACCCGTGATCGCCAGTACGGCCAGGCGGAAGTGGAAGAACATCCCTTTATTGTTATCGATACCGGCGGTATCCACGGCGATGAAGAAGGCATAGATGCCCTGATGGCGGAGCAGTCATTGATGGCGATTGAAGAAGCCGATGCGGTGCTGTTTTTAGTCGATGCCCGCGCCGGGTTAACGTCTGCCGATGAAGGCATTGCCTCTTATTTAAGAAAGCAAAATAAAACCGTGTTCCTGGTCGCCAATAAAGTGGACGGTATCGATGCCGACTCGGCGGTGGCGGAGTTTTATGCTTTATCTTTAGGGGAAACGGTACATCAGATCGCCGCTGCCCATGGCCGTGGCGTTACCCAGCTGCTCACCCTGGCCCTGACGCCGCATATCGAAGCCCTGGGGCAGGAGAAAGGCGAAGAAGAGGAAGTAGAGGTCGCCGAAGGGGAAGAGGCAGATCTGGAAGGTCAGCCGGATGAAAATGACGGCATCAAGCTGGCTATTATCGGTAAACCTAACGTTGGTAAGTCAACACTTACCAACCGTATCTTAGGTGAAGACCGGGTGGTGGTTTATGATATGCCGGGTACGACCCGTGACAGTGTTTATATCCCGATGGAGCGTAACGGCCGGGATTATACCCTGATCGATACCGCGGGGATCCGTCGCCGTAAAAATGTCACCGACGTGGTTGAGAAATACTCGGTCATTAAAACGCTGCGGGCGATAGAAGATGCCAATGTCTGTTTACTGGTCGTCGATGCCCGGGAAGGGTTAAGCGATCAGGATTTAAGTCTGCTCGGTTTTATTCTTGAAGCCGGACGTTCGCTGGTACTGGCGGTGAACAAATGGGACGGACTGGATGAAAGCGTGAAAGACCGCATTAAGTCGGAATTAGACCGCCGCCTGGGGTTCATCGACTTTGCCCGTATCCATTTTATTTCCGCCCTGCACGGCACCGGTGTCGGTCATTTGTTTGAGTCGGTTGAAGAAGCCTTTGTGTCCGCCACCAAGCGGATTTCCACTTCTATGGTCACTAAGATCCTGGACATGGCGGTATTTGACCATCAGCCGCCGATGCATAACGGCCGCCGTATCAAGCTTAAATACGCCCATGCCGGTGGTTATAACCCGCCGATTATTGTCATCCACGGTAACCAGGCGAAAAAACTGCCGCCGTCTTATAAGCGTTACCTGATGAATTATTACCGCAAGTCGCTGAAGATCATGGGGACACCGATCAAAATCGAGTTCAGGGAAACCTCGAATCCATTTGCCGGTAAGAAAAAACTGACTTATACCGAGCAGAAGAAAATAGCCCGGGCAACTCAGGGTTATAAAAAAGATTGATGTTAACCGGGGTCAGGTGATTTTGCTGAAATCCACCTGACCCGCATTGATTTCCCCTGCCGTTTCCTCGAAAATGCTTCCCGTCAAATTGAGCTGAAGCTGACTAAATAGGGTTGCTTTTAAGGGCTAATTTTACTACTGTAAAAAATTATTTCGCGTAAGTGATTTTTACTTATGGCAAGCCTTTTGTTTTTCACCATGTGTAAAGGAAGTTATGGTTAATAAGCCCACCCAGGTTGATATGGTAAGCCGCTTGAACCGTAATCTGGGCTTATTGCAGGCCGGGGCCGTCGTTACCATAGATGTTACCACTCCCGCCGGTCAAAAAAGTAAATTCAGAACCACTTTTATCGGTTACCTGCCGAAACAGTATGTCTTAATCCAGATCCCCGATGCCAATAAGCTGGGCAACTTTGGTAAATATATCTACCAGGGGGCCAAGGTCACGGTACGCGGTTTAATCGAAGGGCGGGAAGGAGCCGTGGTGGCTTTTGTCAGTGAAATACGCCAGACCTTGCAAATCCCTTCACGCCTGATGGTGCTTGATTTTCCCAGGCAGGTTACCTTGCAGAAATTACGCACCAGTATCCGTATTGACACCGAAATTATTGCCAAGGTCAAAGTCAAGCAGGAATACTGGACCGGCATTATCACGGACTTGTCCATTAGCGGTTGCCAGCTGCAAATCGTTAATGGTGAGGAGCTGATGCTGCTCAATGAAGATGAACTTGAGATCACCATAGAAGATGAGCAGGCAGCAGCGAACGTTAAACTTGAAGCCAAGGTGTGCAACAGCAAGCAGCTGAGCAACGGCATTTCCTTCGGGGTTGAATTTAACGATAGCAGCCGGGATTCGGTGACCAGCCTGCTCCATGATACCCTGGATGGCAAAGCGGAATAAAGCTGCCATCTGTTTCTCCCCGGGAGGCTGCTGTTTATCGTTTTGTGCTCTTATTAAGTCTTCCTAAGGAATTAATTGATAATTATACAAAAATTTTTCCTTATTTTACGCCTGGTTATTATTTAGCCGTTATACTGAAAATGCAGCGGAAAATTCTGTACGCTATCAAGTGCATTGAATAAGCAGCATTTTGTTAACAGTAACTAACTTAGGTATCGAAAGAGATCAAGATGAATAAAGGAACAGTGAAGTGGTTTAATGCGGAAAAAGGCTTTGGTTTTATTACCCCTGAGGGCGGCGGCAAGGATATTTTTGTCCATCATTCTCAAATCCAGAGCGGCGGCGGTTATGCCAGCCTGGATGACGGACAGGAAGTGAAATATGAAGTCGGCGAGGGGTTAAAAGGCCCTTGTGCCAATAATGTAATGCCTGCTTGAGTTGTTAAGTTCTAATATCAGCCAAGTACAGTGCCGGGTTACGGATCACCAGGTGTTGGCAGTCCGTAACCTTGCTTTGAATCCCTTAGATTTTTTATTCCTTATTCGCTAACACCCGGGCATTAATTTGTCCTTTCGATAACTGGATAGCGATACTATCTCCGCTCTCAACTTCCCGGCTGTCCCTGAGAATATTTCCCTTGTCATCCCTTACTATGCTGTAACCCCGCGCCAGGGTCGCCAGGGGGCTGACGATATGCAGCTGTTCAATGATAGAGGCAAACTGCTCGCCTTTTTGCCGGTAGATGCGTTTGATGGCGTTAATGATCCGCTGTTCATTTTGCTGTGCCGTCTGCGACATCTCGGTGATGTGTTTTTGCGGCGATAAATGCATTAAGCGGGTATTGAGCTGCTCGGGGGCTAAACGAAAGCGTTGTTGTTCCCGCCCGATCGCCTGTTTTAGCCGTATCGCCAGTTCATCGGATTTTTGCTGCTGGCTTTGCAGTTGCTGCTGCGGGTGTACCTGGTTTAACCTGTGCTGCAGGTTAACGCTGACTTTTTGCCGGTCGCTAAGCTCGCGTCGGGCGGCGATGGTTAACCTGTGTTTCAAGCCGGCGAGCTTGTCCAGCAATTCGCTTTTATCCTGGGATACCAGTTCGGCGGCGGCAGAAGGGGTTGGGGCGCGAAAATCGGCGACGTAGTCGGATAAGGTGGTATCGATTTCATGGCCTACGGCGCTGATGGTGGGGATTTTACTTTGGTGGATAGCCCTGACCACGGCTTCCTCGTTAAAGCTCCATAAATCTTCTAAAGAGCCGCCTCCGCGGCCGACAATAAGCACATCGCATTCATTTCTGCTGTTGGCCTGGCTGATGGCATGGCAGATATCGTTGACGGCGTATTCCCCTTGTACCAGGGCCGGATAAATCACGGCGCTGATGGCCGGGTTGCGGCGCTTAAGCACGGTTAAGATATCTTTGACTGCGGCGCCGGTAGGTGAGGTGATTATACCTACGGTGTTAATGCCCGGCGGCAACAGCTGCTTGGTTTGCTGGGCAAACAAACCTTCGGCATTTAAACGGTTTTTTAACTGTTCAAACTGCTGGCGCAACAGGCCGTCGCCGGCATCTTCCATCTGTTCGAGGATCAGCTGAAAGTCGCCCCTGGGCTCATATAAAGAAACCCGGGCTTTTACCAGTACCTGCTGGCCGTTTTTCGGTTGCAGGCGCACCCTTTGGTTATTGCCTTTAAACATGGCGCAGCGCACCTGGGATCTGGCGTCTTTGAGGGATAAGTACCAGTGCCCTGAGCCGGCGGCAACGAAATTGGAAATTTCCCCCGTTAACCACACGGTATTAAGTTCGCTCTCCAGGATAAAGCGGACTTTTTTGGTGAGTTCGCTGACCTGTAGGATATTCTGCCTGCTCATATATGAAGGTGCTTTACTGTGTTTTCATTATTGTGGCGGGAGTATATCAAAGGAAGAAATGAAGTACACAATTAGCCGGTTTTTCGGGAGAAAAAATGCCCGGTTTATTGTCGGCGGAGGGCATTTTTTCAAGTGTTTTTTCGGCCCGGCGGATGTTTTTTCAGCAGCAGGCATCTTAGTGGGAGCTACTGTTTTTCTTTGGTTTTTTAAGAATCAGTCAGGATGTTTTAAGAATTCATCAGGATTTTTTCAACATTCCGTATGCTTTTATCGCGCCGCCTTAATATAGTGGTGGCGATAAAGAGAAAATAATAAAGACAAAAAAATAAATACAACAGGCGATGGAACGCTCAGGGAGATAGATATGCCATTGAGATCACATACGGGGTTTGCGGATCCGAAACAGAAAAAGCACCTGGTTGCCCGGGCCGTCATCGCGGCTTTAGCGCTGGGCACCTTATCGGGAAATACGGCACTGGCCCAGGACGGGGAAAGTGAACAAGATCTGGAGGTGATCACGGTAACGGCACAAAAACGGGTGCAAAATATTTTAAAGGTGCCGGTTACTGTCGGTACCATCAGTGAAGATTTGCTGGAAGAAACCGGCGCCATCAACCTCGATGAGGTTGAAAAATTTATCCCGGGTTTTGAGTTTGACGACGATACCATGACCCAGGCCGGGGTTGCGATGCGCGGCATCAAGAGTATCAATATCAGTGTCGGCGGCGATCCTTCCACCGCAACTTTTTATGATGATGTTTATATGCCCAGGGCGGCGCAAAACGTGATGTTTTCCGATATGGCGCGTATTGAGGTACTCAAAGGTCCCCAGGGCACTTTATTTGGCCGCAATGCCGCCATGGGGGTGGTGAATATGGTGCCTAAGTCGCCGTTTGCCGACTTTGACAGCTTTGTCAAAACCACCTTAGGCACAGATAACCTGCGCCGTTTTGAAGGCATGGTCAATATTCCCCTGAGTGAAAACGTTTATATGCGCGCCAATGCCTTAAGCAATTCGCAGGACGGTTTTGTCGATAATCTGGCCCGCCCCGAGTGGAACCAGGGCAATAAGGTTTGGGATCTGGGGGCGAAAAACCATGATGCCGCCCGCATCGCTTTTTTATGGCAAATTTCCGAAGTGACCGATTTTCAGTTGTCCTACGACTGGGATGATCTCAAACAGGCGTCTTCCATGGCGATAGGTACCAGCGAATATGCCTATAACGGCGGGGAAACGCCTTTTGCCTCCAAGGCTGAAAATGATGTCGAAGACGGCACCGAATCCCGGGATATGTACGGCATTACCGCCAAATTCAATCATGAATTTAACGATCAGTTGTCGATGAAATATGTGCTCAGTTACCGTGACTGGGAGACAGAAAACCGGGAGGATGAAGACGGCACCGCGGATATAACCCGCTACTTCGATACCAATAACCTGGAAGATTCAGATATCCTCTATACCGAACTGCAACTGAATTATGTCGGCGACAAAATCAATGCCGTGGCGGGTTTTTCCTATTCAAAAGAAAAGGTTAAGCAAACCACCCAGCTGCATATGACAGGCGATACCGCAGCCCGCCTGGTGACGGGAGATTTAAACAACTTTATCCGCCAGGGATTTGCCGAGCAAATTGCCGGGGAGATCGGCGGCAGCAGCGATGCCCATGCCGAGGCGGCCTTTGGCCCCGGGGTAACCTTTGACGGCGCGGTTGATGCCTTCTACCGCGCCAGCGACTTCCCGATGGATCACATGTGGCAGGCGGATGAATGGGCCAATGCCCTCAATGTCTTAGGCTACGGCGATACCATTATGGCCGGCATCGGCATGCCGGGGCAGGCGCTGACCGCCGATGTGGTGACGGCCACCGGCGATGTGACCTATGATATCGTGGCCCAGCAGCTGGGCATAGCCGAGATCTTCGGTCCCAGCTATTCCGGCGCCTTCTGGCAGGAGAATATCCACAATACCGGTGACTTTACCAACTGGGGCATATTTGCCGATGTAGACTACAGCGTCACCGATAACTGGAATGTGATTGCCGGGCTCAGGTATTCTAAAGATAAAAAAGACTTTACCTGGTTGATCCCGCAAAATTCCTATGCCGCCGATGGTTTGCGCCCCGGGGTCGGTAACCTGATCTTTATGCCGGTGGATATGCGCGCCGATGATGAATGGGACAAGATCACCGGTCGTTTGGTCACCAGTTACCAGCTCAGTGATGATCATATGGTGTTTGCTTCCTATTCTACCGGTTATAAATCCGGTGGTTTTGACTCCCTGACCCCGAGTGAAACCTCTTTTGAGCCGGAAGACACCACCAACTATGAACTTGGTTATAAAGGCATTTTATTCAATGCCCTGGTGGCCAATGTCAGCGTTTATTACCTGGAATTGGATAACCTGCAAAATACCGTCGACTCGAAACAGCCGGGCAGTCCGCAGGCGGTGCCGACCATTATCAACGAAGACAGGGAAATTACCGGGCTGGAACTGGATCTGCGCTGGAGTGTCAGCGACAGCCTGATTTTGGGCATGGTCTCTGAAATTCGCAGCACCGAGAATATCACCCCTGAGTTTTATAACGGTGAAGGGGATCTGATTGCCGCGCAAAAACGCTCCCATGACGCCAGCGCCAATTATACCCTGACCCTGGACTGGATGCCGGACTTTGGTATCGGCACCACCAACTTCCATGTCGATTATGTTTACCTGGAAAATATCAATGATCAGCAGGTGGGACTGGAAGATTATAAAAAAGCGGTACCTGAGTATTTTAGAGATACCAAGAACTTAAATGCCCGCTTATCCTGGGCCAATGAAGATGATAATTTTGAGCTGGGTCTGTGGGGGAAAAACCTGTTGGATGAGCAGGTTATTACCGACATTGGCGGCCTGACCGCGGATGTGATCGGCACTCCTCATGGCCGTATTAACCGGGGCTTTGAAGCGGGTATCGATATGAAATACACTTTTTAGCCTGGGGAGCGTCAGTAGCTGCTAAGGCTGATGTATCTGATTGGCGTGAACGGTCGACATTTTGTCGGCCGTTTTTTTTAAGTTTCCTTTCTTGAAATTAGTGTTTAGTATGTTGGAGGAAAATTATTCACCTTGAAGCGTTTTAGCGCGGCAAAAGCAGAATATTTTTCTCTGGAGTGAGCTGCGGCTTAAGTATTTTTGCAAAAGTACTTAAGCCGCAGCTGTGATAGACAATAAAAACTAATCAGCAGAATGGAATTAAATGACTGTTTTTGGAATATTCTTTGCCAGTATCGCCTTTGCGCAACTTATGATGGGCAGTCTGTTACTGACGCCTTTGTGGAAAACCAACCAGTCTATCCGCCTTTATATGCTGCTGATGGTGTGCTGCTGCTGTTATCTGACTAAGGTTATTTTTGCCCCGATTGCTTTTAGTTCTTTTTTCTGGTGGCTGGAACTTGTCGGCGGTAATGCCTTGCCCGGGGTGTTCTGGCTGGTCAGTCTGAGCGTCTTTGGCGACCATGTTATTTTAAAACGCCGGCAATATGCCCTGGCTTCCCTGACTTTGCTGATCCCTTTTGCCGCCACCACTTCGCAAATGCTGTTTTCCTACGATATCAATAACTTTGCCGCCCTTGCCGCGACCATTAAATACGGCGGTACCCTGCTGGAGCTGTTGTTTATCGGCCACGCCCTGCTTATTGCCGTCAGCCACTGGCGCGGCGACCTGGTGCAGGAACGCCGCTATATCCGCGGCGGGGTGATCAGTGTCTCCGCCCTGTATATTATTCTGGTGATCATCAATGATGAAATTTTTAAGTTCCAGTGGCCGGGAGTGGAGTTGCTTAAAAGCGGGGTGATGGCGCTGCTGGTCACCGCCATTAATTTCTTTTTGTTTACCCTCAAAGGTTCAAGCTTATTTGAAACCGTCAAACAGGTGCAGCCCGATACCTGTGTACCGGAGGCAAACGCACATGAGTTGCCCCGCATTATCGACGCCATGGAGCAGGATAAACTCTACCGCCAGGAAGGCATGACCATTGCCGGCCTGGCCAAGGCCCTTTCCATTCATGAATATAAGCTGAGAAACTTGATCAACGGTGAAATGAATTACCGTAACTTTAATGATTTTCTCAACCATTATCGCATTCGTGAAGTGACCGAAAAGCTGGCCCAGCCGGCTTTTAGCCAGACGCCGGTATTAACCCTGGCATTGGAAAGCGGTTTTCGCAGTTTAAGCTCTTTTAATAAGGCGTTTAAAAATACCCACCAGCTGACCCCGACCGAATACCGGAAAAAAGTCCTGTCTTCCGCCCCGGTTTAACTTTGTTACCCGGTGTCAGGCGAATTCGTCAGTATCGGGGGAATTCGTCAGTAAAACCGGCTGAATTTTCAGGAATACGTCAGCTTTTTTTGGAAAATACGTAGGTTTTCTACGCGCGGGAATTCTATATTTTTAGCTCTCAAGTTTTTTATAACAACAAGAGCAGCTAACACCATGCCGACAATAAGACGCCCGAATTCCCTTTTTTTGCTTTATCCCTTTTTCGTTTTTTCTTTGTTCTTGCCTAAAGTTGCTTTTGCCCAGGGGGCGCTGACCTCCGGCGATATCAATAAGGCAAAAGCCTTATATCAAAGTTGCCAGGCCTGTCATGGAGAACAGGGGCAGGGAAATCCGCTTTTGAAAAGTCCGGCATTGGCAGGCCAGTTCGCCTGGTATATCAAGCGGCAACTTAAGCATTTCCGCTCGGGACTCAGGGGCAAGGAAGGCGACAGCTTAGGGCAGCAAATGGTTGCCATAAGCCGTCAGTTAAAAGATGAAAAGGATCTCGAACTCCTGGCTGCTTATATAGAAAGCCTGCCCGGCAGTGGCCGGGCTAAAGCCGGGTCGGAGGCCGGCAATAAAAACGGTTACCGTTATTACCAGGGAAAGTGCGGCGCCTGCCACGGCAGCGAAGGGCGGGGTAATGCCGTCTTTAATGCCCCGAAACTGACCGGGCAGCAGGCCGACTATTTACTAAGGCAGATGAAAAGTTTTAGCGAGGGGAAACGCGGCGCGGATAAAGAGGATAAGTTTGGCCGGCAAATGGCGATGATGGCGAAAACCGTTTCCGGGCAGCAGCTCAGCGATATTGTCAATTACCTGGTTGCCCGTTAGGTAAATGCCGGAGGTGCTCAGCTTATGAAAAAAGTGTCTAAGTCTAACCTGGTTGTGTTAACAGCCGCATTGATGTTTAGCGGATGGTTTGCGGGAGTTTCGCATGCGGGGGTTTTTGTCTGGGGGGACTCCGGGATTGCAACCCTGGATACGGCATCCGCCGCGACAACAGCGGCCATGAATCATACAGGCAGTGAACTTCCCGGGGATGTCGCCGGGCAGCGGCCTTTTATTTTATCTTCAAGCTGCCCTGCCAGTTTCGAATTGACCGAGAGCGGAGCTTGCAGCCTGGTGACCCGCTACCAGTTTTACGACTCGGTGCAGCAAAGGGGGGTTGGCGGCACCCAAACCGCTTTGCCAAAGCACAGGTCGGGTTTTACGGCGCAGCAAATTGACCTGGGCCGTTATCTGTTTTTTGATCCCTTACTGTCACAAGACGGCAGCTTGTCCTGCGCCGGCTGCCATCATCCCGAGCTGGGCTTTAGCGACGGCCTCGGCCGCAGTATAGGCATTGGCAAAGAGCCGACGGGCAGGGGAGCGCCGAGTTTATGGAATATGACCTTTTTAACCAGTTTTTTCTGGGATGCCAGGGCAGATTCCCTTGAACAGCAGGCACGGGGGCCTTTGTACGATAAAAAGGAAATGGCCAATACCCCGGCGCAGCTGCTTGCCAGTATCCGCAGCAATGCCTATTACCCTGAGATGTTTGCCCAGGCGTTTCCCGGCCTGGACGGGCCGACCCTGGAGCAGCTTTATAGCGCACTGGCCGCCTTTCAAAGTTCGCTGATTTCCCTCAACAGCCGCTACGACCAGTATGCCCACGGTTTCCACCAGGCATTAACCGCCGATGAAGTTGCCGGTTTGAATGTCTTTCGCTCTTTTGTTGCCCGCTGCGCCGAATGCCACCAGCCGCCTTTGTTTACCAATAACCAGGTGGCGGTGATCGGCACCCCTGAGCCCGACGGCCTGCCTTTTGACAGCGGCGCCGAAAAAACCTTCAACAGCGCCAAGCTCAGGGGCGGTTTTAAGGTGCCGAGTCTGAGAAATATCAGCAAAACTGCACCTTATATGCATTCGGGCAGGTTTAAGCGTTTACGCGATGCGGTGGCGTTTTATAACAAGGGGCGCGGCCATGCCGTGCCGAAAAACGAGCAATTGCAGCTGCACTGGCATATCAGGGAGCCGAAACTGACGGATGAAGAAATGGACCGTCTGGTGGATTTTCTCGGGGCGCTAACGGATGAAAGCCTGTTGCCGCAGATACCCCAAGTGCTGCCGTCGGGGTTAAAACCGGTTCAGTCATTGCCTGTGGCTGAAACAGCAGGAGAGCAAAAAGTGCTTGCAACAGAGACGGTTGCAACAATAACAACAAGCAATGTAACCATAAATCAGGGAAACTGATAACGGAGGGGATATGAAAATAAGGCGGACTTTCACCACGCTGTTAATCGCCCTGGCGTTTACCGCCGGGATCGTTTGTGCCAAATACCTAAGCAGCAGCGGGCACAGTAATCTCCCGGTCACAAGCAGCAGCGAGGGGGCAAGTTATCTTGGTTACCAGCATGCAGGGGCTGAGCCAGATAAGGCAAGAAATAGCAAGGGGAAAAACGGCAAGGCAAGTGCGGTTCCCCGCCGCAGCAGCGAGGGAAAAGTCCATGTGGTGAAAGACGGCGATTCGATCATGGCGGCGGTAAAGGCGGCGAGTCCCGGGGATAGCATACAAATTTTCCCCGGCAATTATCACGAAACCGTCTACATAGATAAAGACGATATCCGCTTGATTGGCGTGATAGAGCAAGGTGAACGCGCAACCCTGGACGGCAAAGAGTTGCTCAACGACGCTATTTTATATTCCGGCAATAATATCGTGGTGGAGAACTTAAAAATCACCCGCTATAAAGGCAACGGCATTATGGGGCAGGCGGGCAACAATTTTGAGATCCGCAACAATATTATTGTCGACACCGGGGTGTACGGCATTTTCCCCCAGCTGGGCAAGAACGGCATCGTAGAATTTAATGTTATCTCGGGTATTGAAGATGCCGCCATTTATGTCGGCATGAGCGATAATATCCATGTTGCCCATAACGATGTTTTTGACAGCGTTGCCGGTATCGAAATCGAAAACTCCCGTCATGCGATCGTGGAAAACAATTATGTCCACAACAATACCGGCGGCATTCTCGCCTTTATTACCCCGGGGCTGCCGATTAAAACCACTTATGATGTCATCATCCGCAATAATTTTGTCATCGGCAATAACCATAAAAACTTCGGCGCCCCCGGCTCGACCGTTTCCGGGATCCCGGCAGGTACGGGGATTTTGATCATGGCGGCGGATGAAGTTATCGTCGAAGGCAACATCATTTCCGATAATAAAACCGCAGGTATTATCATCACCGACCACGACAATGCCGCCAATATCACCTTAGATCCCGAATCGGATCCCAGCCCGGATAAGGTGATGCTGCTGGACAATACCATGATCAACAACGGTTACGATACCCTGGATGAAGTCAAAGTGCTGATGCTGACCGAGTTTAAAAGCGGCAACCCGGATATCGTCAGGGTGGGGCAGAGCCGTGACAGCTGCATCCTTAATCCGCAGCGTTATTTTACCCTGGGAGTAGGTAAGTGGAAAAAATGTGATTTCAGCCATACCGCGGCAATAGATACCTACCTTTTGGATGAGCCGGTACCGGCGCGGGAGATAGATCCGTCGGAGCGGGGCAAGGTGGTTTACCTGGGCATTTGCACCGGCTGCCATACCTACACCGGGCGCATGATAGGGCCGCCGGTGGAAATTATCCAGGCGCTGTATATGGATAACCCGCAGGGACTGGCGGACTGGATTGAACAACCCACCAAAAAACGTGAAGATTATCCGCCGATGCCGCCGCAAAACTACCTGGACAAGGAAACCCGGCTGGCGGTGGCCAGGTATATGTTGAGCGCCACAAATTAACCTGGCAGGGCTCCCCCTGGACAAACTGTTTCGGGGGAAAATCTGCTTTTGGGCTTGTTAGCTTTTTGCTCCCATGCTCAACAGGTATTCGCGGATTGCCGGATTTTTTGCACCGCTTAGCGGGCTCCTCAAGGTGCTGCCGTTCAAGGTCTTGGCCTTGACCGCCAGGTTAACATCGGCGCCGTTTTCCACTAAAAACTTTACCATCGCCAGGTGGCCACTGCGGGAAGCGGTAATTAAGGCGGTTTCATCGTCGGGGGCTACGGCATTGATGTCGGCGCCGCGCTGATAAAGCAAGGCGGCAGCTTCCACTTGGTTTGCCATGGCGGCAGCGGTTAATGCCGTGCCGTCGCTCCTGGTTATTTGATTTACATCTGCCCCCTGCTGCAGCAAAGTCTTGATCATTGCCAGCTTGCCTTGCCTGGCGGCGATGATTAAGGCGGTGCCGTCACCGGGGAGCAGCTGGTTAACATCCAGGGCGGAATTGAGCAGTGCAGTTAATGCCTGCTGATCATTGTTGCTAATCGCTGCCATCAGGCTATCCGCTGCGCTGTTGCTGCTATGGACAGGCGATTGGGTTGAAATTGAGTGTTTTGGCTCATCATGTGAAAAACTGGTGGTGGCAACCAGGGCTAAGCTTAAGCTGAACGCTGTGGCCGGGAGCAATACCTTCATTGTTATTATCCTTTCATTTTCGTGGAAAAGCTTCTGTTATAGATAAAGTCGCCGGCAATGGGGATAAAGTTTGAAAATTTCTCTTTTTATTTATTTTTATTTATTTTTATTGCTTGCCGGTGGCGCTGCCGATAAAAAACATGGCCAAAAAGCAGTAATTCTTTGATTGTGTATAATTAACGCTAATTGGTATTGACTTTCTGTTCTTACCTGCCTTAAATGGAACAAGATTAGGCAGGTACCATGGCTTACTTTTATTGAGGTCTATTGAGCTATTTTGATGAGTAAAGCACTGTTTTCCAATAATAAATTAAGTCAGCGGGTATTGGTTTATATTTTGCTTTGCAGCTCTGTGCTATCTTTATGCACCACCTCGGTACAACTCTATGCCGATTATAATGATGATTTATCCGCGTTAAAACAACGCTTTGTCAATATTGAAATCAGTTATATTCCCTCCATTGCCACCAGTCTCTGGGACTTCAACGAACCTTTAGTACAACAGCAAATTCAGGGCATAGTGCAGCTGCCGGATATTCGTTATGCAAAAATCGTTACCGGCTTAGGCAACATTTATGAGTTCGGAGATCCGGATGTGGTGGCCGAGGACGACATGGAATACCCGGTTTTTTACGGGGATAATGATATCGGCACCTTAAAGGTGTTCGCCGATTATCAGGATATTTATCAGCGGCTGTGGCAAAGGGCCGGTTTTATTATCACTTCAGAATTTATCAAAATTTTTATTGTCGCCCTGTGTATTGTCTTTATTGTTCACTTGCTGATCACCCGCCATCTTTACCGTATTACCCATTACTCGCAGGAGTTGGCCAGCGATAATCTCAATACCGAATTAAGCCTGTCGAACCGTCCCGGTAAAAAAGATGAGTTAGATCTGCTGGTGGATGCTATCAATGATATGCGCCTGACCTTAAAAAGCGATATTCAAAAACGGGAAGTGGCGGAAAATGCCCTGATCCAGCTTAATGGTGAGCTGGAAGTGAAAGTGTATGACCGCACCGCCAAATTAGAGCACAGCAATCAACAATTGCAGCAATCGCTGGATGATCTGACCCTGGCAAAAGATCAACTGGTGCAGTCGGAAAAGATGGCTTCCCTGGGTCAACTGGTGGCGGGGGTTGCCCATGAAGTCAACACACCTTTGGGGATCTGTGTCACTTCCATTACCGCCCTCAAAGAAAAAGTCGATGCGTTAAAGCGGGCGGTGGACTCGCAGGAACTCACCAAGTCTCATTTGTCCTCGACTTTAAGCGTGCTGACCGAATACCAGTTGATCATAGAGCGTAGTTTGAACAAATCGGTGGAGCTGATCCGCGGTTTTAAATCGGTGGCGGTTGAACAACATACCGATCCCGAATTGAAGATTAATTTGTCCCGCCAGGTGCATGATATAGTGAACACGGTGAAAACTATGTTTAAGCATAAAAAATATCAAATTCACCTGGATATAGATCCCGAACTTTCCCTGGTGACCTACCCCAGTGCCTGGAACCAGATCTTAACCAACTTTTTAATGAATTCTCATGTCCACGGTTTTGAAGGGCGGGATACCGGCAATATTTCCATCTCTTTCACCGAAGAAGACGGTTACCTGACCTTGTTGTATAAAGACGATGGTGTCGGCATTAATAAAGGCATTAAAAAACGGGTCTTCGATCCCTTTGTTACCACCAAGCGCGGCCAGGGAGGCTCCGGCCTCGGGCTTAATATTGTTTTTAACCTGGTCGATGCCAAACTTGGCGGTGTTATCAAATGTCTGGATGTCGACAAAGGTTGCTGTTTCCAGGTCCGGGTGCCGATAGTGCATGCCGACTCTAAAAAGCTTGCCGACGCCTAAACCTCCAAGCCGTTAGCGATTGCTTCATCCCGCTTTCACCTGAGTGTTTCATTTTTCTTTCTTGCGACTGCTGTTGCAGTTCCACCTTTATTCTCTTTTGCCGTCAGAAATTGGCTATTGATTTTTTATGATAAAAAATGTGACAGGTTGTCACTTTTTAGCTACTCTTAAACGACTTGGATAAAAAGTAGTCAGGTGAGCGGACGTGTCAGCAAGAATAATAAGAATCAATCCAAAGCAGCAGCGCAGCCAAAGCCGGGTCAGCAAGATACTGGAAATCGCCGGTGAGTTATTTGAATGCCGCGGCCTGGATGCGGTGACGTTATCGGATATTGCCACTAAGGCGGAAATTACCCGCAGCTCTTTATACCGCTATTTTCCCGATAAAAATGCGGTGATTAAAGCGCTGGCCCAGTTACATATGGATAAACTCAAACAGGAATTTGACTGTCTCTTTTTACCGGAAAAGCCTGTACAAGGGGGACAGGAAACAAGCCAGTCTCAGGCGGGCAGTGGCATAAATAGCGGCGATCACAGTGAGCATCAGCTGGGCCGGCAGCAACTGTTGGCAAGCGTTGATAAGATCATCGATGTTTATGCCAATTTTTATTGTTATCAGCCCGGGTTCAGTGCGGTATGGGGGGCTATGGCCAGTATTCCCGAATTGCAGGTGCTTGACGATCAGGAACTGCATTATCACGGCCTGGTATTCTATCGGCAAACCCGGCAATTATTTCCCAAGGTCAGCGAAGCACAGTTAAGGATCATCAGCACTATGTTGCCCAGGGCGGTGGGGGCGGTGTTACGTCTGGCGATGTCGGCAACACCGGAAGAAGCAAAGGCTTATATCGGGGAAGCCAAGCAAATGGCAAAGGCGTATTTATTGAGCATTTGCGAGCAACAGGGGTGATCAGAAACACAGGCATAAAAACAGATAAAAATACCAGGGAAGAGCGGTAATAAGGGAAGTAAGAGCTACTTATTTTTTCTCTGAAGATTAGCACAGTCTTTCGGGCCGGGAGTCCAAATATAAGACATGCTCCCGACTCCCGTTAGCGGCCGGGAACATGACAAGCTAACAGGAAGAAAAAATGAAAATAATAAGGACGAGCATCAGGAGAATAGTACCTGCGGCATTACTTGCCTGCGTTGGTGTCACCCAGGCGGGGGATTTTCAAATTGGCCGGGGCATACATGATATTACCGGGCCGGCGGCGGAAGTCGGCATGTTGGGGTATGCCGACTTAGAGCAGATCAGCTCAGGTATCCATACCCGGTTGCATGCCCGCGCGTTTATCATTGCCGAAAATGACAATATCAACCAGCGGGTGGTGATGGTCAGTGCCGACCTGGGTATGTTGACCCAGTCGGTGAAACAAGGGGTGGTGGCCAAGCTCAAGCAAAAATACGGCGACCTCTATCTCGATGCCAATGTGATGTTATCCCCCACCCACACCCATTCAGGTCCCGGCGGCCTCTCTCATTATGCCCTTACCAACCTGACATCTTTGGGTTATATCGAACAGAACTACCATGCGGTTGTTGACGGCATAGTTGCGGCGATAGACCAGGCGCACCAGGAGCTGAGCCCCGGAGAAATTAAAATCAACCAGGGAGAGCTGTACAATGTCAGCGTAAACCGCAGCGATGAAGCCTACCAGGCCAATCCGGCGGCAGAAAAAAGCCGTTATGACGACAATGTCGAACATAGCATGACCTTGCTGAAATTCACGAAAAACAGCCAGGATTATGCCCAGTGGAACTGGTTCCCGGTGCACCCTGTGTCCATGAGCAGCAGCAATACCCTGATTTCTGCCGATAACAAGGGTTATGCCTCCTATCTTTTTGAACGGGACATGGGCCTGGATTATCTGAGTAAGCAAGGTTTTGTCGCCGCTTTTGCCCAGGCCAATGCCGGGGATGTCAGCCCCAACTTAAACCTTGACGGCACCGGCCCCGGCAGCACAGAGCTGGAAAGCACGCAAATTATCGGTCAGCGGCAATATGATAAAGCGAAAGCGCTTTATTTAAGTGCCAGCCAGCCCCTGGGCGGCGATATCAGCTACCGCCATACCTTTGTTGATTTCTCGAAACTGGCGGTGGCTTCGGAATATTCCGGGGAAAGTGCCAGCAGCACCTGTGATGCCGCCTTAGGTTATGCCTTTGCCGCCGGCACCGAAGACGGTAAGGGCCCGGACTGGTTTCATGAAGGAGATAACAGTGCCAATCCGCTGTTTACTATGGTGACTTCCCTGATTGCCGTGGCCCCGGATTCGCTTCGGGAATGTCACGCGGAAAAAGAAATTCTGCTGGCGACGGGCTTGGTAGAGCCTGTGCCCTGGACCCCGGATGTTTTGCCGCTGCAGCTGCTGAAAATCGGGCGCTTGGCGGTGGTTGCCCTGCCGTCTGAAATCACTACCATGGCGGGGCGCAGGTTAATGGCCACGGTGCAGGCGGAACTGGCGGGGGAGGTCGATCATGTGGTCTTGTCCGGCCTGGCCAATACCTATGCCGGTTATGTCTCCACCCGGGAAGAATATGCCGCCCAGCATTACGAAGGCGGCCATACCATTTTCGGCCCCCATACTCTGGCGGGATACCAGCAGGAATTTACCAAGCTGGCGCGGGCAATCAAGCAGAATACCCAGGTGGAAGCCGGACCGGCTTTAAGGGAATTGGCGGATCAGCAGCTGACCTTCCAGACCGGTGTGGTACTGGATAATACCCCGATCTTTACTTCTTTTGGCGATGTCCATCAGCAGGTTAACTCCAGCTACGGCAAAGGGCAAACGGCTTTTGTCAGCTTCTGGACCGGGCACCCGAAAAATGATTTAAAAACCCAGAGCACTTATCTGGAGGTGCAGAGGAAAGTGGCGGGTAACTGGCAAAAAGTCGCCGATGATAACGACTGGGAAACCTTTTACCGCTGGAAGCGTATCGATCCCGTATGGGGCAGCTCACGTGCGGAAATCTCCTGGAATATCCCCGCAGATGCTCCAAGCGGGGAATACCGTATCCTGCATTACGGCGCTTATAAAAATGGCTGGACCGGCAATATCCATCGCTTCACCGGCAAATCTAAATCCTTTAGCGTAAATTAGCCTCAAGCTGGCTCAGCAAGTAACATCAAAGCTAAGGTGAAAGTGCCTTAGCTTTAATTACAGGAAGTAATGTATGTCATGGGCCCAGGACGAGCAGGAATGACGATTATTACAGGAAGTAATGTATGTCATGGGCTCAGGACGAGCAGGAATGACGATTATTACAGGAAGTAATGTATGTCATGGGCTCAGGACGAGCAGGAATGGCTCTTATTTGCAGGATTTAATCTAATCTAGTCTAGACTATAAGCATGAGCAGGCATGGCGCTTTTTAACGGCTACAGGTTTATTTCCCCGGCCATATAATCGGCGGCGCCGCCGGTTAATAATACCCGGTCGCCTTTGAGCTCGCAGGTGAGCTGGCCGGTGCGCTCGGATAGCTGTTTAGCGGTTAACACCTTGCGGTTTAGCCGCGCCTGCCAGTAGGGAGCAAGCTGGCAGTGGGCGGAGCCGGTCACCGGATCTTCATTCACGCGATATTTCGGGTAAAAACAGCGGCTGACAAAATCGACCTCGTTCCCGGGAGCCGTCACTATCACCCCCCTTAAATCCAGGTTATACCAGGCGGCATAATCCGGGGTAAGGTTTTTGACTTCTTCTTCATTGCTGAGGACAACCAGGTAATCGGTGCCGGCCAGTACGGCTGTCGGTGTGATTGTTAATCCGGCCAATAATGCCATCGGCGGAGGAGTATCCCGGGATGCAGAGGCGGGAAAGTCCAGACAATAACCCTGGCTTACCTTGGTTACCCTCAGCTCGCCGCTTCGGCTTTTAAAGCGGATTTCCGGCTCGTTAAAACCTAAATGTTGATATAACACATGGGCGCTGGCCAGGGTGGCATGACCGCACAGATCTACCTCTCCCTTAGGCGTAAACCAGCGAAGTTCAATGCCTTGTTCACCGTTATTTTCACCCGGCACGATAAAAGCGGTTTCCGATAAATTATTGGCTGCGGCAATTTTTTGCAGCAGTTCGTCATCAAGCCAGTGGCCTAACGGACAGACCGCGGCGGGGTTACCTTCGAATACTTTGGCGGCGAAAGCGTCTACCTGATATATGCTTATTTTCATCATTTACCTGCTGTTAACTGAAGTGGTTATTCCCGGTACCAAACCGTCACCAGGCCATCTGAGTCGCTCACCGAATGGGAAATGTTGATCAGTTGCTTTGGCTTTAAAGTAGACGCAAATTCACAGGCGCTGGTGAATAATTCATCCCAGTTGGCAAAGCTGCCGCGAAATACTTTATAGGTGACCGAATGGGGTTTTGAAATATAGAGCTGTGCATTTGGAAACAAATGGCTGGGATTTTCTGTCGTGGTATTGAGCACGCCCCTGGCACAGTTGCATTTCCAGCAAACCTCGAAGCTGTCATCTTCGACATCGGTATTGCAGTTTTGACATATCCAGGTCATTTTTTCTCCGTTTAGCTTATGGGGCTGCTACTTTAAGAAAGTTTGAATAACTTGATAATACTTGGGATATTGAGAAATATCATTGTGATCGGCATTTTTTATTAATTCCACCTGAGGTTTCAGGGGGGTATAAGCCGTGACCAGCTTATCGCTGTGCACCTGGGCAATGACCCTGTCATGCTCTGCAATCACCAGCAAGACTTTGGCCTTGATGTCTTTGCTTCTGGCGGCGGAATTATATTTGTCTTTTAGCAGGTACTTCATCGGATAGATGGGAAACTGTGCCTGGGCGACTGCTTCTATGCTACCAAAAGGGGTCACCAGTACCAGGTGGGAGATATCCCGCTTGGCTGCCAGGTAGCTGGCGATACCGCTGCCCAAGCTGCGGCCGATCACGCCAATACTGCTATGTTGCCCGGATAGCCGATCATAAATGGCCAGGGCATCGCTATAAAGTCCCTGTTCATTCGGGCTGCCGCTGCTGCCGCCGTAGCCGCGGTAATTCACCAGGTAAATGCTGTGATCCGGTAATGCCCGGGTAAAGTCAACGGCGTTGAAGGCCACAGTTTCGGCATTGCCGCCAAAATATAACAGTGCCTTTTTCTGGCCGCCGTTGACCAGGATGGTTTTAATGACTTGTCCCTGGCTGGCAAATTCAAGCTCCGGGTAGCCGTGATCGACGGTGCTGCTCGGGAAATAAATCAAGCTACGTTGCATCACAAACAGCAAGCTTCCCAGGGCGAAATAGATTATCAGCAAAGAGCAGAGTAATTTCAGCATAAGCTTTACTATAGCCTATCGGGAACAGCAGCTTGCTGTTTGTCTGCCTGCCGGGGCTTTTCGGCGGCAGGCTTCGCCAAATTAATCAGGTTACCCGTGAGCATCAGAGCCGCACCGGCAAAAAGCGATAAGCCTACCTCTTCCTGATAGAGCAGGCCGCCGACTAACGCGATTAACGGCAGGCGCAAAAAATCCAGGGTGACCACTGTGGTGACTTCGGTTGACAGCATAGCCCGGGTGATACAGTAATGGGCGCTTAAGGCGGCCAGCCCCATCAGGGTCAGCCACAGCCACTGTATGCCTTGGGGCCATTGCCACTGGGGCAGGGCAAAACACAGGGCAATAGGCAGCTGCAGCAAAGACATATAAAACAGGATAGCGACGGGTTTTTCCGTGCTGGAAAGGGATTTTACCGCAGTATGGGCAAGGGCGTAACAGACGGCGGCCGCCAGGGCAACCAAGGCGCCGACCTCGAACATGGCCACCCCGGGTTGGACTATTACCAGCACACCGAAAATGCCTAAAACGATGGCAGCGGATTTGCGTAAGGTGATTTTTTCCTTAAGCACCAGGGCGGCAATCAGGGCGGTCCACAGCGGCACGGTAAACTCCAGCGCAAACACCTCTGCCAGCGGCAGTAAGCCCATGGCCAAAAACCAAAAATATTGTCCGGCAAAATGAACCAGGTTTCTAAAACCGTGCAGGGGCAGTCTGTTGACCCTGATCAGGGATTTTTCTTTGATAAAACAGAGCACCAGGGAGATAAAAGTCAGACTTATCAGGCTGCGGAAAAACAGCATTGGTGTAATAGGCAAGCCAGCGCTGAGTTCCCTGCCGCCTATTGCCAACAGGCAAAAGGAGGCGATTGCGCCCGACATCCATATAAAGGCATGCATTTAGATATTACTCCTGGTGAATAAAATTTAGCGGTTAAACGGCATTAAACAACGGCGGTGGCTTAGACAAATTTACACATGCCCAGGCCTAATGTTTCTCCGCACCTGTCCCGGTAGCCGTAACGGCGATAAAACCCTTCCTTTCCCCGGGCCGCCAACAGTCCTACGGTAGCGCCTGTTTTTGCTGCTGTTAACAGATAGCTTTCTATTTGTTTCATAATGATATGCCCAAGCCCCTGTTGTTGATAATCCGGGTCTACGATCACATCCTGAATATAAAAAAACATCGCGCCATCGCCGATCACCCGCCCCATGGCGATAAGTTTATCCTGATCCCTGAGCAGCACATGAAACAGGGAGTTGGCCAGACTGGTTGCGGCCATAGCTTTGTCGGTTTGTCCCCAGCCGATTTTCTCTCGCAAACCGGCGAATTCAGCAACCGAGGGACTTAGGTTGCTCATGGTATATTTTTCTGGCGTCATCTCGGGGATTACAGTCATAGCTAAGTAGAGTGGGGTATCTTGTTATATCAGAACCGAAACGCCGCTTCAATATCGGGCTACCTCGCCGGCAGCGGTGACCCTGTTTTGTTTGCCTGATTGCATGGTGCTGAATAAAAATTTAGTGTTATGCTAAAGCTGTTATTTAAGTTGTTAATCTATTTGTACTTTTATTTCACTAAAGACATGTGATCAAGGCATTATCAGTTTATATGGATCATTTTTCGATACGCGCTTACAGCAATGAAATGCGGGGCCATTACCATGAGTACCACCAACTGGTACTGCCCCTGCACGGCTCTATTTATATCTCCGTCGGGGATTTTTTTGGCCTGGTCAGCCCGGGAGATTGCGTGATTATCAAAGCCGGGCAAAGGCATGACTTTAAGGCGCCGGAAGAGGCGCGTTTTCTGGTGCTGGATACCAGCCGTTTGCCCGCCAAGATGATGTCCTCTGCCGAGGAGAAGTTTGCCGTTAATGCCCCGCTGGTGGCTTTTATTCATTTTATCGAACAGCAATTGCAGCACCAGGTGAACCGGGAACTGGAGTCGTTAACTTATGAGTTGTTTCAGCAATTGTTGGCACAGCAAAGCTGTGCCAGGCGTATAGATAAAAGAATTGAGCAGGTGCTTGATGTGATCAGCCAAGATCTTAGTCGGGCACACTCGTTAACGGCCCTGGCCCAGGTCGCTTGCTTAAGCCCGACCCAGTTTAAAAAGGTGTTTAAGGAAAGTCTGGGCGTCAGCTTTCAGGTTTATATCACTAAGCTGCGTATGGAAAAGGCTAAAGCCCTGCTTACTCATACCGACATTCCGGTCAGCCTGATAGCCGAGCGGGTGGGCTACCAGAATGCCTCGGCCTTTAGCCGCAGGTTCAAGCAGTATTTTGGCACCAGTCCGAAAACTTTTGTGCGCTAGTGCGTTATAAAGCGATGAACTGCGTCTTTTGTGTTGATAAAAGCGTCTTATCTGCACACACAAGCAAACACAATTCATCGACAATATTGCTATGGTAACTTTTATAGAAATTTTATGATGGCGACAATTTATGGTGCCCTGGCAATAGTGATGTGGGGCGCCCTTGCCCTGCTAGGCGTTAATACCAAGGCTATTCCTGCGTTTCAATTACTCTTTATGTGCTTTTTTATATCCGCTTTGCTGATGTTTGTCAGGCGCTTTTTAATCGGGCAGCCGCTGCTTTGCAAACCGGCGATGACTTTACCACAGTGGCTTTTGGGCACGGGGGCGCTTTTTGGTTTTCATTTTTGTTATTTCATCGCCCTTAAGCATGCTCCGGCAATAGCAGTGAGCTTGATTTGTTATTTTTGGCCTATGCTGCTGGCAATTCTGCTTGCCGGTAAAGCGACCCGGCTTCGGGCCCTGGCAGGCGGTATTATCGGTTTTATCGGTATAGGTTTTATTATCCTGGGGGATGGTGAAATAAGTTTTAATGCTGAGTTTGTTTTAGGCTATGTCCTGGCAGGGGCTTGCGCTCTGATATGGTCAAGCTATTCCTGGTATTTGTCGAGATTCGGCGGCGAGCTTGATAATATCGGCTGGTTATCCCTGGCCGTTGCCTTGCTGTCCTTAGCGGCTCACTTCTTGTTGGAAAGTCCGCTATCAGGCGGGCTGTCATCATCTTCCCGGGTTTTCGGCTTGTGGCAGTTCGATGGTGAACAATGGCTGGGGATCATCCTGCTGGGATTAGGGCCGGTAGGAGGGGCTTTCTATTTGTGGGATCTCGGGCTGAAAAAAGGCAATAGCCAATTGCTGGCATCAATGAGTTTTTGCAGCCCTTTGATATCCTCGGTGTTGCTGGCGCTGGCTGGTTACAATGCCTGGTCTATGAATATTTTAATTGCCCTGGCTCTGATACTGCTTGGTGCCCTGATTGCGAATAAAAAGCCTGCCAATAACAAGCCCGCCGATAAGAAGCAGCTTCATCAGGCAAAAGCAGCAGATAGCCAGGCAAATAAAGCGTTAGCGGTTAAGGCCGAACGCATTGGCCCGGTTAGTTAACAGGCCATTTACTTGCCTGGTTATTTGTTTTTCCGGCTTAGGTATTATCGCTAAGGTTATGGCCAGCGCCAGTTAAAAGCCTGTCAAGCCAGTCCTGGCCTTAACCCGTTCAGGCACTTTTCACTTTATTTTTAAATAAGTGGTTAACCCATTGATATTTTGTATACAGTATACTAATGTTTGTTGGGCGCTGATGAAGCAAGGTAAAAGGAGCGCCTGACATCTTGCTCCGCTGGCACCGCTGGTTTTATACACTTTGCCAGGGGGGTTACACAAAAATGATTAAATGGAGATAATCATGATAAAAAAGAATACGTGTTTTATCCGCAGCAGGGCTGTTTGGGGGTTATGTGCCGTATTAGCCAGCCCTTTGGTGTTTGCCGATGAAATTAAAATAATGAGCTATAACGTCCTGGCCGGTAGCGGCTGGGAAAGCCGGATGCTTGATGTTGCCGAAACCACCCGTCGTTTAAATCCTGATATCGTTGCCTTTCAGGAAGCTTTGCCGGCACTGAGGCGAAGTGATACCGACGATCAGCAGTCTGCGCTTGAGCGTGCCCTGGCGGGAAGTAAATGGCATTTTTTCCGCTGGAACCAGGAAATTGGCCACAGGAATTGCGCCCCGATAGCCCTGGACACCAGTCGTTTTACCCCGATAGCCAATGGTAGTGTGATTTTAAACTTTACCGATGAAATCAGCCAGTCACAATGGCAGGACTTATGGGATCTGCATGACTTGTTTCATAAAGACCATACCTTTGTTGAGTTTCGTTACCTGACCTGGCTGGTGGTTGAAGATAATGACGGTAAGCGCTACAGCATCATGAATACCCATTATGAAACCTACCCGGAACCTGAACGCGGCGCCCCGGATGATCCGGCCAGGCTGGAATATTTCCGCGAGCTATTGCACCGGGTCTTTCAGTATATGTCCAACAAGGCGGTTGAACAGGGCGAATTACTGAGAAATCAATACGGTGCGACACCTATCCTGTTGGGAGATTTTGAATATGGCGATTTGGACGACCCGGCAATCAAGACCATAGTGGACGGAGGTTACCAGGATACCTGGTTAACCCTGAACGTGGAAGATCGGAATAATCGCCGGGCGGCGCGTGGTATAGATCACATTTTTGCCGACAAAGACCTGGTGGTCAAAGAAGCCTATTACGATTGGAATGCCGACGCATCGGACCATCAGCCGTTAATTGCCGTGCTCAACAGCAGTGCTGTCCGGACAGCTAGCGATGCAAGCTTTACAAAACAGGATATTACCGGTAAACAGCTCTCCTGGCAGCATTTTGATTTCCTGGTGCCGGATAACTCCGCCGAGCTGAGCGTGGCTATCAGGGGCGGCAAAGGGGAGGCCGGGCTGTATGTGAATAACGGCAAGCAAGGGGCGACACGCAGCGATTATGTCTGTAAAACCCAGGTCAATGGCCACCAGCAGGCTTGTGTGATCACGGCGCCCAAATCCGGAGCCTGGACCTTGTCACTCTATGGTTATAGTGACTATAGCGGTATCCGTCTGGAAGCCGTCACTAAAGCCAATAAGAACAGCTCAGAAAAATGATGAGTTAACGAGCAGATATTACCTGAGTTGATGCTGCTTTAAAGCAGGAAAGCTCCCAGGCGAAGCGTAAGGACATATGCTTCGCCTTTTTTAAACCAGTATTGTGATTTATCTTGTAAAGCCGGCGCGGGGAAGAGATACCAGGCGTTAATAAAAGCAACCAATATCCCCTGATAAACCCCGTCTTCCTCTGGCTAACATAGCCGATTTTACAGGATGGCATAACCCGGCCGTTATGTACTTTTGTTGTGCAAGTCCAGCTCCCAGAATTCCTGGTCAATATTTTGGTTATATTGACGTAACCTTTTTACCGGCTCCGAGAGGCGAAAGCCTAACTGCGCATACAGGTTTCTGGCGCTGGTGAGACAGCTATAGGTTTCCAGGCAAACCTTGGCGAAGCCATTTTGTTCAGCATGAGCCAGCGCACAATTCATCAGCTCCCGGGCTATTCCTTTACCCCGGTAGTGGTCCATCACCAGCACAAAATTGATAAAGGCTATCCCATTTTCTCCTTTGGAAACGGCGATTGAGCCCGCCTTGTTGCCATCAACTTCCTTGAGCCATAGCCGCGTGAATTCATCTTTTTTGTCAATAAGTGAAACGATTTTGCGGGCAATATCAACTTCAAAACCAAGATCAAAGTTAAACTCGCTTGAATAAATCAAGCCGTGTTTCGATATAATCCAACCTATATCTCCCGGCCTTACTGTTCTAATCAAATCACTCATCCTCGTTTCAATTTATCTGCAATGGACAGCCAAGTATTCGTTTGGGGCTTGATAAGTTTATACGCGCCTTATCTGCCGGCAAGTATTCCCCAGTCCGGATCCAGTTTGCCGCCTTCACTGGCTAAAATCGAACGTGCACTGAACACATTTATTTTCCGTTCCAGTAATCCCGGTATATAGGCTACCTGTTCTTTTTCGGTAATGGTGAAAGTCTGCTGAATTTCAGCATCTGTCATTGTCCGGCGAAGTTCTTGATTCATACCCAAAGTGGACATTTTTACCAGTTCTTCCTGGCTGTTCATCCTTCTGTGGCCGACATCCTGCATAAAACCGGGAGTACCAAAGATTGTATTTAATACACAAAGGTTTGCATGGTGCCCCATAACCACTAGATCTGTGATCTTATCTGCCTTTAATTTCTGGGCTAATTTGGTGTCATGAAAAGAATTAAAAAACGGCTTATATATTAACCTGTATTTAGAAGGGGACTTCGGCATCTTTTCCGCTAACGGTGTGATAGTGCCGTATTTGGGGTTTCCTCCCTGAGCAGCATCCTTATCAATAATGACCTCATAAACTATCAGGTCACATTCCAGGGCGGTATCTAATACTTCAATCATATTTTCTAAAACCGTTTTACCGGCATATTTCTTTTGACCTTGTTTGCCGACCAGTGAATTGGTTGAAGCAACTGAGATATTCGTCTGCATATCGATCAACATTACTGCTAACCCGCCTTCTGAGGCATAGCGGCGCATTGCTTGCGGTATACTTTCTTTCGTCGGGGTACAGTTGGCTTTAGCCCTTCCTCCGCTGCCTCCCAAAGAGGCTAATGTGTATTTGCATGCTTCAGAGCCGATCGCCGGGGTTTGTAAAAAAGCCGTTACTTTTTGTTTTATTTCATCGTAGATAACCGAGTCTTTTGTCGTTTTAAGTTTGGTTGCCAAAGCGTCGATACCATCCGGATGTACATCGCGGTTATATAATGACATCATGATATGGGCCCTGATCGCCTTTCTTAAGTCTTCTGACGGCCTGTTTTTATCAAATCGGTTCCAGGCTAAAGAAAGTTTGTTGCCGCCATCTGTCAGATCGTAGTCTATGATGCGCTGTTGCAATTTAGCCAGATCGCCCAAGTTTAACCAACCGGAATTATCCCGGGCATAAGTTGTTAAATGATCTATGGTATTTTGAAGCCTGAGATTTGTGGGCATAAAGTGAGTATCCTTATGTGGGCAAATAGGTAAAACCAATGTTGATGTTTACCCCGGGTAAACATGCTATTTAAATAAGTACTTTTTATTGCACCTGGTGTTATGGCGAATAAAAAGACGCTAAGTGACGTAGCGGTTGTTGGCGATAATATGCAAGGTATTGAAATCCAGCTGACTGTGGGGTTACAGATTCAATTTTCATTTTTACATTTCTTTTTAAATGCTTAAGCTTATGTAATTAGACCAGAGTACGGACTGGCATAATCCGGTTGATAGCAATTACGATATCACGAAGGTTGTTAAAGGCGACAGGAAAGTTTATCTGGGCAGACCAGAATGGACAGTTACGGGTTGATCGACAGCAACCAGTATCGGATTGAGTTTGTGCAGAGGATAAGCTTCAAAGCAGGCGGAGAGCCGGAAAGTCTTTCCTTGATAATGAAAATGCCGGTAGCCCTTACCTGACAGTAAACGGGCTATCGGCATTTGCTCTGTTTAGAGCGAAACAGAGGGGGTTTCACCTGAATGAGTTTTTACTCACTTTTGGTAAAGCTGAACCAGTTCAAATTCCACTCCTGGCCGTTGGAATTTAACCTTATGGTGTACTGGCCTTCAGGCAGGGTTACTGTGGAAGTGACCGTGATATAATCCTGCCAGCCGCCGGTGGCGGGCACGGTAACCGTGTCGAGCACTTCATCGCCGATAAGCAGGCTGAAACCGTCGCTACCGGGCACGGTGGCCAGGCGGTACTCCACGGTATACTCTCCGGCGCTGTCGATTTTCACGTCATAATCCACCCAGCGGTCTATCTCGAAATGGCCGATATTGGAGCCGCCGCCGTTATCGCCGCTGCTTTCCGTCTGTACCCCGGGATGGGCGCTGGTATAGTTTTCCGCTTCGATCAATCCCGGGATCGAGAAGAAACTCGGCCCGCTGGCGGCGATCTCGCTGCCGTAGCCCAGGTCGATATCGTTGAAGGCGGCGACATAATAATAGTAAGTGGTGTCGCCGCTTGAAATAACATCGCTATAGCTGGTGCTTGTGGTTTCAGCTATCACCTCAAAGCCTGAGCGGGAGGCGGTGCTGCGGTAAATCTTGTAACCGCTTACGTCGCCTTCGGCGGCATTCCAGCTTAAGCCGATGGCATCTTCACTTACGGTTAAGGCCAAATCTGCCGGTTTGCCGGGAATGTTAGTGAAAATTTCCGGTGCCTGCTCAGCGGTCATGGCATCGACCACATAATCATTGATGATGTAATCCATGGTACCGAAGGCGGCAAAATAGCTTTCAATCTCTTCCTTGCTTGAGCTGTTGACATCTATTTGGGGCAGGGAGCGTCCCTGTACGTCTACCCATTCCTGCGGCATATCCGGCACCAGGTATATTTCCGCCCACATATCATTGCCGCCGGCGCCGTTGTCTTTAAACTTGCCGCTCAGGGTATAGGACTGGCCGCCTTCTACTTGCACCGGCTGGTAGATCAGGCTGTGGTTACCGGCGGGAGAGGTGATGCGCAGGGCTGCGCCCGTGTCGCTGCCGGCAAATTCACCGGCGTTATAGTTAAAGTCGTAATTGCGGGGATCTCCCCACAGGGATAACTCGGTCCAGCCGCTATTGCTGCCAAAGTCACCGTTGAGCAAGATATCTTCACCGCTGGCATCATTGGTTAAATGAATATCATCATAAATCACGTCCGAGCCGTTAAAGGCGCCGGTTTTGATCACCAGGTACATGGTTTTGCTGCCTTCGCCGGAATAAGGCGTAGTGCTTTTTGCCGGGCCGCTGCAGGCATCACTGAAATTACTCTCCCAGTCGTTGCAGGACCAGGTTTCCGCCTTGGCCAGCAGCTGATCGCCGTTATTGGTCACCAGGCCCCATTGGCCGTTGCCTAAGCCGCCGGCAGGAGAAGTGGTTTTATAGGACCAGGCGGTTGCCGCCCAGTTGAGATCGTTGAAGGTATCAAAGGTTGCCCGGGTGATAGGGCCGCCGAGCTCACCCAGTCCGGTCCAGGGCTGTAATTCACCCACCAGCAGCGGGGTATAAACATCCCTGGCCTGTTTAGCCCAGTCGCATACGCCGGTGGCGCCGCTTTCACCACAGGTGAGCCAGTCGCGGTGCACTTCATAGCCGATTTCACCCCAGCCGAAAATACCGGGGTATTGGTGGATTTCAAAGGCGACATTGGTCATGCCCGAGTCGAAGGGATCGCCGTAGGCTTCGATGCCGCCGGAGTTATGGCCGGGTAAAATCACGATATGGTTATTATCCACTTCGCGCACCGCCCGGTAGAGCTCAATACTGAAATCTTTTAATGTTTCGGCGTCTGTGCCCCAGGGTTCGTTTAACAGGCCGTAACCTGCAATTGCGGCTTCATCCTTATACTTGTCGGCGATTTGTCGCCACAGCCAAAGGGTGCGATCTTTGTATTCGTCACTTTCCCATAGCTTGTTCTGGCCTTCACGACCGGTATGTTGCTCCCATCCCTGTCGGCCCACTGTGCCGTGCAGATCCAAGATCACATAAAGTTCACGTTCCTTAGCCTCGGCAATGGCCCAGTCGAGATAACGCCAGGCATCTGCTTTTAAGGTTTTTGGGTTGTTGTCATCTTCGAGCAAACTGTACAAAAACGGGATACGTACCAGGTTGAAGCCGCTATCCTTAATCACGTCCCAGTCGTTCCCGGTGATCCAGTTATCCCGAAATACCGTCATCAGCTGTTCTTTTTCCGCTTCGCCGAAACGTTCACTGAGTTTTTCTTCCAGGCTGTACTGGTCGGGAATATTTTCCCCCAGCGGGTTATCGCTGGCTTCGAGCATCCACATTTCCATCGCCAGCCAGTTGCCGAGGTTGATGCCGCGCAGGGAAACCTTCTGATCCTGTTGGTTCATCCAGATGGTGCCGTTTTGTTTGAGCAAGGAATAGCTTTCCTGCTGGGCTACCGGTTGTTCATAAGGAGAAGATACTGTGGCTTTTGCGCCGGGGGCGTCACTGCCGCAGCCCTGTAAAGCCATCAGCACAGCCGCCGTGGTTAAGGTCATTTTGCTTTTGTTAGCTGTGATTTTGTCTTTTATTCTATTCATCACTAGGCCTCTGTTTTTAAATAAGAGTTAGGTAATCGTTTGCTCGTTAACTGGTTGTCGTGTTAAAAAGCGCCTGTTAACGGACCCGATGAAAGCGCGATAAGCGAATGCCTTCATCAAGTCCTGGTGCTTGGGTTATTAAGGTTTTAATTATCCGGGTGCGAAATCCGGTAATGCTGGTTCGCCTGGATATTGTTTTCCAGTGAAATGCGCCCATTGGGCCAGTCCACGCGGATCTGGTCGATTTGCGTGTTTTCAGCTAAGCCAAAATATTGCTCCACCGGATTTTGCGAGATAAAGTTGCTGCCCAGGCTGATTTCCCGGGTGAGTTCCAGATCACCGGCATTGAGGGTGATCCTGGCGCCTGCCGCCTGGGTGTTCGGGCTTAATCCCTCTAAGGTCAGTGTCAGGGTATTACGGCTGCTGTCCGAATTATTACGGTACAGGATGGCGCTGTTATCATCGTTGTTGACGACAAAAATATCGATATCCCCGTCCCGGTCGGAATCAAAACAGACTATGCCGCGTCCTTGTTGCCGGTCTGTGATCCCGGAGGCAAAGGCGCTTTCGACAAATTTCAGCTGGTGATCATTGCCTGCCAGCCCGCTGCGATCCGAGAGAAATAACCGTGATTTATCATTGGCAAAGTCAAAATCAAACAGGCTCTCGTCCCAGCCGTTGACATGGAAGATATCGAGGAAACCGTCGCTGTTAAAATCGGCAAAACAGGATGCCCAGCCCCAGTCTCCCTGTTCCAGCCCTAAGGCATTGCTGGCATCGGTAAAGATGTTGCTGTTATCTCCCTGTTCGCTTTGGTTCAGACTCTGGTTCAGGTAAAGCCGGTTGCCGGGAGAGTCATAGCTAAAAATGGCACTGACAAACCAGTCCAGGTCACCGTCATTGTCGATATCCCCGACGGCTGAGCCCATGCCGTTTTCATCTTTGATCACTGAGCTGGTGGCATTATCGAAGCCGCCGTTGCGGTCATTGATAAATACCTGGCTGGTGCCAAAGTCGGCCACCAGCAGCAAGTCGGGATAACTGTCGTTGTTGATATCGGCAAAGGTGCCGGCAAAAGTATAATCATGATCCGGTCCCAACATGGCATTGCCGGTAGGAGTCTGAATGATATGCCCGGCCAGGCCCGAGTCTTGGGTGACATCAACAAAAACATTGTTGCCGGTATTGCGCCACAAGTGCTGTTTTTCCGTGCTGGCAGGAGTACCCCAGTGGGTGATAAACAAATCCACCAGGCCGTCTTTATCATAGTCGCCGAAGGAGGCGGAAATGGTATTGTCGGCGGCGGTGTCTGCTAAGCCCGAGAGATCGGAAATATCTTCAAAATAAATCCGGCCATTTTCATCCTGTTTATTTTCCAGCAGAAAATTCCGGTTGCCCTTGATGCCGCCGATAAAAAGATCGAGATCATTATCGCCGTCAATATCGGCAAATGCCGGGCCGCAACCCAGATGATTTTCAATGCTGATGCCGACACTGGCGGCAACCTCATCGAACTGGTTATTGCCCAGGTTTTTATAGAGCAGGTGCGCCCCGATATCGCCGCGGACAATGAACAGGTCGGTCAGGCCGTCGTTGTCAAAATCGCCGGAGGCGACGCCGCCGCAGAATTTTTCCATGGCCGTCAGGTTACCGGCTTGTTGGTAACCCTGCAGGTAATTTATCCCTGTGGCGGCGGTGATGTCCGTGAATAACTTACCGGGTGTCGCTGATGCCGGTGTTTCATCGACACCGGCATCAGCAGAGCTGTTGTTTGCAGAGCCAGACCCCGAGCCGCCACAGGCGGCCAGGGTAAGCACTATCGAAACAGCTAGTAATTTCGATAATGTGGTCATCATATCTACCTCTTAGAAAGAAGTATTGAAGCGCACGCCAAAGGTTCTCGGCGCGGCGTAACGGCCGGGGTTACCGGCGGCGGTACCGTTATCGAAGGACACGCTGGAGCGGGTCATCTTGTCGGTGACATTGTTGACATAGAAGTCCAGTGACCAGTCGCCTTCTGCCGGATAGAATTTCATGCCCAGGTTCATCTTGGTATGGGCTTCCTGGCCGGCGGCATCATCGCCGAAGTAGGTACCGGTTTGCTGAACATCGTTGATGGTATTGTTGATGGCGGAAGATACCTGGTTTTGATCGGTAAAGTAGATGTCATCGACATAACGGACATTCAACCTTGGGATATAATCGCCGTGATCCGTACTGAAGGCCCAGCTCAGGTTGGCGCTGAACTGCAGCTCAGGCGACTGGGGCAGGGTATTGCCGCTTAAGTCGTATAAGCCCGCCTGGGGTCCTTCGGTGATAAGTTCATTGCCCGGGTTATCGCCGCCGTTGTCTGAGATATAGTCGGTATAGCTGGCATCTAAGTATGAGCCGGCAAAGTCCAGGCGTCCGCCGTCACCGAATAACCAGGTGATTTCTGCTTCAACCCCTTTGATTTCGGCGGCGGCAACATTGGAGTTCACTATCTGGTTTTTGTCTTCATCAAAGCCAGAGCGGATCAGGTCTTCGTAGTCGATAAAAAAGGCCGCCAGGTTGATGCGCACATCGCCATATTCAGTGTTGATATCCGACTTGGAGCCGATTTCATAGCTGGTGCTGTTTTCCGGTTTGGTGGACTCGCCGCCGTCCTGGATCACCCCGGCGCGGTAGCCGGTGCCGACACTGGCATAAATCAAGTGATCTTTCATTTGATAATCGGCGCGCAGCAAATAGGTGGTTTTGCTGGACTCATCTTCGATATCATTGCGCAACGTGGCGGCACACTGGTTGCGGGTACGCTCCAGGCCTGTGTAGTCGTCCAGGCCGTCGGCCCCTTCCATACCTGTGCTGTTGTTAAGAAAATCTTCAAATACCGATAACTGGCTGCCGCCTAAGGTCGGACGGATAAATTCGTTATTACAATCCTGGATATTGCGGCCACCGCGGTCATATTTTAAATCATCGGTATAACGCACACCGGCGGTTAACGTCAGTTCATCGGTCAGCTGATAACCCAGTTGCAGGAAAGCTGCTTTGGATTCCGCGCCACGCGCGGGCTGGATAAAGGTGTTGCCCCCCTGCAACCAGGAGCCCTGGCCGTCGAAGTCGAAGCGGATATTGGTTTCTTCTTCAAAATAATATAAGCCCGTGGTCCAGCTTAGCGGACCATTGTCGGTATTTTGAATTTTGAGTTCGTGGCTGGTGGCATCCGAGTACTGGTATTCGGTACGGCCTTCCTGGAAGCGGGAGATCACCCCGGCGTCCTGATCCACTACCTGGTGGCGGTCAAGCTGGCTGTGACCGACAATATACTCGACATTGATGCCATCTGTGATGTCGTAGCTCAGGGTCGAGCGCCAGACATCAGAGGTTAAATCCAGGGATACCGGCGAGTCGATAAAGGCGTCGAAGTTATCCTGTTCCACCAGTACCGGATTTAACAGGATACCGTGGTTGCCCTGGTCGGAAAAGGTTTCAAAGGAGGCGGTCCAGGTTAAATCTTCGCTGATGTTCCATAAACCGGTCAGGCGCGCCGAACGGACATCGGTATTGTTGAGTTTGGTATTGGTATCGGCAACCCGGCCTATCTCTAAACCGCTGTAATTGTGCTCGCTGCCCCTGGGATCTGTGTCTATGGCATTGACCCAGCCGTCGTCCCGATCGAGGTAACCGGCAAGGCGGAATGATAAATTATCGGTTACCGGGATGGTGACACCGCCGGAAATTTGCTGGCGGTTATAATTGCCGAAGGTCATCTGGAAATCCCCTTCGAACTCGTCGCCGGGCTTTTTCGTTTCCAAAAGCAGGGCGCCGCCGGTATTGTTGCGGCCAAACAGGGTGCCTTGCGGACCGCGTAAGACCTGGATGCCTTCAAGATCATACATCAATGCCAGCGCTCCCTGGGCACGGGCGGCATAGACGCCGTCGACATAAACCCCGACCCCCTGGTCGCCGGTTTCCGTCGGGTTATTGGTGCCGACACCGCGGATATAAACTTTAATATCCGACTGATCTTCCTGGCCGGACACCACCAGGCTGGGTACGTAACCGGTCAGATCGGTGACATCGGCAATATTATGCTCGGTTAAGGCTTCCTGGCTCATGGCGGTTACGGCAATCGGCGTGGTCTGCAGATTGCCCACCCGGCGCTCGGCGGTGACTTGGATCACTTCTATTTCACGGGCCTGGTCTGTCTCTGCTTCGGCGGCGTGGACAAGTGCCGGTGTCGTGCAAACACCTGTGATTAAGGCGCAGCGGATGGCTTTAGATAAAAAACTTTTTTTATTGAAAGCCTGGCTTGTTGAATGCTTACTCATACTACTCTCCCCAGTTAGGTCATTCTTGTTTTGCTTTCCCGCAATAAAGCCTTATGCCTTTTCCACTGGACTTGTGATAAGCATATTTCATTGCGGGCGTTAAACCCAATCCCTGGCTGTTTACGGTGTATTCCAACCTTAGAGAACACCGCTCAAACTCGTTGGTTTTGAACTTAGTTGTGAACTTCAATGTTCATCTTTTTGCGTATTTTTTGTTGATCATGTTTTGCTAGTTCTGGCTCAGCTGCTTTTGCTTTTCGAGCCGAACAGGCCGTAATAGCCGATATAGAGGTAACAAAGCAGCGGCAGGATAAAGGACAGCTGGATGCCGATATTATCCGCCAGTATGCCTTGCAGCAGCGGCACTATCGCCCCGCCGACAATCGCCAGGCATAAGATGCCCGAACCCTGGCTGGTGTGGTGTTTTAACCCCCTTAATGCCAGGCTGAAGATGGTGGGGAACATGATGGAGTTAAATAATCCCACCAGCAAAATGGCATACATGGCGATATTGCCGGACAGGCTCATGGCGATAACCACCATGGCGGTTGCCAGCAGGGCATTTAGGGCCAGCAGCTTACCGGCAGCAACTTTTTGCATGATGATAGCGCCGATAAAACGCCCGACCATAGCGCCGCCCCAGTAATAGGCGATTAAGGCCGCCGCTTCGGCTTCTGCCATGCCGGCGATATTTTCTTCGCCGAGGAAGTTGATCAAAAAGCTGCCGATAGAGACTTCTGCACCGACATAAACAAAGATGGCGATCGCCCCCAGCATCAAATGGCGGTGAGACCAGATACCCGGCAGGTTTTTCTCCTGTGCGCTTTGTTGCTGGTGGCTGGCGATCACCGGCAAGTTCAACCGGGAAAAAATAAAAGCCAGCAGCATCAGGCTAAAAGCCAGCATCAGATAAGGGCCTTGCACTGCCTGCGCTTCCTGTGCCTTAAACTGGGCCTCGCTCAGTTGCTCCAGTCCTGTGGTCGCAGCCGTTAAAATCAGCACCGCGCCGAATAGCGGGGCAACTGTGGTGCCCAAAGAATTAAATGCCTGGGTCATGGTCAGCCGGCCGGAGGCGGTTTTACTGCTGCCCAGGGCGGTGACATACGGGTTGGCGGAAACCTGCAACAGGGTGATGCCCGAGGCCATAATAAACAAGGCGCCGAGAAATACCGGGTAGGCCTGCAACGCCGCCGCCGGGTAAAACGCCAGGCAACCGATACCGGCGATTATCAAGCCGAACACTATGCCTTTTTGATAACCGATTTTACGCACCAGGCGGCCTGCCGGCAGCGAAACAATAAAATAGGCGCCGAAAAAGCAAAACTGGATCAGCATCGCCTGGGTATAGTTTAGTGAAAAAACATTTTTTAAATGGGGGATAAGAATATCGTTTAAGCTGGTTAAGAAACCCCAGATAAAAAATAAACTGGTTAATGATACCAGGGCAAAGGCATATCCCGTGCGCTGATCATCCTGCCCCTGGTTTGAGGTATTGCCGTCGAGTCTGACCTCATCGGGTGAAAATGTGCCGGCCATAATAGCTCCTGCTTGCTTGTTGCGCCGCCTGAGCCCTTGGCATCGGGCGGCATTTGTCGGCGCTTCCGTGCAGGGAAGCGCTGACTAAGGTTGATATTAAAAAAGTCGTTAATTAAGAGATGAAGACTTAAGACATCAGTTGGCGAACAGGTTGCAGTTTGCCGTTTGCCCGCCTTTGGCGATCCGGACATTGGCAATACTGAATTTCACCGCAGTGCTGCTTTCAAAAATCAGCGGCTTCGTCACCTGCTCGGGCTTTAAACCTGTCTGGCTGAAGCAGGTCATGTCGATTGCCATTTGCTGCCATTGGGTTACCGGCAGTGCCTGTAATTGCTTGCTGATGTCGAGTTTGGCTGCGCAGTTTTCGCCGCAGGCCATGCCCAGGTATACCGCCGCATTTGGCGCCGAGCTGACCTTGACATCAAACACCAGCCGGCCGCCGGCCAAATCGAGTTGTGTCAAATCTATGCTCTGCTCGCCTTTTAGGTAGACCGAGGCGCTGGCGTTGCCCGACCAGGTAAATTCCCGGGTATCTTCCTGTTTTTTCCAGTCGACGGAATCAAAAACCAGGTTATCCGAGCCCGCCGTGGTGGCGTAATTACCGGTTACCAGAAGCTCCGGGTTGGCAGCATCTGCCAGGTAAAACTCCAGGTTATTTTCCGGGCGGCGGTTAAACAGGCCGTAGCTGTTTTCGCTGTCGGCACTGGCGGTTTGTAAACTGCTTTTTTCGTTAAGTTCGTTGCTGACGGTTAACTCATCTCGATAGTTCAGGCCATAGCCGTAGCTAAACAGCGGTTGGTAATCAGCTGCTTTGTTTTTTACCCCGGGAAAGTTCAAACTGTTTTGCCCGTCAGATGCCGGCCAGGAAAATGGCAGCTTACCGACAAAGTCATAATTGATCTCGCCATTGGCCTTGCTAAAGAGTACCTCGCTTACCCCGCGGCCTTCAGAGCCAGGCAACCAGGCGGCGACAAAAGCGTCTGACTGGTTCAGCTCGGCATTGACCCACAGCGGACGGCCGGAGATAAACACGGAAACTACTTTAATGCCTTGGGCTTTTAATGAGGTTAACAGCGCCAGATCGGTTTTATTGCCTGCCTGGTGTTCAATGGTGGTGATATCACCGTCATATTCGGCATAGGGTTGCTCGCCAAAGACAACCACGGCAACATCGGGTTTTTGCTTGAAGCTGGCATCTGTGCTTAATTCGACACTGCCGCCGGCGCTGGTTACCTGGGCTTTTATGCCGTCAAAGATAGAGCTGCCGCCGGGGAAGTCGCTGTTGCTGTTGCCGGTACCCTGCCAGGAAATGGTCCAGCCGCCGGACTGCATACCGATATTGTCGGCGCCGGATCCTGTGACCAGCACGTTTTGCCTGGGGGCAAGCGGCAAAATGTTGTCATTGTTTTTCAGCAATACCAGAGACTCTCTTACCGCCTGACGGGCAATATCCCTGTGTGCCTGCGAGCCGATAATATCATTGCCGTTATTGGCCAGTCGGGTGGCGGGAGATGGATTGTCGAATAAACCGGCGCGCAGTTTCACCCTTAAGATACGGCGCACGGCATCGTCTACCCGGGATTGCCTGATAGTACCGTCGGCCAGCTGTTTCAAGGTGTTGTGATAAAAGGCCTTCCAGTCATCCGGCACCATAATAATATCGACCCCGGCATTGATGGCGAGGGCACAGCTGTCATTGCTGCATCCGGGGAGCTTGCCGTGACCGTTCCAGTCGCCGACCACTAAGCCGTCAAAGCCCATGTGATCTTTTAATACCCCGGTCAGCAGGCTTTCGTTGCCGTGCATTTTACTGCCGTGCCAGCTGTTGTAAGAGGCCATAACGGTTTGTACCCCGGCTTCAAGAGCTGAAAAGTAGCCCTGGGCATGCAGGTCGATCAGTGCTTGTTCACTGCTGAGGTTATTGCCCTGATCTTTACCGTTTTCTGTGCCGCCGTCGCCGAGAAAGTGTTTTACCGTACTGATGACATGCTCACTGTCAAACTGGGTTTTACCCTGGCCCTGTAAGCCGGAAACGATCTCTGCGGAGTAACGGCTGACGATATCCGGATATTCGGAATAACTTTCATAGGTGCGGCCCCAGCGATCATCCCGGGCAACCGCAACGGTTGGTGCAAAAACCCAGTCGATACCGGTAGCGGCCACTTCGCTGGCGGTAGCGGTGGCGATTTGATGAATTAGCCCCGGGTTATTCATGGCCCCCAGGCCGATATTGTGGGGGAAAATCGTCGCGCCGATGACATTGTTATGGCCGTGGACGGCGTCTGTGCCCCACATGGTGGGAATGGTGGATCCGTCGAGGCTGTCGTCGACGGAAGCCTGGTACATGTCTTCTGCCAGTTGCACCCAGTCAGTTACTTTGGCGTGTTTGTCATTGCCCGGGAAAGCGCCGCCGCCGTTAAGATAAGAGCCGAAACCATATTGGCGCATGTCGGCAACCGTCATCGAGCGGATTTCCGGTTGTACCATCTGGGCAATTTTTTGCTCGTTGGACATAGTGGCGATCAGGGTGTCGATGCGGGTTTCCAGCAGCTGACTTTTTTCAACCCGGTGAATATCTTTCGGCCATAATGCTTTGGTGGCGATGCCCTGGCTTTCAAGCGATGTACTTGCGATCGGGTGCTGGCTTTTCCCTTCTGCATCGCCGCTTTGCTCTGAGGTTAAACAGGCGGTGACGGTCAAGGTACTCAGCGCAACCATAGTCAATTTGGTGCTGATATTCATGCTTTACTCGGCTCCCTTTATTCTTTTTTAGAAATCGTTGTTGTAGTTGTGCTTGTGGCTTCTCTTATCTGTCACTTGGCAAATACTGCCGGCTAATTCCTTCAGCAACGGGCTTTACTTGTTATGACAAACCTTAATGAACCAGCAAGATAATTTGTTACTGCCAGCATTCTAGATTTGCCTTCAACGCCTTGTCGTTCCAAAAGGGGAAATAACCTTAATCAGAACGTTCTGGTAAGAATGAGAACCTTTAAGTTGTTGATATTTAGTGTGTTATTGTTTTGTTGTTTTGAGGGGAAATCATGGTGACAAGGAGGTGATAGCGGTAGTTTTGGCTGATAAATCTTGTCAAAAAGAGCACAGCGGGCTTGTTTTCGGCAGTGTTAAAGCCGAAGAATAGCAGGTGAACCCGTTAACGGTTTTATCTTAAAGCGACCGGAAAGGGTTATTTTTCGGTGGTATTCTTAGCCGCTGTTTTTTGGCCCTGAAACTGCTTGCGGTACTGGCTGGGGGTGGTATTAAACTGCTTTTTGAACAGGGTGTTGTAAACCGATTTACTGTTAAAACCGGCCTCGTAGAAAATGTCGGTAATGCTGCGTTTACTGGCCGCTTCACGCTCCAGGGTTTGTTTGGCTTCATTGATGCGGTAACCGTTGAGGTACTCGTAAAAATTGACCTGGAAATGGCGGTTGATGGTACTGGATAAGTCTTTTACCGGGATGGATAGTTGCTCCGCCAGCCGCTCCAGCGAGATATTGGGATTGCGATAAACATGCTGCTGTGTCATCGCTTTTTCTATGCTGTGCACATAGTCCATATTCACCGGCTCTTTAGGCTTAACTTCTGTTTCATTTTCTTGCGTTTGCGCCCGGTTGGCGGCAGTAGTGCTGATGGTGGCTGCGCCTGCTTGTACATTACCCAGAGTTATTTCCTTAAAGGTTAAGAAAATCAGCATATTGATCAGCGCGAACAAAAAGTAATAATCGGATATGCCGAGGATCTCGAATACCCGGACATTCACCGGCGAAAACAGGCCGTAAACCTTGATCAAGGTCAGCAGTGCTTCCCAGGTGATGACCATGAAAAAAGCGCCGAGCAGGTACTTTATCCAGCTTTTCTCCGGGGATAGCTGAATCAGGTTTTTTCCTGGCGCACTGGCTTTGAGGGCGCCGGATACCAGTTTAAATGCCAGCAGCAGGTAAATGACCCGGCACAGTTTTGCTATGGTGTCGAACAACAGGTAATGCCAGCTATAGGTAAACTGATAGCTGGTGATTTGCTCGGCTTTTGCTGCCGGCTCCAGGGCATAATAAGCGCCGCTGATGTAAAACAAAAAAATGACTGCGGGCAAAAGATGCAGCAGCTGTTTTTTCTGCACCGAGAAGTCAGCTTTTACCAGGCTGCAAACGAACAAATACAGCAGCGGGCCGTCAAGAAAATAGGCAAAGTTAACACTGAAGAAAATGTTCGGCGACAAGGACAATACCCAGTGGCGGAAAGCGCTGCCCCATAAAATGAGTTCGTGCAGGGCGATCAGGCTATGGCTCACCAAAAAAGCCGCCAGCAATAAATGCCCTAAGGGTTTGACGTTTTTACTTACCAGCAGGAAAGCGCTAAAGGCCAGACATTCAAACGCCAGCAGCAATAACACCAGATCATGTAAGTTAAAGAGGGTTTTATCCATTAAGGCTTAATATTCCCGTCAGCAAAACATCTTTACCGTTTTCAGTTGATGTGAAAAACAGTGCTTGTAAATGCTGCAAAACTTGGTTGCTTTATCAAACTTGCGGGAAGAATACTATATTGGTTTGATATTATCCATAAAGGGATCAGTTAGATAACAACAAAAGCCGGAAAGTGAATCACTTAGCGGCTTTTGTCTTTTATTCTGCGCTTGGCTGTTATGCCTTATTCGGGATGATTTGAATTTCAACCCGGCGGTTGAGGGCGCGGTTCTGCTCGGTGTCGTTACTGGCGATGGCCTGAGATTCGCCGTAACCTGTGGTGTGCAGTCTGTCACTCTGGATGCTTTGTTTAACCAGGTAGTATTTGACGCTTTCTGCCCTTTTTTCCGATAAGGTCTGGTTAAAGGCGTCGCTGCCGGTGCTGTCGGTATGGCCTTCGATGCTCAGCAGGGTTTTATCGAATTTGGCCAGTACCTTGGCGATATCATCTAGGGTGTTATGAAAGCCTGCGGTAATATACGACTGTCCGGAAGCAAAGGTAATGTTTGAAGGCATGATCAAACGCAGGTTGTCGCCTTCGCGCACAACATCTATGCCCGAGCCTGCCAGCTCCTGGCGGAACTCCTGCTCCTGCTTGTCCATATAAGTGCCGACGGCGGCACCGGCAATGGCGCCTATGGCTGCGCCCCACACGGCACGTTTGTTTTTATGGTTGCTGGTAGATTTACCTAAAACCGCACCGGTAATGGCGCCGATAGCCGCACCTTTTTCGGCATTGGTGGCTGCACAGCCGGAAAAAATCAAGGAAACAGCAATCACGGGGATAAGAGTTTTTTTTGCTAACATATTAAATTGCCCAAATAAAAGTGAAAAAACAAACTTGCACAACAGCGGGTTTGCATCAATGGAGCGAATGATATCAAAGTTAGCTGAACGAGAGATGAATCAAAGGTAAAAAAGTGTGAATTGCAGGTGAAAAAGTTTTATTTACCTGAAATTGTTGTGAAGTGCATTGCTAAACATACCGGGAAACACTAGCTTAATGTTGTCCGGGCAAAAAGTAATCTTTTGTTCGTATGTTAATAATTAACAAGGAAAAATAATAATGAAAAGTAGTGTAATGTTAGCTATGGCTGCGGCCGGTATGATGTTGGCCGGTGCTGTGACGAGTGCGCCGGCGAATGCGAAAGATCCGAACAGCGTTGTATATCATGTGGCGTGTTATGATAGTTTCAACGGCTCTTTCCTATGGTATGAGCTGGCGGATTATTATGTCGAAGCCAGACAATACGCCGTTAATTGCACCAGCCAGGGCGGCAAATACGAAATAACCACCTTGCTTTAATTTTTCTCTGAATTAAAGATCTTTATGGGCCTGAGGTGGTTTCACCTCAGGCTCATCATTCAAGTGCAAGCGGGTTCCGCTTATTTACTCTCTGGTTAAAAACTCTCAGAAATAATCACAGTCAAGAAACCTTCTAATTGCGGATCTTGATAATTAAACGGATGTCTTGGTTTAAAGTAAATGCGCAATGAGTCGCAACTGCCTGAGGTGACCTCGCTTTGCGAAATGGCCAAAGTATCGTCAATATCGATTTCCCTGAAGGTACCGCAACGGACACTGAACCAGACCACGGCATTGTGGATTTGTCCAAGCACATCAAAATTTAACAGCTGGCCGTTATCGCCGACAACCGGAACCTGGGCGCTGGCTTCATAAACGGCATTGATGTCATATTGCCGCTTTAAATCTTCCAACCGGCAGTCATCATCGCTCCAGTCCCAGGAGTCTGCACAATAACCGTCCGTGCGGTAATAGCCGTATCGCATCGGATCCTCAAGCACATCCGCCAGGGTCGTAACCTCTAAGTCTTTGGCGAGATCAAAGGTAAATTTAGTCCCGACAATAATGGTTGGTAAGCTTGCCTGAGCCGTAAAGCCGTCATCATAAGTGTTATCCAGGTTTTCGGCAGCCAATATGTTTTGGCAATCCTGATACCGGGATTGAGTGTCCAGATCCCGGGTGCAATTTTGATAAAATGCCGTTAAATCTGAGCTCATGGCCTGATGGCTGAAAGCCGAACATAGGGTTGTCAGTATAATAATGCAGGGGTATTGAATCATTGCTTTCACGTATTTTCCTTTACATGTTTGTGTTTAAATTCCCGGCAAAATTATTGCACATTAAAGTGTCTATTTGATTAAAAAAATGGAATTAAAAGGTTTGTTGTTTTTTGGGGAGCAGGGGAGATCAGGCCGGTTTGTTTTGCTGAGTACCAATAAAGCGAGATCAGGGCTATGGTTAAATATAGTGTTGTTTCAGATAGATAAACCATAGTAGTAACGCTTGTCGGCAGGGTTTGATGCGGATGAGCCGGGGGGAAATCAGGTAGGATGTGATGAATAAAACATGGAATATTTCGATTGGTTTGCTTGGCGCCATAGTGATATTAACCGCCACCTTGTGGTTTAGCTTTTTCTCTGGCGAGATAAAACCTCCTCGTCCCGGTGATGTAGACAGAGCCGAACCGGCGCCGTCAGTATCGGTAAAAAGTATTCCAGGCGGGGTCGATGAGGCGCTAAAAGCCATGGTATCGGCCAATATTGCCTTTAATGCGCCTTCAGCCCTGAACCTTAATGATGGCTCACAGGTTCATCTGATACTGAGCCTGACAGACACCATCGCTGAACTAAAAGAGGTGATTGCGGCAGCGGGAGAAAAACATGGCGCCAGTATTAAAGTTGCTAACCGTATGGAGGCCAGGTTAAGCGGTTATCATTTTCAAATTACCCCGATCACTCCCGAGATCCAGGCGGTATCCAGGGAGTTGCCGACCCAGTGGCGCTGGGAAATTCATCCCAGGAAAACCGGCTTGCATAACCTGCATTTAACCTTGACCGCGCACCTGGAAATAGACGGGCAGGCAACTCCCAGGGCGATAACCACCTTTGATAAAAAGATCGCCGTGACAGTAACGGCCATGCAGCAACTTACCCTGTTTTTTACCAATAACTGGCAATGGTTGTGGGCAGCAATATTACTGCCTTTAGCCACCTGGTATTGGCAAAAGAAGGGGCATGGGGAAAAAAATAATAAATGAAGGTTCTGCCGGAGATATCGCCAAAAACAAGGTGAATGTATTTTATGGCTCTTAAATTCATGAGCCGGGATCGGTATTTTTTACTTGATGTGGGAAGTTATAGTAACGGCTGAAATTGGGGCCGGAGCACACAGTGCGTAGCTCCAGCCAGCTTTGTTGCCGATCGTAGTTTGAGTGGTTATGTGTTAACGACTGAATTCGCGCTGTTGCTATAGCTCTTGCATCAGCTGAATATAATTTCCACAGGTATCGTCAAGCACGGCAATCATGACGTTTCCAGCTTCCCTGGGAGGGATTGAAAATTCTACCCCCAGAGTGGAAAGTCTCTGATACTCTTTTTCTATGTCGTCAACAGCGAAGGAGGTCCATGGAATACCTGCCTCTTTCAGGGATTGCTGGTACAATCTTGCGGGCTCAAAAGCCATGGGCTCTAGCAAAAGCTCAACTCCGAATTGCTCTTCGGGGGATACCACAGTCAGCCACTTGTGCTCTCCCAAGGGGACATCTTTTTTCTTGATAAAGCCTAAAACTTGCGTGTAAAAATCCAGCGCTTTGTCTTGATCCTTAACGGGTACACTCGTTACGTATATTTTGATCATATCTTCGAAACTCTCTATTAAATTCAGAACGCTTTAAGAATAGTCAGGATCAGATCGGAAAACTTATTCTAGATTGCTGTTATGGAGACGTCGATACTCTCTTGGCGTATAACCTGTACATTTTTTAAAGACTGATGAGAATGTTGACACACTTTCATAACCAATATCGAAGCAAACCTGAGTGACAGATAAACCTCTTCGTATCAAGCTTTTGGCCTTTGAGATACGTAAATCTCTTAAATAGGCTCGGGGTGTTAAACCGTACACGCGCTGAAACATTCTGACGTAGTGAAATCTAGACATAAACGCTGCTTTAGCCAGATCATTTAGTTCTACCCTGTCAGAATAGAATTTTTCCATGAAAGCCTTTGATTGCCTTACTTGTACATATTGCTCTGGTCGCAATGAATTCTCGCTATATATACGATCCAGTTCACTCTCAAAATATGTTTTTGATTTTTTAGACATTTGGAAATTTATGGCTTTAAGGCAGCTAAAGTCTGGTTTTACACATAATGCTTGTGTATAAGGATTTTAATAAAAGTTTTCCTGCCTAGCGACATTTTTATTAAAACTCTTGGATGACACACTAGTTATGTGAGTATTTAGCGGCGAGATGCATCTTTAAGCCGAACATGGATATGTTGAATTTTTCCAGCATGAATAACAACATCCTCCAAGCCTGAATACTCTATACGTTCACCTGCTTGAGTTTCACCTTCAAAGTCAAAATCGAAATGGATAATTCCGGGCTTTATTTCCTCCATACTTTTAACTTTCCATTGGAGTTGCTTATAAGAGCCGTGATGTAATCGTTGCATGGCCATAATATCGTTGACTCCAAGAAACAGTTCATGTTTCGCGGAATAGAAAGTCGAGTTATCACGAAACATTTTTGTTATCTCATCGAAATCACTTTCATTTGATAATTTAAAGTAGTGGTTTGCAATATCTAAAGGTTTCATCGTTACCCCAAATGTTATTAACAGTTATATTAGTTTGGTATATTTACATAAGGCTCTACTTTGCGGGCTGGTGAAACTCAATTACATTTTTATCAGGATCCCTGATAAATATGAAAGAGGCTCCACTTGGCACGGTAATCGGCCCTTCTGTTATAACGCAGCCTAAATCTGTAAGCGCACTTTGAACTTTTATAAGATCTTCGACTTCGAGCGCTATATGAGTGTACCCCGTATGCTTTGGGGTAATATCCATCAATTGATTTAGGGGCTTATCATCGTCGGAATTTAGAATAAAATTTATATTCACTCCGCAAGGATGCTCCATAATAGCTACAGGCTCAGGCCCAACCGGGCCTACGATAAATTTAAACCCGAGCTTTTCATAAAAGCTACGCGTTACCTCAAGATCTGTAACTCTGAGGCCCACATGATTTATGCGCTTGATATCGATCATGCAATCTCCGACTATTCTCAATTGTTCACATTGGGGTTACCCACAAAAAGCAGACACGGTCTATGCGCAAATGCAGCGCGAACTCCTAGATTAACTTAAAACATTGTGTTGTTGTTTTTAGGTTTTTCTGGAACAGGTTGCCCGACCCCCCAGTGCTCGACAACCATTCCATCTTTCATTCGAAAAATATGCATAAGAGCGGCTCCACGAGAGTCCGGTGTGCGCTTTACATGAAGGTGTAACCAAACGAGATCACCCTCGGAAGCGCTTCGCTTAATAGACATTGAAAGCTTTGGGTATTCTTTATACCGACTTAAGAATAAACGGAATAATCCTTCCCGGCCACCGCTTATATGGGGTGAATGCTCAACAAAGTCTTCGGCATAGCACTCATTTCTTAATATATTAATCCTTTGCGAAGGTTTAAGGTCGTTTCTATTTTCTAATATTTCCATACAGTATATGGCTTTATTCAGGTTTGACTGTTCTAAAGAACTGTATGACTTTTCATTTGCCCGACAAACCAAAGAAAAGGATAAAACTATAAACCCCGTAAAAATTAACTTAAGCACTTTTTGAGCATTCATTTACAACTCCTTTATAAATACATATTTTTTCAGTCAATAATGACCAGCATAACGCCCTGTTAACAGGCTAAATATAGTGGCTAGAATTAGCGACGAAGGAGCAAAAGTCAACTGTGTTTTATTCTTGTTAAACAACTTGTTACAAGTTAATTTCCGCAAACCTGAAGACAGGGAAGTTTAGAAGAGGTGTACGGCTTTACAGAGATCGAACCTGTAATATCAGTTTTAACTCGTTAGATAACGGCATTATGGAAAATCAATAATTCTGACCACACCCGTTGTAAATCACCGGGCTTTATAGCTTTCCATTTTAGTTATTAAGAAATCCCAAAACGCCTTGATACGGGCTGTGTTTCTTAGATCCTTATTAGCAATCATCCATATAGATGAGTTGTACTTAGCGTCCAGTCGATACAGTTCCACAAGATCATATGAATCATCAGTGGGCAACAAAGCGATTCCTTGATCATTAAGGGCAGCGTTCAAAGCGGTAGTGATAGCATTACAGTATATAGATTTGCTGTTGTGTTTAATCTGTTTCTGATACCAGTGCACTGCCGGGTTATCTAAATGGATGTAGTCAATTGCTCTCAGGTCTTTAATTTCTGACAACTGAACCGTAGGGCTGTATCCACTCGTCTTCAGAAAATGTTCAGATGCATAGATACTCAAGGTTACCTCTCTTATTTTGCGTGCAATTAGATTTTCCGGCACGGTATGACTTGCCCTGATTGCAATATCCGCATCGCGATGTTCGATATCTAGCGTCTGTTCACTTTCAAGGATCTCAAACTCAACATCGGGGAACTGTCTGCGAAATTCGCTTACCCATTCGGGCAAAGTAACAGTTGCCATTGTTGAAGGCGCGGTAATACGAATTAAACCTTGAACTTTTTCATGTTGCAGCGCACTGTTGATAAGGATGCCATCGGCCAGCGATTCCATTTGCTTAGCACTGTCCAAAACAGTTCGCCCCGCCTCCGTCAGTTGGTAGCCTTGACGACTAACAATAAATAGCTGGGTTGAAAGTTTGCTTTCAAGCTGCTGCACCCGCCTCCACACAGTGGTTGCATTGACACTTAACTGCTCAGAAGCCGCCTTTAGCGTCTTTTTCTCCGCAAGCGCGATAACCACCTTCAAATCGTTCCAATCCATAATATTGCCCTGGTGCTGCATTTGTGCAGTATAAGATTGCATTTTTGCCAATTTAATTGCAATTAAAGAATGCATAAACTGTACTCGTCATTTAACGAAACAGGTTTACCTCCATGAAAAAAAGCATAATTATCTTTTACCTCATTTCTTCTTTGTTCGCTTTATTAATGGCGGCTTCAGGCATGGCCAAATTGACGGGGCAGGAAGACTTAGTTCAGGCAACGGCTGAATTAGGCTATCCCGTTTATTTGTTGAAAATCTTAGGGGTTGCCTATTTAATTGGCGCCATTTCTATTCTGCAACCCAAGTTTGAAGCGCTTAAACAGTGGGGGTATACAGGTTTCTCAATTGCGCTGATTGGCGCTGCGGCATCACACTTATTGGCGGGGCAAGCATTTAGCACCGCTTTACCAGCTATTGTCTTGTTAAGCGTTTTAGCAGTTATTGTATTTTTGAATACAAAACTGGTTCATCCGTAATTTTCCTTTTGAGGGAGAGCTTAAAAAGCTCTCCCTACTTCAAGGGGCAATGTCTGACGTCAATGAGATTTGATCATTTCTGAAACGCTTTTTTCCTTTTCTGTTGCTTTCTGAGCAAGCGGAGATGCAGGAATTTATATTGATTATTTGGGGGGCAAACCCAAAAAGAAATGAGATTAGCAATGTAAGTTATATTATTTGTATATTCAATTAACGGCCTGCTAATGGACAGACGCCGAGCAGCTGAAGCTGTTCAAGCCAAAGTATCCTGGCCGAGCATTGAGTAGTTAACTGTTTCTATTAACATACTTGAGAACCGATACTATAACTAAACATACAATCCCCACTAGATCGATAATCGCGACTTTAAATATTGATGCATTGTAATCACCGGCTGCCCAAACAAAGTAGATAAAACCCAGCATAGAAATAGCGGCCATAACCATAGCGGCCATTTGGTAAGCAGGCTTAAACACAGAGTAAAGTATAAACCCGCCAATAAGCCCAAAGAGTAAAGCTCGGTGACGCATTAAGATAATGATATCGTTACCCATTAACTCTACTGAATATGCGCCCGATAATGTTTCTGCTGAAAGCACGCCAATGACAGGCAAGAAATTTATTACACCGACAATTAGCAGAAATATTGAGATTGTTAATTTCATAGCCCGCTCCACGATAAAGCAGTTAACGCCTTAATAATTAATGTGCTAGCAGTACGATTTTAATTATTTTATTTTCCTTTCCCACAGGTAAGTAGCTAATTTCAAGGCAACTGTCATTTTTCATAGCATTACCAGAGAACTCTTTTTCATAGAAAAATGATGTATTAGTATAATTGTTGTAGGAAAACTCTATGCCTTCTACTTCGAATGTTGCTGTATGCCCTTTTACATTGTCTAGCCTATAGTTTTCGATACAGCCAGATACAACGGCAAATTTTCCGGCTTCGATTAGTGCTTTAATACCGCTGTCTCGTTGATATTCAGAGTATGTGGCAAATAGTGATATGACAAAGGTTGCGCAATAAGCAGTCAAAAACCATTCTCGAGAGACTTTAATTAAACTAGACACCAAGTCAGTAGCAATCGGGAGCTTAACAAATACAACAAATAAAAATGCAAATGGAAAAATCCACAAAAAGTAGTCAGCACTTGGCTCAATATTAATTTCGAAATAAGGACTCATACTTACCAGGTACAATACCTAACGCCGCCATAATTTGCCACTTGGAGCGCAGCATAAAGCGGTCAAATTGATGACCATGTTAGGTGAAAATCTTAATTTTTGCTAAGCTCTACAACCATTGGCTTACCACCAAAACCATGTTTATTACACTTAGCTCGTACTATTACCTTAGACATTTCCGCTGGTATTTTGATATTACACTGACTACGTGTAAATGGCTGCTCATTGTTATGGGGGTGATGAAGTTTACGATATCCAAGTTGATTACCCTCTAAATCTATCACTTCCCACCCGTCAGCATAATGCTCCCAACCTTGATCATTATGTCGAACTGAAGTTCCAAAACACCAACTATCACTAGATTTTTTAGTCACCAAAACATCTGTAACTTGAGCAAAATCTAAGGAAGAAGAATAAGTATCTACATCAAATTTTGATGCTAATACTGATGATGTAAAAAACGATAATATTAATAATAATCTCATGTAAACTCATCTCACCTAATGCTGCCAGCAGGGGCCGACGGAGCGTAGCGGTTTGGCTGTCCTTGTTAAATTTTTTATTCAACTATTAACTCCAACCCCATTGAATTGCCATCAAATAGTGCACTATGTTCAGCGGTCCTAATAGTGAATACTGCACTTATGACAGTATCTGATGGCATTGATATTAAAGTATAAAGTTCATTCTTAGTTGACTCTGAATATTTGAAAACTACTTTATCATCAAATGAGAGTAATTCTACTCCTTTTCTTGAGCAAATAAGCTCAATGGAACTTGCCTCTGATTCGATTATCTTAGTATTACCAAATTTAGACTTTTTAATAGATCTTGCTAAAGAGGCAAAGTCTAAAGCCGAACCAGTAATACTTATAGTTTGATTGTTTGAACTAACTTTCAGCATGGGGAAATTTAACGCTGCACTGTGATATGACTTTATGTGCTAATTCTCTTTTTTCATTAAACTCAAAAGCTGATTCTTCATGATCTAGAATGAAATCTCCACTCATAAAATATGGAAACTTTTCTGACTTTTTAAGTAGAAGCTCATATTTAATAGTTGCATGCTCAACATAAGGAGAAAAGTTATTTTGCTTATTAGTAGCACAATTATTAGAGTATTCTTCCAACAGCCTTGAAGCTATTAAAATCTCTCTATGATAGTTATTTATTTCTGTTTCAAGAGCGGCTCTACTGAATTGAAAGCTCGCCGCCCCATAACCTAGAATAAAAAGAAGAACTAATGTTAATGATTTAGTAGACAGCAGATTGATCCCCTTGAAACCTAACGCTTGTGTATGAGGATTTTAATAAAAGTTTTGGCGCGTAGCGGCATTTTATTAAAATTCCTGTATGACACACTTGTTATGTTTTTATATTCCATTTAAAACACCCCATAACTTGCCCCAACGATCTAGCTTTTCATCAGAACATAGTAACCGCGGTTGAATTTGAATTGATTCACCAAGTTGGTTGGAACTATGGAGTAAACTCGAATTAACAGCGCCACGTAGTTGACCATTTAAATTGCGACCTACCGCTAAGAAATCACCACAATAATCGCAATAATAGAAATTTGCCAATTGATCACCATTTTGAGTGATCGATGTTTCACCACCGACAAATTTAATTATCATATTTGGATCACTTATAATCTCTGATGGATTATTTTGACAATAATTGCAGTCACAAACCCGCGGATTAAACTCTTCCAGCGACCTCGTTACTTCTACTTCAACTTGCCACCTATTACAACTGCATGAACCTTTGTAATGCATGATCATAAAGACCTACTGCTCATCAATAACTCTGGCATATAACGCTCGAAACGGCGGCGCGCTTTTTAGCGTCCGCTGGTTTTGTTTGTTATTGGTTGCCAGCTGTAACCACAGACCTGGCAACGATAAAAATAACTTGAAGCGTTAACTGAAGGTGCCAAAGGCACTAACCACCGCTACACACCAAGTCGTGAATTTTGAGCCTGGCACTACAGCCAGAACAAGCTAATGACTTTAACACCTTTAGTACTTTTGAAAAAGAACGGAGAAAGTCTATTAGCGGGAACACCTAACTGTTCCGGCGAAAAACCACCTGAAATACACGCCAAACCAGGCTAGGAAGCACTGGTATTTCCAAAAATTTAGCATAAATTAGCGGTGGCCGAATAACGCCCATTTAAGGGGCTGATTAATAGTTTGCTAAAATGTGTAGCGAAGCAAAACCGAGCAAGCTGTTAGCTGTCCCGCTTTAAATTCTTGTTATGTACTGACCGGCAATTCAACACTATGTTCGGTTGGCTGTGGTGTTATTGTCATGACTTTAACACCATTAGGTGATTCAAAACGATGCCAAACGCCTTTTGGAATAACCAGCATTTGACCCGATGATAGATTGTTTCGCTGTTCCACATTATTCTTCAAAAGAATTAGAACCGTTTCTCCACCTAAGACCTGAACAAACTCGTCACCTTGTGGATGCCGTTCCCATTCACTAAAGCCGGAGTAATGTGCAACATAAATACCACCGTCCCTATATTCAGATAATAGAGCAAACGCATCCTTTGCTTCTACATCAGTAGTTTCCGGCGTTCTGCCATTAAGAAAAGTCACGTTTGAGAATTGTTCATCGATTGTGATTACTTCAGACTTCGACATTTATTCGTTCCTTACAGGTACATAACGCGGCCTTAAAAGGCAGGTATCAAAAGGGTCACCCATTGATTTACCCCCTTGATTTAAGTCGGCTTACATAAACCATATGCATAATCATCTCTGTAGTGATTATTAATTAAGGTGTTTTGTTTTAAGCGGCTCTCACGAATAAAGTATTCTTTCTCTAGCAAGTTAAATGAGCCAGAATTATGTACAGAACAAAAAGCAACGAGTTTATTTAGCATTACGGTATCGAATGCATACTGCTTAATAAGTTTAAGCGCTCTGCTACCAACACCTTTACCCTGAGCATTTGCCTTAATCATAAAACCTACTTCAGCAATTTTAGCTTCATGATTGACGATTCTAAGCGATATGTACCCCAACTTTTCACCATTTACGATTTCAGTGATACTAAAAGAACGCCATTTATCACTTTCAAATTTCCATGGTGGCAATCTTGCTTCAAAAGAAGATTTAGCCTGCTCATAAGTCAAAGGATCATAAACGTGTTCCATCATCTTTGGGCATGTAATAATTTCTAGAAAAAGCTCAAAATCAGAATCTTTAAATGGTAAAAGTTCGATTCTTTCATCCGCAAGTTGCATGACACTTCCTTAGGTTTTATAACACCCTCATAAGGGGCTGATAATAGCTTGCTAAACTGTGTTGCGAAGCGGAACCGAGCCAACTGTTACGAATCCGACGTTAAGGCTTTGTTATATGCCATTAAATAGTCAAAAATCTTATCTGTAATGGCTTCTAACTTTTGCTGGGTATTTCCACCTGCGACATTTGTTACGATGAAAATACCTATATTTTTCTTCGGATAAATAGCAAGCCAACTAGACGTGCCCATTGAACCGCCGCTTTGGTATAGCATTTGTTCATTTGAATCATATTTATATGTGTTCCAAGAGAATGCCATACCATGACCCGTCCAACTCTCATTCAGAAGTTGATGAGAAATAGCCACCTCAGGTTCTGAGGATAGTTGATGTTGAATATAATGCGTGACAGACTCAACGTTTGAAGTTAACCCTCCATCAGCAAACCAATATGCACTGGCCAAAGGCATTTGATTACCATTTCCATCTGTTCCTACCGTAATTTCACCTGGCTCAAAGTTAGTACCTCTGAATTTCGTGTGCTTCTCTCCAGACTTGGTTGTAATGATTTCAGAAACCAGTAATTCAAAAGGCTTTTGGTAAACAGACTCCAGAATGTATCCAGCTAAATTAGTACCTACAGGTGAATATTGATAGTCCTCGCCAGGTTTAAAGTTAAGTTTCACTTTTTTAAGATCATCAAAGTAATTATCTCTGGAATACTTTGACATTTTTTCAAAAGCAATGCCTTTTGCTCTATCTTCACTGCTATAAGCAAAATTTTGCGGGAGCCCACTGGTATGAGTCATAAGATGCCGTAACGTTATATATTGATTGGACAGCTCTAAATTTTTGTATTCGTTACTTTTGAGGTAATGACGAATATCTTTATCAAGCTCAACTTTCCCGTCTAGAATGGCTTTAGCAACAACTAACCCAGTATAAGTTTTAGTTAGAGAGCCAATTTCGTATATTGTTTGGTTATTAGGAGTATCTCCATTACTTAACGTCCCTAAATGATATTGGTAAGTATTTTCTGAATCTACAACAGAAATTGAGACCACCTGCCCAACATTTCCATCAATAAATTCAATGACTTCAGCTTTCGTATTTGACTCAAAATTAATTGCATCCTGACTTTTACAGGAAGCCAAAACTGTCATTAATGAAATAACAAATATCAATGATATGGGTTGGGTTATTAATCGATTCACAAAAACTCCTAAGTTTGAAGCTCGACAGGCATATAACGCCGCCAGCAGGGCCAAACAAATCGCGAAGCGGTTTGGCTGGCTTTATTATGTATTTTTAAAAAATTTTTCATTTGGGTGCTTGGGTGTATTTTTCATTTCTTCCGTGTGCCTTTTTTGCTGGGCTTTAAGCGCTTGAATATGAGCACGACAAACTTGGCAGCGTACTGCGAATGAATTAATAGTTTTCCCTAGCTCTTCGTACCAAAACTTTTGCTGCTCCGCAGTCCATATTTCATTCTTACCACAGTCAACGCACTTATATTCTTCATCATAATAGTAGTCTGGCGGTGATGAATAAGTATTGTCATTCACGCCCCACTTCTTTTTATCTACAGAGAGTCTCACTGAATCTTTATTTTTTGGACGACTACACCTACCCAATGTTCAAACTCCTGTAGAACACATAACGCGCCAATAAGCGGCGAATAATAGTTGGCTAAAATCGTGAACGAAGTGAACGTGCCCAACTGTTACGCGTCCGACTTGATTGGTCTTTATAAGTACTAGCTTTGCAACTGGGCCGTAATAGAGTCTTGAATTGATTTCTCATATTCATCGTCGCTAACCAAATCCAGACAGACTTCTTTAGTACAATAAGAAACAAATTTTATAGGCTTATTGTCAGAATTTTTAGCTGTTAATTCGTAAAGAGTATAAGACTTAAAATGACTTTTATTGACTACAACATCAGTTGCATTTTTCTTAAAATCAGAAACTAAATCAACATTATTTAAGCGAAAATTGTAAAAATACATCGTATTTTGAGAGTCTATGCAAGCGTAAATAATTGAAAATTCCTTAGATTGTATATCTGCTCTAGCCACACAGCTTTTTGATAGAACCAGTTGATCAGGCAGTATGTGAACAACAACACCATCTTGGCTTTTTGCAAAGCTTTGAAAAGTAATGAGTAGTAATACCATGCTTAAAATTTTCATAGAATCATTCCTTGTATTTATAACAATTAAGCAATCTATCTGTTGTCACTGCATGACAGATAAATTGCCTGTGGACTAAGCCGCCACACCCAGCCTATATAGATTTTGTTTTTTTGAGACAATATTGATACAAGGTGACTTTTACAACAGGCGCAGTCTTTACTGGTTTTTATTATCTTTATTGCTTCAACTTTTGCCAGCCAGTTTACCCCTTTATACGTCTTTTTCAAGACAAACTCAGCCCCTTCTGTCGCCTTTTTCAGCGCATAATGAATACCTTAACGAACCAGACTAGCTCGTTCGGTATTGCCCCATAAGCGATCCCGGTGGGCTGATCCCCATAAATATCATCCCGCCATGATGGCAATGAGGACATTCTGGGCCGTTAGGTCCTTCGTCTTCTTCTGTCTTAACTTCGGTGATCTCAGTGACTATTTTCACCAGGCTTTCCCGGATCAGGGTTAATGCCAACAATTGCCGGGGGAAGAAATTTCACTTGTCTTTGCCCCTAAATAAAGTGGCGAGTACTGCGGTCAACTTCAACCTGTCACTTTTTGCTTTAGCGCTGCTGCAGTTCAAGGGCGTGTAGCTGATATTTTACCAGCTCCAGCCACTTTTCCCTTAATACAAATATCCTGCGATCATCCGCCATTAACTGCTCGCGGCTAAACTTAGCCAGAAACTTATCTATATACATTTGCTCTACCGCCAAATTCAGCTTTATTTCTTTAAGCGGTAGCCGGTTGACCCTGACCGTTGGATGAAATAACTCTTCGTTTGAGCGGATACGGCGGTATTTATTCCACTCCAGCAAAGCCAGATCATGGCTTGGTTGGCTGCTTGTTTCAGTTTGTTTTGGGCAGCGGCAACGCCTGCTTTGGCAAACCGGCAGATATTGTGCCCGGCCAAGTTTTTTTATTCGGGGAAAATAGCCGCGGCTGCAGGGGCGGGGTTTAATGGTGGAGAGCTTTTTACCTTTGAAGCTGTCGGGAACTATGGGGGCGGAAACGCCGGCAGTAATAAATTTAAGATGGTAGGGTTTTACCGATATTTCAGTGGCGGCGCTGCAGATAACCGGGTTATCGGTGTTTGTTTTAATCAACATGTGATATTTCCTTATTCATGTTCTGGCAGAAGGTTGTAACGAAAAAAAGCCTTCAGCCGATATAGGAGTCTTCGACCAATCCCTTGTTTAAATAGGTGTTTAATACTTGCTGCAAACGGCGGTTTAAGCCGTTGGTCATGGCTTCGCTGACCATGGCGCGGTAGCTGTCATGATGGCCGCAGGGGTTGACCCAGAAATTTACTTTCAGGCTCTGTCTGCCGATGGGAATTTGCGTTTGCATCACCTCTCCGCGGGGAGCGTTGCAGCGGGGGCAATACCAGTTTACCTGCAGCGGCAGGGTACATAATTCCAGGCTGGTTCGGGACAAGGCTACCGTGATCTGTTTTATGTCAGGCATATGTACCGCCTGGTTTTGTCTGTGTGGCGCTGGTTGTCGGCAGAAGGGGTGTATAACTCTCTCTAAGAGGATATTTTGTAAAGCTGTTAAAAGGCAAGTGGGGCATAGTGATATCCTTGTGATCACGTTTAATCATCCTGATACGCGTTAGGGTTTTAGTTGAAGTAAATAAATGAAGTCGATGGTTTATGTCTGATGGTTGACGGAGTTATTGTTTTTTAAGGGTTAATCGTACTGGGCTGTTGAAACATCCCAGTTTTCTATCGGGCCAAGGCCAAGTGCTTTTTCTTTTATTTCAAGCGACTGTTCTAACAGTAGTTTTGCCATCTGTGAAGGTTTTCTTCTTTCCTGGCTGGCCAGGCGCATTACCCGTAACTTTAATCTGAGATTGTTAATGCCGAGCACCGGATTAATATCGTTTTTTTGTGCTTTCATATTCGTTATACTCTCTAAGTTGTTAATATTAACAATGTTAACCTCTCTTTTGAGAGGTGTTTGGCTTCGTGTGTATTATTGATCTCTCAAAAAGAGGTTGTCAATGAGGTTTTTCTCTTTATGAATGATTGTTTTTTAAAACGATTGGAAAATCATGTGCTTGCAAATAGAAAAATTTACACCTGGGGCAAGGCTTTAGGAGTAAGTTCTGGTGCGGTCGACAAGTTGTTAAAAGGTGCCGTGCCCGGTATCGACATTCAGTTGTCTATGCAGCATAAAGAAAACTGCAATTTGACCTTCTTAAATACCGGCAAGGGCAAGCCATTTAATGTTAACAATTTTCCTACCAGCCAGGGGATGATCGACTACGTGGCCGAGCTGTTAACTACGGCTCCCTGGAACATTTATATTGTCCGGGCCGACAGCCTGATCACTTTGGTTTTTCAGCAGCCGGGACAGTATGAATATAAAACCAAGCTGATAGATCATGACGTTTGCGAAGTGCTTGTTGGCCAATATACCGAAGCCGTATATAAATATTTATCGACCAAGCTTGAGTGCAACAAGGTATATTATCCCAAGCTAAGCGAAGAAGTGGTTGAACAGATCACCTCGGGTGATATCGGCACTTTTGCCTTGTTTGGCGATAAAAAGACTTCCGGTATTTTAAATCATTTGAGTCAGGCAACTGCTGTGCTGCTTGAACTTCCGCCTACGGTGGTTGGCGAACAAAATACCGCAGACAGCCATTTGATGCGGGCAGTGATCCGCTTAATTGAACAGGCGATTGTTGAAAACAGAATTGAATTGTCGGTAGAGACCCGGGCGAAAGTGATCACTGCCGGTTACAATTACGCGGTAAGAACCGGCAGCAGTGCTTCGGGTTTAGATCCTCACGGCATCTTAGCGATACTTGACACCATAGTGGAGTGATCACCGCTGCTTTGTTTGTGCTCTTGCGCTGATTTGCAGTAGGTTTCGGCATAATTCAAACAGTCTATTTTGATCTGGGTATTCACCATGATCCGCTGCTTGGCCGACATGTCGGTATTAATAAAGTCGATCTGTTTTTGCAATATACTGTGCGCCTGGGAAAACTGCTGATATTGCTGTGGCGACAAGCTTGCCTGTCCTTGTGTTCCCGGTGATACTTGATGGGGGCTGTTAAAGTAGCGATTGATTTTCTGCGTGATAACATCCAGCTCGTCGATGCTTGCGCCGTTATTGAGCGCCTGATGGTATTCTTGCAATAACAGATGTGCCTGGAAGAAAGGAGCGTTTTTATATAAACGGGCGATCACCCGCTCTTTGAGGTTTTTCTCAAGCAGGCCAAAAGCAAGTACCATCACCACCATGACAGCTGCAAGTATCAAGGGTATATAACTAGCTAATTGAACGTCCATCTCTGCCTCTAACTCCTTTCATGCTGGCAAACAACAATATAGCTGCAATGATATAATTAATTGGCGCTACGGTCCAGCTATATAAGTCCCAGGTCCAGTCAGGATCATTCCAGCCCATAATATTTCGCTGCCAGTGCATATAGGCATAAAAGCAGACATTAATGGTCATCAGTACATAAATGATTTTTATGGTTCTGCTTGTTGTCCATAATAACAAGGCATGTATAGCAACAGAAGCGATAAAGGCTCCGAAGTAAAGATACTCGAAGGTTTGATACCAATAATATACTTTCTCGGCTCTGGGAAAGCCTGAATAAAACCCTATTAATAAATGCCGTAGTGAGACAACAATTAAAAATAAAAAGCTAAAAGTGAATAAGGGCCAGTTTTTATTTTTAAAGCAAATTAAGATAGGTATGAGCGATATAATCATTAAGAATATATCGCCGTAATATAAAATATACTGAAGTATATCGCTCATTATTTGGGATGAATACCATCACTTGAGCGAACTTTTATTGGGGATGTATCTTTTACTTCATCATCACCTGGAGGAGTTTCCGGGTCAGTATCAGTAGTAGTTGTCGTGTCATCCGTACCGCCAACGACTTGTGCTAACATGTCGCCGTCAAGATCTTTATTTACCAGGTGATCTTCGGATTGATTTGAAAGGGTTTCGCCTGATTGTGGCTGGCGCTTGCCAAAAAGCTTAAATAACTTTTCCATGAGGTTAAGAACTCTTTTGTTTCCATTAGTAGACTATTTTGGCAAAACCCGCACGGGACTGTCAAATATATTAATCCCAGATTCCACGCCCCTTGCAGCAGGTCAGAGCTGTTTTTTGACTGCTGTGATCATAAGCCGAAATTCTAGCGTGATGTTGCTATTTGATATTTATCATTTTTTGTCTGTCAGGCAATACAAGCCAGCGGATAATCCAAGCATGCCGGTATGAAAAACTTTTTAAGCAGCTGTTGTCGTGTCTTGAAAACTTATCTGCCATGGCAAGCTAAAGTGTTCAAATCTGCCGTTGATGATTTATCATGGCTGTAAGGCCGCGATATAAATCTATTTCGTTAGGTCGGCAGCTGAGCGGTTGGCAAATCTTTGCCTGCAAGGTTATCAAGAAGACGTGAAAAGCTTGGTTTTATTGCTTCACAATAGAGCCGGATATTTTATTGTGCAGCGGGTTTTAGCTGAAACACTGGGGTGATGTTAAGGATGAGCATATGAAAAGTGAGTATGCAGCCAAGGGGTATTTTGTTGTTAAAGGCCTGTTTAGCAAAGATGAACTACAAAAACTGCGGTCAGTCGTATTGGCTTTTCATGCGTCATGGCAGCAAAAAAACGCGAGCTTTTATGCTGAAAACGCCGTCAACTCGGCTTATCTTACCGGGCGAGAGCACCTTGATGAGGCCGGGAGAAAACAGTTATTTCGCTTTATCGGTTCATCCCGGTTAATGGATATTGCCAACTCTTTTATGAACAGGCCGCCGGCCTTTATGAATACGCAGCTGTTCTTCGACCCGGTTAATAAGTTACAAAAGAACTACTGGCACAGAGATCCGCAATATCACCTGTCTGTTGAACAGCAGCAAGCAGCGCTGGCAGGCCCGGATGTGGCTCATTTCAGGGTGCCTTTGGTTGATGAGCCGGGTATCGAGTTGATTCCCGGCAGCCATAAGCGCTGGGATACAAACGAAGAACTTGAGGTGCGGTTAGAGCACAATGGCCGGAAAAATTACCATGACTTATCCGGTGGCGTAAAAGTAGCGCTGGCGGCGGGCGATTTATTGGTGTTTTCAGCCAATATGATTCACCGGGGGTTATACGGGCAGGATCGCTTGTCGTTAGATATCCTGCTGTGTGAACCGGAGCCGGGCTTGGTAAAATTTGCCGATGATGCTTGTTTGCCCAGCCGGGAGATCATAAAAACGCTTGAGCATTCTGCGGCTTTTGAAAGCACCATCCATTTAAAGGCAATAGCCAAATAAAGCGCCCGGCAAGCAGGCGAAGCTGCGATTGCCGGCATGATACTTATTATTTTTATGCTTGGCTTTTTTAGTGAGAAAGCCCAGCATAGCCCATCATTATTCCCTGTTCCGCATGTGCTGAATACCAGGACAGCTCTTGGATAATTGCCGATTGACTGGCATTTATCCGTTTTATGCCTATATTAAGGAAAACACCTGCGTTAGTTCCTGATTTATATCGGGAATTAATCACGTGAAGCAGCAGTTACCTACCTATAAGGGAATATATCAAACATGAAAAAGCTATTACTTACGCTGTTGGTTATTTGCATTATAAGCGCCATTTCATTAACTGTTGTTCATTTAACCGGTGGTTTGCCGCCGGACGGGCGCCCCGGATGCCTGAAGCTTTTCGGTATACTGGCCTGTATTATTATTGCTGTGGTTTGTATGGTGCTTTTGGGGAGTTTGCTGCTCAACAAACGTCATGTCTATTACTTTGGTCTGGCGGTGGGCTTTGGCGTTTCTACCTGGTTCTCTTCACGAAACATGCTTGGCCTTGCCTCTTGTCCGGAAGTTTTTCATTTAAAATCCTGCTATGTGGTTTTTGTCAGTATGATAGCGTTCACCATACTCGGGGTTATGTATTTTAGGGAAAAAATGAAGGAGCAAAGCGGCGAGCTGTAATAGTCTGATATGGCTAATACAAAAGTAAGTATTCCAGTTGTTATGCTTGCTGACAGCTGCATGTAAAATAAATGGGTTAACACCTGGGCACTGTTGTTTTTGCTCTAATTCATCCCCTGATCATCATGCTTTTAAGGTGGCTCAGTTTTGCTGAGCCACCTGGCTTAATAAAGCTGTCGCGCCTTATTTTTGTTTATAGGCTGCCAGTAATTGGGCGGCAATCTCTCTGAAGTTGTCGTCAGTAACATAGGGTTGATCCAGCAGCAATTTCATCGCCTCTTTGGCCTGGATTTGTGCCGGATCATTACCCTGCATATTGAGTAAAGTGGCGGCGACAGTATATTCACTGTCATGGAACAGATCTTCAGAGCGGGATTTTAATATCTCCAGGCCCTTGGTAACCGTGTCCGAACCGGCTTTATTGGTGCTGGCAGCTTCTTTGAGTTCATTCGCGGTTCTGTCTATCATCAGCGCTAATTCACCTTTTGAGCTAACGGTCAGGTTCTCCAGTTTTGATTGATAAGCCGAGGCCAGTTCACTGGCTATCATTCTGAAACTGTTGTCGTTTACGCCAGGCTGTTCCAGCAGGGCTTTCATCGCTTCTTTGGCTCTAACCTCTGCGTTGTCTTTTTTACCTGTCATATGGAGTAAGGTGGCGTTGACGGTATAGTCGCGGTCGTGGAATGGATCTTCAGAGCGTGTTTTTAATACCTCCAGCCCTTTTATCACTGTGGCCATGCCGTCTTTATTGGTGCTTGCGGCCGCTATCAGCTGACTGGCGGTCTGGTCTATCTGTGCTTGCTCTTGTGGTGACGGGCCTTTTGTTGCTTCGATGATGTTAGTCAGGAAGAAATGCAAGCCCTTGGTATTTTGGGCGGTAATTTCTCCTTGCAGTGACTCTGTCCATTGATTCGATTCAGAGAGAAATTGGCTTGAGTCTTCATCATATTGAGCTGCCAGGCCGGCATGTTCATATAGCGCATATAAGGTGGCTCTTGAACCAAATTCCTGTTCGATTTTTTTCGCCAGATCGCTTGCATTGGAGTCGGTGAGCGGATTTTCAGCGAAAAAGTCCCTCAGGTTGGCATGGTCCGGTTCTGTTCTGTGTGAAGCCGACAGATCACCGGCGCCTACTTTCAGGTCAATGCCGTTTTCAATCGCCTCTATGGCTTTCATCACCACAGGTACGGTATTGGCCAGGTCTCCGTAGATATAGTGAGAGCTTTCCAATGCCTGTTGGATCTCCTGTTTATCCTGCATGGATAAATCGCTTAAATCACCGTAGGCAAACTGGATGGGTTCGAGCAGGCGGTTTAGCCATTGATGAAACAGGATGTCGTTTTTACGTAATCCTTTGACGTCGCCCATGTCGGCATCGGTTTCCATAAGGTCGACTTTACCGCTTTTATCCAGGCTTTCAAGCAGGCGGTTCATGCCCAGTGCCCAGTCATCCCTGGATGGACCTTTGAGGCTGTCGCGAAAATTAGTATCGTCAAGCTTGATTTCCTTACCCGTGGCATAGGAGTGGAACAAGGCTTGTTGGGTACTGTTGGTCGGGTATCTGTCAACCAGTATTTCTTTCAGGCTGGCTTTGGGGGTGTCGAGTTGGTCCCACATTCTTTTCAGGGAGTTGATATTTTCTTTGGGAGATTTCACTTCCAGGTGATCAACCAGCTCGGCGGCGTCATGGCCTTTGGAGAGTTTGTCGTTGATAAACTCGCTCATGCTAAATACCGGGTCGCCAACCAGGGTGTTACTCGACAGGGTCACCAGGCCGCTGCCGCTTTTGTCGGCCTCAAATGAATATTGCTGCATCAAAATGTCGTCCATCATATGCAACAGTTGTCCTGTTTCTACACCAGACAAGCTATGTTTGCTGATGGCCCCTTGCACGTGTTCGCTGATTTCGTCTTTACACATTTCATAACGCGCATAGCCCATGATCAGGGAGAGCGCGACATCGTTCTGTTTCGACTCGGCTTCTTTTACCAGGGCGAACAGACCGCTGGTATCCGGGTTTTTGCCGTTGGCGTTATCGCTTATCCAGCTGCGTACGGCATCTGTGTTATTTTCAGTTGCCATTTCATGAAGCGCCGTGAGGGCGGGGCTGAGTTTTCCCTGTAATTCGGTATCGCTTATACCGTTAAGGAAAAAGAGCTGAGATACCGCACTTTGAGGCTTCATGGTCGGGGTGAGCATGTGTTCTATTTCGCCGTCGCTTTTATTGAAAATCGAGGGCTGGCGCATCAGTCCGGAAAGTGCTGTTTCAATATTTGAAAATTTACTGTTAAAGGCATCGCGGGTGAAGAATTCAACTTCCTGGCTTCTTTCGTCCGGGGTTGGCTTACGTATGTCAATCTGGTAATTATCCGGAAAGGCGTGCTGTTTTATGGCCGACTCGGCAGAAGATACATTCTGAAAGCAAAATTGCATCTTTTCTTTGTTATCGGTGTTGGTGACTTCAACTATACGGGTGAGGTGTGAATGGTCGAACGAATTTACGGTAGTGGTTTGCATTATTTATCTCCTGATGATTAAAAACGGCTGTAAAGCGGATTAGATCCTGACCATATGAAGCGGGTGTTGCCGCGCCTGGGCGGGAGTGCCTGACTCTTCAAGTAAACTATTGATATGTTTGCGTAATGACAGGGCGGCATGGGAAAGGTTTTCCAGCATATTGCCAAATTCACGGGCCGTTATCCCCTGGTATTCGTGGCTGTAGCTGAGGATCAGACTTTGATTGTCCCGGTCATAGCCAAGCGCGCCGCCATAGGTGTTGGCAGGCTTTAAATTAAGTGCCAGTAGTGCCTTAAATAATGCCGTATCCACGGGCTCGGCTAAGTCGCAAATATGGAGTAACACGGTAAAATTTTCACTCAGAGGCTCGCCGCAAATCATCAGCTCTATGTTGCTGCTGGTGGCCATAAAGCAGCGGTTGTCCTGATCAAGGGATAGCGGGGCTGCACTTGAGCTGTTTAACTCCTGTAACCACTGGTTGAGAATGTCGGTGGTATTGTTCATGTTTCTTCCTTTGGCTGTTGGTTTTATCTGCTGGTACTGAGTAGGTAACCGGTTATCAGCCAAGGATTCATATTCGGTTAAAAAATATACAGCTTGATGTGTTGAGTTGGTTTTATCTGTGTTGCGGTGCTGGCGCTTTCTTTATCCGGGATGACAACGCTGACTCAAGTTATGCTGGAGTTTTTTTGATATTGTTGAATCAATATGGGGATTTTTTGAGTGTGACTAAGCACTTGTATGACTGGCATTTCGCGATTGAGGCGGTTGCTTTATGGCTGTTTACAGGCCTGGTTTCGCCTGTCGGCAATGGCGGGGGAAGCAAAATAAAAACGGCCCGCGATTCATTTTTGGTCAAATTCGCAGGCCGTTTAAAGGTTTTTATCGTGCAGGCATTAGACTTTGCTAGACAAAGTCAAAGCCCGCGGGGATTGAGTTAAAGGAGGGGTATTTATCCCCCTCTGATATCTATGCCTTGTGCTATTGCTTCAAGGGCTTTTAATACTACTGGTGCAGTATCCCCCATATTATTGGAAAATAATGAATGATCAGTGGTTAATGTCTGCCGGATCTCATCCTTTTGCGATGTTGTTAATGCCGATAAATCACCATAGGCAAATTCGATAGGGGTGAGGATACGGTCAAGCCATTGTTGGAATATATTGTCGTTTCTACTTAAGTTCTCTGCATTAATATCGCCAACTTCAGCCTCGGTAGCCATTCGGTCAACCGTGCTGGTTGTGTCGAGTCTTGCCAGCAGACGATTCATGCCCAAGGCCCAGTCATCCTGGCTTGCTCCCATGAGTCTGTCGCGCAATGTGCCATCACCGCCATCAAATTCACTATAATCAATATAGGAATGAAACATATTAGCCTGGGTACTATTCATCACATATTTAGTATCAAGCACGTCTTTGAGGGTTGCTGCAGGGGTATCCAGTTTATCCCATAGCCTGTTTAGTGAGTTGATATTTTCTTTCGGGGATTTTACTCCCAGGTGATCAACCAGTTCTGTTGCATCATGACCACTGGCTATTTTGCCATTGATATAACTACTGAAGTCAAAAACAGGGTCGCCGCGTAAGCTTTCAGCGCTTGACGTTGACAGGGTCACCAGGCTGCTGCTGCTGGCGTCTGCTTCGAATGAATATTGCTGCATCAGGATGTCATCCATCATACGCAATAATTGCCCGGTTTCTGTTGCTGACAGGCTATCCTCTGAGATGGCGGTATCCACTATCGAGGTGATAGTTTCCTGGCATTTCTCATAACGAGCATACCCCATAATCAGTGCCAGGGCTTTTTCATTTTGTGTTGATTCGGCATGTTCTACCATAGCTAATAAGCCGCTGGTATCCGGTGTTCCGCTGGCGTTGGCGTTGTCGACTATCCAGCTACGCACAGCTGCTGTATTGTTATCCGAGGCCATGGCATGCAAAGCCTCCAGTCCGGGACTGAGTTTGGCTTGTACGCTGCTCTCGGAAATGCCATGTACATGGAAAAGTTGTGCTGTCGCGCTCTGCGGCTGCATTTTCGGGGTCAGCATATGTGCTATTTCACCTGAGCTTTCATGGAAAACAGAAGGTTGTTTTATCAGCCCTGATTGCGCGACTTCAAACTCTTTAAATGTACTCTCAAAAGCCTTTTTAGTGAAAAATTCAACGTCTGTTTGTTCGCTGTCGTTCGGCTTGCGTATGTCGGTGGTAAAGTGCTCAGGGAATAGATGTTCGTCTATTGCATTGCCTGCCATAGTTGAATTGCTGAAGCAAAATTTTTGCGTGTCTTGTGTCTCGGTGTTGGTTACTTCCAGAATACGAGTGAGTTGTGGAAACTGAAATGAGTCTACTGTAGTTTGCATGCTATATATTCTCTTTTATTACTTTTTGACGACAGGGGTTAGATTCTGAGCATCTGGAGTGGGTTTGGCGCAGTTTGCTCCTGTATTGATGTCGATGCATCATCAAACAAGGTCTTGACATATTCCTGCAACGGCGCCACGGCCTGGGAGAGGTTTTCCAGCATATTGCCAAACTCCCGGGCCGTTAATCCCTGGTATTCGTGGCTGAATGTTAATATCAGGCTTTGCTTGCCCTCGTCATAGGCGAGGGCGCCACCACAGGTGTAGGCCGGCTTTAAATTCAGTGCCAGTAATGCCTGAAACACTTCGATATCCGTGATATCTTTCATATCGCAAATATGAAGAAAAACGCTGAAGTTTTCACTGAGGGGATCGCCGCAAACCATCAAATCTACATTGTTGTTGGTGCCTATAAAGCAGCGGTGGCTTTGATCAAGAGACAATGGAGTGTCACTGGCGGAGCTTATTTCCTGTAACCACTGGTTGAGGATATCTGTTGTGTTGTTCATATTTGTCCTTGGAAGTCTGGTGTTGTTCAGTAAGTAACCAGGTGGCGGAAAGAGTTATAAAAAATTCGAAAAAAAATTTTCTTCTGTAAGCCTGGTGGTTTAAGTCACTGACCGAGCTAGTGCTTACAGTGAACATTTTATCTAATGGTAGGGGGAAACCTTGGTATTAAGTCTGAAGTCTAAACTGTTAATAAGCGGCGGGGTGATAGCTTTTGCTGCCGCTATCTGGCATTTACTTTGTATTTGGGGCGGGCCTGCCTGGTTTGCTTTTGCCAGGGCGCCTGAGCAAATTATCGAATCGGCTCGGCAGGGGACTTTACTTGCACCTGTGGGAACCCTTGTGGTTGCCGGGTTAATGTTTGCCTGCACCCTGTTTGCCTTTTCTGCCACAGGGCTTATCCGTAAACTGCCTTTGCTGACACCTGCCTTGATCACTATTGCACTGCTGTGCACGGTACGTGGCATCATTGCTGTGCCTTTCTTTTTAACCCCTGGCGGGTTTGATCTCTGGGAGGTTATTGCCAGCTCAGTTTGGTTATATGTTGGTATTTGTTTTATCGCGGGCAGTGTCGAGCATCTTAGTGTGGTTAAAGTAAAGCCCTAACGGGCCTTTTTCACTAAACCGTATCCGACTTGCTCAGCCGCTGTTTTCCCCCAAGGCATGCAGGAAGCTGGCAATGTCGGCTTTAGAACGTAAATGATAAACGGTTTTCGTTTTGGCGGCATTGGCGACATATTTGCGGTATGCCGGGGTCAGTTTTTTATGGCATAACCACAGTACCCGGTAACTGTTGATGGTGCCTTTAATAATTGAGCTGTGCTCCGGCCACCCCTCCGGGGGCTGAAAAAGCCCTTTGAAAAAACGTTTGGTCACCCAGAAAAAATGTACCCGGATAGGCAGGTCGATATAAACCAGGGTGTCAGCCTGGTTAAGGCGGGTCCAGGTTGAATCCAGGCAGCCGTAACCCTCTATCAGCCATTTATCTTCGGATAAAATGCGGCTGTGGGCGGCCAGGTATTGGTCGTGGGGAACTTCATTGCCGCCCGGGAGAAATTTCACTTTATCGAGCGCGTATAGCTCAAGACCGGTGATTGCTGCGATTTGCTTGCTGGTGGTGGACTTGCCGGCACCGGCATTGCCAAAAACGGCGACTTTTTTCATTTTTTATTCCTGTTTTGTCATTAAAAGCGGGAATAAAAAACCCGCCTTGATGGCGGGTTATGGATCAGCTAAACAGCACTATTCCCACCAGGGCTCAGAGATGGTGTTCATAATTCGGATTATCAAAGCAGATAATGTGCTGTTCACTGTTTTTCCTGATGATTATTTATTCAATATGGTTAAAGACTAACATAGCCGGGGGATAAAAATAACTAAATTTTCAGTCATAAGGTAAAGCGAGTGTTTTCCTGCTTTTGCGGGGGGTCGTTGCTTTGTTAATGGTGAAATGTATCTTTTGGCGCATGGGCTGTTTGGCATCAGATAAAGATAGGTTTTTGTGTTGGCAAAGTGTAGCCTTATTTTTTAGCCGCTTGATGCGGTGTGTTACTAGGGCCTGTTTATCTTTGGCTGTGAATTATCTTTTTGGCTGTTTTTACACCTATCCGCGTTAGAAAAATGTCATGTAGAATAACTACACGTCCATTTTTCTGCCTTGATATGTGCAAAAACCGCTCAAAAATCTTAATCCCCTCCAAAGATAAGCAGGCCCTAATAGAGTTTTTATGAAGAAAATACTGTTTGTGTGCAGTCAAAATAAATTACGCTCTCCTACCGGTGAAGCGGTATTTGGTCATGAAGCCGGGATTGAGGCACGCTCTGCCGGTCTCAACAACAATGCCGAGATCCCTTTAGGGGCCGAGGACGTGGAATGGGCCGATATTATCTTTGTGATGGAGCCGGTTCATAAAAGAAAGCTGAGCAAAGGTTTCAAAGATAAGCTGAAAGGGCAAAGCGTGATTTGCCTGGGGATCCCGGATCATTATGACTATATGGATCCCGAACTGGTGGCAATATTTATGCGGGATGCTCCTCAATTTATTTATTAACTCAGGGCCTTGTCAGGGCATATAAATCAATAACAGGATCAGGAAACCAATACGCTGATGGAATTAATATTTTTAGGTACATCGTCGGGCACCCCCACGAAAACCCGCAATGTATCGGCAACGGCGGTCAAGGCGCCGAATGCCAAACACTGGTGCCTGGTGGATTGCGGTGAAGGCACCCAGCACCAGATTTTAAGAACCAAGCTGTCCCTGAATAGCTTACAGGCCATTTTTATCACCCATGTGCACGGGGATCACTGTTACGGCCTGCCCGGTTTGCTGGCAAGTGCCGCTATGGCCGGGCGGACTGAAAAGCTATATCTGGTCGGCCCGGCGGAGATTGAGGCGTTTGTTAGCGCCGTTTGCACCCTGACCGAGTTGTATTTGCCTTACGAGATTGTTTTTATTGACTCCGCTACACTCAATGAGCACCGGCCCGAGCTGGAACTGAGCGTGACGGCCGTCAAGCTGTCGCACCGGGTACCGTCTCATGCTTTTAGTTTTTGTTATCAAAGCGATGAGCGAAAGCTTGATCTTGAGAAATTAAAAGCTGCCGATATCAAACCCGGCCCCCATTGGGGAGAGCTGCAAAGCGGCAAAGATATCATGCTTGACGGTGAAACGATTTTGGCTGACGACTACCTGTTGCCGAAAGCTAAAGCGCAAAAGATCATTATCTGCGGCGACAATGACCAGCCGGATTTGTTGTCGGATGAAATCAAAAGTGCCGATGTTTTAGTGCATGAGGCAACCTATACCTATGACATAGCGCAGAAAGTCGGGCCCGGGCCGATGCACAGCAGTGCGAAAATTGTTGCCGAATTTGCCGGTAAACACCGGGTCGATAATCTGGTGTTAACGCATTTCAGTGCCCGTTATCAAAATGATACCGGCAGCAGTCCTTCAATTTTGGATGTTGAACTCGAAGCCAGGGCACATTATGACGGTAATCTTATGCTTGCCAGTGATTTTGACCATTACCGGCTGGGTAAAAACGGGGTGCTGGGCAAGCTTTAACCGGCTGAGGCGATAAAGCCGCTAGCGGCTGTTACAGCTATGCGGATCGGTGTTAATCTTTTGTAACAATGCTATAGTATTTTTTGTGGTTGAACCTTTGTTCTTGCTTAAAGGCATTGTTTAGGCCAGTTGTCGGGTGTCAAAAGCAGTAAAAAAGAATGGTAACGCTTTATTTTAAGTTGTTGATTTTTAAGTGTTGTCGTGTGACTGTCAGGTGATTGGCGTGTTCTTTCATGTCATTTTGGGCTGATAATTCAAAACGAACAACAGAAAAGGATAAGAAATGATAGTTCGTAAATTAAGGCTTCAGCGTGGTTGGTCTCAAGAGCAATTAGCTCAGCTGAGCGGGTTAAGTACCAGAACCGTCCAGCGGATAGAAAGAGGGCAAAGTGCCGGGCTGGAGTCGATGAAATCCTTGGCTGCTGTTTTTGAAATTGAATTAACCCAGTTACAGCAGGAGAAACCCATGGACAGTCAAACACAAGCTTCAACTGAAGTGTCAACCCAAGAGCAAGCGGCGATTGAATATGTCAGAGGCATTAAAGACTTTTACACCCACCTGAGTACCTATGTATTGGTGGTGTCTGCCTTGTTCGTTTTCAATTATTGGACCAACCCCAGTTATATTTGGGCCTGGTGGACGGCTTTGGGCTGGGGCATAGGGATTATTTCCCATGCGCTGGCGGTTTTTGAAGTATTCAATCTTTTCGGCGCCGACTGGGAAAAGAAACAAATTGAAAAAAGGCTGGGCAGGAAATTGTAATCCAGGGTCTCGCCCCGAGACTGTTGATATGAAGTGCTCACTCAGATGTTATATCAAAATAAGGAATGAATGTGGCCTGGATAGTCTTGGTTATTGCCGGTATCTTTGAAATTATGTGGGCGGTAGGCCTTAAACACACGGAAGGTTTTACCCGGCTATGGCCTTCGGTGTTCACCCTTGGCGCCATGTGGGCCAGTTTTGCCTGTCTTTCTTATTCCTTAAAAACCATTCCCATGGGTAATGCCTACGCCGTTTGGACCGGTATTGGCGCCGTGGGGGTGGCCATAGTGGGTATTGTCTGGTTTAACGAGCTTGCCGACATACGGCGTATTGCCTGCATTGGCCTGATTGTTTTGGGCATTGTCGGGTTAAAATTGTTGGACTCAGGCACACCTGCGGCATAACGGCTGATTGTTACCGGGTTAAGCGCAGTTGCTGCGGTAAAGAGTGACATGGTTTATATCTTCCCCTGGCGGTATCTGGAGAAAAAATGAAGAGAAGAGTGCTTGAAGTGGTCGACTATGATCCGGCCTGGGGTAAGTTGTTTGCCGATGAGCAAATATTGCTGGTGAAGGCTCTGGGGGATGTCGCCTTAAATATCCATCATATCGGCAGTACTTCGGTGACAGGGCTGGCGGCTAAACCTGTGATTGATATCTTGATGGAAGTCTCGGATCTTGAGGCAGTAGAGAGTAAAAATCAGCAGATGCTGTCTCTGGGTTATGAGGTTAAGGGCGAGAACGGCATCGCAGGCAGGCGTTATTTTCAAAAAGGCGGCAATGCCAGGAGCCATCACCTGCATGCTTTTAAAACCGGGGATGAAGCCCTGACGCGGCATCTGGCTTTTCGGGATTACCTGGTGGCCCATCCGCAGATAGCGCAGCAATACGGCGAGCTTAAGCAAGGGCTGATACTGGCGGGGCATAACAGCAGCGCGCCTTATATGCAGGGAAAAAATGATTTTATCCAGCATCATGAAAAGCTGGCGTTAAGCTGGTACCTTAGCCGATAACGCTGTGATTTACCGCTTGCTCTAAGCAAGGAAATCAAGATGACTAAACATATTGGCAAATAATAATCATGCGGGCCATGGCTTTTAAAGCGGCCTGAAAAGCGAAATAAGGATAAAACGTGAAAACTCAGTATCTTGATGGTTTTGAACTGGCGGGTTTTGTTACCCGCACCAAAAATGTCGATGAAATGGATCCGGCAAAGGCGAAAATCGGCAATCTCTGGCAACAGTTTTACGGTGAAGCCGGCGCTCTGTTACAACCCGAGTCGAAAGTCTGCGGGGTTTATAGCAATTACGAGTCGGATGCTTCAGGCGAGTTTGATGTTATCGCCGGGGCAGATGTTTTAATCGGGCAGGCAATATCCGGGGTTGAGGCAATAACCGTGCAACCGGGCCGTTATCTGGTTTTTTCCGGTGAAGGGGAAATGCCGGGGGTGGTGATAGCCTTGTGGGGGCAGATCTGGCACTACTTTAACGAAAGCGACTGTCCCCATCAACGGGCCTACCAAACCGACTTTGAATACTATAAGGGTGAGTCGCAGGTGGAAATCTATATCGGGATCCGTTAGTTCACCCTGCTAGGGCCTGTTTATCTTTGGCTGTGAATTATCTTTTTGGCTGTTTTTGCACCTATCCGCGTTAGAAAAATGTCATGTAGAATAACTACACGTCCATTTTTCTGCCTTGATATGTACAAAAACCGCTCAAAAATCTTAATCCCCTCCAAAGATAAAAAGGCCCTAGGGCGGGTCTAATTAAAGCTAGTGGTTTTTTCTATGTTATTAATGGCTTAGTTGCAGGCATTGCCAAGTTGGCCGGTATTGCCCATGTCCTGTGCTTTAACAGGCGCACAGGACATGAAGATCAAGCCTTAATAGGCAACAGCGATACGGGTTTTGTGGTGCTCTGCTTTTTCTGCCTGGTCCAGCAAGGCGACGGCATAATCCTGTACCGACACTTTGCTTTTGCCTTCGCTGTCCGTCAGCAACTGATCGCCGCCGAGACGGTATTTTCCGCTGCGCTCGCCGGGGAAGATTTCTGCGGCCGGGCTGACAAACAACCAGTCAAGGGGGCTGTCGCTTTGACGGAAAATGTCGAGGGCTTGCCCCTGGGCCAGGGCTTCGTCTTTATATTCTGCCGGGAACTCAGGTACTGTTACCAGCTTTACGCCGGGAGCAACTTCCAGGCTGCCGGCGCCACCCACCCAAATCAGCCGTTTGATGCCTGCTTGCGGTAATTCTGCCAGCAGCCGCTTGGCAGTATGACTCACCATTTCATGGTTGCCTTGCGCGCGTCCGCCGACGGCGGCGATAACCACATCGGCACCTGTCACGGCTTCGTTCATTCCGCCTTGGGCCAGTAAATCCAATGTATGGCTTTGCACCCCGTCTTGTTCTATCTTGCCGGTATCGCGGCTGATGGCGATCACCTGATGCTGGCGGTTAAGTGCTTCGTTCATGATGGTGGAGCCGATCCAGCCGGTGGCGCCTAAAATTGCGATTTTCATAATGTTCTCCAATGGGTTGTTTAACTTGGTATCACCTTGCCTGCTCGGCCCGGTGTTGATGGCGCTATTATCTTTTTCTTTTATCTTGTAATAAATATTGAAAATCGAGCATAATTGTTTCGTAATTTGAAATAATGTATGAAGGAAGCGGCGATGGATAAAGTGGAAGCCTTAACCAGCTTTGTCGAGGTGGCAAATACCGGCAGTTTTACCCGGGCGGCGGACCAGCTGGAGTTAAGCCGGGTAAAGGTAACCCGGCATGTGCAGGAACTGGAGAGCTGGCTTAATATCCGTTTATTTCACCGCACCACACGTAAGGTTACCCTGACGGCGCCGGGCCAGGATGTGCTTTTGCATTGCCGGCGTATCCTTAACGAGGTGGCGGGGCTGGAAAGTATGGCCCGCAGCCATGATGAAGAGCTGACGGGGGAGGTTCGTATTGCCACCCCGATAGGCTTAGGGCAAAACCTCTTGTACGAGCAGGTGGAAGCCTTTACCCGGCGTCACCCCAAAGTAGTGATCCAGTTAATGATGTCGGATCGCAATGCCCAACTGGTGGATGAGCGTATTGATGTGGCACTGCGTTTTACCGACCAGGTAGATGAAGGCCTTATCGCCCGTCGCCTGATGTCGATTGAAAGTGCCGTATGCTGCTCCGGGCAATACTTAACTGAACACGGGCCGGTCGGTTCGCCTGAGCAGCTACAGCAGCATAATTGCCTGATCCATCTCAGCCTGCGCCATTGGTCTTTTATGGCAGAGCAGCAGTTGGTGCGGGTGCCGGTTTCCGGCAGTATCTGCGCCAATGATCTTGGGGTGTTAGTGCGGGCGGCCCTGAATGGGACGGGGATCGTTTATCTGCCCTGCGACCTTGCCAACCCTTATTTAAAAAGCGGGGAATTGCTCCGGTTGCTGCCGGATGTGCCCTTACCTGTGATGTCTTTGTGGGCGGTCTATTTGTCGCGCAGTTACCAGCGTCCGGTGGTGCGGGCATTTATCGATTTTCTGGCGGGGCAATGGCAGGAAGATTTGCGGGTATTTAAACGCTGAAGCTTATTTGCTGCCTGAATAGGTTTGTCTGCCAAGGTGCCCCAATACCACGTAGGGGACTCTGTTGCCGCCGACACCCAAATCAGCATTACCGGGCACTTCTATGCGCCAGCCGCCATTGTTAAGTACAGATCCGACAAAGATGATCCCTAAACCGACATAGGTGTAATTAACGCTTTCTAATGTGCCTTTTGTCTTGTACCTTGCTTTTGTCTCGACTGATTGCAAGGTAGCTGAATACCTTTCATTCAGTGTGTTTACGGACAAAATAGTTTAATTGATAACAAGGATTTTTTATGAAAGTACAACAATTACTTTATGGCTCGTTGCTTGGCGCTGGTTTATTTTTATCTGCCAATGCTTTGGCAGGAGAGATATATACGCCAACCTATAAGCAATCAGAAGCAATAAGCCAGGACAAAAGAATTGATGAACTCTATTACCTTCAGCCACACAACAGTTATGAGAGATTAAATAGCGGTGACATGCTCGCCCATTGGCTTGATGAAGGATTTCGCTCGCTAGAGCTGGATGTTTTAGATAAGGGGCCATGGCAATCAGATGACAATGGCCCTTATGTCACCCATGATCAATCGGGAAAAAACAATAACTGTGACAGTAATGGCGGCTCCGACAGACTCGGTCATTGTTTAGCCGATATCAAGCAGTGGCTGGATGCCCACCCCGTCAATGAGGGGCAAGTCACCGCACCCATAATGCTGTATATAGATATGAAAACGGAGGCTATCAATCCGTTAGGCTCCTGGCATCCAAGTGAGATCAAGCTCCTCGATGAATATGTGAGCCGTGAATTGTCCGGATATTTATACACATACCAGGATTTACTGGCACACCTTACCCCTTATACCAGCAATAACGATTACAGGAGCGCGTTAAAAAATAAAGGCTGGCCTAAACTGTCGGCATTAAACCCCAATAATCACCGCGTTATCGTTCTCTATACCGGCGGGCGGGTTGGCAATGTCAATGATCTGATGGAGCAGGCAAATTCTGATTATGTGCTGAATGGTTTTGTCTGTCCTGATATAGATACCGCAGATCCCGAGGAATTTAGCGGTGCTATCGATTCTATTTCTGCCGGCAACTCGAAAAAGATATTTTGCGGCAATGTAAAGGCCGGGGACCATTATCAGGTTACCGCCAATCGGGCAAACGAATATAAACAGCTCATGCACCTGTGGAACACTTCGGGGGATTTTGAGAACAAGTACTACGCCTATAACTTTATTGCCGTTGCTCATGGCGTCTCGGCAATTGGCATTGACGTAGACCAGATAGCAGGCGGATCATCATATTTCAATGAATCTGAAATTCCATATGTGGGAGTGCGCAGAAGCCTGCCCGGTTACTTTCAAATAAAACCTAAATTGAATAGTGGTTTATGTCTTGAAGTAAAAGACGGTTATAAAAATGGCTCTGCGATCAGGCTGGATCAATGCGGCAATTATGGCAATCAAAAATTTGTCTACACGGCGGAAGGGCAGCTGCGGCCCAAATATGGCAATAAGTACTGTGTAGACTTCGACACGGGCAGTGCCGACAATGGCGATGCTCTTCACCTTTGGGATTGTGACGGGGGGAATTCTGAAAAATGGCGCATTCAAAAAGATGGCAAAATTAAAAACAGAGACAATGGCTGGAGTCATTGTATCGACATACAAGGGAGCGCGGCAACGGATGATGAAGAAGTCAGAATCTGGTCTTGCAATGACAATGATGTGAGCCAGCAATTTATCTTAGAATCCGTTTCTGACTGGCAGCAAACAGAATTCTAGTGCCACTTGTGTAAAATAACGTTGTGAAACAAGCGAACCTCAACTTGCTCTTTTAAAGGCGCGAGTTGAGGTTCGGTTAAGTCTGGCTGAGACAGCTAGTTAAGGCGGTAATTAATTCCAGATTTTGCTGACATATTCAGGATGGTCAACAAAAGGGTTACGGTTGCCCTGGTGAGTGTGGGCCGCGTCATTGCGGTCGATTTCTTTCTGGCTCACCGGATCGTTGGCATGCCAGCTCAGTAACATGGAGATCACCCAAGGTTCAAATACTGCCGTGGTGCTGCCGTCCAATACCGCATTGCCGTAGCTGCTGATGCTCTGCCAGCTGGCGATTTGATCCTGGTAGCGGGTGGCCATATAGAAATAAGCCCGGGCCAGGTCGCCTTTAAACTCATCAATCGGCTCAAATACCGTACCGCTGTAACCTAAGCTGCTTGCGGCTGAACCTAACTTGCTGCCGTTGGAAGAAGTATAGGTCGCAGAGGCAACTTCACCGTAAGGGAAGCTGCTGCGTACTGAGTTTACTTTACCGTCGGTGGCAAAAATATGGTGAATATCCGAGTTCATCGGCTCGATATCGCCGCCGAACCAGCTGCGCGGGAAGGAATGTTCACGGTTATAACAATCCCCTTCGCCCGAGTAGCTGCCGCACTGGTTGCTGACTTTGGTGAAGTTGTAGGGATCCGAGCCGTTGGGGTTTTCCGAGTAGATGTCTAAGATAGTACCGTCGTTTTCATAGTAGGTATCTAAGGCATTGCTGCTGTAGAAGGTCCAGATGGCGGAATAGCCGCGGGTGGTGTGGTTGTTGATTAAGTTATGCAAGGCGGTTTTCAGGGTATAGCCGGTTTGCGTGGTGATGCTGTCGTAGTAGTTGCCAACACCTGTGCCGCCGCCGTTATCACCGCCGCCGGCGCCGATAGTAAAGTTAGTGCTGTCGCTGCTGGTGAAAGTGCTGCCGGAGGCCAGGGTGCTGCCGCCTGAGGTCAGGGCATAAGAGCCGTTGCCGAATTCACAGCAGATGCCGTCGCCGTAGCTGTCGCTGATGGTGAAGGTGTAGTCGCCGTCGGTTAAACAGAAGGTTTCGTTATACGTGGTATTATTTGCCAGGGTAGAGCTGCTGGCAACCGTAGTACCGCTGCTGGTTTTCAAGGTCCAGCTGGTTTCTGAGGCGTAACCGTCTGTGGTTAATGCCAGTGTCGCTTCGGTATTGGCACAGCTGCCGCCGTTGCCGCCGCCGTTATCGGCTGTGGTTGGCTCAAAATCGTCAACATATACGGTTTCCGAGCCGTCAAAACCTGTTACGTCGTAAAAACGCAGGCCGACATCCACATTGCCTGTGGCAGTTGCCGTGTAGGTATAGCTGATTTGCTGCCACTGGTTTACCAGGCTTTCATTGGAATAGCCCTGGTAACCGTTGACATAAAGCCGGGCTTTGACGCCGCCTTCGGTGTGGTATACCCAGGTAGAAAAGTTATAGGTCTGGCCGGAAACCAGGGCGACGGATTGACGGAAGTCGGTGGAGGATTGGGTGCCGGTATTGACTGTGATGGCTGCGGCACTGGAGCCTGATTTTACTATGGAGCCTTCCTGGCTGACACTGAGGCCACTGTCGATTGTTGTCCATGAATCCGGGCTGCCGCTGGTCCAGTTTTCAAAAGACCCGTTAGTCACTTCAGCCATGGCGCTGCCACTGAGTAGGGTAAGCAGGCACAAAGCGTTTAAGCTATTGTTTTTCATAGTCTTCCTCATCTCTCTCTTTTTTTTGTAGTGCTGTTTATAATTTTTTTTGCCGGGTGAGCATACCTGCCAAGCCGGAAAAGTAAACCATTATCGATCGGATTTAATACAAAAATGTTACAATTGAAACAATTTAACCTTGAGTTAACACCTAAGTCATAAACCTTAAGGTTTTTAATTATGTTATTGGCGATATCCGGTCATTTCCAAAAATCCCTGGCCTTGGTGGCTGCCGTGAAACGACACCATGCCTTCGAAATATTCGATGCCAAACGAGAGGATTTGCTGTTTGTTGATGGCTTCAATGCGGATGTCGATGCCCTGCGTCGGGATGCTCAGGGTAAAAGCATCCGGATAGGCCTGCTGCCGGGGTTTCTCGCTGCTCAGGCGGATCTCTGCCGCGTCCAGGGTTTTGATCTCGCCGTTTCTGGACATCAGGCTGCCGGAGATAAAGTCTTTCGTGTGTGAGCGCAGGCGGTAAACCATCAACCGGCTATCATGCGTCAACCTCAGGGAAAACCAGTCCCAGCCGAGCTGATCGTCACTGAGCATTTTTGAGCCCCATTCGCGGTCAAACCAGGCATCGCCGTTTACCTGCTGCCAGCGACCCTGCCACCATATCTTGCCGGTGACCTGGATAAAGGGGTGGGAGTAGTAATAGCTGGCGATATCCTCCTGGTTGTGCCTGGGGTTATAGCCTTGCTCTCCTTGCAGGAAAAATGGATTGGCGCTGCTCAGGTTCAGTATGGCCTGCCACGCCTCTTCCCCCTGGTTGCCGAACGTCAGGGTTGCCGGCAGCAGTTCACCGCTTGATTGCCAGGACCAGTCGTCTATCGCGGCTTTAAAGGGATAATGGCTGATGGTGACATTGTTAAATTCCCGGCGTCCCTGGCGAAAGGAGGCCCTGTGCTCCTGCTTGTTGGCCAGGGCGGCGTGGGCAAAGTACCAGTGGCGCTTTTTATGGGCGGTCCTGAACAGGGTCCATTGTGCCGACAGCTGCTGGCCGTCATTGGTGGTTAACAGGGCATTGAGGTACCACCATTCATGCTGAAATAACGGGTGTGGCCAGTGATCCCGGGGCAGGTGGACTTTATGGTCGCGGGTAACCCCCTGGTATGCTTCGCTGTGCCGGTTTAAATATTGTAGAGGATCGTTTGCCTGCAGTTCGCGCCTGCCGCAAGCGGCAGTTTGCAGTAAAACCAGGGCAAATAACAGCTGGCTGATCATGGTTCGGCTGTTCATCGCTGACCAGGCTCCAGTTTATAAAGCGGCAAGAGCAGGGCCGGCAATAAGCATAATAAACCGCCGAGGCCGGTGGTGATAAAAACAGCTGCGCTCAGCTGCAATGGCATCGACCAGCCAAAAGAGGCGGGTAAGGCCTTGCTTACCAGGGTCTCGGCGAGGATCACCGCCACCGGGGCACTGATGATAATACAGGCCAGCGCCATCAGCAGCCACTGGCCCAGCATAAAGCGAAACAGGGCGCTGCGGCTGTAACCCAGGGATCTTAAAATAAGCAGCTGCGGTGCTCTGGCCAGCTCCAGGGTCTTGGCGGATAAAAACAGCCCCAGGCAGGCGATACCGATCAGCACCAGGGCGATGGCGCGGGTGATGATAAAGGTCTGTTCGAAGATTTTCAGCGCCAGGGTTTTGGTTTGCGCCGTGGCGATGATCTGTTCGGGGGTTATATTAAGCGCCTGGCTCAGTGCCTGGCGCAGTTGCTCCGGAGTTGTTTCCCCCTTGCCAAGATGCAGGGACAGGCCTTTTTCTACCAGGGGAAAATTGTGCTTTCGGGCCTGGGATAATGCCAGGGTAAGTTCAAACTTGGGGTTGCCGTAATCATAATAAATCCCCCGGATGCGGCAGCTGAATGTTGCCTGCTGCCGGGATACCGTCAGCTGTTGACCTATGGCCAGTTGCCGTTTGATGGCCAGGGGTTCATTGATAAAGCAGCCTGGTCCCTGGCCGCTATCGCCTTTTTCTTTAAATACCAGGGATGCCAGCTGTTTGGCGGAACTATAGATGCCTAAATCCAGCACTTCCCCCGCCAGGTCGGCATTGCCGCGGTAATAAAAGCGGTATTCTTCAATCTGGTATTGTGCTGAGTTGGCCTGTGCTTTTATCCAGGCAAGCAGGGGGGCTTTTTGCTCCGGGGTAAAACGTATGTACAGATCCTGATCCAGGTTTTGATCCAGATAGTCGGTAAACGCCGTTTCAAAGCTGTTGATCATCAAAGCCGCGGCTATGCTGGTGGTCAGGGCAAGATAGAAAGCCGCCAATGGCAGGTTGCGCCTGTTGACCTGGCTGCGGGCATCCTGCAGGAGAAAATTAAACTTAAAACCGGGGCTGAGTGTTGTTAACCCTTTGATAAAGAGCTGCAGCAATAGCGGCAGCAGGGCAATAGTGGCCAGGAGCAACAGGCCGTATTTGGCCATGATCAGGTGCCAGGGGGAGAGCGCTCCTGTGCTTGTCTGTGTATTTGGGGCGACGTCGGGGATCAGAAAAAATAATAATAACAAGGCAAGCCCGGGTGTGGCCTGCTTTACGCTGCTTTTATTGTTCTGTTCGCCGCCGGGATGTGCGCTTTGGCGGGCAAAGCGGCTGATATATCTGCCGGCGATGCGGCGATATTGTTTGGCTAAGGTGGTGAATACCGCGAGGGTCGCGATCAGCAGGGACCACAGGGCGTAGACAGGATGCCAGCTAAGCTGACCGCTGATATTGAGGTTGTAGAGCTGCTCCAGGGTCAGTCCAAGCAAAGGCAGTAATACCGTGACCAGTAAAAGTGCGATTGCCGTGCCGAACATGGACGTGAGCAGAATTAAGCCGGCGGCTTCAAGCAGCAGTACATGAAAAAGCACCGGCAGGGAAACCCCGAGCAGCCTTAACTGGGCCGCGAGTTCGCTGCGCTTTCGCCAGGCCTGTTCTCCCGCCTGATAGGCGATAAACAGGCTGACAATAAAGGCCAGTATTGCCAGTGCCGATAAATTTAAATGTAAGGCATCGGCAAAACCGCTGCGTGTATCCAGCGACCAGGCTTTTTGCAATGTTAGCTGGGGCGGCAGGGTCAAACTTAGCCGGGTTTGCTCATTTTCAGTCAGGGGGGGAGAGGTGAGATAGCTAAAGTCGCTAAGTTCGGGAAAGAGTTGCCAGGCCAGGGTTATATCAAGCAAAACCTCACTGCCCCAGTTGCCATCTTTATGATACCGGCTGTCCAGGCGCCGGTGGTCCGCCAAAATGACCGCTGCTTCAGGAGTAAGCGCAAGCCGTTTCAGGGCGGAGCGGCCGATATGGACTTTTGCCGGGTCATAGTCCGGCCGGGTGATGGCCAGGGGCAGCAAATCTACTGCCTTAAAGCGGATGTTTTTACCCGAGACGAGTGCTTTTTTAAAAGTCAGCACCGGGCTCAGTTGGTGAAAACCTGCCTGACGCAGCCGGGCAAAGTCGGTTTTGCTGATGGTATTGCCTTGTTTGGGCAAAATATAGAAAGCGACAGGGGAGCTTAGGCTGAGTTCTGCAAGGGCATACTGGCTTTTACTGGCATGGTTTAATATCAAAATAGTTAACAAGGTGCTGGTGGCGATAGCCAGGCTGAGGACAAAGCCGAGATTGAGCAGCCCCTGACGCCGGTACTGGGCCAGCACGACTTTGCCGATAAGCAAATGCTCGCACAGGGCTTTTTTTAAGATCATGCTGGTCATTTCAACCGCCGCCGCTTTGCTGGCTGAGCAGGCCGTCTTTAAGCCGGTAAATCTTATCCATTTTTTCGGCAACGCTGCTGCTGTGGGTCACCATCAGTAATGCGCTATGATGTGACTTGGCCAGGGAAAGCAACTGGGCAATCACCTTGTCGCTGTTGCTGTTGTCCAGGTTGCCTGTGGGTTCATCCGCGAGCAAAAGTTTAGGGCGGGGGCCGAGTGCCCGGGCGATGGCAACCCGCTGCATTTCTCCGCCGGAGAGGGTGTCGGGGTAATGATCCAGCAAATGGTCTATGCCCAGGTTTTTTGCCAGGCTTAAACTGTGTTCTTCATCATATCTGCCGGCCAGGCGGGCGCTGAAGCTGATATTGTCCATGACATTCAGGCTGGACAGCAGGTTGTAGTGCTGGAATATCATCGCCAGGGTTTGTTTGCGCAGTAGGCTGAGTGTTTTATCTTTGGCGTGTTGCAGCCCCTGGCCGCCAACATAGATCTCCCCCTGTTGCACTGGCTCCAAGCCGGCAATCAGGTTGAGCAAAGTGGTTTTACCGCTGCCGCTGTCTCCGGTGAGCGCGACACATTCACCCGGGGTTATGTTCAAAGATACCCGGGTTAACAGCCAGCGCTCGGTATGACCATCATGTATCCGGTGATTAAGGTTATTGATTGTTAATGGCATCGTGAATGATGCCATTTCAGTGCCTGTTTTGTTGTTTGGTTAATATTGGCATTGCGGTGCTGGAAACTCGTTGTTTAAGTGATTAACTAAGGTGCTTAAGTCCATGGCGCTGACCGAGACATGGGCCCCGGGGTGGAGCATGACACCGTGAAAATTTGCCGTCGGCTCCCGGTAGAGGCAGGGGCCGCTGTCGGTTGTTGACGGTTGCTGCGCCGGGGCAAAGTCAAAGGTTTCGGTCGGGCGTTGACGAAACGGGGCCACGGCATTGCTGGAGAAAGCGGGCTCACCCCAGCCAAAAGCGGCGTGATTATAGAGGGCGGCATAACGCCAGGCATAATTAAATTGTTGCTGGTTGAAGTTATAGCCGCCGATATTGGTGGTCAGGGACAAGATTTGTACCGGCTTAGCGGCAGTGTAGCTGCTCTGGTAGCCGATAAGTTTGCTTTGTTTGCTTGCCAGGGCATCTTGTCCGGCCCAGTCACTGTTTTGGATCACGAAACTTTCACTCAGGTAATAATCTATGCCGTCGGGGGGCGGGTTGCCATCCGGGTTCATCATGATGCCCAGATAACTGTTGGTATTAATGTCTGCACTGAAAACATCATCCGGATCCCAGGCATTGACGATGACCTGTAAACCTAAAGCCTTGGCATAATTTACCGCGTATGCCTGGCGCGCCCTGTCGGTGCCAAAATCATAACCGTAATCATCCAGGAAAATACCGGCATTGATATGATCATAGCCCTGGAATAATTGTAGCCACAAATCAATGCGCTGCCCGATTTCTGCCTGGGAAAAGTTGTTGGTGCTGCGCCCTAAATCCAGGTAGCCGAAAATATTGATCTGGTTTGTTGTTGACGCCCGTTGCTGGTTTATTTTCGATAAAATAGTGGCGGTGTTGAGATGATCGCCATGACTGGTTAACTCCAATCCCGCACCGAGTACGATGAAGTCATAGCGGTTGAAGTCGGTGGCGACCTTGCTTAGATCCCAAAAGTTCGTGCTGTAGTTAAAGGATGATGGCCAGCCATAATACACCAGCAGGGATTTCGGGGTTGAGCCGGTATTGGCGATGCCCGGTTGCTGCCGGACAGGCTCCTGGTTAAGGCTGGCTTGCTTTGACCGCGATGAATCTTGCTCCTGGTGGTTTTTATGGACGGGGGCAGCCGTCAGTTCAGGATTAATAAGGTCGAAGCTGATATTTCTGCTGGCAAAGGCCGGCGTCAAATAACTCAGGCCTGCCAGGAGAATGGCGGCTTTGAATAACAAACCGCCGGGCTGAGCTTTAACCGGCATGCTGCTTGCTTTATCAGGCTCGCTACCAGTTGTTTGATGGGGTATTTGAATCGATTTTTTATAAGACAATGCCTTCATGTGATAAGTCCTTTTTCACTGGCCACCGGTATAAGCTAAGGCCTGCCGGAGATTTCTTTTCAAACAGTATAGAAAAATTTTGTCATATTGAAATATTTTAGTAGTAAATACCAACTAACAGGGAAGCGCTTGATTTTTGTTTCATGCTGCCGGGATAAAATTTCGGCACCGATGGATAATTCTCGGCCAATAAAAATACCGGGGTTAAACCCTGCTGCAGCCGGGAGCAGGCCTGTTATTTCACCATTTATTAAATAATAATTAACCTAAATCATGAGTCCCGGTGAAAATGTTGGCTGAAAATTGCCGTTTAAGTGTTCAGCTGTTATTCGCTAATATGCCTCCCCTTTACTTTTTGTATATGATATACAGTATTTATTATTTCCAATGAAATCACCAGATTTAACGAGATATTATTGTATACAATTTTAAGTTATACCATTTTTGTAGAATAAATATTTAAAAATAATGAATAAAGACTCGTTTTTGGTGTTTTTTATACTTGACGGATGTTTTTTTTTATGAAACTGCGAATTCTTATTTGCTTTTTTGTGATTGGAGTGATTATTCTATTTCCTAATTTTTAATCAAAATGGATGGACAGATGGAGCAGCTATTTATAGAAGCAGGCACTTTGATGCTTGCCGGTATGGTGTTTGTTTTTGCTTTTTTAGGCATACTGGTGGTGATTATTTCAACGGTATTGGCCCCGCTGGCAAACAAATATCCGGATGCCAAGCCTTCATCTGCGCCTGTAGCCGCCGCAAAAAATGAAACCAAAGCCAGGCAGGGAATATCTCCGGCTATTGTTGCGGCAATCACCTCAGCAGTTGTTCGTTACCGCCAACAACATAAATAACGACATAGGAACATGAAGAATGACTAAACCATTAGGTATTACCGAGGTTGTGTTAAGAGATGGCCACCAATCACTTTTAGCAACACGTTTACGACTTGAAGATATGTTGCCTATCGCATCTAAACTTGATGATATAGGTTACTGGTCAATCGAATCCTGGGGCGGCGCCACCTTTGATTCCTGTATCCGTTATTTGGGGGAAGATCCCTGGGAGCGTATCCGCGCCCTGAAAAAGGCGATGCCGAAAACCAAACAGCAAATGTTGTTCCGCGGCCAGAATATTTTAGGTTACCGCCATTATGCCGATGATGTGGTAGAAAAATTTGTCGAACGTGCCCATGTCAACGGTATTGATGTTTTCCGTATCTTCGATGCCATGAATGATGTCCGCAATTTGCAGACGGCGGTGAAAGCCGCGGTAAAAGTCGGCGCACATGCCCAGGGGACCTTAAGTTATACCGAAAGCCCGGTGCATACCCTGGAAGGCTGGCTGACTATGGCCAAGCAACTTGAAGACATGGGGGCGCATTCCTTATGTATTAAAGACATGGCCGGGTTATTAAAACCTTATGACGGTGCCGAGCTGATCAGCCGGTTAAAAGAAACCGTGTCTTTGCCTATTGCCCTGCATTGCCATGCCACCACAGGTTTAAGTATTGCCACCCATATGAAGGCGATAGATGCCGATATCGATGTTATTGATACCTCGATTTCTTCCATGAGCATGACCTACGGCCACTCGCCCACGGAAACCCTGGTTTCTATCGTGGAAGGCACAGAGCGCGATACCGGCCTGGACATGGTGAAGCTGGCGGAAGTGGCCGCATATTTCAGGGAAGTGCGGGAAAAATATGCCCAGTTTGAAGGCAGCCTGAAAGGTGTCGATGCCAGGATCTTACTGGCCCAGGTGCCCGGCGGCATGTTGACCAATATGGAAAGCCAGCTGAAAGAGCAGGGGGCAGCGGATCGCCTCGATGAAGTATTAACTGAAATTCCCAAAGTGCGTAAAGACTTGGGTTATATTCCTTTAGTGACGCCAACCTCGCAAATTGTCGGCACCCAGGCGGTGCTTAATGTACTGACCGGCGAGCGTTATAAGTCGATCACCAAGGAAACTTCCGGGGTGTTAAAAGGCGAATACGGTGCGACTGCAGATAAGGTCAATGCCGAACTCCAGGCCCGGGTGTTAAATGGCGAGCAGGCGATCACTTGCCGCCCCGCCGACTTGCTGTCGCCGGAAATGGATAAGCTGACGGTAGAGCTGGAACAGCTGGCGCAGGAAAAAGGCATCTCCCTGGCACCTGAGGCGGTTGATGACGTGTTAACCTATGCGCTGTTTCCGCAAATCGGACTGAAATTCCTGGAAAATCGCGATAATGCCGATGCTTTTGAGCCTAAACCTAGCACTATCACCGCCCAGGACAAAGAAGCGGCCCAAGCCGCTCCAACAGCCCCGGCAACGGCGGCTGCAGAAAGTTATGCGGTCAGTGTTGACGGTAAAGTTTATGATGTTGTGGTAGGGCCGGGCGGCGCGATCAAGGATATCAGCTATGCCGCGGTCGGGGATGAGGCCATTAAGCAGTCCGCTTCGGTCAGCGCCGAAGAAACCTTGAATGCACCGCTGGCGGGCAATATCTTCAAGGTGTTGGTGAAACCGGGGGACAGGGTTGCCGCCAATGATGTGGTGATCATTATGGAAGCGATGAAAATGGAAACCGAGGTTCGTGCGGTGACCGACGGTGAAATTACCACCCTGCATGCCAAAGAAGGTGATTCGGTTGCCGTTGGTGAAGCCTTACTCAGCCTGGTATAGGAAAAGCCGATGGACTCGTTAAATACTTTATGGTTATCCACCGGTCTGGCCAATTTTGAGCTGGGCCAGGTGATTATGATGCTGGTGGGCTGTGGTTTATTGTTCCTGGCAATCGTGAAAAACTTTGAGCCTTTGTTGCTGGTGCCTATGGGCTTTGGTGCGATTCTGACCAATATCCCGGTGGCGGGCTTTTCCGAAGTCGGCGGCTTGCTGCATTATATCTATTATGCCGGTATCGATACCGGTATCTTCCCGCTGCTGATTTTTATGGGGGTGGGGGCGATGACCGACTTTGGCGCCCTGATCGCCAACCCAAAAACCTTGTTTTTGGGGGCGGCGGCCCAGTTCGGTATCTTCGCGACCTTATTCGGCGCGATAGCGTTAAATGCCATTCCCGGGTTTGAATTTAGCTTAAAAGATGCGTCCGCCATCGCCATTATCGGCGGCGCCGACGGCCCGACGGCCATCTTCCTGGCCTCTAAGCTGGCGCCGGATTTATTGGGGGCGATTGCCGTTGCCGCCTATTCTTATATGGCGCTGGTGCCTATTATCCAGCCGCCGATCATGCGCGCCCTGACCACAGAGCAGGAACGTAAGATAGAAATGTCTCAGCTGCGTCATGTGAGTAAAGTCGAAAAAGTGATTTTCCCGCTGGCGGTGTTGCTGATGACTATCTTCTTTTTACCGGCAGCAACACCTTTAGTGGGCATGTTCTGTTTGGGCAACCTGATGCGCGAATGTGGCGTGGTGGACAGGTTAAGCGCCACGGCGCAGAATGAGCTGATTAATATTGTCACGATTTTCTTAGGGTTAGGGGTTGGCTCTAAGCTGAGCGCCGATAAGTTCCTCAATGTTGAAACCCTGGGTATCCTGGGCTTAGGGGCGGTTGCCTTTTCTATCGGGACCGCTTCCGGGGTGTTGATGGCCAAGGTTATGAATAAATTGTCCAAAGAGCAGGTTAACCCGTTAATCGGGGCGGCCGGGGTATCTGCGGTGCCTATGGCGGCGCGGGTGGCCAATAAGGTCGGTTTGGAAGCCAATCCCCATAACTTCCTGCTGATGCATGCCATGGGACCGAATGTGGCCGGTGTACTTGGCTCTGCGGTGGCGGCGGGTATTTTACTGGCCCTGGTTGGCGGTTAATATCCGGTTAGGCAAGTGATGGCTTGACCATATCATCTGCTTGGCCATAGTTTAAAGGCGGATATACAGTTCTGTATATCCGCCTTTTTATTTAAGAGCCGCCGGGCATTCACACGCAGGTTACCGGTGTTTATCCTGTTAGGGATGCAGTTTATATTGCTGCCATTTGTCTTCGGCTTTTTCGAAACAAATCCTGTCGTGCATGCGGCTGGCACGTCCCTGCCAGAATTCAATATATTTAGGTTTTACCCGCCAGCCGCCCCAAAACTCCGGATGGGGGACTTCCTGGCCGGCAAATTTGTCGTTGAAAAACTTAAACCGGGATGCCAGTTCGTTTTCTTCGCTGATCTTTTTGCTTTGCTTCGAGGCCCAGGCGCCTACCTGGCTGCCGCGATCCCGGCTGTGGAAATAGTTCGCTGACTCTTCCCGGGTGACTTTTTCCACTTCCCCTTCGATACGGATTTGCCTTTGCAGCACATTCCAGTGAAACAGCAAGGCCACCTTGTTATTTTCCTCCAGTACCTGGCTCTTGCGGCTGGCATAGTTGGTATAAAAAACAAAGCCTTTTTCATCAAACGCTTTCAGCAGTACCATGCGGGAGCTGGGGTAGCCGTCTTTGCCGCAGCTGCTTACCGACATGGCTTCGGGCAATAAGATCCCGGATTTATTGGCGTCTTTAAACCACAGATCAAATAAGGTGATGGGATCGGTATCGGCTGAAATTTCCGGTAATGGTAAAGCAACACCCTGACCAAAGGTGAAAAGACAGCGCAGTTTTTCTAAAAAAGTCATGAATAGAGTCAGTTAACAGCTAAAACGAAAAAACAGGCAGGTATAGTAGCAGCTTTTAATGCAAACCGGAGGGGGGAAGGGGAATTATCTTGGCATATTTTAATAAAAGGCCGGCCCCTGCTTGGGGGAAGGGCTTTGGGCCGGCCTTGAAAGCTGAGTTATTTAGGATTGTGCATATAATCCAGGGTCAGGTTGGACAATAAGCGTACGCCGAGTTTCATGCCGCTTTCATCGATGCGAAACTCCGGGGTATGGTGGTCCGGTGCCTGGGATTTAGGCAGGTTTTTGTTTTTGCCGCCGACAAAGAGGTACAGGCCGGGGACTTCTTCCTGGAAGAAGGAGAAGTCTTCCGCGCCGGTCACGGCTCCGGTGACTTTGGCATTATCTTTTCCTGCGGTGGCTTGTAGCACCGGCAGCATTTTGCGCATTAACGAAGGTTCGTTATAGGTGATGGGGTAGCTGTAATCCAGCGGCAGGGTTACTTCGGCGCTGGCGTTCATGCTTTTGGCTATGCTGTTGACCTTGTTATGCACCGCTTTATGGATATGTTGGCGGATATTGGGGTTCAGGGTACGTATGGTGCCCACCATCTCGACTTCATTGGGGATGATGTTGGAGCGGTTGCCGCCGTGGATCATGCCGATAGTGACCACCGCAGCGCTGTCGATCAGTTCAACTTCGCGGCTGACGATGGTTTGCAGTCCCATGATCACCTGGGCTGAGGTGACAATAGGGTCAACACTGTTCCAGGGATAGGCGCCGTGGGATTGTTTGCCTTTAATCACCACCTTGAACGGGTCAACTGCCGCCATGATCCCGCCTTCGCGATAATAAACCGTGCCGACATCCTGATCTGAACTGATATGCAAACCAAAGATGACATCGACATCGGGTGATTTTAACACCCCTTCCTTAACCATGACTTCAGCGCCGCCGGTTTCTCCCGCGGGCGCTCCTTCTTCAGCGGGCTGGAAGATAAATTTCACTTTCCCCTTTAACTGATCTTTCATGGTGGTAAGAATTTTTGCCGCCCCCATCAACATGGCGATATGGGTATCATGGCCGCAGGCATGCATCACGCCGACATCAAAACCTTCATGGGTGGTGCGTACTTTGGAGGCAAAGGGCAAGTCAACGGATTCCGTGACCGGCAGGGCGTCGATATCGGCGCGCAGGGCAACTACAGGGCCGGGTTTGCCGGAATCAAGTACCGCGACAACGCCGGTTTTAGCAATACCGGTTTGTACTTCCAGCCCCAGGGATTCAAGGTACTTGGCAATGGTCTTTGCGGTTTCAAATTCGCGGTTGGATAATTCCGGGTATTGGTGAAAATGGCGGCGCCACTTGATCACATCGCCCTCAACCTGATCCGCCAAGCGGTCAACCTGTGTGTTGCTTGCAGATACCGGGGCCGTCAGGCTGCAGCCAAACAATAGGGGTAGCAGGATTTTTTTCATAGCTCTCTTTCTTGTTGTTATCGATGAGAAACTAGCTTACTAAATTCAGCAGCTTTGTGCTAATCGAATAAAGGCGCGCAGGGGCTTTTTTAAGGGGACTTGCGTGGATGGGATGAGGTGGCTTCGACGGTTTTTTACCAGTCGTCGGTATCATCTAACAGGTCTTTGAGCCTTTGTTGTTCCTTCAGTTCGTCGATGCGCTTGCGGACTTCGCTGTTATGCGCCGCCTGCTCACCCTGGGGCAGGTCTTTATCATAATCGATCACTTTATTTTTTGGCATAAGGTCTTCGGCTGAAAGATTGGCCATAATTACTCCCTCCCTGGGTCAACGTATGTTAAGTAAGATTTTTGCAGAATTTGATTATTGACCCAACACAATTTGAACATAGGCAATATTTTTTGCTTTTTCAAATTTTACTCAAGGCGGGCTTAATGACAGGCATGGTTCCGGCAGAAGCGTTTTGAGCGTTATCCGCTGCGGGGGGAAGCCATCGGTGGCAATTTCAGCCCTGAAATCATGAATTTTAAGCTAAAATGTAGTGAGCGGTGAACAGCTTGTTTCCTGTTGTGCAAGGAAATCTTTTAGCAGATAAACCAGAAGGAAGTGTCGTTAGCTGCAGACTTTATTTAAGAGTATTTGCTATGAATGACGTTGAAGGTAATGCCGAAGGTAAGAAAGAGCCCCTGAGCAAACGTATGGGGTTGATCGAAGAGAAACTGAAAAAATATACCCTGATTGGTACCCTGACCGGTGTCCTGCTTGGCGGCGGCGGAGTTTTGGGGGCCGTGCAATGGTTTTATCAGGCGCCGCTGGAGAAAAAAATTAAAACCTATGAGTCGGCTATCGACAGCCTTAAAGGGGTGATTGAGGCCTCCAATAAGGGGGGAGCCAGCAAAGAAGAAACCAGGGCTTTGCGCTTGGAGTTGATCGCCTTAGACCGTGATTATCGCAGTGCCCTCGGGCTGGTGGCGGAGTGTATGGAAATCTTGTCAACCCGGGGAATTGACAAACAATGGCTGCAAAAGGCGGCGCAACAACTTAAAGAGCTTGAACAGCAGCGAAAACCCGTGACCGAAGAAAGCATCTCCCCGGATAAATGAGCCTTGAATCTCTTGTACGGGCCTGTTTCTCCTCAACTTGTTAAGGTATCTCTACCTGTTTTGTTTTTGTCGATGCATTTATTTGCTTAGCTTTCCTTTTTACTGTTAACCTGCTTTCCTCTGAGGAAAATGCCGATAGAGCAGGGGGCAGGAGTAATGGTTATCAAGTTTAATGTTTTCGGCAAGCAGATGTCTGTTCATCGAATAGAGCAGCACTGGCAGCTATTTAATGATTCGGATACCGGCATGTCTGCACGTGTTTATGATGTTGTGATCCCGTCGGAGTTAACCCCGGATGAGCTGGCCGGTTACCTTGATGATATTTTTCACGAATATGCGAATGAGAAATTCCCCGAAGTTGTTAAGTTAACTTAGTCACTTTATTTTTATAGGTTGTTGAATTTGAATATTTTAGTCACAGGTAGTGCCGGCAGGGTCGGGCGGGCAATTTATATTCACCTGATGAAAAAGCACCGGGTAACCGGTTTGGATAAAACTCCCTGTTCAACCGCAGATATTGTCGGTGATATCCGTGATCATAAGGTCTTGGAAAAAGCGCTGAAAGGAGTGGATGTTATTGTCCATAGTGCGGCACTACATGCACCCCATGTCGGCCTGGTTGCCGATGAAGAGTTTGAGACCGTTAATGTTAAAGCCACGGAAAAATTAGCGCTATCAGGCTTGCAGGCCGGGGTTAAACATTTTGTTTTTACCAGCACCACCGCGCTTTACGGTAAAGCGTCAACCCCGGCAGGCACGGCGGGCTGGATAGATGAAACAGTCACGCCCGAACCGAAAAGCATTTATCACAGATCTAAGCTTGAAGCGGAAAAACTGCTGGAAAATATTTCGCACTTATTTGCGCTGCCGGTGACTGTGCTGCAAATGTCACGCTGTTTTCCCGAACCGGCGGATTTAATGGCGGTATACCGCTTAACCCGGGGCATAGACGCCAGGGATGTTGCCCGTGCCCATGGCTGCGCCATAGAAAAGCGCCTGCCGGGTTTTAACCGCTTTATTGTCTCGGGTAAGACCCCTTTTAATCCGGGGTTGTGTCAGCGGTTATTTACCGATGCCGCCGCGGTGATAGCTGAATATGCACCGGTATTGACTGAGGATTTTTCCCGCCGGGGCTGGTCTTTACCTTCAAGCCTTGACCGGGTCTATGATGCTGGTTTGGCGCAACAAGTACTGGGGTGGCAGAGTGAATATGGCTGTCAAAGTGTGCTGGATATGCTGGAGAACGAAGTGGCGGAAGTGCTGCCGGTTCAAGGCTGTCGTTAATGACTTTTTATAGCAATTGCATTAAGTAGATGGGCAAAATTCGGTGAGGATAAATTTTCAAGAACCCCCTTTATCGTTCCAGACTAAAGCTAAGCACCTGCATCCATGCAGGCGAGGCGTTTGATTGAGCAATAGCAAGCTATTGTGGTTGAAAACAACGCAGGACTTGGAGATTTAGACCATCCGAAGCTGGTTAGATATTTAATAAAATTGGTATTAAAGTGCTTTCTTGCCTGAAGCCGGCTTTTATCCCCGTTTACTTAAAGCAAAAAAAAGCACCTGATGGGAGGCAGGTGCTTTTTGGCTTCAGAAAACAGGTAATAGTGTTTACCAGCCTTCAACTCCTTTCATGTCAGGCAGGTGATGGGCAATCCCTTTATGACAGTCGATACAGGTTTTTTCACCGCTGGCCAGCGAGGTGGAATGTTGTTTTGCCGCCCGCTGGCTTTGACTGGTGAAATCCATGTAGTCAAAGTTGTGACAGTTACGGCATTCCAGCGAGTCGTTGGCCTTGAGGCGTCGCCACTCATTTTCCGCTAAGCGTTTGCGATGGGCGAGAAACTTCTCCCGGGTGTTGATGGTACCGAAAATCTTGCCCCAGACTTCTTTTGAAGCCTGCATCTTACGGGCGATTTTATCGGTCCACTTGTGGGGCACATGGCAATCGGGACAGGTGGCCCGCACACCGGATCGGTTGGTAAAATGTATCGTGGTTTTTAGTTCCTCATAGACATTGTTTTCCATTTCATGACAGGAAATACAAAACTCTTCGGTATTGGTGAGTTCCAGGGCGGTGTTAAAGCCCCCCCAGAAAATCACACCGGCAATAAATCCCCCGATAACCAAAGCACCTAAGCTGTAATAACCACTGGGTTTTTTCAGGGTTTGCCAGCCAATTTTTATGATGTTTTTCATGGCGGCCTCTACTTCTGCGCTAGTGATTTTTGCTTCATGATAGCGTGCATATCCACGAACTCGTTTTCAACCACAGGTTTAGTATCGAGCTGGGTGACATGGCACTGGTTACAGAAATAGCGGCGCGGTGATATTTCCGCTAAAAAGTTACCGTCGCGGTCCATAAAGTGGGTGACGCTGACCATAGGAGCCTGCGACTCTTCGGTGCGCTGGCGGCTATGGCAGGACATACACTTATTGGTATTGAGGTTGACCTCATAGTTACGGGTTTTATGCGGTATGACCGGCGGCTGCATCGGGTAATTACGCGCCTGTTTGATATCGCTGTTAATCACCTTAGGGATAATGCCGGGCTTTTTCTGTTGATCTATGCTGGTTTTCTCACGCAAAGTGGCAACTTCACCCGGCGCGGCCCAGCTGGCGGTTACGGGTAGCAAAACAGATAACAGCATGCCAATTTTTATCAAATTCTTCATGATAGCTCTCCTAAACCTTAACCACTTTAACGGCGCATTTCTTATAGTCGGTTTCTTTTGATAACGGATCGGTGGCGTCTAAGGTCAACTTGTTCACCAGGCGTCCGGCATCAAAGAAAGCCATGTAGACCAAACCTTTAGGTGGCTTGTTACGGCCACGGGTTTCGACCCGGGTTTGTACTTCGCCGCGGCGTGAAACGATATTCACTAAATCTCCCCGGCGCATGTTGCGTTTTTTCGCATCATCCGGGTGCATATAAACCACGGCATCCGGCATGGCTTTATACAGCTCGGGTACCCTTTGGGTCATAGAGCCGGTATGCCAGTGCTCCAGTACCCGGCCGGTGGATAACCACAGGTCGTACTCTTCATCCGGTGACTCTGCAGCAGGCTCGTAAGGCAGGGCGAAAATCACCGCTCTGCCGTCCGGTTTGCCGTAGAACTCGAAGTCTTTACCCGGCTTCACATAAGGATCTGAGCCTTCCTTGAAGCGCCACAGGGTTTCCTTACCGTCAACTACCGGCCAGCGCAGACCGCGCACCTGATGATAAGTATCATAAGGGGCCAAATCATGGGCTTTGCCGCGGCCAAAAGCGGCGTATTCTTCAAACAAACCTTTTTGCAGGTAGAAACCGAAATCACGAGATTCCTGGTTCAGGCGATCTTCAGGCACCTCATCCAGGGAGAATTCGTTGACCTGGCCGTTTTTATACAGGATGTCATATAAGGTCTTGCCCCGGTATTCCGGCTTTTTGGCGATAAGTTCTTCCGGCCAGACTTCTTCGACTTTAAAGCGCTTGGAGAACTCTACCAATTGCCATAAATCCGATCTGGCTTCTCCCGGCGCCTGTACCATCTGGTACCAGGCCTGGGTACGGCGCTCGGCATTGCCGTATACTCCTTCTTTTTCCACCCACATGGCGGTAGGCAAGATCAAATCAGCGGCCTGGGCGCTTACTGTCGGATAAGGGTCGGATACCACGATAAAGTTTTCCGGGTTACGGTAACCGGGATAGATCTCTTCGTTGATATTGGCCCCTGCCTGCATATTGTTGGTACATTGGGTCCAGTAGAAGTTTAACTTGCCGTCTTTGAGCATACGGTTTTGCAGTACCGCATGGTAACCGGGTTTCGGCGGAATGGTACCGTCCGGTAATTTCCAGATTTTCTCTGCCATTTTGCGGTGTTTGGGATTTTTTACCACCATGTCGGCAGGCAGGCGGTGGGCAAAGGTGCCCACTTCGCGTGCGGTGCCGCAGGCCGAAGGCTGACCGGTTAAGGAGAACGGGCTGTTACCCGGGGTGGAGATCTTACCGGTTAGCAGGTGAATATTGTACACCAGGTTGTTGGCCCAGACGCCGCGGGTATGCTGGTTGAAGCCCATGGTCCAGAAAGAGCATACCTTGGTTTTCGGATCGGCATATAACTCGGCTAAGGCTTTAAGTTTATGCTCAGGCACACCGGATAACTTGGAGGTATATTCCAGGGTATAGGTGCTGACAAATTTGGCATATTCTTCAAAGTTGATGGCTTTGGAGCTGCCTTTGGTTTTGCCGTTATTTTTCGCTTTTTGCTCCAGCGGGTGCTCGGGGCGCAGGCCGTAACCGATATCGGTTTCGCCTAAGCGGAAGTTGGTGTGCTTGTTGACAAAGTCATGGTTGACCCGGCCGGTTTCGATAATGTAGTGGGCGATATAGTTCAGAATCGCCAGATCCGTTTGCGGCGTGAAGATCATGCCGTTGTCCGCCAGTTCAAAACTGCGGTGCTCGTAAGTGGACAGGACATGTACTTTAACGTGCGGCGCACTTAAGCGGCGGTCGGTGATCCGGGTCCATAAGATGGGATGCATCTCTGCCATGTTCGAGCCCCACAGCACCATGGCATCGGTGGCTTCCATATCGTCGTAACAGCCCATGGGCTCGTCGATACCAAAAGTACGCATAAAGCCGCCTACAGCGGAGGCCATACAGTGGCGGGCGTTGGGGTCTATGTTGTTACTGCGAAAGCCTGCTTTCATCAGTTTTACCGCGGCATAACCTTCGGGTACCGTCCACTGGCCGGAGCCGAACATACCGATGGAAGTCGGGCCTTTGGCCTTTAATGCGGCTTTGGTTTTCTCTTCCATGATGTCAAAGGCGCGCTTCCAGGAAATCGGGGCAAATTCACCGTCTTTATGGAACTCGCCGTTTTTCATGCGCAGCAGCGGCGTGGTCAGGCGGTCTTTGCCGTACATGATCTTGGAGAGGAAATAACCTTTAACACAGTTAAGGCCTTTATTGACCGGTGATTTAATATCACCGTGGGTGGCAACCACTTTGCCGTCCATTACCCCGACATTGACACTACAGCCGGTGCCGCAAAAACGACACGGGGCCTTGTCCCATTTGAGTTTGGTAATATCACTGCTGGTGATTAAATTGGATGCGGCAGCGGGTACTGAAACCCCGGCTACGGCAGCGGCCGCAGCAACAGCATTTGCTTTGATAAATTCTCGGCGGTTAATCGTCATTGGCCTCACCTTATATCGCTTGGTTAGTTTCGGGCAAAAATTGATGATATACCGGCGCCAGGTTATAGAGGCCGGTATGGTATTTTAGGGTGTCGATCTTTTGTCCGATTCCTTTCTGACTAAAGTCCTCAATAGTAAACACTATTTTTCCTTCCGGACTTACGGCATGGATCTCGGCACCCTGGATTTGTTTTATTTGTTGTTTGACATCATCAAGCTGGGTCACTACGGCATGTGCGACAAAGCTGGCAACATGATATTCCCCACTTGGTTCGGGACTATCCGGTGCGTAGTGATTAACGCCACCTTTGTCGTTGATTAAGGTATTATCTGGCATTGGCTGCCTCGCTGATAAAAGTAAAAGAGAGTGAGTCTTGCGGGCACGTGGCAATACAGGCGCCACATTGTGTGCAGTCGTCAAGATTCAATTCCGGTTTGGCGATGCTGGTATCTTGATAGCGAAAGGTGATGGCCCGGGTCTCACAGACATCCTGGCAGCTGCGGCAATAAATCTCATTTTTGGCCAGGCATTTGTTGTTAATGCCAAGGGTTACCGGCCAGGGAGTCTCCAGCCCTGAGTCTATTTGTGCCTGCGGCTTAAATAACGGCTTTTCGCAGCTTTGTATGCATTGCTGGCAAAAAGTGCATTCACCTTTGGAGAAATCTATCTTGGGAAAGCCTTGTTCATCCAGGACGATGATTTGTGTTTCACAGCTTTTGATGCAATCCTGGCATTGGTCGCAACCGCTGGTAAACACTGCTTCGCTAATAATCCAGGGCAATCTCTGCTCGGGTTTATGGCTTAGCTTTCCTCTAAACAACCGGCGCCTTGCCGGGTTTTCTAAACGGTTCATTTCGGTTGCCTTATGCTCCCGGCGGTCCGAATAATATTTGGCTGATCCAGACCATAAATCCGAAGCCGCCGACAATAATGACCGACAAGATAGGCGCTAAAAAGACCGCCAGAAAAACGAAGGTGTTTCGTTCATGATTCTTTTGTAATTCAGCAGAGTTAGGCTCATTCATGATGTGCTCGTATATTGATTTGTAGTCAAGGTTATTGTGCCAGTTCCTTGGGGGAAGGAATTGATCAGGATCAACGAATACTCAATAGCCACTAACATAATGGGGTTTTTATATTGAGTGGTTGTTTTTTGCACTGTGAAGTGATTTTTTGAATTTATTTAACATAGTTAAGGCTGTAAGGCTTAGTGAAACCACATTAAGCATAGATTAATTTTGTACTTTAGTTCAGCTTTTTGTGTCCGGTTGGTACACTTGCCTTTTCTTCCATGTTTCAAATAATGAGTGAGCTGTGCCGAGCAATAATCCCGAGGTCTTTATATCCTGGTTAAAACCTTATATGCAGCAGGCGTTTTCCGCCGGGCAACGACGCTTAGTGGTTTTGGCGGGTGAGATCGATTGGGCGTTTTCTCTGTTAAAGAGCCTGCCTGTTTCCCCTGTTGAAAAACCGGAAAAAACGCTTGAGGAAAAACAGCTGCCAGCCAAGGCTGACTGGCTTATTTACAGTGATCATCCGGATGGGCTGTCATCGTCAGTTCATCAAGGCGCAGCGAACATCTTATCCGTCGACCGTAAAAATTACCGCCACCATTTAGGTACGGAAAACACTTATTTGCTGTTTGATGGCGGTGAAAGTGATGACGATTTTAATATTGATGCGCTGGCTGCCTTATCCGGTACCCTGGTCGCCGGTGGGCTATTATTCCTTTTATGGCCGCAGGAGAAGGGGATTTTTTCAGCGGCAAAAAGTGTCTTTTTGCAAAGATTTTTCCGGGAATTGTTTGCTGATGATTTGGCCTGTATCCTTGAACAGGGAAAAGCACTACCGCGAATTGCAGAGCTTGATGGTGAGCGTCGGCTACAAGGGAACTTGCCTTTAGGCTGTAAAACACCGGAGCAGGTGACCGCAGTACAAAACATTATTAAGGTGGTTAAGGGACACAGGAACCGGCCTTTGGTCCTAACTGCCGATCGGGGCAGGGGAAAATCGTCGGCACTGGCAATTGCCGCTGCCGAGTTGTTAGTTAATGCCGGTAACGGCGCCGAGAAAATGCACATAGGGATCACCGCCCCGCATTTACAGGCCTGTGATATTTTTTTTCAACAGCTAAAAGTCTCCTTGCCGGAAGCGGAATTTTTCCGGGGACGCTGCATACATCCTCATGGAGAAATTGAATTTTTGCCAGTGGATGTGCTGGTGCGCCATCAAGCCAAACTGGGATTGTTGCTGGTGGATGAAGCTGCGGCGATCCCGGTCTATTTGCTGCAAAAATTGCTTGCTTCATACCACCGTATGGTTTTTTCAACCACAGTGCATGGCTATGAAGGAGCAGGACGGGGTTTTACCCTCAAGTTCCGAAAAACCTTAAAACAGCAAACTCCCGGGTATCGGGCTTTTCATATACGTCAGCCTATCCGCTGGGCCGAGGATGATCCCCTTGAAGCCTTTATTTTCAAGGCTTGTTTATTAAAAGCGGCCTTAGCGGATACCGACAAGGGTACCCTGCCGTCCCCGGAAAACTTGCTTACACAGCAAGGGGCCGACAAGGCAGAATTTCTCCCGTTAACACCTGAAGACTTATTGGCTGATGAAACCCTGCTGGAGCAGGTCTTTGCCGTATTGGTGACGGCACATTATCAAACCAAACCCGGCGATTTGAAAATGTTACTGGATAATGCCCGGCTGCGGATTTTCTGCCTGAAATGCCGGGGGCAGGTGATTGCCGTGTCCTTATTGATGCTCGAAGGTAAGGCCGGGCAGGAAGAAATCGAGGCGGTGAAAAACTCACAACGCAGGTTAAGGGATCAATTTATTCCGCAATCGCTATTAAGTCATAATGGTATCGATAACGCCTTTGATTACAGTTATTTAAGAGTTATGCGTATTGCCGTGCACCCCATGTGCCAGCAACAGGGGTTAGGCAGCTATTTTCTTGGCTGTCTGGAGCAATATGGCCAAACACAAGAGATAGATTTTATCGGCTCCAGTTTTGGTGCCAATACCCGGTTATTGTCATTCTGGCTTGAGGGGGGGTATCAGCTGGCGAGGATGGGCTTTACCCCGGATGCCGCCAGCGGGGAACATTCCGCTCTGGTAGTTAAAGCACTTAACCGTGACAGCAGAGTATTGCAGCAGGAGGTTCACCATCAGTTTTACCGCAGTTTTGATCATTTGCTGCTCGATGAATACCAGCACTTGCCGGTGAGCTTGATTGCCCTGATCTTGCAGCACTGTCCTGAGAGCTTTTTGCCTGAACTCAGCGATTTTGACCGGCGCACGGTAGCGGCTTTTGCCGCGAAACAAAGGTTATACAGCAGCTGTGTTTACAGCCTGCATTTATGGCTCAGGTCTGTTCTTGCAAAAAAAGATGCCAAAACCGCTGCAAAAAAAGCAGTAAACACAGGCCAGGCACTTGACCCGTTGATCAGCCGTATTTTGTGCAAACACAGTATCAGCCAGGTGTGCCGTCAGTATGGTTTTACCGGGAAAAAAGCATTAAACCAGCACTTGGTTACCCAGGTACAGCAGGTGCTCAGTAAAAAAGGCTTATCAGGAGATTAAGGATGTTAGCTTTCGTTACTCTTGATAGTTGGTATTTTCTATCAGCCACAGCCAGTATTTGTGCATGCAAAAGTAATCACAGCGTTTATCGGGGGCCTGAATGATATCTTCATGCTTCATCAAGCGGCTGACGTAATAGAGGATCACTTTTGCCAGCGAACGGCTGGGGTAGTCGCTATAGGTGGATGTCAGTACCTTTAACCAATCCTCCAGCCGGGTAAATTCAGCTGACATCCGGGGGGATTGAGCCGGTTTGTGGTTGCGCTTGTCCATATATTTTTCCTTTTATCCGTCGGTTTCCATTAAGCTGCAGTTGAGTAGAGATTGCCAGAGAACTTTTTTGGCATTTTTATCCAGGCATTTACATTCATCGCAGTGCAAAACCCCGCTGATTATTAACCGGGCAAGCAGGCAGCCGGATAATTCCACCTGTGCTTTTTCCGGGATAAATTCGTTGTATGCGAGTGATTCCATGATTACTTTTCCTCCGGGCCAATATGCTGATGTTATAAAAATAGAATATTGCACGCCTAAATGCAAATGATAATTGTTATCAATTGATGTTTTTATGAAAAAAACCTGATAAAAAACAAGGTGAGCAGACTAGTATTTAAAGCATGGCAACTTGATGGGTAAGTAAAGTTATGCAGGTGGTGATCAGTGTCGAGCAGCTGACAAAAAGCTACGGTGAAGTGCTGGCCGTCGACAATATCAGTTTTGCAATCAGGCGTGGGCACTGCTTTGGTTTGCTTGGTCCCAACGGCGCCGGGAAGACCACTACCATAGAAATCATGGAAGGTATTATCTCTCCTACCCGGGGGCAGGTGAACTACCAGGGGCTGCTTAACGGCCGTGATATCAGTCACCAAATCGGCATCCAGTTTCAGCATACCGCCTTACAGGATTATTTAACGGTAAAGGAGACCCTGGAACTATTTGCCGCTTTTTACCGCCAGACCCTGGCACAGGAGCATTTAATCGAACTGTGTGATCTGAAAGAATTTCTTCACCGGGATAACCGCTCCCTCTCCGGCGGGCAAAGGCAGCGGCTGTTGTTGGCGCTGGCGCTGATCAATGATCCCAGCATTGTTTTTCTGGATGAACCGACCACAGGGCTGGATCCTCAGGCGCGGCGAAATTTCTGGCAACTGCTGAAAAATATCAAAGGTGAAAATAAAACCCTGGTGCTGACCACGCATTATATGGATGAAGCCGAGCAGCTTTGCGATGAAATTGTGGTGATGGATCACGGACGCATCATAGAAAGCGGAACCCCGCAGCATTTGCTTGGCAAACACTTCGATGAAATTTTTATTTATTTGCCGCAACAGCAGGTCAGCTCCGCTTTGATTGAACAGCATCACTGGCGGCTGCTTGGCGACAGGGTGGAAATTACCAGCAAAAATGTTGAGCAGACACTAGCCTTGTTAATAGCAAGCCGGGTTTCGCTGGAAGGTTTACATGTTAAGTCGGCGAATTTAGATGATTTGTTTTTAAAGCTAACCGGGCATTCCCTGAGGGTTTGATATCCGGCTGAGGTAATCAATGGATATTCAAAGGTTTTATGCGGTTTTTAAGGCACGCAACATAGAGTTTTTCCGTGATAAGTCTTCTTTGAGCTGGAACCTGATCTTTCCGATATTGCTGCTGGTGGGCTTGTCCTTTATTTTCTCCGGAGAGGGACGGGCGGTCTATAAGGTGGGGGTGATGAACCTGGCGCAAGAACAATCGCCCTTTCTTGAGACCCGTTATATCGACTTTGTTAATTATCACCAGCTCGAAAGGGCGAAGCATAAGTTATCCCAGCATCATATTGATCTGCTCATCGACTTTGCCGGGAAAAACTATTGGGTCAACGAGCAGTCGCCGAAAAGTTATTTGGCGGAGAAAATCTTTCTTTCCTCGCAAAAACACTTTTCCCGGGGGCAGGCGAGCGGCAAACAAATACGTTATGTTGACTGGGTATTGCCGGGGATCCTGGGCATGAACATGATGTTCAGTTGTTTATTCGGCGTGGGTTATGTGATCGTACGTTACCGGAAAAACCTGGTGTTAAAGCGCCTTAAAGCGACACCGCTCTCGGCCTTTGAGTTTGTCTGCGCCCAGCTGTTATCCCGGCTGTTTATCGTGATGCTGATGTCTGTGGCGATTTATGCCGGCTGTAATGTCTTTTTTGATTTTTACATGTCGGGCAGTTATTTTGATCTTTTGCTGATAGGCATTTTAGGGGGCTTTAGCCTGATCACTCTGGCGCTGCTGATGTCCAGCCGCAGCAAAAGTGAAGAGCTGGTGGGCGGTTTGCTGAATATGACCTCCTGGCCGATGATGTTATTATCCGGTGTCTGGTTCAGCCTGGAGGGGGCGCCGGAGTTCCTGAAACGTTTTGCCGACTTTTTACCTTTGACCCATCTGGTCAAGGGGGCAAGGGAGGTGATCACCGAGGGCGCCTCGCTGGCGCAGATCAGTGATCATTTACTGGCGCTGGCGCTGATGAGCGCCATTTTCCTATCCCTGGGGGCCTGGCTGTTTAGCTGGAATGGCGAGGGGTAGGGTGAGCTGCCTTTATTGCCAGCCTTGAATAACCGACTCCACCAAGCGGGCGGTTTCTTGCGGCCGCTCCAGCGGAAACATATGTCCCGCTTTGCTGATGCGTTTGATTTGGATGTTATTGGTGCGGGCAAAACGTTTAAAGACAAAATGCGGATAAAGGTCGCTTTTTTCCCCGTAAATCAGGGCTGCCGGTACGGTTAATTTGTTTTTATAGCGCGACAAATTGGTGGGCAGGCTGCGAAAAATACCCGCCTCGATTTCCGGGGAAAAGTTCAATTCCAGCCGCTGGTTACGCTCACTCACACAGTGTCTGGCATAATCTTCCAGGCAGCGCTTGTCAAAATGCCTGAATAATTTGCGGTTGGCAAACTGGCCGGCCATATTGCTGCCCAGCGGCCAGTTGTTCCTACGTATTTCTGCCTTGCCTGCCGGGGTGATTTTATCGATAAAGCGGGTATTTTTCAGCAGTCCCATCAGGCTTGCCAGCGGGCCGGTCAGTACCGGGGGATCTAACATGATCAAACCTTTGAACAACTGCGGTTGCTGACAGGCAGCCATATATGAGAGCACGCCGCCAAAAGAATGGCCGAGGCAAATCACCGGTTGTTGCTGGGCGCGGATATAGTCGAGTAATTCATCCACCAGGTTTTTCCAGTTGTTATCCAGCGGATATTTGGGATTGTGTCCGTATTGCGGGTTTGCCACTAACTGGTGGTCACTGGAAAAGTAATCGAAAAAAGTTTGGTAGCTGGCGGCGGGAAAGCCGTTGGCGTGGACAAAATTGATAATGGTTGTGCTCATAAACAGATCTTTATTTTTTGCTAAAAGGCTTTCGCTAAAGGTAATGTCCGGCCGTTAATCACCGGCGCCGGAGATAATTAACCGCGGTCAAAGTATAGGCCAGGTTTTGGCGGCTAAAAAGTCCTGGCGGCGTGCTGCTTTTTTTCAGCATCTGCGCCAGGATTTGAAACAGTGTCACTGTGATGTTTTACCCGGCAATAATTCAAACATATGTTTGATTTATTATGAACCGCATCCGGGATAAATGAAAGGGGGATTTACCGACTTTTCCCTGCAAAGTTTCTAATTAATCCCGCAAGTTGCTCTATTTTTATGTTGGATAACTGGCGGTAATCAAAATAGGGGCTGACGATGAGTTTTTTGCTCTCGTTGATGGCAAAATCCCGGGACAGCCAGTAGCAGTGCTCGGCGATACCGGTTTTAGCGGCATAAGTGCGTCCCATGATTATGCTGATATGCTCGCTATCTTTGCCGTTACTATTGCAATTAAAGTCAGGCGGGGAAAACAGCAGCGCCTGCTGGCTATGTGCCTGCAATAACTCTTCATCGCGAAATTGTTGCCAGCTGCCGGCACAGCCCGGATGTAATTGCTGCCACAACTTGGCATAGACATTAAAGATTTTTCGCCAATGGTTACCGGTTAAATCGGCGATGGTTTTGATCTCCCCCGGTTTCATCGCCGTAAGCGAGCTTAGCTCCTGGTATTGGGGCAGCGGGGGAATGTTTTCGATATAAACCTTAAGTACTGCATTGGCTGTGCCTAAACCTGTCATAAGGGGAGGTTACCTGTTTGTTTATCTTGGTGAGGGTTGCTTACTTTATGGTGAAAATAAAGCCGTTGCAGCTATTATAAAGATTTTATCGCGTGCTTAGCCAGTATTTGGGGGAATGGGGCTCATGGTGGAGCAAAAACAGGGGAGCAAAAACAGGCTTTTACTTCCCCCGGGCTCTTATTGAAAATTAAAGCTGAACCTGACTGATTTGTATTTCCGGTTGGGTATTGGTGTAGTTGGGGATGTCGCTGAGGATATCTTCCGCATGTGGGGCAAAGGCTTGCTGATACTCGGCCAGAGAGTCAAAATATAAGTGGCCCATCGCGATATAGGGGGCAGCCGCCTCGGGCTTCGCTCCACACAGGCCTGACTCTACTGCGACTTTTTTACAGGCATTGCCGAGTTTGTCCTGAACCATAGGCATATGGCTGTTGCAGTAATAGTCGAGATTAAATTTTGCCTGCTCGCTGTTGGGGTAGAGTACGCTGACTTTGATCATCTTACTTCCTTATTATGTTTTGGTCCTGCTGGTATTTTGCCTATGCCCCGGACTCCAGGCCCCGGCATAGTCAACTCGCGTTTAGGCTATACTCTTCGGGGAGAAAAGCCAAATATTTTTCTTTGTCTGCTTTTTTAATAATTCCTTAAGCTTTATCCCGGATAATAGAGAAATGACGGTCAAAAGGGACTCGTTTTAGCTAACCCCCTCACGATATTTTAAATGATGGAAGGTTTATCATGACAGAGCAGTATCAGCCCATTCGGGTATGGAGCCGGAAAATCAGGTTTTTTCACTGGCTCAACTTGTTGTGTATTCTCTTGTTAACGGTGATCGGCTTGATGTTGCTTAACGGCAAACTGCTGGGACTCTCGGTTGACGGCAAGATCCTGCTGAAAACTTTTCATGTGATCACAGGTTATGTGTTTGCTTTAAATTTAGTGCTCAGGATAGTGCTGGGCTTTTTAGGTAAAGGATATGAACGCTGGGGCCAGACCTTACCTTTTAACCAAGGCTATCGCCAGGAACTATCGGCTTTCAGGAAAAAACAACATCTTGCTTATAAAGGTCATAATCCGTTAGGTAAGTTAATGGTGGCGGCACTGCTGTTTTTTATGAGTGTGCAAATGATCACCGGCTTAGTGCTGGCGGGGACTGATATTTATTATCCGCCCTTTGGTTCCTATGTTGCCGCTTATATTGCCGAAGACAGCAATAAACTGGATGAGATTAAGCCTTACTCAAAAGTCAATATTAATGAGCTGGCATACCAGGAGATGCGCTCGCTGAGAAAACCTGTTATCACCGTCCATATTTATTCCTTTTATACCCTAATGGTGCTGATCATTTTTCATATTCTGGGGGTGGTTATTGCCGAGCGAAGAGAGAAAACCGCTCTGGTTTCTGCAATGATCAATGGTTATAAATATCTGCCCGGCGACAAGCAAGACAAATAAGTACTTGTTCGAGCGTGTTTTGTTGTGGTGTGGATGGATAACTCCTGCCTGTGTTAACTTGGCGGCAGTGAAAATCAGGCAATAAAAAACCCGGTAGCTACCGGGTTTTTAAGTCAGGTTATTTGAGGTTAAAATTCATCTAACATGTATTCTAGTGAGTCCTCATATATCCTTAACTCTTTTTCTAAACGATATTTATCTCTAAGTGTTTCGATTTCGCGCCACTTACGTTTTTTACCACTCGATTTGGTCTTAGGTTGTATATCTAATGAGTCCAAGACACTGTTACGTTTATCCATGAAAAGCTCCTCCTTCCAACAACTGCACCTTTTTAATATCACATCCGGATCGATATTAAAAATATTTTTTCAACAATTTCTGCTGAAAAAATGACTTTTTTAGCGGTGCAGATGCCGTAAACGCTTATCTGCCTTGGGCTTAGACCAAATTGAAAAAAATTAAAGCAATTCGGCTAATTGTTGTTCAAGTTTATCCTGGTCAATGGCGAAGTTGCGGATCCCTTCGGATAATTTTTCTGTGGCCATGGCATCCTGGTTCATCATCCAGCGGAACTGGTTTTCGGTTAATGCCGGCTCTGCTGCGGCTTTTTGCTGTTCAGGGTTAAGCTGCTGAACCACGGTTTCGTTTGACTGGGCCAGTTCGTCCATTAATTGCGGGCTGATGGTTAAACGGTCACAACCGGCCAGGGCCAAAATTTCGCCGACATTACGGAAGCTGGCACCCATCACCACGGTGTTATAACCTTGGGCTTTATAGTAGTTATAGATTTCTGTCACGGAAATCACGCCGGGATCTTCACTGGCGCTATAGTCGGTTTTACCTGTGCTGGCCTTGTACCAGTCAAGGATACGGCCAACAAAAGGTGAGATCAGGTAAGCGCCGGCTTCGGCACAGGCACGGGCCTGGGCAAAGCTGAACAGTAGGGTCAGATTACAGTTAATGCCTTCTTTTTCCAGCTGCTCGGCGGCTTTAATGCCTTCCCAGGTAGAAGCGGCTTTGATCAGGATGCGGTCATTGCTGATACCGGCTTCATTGTACATGGCCATCAGCTTTTTCGCTTTGGCTATGGTGCCTTGGGTATCAAAAGATAAACGGGCATCAACTTCGGTAGAAATACGGCCCGGGACAATTTTTAAAATTTCCAGACCGATCAATACCGATAATTTGTCGGCGGCATCCATGACTTGCTGTTTGGCATCACTCGATTGCTCTTTGGCCCAGTTAACCGCCTGAGTCAATAACGCCTGATAAGCCGGCAATGAAGCGGCTTTTAACAGCAGTGACGGATTGGTGGTAGCGTCTTGTGGTTGAAATTTGGCGATTGCTTCAATATCGCCGGTATCGGCCACTACTGTGGTCATCTGTTTTAACTGGGAAAGCTGGTTGCTCATGACATCTACCTTAAATTGGATCTTTTTTTAAAACGAAAGTTTAACCTGTTTATATTGAAAGAATATTACAACATATAAGCCAAGTCCGAGTGAAATTGTGACAGTATTTTGTTCAAATTACTATATGAAGCGGCCGATATCTGGCAAAATTTCACGCTTTATTGTGTTAATTTACTCATTAATAGCCGACTAATATATATAAAGTTGACACCTGTGACAACTTTTATCCCCGCCTCTGCTATTTTCTTGATTTTATGCTGTGGTATAGTGGGCATAAATAACCCGATTAAAAACTAAATATAGCTTATGTTACTTGTTGTCTCACCGGCCAAAAACCTGGATTTTGAATCCCCTTTACCGACAGATGTTTATACCCAGCCATCTTTGCTGGAGTTTAGCCAGTCCCTGATTGATACCTGCGTTAAACTGACCCCGGCAGAAATTGCCTCGTTAATGAGTATCAGTGACAAGCTGGCAGGCTTAAATGCCGCCCGCTTTAGCGAGTGGCAGCAGCCTTTTACCCCGGACAATGCCCGTCCCGCGGTACTGGCTTTTAACGGCGATGTGTACGGCGGGTTGGATGCAAACTCTTTCAGCCAGGAAGATTTTGATTTTGCCCAGCAGCATATGCGTATCTTGTCCGGTTTATACGGCTTGTTAAAACCGCTGGACCTGATGCAGGCCTACCGCCTGGAAATGGGCACCAAACTGGAAAACAGTAAAGGTAAAAACCTCTATCAGTTTTGGGATAATATTATCACTGAGGCTTTGAACCAGGCGCTGGCGGCGCAGGGGGATGATGTGTTGATCAACCTGGCTTCCAATGAATATTTTAAAGCGGTGAAAAAGAAAAACCTGGCGGCGAATGTGATCACCCCGGCTTTTAAGGACTGGAAAAACGGACAATATAAGATGATCAGTTTTTACGCCAAAAAAGCCCGCGGCTTGATGGCGCGTTATATTATTCAAAACCGGTTAACGGATGTTGAGCAGCTTAAAGGTTTTGATCTGGGCGGCTATCAATACAGTGAAGAATTCAGCAAAGGCAATGACTGGGTTTTTACTCGAAAAGAAGCTTAGCTATTTTCCTATGGCTAGCCGGTTGTTACCTGGCTGAGCGGCCAGCCAACCGGAAAAACCGGGTAAATATTCTTTATTCGCAGAGCTAAAAACCGTTAGCAGCCGTGCTAACGGTTTTTTGTTGTTTACATCTCCTTGTGATTACCTGCGGTTATTGCTTGTCTATACTGAAAATACCGTCCCGTATTTTTGATAACATAATGAAAACATTAACCCTTTACTTGTGTTTGTTTTTAGTTTTGCTCTTTTTTTTTCCAAGTGATGGTGCATCCCTGACTTTTCGCGCCAGTGTGACTGCGGCGGATATACAAAAATACCCGGCAGAAATAACCCTGCTGGGCGCATATGATAAGTGTCGCTTGGTGCGTGCTTTTAAAAAAGATCCTGAGCATTCTGCCTGTTATTTGTATCAAGATGAGCAACAACTTTGGGTGCTAAAGTCTTATGCCGCGATCTGTAAAACCCGGTGCGTGCACACTGAGGCGGCAGTTACAACGAACTGAGTTCCTGCTGCAATAACGATCTTGCTCTTACCCTGGGGATTTCCGGTGTGAGTGCGCTGTATTTTGCCAAAGTGCAGTTTTCACCGTATTCATTGTTAAAAGGACCGGCAATAAAGCTGTAATAATCCTGTTCTTTTATCCGCCGCTTGGCGATGAGTAGTTGTTCCTGCATCAGTTTTTTTGGATCGATTGATGTAAAGGCGCGGTAAGAGGCCAGCTGGCAGAAATAACTTTTTTCCGTTGAATTTTCAATGATGTCATGGCCTTTTTTCAAGGCAATACCCAGATCCCGGAGTGTGTAAATATGATGCCAGCTGCTGCCTTGGTAGTGGTTGCCGGCCAAGACCAGACTATCTGTAAAGGGGGCTTGGCTGGCGACATCGGCTTTAGCCGACTGAGCGGCTGATTTTGACAGGTACGGGCCAGCGACTAAATAGTAGCGCTGACGGTGTTGGTGATAATAAATCTGGACATCAAAATGCTCTGCCTGGAGCGGTATAACGGCACTGGCTATATCCCGGGGCTTGGCGAATGTGCCGAGCTGAATATAAAATTCACTTTTATCACTTTTATCACTTTTATCACTTTTATCACTTTTGGCTAGCTGTTTGTTGTTTTGTCCGGCGATATATGCTTGATCGGCCAATAAGATGTCATCAAGCACTATGGCATCTCCCATCTCTGGAGCGATGACTTTATCGGGTAAATTCAGGATCTTAAGTTGCTGCTCGCTGATCAGCTCGGAATTGACCGACAAACGGTATTGGCCCGGGGCGATTTTAGAAAAGACAAAATAGCCGTCAATTTCCGTCAGGGTCTGGGCGACTTGCTTGCCGGTGCGGTCGATTAAAGTCACGCTTTGATTGGCACTGGCACGGGTTTTCCCCTTAATGCTTTGATAGATAGTGCCTTCAATATCATTGACGGCTACAACCGCCATATTGATATGGTTAATGCCGCCGTTATGGGTATGGATCAATACCTGCTCCAGCTGTGCCTGCAAAAAGGGATCCGGTAAGGTCTGCTCTGAAATTGATAACTTTTGTCCGCCGAATGTGCTGGGTAGCAGTACTTTTCCCTCAAGATTGGTTTTTTGCGAACTCCATTTGTGATGGCCGTTAAAACTTATGTCTTGTAGCGGCTGCTCACCGTGATCAAAGATATTGTTGCGATTGCTGTCTATAAAGGCTGTTGCTTCAATAACACCGGCGTTAAGGGCTTGTGGCTGCAGCCAGAGTAATTCGTTATTGGTATGATCATAACCTAGGGTGCCGCTGATCCCGAGAGACAGTTGCCAGTCCCCCTGTTCATTTAAAGCCGAGGATAATTGAAAGTTATACTGCTTATGGCGATAGGTGAAATTGTGGCTTACGTTGTATTTAGCTGTCTGGTTGGGGTTATAACGCAGCTGGGTTTGATTATAGGTTTTAAGCTGCTGTGGCCAGCGAATATCGGTGCGGATCTGCTTGATTTCCTGGTGGGAAAACGGATACCAGTCAAGGGTTGTCGACAGGCGCCACTGCTCCAGGTTATAGCCGAGAAATATTTGATGACTAGTGCCTTGACTGCTGCCATCATCAAAAGAAAAGCTGTTGGAGAGTGTGCCGCGAGATAAGCGTTTGCTGAAACTGAAATTGGCCAAATTACGCGCCTTGCCGGCATTATCTACCTGATGACTAAAGCGGCCATTCCAGCCCAGGCCACCTAAATAATCTGTGGTGCCGTTAAGTTTGATGCTGGATCTTGATGTTAGTGCGTTATCGGCGTGTAGGGCGCTGACAAAGCGGTCAAAGTAACTGTGGTCGATTTTCAAACGGGTTTTTTCACTGAGGTTACCGGAAAAACCGGCAAAAAGCGCCGTGCCCTGCTGCAGATCTTTCGCCAGCTCGATATTGTAATCGCCACCGGCGGCCAGGCCATGAAAGTTGCTCGAAAGATAATAATGATCCCGGTTGTTTTCCCTGACATAATGCCCGTTGACATCCAGGGTAAAATTATCGGTTAAACCGTAACTGATCCCTGTTTTTGCCGAGCGTTCAACCCCGGAAGTGATCGCCGGATCCGGGCCGATAAAGCGTTGGTTGGCATCAACATATTCAAGCTGGTAATTCCAGTTTCCCTGCTTGAGCAAATTATTACCGACATTGATGCTTTGGCTGCGGGTTTTTTGCTGTCCCTGCGGGCCGTAGAGCTTTATTTCAAATAAGTTATTACCATAAAAGGTATCGACCTCATCAAAGACAATACGGTTGTCATCCCCGGACTCTGCGGTAGTGATAAATTGACCATTTCGATATAGTTCGGCCTCCCATCCGGGCAAGGCGGGCTCTTCTAAAGTAATAGTACTGAAGGAGCTGTTATAGGCAGGATTTGTGTTGGACAAGTGCAAACCGGCACCTGAGGTTGCGTTATGAATCAACTCATCCCTTTGTGACTGGATATCGCCAAACTGGTAGCTGATGCCATGGCCGGGATCATTTTTAAGGGGCAGGTCGATTTGTCGGGAGAATCTGAGAAACTGATTGGTGGTATCATTGTTCTGGTTAATACGCAGCTGCGTACTGTGGGCAAATAAGTCGAAAAAGCTGTTTAATCTTAGTTGATCCGATGACTTTTTTGTTGCCGAGTTATAACTATGTTTGAGGTTATAGGTTGTCGTGGGATGACTATAAAGGTGATAATTATCGGCAACCACCAGATCCGGCAGCTTGACAGTGTGTATTTTGGGCGTGCGAACTTCCTGCGATGCTTTTTTTAAAACCGCCAGCGGGATGTCGGTTTGAAATGAAATCTGTTGCAGGGAATAATCAAAGTGATATTCGCTGTTTAGCAACAGGTTCAATAGCCCGGCATCAAAGTAATGGTCGAAATCATCACTGGTCCAGAAAAAAAGCGCCTGTTTATCTGAGGCTTTATCCGGGGGCGTTGCCGGTGAAAGTACCGGAAAAGTATAGGGGATGTTATCGTCTAAGCTGCTGCCGCTTAACTGGTTTTTACCGAGTTTTAGCGGGAGTTTAAGTATATCTTGTAATACCGACAGAGGTATTAATAATCTTTGCTGGACCTGGTATATCTCCATGTCAGCAGCAACCGACTGGCCATTAAGGCGTAAGTTGACAATCAGTAGCTGTTCATCGGTGACCGGCACGAAATAAAACGATTTCTCTTCGAACTCACCGGCCATCCCTTTTGCAAAAATAAGCGAAAAACTTAAGATCATAACCTGCAAAGCGGTGATCGACAAAGCCCTCACCGGCAAAGCTTTTACCGGTGAGGGCATGAAGCCAAATAGGTGTGCAATTGCCGAACTAACAGAGCGAAACATCAGCATGGAAACAGGCTTTAGTCGATGGTCATGGTTTCCGTAATTTCGATATTCCCGCCGTACTTGGCCCGTTCCTGATATTCTATGGTGACTTTCCCGCGGCTATCCTGCGTCATGGGTATATAGACTTTTCGCCGGGCTAACGGCGGATATACGGCTATGCCGTTAACACGACCTATTTCATCATTATTTTCATTACGTAAAACAAAGTCACCGTAAAGAGAGCGCTCGCCGCTCAGTTGTTGCCACAATTGAATTGCCGGCCGGCTATTTTGCATGATCAGTTGCGGGTTTTTTATTGTGCTGGTCGCGCTGAGTTTACCATGGCGGACGATAACCGGAATATTATAGGCAAGTTTCGAATTCATGCTTAATCCATTTGCCCCCGAGCTTTTGGCGGCAGAGCCGGTGATTTTTAACACTGCCCGATATTCGCCTGCTGCTAAATTGGCGGGTTTTCTGATACTGAATCGTACCGCCTGACGGCTATTTCCTTCGATAATACCGCGCCTGGGTGAATAACGAAGTAATTTTTTAGCGGAAAAAGGCATTGCCTGGGTGTTATCCACTTCCACCAGGGTGCCTTCTTCCGTCATATCCATATGGATCACTTGTATCGTATATTGCAAGGGAGTATTTTCGGTGTTGCGTATCACCAGGGAGTTGGTTTTGGTTTTATTATCAAAAAATAATCTGAACTCTGAAAGTGCCAGGCGGGCATGAGCATCCGGGCTGATAAAACTCATGCTTATTATCGCAAGGAATAGAGAAAGAAAAGATCTATACATCTGGGTAACCTAACTGGGCCAATGCACGGGCAGCGCCGATCGTTATTGGCTGTGCTATATCTCATTCACTAAACAATTTATTATTAACGACTATTTTATAAAAACGTTAATGTCTAATATTACTGATGAACATGAAATTTGACTGATGGTAAAACTTCGTCAAGTGAAGTTTTACCACTTCTATTTAATATGATTAATGCGACGCTTAATCGCTAAAAATTAATTAAAAGAAACATTTACCGTATAACCTACGGTATTGTCCGAACCGGCTACCAGTTCAGTTGTTACCGCTAATGCGCCGTATAATTTAACTGCAATATCGGTCGCTGAAGCATCTGTGGTGAATGCCGAGGCTACGCCGTCAGCGGTTGTTACTGTGGTGGTACCATCACTTGCTTCTGCTGCCGTGGTATAAGTTAAACTGGCGCCGGCTTCACCGGTAACGGTGATATTGTAGGCGGTGCTTTTTTCCAGGCCGGATACGGTGATCTCACCCTGAGTAATAGCAGCATCGGCAGCATCACAATCTCCGGTTACGGCACCGGCGGCATCCATAGTACAAACAGAGCCAACGATAACGTTCATTTTACCGAAATGCATAGCCGTCGCTTCAGCAAATGTTGGTTCCGTAAACGCTTTAACTGTGGCGAAATATGAACTTTCGGAGGCTAAAGCCGCTGTTGAAGTGAGTGCCAGCAGAGATAACGGCAGTACTATTTTGTTGAGATTTTTCATTTATACACCTTAATATTTTATTTGTTATTGCTTAACGTGTTAATGCAACTCAATATTGATTTGACACTAATTTAACACGTTATTTTCAAGCTACCACAACTTCATCAAATAAATGTTACAGTTTTATGACAATCGCTTAATTTATTGAAAAATAAAACCTTTTCTTTTTTGTGGTTATTATCTGCCCTGACAGCAAATTTTTTTATCGAGGGCAGGTACGGTCTATACTTAAGGGTGTCCTGTTAATCTGGAGTTGATGATGGATGTAACCTTATTAGTGACTAAGTCTGATTACTGTTTGCCTAATTTGCAGTGTGAGTTTCAAAATTTAGGCGTGCCCTATCATATCGAATATATAGAAAATAACCCCGAGTTGGTTAGCGCCCATCAAATCCGCCATTCGCCGAATATCCTGGTGGACGGTAAACTGGTTTTTCGCCATCAGCCAACCCCGGGAGAGTTGAAAGAGTATTTTGCCCGTTAACGGCAGCTTTGAAGTTCACATCTTTTGGCTGAAGGTGTTAAATGCCAATAAACCCCTTCAGCTTACCTTGCCGTTTCCTTATCCGGTACTTGCCAATAAATTTTTGTCTTTATCCGTGATAACCGGGATAATGTCATTTTAATTCGCTATTAACAGTAGCGTTAAACATTTCTTTTCTATAAAAGGACTTAAGATGAATAAAGCCTGCCTGACCCCTTTGATATTGTTACTGGCCGCAGGAGCGGTTGATGCACAAGAAACGAAAAAGCCCTGGGCAATATCCAGTGAATTGGGAATTATCCTTACCAGCGGTAACACCGAAAGCAGTACCTTAAAAGGCGCCATTACCGCCAAGCAGGAACTGGAGCGCTGGCGCAATGAATATAAGCTTGAAACCTTATATAAAAAAGACGAAGTCAGCCGGGATGACGGCAGTAAAGACAATGAACGTACCAGTGAAAGGTATTTTGCCTCTGTCCAGGGCAATTATAAGTTAAATGAAGACCACAGTTATTTATTTGTCTATGGTTCGCATTTATCGGATTATTTCGGCGCTTACCGCAATGAAAGTGTGTTTTCTTTAGGTTATGGCCAACGTTTGCTTAAAGGGAAAAGTTATTACCTCGACGGGGAAATCGGTCCGGGTTATAAATATTTTGAATATGCCAAAGACAGTGCCGCCCTGGACAGTAAAGGGAATTTACTGGCGGGCAGCACAGACGGCGAGGTGATCGCCCTGGGTAAGCTCAACTTTAACTGGGATATCAATGAATTTGTCGGTTTTCGTCAGAGCCTGGCAATGGAATACGGTAGCACCAATACCAAAAGCCGCTCGGAAACTGAGCTGGTATCCAAGCTCAGCGATGCCATGCAAATGAAGTTAGGTTTTTATATCACCCATAATTCCGATGTCGCCGACGATAAGGAAAATACCGATACCGAAACCTTAGTGACGCTGATTTATAATTTTTAACTTGTGCTCTCTCTTAGATTGAGAGTAGGGAGCAGATAAGATAGGCGCCAAGCAGCATGAATAGCCGCTTGGCGATTGCTTAACCCCTTATGTCGGTTAAGCCGGGTTATTTCTTTTTATTACGCTTGGCCTGTTTCTTCGCCTTGGCTTTTTTCTGGGCGGTGGTTTTTTTCACCTTGGGCTTTTTCAAGCCGACTTTTGCTTCTTTGTTTTTCGGCCGCAGTTCTTCGATGATGCGGCGGGGCAGGCGCTCTTGCAGGTAGCGTTCTATCTTACCGATCACCGGCATATCATGGGCTTCCACCAGGGAAATGGCGGTGCCTTTGTTGCCGGCGCGGCCGGTACGGCCAATTCTGTGCAGGTAGATATCGGCTTTGCGCGGCATATCAAAGTTGATCACATGACTGATATCGTCGATATCCAGGCCGCGGGCGGCGACATCGGTGGCCACCAGGATATTTACTTTTTCATCTTTCAAGCGTTCGACCGAGCTGTTGCGCTTATCCTGCGGCATTTTGCCTTCGAGCCAGGCGCAGGGTAGCTCTTCGCCGTATAATTTACCCGAAAGGTATTGCACGGTTTCCCGCTTATTGGCAAATACCACGGCTTTTTTCACTTCTTCCTGTTTCAGGATGTTGGCGAGTAGCTGAAATTTGTGCTCAAAATTATCCGCCAGGTGCAGCCACTGATGGATCTTGGCTTTTTCCTTGCGGGAAGGATCCGATTCTAAATAAACCGGCTCTGTGAGTACTTCTTTGGCAAAACGGATCACCGAGGAGCCTTCCAAAGTCGCCGAGAACAACATGGTCTGTTTGCGCCAGCGGGCTTCGGCAACGATGCGGTTGATGGTCTCGGCAAAGCCCATGTCCAGCATGCGGTCGGCCTCATCCAAGATCAGGATTTCAATTTCCCTGGCATCAAACTGTTCATTTTCGATATATTCCATTAACCGCCCCGGGGTGGCGATCAACATATCCGTGGTGGCGGTCAGAATATCTTTATGGCTGCCGTAGTTGACGCCGCCGGTGATCACGCCGGATTTTATCTTGGTTAAGCTGGTCAGTTTTTCCGTTTGTTCATGAATTTGCAGGGCAAGCTCACGGGTCGGCGAGAGGATCAAAACCCGGGGAAAACCCGGTTTGGTTCTCGGGTAGTCAAGCAGATGCTGGGCAGCAGGCAGGATAAAAGCCGCGGTTTTACCCGTACCCGTAGGGGCCGATGCCAGAACATCTTTCCCAGCCATGGCTTCGGGTAACACTAATTGTTGAATGGAAGTGGGCTTTTTAAAACCGGCGTTTTCGACACCGCCTAGTAATTCATTGTCTAAATCAAACTGCTCAAACATGCTTGTCTATTGTATTGGAAATCAGGATGTGCAGATTATAGTGGCAAAGTGCTTTTTTTCCTAAGCTTCTTATGAAATTTCACCCAAATCGTTATTTTTTGCTTATAAGTCGGCGAATTCTTCCAGTATTTGCTGGCACCAGCTGGCAATTCGTTCATCGGTGAGCTGGTATTGGTTTTCATCATCGATGGACAGGCCGACAAAATGGCTGTTATCCTGGGTAAGGGCTTTTGAAGCGGCAAATTCATAACCCTGGTTCGGCCAGTAGCCGATGATAGCTGCGCCTGAGGGCACGATAATATCGTGTAACATGCCCAGGGCATCCTGGAACCATTCGCTGTAGCCTATCTGATCCCCCATGCCGTATAAGGCGATCACCTTGTTGTTAAGATCTAAGCCGGCGGCTTCTTGCCAGTGTGATTCCCAGTCTTCCTGTAATTCGCCGTAATCCCAGGTGGAGATGCCAAAAATAAGAAAATCATAATCCTGGCAGGCGGACAAAGGCACATCTTTGATATTGTGAAGTTCAACCATGGATTCGCCAATGACGGATTGTATCTTTTCTGCTGCCATTTCGGTATAGCAGGTGGTGGAACCATAAAATAAGCCAATTTTCATTCGTAATACTCAAGAAATACCGGGGTTAAATTGCAGCGCGAGTTTACCAGAAAGGCGGGTCTGTTTACCAGTTTACGATTATATTGGTGTCAAAGTGCAATAATCCCGGCCTTGTGATTGCATTTAAGGCCACTACCCTGTAATTTTATGGCATGGAGTAAGGTCATATTCATGGATCAGTTAAATTTAGGAATACATCTGCATGTTTAAAAAGTTAATCTCGGGAGCTACGCTGGCTATTTTTGCCTACTCGGCATCTGTGGCGGCCGAAAAAGGCCAGGATATTTTAACCTCGGCTGTTCAGCCGTCTTCTGCCGTGGCTGCCAAGTCTGCCGGGCTGGATGCTAACGCCTTAAAAGCAAAATTAACCGCCAAACTTGGCCTTGAAGTAGAAGGGGTGGCGACTACCCCGGTTGCCGGTATTGCCGAAGTGATCACCAACCAGGGCTTGTTTTATGCCAGTTACGACGGTGCCTATTTCTTCCATGGCAAGCTTTTCTCTATTGAAAAGGAGGTCACTAACTTAACGGAAGAAAGCATGGCCAAGGTCAGGGTGACCGGCATGGATAAATTTGCCAACGATATGATCGTTTATCCGGCGAAAAACGAGAAACATGTGGTCACCGTGTTTACCGATATTACTTGCGGCTATTGCCGTAAGTTGCACGAGCAAATGGATGAATACAATGAGATGGGCATTACCGTACGTTACCTGGCTTATCCGCGCGCCGGCATCACCGACCGTAACGGTAACCTGACCCAGGGCTTCCAGGATATGCGCTCGATATGGTGCCACGAAGACCCCAACACCGCCATGACCAAGGCGAAAGCCGGCTCTGCCGTTGCCCATCGTATTTGTGACAAGCCGGTTGAAGCGGAATTTGATTTTGGTCGTCGTGTCGGTGTTAACGGCACCCCGGCTATCATGCTGGCAAATGGCATGATGTTACCGGGTTACCGTGAACCAAGAGATCTGCTTCAGGTGCTTGAGAGCCTGTAACCGCTTTACCTGTACTGGTCGGTTGCCGCCAATCCCTTTGGGCTTCCAGCTCTGAGTAAGGTAGCCGATATCAGCGGAGCTTTAATGGTCACTTGCCGTTAAAGCTCCTGATTTTTTCTGCTGCTTTATCTTCACCTTTGTTATCGCCAAGGACTTTCCATGCTTAAACAAATCATCCGTCGTCCCTTTGTTGCGGATGAACACTTATCCGGCGATTTACATCCGCTGATTAAACAAATTTATGCCCGCCGTGGTGTCACCTGTGCCCGGGAGCTGGACTTAACTACTTCACAAATGGCGCCGGTGCAGTCATTAAAAGGCCTGGATGATGCCTGCCGTATTTTACACCTGGCGATGGCGCAGCAGCAGCGCATTATTGTCGTCGGGGATTTTGATGCCGACGGCGCCACCAGTACCGCGCTGATGATGGAAGCGTTAATGTTGCTCGGCAGCACGAACCATGATTTTCTGGTGCCGAATCGTTTTGAGTACGGTTACGGTCTGACCCCGGAAATTGTCGACCTGGCCGCCGGACAAGGGGCGCAGTTATTGGTGACGGTCGATAACGGCATCAGCTGTCTGGCGGGGGTAAAACGTGCAAAAGAGCTCGGCATTGCCGTGGTGGTGACAGATCATCATTTGCCCGGCAGTCAGCTACCGGATGCCGATGCCATAGTGAACCCGAATCAGCCCGGCTGTCCCTTTCCCAGTAAAGCACTAGCCGGGGTCGGGGTCGCCTTTTACCTGATGCTGGCCCTGCGTAAATATTTACGGGATCTTAACTGGTTCGGTGAAAAAGGCATGGCTGAACCTAATATCGCCCAACTGCTTGATTTGGTTGCTTTAGGCACGGTTGCTGATGTCGTGACCTTAGATAACAATAACCGTATTTTAGTGTCACAGGGATTAAAACGGATCCGGGCGGGATTAACGCGCCCGGGGATCCAGGCTTTGATTGAAATTGCCAATAAAAACCAGCAGGCGCTGGTGGCCAGCGATTTTGGTTTTGCTTTGGGACCGAGAATAAATGCCGCCGGTCGTCTCGATGATATGTCATTTGGTATCAACTGCTTATTGTCAAAGGACCTGATGTCTGCCCGGGCCGCGGCCGTTGAGCTGGATGAATTAAACAAAGCTCGCCGGGAAATCGAACAGGGCATGCAGGTAGAAGCGGAAAGCGTGCTCAAGCAGTTGAAATTTAACGAAGATAATCTGCCCTGCGGTATTGCCCTGTTCCAGCAAGACTGGCATCAGGGGGTGATTGGCATAGTGTGCGGGCGGTTAAAAGAGAAATATCACAGGCCCAGCATCGTTTTTGCCGCCGCCGGTGATGGCATAGAAGATAAGAGTAAGGATGAAATTAAAGGCTCGGCACGCTCGATCCCCGGTTTGCACATCCGGGATTTGCTCGAACATATCGACAGCCAGAACCCCGGGCTGATCCTGAAATTTGGCGGCCATGCCATGGCTGCCGGCTTATCCATTAAAGCCGGTGATTTTGATAAGTTCAGGCAATTATTCGACAGCTTTGTCGGTGACTGGCTCAGTGAAGAGGACTTCCAGGGAAAACTGCTTTCCGACGGGGCCTTGCCGCTTACCGACATGACCTTGGCCTTTGCCGAAACCATCAGGGAAGCCGGCCCCTGGGGGCAAAATTTTGTCGAGCCTGTGTTTGATGATGAGTTTACCCTGATACAGCAGCGCCTGGTGGGGGAAAAACATTTGAAAATGGTGGTGCAAAAAGGCAGCGAAGTCTTTGATGCCATCGCCTTTAATATTGATGTTAAGGCCTGGCCTAATATCCACGCCAAACAAGTGCATCTGGCTTACCGGTTAGATATCAATGAGTTTAGAGGTAAACAAAGCTTACAGTTGATGGTGGAGCAGTTATCGTTGCCGGGAGACTCTAATGAAGGCCTTTAAGCTTGATGTCAAAGCCTGGCGTTATGCCTAAACAACCCACGCCAAACAAGTGCATCTGGCTTACCGGTTAGATATCAATGCTTGTCGAAGGAAATAGCGTGGTAAACAAAGCCGACAGTTGATGGTCGAGCGGCTGAGTTTGCCTGAAGGCATTTCTGAAGGGATTTAACATTTGCCGGAGAAAACAGACGGGTTATTGCGCTAAGGCCGGGGTTAAGCTGTAGCTACCGGCCCGGGCGGTGATGATAATAGTCCTTGTCTGTTCTAAACCGGGTTAAAAAGCCACTATTTGCCGAGAATACATCGTTTATTTACTGGCCTTAATAGGTTACAATGCGCGACTATTTTTTTATTCTCATGGCAGCCGCCCTAAGCGCGTTAAATAGCATGTTTGAAGTTAATCCGATATTAAATAAATTAAAAGAAATTCGCGAACGCACAGATACCCTTAGGGGGTACCTTTGACTACGATCTCAAAGCTGAACGTCTAGTTGAAGTTTGCCGTGAATTAGAATTACCCGATGTCTGGAATGAACCGGAACGGGCACAGGCCCTGGGTAAAGAAAGAGCGTCTCTTGAAGCCATAGTCGAGACCATAGATGAACTGGACTCGGGCTGTGAAGATATCGAAGGTCTGATTGAACTGGCGGTGGACGAGGAAGATGAAGAAACTTTCGAAGATGCCCTCTCGGAAGCCGGCGGCCTGGATGAAAAGCTACAAAAATTAGAGTTTCGCCGCATGTTCAGCGGTGAAAACGATCCGGCAGACTGTTATCTGGATATCCAGTCGGGCTCAGGCGGCACCGAAGCCCAGGATTGGGCCAGCATGCTGATGCGCATGTACCTGCGCTGGGGTGAAGCCCACGGCTTTAAAACCGAGCTGATTGAAGTGACCGACGGCGATGTCGCCGGTATAAAAGGGTGTACCATCAAGTACAGCGGTGAATATGCCTATGGCTGGTTGCGGACCGAAACCGGGGTACATCGTTTAGTGCGTAAATCGCCGTTTGATTCCAACTCGCGTCGCCATACCTCGTTTGCTTCGGCGTTTATTTACCCGGAAGTGGATGATAATATCGAAATTGATATCAATCCGGCGGATTTACGGGTGGATACCTACCGGGCATCCGGTGCCGGTGGTCAGCACGTCAATAAAACCGACTCGGCTATTCGTCTTACCCATATTCCTACCGGGGCAGTGGTACAGTGCCAAAATGACCGCTCGCAGCATAAAAACCGCGCCACGGCGATGAAGCTGTTAAAAGCGAAATTGTACGAGCTGGAAATTCAGAAGCAAAACGAAGGCAAACAAGAGCTCGAAGACGGTAAATCGGATATCGGCTGGGGCAGCCAGATCCGCTCTTATGTGCTTGATGACAGCCGCATAAAAGATTTAAGAACCGGCGTTGAAAACCGTAATACCCAGGCGGTGCTTGACGGCGATTTAGACAGATTTATTGAAGCCAGCCTCAAATCTGGCCTTTAATGGTAAACCAGGGTAACCGTGGGCATGGGCCTGAGGTTGCATATTTTAAGTAATGAGAAACAACATGACTGAGCAAGTAAAAGCACCGCAAGACGAGAATAAATTGATTGCCGAGCGTCGCGGCAAGTTAGCGCAAATTCGTGAGAACTGTCCGGCCAACGGCCACCCGAACCAGTTTGAACGAAAACACTATGCCAATGATTTACAGTCTGCCCACGGTGAAAAAGATAAAGAAACCCTGGAAGCTGAATCTGAGGTGTACAGCATTGCCGGTCGTGTGATGGCTAAACGCGGGCCATTCTTAGTACTTCAGGATATGACCGGGCGTATCCAGGCTTATGCCGATAAAAATGTGCAAAAAGACATTAAAGCCCGCTGGGGTGTGTTGGATATCGGTGATATCGTTGGTGTCAGCGGAACCTTGCATAAATCCGGTAAAGGGGATCTGTATGTCAATATGGACCAGTACCAGTTATTGACTAAATCCTTACGTCCTTTGCCGGAAAAATATCACGGCTTATCGGATCAGGAAACCAAGTATCGTCAGCGTTATGTTGATCTGATGATCAATGAAGATACCCGCAATACCTTTAAAATGCGTACCAAAGTGGTTGAAGGTATCCGTAACTTCCTGGTCAAGCGAGATTATATGGAAGTGGAAACCCCTATGCTGCAGGTGATCCCCGGTGGTGCAACCGCTAAGCCGTTTATGACTTACCATAACTCGTTAGATATCGATATGTATCTGCGTATCGCCCCCGAGCTTTACCTTAAGCGCCTGGTGGTTGGCGGTTTTGAGCGGGTATTTGAAATTAACCGTAACTTCCGCAACGAAGGTTTGTCCACCCGCCATAACCCTGAATTTACCATGATAGAGTTCTATCAGGCTTATGCCGATTACAACGATATGATGAACCTGACGGAAGAAATGCTGCGTAGTGTGGCCCAGGACGTATTGGGGACGACTATGGTGCGCAACACGGAAAAAGACGAAAACGGTGAAGTCACCAGCGAAATTTTTTATGATTTCGGCAAGCCGTTTGAGCGTTTGTCTATGGTGGATGCCATCTTAAAACATGCACCTGGTTTGGATGAAAGCATTTTACGTAACCCGGAAGAAAACCTTGAAGGCCTTAAAGCCATGGCGGTTGAAGTTGGCGTTAAGTTATCTGATGCTGCCAAGGTCTGGGGTCCGGGCAAATATATTTGTGAGATTTTTGAAGAAGTGGCCGAGCATAACCTGATGCAGCCGACTTTTATCACCGAATATCCGTGGGAAGTCTCTCCGCTGGCGCGCCGCAATGACGAAAACCCGTTTATTACCGATCGTTTTGAGTTCTTTGTTGGCGGTCGCGAGCTGGCCAACGGTTTCTCGGAGTTAAATGACGCCGAAGATCAGGCGGCACGTTTCCGTAAGCAGGTTGAAGAAAAAGATGCCGGTGACGATGAAGCCATGCACTTTGACGAAGATTATATCCGTGCACTGGAATTTGGCATGCCGCCAACGGCGGGTGAAGGCATAGGCATCGACCGTCTGGTGATGTTGTTTACCGACTCCCCGACCATTAAAGATGTGATCTTATTCCCGCATATGCGTCCGCAGGCGGATTAGTTTTCCTGTTAAAGGCATAATGCTTGAGAGAAAAACCAGCAGCGATCCTGCTGGTTTTTTTATGCATGGATGCATTTCAGCTTATATGTTCCTGCATAAGCTAAGCACCTATATCCATATAGGTAATCCTGCAAGTTCATGGACGAACAGGAGCAGGGGTTATGCATGGATGCATTTCAGCTTATGTGCTCCTGCATAAGCTAAGTACCTATATCCATACAGGTAATTCTGCAAGTTCATGGACGAACAGGTGCAGGGGTTATGCATGGATGCATTTCAGCTTATGTGCTCCTGCATAAGCTAAGTGCCCATATCCATATAGGCAATCCTGCGTTTTTATAAAAAGAGAGATGAAGGGCCGGGGGGCCTGCAACCGAAGTTAACTGAAACTATCGCTACTTAATCTTTTAAAGGTAAGGCATCAATGCAGCAGTTTTTGCCGGCATTTTTTGCCTGGTATAAGGCCTGATCCGCCCGCTGAAAAAAGGATGGCCAGCTATTATCGTCTGCCAGTTCGGCGATGCCGACAGAAACCGTGATCGGCGGTAAAAAGGTGTTTGATTTCCTCTGGATCAGCTTCAGGTCGGCAACGGACAAACGGATCTGCTCGGCGAGTGCTCTGGCCTGGGAGAGGGACTGGCCGGGGGCGACGATAAGAAACTCTTCTCCGCCGTAACGGGTGGCAAGATCGGTTTCCGATACCGAAGATTTGATGATTTTCGCCACCCGCTGGATGACCTTATCGCCGACCTGATGGCCAAAGGTATCGTTAATCTTTTTAAAGTCGTCGATATCGATCACCAGGGACGAGTGTTTACCCTTGATATCCAGAGCCTGGAGTTTATCGTCGCAGCCCCTGCGGTTTAATAAACCGGTTAAAGCGTCATGCACCGCTTCTTCCCTGGATTCTTCAAGTTTGGTTTTTAAGAAGGTGACTTCCTCACTGGTTTTCGCCAGTTCATCGGACAACTTCTGGTGCTGTTTTTGAGCATTGCTTATGGTGCCGATCAGGAAGTTGACGATATTTTTAAGCGGCTTGTGCAAGACATTATCACTAAGGGCGTGATCCGCTTTGGCCAGGTTGGCTAAAATCATTTCTTCGCTTTGTGCCTGGTCATCGATTTTATCCAGGGTATGGCTCAAGGTTTTTTCAAACGGCTGCAATAAGTTATTTTCAATGTTATCGCTGTTGGATAAAAATTTAACAAATAAGTCATCCAGCAGCACACCGTCAAGGGCGTTTCTTTGGGTTAGCTGGAAATCTATCTCTGCTGTTAATTCACTGTTTCTCTGGCTCAGGTAGTGATAAATAACAGAATAATTAACTGGGTTTGGCGCTATGTTATGTTCAGTCAAAAAGGTGAGGGTTTGTTCACTTAACGCTGATGCCGACTGATAGTTGTCATAGTTATGCATGGTATTCCTTTAAGCGTCTCTGTGGTTAATCCATGTTGTATTTTTCATGCTGTATTTGTCAGGCCCAATAAAAATGATCCTTGAACAACAGATAATCAACCACAGAGCCTAATATTTATTCTTATTATTTTTTGTTTATTATAGGCTAAATTTTACGCGCGCATATTCTAGCAACAAATTAACATTTGCTTCAATCAAGATATCGGATCCCGGGTAAGATTTTTAATCTGGATCAAAAACTTTTGACATTTACCCGTAGAAACCGGCAAGCGTGAGTATTTAAGTTTGCCAATGAAGCGTTATGGGTTTTACGCCGGCCAAGCTGCTAAGCCCCTTGCTTTGGCACGGCATAATGGTCACTTTCCAGCTCTATGGCGGCAAAGCGGTTACGGCCATTGGTTTTGGCCTGGTAAAGGGCTTTATCCGCGACACTGAGCATAGCTTGTGCCGAGGTTTGTATCCTGGCTTTAGTGGTTGCTATGCCCAGGCTTACGGTTAACACTTCTGAGGCATCTGAGCAGGGGTGGGGGATTTTTAATCTGCGGATACCCTTACATAATAAAGTTGCGGTTTTATGGGCATGATTTAAGTCGGTTTCCGGGAGGATGATGGCAAATTCTTCTCCGCTAAAACGGGCGACACTTTCTCCCGAACGTTTCAGTAACTTTTCTATGCTGCGGGCAACTTTGACCAGGGCTTTATCTCCGGTGATATGACCGCAATTGTCGTTATAACGTCTGAAATAATCAATATCCAGCAAAATAATTGACAGATAGCGCTGGTTTCTTGCGGCGCGTGTTATTTCCAAAGCCAATTGCTGGTGGAAGAATACCCGGTTATGGAGCCCGGTAAGTTCATCTAGCTGGATACTCTGGTTTAGCTGATGTTCTGTTTTGAGCAATGTTTCTTGTGTCTGTTTGAGTTGGTGAGCCAGCGCGCTGTTTTTGATGGCGCTGGCGAAGATAGCGGCGGCTGTTTTCAGTAAAGCGATTTCGGGATCCGTCCAGGCATGCCTGTTAGTTGAGCTGTCAAATGCGATAAAACCGGGGTTTTCTGCTTTATCTGATAAGCGGACGATGATCCCTGAGTTGAATTGATATTGGGCCAGGGCCTGATTGAAATCCGATGCACCGGCGGGGATTTCCGTTAGCGACCTAAAGCAAAAACAGTTTTTTTGCTCAAGCAAACGGATGAAGTTTTTGTGCCTGGCGATATGGATATCAAGGGGCACCTTGCCGGTTTTTAAGTGCCAGCAGTGGGCGATCTTCAGTATTTTGCCTTTGCTAAGGTAGACATAGATATTATCGAGACGGCAAAAACTTCCTAAAACGGCGAGAGCCCGGGCAATTTCTCTGTCGCATTCACCCGGTGGCAAGTGTGTTAGCTGATGTGATAATTCAGCCAGCAGGGAAGCAAGACCGGCTTTAAATTTTAATGCCCGGGTTTGGTTTGTTACCCTGGTTTCGAGCTCTTGGTTCAGGCGAGCATTTTCCAGCTGCATCGCCGAAAACCCCGCGACCAATTTTAAGCTGGTCAGGTGCTCCCGGGTAAAAGCGTAGCTGGAGATCTGGTTTTCCAGGTATATCAGGCCGGTTACCTTTCCCAGGTTGAATAAGCCGCAGCAGAGAATTGAGCCGGGTTTATGCACTTTTATATAGCTATCTTGGCTAAACTGGCTTTGCTGGTGGGGGTTGGCAAGTAGCAGGTCTTTACCCAGACGGAGATTATATTCGATCAGGGACAGCGGTATTTTATCCTTATCCGGGGAGGCATGTTGCAGTACCCGGATATCTGCTTGCGACTCTTTAAGCTGATATTGTGCTTCGATAAACCAGTGTTCGCTGTCCTGCTCCCGCAATATCAGGATGGCCTTGTCGGCGCCGGCATTTTCAGCCGTCAGGCAAATTAATTGTTGTAACAGTTTTTTCTGGTTGCTCTCTCCGGCAAGCACCTGGTGGAGTTTATCCAGGGTCTGGCTATCAAGGGGGGCCTGGTTGTTGTCTTCGGGTATTGATAGCGGCGCTTGAGCCGGGAGCGGCATCAACCGGGCATAGTGCTCTTTAATTTGCCTGACAGGATTGGCAAAGCCCCAGCCTTGATAAAGATAGAGGGCTTGTTGCAGGTACATGGCGGCAATTTTTATATGCCCCTTGTGTTGTAAATAGCCGGCATAACATTTATTTGCCAGCGCCAGATAATGTTTATACCGGGTTTGTTCCAATGCCGAAATGGCGGCTTCATATTTTTGCATGACATTGCTGTGGCTTTCGCCAAAAATCCGGGCAGATTCGGCTGACATCAGCAGGTATTTGTGCAAATAATTCGCCGGGGTTAATTCACTCCAGTTTTTCATTTGCCTGAGCAGGCTATCGATCTTGTTCCGGGCCTTTTGCTTTTGTTCTTCATTGCTATAGAGATTGAAATTGCCGGTTAAAACCAGGCTGAGATGGAAGTTGTTAAAAGGGATCAGTATAGTGCCGGGATTAAAACGGTTTCCCTGTTCGCACAAGGCAATAGCTTGCTCAGGTGTTTGTGTCTGTTCCAATAACAAAACCCGGTAAAGTCTGGCGCTATAATAAAAACCCAGCGCGACCGGGTTATGCTGATGCTTAGTAAGAAAGATATCCTGATTAAATGCCGGCCCTATTTTTAAATCAAAAGATGACATCCCGGATAAGCTGGTCAGCAGCTGGCTGGCAAAAGGTAAAAAGAGTTCCTGCAAATGTCCGGATTCATGCTCAAGATAGAATTGGTAGAAATTGGCCGCTTCCCGGGAAAGCTGCTCGAAATGTTTACCGCTGAAAAAACCGGTAACCAGCAGCCAGATGGCGCTATAACCTGCGGTGGTAAAATCGCCGCAATCTAAGGAATAATCAAAAGCATTTTGGAAGGTTGTTTCCTGTGCTTCAAGCGGGCTATGCCAGTGTCCGCTGGCGCCCGAAAGCATTAATACTTTTCCTTTAATTTCTTTATTATCATATGTTTTTATCAGCTCTAATGCGAGCTGGGAAAATTGCTTTGCCTGTTGATGATCTTCCTGGAGGGAATAAAGGGTAAAGGCATAATTCATATAGCCATAAGCCGAGTATTCGTTGTTTCCCTGCTTCAGGCTTAAAGCCGTCATTTTCGCAGAGAGCCAGCCCAGGGTGTTTATCCGCCCGAGAAAATAAACCGGCATCCAAAGGTAGCTCAGGAGTTTCATAACATACTTTATTTCATCGTACGAATCCCGGTTTTCTGAGTCCGCGTTTGTGTTCAAGGCCGTTTGCTTCGTTTCTTGTTCGAATAAACTGCTGAATTTTTTGAGGCCATGGTGTTCATGTAAAAAGAGCTTCTCCGCCAATTTTTCATTTTCGGGAAATTCAATGCCAAGCAGGCCTAAGCCTCTTTGTCCCGAAGTAATTGCCTGGACAAAATCACCGTTAAGGTTTGCCTGTATCATTTTGGTGGCATAAAGTTCCAGCAGATCTTTTTTCTCCTTGATCCGGTTAAGCACCACAGGATATAAACTATCGGCACGGTCAAAATGCCCGGACAAATATTCGGCTTGAATTAATGCCAGGTAGACGCTAAAGCTCAGATCAAAATGGGATGACCAGCTGTTTTCCGGCAATAATTTTCGAGCCTGTCGGCACAGTTCAGCGGAGGTCTGGTAAGCGCCTGAAGCGTGTGCTATGGCTGCCGCTTTCATATTTAATTCGATCACTTCTATGATGCCGAAGGGGTTAGTGATCAGCGCTGCCCCCAGGTTCAGGTGGGTCACTTCTTCAAACAGCTGTTCATTACTGGGGTTGCCGCGTTCGAACAGTAAGCAGCCGAGATTATAATGTATCAGCTGTTTCTGCAAAGGCGTAAGCAGGGAATAGGCTGCCTGCTGTACCTTGTCGTGAAGAAATTTCAGTTTAAAGATCAACAGCCGGGCAGAGACCAGTGCCTGGCTTGATAATTCCGGTTCGGACAGGGGCTGGATCAGCCGGGCCTTAAGTGCCGGCAATAACTCCTGATAGCTTTGCTCCGGAGAGGTTTTATTGATGGTTGCCAGGGTGTTAAGGTTAAACTTGCTGCCGGCACATGACGCCAGTTTTAATAATTCCAGGGTGTGCTCTGGCAGTTCTTTTAACTTAGCGACCATAAAGTTGATGACATTGCTGGTGATATTGGCGGAGGTGATTTTTGTTAGATCCCATTGCCAGCGTTTTTGTTGAACATCGAAATTGATGAAATTTTTCCGGTAAAGCTCGGTGATAAATTCCTTTATAAAAAAAGGGTTGCCTAAGGTTTTCTCCTGAGTTAGCCGAGCCAGTTCAGTGATATTTTCTGTTTTACCAGCCAGGCTGTCGGCTAAAAAATGTTTGATATTCTCCAGGGATAATGGGGGAAGGGAAATGGTGGTTAGCTCCCCTTTGTTGGCCTTAAGTTGGTTAATCAGGGTGTCTAAAGTATGGTTTTCACCAGGCTCACTTGTTCGGTAGGCGCCGAGTAAGTAGAGATACCCCAGGTTTTTATCCTGCAGCAGGGACTGGATTAATTGACCTGATGCCATATCCAGCCATTGTAAATCGTCGATAAAGATAATCAGCGGGTGCTCTGGTTGGCAAAGTACCCGGATAAATTTTTTTAATACCTGTTTGAAGCGGTTTTCATTTTCCCTGGAACCCAGTTCGGGCAGGGGAGGAGGTTCGCCTGTGATAAGTTTCAGTTCCGGTATTAAATCGGTTAATACCTGGGCGTTACTGCCCAGGGCATTATTTATCCTGGTTTTCCATCCTTGCAGCTGCTGTTTGGAGCTGCTTAGGATGATGGCGATCAATTGTTTAAAGGCGTCAATAAAGGCGGAATAGGGAATATTTTTGCTGTAAAGACTGAATTTTCCCCGGATAAAATGCCCCTTAAAGGCGGTCAGGGGGGGATAAACTTCCTGTATCAGGGTTGTTTTTCCTATGCCCGACTCGCCGCTGACTAATAATATGGCCACCTGGCCTCGGCTGATGTCTGGCAGTTTTTGCCGTATTTGTTTAACTTGCCGGCTCCGGCCATATATTTTTTGTGAGATTTGCAGCTGACGTGGATGATCTTCACCTGCCAGGGAAAAACGCTTAAGCTGCCGCCCTTTGTTAGCCTGTTTAAGGCATAACTGCAGATCATGTATGATGCCCCTGGCGGAGCCGTATCTTTGCTCTGGATCTTTCGCTAGTAATTTCAAACAGATATCTGAGATCACCTCAGGCACGTTCTTATTCACTGAGGTCGGCGTTGGTGGCGCTTTGGCCATATGGCTGTAGATTAACTCCAGCGGCTCCTTATCCTCAAAGGGGAGGCGGCCGGTAAAAAGTAAATAGATGATCCCTCCCAAAGCATAATAATCGCCGCGATAGTCCAGTAAACGGTTCATGCGCCCGGACTGCTCCGGCGCCAGGTAAGCGAGATTGCCAGTTAATTGCTCTCCGGCTTTTAATGCCGGGGCTTCACGGTTGAACTCGGATGCCAGGGAAAAATCAATGATTTTGACTTGCCGCGTGGCGGGATTGATCAGGACATGAGCCGGACAGAGGGCTTTATGGATAATATTTTGTTCATGAATATCTGCCAATGCCTTACAGATTTCAATGCAATAGTAGAGCTTGTCCGGCGTTGAAAAAGTGTGTTGTGTTAGCAGGGACTGTAATGAAAGGCCATGAAAGTCTTCCAATACCAGCACAGGTTTTTCCTGGCTGGTGACTAGGTCGTAAATAGCGATCACCCGGGAACTGGATATGTGGCTTAAGGTTTTATATTCCTGTTTATAGCGGCTAAGTGCTTTGGTGCTGGGTAAGTCTTGGTTAAGAAATTTAAGGATAACGCTCTGTCGGTCTTTTTTTCTGATCGCACGAAAGATGAGGGAGCTTTCACTTTCATATATTTGTTCTTCTAATTGATATCCGTTAATTTCCGCTTTCATCCTGGGATCCCTAAGCCTTAACTCATTGAGTATAGAATAGACATTTGTTCAGGATGGGAATATTTTTGATAAAGTCCCTGAAAATAAGCTACTTGCTATTGTAAATTCAGTGGAGGTGAAGAAGAAAAAACAAAAATATTTCCAGTTCTTTAGTGCCGGATGGGCCTTGTTCTGATAGATTAAATGAGTAAGTGTCAATCATGAATAACAGCCAGGAGATAAACATGGCATTTGAAGTTAAATTCGAGTTGGAAGAGTCGGATCTGGAGTACTTTCGTGAAGTAATGAGAAAGGCACAGGCTGGCACTAAGGCCTTGGATGAAGGTCAGATCTTAAGCAATGCAAAAAACCTTAGTGGTGATGTGAAAGGAAATGTGCCGGAATTTGTTCGTTTGCGTCTTAAGAAGTTAGAAACCTTAGTGGCCATGATCGAAGACAGCGAATGGAAATTGCCGGAAGAAGAGCGGGCCGATGTGCTTAGTGCTTTGGCTTATTTCAGTGAGCCTGAAGATTTAGTGCCGGATCATATCCCGGTGCTGGGTTTTCTCGATGACGCCATTATGATCGAGTTAGTCGCCGAAGAATTGCAGGACGACATTGACGCATTTGAAGAATTTTGCGCTTACCGTGAGCGTGAAGAAGTCAGGGCCGGTGATAATCCTATTACCCGGGAAGAATGGCTGGACTCAAAACGACGCGAATTACATAGTCGTTTACGCCACCGTCGCAGTACCAGGCGCTCGGGTCGTTCTTCGTTCCGCTCCATTTTTTAATGGATAAACGGGAATCATAAAAAAACGCTCAATAGAGCGTTTTTTTATGTTCAGGACGAACGGTATGCTGTGATGACATGGATGTCAAAGAACAGCAATGTTCAAGACGAAGGGTATGCTGCGGTGACATGGATGTCAACAAGCAGCAATTTTTAATGGTTATGGCCGCAACCACCTTCACCGTGCACATGCCCGTGGCTTAATTCTTCTTCCGTAGCATCTCTTACTTCAAGAATTTCTACATCAAAACTGAGATCTATACCGGCTAACGGGTGGTTACCGTCTACGGTTATTTCATCATCACTGATATCGATGACAATAACGGTTTGTTCGCCGTCATCTGTGGTTGCCCGCAGCTGAGTGCCGACATCCAGGTCTTCTATGCCTTCAAACATGGCTTTAGGGACATTCTGGACAAAATTATCGTTGCGCTCGCCATAGGCCTGTTCAGCCTTGACTGCGACTTCAAACTTATCGCCAACCTGATGATCGAGCAGGGCATCTTCCAATCCAGGGATCAGGTAACCTGTGCCATGAATAACCGCCAAAGGCTGGTGGTCGTATGAGCTGTCAATTAAAGTGCCTTCGCTGTCGGATACGGCATAATGCATGACAACGACTTTGTTGCTACTAATTTTCATGTTAATTCCTGGTTTGTTAAGTGGATTAAAATATTTGTGTATTATTTATTTGGCTAACGAATAGGGTAAGGTTGCAACAGACAGCGATGTCTGCGGCTGTTCTTTTATTCTCAGTGGCGTATCGGCGGCTATATCTGTTGTCAGCACCGCCTGGATATAGGTTTGTCCGCTATCTGCCCGGTAAGCTGTCAAGATATCTCCCGCCTTGCGCCAGTTTTCTCCCAGTTGCTGTTCGACAATGTTGCCGGATTGCGCCGTGCCCTGGTGTGTTGTCAACGAATATAAGGCGCGTTTATTTTTCCCCAGGTATTGCATTCTGGCAACGGTTTCTTGTCCCAGGTAGCAGCCTTTAGTAAAGCTGATGCCGTTAATGGCTTGTAGGTTTAACATTTGCGGCACATATTCGAGCAGGGCGTGTTGCTCCAGTATAGGAAATCCTTCGGTTATTTCTATTAAATCCCATAAAGGGGAGGAGTAAAGGGTTAATGCCAGTGGTTCAGTGGCTTTAGTGAGCTGCTCCTGCGGGCCGATAAGTAAATAGCGCGTGATTTCTCCCGGCAGGTAAACCAAAGTGGTATCGCCGTTTTGTACCACCGGGGTCATGTTGTCCGGTACTTGCGGGTAGATTTTTTGGATTTCTGTTTCTGCTTTATTGCCGGCTAAGGCATAAAAGTTAAGGTCATTGCTCTGGCTAATATCGACCTTGGCAAAAACTCCAAATTTCTGTAATTCTGCCAGCGATGCCGCCAGGCAGCTTTTGGGCTGTAGCAACAGGTGTGCGCCTTTGTGGTTAAGGAGGCGAAATACCGAGAGCACTTTTCCCTTGGCATTGCAGTGGGCGCCAATTGTCAGGCTATGTTCATTGGTTTCGTTGACATCACAGGTCACCTGGCCTTGCAGATATTTACTTTGCTCTTCTCCCGATAACGAGATGGCACTGTAATCGGTTAATGCAATCAGAAAAGCGTCGGGAAGTTGTTCAAGGGCCGGCAGGGAAGGGTCAATAGTCATAGAGTTTAAAAAGCCTGGGAATTAATTATTTATAGCAATGAGGGCAATTAAAAAAAAAACAAGGATCAGCCGCGTTTTTTCTTGGTGAAATTGATAGAATATGGCTAATGTTAAACTTTTATGGTGTTTTATGTCGTTGGCTAATAAAAAAGCCCGTTTGAAGTGGGCGTGTCGTCGTGGAATGTTAGAGCTGGATGTACTGTTTATGCCTTTCGTGGATGAGGCTTATGATCAACTCTCTGCGCAGGAACAAATCATTTTTGAACGTTTGTTGACCTGTGAAGATCCTGAGCTTTTTGCCTGGTTTATGGGACATGAAAGTTGTGAAGATCCTGAACTTAACAGCATGGTGCAGCTTATTCTGAACAGGGTAAAAGTTTAAGCTTCAATTTTGTTTATGGGGGCCGGGCTGGTGATTAATGACGGTTTTGGCCCCTGGCACGCCCTGGTTAATGACAGCTCTCCTTTTGCCATCTCTATTTTTGCCTCCGTTAATCACTATCGCCTGTACGGGGGAAGCAGCTTTGTTATTGTTATCCTGTTGTTGCCGATATCGGCACAAACCTTGATGTTAGCTGCCTTTGTTGTCTTTTGTCTGCTCTGCATATACGCGTGTTTTTTATTGGGAAACCCAGGAAAAGCTACCCGACGGCTAAGCTGTTCTTTAATGATATCTGCTGATGGCTATTGTCGTTTTGACCGGGGGCCGGTGCTGAAATTGGTTGCGAGTAGCCGGGTGGGATTTGCCGGTTGCTGGCTGATTTTAACGGATGAACTCCTTGAAGCGCCCGTTGAGCTAAGCCGGGACAAGGCGGTGGCAGCTAAGCCCGTTATTAGTGGTTATTTTATCTTTAAAAACAATGTGTCAACGCAAGACTTTGCCCGTTTAAGCCGCGTGGTATTATCATTGAAGCAGCACCAGGCAAAAGAACAGGGCCTGGAACGTCAGGCCCTGAATTAACGGTTTGCTATGGTTTATTGCCTTAGCTGCCTGATTGGCGTTTGACTTGTTTGCCGGCTGGCTCCGGATTTAATATGGTTGCTTTGGCCTCGGGGCTGAGCTCGGGATAATCTAAGGTATAATGTAGGCCCCGGCTTTCTTTTCGCTGCATTGCGCTGCGGATAATGAGTTCGGCAACCTGCACTAAGTTTCTTAATTCCAGCAAATTATTGCTGACTTTAAAGTGGCGGTAATAATCACTTATTTCCCTTTGCAATAACTCTACCCGGTGCAATGCCCGCTCTAAACGCTTTGTGGTCCGGACGATGCCGACATAATCCCACATAAATAATCTTAATTCATGCCAGTTATGTTGGATCACCACTTCTTCATCCGAATCTGTAACCCGGCTTTCATCCCAGGGGGGCAGGCACTTGGTGCCATGGCACTCGGGTAAAGACTGGCTGATGTCCAGTGCCGCTGCCCGGGCAAAGACCAGGCATTCAAGCAAAGAGTTGCTGGCCATGCGATTGGCGCCATGAAGTCCGGTATAGGTGACTTCGCCGATGCCGTAGAGGTTGGCGATATCGGTGCGGCCATGTTTATCCACCATCACGCCGCCACAGGTATAATGGGCCGCCGGTACGATCGGGATCGGTTGCTGGGTCATATCTATACCCAGGGAAAGGGTTTTTTCATAGATGGTCGGGAAATGCTGTTTGATAAAGTCGGCGGGCTTATGGCTGATGTCCAGATACATGCAGTCGGCGCCTAAACGTTTCATCTCATAATCAATTGCCCGGGCCACTATATCCCGCGGCGCCAGCTCGGCCCTTTCATCGAATTCGAGCATAAAGCGGCTGCCGTCGGGACGCCTGAGGATAGCCCCTTCGCCTCTTAATGCCTCGGTCAGCAGAAAAGTGCCGGCATCCGGATGAAACAGGCAGGTGGGGTGAAATTGGTTAAACTCCATATTGGCCACCCGGCAGCCGGCGCGCCAGGCCATGGCTACCCCGTCGCCGCTGGCGACATCCGGATTGGAAGTGTATTGATAAACTTTACTGGCGCCGCCCGTGGCGAGTATGGTTTTGTGGGCAAAAACGCTTTCTACTTTTTCACTGTTGCGGTTCCAGATATAGGCGCCGATGCAGGATTTTTCTTTGCCTTTCTTGCCCTGCTCACTGATCAGATCGACGGCATTATAACGTTCAAAAATGCGGATACGGTTATGTTGGCGGACTTTATCCACTAAAGTGGTTTGCACCGCCTGTCCGGTGGCGTCTGCGGCGTGGAGAATCCGCCTGTGGCTGTGGCCGCCTTCGCGGGTCAGGTGATAACGTATATTACCGTCATGATTTTTTTCCTGATCAAAATCAACGCCTTGCTCTATCAGCCATTCGAGGCAGGCCTTGGCATTTTCTGCGGTATATTTGACCGTGTCGGCTTCACACAAACCGGCGCCGGCGATCAGGGTATCTGAAACATGGGAGTCGATACTGTCATTTTTGTCAAAAACCGCGGCTATGCCTCCCTGGGCATAGTAGGTGGAGCCTTCATTGATGGGCCCCTTACATAATACGATTACGTCGGCGGTTTTGGCCAGGTGTAATGCCAGGGTTAATCCCGCTGCGCCACTGCCGATAATTAAGACGTCACAATTGTGTTGTTTATTCATATATCTTTGATTTTCAGGTACCCTATACTTAGTTGGTGAATATTAACGCTTAATCGTCATGCAGAACAGTAATAAAGGGATGATATAAAATAAATTCAAATTATTTTTGATTTTATTAGAACTTTTTCGCACATGCACAGTCCTACTTGATGCGTTTGCCATGAGCCAGATGTTATTTATTTTATTGGTTATTAGGAGATATGGCTCGAATGAGCGAACAAAACGTCGACCAGGAACTGGTTGAGCGGGTGCAACGTGGTGATAAAAACGCTTACAACCTGCTAGTGAGAAAATATCAGCATAAAGTTGCCAATTTGGTTTCCCGTTATGTCAAAAATCATAGTGATGTAGCGGATATAGTTCAGGAAGCTTTTATTAAAGCATATCGCGCACTGCCTAATTTTAGAGGGGACAGTGCGTATTACACCTGGCTTTACCGGATTGCGGTAAATTGTGCGAAAAATCATATGGTCGCCAAAGGGCGTAAACCGCCGGGATCAGATGTCGAAATTGAAGATGCAGAATTTTATGATGGTGGTGAGGCATTAAGAGAAAATGCTTCACCGGAGAAACTTTTACTCACGCAAGAAATCAAAAAAGTTATATTCGATACCATAGAGCAATTACCTGAAGATTTGCGCACCGCGATTAATCTCAGAGAACTTGAGGGACTAAGTTATGAAGAAATTGCCACTATTATGGAGTGTCCCGTCGGGACGGTAAGGTCACGTATTTTCAGGGCGCGTGATGCAATAGATAAAAAAATCCGGCCGCTACTTTAAGGCTATATTAAAGGTGTAAATATGAGTGAAACTAAGTTCGAGTCAGTATCATCGCTTGTTGATAACTATCAGGTAAACGACACTGAACTTGATGATATAGTCAAGGATAAGGAGATGTCTGACGCCTGGCAGCGTTATCATTTGATCGGTGACATGATCCGTGATGATGTGCCGCAAGCGTTGGAGTTGGATTTATCGGATGAGATAGCGGCGGCAATTGCACAAGAGCCGACCGTATTAGCCCCTAAAGAGTCAGGACAGGTTTTTGCGGCATTAAAAGCCAAAGTCGTCCAGTTTGCCAAACCTGCCGGTCAAATGGCGATAGCGGCATCCGCCGCCGGCTTGATGATTTTCGGCGTCGGGCAGCAATCAAATACAGAAGAAGAGCTTATCCCCAGCCAGGTGATCCAGACCGCACCTTTTGGCGGTATCGCCAATCCGGTCAGTTATAATACCCAGTCAAACAGCCGCGAAGCCCAGAAACAGGCTTATGTCGAGCAGCACAGGCGTTTTCAGGCGTTATTAGCGGATCATCAGCAACAGATTAAATTAAGTGCCACGGGTGTTGATGCAAGCGCTGCAGCACAGCAGGAAAACCTTAAGCAAAATAAGCAGGATATGGCTGAAGAACAAAATAAATGAAATTAATCGGTTATTTTATACTCTTGGCGGCGGGCAGCTTGCCCGTGTTCGCCGCTGAAAATGAACAGGCCATCTCCTGGCTTGAGCGACTCTCCCAGGCACTACAACAACGCAACTTCAGCACTTCTTTTGTGGTGGTAAAAAACAATCAGGCAGAGCCCTATCACTGGTTTCACGGCGTAAGCAGTGAAGGGGTTGAGCTGGAAATCCTGGCGTTATTAAACGGCCCGCGGCGCGATAAATTACGCAAAGGTAATATTGTCAGTTATATCGAACCCGAATTGCCGCCTTATTCGGTTTTATCGACCCAGATAAGCGGCCCTATTCCAGCGATCCTCAGCGGGGATGTTCATCAATTAAAAGGTCATTATGATTTTATCTCGGTAGGACGAAGCCGGGTATTGGGACGTCCGGCGCAACTGGTGCGTATTGTGCCAAAAGATCAACAAACCTTCGGCCACTGGCTGTGGTTGGATCAGGAGAGCGGCCTGTTACTTAAGCTTGCCATCATCAGCCGTAAAGGCCAGTTACTGGAGCAGGTACAGTTTACCCATCTGGATATCACAGAAAGTCCGTCGGAAAGTTTGCAGCAGCTGCAGGCAACCGAATTACCGAAAGTTTTAGATATCCCCAAGAGTTCACAGGATGAAAAATTTTCATGGCGGGTTAACTGGTTACCGGCGGGATTTGAGCGGGTAAAGGCGAACCGCCACCGCATCCCCGTGACTAAGCAGCCGGTTGAGTTTATGTTGTTTAACGATGGCTTAGTGGATGTTTCCGTTTATGTCGGGACTAGCTCTGATAAACAAAGATCGGTAGAATATGTGATGGATGGCGCTACCGTGATCCTTAATCAGGTGGTTTCGGGTTTTGAGATCAGTGTGGTGGGCAAAATACCGACCAGTACTGCCAAAGCTATTGCCGACTCCATTGTTTTTACTAACTGACCTTATTCGCTGCTTTCTGATCGGGAGCGATGAAGAGTAATCGAGAGCCAGATGATAGAAGAAATGGCAACTGTGGTTGCCATCAACCAAGATCAAGTCACCCTTGAAAGCCAGGTCAAATCAAGTTGCAGCAGTTGCCAGCAAGTGGACAACTGCGGCAGCGGCCAGGTGGCCAAAGCTATCCCCTTACAAAAACTCACCCTGGTTGTCTCTTCCGGGCTGTCCCTTAATGTCGGGGATACCGTCGTACTGGGCTTACCGGAAAAAGGGCTTTTGCAGGTTGCCGCCCAGGTTTATCTCTTGCCTTTGGCAGGGCTGATTGCGGCTTCTTCGCTGGGTCAGTTCCTGATGATGCAGGGCATGTTAACTCATGAAATATTTGCTATTTTACTTGGTGTTTCCGGCGGATATGGCGGATATCGGCTGGCAAAATATCGACAAAAAAATTCGAAAAAAGCCAGGTTATTGCAGCCGGAAATTCTACGCCGCGCCGGGCAGACAATCGCTGTAACAGAAATCCTCCTCTGAATTGTTAAGTAAAGATAGCCCCAGCGCGCTAAATTAGCTAAAATCTCGCCATTATTGTTATAACGACCCTATTTATTTGAATTTCAATTTATGAAAAATATCCGAAATTTTTCGATCATAGCGCATATTGATCATGGTAAATCCACTCTTTCCGACCGCTTAATTCAATACTGTGGAGGCTTGCAAGATCGTGAAATGGAAGCTCAGGTATTGGATTCCATGGATATCGAACGTGAGCGCGGTATTACCATCAAGGCACAAAGTGTGACCTTAAACTATAAAGCCAAAGACGGTGAAACCTACCAGTTAAACTTTATCGATACCCCGGGCCATGTGGATTTCTCCTATGAAGTTTCCCGCTCGTTAGCTTCCTGTGAAGGGGCCCTGCTGGTGGTGGATGCGGGACAGGGGGTTGAAGCGCAAACCGTAGCCAACTGTTATACCGCGATAGAGATGGATCTGGAAGTTTTGCCTATCCTCAATAAAATCGATTTGCCTCAGGCTGATCCTGAGCGTGTTTGTGAAGAAATTGAAGATATCATCGGTATTGATGCCACCGAAGCCGTGAGTTGCTCGGCAAAAACCGGTATTGGTATCGAAGATGTACTGGAAACTATCGTTGCCAATGTACCGGCACCTGAGGGTGATCCTGAGGCAAACTTACAGGCACTGATCGTTGATTCCTGGTTTGATAATTACCAGGGGGTAGTATCACTTGTACGGGTGATGAACGGCGAAATCAAAGCCGGTGATAAAATGCTGGTGATGTCTACCGGGCAAACCCATATTATTGATAAAGTGGGGATTTTTACCCCGAAACAAACCGAAACCGGCATTTTAAAAACCGGTGAGGTAGGTTTTATTATTGCCGGTATCAAAGAGATCCATGGCGCACCTGTCGGGGATACCCTGACCATAGCCAAGCAGCAGGCATCAGAGCCTTTACCCGGCTTTAAGAAAGTGCAACCCCAGGTTTATGCCGGTGTTTTCCCCATCAGCTCGGATGATTATGAAAACTTCCGCGATGCCTTGAACAAGTTAAGCCTCAATGACGCCTCGTTATTCTTTGAGCCGGAAAACTCTTCAGCCCTTGGTTTTGGTTTCCGTATCGGCTTTCTGGGTATGCTGCATATGGAAATTATCCAGGAGCGGCTGGCGCGGGAATATGATCTGGATTTGATCACCACGGCGCCGACGGTAAATTATGAAGTGGCCTGCACCAACGGTAAAATTCTGTCCGTTGATAACCCCGCAGATTTACCGCCGGTGAATGAAATTGATGAAATTCGCGAGCCGATTGTCCAGGCCAATATCCTGGTACCTCAGGAGCATCTGGGGAATGTTATTACCTTGTGTATCGAAAAACGCGGTGTGCAAAAAGATCTGATCTACCACGGTAACCAGGTAGCGGTGACCTATGAGTTGCCTATGGCCGAAGTGGTGATGGACTTCTTTGATAAACTCAAATCCACCAGCCGCGGTTATGCCTCACTGGATTACCATTTTGTCCGTTTTGAAGCCTCCGACATGGTGCGTGCCGATGTGATGATCAATGGCGACCGGGTGGATGCCCTGGCGATGATCACCCACAGATCCAACTCGGTTGCCCGCGGACGTATGCTGGTTGAAAAGCTCAAGGAGCTGATCCACCGCCAGATGTTTGATATCGCGATACAGGCGGCAATAGGCAACAACATTATCGCCCGTACCACGGTAAAACAATTACGTAAAAACGTAACCGCGAAATGTTACGGCGGTGATGTCAGCCGTAAGAAGAAATTACTACAGAAGCAAAAAGAAGGTAAAAAACGTATGAAGCAGGTGGGTAATGTTGAAGTGCCCCAGGAAGCGTTTTTAGCCGTGTTGAAGTTAGATAAATAATAGGGAACTTATGGCTGTTTATTTTTCAATATTTTTAGTGATCGTTACCTTAGTCACCGGAATTGTCTGGGTAGCGGATAAATTTTACCTGGCGCCGCAGCGCAGGCTGAAACTCGCCACGGCGCAAAGCCAGTGTGACGACACCCTGTCCGAGGAAGCGATAGCCAGTATCACAGAGCCGTCGGCGATTGTGGATACTTCGGTACAAATTTTTCCGGTGATCGCTTTTGTGTTGGTGTTGCGTTCATTTTTGTATGAGCCTTTTCAAATTCCTTCCGGCTCTATGATGCCGACCTTGCTTGACGGTGATTTTATCCTGGTGAATAAATATACCTATGGCTTAAGGGATCCGGTGGCGCGCCAGAAGTTTTTTGAAGTCTCAGAGCCTGAACGCGGCGATGTGATGGTGTTTAAATACCCGGTCGATCCGCAAATTGACTTTATCAAGCGGGTGATCGGTTTACCCGGCGACCGCATCATTTACCGCAATAAACAGTTGTACATCAAACCTGCCTGCAGTGAGACTGCCAGTGAATGTCCGGAATTTGAGCCTGTGGTACAAAACTTCCAGGCAAAAGGGGAGTACGATGACGGTATCTCAGATTTAAGCCGTTATAGCTCGCAAATGCCGGAGAAAACCCATGAAATCCTGGTTGACGGACAAACCCTGCCGAGAAAGGCCAATTACTTTAAACAGGCCGGGACGGCGGCGGATGAATTTGTTGTCCCCGAAGGCCAGTATTTTGTGATGGGTGATAACCGGGATAACAGCCTGGACAGCCGTTTTTGGGGCTTTGTACCGGAAGAAAATATTGTCGGGGAAGCCGTGGCTATCTGGATGAGTTTTGATTTCGAGCGTGGTCCGGACAGCTTCTTACCCAGCTGGATACCTACGGGTGTCCGTTTTGAGCGATTAGGCGGAATTAACTGATAGTGATGAAGAATGCCCTGGCCATGAACCGGCTAATGAAAAGGATCAGTTATCAATTTAAGCAACCTGAGTTGTTGACCCAGGCGCTGACGCACCGCAGCGCCAAAGGGGCCCACAATGAACGGCTGGAGTTCCTTGGCGACTCCATTCTCGGTTTTGTGATTGCTGAAGCTTTATATGATAAATTTCCGAAAAACAATGAAGGCGATCTGACCCGGATGCGCTCCAGCCTGGTAAAGGGAGTGACGCTGGCGGAAATCGCAAAAGATTTTCAGCTTGGCGATCACCTGATTTTAGGACCGGGTGAGTTAAAAAGCGGCGGCCATCGCCGGGAATCCATTCTTGAAGATGCGGTGGAAGCCATTATCGGCGCCGTCTACCTGGACTCAGATATCGGCACCTGCCGCACCCTGATTTTGACCTGGTTTGCCAAGCGCCTGGCGCAAATCAAACCCGGCCATGAACAAAAAGATCCTAAAACCCGTTTACAGGAATTTTTACAGGGACGAAAAATCGAATTGCCTTTGTATGAAGTGATCCATACCAGCGGTCAGTCCCATAACCAGGAATTTACCGTGCGCTGTACCACCAGTGTCCTGGAAAATGAAGTTATTACCAAAGGTACCAGCCGCCGCAAAGCGGAGCAAGCGGCTGCTCAGCAAGTGTTGGAGTTGATCGCACATGACAAATGATGAAACAAATTGCGGCCTGATTGCTATTGTCGGCCGCCCCAATGTCGGTAAGTCTACCTTGCTTAACAGTTTGCTTGGCCAGAAAGTCAGTATAACTTCCCGCAAACCGCAAACGACCCGGCACCGTATCTTAGGTATTTTAACCGAGGAAAACCAGCAAGCTATTTTGGTGGATACTCCCGGTTTGCATACCGAAGAGAAACGGGCGATTAACCGCTTGATGAACCGTGCCGCCAGCAGCTCGATTGCCGAGGTGGAACTGGTGGTATTCCTGGTGGAAGGCACCCACTGGACCACGGATGATGAGCTGGTGCTTAATAAAATCAAGCAAACCAATGTGCCTTGTATCCTGGTGGTCAATAAAATTGACAATGTCCAGGACAAGGAAGCCTTGTTGCCCCATTTGCAAAAACTGGGGGCCCTGTATGATTTTCAGGAAATCGTGCCTATCTCTGCTTCTAAAGGAGATAATGTCGACAAGATAAAGTCCCTGTGCCTGGACGCTTTGCCAGAGGGAGAGTTCTGGTTTCCGGAAGATTATATTACCGATCGTTCCAGCCGTTTTATGGCGTCGGAAATTATCCGGGAAAAATTGATCCGCTTTACCGGGGATGAGCTGCCTTATTCTACCACGGTAGAAATTGAGCAGTTTAAAGTTGATAACAAAGGGGTATTACATATCAATGCCCTGGTGCTGGTGGAGCGTAATAGCCAAAAGCGCATGATTATCGGCAATAAAGGGGAAAAGTTGAAAGTCATTGGCCAGGAGTCCCGCCGGGATATGGAAGCCTTGTTTGGCCAGCAGGTGTTTCTGGAAACCTGGGTCAAGGTAAAATCCGGCTGGGCCGATGACGAACGAGCCTTGCGTAGCCTGGGATACGGTGACGATTATTCGGGTTAACCGCCAATTATGATAGTGCAAGAGCAGCGGGCTTTTTTACTTCACAGCCGCCCTTTTAAGGACAGTCAGCACCTGGTGGAGTTGCTGACGGAAAACGACGGTAAAGTCGCTGCACTTGTCTATATGAACAAATCTTCAAAGAGCAGTAAAAGCGGGTTATTACAGCCTTTTACCCCGATAACGGTTGTGCTTAAAGGGCGAAGCAGCCTGAAAAGGCTCAGCCGGGTTGAGGCCTCAGCCAAATCTTATCCTTTAAGCGGTGATAACCTCTACAGCGCCATGTATTTAAATGAACTGCTGGTGCGTTTGCTGGCCGAGCATGTGCCCTGCGAAGAGTTATATCTGAACTATCACGCCAGCCTTGAGGCGTTAACTGCAGCTTCCTCTATTGAACTTATTTTAAGAAAGTTTGAACTGGCCCTCCTGGAGGAACTGGGTATTCCGCTGGATTTTACCCCTGTGATGGAAGTTGCCAGCGGCCACTTTTATTATCAACCTGAGCTGGGCTTTGTTCCCTCGCAAGATCAGAAGCTTTATCCTAATTATCATCAGGGGGCATTACAGGCGATAGCCAGGCAGGACTTTGCTGCCAAAGAAACTTTACTTTGTTTTAAACGCTTAATGCGCCAGGTGTTGTCTGAGTTACTCGGCGCTAAACCTTTACATAGCCGGAAACTGTTTATAAAAAGAGAAACAATGTCATGAATGAAATTTTACTCGGTGTTAATGTCGATCATATCGCTACCTTACGTGAGGCCCGTGGCACTAACTACCCGGATCCTGTTTATGCTTCCTCTGTTGCCGAGCATGCCGGCGCCGACGGTATCACGGTGCACTTACGTGAAGACAGACGCCATATACAAGATCGGGATATTTATGTGCTTAAGCAAACCCTGCACACCCGGATGAATCTGGAAATGGCGGTAACCGAGGAAATGCTGGCGATTGCCTGTGAGGTTAAGCCCGTATTTTGTTGCCTGGTGCCGGAAAAGCGCGAAGAATTAACCACCGAAGGTGGTTTGGATGTTGCCGGGCAAGTGGACAAGATCAGCGATGCTGTGGCCAGGTTAACGGCTGCGGGTATCCAGACCAGCTTGTTTATCGATGCCGACATTAAACAAATTGATGCCGCAGTGGCAAGCAAAGCTCCTTATATAGAAATTCATACCGGGCATTATGCCGATGCCGTTACCGAGCAGGAGCAAATGGCGGAATTAGCACGTTTAAAACAAGGGATCAAATATGCCCATGAGCAGGGGCTTAAAGTCAATGCCGGGCACGGATTGAATTATTTCAATGTAAAACCCGTAGCTGCAATCGAAGAAATTATTGAATTGAATATTGGCCATGCCATCATTGCAAGAGCGGCTATCGACGGTTTAGACAAAGCCGTTCGTGATATGAAACGTCTGATGCTTGAAGCAAGAAATCTGGCCTAAGCAACAGAGCCGTCGGGGAGCTGTAGGCTTGATACCGGCCATGCTCTCCTGATATCACAATGCAAGGGCGGCTATCGACGGTTTAGACAAAGCCGTTCGTGATGTGAAACGTTTGATGCTTGAAGCAAGAAATCTGGCCTAAGCAACAGAGTCCTCGGGGAGCTGTACCGGCCATGCTCTCCTGATATCACAATGCAAGGGCGGTGATCGACGGTTTGGACAACGCCGTTTGTGATAGGAAACGTTTGATGCTTAAAGCAAGAAACCCGGCCCGGGTTTATTTATCTACTCGTAAAGTATTTCGGGAATTGCGGATATTCCATCTACTCCCGCCCTCGCAATGACATGCTTTGAGATTTGCCTCCACGGCCAATAAAGTATGTTCTTGTCTTTATAATTTAGCTGGTTTAATTTGCGTTACTGTTCGACTATAGTTAAAGATGAAGGTGTCTGAATTCTTCAGTCGGAGTATGTTATGCCCTCGCAAAAACAACATGAACTTGAAAGGAGAAAAGAGCCGCCGGAGCAGTCGATTTGGTGGTCAAAGTTGTCTCTAGCCCAAAAATTCTCGGCCAGCAGCCTGGGAAAGTTTGGCTATGAGCTACTGTTTATTCGCAACGAAGAGGGGCGCAGTATTGCCGTGCTGCAGTGTAATGCCGGTATTGCCGCTATCACAGAAGATGGAGAAATTAATACTTCCCCGGAGATTGAGTTAAGAGCTCTGGGTTAGGTTATTTTATAAATCTTCCATTTTGATCCGGCTTTTTAGCCGGATTTTAATTTCTAACGCCAAATTTTATTTCCTGCTTTATTCCCCGTTATTGACTCTCTGTTATTGGTTCCCTGCACTAAGATTCACTGAGTATTTTCAAGGTTTGCGGTGCCTGGTGTAAAACCTTATCCAAATGTTCGAAAAACTCAAAAAACTCAGGTTCCAGTGCTTCCGCGTTTTCTCCGTTCTTTAATGCCGTTTCAATTTGATGGGTTATTTTCCCCAGGTTGGGTACCCCGGTATAGCAGCAGGCGCCGTTTAATTTGTGGATCAGGGTTTTTAAACGCTCGGTATCCTGGTTATTGAGGGCATATTCAATATTCACTTTAGTTTCAGGCAAACTCTGCAGCAGGCCATCAAGCATTTCTTTGGCTAATTCACTGTTATTGCCGGTGCGTTGCAGGGCCAGTGACCAGTTGATCACTTCAATTGAGCCAAAATCATAAGGGTTGGCTTCTGCCTGTACCGGCTCAGGACTGATAACATCAATCACCTCTGGGGTTGTTTCTGCCCTTGGCAGGATGTCACTGTCTTGTGAAAGCTTGTCATCTGATGATGCTTCATCGGGGCGGGGAGCAAAAAGTTCCAGGTTGCCGTACTCGTATAAGGTATGGCGCAACATGGTTTCATCCAGGGGTTTAGTGATGTAGGAGTCAAAGCCTTCCACCAGCAATTTTTCTTTTTCACTGCTTAAGGCATGGGCGGTGACGGCGATAATGGCAGTATCCTCATTAAAAGTATTGCTTCTGATGGCCTTTAATGCGGTAACCCCGTCCATGACCGGCATTTGGATATCCATAAAGATCAAGGCAAACTTTTCATTCTGGCATAAAGTGACCGCCTCCTGGCCGTTGCTGGCGGTGATAACCTCGCTAACCTGCTCAAGCAGCAGCGCCTTGATCAGTTTCAAATTGGCGTCATTGTCATCCACTGCCAACACCTTGATAGGAATTTTTTTGCTCACCACTTCAGGCAGCAGTTTAACGCCGTGAGCCGGTTGTGGCAGCAGGACTTTGCATAACCGGCTGGGGGTAATAGGCTTGCTTAAACAGCTTACGGCACCATTGGCAATCAGGGCTTCCTGTAAATTAGGAGAATTGCTGTTGATGGCTAAATGTATCGCCGAGATCTGGGGCTTAACGGAAGCAATTAATTTTTTCAGATCCGTTAATGCGCTCGGGGTGACATCATGGCCTATCAGGGCAAAGTCATAACAGTTGTTTTGCGCTAAGGCATTGCTAAACTGCTCAAGGCTGGTCACCGGCGTGACCTTCATTTTCCAGCTGGCCAATATTTCACTGGTGGCCATACGGCTGTGGGTGATGGGCTCGTAATAGAGGATATTCTTGTCTGCCAAAGCCTTGGTATTGAGCATGGAAGTCATCGGCAAGGGGTTGACCTCACACTGGAATGAGAACCAGAAGGTGGAACCGCGGTTCTCTTCGGTGATAAAGCCGATATCGCCGTGCATCTCCCGGGCAAGGCGTTGTGAGATCACTAAGCCTAAGCCGGTGCCGCCGTATAAGCGGGTAATGCTTTTATCTGCCTGGCCGAATGCTTCAAAAATACTCTTTTGCTGCTCGCTGTTCATGCCGATGCCGGTATCTGTGACCGTGATTTTAAAAACAGCTAATTTTTCATCGATATGCTCGCTGTCGATATCAATGGATACCAGTCCTTTTTCGGTGAATTTTATTGCGTTATTGGCCAGGTTAATGATGACCTGTTTGATCCTCATGGCATCGCCAATCAGAAAGTCAGGCAGTTGCTGGGCAATACGCAGTGACAGTTCAAGATTTTTCTGGTGGGCAATAGGCGCCAGCAAGGTCAGGGTTTCTTCCACGCTGTCCCTTAAGGAAAACGGGATATTCTCAATGATCATTTTATCGGCATCGAGTTTGGAAAAATCGAGAATATCGTTGATGATGGCCAATAAGCTGTTGGCAGATCTTTCAATGGTTTGCAGATAATCCCGCTGGGTTTCGCTTAACGGGGTTTTCAGCACCTGGCGGGTAAAACCGATCACGCCATTAAGGGGAGTGCGCAATTCATGACTCATATTGGCCAAAAACTCGGATTTTACCCGGTTGGCGTCTTGTGCCTTACGCTTGGAAATATCCAGTTCAACGTTTTGGATTTCAAATTGCTCCAGGCTTTCCCGTAAATCTATGGTGGCCTGATCTATGCTTCTTTGCATTTCGTCATGGTAATCTCCTAAAGATTGCGCCATGGCGTTGATGCCATTTTTCAAGAAGTTGAGCTCGCCGATCAACTGGCCGCTGACCCGGCTTTCCAGTTTTCCTTCCCGGATGCGGTCAACGGCGTTGACCATGGAAGTGACCGGGCGGGTAACGTTTTTGATCAGCTGAAAGGCAAATATCGCGCTGAGCAGGGAGCCGAAAATCACGATGGAAAAAGCAATTAAAAACTGGCTTTGTTGCCTGTATTTGATTTTATCCCGGTCGATTTGCATGGCAATATAACCGACGATTGTGGGGTTACCCTTTAGTTCTTCAAGATTTTTTACCTGGTGGCTTTCATCTATGATCGGGGTACGGAAAATCAGGTAATTATCCAGTTTTTCTAAATGGGTGTTTTGCGGGATATTTTTCCCGGCTTTAATGCGCATCACATTGGTATCGCCATGGTAGGCGCTGGTGACAAATATCTGGTTGTCTTTGGTGAAAACGGCAATGCTTTTCACTATGTTGGCATGGCTTCTGTGGGCAAATCCAATCAGGTGGCGTAATTTTTCCCGGTCTTTATTGATAATGGGGTCGGCACTGGCAATGGCGATAGGTTCAATAATGCTTTGTGAGCGTAAGGTGAGAAACTCTTCCAGTTCAACATAACGGCTATATGAAAAGTAACCGGCTACTCCTAAGCCAATTAATGTCGTCGGTATGATTGTAAGCAGAACTACCCAGTCCTTTAGACTTATTTTATGCATATTTCCGTTTTTACTTAGTGTAAAATCCGATTCTGATTACGCTTATGATGGCATATAGCGGCGAAAATATATAGCGTTCTGGATTTTGGTTACCTTAAATCATGGCAAATTTTTTTAAAGCAAGCACAAAAAAACATACTCTGGGGCAAAAAATAACGGTGCGGATAGAGCGCCTGGATTTAAATGGCTGCGGGGTGGGGTATTATCAAAAAAAACCGGTTTTTGTTGCCGGCGCCCTGGTAGGAGAAACGGCCCGGGTACGGGTGGTCGAGCAAAAAAGTAAATATCTGCGCGGACAATTACAGGGGCTGGAGAACGAAAGTAAGCACAGGATAGCGCCTTTTTGCCGCCATTATCAAAAATGCGGCGGCTGTGATCTTCAGCATCTGGCCTATCAGCAACAGCTTAATTTTAAACAGGATAAAGTCACGCAGCTTTTCGCCCGCAACCAGATTAACGCCCCTTTACCCTGGCAGCTGCCGTTATTGGCCGGGGAAAGACATTACCGCCGAAAGGCACGTATCGGGGTGCAATATGCCAAAGACGGCAGTGCCACTATCGGCTTTCGCCAAAAAGCCACCAACGACCTGGTTGCCCTTGATGCCTGTCCAGTGCTGGTGGAGCCGGTTACCGATATCTTTGCGTTATTAAAGCCTTTGCTGGCAAGTTTATCGGTAAAGCAGGCGATAGGGCATATCGAAGTATTGGTTACCGGGCATATCACCCTGATTGTTCGCCAGTTGAAACCTTTAACGGATGAAGATAAGGCTTTGTGGCTACAGGCGGCAACAGCGCATCACTGGCAAATTCTGCTGGATAACGGCAAGGACGTGCTGCCCCTGACCCGGGTGGAGCCCCTCAGTTATGCCTTATCGGACGGACTCACCATCGGCTTTACCGGCAAGGACTTTATCCAGGTCAATCACGATATGAATGTGCAGATGGTTAGCCAGGCGCTGGACTGGTTGGCGCTGGACTCCGGTGATAAGGTGTTGGATTTATTTTGCGGCCTGGGCAATTTCAGTCTGCCGGTGGCGGCCCGGGTGCTGCAGCTGACAGGTGTTGAAGGGGTACAGAGCATGGTAGAACGGGCACAAAAAAATGCCCGGGATAACGGCCTGGAAAATTGTGCTTTTTATCAGGCAGACTTAAACAGTTCCTGGCAGGATTTGCCCTGGGCGCAGGAAAGTTTTGATAAAGTTCTGCTCGATCCGGCAAGAGCCGGCGCATTAGAGGCAATAGAGCAGCTGCTGAAGTTCAAAATCGCGACCTTGCTTTATGTCAGCTGCGATCCGGCAACGCTGGCCAGGGATAGTAAAGTTTTATTGGACGCCGGCTATAAAATTGAAAAAATCGCCATAATGGATATGTTTTCCCAGACCAAGCATGTTGAAACTATGGTATTGTTTAGTTACCCATAGCCGGAGCGTTAGCGCCGGATCGGCTGGTCGGTTTATTTACTTTTTCATTTATTTAACTGTAAGGAAACTATGATGGTTTCAGTGCGTAAGTCTCATCACATGACAGAGACAAATTTTGAGTTATGGTTGGCTTCGTTGGAATTAACGCCGGCGAAAAACCAGGCTTTAGAAGCCCTTTGGCATCAGGTAAAAGAGTATTTTACCGATCAGGGGGAATGTGAAAGTAAATCGTTTGAGATGGTAGAAATCCTGGCGGCATTAAACCTGGATAAAGACTCCCTGGTAGCGGCCTTTTTATGCCCCCTGTATGAGTACCATTGCCTGAGCATGGAGTACATAGAAGAGCACTTCAACCGGCAAGTTTTCCTGTTATGTAAAGGGGTTTGCCAGATGGAGGCGATTAAGGCGCTGCAGCAAACCCAGTCCAATCCGCTGGCGGTCAACCAGATAGACAATATCCGCCGCATGTTGCTGGCTATGGTGGAAGATGTCAGGGCGGTGGTGATCAAACTGGCCGAGCGCTTATGTTATTTACGTATCGTGAAAAACGCCGATGAAGAGTTGCGGGTGCTGGCAGCCAAGGAAACGGCCAACATCTATGCACCGCTGGCCAACCGTTTAGGCATAGGCCAGTTGAAGTGGGAGCTTGAAGACATTGCCTTTCGTTATTTGCACCCGGATGTCTACAGCAAGATCGCCAAGTTGCTGGATGAAAAACGTCTCGATCGTGAACGTTACATGGTGGAATTTGTCGGCGATCTTAACCAGAAAATTAAGGATGCCGGCATCAGCGGCACGGTTTACGGCCGTCCCAAGCATATTTACAGCATCTGGAAAAAAATGCAGCAAAAGGAACTGGATTTTGAACAGTTGTTTGATGTCCGTGCGGTACGGGTGATAGTCGACCAGCTGCAGGATTGCTACGGTGCCCTGGGGATAGTGCACACCAACTGGAAGCATCTGGCCAATGAATTTGACGATTATGTTGCCACGCCTAAACCCAATGGTTACCAGTCCATCCATACCGTGGTCCTGGGGCCGGAAGGTAAATCGATAGAAGTGCAGATCCGCACCCAGCAGATGCATGATGATGCCGAACTCGGGGTGGCGGCCCACTGGCGTTATAAAGAAGGCAGTGCCGGCGGCAAAGGCGGCGGTTTTGATGAGAAAATCGGTTGGCTGAGAAAGATTTTGCAATGGCAGGAAGACATCAGTGAAAGCGGTGAACTTATCGAAGAGCTGCGCAGCCAGGTATTTGAAGACCGCATTTATGTCTTTACCCCGAACGGCGATGTTATCGACCTGCCGGCGGGGGCTACACCGCTGGATTTTGCCTATTATATCCATTCCAATGTCGGTCACTGCTGCATCGGTGCCAAGGTCTTTGGCCGTATTGTGCCCTTTACCCATAAGCTGCAAACCGGGGACCAGGTGGAAGTGCTGACCAGCAAAAAACCTAACCCCAGCCGGGACTGGTTAAACCCGAATTTAAATTACATCCATAGTGCCCGGGCACGGGCCAAGGTACAGCATTTCTTTAAATCCCAGGACAGGGACAAGCATGTGCTGCAAGGCAAAGAGCTGCTCGATAACGAGCTGGCGAAACTCCAGCTCAGTAGAGTTGATCTTAAAGAGGCGGCGAAACGTTTTAATGTCACCCATGTGGAAGACTTATATGCGGCGTTAGGCTCAGGCAACGCCAGGTTACAGCAGGTGATTAATTATCTTACCCAGCAGGATGAAAAAAATCAGCCGGTCGCCGATATTGATCCCCAGAGCCTGATCAAACCGGAAAGTACTTCAAAACCTGCGGTAGACAGCAATGGTATTACCGTGTCCGGGGTGGGCAATTTATTGACCCATATTGCCAAGTGCTGTCACCCGGTGCCGGGGGATGAAATTTCCGGCTTTATCACCCAGGGGCGCGGCATTTCCGTGCACCGGGCGGATTGCGAGCAATTGAAAAATGCCTTTAAGCAGCAGCCTGAACGTGAAGTTGAAGTGCAGTGGGGGGATCAAAGCAAGCAAAGTTACCAGGTAGGGGTACAGGTAGTCGCCAGTGACCGCCAGGGGCTGGTGCGGGATATTTCCACCATTATTGCCAATGAAAGGGTGAGTATTGTCGGTTTGGAAAGCCACTCCGACAGCCGCCAGCAAACCACCAGCATGTCGATAAAAATGGAGATCGGCAATAGCGAAGTGTTGACCCGTTTGATGGGGAAGCTGCTGCAACTTGATGACGTCCATGACGTTAAACGTCTTTAGCCGGCAGGGCCTTGGTTGCCAGAGTCCTTAGCGGCAAAAGCAAAGATAAGTTGTTGAAAATAAAGAATACTATAAAGAAGTCGATAAAATTATGTTAGAGATGAAACCTTCGATGGAGAAGCTGCGCTGGATCATGGAGCAGCTCAGGGATCCTGTAACCGGCTGTCCCTGGGATATCAAACAGGACTTTGCCTCTATTGTGCCCCATACCCTGGAAGAAGCTTATGAAGTGGCGGACGCCATAGAGCAGGGGGATTTTAGCGAGCTGGAAAAAGAGCTCGGCGATCTGTTGTTTCAGGTGGTGTTTTACAGTCAGTTGGGTAAAGAAGAAAAGCTTTTTGATTTTGACTCTGTGGTGGCCGCCATTTGTGAAAAACTGATCCGTCGCCATCCCCATGTTTTCGCCAAAACCGAGTTTTCTTCTGAGGCGCAAATAAAAGCTAATTGGGAAAATGAGAAAATAAAGGAGCGCCGGGAAAAAAATGACCGTCAGTCGTTGAGTATTTTGGCGGATATCCCTAAGGCTTTACCGGCCTTATCCCAGGCGGCCAAAATCCAGAAACGCTGTGCCCACGTTGGTTTCGACTGGCACCAGATCGATGATGTTTTTGCCAAGGTCGCCGAAGAGGTAGAGGAAGTGCGGGAGCATTTACATGGCGACAGGCAGGAATTAACGGCTGAGCTGGGAGATCTGATGTTTGCCGTGGTGAATTTATGTCGCCATGCCAAACAAGATCCCGAAGCGGTATTGCGCCAGGCGAACCAGAAGTTTACCAAACGTTTCCATGGGGTTGAAGGGAAAGTGGCGGCCTCGGGACAAGGCTTTGAACAACATAGCCTGGAACAGCTGGAAAATTACTGGCAAGAGATCAAGGCGGATGAACAGCCCTGAGCCACAGAAAGTCCTGAGCCACAGAAAGCCCTGAGCCACAGAAAGCCCCGAGCCACAGAAAGTCCTGAACAGTCGACAGCTTTAAGCGGTAAAAAACTGAGTCCGCTTATTTACCCTGGAGGTATAACTTGTCCCGGATAATCTCCATTAACTTGGTAATTAATTGAAATGAATGATGTAAAAACCGCTAAACAGCAGACCGTCAAAGTGAGTATAGGTTTAACGGACCCGAAAAGTCCGTCCAATGTCGGTGCCGTGATGCGCGCCGCCGGTTGTTATCAGGCGGATGCGGTATATTATACCGGTCAGCGTTATGCCCGCGCCGCGAAATTTAATACCGATACCAAAAATGTTGCCGCCAATATTCCGTTAACCCGGTGTGACTCTTTGGTGGAGCAGGCAGGGCAAGGGGTGAAACTTGTCTGTGTTGAGCTGGTGGAAGGGGCAACCCCGTTGCCGGCTTTTAAGCACCCTGAGCGGGCTTGTTATATTTTTGGTCCCGAAGACGGCACCTTGTCCCAGCAAGTGATCGACCAGTCAGATGCGGTGGTTTATGTGCCCACCACTGGCTGCATGAATCTTGCCGCCACCGTCAATGTCCTGCTTTATGATCGCCTGGCTAAATCCGAAGATATGGCGGCCGGTGATGAGCTGATCCGGCAAAGCCGTGATACCAACAATAAAGTTAAAGTGAAATCCGGGGAAGCGCCTCTGCTTGAGGGCTAAAAGCCGATAATAAAGGGCAGGGCACTGGGCCTTATTCGCTTTGTGCCTGCGCTTGTGTTGTTTGCTTTACTCCTTCCTCTGTTGCTGCTTCCGTTTGCATTTCGCCTTGCCCGGCAGCCAAAGCTAACTTCTCTCGCTCGGCTTTGCTGATATATCTGGGTTTATTGCTTTTATGCAGTTTGGCATTTGCCTTTTTGGCTTTTTTCTTCAGGGTTTCTTTGATTTTTTTCTTTCTGTTCATCTTTACTTCCAGCGAAATGCAATTGATAGCCGGTTATTGTAAACGTTAACAAGCGGTCTATAAATAAGGAAAGCCAAGTGCCGGTGGGTTTAAGTTCACCACATAAAGACTATACTGGGGAAAGTACCGGTGAACGCATTTGGGGTTAACTAATAAACTATGATAGAATCAGATACTTAAATCTTAATCATCGGGTAAAGTTCCAGCCGGGGCGGCTGCGGCTGTTAAGGTTTAGCTAAAGTTGGCAAATGAAAACTTTTAACAAACATTTTACTATTCATAATAGTGAAGATAAACTTTTCTCATTGAACTGTTAAATAACTATATTCAGGTGAGTTGTCCGAATGCTTAATATCTTTTTTACAGGGATGTCATGAAAGTGAAAATCAAACAGTGGCTGCGGTTAGCGCCATTTTGTTGTTTTTTATATTTTCCTTACTTTGAAGCGCATTCGGTTCAAGTGATCGTCAACTCCTCTGTCCCGCAAAAACAGTTATCGGCTTCCCATCTAAGACGAATTTTCACTGTGCGTCACAGGCAATGGGCAAATGACTTACCTATTAAAGTCTTTGTTTTAGCGAAAAATAATGTCACTCATAAGAATTTCTGTCTGCAAAAGCTTGAGGTTTTTCCCTACCAGCTGGAAAAAATCTGGGGCAAATTGCTGTTTTCCGGTTTAGGGGAGCCGCCTCTGGTATTAACCGATGAAAAGCAAATGATTGAAATGGTCAGGAAAACACCGGGCGCAATAGGTTACGTGGATAGCCTGCCACAAGATAGCGGAGTAGAAATAATGACAATGGAAAGCAGTGATGACTAAGCTGATAAATGTTTTTTTGAAGACGGGCTTGTTGACATGTCTTGCTCTTTTTCAGCTGACAGCTTTTGCCAGCCAGGACTGGGCTATTCATGGTTTTGCTTCCCAGGGCATTATTCAGGCGGGAGATAATAACTTTGTCAGTCGCGATGCCGATGATGATATCTCTTTTGATTTAACTGAAATCGGCATCAATGCCTCATATCAGTGGCAACCGGATATCCGCTTTGCCGGGCAACTGGTCTATATTAACGGCGGCAACCGCTATGAAGAAGGGGCTCGGGTCGATTATTTATTGATGGACTGGACGCTGGCCAGTGATATCGACTGGCAATTAAACCTTTATCTCGGGCGTTATAAAAACCAGCACTGGTTATACTCCAGCACCCGGGATGTGCCCCATACCCGGCCGTCGGCCATACTTCCCCAGTCTGTGTATTATGATATCTTCCGGGATGTTGCCCTGGGTAGTGACGGTGCGAGCCTGTCCTATACCCGGTTAACGGATATTGGCGAGTTTGATCTCCTGTGGAGTTACGGGACTTCTCCGATCAGCGACAGTGCCACCACCTTATTGCTCAGCACCACAGCTGCCGGCGATATAGATCAGGACTTTACCCATCAGGCCAGTATTTTTTACCGTCCCGAGGGGACTGCCTGGCAATACGGCATCAGCTTGCTCGACTCTGATTTTAAATACAGTGCCGACGGCAATGAAGGCTATTTTGATGCCGATGCTACCTCGCAGCGGGTGATGCTGAATCTGTTGTATAATAGTCAGCAGTGGGAATTTGCCGCCGAGCTGTTTCAAGAGCGTTTTTTCTTTGACGGTTTTTTCACCCCTGACTGGAGCCATGATCAGAAGGCCCAGGGTTTCTATGCCCAGGGGCGTTACTTTTTCGATGAGCAGCTGACCTTCATGTTGCGTTATGACAGGTTTGATGCCAACAAGGATGACCGCAAAGGGACTGAGCTTGAAAGAAATACCCGTATACCGGCGTATTTTGGTTATATGTACGACACTACGGTAGGCTTGACCTACAGGTTTGAGTCGAACTGGCAAATTCAGGCAGAGTATCACTGGCTGGAAGGCACGGCACGGTTAGCACCGGCGGTGGTGCCCGATGTGTGGACCAATGACAGCAAAAACTGGCAGTTGTGGGCACTTCAATTAATGTACTGGTTTTAATGCTTTGCGTAAGTTTATAAGTTTACCCTGGAAGGCGATAACGCTGACACTTGGTGCCATGCTGGTTATTACCCTGACGTTGACGATTTTTTCGGTGCTGCAGCTGCAGGAGGAATTCGACCAGCGCCAGCAGGAAAAAAAGTCTGCCGCTAAGCTGATTTACAGCTATCTGCAAAAAATTTCCAACGATAAACGTATCTTATGGCTGACCACGTTAAGCTCTCAACACCTGGTAAAAAATAACGATTACCGGGCCTTCGATCAGGCGGTACAGCATCAGTTTGATTTAGACGAGTTACGCATCGACTCCGTTTGGGTCTTAAACGAGCAGGGGCAGCAAGTATACGCCAGCAGCGCAGAAGCCAACGGTAAGGTCAGGCAAGTGGCCCGGCAGGTATTTGAGCAACAATCGGTGGCTGAGCTGATTTATTGCGAGCAGGAAAAAAGCAATTGTTACCATATCGTCGCTATGCCGGTGATGACCTCCGCCAATGAAATGACCGCCTTGATCAGCCGGGCAAATCTCAGCGATCTCTTGTTTACTTTTTTAGCGCTAAATGAAAATACCCGCCTGGCAATAGTCAATGTGCCCCTGGTTAACAGTGAGCAGCATACCAACTTAAGGGCGCTGTCGATTTTAACCCGCTCAAACGATGACAAAATTGTGCCGATAATTGAGTCACTGGCGCAGGAACTGACCTTAAGTGAATTGAAAAAGAGCGTCAGCACAGAGTTTGGCGATGAGCATTTTTCCATCAGCCTGTTTGAACTCCAGCCCGGCAGCAAAGACGGCAACTATGTGATGCTGATTGATGATATCACCCAGTACCGGCAAACAAACGAAGCGTTTCAGCGCGCGATTGTCGTGATTGCCACCATCATTTTTGTGTTGATTGCCGTCGTGGTTTTTGTACTGACCCGGCGCTCGAGCCAACGCTTGCTTAAACTGGCCGCGGATTTGCCGCTGCTGGCGGAAAAGCGCTTTGATGAATTTCGACGACGTAAATTTTCCGGGTTCAGGTTAACCAGCGATGAGCTGGATATTTTGCATAGCTCGGCCTCAGATCTGGCGGATCAACTTGAAGAATTACATTTTAAAATTGAGCAAAATACCCGGGAGCTGGAAAACATCGCCATGTATGATCTGCTTACCGGTTTGCCCAACCGTAATATGCTTAACTTCCAGCTGAAAAAGAACCTGGCCACCTTATCCCGCAGCCAGGATTATGTCGCGTTGTTATTCCTCGACCTCGACGACTTTAAAAAAGTCAATGACAGCCATGGCCATAACATGGGGGATTTTTTGCTGGAAGAGGCTGCCCGCCGTTTGCGCATGTCCATCCGCGATACCGATATAGCTTGTCGTTTTGGCGGCGATGAATTTGTTATCGTGCTGCCCCAGGTACAAAAATGGGAAGATGTTGAACGGGTTGCGGACAAGTTGCTGCAGGCCTTTAAACAGCCGATCCAAATCGAAGATCACCGTTTTTATGTTTCTACCAGCATCGGCGGCGCGCTGGCCAAAGACAATAGCATTACGGCGGAAGATTTGATCCGCAACGCCGACATGGCCATGTATGAAGCCAAGGATAACGGTGGTAATTGTTATCAGATTTATGATGCCGGCATGTACCAGCGGGTTGCCCATAAGGTGTTGCTGGAAACCGAGGTCAGGGAAGCCATTGTCCAGGGACAATTCAGTTTGAGCCTGCAGCCCCAGGTAGAGATCAATAGCGGACGCTTATTTGGTTTTGAAGCCCTGCTGCGCTGGAATCATCCCAAGCGCGGCCTGGTCTCTCCGGATGAATTTATTCCGGTACTGGAAAACTCCAAGCATATGATCGAGCTGGGCTATTGGGTAATACGCCACAGCATTGAATTATTAAAGCAGCTCAATGAGGCCGGTTATACCGGGATCAGCATCGCGATTAACCTTTCTGCCGGGCAGTTTGTCGACCCCGGGCTTTACCGGTTTTTAGTGGAGCAGGCACAAGCTTTCGGTGTTGACGCCGGCGCGATAGAGCTGGAATTAACCGAACGTACTTTGGTAGAAGATATAGATAAAACGCTGGAAACCATGCATAAATTGCGTGACCGTGGTTTTTCTTTTTCTATCGATGATTTCGGCACCGGTTATTCATCGTTAAGCTACCTGAAAAAAATGCCGGTGGATTGTATCAAAATCGATAAATGTTTCGTTTCCGGCATGCTGGATAACCAGGCGGATATGCAAATCGTGATGTCAACCATCGCCATGGTGCGCAATTTGGGGATGAAGGTGATTGCCGAGGGAGTGGAAAACCGGGCGCAGCTAAGGTTCTTAAAAAGCGAGCAATGTGATCTGGTGCAGGGATATTTATTCAGCCGCCCCATCTGTGAAACGGTCTTGATGGAAGAGTTAAAAACCAAGGTTAGCCGCGGGGTGTGGATTGAAGCGGCAGAGATGAGTAAACAGCACCTGTTAGAGTCCGGCCATAACTAACCGGACTACCAGGCATAGCAGCAACGGGTCCGCTTTCTGGCGCTATTTTCTATTACCCGGTTAATCAGGGAGCCAGGGCTTTTTCTACCAGGGCAGACAAGTGCTCGGGTAAACTCAGGGTCAGGGCGATATCTTGCGCTTTAACCGACATCTTTTTCCAGGTTTTCTGTAAAATACGGACGATTTTTTCTTCGCTGTGCTTAGCGGCAAAATCATCAAAATAATATTGCAGAAACACCAGACAGGCAACGTCTTCCAAAGCCTGGCTGTCGCTATTGCTTCTGAGCTTTTCTTTGCGGATAATCGCGGCGGTTTGTGCCACTTCTTCATCGTTATAGCCGTTTGCCTGCATAAGATCCGATGTCAGCCGGGCGTGATATTTTCCCTGCTCTTTACGCCAGGCCAGGTAACCGGCTTTTCCCGCGTCAAACTCGCTGCGTTTTAAAAACCAGCGTTTGATATGTTGGGCCCGCACGGCAATTTGTAAATACTCACTCGCCTCTGGCCAATACTGCTGCTGGCATTGGCTCATTTGCCGGCCGTAAATCAATTCTTTCGGCTGTGTTTGCCCGTCAAAGCTGATGTTATTGGGGTCCTGGCTGTTGATATCGTCGATGGCGGATAATACTGAATCTAAACGTGACAAGGTGATAGGGTCCAAAAATATAAAGGGTAGCCCCATCTTAACGGCTTTGAGATTATTTACAATTCTTCTGAAAAAGCGCAGTCAAGCGCAGAAATGCAAAAATTAGTTTATTTTATAAACATGCGCTTATTGTTGTTATTGCCGCCTTTGGGTATAATACTTTCCCGTCCTGCTTCATTCGACTATAAACTTCACATAGACGGATAAAGCGCAAAATTTCTCTCAATTTCCTGACTTCTGGGTTTTACATGACAACTAGATATATTTTTGTAACTGGCGGCGTGGTTTCGTCTCTTGGTAAAGGTATTGCAGCAGCATCATTAGCGGCGATTCTTGAAGCACGTGGTCTGAAAGTGACTATGTTAAAGCTTGATCCCTATATTAATGTCGATCCCGGTACCATGAGCCCGATCCAGCACGGTGAAGTTTTTGTGACCGATGACGGCGCGGAAACCGATTTGGACTTAGGTCACTATGAACGTTTTATCCGTACCAAGATGACCAAGCGCAACAACTTTACCACCGGCCGTATTTATCAGGATATTCTGTCACGTGAGCGTAAAGGTGAATTCCTGGGGGCGACCATTCAAGTCATCCCGCATATTACCAATGATATCAAACGTCGGGTGATTGAAGGTGCAGAAGGTTATGATGTTGCCATGGTAGAAATTGGCGGCACCGTAGGGGATATCGAATCCCAGCCGTTTTTAGAAGCCATCCGTCAGCTGGGCACTGAGCTTGGCCGCGAGCGCGCCATGTATATGCACTTAACTTTAGTGCCTTACCTGGCGGCATCGGGTGAAATCAAAACCAAGCCGACCCAGCACTCGGTAAAAGAGTTGCGCTCTATCGGTATTTTCCCTGATATCCTGGTGTGCCGCTCAGAAGGCATTATTCCTGCCAATGAAAGAGCGAAAATTGCCCTGTTTACCAATGTTGAAGAAAGAGCCGTGGTCTCGATGCGCGATGTCGACAGTATCTATAAGATCCCGGCGTTGCTTAAATCCCAGGGTACAGATGAATTAGTGGTTAAGCGTTTTGGCCTGGATGTGCCTGAAGCTGACTTAAGCGAGTGGGAAAAAGTTTTATATCAGGAAGCAAACCCGGTGGGCGAAGTGACTATCGGTATGGTCGGCAAATATATCGAACTGGCGGATGCCTATAAGTCGGTTAACGAAGCCTTAAAACATGCCGGTTTGAAAAACCAGGTAACGGTAAATATTAAATACGTCGATTCCCAGGACGTGGAAGTCAAAGGGGTTGAAATCCTGCAGGGCTTAGATGCCATTTTGGTACCGGGCGGCTTTGGCGAGCGCGGTGTGGAAGGAAAAATTCTGGCGGCCCAGTATGCCCGTGAAAATAAAGTGCCTTATTTGGGCATTTGTCTGGGGATGCAGGTGGCATTGATTGAATATGCCCGTAATGTTGCCGGTTTAACCGGTGCCCACAGTACCGAGTTTGATGCGCAGGCAAAACACCCGGTAATAGGTTTGATCAGCGAATGGCTGGACGAAGAAGGTAATGTCGAATACCGCAATGAAAACTCCGATCTCGGCGGTACCATGCGTTTAGGCTCTCAGTTGTGTCACCTGTTGAAAGGTACCAAGGCTTGTGACGTATATGGCAGTGAAACAATTTATGAGAGACACCGTCATCGTTTTGAGGTAAATAATAACTACCGGGAGCAATTAAGCCAGGCGGGCTTAGTTTTCTCCGGTTTATCTTCGGATAAAAATTTGGTGGAGGTGATTGAAAATCCTGATCACCCCTGGTTTATTGCCGGACAATTCCATCCCGAGTTTAACTCTACGCCTCGTGATGGACATCCTTTGTTTGAAAGCTTTGTTGCCGCTTCTTTTGAATACCACAAGCAACAAACAAACTAAGGAATAACGACAAGAAACCGTAGCACTTTGCTGCGGTTTTTTAATTCCCTGATAAAGAGGGGAAGAACGGTCAGCTTACCTGTTCCGGACGTAAGCTAAGTACTTACTTCCGTGTAAGCAATGACGCGGGTGCAGGATGCACAGGAGCGGCGTCCTCGCAAGGCGCTCGTGTGCTTGATTGCTGAGAGAGAAACTGCTGATACAGCTGTTTCCCCCCGGTAACTGTCAGCCTGAGCAGGCCAATAAGATTAATAAAATTCATTGCTTTACCCTTGTTTTTGCGATGAAGACCCTAACAATAGTATTTTAGTTTTCACCTATCCCTAAGGGTGAATGTTACAGAGGATAAAAAATGTCAAATATTAGTAAGATTATCGCACGTGAGATCATGGATTCGCGTGGTAATCCAACCGTTGAAGCCGATGTTTATCTAGAATCCGGTGCCTGGGGCAGGGCATGTGCGCCATCCGGGGCTTCTACCGGTTCACGTGAAGCACTGGAACTACGTGACGGCGACAAGTCGCGTTATTTAGGTAAAGGTGTGCTTAAAGCGGTTGCTGCTATCAATGACAAAATCAGCCCGGCACTGCTGGGTAAAGATGCCTTGGCCCAGGCCGATATCGATCAGGTGATGATCGACCTTGACGGCACCGAAAACAAAGAAGTGTTAGGCGCCAATGCTATTCTGGCGGTTTCCCTGGCCAATGCCAAAGCGGCGGCTATGGCCAAAGGCGTGCAGTTGTTCGAACATATTGCCGACTTAAACGGCACCCCGGGCCAGTACTCTTTGCCTCTGCCGATGATGAATATCTTAAACGGTGGCGAGCACGCCGATAACAACGTTGATATTCAAGAATTCATGGTTCAGCCTGTCGGCGCTGTCAGCTTCAGTGAAGCCTTGCGCATGGGCGCGGAAATCTTCCACCAGCTGAAAAAAGAACTTTCTGCCCAGGGCCTTAATACGGCCGTAGGTGATGAAGGTGGTTTTGCCCCTAACCTGGCTTCCAATGAAGACGCCTTAAAAGTTATCGAGCAGGCGGTTGCTGCTGCCGGTTATGAAATGAATAAAGACGTCACCCTGGCACTGGATTGCGCAGCTTCTGAATTTTACAAAGAAGGCGTTTACGACTTAAGCGGTGAAGGCAAGCAATTTGATTCCGAAGGTTTTGCCGGCTATCTGGCTGAACTGAGCGCCCGCTACCCTATTGTTTCCATCGAAGACGGTTTGGATGAAAGCGACTGGGCCGGCTGGAAAATTCTGACCGATAAAGTTGGCGAGAAGGTACAGCTGGTCGGGGATGACTTATTTGTGACCAACACCAAGATCTTAAAACGTGGTATCGATGAAGGCATAGGTAACTCTATCCTGATCAAATTCAACCAAATCGGCTCGCTGACCGAAACGCTGGCGGCGATCAAAATGGCCAAAGATGCCGGCTTTACCGCGGTTATTTCTCACCGCAGCGGTGAAACGGAAGATGCTACCATTGCCGACCTGGCGGTAGGTACTGCGGCGGGTCAAATCAAAACCGGCTCTTTATGCCGCTCTGATCGCATTTCAAAATACAACCAGTTATTACGCATCGAAGAGTTCTTAGGTGACAAAGCTGTCTTTAACGGCCGTTCTGAAATCAAAGGACAATAACAAGCTTGACGCCTGCAGCAGCTTTATTTGCTGCTCCGGGCGGCTTTGTTAATCGCTTTACGACAGGCAAAAGAAACCAGCGAACCTTCGCTGGTTTTTACTTTTTAAGGAGCCAGAATCCAGTCTCCTTAGTCCCCGGTAATAAGAGCCGGGTTATGTTTGTTAACTTATCGTTAGTTAATATCCAGCCACTTGCTGCTTTATCTCGCCTTTTTTTATCTTAATGTTAACGAAATGTTTAATTTTTATTCGTAAAGTTGAAATTTTCCACTAGGCTTAATCTGGCATCCGGCTAATGTGTCTTGGCCAGGTTGCGGACAATAATACGAAATTAAAGGACTAAACCATGAGAAAAGTATCAAAACTATCAAGCCTGGTAGCCTTGGCGCTTGGCGGCGTGTTGCCGGCATCCCAGGCGGATAATCATCAGTTGCAGCAAACCCTGGACGGCATCACGCAGGAAATGGCGGTAACCAACATCTACCGGGCGTATTTCCCCAGCGAAGAGATTGCCCGCAAAACGGCGATCAGCTTTCACAGCAATTTGCTTGAATCCCACCTCAGTGAAGGTTATTTGATCCTTGAGTTGAGCGAAGAGGAAATGGCGAAGCTTAAACCTTTCGGGTATAAGTTCGAGCAGGCGCACGCCTTTATCAAACAAAGAGATCAGCGCCTGTTGCGCCTCGAGCAGCAAATGCTGGAAAAAAAGCGGGCATTGACTGATATCCCCCAAGCGTCACAGGCGCTGCCGGACATTCAGTCGATCCCCGGCTATAGCTGTTACCAGACGGTGGAAGAAACCTTTACCCAGGCAGAAGCCATGGTTGCAAACAATGCCAACCTGGCAGAGCTTATCGATGTCGGCGATTCCTGGCTGAAAACCCAGAACCAGGGGGGGTATGATATCCGGGTATTAAAACTGACCAATAAGAATACTGCAGGTGATAAACCTATCTTATTTATCAACACCGCTATCCATGCCCGGGAATATACGACCGCGCCGCTGATCATGGAATTTGCCAACTGGCTGCTTAACGGCTACGGCACCGATGCCGATGCCACCTGGCTGCTCGATGCCCATGAAATTCACTGGATGATGCAAACGAATCCCGACGGGCGAAAGCAGGCGGAAACCGGTTTATCCTGGCGTAAAAACACCAATGAAAATTACTGCGGTGCGACCTCCAGCAGCCGTGGCGCGGACTTAAACCGTAACTTCACCTTTAGCTGGAATTCCACCAACGGCCAGGGCTCGAGCGGAAACCAGTGCAGCAGTACCTACCGCGGACCGACGGCCGGTTCTGAACCGGAAATCCAGGCGCTGGAAAATTATGTCCGCTCTATCTTCCCCGACCGGCGCGGCACTGGCAGTAATGATGCCGCCCCCGCAGATACCCAGGGCATACATCTGGATATCCACAGCTACAGTGAGCTGATTTTATGGCCCTGGGGGGATACCAGTCAGGCGGCCCCCAACGGTACCGCCTTGCAGACGCTGGGCAGGAAGCTGGCGGATTTTAACGGCTATATGCCGCAGCAATCCGTCGGTTTATATCCCACCGACGGCACCAGTGACAATGTCAGTTATGGCGAGTTAGGGGTCGCGGCCTTTACCTTTGAGCTTGGCACCAGCTTTTTCCAAAGCTGCTCTGTCTTTGAAAATACCATAGTACCGGATAACCTGCCGGCACTGGTGTATGCGGCGAAAGTGGTCGGCGCCCCCTATATTACCCCGGGTGGACCGGATATTACCGCCCTGACCATTAACGGCAGCAGCAACAGCGGCACTATCCCGCCAAACAGCAGCGGTACTTTGGCAGCCACCGCCAGCGATGATCGTTTCAGCTCCCGTAACGGCACCGAGTCGACCCAAAATATCAGTGCGATAGAATATTATCTGGATACCCCGCCATGGGAAAACGGCGCTGTGGCCATCAGCTTGTCCGCCAGTGACGGCAGCTTTAACAGTAAAACCGAAAGCGGTGATGTCAGCATAGATACCACAGGCTTAGCGGCCGGTCAGCACACGGTTTACTTAAGGGCACAGGATGCCGGTGGTACCTGGGGCGCAGTCTCGGCGATGTTTTTACAGGTCTCCGACGATGTGGTGGTCCCAGATAACCAGCTGGAAAATGGTGTTGCGAAAACCGGTTTGAGTGGCGCAAGAAGCTCGGATACTTACTTCACCATGGAAGTACCAGCGGATGCCAACTCATTGAGTTTCGTCATGACTGGCGGCAGCGGTGATGCCGATCTTTATGTCAAATACAATGCCGACCCGGCCAATGGCTATGATTGCCGCCCCTATCAAAACGGCAATGAAGAAACCTGTACCATTAGTAATATCCAGGCAGGCACCTACCAGGTGATGCTCAGGGGGTATAGCGCCTATAGCGGTGTGAGCCTGACCGGTACTTATACTACGGGTACGGTTTCCGGCTATGAGAACACTACGGATGTGGCGATCCCGGATAACAGCGCTGCCGGTGCCAGCAGTACCATCAATGTTGACCGCAGCGGTGCTTCCGGCACTGTCAGTGTCGAGGTGGATATTATTCATACCTATATCGGTGATTTGACGGTGGATGTTATTGCGCCCAATGGCAGCAGCTTTAATCTCCATAATCGCAGCGGTAATGGCAGTAATAATATCAACCAGACCTACAGCGTGGATGTCGGTGCTATTGACTCTCAGGGCACCTGGACCCTCAAAGTGGTTGATAATGCCAATGTTGATACCGGCAATATCGATCGCTGGAAAATCAGCTTTTAATCTCGCCTGACTAGTCTGGCCCCTTAAGTTAATGCTTGATGTGAGTACTTAAGGGGCCTTCTCAATATTTCCTGGTAACCATTACTTACCTGTTAGTAAAAGCGGCGGATAAAAACCGTCATTGCAAGCCTGTAACTCTGCTCTCTTTTTTAACTCATTGCAATTATTGAGTAAAACCAAGTATGCTAAGGTAGGGGAGGCAGTTCAGGCGCTTGTCTGATGCTTATATTGCAAGGAATTGTTCTGAGAAGTACTCACGCTTATGACTCAAACTTCAATTTGGCAAGATGACCAGCACACGGCACAATATGCCGAATTGTGTAATGCCCTTTATGAGCGGGAGTTAGCCATTTTGGCCCAAGCAGATTTAAGTAGTGCCACTGCCATCCAGCACAGGATCAAAAGCCTGCCGTATTATATCAAGCGTACCGCTCATGCGATGATCCAGAGCCAGTGCCCGCTGGACTTAGATACGGTCAACGGCAGCTGGTCTGCCAAACAGGGCACAAAAATGCCGTTATCCGGGCAGGATGAATCGGCCATCTGGCAATGGTATCAAACGAGTAAGCCGCGTCTTGGCCTGGTGGTGCCTGTGGCTTTAACCGATCGTATTATTCTTGACTGTATCGATCGTCTCGATAAACAGGGACAGGGGTTTCGCACTAATGTTTGCGGCTGGTTCAGGGAAGAGAGCAAGGTTCAGGCGCAAACCTTCCAACTGTTAAAACCGAATAAAAAAGTGATGATGGCCGCCTGCTGCGGACACAGCTGGCAAAACAATAAAAAAGTCCAGCCGGTGATGCCGACCTTGCGGGAACTTTTACTGTCATGTGCGATAAACTGGCAAAACTTCAAGCAATCCCTGTTTATTTAGCTTAGCCGCCTTATTTAATCGTCAATTTTATTTACAGCAGCAGGCACGCAATTATAATGGGTGCTTTATTTCTTTACGCTTTTTTTGGCTTTCTTTAGGTTTAGGTTGGAGCTTGTACGCTATGCGGGTGATCACTGCTGTTTTACTGGTGTTTTTGCTGTTATTGCAATACCGGCTTTGGTTCGGGAAAAACAGTGTGCCCGATTACCTGGCGCTGGAAGAAGAAGTGGTCCGGCAAAAGCTCGACAACGAGAAGCTTACCCAAAGAAATAAATTATTATATGCCGACACCGATGATCTCAAATCCGGGGTCGAAGCCATTGAAGAGCGTGCCCGCAATGAACTGGGCATGATCAAGAGCGGTGAAACCTTTTTCCGCATTATTCCCAAAGATAAAAACGCCACGCAGGAAAGCCGTTAATGACGTTAAACACAGCTGCCACAGATAAAGCTTTAGTGGCAATAGTCCCGGCTGCCGGGGTCGGTAAGCGGATGTTATCGGCTTGTCCGAAACAATACCTGCAGCTTGATGGCCTGACCATTTTAGAGCATACCGTTAACCGTTTGTTGTCGGTGGCAGATATCCAGCATGTGGTGATCGCCATCAGTCCCCAAGACGGCTATTTTAACGATACCGGCCTGGCCGGGCATCCGGATGTGACTACCGTTTTTGGCGGTAAGGAGCGGGTAGATTCGGTGCTGGCAGGGTTAAAAGCCATCGACAGTTCCCGTTACCCCTGGGTGCTGGTGCACGATGCCGCGCGCCCCTGTGTGCCGGGACAAGATATCAACGCCTTGATCAACCGCTGCCGGGAAAGTGGCGACGGCGGTTTATTGGCTTATCCGGTCAGGGATACCATGAAACGCGGTGATGCTTCGGATCAGGTGCTGGAAACCGTAGAGCGTGAAGCCTTATGGCATGCGCTGACGCCGCAGATGTATCCGGCTGCTGAGCTGAAAGCGGCGATAGAAAAGGCGCTTGAAGATAATATCCAGATCACCGATGAATCTTCGGCGATGGAGTATGTTAACCGCACCAGTATCTTGGTGGCGGGCAGCAGTGAGAACCTGAAAATTACCCGCCCGGACGATTTGGCGATGGCGGAGTTTATTCTTCTTCGGCAGCAGGCAAATGGCTGAGCCAAAAAGGCGGTCACAAACAATGGTAAAACCCGTAAACAATTAAATGAGTAACAAAACAGGAAAAGATATGCGCATAGGTCATGGTTATGACGTACATAAATTTGGCGGTCCGGGCCCCTTGGTTTTAGCCGGGGTGGAAGTGGAGTATGAGCAAGGTTTTATTGCCCACTCAGACGGCGACGTTGCCATTCATGCCTTGTGTGACGCTATCCTGGGTGCGTTGGCCCTGGGGGATATCGGCAATCATTTTCCTGATACCGAGGCGCAATATGAAAATATTTCCAGCCGCATTTTATTGCGTCATGTGGTTGGCCTGATGGTGGAAAAAGGTTATCAAATCGGCAATGCCGACATCACTATAGTCGCGCAGGCCCCTAAAATGGCGCCGCACCTCTTGGCAATGCGTCAATGCCTGGCACAGGATTTAAACTGTGATGTCGAGCAGGTGAATGTCAAAGCCACCACCACAGAAAAACTCGGGTTTGCCGGGCGCAAGGAAGGCATTGAAGTCCATGCGGTTACCTTGCTGGAAAAGGTTTAATCCGGCGTCAGACAAGCATGGATGAATTAGGCTGATGCCTTAAGGCATCTGGCATCATTTAAAAAAGTATAAATGGCTGGCTTACCCTCAGGGAAAGCACTGCTGAATCAAAGATATAAGGCAACTGAGCAATAATGACAACCGATGTAGTTTCCCAACTCGCTTATTTCCATGGCAAACCCCAATCCAGTGGTGAGCTAAGAACCCAAATGAGCGACTTTAAAGTGTTTGAACAGCTGCCTTTTGCTCCCTGCGGTGAAGGCGAGCACCTGTATATCCATATCCGTAAAACCGGCGCCAATACCGTTTATGTCGCCAGGCAATTGGCCAAATACTTTAAGGTCAAAGAGGCCCTGGTTTCTTATGCCGGGTTAAAAGACAGGTTTGCGGTGACCGAACAGTGGTTCGGGGTACATGTGCCGGGAAAACAGGTTTATGATCTCAGCGATCTGGTTATCGACGGGGTCGAGGTACTTGCTTATGCCCGTCACAACAAAAAACTCAAGACCGGCGCCTTAACAGGCAACCGCTTTGAAATTACCCTGCGCAATGTCACCAATATTGAGAGCTTAAAACAAAAGTGGCAACAAATTATCGCTCAGGGTGTACCCAATTATTTCGGCGAGCAGCGTTTTGGTATCGACGGCGGCAATATCGCCAGGGCCGGGGAGCTCTTTGCCGGTACTAAGGTGAAAGACAAGAAAAAGCGCGGTATCTATTTATCGGCGGCACGCTCCTATCTGTTTAATCAGGCGGTGAGCCAAAGAATTGAGGATAACACCTTTGATGTCTTGGCGCCGGGCGATGTTTGTATGCTGGCAGGCACGCAATCGGTATTTTTAGCCGAGGAAATCGACGAACTGTTAAAGGGGCGTCTGAGGGACAAAGATATCGATATTACCGCGCCCATGTGGGGGGCGGGGGAGCTGAAAACCACAGGCGCGGTTTTGGCTTTTGAGCAAGAGCTGATGGCGCAGCACCCGGACTTTTGTCAGGGATTGGCCAAGTTTGGTTTAAAACAGGAAAGGCGGCGTATCCGCTTAAATGTTGCCGGCACCGATATCAGCACGGGGCAAGACAGCGTGACCTTAACTTTCTCCCTGCCGTCGGGCTGTTATGCCACGACCATTTTAAGGGAATTAGTCGATTATACCGATCTCACCGAGCGGGCCGTCGGGCGTAACCAAGCCACTGCGGATGAAACAAAACCTGCGGCCGGTTAACCCCAAAGCGGTCTTTTTAAATGGATAACAAGATGAATATTTTATTAAGCAATGATGATGGTGTGCATGCCTTAGGTATCAAGGTACTGCATCAGGAGCTGGTGAAATTTGCCGAGGTAACGGTTATTGCCCCCGACAGGAATTGCAGCGGCGCCAGTAACTCCCTGACCTTATTAAATCCTTTGCGGGCGCAAACGCTTGATAACGGCTTTATTTCGGTTAACGGTACGCCGACCGACTCGGTGCATCTTGGTATCAGCCAGTTGATGGACCCCTTGCCCGACCTGGTGGTGGCGGGGATCAATAACGGCGCTAACTTAGGCGATGATGTGCTTTATTCCGGTACGGTTGCCGCCGCCACCGAAGGCCGTCATATGGGGATGCCGGCAATTGCCGTTTCCCTGGTGGGCAAACATGAGCAACATTACCAGACGGCAGCCATAGTTGCCGCTCAGCTGATAAAACGGTTGCAGCAGCATCCGTTGCCGGCGGATCAAATCATCAATTTAAATGTGCCGGATGTCGCCATTGAAGACTTAAAAGGCATCAGGGTGACCCGCCTTGGCAACCGCCATAAAGCGGAAACCATGAAAAAAACACAGGATCCCTGGCGTCGTGATATTTACTGGTATGGCTCGTTGGGCCAGGAGCAGGATGCCGGTGAAGGCACAGATTTTCATGCGGTCGCCAATGGTTATGCCTCGGTTACGCCGTTAACCGTGGATATGACTGCCTATAAAAGCATGGAGCAAATGACCGAGTGGATGAGTGAATTGACGTTATGACTTTAAACAAGAGCAGAGTAAACAGCAATATCGGCGGCAAGTCCGGGCGCAGCGGAGAAATCCTCGCGCAAAAACTCTTTGCTGAAGGCATTCAAAACCAGCAGGTATTACAAGCCATTGCCCGCAGCCCGCGCCATATTTTCGTGCCGGAAATTCTGGCTCATAAGGCCTATGACAATACCGCGCTGCCGATAGGCCAGGGACAAACCATTTCCCAGCCTTATATCGTGGCAAAAATGTCTGAGTTATTGCTGGCGGAGGGGACGCCCGGCAGTATTTTGGAAATCGGCACCGGCTCCGGCTATCAGACCTCGATACTGGCGCAGTTAACCAACCGGGTATTTTCGGTGGAGCGTATTAAATCGCTGCAGTGGCAGGCGAAAAGGCGGCTGCAGGCCATGGATCTGCATAATGTGTCGATGAAACACGGCGACGGCTGGCAGGGCTGGGCCAGTAAGGCACCGTTTGAAGCCATTATTGTCACCGCCGCGCCCAACCAGGTACCGCAAGCCCTGCTTGAGCAGTTGAGCGACAACGGCCGTTTGGTGATCCCGGTGGGGGAGCAGCAGCAGGTATTAAAAATCATCACCCGCAAGGGTGATCAGTTTCATGAACAACAGGTAGAGGCGGTGCGTTTTGTTCCCCTAGTACCGGGAACCTTATTATGAGAATTTTTTCCGCCCTATATGAGTGGACCATGCGCTGGGCCGAGCATAAGCTGGCGCCCAAAGCCCTGGCAGTATTAACCTTTGCCGAGTCGGTGTTTTTCCCTATTCCCCCGGATGTATTGCTGGCCCCTATGGTGCTGGCGAAACCGAAAAAAGCCTGGTCGCTGGCAGCGCTGACCACAGTCTCGTCTGTTATCGGTGGTATTGTCGGTTATGTTCTGGGTTATTTGATGTTCGAACCCTGGATCCAGCCGGTGATCACTGAGCTGGGTTACCAGGCACGCTTTGATCAAGTCACCGACTGGTTTACCCGCTGGGGCTTCTGGGTGGTGTTTTTAGCGGGGTTCACCCCGATCCCCTATAAGTTATTTACCGTCAGTGCCGGTTTCCTGCAAATGGCCTTTTTACCGTTTTTATTTGCGTCGGCGGTGGGGCGCGGCATGCGCTTTTTCCTAGTGGCGGGCCTGATTCAATGGGGCGGCGAAAAAATGGAGCAAAAACTAAGGCAATGGGTGGATGCCCTGGGGTGGGGCGTTGTGATACTGGCGATCCTGGCTTACTTTCTCAGCCGCTGATGTTTTTTGAAAGTTTGCGTTACAGATTTAATCTTGATAAGCATTTTTAACGGCGTTATCTTTGAGCCGGGTGTTAAGCGTTTTTTATTGTGGCAATGAGATGACTGATATTATTAAGGAAATATTAAATTTTAACCGTAGCAGTGCTGCGGTTTTCTTTTGTTGTTTGTTGTTATCTGCCTGCAGCAGCCGGCAAACCCCGGCGCCGGTTGCCGATGTCCATGGCAGCGTGCCGCTGAAACAGCGGGTAAAAAACAGTATTAGTGCTACCGAATATCAGGTGAAAAAAGGAGAAACTTTATATTCTATTGCCTGGCGCGCCAACCTTGATGTCAGGAAACTGGCACAAATTAATAAGATCTCCGCCCCTTATAAAATCTTCCCCGGTCAAAAATTGATCTTGACGCCAAAAGTGACGAAAGCGAGTAAAGTCGCCGCCTCCGCTAAAAAATCGACTAAAAACTCTGGTAAGACCATTGCTAAAGTAGTGAAGAAACCAGTTGCACCGATTAAAAAGCAAGCGTATGGTAAGAGTGCAAGTGAACAAAAATTAAGCAAAAAATCAACTTTACCCCAGAATAGTTATTCGCAAAAAATTCGTGAATGGCGCTGGCCTGCGGTAGGGAAGGTAATAGCGAAATTTTCAACTGCACCCCAAGGCAACAAAGGAATAGATATTGCCGGTCGTCGGGGCAACGCGGTTAAAGCCGCCGCAGCGGGTAAAGTGGTGTATGCGGGTAACGCGTTAAGGGGATATGGAAATTTAATTATCGTTAAACACAACGATGATTATTTAAGTGCCTACGCCCATAATGACCAAATTAAAGTGAAAGAACAGCAACTTGTGAAAGCAGGTGATGTTATCGCCAACATGGGAGACACCGAATCTGAAAGAGTCATGCTTCATTTTGAAGTTCGCTTTCGGGGCAAATCGGTCAATCCACTGAAGTACTTACCAAAAAAATAATAATATCTATAAACGGATTATTGGAGCCAACGTGAACATTTAATCAGTATTTTTAAGCTTTGCTAAATTATGGGAGATATAGCATGGGCAAACAAAAAGAACTAAATGAAGTTGTTATTGATGATAAGAACAGCGAACAGGAGGTCTCGTTAAAGGCTCAGGATGAGGTCTCGGCGAACTTGGATGCAACCCAGTTGTATTTAAGTGAAATTGGTTTTTCCCCGTTACTGACCGCAGAAGAGGAAGTCTACTTTTCTCGTCTGGCACTTAAAGGTGACGAACCATCCCGCAAACGCATGATCGAAAGCAATCTAAGGTTAGTGGTTAAAATAGCACGGCGCTATAACAACCGAGGTTTGCCTTTACTGGATTTAGTCGAAGAAGGAAACTTAGGCCTGATCCGCGCCGTAGAAAAATTCGACCCCGAACGGGGCTTCCGCTTCTCCACTTACGCCACCTGGTGGATACGACAAACGATTGAACGGGCGATCATGAACCAGACCCGCACCATACGTTTACCTATCCATGTTGTTAAAGAACTCAATATCTATCTACGCGCCGCCCGCGAGCTGGTGCAAAAGCTTGACCACGAACCCACAGCCGAAGAAATAGCCGTAGCCCTGGATAAGCCGGTGGCAGATGTCAGCAAAATGCTCAGGCTCAATGAGCGTATTACCTCAGTAGATTCTCCCTTTAGCGGCGATACCGAAAAAGCCCTGCTGGATGTCATTCCCGATGAAAAAAGCGGCGGCCCGGAAGGGGACCTGCAATCGGAAGATATGAACAACAATATCATCCACTGGCTCAATGAGCTCAACTCCAAGCAGCGGGAAGTGCTGGCGCGGCGTTTTGGTTTAATGGGTTACGAAGCGGCAACTCTTGAAGATGTCGGCGTGGAAATTGGCCTCACCCGCGAGCGGGTAAGACAGATTCAGGTGGAAGCGTTAAAACGCCTGCGTGATATTTTAAGCCAGCAAAACTTGTCAATAGAAGCAATTTTCCAAAACTAACGATAGATACCTTAAGCGGTAAGTATCATTACACTCTGTAGTTTTTAAGCCTTATCGCCTTGGCGGTAAGGCTTTTTTATATATGGGTGGTTATAAAACGCGGTGTTAGTAGCTTATGCCCGGTAGATAATAGGGCTGAATTTTTGTTTGGGTGAGCCAGCAAGATACCAACTTGCCAGTGTTAGCTCACCCAAGCCTTTTCCTTTAGTTAAGTCAATTAGTTAAACCGGTTGTTCAGGTTTAAGATCGCGTAACCCCTGGAGGATCTTATCCATTTTATCCCGGTAGTCTCTGATCTGAATTTTTAAGCGATAACATACATGCCAGATACCTTCACTGGTTGGTGGGGTGATGCATTCGGGCTCGCGGGCAACCGCGGCGAAGGCATCACAGAGAAAGGAGCATTCATCGCTAAACTTGCTAAAGTCGTCGCAAAGATCGAGACACTCACTTGATAGCTGCTTTCGTTTAGCTTCGTAGTCGGTATTTGGGCCGGTTGATTCAGACATGATATTGCCCTCCTATGATACTTGGTAGTGCACAGTAATGGGCAAGCTTGCTACTGGTTATTGGCAGGTGCCTAAGGTTAGACATAAGGTTAGGCATAAGGTCAGGTATATTTTCTGTTAAAGAAACTTTAACCGAGTGAAACTCTGGCATATCATTATAGTTAGCCATGGTGGATACCTTATTTATCTGTTGTGGTTAGCTTCCTCTGAGTGTTGTAGCACTTAGGGGGAGCGCTTGGTTTATCTGCTGGTTCTCTTTGTTAAGCACCTCCGCTGGTGAATGGTTTACCTATTAGTCATAGTACAAAAGGCTGTAAAAATCAACAGTAATGGCTGGTTCTTGGTTATAAAGTGGGATAGGTTTTTAGTCTTTTTCAGCTGCAGTAGGTAAGGGTTTTTTGGGGGGCAATTTAGAAAATCACTCGCCATCAATCGTATTTTGAAACACTTTCCCGCAAAGTGTTCCGAGTTTTGATTCTGGCTTGCGACTTAAATCCATTAAGAGCAAATGGCTCGAAAGTGCGCAAAGCGGAAGTCAGGGCATTGAACTGGATAAGGTCCGCAATGAGCGAAAAGCAGACTTTCAATATTGAAAATTATAGGGAGCTATGCTCCCTATTTACCAGATTCGCCTATCAAAAAGAGGACAGACTAAACCTGCTCACTCGGGTGCCCCCACATTAAGGGTTCAGCATAAGGCCCTTTGATTGATGAAGTAGATTCACCAATCCCATTTAATGCACCTTCTGTTAGTTCTCGTGCAAACCAGCACACTAAAGGTGCCTGAGTCCTCACAGGAGGTAAAACGTTATGTGGCGTATTGTAGCGATTTCCATAATGGAATGGCTCTCCCATAACAAAAATCATATCAGCATTAAGCTGTTCTTCAGCCTCTTCCATTAACCTCGTAGCATAACCTTTCCTTTGGTACTCGGGTAATACTGCTAAAGGAGCTAAAACATAGCACTTTAAATGTGGCGCTTTATCAATTGTTATCGGGGTATAGCAAGCGTGAGCTACATCTTTGTATACGATAGAAAAACTACCATCCGCAATTAAGTTTTCGGCAAATTCGGCATACAATTTTGCATGTCTATCATCATATAAACCTCCAGCATTCACAAAAGCTTCATATTGAATTTTGTATGGTGTATTCATTTATTGAATCCTTATATTTTAGTTCTGGGCTAGATGAAATCTAGCCCAGATATCTTTATAGAGTGAATTAAGTCCAAAGCTATTTGGTATTAACCTCGCCCTGAGGTATCCCAAAACATAGGATTCATAAACGGCTTATTAGCATACGTTTTGCCACCAAGCGAATTTAGTACGCCTTCACTGAGTTCAAGAACCATCCATGATTCTGGTATCGTAAGTAGGTCAGGATAAGGTGTTTGCTTATCTGTAGGTACAAAGCCATATTGTGGGTAATATGTAGGTACACCTAATACAAAAATTGCATCTGTTCCCATAGACTTCAATTTCTTTATACCTGCTTGCATTAACTCTTTACCAACGCCAAATCCACGCTGGTACTCTGGCAATACACCTATCGGCGCAAGTAAATAACATTTTTTATCAGGGTGCTCTTCAAATACGAATGGCGTAAAAAGTACATTGCCTACCATTTTTCCCTCACGTTCAGCACTTATAGAAATAGTGTCTGGTTCAGCTAAAAATGCTTCAGCAAGTTCAGATGTTTCTTTTCCTTCTTCACCAAATGCTAAAAAGTGAATGTTTTTAACGATTTTTTTTTCAGATGATTTCATCTTCTAATACCTCTTAAGTAAATAAAGCAGTTGCTTTTGATTTACTGCGCTTAGGCGTATTTGAAATAAGAATATTGATATTCATTAGAATGTATTGGGATAACTCTCAGTGACCATCAAAATTTTTTCTAAACAGCCTTTAGAGCGCAGTGTTTTCTTGACAGTCACAGCAGAGTGAAGTGGCTAGCATGATACTGCTAGTTCACTAACTTTAATGTAAATGTCAGGATTTTTCTGGCTCTAATAGCGTTGAAACATTTGAGAACGGACAGAGTTAGCTCCTAATCGAGTAATTCGATAAGGTTGCCCTTTCTTTGAGCTAATGAGTTTCTTGCTTTTCAAGCGTTTGAAGCTATCAAGTGTACAATTAGACAGAACTAGACCGTCATTCGTGTAACAGATAACTTTATGGATTTTACCGTTTTCACGGCGATATTGAATTTCGCCACCTAGTGCGAGCACGTGTAGAACGCGTTGGTCGTTTTTTGATATATTCACTGGAGTAATCCCAAATAGTAATTGCATATGAAAACACTCCCTTCATTAAAATAAATGATGGGGGTTAAATTAGTTTTCTATGTTCACTAGTCCTTTGGACTATGAACTTACAATTACCCGATTCTCTAGCAAAAACTCTCCAACGAATTTAGATATAAATTAAAACGGGGGCGATTCTAGGGAATACGATTACTTGTGTCAAGTTTGTTTTTTGAGCGTTCTACTAATGTTTTAAACTTTGATGAGTTATTTGAAATGATTGCGGGTGTCTGTTGTTGGCACAAAGCAAACCTTACTTTGGCCCATTTTGTTTACGACGAAATATCCGCTGTGTGGCAAAACCGGTCTAAAAATCACTGAAACAGAATCCCCCCTTCTGTTTCAAATGTTGTTATAAACTACACTGTAAGCCGCATACTCTTGTCTAAAAAAGTTGCTATAACATAAAAAAATGAAACACTTCTCTAGGGAAGTGTTTCATTTTTAAATTCTTAAAAATTGGCTGTGATTACAGCTGTTCTTTAAGGTTAAAAAGCAAATCCAGTGCCTGTCTCGGGCTTAAGTCATTAATATCAGTAGCGGCTAAAACATCCACCACAGGATGGTTATCCATCAGTGGCAGCTGTTCAAAGCTGGCTTCACTGGCCGGTAAGATTGACGGTGCCTGTTGGTTTTCCAACTCGGCCAATCTTTGTTTTGCCCTGTGGATCACGGTTTTTGGTACCCCGGCAAGTTGTGCCACCTGCAAGCCGAAGCTTTTACTCGCAGCCCCTTCCTGCACTGCGTGCATAAAAATAATATTGTCGTTATGCTCAACTGCATCCAGGTGCACATTGGCCAGGCTGGGAATTTGCTCTGCCAGCAGGGTCAGCTCGAAATAGTGGCTGGCGAACAGGGTAAAGGCGCGGGTTTTATTGGCGAGCATTTCTGCGCAGGCCCAGGCCAGGGATAAACCGTCATAGGTGCTGGTGCCGCGGCCGATTTCATCGAGCAGTACCAGGCTTTTATCGGTGGCATTATGTAAAATATTGGCGGTTTCTGTCATTTCCACCATAAAGGTCGAGCGGCCGCTGGCGAGATCGTCAGAGGCGCCGATACGGGTGAAGATGCGATCTACCATGCCGATTTTTGCCGTGCTTGCCGGTACGTAACAGCCGATATGGGCTAACAGCACGATTAAGGCGGTTTGGCGCATATAGGTTGATTTACCGCCCATGTTCGGGCCGGTAATGATCAGCATTTTCCGATCCTGGTTTAAGGCGACCGGGTTGGCAATAAAGGCATCTTCGGTCATTTGCTCTACTACCGGGTGGCGGCCTGCTTCTATTTCGATACCGGGTGTGTTGCTTAGGCTGGGTTTTACATAATTTAAGGTTTCTGCTCTTTCTGCGAAGGTATTTAATACGTCTAACTCTGCCAGGCCTTGGGCCAGTTGCTGCAATTGAGCCAGCTCAGGTAATACTTTGTCGAAAAGCTCGTCATATAGACGTTTTTCCAGTGCCAGGAATTTACTTTGGGCGCTGAGTACGGTTTCTTCGTGTTGTTTCAGCTCTTCGGTAATATAGCGTTCATTGTTTTTCAGGGTCTGGCGGCGGATATATTCCGGCGGCACGTCACCGGCAGAGGCGCGGCCCACTTCAATGAAGAAGCCGTGTACCTTGTTATAACCTACTTTCAGGCTGTGAATGCCGGTACGGGCTTTTTCTCTTTCTTCAATTTCCGACAGTAAGCTGGTGGCGCCGTCGCTTAAGTCGCGTAACCTGTCCAGTTCCTGGTGATAGCCCGGGGCGATCACGCCGCCGTCGCGGATTAGTACCGGTGGGTTGTCTATGATTGCCTGCTCCAGCAATCCCTGGATTTCTGGCAGCGGTTTAGTATCCCGCGCCAGTTGCAGTAAATAATCTTTGGGGCTTACTGCGAGTACCTGTTGTAATTCATCCAGTTGCTGTAGGGCATTACGTAAACGGGCAAAGTCGCGCGGACGGGCGGATCTTAACGCGATACGGGAGACGATACGTTCAACATCCCCTAAAGGTTTGAGTAAGTCGAAAAGCTCTTGCTGCAAATCGTGTGCTAAGATATCGCTAATGGCATTTTGTCTGTTGCTGAGAGTGTTTAATTCTCTTAGCGGGAAATGCAGCCAGCGTTTCAGCAGCCTTGAACCCATAGGGGTAGCGCTTTTATCCAAAATGGATGCCAGGGTATTTTCCAGACCGCCGGAGAGGTTCATGGTTAATTCCAGGTTGCGGCGGGTGGCGGCATCAAGCACTACACCGGTGGCGGAAGACTCACTAATAATGGCGCGGATATGGGGCAGGGCGGTGCGCTGACTGTCTTTTACATATTGGAAAAGACAACCGGCGGCGGCTAGGCCACGGGTTTGCTCACTCACGCCAAAACCTGACAGCTCTTTAGTGCCAAATTGTTTGTTGAGCAATTTAACTGCGGTATCAAGATCGTATTCCCAGTCGGGACGACGACGCAGGCCTTTTCTGTGGTCAATTAAGGTCATTTCGGAGAAAGACTCTGGGTAGAGTAGTTCCGCCGGTGATAAACGCTGTAACTCTGCCTGTAACTGTTCGCTGCTTCTGGGCTCGGTTAACACAAAACGGCCGCTGGTCATGTCCAGATAGGCCAAACCAAATCCCTGGGCTGTCTCGGCGATGGCGACAATCAGGTTATCCTGTCTGTCGGATAATAATGCCTCGTCGCTGACGGTGCCTGGGGTGACAACTTTAACCACTTTACGTTCTACCGGACCTTTGCTGGTGGCGGGATCGCCAATTTGCTCACAAAGGGCTACCGATTCACCAAGCTGGACTAATTTTGCCAGGTAGGTTTCCACCGCATGATAAGGCACCCCCGCCATTGGAATGGCATTGCCGCCGGATTTTCCCCGGGCGGTAAGGGAGATATCTAATAAATCCGAGGCTTTTTTGGCATCGTCAAAAAACAGCTCATAAAAATCTCCCATGCGGTAGAACACCAATATATGGGGAAACTCGGCTTTAATGGTCAGATACTGGCGCATCATCGGGGTATGGGAGGAAAAATCTGTTGTTGTCATTGCTCTTGGATTATTTGTTAACAGGCATTAAACATGCGGGAAATTATTTGCCGGGAATTATGCCACAGCCTCAGGGGAGAATCTTTAGTTATTACCCCGGGGGCTGGCTTAAATTATTTGTACAGTAAAAATACCTGTATAGAAATGCTGTAGGAGTATTGTCAGTCAGAGGTTAATCGTTAAATGCTAAAAATAATTTTTATTTATTAACAATGCTTTAGGTTGGAACTTGCCGCTAAAGTTTAATTTAAATAACGAAAGGACTTGATACTGTACGACTATACAGTATACTGGCGTCATTGAAACAGATTAAACCTATCGTAATTGTGGAGCGATAAATGGACGATAACAAAGAAAAAGCACTTTCAGCAGCGTTAAGCCAGATTGAACGTCAGTTTGGTAAAGGCTCAATCATGAAACTGGGTGAAAACCGCAGCATGGAAGTCGAAACTATTTCTACCGGATCTCTGGGTCTGGATGTCGCCTTGGGTGCCGGTGGCTTACCTTTAGGACGTGTTGTTGAAATTTACGGTCCGGAATCGAGTGGTAAAACCACCTTAACTCTGGAAGTAATTGCCGAAGCCCAGCGTAACGGAAAAATTTGTGCTTTCGTTGATGCCGAGCATGCCCTTGACCCTATTTATGCGGAAAAGCTGGGTGTTAACATCAATGATCTTTTAGTGTCTCAGCCGGATACCGGTGAGCAGGCTTTAGAGATTTGTGACATGTTAACCCGCTCTGGCGCTATCGATGTTATCGTGGTCGATTCAGTTGCAGCACTAACGCCAAAAGCGGAAATCGAAGGTGACATGGGTGACTCTCACATGGGCTTACAAGCCCGTATGTTATCCCAGGCAATGCGTAAGTTAACCGGTAACCTGAAGCAGTCTAATACCATGCTGATCTTCATCAACCAAATCCGTATGAAAATTGGTGTGATGTTCGGTAGCCCGGAAACCACTACCGGTGGTAATGCCCTGAAATTCTACGCTTCGGTACGTTTGGATATCCGTCGTATCGGCGCAGTGAAAAGCGGTGATGAAATCGTTGGTAACGAGACCCGGGTTAAGGTTGTTAAAAATAAAATTGCTCCGCCGTTTAAACAAGTTGAATTCCAAATCCTTTACGGTGAAGGTATCAACAGCCTGGGTGAGTTAATCGACCTGGGTGTGCAGCATAAAATGGTAGAAAAAGCCGGTGCCTGGTATAGCTATAACGGCGAACGTATTGGTCAGGGTAAAGCTAATGCCACTAAATACCTGGACCAACACCCTGAAATGGCCCAGGAAATTGACGGCCGCCTGCGCGAGCTGTTATTAACGAAACATGCTGATAACGAAGCACAGGAAGAAGGCGTAAGCGAGTAAGTTTAATCAATATGCCATATCAAGCGGCATAGTTAAGCTGTCACTTAATAAATAAAAACCATTGCCCGGCAATGGTTTTTTTTTGCCGGTTTTTTGCGCTCAAGCATGTCAATTTCCCTATCCTGCAGGCTTTACCATACTGTAATGCTATGTAATGTTTTTCTTTAATAACTTCAATGTATTATCTTTATGCGCCATGGAATGGCCGTGGTGTTAATAATAAGGAAGTTACTTTTGAAAATATCAAAAAAACTGTTAAGTGTTACAGTGACCCTGGCTTGCATAGCCAATATTTATGCCGGCGAAAATGACGCATTTGTGAGGAAACTCACGGAAGGTGAGCATTTTATTGTTAACCGTAATCTCCCCGAAAGTATATGCGGTCCGAATGATCTGCAGCATGTCGAAAGCTATGACAACAGGTATCAGAATTTAGGCTTTGATCTTGCCTTTGTCGATGCTCATCAAGCGTCCGTTGGCGCAATGAAAAGTTCGGCAAGCAATAGTGCGGGCAGTTACTGCTCTGGTACCCTTATCAGTGAGCAGCTTTTCCTAACCGCGAGCCATTGTATTGATTCCGGCACCACCAATGATGTTGTTGCGTTTAATTACCAGTTAAATGCTACCTCGGGAGTTGTGCGAAACCAGGAGTTTTTCAACATTGAATCTGTGTTGGAAGATGGTGATGACAATAGCCTGGATTATGCCATTTTAGTATTGCAAGGTTCACCGGGTACTCGCTATGGCTGGCGTAATGTCCAGGTACAGACAGCCAATGAAATACTGATCATTCAGCATCCGCTGGGCGAAGCCAAGCAGCTTGAGGCTGGCAACGATGTGCTGTCAAGCGGTAACAGGCTTACCTATGCCCAGCTCGATACCGAACCTGGCTCTTCAGGATCCGGGGTACTAAATAATAATGGAAATATTGTCGCTGTGCACACGAATGGCGGTTGTACCTCCAGCGGCGGCCGTAATTCCGGTACCAGTATGGCGGCTATTGTTGATAATTCTTCGGTTTTACCGATAGTAAATACGACTGGTTTTGATAGTGTCAAGTTAGGGCTTGCCGCCTTTGGATATGACGCAGGTGGCTGGCGTGTTGCTAATCATCCCCGCATGATGGCAGATGTCAACGGCGACTCCCTGGACGATGTGGTTGGTTTTGCCAATGGTGGCGTTTATACCGCATTATCCAATGGTGACGGTACTTTTGCCACGGCCCGGTTAGGGATTGCTGCTTTTGGTTATTCGGCCGGGGGGTGGCGCGTGGAAAGCCACCCTCGCATGATGGCGGACGTTAATGGTGACGGCAGCGCCGATATTGTCGGTTTTGCCAATGGCGGTGTTTATACCGCCTTGTCAAACGGTAACGGTACCTTTGCTTCGGCCCGGTTGGGCATAGCTGCCTTTGGCTATAATGCCGGGGGCTGGCGCGTTGAAAGCCATCCCCGTATCATGTCAGATATTAATGGTGATGGCCGTGCCGATATTGTCGGTTTTGCCAATGGCGGCGTTTATACCGCCTTGTCTAATGGCGACGGTACTTTTGTCCCGGCCCGGTTGGGCATAGCGGCCTTTGGCTATAATGCCGGTGGCTGGCGCGTTGAAAGCCATCCCCGTATGATGTCGGATATTAATGACGACGGCCGTGCCGATATTGTCGGTTTTGCCAATGGCGGCGTTTATACCGCCTTGTCTAATGGCGACGGAACTTTTGCCCCGGCCCGGTTGGGCATAGCGGCCTTTGGCTATAATGCCGGTGGCTGGCGCGTTGAAAGCCATCCCCGCATGATCTCGGATGTCAATGGCGATGGCAACGCCGATATTGTCGGTTTTGCCAATGGCGGTGTTTATACCGCATTATCAAACGGCAATGGTACCTTTTCCCCGGCCAGGTTGGGAATAGCAGCATTTGGTTATAATGCCGGAGGCTGGCGTGTTGAAAACCATCCCCGCATGATGGCAGATGTGAACAGCGATGGCCGTGACGATATCGTCGGTTTTGCCAATGGTGGGGTTTATACTGCTTTATCCAATGGTAATGGCACCTTTTCCTCAGCACAGTTAGGGGTGGCCTCATTTGGCTATAGTGCCGGTGGCTGGCGTGTTGAAAATCATCCCAGGATGATGGCGGACCTTAACGGTGATGGCAGCGCGGATATTGTTGGTTTTGCCAATAACGGCGTCAATACTGCTTTAAGTAATCGCTAATTATTGTGAGTTAACTAAAACCAGGGGCGGTATATGCGCCGCCCCTGGTTTATTTAAGCAGCAACAACCTCTATGCTGTTACTTCTCCTTTAGCTCACTTGCTTTTAACTTCTATCTTTCTCGAGTCTTGCCCTGACGGCTTTGAGCCGAATTTTAACATTATCGGTGCGAGTAAAGTGTACTTGGACAAGCGAGTAAATGGTGTGAATACCCCGGTGGTTTATAATTACCGGAAAGCAGAAAGGTATGATTAAAATATTATAGACGTCTAAACGTTTAGAAGTTGACATTTCTAGATTTCCAAGTCACATTAGGCACTTTATATCTTAGTGCTCTTGATTAGGTTGATAGTTATGCCCATTAAAATTCCGGATCAGTTACCCGCTTTATCCATTCTTGATAATGAGAATATCTTTGTGATGTCAGAGCACAGGGCGGTGAATCAGGACATTCGTCCGATGGAAGTGGCGATACTCAACCTGATGCCGAATAAGATCGCCACCGAAGTACAAATTTTGCGCATGCTGGCCAATACCCCGTTGCAGATCAATGTTGAGTTTGTCCGTATCCATGCCGATGAGTCCAGGCATACCCCTAAAGAGCATCTGGATAATTTTTATCGCCTGTTTGACGATATCAAGGACAAGCAATACGATGGTCTGATCATCACAGGGGCGCCGCTGGCCCTGCTTGATTATCAGCAAGTAACGTTCTGGGATAAGATTTGCGAGGTCTTTGACTGGGCGGAAAAAAATGTTACTTCCACCATGTTTTCCTGCTGGGCCGCCCATGCCGCCCTGTATCATCATTACGGCATTAATCGCCACTTGCGTGAGCATAAGCTTTCCGGGGTCTATAATCACAGTCCGCTGGATGCCAGGGAGCAGTTGACCCGGGGCTTTGATGAAAGTTTTAAAGTGCCGCATTCCCGCTATGGTTATATCAGCAAAGAAGACTACCTTTCTATCCCGGGTTTGAAAGTGCTGGCAGAATCAGATACTGCCGGCGTCTACCTGGCGGCGAGTGAAAACAAGCAGCAGGTTTATCTGACCGGGCACCCGGAATATGATGCCAGCACTTTAGCCGAAGAATATCAGAGGGATCTGCAGGCGGATTTATCGCCAACAATACCTGAGTTTTATTTCCCGGAAAATGATCCCGGCAAGTCGCCGCAGAGCACCTGGCGCAGCCATGGTAGTTTACTGTTTACCAACTGGCTCAACTATTACGTTTATCAAATCACACCTTATAAATTGGATGCCGATAATATCCAGGCCATCCACCCGGGAGTTTAATATGAAGCAGTCTGACTCTTTTGATTTATTTTCACAGCAACTAAGCAGCAGGATCCTAATCCTCGATGGCGCCATGGGCACTATGATCCAGGCGTATAAGCTCGAAGAGCAGGATTACCGCGGTGAGCGCTTTGCCGACTGGCACTGTGATGTAAAGGGCAATAATGACCTTCTGGTGCTCACCCAGCCGGACATTATCCGGGATATTCACCGTGAATACCTGGAAGCCGGGGCGGATATTCTGGAAACCAATACCTTTAATGCCACGACTATCGCCATGGACGATTACGAGATGGCCGATATCAGCGCGGAAATCAATAAGGTGGCGGCGCAGCTGGCGCGTGAGGTGGCGGATGAGTATAACCGCAAGACCCCGGATAAGCCCAGGTTTGTTGCCGGGGTGCTCGGGCCGACCAACCGTACCTGCTCGATCTCGCCGGATGTGAATGATCCCGCTTATCGTAATGTGACCTTTGAGCAGTTAAAAACAGCTTATATAGAATCCACCCTGGCCCTGATTGAAGGGGGCAGTGATATTATTCTTATCGAAACCATTTTCGATACCCTTAATGCCAAGGCGGCCATTTTTGCGGTGGAAGAAGCCTTTGAGCAGCTGAACCTGCGTTTACCTGTGATGATTTCCGGCACCATTACCGATGCATCCGGCCGGACCCTGTCAGGGCAAACCACGGAAGCTTTTTATAATTCCCTGCGTCATGCCAAACCGATTTCCTTTGGCCTTAACTGTGCCTTGGGGCCGGTGGAATTACGCCAGTATGTTGAAGAGCTCAGCCGCATCAGCGATGTCGCGGTTTCTGCCCACCCCAATGCCGGTTTGCCCAATGCTTTTGGTGAATACGATTTCTCGGTAGAGGACATGAATAGCCATGTGAAGGAATGGGCACAGTCGGGATTTTTAAACATTATCGGCGGCTGCTGCGGTACTACGCCTGCGCATATCAGGGGTATGCTGGACTCGGTTGAAGGGCTCAAGCCAAGGGAAATTAAAGCCCGTGACATTAGCTGTCGCCTGTCCGGTTTGGAAGCGCTGAACATCGCCGGTGACAGCTTATTCGTGAATGTCGGCGAGCGTACCAATGTTACCGGCTCAGCGATATTTAAGCGTTTGATCACCGAAGAAAATTATGATCAGGCCATTGCCGTGGCACTGCAGCAGGTGGAGAACGGCGCCCAGATCATCGATATCAATATGGATGAAGGCATGCTGGATTCAAAAGCGGCCATGGTGCGCTTTTTGAACCTGATTGCCGGTGAGCCGGATATCGCCAAGGTGCCGATCATGATTGACTCCTCCAAATGGGATATCCTCGAAGCGGGGCTGCAATGTATCCAGGGCAAGGGCATAGTGAACTCCATCAGCTTAAAAGAAGGTGAAGAAATCTTCCGCAGGCAGGCAACATTATTGCGCCGTTACGGCGCTGCCGTGATTGTGATGGCTTTTGATGAAGTCGGCCAGGCAGATACCCGGGTGCGTAAGTTTGAAATTTGCCAGCGCGCTTATCATATCCTGGTGAACGAAATTGGCTTTCCGCCGGAAGATATCATTTTTGACCCTAATATTTTTGCCGTAGCCACAGGTATCGAGGAGCATAATAATTATGCCCTCGACTTTATCGAAGCGGTGGCGGATATCAAAGAAAACCTGCCTCATGCCATGATCTCCGGCGGTGTTTCCAATGTTTCTTTCTCTTTTAGGGGCAATAATCCGGTACGTGAAGCCATACACGCGGTGTTTTTATATCATGCCATTAAAAACGGCATGGATATGGGCATAGTCAATGCCGGCCAGCTCGCCATCTATTCCGATATTCCGGATAATTTACGCCTGGCGGTGGAAGATGTGATTCAAAACAGCGACGATGGGGCAACCGAACGTTTGCTGGAAGTGGCTGAAGCCTTCCGCGGCCAGGGGGGCAGTAAAAGCTCGGCTGTGGATTTAAGCTGGCGGGAATTGCCGGTTAATAAGCGCCTGGAACATGCCCTGGTCAAAGGTATCAATGAATTTATCGTTGAAGATACCGAAGCGGCCCGCCTTGAAGCCGACCGGCCTTTGGATGTGATTGAGGGGCCGCTGATGGACGGCATGAATATTGTCGGCGACCTGTTTGGCGCCGGGGAAATGTTTTTGCCCCAGGTGGTGAAATCCGCCCGGGTGATGAAGCAGGCGGTGGCCTATCTCAATCCTTTTATTGAGGCAGAAAAAACCGAAGTCAGCTCCAATGGTAAAGTGCTGTTGGCCACGGTAAAAGGGGACGTGCACGATATCGGCAAAAACATTGTCGGCGTGGTGCTGCAGTGTAATAACTATGACATTATCGATCTCGGGGTGATGGTTTCCTGTGAAGAGATCTTACGTGTGGCCCGTGAGGAAAAGGTCGATATCATCGGCCTGTCCGGCTTGATCACCCCGTCGCTGGATGAAATGGTACATGTTGCCAAGGAGATGAAACGGCAGGACTTTAACCTGCCGCTGTTAATTGGCGGGGCTACCACCTCAAAAGCCCATACCGCAGTGAAAATTGAACCCCAGTATCAGCACCCTGTGGTGTATGTGCCGAATGCTTCGCGTTCGGTTTCCGTGGTCACCAGCTTATTGTCGGATGAATTACGCCCGGCATTTATGGCGCGCCAGACGGACGAATACCGGCGGGTGCGTGAACGTCATTATAAAAAAGGCCCGCGCTCGAGTTTAGTGTCGCTGGAGCAGGCGCGGGAGAATGCGACGCCGCTCAGCTTTGAGCATTATCAGCCGAAAACCCCGAATAAGCTTGGTGTTACCGTACTCGATGAGCTGGATTTAACCGAGATCAGAAACTATATCGACTGGACGCCGTTTTTTATGACCTGGCAGCTCTCGGGCAAATATCCGAAAATTCTTGAGCATGAGCTTATCGGCGAAGAAGCGAAAAAACTCTTTAACGATGCCAATGCCATGCTCGATGATTTGATTAATAACGGCCAGGTTAAAGCCAAAGCGGTGTTTGGTTTATTCCCGGCGTTACGCGAGCAAGATGATTTGATCCTGTACCAGGATGATACCCGCTCACAGCAGCGGATGAGGTTACATCAGCTGCGTCAGCAAAGTAAGAAACCGGCCGGGCAATATAACCGCTGTTTGTCGGATTATGTGGCGGATAAAGCATCCGGCATTAATGATTATGTCGGTGCTTTTGCCGTTTCCGCCGGTTTTGGTGTTGATGAGCTGGTGAAAGTCTATGACCAGGCCCATGACGCCTACAACAGCATCTTGTTAAAAGCGGTGGCGGATCGCCTGGCAGAAGCCAGTGCCGAATATCTGCATATGAAGATACGCACTGAGTACTGGGGTTATGCGCCGGATGAAGCTTTGGATAATGAAGCTCTTATTCGCGAGCAATACCAGGGCATACGTCCGGCACCGGGTTATCCTGCCTGTCCCGAGCACACGGAAAAAGGCCTGTTATGGGAGCTTTTGAATGTTGAAGAAAACATTGGCATGCAACTCACTTCAAGTTATGCCATGTGGCCGGGGGCAGCCGTGAGTGGCTGGTACTTTGCCCATCCGGATGCCAAGTACTTTGCGGTGGCCAAAGTGGCCAAAGACCAGGTGCTCGATTATGCTGCGCGTAAAGAGATGACTTTGCCGCAAGCCGAGCGCTGGTTGGCGGCGAACCTGGATTATGAACCTGAATAAGGAACACGGATGAGCGGCGGGTACTTTGCCCGCTCAATCATCCGATATGCCAAATACTTTGCACTCGCCAAAGTGGCCAAAGACCAGGTGCTCGATTATGCTGCGCGTAAAGAGATGACTTTGCCGCAAGCCGAGCGCTGGCTGGCGGCGAACCTGGATTATGAACCTGAATAGCTGCTTTGAATCAGCCTGATTGGGGCTGGACAGGCAAATAACTTGGGATAAAAATAACCCGGTGACTTGATAAGTGACCGGGTTATTTATTGCTTGTTTACCTTTGAAGTTTAATTGCCGGTACTTGTACCGGCTTCATTGCTGCTGGCAGCATTTTTACTTTCACTTTTGCTGTTGCTCTCTGCAATCGCCGGGGTGACATTAAAGTGGCGGTTAAAGAAACCCATAATGGTATTGTTTAAATGCACTTTGACTTTTTTACCGCGCATACTGTGTTTGCTGCCGGGATAGGTCATCAGCTCAAATACCTTGTTTTCATCCTGCAAGCTTTTGATAAGCTTAGTGGTGTTGGTAAAGAGTACATTATCGTCCGCCATGCCGTGATAGACCATCAACGGTCCCTGCAGGCCGTTAACATATGGGAAAACACTGCTTTGCTGGTAGCCAAACGCATTGTTTTGCGGATGGCTCAGGTAACGTTCGGTATAGTGGGTATCATACAATAACCAGTCGGTAACCGGTGCACCGGAAACCCCGGCTTTAAAGTATTCGCCTGCTTTAAACATGGTCATCAATGCCATATAACCGCCGTAGGAATGGCCAAAAATACCGATGCGCTCTTTATCGACATAAGGCAAGGTATGCAGGAATTTCACCCCGGTGATTTGGTCGGCAACCTCAACCACCCCTAAGTTTTCATAGATGGGGAATTCAAACGCCGTGCCCCGGTAGTTTGAGCCGCGGTTATCCAGCTGATAAACAATATAACCCTGCTGTACCATATACTGGCTCATGGCAGCTCCCTGCCATTTGTTGGTTACCCTTTGTGCGTGCGGGCCGCCGTAGACATTGACAATAACCGGGTATTTTTTCCCCGGCACCATGTTTTTAGGTTTGAATAATTTGTAATACAGGGTGGCCTTGCCGTCATCGGATTTCAGCGAGCCAAACTCCGGCATTATGATATCGTCGTAATAAGGTTTGATCGGGTGGTTGTCTGTGATCTGGTTTTGCTCGAGCCAGGTAATATGCTCACCGTTGACCTGGTGTAAACTCACCTGCTGGGGGGTCTGGATATTGGAGAACTTGTCGATATAACTGCGGTTGTCCCGGGAAAAGACTATGCTGTGGAAACCGTTGCGTTTGGTGACCCTTACCACGTGCTCAGGGGCTTTGCCGTCCAGCGGCACCTTATATAAATGTCTTTCCAGCGGCGTATCTGCGCGGCCGGTAAAATAAACCCAGCCATTTTCTTCATCGATACTTTTTAAGGAGTCTACGACCCAGGCGCCTTTGCTGAGCTGGGCGATAAGTTCGCCCTTGATATTGAAATGATAAAGGTGTTTAAAACCGTCGCGCTCCGAGGCCCAGATGAAAGATTTGGCATCTCTTAAAAACTTCAGATCGTGATGCAGGTTTATCCAGTGATCTGAGGTTTCTGTTAACAAGGTTTTTTGTTTGCGGCTTTTCAGGTTATAGAGGTTAAGTTTAAGGGTCTTTTGATCCCGGCTTTGCCACTGGTAGGACAGGCTTTTACTATTAGGCAGCCATTTCACCCGCGGCAGGTAAATGTTTTGCTCTTTGCCGGTATCGATAAAGCGGATATCCTGATCTTCCAAGTCTACCGTTGCCAGCTGGATCTTGACATTGTTGCTGCCGGTGGCGGGATATCTTTGTTCTATCAGTTTGATTTCTTCGGCATAAATCTCATTGCGGATCACGGTTTGTACCGGAGATTCGTCTACCCGTAAAAAAGCGATGTGCTTTTCATTCGGCGACCACCAGTAACCGGTCATACGATCCATTTCTTCCTGGGCGACAAATTCCGCCATGCCGTTTTTAATGGTGTCTTTGCCGTCTTTGGTCAGGCGGATTTCTTTGCCGCTTTTGATGTTGATGGCATAAATATTCTGCTCGCGGATAAAAGAGACGTAATTGCCCTTGGGAGAGAATTTGACATCGGTTTCAAATGCCGGGGTTTTTGTCAGCCGTTTTGAGGTTTTGCTGGCCAGATCGTAATGGTAAATATCACCATTGAGGGGGAACAACAAGGCGGTGCCGTCTTTTGAGAAGGTATACTCCATGATCCCCTGACCATAGATGCGTTGGCGCTCACGCCGGGCTTTTTCTTCATCGGACAGGACTTCCTCACCGCTGAATAATTCCTGGGAATCCACCAGTAATTTATTTTCCTTACTGATCAGGTTATATTCCCATAGATCATAGCGGTTTAAATCTTCGGTTTTGCCCTGAAGGTAAGTGACCCGGTTGCCGTCGGGAGAAAAACTTAATGATTTCGGGCTCGGTCCGTCTAATGACGGTGAGCTGTAGATCCTTTCTATGCTTAACTGTTCCGCATGCAGACTTTGCATACCGGCAAGCGATAAAGTCGACGCGATTAAAGCCGTTTTTAGTATATTTTTCATGTATAAACCGTAATTGGGGTTCTGATTTGCCAGCGGCTTGCCTGTGTCGGAAACAGGCAGGGCAAAAATTATTTTTTAAATTCCTTAAATAGTAACAAAAACTGCCGCCAATAGCAGTGATCAAGAATGTAAATTTGTTGCAAGATATAACTTTTTACGGCAAAGGCCTTTTGCGAATGCTTAAGATATAAATGTCCCGGCTTGCCGGCGTGATAGCGTCAAGAATTTGAACCTTATGTTGTTTGCACATACTAAACGAAAGAAAACAGGGAAAAGCGATTGTTTCTTGTGCCTGTTTTGCTGGAGGGCAAAGAGCTCAGACGTTGTGGCCAAGGCTGCTGCGGGGGCTGTATAGTGAAATAACCTTTGCTATTATTTAACTAAAAGGGGCGTAAAAATTGCTTAGCTTTATTTTGCTTACTTTTTAACGAATCAAATTATAATTAGTTTATGGTGTTAACCTGAATAAGCATTTGTTCCATTATGATGATATATAAGCGTAAATGACTAAAGATTTCTCTCAGTATCAAAATATAATTAGCCAGTTTCGCGGCCGGGTGGCAAATGCCAGCTTTGAGGCAGAGTTTAATGCGGCCACCGAGCACCTGGCGAAGACAGAAAAATTTCTGCTGAAAATGGAATTAAAGCGCCTGGCAACCCCCTGTACCCGTTTGATTGACTTGCGTGGCCATGTTGACGGCGATTGCCGTCCTTATGAACATGATGGCAGTGTCCACTTTCTAGATGCCATCGCGATTAAGGTCTTTGAAGAGAATCTGGGTTTTTACGGTGATTATACCCTGGCGGTTTATGAAGCCGTAAATAATACCGAAAACAATTTTCGGGTGATCTACCAAAAAGAAAAAGCACAGTTGCAGTTGGCGAAAAGCCAGGGAGAAATCAAGCCGCTTGAAAAAAATCAATATCCGGCAACTTTATATCGTTTAGGGGAGTATCATAACCGGCGCGAAGAGCGGATGAACTTTGCGGTGCCGCTGCTGGTGATCTTAGACGATGATACTGAGCTTGAGTCTACCAGCTCGGATATCAGTGTGCATGGTTGTAAATTTCGTTTGCCTGCGGTGTGTGTGCTTAATGTCGGCCAGGTGGTTGGCATACGTTTTGTCGGCCTGGAGCAAGAGTTCCAATTTGGTTTTGAAAACAGCTTTAACTATGAAGTTTTGCAGGTTCAGGAAGAGAATAACCAGCTGCTGGTTTCCGTGAAAAGAGTTGATGCCCCCGCTGATGACAGCTTTATCAAGTTCCTGCGCGGCTTTATTCAGGGCAATAAAAGGCGCTATAAAATTAACCTGGATAATACCATTAACGCGCTCCAGGCGCGCAGCATGGAGCAGTTTGTTTTACCTAAATCCAATGAATTGCCGGTCTTTGTCGAAGAAAACCAGGGGCAGCTGGTGCCGCGTTATGTGCTGACTTCCGGCAACAATCAGCCCAGCTATCAGTATTGGCAGGATGAAAAACACCAGGTGACCTTACATTGTTTGATCAACAAAGACAGGATCGAGCGCTTACAGAAAAAACGCCTGCTGGAAAACTCTTTACTGGTTTATAGCTTTATTCATTACAATCAGGGAAAGTCTTATTTTTATAGCGCAGACGAGGAGCAACTGAAAGACGATAAAGACTTTATGAAACGTTTTTTGGGCTTTGCCGCCGCAAGGGACTCTTTTGCCATCACAGAATTAAGCTTTTTTGAGCTGGATGCCAGCCGGGCGTATTCACCCTTTACCTTGTCCGACTCCCTGACCAAAAAAGATGAATATCTGAACTTGCCGCCTTCGCAGGAAGTGTTCGGCATTTTAGGCAAGCTACCCTATATCGTGGTGGCGAATAATATTACCGATGAACGTTTGGTAGAAGACTACCGCTTGATTTCCTATGAAGGCATAGATATCAACCAGCTGAAAAATTTCGGCCATAAGCGTTTGAGCAAGCCTTATCCGGTGGATGAACTGGGGATCAATTACCGCAACCAGCGCCAGGAGCCCAGGTTTAATTATAAAACGCCGGTGATCATTGAAAGCGAAGGTGTGAGCTGGCAAGGGATTTCCCATGACTTTTCCGTGTCGGGGTTAATGATAGAACTGGATAAACCGGCGGTGTTAAAAAAAGGCGATATTGTTCATCTTAGTTTCCCCAAATTGCAGAAAATCACCTCCACCTTTGATCTTAAGTCGCTGCCTTATGAAACCGTGTGTATTAATAAAAAGAAGACCATCATTAACCTGCGGGTTTATGTTGAGCAGCACCAGCATATCGGCCGCAGTTTTTTTAAATTGTTGATTGAAAAAAACCGCGACAAGTTAACGGCGGATGAATATGCCATGATAGTGCCGGGGCTAAGCAAAGCGCTGCGTAATGTCTACAGTCATAGCCTGAATATTTCCTCTTTGGTGGTACAAACCAGCGGCAGCCGTTATAAGATAGAGGCAATTGCCTGCAGCGCAGAAAACAACGAATTGCTGTCTTTGATGCGCAGGTTAAGCGACCGCCAGCAGTATTATAATTTATATCCGCTGCTCAGTAATTTGCAGGCGACTAACATCATGAATAACAGTTTGAAAAAAATGCAAACCGGCGATGAGCCGATCACTGAAATTTTATATGTTGCCATAAACCATGATGTCGAAATGGTCGAAAAAGCGGTGATGACTAAGCTTGCCAGCGAATTAAAATCCACCGACGACAGAAAAACCTTTATCCGCGATGCGTTAAAAGCCGGCAGCTTTTATTGTGTCCAGGTGAAGTTGTCACGGGCGGATGAGCCGGATATGGATTACTTAAATCCCGAGCTCAGTTATATCGGCTCTTATGCCATCCACAGGGGCAAGCAAATCGAACAGGAAATCTGGAGTGTTGCCGGGGTTATCCAGTTGCTGGATATTACCCACGAGGCGATGATCCGCTATAACTTTGTGCCTGAGGGGGTGCATTCCTCTACCCTTTTATAACAGAGAGAGTGCCGGCTGCCTTAGCGGCTTTTGCCTGGATAAGGGAGCTTTGACTTTTTCTCTGGTAAAAGGTGACACTTTGGTTTTTTTATGCGGCTAAGCGGTTGCCCGATCGCTTAAGCCCTGTTGTTTTCCCGCCTGCGCGCTTTTATTTGCATAAATAAAGAAGTTGACTAACGTTAGATGTGATATCAGCAACTTGAGAATCACAATGAAAAAAATTCTTTTTATATTGTATTTATTGCTAATGAGTACTCCTTCACTGGCGGAAGTTTCAATAAATGGATTTGGTTCAATAGTGGCAGCGAAGCTGACTTCAGGTGATGGCTATATTGCCGAATATCCCAACGTGGCGATTTATGAAGGGAGCTCGGTAGATTTTTCCAAAGAAACCCGTTTAGGCATACAGATCAGTGCCGATATAAACGAAAAAACCAGTGTCACTTCGCAGCTTATTATGCGCTCTGCCAATGATTATGATGTTGAGCTCTCCTGGTTATTTCTCTCTTATCAAATTGATAATGATAAAAAAGTACAACTTGGCAGGTTAAGGCTTCCGGTATATCACTTTTCAGAATACATGGATGTCGGTTACGCCTATCCCTGGCTGCGTATTCCTTCTGATACATACTCGCTCGATGTGACCAACTACAATGGCGTTCGCTATAAGCAATCTTTTCAAATATCCGATTATGTTTTAGAAGCTACCGCCTTATTCGGGCGGGAGAAAGATGAGGACTCGGAACTTATCAGTTATTTATTTCCTAAACAAATCGATCGGGAATTTAAAAACCTCTATGGCGGCGTGCTTAATTTTGATATGGATACTTTTGTGGTAAGAAGCTCTTATGTAAAAGGGAACCTTGAAGAAACCCGGCACCTGCAGGGCTGGTTAGCTACTGTGTTAGGGTTTGAGGACACTTATATCAGTGATTTAGGTACGGTTGATGAAAATGGCGACCCTTTAGTGGCGGCCGATACGGAGTATGATATTTCGTTTTTTGATGTTTCTGTGCAGTGGCACCTTGATAATTTTCATTTTTTTGCCGAATACAATAAGTTTAAGCCTTTTTACAAATCCTATTTTGGCAGTATCAGTTATTCTTTTGATGAGTTTGAACCTTACCTGTTATGGTCTAAGTTTGACCTGGAAGAGGCTTGGGAGTCTCACGATACCACCGCAATTGGCGTGCGTTATAACTTTATGCCCGGCATGGCGTTGAAGTTTGATGTCAGCCGTTTTGATGATACCGGTTATAACCCTTTTACCCGGGAGCCTAATCCCGTCTATAAAGCGGATGATGATGGTGACGGGGATGTAACCATAGTGTCGATGGCGATAGACTTTGTTTTCTAGGGGGTTGACGATGAAAAAATCATTTTTTGTACCGGCTTTACTGGCCTTGGCCATGTTAACCAATAGTTGGAGTGTTATGGCTGAAGTGGCTATTATTGCTCATCCTTCCAATGAAAACTCCCCGAATAAAGCTCAGCTTATTAAAATTTTTCTTAAAAAGAATAAAGCTTTTGGCGACGGCTCTCCGGCGAAACCTATTTACCAGAAGAGCGGACAGGACATCAGTAAGGAATTTAACGCTAAGGTGCTGCATAAATCGGCGTCACAATTAAAATCCTACTGGACTAAGCTGATGTTTACCGGCAACGGTTCGGCGCCAAAAGAAGTCAAGGGGGCCGGTGAAGTGATTGAACTGATCGCTAACAACCCGAGTTTTATCGGTTATATTGATGCAAGTAAGGTGACCGGCGAGGTAAAGGTCATTGCCAAGTTTTAAGCCCTGAGTTTGTCTCTGGTGCCGCAATTATTGCTGGTTCTCTGGTGGGGGAATTTCCCGGAGGCAAGGCCCGAAATAACCGCTATACATCCTCTCTCGCAATAAAGATAAAGGAGAGAGAATGACTTTGGCTATTACTGGTTTATTTCAAGCTTTTTATTTAAGGTAATGTAATAAACAGTCCAGGCCGCTGTGATTAATGCTGACGTCGGCCTGTTCCAGTACCAGGGGTTTAGCTTTAAAGGCCACACCCAGGGCGGCACTGTTCATCATCACCAGGTCATTGGCACCATCTCCCATGGCCACGGTTTGTCTGTGGTCGAGAGCAAACTTGTCACTGAGTATTTTTAAGGTTTGAGCCTTAACTTTAGCATCGACGATGTCACCGGTGACTTTACCGGTGAGCTTACCGTCTATGATCTCCAGTTCATTGGCAAAGGCGCCGTCGAGTTCCAGCAACTGACACAGGTGATCGGCAAAATAAGTAAAGCCGCCGGATGCGATGGCAACCCGCCATTGATGCTGTTTCAGGGTGCCCACCAGGATTTTCAGCCCGGGCATTAAAGGGATATCCCGCGCGACCTCTGCCAGGACAGATTCCGGGGCGCCCCTTAACCGGGCAACTCTTTGTACTAAGCTTTGGGTAAAATCGAGCTTGCCCTGCATCGCCAGCTCGGTAACTTCCGCCACCTGCTGGCCGACACCGGCAAGGGCGGCAATTTCATCAATACACTCGACTTCTATGGTGGTGGAGTCCATATCCATCACCAGCAACCCGGGCTTACTTAAGCTGGGAGCATCTTTGAGCAGGGCAGCTTCTATCTTATGTTTTAAAGAAAACTGCGCCAGTAACTGCCGGGATTGCCCGGGGTTCTGACACGTGACCTGAAAGCGGTAGCTTGATTGTTGGTTACGGTTATTTATCCGGCTCAGGCCGTTAATCTTAATGTTGCTGTCGGTGACCAGGCCCTGAAGTTGTCCGATACTAGTTTGCCCCAAGACGACCAGCTCCAGAGCCTCTTGCGGGTCGACACTTATTTGGGGAATCGTTTCCTTGTTTTGTTGTAAGGGGAAATCTGCGGTACAAAGGCCGGTCTCGACTTTGAGATCTGTATTAGTGAGTTGAAAAAAACGGAGGTTTTTGTTTATGGTTGCCGACGGCGAAATGCACTGTTCCAGCGTCAGGTGGGTGATACTATCTAATGGTATTGAATATGTGGCAATTGACACTATAAGCCCCTGTTTAGCTAACAAAATAATACAAATATGTTCACGCCGGCATTTAAAATGAAGGGAGAACCCTCTATAGTGTAAGAAAACCTTCACTTCACTATAAAGTTTTTATGAAGCAATCCGAACAGCCTTTATACCCTAAAATTTCATCGATTTATAATAAAATTCTGCAATTAGCTATCGCGATTGTGTTTATTATTGTTTTGATGAATTTATGGCTGGCGGTGAACAATCGCGGGCAGGCAACAATCGAGCAGCATTTTGAACATTTGGGCGATGTTTACCTGGAACAGGTAGCTGTGGCGGTGCTGACGTTAATGGAAAAAAGTCAGCAGGAAGAAAATAACAGGAAAGACTTGCAGCTTTATATTGAGCAGCTGGGACAGACGCCTATGGTGAAGGATGTTTCCTTGTATGATCTCCAGGGGCGCTTGTTGGCGCAATCAAGCGAGGCAGAAACCGTGAAGGGGCTGTTTGGTTTATCCCCGGCAACTGAAGATCGCAGCCGGCTTTACGTGCCTTTTGTGCAAGAGTTACGTAATGATAAGTTACGGGGCTACTTGCGTCTTTCTATTGAAAAGTCCGTTTTTACTTCCGATCTTAATGCCACTAACTATGACGGTCAGCGCTTGCTCGGAGTCATGTTGCTTATGGCGGGGCTTACCGGGTTCTTACTGACCCGGGGATTTAGCCGTTTCAGCCGCCAGGGCTACCGGCTGGCAAAGCCCAATAATCGCCGCTAATATCAGCTCATGCAGTTGACCGGCCATTTACGGCAGCTGAAATAATTCATTGATATTGCTTTCTATCCTCTCGGCAATAATCTCTGCCGGTTCCTGGCGTATATGTTTTAAACACTCGAACACATTCACCAGCTTGAGCGGGCTGTTACTTTGCCCCTGGAACCCCGCTAACGGCATCGAAGGAGCGTCGGTTTCCAGCACAATGGCCGATAAAGGCAGGCGTTTAACCGTGTTGATGGTTTTTACTGCCCTGTCATAGCTGATGGTGCCGCCGATGCCGAGTTTAAAGCCGAGATCGATATAGGTTTTTGCTTCCTGGTAGCTGCCGGAAAAGGCATGGATAATACCGCCATAAGGAGATTTGCCTTGTTTAAGCAAAGGAATAAGCTCATGGTGTGAGCGCCTGTGGTGCACGATCACAGGTAAATGGCAGTCTTTGGCCAATTGCAGCTGGTATTCGAAGAAGCTTCTTTGCTGCGCCAGGTTATCTGCTTTGTCGGCGATAACTTTGTCTATGCCGGTTTCCCCTATGGCGATTATATCCTGGCGATGTTGCCGGCTTAAGGCAGCGAGTTGTTGAAGATGCTGCTGTGTTAACCCGGATAAAAACCAGGGGTGGATACCCAGGCAGGGTAATAACAGGGGAGCCAGGTTCTCTCCGTTGTTACCTTGCCTGCATAATGTGATGACTTTAGACCAGTTATCCGGCGCCGTGGACGGTACTATGATACGGTGAATGCCTGAGGTTAGACAAGCTTGCAGTAATGCTGGCAAATGATTGGAAAACTCATCAAAGTCCAGGTGGCAATGGCTGTCGGTAAATATCATGTTGTTAAGGTTTTGCTCGGCTTGGCTTCTTATGCCAGTGTATTCATTTTTATGCCTTGCTGCGAGCGAAAGTGAAGTTTAGGGGCTGGGGCAATTACCGTGGGGAGTGAAAATACTTGTTATACAGCAAGGAATATTTTTCATTGCTGATAACTTTTAATAAGGCTTGCTGGAATGTTTGTACTAATTTGTCATCAACCGCTTTATTAAAAGCAAAGCAAGCGGTGGTGGTTTTTAGCGGGTAAACGATTTGGTAATTTTCGGGATCGTAGCCGTATTGCCTGAGCATATTGGGCAGGGCATAACTGTCATAGGTAAAGAGCTGAATTCTGTTTTTATCCAGCAACACCAGGTTGGACTGTATCGAGACATTACTGCTGATATTATCGCCCAGCGCCACTTCATGCCTTAAGATATGCTCACCGGCGTCAGAGCGTACGGTACCTATACGATAGTCTTTCAATTCATTGAGGTGATTGATCGTGATATTGCGTGATTTCAGGGCCACCAGCACCACTTGTACCGTGCTGATCGGGCAGGCCCATTTAAACATCTGCTCTCTTTTTGCCGTTTTGCTGACCGCAAATAAGACATGATGGCTGTTTTGCTGCAGCTCCTTAAATGCCCTGGCCCAGGGCATGACATCTATTTTTTGCGGAGCAACGCCCAGTTCCTGCCAGACTTGATTTAATATCTCGATAGAGATACCGGTGAGCTTACCTTGTTCCCGGTAATTAAACGGCGGGTAATCTTCCGTGGTGTAGTAGAGGTTTTCGAACGGACCGGTAAATGAGGCAGGTGCGAACAGCAGGCTGGCGAGTAAAAGTATTCGGGTAACATCATTAACCATACTGGGGCATCAGCCATCTCGAGGCATTTATCACTGGTTACTGACATCAGTATAATGAAAAAAGCCGGCTTTGCCGCCGGCTTTATATACAGGATGTATGTATGACGTGATCACATGGATGTGAAAGAACGCCGATATCAGGTGTAACGGCTGCTACACCTTGCTTAAATTACATCCGCTCCATCACTTCTATGCCTAAGATGTCCAGACCTTGTTTTAAGGTGGCGGCGATTTGTTTACATAACAGCAAACGGGACGCTTTAACCTGGCTATCGATACCTTCTTTTAAGATCGGACAGGCTTCATAAAAGCTCATATAGAGACTGGCCAGTTCGTAAAGGTAATTACACAGCAGGTTAGGAGTACCCTCGGAGATCACGGCATCGAGGACATCTTCTAGTTGTAATAACTTCAAGGCCAGGGCCTTTTCCTGGGGCTCGGCTATGGTGATGCTACCGCTCAGGTCATCGCTGTCGATACCGGCTTTAGTGAAAATACTCTGGATACGGGCATAACCATATTGCAGGTAAGGGGCGGTAGCGCCTTCAAAGCTGAGCATGGTTTTCCAGTTAAAGATGTAGTCACTGGTGCGGTTTTTCGATAAGTCGGCAAATTTGACCGCACCGATCCCCACTTTTTGGGCGATTTCTTTGAGCTGTTCATCGTTATAATCCGGGTTTTTCTCGCGGATTAAATCGCCGGCGCGGCTGACGGCTTCATCGAGCAACTCTGCCAGCTTAATGGTGCCGCCGGTGCGGGTTTTAAACGGCTTACCGTCATCTCCCATCATCATGCCAAACGGGCAATGGTGATACTCAACATGCTCAGGCAAGAAACCGGCTTTACGGGCGACGATTTCTACCTGTTTAAAGTGTAATGCCTGGCGGGCATCGGTGAAGATCATAATGCGATCGGCATTAAGCTCACCGCTGCGGTAACGACAGGCGGATAAATCCGTGGTGGCATATAAATAACCGCCACCGGATTTTTGTACGATAAACACCGAAGGCTCGCCGTCTTTATTGGCCATCTCGTCAATAAAGACTACCTTGGCGCCCTGATCTTCAACGGCGATTTCTTTGGCGGTCAGTTCATTGATCACATTGGCCAGGTCGTGGTTGTAGCTGCTTTCACCCATAATATCGGCGCGGGTTAAGGTAACATTTAACAGCTGATAAATTTCTTCACTGTGAGTGATGGAAATATCGATAAACTGCTGCCATAAGGCGGCACATTCGCTATCGCCGCTTTGCAGTTTCACCACATATTCACGGGCACGGTCGGCAAAACCTTCTTCTTCGTCGAAACGCACCTTGGCTTCGCGGTAGAAGTTTTCCAAATCCGATAAGGCGGTTTCTGCCACTTCATTGGCGGCGAGTTTGTCGTTTAAATGGGCCAGCAACATACCAAATTGTGTGCCCCAGTCGCCCATATGGTTTTGACGTATCACCTTGTCGCCGCGAAATTCCAGCGCACGTACCACGGCATCGCCGATAATGGTGGAGCGTAAATGGCCGACGTGCATTTCTTTGGCCAGGTTAGGGGCGGAATAATCCACGACCACGGTTTGCGGTTTTTCCCGTTGGCTGACGCCAAGTTTCTCGTCTGCGCCTGTTTGCGCCAGCTGCCCGGCAAGCCAGCTATCGGCCAGTTTAATATTGATAAAACCCGGGCCGGCTAATTCGATATTGTCGGCAATACCGGATAAATCCAGCTGTTCTACCACTTTAGTGGCCAGCTCTCTGGGGTTGGTTTTCAGTTTTTTCGCCGCGCCCATAACGCCGTTGGCCTGGTAGTCGCCGAATTCAGGGCGGCTGGACAGGCTGACTGCCGGATTAGTATCTTCAGGTAAGCCGGCGGCAATCATGGCCGCTTTTACTTTTTCACTTAATAATTGACGAATATTCATCTTGTTTGTCTCTTACGGGTTGCCGGGGCCTTTATTCAAGTTAACGGCCCAGGCAACGGATGTTATTGCGCTGCTAATACAATCGATTAATGTTCACGGGTTTTGTGGAACTCAACGTCCGGGTAACGTTCCTGTGCCAGGCTTAAGTTCACCATAGTCGGGGCGATATACGTCAGGTTGTCGCCGCCGTCCAGGGCCAGGTTATCATAGGCCTTTTTCTGGAACTGCTCTAAGGTTTTGCCATCTTCACAGCTTACCCAGCGGGCGGTGGCCACGCTGATGGGTTCATACAGGGCGTCGACATTGTATTCGGTTTTAAGGCGGTGCACGACGACTTCAAACTGCAATACCCCGACCGCCCCGACTATCATGTCGTTGGAGTTGAGCGGACGGAATACCTGTACCGCGCCTTCTTCCGATAACTGGATCAGGCCTTTTTGCAGCTGTTTGGCTTTCAGTGGGTCTCGCAAACGGATGCGGCGGAACATTTCCGGGGCAAAGTTTGGAATACCGCTGAATTTCATCATTTCCCCGGCGGTAAAGGTATCCCCTATCTGGATACTGCCGTGGTTATGCAAGCCGATAATATCGCCGGCATAGGCCTGTTCGACGTTGGATCTGTCACCGGCCATAAAGGTAACGGCATCGGCGATTTTGACATCTTTACCGATACGCACCTGCTTCATCTTCATGCCCTTTTCGTATTTGCCGGAGCAGATACGCATAAAGGCAATGCGGTCCCTGTGCTTGGGGTCCATATTGGCCTGGATTTTAAAGACAAAACCGGAGAACTTTTCTTCCTCGGCGTTTACCGTCCGGGTGTCTGTGGTTCTGGGCAGGGGCTTAGGTGCCCACTTGGTCAGGCCGTCGAGCATATGGTCAACGCCAAAGTTGCCTAATGCGGTACCGAAAAATACCGGGGTCAGCTCGCCTTTAAGGAACTCGTCCAGATCAAATTCATGGGAAGCGCCCAGAACCAGCTCCAGCTCTTCACGCAGGTCGTCGGCATAATGGCCGATGGCTTGATCAAGCTCTGGATTATCCAGGCCTTTAATCACCCGTTTTTCTTGTATGGTATGTCCCTGACCGGACTGATACAGGATAGTTTCGTCGTCTAACAGGTTATAGACCCCTTTAAACTCTTTACCCATACCGATGGGCCAGGTGACCGGGGAGCATTTTATTTTTAAAATGTCTTCGACTTCGTCCATAACTTCGATCGGGTCACGGACATCACGGTCCATTTTATTCATAAAGGTAATGATAGGGGTATCCCGCAAGCGGGTGACTTCCATCAGTTTAATGGTCCTGTCTTCGACACCTTTGGCGGTGTCGATGACCATTAAACAGGAATCGACCGCGGTCAGGGTCCGGTAGGTATCTTCGGAGAAATCTTCGTGCCCCGGGGTGTCGAGCAGGTTTACCAGGCAATCGTTATAAGGGAACTGCATCACCGAGGTGGTAATAGAGATCCCCCGGTCTTTTTCCATTTCCATCCAGTCGGACTTGGCATGTTGCCCCGACTTTTTGCCTTTTACCGTACCGGCCTTTTGTAAAGCCTGGCCGAACAGCAAGACTTTTTCGGTAATGGTGGTTTTACCCGCATCGGGATGCGAGATGATAGCGAAAGTGCGACGTAGGTCGACTTCTTGCTGTTGTACAGACATGCGAGTTACCTGATAAAATAAAGACGAGAATAAATTTTTAAGCGCAGTAGTATAGCGAAAAGACGGCTGCGGGGCAGCAATTAATCGCTAACTTTCACGGAAAATTTTATTGGCGGGAGACCGGGTGGCTACCTGACGGATGGCCGGGCGGGCTTTTGCCGGAAAAGCCATATCCCTTATCCGGCTAAATAAAGTTATTCGCCGTAATTATAACGACCGGGCCATCACTATGGCATCTTCATAACCTATAGTGCTGGGGTAATAACCGGTGCGGCGACCGATTTCACTAAAGCCGTTATTGATATACATCATTTGTGCGCTGATATTGCGGGACCGAACTTCCAGCAGGGCTTTTTCCGCCCCCAGGTTTTTAGCCTGTTCAATATAATGTTGCAGTAGCTGTTTGCCAAAGCCATGCCCCTGCTGCTCCGGATGCACGCAAATATCCATCAGGGTGCTTTCGCCGGCGATATAATCACCGATATAAAAGCCCAGGATCGCCGGCGTTTGCCCGCTGTGTTCCCGGGTAAGACTTTTTCCTTGAACAAGGTAATGACCGAAATAACGTCCGCCGATGCAGGAACTAAAGACCTGCCGGCTCCAGGGATGGCTGTGGCAGGCATTTTCAATCGCCATTAAACGATCGATATCATCCGGGGTTACCGGGGAAAAACGTAAGGTCATAAGCTGTGTTCTTGCAGTAATTGCCAAAGCTGGCGTTTTAGTGTGCCGCTGGCGGCTAATACCTGGATGGGCGGGGTCGTTAATACCTTGTCTGATAAGGCTAACTCTTGCTCCGGGCTAAATTGCCAGTGCAGTAATCCCAGATCCAGTTGCTCCTCAGTGGCAGTGACTTCGCCGACAGAGAGCCCGATACTCAGGAGAATATCATGAAATAAGGGCTGGGCCATGAGAGCGTCAAAGTTCGGGGGCGTGCTCTTTTGCTGATCTTTTTTAGCGGGAAGGGCTGCTTTATCGGCAAATTTGTTGCCTGACTTTTCTGCAGCATTTTCTTTAGACTCTTTTTCTGGCAAGGGCCGGGCAGAAGTTTCGGCGGTTCTTGGCTGCCATAACGCGATACCCATTTCACTGAGCAGTTGAAACTGATGTTTACTTACGGCCATTTTTTATCGAATAAGCTTTCATATTAGCCACAGATGATATAACAGATAAAAGATAAAAACAGTATTATTCAATCGCGCTAAGTTTTTGTTTAGAAGATTGATTGATATACGAGAAATAAAAAGAAAAGATGGCAGGGGTAGAGAGATTCGAACTCCCAACCGTCGGTTTTGGAGACCGCTGTTCTACCAATTGGAACTATACCCCTGCTGAGGGCTTCGCATTATACGCAAGCCGAACTAAAGGTAAAGGGGTAAATTAAAAAAATTTACCGTTCGCTTAAATGTTGAACAAAACAGGCGTTATTTAGGGATCAGGCCGTTTTTGTTGTCGTCTTTTTGTACGCCATCGCTGGTTAAATTGCAAAAACGTATCTTATCCGGGTAGGGATAAACATCTTCAAAGATGCCGTCGGCAATATTTTGCTGGCATTGTTGCCAGAAGGCGGCATCGAGTAACTCTGCGTGATGTTCCATAAAGGCATTGCGGTAGCGCTGGTTGGCCAGGGCAAAGGTGGCCAGTTCTTCGGGAAAGACATCGCCGGGGTCTACCGAGTACCAGGGCTCGGAGGCATAAATCTGCTCTTCGGTTTTCGGTTCGGGTTTTACCCGGAAGTTAACTTCATTCATATAGCTGATTTCATCATAATCATAAAAAATGACCCTGCCGTGGCGGGTGACGCCGAAGTTTTTAAGCAGCATATCGCCGGGAAAGATATCGGCGGCGATCAGCTGTTTTATTGCTTTGCCATAGCCATACATGGCATCGCTGACCTGCTGGTCATCGGCATCAGCCAGATAAAGGTTTAACGGGTTCATCCGGCGTTCGATATACAGGTGCTCGATGATCACCAGATCGTCTTCTAAGCGGATAATGGAGTCGGCGACCTTGGTCAGCTCTTCCAGTAACTCGGGAGAAAAGCGTGCCTTGGGGAAGGCAACTTCCGAATATTCCATGGTATCTGCCATGCGGCCGACCCTGTCGTGGAGTTTCACCAGGCGATATTTTGCCTTAACATCTTTTTTGGTGATGTTTTTACTGGGGGAGAATTTATCCTTGATGATTTTAAAGACATAAGGGTAGGAAGGCAGGGTAAAGACCGACATCACCATGCCTTTAATACCCGCTGCCAGTTCAAATTTATCTTTACTGTTGTCCAGGTGGTTGAGAAAGTCCCGGTAAAACTGGGTTTTTCCCTGTTTATGAAAACCTATCGCCGCATATAAGTCCGCCCGGGTTTTATGGGGGATAAGGCGATGGAGGAATTCCACCAGGGCATGGGGGTGCTGACAATCGACAAAGAAATAGGCCCGGGCAAAGCCAAAGACCACCGCCATGCTCTCCCCTTCGGTGAGCAGGGCGTCGATATAAAGGCCGCCTTTTTCATCGTTGAGTACGGCAACGATAAAAGGGGTTTGCCCGGCAGGAGAAAGGACCCGGCCGATAATGTAGGCGCCTTTATTGCGGTAAAAGATAAAATCCAGGATATCAAACTGCAATTCTTCCAGGCGGAACATGGTTTTTCTCGCCTGGTGGCGAAAAGCTTTGATCAAGGTATCTATATCCCGCGGGAGATTTTCGTAGGCAATATCAAACTGATGAAAAGTGAAAATATCTTCTATGGTTTGTGCCAGGCCCTTTTCCGCCGGTAAATAACTGCGGTATATCGGCGGCGCCGGCCTGCTGTCGAGACGGGTGACCGTGCTTTCGACGAAAATATAGGCATTATGATAATATTTACGTTCAAACAGGTGGCAAAATACTGAGTTATAGAAACTTTCTGCCAGTTCCGGCTGGTTATGCCGGCTGAGCAATTCTATATACAGGTTTTTTATGTTTTGCCATAAAGTATCGTCAAGGGAGGTGATATTAAAATCCTGGCGTATGGTGACCAGGGTTTCTGCCACCCGCTTATCGTAATAATCGGTTCTGTCCCTGGCGGCGGTTTGTACCTGGGCCCACTGGCATAATTCAAACCTTTGCTTGGCGGAGCGGGTGATTTCACTGAAAAGATGAATATGGCGTTCAAAACCGTTCAAAATGGTTTTAGCTATGGCAAAAGCGTGATCTTTCATATCCGTATAAGTCTTGATAAGCATAAAGGGGCTTTAGCTCAGCATACCTTATAGTGACTGACTAGGGGGATAATTCTTTGATGAATGACGGTAATAATCTCCCTGAATCTGTTTTAAATCAAGCCGGTATCAGCTTCTTAAAAGCGGTGTTACACGTATATGTGCCCGGCCGCTAAAATAAGGTGCTGATATCGGGTCCGACGGCCCGGTTGCTTTTAGCTTGCCCGGCAGGGAACAGGGGAATGTCTGCTTGTTATTTTTGTGTAATTAGACTAAAATACTGCGCCTTTAAACTTGCCTATTCTTGTTGTAAATTCATGCGTGTAGCAGACTTCTCATTTGACTTACCCGAAGAGCTTATTGCTCGTTACCCTAAAACCGACCGCAGTGCCAGCCGGCTGATGGCTTTGGATGGCGCCAGTGGCAATATTCAGGATCTGGTTTTTACCGACCTGGTGGATAAGCTTGAATCCGGTGATTTACTGGTGTTTAACAATACCCGGGTGATCCCCGCCCGTATGTTTGGCCAAAAAGCCAGCGGCGGCAAGGTGGAAGTTTTGGTGGAGCGTTTGTTGGATGAGCGCAGGGTGCTGGCGCATATCCGCGCCAGCAAATCACCAAAAGTCGGCACTGAATTATTGCTGGAAAATCAGGTGAATGCCACTATGGTAGCCCGCCACGATGCCTTGTTTGAGCTGGAATTTCACGGCGATAAATCGGTCTTGACCGTGCTGGATGAAATTGGCCACATGCCTCTGCCGCCTTATATCGACAGACCGGATGAAGACAGTGACCGCGAGCGTTACCAGACGGTTTACAATGAAAAACCCGGCGCCGTGGCCGCACCGACCGCGGGGCTGCATTTTGACGAAGCCCTGATGGAAAAAATTCGCGCCAAAGGGGTAAACTTTGCTTTTGTGACCTTACATGTCGGCGCCGGCACTTTTCAACCGGTGCGGGTGGAAGAGATCAGCGAGCATGTTATGCATGCCGAATATGTGGAAGTACCGCCGGAAGTGGTGCAGCAGATAACCGACACGAAAAAGGCCGGCGGCCGGGTCGTTGCCGTGGGCACGACTTCGGTACGCTCGCTGGAAAGCGCCGCACGCGATGCCCTTGATAAGGGCACAGAGTTGAAGGCTTTTTACGGGGATACCGATATCTTTATTACCCCGGGGTTTGAGTTCCAACTGGTGGATGCCCTGGTGACCAACTTCCATTTGTCTGAGTCGACCTTGCTGATGCTGGTCAGTGCCTTTGCCGGTTATGAGCATATTATGCAGGCCTACCGCCAGGCGGTGGAGAAAGAGTATCGCTTTTTCAGTTATGGCGATGCCATGTTTTTAACCCGAAAAGACTAGCCTTGTTGGAAAATAACGAAAAAGAAGAAAAATGAAAGCTTTGTCTTGCTCACTCCCTATAGCTAAAAACAACAGGGAGTAAAGGGACGAGGTGAATGCCGTGTTACGGCAACCATGTTAATTAAACTGCTGCCGGCCTGTTTCGCTGGTGGGCGAAGGATATTTATGAAAAACAAAGCAATGCAATATGAACTGGTGACCACAGACGGTAAAGCCCGTCGCGGCCGTTTGATTTTTGACCGTGGCGTGGTGGAAACCCCGGCCTTTATGCCGGTAGGCACCTATGGCACGGTAAAAGGCATGACCACAGCCGAAGTGGAAGCCACCGGCGCCCATATACTGTTAGGCAATACCTTCCATTTGATGTTGCGTCCGGGTACCGAAATCATCGAGCAGCACGGTGATTTGCATGACTTTATGAACTGGCATAAGCCGATTTTAACGGACTCAGGCGGTTTCCAGGTGTTCAGCCTGGGAGCGATGCGCAAAATTACCGAGAAAGGGGTAGAGTTCCGCTCGCCGGTGAACGGCGAAAAGATCATGTTGACCCCGGAGCGTTCGATGGAAGTCCAGCGCAGCCTGGGATCGGATATCGTGATGATTTTTGACGAGTGTACTCCGTATCCTGCCAGCCATAAAGAAGCAAAAACTTCGATGGAACTTTCGCTGCGTTGGGCCCAGCGCTCTAAAGACGCTCACGGCGATAATCCTTCGGCGCTGTTTGGCATCGTACAGGGCGGCATGTATGAAGACTTGCGCGAGGTCTCGGTTAGCGGCCTTAAAGCGATAGATTTTGACGGTTTTGCCATCGGCGGCTTATCCGTGGGCGAGCCCAAAGAAGATATGATCCGCATATTAGATCATACTACCCCCTTGATCCCCGAGAATAAGCCCCGATATTTGATGGGGGTAGGTAAACCGGAAGACTTGGTGGAAGGTGTGCGCCGCGGTATCGATATGTTTGATTGTGTGATGCCGACCCGTAATGCCCGTAACGGCCATTTATTTGTTACCAATGGCGTGATCAAGATCCGCAATTCGCGCCATAAAACGGATACCGGGTCATTGGATCCACAATGTGATTGTTATACCTGTAAAAATTACTCGCGCGCCTATTTACATCATTTAGATAAATGTAATGAGATCTTAGGGGCACAATTAAATACCCAGCATAACCTGCGTTTTTATCAGCGGGTGATGCAAGGTTTGCGTGATGCCATTGAGCAGGGTAAATTAGACGAGTTTGTCGAAGAGTTTTATGCCTTACGGGATTTGCCGGTACCGCCATTAAAAGGTGCAGATAAAGCAGAAGATTAAAACATACCGTGCCGGATTGACGCTTTCGAGTTAAGCCAAATTCCGGTATGGTTCCAAAATTAGCTATTGATAAAAAAAATTAAGAGGAAGTTATGAGTTTATTTATAAGTCAGGCGCATGCCGCTGCGGCACCAGCACCACAAGGTGGCGGTATGGAAATGGTGATCATGTTATTGGTCTTTGGTCTGGTTTTTTATTTTATGATCTATCGTCCGCAGGCCAAGCGGGTGAAAGAGCATAAGAATCTGATGTCAGAATTATCAAAAGGAGATGAAGTGCTGACCCAGGGCGGCGTTGTCGGTAAGATCGTCAAGGTTTCTGATGAAAAAGACTTTATTGTCGTCAGTATTGCCGAAGGCACTGAAGTGACAGTGCAAAAAGGTGCGGTCACCGCGGTATTGCCTAAAGGCACGATGAAGTCGCTTTAACCGCTAAAATAAGGACAAACTTGTGTTAAATAAGTCTCCACTATGGAAGTCACTGCTGGTACTCTTTGTAGTCGCCTTTGGTGCATTATACGCTTCGCCGAATCTGTACGGTGAAGATCCTGCAGTGCAGGTTTCCGGCTTGCGCGGCGTTGAAGCCGATGCCGCGACATTAGACAATGTCCGGGCTCAGCTGGAACAAGATAAAATCGATTTTGCCAGTATCGCGCTTGAGAAAGGCCAGGTATTGGTGCGTTTTCATGATACCGAGTCTCAGCTTAAGGGCCGGGATTTACTGGATGAGAACCTGGGCAATCAATTTTCCGTGGCATTAAACCTGACGCCGGCAACTCCCGAGTGGTTGGCGGATATAGGCGGCACGCCGATGAAATTAGGTCTGGATTTAAGCGGCGGCGTCAGTTTCCTGATGGAAGTGAACATGAATGAAGCCATCATCAAGGCAAAAGAAGCCATGGTGGGGGATTTCAGAAATGACTTACGCGGCGAAAAAATACGTTATCGCAGCGTGAAAGAAGGCGCTAAAGGCATCAATATCCAGTTCCGTAATGTTGAAGATCTGGCGAAAGCCAAGTCGCTGTTAAAGAAACGTTATCGTGACTTATTGTTGGTGGACAATGAAGATACTTTGATGTTAACCGCCTCGATGACGGAGCAGAAGCTTAAAGAAACCCGCGAATATGCCTTGCAGCAAAACATCACCATTATCCGTAACCGGGTTAATGAGCTGGGTGTGGCCGAGCCGTTAGTGCAGCGTCAGGGACAAAAACATATCGTCATAGAATTACCCGGCGTTCAGGATACCGCCCGGGCCAAAGAAATTCTTAATGCCACTGCGACCATAGAGTTCCGTATGGTGGATACCGAAGGCGATTTGGCTAATGCCCTTAACGGTCGTGTGCCGGGTAGCTCTGAGCTGTTATATGACAGGGACGGTAAACCGACCTTATTGAAAAAGCGGGTCATGCTAACCGGGGATCATATTGTTGACGCCGGTTCCAGCTTTGATGAATACAGCCGTCCGCAAGTAAATATTACCCTGGACTCTCCCGGTGGCAGCAAATTTTCAAATGCCACGAAAAATAATATCGGTAAGCCAATGGCGACGGTATTTATTGAATATAAGGCAACGGATAAACTTGACCCTCAGGGCAATACCGTTTTTGAAAAAATTGAAGAAGTGATCAGTGTTGCCACTATCCAGGCGCGTTTAGGCAAATCTTTCCGGATTACCGGTGCCGGTTCCCAGGCGGAAGCCCATAACCTGGCGTTGTTATTGCGTGCCGGTGCCCTGATTGCCCCAATCCAGATTGTGGAAGAGCGTACTGTCGGGCCGACTTTAGGGGCTGAAAACGTCCAGTTGGGCTTCCAGGCGATCATGATGGGCTTTGGTCTGGTCTTTATCTTTATGATGATTTATTACCGTGCCTTTGGTGTGGTGGCCAACCTGGCGCTTGGCGCCAACCTGGTATTGATTGTCGGCGTGATGTCGATGATCCCGGGGGCGACCCTGACCTTGCCGGGTATGGCGGGGATAGTGTTAACCGTAGGTATGGCGGTAGATGCCAATGTGCTGATTTTTGAGCGTATCCGGGAAGAAATGCGGCAAGGGAAATCGGTTCAGCAGGCGATTCACCAGGGTTATGATGCGGCCTTTTCCACTATCTTGGATGCCAACATCACCACCTTGATTGCCGCCTTGATCTTGTTTGCCGTGGGTACCGGGCCTATTAAAGGTTTCGCGGTTACCTTATCCATCGGTATCGTCACTTCCATGTTTACCGCCGTTGTCGGTACCCGTACCGTAGTAAATGCGGTCTGGGGTGGTAAACGCCTTGAAAAACTGTCGATATAGGTTGGAATTAACATGCAAATTTTAAGATTAAAAGAAACCGTTAACTTCATGGCCTTTCGTAAGGTGGCCATGGTCTTCAGCATAGTGCTGATGATCTCGGCCATTAGCCTGTTAATGGTCAAGAAGCTGAACTTTGGTTTGGATTTTACCGGCGGTACCCTGATTGAAGTTGGTTTTGAGGAAGCGGCGGATTTAACGAAAATTCGTCAGGTACTCGACAGCAATGGCTTTGAAGATGGCGTGGTGCAATTATACGGTAGCAGCCGGGATATTGTGATCCGCTTGGCCCAACGTGAAGACGTAAAGGCGGAAATGCTGGGCAACCAGGTGTTGTCGATATTACAGCAAAGTACCGATAAAAATATCGATATGCGCCGTATTGAATTTGTCGGCGCCAGTGTCGGTGAAGAGTTGACGGAGCAAGGCGGTCTGGCAATGCTAACCGCGCTGATTTGTATCCTGGTTTATGTTGCTTTTCGCTTTGAATGGCGTTTTGCCCTGGGCTCTGTGGTGGCTTTGTTCCATGATGTACTGCTGACCTTAGGTTTATTCGCCCTGCTTGGCCTGGAATTTGACTTAACGGTATTGGCGGCCATTCTGGCGGTTATCGGTTACTCCCTCAATGATACTATTGTTGTTTCCGATCGTATCCGTGAGAATTTCAGGAAAATCCGTGAAGGGGGCCCGGCGGAAGTCATTAATATCTCCCTGACGCAAACCTTGAGCCGTACCTTTATTACCTCGATCACTACCTTGCTGGTATTGGCGGCCCTGTTCTTTAAAGGCGGCGCTTTGATTCACGGTTTTGCTACGGCATTATTATTTGGTGTTTTTGTCGGTACCTACTCTTCAATTTATGTGGCCAGTGCGGTTGCCCTTGCCCTTGGGATCTCCAAAGAAGATTTGATCCCGGAAGTGATTGAAAAAGAAGGTGCGGAACAAGAACAAATGATGCCTTAAGCTTTAATAACTGACAGCGGCGGGTTTATTCCGCACCATAAAACCGGGCATTTTGCCCGGTTTTATTCTATTTGTAGTACGATATTTGTACACCCCTGCTTATGTTCCCGTCCCCAAGTTATGATGATGTCAGTTATGCGGGCTTGATAAGCAACTCTCCCCTTTGAAAATTCCCCTGATGATTCCGGCGCACCCGGTAGTATGCTGTATCAGGGAAGAGGCGGCTTTTCCTGGAGCTGTTTGTTAATTGCTTCCAGTACTTGTTGTAGTTGCTTTGCCATGTTCTCAAGCTGGTTCTTGTCCATATCGCCAGGGGACAGGGTTAACTGGCGATATAAATCGGCAACTTGTCGGGCAAGGGTTAACGCCCCTATGTTGCCGGCAATGCCTTTAAGGTTATGTAGCAGGGCGCAGGCCTGTTTGATGTCGCCGTTTTCCAGCAAGTTTTTGAGCCGTTGAATGCTGTCCCCGTGTTTATCTGAAAACTGTTGCCATAAACTATTGAGTAAGTGCTGTTTACCGGCGCAAACCTTTAATCCTGCTTCAATATCGAGGATCTGACGACTAAATTCTGCGGGAGCTGCTGTAACCGGCTCCGGCGCTGTCTGGTGTGTTGCCGGTAAAATATCGGTATTGGTGCCGTCAAAGCTGCCGGGCACTTTAGGAGGGGCAGCAGCTGACATTTTTGCCTGCGTTGGAAACTCACCGCACCAGCGTATCAGGCTCTGATATAATTTATCGGAAAAGACAGGTTTAGTCAGGTAATCGCTCATCCCTATCGCCAGGCCTTTTTCTTTGTCTCCGCGCATGGCACTGGCGGTCAGGGCTATGATGGGGATGGCCTGCCACTGAGTTTGTCGCCGGATTTGTTTGGTGGCTTCTATACCATCCATGACCGGCATCTGAATATCCATCAGGATAGCGTCAACTTTGTGTTCCGACAGTAACTCTATTGCCTGCAAGCCATTTTCTGCCAAAATGACATTGATGCCGACATCAGATAATAATTCCACGATTATTTGCCGGTTCATGGCATTGTCTTCTGCCAGCAGAATGCGCTTTCCCCTGAGGTTATCTTCCAAACTCACTATTTTGTTCCGGTGCAAGGCTTGCTCTGTCTTGAGCTGTTGCGCAATCATGCCTATATCTGCCGCCAGGCAGAAGCTGCTTAAGTGGACGGCTTTTGATAATATTGCCAGTTTTTCCTGTGCTAATGCCTCGGGCAATTCCGCTTGATTGCTTAACAGGATATTTGTGGTGCGAAGATTTTTTTGCCTGAGCAGGCTGAGAAAATCACGGATGTCCTGTGCCCTGAAATGTTCGTTAATCAGCAGAATATTGCCGTTGCTGATATGAGTGAGAGCTGAGGTAAAGGTGTTAAAGCGTTCGATATTTGCGCCATAACTGGCCAGGGTATGGGTGATGGCCAGGGCTAATTTATTATCGCTGGCAATGATGATGATTTGTTTGCCGGCCAGGGCATCACAGACTTCACGGTTGCTGTGGTTGCTTTTTTCAAAGCTCAGTTCGACGGTTATTTGTGTGCCTTTGCCTAATTCACTGCTCAGGCTGATTTTCCCCCCCATCAATAAGATCAATTGCCGGGAAATACTCAGCCCCAGACCCGTGCCGCCATATTGGCGCGTGGTTGAGGGGTCTGCCTGGATAAATTCATCAAAAATATGCTCGGCGCTTTCTTCGGACATGCCTATACCGGTATCTTCTACCGTGATGATTAAGCTTACCTGCTGCTGTGTTTGCTCAACCAACTTGACCGTGACATAAATTGCGCCGCGCTCTGTGAATTTTAATGAGTTTTGTACCAGGTTTAAGGCGACTTGCCCTAAACGCAGCAGATCCCCTTTAAGCATAAAAGGGAGTTTGGCCTGGACATCAAAAATTAACGGCACGTCTTTTTCCCTGACGCTTTCAAAGGTAAGGCGATCGAGATAACTCAGGCAGTCATCTAACGTGAAATCAGTGATTTCCAGTTCCATTTTTCCGGCATCAATTTTGGAGAAATCCAATATGCTGTTAAGCAGGCCAAGTAAAGAGCTGGCGGTGTGATGAATATTGTTGATATACCTGGCCTGCTTCGCAGAAAGTTCGGTGCGCTGGCATAAATAGGACATGCCGAGGATGGCATTCATCGGGGTTCGGATCTCATGGCTCATATTGGCGAGAAAATCCCCCCGGGCACGATTCGCTTTTATCGCCTGCTCCCTGGAGAGCTCAGCTTCATCTTTGGCCTGCTCGGCATCGTCTTTGGCAAGCCTGAGTTGAAAGGTACGGTAATCAACCTCTTTTTTTATTTCCTGGTTCACCTTTTTTATTTTGGTGTTATAAACACAAAACAAGGTCAACAAGGTCGTACCGAGCAGTAACAGGCTCAGTAAGATGGTCATCGAGGTCAGGGTGCTGGCATCTATACCGTGCATGGTGATATCTCGGGGAATATTGGCGTGTATTTTTAGTGCCGGCTGGTTAAAGATATCCCTGAGCAAACCGTGGGCAATAAGCACATGTTTATTGGTGGTGATCAGCTCTTTGTCCTTTTCCTGGTTTGAAGCAGGGGGGCTGTGAATTTTGTTTTTTTCTACCGGTTCAACAAAGAAGCTGATCTTGGTTTGTTTTGATAATCTTCTGATGATGTCCTGGCTGATAAAACGGCCCATTATTAAAGTGCCGTTAACCGGTCCTGAACCATCATCTTTGAGTATGGGTAAGGCACTGAGCATCAGGGGCCCATATTCGCTCAATACTATGCCCTGGAGCAGGTCTTCGGGCTGGGCTTGAAAAAAGTTATCGTGTCGCGGCAGCAGCTGGCGATCAAACAGGCTTAAGGTAATGTTTTTCAGGTAGAGGGGGTCAAAAATCTCCTCTTTGATCTTTTTTCCTGCCCGGTCATAAATTTGGAAAAGGTGTATCTGGGTGATTTGCATTACGGTCATGCCGAAGTTGTTTTTGATATAGCTTTGATTGCCGTCTTCGGCAAATTTATAGGTATCTATCCAGGAAGAAAAAGTATTGGTGACATTGGTTAAATGGTTCGTTTCCTGCTCTATGGCATCAAGCACCCGGTTCAGGTCCTTAATGGCCAGCTCCCGTTCCAGCTGGTAAAAACTTGGCAGGATAATCCATTGCTGAATACCGTAGCTTAATCCGGCCAGAAAAAGGGCGAAAAAAATGATGATCAGGACTATTTTCTTTGCCAAGGCAGGTAACTCCAGCCAATAGCCGAGCTGTCAGCAGCGGACAGTTTGGCTCAGTGAACAAATTTTTGCAGCTTGGTGAGAATGATGTTAAACGCCTTAGTGATCATGCTGGTCTTATCTATCGCCCCAAATGCCCGTTCGGTATGGCTGTGAATAATTTCATTGAGCTGCTCTTCCTGCTCTTCGGTTAACGCCAGAAATTGCAGGCTTTTTTCCATGTCTTTGGTCATATCGAACATGGCAGCCTCAAAAACACTGTGATTGACTTTTAATTCCCGTTCAATAACGACAAATTGTTCGCTGACTTCCTGCACGGTTTCCCGCAGCAGTTTCTCTTGCTTACTTAATTGGAAACCTATATCCAGGTTTTTTAAATAACCGTCGGTGAGTCTGAGCATAAAAGGCAAATGGTCTTTTAAACGGCCATACTCTTCCGGGTTTTGCGGCATATTATTAACCAATACGCTTACCCTTTTTTCATTGATTTGTGAGCGCTGCTCGAAATCATATATGCGCCCCCTGTCTTTTAATAAGATCAGGATTTCCTGTTCCATCGGGGAGCACTGGCCGCGGTTGGAATAAAATGCTTCGCCGTAATCAGCCCTGATATGCACCGCGGCATCGACATTAAATAAACCTAAAGTGCGCAGCATGGTTTCGGCCACCTGGCTGTAGCTTTTGGCGTTATAGATCTCCAGGGCAAAATCCACGACATAGCCAAATTCGCTGCTAAAGCTCAGGGCATTCATAAAGGCGCTGGTGGTTTCTTGAGCGGTTTGTTCCAGGGCCTTTTTCTCGGCCTGATGCTCGAGGATAAGCTTGATCTTTGCCAGTAATTCATAACCGTCAACGGGCTTGACGATATAATCATAACCGCCGGCGGCATAGCCGGCTAAGCGCTCTTCCAGGCTGCCTTTGGCAGAAACAAAGACGATGGGGGACTGGGCGATGATTTGCAGTTCGCGTGAGACTTGTAATCCATCCATGACCGGCATTTCGACATCAAGCAGCACGATGTCCGGGTCTATGGACAGAAACTGTTCCAGGCATTGTTCACCGCTGGTTAATGCGATAACTTCATAATCATCTTCCAGGATACCGGTTATCAACGACAGATTGAGCTCTTCATCGTCTACGACTAAAATGCGTTTTTTTTCGGTCATCAGAACTTCTCATATCTTGAACTTAAGTAATCATGATTTGACCCGAGCTCTTTATTCCTCCTTGAAAATGTTTCCCTGTTAAATAGCCAGGGCGGTATTTTGCCCTTTCAGTATAGTAAAAATATTATTTTTGCTGCCCCCGGAAATAAAAACTCTGTTGATAAGCTGCAAAGGCTCCTTTTTATTTGGCTTTTAGAAAAATGAGAAAAGCTTATGCCGAAATTATCTTTTAAGGTGATGATTTGCTTGCTCTTAAAATTGCCGGATAAGCTCCTTGGCAGCAGGTTTGTGACAAATTAAGAAAAAATATCTACTTGTATCTATAATTGAACAAGCAAACTTATGATTCATTGACGAATGCCTCATTCATAAAGGGAATTCTAAGTGGAAAATAGGTATACAGGTGATTGATAAAAGCAAAAGTAACTGGCTAAACGCTTCACCTTTGATCATTTCTGTACTGGCTGTTGGTGTTATATTATTCAATGATCTTTCCTTGTTCTCCTGGCTTGGTATTGGCGTTTTATTGGTTTTGGGCATAATCTCCAGCCTGCAATTGCATAATAGCTGCAAGCTTGCCTGGCAAAGTAGCCAAAAGCAGGAAGAACAAGCACAAACCCGGAAAGAAAAACAAGCCTATCAATATTTAAATCAAGCCATTTGCACCCTGATGCCGATATGGTCCCGGCAAATCAGCCATTCCAGAGATATTAGCGGCGATGCCATTACCCAATTAAGCCGGAAATTTACCGACATAGTTAACCGTTTAACGGCAACCATAGACACGACACATCAAATGAATGCCGAGGGGGAGCAAGGGGCTTTTGGTTACATTAAAAACAGCAATAAGGAGCTGGATATTAGCCTGGATACCCTGGCGGAAGCTTTTGCCAGCCAGGAGCTGGCGCTGAAGGAAATGAATGTTTTGGTTGATTTAACCGAGGAGCTTAAAGCCATGGCGGTTGAGGTTTCCGGTATCGCAGAGCAAACCAATATGCTGGCGCTTAATGCCGCCATAGAAGCTGCCCGGGCAGGAGATAGCGGTCGGGGGTTCGCTGTGGTTGCCGATGAAGTGCGTAACTTGTCTATCCGTTCATCACAAACCGGTAGCAGTATGTCGCAGAAAGTAGACGATATCAATGCCGCCATGGACTCGGCGTTAACTACAGTAAAAAGCGGAGCGAATACAGCAGCAAGCCTCCTGGAGAATAGCCGGGAGAAGATAGGCAAAGTGATCTCGGACTTTGAGCTTATTACCGGAAAAATGTCAGAGTCCAGTAAAGTCATCCAGCATGATAATACTGAGTTGCTAAAAGATGTTTCTGATGTCCTGGTGTCGCTGCAATTCCAGGACAGGGTCAGCCAGATGCTAACGCATATCAGTGATTTCATGGGCAAGGTTGAGCAGGAGTTGCCCGGTTACCATGCAGGCTTATTTGATGGCGGCATTATTGAAAAATGGCTGGCAGAAAGTGAAGCCACTTACACTATGGTTGAGCAAAAACAGCTTCACCATAATAGCGCACCGGAGCAAGCTAAATCTTCCGGTAATAACGATGAAGTCGAGTTCTTTTAACGGGGAATATTATGGCGAAAACTATTCTTATTGTGGATGATTCGGCGTCACTTCGCCAGATCATAAAAATCACCCTAACGGGAGCCGGTTATCAGGTGATTGAAGGAGAAAATGGCCAGGACGCGCTGGATAAGCTGGCGGGACAAAAAATCAATCTGGTGGTCAGTGATGTCAATATGCCGGTAATGGATGGCATTACCTTTGTGACGGAATTGAAAAAATTACCTTTGTATAAATTTACGCCGGTGATCATGCTGACAACAGAGTCCGAGCAGGAAATAAAAGAGGCAGGCAAAGCGGCCGGGGTCAGGGCATGGATGGTCAAACCTTTTAAACCGGCGCAAATGCTCACTGCCGTGCAAAAGCTTATTATGTGAGTTGCTCAGGATGTTGACGGTTTTAACATCACAGGAGAAAAAGGAAGTTGTGTTTGAGGGTGACATGACCATTTATGAAGCGGCATTGTTATATCAGGAAATAAGCGAAAAACTCACTTTTGATGCCGATATTGCGGTGAATTTAACTCAGGTGGGAGAGATCGACACTTCGGGTATTCAGCTTATTTTGCAGCTGTATTTTCTTGCCCAAGGCCATAATTTCACTTTGAGCCATATTGTCCACGGTGATGCCAGTGCTCAGGCATTTGAGTTGTTACAACTCGATGTTGACCGTTTTAACCAATATCTTTGACGATAAGGTTTAACCATGGATTTAGATCCGGTAATACAAACATTTCTTATTGAAGCGAAAGAGCAGCTGGAAGAGATGGAAGAAAAGCTATTATCGCTGGAACAAGATCCCGGGGATACTGAAGCGGTAAATGCGGTTTTTCGCGCCGCCCATACCATTAAAGGCAGCGGCGGTATGTTTGGTTTCGAGCACCTGGTTGCCTTTACCCATGAGGTTGAATCTGTCTTGATGCGCATGCGCAAAGGGGAGCTGGCAATCGATCAGGGACTGATCTCGGTATTGCTCAGCTGTAGTGATCATATCAGGCTGTTGGTGGATTGTACCGGTGCTGACGGTGAAAATATTTCCGGGGAAACCGGGCAGGCGAGCCAGAAGTTGGTGAACAAACTTTTCCCTTATGGCGGTAAAGCCGGACAAGAGCATGAACACAGTGGGAAAACATCGCCGGGGCCGGGTGATATAGGTTCGGTAGATAATAATAAGCCGGGTTTGGAGAGGGCGGAGTCGGGGACGGTTTCTGATAACTGGCATATCTCACTGAGGTTTAATGCCCAGGTATTAAAAAATGGCATGGATCCGCTGTCGTTTATTCGTTTTCTCGCTACTGTCGGAGATATTAAATCGGTACATACTTTGGTTGATAACCTGCTCGCTGCCGGTGAAGCATTCGATCCCGAAAACTGTTATCTCGGTTTTGAGGTGCAGTTATATTCCCGGGCGGAAAGAAAAGATATCGAAGAAGTATTTGAGTTTGTCCGTGATGACTGCACTCTGACTATTATTGCCCCCCATAGCAAGACCGAAGAATATATAACCTTGATTAACTCCCTGGCAGATGACGATGCCAAGCTGGGGCAGATTTTATTGCAGGTAGGGGCACTGACGCCGAAAGAGCTGGAAAGTATTTTACAAACGCAGATGGCCATGCCGGCGGAAGAAGAGCCTGTAAAAGTCGGCGAACTGATCCCCGCTCAAGGGGTGGATAAACAAGTCGTGGATACTGCCCTGAACAAGCAAAAACAGTCCCGGGAGCGACAGGCAAAAAGCAAAGCAAATGAAAGTACCAGCATGCGTATAGATGCCGAAAAGCTCGACAGTCTGATCAATCTGGTGGGGGAGTTGGTGATTGCCCAGGCAAACAGTGCTTTGTTAGCCAAACAGAGTCGTATCAGTAACTTAATTGATGCCATGGCATCTACTTCGAGCCTGATTGAAAGTATACGGGATAATTGCCTGAAGCTGCGTATGGTACCTATAGGACAAACGTTTTCACGTTTTCAGCGTGTGGTCCGGGATATTAGCCTGGAGCTGGATAAGGACATACGTTTGACCACTTCCGGGGAAGATACCGAGCTTGATAAAAGCATGGTGGAAAAGTTGGTGGATCCCCTGATGCATTTAGTGAGGAATTCTATGGATCACGGCATTGAAAATGCCGAGCAAAGGCTTGCGGCCGGCAAACCCGAATACGGACAACTTGCCCTGAGGGCCTATCATGATTCCGGCAACATAGTGATTGAAGTCAGTGATGACGGTCAGGGGATCACAAAAAAGAAAGTGATTAAAAAAGCGATAGAAAATAGCCTGATAACAAGCGCTGAAGGCATGGCGGATTATGATATTTACCGTTTGATTTTCGAACCCGGGTTTTCTACCGCCGAAACAATCAGCAACATCTCCGGGCGCGGCGTTGGTATGGATGTTGTTAAACAAAACATTGAACAGCTTAAGGGCACTATTGAAATTGATTCCCGCCCCGGACAGGGATTGACCATGCGTATCAGGGTGCCGCTAACCTTAGCGATAATCGATGGTTTTTTGCTGGAAATCAGCAATAGTCAGTACGTACTGCCGTTAAACAGTGTGATTGAGTGCCTGGAACTGTCCGAGTCGAGCGATATTAAAACAATCAACCGTAATTTGATCAACTTGCGTGGCGAGGTTTTGCCTATTGTCCGTTTACGGGAGTTATTTGCCTGCCAGGACCGGCCGCCGCCCAGACAAAATATTATCGTGGTGCGTTATGGCAACCGCAAAGGCGGCGTGTTGATTGACCGCTCCCTTGGTGAATATCAAACCGTGATCAAACCTCTGTCCAATATTTTTAAGCGCTTAGACTGGCTCGCCGGTTCAACTATCCTGGGCAGTGGCGAGGTTGCGATGATCCTTGATGTTGCAGGTTTATTTAAAAATGCCGACTTGCAGGCGAGCGGTAAAAATCCAGGCCTGTATTAGTTTTAGACACAGCTATATGTTTGTGGAGAGCACTTATGAAAATGTCACTTCATCTGAAATTAGGTAATAAGGTGACCCTCGCTTTTGTTATTGTGACGCTGATCACTATTATTTTTACTGCTATCCTCAGTTATAACGCCGCCCATGATGCCTTGGTTTCCAGTGCCTTTTCCCGGCTGACATCGGTCAGGGAAATTCAGAAATCCCGGATTGAAGATTATTTTAAAAAGATCCGGGCTCAAATTATTACTTATTCCGAAGACCGTATGATAGTGGATGCTATGAAAGCCTTTAAAAAAGACTTTAATAGCATAGAAAAAGAGCTGGCCTTTAGTAATAAAGCCCTTGCAAGCCTGGATAGTAAATTGCGCGCCGAATATAGCAATGAATTTTTAAAGCGGTTAAATAACAATCTGGATACTAAGGTCGAGCTCAATCAATACCTGCCACAAAACAGTACTACCAGGTTGCTGCAACATTTATATATTGTTGAAAACCCGGAGGCAACCGGGGATAAACATAACCTGGATGTCGCCCCGGATGGCAGCAACTACAGTAAAACTCATGCCAGCTACCATCCGGTCATACATAATTTTCTGAAGCAGTTCGGCTATCACGACATTTTCCTGGTGGATAATAAAACCGGCGATATCGTTTATTCCGTATATAAAGAGATGGATTACGCGACTTCATTGTTAACCGGCCCCTATAAGGACAGCAATATCGCGGAGGTTTTTCGCAGTACCCGGGCCTCTGCTGCGGCTGATGACATCAAGATTGTTGATTTTAAACCTTATATTCCGACATTTAATGCCCCCGCTTCTTTTATTGCTTCACCTATTTTTGATGGAAATGAGCAGATTGGCGTGCTTATTTTTGAGATGCCGGTAGATCGTATCAATAATATCATGACAAATAATAACCGCTGGCTAGAGGCCGGTTTTGGTGAGTCGGGAGAAACTTATCTGGTCGGGGAAGATCTGACCCTGCGTAACCAGACCCGTTTTTTAATTGAAGATAAAAGCGCATACATCGAAGTGCTCAGGGATTCTGGCATGGATAACAAACTTGTTGATAAAATTAATAAGATTAGCAGTGCTATCGGTCTGCAATCGATAAAAAGCAAAGGGGTCAAAGCGGCCCAGCAAGGGGAAAGCGGAGAGGATATTTTTAATGATTACCGTAATGTCTCTGTGCTGTCGGCCTATGCGCCACTCGATATTATCGGGGTGAATTGGGTTATTTTAAATGAAATTGATGAAAGTGAAGCCCTGGCGCCTGCTTACGAGCTGAGAAATACAATTTTAATGTCGGCTTTGTTTTTACTGCTGATTGCCACCATCATTGCCTTGTGGTTTTCCCGCACCATTATCATCCGGCCCATTAATGCCATGTTAACGGCCGCAGAAGACTTACGTTCCGGTGAAGGGGATTTGACTGCCAGGATCCCCAACTTTGGAGAGGATGAACTGGGACAAACGGCCCGATCATTGAATGGCTTTCTGGAAAAGTTGCATGATGTTATTTATGAAATACGCGATTCTATCCAAGTGCTGACGGTTGCGTCGACGGAAGTCAAAACCACGGCGCATTCGGTTAGTGACGGGGCTTCCCAGCAGGCCAGCAGTGTGGAAGAGACCAGCGCCGCCCTGGAGCAGATGACGGCATCGATAGGTCAAAATGCGGAAAGCTCTAAAATTACCGATAATATTGCTTCCAAGGCCGCCACCGATGCCCGCGGGGGCGGTAAAGCGGTGGAGCAAACTGTGTCTGCGATGCAAGAAATTGTCGAGAAAATCAGTATTATCGATGATATTGCCTATAAGACTAATTTGTTATCGTTAAATGCTGCCATTGAAGCGGCACGTGCCGGCGAGCATGGTAAGGGTTTTGCTGTCGTTGCGGCCGAGGTGAGTAAACTGGCGGAGCGCAGTCAGATTGCCGCCAAAGAAATCGGTGAACTGGCGAAAAAAAGCACGGCAACGGCGGAAGGTGCAGGGGAGTTACTTGATGCCATAGTACCGGGCATAGAACAAACCGCCGATCTGGTGCAGGAAATTGCCAATGCTTCCGACGAACAGGCCGGAGGGGTCAGTCAGATCAGTGAGGCGATGAATCTGGTGGATCAAACCACGCAAAAAAATGCTGCAGCCGCCGAAGAATTGGCTGCCACTTCAGAAGAAATGAGTAACCGTATTATCCAGGTCAGCCGTTTAGTCTCTTATTTTAAAGTCAGTGAACAGGGAGCTTCTTCTGCTCCGTCTACTCCCCTTGAAAGTGCGGCCAACCCTATGGCTGGGGAGGGCAGCAAAGGTGTGGCGGGAGTCCCGCAGCCTAAAATCAATAAACAAGACTTTGAACCTTTTGAATAAGGAATAAACCTATGTCTGAGCATGAAAGTCATCAAAGGGAAGAAGCGGTTGTCAGCTGCGATCAGTTTCTTACTTTTTCCCTGGGAGATGATGAATATGGATTGGATATACTCTCCATCAAAGAAATTATTGAATATGTTGAGTTGACCAGGATCCCCCTGATGCCTGACTTTATTCGCGGTGTGCTTAATTTGCGTGGTCTGGTGGTGCCTATTATTGATTTACTAGCCAGGTTTGGCAATGAACCGGCACAAACAAGCCGACGTTCCTGTTTTGTTATCGTTGAATTGGCAACGGATGAGGGGCCGTTAGAAGTAGGCATGCTGGTAGACGGTGTCAATGACGTGGTTGAAATCAGCAGCGACAATATCGAGCCGCCACCTTCATTTGGCAATCAGATACGGGCCGATTTTATTTTTGGCATGGGAAAAATAGCCGGGCATTTTATTGTCTTACTTCAAATAAATAAGGTGCTATCCATAGATGAGCTCTCGATGTTGAGCGAGATAAACCAGAGCGTTGATCAAGCCTGTAAAGCCAGCCAGAGCGAGCTGGCGCAGCAACAAGATCATGAAAAAGAATGATATGCTTGATACCAATCAACTTACCTTAAGCAAGCAGGTATTCGAGCAATTTAAAAGCCTGATGTTTAAAGAATCCGGGGTGACGCTTGGCGAGGAAAAGCAAGCCATGGTTAAAGCAAGGTTGGCGAAACGTTTACGGCAATTGCAGCTGAGCAGCTTTGAACAATACTTGCAACTGGTGAAATCACCGGATAACCGTCAGGAAATACAGCATTTAATTGATGCTCTTACCACCAATGAAACCAGTTTTTTCAGGGAAGCGCAGCATTTTGAGTTTTTGAGTCGTCAGCTGGCATCGTTTTCCGTCACCGTACCGATCAGGATCTGGAGTGCCGCCTGCTCTACCGGTGAAGAAGCTTACAGCCTGGCGATGACGGTTGCCGAAAACCGTTGCCATCCCGATTGGCAAATATTGGCAAGTGACATCAATACCCAGGTTTTGGCCAGTGCCGGACTAGGTATGTATGATATATCCCGGGCGTGCTCTATCCCCCGCCGTTATTTGATCAAGTATTGCCTTAAAGGAGTACGCAGCCAGGCCGGGCAATTGTTGTTCAGTGAGCCGTTAAAGCAACATATACGTTTTGTTTTATTGAATTTAGACGGTGAACTGCCGGAAATCGGCCGGTTCCATTTTATTTTTCTGCGCAATGTTTTAATTTATTTTAATGAAATCAAGAGAAAACAAATCATCAACAAAATGATCGGTAAGTTAGTACCGGGAGGTTATTTATTTATCGGCCATTCGGAAAGCCTCAGGGGGATGACGGATCTTTTACGGCCGGTACAGGCGACTATTTATCAAAAATGCTGATTATGCTTTATCTCGATAATAAAGTGGTGCTCTTACCCGGTGACTTTTATTTTGGCAAACAAGAAGCATATCAATATATACAAACCTTGCTTGGCAGTTGTGTCGCGTTAACTTTCTGGCATCCGGTGAAGAAAATCGGCGGTATGTGCCACTTTGTGATCCCAAGGGATGTTAGCCGGGAGCAGCAGGGGACAGCAAAGGGAGCTTTATTAAACGGGCGTTACGGTGACCAGGCAATCAAACTGTTTCAGCAGCATATGGCCCTTGAGCAAAGTGATATACAAGAATACCGGTTGGGGCTGTACGGAGGCATGCAGGCACTACAGGTGGCTGATGAAGGAGCAATGGGCCGGATCGGAAAAATGAACCTGGATTTTGCCCTGACGCAGATACGGGAGAATAACTGGTTGATTGCCCACAGTTATACCTCAGGCAAGGGAGCTTTAAAAATTTTGATGGATCTGGCCGATGGCAGAGTAGAGGTTTCGACGGTGGCAGAGCTCAAGGGCCTGACTTAAAGCGGATATTGATCAGCAGCTTGAATCTGGTTGTGTGACAGGCAGACAAGTGGAGTTAACGTCCGGGGGGAGCAAGAAGTAATATGCCGGTTGATGTCAGTGGTGTTAATAAGGGGGATAAACGAGGTAAAAGTGTCAAAAATTAAGGTATTAATCGTTGATGATTCGGCAACGGTGAGAACGGTGATCGCCAATATTTTATCCCGGGATAATGACATCGAAATCCTGGGGGCGGCGGCGAACCCGGTTTTTGCCCAAAGAAAAATGGAAAAAGTCTGGCCCGATGTCATTATTCTAGATCTTGAAATGCCGAAAATGGATGGCTTAACGTTTTTAAAACATATCATGTCTACCCGGCCAACCCCGGTGATTATTTGCTCCGCACATGTGGAATCGGGGGCCGGGGATGCCATCAAGGCTTTGTCCTTAGGGGCGGTGGAAGTTATCAGTAAACCCGCCTTGGGAATACAAGCCTTTTTAACCGAAAATGCCCGGGGCTTTATCCACTCGGTTAAAGCGGCTGCTTGCGCCAGTACCACTAAATTAACAGCCAGTGTTGCCGCCGCCGGTGAGCAAGAAGCGTTAAAAAAACAAGATGCCGAGGTTATTTTGCCTTTATCTAAACCGCAGGAGAAAAAGCTTGTCTGCTCGGGGACTAAAATCGTAGCCATTGGCAGCTCAACCGGCGGTACCATAGCGATCGAAAGTGTGCTCGCCCGGTTAAGCGATAATATTCCGCCACTGCTTATTGTTCAGCACATGCCGGGGAAATTTACCCGGGCTTTTGCCAATCGGTTAAATAATATTTGCCGGTTAACCATTAAAGAAGCGGAAGACGGAGATCGACTAAATGCGGGGTGTGTCTACATCTCTCCAGGAGATCGGCATATGCTTTTGAAATATAAGGATAACCGATATTATATTCAGTTAAAGGACGGCCCTTTGGTCAGCCGCCATAAGCCATCGGTCGATGTATTATTTCGCTCGGTAGCTTCTTGTGCCGGGAAAAATGCCCTGGGAATTATTCTTACCGGAATGGGTAACGACGGCGCACAAGGTATGCTGGAAATGCGCAAGGCCGGAGCCTTGACCTTGGCCCAGGATGAAGCCAGCAGCATCATTTTTGGTATGCCAAAAGCAGCGCTGAAAAACGGCGGCGCGATGCGTGCCGTGAGTTTAGCCGATATTCCCGGTACCATTTGTCAATTTAAATAAAGGGCTGGCTTAAGTTTTGTTGCCGGCTTTAGTGGCTGACCCGGCGGCTTAAACCTTAAACTGGCTCACCAATTGTTCCAGTTGCCGGGATAATCGCAGCAGATTTTCCCCGCATTTTACCGTGGCTTTTACCGCTTCCGTGGTGGTGGTGGAGGTATCGCTGATATCCACCACATTCTGGTTGATCTCATCGGCGACCACGCGCTGTTGCTCCGCTGAGGTGGCGATAATGTTGTTCAAATCGTTGATCTCCCCTACCTGGTGGGCAATTTGCTGCAGGGAGCTTTCGGCATTTTCAGCCTGGTTGGCGACACTTTTGACCTCTTCATTGCCTTTGCCCATTAAGTTAACGGCCTGGGCGGTACGGGCCTGAAGGCTGGAGATCATAGTATCAATTTCTTCCGTCGACTCCTGGGTTCTTTGCGCCAGGGTTCTGACTTCATCGGCGACCACGGCAAATCCCCGTCCTGCTTCACCGGCCCGGGCGGCCTCAATGGCGGCATTTAATGCCAGCAGGTTGGTTTGTTCGGAAATACCACGGATCACATCTAATACCCCGCCGATTTCCTTGCTGTATTTCTCCACCAGGGTGATGGAGTCATTGGTATCATTAAATAACGTGGCTAAACCTTGCGTCGCGGCCACAGAGTTTTGTACCACTTCACGGCTTTCTTCGGCGGTGAGTTTGGCTGAAGCGGTAGATTTGCTGGCGGTTTCGGTATGTCCGGCCACTTCCTGCACCGTCGTCGCCATCTGGTTGATTGCTGCGGCGACCTGGTCGGTGGCTCTTTCCTGGGAGACCACGCCTTCCTGGGTTTCCTGCATTAAATCAACCAGGTAGTTGGTGGCATTTTCCATTTCATCACAGGCGGTTTTCACCTGTAAGATGATATCGGAAAACTGCGTCATCATTTCATTAAATGAACTGCCGGTGACCCCTATTTCATCCATGCTGACGATTTTAAACCTTTCCCTGAGATCTGAGTTCAGCTGGATCCGCTCTACTGTCGTGCGTAACCTCTGGATGGGATTACAGATCTCCCGCCTCAACACGACACTAAAGGCGATACTGAGCAGGGTCGATAATACCAGGATCACTATGGTGATATCCCACATGCTGGTATTTTCCGAAACTATGCTATCAGACGCCAGTTTGACCTTATTGGCGGAGTCGGCAACAGACTGGCCCGCCAGGGTGACCTGCTGGTTGGCCCTACTCAAAGTTTCATCAATATTGGCGGTAAATTCCCGGATAAGGTAATCGACTTCTGAGGCGATAAGGCGGGCGTCAGCCGTTAACGAATTACCTTTTACCCGGTTTTCATCAACATAGGCATCAACGGCATCGAGCATGGTTTGATAAAATAGCTCGGACTTTTCTTTGATTGTCTGGCTAAGGTTTTGGTCTATGCCGGTGAGTTTTTCTAACTGGTTGTTGAGTTTTTGCTGGGAGAGCTCGGCATTTTCTTCTGCTTCATTTAACCAGCTGACGGTCAGATCTAACAGCCAGACCCGCATATCGGTAAAATGGCGGTCTACGGCAAGAATGACCATTTGTTCATTGACTGCCCGGCGCTGGTTTTGCAGTTGGTTGCCCTGGTTGGTGACCGCTGTTATTTGCTGGCTCACTAATCCCTGTTGCTCCTCTATGATGCCTGAGGTTGAATTGACAGTGATCAGGATATAAACAAAAGCTATGGTCACCAGAGCCGAAAAACCGCCACTGGAAAGATTGAGTTTAGTGGCGATAGTCATGTACTTAAACATTTGAGCTCTCCGTTAATCCGTTAATGGAAAATGGTCAGACTAATGGCTCCGCCCAATTCATTTAATACCCCGCCTTCTTTTTTACCGCCGGTAATATCCCGCTCTCCTTTGGGGCTGCCGTGACAACCCAGGCAGGAAGGTCCGTAATATTCGGGTAAAATAAAACGGAAGGCGCTTTTGCCTTTCACCTTAGTATCTTCATAAAATGATTTGCCCTTTTCATAATCCGGATTTTTAAAAACGGTTTCTACAACATTATGTTCCCACTTGTCCGGGCGGTTAGCCCGGTTTCTGACATATTTTTTCGGGGCGGTGAGCTTAATGTTCATTTTACCTTTCATGTCCAGGCTAAACGCCGTGGCGACCTGGCGGGCAAAAATGGCGGGTAGGAAGCCTTTTAATCCCGTGCCTTTTTCATTGATCAAATCCTGATTATCATCCATCACTTTTTTCACGGCATTAAGCATTGCCGCCTGTGCCTGGCTCATCTTGGCTTTACTGATGGTTTTTCCGGTTGCCGCCTGATAATTTTCCAGGGTTTTGGCCGCCACGACTTCTCCGGATAAACCTTTATCACCGATGGCGGCATTGTTGATATGTCCCTGGTTATCGGAAATTACCTTCCTGGCAGCCCGGTAGAGGGTGGTCAGTTCTTCACTTATTTCGACATTGGTGGCGGCATAGAGCGGTCCGGGGGTAACAAAGATTAACAGGGGGAGGCATAGCAGGATCCTGGCAATAAGGGCATTCATCATCTCTCTCCATAAGATAAGTTTAAAGAGTAAAAGCTATTATAAAATGAGTGGTTTTTGCTACTTAGGTATCCGAATTATTCTGTATTGATAAATGTGGTAAACAATGCACTCTCTGTCAAATTTTGTATGAAAAAATAAATGATTTGTACCTGTCCTTTAAAATACCGCCGGCTAATATTAATGCTAGACCTGTCAGTGCCGCACGGGCAGAAAAATACCCTGCTTGCTGTCATTGCCCTGACCGGTTAAATCCGGTATGCTGCACCGCCGCTGATCCGGCACTAATAACAAAGCCAACGCAACAAGAGACATATCTATGAGTTTTTCCTCACTGGGCTTATCAGACCCTATCCTTAAAGCAGTCACGGAACAAGGTTATGAGACGCCGTCTCCGATACAGCAACAGGCGATCCCTGCGGTTATCCAGGGCAAAGATGTTATGGCCGCGGCGCAAACCGGTACCGGCAAAACGGCGGGCTTCACCTTGCCCTTACTGCAAAGACTGGCTCAAGGGGAGCAAGTTAAGGCCAATAATGTCCGTGCCCTGGTGTTAACCCCGACGCGGGAGTTGGCTGCCCAGGTCAGCGACAGCATCAGTACTTATGGCAAATACCTGCCGCTGAACTCAACCGTGGTGTTTGGCGGGGTGAAAATCAATCCGCAAATGATGCGTCTGCGCCAGGGGGTTGATATCCTGGTGGCCACCCCGGGACGTTTACTGGATTTGTATAACCAAAATGCCGTCCGTTTCAGTCAACTGGAAGTGTTGATTTTAGACGAAGCCGACCGCATGCTCGATATGGGCTTTATCCGGGACATTAAAAAAATACTGGCCCTGTTGCCGAAACAAAGACAGAACCTGCTGTTTTCTGCGACTTTTTCCGATGAAATTCGTGAACTGGCCAAGGGCCTGGTGCATAACCCGGTAGAAATTTCCGTAACCCCGCGCAATACCACGGCAGAAAAAATCAGCCAATGGATCTCTGCGGTAGATAAAAAGCGCAAACCGGCCCTGCTGACCCATTTAATTAAAGAGAACCAATGGCAACAGGTACTGGTGTTTACCAAAACCAAACACGGCGCTAATAAGTTAACCCGGCATTTAGAAGGCGAAGGCATTAAAGCGGCGGCGATCCACGGCAACAAGAGCCAGGGCGCGAGAACAAAAGCCCTGGCGGCTTTTAAGGATAAGAGCATTGAGGTGCTGGTGGCGACGGATATTGCCGCCCGCGGCATAGATATTGATTTACTGCCCCAGGTGGTTAATTTTGAGTTACCCAATGTGCCTGAAGATTATGTTCACCGCATTGGCCGCACCGGGCGGGCGGGCAGCAGCGGGCAGGCGGTTTCCCTGGTGTGCGCCGATGAGCATAAGTTATTATGCGATATCGAACGTTTGATCCAGCAACTCATTCCCCGTAAGGAAATTGACGGTTATGTGCCGGTTAATGAACTGCCCGAGTCCCGGCCGCTGCGTCCCAATAAACCGAAAAAGCCGAAAAAGCCGAAAAAACCTAAGGTTGAGCATAAAGACGGGCAAAGATCCGGTGAAAATGCCCGGGGGCACAAACCTGCAGGCAGGCATGGCGATAAAAACTCTGCGAATCGCAGGTCTTCCGCTAACCGGAACAGGCGCCCGGCAAACAGTGGCAATGGCAATAAATCGGGTGGTAACCAGCGCAAACCGGCTTAACGGCTGATAAACAGGCGTTAAGTGCAGGCAGTGCCGGTCCGGAGGGAATGGCCATACCAGCTTGTCTGGCTGTTGCTGGGGACTAAGGCAAGTTTGTTTTAACTTGCCGATAAATAACCTGAATTTTTCAGATATTCTTCATTAAAAGTACCAACAACATCCCCGATCACGATTAAGGTCGGGGGCTTGATGTTATGGGCGGCGACCAGTTTGCTCAATTGGCTGAGCTGCCCCCGGATCACTTGTTGATCCGCCTGGGTGCCTTTTCTGATCAAGGCGGCTGGCGTTGATGGTACCCGGCCGGCATCAATCAGCTTATCGGCAATGATATTCAGGCTTTTTACCCCCATATAAAATACCAGGGTTTGCTTGGCATCATTAAGGATCTGCCAGGGCAGGTCCAGTTCGCCGCTTTGCTGTAAATGCCCGGTAATAAAGGTACAGCTTTGGGCAACCTGGCGATGGGTGAGGGGAATGCCGACATAGCTGGTACAGGCGGAAGCCGCCGTGAGCCCGGGAACGACATGCACCGCGACCTGGTGTTCAAGCAGGTATAGGGCTTCTTCGCCGCCACGCCCAAAGACAAAGGGATCTCCCCCTTTGAGGCGGACAACTTTTTTCCCCCGGCGGGCATGTTCCACCAGCAAATCATTGATGCCTTCCTGCGGCACCCTGTGGTCCGCCTGTTTTTTACCGACATAGACTTTTTCGCATTGGCGGGGCAGCAGGGCCATAATTGCTTCGCTGACCAGGCGATCATAAATCACCACTTCCGCCTGCTGGATAAAACGGTAAGCCTGCAGGGTAAGCAGATCAGGATCTCCCGGGCCAGCGCCTACCAAGGCGACTTCACCGGCTAAAAAGGGCTGTTTATCGGGATTTAAGCTGTTGATCATCAGTGCTCCGGTGCAGGTCATGCATTTTTAAGGGGAAAAATGCTACTTCTGGGGTATTTTAGCGTGTTTTATGTATAACATACCAGTCAACTATTTTGATTTGTTATTCTAAATGGTTATATGTGGTAATGGCTATAGCGCTTTAGCTGCTATTGGGCGAAAGTTCGATCTAGCGGATGCATCGGGCAGGTAAACCGGCTTTTTTACCGGCGAGCTGCGCAGTGCTTAATCCGGATTCTTGCCGGGAGGCGGGGCCGGCTGTACCGGTTCTAGCGGCCGGGCATGCCTGCCCAATTGCAATAAACTGGGTAAAAACAGCAGGGTAAACAGGGTGCTGATACTCATTCCGCCAACGATAACAGCGGCAATGCCGCGATAGAGCTCTGCGCCGGCGCCGGGGATCAATAATAGCGGCAGCATGCCGCAAATACTGGTTAAGGTGCTCATCAATATCGGGCGCAGCCGTAAACGCACCGCCTGCTCTACCGCCTTACGGCGGCTCAGGCCCTCTTCTTCGCCGGTGCGGGTCTGGTAGACCAGTAAAATAGCATTATTGACCACCAGCCCCAGCAAGATCACGAAACCTATCATGGTTAATAAATCCAGCGGCTGGAAGATCACCTGATTCGTTAGCTGTAACAAGCCCAGGCCGCCGACGGTAGCCAGCGGTATGGTCAGCACCACAAGCAAGCTGTCTTTGAAGGATTTAAATAACGCGGACATTAACAAATAAAGAATGATTAATGCCAAGAGAAAGCTTTGGCTCATATTCGCCAGGGCCTCGGTGAGGGCTTCGGCGCTGCCGCGAAAAGCGATAGCGCCGTTGTCGCTCAGGCGGGCCAGTATCGTCGGCTCTGCCCGGCTTTTGAGTTTGGCAATGGCTTCTTCCAGGCTTAAATCAGCCGGAGGGGTGACTTGCAGGGTAATGGTGCGCTTACGGTCGATGCGCCGGATAGAGCTGGGGCCCGCGGTACGCTCCAGCTCAACCAGCTCCGCTACAGGTTGTATGCCCGCCTCAGGTGTAAATAAAGGGATCGCGGCCAATTCTTCCGGTGTTTGCCATTGCTCTGCGCGTAAAAATACATTTAAACGTTTTTGACCGTTAAAAAAGTCCCCGACATACAGTCCCGTGCCCAGGGCACGTGAAATCGCCGAGACCTGTTGGCGGGTCCAACCGGCTTCTGCCACCCTGCGTTCATCGGGGATCAGGCGAAGCTCAGGCTCTGCCAGGGTTAACCCCGGCACCGGCCTGATTTGCGCCCCGGGTAAAGTTTCATTGATAACACGATAACCTATGCGTGCCGCCTGTAATAATTCATCTACCTGGTTGCCCTGAATATCGATATCTATGCGCCGGCCACCGCCGAGATTGCGAAATAACTGGGCTTGCGTTGCAAAAGCCAGGGTATCGGGAAAACCGGCGAGCAATTCGCTATTGACGATTTGTACGATTTTCTGAATGTCGTCGGCATTTTCCCCGCGTCCGCCCATAAAGCCGAAGCTGCCGAAAAATCCCATCCAGGTATGGGCAATTTTTGGCTGCTTCTCTCCTTTAAGGTAGGGCATCAGCCTCTGGTTCACTTTATCGCTAAGCTCGATACGGGCTGCCGGGTAACTCAGACCCGGCGGCGGCATGATAAAGGCCTGAAACTGGTTTTGGTTGCCTTTGGGCAGGTAATCGACTTTCGGGAAGATCAGGTAGCTACCGGCGACGGAAAAAAGTAATAATCCCAGGATCCAGCCATAACGCCTGGCCGGGGTGGCGGTGAGCAACATTATGCTCTGGGTGATATGATGCCACCAGTGACTATGGGGATCTGATGTCGATACCCGGGTCAGTAATTTTCGTGCAGCACTCGGTAAAACCGTGACGGCAATTATCAGGGAAGTAGAGATAGCCACGGCTATGGTGATGGCCAGATCGGCAAATAGCTGGCCCGAGACTTCCTCGAGAAAGGCGATTGGCAGGAAAATGGCTATTGTGGTGGCAGTGGAGGCAAGCAAGGCGCCCCAGACCTGGGTAGCCCCTTGCAATGAGGCTTTTTCAGGGGGCAGTCCCTGCTCCCGTAAACGCACGATATTTTCCAGCACCACGATGGCGGCATCGAGAACCATGCCGACGGCAAAAGCCAGCCCTGCCATGGAAATAATATTCAGGCTGCGGCCGCTGGCATACATGACGATAACCGTAATGATGATGGAGATGGGAATGGCGACAGCGACGATCAAGGTGGCGCGAAATTTACGTAAAAACCACCACAGGACGCTGATGGCGAGCAGGATCCCCAGCAGCAGGTTATTCTGTACTAAGGTCATAGAGCGGCCGATATAGATACTTTCATCATACATCTGAATAAGTTCCAGGCCTGCCTGTTTCAGGGGCCCCCGGTTGAGCTCCGTTTTTGCCGCTTTAAGGCCATGCATGACTTTAATGACATTAACCCCTTGCTCCACCTGGGCATTCATGGCTATTGCCGGTTCGCCGTTCAGGGTCAATATCCCGGTCCTGTCGGCGAAAGTCATCTCAACCCGGGCGACATCCCTGAGTAGCACCGGGCGGCCGTCACGCCATTCCAGTATCATTTCTTCCAGCTGTTTAATGCCGTATTTTCCGGAAAACCTCAGGGTGTATTTTCGCCTGCCGACGTCATTAAAGCCGCCTGAGCTGTCGGTATTACCGGCTAACTTTTGTGCCAGCTCAGGTATGTTTAACCCTAAAGCCGCTGTTTTATAGGGATTAAAAGAGATTCTTAATTCGCTGGACAGGCCGCCGAAGGCATTGGTTTGTGAGATGCCGGCAACCCGCTCCAGTCGTGTCTGGATCACTTCTTCGACATAATCCTGGTAAAAAGCGATATCCCGGTTATTGCCGGGCAGGGGCTTGAGGGCAAACCAGGCAATAGCGGTAAAAGTACTGCTGCCGCCGACGGCAATGACAGGCTCATCGGCATCCGGAGGATAGCTGGGCACCTGGTTTAAGGCATTCATCACATCGATTAATGCCCGCTCCAGGTTGACGCCGGTACGATAGCGCAAGGTGATACTGCCCCGGCCCTGGCCGGAGTCGGATTCAAGGGAAGCCAGGCTTTGCAGGCCTTTTAATACATCTTCCTGGCGCTCGATGATCTCTGCTTCCATTTCTTCCGGCGCGGCGCTGCGCCAGTTGGTTGAGATGGTGATCATGGGCTGGCTGATATCCGGGGTCAGCTGTACCGGCAGCTTGAACAGGCTGATCCCGCCGAATAAGGCGGCGAGCAGGATGCCGACCACGACTGCGGTAGGATTTTTCAGGGAGAGGGCGGTTAGTTTCATGACACTAAGTCCTATTGTCCCGAAATTAACTCTTGATTGTTTTGCTTTATTTGTACAGCCTGTCCGGGTTTGAGGCGTTCGGCCCCGCGGATCACTATATTATCTCCTTCCTTGACATCTCCTGTCACTTGCACCAAATTACCGGCTCCTATGCCGACCTCTATCGGGATTTGTTCTGCCTGGTTTTCCCGGTTGATCCTGAAGATGCTGGCACCCTCGCGCCTGAGCACCAGGGCATCCCGGGGCACGGCAAGTACCGCCTTGCTTTCGCCATAGGCAATGGCGATTTTTATATCCAGGCCAATCGGCCAGTCAAAGCCGGACATATCCAGGCGGACTTCCATTAAGTGGGAACGCTGATCTGCTACCGGGATCAGACTTTTTATGCCGGCCATCCCCTTCCCCAGCGGCGATTCGACGGCCAGATCTTTGGCTTTTTGTAAATAACGGTAGGCGGTGAGGGGAGCAAATACCGAGGCTTCGATGTTTTCGGTTTCCACCAGGCGGATAATGGCGGTGCCATCTTTGACATATTCCCCCAGGTTGCTGAGCCGCTCTACCACTAAACCGTTAAAGGGGGCTTTTAAGCGGGTAAATGCCAGGTTTTGTTGGGTTTGGGCGAGCTTGGACTCGGCAATTGTCAGTTCACCCCGGGCAATGTCCCGCAGGGAAATATTTTCGTCCAGATCTGTGATCGCCGACAGGTTAATTTTTGCCAGGGTTTGCTTGCGTTTGACTTCCGATTGTAAAAAAGCCAGTTTGGCTTTGGCATTTTCTATGATGGCAAAATCCTGCTGCTGCTGAATGAGCAATTGGCTATCGTCTATCTTGGCTAAAATATCCCCTTTTCGTACCCGAGTGCCGGGCTGGGCCAGAGTCACCAGCCGGCCGGAGACTTCGGCGGCTATTTGTGAATTGTTCGGGCTGACAACAGTACCGGATACCCAGGAAACCGGGGATAAAGAGGTTATTTTTGCCGGTACGACATTGACGCTGGCGGGAGGAAATCCCTGAGAGGATGCCGCTAATGGCATAAGCAGCATAGCAGCAAAAGTGAGTGTGTTTACATACGAGGTTTTTCCCATATCTGCTTCTGCCAGCCTTATGCCATGGACCCTGAGCGTGATTGCTTTCCCGTAAACTTTTTATGCCAGAACCTTTATTGATAAAATAATTGACGGTAGCTGCTGTCGCAGGCTTGTGAGTTATTGATATTTACAGCCAAGGAAAAGCTCTTGTTGAAGAACTGACAACTGCAAGCTGCTGGTTATATTAAACTTGTTTTTACTTCTTTATCGATTTTATTTTCTCTGCCTTTATCATAATGAGACACATTCGTAAAAACTTCAAATTTAAAGCTTTTTTCTTGATTACTTGTGTTCTCTTGCCTGAAAAATACCGGGTTATCATCTAGGATTACTAGTGACGTAAACTGAACAGGAGATAACAAATGAAAGGTAATGATAAAGTAATCGCCAGTCTCAACGGTTTATTGCATAACGAACTGGCTGCTATCGATCAGTATTTCACCCATTCAAGAATGTACGATGATTGGGGCTTAAAAAAGTTGTACCATCAGTTGGATCATGAAATGCAGGAGGAGATCACCCATGCGGATGCCTTAATCAAACGGATTTTATTTTTAGAAGGTACGCCTAACTTAAAGGATCGCCGGGATTTGCTGATCGGCAATGATGTGCCCAGCATGCTGAAAAATGACTTGGTGCTGGAAATGGAAGTCGTGGCGGCATTAAAAGCCACTATTGAACTATGCGAGCAGGAAAGTGATTTTCAAAGCCGGGAAATGTTAGAGAAATTGCTCGAGGATACCGAAGAAGATCATGTCTATTGGCTGGAAAAACAGCTGGGATTAATCGATAAAGTCGGATTGCAGAATTACATTCAATCCCAAATGTCAGGCGAAAGTGAATAAGGCGAGATTATGAAAGGTGATAGCAAGGCAATAGCCTTATTGAATAAAGCGTTAGGTATTAAATTGGTGGCGATCAATCAATACTTTCTTCACGCCCGCATGTATAAAAACTGGGGCATAGATGAATTGAATGAGGCGGATTATGACCAATCTATTTTAAAAATGAAGCATGCCGATAAACTGATCGAGCGAATTTTATTTTTGGAAGGTTTACCTAATTTACAGGATCTCGGGCGGTTATTTATCGGTGAGAATACTCCGGAAATGTTAAAGTCCAACCTTGAGCTGGAGCATAACTGCCGGGAAATTCTTCAGGAGTTGATCCGTGAATGTGAATTGATGAAGGATTATATCAGCCGGGACTTAGGGGAAAACCTGCTTGAAGATGTCGAAGAGCAAATTGACTGGCTTGAAAGTCAAGAGTACCTGATTGCCCATGCCGGCCTGGAAAATTATATACAGTCAAAAATGGGAGATGATTAACGGTTCGTTTTAATTTTCCCCTAAAAACTGCTGAATAAAAGACACCGGAATTAACGCTGTTGGTTGCCAAGCATAACAACCGGGCATGTGCTTAAGCGTGTCAGGCTACGTCTGCCTGCGCTTCTGCTATTTGCATCAGTTTAGTGTTGAGGATTTTTTTCGTACACTGGCAGCATTTTCCGCACTGCGAACCGACTTTAAGCTCAGCAGTAAGCTCTTTCATGGTATGTGCACCATCGTCTATGGTATCTGCTATTTTACTGTCGGTTACACCGTGACAAATACATACGTACATAAATTTTCTTTGCCAGTTCAATTAATCTTGAACACATCATAATCTAAGTGAGAATGATTATCAACTTTGTTACCGGATTTAAAACAAAGTTTTTGTTTCTTTATTGCTCACGGGTCCAGCTATCGGGAATGTTTTCTTTGACCAACTGGGTGATGCTGACATTGGTGATATTATGCTCTTTTCCCACTTCTTGTGCGAATTCAGATGGTTGGTGGCTGCGGGCAATGATCAGTGCCTTGGGATACTTGCCCCTGAGCCATAAGGCGGTACGTAAATTATCTTCTGCCGATCCTGTGCCTAAAATAATGACCGGCTCCACTTGGGTTAAATCGACTTGAGTGCTGAGTTTTTGCCAGACTTCCGGATGGGAGATATTACCTTCGAAGACTTCGCGCCGTTCAAAATTAGACAGGTGTAACTGTTCATCCACCACCAGCACCCGGCGGTTGGCATCGACATCGATAATGGCCAAAGTATCAATTTCCTGTTTCGCATGTTGCTGTAATTCTTCCAATACGGTCTGGCCGAATAAGCCGAACCCGGCAAGCACTACCACATCTTTGGGTTTGGTTTGCTGGAAGTGCTGGATTAATTTGTGTTTGACCAGGCCGGCGGCGGCAAGCTGATAGGAATTAAAATTAATGCATTGCTGGGCGACATGGGAATTGGCCATGGAACGCATAAAGCGGATGCTGGAGCAGTGAATAACGATCTTTTGCGCCAGTTTGGGCTCGAGCTTGAGAATTTTATTGGCTGTTTCATAGCTTTGGAAGTTATCTGCTCCCAGCAGCAAGACCCTGGCGGCCTGGTTTAAGCGCAGGCGTTTGAGAAAAAAGCTGTGGTTGATATCGCCTAAAATCACTTTGGCATTAAATTGCTGGCGCAGCTCATCCCTTCTCAGGGGCTCCATGGCACTGTCTATGATCAGCACAGGAACTTTGGGGGAGTGCTCGCGCAGGGCTTTAAGGTAACTGATGGTCAGATCATCTGAGCCGATAATCACCAGATGATTTTTAATCCGTTTAAGGCGCCATCTGTGGGGGGCCAGGGTTTTGATCAGGGCTTCAATCAAGGTCGAGGCGGTTAAGATAGGTGCACCAAAATAGCCTATCCAGAGCAGGAAACGGCCGACAACATGGCCACCCTGAGGTAAGCCGACATCCAGTCCCCCCATCACAAAAAAGCCCAGGCTGTAATAGGCTTTGGTCAGTATATCGGCATCCTCTGCTCCGGGGCGCTCGCTCAGGGAAACCCCGAGATGCAAACCAACTAAAGGGCACAGGAAAAAAAACAGTGCCGCCGGCCAGCGCCAGCCGATAATTAACGGGGAAAAACTTGTGAAATGCTGCAAAAATTCACTCCAGTAATGTTAATAACCACTTGCCGCCACGCTTTTGAAAAGCAGGGAAGCAGCAGAGGAAAGGCCATTTACCGCTGCTGTTACTCCTGCAGCCCGATATCCTTGCTTGATGTCACTTGCTGAACCTGCTTGTTAGTGCCGTATACCTGATTGTAATATCTGGCCATATCCTGCCTGGCGGACTCACTGACCCAGTTGATATGGCTGTTAAAATAATCATCTCCCCGGCTGATTTTTTCAATGATTTTATCTATTTTATTTACCAGGGTGAGTCCCTGCGGTGTTTTTGAGCAAAGAATATAACCGAGCACATAGGGCGGGGACTCGGCGATGGCGAAACTGGTGATTAAAGGGTCTTTGCCGCCATCCGGGCGGTAGCGGTCGAAGATGCTCGGGTATTCAAAAATAAAGTCCACCCGATCGGCAAACAACATATCTATGATACCGCTTGCCATGTCCTCACCGGTACGGTTCCAAAAGTGTTTTTGCCAGGCAGGAGCCGAGATTAAATTATCCAGTTGACCGGTATAAGATCTGCCGTCGACGATACCGAATTTGGCCGTTTTGATTTGTGTTAATACCTGCTCCACCGATATCGCCTGGCGCTCATCCCGCAGTGCTTTTATTTTATTGAAGTAAACGGAGTTCTTCTTCAGGTAAAGGCGCAACCCGGGATAAATGGACTGGGGATATTTGCTGGCATAGCTGAAATTGAGTCTTTGTTCGGAAACGGTTTTATTGCCGGTACAGGCATGGTCTTTACTTTTAAGCAGGTTAAAAGCGCTGTTGGTATTGGCATAAAGCACCCGGGTTTGGTATTCCCCCAGGCCGTCTAATATCATGGTCATGGTTTCCCCCATGATATCCATGTTTTGTGCGTGTTTTTCTTTCGGGTTAAAAAAACTGGAATGGGTCAGCCAAAGCAGCTCCTGGGCATTGGTATTAAAGCTGATGCAGGAAACTAAGGCGAACACCAGAGAGCAGAAGATACCTTTAGGCATCAATGAAGTGAAAAAAGACATAAAAAATGATTATCCCGGATCGCGGCTTTAATCGACCTGGCACCGCCAGGGCACAGCTAAAATACTTATCGACGGATAAGTTTATCATTATCCTGCCCTAACTAAAAAGTCATAAAAAGCAGGATAATGACATCAAGGCCGCAACACAGCAAGATGTTATTTAAAGGTGGTGCTTAAGGCGTCTATTTCTGCGGCGCTGTGGTGAACGCCTAAGCCATGCTCATTGACTTGTTGTGCCCTCTGGGTATTCTCGCGTGAGATATCGTCAATGGTATGGATACTTTGGGTGATCTGGGCTGCAACCAGGTTTTGTTGCTCGGTAGCGGTGGCAATTTGTGCGGTAATATCGCCGACACCGTTCATCATTTCGGTGATATCCGCTATGGTTTGTTTGATTTGGGTGGATTCCTGGCTACATTCCTCGGCATTGTCTTTGCTGCTCAGCATAGCGACACTCCACTGTTTCAAAGTGCTTTGCAGTTCAACCACAGAATCCTGAATTTGTACCGCGGCATCCTGGGTTCTGCTGGCTAAGGTTCTGACTTCATCGGCGACCACAGCAAAACCGCGCCCCTGCTCCCCGGCACGGGCAGCTTCTATGGCGGCATTGAGGGCCAGCAGGTTGGTTTGATCGGCAATGCCCTGGATTTCCGCCATCAAGGTGGAAATTTTATCAGCATCCGTAACTAAGCCATTGGCGCTTACCGAGGCATTGCCCACCTCAGAGCTTAATGTGGAAATTTTATCCTGACTGGCATTGATCACTCTAATGGCCTGTTGACATTCCTTTTGTACTTCCTGGACCTTGTCATGGGCGTAGACGGTATTTTTACTGACGTCCTCGATAGTGGCGCTCATTTCGGTAATGGCGGTGGCCAGCTGCTCTAAATGATTATTCTCATCGAGCAGACCTTCGAGGGATTTCGAAGAGTTTTGGGTTAATGTGGTTGATAAGTCGAATATTTTCTTTCCTGTGTCATGGCTGCGACCTAAGATAGTCCTGACCTTGGCCTGCATTAATTTCAGGGAGTAGTCGGCAATACCGCTGACCCCTTTCCCTGAATAGATATAGCGGGACGGGCTGTCAAAAGAGCTTTGTAACTCTTTGATATATTTGGGCAGTCGAAACAGTTCATCAAAGTAGATAGCAAACAGGCCGGCGATCAACACCAGTTGTATTAATGCTGTGGCCGGATCTTTCCCGTATAACCAGGTCAGTAAAAAAGTGAACAAAAACAGCAAGATTGCCAGGGTCCTTTTTAAAGCAAAATTGGCGCCGAAATCAGAAACCTGTTTTCCCTGATTGATTTGGCTATAAAGTTCTTGCGCCTTGCTTTTTTGCTCTTGCGTCGGACAACAGCGTACCGACTGATAACCTATGATTTTGTTATTTTCATATAAAGGCGTGACATAGGCATCAACCCAGTAATAGTCGCCGTTTTTACAACGGTTTTTTACCATGCCGCGCCAGGAATCACCGCGCTTGAGTTTCTGCCATAAATCATAAAACGCGGCCTTGGGCATATCCGGGTGGCGCACAATATTATGGTCCTGGCCGACTAATTCCTTATAGCTGAATCCGGCTACCCGGCAAAAGCTTTCATTGGCGTAGGTGATTTTTCCTTGTGTATCTGTGGTTGAAACGAGCTGTTCGGATTCGGGGAAGGTGACTTCACTGTCAACTGAATGATTCATAATATGGTAAATAGCAAAGAGCGGAATAATAAAGATAGCGCATTTTTACTATTTTTGATTTAAATACAAGAAGTTTAAGTTAATTATGCTCTTTTCTTGATTTGGATCAAGGTTTTTATTTTTGGTTATGGCATAGGGGGGATTAATAAGTAAATACGGCTTTGTTTTTTTGTTAACTTAATCAAATAAGCGGACTGTCTAATATAATAATCCTTTTTATATATTTCTCTGTATGATAAGTGATTATTTTTAAATGAATGTGGTGAGTGGATGATGGAGCTGTTAAAGGATATTGGCTTATTTAAGCGGGCTTCTTTTATTAATGGCGCCTGGTTAAGCGCAGCAGCGGTTTTTCCTGTGACGAATCCGGCAACCGGCAGGCAGATCGCCGAGGTGGCGGATGCCGGGATTGCTGAAGCAAAGCAGGCGATACAGGCGGCAAAAAGCGCCTTTAGTACCTGGTCGTCGTTAACGGCGAATGAAAGAGGCTGTCTTTTACGCCGCTGGTTTGATTTGATTATCCTGCATCAGGACGATTTGGCGCGCATCCTGACCCTGGAGCAGGGAAAGCCCCTGGTTGAGGCAAAAGGAGAGATAAGTTACGGCGCCTCTTTTATTGACTGGTTTGCCGAGGAAGGCAAACGGGCTTACGGCGATGTGATCCCTATGCCGTCTGCAGATAAGCGTCTGGTGACTATTAAACAGGCGGTTGGCGTGGTGGCTGCGATCACGCCGTGGAATTTTCCCCATGCCATGATTGCCCGCAAGGCGGCTGCTGCGCTGGCAGCAGGTTGTACCTTTGTGGTCAGGCCTGCAAGCCAAACCCCTTTATCGGCACTGGCTATGGCTGAACTGGCCCAAAGAGCCGGGTTGCCTGACGGTGTTTTTAATGTCGTGGTCGGAACCGATGCCCGGGCAATCGGCGAGGTGCTGACCGGACACCCGGATGTCGCCAAATTTACCTTTACCGGTTCGACCGCGGTGGGGAAAGCGCTTATCAGCCAATGTGCGGGCACGGTAAAAAAAGTTTCGATGGAATTAGGCGGTAATGCGCCTTTTATCGTTTTTGATGATGCCGATCTTGATGCTGCTGTGCAGGGGGCTATCGCCTCTAAATATCGTAATGCCGGGCAAACCTGTGTTTGTAGCAACCGTATCTTCGTCCAGGAAAAGATTGCCGAGGCCTTTACGAACAAGTTTGTTAACGCCGTGGCTGCGCTCAAAGTCGGAGATGGCCTGGCACCAGAGACTACAATAGGTCCTTTGATTTCACCTGAAGCGGTAACAGATGTCGATCGCCTGGTAAGCAGCAGTCTGCAAGGCGGTGCTGAACTGTTACTTGGCGGAGCTCGTCACCCGATAGGTGCTAATTTTTATCAGCCAACGGTGGTGGCCAAAGTGAGCCAGGATATGCCATTAGCGCAACAGGAAATCTTCGGTCCGGTTTCTCCTATTATCACTTTTAAAGAGGAAGCTGAGGTATTGGTCATGGCCAATGATACCGACTACGGGCTGGCGGCTTATTTTTATGCCCGGGATATCGGGCGCATCTGGCGCATAGCGGAAGGACTGGAGTTTGGCATGGTGGGGATCAATGAAGGCATTATCTCTAATGCCGCAGCACCTTTTGGCGGCATCAAGCAATCGGGCAACGGCCGGGAAGGTTCGCGTTATGGTCTGGATGACTATATGGAGATCAAGTATTTATGTTTTGGTGGGCTAGATAAGTAGCTGTTTTCAGCTGCGGATAGGCCTGGGTTGGCAAACAAAATAAGGTTGTCGGAGTCAAGATGGGAAAATTCGGGATTGTTGGTATCCTGGTATGTTTAAGTGTTCTGGTTGGCGGATGCAGCAGTATCCCTTTGAGTACTATGGTGCAGTTCAGTACTTTTGATGAAAGTGACTTTCTTGAAATTGATCCAAACCATATCAGGGCCAAGGTACAACTTGAGCAGGGGTTTGCCTTATCAACAGATAAGTCCAAACTGGAAATTGGCATTGAAACTCTAAACGGGTACAGCAATTATTTGTTTCCGCTGCAAGAGCTGGCTGTAAAAATGATAGAGCCAAAAAACACATTCTTTTTTACACCCGAGCCGGTTATTGAATATCAGTTAACGTTAACACCGCAGGCCGTTGCTGCTTTCTTAGCCTTGCAGCAGGAAATTAAAGCCAAGAAACCAGAGAGTTATTCTCTTTCGGTGGGGACTCATCTGGGGGAGCGGCCGGAGAATGCTGAAAGCGTTACTATGTCGGTTTTATTAAAGCTTGGTGAAAACAACGATTATTTTACCCTGGTGGATAACGCGGCATTGGCACTGGATAATACAGGTGAATAAACCCGGACAGTACTTCTTTCTGGCTTTAATGGCCAGGCGCCCGTTTGGTAGCAGGGGAAAGCAGCTCAGGGAAAACGGCCGAGCTGACCGGGTAATCCCCTGCGTGTTTTAAAAATATTTAAAACGCTTTCTGCCATCCCAGGATAAAGACAGTGCCTGAGTCCATGCCAATGCCGGCATAATCTTCATCAATATCCCGGCCGATTTCGGCGGCTAGCCTGTGGCCTTTTAAATTGCCTTCGGTAAACAAATAGTTCGCGCCTAGGAATAAGGAGGTTTTTTCCTGTTCATAGTTAGCGGGCACTGCGGTCGCTGCCATCATAGGGTTGATACGTTTGTCGCTGCCTTCGATGGCATCCTTATCGATATGGTTTAGCCTCAGCGAAAATGAAAGCTGATGGGATAACCTGTAGGCCAGCCAGCTGTTGAGGGTGAGTTGATTGCCGGGTTTGTATCCCTGATTATTGTTTTCCAGGGCCGTTTTCCATAAGAGTTGCGCGCCCCAGGAGAAATTGCCCCTGGCCTGGTTGCCGCCATAAGTGATCCCGGTTTCCAGCTGCCAGGTGTCGAAGCCGGTTTGCATGCCGTAGGGCAACAGGGCATTTTCTGACATGGGAGTCGTATCCCGCTCTGAGCTGTCAGCTGTGGGCAGGGTAAAAGTGACATTGGCGTGCAGCCTCTGGTGCCTGCTGTTTAAAAGCGAACCCGGCCAGGGCAGTTTGATTAAAGCGCCGAGGGTGATATCGCCTAACCCGGACGCGTCCGTACTAAAGTTACTTTCGGTCATTGAACCAGAAGTCATAGCACCTGAGTGCATGTTATCTGAGTGCATGTTATCTGAGCCCATGGACATGCCGCTCATAGCAAGATCCATTTCATTATCTAACCAGGGGGCCATGGCCATCAGGGTAATGTTATCGCTGGGGGCATACATCAAGCCCAGCATATGCATTTTCATGGTCATTTCTTTTGGCCGCACCATAAAGTCAGTGTTTGCGTTGTAGTCACCGGCGGATAGGCTCTTGCTGCCCCGTAACAGGCCATTCATGTCCATGTGCATATAACGGTATGACAGCATCCATTCACCGGTTTTGTGCATATGATCAGCCATCACGCCAATGGGGGCATGGGCATCCGGTTGGCTGCTGAAATTGGCGTGGCCGGTACCATGGCCGTAGGAGGTGGCAGGCAAAAAGGCTGCCATAGCAAGTGATAAGGTGAAAGCCTTAGCTTTAATGTTGGCTTGTATCAGGTTTTTTTTCATGAGAGTTTCATCCGGATAATGATCTTTCTTAGTTATGCCCGGCCGTTTAACAGCCGGGCATATATTGGTGAAGTAATAGCGTTAACCCTGAGCTCTAGTGAGCTTTGGATTTTTTCTTACGCTTCTTCTTCCGGGCTGAACGATCTGATTCCGGCGCTTTGCCTTTAAACAAGTCGATGTTATGCAGCCCTGAACCTTTTTTCATGGTTTCACTCATGTAAAAGTCCGGCTGGTATTCCTTGTCTTTCCAGCTGTACCAGTCTTCGGTTTCCACGCCTTCATATTCTATGATGGTGACCGCGCCGCCGGGCATTTTTCCTGCGTTGGAAGTATGGTGTTCGATATGATCATGGTTGATCCAGATCCCCGGGTTATCCATGCGGGCGATAATATCTATCCGGCCTCCCATAGGCACATGCACTACATCCGACCAGTAAGGGCTTTCCAGCGGCAGACCGTCTTTGTGGGTTACCAGTACGTCATGGCCATGTAAGTGATAAGCCACTTCCGAGCTGGCGGCATATAAACGAATTCTAACGACATCGCCTTCTTTTACCCTTAACGGCTGGGTGATCGGGAAAGATTTACCGTTAATGGAGAAGTAATCGCTTTTCTCTGCCGGATGGCCGCCTTTACCGTATTCCATCGCCACTTCAGAATTCCAGCCGGAGAACATCATAATGGCTTCCTTGGTGACTTCTTTTTCTATCTCTTCGGGTTCTTTCGGGTCAATGATCATAGGTCCCCACATGCCGCGCAGGCCCACGTGCTCGGGGACATTGACATGACAGTGGTACCAGAGGCTGCCGGGGCGGTCGACGACAAAGTCATAAACAAAAGACTCTCCCGGCTCTATTGCTTTCTGGGTAACGTTAGGTACGCCATCCATTTTCCAGCTGTTGGTTTGCAAGGTGCCGTGCCAATGCACGGTATGGGCCAGGGTGGAGTTGTTGATAACCTTGACCTTTAACCTGTCGCCTTCTTTGGCGCGGATCAGGGGACCAGGTACCTGGCCGTTAAAGGCCCAGACCTTATTTTTGAAGCCGGGGGCGACATCCACGGTCATTTCGTCTATCGTCATTTCGAATTCTAAAGTTTCTGCGTTTGCCAGCTGGCTCAGCAACATAACCAGCGGCAGGCACAGGTATTTAAGGTGTTTGAATTTCATCTGTTATTCTCCTTTTTCACAGCAGATGGTTCTGACATAAGCCACCAGATCATGGATCTCTTCATCCGTCATATTGGCGTCCCAGTTCGGCATCAGGTTAGATTTACTTACCGCTTTGCCGCCTTCTTTAATGGCTTTAAAGATATCTTCATCGGTACGGGTGATCATTTCTTTGGTTTCGGTATGGTCTTTGGGCAACACATCCATCATGGCGGCATTTACCCCCCAGCCGTCACCGTTAACGCCGTGACATTGGGTGCAGTAGGCCTGATAAAAGACCTCGCCTTTTTTCGAGTCGGCGGCCAAGGCCTGGTTTGTCCCTGCCAGCAGGCAGAGCAAAGGAATTATCTGAAGTAATTTCATGTTACTGCTCCTTTTATTGTGAGATGACATTAAGGTAATTCAGTAATTTCTTCACCGAATTGTCGTTAAGGTGGCGGTTGGGCATCAGGGTTTTCGGATCCCATTTCTCCGGCATCTTGGTATAAGAGGCGATAAATTCCGGTTGCAGGCGCTTCACCGAGGTATAAAGTTCGGGACCGGAAACACCGCCGTAACCGTCTTCATCCTGGTGACAGGATCCGCAACCTTTAAATTTATGGAAGTCTTTCTCCCCTAAGGTGCGGTTGGTCTTGCCTAAGGTGATGCTTTCCTGTTGGATCAGTGCCGACTTTGGCGTTTGCGCCATCAGGTAACCGGTAAGCTGTTGTGCCTGTTTGGCCGAGACCGCCATATGCTTGCCAAGCTTACTTTCATCGATAATATCGCCGTCCTCGGTGACTTTGACATTGTCCATAAAGAAGTGGCCGCCGGGGCGGAGACGGGTAGGGGCCGCCAGCCAGCTTTGCAGCCATTCCCGGTTAAACTTGTTGCCGGCATAATACAGGGTAGGGGCTTTTTCTTTTAATCTTTGCGCCAGGGTGATGTTGTCATTACTGGTGATGCTGTGGCAATCGGCACAGCTTTTTTCAAATAATTGTTTACCGGCCTCAATGTCAGTGGCGCTATAGGCATTGTGGGCGAAGAGCGTGGCCGCTGATAGCAGTACCAGGCCTGATTTTTTCAATATAGTGGCTTTCATCTGTTACTCCCGAAATGAATTTCATGGTCCGTTTATGTCTGGCAAAGTGCAGTAAAAAGAGCGTCCCTGCTCAGTCTCTCTACACACTTTACTAAGACTTGGCTGATGACCCTATCTGATCACTAAGTTACCGTTTCTGCCGAGTTCCGGGTTGGCGTCAGACTTGTTCATCAAGACCGTGATGGCACCGTTTAGGGCCGACTTCATCCGGTGATCTACCAGAGCGTTATTGGTATCCCGGTCACTCGGACTGACGATGTCTGCAATGACACCATGGGCCGGGGCAACATCTACGGTTTGTAAGCCATGTCTGAGGTTTTTCGGATGGCCGTTATCCCAGACCTTGTCCCAGATGCCGGCAATCGGGTGGAAAGCGGCGTTCTCATTGATTTTGGCGTTAACGAAATAAATACGCACCCGCTCACCCGGCTTGGACTCTAGTACCATGGAAGCATTTTGATCATGTACCGGATCGTAGTTGAACTGCTTGCCGTTGATTAAGGCGCCTTTCCATTTTTCGTTATTGGTCATTTCACTCGGAGTAGCATCATCTTCAAACAGATCTCCCTCTACGATGACATATTCGCGATCCGGTTTAGGGAAGTCTTCGCTGTAACCTTCCTTGGGATCGACGATGATCACCCCGTACATGCCGCGGGAGATATGCTCAGACATGGAGTCTGCGCCGCAGTGGTAAATGAATACCCCGGGGTATTTGGCTTCAAATTTAAAATCTTTTTTCTTACCCGGTCTGACCGCTTCAAATTCGTCCAGAACATCGACGATGGCGGCATGAAAATCCATGGAGTGGGACTGTTTATTGCCTTTTTTATTGAGCAGGGAAAAGTCAACGACATCCCCTTCGGTAACCCGCACGACCGGACCGGGAATAGTACCGCCATAGGTCCACATATTATGTTTGGTGCCGGCGTTATCTATGGCGATTTCTTTCTCAATCACGGGGATTTCAACCTTGACGATTTTGGCGCTGGCGGTAAAGCCGGTGGTGATGGTTAATGCGGCTAACAAGCCTGTTGCTAACTTAGTGAGTTTCATATACTTCTCCGATAAATGATTTTTTGCTTGGTTTGCTTTTTGTAAAATTGATTTCTTATCTTGCTATTTGTTGATCTGGTTAAAGGTTGTTCCTTGGTTTTTCTGTTAGGGCCTTAATGGTGTCTAAGGTATTACATTAAGCGTGCCAACTTTTTATTTGTTGTTTATCAGTGATTTATGTTTGTGTTGTTGTTTTTGAACCAGTTAAGTCTGTACATTTAACAGTGGAAATGTCATTAGGACATCCAGAGTGGTTTGCGCTCTTTGGCTGGTTTATAGCTGGCAAATTCCTGGCTTATAGCCGGTATGGATAAGTGTGGTGATAATGAAACTTTGGCCATCGGCAATAACATTATCACCAATGGCTTGGGCTTTTCTGGCGGGGATCAGGCTTTTTTTGCTTGCAGGCCTGATGGTTTGCAAAAGGTCAGTAAGGCATAAGCGTAAGAAAGGCATAATAAAATAAGCGGGCAAAGCTGATAAAAAAACTCGGTCATATTACCCGCATGCTTATGCTGGCCGCTAAAGCAGCAATCCAGGAGTACCGGTAATAAACATAATGGCAGGGTAAGTAATAAACCCCGGTAGTTATGTCCTTTTGGCCAGAGCCTGGCCCTTAACGGCAATATCGTCAGCAGTACCAAGAGTAGCAGGAGGATGGCAGCGAAGCCGAATATCTGCTGGTAAAACGAATGGATATCGAAAGCTTCGGCGGTGATCTTAAAAAGCGCATACAGCACCAATAGCCATTTGCTTTGCTCGGCCAGGTAGCTGGCTGTGCCACACAGGTTTCTTTGGGGTATCAGCAGTTTTAAATAATCGAAGTAAAGGATGAGTATTAACAACACCGAAGTGGTTAAATCAAGCAAGGCATTGACTGAGGCAATGGCCTGTTCAGATGTCAGTTCGGTGAGCAGGAAATGGCGGGATAAAAACAGGCAAACACTGACGCCAATGGCAATGATGCTGGCATCGGCATTAAAGTCATGGTGGTTTTTCTCCTGGGTAAGCAACGCATAGGCGCAGCCGCATAAGATAACGGCATCGAGATATAATACCGGCGTCAGTAATCCTTGCCAGACGATGAAGTGTTTAATTGACATTAGGGTAAGAACAAAAAATACCATATGAGTCAAATTAACACTGGGCTGTGACTGGCGGCGGTTAATGATCTGGACATTGGCTCTTAAGGCCAGCAGGGCAATCAATAGCAGGTGACTGGCGCCGCTTGCTGTTGTAAATGACAAGCCAAGCAAAGTTAAGGTTTGCAGCATGATTATTTTATGGCGGGAATGAGCATAGAGGGAGTGGCGCAGCATAAGTTACTCCTTAATTTTTGTGGCAAGCAGGGTGAGCCAAACCAATAAAATAATCTTGGTCAGCTCGGCTCCCAGATAAAGCCAGTGATAGTTGCCGCCTAAATGTATGTTTTGCTCAATATAGACGGTGGCTTGGTGATTTAACTGCGGCAGCAGGTACCAGGACTGGTAACCAAATAACAACAGCAATAACAGAGTGAGTATTAATATATCCCTGACCCGGCAAAAAAAGACGGTGATTAACAGTCCTGCCATTAGCAGCCACTGGAAGGTATCAAAGGCGTTAAAGACGGTACGACCGACATCCAGGCCTATTCTCAGATCCACCAGGGGAGCATTAAATTTTACTTTAGCTTCCATGATGATGGCGCAAACAGCGCCAAGCCAGAAGCAAGAAAGTAAAGCAATAAGTCTTTTTGACATTAAAACGGTTCCGATTTAAGCTATTTATTCCCTATACAGCAAGTAGCAGGCCAGAGCGGTCAGGTGCTGATCAGAAGTATCCCATGAGTAAAAAAATATCTTACGAAATTAATACAGAACTCTTATGTATGGACCTGCTTGCGGTCCTGGAGCTGGAAGACAGCCTCAACGCCCTGGCCAAAGTAATCGCCAAATACTTTCATGCCGATGCTGTGTCTATTTTGGAGTTTAACGAGCCGTTATTGCACCCGGTGGCCTTATACGGCTTTTCCAAAGATACCTATGGCCGGCGTTTTGATCTCGCCAATAACCCGAGACTGATGAAAATTGTCAGTGATGAGCAGCCGACGATTTTTGCCGACGATATCGGCTTGCCGGATCCTTTTGACGGTTTGATCCTGGATAAACAGGAGCGCCTGGAAGTGCATTCCTGCAGCGGTTTGCCCATCAGGCAAAGTGGTAATCTGCGCGGTATTATTACCCTGGACTCCCTGGATTTGCAGGTGTTTAACCGTTTCCCGGCAGAAAATTTCCAGACGGCGGCGCTGCTCACCACAAAAATCGTGTTAACGGCGATAGATAACCAGAACCTGAAAGAGCAGCTTTCCAAGAAAACTATCTTAAATCAGACCTTGATTGAAGCCTCTATCGGGGTGAAAACCGAGCTGGTGGGCAAGTCGGAGCAAATCGAACATTTACGGCGGGAGATCAATATCGTGGCCCCGTCGGATCTGTCGGTGCTGGTGACCGGGGAAACCGGGGTCGGTAAGGAAATTGTCGCTAAGTCTATCCATGGCCAGTCCAAGCGTTTTGATAAACCGCTGATTTATGTCAACTGTGCCGCCTTGCCCGAGTCTATCGCCGAGTCTGAACTGTTCGGCCATGTCAAAGGTGCCTTTACCGGCGCTACCAGCAACCGCAGCGGTAAGTTTGAGCTGGCCAACGGCGGTACCTTGTTTTTGGATGAAGTGGGCGAGTTGCCGCTGGCGATACAGGCCAAGATATTGCGCGCTATCCAATACGGCGATGTCCAGCGTGTCGGCAGCGACCGGCATGTTAATGTCGATGTCCGCCTGGTGGCGGCCACGAACCGTAATTTGATGGATGAAGTCAAAGAAGGCAATTTCCGTGAAGACTTGTACCACAGGTTAAGTGTCTACCCCATACATATTCCGCCGCTTAGAGATCGTTTGGCGGATATTGAATTGCTGGTGGGCTTTTTTATGGAAAAAAACCGTATCAAATTGGGCTTGCAAAGTGTACGCCTGGATAAACTGGTGTTGCCTGAGTTGCTCAGTTATAACTGGCCGGGCAATGTCCGGGAGCTTGAACATGTTATGAGCCGGGCCATGCTCAGGGCCGCTTCAGCCCGGCATGGTAAAATAGTTACCTTATTACCCGATGATATCGACAGCTCGGTCAGATCAAATGGTGCAGTGAAAGCACCTGCTGCCATGACGATGGAGACGCTTAGCGATAATAACCAGGTGGCGGACAATGAAACGCCGGTTGTTTCGCCTACGTCTGAGGCGCCTGAATTAAATCAAAGCCTCAATACCATGATGGATAACTATCAGCGGACTTTATTGCAGCAAGCCTTAAAGCAGTCCGGCGGTAAATGGAACAAAGCGGCGGAATTGCTGGCGATAGATAAAGGGAACATTCACCGTCTGGGAAAACGCCTGGGGTTAAAATAGCGCACTCGCTTCGGGGGAATCCGGTATAAATAGGTTTGATAATACCGGGCAGGGCGGCAAAAGCAATGGTCAAATAACTGCTTGCGGCTAATTCATAACATTAGCCGTAATCCAAATCACGGCAGGCGGGCGCCGTGAAGTTTTGCAGCCGGCAAACTTATAGTGCCAGCTCTATTACCATTTCTTTTAATTCTTCTTTTGAGATCGAATTACTGTGGTTGGTATCGAAGCGGTTGAAAATGGTTTCACACATGCGAATACCTTTGTCTTGCAATAACACATCGATTAATTCAACAAACTCGCTGCGGTTGATCACACCATCTTTATCTTCATCGAATACTTCAAATAATTCGTCTACCCACTGATTAAGTTCCATTAGACTTCCTTTGATGCCAGGTAAAAACTATACCTAAACTTTATCTGTTATTTTGATGATTTGGAATGACTATTTTCGATAATTCTTCCGTTAGCTGATATTTTTCAGCTTATTGCTGAATATTAGCGCAAATTGATTCGTTTTGCTCCGGGGTAAGTGTCGGGAAATCCTTCAGAGGTGTGATAACTGGTTAAATTTCTTTGTTATAAAAGTGCTCAGATCTGCTTTATTTATTCCGGGATGATAATCACAGGTTTCACAAGTGAATATTCAAGCAAGCAGTAAGATAAAGAGGTTTGCTGTAAGCGCTTTCATTTTGTCTGTTGTTTTTATAAGATAGTTTGCTTATAAAAGCACGCTATGGTGCCTTGAAGTTAAATTATGGGAGTGGAAAAGGTTATGGCGAGACGTATTATGCCTGATTGGCGGCAAATAAAATCTTTTGGTATTGGTGGTTTGCTGGTTATTGGCTTAGCCGGTAATAGCTCAGCTTTTGCCTTGGAAAAGGCTGCTGGTACTAGCGCTGCTGCTGGTTATCAGGCGTTCTTTACCCAGGAAAAGCCGGAGATAGACGGCAACTTAAATGAAGCGATTTGGCAGCAAGCCAGCTGGTATCCAATAAATTTTTTACTCTTGGGCAAGGCACCCGACAGCCGTGATTTTCAAGGCAGCTTTGCCCTGGCCTGGGATGAAAACCGCCTTTATTTGAGCGCGAAAATTACTGATGATGTCTTGATCGACAAATATGCTGATCCCCTGGTGTCTTATTGGGATGACGATACCCTGGAAATTTTTATCGATGAAGACTTTTCCGGCGGCGATCATCAATATAACCACAATGCCTTTGCCTACCATGTAGCCCTGGACAATCAGGTGGTGGATATTGGCAGCAACCGTCAAGCCCGGCTTTATAATGATCATATCACCAGCCGCTGGCGCAGGCAGGGAGAGCAGATTATCTGGGAAGCAGAGATCGCCGTTTACGGCGATAACTACCGGGATGGCAAAGCGGATAACCAGCCGGTGAAGCTGAAAAAAAACAAGCAATTGGGCTTTATGCTGGCTTATTGTGATAATGACGGCAGTATTGAGCGTGAACATTTTATCGGCTCACACCAGATCTCCGGACAGGATAAAAACCTCGGCTGGAAAACCGCAGATGTTTTTGCGCCCTTGTTATTGGTGCGCTAACGACGAGTCTAAGCAGTTTCGTTGGGCTAAATAAAACCGCCGAATAAATTTTTAGTAAAATAAAATTTAATTTTTTGTAATAAATACCGATGTTAGCAGACTAGTGTATGCAGGTATTAAAAACAAAGGATTAATAAATGTTTTACAGAGGTTTATTTGCAACGCTTTTTTTCGCGCTTGGCTGTTGTGCGGTGGCCAGTGCTGCCCCGCTTGAGCTTAAAGATTGCCACCTCGACGGCATCAAGGAAAAAGTCAAATGCGGCCAGCTACAGGTGCCGGAAAATTATGCCGAACCCGAAGGTAAAGGGATCAGCATTAATTTTGCCGTGCTGCCTGCCATAGATCAGAGCCAGAAAAAAACACCGCTGATGTTTCTGGCAGGCGGTCCGGGGCAGGCGGCGGTTGAATTGGCGGCCGGTTTAAGAAAGGTCTTTAACGAAAGCCGTAAAACCCGGGATTTGATTTTGGTGGACCAGCGCGGTACCGGCGAATCGAAACCTTTCCAGTGTGATTTGGATGAACAAAGCAATATTTATCAGTTGTTGCCGGAAGAGTTTTCCGCCAAGGATGTCAGGGAGTGCCTGTCGGGATTTGACGGCGAACTAAGCCAATACAGCTCAGAAAATGCCATCCGTGATTTTGAGGCGCTGCGCAAGGCGTTAGGGTATCAGCAGGTAAACCTTTACGGCGGCTCCTACGGCACCCGGGCGGCGCTGGTGTACATGCGCTTATTTCCCGAGGCTATTCGCAGTGTTGTCCTCGACAGTGTTGGTCCGGTAGAAATCCCAATCGGCCTGTTTGGCCAGAGTACCGCCCACTCTTTTGATTTGTTGCTGGCTAACTGTCACCAGGATAAAAGCTGTCAGCAGGCGTACCCTGACTTAAAAGCCGAATTTCACCAGGTGTTAGCGGTACTGGAGCAAAAACCGCAGTCGGTGACTATTCCCCATCCCAGATTGGGAGAGGCAACCACTTTTGTTATCAGTAAAAGCAAATTTATCGGCACGTTAACGCAGCAGCTCTATAGCACCAACACCAGGGCATTTGTGCCTTTAGTGATCCATCAGGCAGCCAAAGGCAATTATTTACCTTTAGCCGGGCTTATTGCACCCAGCGACGACAAGCAATCCCTTTACCTGGGATTACATCTCAATATTATCTGTAATGAAGACTTCCCGAAGATCACGACTGAGGCATTAACGGCTGATGCCGATAATAACTTTGGCGGCGATATTACTCACCATGCGATGTTAACGGCGTGTCCGTTATGGCCGCAATATCGACCCGGCAACACATTCTATCAGCCGGTCACTGCCGATATCCCCACCTTGATTTTATCCGGCGAGCTTGATCCGGTGACGCCGCCAAGCAATGGTGAATTTTCAGATCAAACCCTGGCCAACAGCCATCATATCGTGGTTAAGCACACCGGGCATACTGTGGCCATGTCCACCTGTGCTTCCGATATTATTAACGAATTTATGGATGTATTAACCCCGGCGAAACTTGACGAGTCTTGTCTTGAAGATATCCCGGGCGAGTCTTTTATGACCGGCTTGAACGGCAGCTTTTAAGGGCTTTTCTTGTAAAGAATTTTTAGGAAAAAAAATGATTGAAGTAAATAATTTGCATAAGAGTTTCGGGCAAGTGAAAGCCCTCGACGGTTTATCTTTTAGCGCCCGGGACGGAGAAATTACCGGTATTTTAGGGCCGAACGGCGCCGGAAAAACCACCTGTTTACGTACCCTGTACGGTTTATTAAAAGCCGATCAGGGCAGTGCCAAAATAGACGATATCGACGTCAGCCGGCAGCCGCTCCTCGCGCGCGGGCGTTTAGGCATCTTCCCGGATAAGTTTGGCCTTTATGAACGTTTAACCGCTTATGAGCAAATTGACTATTTTGCCAGTATCCATGGTTTGCAGGGCCAGGCAAAAAAACAGGCGATTGAAGAAGTGATCGCCGATCTCGATATGCAGGAGTTGGCCTACCGCAAAACCGCCGGTTTCTCCCAGGGACAAAGAATGAAAGTCACCCTGGCGCAGGCCCTGGTGCATAAGCCGCAAAATTTTGTCCTGGACGAACCTACCCGGGGACTGGATGTGATGAGCACCCGGATTTTACGCAACTACCTGGCCCGCTTTAAGGCCAAGGGGCATTGTATTTTATTTTCTTCCCATGTGATGCAGGAAGTCGCCGCCCTGTGCGACAGGGTGATCATCGTTGCCAACGGCAAACTTGCCGCGGTAGGCACCCCGGATGAATTATGTACCCTGGCGGATAAAAGCAATTTGGAAGAAGCGTTTGTGAAAATTATCGGCAGTGACGAGGGCATAGCGGCATGATCCAGTTTAATGCATTATTGAAAAAAGAACTTAAAGAAGCCTTCCGGGATAAGCGGGCGCTGATGTATGCCCTGATGATGGCTTTTATGGCGCCGGTGATGATATATGCGGTGTCTAATTCCATGATCAAAGATCTGACCGATACCCCGGCGCTTTATGTCAATATCCAGGGAGGAGAAGCGGCGCCGAAATTAATGACTTTGCTTAGGGATGAAAATATCCTGCCGTTATCCGAGGTACCCGCTGATGAACAACGTCTGTGGCAAGAGCGCAATATTGAACTGATATTGCCGGAAAGTTTTGCCGAAGATATGCGCGAAGGCAGAATGATTGACGTTATTTTACGTGCCGATTACCAGGATAAATCCTTGTTCTCACCGTTAAGACGTATCAAAGAAGTGATCCGCAGCTATTCCGCCACTATCGGCAGTCAGCGCTTGTTAGTGCGGGGCATCGATGTTCGGTTAATGCGGCCGGTAAAACTGCTGGAGCAGGATACCGCCGAGCCGACCAGTGGCCCTATGCTGATTATTCTGAGCCTGGGCATGTATTTAATGATGGCGGCTTTTGTTTCAGGTTTGTCGGTGGCGATTGACTCCAGTGCCGGCGAGCGTGAACGTAATGTTCTGGAAATGCTGCTATCCCAGCCGGTGGACACCATGAAAATCGTGTTGGCAAAACTGTCCTGTGCCAGTTTTATCGCCGTTATCGGGGTCATTTTAACCCTGGTACTCACTCATTTTGCCATAGGTTTTGTTGACTTAAGCAAGATAGGGGCAACCTTTAATCTCGATTTCATCAGCGTCAGTGCTTTATTATTGCTGCTGTTGCCGTTATGCTTTTTCGCCTCGGCGCTGCAGCTGTTTTTCGCCTTCGGGGCGAAAAGCTTTAAGGAAGCCCAGTCTACCGTGACTATGGTGGTGATGCTGCCGGCGTTTGTGCCGTTTGTTTTGTCCTTTATGAACAACAAGCCTCAGTGGCTGGATTGGACGCCGATTTCGGGGCAATCCATGCTGATTGAAGATATCTTCAAAGGTTTGCCGGTTAACTGGTCCCAGGTGGGCTTTACCACTTTGGTGACTGTGGTGCTTACTGCAGTGCTGGTAAAAGTCATGGCAGAAAAGCTTAAGTCAGAGAAAGTCGTCCTTGCATTAAGTTAACTGTGTGAAAGAAATGCAGCTAATAGAGAATAATAAGAACAGGCGCAGTTGTTAGATGTTTACTTCTTTAAAACTCAGGCCGAAATCACCGGCGGCAGTTGCTGTCGGTGACTTAAAAGCCGGTGAAGGCCAGGGCATCAGCCAGGCCTTATTTAAACAGTGGATGGCGGAGCATGAAAAAATGCTGCGCCATCTTATTTGCGGTTTTGAGGCTAAACCTGCGTTGCAGGAAGAGCTGTTTCAGGATATCGCCCTCAATATCTGGCAGGCGATGCCTAAGTTTCGACAAGATGCCGGTGTAAAAACCTTTGTCGCCCGTATTGCCCACAATATTTTAGTGACCCATGTCGCTAAATCGGTGCGCACGGTGAAAACCGAGCAGGGTGAGCAAGCCTATCATCAGCAGGAAACAAGCGATGTCACCCCGTATCAGGCGTTAGATCAAAAGCAGCGGCAGCAGCGTTTGTCTTGTGCTATCCGGCAATTAAAGCTGGAGCAAAGGCAAGTGATCACCCTGGCGCTTGAAGGCATGAGCTATCAGGAAATGGCCGATATTCTCTGTCTTTCCGTCAATCTGGTCGGGGTGCGCCTGCAGCGTGCCAAAACCGCGTTAAATCAATTATTAAAAGTGCAGGAGGGCTGAATATGACCCAGCAATCTCCCTTAAATGAACAATCCCCCTTAGACGACAGCTGGCTGGCGATTAGCCAGGACTGGCAGGAACAGCCCTATGAAAAAGCCAACCTTGATGTCCTGGTAAAGAAAACCCGGCGCCGCACCTGGTGGGCGAAATTTTTGCTGGCGGCCAACATTCTGGCAACCCTGGGCATTTTGATTGCGTTAATTGCAGGACTTTACCAGGACAACAGGCAAACCCCCACTTTGGCTTATCTGGCTTTTGGTTTTGTTTTTTCGGTGGTGTTTGTTTATTACGAAATTAAAATTCGCCGCTCGGCATGGCAGTTAACGGATGCCGGCCCGGATGAAGCCCTTAAGGCGGCCGTGTTGGGTTGTCAGTCATCGCTGCAATATGCCAGGTTAATGAAGTGGAGTTTTTACCTGCTAATTATTCCGGCGAACTGGTATGCCTATGCCATGATGCAGCTCAGAGAGACTTTTAGTTGGAAGGCTTTTGTTTTTGTCAACGGTCTGTTGGCGGTGATGTATATCTGCAGCCATATCTATCAGAAAAAGCGTGAACGGGAATTGGCCTCCCTTAATCAGGTCTCTGATAATAATTAAGTGCGACCTCTAATGTTTGAAATAAAATTCAGGTATTTTCTTTATATCTGAATTTTATTTGTTGTTTTCTCATTTTTAGTTATTTATAGTGTTTAGTCATCAACGTCAGAACTGTGCTCGTTTTCTGTGTCATTTTTTCTGATGGCGGCGCTAAAAACTTTTACCGAATAAAACATTGCCAATAGTGCTAAAACTAAGCGTTTTAATCATGTACAACCCGGCCCGGTTCAGGCAGAATATGCCGCATTTCTACACCGGGTTTAAAACCTCTGGTTTGAAGGGGCGTGATCTAAACCTGCTGCTGTAGCTACCGGCTTACTAATTGAGGAGAAAACATGCTTACTCGTGATATGAATATTGCTGATTTTGATGCTGAACTTCATCAGGCGATAACCGATGAGGTTGTACGTCAGGAAGAACACATAGAGTTAATTGCTTCTGAAAATTACTGTAGTCCCCGTGTGCTTGAAGCACAAGGTTCTCAGCTGACCAACAAATACGCCGAAGGTTACCCGGGCAAGCGTTACTATGGTGGTTGTGAGTATGTCGATAAAGCCGAGCACTTAGCGATTGAGCGCGCGAAAGAATTATTTGGCGCCACTTATGCCAATGTTCAGCCTCACGCCGGTTCCCAGGCCAATGCCGCAGTCTTCCAGGCGCTGGTAACCCCGGGCGCTAAAGTATTAGGTATGAGCCTGGCCCATGGTGGCCACTTAACGCACGGCTCTCATGTGAATTTCTCCGGTAAGCTATATGACGCCATTCAATACGGTTTAGACCCTGAAACCGGCGAAATCGATTACGCCGAAGTTGAGCGTTTAGCGCTGGAGCACAAGCCGGAAATGATCATCGGTGGTTTCTCTGCCTATTCCGGTATCGTTGACTGGGCCCGTATGCGTGAAATCGCTGACAAAATCGGTGCCTACTTCATGGTTGATATGGCTCACGTTGCCGGTTTAGTGGCTGCCGGTTTATATCCAAACCCGGTGCCTCATGCCCATGTTGTGACGACCACTACCCATAAGACCTTAGCCGGTCCTCGCGGCGGTTTGATCATTTCAGGTTGTGATGACGAAGATATTTATAAAAAGCTTAACAGCGCCGTTTTCCCTGGCGGTCAGGGCGGTCCTTTGATGCATGTTATTGCTGCCAAAGCGGTTGCCTTTAAAGAAGCATTAGCGCCTGAATTTAAAGTTTACCAGCAAAAAGTACTGGATAATGCCAAAGCCATGGTGGCGGTATTGCAGGAGCGTGGTTACAAGGTTGTTTCTAACGGCACCGAAAACCACCTGTTATTGCTTGACCTGATCGATAAAGACATCACAGGTAAAGATGCCGATGCCGCTTTAGGTCGTGCCCATATCACGGTAAACAAAAACTCGGTACCTAACGATCCGCGTTCTCCTTTTGTTACCTCTGGCTTACGTTTAGGCACGCCGGCCATTACCCGTCGCGGTTTCGGTATTGAAGAAACCAAAGCGTTGACCGGCTGGATTTGCGATATTTTAGATGATATCAGCAATGAAGAGACCATCGAGCGCGTGAAAGAGCAGGTTAAAGAGATTTGTGCCAAGTACCCGGTTTACGCATAACTTATCTAAAAGTTAATTAAAACGTCACCAAGTACGTACAATGAATATTTAAAGGCCGCATCAACATGCGGCCTTTTCTTTATCGCTTTTTCTTTGTAGTAAACAGGGCTGGTTTTAAGAATCTATGCCCCCATATAGTGATAGAGTTCACGGCTCTTGATATAATAGCCGGGATTAATACGCGGGTTTGTGAATATTGGGATACAAACTTAATGAATTAACCTTATCCCAATGAGTTTTGGAGTATATAAATGCATTGTCCATTCTGTTCGGCAAATGATACCAAAGTGATAGATTCCCGCCTGGTGTCCGATGGTCACCAGGTGCGCAGGCGCCGGGAATGCCTGGCTTGCCATGAAAGGTTTACCACCTTTGAATCAGCAGAATTGGTGATGCCGCGTATTATTAAACGCGACGGCTCCCGCGAACCCTTTAATGAAGATAAACTGCGCAACGGTCTGTTGAGATCGTTGGAGAAAAGACCGGTCAGCGTCGAGCAGATGGAGCTGGCGATCAATAAACTAAAATCCCAGCTGCGGGCGACCGGCGAACGTGAACTGTCCAGCGAAATGCTCGGCAATATTATTATGGAGCAGCTTAAGCAACTGGATAAGGTGGCTTATGTGCGTTTTGCTTCCGTGTACCGCTCTTTTGAAGATATCCGCGAATTCGGTGAAGAAATTGCGAAATTAGGTGATGAGTAACTCATGTCTGCCTCCACGTTAAAAAAGGCCGGATTAAAAGCTAAAACTGCCGGGAAACCCAGGCCGCTAGCGGCAAAGCAGGTTAAAGCCGTGAGTCCGGTTAATCATGCCGGGGATAGCTTTTCCGCGGATGATTATACCTATATGCAACGGGCCATCACTCTGGCGAAAAAAGGTCATTACACCACCTCACCCAATCCCAGGGTCGGTTGTGTCATCGTTAAAGACCGGAAAATCGTTGGTGAAGGCTATCATATTAAAGCCGGTACCGGCCACGCCGAAGTGCATGCCCTGGCTATGGCCAAAGAGCAGGCCAGAGGCGCCATAGCTTATGTGACCTTAGAGCCGTGCAGTCATTTTGGCCGCACCCCTCCCTGCGCCCAGGCTTTAATCAACTCTGGTGTTGAACAGGTAGTGGTTGCCATGGTCGATCCCAATCCCCAGGTATCCGGCAGCGGTATCAGTTTGCTGGAGCAGGCGGGCATAAAAACCAAAGTGGGTTTGCTGACAGAGCAGGCGCAGGCGTTGAACCCCGGATTTATCAAAATGATGTCTACCGGTTTGCCTTATGTCAGATGTAAGCTGGCGTCGAGTTTAGACGGCAAAACCGCCATGGCCAACGGTGAAAGTAAATGGATCACCTCACCCCAGGCCCGATCTGATGTACAGCGCTTAAGGGCACAAAGCTGCGCCATTATTACCGGCGCCGATTCGGTCTTGATGGATCAGGCGAAAATGACGGTGCGCTGGCAAGAGCTGGGGCAGCTAAAAGAGAATTATCCGCAAAATGACATCCGCCAGCCGCTGCGGGTGATCATCGACTCGCAAAACCGCATCACACCTGACTTGCCCTTATTTGATACCCCAAGTGAAGTGCTGCTGGTACGCGCTGCTATCGAAAATAACCATCAATGGCCTTCTTTTGTGCAGCAGATACAGTTACCATTAGCCGCCACGGCTTCGGGCTGTGAAAAAATAGACCTGAAACATTTGTTGCACGCCCTGGCACAGCGCGGTTTGAACGATGTCTTACTCGAATCCGGCGCCCGCCTTGCCGGTGCCTTTATCGAGCAGGACCTGGTGGATGAGCTGGTGTTATATCAGGCGCCTAAGTTAATGGGCGGCGACGGCAAAAGCCTGGTGGCCATGCCCGGGATAGAAAACCTGTCAGCGGCCAAGGCATTAGCGATTAAAGATATAGCTATGGTGGGACCGGATATCCGCATCACCGCCAAATTAGAAGAGAATAAAACATGTTTACCGGAATAATTGAAGCGACCGGCCGGTTGTCGGCGATTAATGTCAATAGCCAGGGCGCGCGCGTGGTTGTACAAAGCGGCGATTTGGATATGAGTGATGTCCGCCTGGGGGATTCAATTGCCACCAACGGCGTGTGTTTAACGGTTGTTGCTTTTGACAGCAGCAGCTTTAGCGCCGATGTTTCAACCGAAACTTTAAAACGTACCGGCTTTGTCGATTACAAGGTAGGCACAGAAGTGAACCTGGAAAAAGCCATGCTTGCCAGCACCCGTTTTGGCGGACATATGGTGTCCGGGCATGTTGACGCCCTGAGCCAGGTAATATCGATAGAGCACAAAGGCAACAGTATAGATTACTGGCTGGCGATGCCGGCGGATTTAGCTCCTTATATTGCCGAGAAGGGCTCGGTGACCATTGATGGTGTCAGCCTGACGGTAAACGGCCTGACGGCGGACAGTTTCCGCATTACCATAGTGCCCCATACCCAGCAGGAAACCATTATCAAGTCTTACCAGGCCGGTACCCGGGTGAACCTGGAAGTAGACTTGATCGCCCGTTACCTTGAGCGTTTATTGCTGGCCAGAAGCGGTGAATTAACCCCTGAGGCGACAAGCAAACCGTCCGGGGTGACCGAAGAATTACTAAAAAAATCCGGATTTCTTTCTTAACCAGGAAAGCAATACCGGGAAAATAGAATATAGCAAAACAACAACAAGCACTTAAATTATCTTATAGCTTAAAAATTAAGAGGTTGGCATGCAATTAAATACCCCGCAGGAGATTATCGACGATATTGCTCAGGGTAAAATGGTTATTTTAATGGATGATGAAGATCGCGAAAATGAAGGCGATTTCATCATGGCCGCAGAAAAAGTCACCCCGGAAGCCATTAACTTTATGGCAACCCATGGCCGTGGTTTGATTTGCATGCCGATGACACTGGAAAAATGCCGCAAGTTGAAATTGCCTTTGATGGTAGATAACAACAACGCCCAGTTCAGCACCAACTTTACCGTGTCGATTGAAGCGGCGGAAGGGGTGACCACAGGGATTTCAGCCTCAGACCGGGCGAAAACGGTACTGGCGGCTGCGGCTAAAGATGCCGATCATATGTCGATAGTACAGCCGGGGCATATCTTCCCGTTAATGGCACAAGACGGCGGCGTACTTAACCGCGCCGGTCATACCGAAGCAGGGGTTGATCTGGCGCGCATGGCTGGATTAGAGCCAAGTGCGGTGATTGTTGAGATCTTAAACGAAGACGGCACTATGGCCCGTCGTCCCGATCTGGAACTGATTGCCCAGAAACACGGTTTAAAAATGGGCACCATTGCCGATTTGATCGAACACCGCAATGCCACCGAAACCACGATAGAAAAAGTTTCTACCTGTAAATTGCCAACGGCATACGGTGACTTTGACTTAACCGTTTTCCAGGACACCATTGACGGCCAGGCCCACTTTGCCCTGACCAAAGGAGAAATTAAGGCGGACGAACCGACTTTAGTACGTGTTCATCTGGAAAATACCTTCCGCGATTTGCTCTTTAGCCAGCGCGAAAGCGTCGCCAAGTGGCCCATCGCTCATGCCATGGAAAAAATTGGTAAAGAGGGCGGGGTGCTGGTGCTGCTAGGTAAGCATGAATCGCCGCTGGAGCTGATTGCCCAGACGCAGAAATATGCCAAGCAGGATGCCGGTGAGGTGGTTAAAGAAGTACAGCGCCATGTTGGCTCCCGTAATGTCGGGGTTGGCTCGCAAATCTTGTCTAGCTTAGGGGTCAGTAAAATGCGCCTGCTGAGCTCGCAAACCAAATATCACTCCCTGTCTGGTTTTGGCCTGGAAGTGGTGGAATATATTCCGGAATAAACTTATCTGTCACTCATAGTTTATTCGATATTACGTCGTTTATACGCTCTTAAATAAGAGTCCGTAAACGACGTTTTTATTTCTTTGCTGCAAACCTCTTGCTTATTACATTTTACTTTTACCTTCCTTTTGACCCTCAGATAATGGAAAAATTAATGAAACAGATCCTATCTATATTGGTAATACTTGTGCTTTCCGGCTGTGTTTCTACCGCTGAAAAGATGAAGAGCATAGTTGAAAATATTCCGGAACAAGAACGAGCCTATGTTTTAGGTAAATTTAGTATTCAATGCAGGCCGTCGGGGAATGACTGTGACCAGGTCTTCAATTCATTGTCTTTGTTTTATCGGGAGACTAAGGGGAAGGACTTCCCCGGCACACTAAACTCAACATCCGGTGCTATGTTTGGCAAAGACACCACCTTTGATTTTATCAGCCCTGAAGATCAGGAAAAGGGCTTTTATTTTTGTCAGGCTGTACCGGCAAGTGAATACGCTTTTTATACTTACCGTTATTATAACTTTGCCAATGGTGGAAGTGGTTATTCGTTAAATAAAGAAGGTTTTTTTGATTTGCCTTTTACTGCAAACTCAAAACAGCTAACGCTGCTCGGCGAACTTAAATTAACAACCAATAAGGGAGAAAACTTATTCGGGATGGATATTTACGGGCCGGGGCAAGTCATAATGAAAAAAATCTCGGATAAAGAAACTGCGTTGGCTGTTAAAAAGTGCCCTTCATCTGTAAGGGATTTCAAGCTGGTTGTTACTGATTTTAAAGCTAATGATCACCCACTTATTATCAGGCATAGCGATTAAGCGGCATATATTGCCACAATTTACCTGGATACAGCGCTATTAGCTGCAGGATTGTAAATAAAGCGTCGTTAATATGCTCTCATGCTGGGAGTTTATTGCGGCGTTTTTCTTTTTCTGCTTTTAAAACTTACCTTTGAAAATCTGTTATTTTTTGTGGGTAACAACACTATAAATCTTGCCTTAATTTAATGGCAAAAAAGTCTGTTTTACTGTCGATTTAACCAGCCTTTTAAGCTTTAATTAAAGGTGCAACCCACCCCAAAAGGAGCTCGCCTATCTCAGTATTTCTCATCTATTTATGGTTATAAACCAGTTGTAATTTAAGTCGCAACCCCTGAGTGCGGAAACACCCAGAGGTCGCTAACCACAACGAACTTCGAAGGAGTACGTCATGGCTGAATATCATCATACGTCAGAGTTTTGCCTGGCAAAAGTAAAATATCCCATTTATCGGCAACTTACCGTGCTGGAAACTGTTTGTGAAACGGCAGTGAAAGTGCGCGGCATCGGTATTAACTACCAACCTGTTAATCTTGAACCTTGCCTTGTGCTTCGGGGAAAGTGGCTACGGGTGGCTGGTTTTCAAGTGGGGCAAAAGGTACAGCTTGTGGTCAACCCAGGGGAGGTGTTTATCACCCCTAAGCATATCACTTCTGAACAAGTCATTGCTAAGCAAACTGACTTGACACCGTCTGGTGAAAGGGATGAAGCAGGGCAGGCGAAAGGCTAGCTTTTAACGTAATTGAAAGCTTTGAAACAAGGGGATTAAGCTACTGTCTCTAAAGCAGATGCAGTAGCTTTTTTATGTTTTCTCGATATACCCGGGTTGTTAAAAATAGTGATGACATATTATCGTTTTTTCTTCAAAGAGGGGTTGTGTTTTTATACAGGTTGTTCGGGAGTTCAAAAAACTTTGCTAGACGGGAAAATACCGTATTTTACTATTTTCTTATTATGTTAACTATACGTAAAGAATTTGATATTGTTAGTGTTTCTAGTTATTTTACTCCTTTTAATATTGTATAGACGGCAAAAACCTGTGTTTAAACACGGTATTTTCCCGCCTGTTAAGCTGTTGAACTAAACCGCTTCCCTCCCCGCGAAGCGGTTTAGTTCAACAATTAAGCATTTATCTGTCATGCAGAGACAACAGATAAATGCTTAATTGTTATATTTTCAACCCAATAGGAGAAGTGCAACAATCATGAGTAGAGTTAAAGTTATTCGCAAAGGTAACGGCGATGCGTTTAAAGATAAACAAGGTCGCTATGTTTTTGTTAAAGATGGAGTCCACTTTGCACTTTCTCATGATCATATGGAGCAACTAGTTCATTTAGTTCATGGTTTAAATGACGGCTCTTTATTAAATATTGACCCATCATCACCTGATATGGCCAAAGGCGATTAAAAAATATAATAAGCGCAATCACGCGGAGCAATTCTCCGCTGCGCTCCAAATTGCCCGGTGTTGCGGGCGTTAACCTTCTCTGATGAAACTGGGAGTATCGATGAAAGATTGTTATGGTCAGCATGGTTGGAAACAATTTCACCGAAATAGAAAAGATATATTAGACGAGTTTGACAAAATTTATGAACAACAAGCCAACCGACCGGTTAAAACCGCTCATGGAGATGGTGTAGAGGCATACTTAAGAAAATGGTTGAGTGAATTCTTACCTAAAAAGTATGCGGTTACATCAGGTTATATAATTCCTAATCTTTATGATGATTCTAAGACTTTATATCACTACGACATCATTATATATCAAGTTCTTGAAGCTCCAATATTATGGACCGAAGGGAATTACGATAATAGCCAACAAGGTAAGTATTTAGCGATCCCTGCAAAATATGTAGTTGCTGTGTACGAAGTAAAATCCAGGCTAACAAAAAAGTCTGTTATAGACTCGATTGAAAAGCTTAAAGAAGTAAATTCTTTTAAAGAACAACTTCCAGAGACATATCATAGTGGGGTCATTTATGTTGATCTTAAAGAGTCTGAGGTTAATAAAAAAATACTTATAAAGGATTTATATAAAGGAGTTGAAGCTCATGGCTTTATTGGTGGAATGGTACTCAGATATGAGTCTGACGAGACATCTACAGGGATTATTTCATTACATTCAATAGAAGCCCCAGACTCCGAAGAGAACTTACTCCCTTTGGCAAAAAAAATAGATGATCTAGATATTTATTTAACTGAAAATGGAAATGCTAAATTAGCAGAGAGTGGAGGTGGAGCAACTTTTGTTTATACTGGCGAATATTGGGCTGTGTCAAAAAGTTATGGTGTCAGTTACACAAGTAACAATTTGATTCTAGATCTCTCGTGGTCTAGAAGTGGATTTTCTCAGTTCTGTATCCGTATCATAAATTTATTAGACGGTAATCATGACCCGAAAAAGCAAATAAACTTTGGACAAATATTTGATAAACTCCCTTTAAAAGAAGCCTGTGTACAAGGAAGTATTTGGAACCCAAACAAACCATTTTTACGCCTTAATGTTAAAGCAAACAACCAAGATGAGTTACCCACCATTGCCTACAACGATGATAACGAAGCTCAAATAAATTTTACTGTCTCGTTAGAAAATGTGGGGAATTTCCCATTGACTGTGTCTGATGACGGATTCAAGTCGACAGTTGAACTAATCGCAAAAGGGAAAGCTGAAAAAGTAATTTCGGTTAAAGCAACGATTAAAGAGAAAGGGTCTATCGAAGATTTCCGGAAAGAAGTTGAGTCTGGAAAGTTAATAATTCCCTATCGTGTGGTGTACCACAAGCAAGGGGATGACCAAGAGTTCATTCAAGTTAAGCAAAATGTAAAAGTAAAAATTGCAAGTGTTGAGTGTGTTAGCTAAGAAGGTTAACAAGGCATTCAAACGCAACTAAAACAGTGGGTTACGTTTCACTTCGCTACACATTTTAACCCACTATTTTAGTCCACTTAATGCGGCGTTATATCTCTTCTGAGATCGCTGAATAATTCATTTCAAAGGAAGAATTGTGGAAAGAGTAGTTAAAACAAGTGATGTTTTTAAAACCTCAAGAGGACTTCCTCTAAATTACGTAACAAGAAGTCATACTGATCAACGCTTTATTGATTCTTTGACCGAGGACTCACACTTAGTCATTCATGGTAGTTCTAAGCAAGGAAAAACATCTCTGCGAAAATCTAACCTTCAAGAAGAAGATTATATAGATCTGACGTGCTCAAATAATTGGGACTTGCAAGAGTTGCACATATCCATTTTGAAAGAAGCGGGATATGCAATTACAGTATCAGAATCAAAAACTATTAAAGGTAAAAGCAAGATACGTTTAAAGTTTGAACTTCCCTTTATTGGAGGCGGAACCGGAGATGTTGCTTATGAGAAAGCCAAGCAAGTAAATAAGAAAAATCTTGAATTAGATCCAAGTGATGTCAATGATGTAATTCGTGCATTAAACGAGGTAGGTTTTGATAAATATGTTGTCATAGAGGATTTTCATTATTTACCAGAAGAAACACAAGTTGACTTTGCTGTTGCCTTGAAAGCATTTCATGAAGCATCTGATATTTGCTTCATTATTGTTGGGGTTTGGCTCGAAGAGGATAGGTTAACAGTACATAATGGTGACTTAACTGGCCGTGTAATTTCAATTAATGCAGACCTATGGACTCCAGAAGATCTAGATAAGCTGTTTTACAACAGTGAATCATTATTAAATATAAGCTTTTCAGATACCTTCAAGACTAATGTTAAGATAAATTGTAACGGTAGTGTGTTTTTAGTACAGCAATTGTGTCATAAAGCTTGTAAAGCTTTAGATATAAGCAGTACATGTAAATCGACTATTACTGTTGGTAATGACTTTGATATTAAAAGTGAAATTAAGACAATATTAGATAGCCAAAATTCACGATATTTGAAGTTTATTACCGAGTTTAGTGCGGGCTTTGATCAGACTGAGTTGGAGCTATACAAGTGGATATTGTTTGCGATTATCACTGTTGAGATTAGTGTTTTAGAAAAAGGATTTGCTGCGGCTGCCATTAGGCGAACAATAGAGACTAAGCATCCCCAAAAATCGAATGTTAGCCATAAAAAGTTAGTACAAGCTTTACGAAAATCAGTTGACCTACAGGTTAAAAGTAGAATACAGCCTATAGTTTTTGAATTTGATGCCAATACGACGAGGGTTAAGGTAGTAGATCGTTCGTTTATTTTATGGTTATCTCACCAAAAGAAAGAAGAATTATATGAATACGCTGATTTAACTGATGAATTACGTACAGAAATAGTAACCGAGATATAACAAGGCCTTAAAGTCGGATTCGTAACAGTTGGCTCGTTTCCGCTTCGCTACACATTTTAGCCAACTGCCACTCACCGCATAAGGCGGCGTTATATGTAATGCTTAAAGAATGAGAAGGGTTCTATGTTTCATAAAATGATTATAGCCATCGCATTATTCGGTAGTGCTCAGGCTCTATCTCAGCCGACATCTCCGCAATATCTTCAATTAAAAGACCGTCTGGATCGCCCTAGTGATGGTTACTGTTTAGATGTGGTAGGCAGTGGAAAACATATCCGACTGGATATGCCGCTTACTGCACACAATTGCAAAGGGCCTCAAGTGTACGCAGACGAAGTCGTCCAATACAGAAGTGATCAAAGCTTGTATTTCCCTGCCTATGACGGCTGTGTCACTGCAATGGGAATAAACGATAAGGCTTTATCCGGTAACGCACTGATGCTTAAGCCTTGTGGTGTCGAACAACCGTTTTTGAATGCAAAGAAATTTCAAAAATTTGAATTTAATACTAAGGGACAAGTTAAGCTCGTTGGCAGTCAACTTTGTTTAGTGTCAGGAGCTGAATCACACACAACATACAGCCTGGCTCATAGGTGGAGAAGTCTATTTTTACTACCTTGTGCAGAGGCTAAAATTGAACATAGTGTCTGGAGTCTTGTGCCTGCTGGCTATAACAAGTAATGCATATGCTCACTATAGATGGAGCATATAACCAGGCGCTTAATCGACTGCCAAAAGTGGCTGAGCGCGGCGTTAGAGCCCAGAGTTACCCACAGTTAGTGGACACCTTCTCTATAAGGTTAAATTTGGAGGGGAAATATCGTGGCAAAAGTTAAACACCAGGTAGGCATCGACGGCACTATCGAGCAAGTTTTTTCAACGCTGACAACGAATGAAGGTTTTGCTGGTTGGTGGGCATCTTCTGCAACAATTAGCCCAGAGATTGGGGGGAAGATAGCTTTAACATTCGACAACTTAACGACCTTGTACTTCGAATATCAAGATATTCTAGAAAATGAAAAAGTAGCTATTCTCTGTACTGGCGGGCCTGGTGCCTGGCAAGATTCTGAACTTCTGTTTGAATTGGTTCAAGCCAGCGATCAAGTATATCTGACATTAACACATACGAATGAAGCATCTAGTGAAGATGATTTTTTGTACTTTAGTACAAAGTGGACTTGCTACTTACTTAGCCTTAGAGACTTTGTGGAAATAGGCAGAGGCAGGCCCTATCCCAATGATATTAAGATCCATGTCGGGGATTAGCGCACTGAATAACAAGAGAACAGAGCTGAATACCCATAAACTGGCGATAGCAAAAAACTTGTTAGCTTGAATGAGTTTATGAATGTCCAAGTCAGGCATCCATGAAGGCACTTTGTTCCTGAGGGTACGCTCCTGGTGAATAGGTTTACAGCCTGATTTTTCTCCAATATAAAGCAGTAGCTGCGGCCAGCTCTAACTTGCTTTTTTCGATACTTGAACCACACTTGTGCGATAAATGTGCATAGATGAGAATAATAATGTCTCAAACTGCTCCTGTAACGATTCCCATTCCAGGACTTGATGTTGTTGGCCGTGGTATCTTCCTTAAATCCCGCCAGCCTTATGAGTTGAAAAAGCGCCTGTTTAGCTATCAACAGCAAACCGAGTATTATGCCTGCGAGACCGGGCAAAGCTATTTATTGCCGCACGGATATCATGTTAACGACTCACCACCTATGCCCAGCGGGATAGCGTTAAACCGGGTGGTTATAGAAGAGTCGATGGAGCGGCTGGATAAAAAACTCAATGTCGACAGTCAAGTCAGCTGCTCATACATTGCCTTTAGTGTGGATGCCAGTGCAGGGCATAACTCTATGATGCAATGTAATGACAATGCTTATTATGCCAGCCGCACCTCTTTTATCCCCTTTTGGACCCTTTATGTAGGGGACAGCAAAGACCTGCCTGAGGATGTGTTTGACCTAGAGATTCCGGTGCCGTTTAAACATGAGCACCGCCGGCAATACGAGCAGTTTTTTAACCGCTTCGGCAGCCATTATGTTAAACGGGCATGGGTTGGTGGCCGGGCCAATTTAACCTTCAGCGTGCTCAAATCAACCAATATCAGTGAGCAGCAAATACGTTCAGGCATTAAAGCCAGTTTTGGTGGGATGGGCAGTGCAGGGCACAACAGCGAAATGATGGCTGATAAGGAAAATTTGCTCAATAACTCAGAATGTTCGGTGTCGGGCAAAGGCGGTGATACCATCAAACTGGCCGAGCTTAATACCCTCGATGAAAGTGTTTACAACCAGTGGATGTCCACCGTTAAAGACAACCCCCAAGCCATTGAGTTGGAGGTGGCAGGGATCTGGACATTGCTGGCAGACCAGGCCCAAGCCACGGCACTCCAGGCGGCCTACCAGGAAGCCACTGCCTTTGCGGCGATATCATCAATGTTTTGTATCGACAACGAGGTCTATTTCATCCGTGACCGTGACTACTTTACTTATAACTGCCAAAGCCGCAAAAGCCACAAGCCCCGGCCGCTTGAGCAAAAGTGGCCGCAATTGAGTCAGATGGGTTTTCATCGAATCAATGCTGCGCTAAGCGGTGACTATGCTGGCTTTAAACAACAAAGCCGGTTCACCAACAAGGTCTTTTTATTCTATCGCAGCCATTATGTTACCTTAAACCTGGCAGACAATAGTTTTAGCGAGCCGCTTGATATCAAACGCGGCTGGCCCGGGGTGCCTTTTGAGCACATAGATGCGGCACTGCATTTTGAACCGGATTACGTCTATTTTTTCAATGGTCAGCATTATGTGCGTTTTAATATCAATGAAAATAAGGTGGATGACGGTTACCCGGCGCTTATTAGTGAGCGTTGGGTTGGGGTAAACTTTGATTATATTGATGCTGCGATCTACTGGGGGAATGGCAAAGTGTACTTTTTCCGTGAAGACCAGTATATCCGGTATGACGTGGTTAACTACTGCGCTGATCCCGGCTATCCCAAGTTTATTTTGGGCAATTATGTCGAAGACTGGCAACTTTTTGTTTAACAGGAACCAAGTAATGTCACAACAGTCTCAACAAGCACAGCAGATTGTCAACGGTTACACCAAAGGCGCGGCTGCAGTAGGGTTAGTGCCGGTACCGCTTGCCGATGCCCTGCTGATTTCTGGCATACAATTAAAAATGCTGCAACAAATTGCCCACCTCTACGGCGAAAAGCTGGCTGACAGCAAACGCAAAGCGGTGTTTGGTTCTATATTGGCAGCCTTAGTGCCCTTAACCTTACGCAATCAACTGGTGAGTTGGTTAAAAGTGGTGCCTGTAGCCGGCCAGGTGGTTGGCCTGTTGGGGATGTCTACCTTTTCAGCGGCATCTACCTGGGCAATTGGCCGGGTATTTATTCAACATTATGAAGCGGGGGGCACCTTACTGGATTTTGACCCGGATAAAATGAAAAATCATTATCTTGAGCAATTTGAACTGGGCCAAAAGGTGGCTAAAAGCCAAACCACCCATTCAGCTGATTATGTGGGGGTAAAACCCTAGCGTGCCGGTTAGCTTTTGGCTGAATCATCTCGCTTTGTGGCCCATACGGATAAAAATGGATTGGTGGACAACGACAGCAAGCCAATATATTTCACTAAAGTTTAATCCTTACTTATCGCTGCTCACTGTTTATTGGTGGTGCTATTCTTTGCCTTAATTTCACTGATTTTTATTATGTTTTACCTAAATAGGGCAATTCAGTCATAAATTAATTCTTTATCGTTGTTTTTTATAAATTGTGTGATATTTTTCGTGGCATGAAAACCTTTGGCTCCACAAGTCTGGCGCCGATAAAGTCTGTAAATTAAGGCGTTAGCCATACAAAAGGGGTATGCAGTTGCTTCAAGCCGTATTTATAAGTTTAGTTTTATTCTTGATATCCAAATCAGCACTTTCATGTGAAAACCAAGAGTCATGCAAAATGAATTCGATGGAGATTTTTTTACCTGACTCTAAGAGATATCCAGCACCAAATGTGCGATTAGAAAGGTTTAATTTCATGTCTGAATCAGGAGATGTCAATACTAAAGTCGCGCTTGAAGAGCTTAATAGCATACAGGAATCATTAGATGAAATAAGCGCGCGAATATTTAAAACAAGTGAGACAAGTTTTGAAGTATTGGCTCAATTTAAACTGACATCAGAGTCTGTTGTAGAGTTCAGAATGCAAACTACCGCAGGTGAAAGAGAAAATGAACTTCTAACTTCATTTTATAATGCTGCCTCAAAGCTAACTGAGTACAAATCAATAAAAGATGAAGTTTATGTCGTTTTCCATTATACAATATCCCCCTCGGTTAATAAGTAAGGCTAAGTGGCATCACTCATCAAAATTAGTCGCTATGCGCCAAACTTTCTGGCGTGCTAAGCGTTATCTGTCACGGTGAATCAGGAGAATATTTATCAACTTTATAGTAAAAATAGTTGCAGTAGCTTGTATAGCAACTTGGTTAACTGGCTGTAGTAATGAAAATATAGAACTAACAGAAGCAAGTAAAAATAAAATAACACAAGAGGTTCAAGAATCATTCGACCTGCTGGTCAATGCTGCAAATGCTTTGGACGCAGAGAAGTACTTCAGTTTCATCGATTCGGATAAGTTTGTAGGCCTGGGGGCTGATGGCTCAAACTGGAATTCTGTTGAAGAATTGAGAGCCATGATAGTTCCGGGCTTTAACATGGTGAAAGAAATAAAATTATTGGAATTCACCAATGTTAAGATTTCAGTCATTGATAAAAATACAGCTGTTTTGGTAAATGAGTATCAGCAAAGTATGATACTTGCCAATGGCGAATTAGCTGAAGGTGCCGGAGGTGGTACTCAGGTTTGGTCTAAAGCAAGCGGAAACTGGTTGCTTGTTAGTATTTCTGCAAGTGCAAAGCGCTAAATAAACAAATCATTGAATATGTAAAGAGCTAAAGAGTATTGCAAATTTTCGGCTAAATTTGCTTGGTTTTTTACCAAAGTCATTGTTATTTTAATCACTATCGGTGCATTTACAAAAACTGGCTCCGCTAATGCGGATGTGGCAACAGAAGTATTGCTAGAGCGGGCTTTTGTTTTTTATTCAATATTAATCCCCGGTACATATATAGTTTTCTTTTTCATCGGCTTAGTTAAATTTCACTTAGAATACGACTTTAAAAATAAAACCTGGGATGATGGCTTTTAAGTTAGTTAAGGTTTACGTCACTTCAATCGGTTAATATAACATGATGAATGTAATGTCAGTGAAGGCGCTGGATACGGTAAGAGGTTTTATTAATGGGCGTTGATGTAGTCCCAACAGTTATTTATTCCAGTATGATGGGTATGACAGTTTTTGCCTTGGTTGATGTGGCGAGCAAGCCCAGGCAAAGACAGTCTGTCTACCTTGGCGGATTACTGGCTCTGCTACTGGTTCACATTCTCGGAGAATTGTTTATCTATTCCGGCGCCTATCAATATGCGCCTGCATTAGCCGGGACACAGTTTCCAATTCGAATGTTGCTAGGACCCGCATTGTACTTTTATGCCTTCGCAACTATGTCTTGCGAGAAAACCTTGCCGAAGAAAGCTTATCTCCTTGCCCTGCTTGGCCCTGTCATTGTTATTTTAGGCATGCTGCCATTTATTTTTGGCATCAGTGCCGAAGAAAAGCTGGCACTGGCTGACCCAGCCACCCGGGATGCGGACTTGTTTCAAATAGCGCTGTTCACCTGCTTATTTGCCTTGTCGGCTTTTATTTTTGTTACCGGCGCGTATTTGGCCGCCACGTTCAGGCTGCAAAGCCAGCATCGTTTGCAATTAATGGAGCGGTTTTCCTCCATTGAAAAGCGCTCCATGGACTGGTTGAAAGTGATCTTGGTGCTTTGGGGTTGTGTCTGGCTTTTGTTTGCCCTGGAGTATGCTATTGGCTTTTTAGGCTGGCGCTGGTTTGGATCAGGCAGTGTTTTACCGGTATTAGAAGCCTTGGTTTTAATGATCTTTGCACATTTTGCCCTTAAACAGCCGGTGCTTGAGGAGGCTGACAAAGGAGAGCCGCAAACCAGGCAGGTGCGAACCACGACCTTAGAACTGACTCAAATGGAGCAGATAGCCGACAAGCTAAAAACTGTGATGAGTAAAGAGGCGCTTTTTCTGGAGGATGAGTTATCGCTAAAACGACTTTCAGAGGCCGTTTCGGTTAGTGAAAACTATATTTCAGAAACTCTATCTCAATTTTTAAATACTAACTTTTTCCAATTTGTGAACAGCTATCGGATTGAACAGGCAAAGTCTTTGCTCGTTAGCACAGACAAAACCGTCTCTACTATTGTCTTTGAAGTAGGCTTTAATTCCAAATCTACTTTTAATGCAGCGTTTAAAAAATCAGCAGGTGTAACCCCCTCGGCTTACAGAAAACAAGAAAAATTGTTAGTTATTGAAAAAACAGTGAATTAAAATGTACGAATAGGCCCATTCGGACGACACAAACGGGTCAATTCCTCAAACTTAAGCGGTATTTCCGTAGGTATGAGGATTTGATAATGGAAAAAACATCAGTCGCTGTTGCTGACTTGGCAGCAACAAAATACGACCCAACAAAACCACAGTCACAAACAACATCATCCGCTAAGTTCGCTGACCGATCACTAAAATATTCGGCGACGTTCTGGTTTGTATCGGTTATGGCCGGCCAGTGGTTTTTCTTTTATTACATCATGGCATTTTATGGCTTTTCAGTGATTAACGATAATATGGAGATCTGGAATCGCTGGGAAGCCATGGGCTCTAAGCCTTATCATGCAGGTGACTTTGCCGGTAATTTCGCTTTTGCAGCACATGCCATTGGTGCCGGTATTGTGGCATTTGGCGGTGCACTGCAATTAATACCGCAAGTGCGTAGTTATTTTCCGAAATTCCATAAAATAAATGGTTATGTTTACCTGAGCACCGTATTTTGTCTGGCAATCTCAGGCTTTTATTTAGTGTGGGTCAGAGATCCCGAGCCGATCACTCTTTCGGGCATTGGCACCAGCATCAACGGTCTTTTGATCTTTGCTTTTGCTTATCTTGCCTTGCGCCGTGTTGTAAACAGAGACATCGTCAGCCACAAAAAATGGGCGTTACGGTTATTTCTGGTATCAAATGCGCAATGGACTTTAAGAGTCGGTGTATTTAGCTATCTGGTAACGGGATCTATGCTTGGACTTAAGCCCAGTTTCAGTGATGTGTTTTTTCCGATCTGGACCTTTGGTTGTTTTGTTCTGCCGCTTGCTACGCTGCAGTTATATTTTTATGCCAAAGAAAAAGGGGGGAACAGGGTTAAATATATAACCAGCGGTGCTTTGTGTGTACTGACGGTGTTGATGTTGGTAGGAGCTGTTGGTTTTACACCTTTTCTACTGACTGTGATGTCGGGTGGAGACATTGCTTTGTAATTTTAGCTCGCGGTAAATCGCTCATAAATTAATGCGGATAGCACCCAGGGCAAGATCACGTGGGGAAAAGGACAGGCATAAACTTCTTTTTTCTCACATATTTATGGTTATAAATCAGTTGTAATTAAAGTCGCAACCCCTGAGTGCTAGAACACCCAGAGGTCACTAACCACAATGAACTTATCTACCAATTTCTACTGTTTTAATTCTTACCCCTAAAAAACCCTCTGCGTCAACGACCGGGCTAAAATATGAGTGCTCTGAGTATGTATTAACTCCTGTATGTATTCCGTAGGCTGTAGAACCGGTATGCCAAGGAGAGCCACTGTCTCCCTTACCACTGTTCCTTCCTGTAACTTTTACTAAATTACCTATATTCCATCCAAGATGCTCTGCGAAAACAGTTACTCCAATGATTTCAATAGTATGATTACAACTTGCTTGATTAGTGTAAGCAGCAAATAAACAAATGCTTTTTCCTTGCATGCTGCTTTTGGAGGCTCGAAAATGTACCTTAGATAATGATGGTGTGAAATATTCGGCAAGCCCACTATCTTGATGTTTGAAGTAACCAAAATCGCCTGATAAGTCACTGACTGAAACGGCGGGAGTTACTGATACCGTTCCTCCACTTAAATTTGTATATGAATAAACAGAGGTACAGTGTCCTGCAGTGAGAATTCCTTGATTATAAAGAGTAAAACTGCCTGAGCACTGAGGAACTGCTGAGTTGAATATACCCCCACCCCTAACGATCGATTGTAATTCCATTATTGGTCCGTCAGATCTAACGATGTTTATTTTTATATCTTTACTTGAAATTAAATTAGCTATTTCATTATCAGGAGGGGTAGTGTTTTCTTTAATTTGTTCAATCAGTCGTTTTTTTACTAGTCCGGAGTTTGTATATTTAGCGGTATCGGTTGTATACAGGTTAATGATAATTTTATTCGTTTTTACATCAAAATATGTTTCTAGGTTTCTATACCCATTTTTTTCTAGCATTTTAACTACAAGGGCTTGTCTAGATTCATTAATTTTTCTTGAGTGTCCTCCCCCTTCATAAACAATAATATTTTTATTTCCGAGTAAATCTCTTTCATTTAATTCAACAATAACTATATTAGGGGCCTTGCTTCTAAAACGAATATGACCTTTTATATTAGGAATAGGCTCTACCCATGCAGCAGTGATTTCATCAGGGTGTCTAATTTCCAGCTCTTCAACATATTGATAAAACGCATTTTGAAAGTATTTAGATGCTTCTATTTCGGTGATTGAAAAGCCAATTTCTTCTGCTAATAGCTTATTAACAGTAGAGTCCGCTTCAAGCTTTTGTAAGGGGAGAATAGTATTTGTATCGGTTAAATTGCCAAATTTACTTTGTGCAATAAAGGGGACTAATAAAAAACAAATCATTATCATCATTGCTTTCATTTTTATGATTCCCTGAGAATTTAATTAATTTTATTTTTCAAATTTAGTATAGAAGCTTAATTTGTATTCGAAAATTTGAACGTGAAATTGTCAGTAGTCTAAATAAATTTTTGGATGTCCAAGCTTGCTCTTCGTGATGTCTGGTGGATAGATTGCTTTGGAATTTTAGCTTGAGGTAAATTGGCCATAACTTGATGTGAATAGTGCCCAGATCAACAACGCCGAGACTGTTTTAAGACAATCTCGGCGTTGTTAGTTAATGAAGTTAATGCTTAAAAAATTTAATTTAAGAAGGCATTAACCTTGTCGATGATGCCTTCGCAGTCCAGGCCTAGCTCTTCATGAATTTCTGCCTGGGTGCCGTGTTTGACAAAGACATCCGGCAGACCGATATTCAGCACTTTTACGGCTAAGCCCTGGCTCAGAATATATTCGTTTACGCCAGAGCCTGCGCCGCCGGCAATCACGTTGTCTTCTAGTGTCACTAGGGTGTGATGGCTTTGTGCCAGCTCGGTGATTAAGGCTTCGTCTAAAGGTTTAACGAAGCGCATATCCACTAAGGTGGCATTAAGGGCTTTAGCGGCTTTTTCCGCTTCACCAAGCAGAGTACCAAAACTTAACAAGGCAATTTTCTCACCTGACTGGATCAGGCGTCCTTTACCGACTTCAATGGTTTCATCCATGCCCGGCAAGGTTTCACCGGTACCTGTACCCCTGGGGTAGCGCACGGCGGCCGGTTTATCTAGCTTGTGGCCGGTAGTGAGCATTAACTGACACTCGCGTTCGTTGGCAGGTGCCATGATCACCATATTCGGGATACAGCGCAGGAAGCTTAAATCAAAGGCGCCCTGGTGGGTCGGACCGTCGGCGCCGACGATACCGGCCCGGTCGATGGCAAACAACACCGGCAGATTCTGGATGGCGACATCGTGAATGAGCTGATCATAACCACGCTGTAAAAAACTAGAGTAAATGGCGACAATGGCATTTTGTCCGCCGATGGCTAAACCGGCGGCATAAGTAACTGCGTGCTGCTCGGCGATAGCAACATCATAATACTGATCCGGGAAACGCTGGCTGAATTCCACCATACCCGAGCCTTCACGCATGGCCGGGGTAATGGCGGCCAGCTTAGGATCCAGCTCTGCGGTTTTACATAACCAGTCGCCGAACACCTGCGAGTAAGTCGGCAAACTGGGTTTGCTTGCCGGTAAACTGGTATCGTCCGGATTGAATTTAGGCACCGCATGGTATTTGATCGGATCCTGCTCGGCGGCGTGGTAACCCTTACCTTTGGTGGTGGCAATATGTAATATCTGCGGTCCCTTGAGGTTGCGCATATTACGGATAGTGTCTACCAGGCCGTTAACATCATGGCCGTCGATGGGGCCGATGTAGTTAAAACCAAGCTCTTCGAAGAAGGTGCTGGGTACTACCATGCCTTTTAAATGCTCTTCGGCGCGGCTCGCCAGTTCCTTGATCGGCGGAATGTTTTTCAGAATGCGTTTACTGCCTTCGCGCAAGCCGGTATAGAGGCTGCCGGAAAGCATTTTTGCCAGGTGATTGTTTAACGCGCCGACATTCTCGGAAATCGACATTTCATTATCGTTGAGGATCACCAGCATATCTTTGTGGATATCGCCGCCGTGGTTGAGCGCTTCAAAGGCCATACCTGCGGTCATGGCGCCGTCACCGATCACCGCCACGACTTTACGGCCTATGCCTTCTTTTTCTGCGGCAACGGCTAAACCTAAGGCAGCGGAAATAGAGGTACTGGAGTGACCGACGCTCAGTACGTCATATTCGCTCTCTTCCCGCCAGGGGAAAGGGTGCAACCCGTCTTTTTGCCGTATGGTGTGCAGCTGATCGCGGCGGCCGGTTAAAATTTTATGAGGATAGGCCTGGTGGCCAACATCCCAGATCAGGTGATCTAACGGGGTGTCGTAAACATAATGCAAGGCAACCGTTAATTCTATGGTACCCAGGCCTGAGGCGAAGTGGCCGCTGCTTTTACTGACCGAATTAAGCAGGTAGCTGCGCAATTCGTTGCTGACGGCGGTTAACTGGTCTTGGCTGAGCTGACGCAGTTGCGCGGGCGCATCGATTTGTGACAATAAAGGATAGTCGGCTAGGTTTGTAGTCATAGTGTAATAGATCGGTTGTTAATTCGTGCGTTTTACGATAAAAGTCGCAAATTCAGATAAATTCTGCGTATTGTAGGGCAAAGTGGCCAAAGCTTGAAGTGCTTGTTGATATAAGTGGTCAGCTTTTTCCTGCGCCCCTTGTAAACCCAGCAGTGCCGGGTAGGTACTTTTGTTGGCTGCGAGGTCGGATCCCGCCGGTTTACCCAGCTCTTCCGCCGAGGAGGTGATGTCGATAATGTCATCACGTACCTGGTAGGCCAGGCCAACGTGTCCGGCATAATCGGCCAACGCCTGTTTTTCTGTATCTGTGATACTGGGCGCGCAATTGGCGGCCATTAATACCGAGGCCTGCAACAGGGCGCCGGTTTTTAATTTATGGATTTGCTCCAGTTGCGCCAAATCGGCGCTTTTGCCTGTGGCCGCCAGATCCAATGCCTGACCGCCGCACATGCCCTGGTAGCCGCTGGCGTTGACCAACTGACGGATAAGGGTCAGGCGCATCGGCTCGACCGCTGGAGAAAATTCATGATTGGCCAGAATATCAAAGGCCAGGGTTTGCAAGCTGTCACCGGCCAGAATGGCGGTGGCTTCGTCAAAAGCCTTGTGGCAGGTGGGCTGGCCGCGGCGTAAGTCGTCGTCGTCCATGGCGGGCAGGTCGTCGTGCACCAGGGAATAGGCATGGATGCACTCCAGTGCGCTGGCAATACCGTCGATATCAGCTTCGCTGGCGCCTAAGGCTTCGCCGGTAATATAAGCGAGATAAGGGCGCATGCGTTTGCCCCCCAGCAGCAGGCTATAGCGCATGGCTTCGAGCAATTTCTCATCATTAACAGCCAAGTCGGCCAGTTTTTGCGATAAAAAGTTGTTAATGCGGGTTTGGTAATGCGCTAGACGGGCGATTTTCTCTGGTGTGTTCACGAATTTTCCTGGTCTTGGAGCACAAACGGCTCTAATTGCTGCTCACCGTTTTTTTCCAGTAAGATTTTTATTTTTTGCTCTGCATCCTGCAGTTTTACCTGACTTTGCCGGCTTAAGCCCAGGCCGCGTTCAAACAGGGCCATAGAGGCTTCTAAACTCTGGTCTCCCTGCTCAAGACTTTGTACGATATTTTCCAATTCTGTCAGTGATTCTTCGAAGCTTAGATTCTCGATTTTTTTCTTGGCCATCGTCTTGTTTTAAGTCAGTTCGGATTTCTAGCGGCAAAGGTACCTCAGCTGGGCCTTGGGGTCAATCTAAGCGGGTAAAATAACCCCATTCCCGGGTGAATTATTTTCGATTAAGTGTCTGAGAAAATAGGCGATAACACGGGGATTACTATTAGCGTATAACGTATAGTTGAGGTATTATCATGGACATATGCCCAATAAATAAGTGCTTGATTAGGAGGCTTTTGTGGATTTAGCTACGCTACTTGGAATTTTAGGCGCCATAGGCTTTATTGTTATGGCTATGGTATTAGGTGGCGATATCGGTATGTTTGTTGACACCCAGTCAATTCTTATTGTTTTTTGTGGTTCCTTCTTTATCGTCTTGTCGAATTACAACCTGGGACAATTTTTTACCATCGGCAAGGTTGCCGCCAAGGCCTTTTTGTTTAAGCTGGAAAAGCCGGATGAGCTGATTGAAAAGTCGGTGGAAATGGCGGATGCGGCGCGCAAAGGGGGCTTTCTGGCGCTGGAAGAAGCCGAAATTTCCAATTCTTTTATGCAAAAGGGCGTCGATATGCTGGTGGACGGCCACGACGCCGATGTGGTGCGCGGCACCTTGCAAAAAGATATCAGCCTGACCAGTGAGCGCCATGAAACCGGCATCGGCATGATGCAGTCACTGGCGGATATCGCCCCGGCTATGGGCATGATAGGTACCCTTATCGGCCTGGTGGCTATGCTTTCCAATATGGATGACCCTAAAGCGATAGGCCCGGCGATGGCGGTGGCGCTGTTAACTACCTTGTACGGCGCTTTTTTGGCGAATGTTATTGCCCTGCCCATTGCCAATAAATTGAAACTGCGCCTGGCGGAAGAAAAAATGAACCAGCAGCTGATCCTCGATGCGGTATTGGGCATACAAGACGGTCAGAACCCGCGGGTGATTGAAGGTTTGCTGAAAAATTACCTGGCGGAAGGTAAGCGTACCATAAGTACCACCGACGAGTAGCTGACCAAGATAAGCGGGAGTAAGTTATGAGTGATGAAGAAGAGTGCAAATGCCCGCCCCCCGGCTTGCCGGCCTGGATGGGAACGTTTGCCGATTTGATGTCGCTGCTGATGTGCTTTTTTGTACTGCTATTGTCTTTTTCTGAAATGGATGTACTGAAATTTAAGCAAATCGCCGGTTCGATGAAATTTGCCTTCGGGGTACAAAATAAAATCGAGGTAAAAGATATTCCCAAAGGCACCAGTATTATTGCCCAGGAATTTCGCCCGGGTAAACCCGAGCCGACGCCGATTGAAGTGATCCAGCAGCAAACCATGGAAATGACCCAGCAGATGCTGGAATTCCAGGCGGGTGATGAAACCTCTGCCGGTGGCCGTCAGGAGCAGCGCGGCACCGAGCGTGGTGGTCAGTCGCAAAGTACTGCCGATGAACTTTCGGCCCAGGCGCGGCAGTTAGCCAAAGAAGAGTTGGAGCAGGCGTCGCAGGAGCAGGTCAACGAGCTGGTGAAGAAAATTGCCGAACAGTTAGAGCAGCAAATTCAGGACGGCGCCATTGAACTTGAATCTTTGGGGCAGCAGGTAGTGATCCGCATCCGGGAGAATGGCTCCTTTCCTTCCGGTTCGGCGTTTTTACAGCCTAAGTTTAAGCCGATTATTCAGGAAATAGGCGCCTTGCTTAATACCATTCCCGGTGAAATTTCGGTGTCCGGTAATACCGATAACCAGGGAGTGAGCTCTGAACTGTTCAGCTCCAACTGGGATCTTTCCAGCAAACGTGCGGTGGCAATCGCCCATGAGCTGATCAAGGTACCTGGCTTTGATGCCACCCGCTTGCTGGTGGTTGGCCATGCCGATACCCGGCCGCTGGTGCCCAATACCAATGCCCTGAACCGGCGTCGTAACCGCCGGGTGGAAATTGCCATTAACCAGGGTAAGGCCAAAGAAACCGATCCCGTGTCCTTGTATAAGGAGTAGTTAATAAGTAAGTTCTTACTTAAGCTTTACGGCTTGCCATTTGGCAGGCCGTTTGTTTAGCTGGCTGTTTGCTTATATCTTCTTTAAAGCTCCTGCCTGGTTTTCACACCGCCGTTAGATAGTGTATAATGCGCGCCACTTTGAATACATGTGGTTTTGTTGATGAAATTTATTGTTAAGTTACAAGCTGAGATAACAATTAAAAGTCGCCCTGTGCGCAAGCGTTTTAGTAAAATATTAGAGTCGAATGTTAAGAATGTGCTGCGTCGTGTTGACGAGCAGGTAACGACACGCTTGAACTGGGACAATATTGAAGTTAACAGTAAAAATGAATCGCCTGAAAACCGCCAGTTGCTGGTTGATACCTTAAAGTGTATCCCGGGGATCCCTACCTTCATCGAGGTACAAAAAAGTACCTTTACCGATGTACACGATATTTTTGAACAAACTTTAAAAGTGCATGCCAAAACCATTGAAAACAAGAGTTTTTGTGTGCGGGTTAAGCGCAGCGGCAATCATGATTTCAACTCGTTAAAAGTTGAACAATATGTCGGCGGCGGCTTAAACCAGAAGGTTGACAGTGCCAGCGTCAAATTAAAAAATCCGGATGTGACCATACGCCTGGAAATTAAAAACAATGACCTGTTTATTGTTACTGAAACCCATAAGGGCATGGGCGGTTTCCCGATTGCTACCCAGGAAGATGTTTTATCCCTGATGTCAGGCGGTTTTGACTCGGGTGTTGCCAGTTATCAGATGATTAAAAAAGGCGCCCGTACCCATTTTTGTTTCTTTAACCTGGGCGGCTCGGCCCATGAAGTTGGTGTGAAGCAGGTCAGTTATTACCTGTGGAACAAGTTTGGTGCTTCTCATCGTATTAAGTTTTTTGCCGTAGATTTTGAGCCTGTGGTGGCCGAGATCCTGGAAAAAGTAGAAAACGGCCAGATGGGCGTAGTGCTTAAGCGTATGATGATGCGTGCCGCCAGTAAAATTGCCGAGCAAAAGGGCATTATGTCGCTGGTGACCGGTGAGAGCCTGGGGCAGGTGTCCAGCCAGACCCTGACCAACTTGAATGTGATTGACCGGGTGACCGATACCCTGATCTTAAGGCCGCTGGCGGCTTATGATAAGCAGGAAATTATTGATATTGCCCGTAAAATCGGTACCGAAGACTTCGCTAAAACCATCCCTGAGTATTGCGGTGTGATTTCGAAGAAGCCGACGGTAAAAGCGGTTTTATCAAAAGTGGAAGCGGAAGAAGATAATTTTGACTTTGATATTTTAGATAAAGTTGTCGAAGAGACCCGGGTATTTGATATCCGTGATATCGGCCAGGAAACCGAAGCCGAGATTCAGGCGGTGGACATGGTGGCTGATATCGATGCCGGTGCCGTCGTCCTTGATATCCGTAGCCCAGAAGAGGAAGAAGAAAAGCCGCTGGAGCTTGATAATGTTGAAGTTAAACATTTGCCTTTCTATAAGCTGGCGACCCAGTTCGGCGACTTAGATCAAAGCAAGCAATACCTGCTTTACTGTGATCACGGGGTGATGAGTAAATTACAGGCCCTGTACCTGATAGATAACGGCTTTGGCAACGTTAAGGTGTACCGGCCGTAAGCTGAGTTTTTTTGTATTAAGCCCCGCAGTTGCCGGGGCTTTTTATTTATAGGAAGAAATGTATGCCACTGGGTTATGGATGACCGGGAAGAGCGTTTTTACAGCGCCGAAACCTGCTGCCATAAACGGGTGTTTTCCGGAGTTGCGATGTGCTGTTCTTCCCCGAGCCGATGGATATAACCGCTGATATAATCAATTTCGGTTTTTTTACCGCCAAGCACATCACAGCGCATCGAAGAAATATTATTGCTGGTTGCCTGTGCCACGCCTGTTACCACTTGCTCTAATTCCCTGAGATTAAGTTCAATTCCCTGGCTTTTTGCCACTTGGCTAACTTCCGTTAATATCGCCGTTATTTGCGCCGTAAACTTATCTTTCAGTATTTGGCCGTTTTTCAGCTGGTGCAGTGCGGTTAACGGGTTAATAACGCTATTTACCGCCAGTTTTCGCCACTGTTTTTCTACAATATTGTTGGTCCACTCTACTTGTGGCAGGGCAAGGTTTAATAAGTTTGTCAGCTCTGTTTGTTGTTTTACTGCCAGCTGACCTGACACTAAACCTATATCGCTGAAACCACGCCCGGTATGGCGGATATGTCTGGGTTTGACACGCAAGCAGCCATGGGTGGTTAACAGGGTTAATATTGCATGTTTATCAATGACCTGTTCCGGCAGCTCTGCTAAGGTACCCATGCCGTTGTGGCTTAAAATGATGCTGCTACCGGTATTGAGATGAGGCAGTACCGGCTTCAGGGCCTGCTTGACCTGATAGGATTTTACACAAACCAGTAAATGATCACATTCGCTCAGAGCCGTTTTATCGGCAGTTATCAGCGGTCTTTGTTCGCTTAAGCCAGAAAATTCGGTGAAGGTAAATGTCTGGCTGGCGGCAGGGGCAGCAGAGGAAGGGAATATTTTGACATTTACTTTATCATTGCCCAACTGCTGTAGGGCGCGATACCAGAGCAGGCCTATTGCCCCTTGCCCGAGGATAATGATATTCATATTGCCGTTCTTCTTTGATAAAGGAAAATACACCATTTCAGCAGTGCAAAGGCCAATACTCCGATGGCATCGGCATAAAAGTCCCTGAATTCGGCGTTGCGAAAGCCGAGGTAATATTGCCCGAGTTCGCTCAGGGCGCCATAAAAGATTAAACAGGAGCAGCTGACAAACAGGGAGATTTTGATCACATAGTGCAGTAGGACGCCGAGCAGAAAAAAGCTGATAAAATGCCCTGTGGTATCGAGTCGGGTGTGCTTATAAAGCAGGTTACCGGCCTCGGTAAAAAAAATGACGCCTGTCAGGCTACAGATAACGAATAAAAACAAATACAGCTGTTGACGCACACTCACAAAGACAGGTTTCCATTAATAACTAAGGCGATAAAAAAGCTATGATATCATGATGGCAATTAAGTTCGCTAACCCAGATGTTACTAAAGTTAACTTTGCGCCAGATCTAAACTATTCAGACCCGCGCTGCACAGCGCTAGCCCTTGACTATTTGCTTTGTTATCATTGCCTTCATATATTTATCCATTAATTTATTTAGACATTTTTGAGAGCAAGTTATGCCATCGTTAGATATCGTCTCTGAGATCAATTTAGAAGAAGTTCGCAACGCTACCGAAAACTCGGTACGTGAATTAAGCACCCGTTTTGACTTTCGTGGCGTTGAAGCCAGTATAGAATGGGATTCGCCTGTGATCACCTTGAAAGCCGAGCAGGATTTCCAGGTAAACCAATTGCAGGATATCGTTCGTGGTAACCTGGCCAAGCGCCAGATTGACGCTAAAGCAATGACGGTTTCCGAGCCGGTGCATTCGGGTAAAACCTTTAGCCGTAAGGTGACTTTTAAAGAAGGCATCGAACAGCCGGTAGCGAAAAAAGTGGTTAAGCTGATTAAAGACAGCAAGCTTAAGGTACAGGCTGCTATCCAGGGAGATCAGGTGCGGGTGACCGGTAAGAAGCGTGACGACTTACAAGCGGTAATGCAGCTGGTGCGTGAAGCGGATATGGAGCAGTCTTTTCAGTTTAAGAACTTTAAAGATTAATTGCTGCTGTTTGTGACCTTGTATCTTAACAGGTCAATATAAGGCTTTGCTTTGAGCAAGCATCAATAAAAAATGATGGCAGCTTTCTTTGCGGCCATCATCTTATTCAACGTTTTCAATATATCATATCTTGGTTTTCAAAAGACTTTTCACCCGGTTTTTGCCCATTGGCAAAGGCATTTTCATCACTTCAACTTTTCATTATTCTAAAATAAACAAACTTTTCATTTTTTATACAAAAAATGTCAGAGTTTTTTACACTTTAGAGGGGGAGGAGCCACAGATATTGTAAACCGGCGCTGGCTTGATTTTTGCCTTGTGGCGATAACTTATAGTTTTCGTTGTATGGGACTAAAAACCAATGAAAAAAATATTTGTCGGATTCATATCCGTATTACTCAGTTCAAATGCCAATGCTGCGTTGATCTCCTTCTCAGATTATGGGTCTAGTCTTTATGGAGGCAGTCGTTATGACACAAGCCTTATAGAAAGCGCTGCCCCTCAAGATTTCACCGTTGATATTGAGCCCCTGGGTACCTTCCGTGACTATTCCATTCTTAATGGTGAAAGCACTAATGAAGAGGGAGAACTTATAAGTCTTACTGATATTGAAGAAAAATATTATGACATTGCTCCTGCTCCGTTTGCGCATGCCTTTAGCGAAGAGATGGCTCTTCTAGAATCAACTTTTCAACCCGGTGACTCGCTTGTAAAAAGTGAAAGCTCTTCCGAGTTTGGTATTCACTATTCGAAGCGTACCTACACTGAACTAGGAAAGAGCGCTCCTTATTACGGACAAGATGAAGAGATTATTTCATTGTCAATTACAGGAGGTTATCATCAATCTTGGAAGAAAAATATTAATGGCCTTTTTGTTGGCCAGCATATCATCTCATACTATGAGTTAACATTAACAGGAGATGCCTTGACTACCAATCCTGACTTTTCAAACTATGATGACTTAGATGAGTTATACGCTGCTCTTGAACGGAATATAACAGATGGTGGTAGTTTTCGCATTTTACAGAAAGTTACTGTTTTGTCTTACGAAAAAACGAACCCTAACACCAGCATTTGGTGTAGCAGTTGTGAAGGTTTGACGATAACTGACGATAAATATCTTCGGTTTTCAAGTTATGGGCGGGTAAACGGAGTTGATTATGTCGATGTTCCTGAGTCTTCTACTAATATACTGTTGGCACTGGGCTTAATAGGCTTAATGCGTTTTAAAAGACGCACTCAAGTTTAATTTATTTTATCTTATTGTAATAAAGAGCATCGCTTAATCTCGATGGCCGCTTCCTGCGGCCATAATCTATCACAAACCTTGATATGAGTTTTCAATTTATTACCTACCGGGTAATAGATTTTCAATATTTCTATATCTTGTTGCAGATGAATTTACATTTGTCTCATTTTTTATACGAAAGGTGTCAGTTACTTTTACACTGAATTTAAGTGGTTTAACCTCAGAGCAAGTAATCTGTTGGTGGTTTGATTTTTGCTTAAAGGCTGGCACTTAATGAAACTTTCGTTGTATGGGACTAAAAACCAATGAAAAAAATACTTATCGGATTAATATCCACTGTACTTAGCTGCAATGTTACGGCAGCTTTGCTTTCTCTAGAAATTTATCAATCTGAGTTATTTCAACAATCGGCTGGACCAAGTGAAGTGCTCGCATCAAGCGACACTCCTTATAGGGTTGATGTGAATTTTGAGCCTCTTATTTATGATTATTTCCCTTCTTCTAATTCATTTGATCTTTATGGTAGTGAGGCACAGATTATTGGCCAGATGGATACTGAATATCAATCTTACTTCATTGACTTCTTTGGTTATAATCATGAATACTTGCAAGATTTCAATACCAGAAGATCTCAATTTGATGCATTAGATATTGCCCAGACACATGAGGATACATCTTCTGAACTAGTAACATTTTTTAATCGCTTTAACTACTTTGAAGAGCAAAGTAAAGATCCCTTTTATGAATACTATCAAGATTCTACGAATGTTACGTTTGAGTTCAGACACAATCGATTCAAAACTCAAGAAGTAAATGGACTTGTTTCAGGGCATTTATTACAAGAAAACTATAGAATTGACTTCGGTAGAGAGCCTGCGCTGGATTTTTCAAACTTTGATGACTTCGAAGAAGTTTATGCTGCACTAAAACAAGGGGAATTTAATGATAGTAGAGTTAATTTAACTCATTATGTTTCATTAATATCTTTTGAACAAACGGATCCTTTAGTTGATGCTATTCATTGCTGGTATTGTGAGGGAGTTACTAAAACATCAGATGAATCCCTTATATTTGTAGGAGAAGCCCGCATCACTGAAACTAATGTTGCAGCGGTACCTGAACCTTCAACAAAGTTTATCTTGGTGCTTGGTTTATTGGCCTTAGTTGGCTTAAATCGACGAAATTACTGTTGATACTTAGCGAATTATTTTCTTTCCTCAGTTATTATCAATATTGATTTTTTAACCCAAAGGTAAGTTAAGCATGATGGTCGCTAGCTATAGAGTATGGTCATCATGCTAATCGAAGAAGTATTTCGCAATTTTTCCTCTTTTTCCGGGGGACTCTTATGGTGAGCTTTATTTATGAAAGGTATTTATTTTTTATAGTAATTTATTCTTTACAGTTTTAATCATAGTTAATAATCGCGAAAATAAGAAAAATCTCGTAATAAGCCTATTTTTTTAGCGCCACATTAAGTAAATTAACTCCGCTTTTAAATAATAATAAAGATGAAAATGTCATGAGTGTGTCTAGAGGCGGGTTCAGCTCGCGTATTGGTTTTATTATGGCGGCGGCAGGCTCTGCCGTAGGTTTAGGAAATATCTGGGGCTTTCCCACCCAAACAGCAGGAAATGGAGGTGCTGCTTTTGTTTTAGTTTATCTGGTGCTGGCGTTCTGTCTGGCGTATCCCGCTTTTATGGCGGAGTTATTAATCGGCCGTTACGGACAGGCAAACGCGGTAACTTCGCTGCAAAAAATGTCTAAGCGTCCCTGGCAGAAACACTTTGCCTTTGTCGTCGGTTTTGGCGGTATTATCTGTGCCTCCCTGATTTTAAGTTTTTACGGTATTATTGCCGGCTGGATGATGTCGTATGCGGTAGAGCCTGTGTTTACCGTTGTTGGTCTAAGCTCGGTTGCCGAGTGGGTGATAACCCAGGATCTTCTCCGTAACTTGCTCTTTACCGTGCTCTTTATGTTTATGACCGTTTATATTATCCGCCGCGGAGTCGAGCAGGGGATTGAAAAATGGTCGAAGCGCCTGATGCCTATGATGCTGGCGCTGTTGGTGTTATTGATCATTTATGTGGTTAACCAAGAAGGTGCCAGTGAAGGTCTGCAGGCCTACCTTAATCCGGATATTTCCCGGGTGCTGGAACCCGATTTACTGGTCAGTGCTTTAGGGCAGGCGTTTTTCTCCCTGTCGCTGGGTACCAGTGTGATGGTGATCTACGGCTCTTATATTTCCAAAAAAGAGAACCTGGTGACCTTAGGGGCGCAGGTAACCTTAATTGATGTCAGCATCGCTTTCTTAGCCGGTTTGCTGATTATTCCTGCCATGTACGTGGCTCAGGCGCAGGGCGTGGCGATTTTTGCCGAAGACGGTAGTTTGATCTCAGGTTCCAGCCTGGTGTTTACCGTGTTGCCGACCCTGTTTGATTCTATGGGACAAATGGGCTTGTTTATCGGTTTTGCCTTTTTTGTCCTGATGAGCATTGCTGCGCTGACTTCTTCAATTTCTATGCTTGAAGGGCCGGTATCTTACGCGGTAGAGCGTCATAATATGGCCCGGGAAAAAGCAACCACTTTCATCGGTCTGGTGATTTTACTGATCAGTATCGTTATTGTGGTCAACATTTCTTTTATGCTGGATCTGGTGGCTATGATCGCTACACAATACGGTCAGCCTATTATTGCCATGCTGTGTTGTGTTTTTGTCGGTTGGATTTGGCAGCGTAATGAGCTATTAAACGAAATTAAACTGGGCAATGAAACCGTAGAAAACAGCTTGTTCTGGAAGGTTTGGCCTGTGTATACCAAGTTTGTTTGTCCTGTGGCGATTGCTATGGTGTTTATCCACTCGCTGTAAAGGTGAGTCATTTAGTAAAAGCTAAGTAAAAATAGAAGAAATAGCCGCTGTTAACTTTAACGTTAACAGCGGCTTAATTTTACTTATGACTTTGTCGTCACTGCCTTTTATTCACCGACAAAGGTACGAACCTGGGATACTGAGGCGGCACCTACCTGGGTATTAACCACTTCACCGTTTTCAACCAACAATAAAGTCGGGATGCCGCGGATACCAAATTTGGCCATTAACTCCTGGGCGTTATCGGCATCTACCTTAACTACCTTCAACTGAGGTTGTTCTTCGGCTATTTGCTCGACTACCGGGGCGATCATTTTGCAGGGCTGGCACCAGGGGGCATAAAAATCTACCAGCACTTTACCGCCGTGCTGATTCACTTCCTGCTCAAAGCTCTCTGCGGTAATTTCTTTTACGATATGCTCTTTTACTGCTGCTGTTGTCATCTTCTTTTACTCACTTCAATTGTCTGTTGATGGCGGCCAGTGTAAACAAGTTGTGCTTTTTTGATTAGTGGGGTTTAATGAAAAAGATTGTTCTATTTTTAGAACAAAATATAGAAACGAACGATACAGGATGGAAATATGCATCAGGCAAGCTTGGATGATTATTTATACTTTGTCACCTTAGTTGAATCCGGCTCTTTTACCAAAGCGGCGGCTGAGCTGGGCATGCCTAAATCTAAACTCAGTCGTCATATTGCCCAGCTGGAACAACAACTTGGCAGTCAGTTGTTGGTGCGCAGCACCCGTCGCCAGGCCCTGACTGAAGCGGGGCAGGTGTTATACCGTTTGTGCAAACCCCATACCGAAGAGTTATCTAAGGTTGAAGAAGAGTTAGGAGCATTGATCAGCCAGCCTAAAGGAAAACTCAATCTGTTATTGCCGTTGGAGTTCTTTAATCAGGTCATGAGCGCCTTACTGGCAGAGTTTGCTGTGTTATACCCGCAGATCAGCATTTTTTGCCACCAGTACTCGGGGGCTATGCCGCAAACAGATCTGAAATATGATTTGATCTTTGCCCTGCATGAAGATGAGTTGCCGGCATCGGATTGGGTCGCCAGGACCTTGCTCAGTTTTCCACAATCTATTTACGCCTCCGGTGATTATGATGCAAGCCATTTGTCAGCGCCGGAAGATTTGCAAAATGAGATGGCTATTCTGGCAGCAGCTAACCAGCCCTGGTTATTTCGGGGGCGGGATACTACGCAAAGCGTGCCGGTACATGGCCGGATAGTACTGGCCAGCCCTGAAATGCAGCTGGGGGCAGCCATGCGCAACCTGGGGCTGGCAAAACTGCCTGATTATGTGGTGCAGCTCGCGGGGGAAAAGCAGAGCTTACAGCGCATCTCCCTTAGCAAGCAGCCAGTTGCCCAGCAGTTGACTGTGATGTATCAAAGCCGCAGCATCCCGGCGAAAACCCGGGCTTTTCTCGATTATTTTCAGAGTAAGATAGGTTGCTTGTCTTAGTTTAAGCTTAAGCCTTGCCTTTAGCTTAAACACGAGGTTAAAGCTTAGGCCAGTTCAGTAACCAGGGAGGGCCAATATCGAGCAGTTTATTGCTGAAATCGGCCTGGACAAATTCCTGGCCGTTAGTTGGCGGGCAAATGAAACTGAATTCCTCGTTATTCAAGGTAAAACGCAGGGCGTAGGCATGCAAATAGCCGCGATCACCGCTGGCTTGCGGGTAGTAATGGCTGTCGCCCAAAATCGGGGCGCTGATACTGCTCAGTGCCACCCGTATCTGGTGGGTTTTGCCGGAATGGGGTTTGACAACATATAAACGTTTACCGCCTCCCAGGGCATAAGAGAAAAACTGGCTGATGGCCGGGTTTTCTGTGGTGCGCAGCAGCTTCCAGCTACCGCGGCGGCTTTTTGCCATATCGCCTTTGATCAAACCTTGTTTCTTATTGGGTTTTTTATCGCTCAGTGCCAGGTAGTACTTTTCCACCTGATGGGCGGCAAACATTTGCTGAAAAGCCTGCGCACTGCTCAGGGTCTTGGCAAAGATCACTAAACCCGAAGTCATTTTATCCAATCGGTGTACCGGATAGAGCTCACTTTGCTTAAGCTGTGCCTTAACCTGGTTAAACAGTCCCTGGCCTAAATTGTCTTCGTCATGGAAGTTAACCCCGGCGGCTTTATCCACCACTAAAAAATCGGGGTAGTCGGCAACTAAGGTGAATTCACTACTCATGTCAGAAGCTCAGGCCAACTAAAGTGTAAAGTACCAGGGTGGCCGCACCAGCTGTCAGGGCGTAGGGCAGCTGGGTTTTTACATGCTCGAAGTGATCACAGCCGCTGGCAATGGAAGCGACGACTGTGGTATCAGAAATCGGCGAGGCGTGATCGCCGAAGATGCCGCCGCCTAAAACCGCTGCCACCAGAAAATGCACCGGCAAGCCGGTTTGTGCAGCCACAGGTACCGCAATCGGGATCAATATTGCAAAAGTTGCCCAGGAAGTGCCGGTAGCAAAGGCCATAATGGCGGCGGCGATAAAAATGATCGGCGCCATCAAAAACAGCGGTACTTCGACATGCATCAGCTGGCTGACATAAATGCCGGTGCCCAGGGCCTTTATGGCATCGCCAAAGGCAAAAGACAACACCAGGATAGCTACCGGCAACAGCATGTAGCGTATTCCTTCAATTGAGATTTTAATAACCTCTTTCATGGTCATCAGGTGGTAAAGCTTGATCAGGGCAATGAGTAACACCAGGGCGCTGATAATGGCCCAGAAAACGGAGAAAGAGCCTGAGCCGCGACGGATATCGCCATTGCCGGTAACCCAGAGCAAGGCCAGGGTGATGCCGAGTAAGGCAATAAACGGCAACCACATTACCCGTGCCGGGGCGACCCGGGAGCTAAATTCCGGCTGGGTTAAGCCATTGCCCACGGCGGCATTTTTCATCGGGCCGTATACTTTACCGGAAAAGGCGGTGTAATAAGCCAATGCTACGGCGATAATGGCATAAAAATTAAAGCCTATGGTGCCGATCAAGATGCCCACGGGATCTTCGAAAGAATAGCCATCCAATAACCCAAGTACGTAGGCGCCCCAACCGTTTACCAGGATCAGTATGCTGATGGGGGCGCAGGTGGAGTCGAGTAAATAGGCCAGACGCGCCCGGCTCATTTTGTGCTGATCAAACAGTTGCTGACTGGCCATGCCGCCGGTAAACATACTCAAGTTGGTATCGGTAAAAATGCTGGTGCCGATAATGGTCGGTAGCAGGCTTGCCTGGCGGGAGTTTCTCACCAGCTTCAAGGCCGACAGGTGGTTGATAAAGCCGTTGACAGCGCCGGAGGCATTCATGAGTTTCACCAGGGCGCCGATCAGCAGGCTGAAAGTGATGATATAGACATTGCCCAGTGAGGAAAAAACTGCAGTAAGGCCTTCAAAACTGCCGACAACGCCGGTTAGCGGCTGCCACTTGGCCACCATTATCTGGCACAGCACCAAAGCGCACAGTAAAGCCAGCAGGGCACTCTTGCGCCAGATGGCGATAGCAATGGCAACAACCGGCGGTAGTAAACTTAAGACACTATCTTGCATTGTTTTTCTTCTTATTAAATGGACCAGCGAACTCAGGTGTTTTGCACACTCGGTTATTTTTGCCGGGTTATTGATTTGACTGGGGATTTTCGCCCGTTTTCAGCCTTTATTTGCATTATTCTCTCATTGAACGCAAGAAATGGCTATCAAGAATCTCGATGGCGAGAGATAATAGCGGGGCAGTTGTCTGTATTTACGAAGATATTTGTAATTATTTTATCGTCTCTACGGTCAGGTACTGCTTAGGATAGCAATGTTTTGTTACTTTACTAGGGGTAAATAAATGTCGGCTATCATTGAAAAGCTTAGCGCTATCCCTTAAATAGAGGATATCTTTTGCAAAACTATTTGCTCCGGGAGTGATTTTGTCATCTTTTAACGATTATATTGTGGCCTTTAATCAGCAGGCTTATTTACCGTCTTTAACCGGTATTGGCCGGGGGATTGAGCGGGAAGCACTCCGGGTGCTGCCTGAAGGTAAATTATCTGAAAAGCCGCATGCTTATGATATCGGCTCGGCATTGACACACCCGAATATCACCACGGATTACTCGGAAACCTTACTGGAGTTTATTACCCCGGTGAGTTTTGAGCCGGAAACGGCGATTGCACAATTGCAGGATATCCAAAAATTCACCTTAAAGCAGATTGACGGTGAATTGCTATGGCCACTGAGCATGCCTTGTTTTGTGAATGACGCCGATAAAATTCCGCTGGCGCAATACGGCACATCCAATATCGGCCGGATGAAAAACACTTACCGCCAGGGCTTGAAAAACCGCTATGGCAGTATGATGCAGGTGATCGCCGGGATACATTTTAATTTTTCATTTTCCAGGGATTTCTGGAAAAACCTGCAAAAAATTGATAACAACAGCGATAACCTGGATGACTTTATCTCAGACCGTTATTTTGCCCTGATCCGCAACTATAAGCGTTTTTGCTGGTTGATCCCCTATTTATACGGTAGTTCTCCGGTGATCTGCTCTTCGTTTTTGCAAAACAAACCCCAGCAGCTGCCTTTTAAAAAATCCGGCAGCGGCTATTTGTATTTAGAGCATGCCACTTCGTTGCGCATGAGTGATTTGGGTTATACCAACAGCGCCCAGTCGGCTTTGCACATTTGTTATAACAGTCTGGACGGTTATGTGGCCGGGGTACAGGAAGCTATCGGCCTGAGTTCGGATGAGTTTTCAGAAATCGGCGTCAAAGTCAACGGCGAATACCGCCAGCTTAACGGCAATATCCTGCAGATTGAAAATGAGCTTTATGCCCCTATCCGGCCCAAACGGGTGGCTGAATCCGGAGAGAAACCGTCTGAGGCGCTCCAGCGCAGGGGCGTGGAATACATAGAAGTCAGGGCACTGGATATCAATCCTTTTGTCGATACCGGTATCAGCCTTGAGCAGATTTATTTTTTAGATATCTTTCTCACCTATTGTGCCTTGCTGCCTAATCCGGGATTAGATGCCGCGACCCAAAAGGTCTTTGAAGGCAATATGGATGAGGTGGTGCTGCGCGGACGTGATCCGGCCTTGTTGTTACATGACGGCGACCAGGAAAAATCCCTGGTGCAATGGGGCAATGAAATTTTCAAGGATTTAACTCAGGTGGCTTGCTTGCTGGATAAGGCCAACAACAGTAATAGCTATCAGAAGTCGGTTACCGAGGAGTTGGCTAAAATTAACAACCCGGATTTGACTCCGTCGGCCCGTTTAGTGGATTTAGTGGTTAACCAGGGCAAAAGCCTGACCAAGTTTGCCCTGTCATCTGCCATCAACTACCGGGCATCACAGCTGGAGAACGGCTATCAGTTTTATAATGAAAATACTTTTGTTGCCAGTGTTGCCAAATCACATCAGGATCAGGCGGAAATCGAAGCCAGTGACGTGTTAAGTTACGATGACTTTCTAAAGGATTATTTCGCCTGATAACGGGCAGATATCAGATGTGAATAAATACTTTGCATTTAATATCTTTACCTTGCCAATCAGTATCTTTTAAGCCGGGACGAGGACGGTCGTGATTTTGCAATTGCTTTGTCCAGGGCGCGGTTTTTGTCTTTATACCCTTGTAAAGCGGATTTTTCCGGCACTTATTGAACCGGGACGATAAAATAAGGCAAAAAAAAGCGCGTTATAAAAACGCGCGCTTTGTTCATAAAACATAAAAATCACTAAGGGAAATAGAAGTCTCTCAATCTTCATACCGTTAGTATGAGTCGGTGAAAATCGATAAGTTCATTCCTATTTAACTTTTTTATTTTTCCCCGACCGGGCGAAAAAGTATCAGACAAAAAAAAGCGCGTTATAAAAACGCGCGTCATATGTAATAAACATAAATCACTAAGGGAAATAGAAGTCTCTCAATCTTCATACCTTAATATGAGTCGGTGAATAGCGATAAGTTCATTCCTGATAAAACTTTTTTCATTTTATTTTTCCACCAGCCGGGTGAAAAGTATCAGGCAAAAAAAAGCGCGTTATAAAAACGCGCATTATATGTAATAAACATAAATCACTAAGGGAAATAAAAATCTCTCGTAAAGTAGGAGTGAGCAGCTGCAATAAAGTTCATTTTAAATTGCCAGCCGGGGAAAAGTTTTCTCTATTTGTGATAGAAGTATCTGTAACCGGGGAAAAGCAGTGCCTTGAGTACCGACCTTTAAAAGGCTTGTCGCAAGTTAATTGATTTTCCACCTGTATTTTTATTTTTAATCTGGCATCATGCGGGTATATCAGACGAGGGTGACTATTTATGGGTGTTTCTAAATCAGCAATACTTGCTGCTGTCCTGACTGTTAGCTTAGCGGGCTGTGCGACTGCTCCGCCAAAAAATCCCGAAAATCTTTGTGAGATTTTCAGGGAGCACAGGGACTGGTATTTTGCCGCTAAAGAAGTGAGGGAAAGGTGGGGAGTGCCGATACATGTGCCTATGAGTATGATGTATCAGGAAAGCTCATTTAAAGCGGACGCCTTGCCTCCCAGGGATTACCTGCTTGGCTTTATTCCCTGGGGAAGGGTAAGCAGCGCTTACGGTTATTCACAGGCGAAAACCATGACCTGGGATGACTATGTCCGTGAAACCGATAACTCCGGCGCCGACCGGGATGATTTTGACGATGCCATCGACTTTATGGGCTGGTTTATTTTTAAAACTCAGAAGCTGAACAAGGTATCTAAATGGGATGCCTATGGTCAGTATTTGAATTATCACGAAGGCTGGGGCGGCTATAAGCGTAAAAGCTACAAAAAGAAGGGCTGGCTGGTTAAGGTGGCGAGAAAAGTCGATAACCGGGCCAAACGATACAGCAGCCAGTTAAAAAGCTGTGAAGCCGATTTAGATAAGAGCTGGTTATGGCGTTTGCTGTTCGGTTAATCCCCGGTTGAATCGCTTATTTTAAGAACCCCGCCAGGCGAACACGCTTTGCGGGGTTTTTGTTATCGGCGGCGTTATTGCCATATCTTGCCAGCAGTTGGCCTTTTATCCCGATGTGGCGTTAATTAATACGATCTGCGATCGTTTATTGCCCGAATAGGATCTTTGGCGGCTGACAAAAGTGTTTATCGGGGAATAATCGCTGAAAACAGTTCTTATTTAGAGAAACTTTCTTGATTTTTTACTGTTTTTATATTCGAAAAGTGAACAAAGATCCTGCAAATTATAAAGAATATAACTAGGCAAAAAGCAAGATTTTTATGGAAAAAAACAGCTTATTTACCGGAGTAAAACTTTGTCTGATTTCAAGAAAAATATTATTTTTTTTTGTTAAAAACATATTGCAAATTCCAAAGCCTCTATTTGATTGGTCTGGCATTTGTTATCCACAGAATTTGTGGAAAGTTAATTTTTGATGTCTATGTTGTGGATAACTATGTTGGTAAGTTTTGTTTGTGCTTTTATTATCCACAAAATGCTTTTTAGTGCTTGAGACTTTGTCCGGGATTTATGAAGGATATTTGATATTTCTGGCCAGAGAAATGCAAAATAAACAGTGTAAAATTATTAGTTTACACTGTTTATTAACCGGGCTTATTTGGGAGTTTTATCGGGTTAATGATCAGGGGGATTATTCGTCGGTTTCTTCTTCAAGATAATACTCCGGCATGATGCGTACGGATTTGATCATATTGTCGCTGACATCAACGATCTCTACCGGGTAACCGGCGATCCTGACGCTGAGTTTTGCCTGGGGGATATCTTCCAAATATTCGATAATCAAGCCGTTGAGGGTTTTAGGGCCATCCGTGGGTAACTTCCACGACATCGCCTTATTAATGTCCCTGATATTGGCACTGCCGTCGACCAGGTAACTGCCGTCCGGTTGCAGGTGTACCTCATCACTGGCGGTAGGCGTCATTGTGGTGGTGAAATCACCGACGATCTCTTCCAGGATATCCTCTAAGGTGACTAAGCCCTGGATATCGCCGTATTCATCCACTACTAAGCCCAGACGCTCTTTGGCATGCTGAAATTTTAATAGCTGGACATTTAACGGGGTGCCTTCGGGAATAAAGTAAAGCTCACGTACCGCGCGCAGCAGGGTGGCTTTGGTAAACTGGTTTTTTGACAGCAGTTTGAGTGCATCCCTGACATGAACATAACCGACGACATCGTCGATATTGTCACGGTAAAGCAAAACCCGGGTATGGTTAGACTGGGTTAATTGCTTTTGGATCCTTTTCCAATCGTCATTGACATCGATACCGACAAGTTCGTTACGGGGGATCATGATGTCTTCTACATGGACTTTTTCCAGATCTAAGATACTCACCAGCATGTCCTGGTTACGCTCCGGGATCAGGGCGCCGGACTCGTTAACCACAGTGCGCAGCTCTTCCGTACTCAGGCTGTGTTGCTCTCTTTGTTCCGAGCTGATCCCCAATAACATCAGGATCCCGTTAGTGATCCAGTTAACGATAATGACCAAAGGATAAAGGATTTTAAGTAATAAAGTGAGAAACAACGAGCTGGGGAAAGCAACTTTTTCCGGGTACAGGGCAGCTAGTGTTTTAGGCGTCACTTCTGCAAAAATAAGGATAATCAAGGTTAAAGCTATGGTGGAAACCAAGATCCCGACATCTCCCAATAAGCGTAAACCGATAACGGTGGCGATAGCAGAAGCGGCTATGTTAACCAGGTTGTTGCCGATCAGTATTAAACCGATCAAACGATCCGGACGGGCCAATAATTTACTGACCCGCTTTGCGCCTTTGTGATTTTGCTTTTCAAGATGCCTTAGCCGGTAACGGTTCAGGGCCATCATGCCGGTTTCTGAGCTCGAAAAATACGCTGAAAATACGATCAATAAGCCAAGAATGGCAAAGAGTATTTCTGTTGATATGTTGTCCAAAAAGGGGTTCCTAGGTTATTACACAATAGTTTTAGCCTAATTCACTAAAACTATTGTACTTTATACCTTAAAAATTATGACAAGAGAAACTCTTTCACGAATCGGCTGCCAAAATATGACAATGTCAGCAAAGATGTCGCACAAATGGTTAAGATCAGCACCCTGTGTCCACGCCAGCCGCGTTTAAAGTGGCCAAACAGGGTGATCGAATAGATTGCCAGGGCAACCAAAGAAAGTACGGTTTTATGCAGCTTGTCTTTTGCCAGGAAATTTTCGAGAAAAATAAAGCCGCTTACTTCGCTGATAAACAAGCACAAGGTGCCTATGGCTAAAATAAGGAAAAGCTGGTTTTCCACCTGCATCAGCGGCGGCAATTGATTGACGGCGGCTAAATTCTTGCTTTTCAGTTTAAAGTTAATATAAGCCACCTGGAAGGCGTATAAGGTGGCAATGACCAGTACGCAATAAGCAATGAGGGCCAGGGTGATATGGCTGATCAGTAAGGCTTTCTCCGCCGTTAACGGTATTTCACCGCCGCCGGGCATAAGCACCAGCAACAACTGCCAGATGCCGGCAAAGCCGTAAATCACCGGCAGCAGCAAGTTGACTTTAAAGCGGGTGGCTACCACAGAAATACTCATGGTGATGATTAACGATACCAGGGAGATCACATAAGGCAGGCTGAAGTTGACCTCGTCGGTGAGGAACATCTGCTGGCTGACCCCCAGGGTGTGGGCAATAATCGCGAAACAGCCGATCAGGAGTACCAGCAGTTGATTAGGTCCCTGGGGATGAAACAACCGGGTGATAATGGCCAGTGATGCCCCCAGATAAGCGACAAATGCGATGATAGAATAAGTTGCAAACAAATCCACAAAGTGCTCCCACACAATATAGTTATCAAAAAAATGAATAAACGGGTTACCAAATAAGATAACGATCCGCGGTGATTTTATCAGTTTGTTGCCAAAGCACCATGATCATAAACAAAAAGTTACCAACAAAATGTTAGCAAGTATTTTTGGGTGCTTTTATAGCCACTTTTTTCTTAGCGGTTTTATCGCCAGCAGTGCCAGTAAAATAGCGCAGCTGAGGCTGAACCAGTAAGGCAGCAGCTCATGGCTGTGTTGCATTTGCTGGTTAATATCGATATTAAACTTCAGCAACCCCCAGTCGAGCAGGTAACCAAAGGCCAGGGCGCATAAGCCGATGCCGCCGAGATAGCGTATCAGTACCCCTGAGCCCATTTCGTTTTTAATCACCCCTAAGGTTGAGATGTTCGTTGCCGGCCCGGCCATCATAAAGACCAGGGCGGTACCGGGGGAAATACCGGCGAGAATAAAGCCTGCGGCAATCGGGGTCGAAGCCGTCGCACAAATATACATAGGGATAGAAATGGCGATCATGATCAACATGGCTTGCAGGCCGCTGCCGTAACTGGTTAGCAGCGACGGCGGCAATAAGGTTCTGACCAGGGTGGCAAAAACCAGGCCGATAAAAAGCCAGATGATGATGTCATCAACTAACTGGGTGGCGGCGTATTTAATGCCCTGTAAGGTTTTGCGGGAAAAACTTTCACTCTCTTTTGTTGTCTCATCCGCTGAAGCGCAACACTTTGTTGCTGCTGTCGCTTCGGCTGCCTGTGGGGCACAACAGCTGCTTACTGTCTCTGTTGGCGCAGGCGTGCTGCAACAGCCGCTGTCCGGCGCGCCGGCCGTTTCGGCAGGTGGTGAATCGCAGCAGCCGCTTGTTTTTGACATCTTGTTATCTATCTTGGTCGCTGTGGATGAACAACAAGCGCTTTGTGTGCCGGCATTGGTTTTACCGTCATGTTTTGTTGTCGACAATATTTTTCCGGCGGATTTATCGGTGGCGACCAGTAACCCTGTGATGATGGCGGATGCTATTGCCGTTAGCGGCCGGTAAATGGCAAAGACCGGGCCTAAAATGGCATAAGAAACAGATACCGAGTCGACCCCGGTTTCCGGTGTGGCGACCAAAAAGGAAGCGGTGGCGGGATCTGAGGCGCCGCCACGTTTTAATTCGGTGGCCACCGGGATCACGCCGCACGAACACAGGGGTAAAGGGGCTCCTACCAGGGCGGCCTTTACTATCCCCGACTTACCTTTACCCAGGTGTTTATTGAGTATTTGCTTGGGGAGCCAGGCTTTCATCAATCCCGCAATAAGCAGGCCGAGCAATAGCCAGGGACTGGCTTCAGCCGCTAAATCAATGAAATTATTAAATAAGGCTGTGATCTGCTCCACCGGGCCTTCCTTGTGTCTGATAAAATAAACTGGCGCTAGAATACCATAAAAAAACACCGGGCAGATATCTCTATCTTATGCTGTGACAGGAGTTTTTTATGGCGCAGGCAATAACGAACGATAAATTTTCCAGCTATTTTGCCATTTATTCTGTCTTTGCCGGAATTTTATGCTTTCTCTTCTTTATGCTGCGGTTATAATGTGCCGATAAAGTTTGGCTTTTAGAGTAATCCATGTTTGAGAATCTTTCCGATCGTTTAACGAAAACGTTAAAAAATATCAGCGGCCGCGGCCGGTTAACAGAAGACAATATTAAAGACACGCTGCGCGAAGTGCGTATGGCCCTGCTTGAAGCGGATGTAGCCCTGCCGGTTATCCGTGAGTTTGTCAGCAAAGTGAAAGAGCGTGCGGTTGGTCAGGAAGTCACAAAAAGTCTGAGCCCGGGACAGGTTTTTGTCAAAATCGTTCGCGGTGAACTCGAAGCGGCCATGGGTGAAGTTAATGAAGCCCTGGACTTAAAGGCGGCGCCGCCCGCGGTGATCATGATGGCGGGTTTGCAAGGGGCGGGTAAAACCACCTCGGTTGCCAAGCTGGCAAAATTCCTGACCGAGCGTGAAAAGAAAAAAGTGCTGGTGGTCAGTGCCGATGTTTATCGCCCGGCGGCGATCAAACAGCTGGAAACTCTGGCGCAGGAAATCAAAGTTGAATTTTTCCCCAGTGATATCAAACAAAAACCCGTGGCCATCGCCGAAGCGGCCATCAATCATGCCAAGTTAAACTTTTTTGATGTTTTGATTGTCGATACCGCCGGTCGTTTGCATGTCGATGAAGATATGATGGCGGAAATCCAGCAGCTGCATGGCGCCATCAACCCGGTAGAAACCCTGTTTACCGTTGACGCCATGACAGGTCAGGATGCCGCCAATACAGCCAAAGCCTTTAACGATGCCTTGCCTTTAACCGGGATTATCCTCACCAAAACCGACGGTGATGCCCGTGGTGGTGCGGCGCTGTCTATTCGCCATATCACCGGAAAGCCGATCAAATTTATGGGTGTGGGTGAAAAAACCGATGCCCTGGAGCCTTTCCACCCGGACCGTATCGCTTCCCGTATCCTCGGCATGGGGGATGTGTTATCCCTGATCGAAGAAGTTGAGCAGAAAGTTGATAAGAAAAAGGCGGAAAAACTGGCCCGTAAGGTGAAAACCGGTAAAGGTTTTGATCTGGAAGATTTCCGGGAGCAGCTCCAGCAAATGAAAAATATGGGCGGCATGATGGGGCTGATGGATAAATTGCCCGGTATGGGCAATATGTCTGAGCAAATTAAAGGCCAGATGGATGATAAGGTCACGGTACGTATGGAAGCCATCATCAATTCCATGACCCCGGCCGAGCGTGCCCGTCCCGAAATCATCAAAGGTTCGCGCAAACGCCGGATAGCCAACGGTTCAGGCACCCAGATCCAGGATGTGAACAAATTAATCAAGCAATTCACGCAAATGCAGAAAATGATGAAGAAGATGTCGGGTAAAGGCGGCATGCAGAAAATGATGCGCAGCATGAAAGGCATGATGCCGCCGGGCGGCATGGGGGGTATGCTCGGCCGTAAGTAACTTTTGCTTCTCCGGATAGAAACTCAATATAAAAAGGTAGCCAAGGCTGCCTTTTTTGTTGTTGGCACTATGCTTGGTTGGGGCTGCAAAATACCGTCAGGTTTATAGGATGATATGGTTATTTTAAGGTTTGTGAAAACGCTTGTTGTATTGGTGCTGTTATCTGTTTTTAGCCGGTTTGCCAATTGTTCTGCTTTGCCTGAGGTGATAGAAATTAAGGTAGGTACTATTCCCCGGCCGCCTTTTCTGGCAGCTAATGATATGACCGGGGCGGCAGCGGAAGTCTTGGCAGCAATGAACCGGGTGCAAAATCAATTTGAATTTATTCTGGTTTCAGTACCGACCAAACGCCGTATTCAGTCACTGACCGATGGTTGGGTGGATGTCTTTATGTGGGATAATCCCGCCTGGGGCTGGAAGAAAGACAGCTTGTTGCTAAGTTTGCCGCTAGTTGCAAACAAAGATGTTTTCCTGGCATTAAAACAGGAGCAACGAGACCAGGCGTTTTTTGCCGATTTAACCGATAAGCGTCTGGTGGCTGTTCATGGTTATTATTATCGCTTTGCCGATTTCATCACCGACGAATCCCGGTTGAGCAAAATGTTTGATATTTCTCTGGTGAGCAATGAAGAACTTACCATTAAGATGTTACTGGCAAAACGAGCCGACATCGCTGCGGTCAGCACCATTACTTTAAATTGGTTTCTGCTGCGTTATCCCCAATACCGGGATAAACTTATCATCTCTGAACGCATTGATAGCAGTCATGAGCGATTTTTCCTGATACCTAAAAGCGCGCCGATCCAGGCAAGGGAAATTGATGAAATTTTGGCTACAGCCGATCAGCAAGGTTTATTGTCGGTTATTTATCAGCGTTACGGGCTGGAGAAAGCTGACTTTACCGGGTTAAACCGGAAAGTTGTACCTTGACCGTTGCCGGTTGCGTGCCGATAAATTGTGTCAGCAGAATATCTTATCCCCGGGTCTTGGATAAATTTTACTTAAAGGGAGCTTTTGGCTGCCTTTGTAATTTCTCCGGCTATTATTAATTTTAGGTGGAGAAATATATGTTATGTTTTCAGATGAAAGGCTGCTCCATTAAGTCAGCATTATTGCTGGTGATGCTTTGTGGCTTTTGCTATCAGGTATATGGCGCATCTCTGCCGGCAGCAATTGAAATAAAAGTCGGCTCCAGTGCCCGTCCGCCATTTCTTTTCGGGGAAGGTCTCTCGGGCGCCGCACCGGAAGTGATTGCGGCAATGAACAGCGTACAGAGCCAATTTGAATTTGTCCTGGTGCCGGTACCGATAAAGCGGCGCACCCAATCCCTGGCTGATGGCTGGGTTGATGTGGTGATGTGGGATAATCCCGCCTGGGGGTGGCAGGAGGAAGATTTGGATTTGACTATGGCGCTGGTTGCTTCGAAAGATATTTTCCTCGCCTTAAAGAAAGAAAACAGAGATCAGCAGTTTTTTGCCAATTTCACCGATAAAAGCCTGGTGGCTGTGCATGGTTACCATTATAAATTCGCCAACTATGTTACCGAGCTGTCGGAACTGGTTAAACACTTTAATATTACTTTAGTACGGTCCGAGGAAGTCACCATCAATATGGTGCTGGTGAACAGGGCAGAAATTGCGGTGGTGAGTACCATAGCCTTGAACTGGTACTTACTGCGTTATCCTGAGTTTAAGGATAACTTTCTGGTATCCAAGCGATTTGATACGGCCTATGAGCGTTTTTTCCTGGTGCCGAAAACGTCGCCGATCCGGGCGGAGGAGATCAACAAGATCTTGGCCAAAGCGGATCAGCGCGGGCTGCTGGTAGAAATCTATCGGCGTTATGGCCTGAAAAAGCCTGACTTTGCCGGATTATACCTGCAGCTGGTTCGTTGAATACAGGTTTTTATCCAATATGCTGATTTTCATATAGTTTTAATCTGATGACAGGTTCGGTAAAGCACTAATTCTGTTCACATTTTGTATATCTCTTGCAATCCTGGCGGGAAAGCGTAAAATACGCGAGCTTTTCTGTCACTTGGTGTCAGAAAGTGTCTGGAAATTCGTTTTAACACTTAATATATATAGAGGACGATATGGTTACCATTCGTTTAGCTCGTGGTGGCGCTAAGAAGCGTCCATTCTATCAGGTTGTTGTTGCAGATAGCCGTAACTCTCGCGATGGTCGTTTCATCGAGAAAGTAGGTTTCTTCAACCCAACAGCACAAGGTCAAGCTGAAAAATTACGTTTAGACCTGGATCGCATCAACCACTGGGTTGGTCAAGGTGCTGGCTTATCTGATCGTGTGGCCAAACTGGTTAAAGACGCTCAAGCAGCTGCTTAATTAGTTGGTAAGTTGTAGGAATTGTTGTGAGTAGTATGAAAGATAAAATCACGCTGGGTAAATTAGGTGCCGTATACGGGATCAAGGGCTGGTTGAAGATTCATTCATTCACGGATGATCCCGAAGCTATTTTAGACTATATGCCTTGGTCTTTAAAATTAGGCGATAAAGTACAAGCAGTAGAAGTTACTGATTGGCGTAAACATAACAATGGCCTTATTGCCAAGATTGCCAACTATGATGACAGAGATCAGGCACAAACCCTGGTCGGCTCGGAAATATTGGCCAATCCCGAAGCTCTGCCTGAATTGCCCGAAGGGGAATTTTACTGGCGGGATTTGATCGGCATGACGGTTGTTACTACCCAAGGTTACGACCTGGGTACGGTTTCTGACATGATGGAAACCGGCGCAAATGACGTACTGGTTGTAAAAGCTAACCGCAATGACGCCTTTGGCAAAAAAGAAAGGTTAATTCCTTACTTGTTTGAACAAGTGGTGATATCGGTTAGTGTTGAAAATAAACAAATTAGTGTTGACTGGGACCCAGGTTTCTAACTCGTGAGCAACAGCAATGGCTCTGACAAGAGCAAGTGGATTGGGGTGATTAGCCTTTTTCCCGAAATGTTTGATGCAATCACTGAGTATGGGGTGACTGGCCGAGCGATCCGTAATGGCTTGATTGAGTTCCACAAGTGGAACCCGAGAGACTTTACCCATGATCGACATCGCACCGTAGATGACCGTCCTTACGGCGGTGGTCCGGGTATGTTGATGATGGTACAACCGTTACGCGATGCCATTAATGCAGCAAAAAGTGCGGCATTAGCAAATGGCGGCAAGGCAAAAGTTATTTATTTGTCACCTCAGGGACGTAAATTGGACCAGGCCGGTGTGCGTGAATTATCGCAGTATGATCATCTGGTATTTATTGCCGGACGATATGAAGGCATAGACGAGCGGATCATTGAATCAGATGTTGATGAAGAATGGTCTGTTGGTGATTACGTATTAAGTGGCGGTGAATTACCGGCCATGAACGTGATCGATGCCGTAGCACGTTTTGTGCCCGGAGTTTTGGGACATGAATTGTCAGCCGAGCAGGATTCATTTTCTGACGGTTTACTTGACTGTCCGCATTATACCCGGCCGGAAGTACTGGAAACCTCTGATGAAGAGGCTAAGTCGGTACCGAAAGTGTTGCTAAGCGGTAATCATGAACATATCAGGCTTTGGCGCCAGCAGAAATCCCTGGAAAGAACATGGACCAGAAGACCCGAACTATTAACTGACCTAGCTCTGACTGCGGAGCAGGAGAAAATGCTTGAGAAAATCAAGCAAGCTGCTGCTGATGACAGTGAACTCTAGGAAGAAGGTATTATGAGTAAGATTATTGATCAGCTCGAACAAGAGCAAATGAAAACTGACGTTCCAGCGTACGCCCCGGGCGACACTGTCGTTGTTCAAGTTAAAGTTACCGAAGGTGACAAATCACGTCTTCAGGCATTTGAAGGTGTTGTGATTGCTGTTAAAAACCGTGGCCTACATTCTGCTTTCACCGTTCGTAAAATTTCTAACGGTGTTGGTGTTGAGCGTGTATTCCAGACACACAGCCCTCTAGTTGACTCAATTGAAGTCAAACGTCGCGGTGATGTTCGTCAAGCTAAGCTTTACTATCTTCGTGAGCGTTCAGGTCGTTCTGCACGTATCAAAGAGAAGTTGGCTAAGAAGTAATCATAGATTATTCATTAGTTTGAATAAAAAGCCATGTGGGCAACCACATGGCTTTTTTTATGCTCAGAATATAAGTTAAGTGCCTGCTCCCTGCAGGTTATAGCAATTGCATTAAGTAGATGAGCAAAATTCGGTGAGGATAAATTTTCAAGAACCCCCTTTATCGTTCCAGACTAAAGCTAAGCATCTGCATCCATGCAGGCGAGGCGTTTGATTGAGCAATAGCAAGCTATTGTGATTGAAAACAACGCAGGACTTGGAGATTTAGACCATCCGAAGATGGTTAGATATTTAATAAAATTGGTATTATTTTACGGTGACAGGAAGTTACCGGACAAAGGTGTTCATCCGCCTGTTTTGCTCGTTTCTCCTATGCCTTGCTGCCACTGCTAATATCTCCTTAACTAAGCTCCTTATGCTGATTTTCATTTATTCGTTACCTGTGGAAAGCCTTTGTACTGTGGGATGTGAATGCCTTGTCGATAAAACGCCATCAAACGGGACTCAGGTAATGGCTTGAGTGACGGTATGGCATAAGCCCCTGTAAGCCGGGAAAAGCGTGCAGGAGCAAACTTTATTCTGGATTGCCTTATCGTTAATGCCAGCACAGGGGGCCTGCTAGTGCTTTTTAAGCCAAAGGTCTTAAGATCCGTGCGCTTGTGCTGGCGGCGGTATCGGTTACTTCTTCGGAGCAAGCTGGTGATAACCTCCCCGCCTGGTTTTATTGACTAAGGAAAGGGGGCTTGACATTAATGTCTGCCGTGCGCGGAACAAATTAAATTTTACGGCATATACTTAATGAAATATCGATACCAGCAGGAGGAATGTGCAAAGTTATGCCGCGTTACTGTTAGCGGTGAAAAGTGGTAATAGTCAAATTACTGCTTGGAGTTGGCGCAATGCCAACAGAAAAATGCTCATGGACAAAATGCATTTTCAATGGCGAAGTTCAAGCCTGAAATTTTGAAATTATTAACAAACCCCTAGCTTGCGGTGTTTGTTGGCGAATAATTTACGGGAGTAGTCCATGAAAAAGTTTATTTATATCAGCAGCCTGTCGCTTGCTTGCTTCTTGAGTTTTTTCTTATTTAATGAGCCGGTTTCTCACCTTGCTGTTGTTGGCAATGAGCCTCTGCAGTCGCCAAAATTTGCTTCGGTAGTTAGTTCAAATGCCGGCTGGTGGCAAAAAAACGACGGGGCATTACCGGTGAAAAAGCACTTGAAAGTGACCGTAAGCCACCATGAAAAGCTCAGTGATTTTCTTGAGTTTTCACCATCAAGTGAGTGGCAGCCTGTGCCTGCTGCCAATGGTGTGGCAATTGCCAATTATCGCCTTAACAGTGGTAAAAACAGTTATCGGCTGGCGATCATCCGTATGAAAAAAGCTATGCCGCTGTCGGCTATTATGAATATCTGGCAACAAAAAGCCGGCTTACCAGCAACGGATAACTTTAAGGCGGTTAGAACCATCAAATCTCAGAATAATCAGCTTTTTGACTTGTACCAGCTCAGCGGCAGCAAACAGTCTATCGCCCTGGCAGTACATGCTGGGGAAAGATATACCTTTTTTCGCTTATCCGGAGCTGAGCAAATTGATGAACCGGTACTTACCAAGTTTACCGATTTGATTGCATCGTCTTCGATTATTTGATGGTGAGGTAAGAAGCAGCGGCTGTATGTGAGTTAAATAAAAGATACACCGCTGTATCCTTGCCTGTTACAGAGAAAAAGTAACTGTGATGTTTTAAGCCGGGCTGGAGGCAAAGCGGAAAATAGCGATAAAATAAAACTGCTGCTCGTTTGAATTTCTCTTGCCGGTGAGTAATGATAAATATCAGCCAGTTTCCTTGGTTTAAAAAAACTTCGTGGTTTCTTAAATTCATTAAGGTTAAACTGATTAACTCATTGTTATATGCCGCAATATGCAAAGAATAATAAACAAAGTAATTATAACTAGAATTCATTACATCAGAGAGTAGCTATGAAGGAATTACAATCTCGCTATCCAGTATCCCAACGCGCAAAAGCAAACACCCATGTTGACGCCGGCGCTTATGAAGCCATGTATCGCCAGTCAATCGAGCAGCCCGATGTGTTTTGGGCGCAGCAGGCGGAAAAGTTTATCGACTGGTATCAGCCCTGGGAGCAGGTCAGCAGCGTTAACTTTAAAGAATCACAGGTCAGCTGGTTTGCCGGCGGCAAACTTAATGTCAGCTACAATTGCATCGACCGCCATTTAGCTAATAAAGCAAATGACATCGCTGTCATTTTCGAGGGCGATGAACCCGGCGATGATGATAAGGTGACCTATCAGCAACTTCACGATCATGTCTGTCGCTTTGCTAACCTGTTAAAGCAACGGGGGGTGAAAAAAGGCGATCGGGTTTGTATCTATATGCCGATGATCCCCGAAGTGGGCTACGCCATGCTCGCTTGTGCCCGTATCGGCGCGGTACACTCTGTAGTCTTCGGCGGTTTTTCCACTGAGTCGATTAAAGCCCGGGTACTTGATGCCGATTGCCGGGTGGTGATCACCGCAGACGAAAGTGTCCGCGGAGGCAAGCGTATTCCCCTTAAAGCCAATGTTGATGAGGCGCTCAAAGACTGTCCCGATGTCCACTCTGTGATAGTGGTTGAACGTACCGGGGCCGATGTTCACTGGAACCCTGAGCTTGATGTTAAATACGCTGAATCGGTTGCTAACTTACCCGCGGTATGTGAGCCGGAACAAATGGATGCCGAAGACCCGTTATTTGTACTTTATACTTCTGGTTCAACCGGCAAACCTAAAGGGGTTTTGCATACCTGCGGCGGTTATCTGCTTTATGCGGCCATGACCCACAAATATGTCTTTGATTACCAGGAAGGTGAAATTTACTGGTGTACGGCGGATGCCGGTTGGGTTACCGGCCACTCTTATATTTTTTACGGCCCTTTGGCTAATGGCGCCACTACCCTGGTATTTGAAGGGGTGCCTACCTATCCCGATGCCGGGCGCTTCTGGCAGGTGTGTGAAAAGCACAAAGTGAATATCTTCTATACCGCCCCTACCGCGCTACGAGCATTAATGGGCTTGGGAGATGAGCTGGTGGAGCAGGCAGACTTATCTTCAATCCGCTTACTGGGCACCGTAGGCGAGCCGATTAACCCCGAAGCCTGGCACTGGTATTATGAGATTGTCGGTAAGGAAAATTGCCCCATTGTCGATACCTGGTGGCAAACGGAAACCGGCGGGATTTTGCTGACTTCATTGCCTGGTGCTGTGGATATGAAACCCGGGGCGACAGGCAAACCGTTTTTTGGTGTTGAGCCGGCGATATTTGACAAAGAAGGCAATGAACTTGAGGGTGAAGCTGAAGGTTTGCTGATGATGAAGGGCAGTTGGCCGGGGCAAATGCGCACGGTTTACGGTGATCACCAGAGGTTTTACGATACCTATTTAAGCCAGTATCCGGGCAATTACTTTACCGGCGACGGCGCCAAACGCGATGCCGACGGTTTTTATTGGATCACCGGACGGGTGGATGATGTCCTCAATGTTTCCGGACACAGGCTGGGTACCGCGGAAATCGAAAGTGCTCTTGTATTGCACCCGGCAGTAGCCGAAGCCGCGGTGGTGGGCTACCCCCATGATATCAAGGGGCAGGGCATTTATGCGTATGTGACCTTGATGGGCTCGGCCAGCGAGTCTGATACCTTGCAGGGGGAGTTAACGGAATTTGTTGCCAAGGAACTCGGCCGTTTTGCCAAACCGGATTATATTCAATGGGCGCCGGGCTTGCCCAAAACCCGCTCGGGGAAAATTATGCGCCGTATTTTGCGTAAAATAGCCGAAAATGAAATGGAAAGCCTTGGGGATACCTCGACCCTGGCAGATCCGAGCGTGGTGGATCACTTGGTCACTAACCGTATAGTTAAGTGATAAACCTTTACGGCGAGTCATCCCTTAATGATGGTGACAAGTCACAAAGACCGGCGAATATGCCGGTCTTTTTATATACAGGAGGTATGGTATTGCGCGGTGACAGGGAGTCAAGAGCGCTTATATACAGGAGGTATGGTATTGCGCGGTGACAGGGAGTCAAGAGCGCTTATATACAGGAGGTATGGTATTGCGCGGTGACAGGGAGTCAAGAGCGCTTATATACAGGAGGTATGGTATTGCGCGGTGACAGGGAGTCAAAGAGCGGAAATATCAAGCTTTCTGCCTTTTTACTTTCGGTGTTTTAAACTTAGCCTTTACCAGGCCGGTCGGCGTGATAGAAGTGCGGATCCCAAGATAAAGGCTGGTGGTTACCGAGATACTCAGCATCACAAAAATTGCGACTAAGATCACCAGCTGGTATTTAATCGCAGTAATAGGATCCACTCCACCTAATATTTGCCCGGTCATCATGCCGGGTAAGGTGACCAGACCTGTGGTGGCCATAGAGGCCAAGATCGGGGCAAAGGCTTGCTGCATCGCCGACTGGACAAAAGGCAGGCTTGCCTGGGGCGGAGTAGCTCCTAATGCCAGCGCCCCTTCATATTCATCGTTTTTATCCTTAAAGGCGGTAAACAACCTTTGCAGGGCAACAATATTGCCGCTGAGACTGTTACCCAGCAACATGCCCGCCAGCGGGATCAGGTATTGGGCGTTATAGACAGGTACAGGTTGCAGTAAGGCCAGCAACAGCAAGAGCAACAGCGGCACTAACCCCAGCAATAAGCCGCAAAGTACCGGCAGGTAGAGGTATTTAGCCTCCAGGGCGGTACTGGAGATGATGGCGCTGGTGCCAACCAGCAACATGACCATCAGCCACATCAGGTTTAGCAGCGGATTATTAAGTTCAAATAAAAACTGCAGGTATAGGCCCACCAGCACCAGCTGTAAGCTCATGCGCACGACCGCCAGGGTTATTTCCCGGGTTAGTCCCAGGGAAAACCTGAAGTTAACCGCTAAAGGGACCAGCAGCACTAGCATAAAAATGGCCAGTTGCCACCAGTGGATGTCAAGACTTGATTGCATAGTCAGTAATCAGGCTCTGGGTGTCTTCATTTTACAGATATTTTTATTTTACCCTGTTTTAAGGGCGGTTAGCTTTATTTGGATAAAAATAATTGATTTTCTGATGGTTTATTAGCTTATTCCTGCGCCTGAACGATTAGCCTGATGCTAATAGCTGTACAAGCCCGCTTTGTTTTGGTGTTTGCTCATCAAGGTGCTGAGCTGCCCGGAAGATATAAATATTCGTTTGGTTATGCTCACTATAAAGCGAATAAATGATCATTAGGGGGCGTTTGAGGTTCGCTGCTTTTTCGAATAAAGGCAAGCAAATATTGTTTTACTTTTTGCGGTTTTCAGGCATTGGACCATTTTTCTGAACTGTCAAAAAATACAGCGGTGATTTACGATAAACGAGCCATGGCTTCTTGTCCGTTAATTGTGATTGTTTTTGTCAGTTATCGGGATATTTTATCCGGTGATTTATCCTTGATGCCTTGGGTTAAATAACCGGGGGCCATTGCTTTGCTTTTTGGCCGTTAGCTGGCCGGACTGAGCTATTTAGCGGATAACACACTTATTTTTAATGGATTATTCTGAGGTAACCCGCTAGGGGGCCGGAGATGTTAATTAGGCCCTGGCAGTCAAGGTGGTTGTTTTTTTGTGCCTGTGTACTAGGTTAGGGGTAGGAATAAACAGGATGTTACTTTAACGACCAGGAAGGTTTTATGGATACCATTGCATCATTTTTTCAGGGGCTTAGCCAATTATCCATGATGGAAAGCATCATGGTGATCTTACCTTTGATCGGCACTTTTATTGCCGGTCTTGCTCTTACTTTTATGAGTAAACACTTATACGCCCGGGTAGCTTTTGCCTTATTGACTTTAGGGGTTTTGTTTGCCGCGCCCTTTAGCGCCAACCTGCAAGTCAGCACTTTAGTGCAGACAGAGCAAACCCGTCAGGATGCCCTTAAATACCAGGACTCCCTTGAGCGGCATTTTAATTTGCTGACCGGGGATGCAAAATCCAAACATGAAACGGTTAATTCCCAATTGATGGAAAAGTTTAATCGCCTTGATATCCGGCAAAAAGAGGTTGTTGAGTTGCTTGCCGAAGTGGTAGCAGATGCCAATAAACGTCTGGTAAGCCAGATGGAGCAGCAAATCCATAAGATCGATGATCTTATCAGCGAGAGTGAAGGTTATTTATCGGATAAAGTCAGCTCGGCCAGTGTTGATGTTATCGGACATATAGTTCCCAAACAAGGGCTCCCGGGCGAGGGTATCCGGGATAACAGGGAAATGACGGCTTTGCTCAGTAAGCAAACAAGGGTATTGAACCGGTCGATTGCTAACTTAAGCGGTATGTTTAAAGCCGAGCTTAGCAAGGAAATGGCAAGGCAGGATGAGCATTATCAACAGGTCAGTCGTGATTTGATCCGGGTTTCAACACAAATAAAGCAAATCAACCGTATGCTGGCCGCCTCCCAGGCAACGCAGGCCATATCCCGGGTGAAAGACAAGTCTGGCCCGGTTGATAGCAGGGTCGGTCAGTCTGGTCAGTGAGGAGAGCAGCTGTATTCTCCCGCTGCGGGGTTATGCTGTAGCCGTTAAGCGCCCGGGTACTGAGTCGTAGCGTATGCCTTAGCGGCTTACATTTTAAAGTTGGTTTTTTCTACCTGGTGAAACTGGTAACTGTTGCCGCCAAAATTTTTGACTTTATACATGGCCATATCGGCATGGGGCATTAAGGTTTCATAGCTGTCGCCGTCTTCCGGGAAGGTGCTGATGCCGATACTGGCTGAAATTGACAATTGCTGGTTGGAGAGGTTTATCGGCTGTTGAATGCAACGAAGGACTTTTTCGGCGACGACCGCCGCATTATTACGTTTGGCTATGCTGGGCAGCAAAATGATAAATTCATCTCCGCCGAAGCGGCAGGTTAAATCTTCCTTGCGCAGCGTATTTTGTATGGTGGCGGAAACCTGTTGCAGTAGCGTGTCCCCCATGGCGTGGCCATAGGTATCGTTAATGGGTTTGAAATTATCCAAATCGATAAAGAGTAATGCCAGGCCATGGCGGCGCCGTCTGGCCTGGGTCAATGCGTGTCTGACCGAGTCGGTAAAGTGACTGCGGTTTGGCAGATTAGTGAGCAGGTCATAGTTGGCCTGATGGTAGAGCTCTTCTTCACTGTGCTTACGTTCGGTTATATCCTGGGTAATGCCGATAATATGATGGACCGTATCTTTATTTTCTTCCACCGGAATAAAGCAGGAGGAAAAAACCCTGAGCTCGCCATTGCATCTTAACTGAAACTCAAATTCAGAGGAGTAACCGTTAAATGCCCTTAACATTAAATATTCGATACGGGGTTTATCGTCATCAGTCACCAGGGATAAATAACGGCAGCCAAGGATCTGGCTGACATCGTTCAGGCGTAACATTTTTAAACCGGTATCATTCATGGCGGTTAAACGGCCATCCCGGTCTATTTCATGAATACAAACCGGGGCATTGTCAAGGAAGGTTTGATAAATATCCTGCTCAGAAAATAATACCTGCGATACTTTTTTCCTGTGGGCCAGGCTGGTTACGGAAATGATCATCCGGGTATGATCGGTGACATTTTCCGGAATAATGGCTTTCATGACCACTTTAAATTGATGGCCGTTGCGGTGGCTGGCGGTAGCTTCGGTTTCAAAATAATGGCGCTGTTCGAGTAAGGCAACCACCAGCTTCTTTAATACCTCCAGCTGATCTTTATTATGTTTATTGGTTATTTTTTTTAAGAAAGTGCCTTTGTCCTTGTCACCATACAAAGCCAGGGTCGGCATATTGACGTCAATGACTTTTAGTTGCCTGGCAAGGGTCAGTAATTCAAAGATGTGGTTGGCAAAATAGTGATTGTAATCGCGGATATCCCGGGTGCTGTACTTTTCCAACTTACCCGGCAGGGTACCCAGGTCGACCAGCCATAATGAAATATTGCTTTGCTGAAAAGCGGTGCGATACCAGTCAGCGATTTTACGCTGCTCTATGGTGAGATAGTCTTTTTCGGGGATAGGTAAATGTGAACCGGCTTTAATCATCACAGACCCAAAAACAAGCTAATGGCTATTGCTAGCCGTTAATATCAACACTAATAATAGCAAAAGAAGCGGCTTTGCCCGTTTAATTTGCATATAGGTCTTATTTGTACATGTACCCTTAACTATAGTTCATTCAAGCATATCTTTGGTTAATCCCGGCTATTGTTGATTAAAGGGTAATTTTTCAGCAAAAAGTCTATACCGGGCAGGATAAAGGGTGTAATATATATCTTACAATTTGTGTAACGCTATCTTTACAAGGTTTGATGTTTTGTTTTTTGGTATAAAAAACACGGAAATTAATCACTTATTTTTTCGATATTATCACTGAATCTCTATTGGCCGGGATTACTGCTTAGCCGTTCACTTTATTCTATTTAATCTATTTTTTTACCGGAAGTTACCATGGCTGAATCTACCCATATAACCCATTTAAATGACGTGCATGTCAATGCTGAAGAAGTCTTAATCACGCCTGAGGCGTTAAGAGCAGAGTTGCCGCTTGATAATGAAGGGCGCGAGTATGTCATGGCCGCACGAGAAGTTATTTCTAACATTATTCATAAACGCGATTCCCGCCTGTTGGTGATCAGCGGCCCCTGCTCGGTACATGATGTTGAAGCGGCAAAAGAATATGCCCGTCATTTAAAAGCCCTGCATGACAAATATCAAGACTCTTTGTATATCGTGATGCGGGTGTATTTTGAAAAACCAAGAACTACGGTTGGCTGGAAGGGGTTGATCAATGACCCCCATATGGATGGCTCGTTCGATGTTGAAAGCGGCTTGAGAAAGGCACGTGAATTATTAATCTACCTCACCAAATTAGGACTGCCGCTGGCAACCGAAGCCTTAGACCCCATCAGTCCCCAGTACCTGGCGGAATTATTCAGCTGGTCGGCGATTGGCGCCCGGACCACGGAATCCCAGACCCACAGGGAAATGGCCAGTGGTTTGTCTATGCCGATCGGCTTTAAAAACGGTACTAACGGCAGTTTAGACGTCGCGATTAATGCCTTGCAGTCAGCCGCTTCTTCCCACCGCTTTATGGGGATTAACCGTCAGGGACAGGTCGCCTTGATCAAAACTTCCGGCAACCCGGACGGCCATGTGATTTTACGCGGCGGCAAGCAGCCTAACTATGACTCGGTTAATGTTGCCGTTTGCGAGCAGGAATTATCCTCTCACGGCCTGGAGCTGGGGATCGTGGTTGACTGCAGCCACGGCAATTCCAATAAAGATTACCGCCGTCAGCCTTTGGTGGCCGATAATGTTTTCAACCAGATCCTCGAAGGCAATAAATCGATTATCGGCTTGATGCTCGAAAGTAACCTTAAAGCCGGTAACCAAAGTGCGAACTTGCCCAGGGAGCAGCTGGAATACGGGGTTTCGGTAACCGATGCCTGTATCGATCTTAAAGAAACCGAGAAACTGATGGCGCTGGCCGAGACTAAGCTGGCGGATGTACTTAGAACCCGTATTAAAGCTTAATATTATTTAATAAGGCTATTAGCAAGGTTATTGCATTAATAATGGAAAATTTTCAAGAACAACTGAAGACGTTACGTGACGATATCGATGATATCGACAGCCAGATTGTCGCCCTGCTGGTTAAGCGCCGTGGTATCACCACTAAGGTTGGCCAGCTGAAAAGTCAGGTGGGCATGCCCATCTATGCCCCGGATCGGGAAGCGAGTTTATTGCAAGAGCGCCGCAGTCAGGCGCAAGATCAGGGGCTGTGCCCGGATCTGATTGAAGATGTGTTACGCCGCCTGATGCGGGACTCTTATAACAGCCAGGATGCCAGCGGTTATAAGTGCGTGAACCCGGACTGTAAAAAGGTGGTGGTGATCGGCGGTAAAGGCCAGCTCGGCAGTATTTTTGTCGATCTCTTCACCCGCTCACAATACCAGGTGACGGTGATGGAGCAGGAAGACTGGGGGCGCAGCGAAGAAATTTTCGCCGGCGCCGGTGTGGTCCTGGTGGCTGTGCCTATCCGCTTGACTACCACAGTGATCCAGCAGCTGGGGGCCTTGCCCGAGTCCTGTATTTTAGCGGATGTGACCAGTGTTAAAGAATCGCCGCTTTATGAAATGCTAAAAGTGCATAGCGGACCTGTGGTCGGGCTACATCCCATGTTCGGCCCGGATGTTACTGCCCTGGTAAAGCAAACCATCATCAGTTGTGAAGGGCGGTCCCCGGAGCAATATCAGTGGTTGTTGGATCAGTTTGCCGTCTGGGGGGCGAAAATTTACCCGGTATCTGCCAGCGCCCATGATCAGGCGATGTCTATGGTACAGGTGATGCGACACTTTTCCACCATAGCCTACGGTTATCATTTAATGACCGAAGGCTCGGATATTGCCCAGTTGGTGGAGATGAGCTCACCCATTTACCGCTTGGAGCTGATCATGGTCGGCCGCTTGTTTGCCCAGGATCCTGTGCTTTACAGCGACATTATTTTTGCCAACCCGGATAACGTTTCCATGATGAAGCGTTTTGCCTATCGGTTCCTGGAGCTGCTCGAAGACATAGAAATGGGGGATAAAGATGCCTTTGTCACTATGTTTAACCAGGTGGCGGATTGGTTTGGCGATTATGCACAAGTCTTTTTACAGGAAAGTAAATCTATGTTATTAAAGGCTAACGAATTAAAAAAAGACTAGGCAGGCGGCGTTATCAAAACGGATAGCAAGGCAAATAGCCCGGTCAAGCACCGGGTTATTTACACAGGAAGTCCGATATGAAAATTTTTCGCACTATTACCTTATCTGCATTATTACTCTTTACCCTGGTGGCTTGTGCCCATGACGGTAAGGTTGCGGTCGGGGCTATCAATACCGATGAGCTCTTGGCCCAGTATGCCGACTTTAGTCAGGCATATCGGCAAGTCGAATTAAGTGAACAAGAGTTGGCACAGGTAAAACGCTGGCCGGACAAACTTGAGGTAACCACCTATTTTGGTACCTGGTGCCATGACAGCCAACGGGAAGTCCCGAAAATGTTGAAAATACTGGCGCTGCGTCCGGAGCTTAGCTCACAGCTGATCGCTTTAGATATCAATAAGTCGGAGCCAGAAGGCAGGGCCAGCGATGCCGGTATCGCCTTTACCCCGACCTTTGTTATCACCCTTGACGGCCGGGAACTTGGCCGTATTGTCGAGCGCCCCGAAACCAGTCTGGTGGCAGATATCAGCGCTTTTCTCGCCGGCTAACCGAGCTGGCATAAGCGCTGATAAGGCATAAAATTTACCGGAGTCAAAACCGGGGTTTCGTGCCCGGTTTCTTTCCTGCTCTTATCGGTAAGCTTTTTGATGGAAGCGGAAAGTTCCTGCCGGATAAGAGTTTACCCTCAAACTTATGCTAATCCCAATTGAGATCATCACACATTGCCCGTTTCTTGCTTTAAGACAAATTAAGCCGGAGCGGACTTTTTGGACTCGGGAAAATCGCGGAAACCCGATCAAAAACAATTTTTATTGATTAATTGTTAACTTTTGTTGAACTTTATATTTACTTTTTTACAATACGGCTTCCGGCTAAGGTTTGTAAATCAATTGCTTGTTTAGTTTTATTGTTATTGAACGAACAAAAATTGCTGTACACCTTAGCCAGCTGTATTTAACTCATTTCATTAAATGTTTTAACAGTCGTAGTGAATTTAGCCAAGCAAAAGGAATTAATTATGAGGTCACGACTTCACCTGGCATTACCCTTACTTTGTGCGGGTATCATGTCAGCAGCACAGGGGAGTAATTTTACTTCCCTTGATAAGCTTTCAAAAAATATCACTTCCCAAAACCAGGATACGATAACCACCACGCTTAATGACAACCAAAGCGAGGCGGATTATTTCCAAACCCTGGTGTCGCGCACTGATTTTGAAGCCCTGGCGGCGCGTAGCGATCAGCCCGGGGCACAAAGTATCCGCGAAGTAAAATACCTGATCATGGATGTTAATACCGACAATCCTAAGTTGTATTTTTTTAATACCGAGCGCTACCCCTACCATTACGCCTTTGCTTCCGAAGGCTTAGGTTATAGCGGTACGCTGTCGGAGTTTAACTCAACGACCTATTTCCATGATAACCGGGCGCATCTGGCGGGGTCGATCCTGGCCCATGATCATTACAGCTCTGCGGAAGGGGTGGACGGTCTGTATACGGTGCAATTCTGGCCGGTAGATCCGGTAACGCCACAGTTAACGGATAAAGCCTATAAAATGATCGCCGAGCAAATGACTTTTGCACAGGATCAGATCAGCTACTATCCCGCCAGCGATGTCCAGCTGGATATTTATAATAATAACCTGGCCTTTTTTGAATCGGCCGAGGTGCCAGTGATCAAAAGCGAACAGCTGTTTGCCAATATTGATTTTTCTATCCTCAACCAGGGCCAGGGTTACGGCCGCTTGCGTGTGATTAATCCCGGGGATCCGGTTCCCTCTGTCAGTGATGTGGTGATTTATACCTATATCCCCAATGACCTGGCCCATGTTGCCGGGATCATCACCGACTCCCCGCAAACCCCTTTGTCTCATATCAACCTTAAAGCCAAGCAAAACAATACCCCGAATGCCTATATGCGCGATGCGGTCAATGATCCCCAGGTAGCGCCGCTCATCGGCGAGCTGGTGAAGTATGAAGTGACCGGGGACGGCATAGTTTTAACCGCCGCGACCCAGGATGAGGTAGACAGCTGGCTGGAATCGGTACGTCCGGATCCGCAAACGCCGCTATCGGATTTGACGGTAACCGAGCCGGCTTTATTAAGTGATCTCGGCAACGGCGACTGGGTTCGTTTTGGCGCGAAAGCGGCGAATGTCGCCGAGTTGGCCAAAGCACTGAAGGACCTGGAAAGTGAATATGGCCATCAAATGGTGCCCCGCGGTTATGCGGTGCCGTTTTCCATGTATAACGACTATATGAGTCTGCCCCGTTGCCAGGAGCTGGAAGAGGATGATTTCGGTAACCTGGTGCCAGACGGCAAGTACCGCGCCCTGTGTGATGAAGACCGTGCCACTACAGTGAGAAATACCGACAGCACTGCCTTATCGGTTTCCCTGCTTAACCAGGCAGAGCCAATCACCCTGGCCGCCGGCAGCCAGGATATGGAGCTGGTGCTGGAGAATGCCAACGGCCTGGTATTGTTTATGCGCGATGTTACCAATGACCGCTGGTTGCTTAATCCCCTGCCGTTCACGGATGCAGTATTAAGTGCTTCCGGCAGCAGCGAATACCGGGAGCTGACGGTTAATTACCTGCGGGAAAATGATAAGAAAACCGTTACCCTTTCTGGTAATAGCGATTTTGAGCTGGAAGTTTTTGTCCTGGCCTTATGGCAGGTAGAAGCCAAGCTTGCCATTACGCAAACCCAGGACTTACCGGAAGATTATTTTGTTGAGCGCTCTTATTATCAGCAAATTGAAGATATCATGGCGGATGAAGCTTTCCAGGCGAGTCCGGATGTACGCGATGCCAAGTTAGATGACTTCCGTAAAGAAGTTAAAAAAGGTGAAGTGACGGCGCAAATGCATGAAAAGCTTGAAGCCATGCGTTTATTCTGGGATCCACAGGGAGCCCCGTTCAGCAAAAATATCCGCCTGCGCTCCAGTACCAATAATGAAGATTTGGCCGGCTTTAACGGCGCCGGTTTGTACGAGTCCAATACCCATAAACCCGATGAAGGGGATATTGCCGATTCGGTGAAAAAAGTCTGGGCCAGTTTATGGACCCACAGGGCTTTTGAAGAGCGCCGTTTCTACCGTATCGACCACTTTAAAACCTATATGGGGGTGCTGGTACACGAGAGTTACGGCGATGAACAGGCGAACGGCGTCGGCGTGACCAAAAATATCTATGATGCCAACTGGGAAGGTTATTACGTTAATGTCCAGTATGGTGAGATTTCTGTTACCAATCCTGAGCCTATTATTACCTCCGAAGGGGAAGTGAGCTCGGTACCGGATGAGTTCTTACTGGCGCACCTGTTAGCCGGCGACGATCCTTATAATCCGGACCACTGGTGGTGGGCGCAGCAATATATCCGCCACTCCAATGTCGAAACCGTGTACGACCAGCCGGTGACGACAGAAAATGTACTTACCGCAGAAGAGACGGTGCAATTAAGACGTGCGATGCAGGCGATACAGGCGCATTTCAAGCCTGTCTATGAAGGGGATCGCAGTTTTGCCATGGATATCGAATTTAAGATCACCGCCACAGATGACGGCTCCCGCGGCCATTTGGAAATCAAACAGGCAAGGCCTTGGATTGATTAGTCTTTCTTTAAGGAAGGTATGAAAAGAAAGTGTAATAGTTTGTTGAACTGCTGCTAAGTGGTTTGCAGGCAAGGGGCTTTCTTGATAACTTTCTGGTTATCGAAAAGGGGTTCTGACTCAGTGCAGGACCCCTTTATTTATGAAGAGCTTTTCAGCGTTGTAAAAAGCAATAAAACATTCATTCCCGTCACCGGCGGTGCACGTCCGGGCGGGGAAATAATATCAAAAGGACAATATTGATGAAGACATTCAAGCAAAGCCTGTTAACGGCTTGTTTATTTCTCGGTGCAGCACAAACGGCCATGGCGACTTGCCTGCCGGAAAAAATTTATCTGACCCGACACGCGGAAAAACTGATCGAGCAAGGCAACCGGGATCCCGATTTGTCGGCTAAAGGCCAGGCCCGCGCCAAACGTATTGCCGAGATGTTTGAAAATATTAAGGTGGACCACCTGCTGGCGACGCCTTATAAGCGTACGCAACAAACCCTGATGCCGTTAGGCAAGGCGAAAAATCTGGAGATCACCGAATATGATCCGCGTAAGGGGCGGGAGTTTGTCGAGCAGCTAAAAAATGATTATTGCAAACAAACCCTGGTGGTTTCCGGGCACTCCAATACCGTGCCTAATATGTTGCAGGCGCTTGGTATTATGTTTGAAGTCAAAGTCGGCGGTTATACCTTTAAGCACCAGCCGAGCATTATTTTATCGGAAGAGGAATTTGGCCAGTTGTTTGCCGTGAGCTTTAATCAGGGCAAACCTGTGCTGGAAGTATTAAGCAGCAATGGTTAGTAGCTGTTTTTAAAGGACTAATAGAGTAAGGTTATGAATAACCTTACTTGTGACTATGTTTGTTTTCAGGTTATATTGGCAGTTACTGGTTGCCAGTGCTTTCATTAAGTGACTGACAGGCCGTGATACCTTGAGCTGTGGGATAACGGCGAGTCCGGTACCAATAAAAATAATTTTGGCGAAGGAGTGTATGTTATGGCAAGACAATTACATGGAACCGTGGCTGAATACAGCCATGAAACTGAATGTACCTGGGTGACGGCAACGAATCTCGGTACCTTATCTTCGGGCTCTTTTGGCTCTTGTGCGGGCTTAGTGTTATGGGAGCCTAAACACTCCACAGGCATGGTAGCGCACTTTTCCGGCTCGATGCGCCCGGCGCAGGTGCGTGAGGATACCCTTGAAATCATGAGAACCATTTGCCCGATAGGTCCCGGTTATTTTAAAGCCTGGGTTTTTGGCGGGGTATCTCTTCAGCCTAAAAGTGAACATGGGGCAATGACCATGGCCCATACCAAAAAGATGATAGATGCCATCAAGGGAGCGTTAAATGATAACCCCTGGTTTGATGTTAACGATAATTATCCGAAAACAGATAAATTCGAAATGATGATGACGCAGGAAATGCAGCTCCATAAAAAGGTCTATGTCGGCCATTCGGGAGTTGCTCTTGACGTCCAAACCGGCCAGGTGAGCTGGGAAGATTCTGTTCAGAAAAAACGAAGAGGCAGTCTTGTTTCGATGCGCGGCTAGTTTTCTTTTAGTCTTAATTTGTAGGTATAAAAGGGGATAAATAGATATCCCCTTCAGGGTTTACTTTCACTTACTTGTTCGGTACAAAGGTATTGGCCAGGTTGGCAATTTCATCCACACTGCTTTGCAGTGCCGACATCTGCTCTGTGACCACATCCGTCTGGGTCCAGGTTTTATCTGTGGAGGCGTGAATCTGCTCGATATGGGTATTGATTTCAACCGAAACCTGGGATTGCTGCTCGGCGGCGGTGGCTATCTGGGTCGCCAGCTGGGAAATGTTTTCGACTTTTTCCACCACCAGTTCTATTTTTTGGTTGGACAATTCGGCGGTTTCCACACAGTGTTCGGCTTCTTCCTTGTTCTTGTTCATCAGTTCTACCCATTGCGCTATGATGTCCAGCATGGCGGTTAACCGCTGGTGTATTTCTTTGGCGGAGTCCTGGGTACGGGATGACAAACTTCTGACTTCGTCGGCAACCACGGCAAAACCGCGGCCATGTTCGCCGGCACGCGCCGCTTCGATGGCGGCATTAAGCGCCAGTAAATTGGTTTGATCGGCGATAGACTGGATATCATCCATCAGTGCGCCGACATTATTGGCGGACTCGGTTAAGGTATCGGCAGAGGCAGAAGCATTCTCGACCTCTTTGGCCAAATGTTTAATTTTATCCGTGGTGTTATTGATGCCGTCCTGAGCTTCCTGGCACTGGTTAAAGGTATTGTCGAGATCGGCAGCGGCGGTCACGGTATTGCCGGCAATCTCATTGGTGGAGGCCTGCATCTGGTTCATGGCAACGCCCAGGTGCTGGATTTCCGCCTTTTGCTGTTCCAGGTTTTCCCGGGTGAGTTCTACCCCGTTGATAACATTACTCATTACCTGTTTGATCGGCTTGGCGGTATCTAGCATACGCTCTAAAATCGCCTTTAATTTCGCCTTGATCATCGAGAAGTTAAAATCAAAAACGCTGGCGGTACCCCGGCCGAAATAGATTTTACGCGAGACGGAGTCATACATATTCTGCATTTTCTGGGCGCGCTGGGCGGTGGGGATAATGTCGTGCCAAAAAATGACAATGGGCGCCATGGCACTGAAAGCGGCGATAAAAGCCGTTAACCAGCCGATTTGGGTGACGATATAAAGTTGGGCCAGCAGGGTCAGCAGTACTAAAAAGCTGAATTTATGATTTTTCGTCAGCTCGAAGGTTGCCCAAAACTGCTCCTTGTTGATGCCTTTATAAATTCTGGCGGTTTTTTTGATCAAGCGCTCGTTGGCCTGGTGGCTGACCGATTGGTAGCCGGTGATTTGGCCCCCTTCGTATTGCGGGGTAATGAAAGTGTCGAGCCAGAGATCATCACCTTGCTTGCTTTGTACCCTTAACACCCCCCGCCAGGAGAATCCCCGGGCCAGGGTAGATTTTAGATCATCCAATACCTGTTTCGGCATACGGGGATGGGTCATGCTGTGGCTGTCCATTTCCAGTAATTCATCCTGAGAATAACCACTGAGGCGACAATAATCTTCATTGGCATACCGGTATTTATTATTGATGTCGGTCACAGATATCAGCTGTTGGTCACTTGTTTTCGGCATAGTTCATTTCATATTGCTGGAGGAAAAAATCTATAACATTATATTTTATAGGGTTATGTGATGTCTTGATCTTGTTCTAATAATGGTCAGACAAAATGATAATAAATGAAAACGGGTAGCTGACCAAGACAAAACTCGCTTAAATTGTCATCAGTTCAAGCCTTTAGTGGTTTTTCCTTTTCGCTTTTTGTTCGGGTTTTCTGCTTTAACCGGTCATCAAAAACGATAGGCGATGCCGAAGGATATGGCACTGTCGAGCCATAGGGCGCCGTCAAAACTGGCGATACAGGTATCTGACTGACAAAGGATATCATCATCTTCATCGGTTAAACTGGCATACAGGCGTAATTCGGTCACCAGGGCTAAGTTTTTGGATATTTCATAGCGGGTGCCGATGGCCGTAGTAATGGAAGGATAGAGGCTGCTGCCGTTGTCGGCATCGAAATAAGCACCGCCGACGCCTAAGGCAACGCTGGTGCTGTAATTTTGTTGTTTAAACTGGGCAACGCCGCTGAAATGGGCATAAATAATATCTATGCTGTATTTTTGCTGATCGATATCACTGGTAAAGTCATGATTGACGGCATTAATGAGCACTTGCCCCTGTCCCTGGTTGCTTGCCTGCCAGGCGATGGCAAAACCAAGGTGGGGATCGTCGGATACGGAAAGTTCTGTGGAGCCGTCACTGCCGTGGATATCTGTGCTGTACATCTGGCCGATATAAGGAGTGATCTCAAAACCATTAGCCGTGGCGGTGTTGAGCGGCAGCAAAGCACACATAAGCGTGGTTATGCTATAAAGCATGCCATAAAAAGAGGAGCTGGAGTTCATTGCCGATCACCCTGATTTATTATTAGTATGGTTATTAAGATTACTACCGATATTTAACAATACAAGTGATAAAGGCGGGATAGGAAGAATTGTCTTTAAATTGTGCTTTTAATTTGCTTAACCTGACTTAGTTACCGGCAAAAAAAAGCTCCCGTTTTAAAGGAGCCTTAAAGTGTGAATGAAAGAGAGATTGCTATAGCTTTGTTTCTGGTTTACAGCTGACCGGCGATTAACTGCGGCTGATAAAACTTGTGTCCCAGGGTTTGTCTAAATACCCGGGTATAACGTTTTACTTGAGTGTTTTGCGCCAGGTACTGGGCCGGAACACGGGTGACTGTTGCGCTATAACCATAATTGCTGGCAAGACGGGTTCTTAACTGGCCGGGTGTACGTCTTTTATAGGTGTGCCCTAAGGTTCTGACATAAGTTGATTTGCCTTCATAAGCCGGGGCAAAAGTATCATTGGCATTTGCCCAGCCCGGCTGCCTTCTGGGTAATGGCGTTAACTGGATCACGCCGGGAATTCTTTCTATGTTTGGCTCAGCGGTTTTTGCTACCGCAAAGGTGATGGCATTTGCCGAAGAGTTTTGTGCCCACTGAGGTGCTTTAGCATAACTTAAATGACTCAGGCTGGTTAAGGCTATTAATAACAGCAATGAAGTTAAGTTTTTCATAATCAATATCTCTTTCGTTATGCCAGCAATGAAGGCTAAAGCTTGTTAATTTGCGGGTTGCCAAACTTTTGACTTAAACCCTGTTTGATACTGATTCTGCATAAGTGATGCCAATAATTTTTTGGATGAATAACTGTAATTTAAACAATGTCTTGTAGTGGTGTTTTATTGGCGGTTTTCTTGTTTTTCACCTGTGGAGAAGATGATGAAAACCGGGTGATTCTATTAAAAAACATTTGTTTGAATGTGGTTAAAATAGGGTTTTTTAAACTTTCACCGGATATGGTAAGCTCAAAGCAGATTTATGTAGTTAAAGGGATGTTTTTATCTGTTTGTGCCGCAATAAAAGTATGAAAAAACTCATATCCGGGATTAAAGCAGTAGTGTTTCTTTTGTTATTGCTCCCAGGACAGGTGCTGGCAGATACCGTTTATCTTGCGTCTTTATCCTGGCCTCCCTATGCGGGAGAGCAGTTAAAGCAGCAGGGAGCATCGGTTGCTGTTGCCCGCGCCGCTTTTAAAGCCATGGGGCATGAGTTGGTGGTGGATTTTTACCCCTGGAGCCGGGCGGTAAAGCTTGCGGCAGATCCCAATGCTAAATATGCCGGTTATTTCCCCGAATATCGTTATATGACCAGTTTGTTTGAGTTTTCCGATGCCATGGGGCAAGGGCCTTTAGGGTTAATGGAAAAAAGCCGTGCTCCCCTTAACTGGTCGAAGGTGGAAGATCTGCAAAAGTATCAGCTTGGGGTGGTGCAGGATTATGTGAATACCTCAGAGATAGATCTGTTAATTGCCAAGGGAATTTTAGCTGTACAGGCGGCGGTTTCAGATGAGCTTAATATCAAAAAAGTCAATGCCGGTCGTATTGACGGCGCGATTATTGACGTCAATGTTTTTCATTATTTACTCAGGCAGCAAGAGCAAAATGCAGCCCTTAAAGAGCGGCTGCAAATTAATAAGAAACTTTTGGCACACAAAAAGTTATATGTGGCTTTTAATAAACATGGACACACCTCCCGCTGGCTAAGTATTTACAACCAGGGATTGGCTAAGGTAGATGTGGAAAAGATCATGAATGGTTATTTTCAGTCGGTGAAAATTAAGGCTAATTAAAGTCCGGTGATTGCTGTCAATTATCTGTTACCGGGTGTTGTTAAAAACAAAAGGGGACACCCCTAAAAAAACAAAAGGGGAAAAACAAAAGGGGACACCCCTAAAGGAACAAAAGGGGACACCCCTAAATTGGATTTAAGGAAAATCGTAGGAACAAAGGAACAAAGGAACAAAAGGGGACACCCCTAAATTGGATTTAAGGAAAATCGTAGTCTAGGCTTTAATTTAAGAGTTTTTAACTCGGAGGTTAAAGCCATGACCCGTGCCCGTATGCATCAAGTTTGTTTAGAAGAAACGCCTTACTATCACTGCATTTGCCGCTGTGTTCGTAGGGCGTTTTTGTGTGGTGAGGATAATAGTACCGGGCAGAATTTTGACCACCGAAAACAATGGTTGGTGGATAAAATAGCCCAGTTGGCTTCGGTCTTTGCCATTGATATCTGTGCCTATGCCATCATGAGTAATCACTATCATTTAGTGCTTAGGGTGAATCAAGAGGAAGCGGCGCAGTGGCAGTGCCGTGAAGTGGCTTTGCGCTGGATGCAGCTGTTCAAAGGTCACCCTCTGGTTGACCGGTATTTGTCAGATGTTAAAACCACGCAAGCGGAAAAAGATAAGGCGCTCGAGCTTATTGAAAAATGGCGTAATCGCTTATTTGAACTGGGCTGGTTTATGCGTTGTTTAAATGAACATATCGCGGTGCAGGCGAATAAGGAAGATAACTGTAAAGGCCGCTTCTGGGAAGGACGTTTTAAGTCTCAGGCTTTGCTCGATGATACTGCCTTGCTGGCCTGTATGGCCTATGTTGATTTGAATCCCGTACGGGCGGCGATAGCACAGACCCCGGAGGAGTCGGATTTCACCAGTATCCAGCAGCGGATAAAAGCACTGGCAGGTGCAAAAAAGGCTCAACAGTTACAGCCTGCTAAAATATTACCCTTTACCGGGTATAAACCCCATGGCAAACCAAGTCCGGGCTTGCCTTTTAAACTCTTTGATTATTTAAATCTGGTGGAATATACCGGGCGCTGTGTCAGGGAAGATAAACGCGGTTTTATCCCGCCTGATATCAAGTCTTTATTTACCCGTTTAAACATTAATGAACAAGACTGGCTGGACGTCATTAAAGATTTTAACCGCCACTTTATCAGCGCCGCCGGTAGCCCTGAAAAACTAAGCCGCTGGGCGGGGAAAACACAGAGAAAATGGTGCGCTACCCATCAATCGCTGCACCTTTATACTGAATAGCTATATAGGCTGATAACGCATCCAGTGTTGTTGATTTATCCAGCATTTTAGTCTATGAATTAACAGGTGATCTCTTACCAAAGGAGGTACTTAAAAGCCGTTGTGAATTGAAAATCAGGCGCTATCCCCGAGTGCTACAACACCCGGAGACAGCTAACCAAAACGAACTTACACAGGAGTCCGTCATGGCTGAATATTATCATACGCCAGAGCATTGTTTTACAAAAGTAAAATATCCTGCCTATCGCCAGCTTACCGTACTGGAAACCACCTGCGAGTCGTCATTGAAAACCCGTGGTATCGGCATTAATTATGTGCCGGTTAACCTTGAGCCTTGTATTGTGCTCAGGGGGAAATGGCTGGGGCAAGCCGGGTTTGCTATCGGGCAAAAGGTTAGTGTCGTGATTAATCAGGATGAAATTACGCTCTGCCCTCAACAGGCTGATATCGGCCGGTCACGCGAGAAATAAGCTAACGTAAAGCACCAGAGCCAAGCCACTGCAGTTGAGCTAAGTCGTAGTGGCTTTATCAGCGGGGTTGAGTTCAGAAGAAATAGTTCTTCTGTTGAATCAGGGAAGATAAACGCGGTTTTACTAAGCCTGCTCCCCTTTTACTGAGAGTAGCGGATTGAGCAAGGGTTATGACAACCGCTATCTTAGCGCTACGTATAGATAGCGGTTGCGCTTCACTTTAATACCGCAGCAGTGTTATTTCTTCAACATAGATTTTAAATCGGCAAAGGGATTAAACGTTGCCGCTTCATGGTTATTTTCCCCGGCGACCACTTCGGTTTTATACTGGGCGTGATCGGTATATTTGGCGTGTTCATTGTCGTGACAATAAATACATAATAACTCCCAGTTGCTGCCGTCGTTGGGGTTATTGGTATGATCATGGTCGATATGATGAACGGTTAACTCTTTGAGGTTGGAATACACGAATTCACGGGCGCAACGGCCGCAAACCCAGGGGTATAACTTAAGCGCCCTGTCCCGGTATCCCTGTTCTTTGCGTTTGTAATCCGGGCTGGTGCCAAACTTATCTGATGACATGGTAATTGCTTGTGCTATGGTTGATTGCACTATTGTAGAGCCAAGTGTATTTGATGGCAAATACACTTGCCCGGGCCTTCGCTTTTATTGGCTTTATCTGGTTTAGCCTTTGCCGGGGTCTGCCCGGGTAAATTCTGCTATCCAGTCGTCGGCACTTGACTCGTGGTATTGCTCCAGCAAGTGATTAAATTCCCTCATTTCCTCTATGCTGGCATTGTGCTGATAAATCCTTTCTGACAACAGTTTGATACGGCGAATCTCATCAGAAACCATAATGAATACTCAAGTTGTTATTTTGCTCTAACTGAATTAAGTATTGTGGAATATTTTTATAAGGCCAAAAATTATGTGATTTTTCCCCGGCTTTATTGATGCTATTTTGATTTTATATGAACCTAAGGCAAGATAATGGGGTATAGTGCTGCTTGATAGCAGCTGCCGGAGGCAGTTAACCGTTGAGCTTACCCGATGAGGTTAATCGTGGGAAATTTATGAAAAGTCGTCTCATCTTCCCTGTAAAATCAGGCGCACTCTTGTTGCTGTTTTGTTTTTTTTCTTTACACGCACAAAGTTTGCGTTTTGTCGCCGAAGAACTGCCGCCGTTTCATTTTACCAATGAGCATAACCAGCCCGACGGTGCCCTGGTTGAACTCACCCGGGCGCTGTTGTTTCAGGCAGAGTTAAAAGGGGATATTGAACTTTTGCCTTTTGCCCGCGCTTATAATGTTACCAAAGGCAGTGAAAATACCTTTTTATTGTCCCTGTTGAAAACCCCTGTCAGAGAGAATAACTTCAAATGGGTAGGGCAAAGTTATAAAACCCGGGCTTTTCTGGTGGGCCTGAAAAGCCGAAAAGATATTAAGCTTGATACGCTCGACAGTGCCAAGGCCTATAATGTCGGCACCATACGGGGCTATTATTCAGAAACTTTTCTGAAGCAGGCGGGGTTTAAGGAAAAACAAAACCTGTCATTAAGTGTCAAGTACGAGCATATGTGGCAGATGTTGTTTAAGGGGCGTATTGATTTGGTGCTGACCAACTTTATCGCTTTGGAGCGGGAAATTGCCAGTATAGGTTTAAATGCCGGGGATATCGGCCAATATATCCAGGTAAAAGATTTCCCCGACGAACTTTATCTTGCCACCGGGCTAAAAACTCCGGATAAATTGGTGGAACGGCTAAGCGCGGCGTTAACAGAGCTTAAAAGCAATGGCCGCTATCAGCAAATTCTTGATAAATGGCAATTGTAAAGCGTAAAACTCCGGCTCTGATTTATTGTCAATCGTTCACCGGAGTTTTAATACCAATTTTATTAAATATCTAACCATCTTCGGATGGTCTAAATCTCCAAGTCCTGCGTTGTTTTCAATCACAATAGCTTGCTATTGCTCAATCAAACGCCTTGCTCTTGAAAATTTATCCTCACCGAATCTTGTTCATTTACTTAATGTAATTGGGATTATCTTAACGTATAGCTAAACCGGATCTAGCCTAAGCGTTTTTTTCTTTGGCCAAAAGAGATCAGGCTAAGCGCCAGTCCAAGCATGCCCAAACTGGTCGGCTCAGGTACGTCAACCGGAACGATACCGGCAGAGGCGGCAACTAATCCGTTATCATCTTCAAAATTCAGGCTCAGGGTATTCCAGGCGTCGGCATAGCCATTCCTGGACTTGGCCCTCATCGAAGCAACCACGAAGAAGCTTTCTCCCGGCTGCAGATCAAAGCTCAGGCTGTCCAGGTTGTTAACATCGTTGCCGCTATTGATATACAGGGTGGTTTTATCTTTTTCCATACCAGAGGCAAGTTCATAATACAGGGTGGCTATATCCGTACTCCATTCCAGGGAATCACCGATGAAAACAGCCACGTCGGCTCTGAGGCTGTTATTGCTATAGCCGTCGTTGTTATTGATGCCGACCGAGCCGTGTAAGTTTATATCCAGATCTATGGTGGTGGCTTCAGTGCCCGTGTAGCTATAGTGCTGCATGGCAAAGGCTTCTGCGTTACCGCCTTTTTGCTCATCGGAGGAAGCCTCAACCTTTAGCGTCGGCAGGTAAGAAGCACCGTCCAGCGCGGCATAGGCCTGGGAATAACCGTAACTGACTTCGCTTACATAAGCGCTACCACTTGATAGTCCGCCGTCATTTGTATTAATAATATCTCCGCCGTTGGCGGTGGTGCAAGCACTGGAACAGTTACTGGCGGTGTAGCCGGCGGCGTAGGCGCCATAATCAGTCATCAGATTTGCCTGGGCGGTAAATGAGATAGCACCGGATAAGGTCAAGATCGCAGAGGCTTTTTTGATAAAAGATAACAGTTTGATTTGGCTGGTCATTTTTTCTAGTCCATTGTTGAAAAATTAAAATCGCAGCGGTTTAGCAATAAATGGGCCTGAAAAACAAACCGGACTTAAAACAATTGTTTAAATTGTGTGTTTGATCTGGATCAAATGGCAAAAAATGACAGATGTAAAATTAATCGACACTAAGCTGTTGATTTTATAATCGATAAAGATAAACCGGCGAACGATAAAAGTCATCTAATTGCAGGGTTTTTGTTGGCATCAGTGTCGGGCAGGCAAAATTATTGCTGATGATATAGTGTAAATGGTGTTGCTCTGTTGCCAGTTTATCGGCTATCGCTTTCATCGCCCCGGGATATAAATAACACACCAGCACCGAGGTTGAGCTTAACTCGGCCGTTAAAAAGTCCGCCCGTTTCAGGGTTAAGTTGTTCAAGTTGAAGATAAATTTAAGTGCATATGCCGTGAGGTACGGAATCCAGGACAATTCATAGCCGGTGATTTTCCTGTCGGGAAAGGTTTTCGCGGCGGCAATAACAAAATGTCCCCAGCCACTGCCAAAGTCGACGATTTCGCCTTTGCCTGTGTCTTTGCACAGCTTCAGCATTGCCTGCCGGGCTTTCCCTGAACTGGGCATGGGAGAAATGCCGACGGCAAGCGTGCTGTAGATAATGGACAATGCCATCAGGATAAAAAAGCTAAGCAGTAAAATTTCAAGCAGCGACATAACAGGGATTAAAATGTTTTTCCTTAGGATATCAGATGCTCGGGGGATTTAATAATGTGTATAATATCCGCTAACTCACGGGCTTGGTGATTTCGTTTTATCATCAAGCCAAACCAGATACAGGAAAAGGAAAAAGCCATGGTCCAGAAAGTCTCTGCCGAAGTTCAACAGGACGCAATGCGTATCGCCAAAGCGACGCAAAAGCCCGGACAAACCAAAGAGCAGACCAAACTTATCAGCCAGGGCATCGAAAAAGGCATTGCCGAGTATAAAAAGCAGCAAAAAGCCAAAGGCAGGGCCCGGGATAAACAGAAAAAACAGGAAATAAAGGCACAGCAAAAAGCGGCGGCCGAGCAGGCGGAGCATATGACTTCGGCAGAAAAAGTGACGACCCCTGTCTTACCCTGGCTGTTATTGGGGATTAGCTGGGCCGGTTTTTCCGGGTATTTATTGCTTGGTTAAATCCCGGCCGGGCTGAGTTTTTAGCCAAAGTGCTCTGCTTGTATGTTATTACTGGCAATATCCTACGGAAAATAGCGATTTTTTCTTGTTTATCTTGGACTAAGGCATATAAATGCCGGGATATGGTCTAGACTGGGTAATAGACACTCAGGCAAGGACGCATGAAATGAAGAAAATCTCCGAGGCACTGGTAAAAACCTGGTTATTCCTGCTTAAAACCGACGATCCCGAATTAAAAAAATCCAAGTATTACGCCAATAAACGCATACTGAGAACTTTTGGTAGCGTTGAACTGGCCGAGGTCTACCTGGAGCAAATACGCGAAGAAGAAATCGATATTGCTTAGTTGTGTTTAGCTGGGCTGATTTGCCTTGCTGGATAAGTTGGCAGGTTTTGCGTTATCCGGGAGTGCTTTCTCCCGGTTATTGCTGTCAAGGGGATAAGCCGGCTATCATGGCTTAGCGTATATTTGCGGCTTGTTGCTGTATCAGTTTAGCGGCTTGTTGTCCCCACCAGGCATAATATTTCTCCCCCGGATGAAAGCCGTCTTCGGCAATCAACTCCGGATTTATTTCCACCCGGGCTTTTAATAAAAAGCAATTCTTTTGCCTGGCGAGCCATTGGCTGAGTTTATCGTTAAGGCGTTTAGCCCGGGCCCCCAGGTACCAGCGCAGCGGCTGCGGCAGGGCCGGAAACAAGTGCATAGGAGGTACGGCGGAAAAAATAATGGATTTGGCCGAGAATTTTTCTTTCAACAAGGCCACTAATGTCCTGTGGGCTTGCTGGCAACGCCTCATCGAGGTATTGGCAGTGACATCATTGACCCCGAGGGAAATCATCACGACATCGAATTCTTGTGCCGGCAGCTCGGTTAAGGTGGAGATGGTGGAGTCGGTTGAGGCGCCGCTGGCGGCGATTAACTGCCAGTGGGTATTAAACTCCGGGGTCAGGTGCTGTAATATTTGCCCGGTCAATGCCTGAGACTGCTTGGCCACCCCGACACCTGCGGCGGCAGAATCTCCTAAGATCATTAAGCGTAATTTTTTCTTGCCAACGCCGACAATACCGTTGCGTTCACCTTCTGCTTCCGGAAGTTCCACGGTATTCTTTCTGACAAAATATCCCTGGGTAAAAAGCAGCGGTGCCATGGCAAAAGAGATGATTTTATATGCCATGTATACACTCCCTGTTGTTATTCTTTAAAGATGTTTATTGATTATAGAGGCCAATAATAAGAGTTGTTAAAGTGATTGTGATTAAAAAAGCGATATCAATTCCCCGTCTTAATAAAGGGAATTGATACTTAAGATCGCTTGCTTTTCATTGTTAGCGGCCGCTGCTTACCTGCTTCGGTCCCAGGTTTTCATCGTAGAAAATAGAGTGTTCTATGGCGGTAAAAAACTGCTGATACATTTCCCTTTCCATAATTTGATAATTTTCTATGATTTCTCCGTCGGGATTCATTTTCTTAAAGACAAAGCTGGTTCTTAACTTAGTACTTTTGCCGTAAGGCGAGATGGTAATGGTCGCGGTCAAGGTTTCTGCATTGTTAATATTGCCATCGGTAAATAACAGGAAAATGCCGCCGGAGAGTAAGGTGAAAGCCGTTTTTTGCAGGGTTTCCCGGGCATTGATGGCGGTATTGCTCATATTGGCTTTAATCAAACCTGAATCGACATCGGCAATATCGACAACAAAGCCGTCATCCTGCAAGGTATTTAACACCGCATGAAAAATTTCCCGGGTGTCTTTTCCCTGGTAGCTTTTAACCTGATATTCACGTAATTGCAGCGCTACCGGTTTTACGCTGCTGCTACAGCCGGCCACTAAAGTCAGCAGAAAAAAGGCAATAATAGCCTGAGATAGTTTATTCATTATCACCGCCCTTAAAACGCGCTGCGAAAATATGAAAGTTCTTCTATGGTGTCCTTGTCATCGAACTTGATGATCACGGTTAAACTCTTACTGCTGGAAACCGAGCTGGAATTTGATGCCCCGGCTGCGCCGCCAAGGCCGTTATCGCCGCCACCGAGTAACAGTCCCAGGGCTGACTCGTTTTTTGAATGATAAATTTTATCGTAAATCCAGACTTCGTTGTCGGAATCCGCTGCGGTTTTAACGATATTCGGGCTGCCTAAGGTTTCCAGTACTTTGACCGAGCTGACGCCTTTTTTCAGCGACTGCTGTACCAGTCCCAGGGTGAGTTTTTTCTCGTTGCTATTATCGGTAGCGCTACAACCCGATAATAGCAGGCAAGTGCCGAGTGCCAGCAGTAGTGACTTAACCATATCTATCTTCCTTAATTTTGTTTATAGAGAGTTAATTACCTTTATCTGTAGTGTTAAAGTATATCTAACTCTCTATAAAACAAAATAAAAATTTATAGATTAAATGAATTGACCGGAAAAAGCCCCCCGGGGAGCTGATTACCAGTGCTGAATACGTTGCAGTGCCAGTTGCCGGCGTTTGCCGATATCTCCAGAGCACCAGTCAAAGTTAATTTCTGCCCAGTTTGCATCCCGGCTATCTAATCCCAGCAACTCAAGATAGTGGTGCTCCACAACCAGGTACTGGGTTTTATAGGGCAGGATAAAACCGCCTTGTGCTTTTTGCTGCAAAGCAGCTTCTTTATAGCTGGCGCACCAGAGATTTAACAAGGCGGAACACTGGGGTTTATACCAGAAGGTGCCGTAGTCCCGGCAAGACGAACCTTCGAGGACTTCGCGGGCGTGACCCCAGTGGCGAAAACCGTATTTGCGGGCGATCACTAACTGGCTGTCTTTGAGGCGGGGAGGATGGCCATTGCTCAGGGTGGCATCAGACTTGCCGCTGTGAGCTTTATGGTGTTTTTTGGCCTGGATTTTCAGTTCTTCAATGGGAGATAACATATATCTTTCCTAAATTTTTTATTGTTTCCCGCCGAACAAATATTCAGGTTTGATTATGTCTTGATCTAATGTGCTTATACAGACGTCAGGGTGAGTTCCTCTTGGCGGGTCAGGCGCCCCTACAGCCTGTAGGGCGATTATGGCGTATGACGGGATTGAATACAATAGCGTTTTTTGCTGCATTCTGCCTGGTCGGGGGCATTTGTCATCAATACCAGAAGAAAAAACTTATCAGTGCCTTATAAGCATTAAGGGTAAGAAAAGGTTAATCTTTTGTTCATGGCTTCGTCATCTCCTGTTCATTTATTGGCTGGTAAAATCCTTTATCTCTTTATTAAAACTTCACTAGCAAACTTGAGGCACATAAATTGATGTTCTAAGCGTTCGTGAGGCATTGGCGATATCTTCGCCGTAAGAAAAAGTTAATTTATCTTTCATGGGTGAGTCATGGCTTGTTCATCTGCTTGTTTGTTTATTCCTTTATTTCATTAAGTTGCAATATTAGTGCAACTTAAGTGTCACAATTGCTGTTTACCATAGCTGGCAATTTCATAACCGAATATCAATTTTTAGTATTAACTTTTATAAGGTTTTTATATGAACTTGTCCAAACTGGCGAAGGCTTGCGTATGCACCACACTTGCAACGCTGGCGTTGTCTACTCAGGCTCTGGCTCAAACCGCAAATAACCAGCTTGATGATGTGGTTGCCCAGGGGCAGAAAATCAACCAGTCTGCGAGTAAATCCCAGCTACGTGTTGATGCCCTTAACGACAAAACTCAGTCAAAATTACAACAATTTAAAACCGTTAATAAAGAAATCGATGGCTTGCAGGTTTATAACCGGCAAATGCAAACCCAGCTGGATAATCAGCTGGCGGAGCTGGCGCAAATCAAAGAGTCGATGACCCAGGTCAGCATTATCGAGCGCCAGGTTTCTCCTTTGATGTCACGCATGATCACCACCCTGGAAAGTTTTGTTGCACTCGACGTGCCTTTTTTGCCACAGGAGCGGGCACAAAGGCTTGCCGGTTTGAAAAAGATGATGGAGCGCGCCGATATCGCGGTGGCGGAAAAGTTTCGCCGGGTACTGGAAGCCTATCAGGTCGAAGTGGACTATGGCCGAACTATTGAAACCTACAGCGGTTTACTTGAGGTGGCGGGCAGCGAGCGTGATGTTGACTTTTTACGCATCGGCCGGGTGAGTTTTGTCTATCAAACCCGCGACGGCAATCATCTTGGCCTATGGGATCAGCAAAGCAAAAGCTGGCAGGAGTTGCCGGCAAAATACCGCACCGATATCAATAAAGCACTGCGTATTGCCCGTAAACAATTGGCCCCAGATTTAATCATGGTGCCGCTGGACCTGGCTGAATAAGGATAAACTGGAGTATTAACGATGAAAAAAATAATCAACACAGTATCCGGTTTATTACTGACCGTAACAACAAGCCTGAGTTATGCCCAGCAGGCGGCTAATTTAGATGAGCTGCTTAATCAGCTTGAACAGGGCAAGATTGCCCAGAGTGAACAAAACCGGCTAAGGGAAGCAGAGTTTAAAGCGAAACTGTCCCAGCAGGATCAATTGTTAACATCAGCGGAGAATACCCGGGATCAGCAAATAGCCCTGAGTAATCGCCTGGAGCAAGACTTCCAGAACAATGAAATTAAACTGGCCAACCAAAGTGATGCCCTGAATAAACGCATGGGTGAGCTTAAAGAGCTGTTTGGCGTGCTACAGCAGGTAGCCGGTGATACCAAGAGCAAATTTCAAACTTCGGTGATTTCTGCGCAAATTCCCGGGCGCGATGTTTTTATGGAAGAGTTGGCGAAAAGCATGGGCTCAAGCTCTAAACTGGCGTCCATCGAAGAAATTGAGCGTTTATGGTTTGAATTGCAACGTGAAATGACACAAAGCGGCAAAGTCGCCAAGTTTACTACCGAGATTGTATTGGCCAACGGCGAACGCAAGCAAAGTGAAGTAACCCGGGTCGGCGGCTTTAACCTGCTGAGCCAGGGAAAATACCTGGAATATATCAATGAAACCGGCTCTATCGCCGAGCTTATCCGCCAACCTTCGGCCCGTTACCTGGCAACTGCCGAGCAGGTCACTTTAGCGCCTGCTGCTATTACGCCTTTTGCCCTGGACCCTACCGGCGGCTCTATTTTAGGCCTGTTGGTACAGGCGCCTGATACCCAGGAGCGCGTCGAACAGGGCGGCCCGGTCGGTTATGTGATTTTAGCTATCGGCCTGGTCGGTTTGCTGATTGCGCTTGAACGTTTTATTACCTTGTTTATTGTCGGCGCTAAAGTCAGTCGCCAGTTAAAAGAAAAAACCGCCTGTGACAACAATCCGCTTGGCCGGGTGATGTTGGTGAAAACGCAAAACCCCGATATAGACACGGAAACCTTGGAGTTAAAACTGTCTGAGTCGATTTTAAGGGAAGTGCCGAAACTCTCCAGCCGTCTGACCCTGATTAAGATTATCTCGGTAGTGGCGCCGCTGATCGGTTTATTGGGTACCGTTACCGGCATGATCAATACCTTCCAGGCCATTACCCTGTTCGGCACCGGTGATCCGAAACTGATGGCGGGCGGTATTTCCCAGGCGCTGGTTACTACGGTATTGGGTCTGGTCGTGGCCATTCCTATGGTGTTCCTGTTTACCCTGCTACATACCCGCAGCCGTAACATCATCAATATCTTGCAGCAACAAAGCGCCGGCATTATTGCCGAGCGGGCAGAAGCGGAAAAAGGAGCATAAACCATGATTATGTTCATCGACATGATGAATGCCATCCGTGAGTTTATGGATACCGGCGGTCAGGTACTGACAGTGATCGCCGTCGTTATTTTTGTGATGTGGTTGTTGATTTTTGAACGCCTGATGTTTGTGTTTTACGGCTACCGCAAAGTGAAAAAACACTTGCAGCAAACCTGGTTTTCACGCAGTGAACAACACTCCTGGTATGCCGAGCAAATACGCACCGCCCTGGTGGCCCGGGGCAGCGCCAAGCTCAATCAAAATCTGCCGCTGATCCAAACCCTGGTGGTGTTATGTCCCTTACTGGGACTGATGGGCACGGTAACCGGCATGATTGAAGTATTTGATGTGATGGCGATTTCCGGTAGCGGTAATGCCCGCTCCATGGCGTCCGGGGTTTCCCGGGCGACTATCCCGACAATGGCGGGCATGGTGGCGTCATTATCCGGCGTATTTGCTTCGACTTGGCTACAGCGCACGGCAAAGCGGGAAACAGAGCTATTAGAGGACAGTATGCCGGTGGCTCACTAAGCCCCTAAGGGCTGTGAGTAAGCACAGGTTATCAGTGAAATAAGGTGTAAAGATTATGCGTTCACAATTAAATAAAATGCTGCAGGAGCAGGAAGAAAACGAAGAAATCAATATGACCCCCATGTTGGATGTTGTATTTATCTTATTAATTTTCTTCATTGTTACTGCTTCTTTTGTCAAAGAGGCCGGTATTGAAGTTAACCGTCCGGAAGCGGCGACCGCGGTGAAAAAAGAGCGGGCCAATATCCTGGTGGCCATCAGCGATAAAGGCGAGATTTGGATCAACAAGCGCCGCATCGATATCCGTGCGGTTCAGGCTAATATCGAGCGGTTAAAGGCAGAAAATCCCCAGGGCACGGTTGTGATTCAGGCGGATAAAAAAGCCACCACCGATGTGCTGATCAAAGTGATGGACTCGGCCCGGGCTGCCGGGGTATTTGATGTTTCCATTGCGGCGCAAGAGGCTTAATCGATGCGTTATATCACGGCAATTTTGCTGGCGTTAGGGGTAACTTTTTTACTGCTGTGGGGGATGCAAACCCTGATCACCGGCGGCAATAACGCCCTGACCGAGCCCCCCAAAGGCAATGTGCTTGACTTTATCCGTTTGAAAAAAGAGCCCGATATTGTCAAGAAAGAGCGTAAACCGCAAAAACCGCCCAAGCCGAAAGAGCCGCCGCCACCGATGGCGCCGCCGCAGATGCAGCAGGCCAATCCTAATGCCACGGCGGCAAGCAACAGCTTTAGCGCCGATATCCAGGCGGATATGAGCTTGGCGAAAGGCTTGAGTTTAGAAAGCGGCGACGGCGATTACCTGCCGATCGTCAAGGTGGCGCCGGTTTATCCGCGCCGTGCCCAGGCGCGGGGTATCGAAGGTTTTGTGATTGTCGAGTTTACCGTCAGTAAAAACGGCTCGGTGATCAACCCTGTGGTGGTCCAGGCCCAGCCAGAGCATATTTTTGACCGGGCGGCGCTGGATGCGGCGGCCAAATTTAAATACAAACCCCGGGTGGTCGACGGTGTGGCGATGGAAGTTGCCGGGGTACAAAATAAAATCACGTTCCAGATAGACGGGTAGGAGATGGTAATGAACGTAAAAAATCATTTATTGATGCTGTTAACCGCCGGGGTTATGTTTACCGCGCCTGCGCTCCCCGGTATTGCCGGGCAGGCACAGGCCGCTGAGCCGGCAGCTGCCAAGCAGAAAAAATCGGTGAAGGTGCCGGCGATGCGCGACCGGGTGTACAGTCAGCTGGCCCGGGCGCAAAAACTGGCGGATGAAGGCGAGCGCGCATCGGGCTTTGCCGTGCTGGACAAGGTTAAAGATCGCCTGGATAGTTTAAACCCTTATGAAAAGGCTATGTTATTTAATTTTTATGGTTTTATGCATTACGCCGGTGATGATATTCCATCTGCCATTGCCAGTTTTGAACAGGTGGTAAAAGAGCAGCAGATCCCCGAGTCTTTATTGCTCTCCACCTGCTATTCCCTGGCACAGCTCAATATGCAGCAGCAAAATTATACCGGGGCCCTGGCCTGGCTGGAAAAATGGCAGGCAGCCAACAGCAAGCCGTTAACCGCAAACCAGCAGATCCTGATGGCCCAGGTACATTTCCAGCTTAAACAGTATCAAGCAGCCATCGGTTATATCGAGCTGGCTGTTGCCGGAGCGGAAACTGCCGGCGATATTCCGAAAGAGAACTGGCTGGTACTGCAAAGGGCGGCTTATTATGAGCTGGGGCAAAGCGATAAAGTCACCTTAGTCATGGAAGCCCTGGTACGCTATTACGATAAGGCCCAGTACTGGCTGCAACTTGGCGGCATGTACGGTGAAACCGGGCAGGAAAAGAAACAGCTGGCGGTGATGGAAGCCGCCTGGCAAGCCGGTTACGTGGTTAAATCCAGCGATATTATTTCCCTGGCGCAACTCTACCTTTATCATGGCGTGCCTTATAAGGCGGCAAAACTGCTTGATGAGGCAATAGAAAAAGGCGATGTCATTGCCCAGACCCAATACCTGGATTTGCTGGCGCAAGCCTATGTTCAGGCCAAGGAAGACAAAAAAGCCATTCCTGTCCTGAAAAAAGCGGCGGAAATTGCCGATAACGGCAAATTTGATGAAAAGCTGGCCCAGGCCTATTTGAACCTGGAGTTATGGCCACAAGCGATAACCAGTGCGGAAAAAGCGCTTGAGCGCGGCCAGTTACACCAGGAAAGCAATATGCATCTGGTGCTGGGTATGGCACAGTTTAATTTACAAAATTACGATATGGCGATTATGGCATTGCAAAATGCTCAAAATATTGCGCAAAAATCCGGACAGAGCCAGAAAATGGCGAAACAATGGTTGGCCTATGTTAAGCGGGAAAAAGGTCAGCAAATGAAGCTGGCAAAGTTGTAAGCCTATCTGGTGCTTGTGCCCGGTTGAGGTTAATCAAGTTTAAACCGGGTAACCGAGTCGCTTAAGGTGGTGGCCTGTTGCATAGTACTGGTGGCTACTTCTCCGTTTTCCTGGGCGCACTCATGGTTGCCCCGGGTATGATCCGAGAGAATGGTCAGGTTTTTACTGACATCTTCGGTGACCTGGCTTTGTTGCTCGGTCGCTGAGGCTGTCTGGGTGGCGACATCGGCTACTCTCATGGCGGCGGCGCTGATGGCATCCAGGGCGGTTAAGGTTTTTTGTGATAACGCTACCGTTGACTGGGTGGCGGCATTGCCGGTATTAATGGACTGCACCGCTTTATCGACCCCGTTTTGCAGGGCTTCGATCATTTTTTGAATATCTTCGGTACTTTGCTGGGTTTTACTGGCCAGATTGCGTACTTCATCGGCTACCACGGCAAATCCCCGTCCCTGCTCCCCGGCACGGGCCGCTTCAATTGCGGCATTTAAGGCTAATAGGTTGGTTTGTTCGGCAATACCCCGGATCACCCCTAATACCGAAGCGATATCAGTAGAGTTTTCCGAAAGCTTTAAGATGACCTGGGTGGCATTGGCAACGGTGTCGGATAATGCGGTGATTTCTTTTACCGTGGTTTGGGTGACTTGTTTACCTTCATGAGTCAGATCATTGACTTCTTTGATCTCATTGGCGGTCTTCTGGGCATTTTCGGCAACTTCTTTGATTGCGTATGACATCTGATTAACGGCGGTGACGATCATTTCTACGGACTCAAGCTGATGTAAACTGGTCTCCTTGATATTACCGGCCCCCTTATCCAGCTGGTCGACGCCTTTGATGACTTGTGAGGATTGTTCGACAATGGATTTGATCAACTCTGCCAGGCCATTGATTAACTCGTCCAAATCATCGGCAACCAGACCGATTTCATCTTTGCGCTTGCTGTTGATGCGTTTGGTCAGATCGCCGTCTCCCTGGTTCAGGCCCTTGAGCTCGAAAGATAAATGTTCCAGGGCATCCGCCATGGCCTTAGGGGCTGTTATGCCAGCGATCAAGGTTAGGATAATCACGATAGCACTGATGAGCATCAGGGCATTTTGCTGACTGTCTACCGATGCTATGGTGTCTTCACTTAAGCTCAGGCTTTGCTTATCGGCAAGCTCTCCGGCAACATTGTAAAACTCCCTGAGCTGATCGAAGGCCTGTTTTGAATGGCTGTCACTCTGATTTTTTGCTGCTGTTATTTCTCCCTGTTTTACCAGGGTGAAGACCTCACTTGAGGCTTGCTGCCATTGCCGGTAAGTGGCTTCAAAGCGGCTGAGTTTGGCCAGTATATCCGGATACATGGCCAACAGCTGCTTATATTTTTCCATGCGCTCCCCGGCTTGGGCGGCATTCTCCTGATAGGCTTTCAAGTGTTCCTGTGCCTGGTTGCTGCCGGGCTCAGTGACCAGTACTTGCAGCTCAGCTACCCTGGCCTGGTAGAGATCCCGGTCGGCATTGATCACGGCGGAAATGGCCGGATTAAAGCTTTGTCCCAGCAATACCATGACTTTTTCGGTTTTTGCCACCAGTAAAAAATTCATGGTGACAAGGACAATAAAAAATGCAGCGATACTGCAGAAAGTTGCGGTATAACGTACCCGGATACTACTAAAATTCATGTTACAACCTGTGAAGCGGCCGTTAATTGAACAACTATAGCTCAGTAGCCGGTTTTTCGAAAATTCCGGTGCAAGCCAAATTTGTTGCTTGCGCTGAAGGAGGGGGGTTAAAACACTAAAATATTATCGATCACTTCACAGCTGATATTTTGCTGCCTGTGCAGGCGGGCCTGCCATTTTAGCGCTATGGCTTTAAGTTCGCCGCTTTGGCTCAGCTGTGAAAATGCCTGCTGCCACCGGTGAAATAATGCCGTGGAGGTACCGGTTTTTGACATTAAGATGTAGACATCCGACTGGTTGGCGATATAGACGGACTCAAACATTTTCTGGTCCAGGTTCAAACTGTCGGCAACATGTTTCAGTCCCTGGAGTTCATATAATATCGAGCTTATCCTGCCATTTAATAACCGCCTGATATTTTGTTCATGGCTGGTGACTGCCGATACATTGCTAAATCCCTGCTCGTGCAGCCATTCTTCCCTGACATCGCCGCGAACCACGCCGATGGAGGGCAAGGCCTTGAGCTGTTGCAGATCATCTATTTCCAGTTGTTGTCCTTTTAGGGAAATGACGTGCCAGTTTTTACTTTGCACTTTGCCTACCCAGTGAAATAAGGGTTCTCTTTTTTGGGTTCTTGAAAAGCTAAACAATAAAATGTTGGGGTGATTATTGGCTATTTTTAAGGCGCGAACTTCGGGAATAAATTCAATTTGGGTATTGTCGCTGAGTTTTTTTTGCAGTGCGTGGATGATGTCGGTGACAAAGCCATCCGGCTCCCCCCGGGCGTTGAGATAGTTGGCCGGGGGTTCGATTACCGAAATGATTCTGAGGTGTTCTGCGTTTATCTTGCCTGACAACAATACCACGCAAAGGGCAAGGACGAGTTTCATCTTTACTGACTGAATATGATCAGGTTCTTTATCTAGCATAGCAGGGAAGCGTAAGCTTCACCTGCCAGAGCCTGCGGGGGGGTCATTCCTTAGTTTTTACTGTACTCACTCGTCTGTATCTGGCTAATCAGCTGCCGGCCAAATTTGCGCCACCAGCTTACTTGGCGTTTGCCAGTCGCCGGATGCTATCCAGTTAGCCAGTGCCTTGGCGACATCGGGGAAATGTCTGGGCTGGCGTGGGCACAGTTGTTGTAACCAGGTTGCTATGACATCACCGTCCAAGCTGTCCATCACCTGGGCATAGCCGAGTTGTTCCAGGCTTTTGGCATTGGATAATTGCTCCATCTGTCCCTGAATAGGTTTGGTCAGTATCGGCAAGCCCAGGTGCAGGCATTCGCTGATCAGTTCAAAGCCGGAGTTGCAGATAACGCCTCGGGCCTTGGTGAGGTCGTGTTTAAAACCGGCGTAGCAGGTTTTCCTTTGTTTGACATTGGCCAGGGTTTTATCTTCAAGCTCGGGGGAGTAGAGAATAAATTCCTGGCCGTTAAAACTCCTTAATAACCGGGTGACCAGGCGCTGATCTTCAAAGGGCAGGTAAACCAAAATGCTGCCGTCTTGCTCCGTCGGTGTCAGTGAGGTATCGATAATGGGCGGGAAAATGGTTTCATCGAAAGGATGCCAGTGCAGGCCGGCACTGATATTGGCGGGGGCAAAATACTTCATGACCATTTTGGCGATAGGATTGGCCCCGGCCAACGGTGTATTAAGACCAAAAGCATACTGATGCCCTATACCGATCACGGTTTTATTTCTCAGTTTTCCGGCCCAGGCGGTAACGGGTTCGAAGTCGGTGATAATGACATCATAAGGCTCGAGATCTAAGGCATAAATATCCCGGATAAAGCGAACGAGATTATTATTTACCGCGGTAGCAGCGTAATTGACTTCGCCGTGATTGGTAACAAAGGTCAGGCCCTGGCGATGCTGGAAATCACCAAAAACTTCCATATCGAACAAATCTTTCTTTGCCCTGCCGGATACTAAATAGCTGACATCAATATTTTGTTGTTTCAGGTATTTTGCCATGATGCGGCAGCGGGAAATATGGCCGTTGCCGGTTGCCTGTATGCCGTAAAGTACTTTCATATCTTGCCTTGGCCGGTAGTTAATAGCCGGTTGTTAATGGTTACTGAATAAAGATTACATTAATTGGCTTATGCCGAGCGCCAAACCTGTGCCCAGGCAGGCGCCGGCGAGTATATCTGAAGGAAAATGTACCCCTAAGATCACGCGTGAACAGCCGACGGCAAAGGCCCACAGATAAAGGGGCAGGGCGACCACGCCCAGGTAAGCCAGGGCAATGCCCGCCAGTAAAAACGCCGCCATGGTATGGCCTGACGGGAAGCTGAATTGGTCGGCAGGGGCAACAATACTGGTAAAATGGGCCAGCACCTGCGGCGGACGGCGGCGTTTAAGGGTATTTTTTAATATCAGGTATAACGGTCTTTCGATGCTAAAGGCAATTAAAATCAGAGACATAAACTGCCAGCCATCGTCGGGGTATATCAGGCAGTAAACCAGGGGCAAGGTTAACTGCAAATAGCCGTCGCCGCTGCGGGATACGCCGCGGACAAAGGTGATGAATTGCGGATAAAACCGGGATTTCTGACACCATAATAACATGCGTAAATCATATTGATATAAGTCACTTAACATAGCCCTGCCTCCAATGCAGTCTCATTATTGACGAGCATAGAAGCAGCAGTTGACAGTTAAGTGACAGTTAGGTGTCCCTTTAATGACAATTAAAGATAAATAGTCATGCTGTTAGCAACGGGGAAGGGGCGGCTGTTGATACTTTGCTGCAAAAGCTTGCGGATTGTCTTGAAAGGTGCGGATACAGGCACTGCAAATACAGGTTTTATCGCTTTGTGGTGGCAATAGTTGCAGTAAGGCTTGCGGTATTTCTGCGCTAAAACACCAGCAGGGGTGATCGGTTTGTGCCTGACAGTGATTGTTGTCAAGGCAAAAGGGGCACCGCCTGGTATTTGCTGTTTGGCTCATGCTGTTATCTCGTATAATAAATTTTGTAGTTGCTTGTTTGATGTTATAAAATTCAACGCTATATTTTATATTGTAAATCAAGTGGCTAGAAAGTTTTCCTTAGTGAAGGCTTCAAATCAAGGTTATTACAGACTCCCGGTTGTTATCCTGAGCAAGATATTTTTTAGTTTGGCGTAAATAGCAGCTCCATTTTCCCCGGTTTTCGTGCCAGTATAAATCTGGTACAAGCAGGGAAAAGTGAGCTATTTTTTAGTTGATAGCAAAGCGTTATGTCCTGTCGAAACCGGCACTGAAAATACCACTTTTTTAACGTTAATTCTTAATAATCATTATTTTGTGAGTAATAAATATGTTTGAGTTACCTGAAATGGATACCCTGATGGAGAGCTATGTCTTGCCCTGGGGGATTAATATTGTGATGGCCCTGGTGATTTTCATTCTCGGGCGCCTGCTGGTGAAGTTTATTGTCAGTCTGACCGGTAAGATTTTTGCCCGATCGAAAATGGACGATATGTTGAGTAATTTTTTGCTGGTGATCCTCAATACCGTGTTATTGCTCTTTGTGGTGGTGGCGGCCCTGGATCAATTAGGGGTAGATACCACTTCCCTGGTTGCCCTGGTGGGGGCTGCAGGTCTTGCCATCGGCCTGTCTTTGCAGGGCTCGTTGCAAAACTTTGCTGCCGGCGTCATGCTGCTGGTGTTTAAACCTTTCCGGGCCGGAGATTTTGTTGAAACCGCAGGTATCTCAGGTAAAGTGGAAGAAATTCATATCTTTACCACGACCATTTGCACCACGGACAATAAAGAAGTGATCGTGCCCAACGGCGATATCTATGGCGGCAATATTGTTAACTATTCTGCCAAGGAAACCCGCAGGGTAGATATGGTCTTTGGTATAGGCTACGGCGATGACTTGAAAAAAGCCAAAGCGGTACTTAACGATATTGTGAGCAGTCATCCCCTGGTTTTGGCAGATCCCGAGCCGACGGTTGCCCTTTCAGAATTAGCCGACAGCAGTGTGAACTTTGTGGTACGCCCCTGGGTGAAAACAGCCGATTACTGGACCGTGATGTTTGAAATCACGGAAACGGTGAAGTTGCGCTTTGATCAGGAAGCCATCTCTATTCCTTTCCCGCAAATGGATCTCCATATGCCGAAAAGCGCTTAATACCAAGCTCAGCCGGCCAGACGGCTGGGCAGGTGCTCGACAATAAAGTCAATCAACAATCTCAGCAGCGGATTTGGATATTTACTGCCCTTATACAGGGCATAGATATCCCCGCAATGCTGATCATCAACTACCGTTTGCCAGTCTGGCAGGCAGAGCTGCAATTTTTGTTCGGCCAGGACATCAGACAACATCCAATTTGCCAGCTGTACTATGCCTAAACCTTGCAGGGCCGCCTGTAATAAAGGGCTGCCGCCTTTAGTGCTGAAATTGCCGTTAACAGCAACTTTAGTCAGTTGTTTATCCTTACAAAACTGCCAGTAGTTTTTTTGCCTGTGTCTGTCCAGCAGCAGGCAGTTATGTCGGCTTAAGTCCTCGGGGACTTGCGGCTGGCCATATTGGCTAAGGTACTGGGGGGCAGCGCATAGCTGCATCTTAGTTTTCAGCAATAATCTGGCTTTGAGGCCGGAGTCGGCAGGATTACCTATCCTGACGGCCAAATCAATATTTTCGCTTAGCAGGTCCACCGGTTTGTTGTCCAGATCCAGGGTGATGTTCACTTTAGGATAAGTGTTGAGGAACTCTGCCAATATCGGGGTCAGGTGCAGGCGGCCAAAACTCTCGAATACGGAAATTTTCAGCTCCCCTTTGGCTTCAGCAAGGCTCGGTTTTAAAGCCGCCATCAGGGTATCGGCATCCTGAATCAATTTGTCGGCTCCTTCAATAAAGTGCAGACCTTCGGCTGTGAGGCTCAGCTGCCGGGTATTGCGGTTAAGCAGGGTGACCCCGAGCAGCAATTCCAGTTTATCTATCTTGCGGCTGATGGAGGAAGGGGCCATATTCAGCAGCAGGCTGGCTTTGGAAAAACTGCCTGCTTTGACCACTTTAATAAAAATTCGGCTTAACTCCAGCATAAGCATCCTCGCCTTTGTGATGAAATGGTTGCCCGGGGGCGGTTGAGTGCTTTTCTTGTGTTTGTTTTAAATTATTTTTGCGAAATATGCAAAGCTGTTTTGGTTTTAAAGGGGATTCTAGCGGATAGTGCAATAGGTAACAATGCACTTGATTGTTATTGCTTGTCAGTAAAAGGAAATAAAGATGGAAGAAAGAATTTCTTATCAGCAAGTGCCCGGTGAGCTTATCGGCGCTATGATGCAAATTGAAAGTTATCTAAAGCAAAGCGGCCTTGATCAGCAGTTGCTGAATTTAATGCGCTATTACGTTTCGCAATTAAACGGCTGCGCCTATTGTCTCGATATGCACTTTAAAGAAGCCCTTGCCGGGGGAGAAGAGGATGTGCGTCTGCATTCGGTGGTTGCCTGGCGCGAGAGCGACTATTACAGCGACCGGGAGCAGGCGCTGCTGACCTGGGCGGAAACCGTGACCAAACTCGATAAAAACCCCGGGCAGCAAACGCTGGAATTTGATGAGCTTAGACAGTATTTTTCCCTTGAGCAAATTGCCCAGCTGACCCTGGCTATTACCCAGATAAATTCCTGGAACCGTTTGATGAAAGCGTTTCACTTCAGGCCGGGGCGTTATCAGGTGGCTCAGGATAAGCTTGAGCACTGACCATCCCTGTAGGGCTGTTTCACAACACCGAGTTGTCGGCGGGTATAGGTGCTTGCCGGTTATCTTTGGTACAACTCTAGCGGCAGGTCATCCGGATCGCTGAAAAAAGTGTATTTTTTGCCGGTATATTCATCGACCCTGACCGGCTCGGTTTCGATACCGTATTTTGTCAGGTGCTGAATAAAGGTCTGGATATCATCCAGGGCAAAAGCTAAGTGTCTTAAGCCCCGGGCTTCCGGGTAGCTGGGCCTTGTCGGTGCATTTTTAAAGGAGAACAATTCTATCTGGCTGCCGTCGGGTAATTGCAGATCCAGCTTATAGGAATCCCGCTGCTGTCGGTAATTTTCGGCGAGGACTTTTAACCCTAAAATCTCAGTATAGAAATGTTTGGATTTTTCATAATCGCTGCAGATGATGGCAACATGATGCAGGCCGGTCAGCATAGGCAAGCTCCTTGGTTTTTGCGGGTAAAAGTACAGGTGAAAATGCAGGTGGAGGTACGCGTGTTTTTTTCAGTTTCATCATAGGCTTTTTTTACCCGGCAGAAAACCGGTTTTTGGCTTTTATAATGGCGTTTTATGATGTTTTTATGAATTGAGGGATTATTATTTTTTTCCTGTTGACTCGGCTCAAGCTTAAAGGCAAGATGCTGTTAATAAGTTAAAGAAAATTATTCATTAATATATTGCGCAAACTAGTTACTATGAACTTTATGCTCTTATCGTCACAACCAAACCAGGTCTGCTTGAATATTACCCATAATGGTAATGTCCAATGGCAGAGTTGCTCTGTGGCGGGAAGAAAGTGCTAGTCTAGTTAGCCAACCCCGAGCCGCAGCAAGTAAAACTGCGGTGTTTGTCCTTTCTCTTTAAATTCCGCAACTTTTCTTACTGCACTTTACCGTGTCTTACTGTGTTCAATTAAGGAAAAGGAAAATAACATGTCAGTACCAGCAGCATATTTTGCCGTTGTATTAATCTGGTCTACAACGCCTTTGGGAATTGTCTGGAGCAGCGAAACCGTCAGTCCCACCATCGCGGTACTGATGCGTATGGTGATTGCCGCAGTGTTGGGCCTCACCCTGCTTAAATGTAAAGGTATGTCTCTGCCGGGTAATAAGCAGGCGATGAAGGTTTATTGGTTTTCGGCGCTTGGTATTTTTGGCGGTATGCTCTGTTCTTATATGGCGGCGGCTTATATCAGCTCGGGTATGATGTCGCTTATTTTTGGCCTGTCACCGGTTGTTTCCGGTTTGCTGGCGCAAAAAATTCTTAATGAAGCAAAGTTTAGCCGCACGCGTAAATTGGCTATGTTAGTTTCTTTATCCGGCCTGGCACTGGTGTGCTCGGATAACCTGTCGATGACGGAGCAAAATCCGCTGGGACTGATTTTTATCTTACTGGCGGTATTTTTCTTTAGCCTGAGTGCGGTGCTGGTTAAAAGCGTTAAAGTGGCGATTCATCCGATGGCGACCACAGTGGGGGCTTTGCTGGTCTCTATTCCTTTGTTTTTTCTTGCCTGGCTGGTGCTGGACGGTACTATGCCGGTTCATGAGTGGCAGGCGAGATCTTTGTGGGCGATTCTTTACCTGGGTGTGTTTGGCTCCCTGATAGGTTTTGTCGCGTATTATTATGTGCTGCAAAAATTAAGCGCGAGTACCGTCACCTTGATTACCATGATAACGCCGGCGATCGCTTTATCGATAGGGGCTTATCTCAATAATGAAACCGTGAGCGTTAACCTGATCATCGGGGCTGTATTTGTGATGTCAGGTTTGGCGATATATAACTGGGGAGAGAAACTGCTCCCTGGTAAGCGCTTGGCGAGCAAGGCTCAAAAATAAAAGTAAAAATAAAAATAGCGGAGAAAAACAAACTTTTTCCCCCGGCTTACGACTTAGTAGTTATCAGCTAATTTATTAGCGAATAACTACTAACCAAGTCGGGGAAGAGACATGAAACGATTAAATAAAAAAATGCCGGTGATCTTGTCATTAACATTAGGACTCACTGCAGCCTTAAGCAGTTATAGCCAGGCGGGGCAGGAAGCGGATACGGGTTATAGCCTTAATTTATTAAAAGATTGCCAGCTGGTAAAAACCTTGCCGATGACAACTGAGTTGATAACGCTTCACCAGGAATTGCAGCAGCAAGAAACCCTGATGGCTTCGCTGGAACTGCCGATAAATGCTATTTCGGCAAAAATTGATGATTATTCTCAACAAATTGAACAGCTGAGCGTGCTGGCGGTACAAGAGGATGAAAATAACCTGCATATAGATAAGAGTTATTTAGCGCAGCAGCAAATTGCCGTTGATGCCTTAAATCAATTAATCGCCGAGCATCAGCAGGATTTTGATGCCCTGGAACAGCAAGGGCATCAAATCGGCAAGATTGCCCATGATTTTGAAAGGGAAATGAAAACCGTCACTCAAGGTTTTGATTATGATCATATCCGGATAAGCTCTCCCGCCAATGATCATAACGCAACTGGCTGTGAGCAAAGCGCTGGTTTTTTATAAGCGAATAGTTTCCTTGGCGGAGTAGGTCAAATTCAGCTGACTCCGCTTTCAATACCGGGGATCTTTTCGCGGATCTCCCCTTATTTTTCTTCGCAGTTTTTCTTTGTCATAAGTCTTTGAAAATTAATTTTTTATTACAGTCAGATGTTATTGCGTCGTATTCATACGAAAAAATGTCGTCATTTTATTAGATAAATATACAATATACATTATTCTTTATGTCGTGATTGCGTTCATACTTGGCTGCTGTTTATATACCTGTTCAGGGTTATTGCTATGCTTGCTCAGGTTTAAATGCCCGTCTGTCGCTGAGATCACATTAAATAGAAGGAAGTTAACAACTAAAACTAAAACAGCTGCCGCCAAACGGCAGCAAGAAAGGAAATAACAATGAAAATGAAAAGGACGGTTACCCTGATTTCGATGGCGATGCTATCGGCGAGTTATTCGGTTTCGGCAAATGCTGCAAATAACGAACATGCGGCGGTTGAGGCACACATCACAGACGGACATTCAAGCCATATTCACCAGGGAAAAATCCCACAACATTTACTTGAGCAGGCTCCCGGAACCGGGTTGAGTGCTGAGACTAAGGTTTCACGATCTGATTTGCGGCAAAGGAAAAGGCCGCTATTGTCAAAGCAAAGCAGCATCAGCAATAAATCGCTTAATAGCCTCAGTCTGCAAGCGGATGATCCGGCCATTGCCGCCTGTGATGTCACCGCACAAAGCCTGGCTGCGGTATCGGGTAAAGCCAGGAATGATTTGTTAAAAAGCAGCACCGATTTTGACTGTCTGGAAGACGAGTTATGGGGCGTGCAGCAAGATGTTTTACATGCCCTGTTTAATGAAGCCGCGATGATAGAAATTGCCCGGGAAGCGCAGGCGCTGACGGCGAGCTATCAGGGCGATAACAGCAATAAAATAGCCAACTTTGTGCTTTTCCTGCGGGTCGGCACCTGGGCGCAATGGGGCAATGCCGATGTGATCGGTGAATACACCAGCGCCTTTAACAATGCCGCCTTCGGCTTTTTAGATGCTTTTGCTGCTAATCAGCACTTTTACCGCAGCGATGAAGCCCACGGTGAGATTTTACGGGAAGTGATCACCCTGATGGGAGGCACGGACTTTAGTATCCGTTATCTGCCCCAGGCGATCAGCTGGTTAGGCCGTTACAGCAAAGACTGGGGTTATTATATGCAGGGCAGTTTCACCAGCGTGCTGACCTTGATCTATCGCGGTAATTTTGATGCCAATTTCAGGGATGCGGTTGAAGCAGACCCTAGTGTGGTCAATGAGCTGGACAACTTCCTGAAAACCCATACCGACCTTATCGGTCATGACAACGAATACCAGTTTAACGATACCGCTATGGAGCTGTCGCGCTTTTTAACTTATGGCGGGCAAACCTACGAGTCTGTAAAAGTATTGGTTAAGGCTTTTCTTGATAAGTACAGCGTAACCGGCTCAGGCTCGGCTGCCTGGTTAAGAATGGCGGACATGGTAGATTACGCCGATGCGGATAACTGCAGCTATTACGGCATCTGTAACTTCAAAGAAGATCTGATGGCCGAGGTGCTGCCTATCAGCCATAATTGCAGCAGCAGTTTACGGGTCAGGGCGCAGGACTTGACCAATGGCCAGTTGCAGGAAATTTGTAGTGATTTGAGTGCCCAGGAAACGTATTTCCACCAGAAGTTAAAGACCAACAATACCCCGGTTCCCGATGATAACAACAGTACTTTGGAGCTGGTGATTTATGACAGCAGCAGTGATTATAAGCAGTATTCCGGTGTCTTGTTCGGCCACAGCACAGACAACGGCGGTATTTATCTGGAAGGAGATCCGTCGCAGGTGGGCAATATTCCGCGCTTTTTTGCCTATGAAGCGGAATGGATGCTGCCGGAATTTTCCGTGTGGAACCTGACCCACGAATATGTTCATTACCTGGACGGGCGCTTTGATCTTCACGGCGATTTTGCCACCGGCAATGCCCACGATACCGTATGGTGGTCAGAAGGCCTGGCGGAATATATCTCGAAAAAAGACCGCAATGATGATGCCGTGGCTCAGGCCCGGGATAAAACCCACAGCTTAAGCCAGTTATTGCGCACGGATTATAATGACAGTTCCAGCCAGATCTATGACTGGGGTTACCTGGCGGTACGCTTTATGTTCGAGGAAAAATCCGCGGATATCGATACTATGCTCACTCATGTCAGAAGCGGCGATTATGCCGGCTATGATCTCTGGTTAGACAATATCAACAGCCGCTATGACAGCCAGTTCTCCAGCTGGCTGGAAACGGTACAAAGCACTGACGGTGAAGAGCCTCCTACGGGAGGGGATGTGCTAAATAACGGCGACAGCCGCACTATCGCCTCAGACGGCAGTGAGCAGCCGTCGTTTAGTTTTGAACTGGACTCTGGTGCCAGCAATGTTGAAATCAGCATCAGCGGCGGCACCGGCGATGCCGATTTATATGTACGGCACGGCAATGCGCCGACCCTGGACGACTATGATTATCGTCCGTGGGAAAACGGCAACAATGAAACCGTCAATATTGCCACTCCGGCATCCGGTCAGTGGTTTATTATGGTGAACCCATACAACCCCTTCAGTGATGTTGAGCTGAGTGTGAACTGGCAGCAAAGTGCCCCCGGTGTCCCGGATGCCTGTGCAAGCCAGTCGCCGGTAAGCAGCGGTGAATTGTTTGATGCCACCCCCGTGTGTCTGGAGCAGGGAACCCGGTATGTCTATTTCTGGGCCGACGGCAGTGAAAGTTCGGTGACTATCGGCTCGGCACATGGTGCTGGCGATATCAGCCTCTATCACAGCAGCGGCAACTGGCCAAGCGAGCAGGACCACCACAATGCTTCTGCCAATGCCGGCAGCAATGAAGAGCAAATGGTTGTCAACGCTCCTGCGCGTGGCTGGCATTATATCAAAGCCACGGGGCAAGGCAGCGGTGTTACCTTACAGCTCAGTGTGAACTAGTTATTTTAAATTTTAACTTGTGCTAATCAACTCAGCCTGCCTCCGTCATGGATGCAGGCTGAGTTTTATTTTATGGCTTGTTGCTAACTGTGCCAAGCAGGTTCGGCAGATCAGGCCGCCGTCAGGGTAAATTCACCCGCGGCTAACTCCTGGCCGTTGATAATCACCGCCATGCCGTGCGCCCCGGGATAATGTTTCCTGGTGGATATCGCTTTAAAAGACTGCTCCCGGGTGATGTCTTTTTGCCGGGTATTGTAGTCGGCTTCGGCAATTTTAAAGATTTTCCGCGCCTGTTTGCCGTTGCTTTTCATATAATCAATCGCATACTCGATACGCAACTTGCCCAGGGCCTGAGCCTTTGTTGCCAGGGTAAAGGAAAAGCTCAGCCGATCGCCCATGGCCACCTGCTTTTGTACCTTAAGGGAGGTGACTTGTATCGCTTTTGGCGGTGCAAAACCAAACAAGGTTAAAATCTCAGGCTCCGCCTTTTTCAACAGGGTACGGCAGGCATGTTTGACTAAGCGGTCGGTATTTTCCGTTTGCCCGAACCAGTTTTTTGCTATCCCGGTTATCAGCTTTGGGTGATCTTTGGCAATATCATTGAGGTTATTGGCAACGCTGCGCCTGACATATTCACTGGGATCGTCTTTAAGCACTTCCAGTATCGGCAACAGCGGCGAGGGATCTTGCTTAAAGTCCGGCAAGGCCATAGCCCAGGGCAGTCGCGGGCGACAGCCTTCGCTGGCCAGACGCCTGAGGTGCTTATTGTCCATTCTCGCCCACAGCGCCATTTGCGCCATCATCTGGCGCGGATATTTGATGATAAAAGGCCGTACCGCAAACTCGCTGCTGGCAAATTCGGTAAAATGCGCCAGGGCCGGAATGGAAGCAACATAATCTTCCTGGCCGTACAGCTCGACATAAGCCGGTAAAAACATATATTCAAAGCCGCTGCGCTCGACCTTGATTTGCTTGAGCAATACCAGGTTATGATGGTAAGGCCCGGGTAATACCTGATGCAGGCTGTGGGCTATATGGTTCATGCGCGCTTTTAATTCTTTTTGCTGCCAGCTGGCAGCAAAAATCAGCTGCTGGAATTTTTTGTTCTCAAAATCCGGGTAGATTGCCGTCAGTTGCTGTGCTAAAGCAGCGATAAATTCCTGTGTATATACGTTTTTCAGTAGTTCGGCCATAGTGATGATAAATTTGCTGCAAAGAGAAGGGGCATGTTAGCAAAGGCTACTGACAGTATGTGTCAGTAGCCTTTGCTAAAAATGCTTTTTGTTTCTGGGTTTTATCCAGGAGTCAGGGGGTTGTTAATAACTCAGGATGTTTTAGAAACACCTTAAGCCGCTTCAATTCGTTGTCGCTAAAATGCTGCAAGCGGTAGTTTTCAAGCTCTAGGCTATAGCCGTCATTATCGCGATGGCCCATGGCGGCGATTTTTTGCTGATAACTTTTGACCTTTTGCTGCCATAAACGTTTCTTTTCCCGGGTTACGCGGATCTTTGCCGAAACTTCGGGAGCTAAGGTCAGGTCTTGCTCCCTTTCTCCGGTTAACAGTCGGGTGATTTTTCTTGCCGTCAGGGTCGGCTGCAGCGGCGCCAGTTCTTCAGGCTCAAGTTGGCTTAGCTGGTGTTCAATCAGCATTTGCCGCTGCTCTTTATCCAAACTGGTATCCTGGCGGATAGCAACACGCTCCAGGGTTTGCCGGTTATAATTTTTTTCATGGGCAAAAAATGCCCTAATCTCCAGTTCTGAAAAGTATTGGCTTTGCAGGTCGTAGACTTGTTGTAAAAACAGCCTGCTTTCGATGAGATCTATCACCCTGTCCACGGCAGGGACATTTGCTTTAAGGACGGACATGGCACTTAGGTATTGGCGGTAACGCTGAAAAAGGGCCTGCAGGTTTTCACCGGCATTTGGGGTTAAGTTAAGGCGGGTGGTTAATGCCAACAGCAAATTTTCCAGACTTTTTCCCGATATCTGATGCTGGTGGATAATATCGTCAAAGCGGTAACGCAAGGCTAAATTTAAGGTTAGCTGTGAGTTGAGAGTCCTGTCTGGCTCGTTAGCCTTACTCGGCAATAGATTATTTTCGCGTTTATTTTTGAAGGAGGCTTTCTTTTCCTCTGCCCGGGGCAAAAGCGTTGCTGTGTCTTTTTCTGCTGTTAAAGCAAAGGAGTTGCCTAGCTGCTGCAGCTTGAGCAAGCTCAGGCCAAACAGCAGCAGGGAAATCGCGGCCAAAGCCGCGAGTACTTTTTTCATGCTTATAAACCCGCTTGTTTTAAACGGTTGGCATGTTGGCGATATAAGGTGACCGGGTCGGTTTCAAACCAGCTGGTTAAGCCGAAGGCCTGGTTCACTTCATCCAGGTGATTCATATAATAATCATCCTTGATCACTTTCCCCAGGTGAGAGCTGCATGAAGATACCAGGCCGTCATTTTTTTCGTCAAACACCAGGCTGGTGAGCTGCAGGGCGTAATCCAGCGGATCCACCAGGTGAGTGAAAGGCTGGGCGCCTGACCAGGAGTAATAATAAACGCCGTTGCCGGCAATTTTCTCTCCGTCGCCGCAATAGCTGCTCGGCATGCCTTCGGGATACTGGCTGTTAAACGCGATTGAGCCTGGAGTGGTTAACGACTCTGTCATTGCCAGGCTGTCTTCGGGTAATACTTCCCCTTCGCTCAGGCCTGTGATCACATGGGCGAGGGCGTTAAGTCCCTGGCGGATCAGATCTTCGGTAACCGAGTCTTCCTCAACCAGACCCCGCATGACATCGGCGAAGCGGCTGCCCCAGTTGACGCCGCCAACGGAGGTCACCGAAGCGACCAGATCAGGGCTGACACTGGCGACATATCTTGCGGTAGGACCGCCATGGCTATGGCCTATGATATTGACTTTTTCCGCACCGCTGTCCAGCAAGACCGCCTGGATAAAGGTGCGTAATTGCTCACCCCTAAACTCGGTGGAATTGGCGGGGGAAACCTGGGCCAGGTAAACCTGTGCTCCTTCTTCCCTTAAGGCCTGGGGGATGCCGTAGAAATAATCTATGCCCCAGATGTCATCAAAGCCAAAAATGCCGTGAACAAATACAAATGGATACTTGGTGGCAGCGCTATCGCCTGCCTGGGCGTTTCCTATAACAGACAGCAAAGACATCATAAGAATTATTATACTTTTTTTCATATCTTCTCCCTGGGTACTGCTTGGTTGTTTTATGGACGAATCGTTTAAAATTCGATCTATTAGTAATCTGGTCGAACCATTTAGGCAAGATCTTTTTGCTTTTTTGTCTGAAATTTAGCTTTTTTCGCGAATTTTAACGACAGATGTGACCAGCTGGGAGCAAGGAAAGGGTTTTATTTTTACCAGGAAAAGGGAGCTTATTTTGTATCTTTAGGGGCACCAACAAGGCACTTTTTACAGTGCAAAGGGTAACCCAACATTTTTATCCGTCCCTGCTCTGTGGTGACCCAGGGGCGACTCTGCCAGGGCGGTTGGTGGCGCACATGCTGGAAGTGGCCGCAGCTTAACTGTGCCACCCAGTGCTGTTCGTCATCGAGATGGTAACCGGTAATTTCCTGTTCCATAAATTACCGCTTGTTTTGGCAGGACTTAATGATCACAACGCCAATAAATAACCGACATTGCGCACGGTTTTGATAATTTTCGGCTCTTTGGGATCGTCGTTAAGTTTCTTACGGATACGGGAAATACGTAAATCTATCGATCTGTCTATGCCGTCATAAGGCAAGCGGAAAATTTGCTGGTGTAACTCTTCCCGCTTAATGATAGTGCCGACGTTTTTCGCCAGTAACCACAAGAGATCGAATTCGGCGCTGGATAACAGCACTTGTTCGTTATTATTGGTTACCGTGCGTTTGGTGGCGTCAAGTTTGATTTGCTGGCCATAGCAAAAGATGCCATTTTCCTGGGATGTTTGCTGGATCGTACTCTGGCGGCGTAATTGCGAGCGGATATGAGCAAGCAATACCCTGGGTTTTACCGGTTTGGCCAGGTAGTCATCGGCGCCGACTTCAAGCCCGGTGACTTCATCGATATCATCTCCCAGGGCGGTCAACATTATGATGGCGCCGTTAAAGTCCGGACGGATATTTTTGCATATGGTGAGGCCGTCTATGCCCGGCAGCATCAGATCCAGGATAATGACATCGGGACGAAATTCTTCAATGGCTTCAAGGACATTTTCGCCATGATGTAAACATTTGACGGTAAAACCATTGGAGCTGAGGTAGGCGCTGATCAGCTCGGTTAATTCAATATCATCGTCGATTAAAAGTACGTTATAGTTGCCTGCCATGGTAAAGCTTATATTCCTTAAAAATTGCAAAGGTGAACGAAAAGGGGCATTTAAGGGGCAATATTAACAAATAATGTCCCTAAGATGCGAGTTTATTAATTACGGTAACGGAGGAAAATGCCTGTGGCAGATCAAAATCCAGCCATTTTTTATGAGGGCGGCGGCGGCAGAAATCTTCTTTGATGCGCTCCAGTTTCAGTTGGTTATTGTACCAAACCTGTTTGAAATATTTTGTTGTCGTACAGCCATTGGACATCAGCTGGATACTCAGGGTATTTCCCTGGTAATTGATGCCGTAAATAGTTTCTTGTTTTGTTAGCGCTTTTTTCAGAGGTTTGCTGTCGGCGTTTGGGTCCTGAATAACGGTTTGTTGTTCGTTAGCGCTGTTTTTAGTGCCGGCGTTGCCGACAATGCTGCAACTCAACAGGGCAGTGGAAAGAAAAAAGAGGGCACAGATATTTTTTTTCATGATGATTTCACCTGATAACTAGATATTAATATTTAACCGCCATAACGGCATTTATGCCAGCGATGCTTTGTGTGAATTATGTAGCGCTATGTATCAGCTTGTAGCTTTTAAGGGGGTTAAAACCGGTAGCTGAGAAACGCTTCTATCCGCTGCCAGTCATCCTTGCCTGACTGCTGGTTTTTATTGTTACGGCTTACATGACCGTTAATACCCAGGATCAGGTTTTCTGTTAACGGGTATTGCAGGGTCGCGGCAATAGATTGCTTATATTCCCGGCCCCAGTTAACCAGGGAGGGATCGTGGATCTCGTACATTAATCTATGGTAATTCACCGTGATAAAGCCGGTTAAGCCAAAAAGCGGTCCCGGGGGCAAGGCATAATTTAACCGGGCGTAAAAAGTTTGTTCATTATAGTTGCTATAAATATCCCGGGCATTATTTTGCAGATAGCGGCTGCCGAGGTGGAGTTTCAGCCTAGGGTTGAAGTTCAGGGAATACTCCAGGGCGGCATTTGTCAGCTGGCTATTATAAAAATTATATAAACCTTGGTAGCTTTTTTTCCCTTTGGTTACGGCCAGGGTCAGGCGGTTTTGCTTTATTGGCATAGAGGCGGATAACGTCAGCTTATCTTCATCAAGCAGGTGCTTGCCATCATAATAATGAGCTAGATGGCTGAAGTTGAAGTTAAATAACCACAGGCTATCACTGAGCAAATTGAAGCCGGTATCGAGTTTTAGCTGGCGGTAGTTAAGCTTTTTGCCCTGATCGATAACGTGATTATCCAGGTCTTTTTTTTGTCCTTGTTTTTGGTAATAGGAAACCTGGTTACGCCAGCTAAATATTAATGGCGAGGAAAAGAGCCGTAGCTTTTTGTCATGGCGATACTGGTGTTTAACTTTCACTTTTTGGGCGTGATATGTGCTTTGCTTTTTCTCCCGGGCGGTGCTGTGTTCCATAATGTAATTGCTGTCTTCTTCCGGGAAGGACTTGTCAGGATAAACAGCGCTATAATAGCTGTTATTATCGTAACCTGTGCTTAGTTCGGGGGCGTTGAGGTGCTCACCTTCATTACCCGGACTAAATCCTGAAGGGTCAACAACCTCTATGTAATAATCTATCGGGAAGCGGGAGGTAAAGGTTTCAATGCCGGCATAAGTACTTAGCTGGGTAGTAAAAAGATGTGAAGCCCTTTGTCTTTTTTCTTTTTCTTTAATGATTGCTTTTAACGCTGCTAATGTTCTTTTCTCTTTTGCGCTTAAATTCAGGGTTTCTATATGGGCGGCGATATTATTTGCCAGGTGAAAGTCGCTTAAGTTGATGTAATTAAAAGCTAGTTCGATATTGATGCGTTTATGGTCGCCGTGTTGTCTTTTAAGCGGGGACAGTAGCTCAAGTGCCTGGTGATATTGGCTGTTTTTTCGCAAAAAAATGGCCTGTTTAAGCAGTTCTGCGCTGGAGCTTGCTTTTGCCTTAAGTTGAGGTGATACCAGTAAAAGCACTGGTAAAAGTAATAGTAATGCCGGGCCTTGTTTTTTTTGGGGGCAAAAGGCCGGAAATATATCAGTAATAGTTGTCAGCATCGCTTGCTTGATCTTCAACAAGGTCGTCACTCCACACGTCAAGGTTATCTTCAAAATCCATCAGGTCGCTGTTATCCAGGCTGTTGATTAAATTCTCCTGCTCACCGGCGATACCAACGCCAAATTCTTCAACGGACTTGCCCTGCGTTTCAGCAGGCTCTGCTGTTTCCAGCCACTCGCCAATCGGCTGCTCTGTCATTAAAGGGGGGAATTGCACTTGCTCAAAATTATCCAGGGCAGACATTTGTTCAAGATCGGAAAGTTCCTGCTCCCAGCCAGCGATTGCCTCAGCGTTTAAGGTGTTGTTGTTTTGCCCCTGCTCGACTTCAAATAATTCGTTTTCCAGATCCAGGGTCAGGTTATCCAGGCTGGTTAATATTTCACTGTCTGTTTTTTCGTTTACTTGTTGGTGTGTGTGCGGGGCGATAATATCATCACTTGCCGGATTTTCAGGTGTTTCCCGGCCGGCCAGGGTAAAACTGGCCAGGAGTAACAAGCATGAAAATGTCGTAAGTGTTTTATTTATCATGGCTAATACGTTTATCCGCTATAGGCCGGTAAAAATAATGGCATGGGCCATGGCTATTCATTGCCACTGAGCTTTCTGGGCCAGCTGAAGAGCAATTTGGCGCCGCCGCTGCTGCTGTTGGCAACGCTGATTTGACCGGTATGCCAATGGGCGATTTGTTTTACTATTGCCAGGCCTAAACCATAACCGCCCGATTGTCGGTCGCGGCTGGCGTCGAGCCGTTTAAAAGGCTCAAATACCGAGTTACGGTCTTTTTCCGGAATACCTGGGCCGTTATCCGCTACCCAGATTTTTTGTTGCTGATCGCAAAAGTCATAGCCGATTTCTACCTTGTCGGTGGCATATTTAAGGGCATTGATGATCAGGTTTTCTATTGCCCGGTGCAGGTATCGCCGGTCAGCAAAAAAGGTGTCGCAGCTGTTGGCCGGGTAGGTAATGGTGATAGCAGGGTTATTTATTTTCAGCTTATGGTTGAGCTGGCTGAAGAATTCGCCCACCGAAATCGCTTCCAGATCGAGTGCCGGCAGATCCTGTTTTAACTTTGAAAAGGTCAGCACTTCATCGATCAGGCTTTCAAGCTCATCGAGATCTTTTTCAATCCCGGATGCCTGCTTGCTTAACACCGGATTTTGATCATCTTCGATTGCCGCGGTACGAAAACGAATGCGGGTGACCGGGCTCCTGAGTTCATGGGAGATGGCGCCGATCATTTCGGTTTGGGCATCGATAAGTTTATGTATGCGTTGCGCCATGGTATTGACCGTGTTGGATAATTTACCGATGGCATCTGAGCCCAAAGGGGCTGGCATAGATAAGTCTTTATCATGGCCGATAAGTTCTATCTGTTTATCTATACTGGCCAGGCGTTTTTCCAGCGGGCTGACCAGGAGGTAACTGGAGATGGCCATTAACACTAAAATAGCCAATACACCAGGTAGAATAAGGGATACCGGGAACCATTCGAAAAAAGGAATATCCCCCAGGACCAGTACATAAGGACTGTTACCCAAAGGAGCATAGGCCTGCAATGCCGGTACGCTGGTGGTGGAGTTTTTTAATACCACGGAAATATCCCGCTTTTCTATGGTGCGGATATTGGTTGTGGGCAAGTGCAGCTTTTTTAAGGTTTTTAACTGAATAGGGTAGTTAAACATAGATCTGATATTGTCCAGCGCCTGGAGTCTTTGTTCGTTTTTATGGCGCCCCAGCTCATTGAGTATAAGAAACGCGCTGGTGCGTACCAGGGAGCTGCCAAAATCTGCCAGCTTTACCTCTAAATAATGTTCTTTATCGGCGAGCTTGATCAGCACCTGTCCGCCGGATAACAGCGGATTGATATTAAAAACATATTTATCCCGTTGCAGTTGTTGATAGATGTTAGTGGTTAGTGTTTTGCTACTGATATTTTTTTGCTCAAATGTCAGATCACTGATTTTCTCGATTGCCGATAACCATAACCTTTGTTTTTCACCCTGATGACGGGCTGCACCTTCACTGATCAAGCGAAAAGTACCGCCATAATTTTCCTGCACATGGGTTGAAATCCGGTGCTTGCTGATGTAATAACTGCAAACGGCAATTACCAGCATTATGGCTATCATGGCCAGGAACATTCCCATGTAAATTCTTACAAAAATACTGCGCATTAACTGCTCACCCGGTTGTGCTTGATGATTTTTATCTGCTTAAGTTTGCCGGGAAGTTAATAAGGTTAGTCAGTTTGCTAACAGGGACCGGTCAAAACTGAGATAGTGATAGTGTGCGGTTAGTAAACCGTATCGGCTTTGGGATTAGTAGCAAGCCATTGTAGGCTTTTGTATCGGTTTGTACGCCCGGATTGTACAAGGTGGCCTGTTGTCTGATGTTCGCTGTCAGGCCATAGATTTTCCGGCCTCAGTGCCACTCTCCCCGTTTTGACAATCTCCGGACAACAAGCTTTAAAAAATGGTTTTACTCTTAAAAATCATGTGCTTGCTGGTTTTGTATGCGCATGAGGGAGTTTTGGGCTTTGTGGATACATTTGGATACATTCCGCTAATTTTTGTCACTACAGCGGCGATGGTCTTGGGGCAATAATCAACTGGCGACATCGGCAATAGCTAGTTGAAATTTAATACAGCGGGTGTCGGTTAAGGAATACAACTAAAACTTCAGAGGTTAGAACTATGTTGAAAAAATCGTTAATAGCTTTAGCAGTATTAGCCAGTACATCGGCTTTTGCCGGAACCACCATTAAATCTAATAGTGGCCTGCCTTCTATCCGCATTGTCGGCGGGGAAGAATCAGTTCCTCATTCCCGCCCGTATCAGGTGTCTTTGCAATCAACTGACGGCAGCCATTTCTGTGGCGGTTCGCTTATTGGTGACGACCTGGTATTAACGGCTGCCCATTGTATGGAAGGGGTTGATGGTAATAATCCTGAGCTTCAGGTACGTGTCGGCGCTCATAGCTTAACTGACGGCTCTGGCCAGGTTATCCAGGTGGCAACGACCTATACCAATCAGGAATATCCGGATTTGTCAAAAGATGTCGCAGTACTGAAATTAGCTGAAAAGGTTACTGACAGTAATGCAGCAGCCCTTACTTTAGCCGATGATGCTTTCTTTACTGCCAATATGGCTGCCGGTAAAGACATGCTGGTTTCCGGTTGGGGTACGTTAAGCTCAGGCGGTGAAATGCCAGATAAATTGATGGAAGTTACCGTACCTTATGTAACCAATGAAATTTGTAACCAGGCAACGGCTTATGACGGTCAGGTTCAGGACACGGAAATGTGTGCCGGTTTGGCCGAAGGCGGTAAAGACTCTTGTCAGGGCGACAGTGGCGGACCTTTGGTGGTAGATACCGGTAATGGCATGGTGCAAGTTGGTGTTGTCAGCTGGGGCGAAGGCTGTGCGGCCGAAGGGAAATACGGCGTATATGCCAATGTGGCCAGCCTTAAAACCTGGATAGACAGCGCCGTTGCCGGTAATGAAGAGCCGTCAGGCCTTGCCGGCGGTGATGATGACTGGGAAGGAGGCGATGACTGGGAAGAAGGTGATTATGAAGAAACCAGCTACATGGCCTTCCAGGAAACTTTCAGCTACAGCCCGGATGAAGAAGCGTTAGAGTTTGTCTTAGATGTACCTGAAGATATCAATGTGCTCTACATTGCCACTGCCGGCGGTGAAGGTGAACTTGATATCGTAGCCGAAAGAATTGGTGACAGCACAGGTGAAGGTGACTGGGGCGATGATGACTTCGGTGATGACGACTTTGGCGATGACGACCAGGGCGAAGATGACCAGGGCGAAGATGACCAGGGTGACGACGACTGGGGCGATGACGACCAGGGCGATGACGACCAGGGCGAAGATGACTGGGGTGACGACGACTGGGGTGACGATGACTGGGGTGACGATGACTGGGGCGACGACGACCAGGGCGATGATTCTGGTGATGACGAATCCGGTGACGACGGCCGTGACTGGTTCTGGAAAAAAGACGGCAATAAAAAAGCCCTGAAAACAGCTAAAACCACCAGAGAAGGCGATGGTGAAGCTGCTGAAGAAGAAACTGAAAGCATTATCGTTGAAGCCGTTGGTGAAGGTACAAATAAAGTATTATTACTTGAGCGTCCGGTATCGGGTGAGTGGAAGATCACTTTCTCTTCAGCCTCTGAGCTTGAAGATGTTGAATTGACTGTGTTCTCTCACTAAAAGCGATATAGATACTTTTATAAATTTTAGTGGAGAAATTCTCTTGAACAGCTTGGTTGATGGACGCATTGATTAGCTTGGCTTTTAGAGGATAAAAGCAGACCTTAAAAGGTTGATGGTAAAAGCTTCGTGATAAAACACGAAGCTTTTTTATTTGGTAACTTATTACAAGCTTTTTAAATTGCTTGTGCAGCTTCTTGTTAATGTAGAATTCTCGAATGTTCGGCTAACAAATTTTAAGTAATATCATAAGTTTCCGGCACCTATTAGGGCAAATACCGAGATCACGATGAAGTGGCAGGTTAGCGAGACTCAAGAAAAGCCAGATGCGGGCACTATCGTTAAGCTAATAGACAAAATCTTTGATGAGGAAAATACAGTCCAGCTCATGGGGAGCGCTGCAATAATGTTATTGCCAAATTTATAAGATATTTTGCTGTTAACCTGTCTTAACCCGACCCCCGTGCTTTTGGTAAGCGGGCAAAATACTTGATCTGGGCGGTAAGCAGTACAAGTTATAGCTCGCGATGTTCCTTTGTATTAATTCTCCAGCTAAAAGTTTTTGATATGCCAGCCCCCCCAGCTCTTTAGTTAAGTCTCTAATCATCGGCAGATATCTCAGTAAGGCGGTGTCAGTGAAACCGGGGGCCCTTAATATCCGTTAGCAAGGTGATGCACCAAAGCCGTAGCCAGCCTGCTGTGAAGCTCATTTCTTTATTATTTATTCCACGATTATTTAACGAAAAGTTAAATGAGTTGAAAAAATAACCTGCAAAAGCCGATTAATTCCTCTATACTCAAAATCCAACAAAATCATTGTATACAATATAATGTATATGTGTTGTTGGTATGACTTATTTCAAAAAATAATAAAACTCTGATAACAAAAATGCCTTCAGCTGTTACAGGTATGTGGGCGCATAAGCTAAGAGAGGAAATATGAAAACGAAAGGCTTTGAATCTAATTTTAAAAAATCTCTGGTTGCCCTTGCCCTGGGGTCATTATTATCAACGGTGCCGGGGGCGGTGCTTGCTGAAGATGTCGTGGTTGATGCCGCTACGCAGCAGGTTGAACGGATTGAAATTACAGGCTCCCGTATTAAGCGGGTGGATACTGTCGGCGCTTCGCCGGTGACGGTTTTTGACGCGGTGCATATTGAAAAGCTTGGCTTTTCTACCGTGGCTGAGGTATTGCAGTTCAGTACTTTTAATGCCGAAGGCAGCGGTGGTAACCGTGCCAACAATACCTGGTCGTCACAGCAAACCATAGAGTTGCGGGGCCAGAGCCTGTTTCATACCCTGGTATTATTAGACGGCCAGCCCATGGCTAAATCGCCGATTCTTGATGGCGGTGCGTCCAGTATCAATGACTTGCCCCTGGCGGCGGTTGAGCGTATCGAAGTGTTAACCGACGGTGCCTCGGCCGTTTACGGCTCTGATGCCATTGCCGGTGTGGTTAATATCATTTTGAAAAAAGATTTTGACGGTATCCAGGTCAAAGGCACCACAGAGCGGGCAGAAATCAGCGGCGGCGACCGCAATACCTTTAGCCTGGTTACCGGCACCCGGGGGGAGAGAAGTTCATCCATTTTTGTTTATGAGCATGACGAGCGCAGCGCTATCGGTCTGGCGGATATCGATTATGCCAAAGCCCGGGTGGTGAATGGCGATCCCGGAGATATCAACAGCTGGTTTGGTTTATCGACCTCGTCACGTGTTATTGTTGACGGCAGTAATTATGACTGGAAGTCTCCGCAGCGGGACGGCCAGTGTGACAGCTTTGGCAAACAATATGTCGGCCCTTTAGGTGATTCAGAATACCCTAATGATGTGATTTGTGCCTATGACTATACCCAGGATGCCGAATATCGTCCCCATACGGTGCGCGATAATATTATGGCCAGCTTCCAGTATGAGCTGACCGATGAACTTGAGTTTTATGTGCGCGGTTACTGGGCTCACATGAATTCTACCGATGTTTCGGCTGCCGCCAGTGTCCGCGGTGTGACCTTTGAAAATGATCTGCCTGAAACCGATAGCCTGATTGCCGTTAATGCCGGAGACAGCCTGCGTTACCGCTTTACCGAGTTTGGTCCGCGTACCGCAGAATATAATAATGATGTCCAGGACTTAAGTTTAAGTTTGACCGGCGACTATGAAGATTTTGACTGGGATTTCAATTATAACTTCAACCGTTATACCATGCGCTCGTTTGGCAGTAATTATGTCCAGGAAGGTCTGGTTGCCGGGGCAATCGGGGTTTATAACGAAGAGTTGGATCAAATTATCGATCCGAACTTATCGAATGTCAGCCAGGGAGAAATCGTTGCCGGTTGGGATCCGCGTGATGCCAACTCTGCTGCGCCGGATTATATCAAGGCCAACTTTGATCGCGATCTGGAAATGAAACAGGAGAGCATCAGCGGCGGAGTAGGGTTTGAAACCTTTGAATTGCCCGGTGGTGCCATTGGCGTATATCTTGGCGCCTCATACCGGGAAGTGCGCTTGAAAAACCTGGTGGATGCCCAGTCGGATGCCGGCAATGTTGTTGGCGGTTCAGGGGGCTCGGCCGGTATTTCCGAGCGTGATATCGTTGCCGCCTTTGCTGAAGTGGGCATGCCGGTAACCGATGAACTCGAATTTAATATTGCCGCCCGCTATGATGACTACAGTGATTTTGGTGATACCTTCAATCCCCAGGTATCTGCCCGCTACCAGGTGATGGATGATTTGGTGGTACGTGCTTCCTGGGGCACAGGTTTCAGGGCGCCGACCCTGGTGGATATTAACCAGTTATCGGCGGTAGGTTATGCTGACGTTAAAGATTATGTTGCCTGTTATAACGATGGCCAGGACTTGCTTGGCGGCGACGAATGTAATATCAGCCGCAATGTCGCCGTGGATACCTCAGGCAACAAGGAGCTGACCCCGGAAGAGTCTACCACCTGGAATGTCGGTTTTGCCTATAACATTACCGATGATGCCTATATCAAGGCGGATTATTGGAGTATCGAACTTGAAGAGCTGATCACTGAATTTGATGAGCATGATGTTATGTGGCACTCCGCCCGTTTACTGGCCCAGGGCAGCAGCGCAAGCGTTGGCGATGCCTTTCCCGGTACAGGTTTTGAGCGCGATGCCCAGGGCCGTCTGATCGGGGTTAACAGTACCAAGGTCAACCTGGGGGACTCTAGACGCCGCGGTATGGATATCGAGCTGGGCTGGAAAGCGGCAACAGAATTCGGTGATTTTTCCGCCGTGGTTAACTGGGCCCATACCTTTGAAACGGTTTTCTCAGAAATTAACGACCAGGGGGTATTGGAAGAGGGTACGGATGAAGCCGGTGATATCGGCGCACCGGACGATATCGTCAACTTAAGCCTGAGCTGGAACATGGGGGATCATACCCTTAGCTCCTATACGGTTTTTTACGATAAGCAGGTCGATGCTTTTGATTCAGGCGACAACCCCAACAGCCTGCCTTCCTGGGCCATGACTAACTTTACCTACAGGTTAGATCTTGCCTGGAATGCCGATGTTTCCATTAAAGTGCTCAATGCCTTTGACCGTGAAGTGCCGTTGCAAAAATGGGAAGGGGATGTCACCGACTCAGATTACCGCCTGTATCCGGTACGTGGTCGGGCACTATCGTTAAGTTACAGCCAAAGCTTTTAAGCTTATGAAATGATGGCTTCCGGGGCGATCCGGTAGCCCCTCAATAAACGGCTCCGGATGTGAGCCGTTTTTTTATACACGGATGTATTTATCCCGCGAGTTCATGGATGAACAGGAGCGGGGTTTATACACGGATGTATTTATCTTTGCGGGTTCATGGATGAACAGGAGCTGTGGCTGTACATGCAAGTATGAACCGGGGCGAGCTGCTATCGGCAATTATGCTGCGAACTCAGGTCGCGTCAGGGCTCTGATGATTATGGTTGGCCGGGCATTAAGCTTCGTTGGCCTGCTTGTCTTGCTTTAAAACCGCCTCTCCTTCTTTGGCGTTAATGCGTGACGGCCTGCTCCAGATATAAGTTAAGGCGACTATCACGGTGAGCAGTACCAAGAGTTTGGTCCACCAGGCAAGGCCGAGAAAAAATATTGGATAGGAAATCATGACCAGCATCATAGCCGTAGACAGGCACTTTACCTTAAACGGGATAATGCCGTAGCTTTCCCAGTCGCGCAGCATGCCGCCGAACAGGCGGTGATTAAGCAGATAGAGGTGAAACTTTTTTGAGCTTTTGGAAAAACAATAGGCGGCCAGGATAATAAAGGGAGTGGTGGGTAATAACGGCAATATGACTCCGATGGCGCCGATCAATAAAAAGGTAAAACCCAGAAAAAGATGAATAAGTCGGTACATGGAGATTATCCTGTGCTGTAATTACCGCTATTATACCCGAAAATAAACAAGTCAAAAACCGCCTTAAAGTGAAGTATTTAAATTCCCTTTAGGCGATTTGTGGTGCGATAAAGTCCTGAGAAAGGGGGAACATCAGTGAAGCTGATAATGAAAACCGAGTTTGATAACCTGAGATTAAACGACGATCACGGTTACGAAACCGACAGTAACGGCGATAAGCAGGTGGTTAAAATCTATTGCGGGGAGCAGCTGATAGCTAAAAAAATCAAGCATAAAAAGTCGCTGCGTTATTTTGCTATCGACGGCTATGAAAACTTTTTGACTGTGGAGTAACTTGCCTGCCGTTGCCGGAAAAGCCAATGCTATTTTCTCTCATATCCGGCTGCGGCACGGGGAAGTTTATCAGGCGGTATTTGTCGGCGACATTTTGGCCCCGCCATACATACGTATGCATAGCCGCCAAGCCCCCGGGAACGGCTGCATACGTATGCAGACTTATTGCACAAGGCCTGCCGGGTATTTATGCTGAATCCTCTTTCTCCTTCGTTGTGATCTTATTCACCAAAATGAAAAATAATCACCGTAATGACAATTTGGATTGCCAATGAAACAACAACCCTGGTGGCGTGGCGCCGTTATTTATCAAATTTATCCCCGCAGCTTTATGGATGCTAATCAGGACGGAATAGGAGATCTGGCCGGTATTGTTGATAAATTCCCGTATATCAAAAGTTTGGGCGTGGATGCGGTTTGGGTGTCGCCCTTTTTTAAATCGCCGATGAAAGATTTTGGCTATGATATCAGCGATTATCGGGAAATTGATCCCATGTTCGGCTCTATGGCAGATTTTGACCGTTTAATTACCGTGGCCAAAGAGTCAGGGGTGAAAGTGATCATCGACCAGGTGCTCAGCCATACCTCAGATCAGCATGCCTGGTTCCAGCAAAGCCGCCAGGATAAAAGCAATGATAAGGCCGACTGGTATGTATGGGCGGACGCCAAGCCCGACGGTACGCCGCCGAATAACTGGTTATCTATTTTCGGCGGCAGTGCCTGGCAGTGGGAGCCGCGCAGAGAGCAGTATTACCTGCATAACTTTTTAACCGAACAGCCTGATTTGAATTTCCATAATCCCGAGGTGCGTCGCCACGTGCTCGATAATGTCGAGTTTTGGCTTAAGCGCGGGGTCGACGGTTTCCGTCTCGATGCCATCAACTTCTGTTTCCATGATCAGCAGTTACGGGATAACCCCGCCAAGGCCAGTGAAGACAGAAAAGGGCGGGGTTTTAGCGAAGATAACCCTTACGCCTATCAATATCACCATTATGATAATACCCGGCCGGAAAACCTTGGTTTTATGGAAGATATCCGCGCTTTGATGGACAAATATCCCGGCGTGGTGTCGCTGGGAGAAATTTCCTGCGAAGACTCCCTCAAAGCCATGTCCGACTATACCCTGGGCAATAAGCGCTTGCATATGGCTTACAGCTTTGAGCTGCTAACCAAAGATTTCAGTCCGGCCTATATCCGCAACACGGTACAAACCCTGGAAGCAAACTTAACCGACGGCTGGCCTTGCTGGGCGATAGGCAATCACGACGTTACCCGGGTATTGAGCCGCTGGGGTCAAGGCAATACCAGTGCGCAACTGGCGAAAATGCTCAATGCCATGTTGTTATCCCTGCGCGGCAGTGTCTGTACCTATCAGGGGGAAGAGCTTGGCCTGACGGAGGCGGAAATTGCGTTTGAGCAGTTGCAGGATCCTTACGGCATAACTTTCTGGCCCAATTTTAAAGGACGCGACGGTTGCCGTACCCCTATGCCCTGGTTTGAACACCAGGTAAATGGCGGTTTTTCGGCGGGGGAGCAAACCTGGTTGCCTGTACCGCAAGAGCACAGAGCCTGTGCCGTTGATCGTCAGCAGCAAGCGCAAGACTCGTTATTGTCGGCCTACCGGCAATTTGTCCGCTGGCGTAAAGCACATCCCGAGCTGTTATACGGTGATATTGAATTTATTGACGCGCCTGATGATATCTTAGCTTTTATTCGTCGTGATCAGGACAGGGCCCTGCTTTGCTGTTTTAATTTTGCTGACCGCACAAGCTTGATGCCGCTAATGTCCGGGATGAATTTGTCTGCTCTTGAAGGGCACGGATTCCAGTCGTTAAGCCAGGATAACGAAACCCTGGTGTTAGCCCCGCATCAGGCGGTATTTGCTCGCCTGGTCTAACCGGGCTTAGCCTGTCACAGACTTGTTCTCCTATCAGGCCGGCGGTAATTACTTTTTAATTGCTGTCGGCTTTTTTTATTCTTCGTTGTTTTCCCCGGGTATGCCCTGGCGGGATCTTTTATGTTAGTTGTCGTTTGTTAATCACCGTATGTTAATCGCAGCCATGAATCTGAATGCCGGGAATAGTTATTTAAAATTTTTAGCTAATTATTTGCTTGGCTCTGGCCTGAAATTGACGGATTAAGCAACAGCAGCCACCCGGGCGGTGGAAGCCAATAAAAGTTGGCTGATTTTTGCTGTTGTATTCTTGTAAATTTATTGTACTTTATTTGTTTGATTTTTTTACGGATAAAAAAATTTTTTATTTTTATTTATTTTTTTTTGAACTTTTTCATTTTCGATGAAATACGAATAATTTCGCAGATGCGGTTTTTTTCGAAATGGCTATAAGTATCGCCAATTATGGGGCTGCGGGCTTTGATCACAATCAAGGTGTTTAAGGTTAATGCTTAACTTAATTTGAATAATTGCTGGTTATTTAACCGAATAAAGTTCGGTTTGAGTTCCAAGCCTCTTGTAATGCGGTTTTAGCTGTTTTATAAATAATTGCAGCTAGTGAATTTTTGAGCAATAACAAAAATCACTCAGTGAATAAAAATAGATAATTATAAAAACTTAATTACCATTATTGGGAAGGAAATAACATGTCTACTAAATTTCGTGCCGGTACGTTAGCCCTAGCAGTGGGTTTTGCGTTAGGTACAATGCCAGCCTACGCTGCCGAATCCGATGCTGCAGCAAAAGAAAAAGACGTTGAGAAAATAGTGGTGGTTGGTTCTAGGGCCGCGCCACGCTCTGTTGCCGATTCTCCGGTGCCTGTTGATCTGATCGGCGGTGACGAATTGGCTAAATCCGGCTCTACCGATATGCTTGATATGCTGGTGGGAGCGATTCCTTCTTTTAACGTGCGCGCCCAGCCTATCAGTGATGCTGCTACCTTGATTCGTCCGGTAAACCTGCGTGGTTTATCATCAGACAGTACCTTGATCTTATTAAACGGTAAACGCCGCCACCGCGCCTCGGTTATTGCTTTCCAGGGGGGCGGGGTTAACGATGGTGCCCAGGGGCCTGATATTTCCGTTATTCCAAGTGTTGCTTTAAAGCAGGTGGAAGTATTACGTGACGGTGCTGCGGCCCAGTACGGTTCAGATGCCATTGCCGGTGTGATGAACTTTGTCTTAAAAGATGACGCCGACGGCGGCTCTATCTCGGTCAAACATGGTGAATATTATGAAGGCGACGGCGCCGCAACGATAGTTGACGGTAACCTGGGTTTGCCTTTCACCGACGACGGCTTTGTTAATTTAAGTTTTCAGTTGAAAAATGCCGATGCGACCAGCCGCAGTGTGCAAAGACCTGATGCCCAGGGATTGAGCGACGCAGGTAACACTTCGATAAATGATCCGGCGCAAGTCTGGGGTAATCCGGAAATTGAAGATGACATTACCCTTTTTGCTAATGTCGGCCTGGACTTAGGCAATGATAATGAGTTTTACATGTTTGGTAACTACTCCGAACGTGATGCTACCGGCGGTTTCTACTACCGTAACCCGCATAACCGCGGTAATGTTTACTCGGTTGATGACGGTGCTACCCTATTAGTGGGGGATTTAGACGGCGTCGGTACAGGTGTTGAGTGTCCAACGGTTGATATTACTACAGGTAATGTTTTAGGCCAGGATAACTATGCATTGATTGCCGATCCAAATACCGCTGTAGGGCAGAACTGTTTTGCGGTAAATGAAATGTATCCGGGCGGTTATACTCCTTCATTTGCCGGTAATATCGTAGATACTGCATTAACTATCGGCACCAAAGGGGAAATCAGTGGTGGTTTCCTTGACGAAGCCTACTATGACTTGAGCGGCTCGGTTGGCCGAAATGCTTCTACCTTCTTCCTGAACAACACCATTAACCCGTCATTAGGGCCGGAAAGTCCGATGTCATTTGAAACGGGTAAATATATCCAGTTAGAGAAAACCTTTAACTTTGATATCTCTAAAGGGGTAGAAGTTGGTCTGGAAGAGCCGATGAATGTTGCTGCCGGTCTGGAATGGCGTGAAGAAAGCTTTGAAATCGTTGCCGGTGAAGAAGCCTCCTGGAAAGCGGGTGACTTGGCGGATCAGGGCTTTAGCATTGGCTCACATGGTTTTAAAGGGTTCGGCCCTGAATCAGCCGGTGAAAATGTTCGCCGTAATGTTGCCGCTTATGTGGATGTAGAAACCTACTTTAGCGATGCCTTTATGATGGGGGCCGCGGTACGTTATGAGGACTTCACCTCTTTCGGCGATACCCTTAACTATAAGCTAACGGGACAATTCTCTGTTAACGATGAACTCTCTTTACGTGCTTCACACAGTACTGGTTTCAGGGCGCCGACCGTAGGTCAGGCCAATGTGGTTAATACCCAAACCTCTATTGTTGAAGGCGATCTAATTCAGACCTTCCTGGCGCCACCGACTGATCCCTTATCTTCTTTCTACGGCGGTAAAGAGCTGGATCCGGAAGAATCAGTCAGCTACGCCTTTGGTGGGGTTTATTCTGACGGTGCTCTATTTGTAACTTTGGATTATTACAACATTGAAGTCACCGACCGTATTGCCCAGTCGAGCCAGATAGACGTAGATCCTAATGATTACGATGCTCTTAGGGCGGCAGGTGTACAGAATCCTGAATTGATTTCAGCGGTAACTTATTTTGCCAATGACTTTGATACCACTACTCAAGGGGTTGATTTAGTTGCTAACTACGGTATGGAGTTATTTAACGGTGATACCCAGCTTAGCCTGGCATATAACTGGAATAAAACCGAGGTAGATAAATTTAACCCTGAAACCACTAACGAGGGTAAAGTACGCCGCTTAGAAGAAGGTATGCCTGAGCACAGAGCCACCTTTACCATAGCCCAGAGCTGGGATTCGGTCAGCATGTTTGTACGTACCAATTATTTTGGTGAGTATTATGCTACCCATGCCGATGATACTTCTGTGTGGGGTTCTGAAACTGCGTCATCAGCGGTAACCGTTGATGCCGAAGTGAGCTACTTCTTCAGTGACAGCATTACCTTGTCGGCAGGCGCCAATAACCTGTTCGACCAGGAAGCCGAAGAATTAAAACGTGGTGATGACCCTGCTTACGGCGTTTTAGGCGCTAAGTTTTACGAAAGTGGTCCGTTTGATTACAACGGCGGTTACTATTACGTGAAAGCTACTTATAACTTTTAATCTTTTAAGGTTAATAAGTTAATAAAAAGCCGCATCGACAGATGTGGCTTTTTTTATGCACGGATGTATTTATCCGGCTATGTTTGCGTTGACTGTTGCCGCCCTGTAACAAGTTATCAGCCTTTTTTATTTATACATTTCATATAGTTGATGTTTTCGTACTGCTATCGATACAGTGCGGGCAATTGACATAAACATTAAATGCCAACCCAGGGGGATTTTTCCGGTATTTTGTACTATCACTAACAGGTGAATTCCCGTCAGCGGAGGTGTTTAAAGAAGAGAACCAGCAGATAAACCAAGCGCTGCCCCTAAGTGCTGCAACACTCAGAGACAGCTAACCACAACAGATAAGCGAGGTATCCATCATGGCTAACCCTAATGATATGCCAGAGTTTCACTCGGTTAAAGTTTCTTTAACAGAAAATATACCTGCCCTCATAACCAAGCTTCCATTGGCAGCTTATGCCAGCAGCTATACGCCGTTAACTAATAAGGGAGGCAAATATCATGTCTGAATCAAACCTGCCACTCACTGAGGATGCAATAAAAAGGGAACAGCTGTCGAGCGATTTTGCCAATCTAAGTGAAGATTTTGACAAATTCAGCGAAGAATGCGCCTTCCTGTTCGATGCATTTTCAGCGGTTACCCGCGAGCCCGAATGCATCACCGAGCACACCAGTGAAGGTATCAGGCACCTGTGCTATTGGCTCAAATATCAGGTTATCGGCTACCGGGAGAAAATAGACGAAATGCAAGCGCGCTGGAGAGTGCTTAGCCGCAAGAAGTCATGTTAACCACGTAAGATTGACTATGGCGTAAACGGAGCAAAAGCCGGGCGGGTTAACGACAATAAGCGTTTCAGCTATGTCAGTAACCCGCCCGGTACTAAATGCGATCCTGGCAACCCTGAGGGCAATCGCCTTTCTGTTAGCTCATGTTAACCTAAGCGTTATTGTTTGCCTGTCCGTCACTAGCAATTCATACATTTCATCGCTACTGGCTGCTTTTCATACCGCAGTGAATAATTAACAGCAACACTAAATGCAAACAAAGCTATTTATCCAGCGCTCTACTTGTATAAAAAAGGATGGATAGGAGCTGGCTTTATATATGGCTCTGTCCCGTCCTGAGCTGGCTTGAGTAAATGCTTTATTTAGGGATGAGCAGGTGCCGTATGAGTGAGTTTTACTTTTACTTCGCCGATTGCCGTTAACCTGGCTGCATCGATCGCTTTTTTAATTTCTAACCCTTTAAGTCCCTGTTCGACAAAAGCTTTGGCATTAATGGCGCTGGCCGCTTTTGCGGCAGCCCGTAAATAGGCGGCCTGGGGGTAGGATTTTTCTTCAAAACCCAAACGTCCTTTATAGTCGGCTTCACAGCTCAGGAGAAAGTCTTCAAACTCATCTGGCTTACGCCAGGTATCTAACTGGTTAAACAGTTTTAATATTGTATGCTCGCCAAATTCAAAAGCCTTGTGGCACATCAGGTGAAATTCACAGACCTTTAATGCCAGGCGTTTGCAGTCGTTGGGAATTTTAAAGCGTTGGCACACAGCTTCTACCAGGGGCAAGCCGCTGGTTTCATGCCCGGGGTGGCTGGGTAATGTTTCTTCTTCTGTCAGCCCTTTGCCTAAATCATGGCACAGGGAGGCAAAGCGGACACTGGTTTTATTTGACAGCTTAACCGCCTGGGCTAATACCATCATGGTATGCAAACCAGTGCATATTTCAGGGTGCCAGCGCTCGGGGTTGGGAATACCCCAGAGGATATCCAACTCGGGGAAGAGTTCTTTCAGGGCGCCGCACTGGCGTAATACCAAAAAGAACACTTCGGGATTCTCTTCGTCCAGGCTGCGCTGCATCTCTTTCCAGACTCTTTCTGCCGTTAATTGCTGCAGTTCGCCGCTGGCGGAGATTTCTGCCATTAACGCGAGTGTTTGTGGGGCAACGCTAAAGCCATATTGGTGATAACGGGCGGCAAAACGGGCAACCCGCAAGACCCGCAGGGGATCTTCAACAAAGGCATCGGACACATGTCGTAACACTTTGTTATTCAGATCTTGCTGGCCGTTATAGGGGTCTATGATTTCGCCGCTGTCTGACATTGCCATGGCATTAACTGTCAGATCCCGGCGTTTAAGATCTTCTTCTATGGTGACGTCGCTGTCGGCATAACAGACAAAGCCGGTGTAACCTTGCCCCTGTTTTCGTTCGGTTCTGGCCAGGGCATATTCTTCTTTGGTTTTTGGATGCAGAAATACCGGAAAGTCTTTGCCTACGGGCATAAAACCGAGCTCAAGCATCTGCTGGGGGGTTGCCCCGACCACTAAATAATCCCGCTCGGTGACTTCCCGGCCCAGTAGCTGATCCCTGACGGCGCCCCCCACCAGATAGGTATCAAGCGTGGAAGAGATATTATTGTCAGCAGGTTTATCGGCAACAGAGACAGACATAAAAAAGACCAAAGGTTAACGCACAAAAGAAGCAGTTTACCATAAATCAGCCTATATCTGGGTGACAAATTGATGATAGCTGTCAATGTAAACGCCCAAGTGACCTTTCGGCCTTTGACTTATCACAGGCAAAGGGGTAGTTTTACACGGTAATTTTATTCACCGTTTTCAGCTTATGTACACAGGATATTTTGGTTTAAAGGAAATTCCCTTTTCAATAGCGCCCAACCCTCATTATCTCTTTATGAGTGTTCGCCACCGTGAAGCCCTGGCCCATTTAACTTATGGTTTAGGTGAAACCGGCGGTTTTGTGCTGCTCACCGGGGAAGTGGGTACGGGGAAAACCACCGTCAGTCGTTGCTTGTTGGATCAGTTGCCGGAAAATACCCAGGCGGCCTTTATTTTAAATCCGACCTTATCGAGTCAGGAATTGCTGGCGACTATTTGTGATGAGCTGAAAATCCGCTATCGTAAAACCGGTGCGACCTTAAAAACCCTGACCGATAAGATTCAGGAAAAATTGCTGAAAAACCATCAGGCGGGATTAAATACCATCTTGATCATAGATGAAGCTCAGCACCTGAAGGCAGAAGTACTGGAGCAGTTAAGGCTGTTAACCAATCTGGAAACCCATACCAAAAAACTGTTGCAGGTGATCCTGATTGGCCAGCCTGAATTGCAGCAATTATTACAAAGACGCGATTTGAGGCAGCTGGCACAACGTATTACTGCGCGATATCACTTGCTGCCCCTTAACCGGGAAGAAGTGGCGCAATATATTCAGCACAGATTATCGATTGCCGAGTGTCAGCAGCCCTTGTTTAACCGCCGGGCAATTACCACCATACATCAGCTGTCCAAGGGCATTCCCAGGCTGATTAATCTGTTATGCGACCGGGCGCTGCTTGGCGCCTACGGCGAAAATAAGCAAGTCGTGGATAAAAAGCTGGTGCTGGGGGCATCGGTTGAAGCCCTCGGCGCTGAGCTGAGCAAACAGTCCTGGTGGCAAAAAAGCAGCACAAAATTCGCCCTGGCGGGTGGATTGATAGCACTGACCCTAACACTGGGTTTTGTGGTTGGTAATTATCAAGAGCAAACACAGGTGCAACAACAAGTACCGTCCCTTTTAGCCGATAAGGCAAATGAACAGGCAGAAACGGCAGAAGTTGCAGATAAAGCAGAGACTGCTCCTGAAATAAACTGGCCTTTAGTGATAGACTCCAGCAGGAGTTTACCGCAAGCTGTCAGGCATATGTTCAGCCTGTGGCGTTTGCAGGTGGAAGAGGAGCTGAGCGAACCCTGTCAGGTGGCAAACAGCTATGAGTTAAGCTGCTACTGGTTTAAAGGCACTTTGCCGGCATTATTGAAGTTGAATTATCCGGCGGTGTTTAAGTTTATCGATGTAAACGGTGTTGCCTTTTACGGCACCTTGCTCGGTAGTTCTCAATCAAACCCGCTCGAAAAGCAAGCTTACCGTTTCCAGTTTAATCAACAACAGCAAACCGTAGACAAGGCCTGGCTTGAACGTTATTGGCAGGGGGGGGCAGTAGTCTTCTGGCAACCCCCTAAAAATGCTTTTTTTGAGCCGGTGACGGTTATAAACGAGCAAAGTTCGTTGGCATCAATCCAATGGCTGGAAAATAAGTTAAGCGAAAAACAGCAACGACCGGCAAGAGACGTTCAGGCAATGGATGCGATGTTAAAAAACCAGTTGCGCCAGTACCAGCGGCAAAACGGGATTGACAGCAGTAGCGGGGCCAGGGAGCAAACCCTGATGTTATTAACCAATACCGTAGACCAGGGCCAGCCCATTTTTAAATAATTGAAGATTTTATGTCATATATATTAGAAGCACTTAAAAAAGAACAAACCAGTCAGGGACAGACACCGACATTGCACACTACTCCGGTGCCGGTAGCTATTGAAACCCGCTCTGCCTCCATCGGCTGGGGAGTGTTACTGACCCTGGCGATTTTTGCCGCTTTGTTGGCCGGTTACTGGTTGGGGCAAAATAATCAGCAAGGCCAGGTCTTGGCCTCTAATCAGCAGGGGGTGATCCAGGCTCCCGGGCAAGCTGGCACGAGTATAGCCGTTGACGGCACGGGACAGGCCGATCAGACTTTAAAACCTGTCTCAAGTGAGCCTATGGCTGAAACTGCCAAAAGCCCGGCAGCAATGTCAGCGCCTACAGTTAACAGCAGCAGTGAAAAAATCGCCGCTGAAAATTATTTTGAACACCCTCCCGTTAAGCAGGAAACGGAAAAAGCTAGCGAGCCACAAATTGTGGTCAGTGCAGAAAAGCCAAAGTTACCTGATGATTTCAAAGTGGCCGCTCAAGAGGGGGTTTCTGATGATATGTTGGCCAGGTTCCAGTCCGCTTTTGATGAAACCGGTAGCAGTGCCCTTGAAGAAAACAGTGATGATGAAGGTACTGATCCCGATACCTTATTAAATAGTGCCGATTCCGGTGTAACACCTTTAGGAAATATGCCGCTTTGGGTACAACAGGGCATACCTGATCTGCAGTTTGAACTGCATATTTTTGCCAGCGATGGTGAAGGTTGGATCCGGGTGAACGGTGAAGACAAGTACCAGGGAGATCGTGTCGCTGAAGACCTGGTTTTGACGCAAATTTTGCCGCAACAGGTGATCTTAAATTATCGCGGTGAAAGTTTCAGTTTGCCCGCCTTATCTAATTGGTCTTCTGCCGGGGGATAATTCTCCCCTGGTCACGCTTTTACTTCCCTGTAACCGGACATACCGTACATCCTGTGCAGTCACTCTTTCACATCCGTGTGACCGTGACATACCGTACATCCTGTGCAGTCACTCTTTCACATCCGTGTGACCTTGACATACCGTACATCCTGTACATAAAAAGGGGCTGGTAATTTATACCAGCCCCTTGTACTTACTTTAACTTCTAACCTTTAACGTGTCAGCTATAGGTTATATCAGCCTATTGCCAGGCGGGCATTTTATCTTCAAATGCTTCAATCTTATCCAACTTGTTTAGGGTCCAGCCGACACTGTCAATGCCTTGTTCTAAGCAATATTGCTGGAAGCTGTCCAGGCTAAAATCAAAGCGGCTATCGCCAAAGCTGATATGGTTGTTGGCCAGGTCGACATTTATCTCAATCTCCGCTTCTGCAGTGGCTGCAAACAACTGGTTGATTTCTTCGTCGTTGAGTTTGACTGGCAAGATGCCGATATTGATGCAGTTGGCATAAAAAATATCGGCAAAGCTCGGTGCGATAATGACTTTAAAGCCGTACTCCTGCAAAGCCCAGGGGGCATGCTCGCGGCTGGAACCGCAACCGAAATTCTCCCGCGCCAGCAAGATCGAGGCACCTTTATATCTGGCTTCATTTAAAATGAACTCCGGGTTATCTTGAGTACCTGCGCCGTCGAGGTAACGCCAGTCGTGGAATAAATGCTGGCCAAAACCAACACGTTCGGTTTTTTGTAAAAACTGCTTGGGAATGACTTGGTCGGTATCGACATTGGCAATATCCAAAGGCACAACCAAACCTTGATGTCGGGTAAATTTTTCCATGTTTTTTTCCTGTATTAGCTGTTTAAGTCGACAAAATGTCCGGCAATGGCTGCCGCGGCGGCAACTTCCGGGCTCACCAGGTGGGTGCGGCTGCCGCGCCCCTGACGGCCTTCAAAGTTGCGGTTACTGGTGGAAGCACATCTGTCGCCTTCCGCCAGTTTATCGTCGTTCATGCCTAAACACATGGAGCAGCCGGGCAGGCGCCATTCAAAACCGGCGTCGATAAATATTTGCGCCAGGCCTTCGGCTTCGGCCTGCTCTTTTACCCGGTAGGAGCCGGGTACCACGATAGCATCTACCTTGGGAGAAACTTTTTTGCCTTTAGCCACGGCGGCAGCGGCGCGTAAGTCTTCGATGCGCGAGTTGGTACAGGAGCCGATAAAGACCTTGTTGATATCGATATCGGTGATCTTGGTGCCTGCGGTTAAGCCCATATAAGCCAGGGCTTTTACGCAGGACTCTTTTTCAACCGGATCTGCAAAATCATCGGGAGAAGGCACAGTGGCGTCAATCGCCGTTACCTGGCCCGGTGTGGTGCCCCAGGTTACCTGGGCCTTGATGTCTTTGGCTTCTAGAGTGACCACGGCATCATATTTTGCATCGCTATCGGATTTCAGGGTTTGCCAGTCATTGACCGCCTGCTGCCATAGTTCACCTTGAGGGGCGTATTCCCTGTCTTTCAGGTAGGCAAAGGTAGTTTCATCCGGGGCAATTAAACCTGCCTTAGCGCCAAATTCTATGCTCATGTTACAGACCGTCATGCGCTCTTCCATGCTCAGCGCAGTAATGGCTTCGCCGCAGTATTCCACCACATAACCTGTGGCCCCGGCGCTGCCGGTTTTGCCGATGATCGCCAGGATAATATCTTTGGCGCTGATGCCGACACCGACCTGACCCTTAACCTCAATTTTCATGGTTTTGGCCTTGGTTTGACGCAAGGTTTGCGTGGCCAGCACATGCTCGACTTCCGAGGTGCCGATACCAAAGGCCAGAGCGCCGAATGCGCCATGGGTGGCGGTATGGGAGTCGCCGCATACGATAATGGTGCCCGGCAGGGTCAGGCCCAGCTCAGGCCCCATCACATGGACTATGCCCTGGTTTTTATGACCCATACCAAACAGTTCGATGCCAAATTCTTTACAGTTTTTCTCCAGGGTGCGCAGCTGATTGGCAGCCCCTTCACCCGCAGCATCTATGGCGATAGAGCGGGTGGAAATATTGTGATCCATAGTGGCGATAGTACGTTGGGGTTTGCGTACCGGGCGGTTATGGAATTTTAAATTTGCAAACGCCTGCGGCGAAGTCACTTCGTGAATAAGGTGGCGGTCGACATATAATAACGGGGTTTCACCGGCTTTTTCTTCAACCAGGTGACGTTGCCACAACTTCTCGTATAAGGTGGTTGCCATGTTATAAATCCTTGCTGCTGATATATGAAAGATGAGCCTGGTCGTTGCAACTATCTATTGTCGGATATAAGGTGGTTGCCATGTTATAAATCCTTGATGATGTTACAGATATAATCGCCCATTTCTGAGGTCGATTTGGCTTGGGAAGCGGTTTCCTGTGTTAACAGATCTCGGGTAAACACCTGGTCTGCCAGGGTTTTAGCGACTGCTTGCTCTATGGTTGCTGCCGCCTCGTTTTGGTTTAAGCTGTAACGCAGCAACAATGCCGCCGATAAAATCTGGGCTATCGGGTTGGCGATGCCTTTACCGGCGATATCCGGGGCGGTACCGCCGGCGGGTTCATACATACCAAAGCCTTGCTCGTTCAAGCTGGCGGACGGTAACAAACCCATGGAGCCGGTGATCATGGCGCAGATATCAGATAAAATATCGCCAAATAAGTTCGAGCATAACATAACATCAAACTGATCCGGGTAACGCACCAGCTGCATTGCGGCGTTGTCGACATACATATGCTCAAGCTCGACGTCCGGGTAATCTTTTGCCACCTCATTAACCACTTCACGCCATAATTGCGAGCTGGCCAGTACATTGGCTTTATCTACGGAAATAACCTTGTTGTTGCGTTTTTGCGCCGCTTCAAACGCCAGTTTGGCGATACGGGTGATTTCTTTACGGCTGTAGATCATAGTATCAAAACCGGTTTCATCCGGTGTGCCCTGGTGCTGGCGTCCCTTGGGCTCGCCGAAATAGATGCCGCCGGTTAGCTCGCGCATGACCAGGATATCAAAACCTTGCCCTGAGATATCGGCTCTTAACGGCGACAAATGGGACATGGCGCTTTGCAATTGCGCCGGGCGCATATTGCAGAACAAACCAAAATGGCCGCGCAGACCTAATAAAGAGGCGCGCTCCGGTTGCTCCGTTGGCGGCAGGTTGGCCCATTTAGGGCCGCCGACCGAGCCGAACAAGATAGCATCTGATTGTTCGCAGCCCATAATAGTGGACTCGGGCAGGGCGGTGCCGTGATTGTCTATGGCGCAGCCGCCGACATCATAGTGATGAAAATTCAGGGGAAAGCTGTATTTATCGGCAACGGTTTTCAGGACTTTTTCTGCCTGTGCCATCACTTCCGGGCCTATGCCATCACCGGCTAAAATTGCAATATTGGACATTTGGATTACACACCTTGTGGTTTATGGGTTGAAGAGGATGGCGACTGCTTGGCACCGGCTTCTTTTTTTAACGCGCTGATGGTTTCCGCGCGATGAATACTGTTTAACGTATGGATCAGCGCCTGCCCCGAGGCTTCGATGACGTCTGTCGCCAGACCAAAACCGTGGAAGTTGCGCCCCTGCCAGGTGACGACGATATCTGCCTGGCCCAGGCCGTCCTCCCCGGCGCCTTTATTGGAAATTTTATAATCGGAAACTTCAAACTCTATATCCACCGCCTGTTTGATGGCGCGGTATAAGGCATCCACAGGCCCGTTGCCGGTGGCGGATTTGATTTGTTGTTCTTCACCCGAGGCTAGCTTGATACTGGCGGTGGCAAATTCGCCGCTGCCCGATTGCACCGTTAAATAATCGATATGATAAAAGTCCTGCATCTCTTGCTGCTGGATATTAAATAATAACGCTTCTAAGTCATCATCAAAGACCTGGCCTTTTTTATCCGCCAGCGCCAGGAAGTCGCTATATAACTGCTCTAAGTCATAATCGCTGTCCTGGTAACCCAGGCTGGCCATGCGGTGTTTGATAACGTGGCGGCCGCTGCGGGAGGTTAAATTTAATTTTGTTTTGCTGATGCCGACACTTTCCGGGGTCATGATCTCATAGGTATTGCTGGCTTTTAACATGCCGTCCTGGTGAATGCCGGATGAGTGGCTAAAGGCATTGCCGCCGACGATGGCTTTATTTAACTGCACCGGCATATTGCATAAATGGCTGACCAGTTTGGAGGTGCGGGCAATTTCCTGGTGTTGGATACCTGTGTGTAAACCCAACAGGCTTTCGCGGGTTTTTAAGATCATTGCCACTTCTTCCAGTGAACAGTTACCGGCGCGCTCGCCGATGCCGTTGACGGTACATTCGATTTGTCTGACTCCAGCCTGGACGGCGGCAATGGAGTTGGCTACCGCCAGGCCTAAGTCGTTGTGGCAATGCACGGAAATGACCGCCTGGTCGATATTGGGCACCCGGTTGAATAATTGTGTGATAATACCGCCAAATTCCGTCGGCACGGTATAACCTACGGTATCGGGAATATTGACCGTAGTGGCGCCGGCTTTAATCGCCTGCTCGACCATGCGGCATAAGTTATCGATTGGCGTACGTCCGGCATCTTCACAGGAAAACTCGACATCATCGGTGAAGCGGCGGGCATACTTGACCGCATGTACCGCCATGGCTTCGATATCGGAAAACTCCTTGCGCAATTTTTGCTGAACATGCACGTCTGAGGTGGAAATAAAGGTATGGATTCGAAACGCTTCGGCGGGTTTCAACGCGTCGGCACAGGCTTTGATATCGGCTTCCACCGCGCGGGCCAGGGCACATACCCGGGAGTTTTTTACGGTTTTGGCAATCTGTTGTACGGATTCAAAGTCACCGGGAGATGATACCGGGAAACCCACTTCCATGATATCCACGCCCAAGCGTTCAATCGCCTGGGCAATTTGAAGTTTTTCATGCACAGACAAGCTGGCATTTAAGGCTTGTTCACCGTCCCGTAAGGTGGTGTCGAATATGATGACTTTGTTATCCATTGGTTATCCTTTGTTCTCTCTGTATGTTAAGTAAACCAGCGTCTAAAAACTCAGGCATAAAAAAACCCGCGTTACTGACGCGGGTTTTATATTTTTCATTATTAATTAAGCAATAAAAAACTATCCGCGCACCTTAAGTACGAGGAGGAGGTTAATTCGAATTGTCTTAATTAATTGTGTCATATGTTTTAACGTAAATTTGTTCGTTATTTGTAAGTTTAAACTAGCCTAAACGCGCCTGGGCTGTCAATGAAAAATTGTAATAAATTTACAGAAAAATGTTGTTAAAGGTCGACAGCTTTTTTAAGGTTATCACGAAAAAGAGAGCCAAGGTGATAGTCAGCAGGCAACTCAGCCGAAAATAAAAGGCAGGTAAAGGCTTGAAGTACACTTTGGCAAAAAGAAGTGTACTTCAAACGCAGATGTGAGTTTTAAAACCTGGCTTAGAACTTATATTCCCAGCTCAGGGAAGCTTCAAAATCATTTTCGGTTTTGTTGTTGATTTCTGTTTTACGTGCCAGGGCGCCCACTTCCCAGCGGCTTTTCGCCCAGGTAAAGCGGTAACCGCCGCGCAGTTCCAGAATTTCCTGGTGGCTGAGATTCTCGTCTGCAATGACTTTGTCTTCATTGTTTTTATTCAGCTCTATCATCGCCACACTGGCTTGCCAGTAGTTGTCGTTTTCCGGTTGGGCGATCACCCCTAAGGTGATGCTGCTGGCATTGCTGCCGTAGGTGCTGCCGATATCCTTGCCGCGGTAGCGGTAACCTGTGCGGTAAATATCGTGTTCATAGACACAAGCACATTCGGCATGATAGGTATCCGAAGCTTCGAAATAGACGCTGTAGAGGTTGTCGCCTAAAAAGAAGTCGGCGTCAATTCCGCCAAGATGGCTGCGCTTGGACGGTGCTACCGAGCTGATACCATAGTCTTCAAATCCCATCTCGTAATAAACGCCGACGTTTTGCCCCAGGACACTGGTATTCCACCTTAAATCGACCGAGCCCAGATCGTTAACGTCGATTTCGTTATTGATCTTATTATCCGACTCATTCGGTATTACGATATCCCAGAAATCCGAGAAGCCATTGCCCCGGTCGTCTCCCCCCCACATGGTGGAGCGGGAAAGTCCCAATTCAAGCGAAGAAAAAGGCTTAAGGCTTAACCGGCTGCTCCAGAGCCGGGTGTTGGGGATAGCACGGCCGCGATCTTCCATTTGCCCGATAAAGGTGGTGAAGCTCCAGGGGCCGAGCCAGCTTAACCAGGGAGTATCAAATGGCACTGCCTGTTGGCGGTTAAGGCTGATGCCGGGGATTGGCCGGGCATTGGTCGACATTAACAAAGCCGTGTCCCAGCCCGGGCCCCACCACATAGGGACGGCGCCGCCGATAACATTCCAGTTGCCCAGTTTATAGGCGAGATAGGAGCCGTCGAGCCGGAAACTTTTATCGTCTATGGCGTTGCTGACCTTGTGTATTTCCAGGTGGGCGGCAAAGTTACTGCCGACAAAGGTTTTTTTGCTGGTGATTTCGGTTTTTTCACTCTGAGTGTCGCCAAAGTGTTTGAATTTAGGTCTGTCAGTGGCAGCAGCCACTTTAATCGAAGCCGGTTGGCTGGATTTCTTTGCCTGGTTTAAATGGAAGACCACACGCTGATAACTGCGGTCTAAATTTTTATCTAAGATGTTGAAATCGACTTTATCCAGATCGGCGGCAATATCGGCCCACATCAGGGGGTAACGGTTGATGGGGGCTTTGATCACATCGTGATCGGATAACAGTTGGATATCGGCGCGCAGGTAAATATTATCGGCTTCAACCCAGGGGGCGGCCTGAACAAAAGAGCTAAGGGAAGCGCATGCAAAAAGGGCGCAAAAGAGTTTCATGGACATCCTAAATTAGTTGTTGGTCTGGTTCAGTTGGGGAAACAGCTCTTTTAAATAATTGGCAGCCCTAAGGCCTGCTTTACCGTCGAGCTGGTCGAACATAATTTTATTGGCTTTAGTCCTGGCCTGAGCCAGGTGCTGTGGTTTGGTCAACGCCTGCTTGATAGCCCCGGCTAGCTGATCAAATTGATCGATTTGAATGCTGAATTCTTTGATCAGCTGTTTGACTTCCTGTACCGTGCGCTTGCCGTCATCTACGGTGAAGGTCACCATATCTTTTTCCAGGGCGCAGCATTCCGCCAATACCGAGCTGGTATCGCCGATACAGACATCTGCCAGCTGGATATAAGGCACGATATCTGCGGTATCGATAAAAAACACCTGCTTGGTATTTTTTATCTTCTGTTTGATTTCGTCTTTGGTCCAGGGATGTACCGTGACCAGGATGTTGTAATCGGCAGTTAAGCTGTCTAATTTATCATACCAGTGGCTGATGGCTGAAACGCCGGAGTCATTCCAGGTGGCGGTAAACAGCAAAGTGGCTTTACTGTCGTCCAGTCCTGCGCCTTTGGCCAGGGCTGCCAGCTGCTCTGTATCGACGCTGCCGTCAAACATGGGATCGAGCTTTGGAAAACCTACCGCTTTGGCGCAGGTAATACCTACCGCTTGTGCCCGCTCTACTTCCCGGGAGCTGGTCATATAGAAATGATCTAATAAATTATAACCTTTGCTATTGGCAAAAGGCTTAAAGGTATAGGCGCCGTGGCGCATGCCGACTTTTTTCATGCGCGAGGCAGGGAATTTATAACCCGCCTGGCGGCACATGATCACCCCTTTGGGAAATACCGGGTAAACTTTTGACGACACGCCAATCGCCGCGAGCTCTTGCTGGGCTTTTTTGTCTTTGGCGATAATTTTTAACGGCGGCAAATGTTTTTGCACCGATGCGAATATCTGGTAGTCGAGAGCGTTGGCGCAATAAAGCATGACATCTTTATTGAGGTTAAATAACTCGCGTACTTCCCAGATCACCGTATAGGGAAGCTTTAACAGGTAATAAGATAAAACCACTTGTGTTCTTTCCGGTTAGGTCCAGCGATCCATCTTGTTGCTGCGGCCACCGATAAGTTTAGGGATGAGCAAGCCAAACAGCAGACCAAGGGCAAGCACTATGGCGCCATTTTTAAACCATTCTATTTTGATGTCCTGATCCTGGTTTTTTAACTGTTCTTTGACGACAGCAAGCTGCTGTTGTAATTGGCCTGTTTCGTCTTCAATGGCTTTGCTTTTGCCGTTTAAGCTTTCAATGGTTTTCTGCGCTTCATCGAGTTGCCGCTTTAACTGGCTGTTTTCATCGGCGGCACTGGTAAGTTGTTCGTTAAGCTCGGCGATAACAAAGCGCAGTCCGGGTTTTTCTGAGATATATTTGCTCTCTACCCAGGCGGTTCTGTTGCGGCTGTCGATAATTTGCGTGTAATTGTTTTCTTTTTTACCTGTCAGGGTGATTTGTGCACCGGCGGTGACGCTGCCTAATATCCTGAAGTTATTACCGGCGCCGGCATGCATATAGATGATAAGCTCATCGGCAATATAACCCGGGGTCTCTTCTGAAGACAGTGCCTGTGGAGCGCTTTCTTCTTGGGCCAGCACGGGAAATGATAAGCCAAACAGGACACTGATAAGTAAACAACTCACTCTTTTCATTGAACAACCAAACGCAATTAAACCTTCTGGGACAAGATATTAGGTCTTTGGCTCTTTTTTGGCAAGCTAAGATTAAGGATCTTGTGCTAAAAATAGGCTTAATCGCCAGATAGATACTCTAATTGCTGTTTTATTGCTATACCGGGTAAAAGACTATCGGGTATTATGGCGCTAAACAGTTATTGCCCTTCCTTAATTCCCTGTGGTTGCGGCGGCAGACAAAGAGTAGATAGACAACTTCCATGAGCATGAATAAAGCAAGTGAAACCGAGATTGAGCTTAAATTTTTGCTTGGGCAAGTGATTGAGGTAAAAGCGGTAACTGAACTTTTGCACACGCAAAACTTCAGTTTTGAGCAAAGTGCCGGCAAGCTTAAAAATAGTTATTTTGATACCCCGGCCCTTGATTTGGCGCGAAATGATATCGGAGTTAGGATCCGCAGCGGTGAAAACCTGCACGAACAAACCGTAAAGACCGCCGGGCGGGTGTTGTCCGCGCTGCATCAAAGACCCGAGTATAATCTTGCTTTGGACAGTGAGGAAACCTTGCCGAAATTGCAGCTGTTTCCGGCAGCAATCTGGCCGGATGGTGTAGACATAGTACAAATACAGCAAGCGCTGACGGTTATTTTCACCACTGGCTTTTATCGCACCACCTGGAAAATTACGGACAAGCACGGCGTCGTTATCGAACTGGTCCTAGATTCGGGCACCATCGAAAGTCAAGGCCGGCAAGCAGCTATCGCCGAATTTGAGCTGGAATTGCTTTCGGGCAAAGGTGCTCCGGCGATGGAGATGCTTTTTGAGCTTGCTAACTTATTGCTGGGCTCTTTTAAACTCCGTCCCGGGGTAAAAAGCAAAGCGGCACGGGGATATGCTTTATCGCTGGGAGCGCCCCAGAGCAAGCCGGAAACTTTTTCCCGTCAAGGTTTGTCAGCTTCGGCTTTAGCAGACAGGGAAAGTTTTTATGCCCACTTGGACTCTGCTCTGAAGCAATTACAGCTCGGGGTTGAGTATTGCCTTTCATCGACCAGTCCGAAAAGGCTGGCTGCTGTGAGTGAACCCTTACTTTTTCTTGAGCAGATTTTCCGTTTGGCCCCAGAAAGTCTTGTTGTTGCCAATGGGGAGTTGGCAACATCGGTTAAACTGGTTGTCGGTTTATATTCGGCTCTTGAGTTGCAGCTTGAACGGGCCGGTTGTGATGGTAAAACCGGTGCTGGTTATAACAGCCTGTTGCAGGAGTTTTGCTATGAACAGGCTTTTAATCGCTTACAGCTAGCCTTGCTGAAGGTGTTGATAGACAGGGAGCTTCTGCCTGACGGGACTTGATTGACAAATTTTCTTGAGATATTGGGAGCTGTAGTGCAACAGCTCCGCTAAAGATTAGTTGGACTGCTTTGTTACCAGGAGCTCTATTTTATCTGCCAGGAGATCTATTTTTTTCTCAAGTTGCTGGTTATGTTCCAGTATCTCGGCATTTTGCTTGCGTAATTCCCGGTTTTTGACATTGGTATCGGAAAAGCCGACAAAGCGGTCGATAAATTGTGCACCGATAAAACCCACCATACCGACACCGATATAAAACATGGCACCGACCACGATTCTTCCCCCCAGGGTGACAGGGAAATGATCACCAAAACCTATGGTGCTGGCACTCATTTGCAAGGTCCAGAAGGCGTCTTTGTAGGTCATGATATTACTGTCTGGGGCTGAAACTTCAAACTGCAGCAGTAAAAACGACAACGCGGCAATGATGATATACAGGGCGACTAAGGTGATAATCAACAGATAACCCGAGTGATAATTTTTTACACCGAATTCATCTACGCTATAGGGAGTAAGTTTTGTATTCATGGTCCGCGTTCTTATTGACTTTTATTGGCGACATGATTGATGAGTTCATCCATCAGCTTTCTTTTTATTTCCAGCTGCTGTTGTGGCTCAAGCTGGTATTTTTCTGCCAGCACCTGGTAATCTTCCGGCCCGAGCGATACGGTTAATCTTGGTCTTTTCGGGCGTTTGTTGGTGGACAAGCCTAAAATGGAACGAATTTGATCCGAAGGACTCAGTCCGGCCTGCAGTGCTTCCGTCCTGATCGCCAGCTGAATTTTTTCATCCATATCAAAGGCAACCTGTACCGCCTTAACGGCTTTGACCGATGACTGCCATTTTTCGGGGACTTTTCTTGCCACAGTTTAACTCCCGGGGTACATATCTATGATATCGGTGACAGGGCGATATAAGGTTAAGAACACATCGGTATCCCCGTCTGACCATACTTCAACTTCAATGCCAAAATCTTGTTCGGCATCATGTAACACATATTGCTCGAATTGTTCGCCGCTGTCACTCCCCTGATAGGCACTGAGGTTTTCACTGCGGTGATCTTTACGGTGAAAATAGCCGACCACGGCAAAGGCATTTTGCTGATATTGTTCGCTGGTCCAGCCGCTGGTTTTGGCGGTATCGCTTTGGCGTTCAAGAAACGCCTGGCCGGGTTCGTCGAAAATGGCGGCAAAACTGTCGAGATCAAACAGGCTTTCTACATCCTGGTGTTCTATTTTCAGGGAAAATTTTAAATAGATCTTATCGTCAACATCAAGGGATAAATAAATCTCATTGTCGTTATTGCCCGTCAGCACCCATTCGGTCTGGGTGTGGTGTTCAAATTCATAACTGTTGACGTCGCTGACCTGAAACTGCTGCTGCCTGAGGGACTCGGGTAAAGCGAAACTGTCGGTGAGAACAATAATATCGTCTTTTTTGAGATCCTTTACCGAAGTTAAACTGCGCTGTGGTGCTTGTTCTTTGCCAAAAACACGTTTGAAAAAACTCATTATTGTGTCCTGCATAAAATGTTGGATTGAACTGCGTTGGGAGGAATGACTTTAGCCCCGGTAGCAGTTTAGCCGGTTACCCCAAATGTTAATAATAACGGGGTAACCGGCTGGTCTTTTTCAGTTTTCTTAGCTTTGCCTAAAGGGCAAAGTTAACAATAACAGGGGCCTTGCCCTTAGCTTTTATTTTGTTTCGCTTTAATGCGATCCAATACCGAGTTGGCGCTATTGTCCGCAGCGCCGATGCCGGCTTCTTTTAGCTGGGCGGCCAACGAGCTGTCGCTGTTTTCTGACTCAAGTACTTCGGCGGCTTTCATTTGATCATCAAACTTTTGCTGCTTCGCCTTGATGCGCTCCAACGAGTCTTTGGCATTTAACAGCTTAGAGTTGCTCGAAGAAAAGTTATCCGTGATAGCCGATGTCGCTTTTTGCACGCTTTCTGTGGTTTTAACCATAGACAGCTGGCGTTTGTATTCTGCCATCTGGCGTTCGCTTTTCTTCACCAGCTCTTTTAAGCGGCTGGCACTGGCATCAAAGCTGTCTAATGCCTGTTGCTGATTGGCCAGCTCAGACTCTAACGTAGAGATCTTTTCCGCAACCGCCAGGGCAAGAGACTCATCGCCTTTTTCCAGGGCCTGTCCGGCATAACCTTCGTGTTCGGTGATCTCGCGCTTAAGGCGGTCAACTTCACGACTTGCTGCCATTTGCTGGGCCATGACGCCGGTTAAGTCACGTTTGGCTTTGGTCAGGTGATGCTCGGCATCGCGAATTTCCTGTTCAAAAATACGGGTGGAATTCGAATCGACGATAGCTTCACCAACTTCTGTCGCGCCACCTCGAATAGCTGTCATTATCTTTTTAAAAATACTCATATTATCACTCCTCAAAGAATGGTCGCTTAAATTAAATATTCACTCATGTCATCGATAACTTCGATGGCATTGTTACTCAATACCGCCAGTTCGTGCTCAATGTCTTCAAAGGTTGAATTAATTGACAAGGCACCGAAAGTTACGTATTTATCGCCGATTTTAGAAAAGGCGGATAACGGCATAGGGATGTTCATTTCCAGCATGCTTTCATGCATGTCATGCAGGGCATCCGGTTTTACTTCTTCAACTCCCCATAGGTAGGTGATACATAATATTTGATCGTCGGTAACGGAAACAAAAATCGGCAGTTCTTCACGGCCTGTTACTGTGATCTGTAAAACATCGACTTCACCGGATATCGGCTGACAGTCAAAAACCATACCTGTGTCTGAGTCATCAGCTAAGGTGTTCAGGTAGTCGGCTATTTTATGAATGTTCATTGGATCCCTTATTTGTTATCTGGTGCAAAAAGTTTGCGCTTTTTGCGGGTTTTTACTGATCGACATATTATGTCAATGAGCTTAAGTTAAACATTAAGACATAATATGTCAAGCGACTATGGATTATTTTTTCACTATTGCTTGTTATTGCTGTTGCGATACGGCTTATTTCTGCAAATGGGCCTCGTTTAACCCCTGTTGGTCGCGCCAGGCATTCTGATGCAACTGGTACAAGGTATGGCTACCGAGATAGTTTACGTCAACTTGTTCACTTTCCAAGTAAAAATCTTTGGGAAAAACAAAGGCGCTTTTAATCATAGCAAGGCTTAACCAGTGGTGGGGCACGGTGAGCTGATCCTGCTGCTCCAGCCTGGCCAGGGGACTTGCCCCCATTTTAGCGGCTATGGTCCAGCCCCACTCGCCAAAGCTTGGAACATTGTCATGGTATTGCTGCACTTGGGGAAAGTGTGCCGCTGACAGGGTTTTGCCGATAGAAATAAAGGATTTTTTCGCATGATAAGGACTGGTTGACTGTATGCCGATAATACCGTCACCGGCGAGCAGTTGTTTTAACCTGGCATAAAAATTCACCGAATAGAGCTTGTTTAAATCCGGGTGGCTGGGGTCGGGCAAATCGACGATAATGGCATCATAAACCTTACCCTGGGACAACAAGTTATCTATGGCGATAAAGGCATCGCTCTGGATGATTTCTACCCTGGGGTCTTGCAGGCTTAATTCATTTAAGTTAGCGACTTTTTGCGCCAAGGCTTTTGGCAAGTGTTGCTGCGGCTGTTTAAAGAGTTCGAGCAACTGACTGTCCAGGTCCAGCAGGGTGACATTTTCGGGGGACCATTTCAGGATATCGCGCAACGCCAAACCGTCACCGCCGCCGATGATCAGGATATTCTCCTGGCGGGCAGAAGCGGCCAATACCGGGGTCACCAGGTAGCCGTGATAAATAAATTCATCTGACGAGGAAAATTGCAAACGGCCGTTGAGGTAAAAATTGATGATATCCCCCTGCTCCAGCCCCATATGGCGCTGGGTAAAGGTCAGCTGCTGGTAGCGGGTCTTTTCACTGTACACCACCTGATCAAGGTAAAGCAGGTTATTCATCTGGTTAAGCCAACTGTTTCCGTGCTGGTAAATTACCGCGAGCATCACCACTAAGGCCAGGTGCAAAGCCACCAGGGTTTTACGCCAATTGAGTTTTTGCCAGTAGCGCATAATAAAGCAGCCGCCGGCGAGCACGTTTAAGGCGGCGGTTAACGCAGCCGCTTCGCTGATATCTATCGACAGTAAAAAGATGACCCAGATGGCGGCGCCTATACCGGCACCGATATAGTCGGCGCCGTAGATGGTACCGAGATTATTTTTCAGGTGTTTTTGATGAATCTCTTCCCGGATGCGGGCGATTAACGGGATTTCCATACCGATAAAAAAGCCAAGCAAGACGCCGAAAAAATAGGGGCTGTTAAAGGCGATAAAACTTAAGTCTTTAAAAAAGCCGCCTCGGGGCAGGGCGTCGGGGGGCAGGGCAAAGGTATCGCTGACCAGCTGCGGCAAAATCTGGGTGGCGCCGATAAAGGCGCTGATGATGATAATGGCGGAGCTGCCGAGCAGGGCGATAGTGATCTCAAGCCAGACAAAACCTTTAAAGGCGCAGGCAATTTTACGGGCGGCAAAAGCCCCCAGGCCCATAGAAACTATCATCAGGCCTATCATGGTATAGATGGCGCTTTCCATGATGCCGAGCACCCGGCCGGCATAATGGGATAATAGATATTCGTAGATTAAGCCGCAGCCGGCGAGTACCGCCATGGTGAGGATCAGCAGCACATCATCGAGATAATGGCTGCCGGTTTTGCTGTGACTTGCTTGTGCTGAACTCAGGCTGTTTACTTCATTCATGCCTGCAGTTAGGCCATCAGGGCGGTCAGGATCAGGGCGATGGAAATGCTGATCGCCATTTCTATGCTGGCGACACCGATATTATGCTGCTGGTCGACTTCTTCTACCAGGTTAATACCCCAGAGGATAATGCGTTTCGCTAGCGAGGTTAATATCGCCACCAATACCGTCATCACTAAGCCGAAAATTAACCAGCCCAATAAGTTAACCACTAAGGTTTCCGGGCTGTAGCTGAAGAAATAGCTCGCCGCGGTGACTGCCAGCGCCGTGCTGATCATTTGTCCGGCATAACGTATGGCAATGGCTAACTGCCCCTGGCTTAACGCTTCCTGCAGGCTGTCGTCCTGGTTGTTTTTGGCGTATTGGCGCTCTTTTAACCGGGTTACTATCACCAGGATGGCCTGGGAGACGATAAAGCCGCTGGTAATGGCGATAAAGGTGCTCAGATCGAGGCCGTCTACCCATAATAATACCGCGCGGATAATGATGGCGGTGGCAATGGCGCCGGCGGCATCGACCACGCCGATACTGAGGTTTTTCTCCTTGATCAGGGCATTTTTATCCAGCTGGTTCAGCGCCAGTTTGTCATGGAAGATGCGGCCGATTTTGATCAGGATTAAACCAAAAGTGCCGTATGCCAGCATACCTATGGCTTCAAAAAGATAGCTGGTGGCGGTTTCCCCGGTAATGGCGCCGGTTAAGACTATGCCCAAGGCAGCGACACTGCCGGCGACGCTGATGCCAAAGGCAAAGTTATCTTCTTTGGCCAGTTCTTCGGTGGTATTTACCTTGGCGGATAAGCCGGAAACAAAACGCATGGTACCGAGCAAGATAATGGCAATCAGGAGATCGATCGCCAGATAAGTCAGTAAATCCTGATTTAGCGCGGTGATTTCAATTAATGTATTCATTATTATTCCTATTTTCTAATTGCTATTTACCGCGGGAAAAACCACGAGAAGTCTTACTGCTGCTGTTTCTGAAACTGGCATTTCTCGAACTGGCTGATTTTCTTGCGTAGCTGCTTTTACTGCTGCTTTGGGAGCGAAAGCGGTTGGCACTGGTTTGTGCGCTTTTGCTCTGGCTCGATAAACTGGAGGCGCCGGTGCGGTTTTTACCATAGGCGCTGGTAAATTTTTGTCCGCGCTTGGCAAAAGATTTCTTGGTGCGGGCATCGAGCCGGGTTTGTTTTTTCAGCTGGCTCGGGGAGCTGTAGCGGGTGCGGCCGTAGTCGTTATAATAACTGTAATTGCGGTGTCTGCCCCAGTCGCCGTAAGAGACGCGGCGGGAGCCGAAGATATCCCCTATCATGGAATACATGCCGTACCAGGCCCAAAAAGACATGCCGTTGCTGCCTGTGGTCCAGCTGCCGTAGTTAGGGTTGCCGATCAACTGCTCGCCGGTGCCGAAATCCTGGGCATTATTTGCCTGCTGGCTTTGGGCTTTCGACAATGCGTTGATCCGGGGCAACATGCCGTCAGACATGTCAGCCAGGACATTAAGCGGGTCGCTTAAGGCGTCGGAATAAAGCACGGGATCCGCGGCCTGGTAGATATTGAGCAATTCGTCATATATTGCCTGGTTATCGGCAAACATTTCCGGTTGGGTCTTTACCGTGTTCAGGCGGTCGACAAGGGCCAGATACATAGGTCCCTGCGTGGTGGCGTCCTGTTTAAAGGCGTTTACCAGCTCAGTCAGTTCCGGTTTGCTTCGGGCGATTTTATCGCCGTACTGGCGGATAAGTTCGGCATTTCTTACCTGGCCGCTTTCCAGGGCATCGGCAAGTTGTTGCACCCTGAGTTCACTGACCGGCAGTTGCCTGGTAACTTGCTCTTTGATGGGGTCACCACAGGCCGTCAGTAACAGGGTCAGGGCGAAAAAAATGAAGCGAAATTTATGCATTCCTGCCATGTTTTCCTCAAAAATGCTATGGTTATCGGTAATTAGTACCATTTACGACATAATATGTCCACTGTTTAATCGCTATCACCCTAATTTACCAATAATTAATATTAACCGGAGTTCAGGTGACCACGAGAATTTTACCTTCGCTTTCGTCAGATTTACAGCAATTACAGGAAAAATACTGGCAAACTTGTCGTGAGCAGCTGCAGCAACTGGATTTGCTGACAAAGCAGCAACAGGAAGATTTTAAACTTGCTGTTACTTTAAGTGATTTTATTCAAAGAAGTTTTTTGCAGGCCCCTGAGCTGGTCACGACGCTTTTTACCAGTGGCAGCATTTATGATGAGCAGACGCCGGATTATCCTGCTTTGATTGCCGCCAGGTTAAGTGGTTGCGACAGCGAAGAGAGTTTACATCGTTTGTTAAGGCAGATTCGCCTGCAGCAAATGGTGAAAATTGCCTTTGCCGATCTGGTATTGGACCTTCCGCTTGAATTGTCATTGAAACGTTTATCTGCCCTGGCCGATGCCCTGATATTAGGTGCCCTTAACTGGCTAACCGACTTTTGCCAAAGCAAATGGGGCACGCCGAAAAATCGCCGGGGACAGGATCTGCCTTTACTGGTTTTTGGCATGGGCAAGCTTGGCGGAGAGGAGCTGAATTTTTCTTCCGATATTGATTTGATTTTCGCTTATCCCGAGTCGGGACAAACCGCAGGTTCGGGCCGCAGTATCGACAATCAGCAGTTTTTTACCCGGCTCGGGCAGAAGCTGATCACTGCCTTGCATCAGCAAACTGCCGACGGTTTTGTCTACCGGGTAGATATGCGCCTGAGGCCATTTGGCGAAAGCGGACCGCTGGTGATGACTTTTGACGCCATGGAGCATTATTACCAGGAGCAGGGGCGGGACTGGGAGCGCTATGCCATGCTTAAAGCCCGTTTGATCGGCAGCAGCGATTATCATGACGCCCTGACGGAGTTATTACGGCCTTTTGTCTATCGCAGATATATAGACTTCAGCGTCTTTGACAGCCTGCGGCGCATGAAAATGATGATAGTGCAGGAAGTACGGCGCAAGAACCTGGTAAACAATATCAAACTTGGCGCCGGCGGTATCCGGGAAATTGAATTTATCGTCCAGGTTTTTCAGTTGATCCGCGGCGGCAGGGAAAAGGAGTTGCAGCAGCGCCGCTTGCTGGTGGTTTTACCCGAGCTTGTTAAAGCGGGGGTATTGAAAGCCGTCAGCAAAAAGGTGCTCGAAGATGCCTATTTGTTTTTACGGCGCCTGGAGAATATTATTCAGGCGTTAGACGACAAGCAGACCCAAACCTTACCGGATACTTTGCTTGACCAGCAAAGGGTATTAACTGTGCTTAAGCTCGGTAGCTGGCAGCAATTACTGGATACTTTGCAGCGCCATATGGAAGCCGTGCATCTGGAGTTTAACGACCTGATAGGTAAGGAAACGCCTAATCATCAAACCATAGACGAGCATTGGGTGACTTTGTGGCACAGCCAATGGGAGGATGATGAAGCCATTGCCTGGATAAACCAGCTGGTGCCCGACTGGCCGGCAGAAAAGGTATGGCAGACTTTGGCGCATTTTCGCCGGGATGTTTCCCGCCGCTCTTTGGGCAACCGCGGTCGCCAGGTGCTGGATAAGCTGGTGCCGTTATTATTGTGTCACCTGGAACGTCAGCACTGTGAAGATTATACCTTGGCCAGGGTGCTGCAGGTGTTTGAAAAAATCATGACCCGCACCGCCTACCTGGAATTACTCTATGAAAATGAAGGCGCCTTTAAGCACCTGATCCGCTTGTGTACCGCCAGTTTATGGGTGACGGAATATATTGCCAAATACCCGCTGTTGCTCGATGAATTGATCGATCCCGAGTCTTTGCATAATCCCTTGCCGCTATCGGATTACGCCCTTGAGCTTAGGGAGGTGATGCTGCGTATTCCCGAAGACGATCTCGAAGCCCAGATGGAAATGTTGCGCCAGTTTAAACAGGCGCAGCAATTACGCATTGCCGCCGCCGATATTGTCGGCATTTTGCCGGTGACTAAGGTCAGCGATCATTTAACGGCACTGGCAGAAGCGATTATCGGTGAAGTGATCAACCTCGCCTGGCAGCAGGTGTCTGTGCGTTTTGGTGTGCCTGAGTCCAGCCTTGCCAGCGGTGAAAAAGGTTTTGCGGTGATAGGTTATGGCAAGGCCGGTGGTATCGAACTTGGCTATGGCTCAGATCTGGACCTGGTGTTTATCCACGACAGCAAGGCGGATGAGCAAACCACAGGGCCACGTCAGGTACCGGCCAATCAGTTTTATATGAAACTTGCCCAGCGCATTATGCATATTTTTAATTCCAGGATGAGCAGCGGCATTTTATATGAATTGGATATGCGCTTGCGTCCGTCGGGGAATTCCGGGGTCTTGGTGGTGCATATCGATACCTTTGAGCATTACCTTAAAAACGATGCCTGGATCTGGGAGCACCAGGCGCTGGTACGCTCCCGTGCGGTATACGGCCATGCCGGGATCCGCCGTAAGTTTGACGATATTAAACGCCAGGTATTGGCGGTCACCCGCTCGGATAAGCAGTTATCCGGTGAAGTGATCAGTATGCGTAATAAGATGCGCAATCATCTGGATAAGTCTAGCGCGGATAAAGCCGATATTAAGCAGGCGCCCGGCGGCCTGGTGGATATCGAGTTTTTGGCGCAGTATCTGGTGCTGCTCTTTAGCCATGATTACCCGCAAATTGTCGATTATTCGGATAATATCCGGATTTTCGAGCAATTGCATAAGGCGGGGATTTTGGATCAAAGCCAGTCGCAATTGCTAATTAAAACCTATTGCCGGTTAAGGGATTTAGGTCACAGGGCTGTACTGCAAAACGAAGCTCAGCTGATCGGCAGGCAAGAATTTGATATTTATGCGCCGGACATTGTTAAGCTCTGGCAGCGTTTTCTGGTCGAATAAAAAGAAGAATAAAACCGAATTAATCATCAAAAACCGGTTAATTGTAGCCGGTTTTTGATTTCAGCAAAGTACACTGTTTTTTAATGTAATCGGTTGGCAGGTCGATGAGTACCAGGGTGCGGTGACGGTAACAGAAAAAGGTGGAAACGCCGTTTTCAAAATGTCCTTCCACGCCTTTGCCCAGCTGATAGGCGGTATCGATAATGTTTTTATTGATGCGGAAGGGATCTTTTACCAAAAAGTCCCGGTTAAGCCACCAGATAACTTGCAGGCCGTTATCTTCGGCATATTCGGATAATTTCTGAAACACGGTTTGTCCTACCCGAAACGGACGGGATTCTTTGTCTCCCTGCCAGTTGGCCCTCAGCGGCCGGGTAACCAGGCGTCTGGCCTCAAGCAGCTTGTCTATGTCTCCCTTGGGCTCGGGTAGAAAAACAACATGGTTTTTGATCCTTGGACCTTTTTTGCCCAAGTCTGAATTGATGCTGGCATAAAAGCGTGACAGGCCCTCGGCGGCGGCATTGGTGGATTCTTTATTCACCGCCCTGGACTTAGGTTTTATTGTAGTATCTTCCAGCCTGGTTGATTTTTTTGGCTGAACCGGCAGGTCTATCTCTGCAACTGCGCTGCCTTCGCCTGAGGGGGCAAATATAAAATCCTGATTTTTAAGCAATAGAAAGGCCACTATGATTAATATCAAGCCAAAAATAATTTTAGGAAGCCAGAATTTCATTGCTTAATTGATTCCCACAGATAACAAAATTGTTAACGATACTTATACCATACTTAAAGTTTACTATTTATACAATGATGGATCGTCAGTATTTGGCCGGGTTTTAAAGCGGCGGTGCAGCCACATATACTGTTCCGGCTTGCGGGAAATGGCTTTTTCCAGCTCCTGGTTGACCCGGATCAGGTCCTGCTCGTCATCATGGCTCGGGAAATTTTCCAGCGGCGGCATGACTTCTATGGTGTAACCGCTGCCGTCGTCATTCCGGGTAGGGATGATCATCATCGACTTGGTATTTTTCTTTCTGGCAAAAATTAATGTGCCTGTGGTGGTGGCGGCATCTTTAACGCCAAAAAAAGGTACAAACAGGCTGCGGTTGCGGCCATAGTCCTGATCCGGTAAATATACGCATGCTTCGCCGTCGCCAAGGGCTTTCAGCAGGCCTTTAACGTCTTTTTTGCCCAACATATATTTGTTGGAGCGTCCGCGGCCGCGAAACTGGAAGTATTCCATGAGCTGGTTATTGTGGGGACGGTAAAACACCACCATAGGGTTAGTGTAACCTATGCCGCGGCAGTTGATTTCGGCACTCAGGTAATGCATGGCAAGCAGCAATACGCCGTTACCGTTTTCCTGGGCTGTTTTGATATGCTCCAGGCCTTTGACTTTTACTTTGCGTTTTACCCGCCAATCCGGCCACCACCAGCCCATGCCGGTTTCAAGCAGGGCGATGCCGGTATTTTCAAAGTTTTTTTTGAGCATGCTTAGTTGCTCGGCTTCAGACATCTGGGGAAAACATAACTGGATGTTTCTCAGGGCTACCTTTTTGCGGCTTGAGCCGACTTTATAGAGCAGTCTGCCGATCATTTTGCCCATGGCTAATTGTAATTTATAGGGCAACCAGGAAATGCTGTATAAAACAAAAACCCCTAGCCAGGTGAGCCAGTATTTGGGTAACAGGAAGGATAATTTAAAATTTGGCTGTAAAACTTTATTTTTGCTCACTAGATGGTATCAACTCATTGAATTTCATATGCTACACTAGTCGCCATTATATCTGTTAAGAGACTCAGGATGAAAGTAGATATTCCCGCTTTTAATCAGGCCAGCGTTTTAGTCGTTGGCGACATTATGCTTGATCGCTATTGGTACGGCCCGACACAACGTATTTCTCCGGAAGCGCCCGTGCCTGTGGTTAAGATAAATAACAATGATGAAAGACCCGGCGGTGCCGGTAATGTTGCCCTCAACCTTGCTTCACTTGGCGGCAAAGTCACGCTGGCAGGCATTACCGGAGAAGATGAAGCAGCACAGACGTTAAAGACCCATTTGCAGGCCATGGATATTCACTGCAGTTTTAGCCAGCACCACCAGGTCCCGACCATCACCAAACTCAGGGTGCTGAGTCGGAATCAGCAGTTGATCCGTCTTGATTTTGAAGAGTCGCTGGAGAAAATAGATAAAGCCGGTTTGCAGGCGGAAGTGGCTGAACAGCTGCCTGAGCACGATTTATTATTGTTATCCGATTATAACAAGGGAACCTTGTCCGATGTCCAGGCGCTGATCCGCCAGGCGAAGGAGCATAAGGTGCCGGTACTGGTAGACCCTAAAGGGAATGATTTTTCCCGCTACCGCGGCGCGACTATGTTGACCCCGAATATGTCGGAGTTCGAAGCCGTTGTCGGCCCCTGTGACAGCGAAGCTGAGCTGGTGGCTAAAGGGCAGAAGTTACTGACCGAGCTTGATCTTCAGGCCTTGCTGGTGACCCGCAGTGAACACGGTATGACCTTGCTAAGAAAAGATCAGCAGGAGTTTCATTTACCGACCCAGGCAAAAGAGGTTTATGATGTTACCGGTGCCGGGGATACGGTTATTGCCACGCTGGCGCTGGCCGTTGCCGCCGGTGCTACCTTTACCCAGGCAAGTGCGCTGGCAAATACCGCCGCCGGTATTGTTGTCGGCAAACTGGGCACATCGACCGTCAGCGAAGCGGAATTATTAACCGAGCTTGACCATGTTCAGGAAAGCGGTTTTGGCGTACTGAGCGAAGAGCAGTTGAAGATTGCCGTGGAGGCGGCTAACGGGCGCGGTGAAAAAATCGTGATGACCAATGGCTGTTTCGATATTTTGCATGCCGGCCATGTCTCCTACCTGGAAAATGCCAGAAAACTCGGAGACAGGTTAATTGTCGCCGTCAATGATGATGCTTCGGTCACCCGGTTAAAAGGCCCGGGTCGTCCGGTCAATGTCGCCGACAGGAGAATGGCGGTACTGGCAGGTTTGGCTGCGGTCGACTGGGTGGTGAGCTTTAGCGAAGATACGCCGCAACGCCTTATCGCCAATATATTACCGGACTTACTGGTTAAAGGGGGCGATTACCAGGTAGAAGATATTGCCGGCGGCAAGGAAGTGATGGCTGCCGGGGGAGAGGTGAAAGTACTGAACTTTGAAGCGGGTATTTCTACCACGGAAATTATCAATACCATACGTTTGGAAGATTAAAGTACCAGGGTTTTTGGTAAGGCAAAAGTTTGCTTTGTCATTAATTTTTGAACATAAAAAAAACCGACTGACGTCGGTTTTTTTTATGTTCAGAATGTATGGTATGTCACGGTCACATGGATGTGAAAGAGTGACGATACTGGAGTCCTGCGATTATTTAGCCGCTATCAAACCTTTATTGATATCATTGATATCCTGCTCGGTAATGGTACCGCCGGCGCGTTTGAGGTTCAATACGCTTTGGATATAGCTGTAACGTGTCGTAGACAGGTTACGCTTGGCATCATAAAGGTTACGGGTACTGTTAAGTACATCAACTATGGTCCGGGTGCCCACTTCAAAACCGGCTTCGGTTGCTTCCAGTGCTTTTTGCGCACTGACCAGGGCCTGCTCAAGTGATTTAATTGCAGAAATCGCCGCAATCACAGTGTTATAGGCATTACGGGTATCTTGTACTACGCCGCGGTGAACGGAAGCCAGATCCTGGCTGGCAGCAACATAGCTGTGCTGCGCCCTGCGGACACTGCTGGAAGTCGCACCACCGGAATAAATAGGTACCGACAGGGTAATGCCGACAGAATGACTGTCGATATACGGGCCGCTGATATCATTTACTTCGGATTTGGCATTTGAATAATTGCCGTTAAAGTCTAACGTCGGCAAGTGACCGGCATTGGCGATACTGATATCTTCTTTGGCAATATCTACCGCGATTTTCTGGGCGATTAAATCCAGGCTTTTCGCTTCTGCAGTTTGCTGCCATTCATTGGCGCTGTCCGGCAACGGACGGCTGGTGCTGAAACGTTCTGTGTTTAATATGCTGATGTTTTTCGGATAAACATTAGTGATCACCCTAAGGGCTTCTTCAGCGGTATAGATATTGTTTTCGGCGCGGATTTCACTGGTCACCGCATTATCATATTGTGCCTGGGCTTCATGTACATCGGTGATCGCGGTTAAACCCACTGAAAACCTTTGTTTGGTTTGCTCTAACTGGCGCTCAATGGCGATTTTTTCCGCGGTAGCAAATTCCAAATCGTCTTTGGCGCTCAGCAGGTTAAAGTAGGCCTGGGTAACGCGGACAATCAAATCCTGTTTGGCTACCTGATAGCTTAAGTCGCTGCGGTGGGCAGATTTTTTCGAGCTGTCTAAACGTAACCAGGAATCGTGGTGATAAAGTTCCATGCTCAGCGTGGCACCGTAGCTGGTGCTTTCGCTTTGACTGTGAGTGGTTTCGTCATCGGACTCTGTTTGCCCGTCGCTAAAGCTGCCGCTGGCAGATAATTTAGGTAACAAGGTGGCGCGGGCCAGTTCGATATCTTCTTTGGCGATGTTATATTGTGCCGCCGCCTTCAATACTACCGGATCATTCTCCAAAGCCTGCTGATAGACAGTTAACAAGTCATCAGCAAATACATTGGTGCTGCTTGCCGCACAAGCTAAGCCAATAAGTAGAGAGGTAATTGTTTTTTTCATGCGCAAGCAATTCCTTTAGTGAATTTTTTTCTATTATTTTATGGCGCACTATCCTACTAGGCTTTTCAAATTAGCCAAATAAAATAAGTGTTTACCTGTGTATACTAGTGTAACAAAATATTATCGCGAATTCTTTCCCTTTGTGAGCATGAAAATGAAAACAAATATTAGCCCTGAAAAAAGAGAACAGTTTAGCTCAGAAGACGTTATTGAACATGCAAAAGAAACCAAATACCAGGGTTTTTTCAAGATAAATGAATATCATGTCAGTCACAGGTTATTTAACGGCGGTTTTAGCAAGACTTTAACCCGGGAGATTTTTGAACGTGGCGATGCCGTTGTTTTGCTGCCCTATGATCCGGTCAACGATGCCGTGGTTTTGCTGGAGCAATTTCGGCCGGGGGTTTTGCGCAGCGGCGAATCTCCCTGGTTACTGGAATTTGTTGCCGGTATGTTTGATGAAGGGGAAAGTGCCGCTGAGGTTGCCGTTCGTGAAGCAAAAGAAGAAGCCGACCTGGATATTAAAGCGGCCGATCTGGTCCCGGTACTGAAATATTTCTCCAGTCCCGGCGGTATGAGTGAATATATCCATCTATATGCCGCCAGGATAAACAGCGCCAATGTCGGCGGTGTATATGGCCTGGAGGAGGAAGGGGAAGATATCCGGGTGCATGTTTTTTCCCGGGTTCAGGCGTTGCAGCTGCTGGAAAACGGCAAAATTAGCAACGCTGCGACTATAATTGGGTTACAATGGCTAGCGCTTAACTACCAAAAACTTCAAACTTCGTGGCAAACCTGATGACAAGAGCATTTGAAAGCGGTAACGACAACCACATTAGCGGCCGGGCCAGGTATCAACCTCGCTTGTCGGTTTTGATGAACTTGTGTGAAACCAACTATATGATGTTGTTGAAACTGCTGGCGGATAAAGAGCAGGTGGGAGAGCAAAGATGCTTTTTTATCTCAGATTTTATCTCTTATTCGGTGACAGTCGATGAGGTGACCCGTTATACCAGCTTGATCACTATTGCCCAGGATGCCCATATTACCGGTTGTGATCTGGCCAAGTTATTGCGCCCGAGCATGTCGATACGTTTATATCATGATGCCCGCATGGCGGAAGTGATTTCCAGCCAGGATGTTTATCAGGTAAAACCCAGGTATGACTATCCCAATGAAAATATGCACCAGCCGGATGAGAAGCAGCAAATTAATTTGTTTTTAAACGAATGGCTGCAACTGTGCCTGCAACTGGGGCAGGTGCATGTACCGCTCTTTACTTAGTGAGGAATTAAGTAATAAAGCACAGGCTAAGGTGTAATAAGGTAGAGTCTTTAGAGCGTTACCAGGTGAGTAAATGTTTACCTTCTGTTTCCTGAACTATTTCAATTAATCCGGAGTTAAAAGACTTGTCTTCTTCTGCCATCACCCTGGCGCAAATCAGTGATTGCCATTTATTTGCCGATAAAAGCGCCCTGCATTGCGGGGTCAATGTTTATGACAATCTGCAGCGGGTACTGACTGAACTCAGTAATAATCACGCCCTGGATTACCTGGTTTTTACCGGGGACTTGAGTCAAGATCATACAGAGCTTTCTTATCGGCATTTTGCCGATCTGGTACGCCAGGCCAATCTTAAGGTGCCGGTCTATTTTTTGCCGGGCAACCATGACGATGAATCCCTGCTAAACAAGTATCTAACTCCCCCTTATTTTCATCCGGGCAAAGTGATAGAAGATCTCCGTTGGCAGGTCTGCTTATTAAGCAGTAAAGGGGATACCCCGGCAGGTTACCTTTCCAAGCAAAGCCTGCAGCAGTTAAAGCAAGCGGTTAACCCGGATAAGTCACAGCTGATTTTTATGCATCATCATCCGGTTGCTGTCGGTTATTTTATTGACCGTCATGGTTTAACCAATGCGGAAGAATTTTGGCAGTTAACCGAGAACTTCCCTTCTATGAAAGCCGTGGCTTGCGGCCATGTGCACAGAGGTTTGACACTTTCACCCGAAAACAGCGGTTGTCCGCTTGTTGTCCATACTTGTCCGGCGACTTCAATACAGTTTGATCCCGGCTGTGAAACCGTGAGCGCCTTGGCACAGGGGCCGGGATACAGGCTTTTTACCCTGAATGAAGATACAAGTATAAATACTCAAGTACATTATCTGGAAGTCCTTTGAACAAGCAAAACAACATCCTTTATATCCACGGCTTTAACTCTTCTCCGCTATCGGTTAAAGCGGTGCAGACCCGGGATTATCTGGCGGCTAATCACCCTGGGGTTGGCTTTTATTGCCCGCAATTAAAGACCAACAGCCGGGGGGCGATTGAGCAGCTGGAAAATTTGATGGCGCATCATGCCGGGCAGGAAAACAGCCCTGAGCAGGAAAACAGCCTTGAGCAAGAAAACAGCCGCTGGTTGTTAATCGGCTCCTCGCTGGGAGGCTATTTTGCCCATTACCTGGCTGAAAAATATGCCTTGCCGGCCGTGCTTATTAATCCGGCGGTAAAGCCCTATCAGCTATTAAAAGAGTATCCCAGCGAGCAGACCAACCCTTATACCGGTGAGGTTTACTGGATAGGAACAGGGGAAATTGATGCCCTTAAAGCCTTGGAATCTAACATAAGTTTAAAAAATAATTACCTGGTTATGTTACAAACCGGCGATGAAGTGTTAAATTACCGGCAGGCGGCAGCAAAATATCAGGATTGCCACCTCCATATCCACAATGGAGGCGACCATAGTTTTGTTGGCTATCAAGATACCTTGCCTGATATTATGCAGTTTTTTCAGTTACCCCTGCCTGTCAGGTAGCGGGGAACTAAGCTGAAACTGTGAAATGAGCCGGCAAAAAGCCGCTAGCTGCGTTAATAATCACCTTAACTACGATTAGAAGTTTACATGAGCGAACAATATAATTCCGAATCCATTGAAGTCCTCAGCGGCTTAGATCCTGTACGCCGTCGCCCGGGCATGTATACCGATACCACCCGGCCAAACCACCTGGCCCAGGAGGTTATTGATAACTCTGTCGATGAAGCGCTGGCGGGACATGCGCAAAATATTAGCGTGATCCTGGATAAAGACCAGTCCATTGAAGTGATCGATGACGGCCGGGGTATGCCGACGGATATCCATCCCGAAGAGGGGGTTTCCGGGGTTGAGCTGATTTTCAGTAAGTTACATGCCGGCGGTAAATTTTCCAATAAAAACTACCAGTTTTCCGGTGGTTTGCACGGGGTGGGGATTTCCGTGGTTAATGCCCTGTCCACCCGGGTGGATGTTACGGTAAAACGCGACAGTAAAGTTTTTGAAATGGCGTTTGAAAACGGGGAAAAGGTACAGGAACTTACCGAAACCGGCACCGTTGGTCGCCGCAATACCGGCAGCCGGGTTAAGTTCTGGCCGGATGCCAACTATTTTGACTCGCCAAAGTTTTCAGCGCTGCGCCTGACGCATCTGTTAAAAGCAAAAGCGGTGTTATGTCCCGGCTTGACGATAAAATTTCATGATAAAAATGAAGATAAGAAGTACCAATGGTGTTACGAAGACGGCTTAAAGGACTATTTAAAAGAGTCGGTTAAAAGTTATGTCAGCCTGCCGGAAGAGCCTTTTATCGGTTCTTTTTCTTCCCAGCATGAAGCGGCGGACTGGGCGGTGACTTGGTTACCGGAAGGGGGAGAGTCAATCGGTGAAAGCTACGTCAACCTGATCCCTACTATTCAGGGGGGCACCCATGTTAACGGTTTACGCCAGGGGCTTTTGGAGTCGATGCGCGAGTTTTGTGAATTTCGTAACCTGATCCCCCGCGGCCTTAAACTGACCCCGGACGATATCTGGGATAAATGTAGTTTTATCCTGTCGATTAAAATGCAGGATCCGCAATTTGCCGGGCAAACCAAAGAGCGGTTGTCTTCAAGGCAATGTTCCGCCTTTGTTACCGGTGTGGTCAAAGATGCTTTTAGTTTATGGCTCAACGAGCATACCGAAATAGCCGAAGCGTTGGCAGAATTTTGTATTTCCAATGCCCAGCGCCGTTTGCGCGCCAGTAAAAAAGTGGTACGTAAGAAAATTACCCAGGGCCCTGCGCTGCCGGGTAAATTAACCGACTGCGGCAGCCAGGATCTTTCCCGCACCGAACTTTTCCTGGTGGAAGGGGACTCGGCCGGCGGCAGCGCCAAACAGGCCAGAGACAGGGAAACCCAGGCGATCATGCCGCTTAGGGGGAAAATATTAAATACCTGGGAAGTGGAGTCGGGACAAATCCTGGCCTCTCAGGAGGTTCATGATATTTCCGTGGCCTTGGGCATAGATCCCGACAGTGAAAATCTGGAGGAACTCAGGTACGGAAAAATCTGTATCCTGGCGGATGCCGACTCCGACGGCTTGCATATTGCGACCTTATTATGTGCGCTCTTTACCCAGCATTTCCTGCCTTTGGTGCGGGCTGGTCATGTTTATGTGGCGATGCCGCCGCTCTATCGTATCGATGTCGGCAAAGAAGTATTTTACGCCCTGGATGAAGCGGAAAAAGACGGCGTGCTCGATAGGATAGAAGCGGAGAAAAAACGCGGTAAGGTTAACGTCCAGCGCTTTAAAGGCCTGGGGGAAATGAATCCGCTGCAGCTCAGGGAAACCACCATGGATCCCAATACCCGCCGCCTGGTGCAATTAACGGTAGACGAGCATTCGGAAACCATGGAAGTCATGGATATGTTGCTGTCGAAAAAGCGTGCCGGAGACCGTAAGGAATGGTTGCAAACCAAAGGGGACATGGCCCAGGTTTAGTATTGGCCTGTTTGTTAAGGGGAAGTTTCCCTTAGCTATATTCCTGTCAGAAATTCACGGGTGAGTATTTCTTGCTTGCCCGTTATTTTTAACTTGTTAATTTATCCTTCCTTTACAAAAATCCTGTCCTGGCCTTCAAACTCGGGGGTCTGCACCGAAAGCACCTTCATCGGCTGTTTGGAGCTAACCTCAACGGCGTGTACCGTACCTTGGGGGATACGGATATAATCACCTTTTTTTACCCGTTTTTTATTATCACCTAAGCGCATCATCCCTTCTCCCTCCAGGATATACACAATTTCACTATGTTTGGCGTGATAATGGGCGGCGACTTTCTTTTTTATGAAAATCAGGTATTCGGAAGCATGCTTATCGCTGCCAAGCGCCATCAGGTGAACGTTGTCAAAATCAGCCGGGGCAGATATCTCCTCCAGACTGACGATGTTGCCCTGGTCTTGAGCATTATTCCCGGCGCAAGCACTGACAGATAACAATAATACGGGCAAAAATAGGGCTTGAAGCTTAGTGGTTTTTTGTATGACGCTTAACATATGGGGTCCATCATTTGATTGTTATTCATTCCTGAAAAATACTCTAAAGACTAAATTAGCGCTTGTAAATAAAATGAACACATATGATAATTCGCATATATGATTTTCCATATGTGTTGCTTAAACCTACCTGGAAAAAGCGATATCAGGTAATTGAATGCAAAGTTTACCATTTTTTAAAGCCCTGGCGGATGATACCCGGCTACAGCTGATCTTACTCATTTTTGCCGAGCAGGAATTATGTGTCTGTGAGCTGACCCAGGCGCTGGATTTATCCCAGCCGAAAATTTCCCGCCATATGGCCATCTTACGGGAGCAAGGGCTATTAGCAGACCGGCGGGCGGGTAAATGGGTGTTTTATAGCTTGTCAGCCAAGTTGGCAAGCTGGCAGCTAACGGCTATCTCTGATTGCTTTGAAAACTCCCAACACTATTTGGCGCCAAGCCGGCAACGGCTATTGGAGATGGGCAACCGCCCCGACAGACAAGTGCTGTGCTGTCCTTGAGCTGATGCTGGCAAATAGCTAAGGGCATGAAAGCAATCGCAAACTAACTGACAAAACTATTTATTTAAAAGGTAACGGTAATGACAATAAAAGTTGGCATTAATGGTTTCGGCCGTATGGGACGGCTGGTATTAAGGGCGGCCTGGTCTTGGCCTGAAATTGAATTTGTGCATATCAATGATCCGGCAGGTGATGCCGCCACTTTGGCGCATTTGCTCAACTTTGATTCCGTGCACGGCAAGTGGCAATACGCCGCTTCGGGACAGGAAGAGCAGATCTCAATTGATGATAAGCAACTTACCACCAGCCGCAATACAAGTATTAATGATACCGACTGGTCCGGGTGCGATATTGTTATTGAAGCCTCCGGAAAAATGAAAACCAAGGCCAAGTTGCAGGCTTATCTTGAGCAGGGCGTGAAAAAGGTATTGGTGACGGCGCCGGTAAAAGAAGAAGGGGTGTTAAACCTGGTGATGGGCGTTAATGATGATTTATATGACGCTAAGGTCCATGACATAGTCACTGCCGCCTCCTGTACCACTAACTGCCTGGCTCCGGTGGTGAAAGTTTTGCAGGATAATATCGGCATTAAACATGGCAGCATGACCACGATTCATGATATTACCAATACCCAAACCATATTGGACGCCCCCCACAAAGATCTGCGCCGGGCCCGAGCCTGCGGCCAGAGTTTAATTCCTACCACCACAGGTTCGGCAACGGCCATTACCCATATTTTCCCCGAGCTTAAGGGTAAGTTAAACGGCCATGCTATCCGGGTGCCTTTGGCGAATGCCTCCATCACCGATTGTGTGTTTGAGTTGATGCGTGATGTCACCGAAGAGGAAATTAATGCCCTGATGGCGGACGCTGCCAAAGGCGAGCTTGAAGGTATTTTAGGTTATGAAGAAAGGCCCCTGGTAAGTGTCGATTATAAGACAGATCCGAGATCTGCTATTGTCGATGCCTTATCTACTATGGTGGTCAATAACAGCCAGCTGAAGATGTATCTCTGGTATGACAATGAATGGGGTTATGCAAACCGCAGTGCAGAATTAATGCGTAAGCTGGCGCTGTCGCTTTAAAAGCAAAGGGTTGCTTAGCTGCCTTTGCTCAGGTGATCTTGGAGATAAATAACAGATGTGGTCGAAAATTTCTAGCTTGCCACCGGCGGTAAAACAATACCTGGTGATCACGGGCAACTATTGGGGCTTTACCCTCACCGACGGTGCTTTGCGTATGCTGGTGGTGTTGTATTTCCACCAGCTCGGTTATGCGCCGCTGGCCATTGCCATGCTGTTTTTGTTTTATGAGTTTTTTGGTGTGATCACTAACCTGGTCGGCGGCTGGCTCGGGGCGCGGATTGGTTTGAATAAAACCATGAATATCGGCCTGGTGATGCAGGTTTTTGCCTTGCTGATGTTAACCGTACCGGTGGAGTATTTATCGGTTTTTTGGGTGATGCTGGCGCAGGCGATATCGGGTATCGCCAAAGATCTGAATAAAATGAGCGCGAAAAGCGGTGTTAAAACCCTGCTGCCCGAAGATATGTCCGGAAAATTGTTTCGCTGGGTGGCGCTGTTAACCGGCTCTAAAAATGCCTTAAAAGGCCTGGGCTTTTTTCTCGGCGGCTTGCTGCTGGCGCTGCTTGGTTTTCGCGGTGCCTTATTGCTGATGGCACTGATGTTATCCCTGGTGGCCATTTTCAGTATCCGGGTATTAACCGGGGAAATTGGTAAAGCCAAAAGTAAGCCTAAATTTCGCCAGATCTTTTCCAAGAGTGCGGCGCTTAATTACTTATCGGCCGCCAGGTTGTGCCTGTTTGCCGCCCGGGATGTCTGGTTTGTGGTGGCCTTGCCGGTTTATCTGGTGAGCCAGTTGGGGTGGCAGCATGAATATGTCGGCACTTTTATGGCGTTTTGGGTCATAGCCTATGGCCTGGTGCAGGTTTATACCCCGAAAATTACCGGCAGCAGCAAAGGCAAATTGCCGGGGGCAAAACTGGTTTCTTTCTGGGGCCTGGTATTGGCCGCTGTTACGGCATTGCTGGTAGTTGCCTTATATGCTCAGCAAACCCCGCAATATACCGGTGTGGTGCTGGTAACAGGTTTGATTGTTTTCGGTCTGGTCTTTGCGGTTAACTCCTCCCTGCATAGCTATCTGATCCTGGCATTGTCGAACCAGGATGAAGTCTCTATGGATGTCGGTTTCTATTATATGGCCAATGCCCAGGGACGTTTGCTGGGCACTGTGCTGTCCGGTTATTTATTTCAGGCCTATGGCCTGGTGGTATGTTTAGTTGCCGCAAGTATTTTAGCCTTATTGGCGGCATTATTTATTCGCAAAGTTAACCCGCATAAAAGTAAAGCCGGGTAAAAGGAATATAAGCTATGAAAGCCAAGCATGAACGCACTATTTGCCATGCCTCGATAGGCACAAATGATCTAAGCCGGGCAAAAGCCTTCTATTGTCCGGTATTAAAAACTTTGGACATAGAGCTGGTGTCCGAGTATGAGCACGCGCTGGCCTTCGGCAAGGGCTATCCCGAATTCTGGGTGCAGATCCCTTTTGATAAAAAGGCGATGACGGTCGGCAACGGTACCCACTTTGGTTTTATGGCCAAGAGTAAATTGCAGGTTGATAACTTTTATCAGCAGGCGCTTTTATCCGGCGCCGAGTGTAACGGCAAACCCGGGGCCCGACCCGATTACGGCGAGCCTTATTACGGCTGTTTTGTTATCGACCCCGAGGGCCATAAAATCGAAGCCAGTTTTTGGGATTTTGAACTGACACGAAAAAGTCAAGATCAGAAATAAGACATTATTTTTTATTATCAGAAAAATTATCATTGTCGGTGGCTGATTTTCATTTTATAGTGAGCTAGTTTTATTAAGAATTTTCGGTGTTTCTGGCTTAAATGGGATGTTGGCATTTGTTCAAACGGTGTAATACATTAACGTTATGTTTCAAATGCTTATATTTATATCTGTTTTTGTTAATATCTTGTGATGTTGCGGCTTTTCAGAGTGCGCTCAGCCTGAATTTTTCCCTGGTGGTGGAGCAGGTGGAAACCCTGGAAAAAGACACCCCTGCCCAGGCGCTGGAAAGGTTAAACAGCGTCGAAGATCAGCTTTCCAAGCTCAGCCTTAATGAAAGGGTGAAATTCTATACCTTACAGTCATCTCTTTATGCCAATTTGGCGGAATTTCAGCTGAGCCTGAATGCCGCCACTAAAGGTTTAAAGTTGTCCTCTCAGCTAAGCAGCCCGAGTATTCATATTGCCGAGTTATCCTACAGCAAAGGTTTTGCCACCGAGAGCCTGGGCAACCTGGAACTTGCCTTGCAGGACTATAAAAACGGCCTGGAAGTAGCGCGCTCCCTCGATGATAAAAATATGATCGCCGAAGGTTTGTCAAACCTGGGGGCCATCTATTATTTAACCGAACGTTATGATCTTTCCATTGTGGTGTTAAACGATGCCCTGATGATAGCCAATAAGCTTGGCAATGAAGAATTGCAGGGCGGGATTAATTCCGAGCTGGGCAATTTGTATTCCACTATTGGCCAGAATGATAAATCCATGCAGTTTTTACAGCGTTCCTACCAGCATTATAAGAACTCATCGCTGACCTTTTCTGCGGTCTGGGTGTTATCCAATATCGCCACCTCCCATTACAATAATGAAGAATATGCCAGCGCCATTCGTATCTACAACAAGGTGATTGCCGAAGCCGGTGATGTTGTTAATAACCCGTTTTTTTATGGTGTTTATACCGGCTTAGCCTTGTCATACATCTATAAGGAAGAGAAAGAGCCGGAAGTGGCCTACCGCTACTTTAAGATGGCAGAGCAATATGTCGACTATAACGGCAATAAAGATATGCCGGTGACTTACCTGCTCGATAAGGCGATTATTTTTAAAAACCTGCAACGTTATGACGAAGCGCTGGAATCGATTTTTTCGGCTGAGAAACTGATGTCGGAACAGGAGCAGCCCAGGGACAATAACTATTATCTGATGATCCGGTTAAAGGCGGATATTTATTATGTGCTCGGGCAATATGAAAAAGCCTATCGCTTTAAATCCGAATCGGTTGACTACCGGGTTGAAAAGCTTAATGCCGCCGATATTGAAGCGGTTGAAGAATTACGTTTGCGTTATGAAAGCAAACAGGCGGATCTGCATAAAAAAATTCTTGAGCAAAAACGTTCCCTGAATAATGCCGAGTTAGCCGAAGCCAATAAGCAGGCAAAAGCACAGCAGTTTTATTTGATGATGAGTGGCGTGGTTGCATTGATTTTTGTCTGGCTGTTATCAACTTTAGTGCGCGGACAGAAAAAGCTGCGCCGGGTGACCCATCTCGATGACCTGACCGGCTTGGTGAACCGTCACCGACTATTGAAGCAGGGACAGCGTTATTTTTCCCGGGCAAAACAGCAGCATGCTCCCCTGGTTGCCCTGATGATAGACATAGACAATTTTAAAGAAATCAATGATCAGCTGGGACACCAGATCGGCGATGAAATCTTAAAGAAAATCGCCATGCTGGGGAAAAAATTACTGAAACGCATCGATATTTTTGGCCGCTTTAGCGCAGAAGAATTTATTATTTTCTTACCCGAAAGCGATAAAAAGCAAGCCATGAATATTGCGGTGGAATTAAAAGAAAAAATTGAACGTTACCAGTGGCAACTCTCTTCCGAGGATAATGTTTCTATCAGCATAGGTTTTGCCAGCTTTGATGAAAAGCAGCATTTGGATCTGGAGTCGCTGATCAAGAATGCGGAGAAAATGCTTTACCGGGCAAAAAACCAGGGGGGTAACTGTATATGTGGTTGATCCCTGGAAAACCACCCCGCTCGTTTTTCTGTCTTGTGGCGCTTTTTATCGGCTGTTTTATCCCTGTGCTTGCCCAGGAAAAGATCAAGGGAGCCGAGCAGAGCCGAAAAGTCTCTTCAATTGTCAAAGATAAGCAAAATACCAGCGTTAATGCGAAAATTCTCGCCTTGTTCGAACTGGCGCAAACATCCCCGCAAGCGCTAGAGGCGCAGCTGGAAAAGCTTAATGACAACCTTGCTTTATATAACAGCGCCGAAAGTTATCTGCTGTTACTGGTTAAAGCCAAGCTATTGCTTGCAAGCGGCAAAATAGATTCGGCGTTTTCTGTGCTGGAATCGGCAAAAAAACTGACCACAGATTTGCCCGAGCATGTGTTAAACCAGCCGAAATTTTTACAGTATCATTTATTGATGGCGGATAGCTATGCCGTTAAAAAACAGTTTGATTTGGCTTTTGCGGAAAAGAAAGAATACCTCAAGCGTTATGAGGCTTATTCGGATAAAAAAAATGCCGATACCGTCAGCATGCTGAATAAAAAGTATGAAACTGACCGTAAGCTTAAAGAAAATGAATTAATCAATAACCAAAATATTTTAAAGCAGTTTCAGATCCGCGATGCGGAAAACCAGAAAAATGCCCAGCAGAAGAACTTCATTTTGCTGATTGTGACCACTTTGGTGTTTTTTGTTTTATCTTTGCGGCAGTTCAAAGTGCGGCGGGTACTGCAGAAAATGGCGCAAACCGACAGTTTAACCAAGCTGCTTAACCGTAAGGCGTTATTTGCCCAGGGGCAGTTGCAGACCTCAAAAGCGGTGGAAGAGCAAAGCGAGTTTAGCGCCATAGTGCTTGATATTGACTTTTTCAAAAGAATCAATGACGACTACAGCCATGATATTGCCGATAAAGTGCTGCAGCAGGTAGCTAAACTGGGCAATGAAACCATGCGTTCAAGAGATATCTTTGCCCGCATCGGCGGTGAGGAATTTGCCGCTATTTTACCGGAAGCCAACCTCGATGAAGCCAAGGCGATAGCCGAGCGCCTGCGAGAGAAAATTTTTGAGTATAACTTCAGTCATTTGGGAATCGAATGCCCGGTCAGTGCCAGCTTCGGCGTTGCCAGTTTGCACCAGGTGATCCCCCAGTTTGAACTCTTGTTGCATGCTGCCGACAAGGCCATGTCGGTGGCAAAGAAAAAAGGCTGCAACCAGGTGGTGAGCTTTTCTCCGCATCAGCAAATGTAACCGCTGTTTTTCCTTGAAATATCAGTTGATTTGCTGTTCAAACATCATTTTTATATGATAGTTGTAAGCTTGGATAGCGAAAATAAATACTTTCAATTGACTTAGCTGTTTTTTCCAGCGCGATATCCGTATAATAGCGCTATTGCTGCCGGCCCGGGAACCTTTGTTCGGCCTTATCTGTACCGCGCTGGCGAGCAAAATAATAATTAAGTAGTAACAGCAATATGCTGCATTGCCCATTAGGAAAATCATTTCATGTCTGATGCACTCGAATATAGCCTTGAAGGCGTAGAGCAAGTCCCTTTACGGCGTTTTACCGAAGAAGCTTATCTCAATTATTCCATGTATGTCATCATGGACCGGGCCTTACCCCATATCGGTGACGGTCTGAAACCGGTGCAAAGGCGTATTGTTTATGCCATGTCTGAGCTTGGACTATCGGCGGTTGCCAAATATAAAAAATCTGCCCGTACCGTCGGGGATGTTTTGGGTAAATTCCACCCCCACGGCGACTCTGCCTGTTATGAAGCCATGGTGTTGATGGCGCAGCCGTTTTCCTACCGCTATCCCCTGGTTGACGGCCAGGGTAACTGGGGGGCACCGGATGATCCCAAATCCTTTGCCGCGATGCGCTATACCGAAGCAAGGTTATCCCGCTTCAGTGAGTTGCTGTTATCGGAATTAGGGCAGGGTACGGTAGACTGGATCCCTAACTTTGACGGCACCATGAAAGAGCCGAAAACCTTACCTGCCCGCTTACCCCATATTTTACTGAACGGTATTACCGGTATTGCCGTGGGCATGGCCACAGATATTCCTCCCCATAATGTCCGGGAGGTTGCCAATGCCTGTGTGCACTTAATTGAGCAACCTAAGGCTGAAGTGGCGGATTTGCTCGAGCATATCCAGGGGCCGGATTACCCTACCGATGCCGAGATCATTACCCCGAAAGCGGAAATTGAAAAAATCTATCAAACCGGCCGCGGCAGCATCAAGATGCGCGCTGTCTATGAGATTGAGCAGGGAGACATAGTGATCACCGCACTGCCGCACCAGGCTTCCGGCGGTAAGGTGCTGGAGCAGATAGCGGCCCAGATGCAGGCGAAAAAACTGCCTATGGTGGTTGATTTGCGTGATGAGTCGGATCATGAAAACCCCACCCGTTTGGTGATAGTGCCGCGCTCGAACCGGGTGGATACCGAACAGCTGATGCAGCATTTATTTGCCACCACAGATCTGGAGAAAAACTACCGGGCAAACCTGAATATGATCGGCCTGGATAACCGTCCTGCGGTGAAAAATTTACGGGATATCCTGGCGGAGTGGCTGGAGTTTCGCCGTGAAACCATACGCCGCCGTCTGCAGTATCGCCTGGATAAGGTACTGGCGCGCTTGCATATTCTTGAAGGCTTGCTGATTGCCTACCTTAATATCGATGAAGTGATCGAAATCATACGTAATTATGATGAGCCCAAAGCCGAGTTGATTGCCCGTTTTGGCCTGTCTGAACGCCAGGCCGAATCTATCCTGGAAATTAAGTTACGTCAGCTGGCCAAGCTGGAAGAAATTAAGATCCGCGCCGAGCAGGACGAGCTGAATAAAGAGCGGGATTATCTGGAAAAAGTGCTGAACTCCAAGGCGCGCATGAATACCTTAATGAAAAAGGAATTGATGGAAGCGGCGGAAAAATACGGCGATGAACGCCGCTCGCAAATTATTGTCCGGGGTGAAGCCAAGGCATTATCGGAAAAAGATCTGGTGCCAAGCGAACCTGTGACCGTAGTGATTTCTGACAAGGGCTGGGCGCGTTGTGCCAAGGGACATGATATAGATCCTAAAGCGTTAAACTATAAAGCCGGTGACGAGTATTTATGCTCTGCCAGGGGGCGAAGTAACTCTCCGGTAGTGGTGATAGATTCCTCCGGCCGGGCTTATGCTACCGATGCCCATACCTTGCCTACCGCCAGGAGCCAGGGGGAGCCGCTGACCGGCCGCTTTAACCTGGCCGCCGGGGAAACCTTTACCCAGGCGGTAATGGCGGAAGATGAGCATCAGTTCCTGCTCAGCAGTGATGCCGGTTATGGCTTTATCGGCAGTTTTGCCGATATGGTCAGCCGTAATAAAAACGGTAAAGCCTTATTAAGCCTGCCTGCGGGGGCTAAAGTGATGCCGCCAAGGGCGATAACCAGGATTGACAGCCAGTTGTGTTTATCTGTTACCAACGAAGGGCGTATGCTGGTGTTTCCGTTGAAAGATTTGCCTGTACTCAGTAAAGGTAAGGGCAATAAGATCATTAATATTCCATCGGCCCGGGTTAAGTCCCGTGATGAATATGTCACGCTTATTCATGTGATCACTCCCGAGAGTTCCGTTACCCTGCATGCGGGTAAAAGAAAGCTGACTCTTAAACCCGGTGATATCGAACATTACCGTGGTGAGCGCGGACGACGCGGTAATAAGTTACCCCGCGGTTTGCAGCGTGTGGACAGGGTTGAGGTGGAAATGCTCGAACCCTTAGAGGAAGAGCAGGAAAGTCAGGAATAACACCTGCTTTAACTTTTAAATAAAAACCAGCGCATCTGCCGCTGGTTTTTTATATCCATGGAAGGATAGTATGACGCGCTTTTCATTAGTAAAGATGGATGTGTTGAGAGCGGCTATATCCATGGAAGGATAGTATGACGCGCTTTTCATTAGTAAAGATGGATGTGTTAAGAGCGGCTATATCCAGGGAAATATGGTCAGCTTATATGTTCCTGACATAAGCTAACTACCTGCGGTCCATGCAGGCAATGACGCGCTTTTCATTAGTAAAGACAGATGTGAAAAAACGGCAAGCTTACTTATCCCCTAACTGCCGCAAGACTTTCTCACGATTAAACTTGTTGGCATTAAGGTGGTGTCGACAGCTTCTTCGTTAATCAGTTTCAACAGCTTTTCTACCAGCAACTCCCCGGCAAGCTTAGTATTCTGTCTTGCCGTGGTCAGGGGAGGAAAGGTAAAGCTGGCAATGGGAATATCGTCAAAACCGACCACCGCAACATCATCGGGGATATTAACTTTTTGCTCCTGCAAGGCCCGCATTGCGCCTATGGCAATAAGATCGCTGGCTCCGAAAATAGCATCGAAGGGTAAATCGCTGTCTAGCAATTTTCTGGCGGCGTCATAACCGGACTCTTCTGTGCTGATGGCGTCAAACTGGTACGCCTGGTCAACCTTGAGGTTATTATCCGTTAATGCCTTACAGTGTCCTAAATAGCGGTCTAAAAATTCGGGGGAGTGGCTGGAAGCGCCGCCTAAAAAGGCAAATTGTTTGCGGCCGTTTTTTAATACATGTTCGGTGAGCTGGTAGCCGCCGTGAAAGTTATCACAACCGACCGATACTATCGGCAAACCTTTGGCTTCGGCGCCCCAGCGGACAAAGCGGGTATTTTGCTCGATTAACTGCTGCAGTTTTTGTTCATAATCGACAAAGTCGCCATAGCCGAGCAAAATAATGCCGTCGGCCTTATTGGTATCTTCAAAGTCGGCATGCCAGTCATTATTCATTTGCTGGAAAGAAACCAGTAAGTCATAGCCTTTATCCGAGCAGGCGCGGGTAATGCTGCCTAACATGGACAGGAAAAAGGGGTTGATCATGGAGTCGTCGCTGGTGGGATCTTCAAACAGCAGCAGGGCAATGGTGGCGCTTTGCTGGGTACGCAGGTTGCTGGCGTTTTTATCTACCTTGTAATTTAATTCCCTGGCAATGGCCTGGACTTTTAGCCGGGTTTCTTCATTTACTAAAGGACTGTTCCTTAGGGCTCTTGATACCGTGGACTGGGAAACACCGGCCCTGTAGGCAATGTCAAAGGAGGTCGCTTTTGATTTCACTACTTATATCCGTCACTAAAAGTTAATTTTATCCGAGAGCTTAGCTTAATATCAATTTAACTTAAAGCATTAGCGCCCGGGCAGGCTCTTTTCCAGTTAATATTGCTCAAACTGGTGTTCGTCCTGATTTACGACCAAACTGAAATAAGTGATGCTGCCATATTTTTGCTATGAAACCTCTGCTGCTGTTATTTCTGCTTAGTTTATTTATGCCCGGTTTACACCCGGTCATGGCTGCGCCTGAAGATAAAGGCGCCCTTCCTGTGGTGATCGCCCTTAACAACTGGACCAGTCAGCGGGTATTGTCACACGTGATTGGCTCCGTGATAGAAAAACAGGGAATCGATATCCGCTATCAGGAGGTTTCCGTTGCGGATCAGTGGGGAGCATTAAGCCAGAATATCATAGATTTGCAGCTGGAAGTTTGGCAGGAAACCATGTCAGAAGAGTTCGCATCCTTTGTTAACCGGGGTTTAATCCTGGACTTGGGGCCGCATCAGGCACAAGGTCGGGAAGAGTGGTGGTACCCGGATTATGTCGAAAAATTGTGTCCGGGTCTGCCGGGCTGGCAGGCATTGCGGGATTGTTTTCCCCTTTTTAGCCATCAGGACTCACAAGGTAAAGGGGTGCTGTATGCCGGTCCCTGGGACAGGTATATAGGTCCGAGAATTCGGGCGCTTAAGCTTAATTTTATCATCAAGAGATTTGATAATGACCATGCCATATGGCGCATGTTAAGAGGAGCGATGAAACAGCAACGTCCTATTGTTATATATAACTGGACACCGAATTGGACCGACAGTCGCCTAAGCGGTAAATTTATCGATTTCCCCCCCTTTCATCGTGACTGCCACACCGAGGAAAGCTGGGGCAGGAACCCTGGTATGTTGATGGATTGTGGTGCTCCGGCGGCTGGCTGGATTAAAAAAGTGGCTTCGAGGCGGTTAAAACAGTTTTATCCTTGCCTTTACCAGGCCTTAGGTGGGGTGAACTTTACGACTGAAATGATATCGGATGCTTCGGCCCTGGTTGTTGTTGATAAGTTGTCTGAACATGAGGCGGCCAACAGGTGGAGGACTTTATATGCCAGGCAATGGCAAACCTGGTTTGATTTAGCTTGCTTTAAGGAGAAACAGGGCTTGTAAAAACAACAAAGGGCTGATCATCAGCCCTTTGTTGTTAATATGCCTTAGCTAATGTTTATTCGGCAATTTCCGCATTGTGATAAACTTCCTGGACGTCTTCACAGTCTTCAAGCATATTCATGAATTTTTCGAACATTTCAACGTCATCACCGGCAATCTCTGTATAGGTTTGCGGTACAAAGGTGATTTCTTCTACGTCAAGTTCGAATTCCGGCATATCATTGGCGAAAGCGGTCTTGATCTTGAAAAACTCGGTATGCGGCGCGTAAACGGTAATAATGCCGTCTTCTAATTCAACGTCGGTGACATCGATATCTGCCATCATCAGGTTTTCTAATACCGCCTCATCGTCATCCCCTTTAAAAGAGAATACCGCCTGGTGGTCAAACATATGAGAAACTGTGCCCGATGAACCGATTTTTGAATGGGTTTTGGTAAAACACTGGCGTACATCTTTAATGGTACGGTTGCCGTTGTCGGTTAAGCAATCGATGATCACCATACAGTTACCCGGGCCGAAACCTTCGTAGCGCGCCGGAACATAATCTTCGCCGCCGGTACCTTTGGCTTTTTCAATGGCTTTTTCGATAACGTGGGCAGGCACTTGAGCTTTTTTCGCTTTTTCAATGGTGCTGCGCAGGGCTAAGTTGCCATCGGGATCGGTACCGCCATTTTTGGCGATCACATAAATCTCTTTTCCGAATTTTGAATAAACTTTGGTTTTCTGGCCTGCCGTTTTGGCCATGGATAATTTACGGTTTTGGTAAGCTCTGCCCATCTGAAATGCTTCTCATGCTAATGATAACCAGGGATCAATTCGTTATTGGGAATTGTTAATCACTTGGTATGGAAAATTTAATTGCTTAGGATTTTAACAGCCTCCGGCGGTTATTTTCCAGTGCCTGGCGGCAGTTTGCGTGATTTTTCTTTGATATCAGTTAAGCCGGGGCAAATTAGTCCCGGATAATCCGGCGATCCCGGTCGAGCGTGAGCAGGTGATCGACCTTGCCGGGCAGGCTGGTCAGGCTGTGTTGGCTTAAACGTTGAAAATGCTGGATGAAGTGGGCTATCTCGGTATTTGTCATGATCTTATTGCTGGTTAAAGCACCGGCAAGCTTTTGCCTGAGTTTTTGTTCCTGCTCCAGGCGCCAGCGGTAAACACAGTCAAACGACGGTGCCTTTAGCATCAGCCATAAATCCATATAGCGGTATAACGGCTGGTAAAATTGTGCCAGCTGGTGATTGACAAACTTTCGCCATATGCCTTGGCGATCCTGCTCTTGTTCAAGTTGGTTTACTGGAAACCAAAGCTCATTTTCCTGTTGCGGGGGCGTTCCCCAGCACCAGCCTTCAAAAAGCACGACATCTATCTTTGCGGTTACTTTGGGCCAAAGCCTATGGGGCACAGGGTTGTCACTTGCCTTATCAAACTTTGGCAGGGAAAAGCCGGCATCCGCGTTTGCCAGTTTGTTTAGGGTGTCGCCGAGCAGAAGGATATCATGGGTGCCGGGAACACCGCGGCTGGCCAAAAGCGGATGTACCGACTTTGCCAGTTGTTGTCTTTGCATCTGATCCAGGTAAAAATCATCGAGGGAGCAAGTGATGCTATTGAGCTGGTATTCGTTAATTAATACCCGGGCCATATAATCGCTCAGGGTAGATTTGCCGCTGCCCTGACAGCCGTTAATACCGATAAAAACCGTTGCTTTGTTACTGGCCTGGCGTGTGTGTACGATTGCCTTTACCAGCGGCATAAAGTGTTGTTCTGCGCTTACCAGATAATCTGGGGATAGCTGGTTCTTTGCTAGGAAATCTGCAAGGTATGTTTGCAACTCAAGTCCCTTTTGCCTGGATATAAAATGATGAATAAAATAAAAACTTTCAAAGATAAATGTTCAAGCCACTTTATTGAGTTATAACCTAAATTTTATCTCTGTGACAATTTATTCTTTGATAAACCGGGAGCAAGGCTTGATTGGTCGAGATTTAGGGGCCTGTCTTGATATTCAGGCCCCTGTGGGAGAAGTGTTATTGTCAAAAGCATAACTTGCCTTTTCATTTAATGAATTTGTTGTCGCAACCCGGCCCGGGGTAAATTGAGTTCTTTCGTTTCAACGTCCCACTGACTGATTGTCAGATGTTTGAGTTGCAGGTAAAAATCTATCATATTAGCGAGCCTGCCTGTTTTTATGCTGTTAAATAGGGTGATTGCTTTAAGGAGTGCGAGTTTAAATATCATCATGTTTTCCCCGTGCTGCTAAGGATGAATAAGGCGCTGCTGTTATTCTGAGCGGCTTTTGGTATAAGCTGTTGCCGCGAAACTATCTGCTGGCGCTTTGGTATTATTAATGGTCAAGCTGTTGGTCAGCCTCGCCAGGTTTTGTTCTACCAGGAGATTTTTGTTGATGGTCACCGCCGTATTAAAGTCGGTTAACGCACCGGAAAAGTCGGCAGAAATATAGCGCACTATGCCTCTGTTGCTTAAGGCGATTGAGTGGAGGTATCTGCCTTTCCTGCTGCGCTTCATGTGTCTGGGCATGGTTGTGATTGCCCGGCTGCAAGCTGTTTGTGCTGCCGTTAACCTTTGCATTTTTAAATTGGCCACGCATAAGCCCAGTTCGTATTCCCAGGCATAGCTGCTATTTGTGTTATGGCGATAATCTTCGGTGATTTCTTCAAGCCCTTTTTGATATTCACCTGATAAAATCCTGGCTGAGCCGCTGCTGCCGTCGATGACGGCAATTTTAAATCCGGCTGCTTCAGTGGCCGCATGTGTATTGGCAAATGCCGATGTTGCCAATAGCACAGTGAGCAGGGCGGTTGCCGTTGTTACTTTAATGAAGCTTGATTTGGTAAAAGCTGCTTTGTGATATGTTGTCTCTGTTTTCATGGTCTCTTCCTTTTGTAAGCAATATCGTTAAGACAAGTTTCTGTTGTTGTGTCATTTAACTGCTGACATCTTTACTCTAAGGCAAAAGGAAAACTTTCGACAAACGATAAAAAAACAGCCGTAAGGTGAATTAATTTCAGCTATAAAAATTACCGGCAGAGGGGGATTCGCCCTGGTGGCTATTCCGTAAAGGCTGTTTTGATCCAGTCGGTAAAGGAGTCCAGTTCGGGGGCCGGAGCCAGGTCATGCTGACGTATCAGGTAATAGCGGTCTTTGGTAAGCAGCTCATGCTCGAATAACTTTGCCAGCAGCTGTTCATTAAACCAGGCCTGGCTGATAGGCAAAGGTATTAAGGCTATGCCAACTCCCTGCTGGGCGGCGCGGGCAACACCGAACATACTGTCAAACTGGATGATTTGTTTTGGGTTAAAGTCATCCAGTTGACAGCGTTCGGCCCACTGGTGCCAGGACCAGGGTCTGGAGCTGTGCAGGATCAGGGGAACCGAGGTTAATGCCTGATATCCGATTTGTGAAAGTTGCCGGTATAATTTGGTATTGCATGCCGGTACATAAGAGACGGGGAAAAGGTCATCGACCAGGTTGCCTCTGGGTTTGCTGGCGGCTAAAACAATGGACAGATCGCTGGCCTTAAGGGGATCGCTGGATGATTTTACCGTTTCCAGTTGCAAATTTATTTGTGGATGCTGTTTTGCCCAGTCATTTAATTTAGGTACAAAAAGTTCACTGGCAAAAAACTCCGGCAAGCTGATGGTGATAGTGCTGTTTTGTTTGTTATGGCTGAACTGGGCTATGGTAGCTTCGAGTTCGGCGACCAAAGGTTCAATGGCCTGATAAAACTGTCTGCCGGCATTGGTTAATTCTATGGCGCGGGTTTGCCGCTGGAATAACTGAATGCCCACTTGTTGCTCCAACTGTTTTATTTGATGGCTCACCGCTGAAGGGGTTAAAAAAAGCTGGGCTGCGGCATGTTTAAAGCTGAGGCATTTTGCTGCGATACAGAAGGATCGTAAACCGCGTATAGGAGTTTGAATGGCCATAAGGTTATGATTATTAGTGATTAATTAAGCTAATATCAAATAGCAAATCACAGGCCATTTCTTAAGTCGTTGTTTTTTATGGCATTGGTTGGTTCTTGTTTGGGCAGAGGGGCTTAGGGGGCACATAAACAATAACTTTTGCACCACGGTGGTGCGTCTTGTTAGCATGAGGTTAATATTGTCTCTTTTCTCAGGGATACGTCAGTTGGGAATATGGCCAGCACTGGTGGAAAAATGCAAAAAAAAGGGCATAGAAACTATGCCCGCAATGAAACAACGATTTTTGAAATCGGGGGAAATCAAAATCAAACCCAGCTTATGGCAAGGTGAACTTGAGCACAAACGAGTTAAATTCACCGCCGGGATTAATTTTTTTCACCTGTTGTAAATCGTCTTTATCTGAGCTGTATATGACATAAAAGCGGAGTAAACCTGAGATGGGGGCCAAGGGAAGTATTTAACTGAACTTTTAAAGGAACCAGGTGATTTAACACTAAATACAAAGGTTTTGATGAAACATGGAATAAGGAGTAAGGCTTTCCTGTTCAATGTGCCGACAGCTCTGTAGTTTATCAAACCACTGCTGCGGGCCGGGCAGTAATATTGAATCAGCCGTTAACATCTTAATGATGCGCTTGGCATCTTGATGGCGCTATTGCCGCCTAAAAGACAAAAAATGCCGTTTTTAATCACGAAAACATCGGGACTAAGGGCGTGGTTTGCATATATCCGGCACATACCTGAATTGAGAATACTGCAAAAGGTAAGTCGACATGTTTATATATGCCGTAGATTTTATTAATTAATGTTTTGCTAGCCCGGCTATTTAATCGTTGCATGGGAATACTTTTAAAAAAGTGGAATAGCCGGATATCAGCTATTCCACTTTATGGACTTAGGCTACATCGGATTTTTCACCAAGCAGCACCTCAGCGATATCCTCTATGGTCAGCAAGACCAGCTGATGATTTAAGGCATACGCCACCAGCTCTTGTCCCTTCATCATAGTGCCGTCTTTATGCATTAGTTCGCATAAAACGGCGCTTGGCGACAACCCGGCGAGTTGACATAAGTCTACGCCTCCTTCGGTATGGCCCCGGCGGGAAAGCACACCTCCGGGCTCAGCCCTAAGGGGAAACACATGGCCGGGATGTGCCAGGTCATCCGGGTGGGCATTTGCCGCTATTGCTGTTTTTATGGTTTGTACGCGATCCGCGGCGCTAACTCCTGTGGTTACCCCTTGCTTTGCTTCGATAGAAACCGTGAAGGCGGTGTTATTTTTACTGGAGTTACTGGTTAGCATCTGGGGTAACTGCAGCTGTTTCAGTTTTTCTTCGGTTAACGCCAGGCAAACGATGCCTGAGCAGTCGGCTATTAGTTGCGCCATGCGTTTTTGGTTAATAAGCTCGGCGGCAACAATCAAGTCACCTTCGTTTTCACGATCCGGATCGTCCATAAGCACTACGGCTTTGCCAAGCGCGAGGTCCCGGCAGGCATTATTGATGCGTTCTCGTGGGGTTAAGCCAAACTGGCTAAGGTTGATATTCATATTAATCTCCTGATTTTGAGGTTCAAAATTCAGGGGAACCAGGAAAGTTAATGGCAGCGCAAAAAACACCACCCGGTAAACCGGGTAGTGGCTTTGTGTTGTCATTTTTCTTCTCCCATCCGGACTTTACGGGACTATCGCTGAGATAACGATTTTACCCTGAACCGTCGGCTCCGGATTGACACCGGATCTGCTGGACCTTTACCACATGTTTGCTACTCACGGTAAAGCGCTCGCGGGCTGATAATTTTTGCAAATTAATCACCGCCGGTGGGGAATTCCACCCCGCCCTGAAGAATTATGCCATTTAAGGCACCGGTGATTTTATCTGCTTATAAAAACTTGTTAAAGTCATTTGAGAGAAATTTCCAGCTTTTAAAATAATGGTATAGGTAGAAAAATGGCAACAGGTAATAACAGGTAAATGAAGTCGCTGGCAGAAGTTATAAGATTAGGCAAACAATTACGCACCATAGGTTTTGATGATGCCCCTTTTAATCATCAAGCGGGCAGTAAAGTGAATATTTCAGGCATCATTTGTACCAATACCCGTTTTGAAGGCATGTTATGGGGGGAGGCAGGTAAAGACGGGGTTGATGCCACAGATGTACTGATTAATATGTTAAAACCCAGCAAATTCTATCAGCAGGTGCATGCCGTGTTGCTTGATGGTATTGCCATTGGCGGTTTTAATTTGATCAACCTTGAGAAACTAAGTGAGTCATTACAACTGCCTTGTATTGCTGTGATGCGTAAACTGCCGGATGTAACGGCGGTGAAAAAAGTATTAACCCGCTTTGACGATGCCAAGTTTCGTTTAGATACCCTAGACGCTGCCGGTGAAATATTCACTTATAGCTCACCAGTTTCCGGTTTAGAGAACAGAAGCTTTTTTTTCCAGGTGAAAGGTTGCTCCGTTGAAACGGCAGGGCTGTTACTGGAAAAAGTCACCGACACCGGCAATGTACCGGAAAGCTTGCGCCTGGCACATTTAATAGGTGCTGCGGTGAAAACAGGGCAAAGTAGTAATAGCGCCTGATATTGGGCACAAACGTCCTCTGCTTAAGGTTCTGTTTTACTCAGCAAGTTAATAACTAAGCGTTAACACAAATATTAAATATATTTAAATTTCTGGGTATTTTTCGCTTGGTGCAATTTTTGCTTAGTTATTGTTCAGCTGAAAAGGGTATAATCCCTTACAGTTTTACGTCAATCTTCCATCTTTTTTTACAAAAAGTGCAGTAGGAAAAATAAATGAAATTAAAACTTTTAAAAGTGCCCTTGGCCGGACTGATTTTGTGTGTCAGTGGTTTGCTTAATATCGCTAATGCAGACTTGATCACTATTGGTAACTTAACCAGTAATGATGACGGCTCTACTAATGTTATTGCCGATACCTTAAATGACCGCGAGTGGTTAAGGTGGGATTTATTAGCAGATCTGACCCATGCCCAGACCTTAGCTGAGATAGCTTCAGGTGCTTATGCAGGTTGGACTATTGCCGGGGCCGATGATGCTAACTTGTTTCTTGATGCCTTATATAGCGGGGCTGATCACGGCTGTAGCGATAACGTTACCATGATCCTCAATTGTGCCGACACAGGTTCGTATACCAGCCCACAATATAAAGCTCTTTTTGGGGATTCCGGCAGCAGCGGAACAGAAGCGGCGTGGTTTTATGATGATACCTTAACGGATAACCAGGCCGGGATGTTATATCTGCATAACGGCGAGGATAACCGGAAAATCAACACTTATAGCACCATTGCCGTGAGCGATAATTTTTCCAAATATGGTTTGTGGTCAAGCTCAGGCACCATAGGTTGGCTAATGTATCGTTCAACCGCCCAGGTATCGGAGCCACCGACCTTGGCCATTTTTGCATTAGTGCTGGCAGGCTTTGGGCTGCGTCGGTTTACCAGGCAATAATTAAAATTGCTTAAATTGATCAAAGCACCGTGTTATCGGTGCTTTTTTGTATTTTTCACTGGTGATCAGATGTGTTTTCCCCTGCTCCAGCTTGAGTTGGCAAGCAAACGTTCACCGGCATCTACCGCGCCTGCTTCCATGGTCGTGCCCATAGAGTCATTCCAGCGGTTTAAATAGCCGAATAATGCAATCACCCCTAAAATTTCAACGACTTCACCGTCATCCCAATATTCGTGCATTTTTGCGGTGATCTCATCTGTTACTGCATTAGGCACGCTTGAGGCAGCTAAAGCCAGTTCAAAAGCGGCTTTCTCTGCCTCGCTATAGAGATCGCTTTCCCGAAATGACCAGATGTTTTCCAGGCGTTGTTCGCTGGAGCCATAACGTTCAGCGGCAAGAATAGTATGGGCTTCACAGTAGCGACAACCGGTATTGGCACTGGTGATATAACCGATTAAACGTTTTTGCTCGGCAGTAACCCTGCCTTTATTTTCCATTACCGCCATATTCAGGTTAATAAAGGCTTTGGCAATGGCCGGCCGGCGTTGCATGGTTAATACGCTGTTGGGACAAAAGCCTAAGGTTTCATTAAAAAACTTTGCCAGTTCGGCAACGTCTTCATTTGCGTCAGGCGCTAGCGGGGTTACTAAGGGCATATCTGTTCTCCGTTTATCAAATGATGCTAATTAAAACTACTATACGATCTACATATTGCATATGCAACAATATTGTTGTTGCATATGCAATATGGTGAGGGTTTTTATTTAGATGAGGAAAATGATAGAGTTACAGTAATTTTTGCTCAATAAGGTTAAGCCCATCACTAAGTCAGCTCGCAGTCAGGCATTTACTTTGACAGACAAAGTAGATAATCCGTTAGATTTAATCTCCCACCTGCCGTTTAGACTGGCGGTGGTCAGTAATTTATTGGCACTGGACAGGGATTGGAAAATCAGGAACCTAACCGAACTGGAGCCAAGAGAAATGCGGGTGCTGCTCAACATTGGCTCTTATATGCCAATTAAATCAGCTGATATCGCTTACCAGTCAAGATTAGATTCTTATACTGTCAGCCGGGCGGTTAAAAAGTTGCTGGCGTTAAACTTGATCGAATCCCGTCAGGATGAAAGCAAAAAGAATGTGAAAAACTTATACCTGAATGATGAAGGTAAGGCGCTATATCAAAAACTGACACAAGCCATGGATGAAAGGGCTAACGTGTTGGAAGGAGTATTGACGGATAGCGAAAAATCACTCTTTTTTAATATGCTTGAACGTGTTGAAAACAAAGCCGAAGCTATTTTAGCAACTCAGGCGGCAGAGTTAATTGACAATGGTTTAGAAGCACCTGCGGATCAGAAAGAACTTATTCGCTGGCATAAAAAAACCAACAGTCAATAGGCACTTATCTAATATGTGCACCTTCCCCGCTGGAGTATAAGGGGGTTACCTTCTAACTTAACCAGGCCCTTAACTACGCGGCGTCCGAAACGGTAAGCCTGGTATCAGGCTAACGGGCTGGCTCCAGCTTGTTGGCATCATAATATTGAATCTCTTCACTTGTATCAGAGCGGCAGATTATTCGCCGTGGGCTTAATCATACCCGGTATTTTTTTTAATTATTTGCTAAAAATGAACCTGTTTGCCTTTTGCTGCGTATTAACGCAATAAACCTGGAACAATTGCCATTATGCTGATTAATGCACTTATTTTTAACCTGATGTGGTTTGGCTGTATCTATTGGGGTAACAGCTTTGCTCTGCTGGTGCCTGTGTGGGCGGTTTTGCATTTGCATTTTAGCCGTAATAGCAAAAGAGAGGCCTGTTATGTGCTGTTGGTGACCTTGCTCGGTACTGTTACCGATAGTTTACTGATGCATGCCGGGGTATTTGAGTTTGTGCAAAGTGATTTTATTGTGCCGTTTTGGCTGATCATGATATGGCTGAGTTTTTCCTTAACCTTAAATGCCAGCCTGAAATTTTTGCAAGGTCGTACCGTCCTGCAATTTTTGGCCGGCGCTGTTTTCCCGCCGCTGAGTTATTTGGCGGGAAAAACCCTGGCAGCGGTCAGCTTTGGTTATTCCACGCTGTTGACCTTAGTGTTGCTCAGCCTTATCTGGAGCCAGTTAATGGTGCTCTTTTTTCGTTTAAATATCTGGACAGGAGTGAACCAAGACCATGAAGATCATATTAATTACGCTTAGTCTTTTTGCTTGTTCATTTTCGGTTGTGCCGGCGAGAATTTTGTCTCACGGCAATGGTCCCGAGCCTGTGGTTATAGATAAGAGCCAGTTGCAACTGGTGGGGCAGGCGCAACTTTCGGTATTGTTTTGGGATATTTATCAAAGCCGTTTATATACGTCATCAGGACGGTTTAGCCGGAATGAACAACCGCTGCTATTTGAAATCAATTACCAAAGAGATATTTCTCGCAAGGAATTAGTCTCGGCAACCCTGGAGCAATGGCAGCACCTGGATATACCGGCAAGTGATTATCAGCAATATTTACCCTATCTCAAAGCCCTGTGGCCGGATATCAGCAATGGAGATACCTTAACTTTGTTTTCTGATGGCAGCGGCAGTGCTTTTTATTTTAATGGCCGCTATCTGGGCAAGATAAGAGATGAAAAGTTCGCCGGACTGTTTTTGGATATCTGGTTATCCCCGAGGACGAGCCGGCCCGGGATCAGAAAAGCGCTGTTGGGGATATCACCATGAAGTCCCTATTACTGTTACTCAAGACAAAGTTTTTGCTGATTTTGCTTTTAGGGCTTTTGAGCTGCTCCAATGATATTAACCACTACCAGGACACTACACCTGTGCTGGATATTCAAAGCTATTTTACCGGGCCGGTGATCGCCTGGGGTATAGTGCAGGATTATAACCTCAAGGTGACGCGGCGTTTTTGTGTTGAACTTGAAGGAAGCTGGCAGCAGGAGCAAGGCCTGCTAAAAGAAGTGTTTTATTTTAAAGATGGCGAAGTCTCCCGCAGAAATTGGCGTTTAACCCGTCAGGGGGGCGGTAAATATCTGGGGCAGGCAGAAGATGTCATAGGTATTGCCGGCGGGCAGCAACTGGGTTATGCCTTCAGGTGGCAATACCGCCTGGCAATTGATATAGATGGCGAGTCTTATCATTTTGATCTCGATGACTGGATGTACCGTATTGATGATCACCGGGTGTTTAACAAAACACAAATGAAAAAGTTCGGTATTACCCTGGCGGAAATCACGCTGTTTTTCGATAAAGAACAGCCTTTACGTCACTGTTGATTTTGCCGTTTTTATCTCGCTATAGTTCAATCCCGGGTTTGGCCGGGGATTGATGGACATATGTTTGCAGGGGGCAGGCATGAAGCTACCAATTTTTCCATTACCTGTGTTTATGTTGCCCCAGGGCATGACCCGGTTAAAAATCTTTGAACCGCGCTATCTGAAAATGGTAAAAATCGGCTCAAAAGAAAATGGTTTTGCTATTTTACTCGACCCCTGGCATGGCGACAGTATGCCGGTGGCCAGTTGGGTCGAGATCATCAACTTTGGCACCGGTGATGACGGCTTCTTGCTGCTTGATGTCAGATGCAAAGGGCTTGTTGCCATCAGCGCAGCCTACCGGGACCAGGACAACCTGATGTGGGCGAGTATCGCTCCTCTTGAGCATTGGCCCGAGCACCGGCATGACCAACTGACCAGGGTCTTTAGCCAGTTACTGCAAGCCTTTTTCATGCAAAGTGAGGGGTTAACCGGCCTTTATAGCGGCAGTTTTATTGATCAACCGAATTGGGTGCTGGCCCGCTGGCTCGAGTTATTGCCAGTTGCCAACCAGCATAAAGTGCATTTTCTTAAGGCGTCATCCTATGACAGCGCTTTGCTGTTGCTTTCGATGATCTTGTCGGAAAATAATCTCAGGCTAAGTGATCTAAAGTGATTTGCGCACCGTATTAGATTAACAAAGGGTTTAGCGGCTATTGAGTTATGCAAGTTACCGGCGCGGCGTTGCAAAAAGATCAGGAAGGTATTAAACCTATAGCTATGCCTGCCGACATTGATAATAAAACGCTAACCCGGTTCGTTATTGCCATAGCCTTAAAAAGGGACAAGCAAGCTTTCACCAGCTTGTTTAAATTTTTTGCCCCTAAGATAAAACGTGTCGCCGCCACCCGCTTTAATAATAACGAGCAAGTCAATGAAGTGCTTCAGGAAACCATGACCATTGTCTGGCGCAAAGCACATTTGTTCAATATCGATAAGGGGGCCGTGACCACCTGGGTATACACCATCATGCGTAATGTCAGTTTTGACATGCTCAGAAAAGTACAGGCCAGCAAAGAAGATAACCTCAGTGATGATATCTGGCCTTTGGCAGAGCGCAATATCGGAGAAGGGGAAGTTTTTGCCGACCACCTGGCGAGAAAAAATATTTTAACCTGTTTGGAGCAATTGCCGCAAAACCAGCAAATGGTGGTAAAAGGCTTCTATTTCCTGGAAATGTCGCAAGAGCAGCTTGCCCGGCAGTTGGACTTGCCGCTTGGCACCATTAAATCAAGGTTACGCTTGGCGCTGTCGAAATTAAAGCTGCAATTAGGAGACGATAATGATCAGGCATCATCCTAAAGAGACCTTACTTAAGGCTTTTGCCGGCGGCGAGCTGGCCGCATCCCTGTCTGCTGCAATTGCTATACATGTCGATATGTGCCCCCTTTGCCAGGAAAAAACGGCTGCTATCACCAGCGAGCAGGCGATGAAAAGCTTTGGCCAAGAGGGGTTATCGGCTGATATAAACAGCAGTGGCGCAGACAGCTGCCAGCCGGCGGGGATGGATTATGATGATATGATCCAGGCGATTGTTGCCGATGAGCAAATAGCGCCTGTTCCGCTACGCATACCGAAAAAAATTACTCTCCACGGGCAGGACTTTACCCTGCCACAGGCGATAGCAAACCTGCAGCTGGGCAAGTTTCGCCATTTGGGCAAGCTCTCCCGTGCACGTTTGTTGCTCGGGGAAGGGCCGATACATACCAGTTTGCTGCACTTGCAGCCCGGGGGGGCGGTGCCTGAGCATACCCATAAAGGCTATGAATTAACCCTGTTGCTGGCGGGAGAATTTCACGATGAACAGGGCAGTTATGTTCCCGGGGATTTTATGATGCTTGATGGACGCCATACCCATACCCCAGTGTCTGAGCAAGGTTGCTTATGTTATACCGTGGTCAGTGATGCCCTGCACTTCACCCAGGGAATAAACAAATTACTCAATCCTATTGCCGCCTTGATCTATTAGGACTTTCGCGCCGCTAAACACAGTGAACAGCATCAGAGCTGTGTCTAGCGGGTAAATCTCAATTGCATATCCCGAACAGGTGATCCAAAACCTGCTTTCATTCGTAAGTATTTACCGGACAAAAGGAAAATGTCAGCAAAATAAATAGTAAAAATATTAATTATCAACTATTTATTTGTTAGCGAAGTAAGATAAGGAAGCTCATTGTGTTAAGCAGCTACAAAGCAGTGTCTGTGGAAATTATTGAAGAGGATAAGTTGATGCCGGTCTGGCTGGATAAGTTTATCACCATCTATCAGTCCCTGTGTGCGGATAACCTGGAAACCCTGGCTGAGCTGTACCATCAGGATATTATTTTCCAGGATCCGGTACATGCCATCAAGGGGATAGATGAGCTATCCGCCTACTTTGACCGCCTCTATCAAAATATTTTTTACTGCCGCTTTCGCATCACCCAAATTGTGCAAGACGGCAATCAGGCCGCCGTTTACTGGCAGATGGAATTTGCCCACAAGCGTTTAAATCAAGGCAGACAAATTCAGGTTGAAGGCCACACCCTGCTGATGGGGAAAGAGGATAAGGTGATTTATCACCGGGATTACCTCGACCTCGGGCAAATGATTTACGAGCATATTCCGCTGTTGGGACGGCTTATTCTTTGGTTGAAGGCGCGGGCAGGGCAATGAAAACCGTACTGATTACCGGGGCGACTTCGGGGATAGGAGCAGCCTTGCTGGCCAAATACCACCAGCAAGGTTTTTATGTTATTGCCTGCGGCCGTAATCGCGAAAAACTTGCCGGTTATCTTAAGCTTTATAAAAACATCCGGGTATTGGCCTTTGATGTTACCAGAGACACTGAAATACAGGATGCCGCCAAAGAGGTAGCGCAGTTGGACATCCTGATCTTAAATGCCGGGGACTGTGCCTATATCGACCAGGTGAAAAGGTTTGATGGCGAGCGCTTTGCCAGTATTATCAACACTAACCTGATTTCCCAGGGGTTTTTATTGCAATACCTGTTGCCCAAGTTAAGTCGTGGTGGCCAGCTTGTTTTTATCAGCTCCAGCGCCACGCTGGTACCTTTTCCAAGAGCCGAAGCCTATGGCGCTTCAAAAGCCGGGGTGGATTATCTCGCCAACAGTTTGCGTATCGACCTTGCCCCGGAAAATATCGCCGTTACCCTGGTGCATCCCGGTTTTATTAAAACACCGCTTACCGATAAAAATACCTTTGCCATGCCCTTTATGCAAAGCAGCGAACAGGCGGCGAGGCAGATATTTACTGCCGTGAGCAAGCGTAAACAATATTTGCATTTTCCCTGGCGCTTAACCCTGATATTGAAATTACTGGCGCTGCTGCCGGATAGGCTCTGGCAAAAGCTCATCACAAGAAAGGGCGCGTCATGAAAAATATTGCCATTATCGGCAGCGGTATTTCAGGCTTGACCTGTGCCTACCTGTTATCGAAAAAGCATCAGGTCAGCGTTTTTGAAAAAGCGGCAGTTATCGGCGGACACACGGCAACGGTGGATATTTCCCTGGCCGGCAGGGATTATGCCATAGATACGGGTTTTATTGTTTTTAACAACAAAACCTACCCTAATTTTCTGGCATTACTGGATGAAATCGGGGTGGATAAACAGGAAACCGAGATGAGCTTTTCGGTGAAAAATCCCGAGTCCGGACTGGAGTATAACGGTCACAATCTCGATACCCTGTTCGCACAACGACGTAACCTTGTCAGGCCGGTTTTCTGGCAGCTGATACGGGAAATTTTACGTTTTAATAAACTTTGCAAAGCGCATTATCTGGCACAAAACTTTAACCAGAAGGATACCCTGGGACTGTTTTTAAAAGCCTATGGTTTTAGCCGCTTTTTTACCGAACATTATATTTTACCTATGGGAGCGGCGATATGGTCAAGTTCGCTGGAAAAAATGGAAGAATTCCCGTTGCTGTTTTTTGTGCGTTTTTTTTACCACCATGGCTTGCTTAACATCAGCGACCGGCCGCAATGGTATGTCATCCCCAGAGGTTCACGCAGTTATCTAGCGCCTTTATGCCGGCCGTTTGCCGATAACATATATGTTAATGCCGAAATCAGCGGCATTACCCGGCAGCATGGGCGGGTACAATTAAATTTTGCCGACGGCTGCCGGCAGGAGTTTGATGACGTGGTGCTTGCCTGCCATTCTGATCAGGCCAGGGCCTTGTTAAGCGATGCCAGTGACGCAGAAAAAAGTGTGCTTGGCGCCATTGCTTATAACGCCAACCAGGTGGTATTGCACACGGATATTTCCCTGTTGCCTAAAAGGAAAAAAGCCTGGGCCAGCTGGAATTACCAATTAACCGGGGATGCCAGTCAACCGGCCTGTGTTACATATAATATGAATATCCTGCAGGGCATAACGAGTGAGCAAACTTTTTGCGTGACCTTAAATCAAAGCCAGCTGATTGATAAGTCTAAAATTTTAAAAGAATTTATTTACCACCATCCCGTTTTTACCTTGGCTGCCCTTAAGGCGCAGCAGCAAAGGTTGTCTATTTGCGGCAAGGGGCAAAGCCATTTTGCCGGTGCCTATTGGTGCAATGGCTTCCATGAAGATGGCGTAAGGAGTGCGCTGGATGTGGCCGCGCGCTTTGGCTGTTTTCTTAACGGGCAGCAAGCGTGATGGCAGACAATAACTTAAACAGTTGTATTTATCGCGGGCAGGTCAGGCATCGCCGCTTTAAACCGGTTAAAAACCAGTTTAACTATGATCTCTACATGCTGGCCCTTGATGTCGATGAGCTTAACGGCCGGCTTAAACCACAGGGACCTTTTGGCTACTCCTGGTTTTATCCGATGTGCTTTTGTCAAAAAGATTATTTAAGGGGTGATCCCGGGGCGTTAAAAGCACGTATTAAAAATAAAGTCAGGGAGTTAGGGGCAAGCCAGGCAATAGACAGAGTGACGATGCTGGTTCAGCTAAGGTGTTTCGGCATTTATTTTAGTCCGGCAAATTTCTACTTTTGTTACGACCACAAAGGTAAATGCCAATATATGTTGGTAGAAGTAAGTAATACGCCCTGGAACCAGCGACATTATTATTTAGTGGCTATGGCGGCGCAGGATAGCAAGGTGACGAAAAAGAACTTTCATGTTTCACCTTTTATGGATTTGGCCATGACATATCACTGGCGAATCAGGCCGCCGGGGAAAAACAGCTCCGGGCTGGCGATTCATATTGAGAATAAAGTCGAGCAAAGCAGGGAAGCGAGTAACGAAAAGTTATTTGATGTCAGTTTAGCCCTTAAAAAGCAGGCTTTGAGCTCGAACAGTTTATTCCGGTTATGGCTGAGTATGCCGGTCATGACCTTTAAGATCCTGGCCGGTATTTATTGGCAGGCACTTAAGTTATTTGTCAAACGGGTGCCGTTTATTTCATATCAGGCATCAAAGGAAGCATCATAATGTTTTGGCGTAGGGGTTGATTGTGGAAAATCTTGTAGAAATTGCCATCAAGGGTAAATCCGGCTGGTTTGAGCAGCGCTGCAGAAATGTAGTATTTAAGGTGCTTAAACAAATCAATTACGGCTCACTGGAAGTTATCGAAGGGCATAATAAAACACAATTTGGTCAGTCGGCCGGGCAAATCGCGCCAGGGGACAGTGAGCAGGAGCTTAGCGCTAAACTTGTGGTACATGATCCCAGTATTTACCGGGATTTGGTGCTAAAAGGCAGTATCGGCGCCGGTGAAGCCTATATGGCGGGCAAGTGGTCTTCGCCGGACCTTACCGCCGTGATCCGTATTTTTGCCCGGGCGCAACAAATGACAGATCAGCTGGAAAGCGGTAAAAACTGGTTTAAACGTTTTCAGCTGGTTTTACTGCACTGGGCCAATCGCAATAATAAAGCCGGCGCCCAAAAGAATATCGCTGCCCACTATGATCTCGGCAATGAACTTTACAGCCGCTTTTTAGATCCGCAAATGATCTATTCTTCGGCCATATATCCCAAGCCACAGGCAAGCTTATCCCAGGCCCAGCAACATAAACTTGAAACCATTTGTCAGCGGCTTGAGCTTAAAGAAGATGAGCATTTATTGGAAATCGGCAGCGGTTGGGGAGGGCTGGCAATATATGCGGCGCTCTATTACGGCTGTAAGGTAACCACCACCACGATTTCCCGGGAACAATATCAATATGCCCGCGAGCAGATAGACAAGTTAGGACTAGGCGGACAAATTACCCTGCTGCAAAAAGACTACCGGGAGCTGACTGGGCAATATGACAAGCTGGTGTCGATAGAAATGATCGAAGCGGTTGGTTATGACTATCTGGAAAGTTTTTTTCGCCAGTGTAATTTAAGGTTAAAAAGCGGCGGTAAAATGCTGCTGCAGTCGATTACCATAGCGGATCAGCGTTTTGATTATTACCGCAACAATGTCGATTTTATTCAGCGTTATATTTTTCCCGGCGGTTTTTTGCCTTCGATCACCGAAATTGCCCGCCGCAGCCAAATACATACCGATATGGTCATCGAGAAAATAGATGATATCGGTCTGCACTATGCAAAAACATTGGCTCATTGGCGTGAGCAATTTCTCGATTCCTGGCGGGAATTAACCGAGCTTGGTTATGATGAAAACTTTAAGCGCCTGTGGCTGTATTATTTCGGCTATTGCGAAGGGGCCTTTTTAGAGCGTGCCATCAGTACGGTGCAGGTGGTTTTTCGTAAATAATTTTTGCCATTTTAAATAGCCAAAACATATGCTGCCTTGTAGAGGATAAACTGTAGGCGAAAAAAAACCTTAACATTGCTGTTAAGGTTTTTCTCTTCTTAAGAATATGGTGCCTTGACCCGGAATCGAACCAGGGACACGAGGATTTTCAATCCTCTGCTCTACCGACTGAGCTATCAAGGCGTTGCTCTTTATCAGAGCGAAAAAATGGTGCCGACTGCCGGAGTCGAACTGGCGACCTACTGATTACAAGTCAGTTGCTCTACCAACTGAGCTAAGTCGGCACACAAAACTGTGTGCGATATTTACTTTCTTAAAAGCTAAATATCTTGGCACCGAATCAATAACATCAACAATGCTACTAATTCTTAGAAGAAAAAAAGCTCTAACCTCAGGTTAGAGCTTACTCTTTATCAGAGATAAAAATGGTGCCGACTGCCGGAGTCGAACTGGCGACCTACTGATTACAAGTCAGTTGCTCTACCAACTGAGCTAAGTCGGCACACAAAACTGTGTGCAAATATCAGGTTTTTTATTTAAAAATAAGCTACCTAATATTTTGGCACCGAGTTAACGATTCTTTTTATTACTTGTCCAAGTAAAATCATCATCTCAAAATATGGTGCCCAGACCCGGAATCGAACCAGGGACACGAGGATTTTCAATCCTCTGCTCTACCGACTGAGCTATCTGGGCGTTGTCTTTTTGGCTTTGCCTTGAAGACGGGCGCTATTAAACTGTTTTTCCTTTTTTCCGTCAACTGTTTTTTTTCAAAAAATGTTTGTTCGCTGATTTTTTCAGCGCTTCGCTGCTTTTAAAAGCAAAAACACGGACACAAGGGGATTAGGCGCTATATATGGTGTAGAGGCCAATCACAATAAAACTGCCTCCCGCGATATAGGCGAGTATTTTTTCATTGATATAACCGGATAAAAAAGTGCCTGCCAATACGCCAAAGGCACTTGCCACCACTAAAGCGCAGGATGCGGAGGCAAACACCATCCACTTGCTGACATCTTTATCGGTGGCAAACAGCATAGTCGCCAGCTGGGTTTTATCCCCCAGTTCGGCAATAAACACCGAGGCGAAAATGGTCAGGAACACTTTCCAGTCGAATGCGAGTACGAATGCCATTTATTTTACTGCCTACTTCTCGGGTGGAGTATAACCTTCGATTTCCGGCTCTTTGCCTTCAAACAAATATTCAACCATGGCCTTTTCTAAAAAGGCGCGGTCATCCGGGTTCATCATGTTCATTTTCTTTTCATTGATCAGCATGGTTTGTTTTTTCTGCCAGTTTCCCCAGGCTTCTTTACCTATGTTGTCAAAGATACGTTTACCGATCTCACCCGGATAAAGTTGAAAGTCCAGGCCCTGATCTTCTTTTTGGAGGTTTTGGCAAAAAACTGTGCGGCTCATAATAATGTCTCTTCTGTTTGTACTAAATGTGATTTCGTTATCGCTCTGCTTTTATCGTTCAGCTTTTTAGGGCTCTAGCAGGGTAATTAACTTTTGTGTTGAGGCGGCAAAGCCAACCGACGCCTGTGCGTGTAGATCATACCATTGTTGCTGGCAATTTTCGTTGATTTCTTGTGCCAAAAGCTGTTGGCAATCCACCACCAGCGGCTGAATATCCAAATGAAAATGGCTGAAGGTATGACGAAACGGGGTTAATTCCTGGCTGGTCTTTATTTCCAGGTTTAATGATTGCATTAATTGCGGCAATTCATCCATATGGGAAACCTCAAGAAAACACCACAGGCCTCCCCAGATACCTGCGGGGGGGCGTTTTTCCATTAATACCCTGTGTTCTATCCTGGGGATCACCATAATAGTGGATTTTTCCGGGATTTTTTTCTTGGGTTTCTTTTGCGGATAATTGGCCTGTTCATTTCCGGCATAGGCCAGACAGCCGGATACCAGCGGGCAATTTTCACAATCTGGTTTGGAGCGGGTGCATATAAGCGAGCCGATATCCATCATCGCCTGGTTAAATTGCGCCACCCCTTCTTTTGGCGTTAGCGCTTCGCTTACCGGCCAGAGTTTCTTTTCATAACTTGCCTGGCCGTTGTAACCGTCTATGGTATAACACCTGGCTAAGACTCGTTTTACATTACCGTCTAATATCGCATGGTGCTTGTTCAGTGCCAGGGAGAGAATGGCGCCGGCGGTGGAAAGGCCGATGCCGGGCAGGGCCACTACTTCTTCTATTGTTTCGGGAAATTTCCCCTGATACTGCTCGGCAACTATTTTTGCTGCTTTATGCAGGTTACGGGCGCGGGCGTAATAACCCAGGCCGGTCCAGTGATGTAATACCGCATCTTCATCAGCCTGGGCTAATGCCGTTATGGTCGGAAAACTCTCCATAAATCTCTGGTAATAAGGGATAACCGTGGTTACCTGGGTTTGCTGCAGCATAACCTCAGATATCCACACGCGATATGGGGTTTTATTTTGTTGCCAGGGCAGGTGCTTTCTGCCCTGGCGCTGATACCAGTCAAGTACTTGCCGGCTAAATAACTGGGCCGATTTGGCCGATAGGGTAATTTCATTTGTCATAACGGGGGCAGTGTAACCAAATTAAAACCCCCTCACAATCTTAGTCGTCGCTATTGCCTGATTTTCCTTGGCAAAGTGTTGTTTTCCCTCTATGCTCTCGTTTTGAAAAAAAGTGAATATCTTTTGGAGAAACAGCATGAAGGTCAATGCAAAGAACCGTAACCGTCGCCTGCGTAAAAAGTTACATGTCGATGAATTTCAGGAATTAGGTTTTGATGTTGCCTGGAAATTAAAAGAAGGCACAGATAGTGAAGCCATCGACAGTTTTATTGATAAATTCTTTGCCGAGGTTATCGAGCCTAATGGTTTAGGTTTTGGCGGTGAGGGAGACTTGATCTGGCATGGTTTAATTTGTACGCAAAAATTGGGCAAATGCACCGAAGAGCACAGAACCACCGTTGAAAACTGGTTAAATAACAATGGTGTTGAATCAGTTTCCGTCAGTGAACTTTATGATGTTTGGTGGGCGGAGTAATCCTGAGGCATTTTTTATGTCCGGAACATTTGAGTTTCGTTCAAGAAACCCGGATAATACCGCCCCCAAAATTTATCATTCATGAAGCGTTATGACGGAAAAAGCACAACAACCTGAGAGCAAAAACAGGCATAAAACAGTAGAGCAGGCCGAGCAGGAAGGTAAGTATATTCGTAAGGTTCGCAGTTTTGTTAAGCGCGAAGGCCGGTTAACAAATGCGCAGGGCAGGGCACTGGAGTTACACTGGGATACTATGGGACTTAATCATAGCGATGGTATGATAGATCCCAAGGCTTTGTTTGCGAATGACAATCCGGTTGTGCTGGAAATCGGTTTCGGCATGGGTAAGTCCTTGGTGGAAATGGCCAAAAATGCCCCTGAATTAAATTTCATCGGTATTGAGGTGCATCGTCCCGGTGTTGGCGCTTGTATTGCTTTGGCACAGGAGCAAGAAGTAACCAACCTGAAGGTTTACGAGCATGACGCCATTGAAATTCTCGCCGACTGTATTCCCGATAGCGTGTTAACCACAGTACAGCTGTTTTTCCCGGATCCCTGGCATAAGAAAAAACACCATAAGCGCCGTATCGTTCAGCCTGAATTTGTTGAAACCATACGCCAGAAGCTAAAAGTGGGTGGTGTTTTTCATATGGCAACCGATTGGGAAAATTATGCCGAGTGTATGCTTGAAGACATGAGCAGCGCCCCGGGTTACCAGAATCTTTCACAAACGAAAGATTATGTGCCCCGTCCTGATTCAAGGCCTTTAACCAAGTTTGAGAACCGCGGTCAGCGCTTGGGACATGGTGTCTGGGACCTTCAGTTTAAAAGAATTGATTAATCGCTTTTCAAGCAGACAAAAAACGCATGCCTGGCATGCGTTTTTTGATCAACCATAAGTGCTGTTGCAGAATGGCCGGAGAGAGCGTAAAGGTTATGTGCTGTGATATGAGTTATTTATTGCCAGACTCTTGTATCTCTTGATAACGTTTGAGCAGGTGTTTTCTACTCCTGGCCGTATTATTCCTTTATTGGGCGCTTTTTCCTGTGAATAAGACATGGGCTTCAACATGAAACAAATGCTGACTGTTGCGCCAGTTGCCCGATTGTTTTAACCAGCTTTCATCAATAATTTCACGGTTAAGGGCCGCCTGTAAAATCCTGCTTTTATACTGGCACCAGTAGTAGATAGTCGCTTGCTGATGGGCTTCATTATTAGGAAAAAGCTCGCTTCTGGTTTCATTTAATTCATCTATGATGTGCTGGACCACCTTAGGCTTGATTTCCTGCTCTAAGGTTTGCTTAAACCGGGTAAACTTTTTGGCTCTCAACAGTTGATATATAAGCCAGGCCAATGCCCCAAGGGCAAGAACTGCCAATATTAGGATAACTTCCACAGTAAAACTTCCAAATTGATACGCTTTGCTATACCCATGCATAATAACAGCAGGCGGGGGATTGCGCTAACACAGAGTGAGTGAGAAAGAGCATTAACTTGCTCAATAAAGGTTAATTGTGCAATGTCTGGCTGCATTTTGCACTTGCTTGGGTATATAATGCCCTGTGCAATTTTAGGAAAGTAATTATGACCATAGTATATAAAACAAGAACACAGCTGGTGGTTGAAACCCTCAGAGAAAAAATACTCAGTGGTGAAATTAAAGCCGGGCAGCCATTACGTCAGGCGGCCTTAGCTGAGGAATTAAATGTTAGCCGTATTCCCGTGCGCGAAGCATTATTGCAATTGGAAGGGGAAGGCTTAGTTGTTTTTGAGCCCCATAAGGGCGCCACGGCTACCGAGCTCAATGTCGAGCAGGTAGATGAGCTGTTTGAGCTCAGGGCAATGCTAGAGTCGGATTTACTGGCGGCTTCTATTCCTAATTTAACCGAAGAAACACTGGAGCAGGCGGGGGTCTTATTGCACCAGCTGGGGCAGGCGCTGGGCAAGGAAAATGCGGTTAATACCTGGAGCGAGCTTAATTCAAATTACCATAATTGCTTGTATTCCGGCGCTAAACGTCCGCAAACCCAAGATCTGGTGAATACCTTAAATAAAAATGCCGATCGTTATATCCGTATGCACTTGTTATGGGCCGGTGGTATTTCAAAAGCCGAATCAGAACATAATGAACTCTATATGCTTTGTAAAGAAAAACAAACGGAAAAAGCCATTGCCGTATTGAAACAGCATATTTTAGGCTCCCGTGACGAAATCAAAGAGTTTTTATTAAGCAGAGAGACAGCAAACTCTTAACTATCAATGCTTTACGCTGTTTTCACTGTTGTTGTATTATTAAGCTGTTATTGACTTTACTCATGACAGCCTATAGTATTCCCGCCCTCTAAAAACCCGAAAACAAGCCTTTAATACCTCTATTTACTTTACTAGCCTATTCTTAAGGTTATTAAAAAATAGAGGCGAGGCTGTCTGTTATCCTGTTGCCAGGTTTAATCGCTGCTCAGCCGGATAATCAGTCGTTTTTCACCTATAGTACCTTGTACTTTTAAATTACATGAGATAGTGATGTTTGAATTACATGCAAGTAAAGTATCTAACCTGAAGAACGATGTTCTCTCGGGCCTTACCGTTGCCCTTGCTTTGGTTCCCGAAGCGGTAGCCTTTGCCTTTGTGGCCGGTGTTGAGCCCCTGGTGGGGTTATATGCCGCCTTTATGGTGGGTTTGATCACCGCCGCCATAGGTGGTCGTCCGGGAATGATCTCCGGTGCTACCGGTGCCATGGCCGTTGTTATGGTGAGCCTGGTTGCGATACACGGGGTTGAATACCTGTTTGCCACTGTGGTGCTTACCGGGGTAATTCAAATATTGGCGGGGGTGTTTAAACTCGGTAAGTTTATCCGCCTGGTGCCGCACCCGGTGATGCTCGGTTTTGTTAATGGCCTGGCAATCGTTATTTTCCTGGCTCAGCTGGGTCAGTTTAAAGTCACCAATGATGCCGGTGAGCTGGTGTGGATGCAGGGCAGTCAGTTGTTTACCATGGCCGGCTTGATTGTGTTGACTATGGCGATTATTCACTTTTTGCCGAAATTAACCAAAGCCGTGCCTTCTTCACTGGTGGCTATTGTGGTGGTGACGGTATTGGTACAGAGTTTAGGCTTAGATGCCCGTACTGTAGTTGACTTTGTCCGTGACATGACCAATGATCCGGCGGCTTCAATAGCCGGCGGTTTACCCGAGTTTGCTATTCCCCAGGTACCTTTCAACCTGGAAACTTTTAAAATTATCTTACCTTTTGCCCTGGTACTTGCCGCAATCGGTTTGATTGAATCACTATTAACCCTGACCCTGATTGATGAACTGACCGGAACCCGCGGACGCGGTAACCGTGAATGTATTGCCCAGGGGGTCGCCAACACCACTACCGGGTTCTTTGGCGGTATGGGCGGTTGTGCCATGATCGGCCAGTCGATGATCAATGTTAACTCCGGCGGTCGTGGCCGGGCATCCGGTATCACAGCGGCATTAGCTTTACTTTGCTTTATTTTGTTTGCTTCCGGCTTGATTGAACAAATACCGCTGGCAGCCCTTGTCGGCGTCATGTTTATTGTTGTGATCGGTACCTTCGAATGGTCAAGCTTCCGTATCCTTAACAAGGTGCCAAAAGCCGATGCTTTCGTGATCATCCTGGTATCGGGCGTTACCGTGGCCACCGACTTAGCGATAGCGGTAGTGGTCGGGGTTATCGTTTCCGCGCTGGTATTTGCCTGGGAGCATGCCAAACATATTATTGTTAACCGCACGGTTGATGACAAAGGTTCAACGGTATACGAAGTTAACGGTCCGTTATTTTTCGGCTCTGTCAGCAACTTTTTAGAGCAGTTTGAAATGGATAAGGACAGCGATGATGTTATTGTCGAATTTAAAAATGCCCGTGTTGCCGATCATTCTGCGATTGAAGCCATAGACACTTTGGCGGAAAGATATTTGTCGCGGAATAAAACCATGCACTTAAGACATTTAAGCCCAGAGTGCCGTCAGCTGATGAAAAAAGCAGGCAATCTGGTGGAAGTGAATGTCATTGAAGATCCCGATTATCATATTGCCACTGATAAGTTAGCTTAATATCTCAAGCTTTAATCCGGGGGATAAATCCCCGGATAGGCTGAGGTTAATCATCTTTAAATAAAACGTCGATAAGGTATACTTTTCTTATCGGCGTTTTTTTATTCTTGAACAGCACTATAAATATGCAACTTGAGTTTTTTGATGTTCCCAGCCCCTGTATCGGCGTGTGTCAGACAGATGATAAAGGTTACTGTCTGGGTTGTATGCGCACCCGGGAGGAACGTCAGGGCTGGTTAAGCTTAAGTTGCGCTGACCGGCAAAAGGTGATCAAAAGGTGCCGGCAAAGAAAAAGGCGCCGGGATAATGCCAATAAACCTAAAATGCCTGCTGAAGAAGTGGTTATTGTACAGCACTCCTTACTCGATCCTCCGGATAACGCTGATCTTGATAGCTCAAATCTTAATCGCAATAAGTCTGAGCAAGAGATAAGTAAAAGTGCTTTACCGGAAAATAACGCTCATGACAAAAGCAGGGAAAAGCAAACGGCTCAGGACAATCAACTGGCAATTGAAAATGATATGGATTTCAGTGATTTCGAGTTGTAATTTATCGGCTCTGTAACCTTCAACTATCTCTAGCTAAGTTACCCCTATATTCACCCTTTCTTTGTGGCATAAAAAAACCAGCTACGTCGAATCGGCGTAGCTGGCGGAAAAAGAGATGAATAGCTAGCGGGTTTTACTGGCGAATGCCTTCAACGTGAAGGTCTAATAAAACATCACCGAAGTCCATTTTAAAGCCGAAATCTTTCATAGCTATTTTAGTTGTACCGCTGAAACCTGCGCGGTAGCCGCCCCAAGGATCATCACCGGCGCCAATTTTTTCAGCATCGATCACGATTGATTTAGTCACGCCGTGCATGGTGAAGTCACCGGTAATGGCCAGTTTGCCATTGCCTTTATCGACAATCTTGGTGCTTTCAAACTTTGCCGTTTTGAATTTGCTGACATCCAGGAAGTCGCCTGAGCGCAGGTGCTTGTCACGCTCTGCGTGGTTTGAATCTATGCTGTTAGGATCGATGTTGATCGAAATCTTTGATGATTCGATATTTTTTTCATCGTATGAAAACTTGCCGTCGAAAACATTGAAACGGCCGGTTAACCAGCTGTAGCCTAAGTGTTTTACTTTGAAATTGATTGCCGCATGTGCGCCTTTATCGTCAACAACATAATCAGCAGCGTTGGCTGAAGTTACCAGGCTGGCAGCTAAAATAGCAGCCGAGATTAAACGTTTTTTCATTGAATATTCTCCAAAAAGTAAAATTATTTAAACATGCGCGTTAACGTCGCATCTTTGTCAATTACATGATGTTTAATTGCTGCAAGTGCATGTAATACAGCTGTTGATATTAAGATGTAAGCCACATATTCATGGACAAGACCTGAAATATCTTCCTGATTACTAAACAATTCTCCTAAAGCAGGCACATCAATCCAGTTAAATACGCTAATGGCTCTGCCATCGGCGGTAGAAATTAGATAACCGCTGCACATCAACACCAGGAGCAAACCATAAAGCATAAAATGGGCAATATGGGCGCTTTTACGTACTACAGCCGAATGGGTGTCTATGGCATCGGGTTTTACATTAATTTTTCGCCATACCAGCCGTAAAACGGTGGCGACAAATAATAAAATTCCGATACTCTTATGCCAGTGGGGCGCGGTTTTATACCACTCACTGTAATAAGTTAAGTCAACCATCCAGAAACCCAGGCCAAATAAAGCAAAAATCACGATAGCCGAGAGCCAGTGAAGCAGTTTTGTTATCCGGCCGTAACCTTGAGTTGTATTCTTGTACATGACTTTTCGTTCGTCTTGAAATATCTGCTGGTTATAATACTGATAACAAAATCGAATAAAAGCATAATAATTCATACAAAACGTTCTAAATAATTGAATGATTACTTGAACTGGTTATTAATCTACCTCGCTTTGTTTGAAAATCAAACGTTTTTTGTCAGGGGAAAACAGTAAAAAGCAAATAGGAAAAAAATAATAAAAATGGCTTGCGGGCGGAAAAGAATACCTATATCATACGCGCACTTTCAACGACTTAAGGCCATTGTCTTAAGTGTAAACTGTTGAATATGTGCCCAGATAGCTCAGTCGGTAGAGCAGAGGATTGAAAATCCTCGTGTCCCTGGTTCGATTCCGGGTCTGGGCACCATATCTCACTAAGAGTAAGAAAAGCCTGCAAGAAATTGCAGGCTTTTTTGTTTCATTTTTCTGAAAATGATGGCTTATATTCCTGCATCCCCAAGATGAAATGACTAAAAAGCGAGGCTTGGGAACTTCTATTTCGGTTAAGGGCGCATCACGCACGAGCAAAGTGCTATAAACAAAGTAGTGCTCGTCAGCATTCAGGTTATTTTTGCTGGTCAGGGCGAACCTTCATAGAGAGCGTCAGCATCAGGTATGCTACAGACTTCATTTTAGCTGTACTGGTTGCTGATATCGAAATCCATTCACATCTGTTGAGTATTCTGATCAAAGCAGGAGAAAATTCACTGCTTTGATTTTTATTTGTGATTAAGGAAAGGGTATTGGCGGGTTAGTTTTTCTTAAATCGACGCAAACCTAATCCCATAACTCCCAAGGCGAAAATTGCAAGGGTTGAAGGTTCCGGCACTTCTTCTGATGCACCACGAACTAACATAGTGCTAAGGTTTTCTCCTCCCAAGGTTCTATGTTTATCGGTTGCTGTGCCTCTCCCCCACATTAAAGTTGCACTATCTACGTTTTCAGTTGTTTTAAAATTTAGAAACTGAAAATAGGCGAGGTTTCCTGAACTATCTTCATATAATCCCTGAGTTACATCTTTTTCAGTGCCTTCATTTATCTCTGAAAATCCCATAGTTGAAAAAAGTTGTTGGAAGCTTGATTCAGCCAGCAAGCCATTTATATTTTCATCGTTTTTGGCTTTAGCCTGTATATAAGGAACATCATTATCTGAATAGTCTCGCCAGGAATCGCCAATATCAAAAAAAGCATTGTAAAACAGTGTGTGTACTTCTTCTGTTGTTGGCAATCGCCAGCCATTATAGAGACCGCCGCTATCAAGGTTTTCAACCACCTCATTGTATGATTGGTTGGTAGTTATATTAAAATCCAGCCACTCTAAATTTGTGCTCTCATCAATGAAGCTATCGTTGTTGGTATTGATAATACCTGCTTGGGCCAGGTTAACCATACTGCACATGGATAAAACTGTTGCCGCTACCGTTGTTTTCGCCGCTTTGGCAAATGGTAAATATTTTATTTTCATGAATTGGTCCTTATTTTTTACAATTGATAAACAGTAATAATTAACTGTTCGATTATTTAAGCAATATTTATGCCGGTAAAATGGATTTGCTCTGCGCTATGCAGTTAAAGCTTGTATTGAGGATAAGTTGGAGGCTTTCCGCTAATGATTAAAGTGAGATGTTAATGGTAAGTCAAATTTTTGTCGGTTGGTTTTTGCTCTGTTTTCGGTGGTTATTTTACCACTTTGAAAAGTGGATTGCCTGCTTTAGAGCAAAAAACATTCATTTTGTCGGTGTGGTTGGAATCGTTTGTTTTAAAAACAATGACTACCGTTGCTAATGATACGCCTGGTTTCACCTGACTGTGCAAACGCTGTTATCCCCAGGTTTAAGTCAGCCAGGAGTTGCTGCCAGTCTTCTGCTTTTTTACTGACGGCAAAATAAAGATGGTTGTATTGCAGTGAAGGTAAGACATTGGCGGTCTCCTGCAAGATCAATGCTTTATCCTGTTGGGGTAAACTTGAGTGTTTTACGGTGTGACGCAAGACTAAAGGGTCGCCTATGATCAAATTTACCCGCTTGGCGGCCAGCATTTTCATTAACTGTAAATCATCGACGGTTTCAATGATATCGAATAAGCCGGCATCCATCATGGCGTCGAACTCTGGGGTATTTTGATAACCCCTTACCACACCTATTTTTTCGCCGACCAGGTTTTTTAATTTACCCTGGAACTTGTCTTGCTCTGCTTTACGTTTTAAGAAGCTGATTTCCCCTCCCGGATATGGCTTGCTTAGCTCAAGCAGGTCTCGCCTGCTTGTTCCTTTGATATTGTCTGAGGGGGCATTGCTTTCAATAAAATATTCGGGAAATAAAATATCCATGGCGCCAAGTTCAACCAACCTGACCGCCCGCGCCCAGGGATAAAAGTGAATATTAACCTGATAACCTTTTTGCACCAGTAAAGCTACCGCATATTGAAATACCCAGCCTTTGTTGCACAGGTTCTCCCCTATATAAGGCGGCCATTGTAAAGTGGCTAAATTAACCGTTTTCTTTGAGCGGGAGTTAAAGCGATAACCGTCGGTTGTTATTTCTCCCGTGATATTGACCACTGTGCCATTTTCAACATAGCTGACAAGTGGCGGAGGGAGACTTTCTTCTGCCAAAACTGGAAATTGGGATGTGCTGAGCACTAGGGTAATAATCAACAACAAAGGAGTTAATGGCAAATAGAGAACCTGCTTAGCTAAGTTATCTTGATATCATAGTAAAGAAAAAGGCCGAAGAATTAAAATAAATAATCTACAGCAGCCGTTTTCCGGCATTACAGTTATTTACTCTGTATCGTTTTTGCAGGGGGAAAGCGGATAAGTTAAGATGCGGGATATCTTGATTACTCTGGTGCAAAGCCTTGAATAACTACAAATTATTACCGGCATTAATTTCTTTATTGCAAACCCGCAACCTGACCGAGTCGGCAAAAGCCTTGCATGTAACTCAGTCTGCCATGAGTAAGACCTTAAGTCAGATCCGCCTGGCTTTTCATGACAATATTCTGATCCGGGAAGCAAACCAGTTTGTGCTGACCAGGCGGGGGGAAGAGCTTAAGCAGCAATTACCGCTGTTGCTGCAACAGCTTGATGAACTCTATCGGCCGGCAGTGATGGATTTTGCCCAATGCCAGCGTAATTTCTCGCTGGCTTCCAGTGATTATGTCGCCCAGTTTATCCTGCCCGGTATTTTTAAAACCCTGGCATCACAGGCCCCTAATGCCTCGGTTGAATACCAGTTATGGCAAAAAGACTGGTTAAGCCAGTTATCGCAGCGTCCGCTTGATTTGGTTTCCACCATTACCGAAACCATTCCGGAAAACCTGTACGGAAAAAAAATGGCGGAAGACAGCCTGGTGATGCTGATGAGCCGAAGTTATGCCGGTAAAAATAAATTAACCACCCTTGATAATTATGTTGCTGCCAGGCATATCATCATCACCGGGGGAGGGGATAAGGACAGCCCGGTTGATTTGGCGTTACTTGCCCTGGGCAAACAAAGAAAAATATATGCCAAGGTGCCTTTCTTTCAGTCGGCGATTGAATTATTGCTTACCACAGATACCGTGTTGACTATACCTTTGCATATTGCCGCCGATTTTGTCGCTCTTTACGACTTACAGTTGGCGGCCTTGCCGTTTGAGAGTAAAGCGCATCAGTATTATTTGTTATGGCATGCCAGGTATCATCAGGATCCCGAGCATAAATGGTTCCGTGAATTATGTTATCCGCTGTTAAAAAATCATCTGTTAAAAACCAAAGCACAAGGTATGAAATTACTTCATGGTAACTAGGATAAACTTTGATTTTATTTCATGGCTAGGGCGGATTACACTAGTGATTAATTATCAGGTGTAACACTTATACGCCGCCAACAGCATCAACAAGGGGATTTTAATGGAATTTACTGCCTGGCTTTCTTTAGCCGCAATTTGTTTAATGGGGGCCATGTCTCCCGGGCCTAGCCTGGCGATGGTATTAAAGCATACCGTATCCGGTGGCCGGGTAAACGGCATGATCACGGCAGTGGCTCATGGTGTCGGGGTGGCCTTATATGCGGTATTTACTGTGATGGGGCTGGCGCTCATTATCAAACAGACCCCCTGGTTATTTGAATTGATCCGTTATGCCGGCGCCGCTTACCTGGTCTGGCAGGCAATTAAAGCGTTAACGGCTAACTCTTCATCCGCCAAGCTTGATTACCAGCAAACCCGGGTGACAAAAATGCAAAGCGCCAATGAAGGTTTTATGATCGCCTTTTTAAACCCTAAGCTGGCAATATTTTTTCTTGCTTTATTCAGCCAGTTTATCGATGTTAATGCCAATCTGGTGCAGAAGAGCATTATGGTGGCAACCGTCGGCGGCATAGACGGCCTGTGGTATGTACTTATTGCCTTGATCCTGTCACAGTCGACGCTGCTGACTAAGCTGAAAAATAATGTCAATGTTGTTGAGAAAATTACCGGGGTTGCCTTTTTACTGGTGGCGGCGCGGATTGTTTTATAAGGTATTGTTGTAAGGAGCTGTTATAAGAGAGTGTAACACCGAAGTGTAAAAGAGGAGTTGTCGCGGTTAAGCAGCTAACCGCGACATTATATCAGTTAAACTTATTTGCTTAAGCTTTCTCCAAGGTGAGGTCTGATATCTTTTAAAATTTCTTTTAATAACCGGGTGCTGCTGGCAACGATATTGCCTGACTGCACATGGTTGTGGCCACCGGTAAAGTCGGAAACCATGCCGCCGGCTTCAATCACCAGTAATTCACCCGCTGCGGTATCCCAAGGTTTTAAACCGATCTCAAAGAAACCGTCCACCCGGCCGGAAGCAACATAAGCCAAATCTAATGCGGCTGAGCCTGCGCGGCGCATATCCGAGGTTTTCACGAATAAGGTTTTAACGATATTAAAGTAAGCATCGATATGTTGTTTTTTCTTGAACGGGAAACCTGTGGCTAAAATCGCACCGGTTAATTCTTTCGGCTGTTTAACCCGGATACGGAAACCGTTTAACTGGGCGCCTTTACCACGGCTGGCAGTAAATAAATCGCCGCGGATAGGGTCAAAAACAACCGCCTGATCCAGCTTACCTTTTACTTTTAAGGCAATAGATACGGCAAAATGAGGAATGCCTTTTACAAAGTTGGTGGTACCATCAAGCGGGTCGATGATCCACTGGTAGTCATCATCTTCACCTTTTAACACGCCAGCTTCTTCACTGATAATAGTGTGTTTCGGATAAGACTTGCGAATTGTCTCGATGATCGCCTGTTCTGCAGCAACATCAACATTTGTTACTACATCGTTTGTGCCTTTTAATTCGACTTCAACTTTATCGTGTTGTTCAAACGCACGAGAAATTACCTTGCCAGCGGCACGTGAAGCGCGCACAGCAATATTAAGCATTGGATGCATATTTTGACTACCCTAATTTTGTAAAAGAACGTGCTTGAAAACCATCACAGAAAATCAAGCGGCGCGCAGTATAACAAAGATACAGCGACAGATCGAGTTATTTGCCGGTTTTAGCTTATTTCTCTTGTTGCTATTGTCCGCCGGTATAAGTTAGCTCCCTGAATATAAGAGAAATAACGGCCAAATATTTTCAGGTATTGCCTGCTTATAAAGAATTAAACTATTAAAGATTGAATAACCATAGCCTAAATGATGCAAAGATGTGTTTTTTTAACAGCATTACCGGGAACTTTTATGGTAGAATTACCGCCATTTTTTTAGTTAGACGTCCAGAATAGCAATCATGTCAGGTACCCAAGAAACTTCCTTACCAGCTTCTTTATTAGATAAAGTCCGCATTGTTTTAGTTAATACATCCGATTGCCGGAATATCGGCTCCGCCGCCCGGGCAATGAAAACCATGGGATTATCGCAATTGATCCTGGTAGATCCGCTGGAAATGCCCAATGGCCAGGCCCAGGCGCTGGCGGCTGGGGCTACCGATGTCTTGGCCAATGCAAAAGTTGTCAATACATTGGAAGAAGCCATCAATGATTGCGGTCTGGTCGTTGGTACCAGTGCCCGTTCACGTACTTTGCCCTGGCCGATGCTGGATCCGCGTGGTTGTGGTGAAAAGCTTATCAATGAAGCAAGCGAATATCCGGTGGCCCTGGTTTTTGGCCGCGAGAGCAGCGGTTTAACCAATGATGAATTGCAATTGTGTCATTTCCACGTACAGATTCCTGCAAATCCTGAGTATAGCTCGTTGAACCTGGCGATGGCGGTACAAACGTTAAGTTATGAGGTGCGCATGAGTTTTCTGGCGCAAGAGCAGCAAGCTTACGCCGGTGCTAACAGCGAAGATGATGAAGTTTACCCTGTGGTGGAAGAAACCGAACGGTTATACCAACACTTTGAACAGGCACTGACGGCAACGGGCTTTATTGTACCTAGCCATCCGGGACTGGTGATGACCAAGTTACGCCGCTTATTTAACCGGGCGCGTCCGGATATGAAAGAAGTGAAAATGTTACGGGGCATGTTGGCATCGGTTGAACGTGCCGCCAAAGAGAACAAGTAAGTAAGGAATTATTATGTTTAGCCGTATCAAAGAAGATATTAATAGTGTCTTTGATCGTGATCCTGCAGCGCGTACCGTCTTTGAGGTACTGACCAATTACCCGGGCATGCATGCTATCTGGGGGCACCGTTTGGCAAAATTTTTCTGGCGGAAAAATTTCAAATGGCTCGGCAGAAGTATTTCTACCTTTGTCCGCTGGTTAACCGGGGTGGAAATACACCCGGGAGCGACCCTGGGAAGACGATTTTTTATTGATCACGGTATGGGCATAGTCATTGGTGAAACCGCTGAAATTGGCGACGACTGCACCCTGTACCACGGCGTGACCTTAGGGGGCACCAGCTGGAAAGCGGGTAAACGTCATCCGACCTTAGGTAATAATGTGGTTATCGGCGCCGGTGCCAAGGTACTGGGGCCGCTGAATATCGGTGAAAATGCCCGTATCGGCTCAAATGCCGTGGTGGTTAAAGATGTCCCGGAAGGGGCGACTGTGGTCGGTATACCGGGGCGGGTGGTTAAAGATACCAATGGCAGCGCCGATCCCAGTGAAGAAAAACGCGCCGAAGTAGCGAAAAAATATGGTTTTGATGCTTATGCGGTATCAACCAATAACCCGGATCCGGTGGCAAAGGCCATAGGCAGAATGCTTGATCATATGCACCTGATGGACAATAAAGTTATTTCTTTATGTAAAGAGGTCAATGACTTGGGCGGTAATGTTTGCGGCGAAGCCCTGCCTGAACTTAGGGTCGGCGAGTTCGATGAAGACGAGAAAGCCGCCGCCAAGCGTCGTGAACAGGCGGTAGAGTCATTTGATCCCGGGATTTAACTGAAATTGCTGTTATTCTTTTCTATAATACCTGAGTGTTTTACTCAGGTATTGTTTGACACTTAGCTGGCCTCATGTAAAATACTTGAGTAAAAGAGTCAGGTATTTATTTGACTAATTTACTGGGTTATGTAAAATTGCGCGGCTATTTATCCTTAGCCTTAATAAAAGCAGTATTAAAGGGCAGACAATGAAACTGACTTCAAAAGGGCGTTATGCCGTAACAGCAATGCTTGACGTGGCTATTCATGCGGTTTCAGGTCCGGTGCCTTTAGCTGATATTTCCGAGCGGCAAGGGATTTCCCTGTCGTATCTGGAGCAATTATTCTCCCGCTTACGTAAAAGTGGTTTAGTCACCAGCGTAAGAGGTCCCGGCGGCGGATACCGTCTGGGAAAATGTTCGGCGCAAATTGCCGTAGCGCACATTATCAGTGCTGTGGATGAAAGTGTTGATGCCACTAAATGTTTGGGACAGGGAAATTGCCAGGGCGGCAGCCAGTGTTTAACCCATAGTTTATGGGCTGACTTGAGTCAGCGCATAGAAGATTTTTTACAAAGCATTTCTTTAGCCGAACTTATCGAACAAAGAGATGTGAAATCAGTGTCAAAACGACAAGACAGTGAGCATAAAAAAACTGCTGCTAACTCTTCGTTAGAAACATTGATCACAACCAGAAATATTATTCACGACTGGCAATAGCCAGGGTGCCTATTAAAAGTTGGAGTACGTTAGCCCATGAAGCTTCCTATTTATTTTGATTACTCAGCCACTACTCCGGTAGATAAGCGTGTTGCAGAAAAAATGATGCAATATCTGACCACAGACGGGATTTATGGTAATCCGGCGTCACGGTCGCATAAGTTTGGCTGGCAGGCGGAAGAAGCGGTAGATATTGCCCGCAATCAGGTTGCTGATTTAATTAATGCCGATCCGCGTGAAATTGTTTTTACTTCCGGGGCAACCGAATCCAATAACCTGGCGATTAAAGGGGCGGCTAACTTCTACGGTAAAAAAGGTAAGCATATTATTACCTGTAAAACCGAGCATAAAGCCGTGTTGGACACCTGTCGTGAATTAGAGCGTCAGGGATTTGAAGTGACTTACATTGACCCTGAAAGCAATGGCTTAATTGATTTAAACAAACTCAGTGAAGCTATGCGTGATGACACGGTTTTAGTGAGCATCATGCATGTCAACAATGAAATCGGCGTGATCCAGGATATCGGTGAAATCGGTGAAATGTGCCGTGCCCGTAAAATCGTGTTTCATGTCGATGCCGCGCAAAGTGCCGGTAAACTGCCGATTGATCTGCAGCACCTGAAAGTGGATTTAATGTCCTTTTCAGCCCATAAAATTTATGGTCCTAAAGGTATGGGCGCCTTATATGTTCGCCGTAAACCCCGCATCCGTTTAGAAGCGCAAATGCACGGCGGCGGACACGAGCGCGGTATGCGTTCAGGTACCTTGCCAACCCATCAGATTGTCGGCATGGGTGAAGCGTTCAGAATTGCCAAGGAAGAAATGGAGCAAGACCTTGCCCATGTGACTGCGATGCGCGACCGTTTATGGAAAGGCATCAGCTCTATGGAGCAGGTCTTTATTAACGGTGACCCCGACAAACGTTATACTGGTAATTTAAATGTCAGCTTCAACTTTGTTGAAGGTGAGTCATTAATTATGGCGTTAAAAGATTTAGCGGTTTCTTCAGGCTCAGCTTGTACCTCGGCCAGTTTAGAGCCTTCTTATGTGTTACGTGCACTGGGCTTAAACGATGAAATGGCGCATAGCTCTATTCGCTTTAGTTTTGGCCGTTTCACCACGGAAGAAGAAGTCGATTATGCCATCGAGTTGATTCAAAAATCGATTGGCCACCTGCGTGATATGTCACCGCTTTGGGAAATGTTCAAAGACGGTATTGATTTAGATTCTATTGAATGGGCGGCTCACTAGAGTACTCAGGAGAAATATTATGGCTTATAGCGAAAAAGTAATTGATCATTATGAAAATCCACGCAACGTAGGTTCGATGGATAAGAGCGATCCTCAGGTAGCTACCGGTATGGTGGGTGCACCTGCTTGTGGTGACGTGATGAAATTACAGTTAAAAATATCTGACAGTGGCATTATCGAAGATGCCAAGTTTAAAACTTACGGTTGTGGCTCTGCCATCGCCTCGAGCTCTTTGGTTACCGAATGGGTAAAAGGTAAATCTGTTGATGAAGCAGCGGAAATTAAAAATACCGCCATCGCCGAAGAGTTAGCCTTGCCTCCGGTAAAAATTCATTGCTCTATCCTGGCGGAAGATGCGATCAAAGCGGCACTTGAAGACTATCGTAGCAAGCACGGCGAATAAGGCGGAAACCATGTCAGTTACCATGACGCCTGCGGCGTCCGAAAGGGTAAAAAGCTTTCTGGCAAACCGGGGCAAAGGCCTGGGTCTGCGTTTGGGCATTAAAACCACCGGCTGTTCAGGCCTGGCGTATGTGCTCGAATTTGTAGATGATCTTAATGAAGATGATCAGATGTTTACCATAGATGATGTCAATGTCATTATCGACGGCAAAAGTCTGGTTTATCTTGACGGTATTGAGCTGGATTTTGTTAAAGAAGGCTTAAATGAAGGCTTTAAATTCACCAACCCTAATGCCAAAGGCGAATGTGGTTGCGGTGAAAGCTTTAATGTTTAGCTAATACCAGGTTCTGCCAGCTGTGCTGTCTTGTTGAGGCGGCGCAGCTTTGTTTTATATTTGTTATATAAAGGCGGCTTTAAGCCGTTTTTATATCAATTCACGGGGTTGTTTTGAATTACTTTCAGCTTTTTGGCCTGGATAGCGGTTTTGAGGTCGACACGCTTAAACTCAGCGAATTATATCAGGCATTACAAAAGTCGGTTCACCCGGATCGTTTTGCCCATGCTTCCACTCAGGAGCAGGCCATGGCGGTACAAAAATCAGCCATGATCAATGATGCCTATCAGATCTTAAAAAATCCCCTGCAACGCGCTGAATATCTGCTGAAAATACGCGGCACCGAAATGCCTTCGGAGCAGAGTTCATTTCGCGATACCGGCTTTTTAATGCAACAAATGGAACTGAGGGAACTGATCGCCGAGGTGAAATTCTCCGATGATCCCGAAAGTGCCTATAGCGAGGCCGAGCAGACGCTTAATAGCCAATATCAGCAGTTATTTGACCAGTTAACACAGCAGCTGGCACAAGATAATAGCGAGTCTGATACACTCGCCTGTGATAATCTGCGCAAATTAAAATTTTATCAGAAACTTCATCTTGAGCTCGAACGTCTCGAAGAGCAGATATTTGAAGATTAAACTTTTCTTTTTCTTATAAAGGAAATCGTTCCAACCATGGCCTTATTACAAATTGCTGAGCCCGGACAGAGCACAGTACCTCATGAGCACCGACTCGCTGCCGGCATTGACTTGGGGACAACTAACTCTTTAGTTGCCAGCGTCAAAAGCGGTTTAACCGAAACTTTAGCCGATGCAAATGGCGATGATATCCTGCCCTCTGTGGTCAGCTACCAGGCTCAGGAAATCCTGACGGGCAAGGCAGCAGAAGCTTTTGCCGTCAGCGATGCCGAAAATACTATTGTTTCGGCCAAGCGCCTGATCGGCCGTTCTTTGCAGGATATCCGGGGAAAATACCCGTCCCTGCCTTACAGCTTTAGCGGTGATGAAAACCATCCCGATATCCAGACCCGCCAGGGCACGGTAAACCCGGTGCAGGTGTCGTCAGAAATATTAAAAACCTTGTCGCAGCGTGCAGAAAGTGCCCTGGGGGGAGAGTTAACCGGTGTGGTGATCACAGTTCCCGCCTATTTTGACGATGCCCAAAGGCAAAGCACTAAAGATGCGGCTAAGCTTGCCGGATTAAATGTCTTGCGCCTGCTAAACGAGCCAACGGCTGCTGCCGTGGCCTACGGCCTTGATAGCGGGCAGGAAGGGGTGATAGCGGTTTACGACCTTGGTGGCGGTACTTTTGATATTTCCATCTTAAGGTTAAACAAAGGGGTATTTGAAGTCCTGGCTACCGGCGGGGATTCGGCCCTGGGCGGTGATGACTTTGATGTTAGCCTGGTTGATCACCTTATTGCTGAAGCCGGACTGGCACGTCCGCTGTCTGCTTCCATGGAACGCCAGTTATCGCAACAGGCGCGTTTTGCCAAAGAGCAGTTAAGCGCACAGGATACGGTAGAAATCAGCCTGTCACTTGATGATGAGCACAGCTGGAATACCCAGCTGAGCAAAGCAACTTTTGAACAGCTTATTTCATCTTTGGTGGCAAAAACCTTAAGGGCTTGTAAGCGCAGCTTAAAAGATGCCGGTATCAGCGTGGATGAGGTTCATGAAGTGGTCATGGTCGGCGGCTCTACCCGGGTGCCTTTGGTGCGCAGCGAAGTGGAAAAATATTTCCAGCGTACGCCGCTCACCTCGATCGATCCCGATAAGGTGGTTGCCATGGGCGCAGCCATTCAGGCAGACGTATTGGCGGGCAACAAACCCGACAGCGATATGTTATTGCTTGATGTTATTCCTTTGTCGCTGGGTCTTGAAACCATGGGCGGCCTGGTGGAAAAAGTGATCCCGAGAAATACCACTATCCCGGTGGCCAAAGCGCAGGAGTTCACCACCTTTAAAGACGGACAAACGGCGATGGCCATCCATGTCTTACAAGGGGAGCGTGAACTGGTCGATGCCTGTCGTTCGCTGGCGCGTTTCGAATTAAGGGGCATACCGGCGATGACCGCGGGCGCCGCCCATATCAGGGTCACCTTTAAGGTTGATGCCGATGGCCTGTTACATGTTTCGGCGATGGAAAAATCCACCGGGGTTGAGGCCAGCATTGAAGTGAAACCTTCATTTGGTCTGGACGACAGCCAAATTGCCAATATGATCAAAGATTCCATGAGCCATGCCAAGGAAGACATAGAGGCGCGTATGCTCAAAGAGCAGCAGGTTGAAGCCAAGCGGGTGATAGAATCGGTGCAGTCGGCCTTGCTCGAAGACGGCAAATTGCTGAGCGATGAAGAGCGCCAGCTGATCGATGCCAATATTAAAGATTTACATGAAATCAGCCAAAAAACAGATGTTGCCGATATTGAAGCGGCAATTGAGAAATTAAATCAGAGTACCGCGACTTTTGCAGAACGCCGCATGGATGCTTCCATACGCACCGCATTAGCCGGTCATTCGGTAGACGAGGTTTAAATTATGCCTAAGATTATTTTTCTTCCACATGAAGAATTATGCCCGGACGGAGCCGTGGTGGAAGCAAAAACGGGTGAGAGCGTATTAAACGTTGCCCTGGAAAACGATATCGGCATTGAACATGCCTGTGAGAAGGTCTGCGCCTGTACCACCTGTCATGTGATTATCCGGGAAGGTTTTGATTCTTTAGAAGAAAGCGATGAACTCGAAGATGATTTACTGGATAAGGCCTGGGGTTTGGAGCCTGAATCCCGTTTAGGCTGCCAGGCGGTTGTTGCCGACGAAGATCTGGTGGTGGAAATTCCCAAATATACCATCAATATGGTTTCTGAGAATCACTAAATTTAGTTAACTTTAGAAAGTTAGAAAATGAAAAGGGTAATAACAGGTTGATGTTATTACCCTTTTTTTATTTTGGGTGGTTTTGGCTGAAATGTCCATCGTATGTTCTCTTTGGGAAAAGATAAAAATATATTAAAAATCAATGAAGCATAAAGTCATTTTTTAACTAAATCTCATGTGTTTATTTTTCACTGTAAGTTCATTTTAAGACTTTATTTATTGAAATAAGCGGTCATCACTTTCCAACCGAACAGTTAAAAATTGACTTTACGCTGGAAAACCAGACATTGCTGATACTTGAAGTGAGGCCATTTAAAGCAAAGGAGCTTGGGTCAGTCAGAGGCGCAAAGAGTGGTGCTCTGCGCCTCTGTTGTCTCGAGTTAAGGTTGTTTATTCAATGGTAATGGTTACCCGCTCTGTGTAGCTGTAGTTACCTGTACTATCGAATACTTGATAACTGAAACTGTCCGTGCCTGTAGCCCCGTCACTTGCCGTGTAGGTAAACTCATTGCTGCCACTGGTTAAGCTCACCGTGCCTTTAGCAGGCTCATCCACCAAGGAGTAGCTGTAGTTTGTATTACCCGGTAATGTGCCTGTAATTGTGTTTCCATCAGCGACTGAGGTTGCGACTTTAATGCCTCGGCTGCTTTGGGCAACCGAGCCATAGAAACGACCGTCATTGCCATTTGTGGTGCTGTCTTGAGCTTTATCAATCTGGTTAAACTGATAATTTGCTACCAAGTTCGCTTCATTGTCTGTTACCTTGCTGTACATAGACTGCTGTATTTCACTTTGACTGCGAGCGACTTTCCATAGCCGTACATCATCCATCTCACCCATCCAGTAATCTCTATTGGAAATATTGACACTCCATGTTCCCAGCCTTAAGTTTATTGGCGAGTTGTATGTTGTCAGACCCGAGATGGATTCAGTCGCCAGCAACTCACCGTCAACGTATAACATGGCCGTTTGACTACTGCGGTCAACCACGCCGGCTATGTGATACCAACGTTCTGTTGACATAACCACTTCGCCTGTCGCGAATACCGTGTTGGTACCGTCAGCCAAAAATAGTGTCGGCTTAAATATGCCGCTATTTTGGCTAAAACGTAATAACCAACCCAAGTTAGCGTCTGTTCCTTCTTTTTTGCTGACAATATTTCTAAAGTCGTTCAGGCTATTGGCATCGGCATAAACCCAAGCTTCAACCGTAAAGCTATCATCAAATTCAATCGTGCTGTTACTGGTGACTTCGACATAATCACCGTTGCCATCAAATGATAATGAACGGTCTGTACTGGCAACAGAAGTTGGTGAGCCGTATAAGTCCATATTATAGTTGCCGGCCATGTCAGTGATGCTTGCCGTATCCGAATCATCAAAATTAAAATAGAATTGCAAATTACGGTCAGATGTTGATGCGCCAAGTGCCATGCCCTGTTTGATTTCATCTGCTGTTTTGGCAATATTCCATAAACGAGTCTCGTCCATGGCCCCGGCGAAGAAATACTCTTTAAAAGTCTTATGGGCACCGAGAATTAGGTCGCCAAGCGATTTTTCCATTGGATTAGTGCTCTGCGCTTCCATCTTGCCGTTTAAATATAAAGATAACGTTGATGTCGCTATATCAAAGGTTACCGCAACATGATTCCATGTATTAGGAATAACGGTTGATATAGTTTCGCTCGAAGACCCGCCCAAGAAACAATAAATTTTACCAGAAGTGGTCACGCCAAAGATGGTTCGCCCAGTGCCGGAACTGTTTGATTGTTGAATCAGATGCATGTTTTCACTGCGAATTTCATCCGCCTTAAACCAAGTTTCAATGGTAAATGAGGTTTGCGAGGGATCAAAACCGGCGTTCATTGGGATCCTGGCGTATTGATTTTCGCCATCAAAACGAATGGCTTGATTAAAACCAACAGCAATTGCAGTATCCAACTGTGCTGTGTGTTCAACCAATGCCCAATCTGAACAGGCCGTTGTGCCGGTATCAATTCCATCATTTGGCACAACACAGAATCTAAGGTGTTTTCCAGCATCAGATGTCACTATGGTATATGAAGCAGCATTTTCGCCCGATATTGTCATTGTATTTGAACCGGCCGAATCATCGGCAAGTTGCCAACTCAACGAGCTGCCGTTTTCCTGGTCATCTTCATTATCACTATAAGTATATGAGCCTGTTAGGGTATATCCTACTTCTACTGTACCTTCGATACTGGCATTAGCTGCCGTTGGCGCAGTATTCGCGGGGGGCTCTACATAGGAGCCACAGGCTTCACCGGTACCATTACATAGATCAAAAGATAATTGGGTGGTGTAGGTCTGTGCTTCTAGGGGCGTGCTAATTAAACCACCCAAGGTTAAGTCTTCCAGGTTCAAATTGAATTCTGTGTCGATGAATGGTCCGAAAGAGCCTTTTTCAAAGATTGTTCCTTGGTTGCCATACAGAATAACTTGGTTGGCGGTACAAATGGCTTCTTGTACATTATAAGAGACTTCCACTACTTTAAATGGCAACTGTATTTTTGAACTTAGTGTACTTTCATTATTAAACACAGGGTTTGCATCAACAGAAAGTGACGCGTTAATAATGCCGTCGCCATTAACATCGTGGCTGTGTTCAGGTGTAAATTCCAAGTTATCCCTTGGGTCAAAAATATACTCAGTGCCGTCTTCCAAGGTCAATGTTGCCATTGGGCTAAACTCAATGGAAAATTCTTGATATAAATCGGCTATTGCACTGACAAAAGTATCTAATGTAGTGAAGTTCAATCGATAGAATAAGTCTTCGCCGGCAGGATAGAAATAACCTTCATTGCACTTTTCTTGAGAACCTTGCATTAATTGGAATCCTGCACCTGCATACCAGGCCTCCCAGTTTTTCCCCCAGTAGATTTCTTTATTTATCCACTCATCTTGCTCAATTTTCGCAACCAATCGCAGTGAGTCAATATCGCTGTTCGTTTCATCTGTGTAGCACTGTTCCAGGTCATTTGCATCTTTACAGCGGACACCGGCGACAGTAATCGATTCAGCCGTAACATCCTTGGTGTAGCTACCTTCATCAATCGTTGTTTCACCATTCCAGCTGTCCACCAAACTGGATGCAACTTTGAAATGAACATCATTCATGCTGAGGGTGGCAGCGAGATTGAACGAAGGAGAATTAGCCACAAAGTTAGCTTCTTCATCCAATGTCATATTGGTGGAGAGTTTAACTGTATTACCGGCCTCAACTTCATCCGGGTAGCTGACTTCCAGAGTCAGGGGAAGATCGGCATTGACCCAACCACCAGAGAGGCTTAACGTTGGAGAAAATGAAGCTGTGCCGGATAGCTGCAGATCAATAAGTCCAACACCGATAGCCCCCGACAGTCCCGACGTATCAATGTTAATGTTACCTAAATCCTGAGTAAAGGTGGTGCCGATATCAACGGTCTCAGCCATGGACAATGTCAACATATCGCTCACCACGTTTTCTCCCCAAATACTTGAGTCAGCTGTGACATCCATGGTTAAGATATGGCTTAATTGCGCCAAATCATTGATTTTAACAGAAATCACCGCTTCATCAGATTCACCGTAAAGGTCGGTGACGCGAACATTGAGTGTATAGCTTGAAGCCTCTTCATAGTCCAAACGGGCAACCGACTCGCTAATAGAGAGTTCGCCACTGGCAGGGTCTAGAGCAAACTTGCCGGATTCATTGCCTGAAACCAGGGTAAATGTCACACTATCGCCAACATCATTTGCCACAGCGGTTAACGTACCAAGGGTAGAACCGCCCAAGCTATATTCACTGATAGAGAATGTTTGTGCTTCAATTGTTGGCGGATTGTTGACAGTGATTGCCATGCCAGTTTGTATCCATAACTGCGCAGAGCCGACGCTATACAGCTGGTAAGTTACACCATCAACAACTTGGGTTGTACCAGTAAGCATCCATTGCTGATTGCTTGAATAAACCAAGTCATCGCTATCGCCCTTGATGAGTACTTGTGAATTACTGCTGACGCTTTTGTTCAAGCTCAGAATATTGGCACCTGTGCCACCAATATCAAAGACTTCAATACTGCGCACTTTTGCAGAAGCCGTCGCCAAGTTCAGGGTAATACCTGAGCCGGTCAATTGGATGGTATCGGTGCCGCCACCACCGTCGATTCTCAAAAAGTCGCTATTGCCCAATAAAATGGTATCGTTGCCTGGGCCTGAGTAAACAACTTGTGCACCATTTTTGGTGATCATATCATCACCACCGCCCGTAGCGATGTTGTCACCTTGGGCACCTGTGATATTGTCTGCACCTTGCGTGCCGTTTAAGGTAATTTCGTCGCCATTACCCAGTAGCACATAGAGTGCGCCGGATTTATTGAGGTCATTGGCGTCAGCATCTGGCGTACCAAAAAGAATGTCTTTAATGCTATCGCCATTGATATCGCCTGCACTGGAGATCCAATGTCCCAGTCCATTGTCCGCATTCCCCGTACTATAAAAGCCTCCTTGATAGTTTACGACATCACTTAAATAAATCGCCGAGGTATCATTTTTGCCATATACCGTATAAACACGGCCTTTTTTGGTTTCGGCGTATTGGTCACCAATAATAACGTCATCATAACCGTCACCATTTAAATCACCAGCACCGCCAATAGCACCAAAAATACGGTCGCCTGCATCGAAAGTGACTCCAGAGGCATCATTATGAATAACAAAGCCGCCATTGCCAGCGGCAATATCCGATAAACTAATGTCTACATTTTCACTATTACCAAAAATGATATAAGCACGCGGATGTTCCCAATCCGAACAGCAACCATCATCTGGCGCAACCAAGGCAATATCATCAATACCATCACCGTTTACATCGCCAACGGCTGAGGTGGTAAATCCGGGCGCACTGTTTGTCCAATACACGGACGATGTGAGTCGCCAGCCATATGAGCCGGTTTCAGGGATGATATCAAAACCGTTGCCGTCTTCGCTGATGGTATCATAGTCGACTGCACTGCCTCCTATACGGCCATACACTAACTTATTTACCCCGTCACTGTCTGAACTGTACGTTGGGTTGCGTTTATTAAATTGACTCTGGCTGACAATAAAATCGGTTAAACCATCGGAATTAAAATCGCCAACAGGTAAAACCTGCGTACCATACTGCCATGTATCAGTTTTAGTACGGCCACTTTGGCTAATGACAAAACCTGCATCATTATCATTACTGATAATATCTGCAGCTTGAACCTGAGTGCCATCACGCTTGCCGTAGACAACATAAGCAATACTTTCATTGGCGTTTTTAATATTGTTCTGAGATATACCGGATTTGGTTTTGGGTCTGGGGATTTCCCCTAAAATGATATCGGCTAAACCATCACCGTTAACATCGCCCAGTACAATTGAGCCACCGACCTGATCACGAGCATACTTGCCGTAAATGGCAAAGCCACTTTCGTCGGAATCGAGCGCAATATCGGCCAACTCAACCGCATTGGTGTCTTTTTTCCCGAATACCACATAAGCAGTGCCTGTTTCGGTTTCACTGCCATCAGAGTAGGGGGCGCCAACGACCAAATCGGAAAGGCCATCACCATTAATATCAACGCCGCCATTGACGGCAAATCCTGCTTTATCGCCGGCACCGGCACCATTGATAACAAAGCCGTTGATACCCTGTGCTGCATCTGTAAGCTCAGCCAACACACCGGTATTGTTGCCAAATAGCACGTAGGCCCGACCGGCATTGCCGCCGTTGGTATCATCTTGCGGGGCACCAATAATAATATCGTCGTAGCTGTCGCCATTGACATCACCGGCAGGCGCTACAGCCCAACCTGTCCAGTCATTTGCCGTTAAACCTTTAATTGTTTGCGCATCATTGTTTAGGGAGTCTGTAATATCCTTGATATTTACCGTGACGATTGTGGTTGTAACCAAACCTTGGCCATCGGTTGTCTGCACGGTTAAAACGTATTGATGAACGCCCGATTCAAAATCCAGCAGGCTACTATTGGCAACGGATATTTCTCCATTGTCGGCATCGATAGCAAATGCGCCACTGTCGTTACCGCTGGATATGGCATAGCTGTAATTTTCTAATGGAATGGTCCAAGAGCCTGCTTCAAAGACATAATAATGAAGGTCTAAAGTACCGTGGAGTGAGGGGAGAGTGGATTCACTGTCTGCATGTAAGTAACCGGAAAAGCTGCCAGATGAGATATCGGTAAAACGGAAAGCCGCATCGGTAATTTCATTGCTGGTTTTCACTGGCTGGACAAAAACAACCGGATTGGTGTAATGGTTTAAAAGTGATATGGTGGCCGCATTTGAACGGCTATTGTCTTTGTATTCAATAATGCCGGACTCACCGATAGTTGCGCCATTGCTATCATACAAGGTGCCGCTACCTTGTAGCATCAATAAACTGACGGCTTCTGCATCATGTTCGCCATCATCCAATTCATCCATGAACAGCTTGGTTTTTAAGTCGCTCAGGTGCGTTACACTAACATCAACCTGATTGCTATCATTGCTTGTTGCTACTGAAGTGAATAATGTGGGTGTCTGATAAAATGGACCGGAAAAGTTGAATGTTGATTTATTCTCTGTAATGATTTCTGCTGTTTGATTGACTTCAAACGGTCTGTCTTGCCATATCCCTTGCGCTGCCTCGGCAAAAGCAATCCAGCCAACGGTTTCACCGCCTGTCACATTGTCGATAGCGTCAATCGCACTGTTTATTTGTAAACTGCTTTCAATGATGGATTGGAATCCGGTGGTTGTGGGGTTTTGTTGCCGTGTTCTGGTTAATAATTGGTAGCCCCATTTATAGGTCGAAGTATCGTTATAGAGCGTATAATGCGCACGATATTGACCATCACTTTGCAATTGGCTAAACACGATCGGGGTTTGTGCGAACGCTGAATTGAAATTAACGGTTTCGTAATTTTCTTTTCGGGTACTCCAGTTGGAAATATTTTTTTTACCAACATCGATTTGTACTGTATTGCTGGTTGCTCCGTCAGTGACCGTAATTTGACCAATAACCGTTTGGGCTGCCGTGTTTTCATCTATCGCTAGCGTTAGTGTATTTGACGCTATAGAAGAAAAGCTTTGTACGCCTATGCCTAAGGCAAAAAACAAAGATTGTTTTTTTAGTTTGAACATACTCACTCCTAGTAAGTGCTACTTTCATTACAATTGGTGAATATACTCAGATGGTAAATATTTACCGTTAACCCTCTGCCAAAAACAGTTAAAAATCTGCCATTTTATTAATAGTTTTAAATATTTTAGCACGCATCATTTGCTTGATTGTTTGCAGTGTACTATCAGAAATCACCATCCAAACAGCAATTGACACCATCTAAACACTCCCGGCTTATGCGCCTATGTATGACTGTGATATCTATTTAAGTCCTTCGCTTTATATGGAAAGCGACCATTACACACAAAGGAAAACACGACATGATATCTCAACTTCTTTCACCTATAACCTGGCGTGGTAATACAAAGCTTACAATGCACCGTCTTATCATGACCTGTATGTTCGGTGGTATTTTGACGGCCTGTAATTCAGATAACGACGAAGCTATCGTCGAAGAAACTCCTGTCGTAGAAGCGCCTGCTTTAGGAGCAACAAGTCAAGCCTGTTTGGCATCTGGTAATGAATCACAAGTAACAGATGCAGGTATCGAATACCTTGTTACGCCTGATGCTTGTTTTGACTCGTTAAGCGGTTATGACTTCGCCGCCCATTACGTTGAAATTGAAGGGTTGCGTATGCACTACGTGGATGAGGGGCCACAAGACGGTGAAGTTGTACTGATGTTGCATGGTCAACCCAGTTGGTCTTATCTCTATCGTAAAATGATCCCTATCCTCGCTCAAGCAGGCTATCGTGTTATTGCACCGGATCATATCGGCATGGGTAAATCAGATAAGCCTGTTGATGTCAGCATCCATCAATTTGAACGGCATGTTGCATGGACCAAAGCCTTCATTAATAAGTTACAATTAACCGATATCAATTTGTTTGTACAAGACTGGGGGAGCGTTATTGGCCTTCGTGTGGCGGGTAATATGCCTGATAAGATTGCAAGGTTGACGGTTGCAAATGGTGACTTGGTTATGCACCCTCCCGGAAATAACCCCTATACTTACCCCAGTTTTGAAATTGACGAATCGTTAGGTAATGTTGAAGAATTTTTTGACGGAAAGTCGAGTGACAACATTGTCGGATTTCAACAGTGGATAGATTACGCCGCTACTGCCCCCAACCTAAAGGCTGGCGATGTACTGCAACAACTTACCACCATTGATTTATCTGAAGAAGAAGTCGACGCTTACAACGCACCGTACCCTGATATCGAATATAAAGCAGCCATTCGTTCCTTCCCTGCTATGATGACGGGTATTGAGATGCAAAACCTCTTGGCTTGGCAGACGCTTGGTGCCTATCACAATCCTTTTATGTTCAATGCCGGAGAGCATGATCAAGGTTTGGGAAGTATGGAGATGCAGATAAAATGGACCAGCCATGTACCTGGTGCTCAAGGAAACGATCACCGGCGCTTTGATGCGGGACACTTTATCCAGGATGATGTGGGTGAAGATTTAGCCTTGCATTTGCTGGACTTTATGCAAACCACCACTGTTGAAGAACCTCTAGTGGCAGGCGGTACTTATTTCAATTTCCGCTACTGTGAAGTGTTGCTGCCTTATCTTCAAGGTACACAAGTAATAGCAGAGGTTTGGGGAACGCCGGGGGTTGGTTTCTGCCCACAATCCCAATGGGATGCTCTTGACTTCGATCAGATTTCTGCTGATAACGGTGCGCTAACCGCCATTCCAAACGGGCCGAGGTTTTTTATCATGGACGAAAGTCTAAATGGTGATTTGGTAGGAGACGGTGGAACCCCTCAATTTAAAATGTTTGGTGATATCAATATGCGACTGTTGACCACAGCTGATTTAAGTGTATCACAAGGGGAGAGTGAGAAATATGTTCCGGGGCTGGTATCCAGAGATAATATCTGGGTTTATTATGCCGGAAGGCGCGTATACGAATTAACGGATGAAAACGGACAGGTTTACGTCATGCAATCGTTCAGTCGCATTACGGACCCTGACTTGCAAATTGACGATCTAAAATCTTTGGGTGATTCTCTTAATTTGCCTGCCGGCTGGACGTTTAGTAGCCGAGTCTTAAGCGAAAGGCTGGAAGTATCGGCTGTCAATGGCATTGCCAGCGTAATAAAAGACGATTTAGACAACAGTTATCAACTGCTGCCTTCAATGCAATAGACACTCATTACCGTCTTTTCTTAATTTATCAAAATGTTGACCATGATTTTAACCAGGGTTGCTATGCTTGTAGTGTTCGCTTTACTGCCTTGCTCACTACAAGCGTCCGTGCAGGAGGTTGCCGGAAAAGTCCATCATCAAGAAATTGCTTTGCTGGAGCAGTCTTTGTTATTACAACAAAGTGAAGTGGATAAATTCAAAGCGCAACGAAATTTTTGGCTTGCCGCCACTTTGCTGGCAATAGCTGCCTTGCTGTTATTGTTTTATCTGCAAAAAAAACAAAGAAAGTGTTTGATCGAACGTGCCAACGTCAATGAAATGCTATTGGCAAAGAAAACTCAGCTATTAGCTGATATTTCACATGAATTTAGAACGCCTTTAACCTTGGTATTAGGGCCTATCCAGCAAATTCTGACGACATCGAAAAATAGCGAAATAAAGCAATCACTATCCTTGGCACAAATAAATGCCAATCGTCTGTTGAGAATGGTCGACCAGCTACTGGATTTGGCCAAAATTGAACATTTAATCAAGGACAAAGTTGCTCCTGTCAATTTTAGCAAAGTTGTAACATATTCAATTGCGGCTATTGATAGTGCTTGCACGGAAAAGTCGATTTCCCTGGTTAGCGACATTGGATCAGAAATGCTCGTTGATATCGATAGGGATAGTGCAGAAAAAATTACCGTCAATTTATTAACCAATGCCATTAAATACACTCAAAATGGGGGAAGAATAACCGTTCGTTGTTTAAAACGAGGTGAGCAATTACAGCTTGAAGTTCAAGATAATGGAATGGGGATTGCCAAAGAGCAACATAGCCGAATTTTTGAACGCTTTGTAAGAATAAGCAGCAGTCAAACCGAGCAAATTTCCGGAGCTGGTATCGGTTTAGCATTAGTCAAAGAACTGGTCGAAACAAATGGCGGTTCGATAAGCGTTTCAAGTGAAGTCGGTGAAGGAACGAGATTTACGGTATTTCTGCCAATATCAAAGCAACATAGTGATCAAGATGATGCTGAAAATTCTATAGTAAATGAAGGTTATCTATTGTTAGAAAAAGCAGTACTAAAAGGTGATATTAAGGTACAGGACACGAATACAGCCAACAAGATGGTAATGCATCAGAACAGTGTCGATGTTAAAAACGAACAAGCGAACAAGCAAACTATTTTAATTGTTGAAGATCACCCTCAAATGAGAGAATACTTAAAGCAAATATTATCTCCACATTATCATTGTTTACTGGCAAACGATGGTGACTCAGGTATCAGTCAAGCAATAGAAGTGATCCCAGATTTAATCATTAGCGATATTATGATGCCTAATAGGTCAGGGTATGAACTTGCCAGAGTTTTAAGGGGGGATGCCAGCACTTTACATATTCCGATTATTGCCTTGACGTCTAGCAATGATGATAACAGTCGCTTATTAGCATGGCGATGTGATGTCGATGAATATATTTGTAAGCCATTTAAACCAGATGAACTGTTATTCAGAGTCGCCAATCTGCTTAATATAAGACAGTTACTGAGCAAAAGTGCTAAAGCGCGACCGGTATCCCTTGCCAATTCAGAAGAGACTTTATTTGCGGGGGGGGCTGAAAAAGATAGAAATTTTATTCAAGAACTTAAGTGTTTTATAGAGCAGAATTTTCAGGAAACAGAATTAAATGCCTGTATGGCTTACACTCAATTAGCCATGAGTGAGCGGCAATTTCACAGAAAAATGAAGGCTTTACTCGAACAGTCATTTTCAGATTATGTGAGGGCATTCCGACTTAGACAAGGTGCGCAAATGTTATGTTCTGGAGTTACAGTAACTCAAACTGCGTATGATTGTGGTTTTACTTCTCAAAGTTATTTTAGTGCATGTTTTAAAGCTCAATATGGCATGACACCAAAACACTACCAGAAGCAACAAAGGTGAGCGTCTTGTGTTTCAATGGTGTTAATCTCTGCATGAAAGGTGTTTTTGAAGGTTTGTTAATTAATTTTAGCTCCTTTATTATTTACTATCTCGTATTGTTATCCGGCTGAATTATCTGTGGTAGTTGAACGTAAGCTAAAAGTTTTGAATTCCCGTAATGTGGATAAAATACAGGCATGGATATTTCTTGCTGTTTGGCCTTGGTTAAACATCATTCTTATTAGTTTGGTATTACAATCGCAAAAACTCCTAACCCCCGAAATCTTTTTTCAAGCATTGATAAAAATGTGGGGGATTTTCCTTGTCGGTTATTTTCTGTCTAATGGGATTAAAGTGTTACTTCGCAAACGCTACAAAAAAGGCTTAGTGTTGCGTGACTGGTTATACACACCTATTGTCATTTTTCTATTGTTTTCCGGCGTGGCGCCGATAGTCGATGTATCGCCTGAAGGTAGTCGGATAAACTTTAAATTTTTGCCTTATGTCATCATGCTCCTTGAATCATTAATCTACATGGCAGTGATGTATATTTTTCAACAACAAGAGTATTACTATCGTTCGCAACTACAGGCTCGCCAAAGTGAATTGCAAATGTTAAAACTGCAATCCAATCCCCATTTTTTGTTCAATACGTTGAATTTGATCGCAACTGAAATAACACGTGATGCTGTTAAGGCTGAGGAGTTAATCTATTGTCTTTCAGATTTATTGCGCGACACGGTCAGGCTATCAAAGAAGCAACTTAATACAGTAGAGGAGGAGTTGCAACTGGTGGAACTCTATCTGTTGTTACAACAAAGAAGATTTGAGGATCGTCTGACATTTGATATTGATTGCCCGGTAAGCTTAAACCATAAACTTATTCCTTCGCTGATATTATTACCTGTAGTGGAAAATGCCATTAAATACGGGATTGCACCATTTGCCCGAAGTGGGCACGTTGGTGTAAATGTTGATATGAATGATGGTTATTTTGAATTGGAAATTCAAGATACCGGCTCTCCTTTTGACGACAGTGATATACAAGCAAATGAAGGGTTTCGTATTTTGATAGAAACATTAAAGTTGCATTTTGTTTTCGATTACGTTGCTGAACTCAGGTCAAGCAATGAAGGAGCAAGTATGAAAATTCGTTTTCCCGAAGTGAAACTCAGTGAGCAGGCAGCGATAGATTATGAGTTGTAAAAGCGTGATAATCGTTGATGACGAATCTGCTGCAAGACACAGCTTAAAAAAGGTGATTGATACCTTTAGCGAGTTGAAAATTGTGGCGGAGGTTGCGGACGGTAAATCTGCGATTGAACAGATCATAGCAAGCAAGCCTGATATTGTATTTCTTGACATTGAAATGCCGGAAGTATCAGGTTTTGATGTAGCCAAAGCCACTCAAAATCAACATTATCAGTTGGTTTTTCTTACAGCATACGAGCATTATGCGTTACAAGCGTTTGACACCCATGCAATAGACTACCTGGTTAAGCCTGCTCGATCAGAATTAATTGCCAAGTGCATTCGTAAAATACTGAAACAAGAAGAATTCGTGTTACGCCATCAGTCGCTATGTACAGATAAAAGTCGATTGGTGCTGAGTGATTATCAGCAACAAACGCTACTTGAGTATGAGCATATTAGTTATATTGAAAGTATTGGCCGTTATCGGCGTGTTCATCTTACTGAGGCTGGTAGAGCGTTACATAATACAGAAACCGTGCTCTCTGATATGACTTTAGATTGGTTTTGTGAACAACTGCCAGAAGAGGTGTTTTACCGGCTGCACCGCAGTTACATTATCAATAGTAATCGAATGCTGGAGCTATTATTAAAATCACGTCGCCATTTTGTTCGGCTTGCAGATTCTGAGGTACTCATTCCAGTTTCAAGAAATTTTCTCAGTACTTTAAAGGCATTGATAAAAGCAGATTGAACTGCCTCATTGAGTGTTACTGCCCTTTTTTGATCGAGCAGTGCCATAGAAGAAATTCCGCTTTTTTGTATGTGGTGCATTATTTATCCTGAGACAGCGCTTGGGGCTTAATTGGAAATATTTTTATACCGGGTTCGGGGCAAACCATTTTAGGATGAAAACATCCTAATTAATGATTTTTAACTTATTGATATTTTGGTGTAAATTAAGGTTGTGGCATAGGACTTAAATTGTGCTAGCTTTAGCTTAAGTCAGTTTGCGTGTTACAGACGAGTGATGAGAAAAAAGAACTCCATTTTCATGCTGGTTTTTACCGGTATCTTCTATTTTTCCTGTCTTGCTTGCCGGCTGAATGCCGCTGATTTAGACAATAAAGCTCTTTATACCCTATCACTTGCGCAATTAATGGATGTTAAGGTGACCACGGCCTCCAAGTTTGAAGAATCATTACATGATGCCCATGCCAGCGTGTCGATTATCTCCAGGCAGCAAATCGAGCAGTTTGGCGGGCAAAATTTATATGAGATCCTTGAAAGGTTCGTTGCCGTTAACAGCAACTTTGGTGTCTTGACCAGCATAGGCACCCGGGGCAGCAAGCCCTGGACTTCACTTGCCCAGCATTTAGGCCTGATTGACGGCCGTCCTTTTGGCAATATGAGCGGCGCACATAGTTTATATACATCTATGCCGCTTACTGCTATCGAGCGGATTGAATATATCCGGGGGCCGGGATCCGTACTTTATGGCAGTAATGCCTATCAGGGCGTGTTTAATATCATCACTAAAAAAGCAAGCCGGGAAGGCTGGCAGGCACAACAAAAGCTGACGTTTGGCAGTTTTGATACCAAGTTGCTCGATGGCAGTTATCATTACCGGCAGGATGATTTTTCCTTTGATTTTAGTCTCTTGTTCAATGATGTCGGCGGCTGGGATGCAAAAATGTTTGACCCGGTTAGGTTGCAGACATATCGGCGCAAAGCCTTTCAAGAAGAAAAAACCTTGTATTTGCAGTTGGCGTATAAAGACTTCTCCTTCAATTTTTACAACAGCCGGCAAGAAAAGTTTGGCAATTATTGGGATGCACCTGAGGAAGATTATATTCCCTGGTCAAAAGTTCATCCGGCTCAATTTTTTAACCTGAGCCACCATCATGCCTTTAACCCTGATTGGCGATTGGAAAGCCATATTACCCATATAGAAAAAACCATGGAGTGGAGCAGTGACGGTGTTGCCGATGAGTTTGTCAGGATCAAATCGCCGTTTAGTCTCAGCTTATATGAGCTTAATTTATTTACGGAGTTGCCGGACCGTAGCAGCTTTTTATCGGGATTAAGCTATGAAAAACGTAAAATTTTTGACGCCGTGACTATCCCCGACAGCAGTGAGGATTATGCCAGCCTCTACTTTCAGTTCCGGCAACAACTTAATCATGCTTTTTCCTATAGTATTGGCGGCCAATACGTCACTTCACTTAGTCTTCTCGGCGATGCCGGCAATAAATCGGACTTTGTGCCAAGGTTTGGTTTGATTTATGACTTTGATGAAAAATGGGCGTTGAAACTGTTATACGGTCAGGCATACCGGCAGCCGACTGCCGGAGAGCGTTCTATTGAGACACCCGGGGTACAAAGGGGAGCACCCGACCTTGAATCTGAGACTATTACCACCAAGGAAGCCCAGTTATTTTACCAGCAGGCTGGCAGGTTGTTTACCCTGACTTATTACCATAGCGAAGAAAAGGAACTGATCTTATTGGTGCCAACCGGGGATCCTGCCTTTCCCCTGGAAAATAAAAACCAGGGACGAATGTCTTCCCGGGGAATTGAACTGGAATTTAAGTATGAAATTAATCACAACTGGTATCTGGAACTTTCCGGGGCATGGCAAAAAAACAAAGACGGAAACGGTGTTAAAAATACCAACCTTTCCCCCAACTATTCATGGAAGCTGGGTGTAGGTTATAACCGGGATACCTGGTCTTTGGGCTTATATAACCTGCATTATTCAAATTATCATGACTCGATTTTATTTGACCCCAACCGCGAACTGGTAAATCCTGCCGCCGATGGTTTCGACTGGCTAACCTTAAAAGCGAGCAAAGTGCTGATGTCGTTTGGCAGCGGTTCTTCTTTACAGTTATCCTTAGAGTTAAAAAATATCCTCGATGAAGAGGTTTACCAACCCAACGATACCCCGGTTTTTTATCCGATCAATACCTTGCCTGGCCGTGAAGGGCGCAGCGCTTTTGTAACTCTGAGCTATTCCCGCTAATACACTCCCTGAAAATGCCGGGATCAAATAATGAAAAGTGTCTATTAGCAGCAAACAAAGTGTTAAAGTGCTGAGGTGACTGTTTAAAGTTAATGCATCAATCCGAACATCAAAATTATAGTTGTGTTATTCATACAATTTTAAGATAAAGGGTAATAATATTTGCTATTAATCTCCTTTTCCTTTTAAAGCCGTGATATGGATGAAATAGAAACCTTAGTAAACGAGTTATATAAAAGTCAGTCGTCCAGGCTGCTTGCGGTATTGACGCGCATTTTCGGTCCCCATAATCTATCCCTGGCTGAGGACGTTCTCCAGGAGGCTTTCAGTAAGGCTTTGATACATTGGCGGGAAAAGCCTTTACCGGATAATCCGCAGGCCTGGCTGATGCGCACGGCAAAAAACCAGGCGCTTGATGTGATACGGTCAAATAAAACCCGGATGAAGTTTTCACAAGAGTTATCCTTTTACCTGGCCAGCGAATGGACCCTGGACAATACCCTGGAGCAGGAATTTCAGGAAGATAAAATAAAAGACGACCAGTTACGCATGATCTTTATGTGCTGTCATGAAGATATCAAACCGGAAAACAGGCTGCCTTTTATTTTAAAAACCTTATGCGGATTCAGTATTCCTGCCGTAGCCAGGGCATTAGTTTTGCCGGTAGCGACGGTGAAAAAGCGTCTGTTGCGCACCCGTGAAAAACTAAAAAGCCATAGCTTTAGCTTTCCAGAGCCGGAAAAATTAGCCCAGGCCATGGATACTGTGCATACGGTTTTATATCTATTTTTTAATGAAGGTTTTCACAGCTCTGATGGTAAACAGGCGATCAATATCGCCTTTTGCCACGAAGCCATTGCCCTGGTCAATTTATTGGCCGGCGAAGCTGATATTGTTAATCAGGATAGCTTAGGTTTATTGGCTTTAATGCACTTCCACCTTGCCCGTGCCGAATCCCGTCTGGATGCTCAGGGATATAATATTCCCATTGATTTGCAGGACAGAAGTTTATGGGAGCAAAAACGTATAACACTCGCCAAAGGGATTCTATCCGCGGCATCCGCTGTCAGGGCCGGTGCTTCAGGCCGCTTTTTTATTGAAGCCTTGATTGCCCGGGAGCATTGTCAATGCGCTGATTTCGGCGACACTAACTGGCCGGTTATTATTCATTATTATCAGCAGTTGATTGATATTACCGCTTCTCCGGTTGCCGAGCTTAATCAGGCAGTTGCTATCGGTTATTCGGGCAAGCTAAGCGCGGCGATAGAAAAGGTAGAAAAATTGCAGCAAAATAAAATATTAAAAAATTCGCATCTGCCGCCGGCGATACTCGCCCATTTCAATGCCAAGGCCGGTAATGCGCAACAAGCCTATGCGTTTGCACAGCAATCGAAACGTTTGGGCGGCACCCCGCATGAGCAGCAAATGATGATGGCTCAGGTGGAGCGCCTGTTAAATCAAAACGGCTTGTAATCCTTACTCGCCTATTTCCATCACTTCCCTGACTTCTACCGTGATGTCCGGATAGTTGAAAATCGGGCATTCTTTGGCAAGGGCAATGGCTTCGGTTATATCCCGGGCTTTAACAATGGAATAACCGGAAACCAGCTCTTTGATTTCCGTGGTTGAAAGGTCGGTAACTACGCCGTCCCCGGTTAATGTCTTGCCGGAATAATGCAGCGGCGAGCCGCCCGAAACCAGCTGGTCCTTTTGTTGTAACATGCCCATCCAGGCGCCCCAACGCTCCATAGAAGCAGCCATTTCTTCCTGGCTGGTATTTTCCAGCCACTTAGGATCGCCGCCTTTGTATATCAGCATAAAGTCTTTCATTATTTATCTCCTTAATAAGTTGAGTTATCGATAAATCGCTACCGATAACCAGATGACGGATGGGCAGGGAAAAAGGAGACAATTATTAAGATAAATTTTTTGCCGGTTAGCAATGGCAGGATCAGTAAAGCCGTTTCGCATCTGAACTCTTGCCCCGATATATAGCAATTTCCTGCCTGGTCTGGCAGAACTTGTGACTGCGCCGTTTAGGGGCGCAGTCGCGGGCCTTATCCGTTAAGGTTTAGCTGGTTATGGTTTAATTGCCGGGCCGGGGGAGGGCAGGCTTGGGGTTATCATTAATCCATGTTGATTGACTGTCACCGTGACCTTTTGCCCTGTGGTGAAACCGGCCTGACTGAGCCACTTGCCTCTTAATACGATATAAGGTTCTAAGACTACAGGCACATAGTTAAGGCCAACCCCGCGGGTTTTTGCGGCGGTCTCGCATATGGTTTCCAGTACCGTAAGTTGGCGTGAGGTGGGATATTTTACTTTTGCCGAGCGGGGCTCTGACGTATGATTAGAATCAGCCATGATGAACTCCTATAAGTTCGTTAAGGTTAGCAATCTCTGGGTGTTAGTGCACTCAGGGGTTGCGGTTATTGTTACCGCGCTTTTATGGGCGCGAATGAATAAAAATACTGGCGGGCTGCTCTCCTTTGTTGCTTAGAGTCACCTTTAATAAAAGACTTGTTTACTGGATAAAGCAACAGTGAGTTGGTTGTTTTTTAGATTAAAATTTGCAATAAATTGGGCTGGATATGTTATTTGTGAGTAATGGCCGGGCAGTGCCGATGGCGGCCTGACTCCTGCTTTTAACTTAGCTGAAAATGTCAGGTTATCGCCAGAGCTGAGCTGAAGTCTTGCTGTGACGGGGGAAATCCCCGGTTTACGGCAAAACCGGGTATTTCCGTATTTAATTAACCTGTTATCCCTTGTGGTTATAAGTTTTGTTCCCAGGTGGTTTTAAACGTAATCGGGGGCATCTAACGTCTGGCCGTGCATGGCACCGGTGACTGCTGCCAGATAAGCCTTGGCGGTATCGTCTGCCGACAGGCCGCCCTCGGTATCCATACCCATCATTGCCATGGTTTCTTTGACAAAGACGGGGGCAACCACATTAAAGCGTATGGCATCAAGCTCTAACGCCGATGCCTTAACATAACTTTCCAGGGCGCCGTTAGCCATGCTGATAACACCGCTGCCGGGCATAGGTTCACGCGATAATACGCCCGAGGTCAGGGTGACAGAGCCGTCCTGGTTCAGGTACTCCCTGCCTAAACGCATCAGGTTGATTTGTCCCATCAACTTATTATTTAATGCCAGCTGATAATCGGCATCGGTGAATTCGCTTAACGGGGAAAAGTTTGCCAAGCCTGCGGTGGACACTATAGCATCGACTTTGCCGACCCGGGCGAGCAGGGCACGGATGGACTCCGGATTGCCGATATCGACCTTAAAGCCTTCTCCGGAATAGTTGGCGGCGATAACCTCATGATCTGTGGCAAGGGCTTTTGCTACTGCCTGGCCGATGGTACCGCTGGCGCCGATCAATAAAATTTTCATAACGTTCTCCAAGTGTGGTGATTTATTTAACTTGCAATCAGTTTATTTGATCACTTAAATAAGAAAAATAATGTAAAAGTGAAAAGATTATTCTCATGAAGAGAAAGATAGACTTATTAAAAGCGATGAAAACCTTTGTCCTGGTGTCCGAGAAAGGCAGTTTTAGCGCGGTGTCGCGAGAGCTGAATATAGTGGCTTCGGCCATCAGCAGGCAGGTATCAGATCTGGAAGAGCACTTTTCCTGTCAGTTATTGTATCGCACCACCAGGGCGATGCAGTTAACAGCCGAGGGCAGCTATTATCTCGGGCAATTTAAAGATGTGCTCGGCCGCATGGAAAATCTTGAAAATGTTGCCCATGAAAGGCAGCAAAAAGTGGCGGGGCATTTAAGAATTTCAGCTCCCCGGGGCTCTGCCGGCTTAGGCTTTTTTAAAGCGGCAAGCGATTTTATGAAACAGCATCCCCAGGTAAAAATTTCCTGGCTGTTTGTCAACCGCTTTGTCAATATGGTGGAAGAAGGTGTCGATCTCGCCATCCGGGTAGGGGAGTTGGCCGACTCCAGCTTTATTGCCCGGCGTTATGGTCACCTTAAGGTTAATTTTGTTGCCAGTGAGCATTATTTAACACAGCAGGGGAGTCCTGAACATCCAAAAGAGCTGTTAAAGCATCAATGTATTGTCGATAGCTCCAACCGCCTGCCCGGTCGCTGGCGCTACCGGGAAGGCAATAAGGAGGAGCTGGTGGCCATCCATGCCTTTGTTGAAGCCAATGACGGCGATATCGTTGCCCGGCTGGCGGCCGACGGGCATGGCATTGCCTATTTACCCACTTTTTTAACGCAAGCTTATCTGGACTCGGGCTTGCTGGTGCCGGTACTGCAAGATTATGAGTTTGACAGCGCACCTGTTTCTTTGGTGTATCCGGCAAACCGTCTGGCGAACACGGCTTTAAACGCCCTGGTTGATCATTTACTTGAGCACAAGGCAGATAAATAACCCGCGACCATAAGCAAGGCGTTCTACGGCTTATCGTCTGGCTGTTGCATCAGTTTACGAGTTTTCGAAACAAATACTCCACCGGGCCAGCGCTGAATTTTCGCTGCCATAACAGACAAAATATTACCGCCAAAATACTAAATGCTAAGCTGGTGTAAAGGGTCGCACTGAGTTGAGGCAACCGGTGCAAACCCAAAGGGGCAAATAGCTCCTGGGCAATCAAAACATGTGCAAGGTACAGGGTCAGGGAATATTGTCCGGTAACCGACAGCCATTGTATCAGCCTGGTGTTTGCAAAACGTTGAGACAGGGATATACAGGTTATGATAACCAGGGTGGCGCTGGCGGCTGCCGATATCAGGTATTGCGGCCAGGGTGGCATAGGGGCGGTTGATAATAAGGCTTCAACTTCCTCTGTTGTCAGGCCCCATGCCGGATCCCTGAGGGCATCGTAGGTCAATAAGGCGAAGCAGGCTTCTGTGAGCAAGCAAAGAAAAAGCGCAGTAAAAAAGAGCTTCTTTCTCAAAGCGCTTGCGGCCAGGTCTTGCCTGCCGAGCCAGATGCCGTACAACAAAAAGCTCAGCCAGGGAAATACCGGATGAAAGCCGTTAAAAAACAGGTGCCTGAACATGCCTTCCGGGCTCCATAAATCCAGGTAGGATAAAGTGCTGAAATCCCAGCCCTGCTCATAATTGAAAAATATCATTAAGGCAATAAAGATCAAAGGCATACACAGGGCTGCCAATATTAATTGCCTGTCCTTTAAAGTAAAGAGCGCAGCGGCGCATAGAAAATAAACGCCATAGAAGTGCAATATGTCCGCCTGCCAGTAGGGGGTATAAGCTAAGCCGATAACTGCCAGCAAGATACCGCGTTTGATCAGGGCATAACGGCTTTGTCTGATGTTGGCCGTTATACCGGATAAGCGGCTGTTATTGGTTAAAAAGGCGATGCCTATGCCAGCCAGTACCACAAATAAAGCCGAAGCCCGCCCTTCCAGCAGGGAGAGCCCCCAGCTATTCTCCTTATCTGCCTGGAGGATAAGGTTAAAATTCACCTGCACCATAGCAAAAACGGCCAGGGCCCTGGCAATATCCAATCCCTGAATGCGATGAGTGTTCATAGCAGCTAGCTGTACTCTTGCCGGACAGCAAGTTGCTCAGGAAACTTTGCTGCCGGCGGTAAGTTATGGCTGGTAGCGCTTTTTCTTTTACCTGTTTTTATGCCGATATCGCTAAATACGCTCAGTACCACGGGGACGGCTATCAGGGTTATGGCGGTGGCAAATAACTCGCCATAGGCCAGGGAAACCGCGGCAGGGATCAGGTATTGCGCCTGCTCCGATGTTTCAGAGAGCAACGGCATTAGCCCGGCGACCGTAGTGACTGTGGTCAGAAAAATGGCGCGAAAACGGCTGGAACCCGCGGCAATCAGTGCCTCCCTGGCAGGCATGCCCTGTTCAAGCATCTGGTTATAGCGGGTCAGCATCACCAGGGAGTCATTCACCACTATCCCCGCCAGGGCGAGCATACCGAAAAATGACAGCAGGCTGATTTCGATGCCGGCGATCAGGTGCCCTATGGCAGCACCGGCGAAACCAAACGGGATCACGCTCATGATCACCAGAGGTTGCCAGTAGCTTTTTAGCGGTACCGCCAATAAGGCGTATATTAATACCAGGGTGAGGATAAGCGCTTTTACCAGGCCCGAGCGGATCTCGCCTTCTTCTTCCAATTCTCCGGCACCGGCTATTTCGATACCGGCAAACTGTTGCTCCAGCTGCTTCTGTACCCCGGATTTTATATGGTTCAACACTTCCATGGCATTGACCTGGCTTTTATCTATATTGGCAGAGATCAGGGTCGAACGCTTGCCGTTACGGCGCCACAGTACCGCCGGGGTATATTTAGACTCCAGCTCTGCCACGGCAATCAGCGGCACCCAGTTACCACTTGCGGTCTGGATACGGCTAAACCTTAAGGCATCGACGGAATTGCGTGCCTGGTCGTCAAATTTCACCTTTACTTTGATTTCATTGCTGCCGCGTTGCAGCCTTTGTACTTCCAGGCCGCCATAACCGTCGCCTATCTGACTGGCAACCATAGCTGTGGTGAGGCCTAGTGCCCTGGCGCCGGGTTTTAACCTGACGAAAATTTCGGCCGCGCCGCCTTTAAGATCATCGCGCACGTCATTGACGCCGTTAATGCCTGTTAATGACTGACTAATTTGCGCGACCGCCTGTTCAAGTTCATCCTGGTAGGGAGAGGAAACACGAATGGCAAAACCGCCGCCGGTAGACTCCGAGCCGGTAAAATTAAGCAGATCTGTGCCTTCTAGCTGGCCGGTTAATGTCCGCCAGCGGTTGACTATCTCCACCGTGCCGGCTCCCCGCTGCGCCTCGGGCAGCAGCTCGGCATATATCTCCATCGAGCTGCTGTCGTTAATGGCGGTCATCACCCGGGCGATGGGGGGAAGGGCTAAATCATGTTCCGCCATCAATTGCTGGTTAAGCACATCCGCCTGTTGCTCGATAATACCGGCATTTTTGACCGTCAAGCGATAGGGACTGCGTTGATCCATTTCCATAGAGACAGTGATCAGGCTGCCGGGAATATCCGGAAAAAAGGCGGTTTTGATACTGCCGTTGCTGATCATGCCGATGGCAAACAGTGCAAAGGTGAAAAAGCCGATCAAAGTGGCATAACGATAATGCAACAGCTTGGCCAGCAGCGGTTTATATAAGCTGAGATTGACATAATCCAGCCCTTGGTTGAACCGGTTTTGCAGGCGGTGCCATAACCGGGCAATGGTATGTTCGCCGCCGTTTTGTACCGACACCTGGGCTAAATGGGCGGGCAGGATAAGTTTGCTTTCCACCAGGGAAAACAACAGGGCGATAATCACCACCCCGGCGAAACTTGCCAGTACCTTGCCCAGGGCATTGTCAATCAGCAGCATGGGATAAAAAGCGGCGATGGTGGTCATCACCCCGAATACCGTGGCGGTAGAGACTTTGGCAACCCCTTGCTGGGTGCCGCGAATGGCGGCCTGGCGGGAAGTATCCTTGATTTTTTCCCGTTCGCTGTAGACGCTTTCGCCGACGACCACGGCATCGTCTACCAAAATACCCAGTACGATGATCATACCGAAGGTGGTGATATCATTGACGGAATAATCTATGGCATCCAGGCCCATCAGGGCAAAGGTGCCGGCCACAGCCACCGGGATACCGGCAGCGACCCAGAAGGCGAGTTTGACGTTTAAAAATAACGCCAACAGGATAAAGACCAGCATCAGTCCCTGGATGGCATTGGTTTTTAGCAGGCTTAACCTGTCTGAAATATAGTTGCTCTGGTTGGCCCAGATATCAAGTTTGACATTGGCAGGCAATTCCCGCCTGATTTGGGCAATGACCTTTTTGGCCACTTTACTTACCGTCAGTAAGTTGCCTTTGCGGTCGATGATCAGCTCCATGCCGATGGCGGGCTGTCCCTGGTAACGTACCTGGCCGTCGCCCTCAACAAAGCCGTCTTCTATGCTGGCAATATCTTTTAACAACAAGCGCGAACCGTCGGGTAAGTCCTTCAACGGCAGCTGGGCATAATCCTGAAAATTAAGGGCCAGTTGATCCCCCCTGACGCGGATATTGCCCCCCTGGGTGCGCAATACACCGCCGGGATAAAGCAGGGAGTGCTGGTTGATTTTTTCGCCGACCTGGCTCAGGGATAAACCGAAACGCTGCAATTGGGCGGGAGAGATCTTGATGCTGATTTCACGGCTGCGTTGTCCCCACTGTTTGAGTTTAGTGATCTCCGGCTGGGCCAGCAGCTCATCTTTTACCCTGCGGCTGATTTTTTGCAGTACATCAGTATCGGTCTCGCCGTATACCTGGACAATTAACGCGGGAAAATCAAACTCGTCCCGGGAGATCAAAGGTTTTTCGGCCAGCTTTGGCAGTGAATGTATGGTGTCGATCCGGGTTTTAATGTCCTCGACAAAACGGTTAAAGTTATAGCCGGACTCTTTTTCTACCCGGACAAAGCCGAAAGAGTCACTGGAAAAACTGGCGCTGCGCTTGATGCCGGGCAAACCTTCCAGCGCCTGTTCTATCTTTCTGGAAACGCCGATATCAAACTGCTCCGGGCTCGCCCCCGGATAGGCGACGGAAATCGTCACCGAATTGGGAGCGATTTTCGGAAAGCCTTCGATGCGCAGGCTGGAAAAGCTCAGGTAACCGGCAATTAAAATCAATGCCATCAGCAAGTTGGCGGCTACCGGGTTTTTAGTGAACCAGTTGGTTAAAAAATGCATGTTCTACCTCTTGGCCGTTAAAGCGTGATCTTTTTGTAAAACCGGGTTGATATGGGTACCCGGCAGAAAACTCAATAACGGCATCACTGCCACCTGGTATAAAGCCTGTCCCTTAAGCTCTTTTGCAGCAAAGCGGCTATCGGGTTTATGGATGAAATTAAAACCATCCTTAGTAAAGACCTGATTAGCCCGGATGCGCTGCAGCCGGTTGCTTTTGTCCACCAGATAGAGATAACCGTCACGGGTGATGGCGCTTTGCGGTACCTTAAGCAGCTGCTCGAAGGTTTTTCCCGGCAATTGCGCCTCTACCATACGTCCGGACACCAGCTCATGGTCCGCCGATGCGGTTAAGATGATGGTGCGCTGGCGGTTTTGCGGGTCGATAACCCCGGTGCTGCGCGACAGGATTGCCTGCCAGCTTAAATCAGATGCCAGAGAATTAAGGCTGGCGCCAAGCCCCTGCCAGTTCTCGGGCAAGAGCTGCCATTGTTGCTGGGTTAAGGGCACGGGAATATCTAAGATGTCGCTGCGGATCAATTCCGCCAGCGTCTGGCCAACTTCCAGGGTTTCATTGGGATTGACCGAGCGGCTGATAATGGTGGCGTCAAAAGGGGCGACCACCCGGGTATAGCTGAATTGTTTTTCGGCAGCCGCGACCGCGACCTGTGCCGCCTGCCATTCATCCTGCGCTACTTTCAACTGCGGCCGATGTAAGATCAGCTCTGAGTCCGGTTTGGTTTTTACCCCGGATAATTTCCAGTCGCTTTTGGCCTGCTTCATCTGCCTTTGGGCTTCGAGCAGGTTGACCCTGGCGTTGGATAACCGGCTTTTGGCCTCGGCCAGCTGCACCCGGTAGCTGCTGTTTTCTATGCTCAGCAATAGTTGGCCTTTTTTTACCCGGTTACCGGCTAAAAACTCCGGACTAAGTTCAATGACCTCGCCGCGGACAAAAGAGCGCAGCTGGCTTTGCCACCTGGCCCGGACTTCTCCCAGGGCCGTGATTGTTGCCTGGTACGGCTGTGGGCTTACATGTATGGTGGAAACCAGTGGCGGTTTTAATGCCGTGCTATCTTTGGCGACGGCGCTCTGCTGAGGTTCAAACAGAAACAGTACAGCAAAAATCAGGACCACAAGCGCTATACCTGCCGTCAGCCATTGCCGCCTTTTGTTTGATGTTAATTTCGCGCTATTCATTAATTCATCTCTATCAGGGTTAAGGTTTTAGTTTGTCCTTTCTCACTGACAATAAAGCTGGCTTCGATAAATTTAAGGTCCTGGCCGAGGGATGACATGCCGGAAAAAGCAAAGGCTTCTTCGGGAATGCCGAGCCAGTCTTCGTCGAGTTGCTGATTATTGTTGGCATCGAAAAAGGCGAACAGGGCATAGCGGCCCGCAGGCAAACGGGCGAAGGTATGGCTAAGTTCAGTGTTGTTCGCGGGCAGCCGGATGACTTTAAAGGGGGCCTGCTCTAACTGCCACTGGGCGGCATTTGCCAGCAGGGCGATTTCAACTTCGGCAGTGCTTTCATTGTCTTTACGCTGGGGAATATTTTTTATGTTAATGCTCAGATTTACCAATTCTTCTTGCTGAAAAGGTTTGGCAAAGGCGGTCGATGACAATAAAGCGGATAAAGTAATAATACAATAAAGAGAGGTTTTCACGGCAAGCTCCTACCTGGTTTGAGTTGCCGTCATTATCCGGGGAAAAGCCGGGGGGATCGTTAGCAGTTGTGTCTGAGTTTTGTCAGCGATTGTCAGCTAAGTGATATATTTCTTTGTTTTTTAGTTGTTATCTGCTCCTGAAGAATAAGGGAAGCTCAGCACGAAACGTGCGCCGCCAAGGTCACTGGACTCTACCGCTACTTTGCCGCCGTGGCGTTGCATTATTCCCTCGACTATTGCCAGTCCCAGGCCGTAACCCTTGCCCGTGATATCCGTCTGCTGGTCTTTACCGCTTTGAAGGCGTTTAAACGGCATGAAGATATCTTGCCTGTTTTCGGGGGCTATGCCTTTGCCGTCATCGTCTATGGTGATATGGCACCAGGGGGGAGCAAGGCTTACTTCTATCCGGATCTGTTTTTGGGCATAACGCTGGGCATTGGTTAACACATTGGTGAGTGCCCGGGTGATATCGCTTTTTGAGCCCGTTAACCCCCTGTTTTGCTTAACCGGAGTTTTATCAAGCAGTTCGATATCTATACCGGGGAGTAATTTATTGCGTTTATGCTGCAGGGTTTTTAATAACGCTAAAATATCAATCTCTTCGCCTGTTACTGGCTGCGGGGAGCTGTTTAACCTGGCATAAGTGAGCAGTTCATCAATCAGCTGCCCCATGTCATCTATGTCCTGGTCCATGTCACTTAAATGCTGCTGTAGTGCCTCGATATCTTTGAGAGAATGGGTCATGTCCAGGGCAAAACGCAGGTTGGCCAGGGGGGCACGTAATTCATGGGCGACGGCGCCGGTCATAATTTCCTGTTGTTTCAGTAATTGTTCAATTTGCCTGGCCATATCGTTCATGGTGGCGGCAAGTTCATTTAGGGGATAGGGCGCCCGGGTATCGGCGCGTACCTGCAACTGGCCTTCGCCGATTTTTTGGCTGACAGACACAAGCTGGTTGATATGGCGTGAAACCGGTTTTGCCAGCCAATAAACGGCAAGGGCCAGCATTAACATCAGCAGCAGCATAGAGGCGACAAACAGCCAGTCATATTCCGGGTTAGTGGCATTTTTGGCGATATAACGCAGCACCTGGTCCGTGCCTGCTACCGGGTAATATAAGGTGGCGTCATCGCTTACCAGGCCGGTACTGATGGTAATGGCAATGCCTTTGCTTTGCAGCTGGGCTCTTTGCTCCGCCGTTAACTTATCCAGGGGGATAAAGGTTAATTGATAGGGGTATTTTTGCTGCAAAAGATTAAGCTGGGTTTGCCATTGCTCAACCGGGTATTGCTTTAAGGTGATATTGACCAGATCATTGACGGCGCGCGAGTGCATCCGGTGATCCTGGGCCAATGTTTGCTGATATTGGCTGTCAAGGAAGATGGAACCTGCCGTTAACGCGGCGACAACCGCCAGTGTTATGCCGATATAAAAGCGGATAAAGAGTTTGATCACGTCAGCTGTTCCGGTTTTGGGTAATAAACAGGTAACCTTTGCCGCGCACCGATTTTATGTATTTATGGGGGGCCTTAAGGTCATTTAGTTGTTTACGCAAACTTGATATCCGCATATCCAGTGATCTGTCCAGGCCGTCATATTCGATGCCGCGCACCGCATAAAATAGCTGTGAGCGGCTTAAAATCTGTCCGGCGTTTTCCATCAAAACCGCCAGGACATCGAATTCGGCATCACTGAGGGTAACGGTTTGCTGATCTTGCATCACTTGCCGGTTTTGTTTATCTAAGACGATATCTTGTATCCTGAGCCGATGCTCAGGCTCTGCTGTTATGTTTTGCTGGCTGCGCCTGAACAGGGCATTAATGCGTGCGAGCAGGACATGGGGACGGATAGGTTTGGCGATAAAGTCGTCGACGCCAAAATTTAATGCCGAGACTTCGGTTAATTCATCGTCGTTGGCGGTGACCATGATCACTGCGCCCCGGTAGCTGCGGCGGATTTCTTTGCACACTTCCAGGCCGTTTAACCCCGGCAGATTCATATCCAGAATCACTAAATCAGGTTTGCTGTCAGTGATCAGGGCGACGGCATTATCTCCCCGGGCTTCGTGGCTGACAGCGAAGCCTTCACTGGTCAGGAAAGTGCTGATCAGGCTTGCCAGTCTCAGGTCATCTTCAACGAGAATGATATTGGTTTGTGTCATTTATTGTTTTTAAAAGTTTGTAAAGGTTTAACCATACCGTCCGGGGAGGTGAGAGACAAGTAGCTCTAAGGCAAAGCCGGGCTGAAATTATCGCCTGTCTATTAGAAATCTCTTCGGCGAAAGGGTAGAATTACCCGTTCCGATATTGATGCTTTGCTTTTTGCGGCAGTTTTTCATAACACTATACCCTATGCAGTCCCCCGAATCTTGTTTTACCCCATTTAACCAAACGCTAGATGACATTGCTTTACCGCAGCGTTTCACCTTTCCCTTTTATTATGAGCCTCATCCCTTGTGCCTGCTGGCGGCAAAAGAGCTGCAGCAGCACCTGGCAACACAAGAGCTGTGGCAGCATAACTTTGGCCTCAATGGCGATCCCGAGATGGTGATAGGTAAGATGTTTGGGGTTTTGGTGGTGGAAAATGCCGATGGGGAGATCGGCTATTTATCGGCTTTTTCCGGCAAGCTGGCCAATCAAAATTTACTACCGGGTTTTGTGCCGCCGGTATTTGATATGTTGGCACAAGACAGTTTTTTCCATCAGGGACAGCTAGTGATCAATGATATCAATGATCGGCTGGAACAGCTGGAAGCTAATCCGGCAATTGCCGAACTAACCCTTGCTTTATCCGGTGAATTAGCAGCGGAAAATGAAGCCATTGAGCTTTACCGGCAAGAAATGATCGCCGGGCGTAAAAGCCGGAAAGCGCAAAGGGCTGAGGCAGCGAATCTTCTGAATGAGGCCGATTTTAGCACTTTGCAGGAAAAGCTTAGCCGAGAGAGTGTCAGGGATAAAAACCGTTTAAGAGATTTGAAATTTTATTGGCAAGAAAGAGTAAATCTTATCCGGCAGCAGTTAGCTGTGTTGACGGATGAAATCGGGCAATTAAAAGATAAACGCAAAGTGTTATCTGCACAGCTGCAGCAAAAATTATTTCAGCAGTATCGTTTTTTAAATAAAGACGGGGCAGAGAAAAACCTGGCCGATATGTTCAGCGATACCGCCTACCAGACTCCCCCGGCAGGGGCGGGAGAATGTGCGGCTCCCAAGTTGTTGCAGTATTGCTTTAAATGGCAAATGAAACCTGTGGCTATGGCGGAATTTTGGTGGGGGCAGTCGCCAAAATCGGAGATCAGAAAACATAAAAATTTTTACGGTGCCTGTTTGGGGAAATGCCAGCCGATCCTCGGCCACATGCTGGAAGGTATCGAGATGGATGAAAATCCGCTGCTGAACAATCCTGCGGTAGATAAAGCCATAGATATCCTGTTCCAGGATGACGATATGCTGGTGATCAATAAGCCGGCAGACTTGTTGTCGGTACCGGGTAAGAGCATAACCGATTCTGTTTATAGCCGGATGAAACAGCTTTTTCCCGCCGCTACCGGTCCGCTGATTGTTCATCGCCTGGACATGTCTACCTCCGGGCTTATGGTAATTGCCTTAAATAAACGCGCCCATAAAAACCTGCAAAAACAATTTATTGAGCGCAGTGTGAAAAAGCGTTATCAAGCCCTGTTACAAGGAGAATTAGCACAGGGGGAGCTGCAACAGGACAGCGGTACCATTACCTTGCCGCTGCGTACCGATTTTGATGACAGGCCCAGGCAGCTGGTTTGTCAGCAATACGGTAAACCGGCAGAGACTTTCTGGGAGGTGAAAGAGCGGGGCAATAACAGGACTAAGGTTTATCTTTATCCGAAAACCGGCCGTACCCACCAACTGCGGGTACATTGTGCCCACCCTTTGGGATTAAACCTGCCGATTTTAGGGGATGATCTTTATGGCGATAAAGGCGAGCGCTTGCACCTGCATGCGCAGTTGCTGGAGCTGCAGCATCCGAGAAGCAAACAAGTGATGTCTTTTAGTGCCGAAGCACAATTCTAACACCATTTTTATTTTCCTTTCCTGAATGCACCTATAACACAGGCAGCTGATTTATCGGCTGTCTGATGGTTATCTTGTCCAATACCTGCTTAGCACTATTGCTTAGCAAAGCTTTCACCGCAGGGTAACTTCTTCTGCCTGCGGAAAAAATCACCCGTATCGGCATCAAAATGATCAAAGTCAACAAAGCTACGAAAAAGATCGTAAAAAAATCAAAATAACAATTGATAATCTTATTGAGAATTATTATCATTCGCGAAAATTGAATGGCTAAATTAGAAGTATCAATCAAATCATGTTATTAAAACCCGCTTTTACCGTTAAAATGCTTTCCTTGTCTTTATCGCTGGCTATTGCCGGTGGTTTTTCCAGTGCCGTATCGGCGCAGCAAAATATCAACTTTCAGCCCGAATCGGTAGCTGGCGGTTTATTACAGCTTGCCAAAGAAACCGGCGTGCAGATCTATGTAACTAAAGATATCCTGGCAAAGACAAAGCAGGCGGCAAATGCCATTAATGCAGCTTCGCCGGTTCTGGCGCTGGAGCAGTTACTGGCCGACAGTGAATTGCAGGCACATTGGCTCGACAAGAACCAGCTGGTGATTAAACATAAAGGTGATACCACCCCTGTGGCGAACCTGGTTAACCCCGAGAATAATATATTGGCAACGGGTCATTTTGAAAGGATCAGCGTTTATGGCCGCCATAACCAGTTGATTCTGGAATCGGGCACTGCCACCAAATCGGATATGTCGTTATTGGAAACTCCGGCTGCCATTGTCGTGGTTGATAAACTCTTACTTGATGAACAGGCAATTTCTACCTTGCAGGAAAGTATCCGTAATATCAGCGGCGTGACGCAAGCGGGTAATAACTATGGCATCGGGGATAATTTAGTTATCCGCGGCTTAGGGGCCAACTACACCTTTGATGGTATGTATGCCGGCGCCAGCTTAGGCAACTCATACAATCCCACCCGCTCTTTAACCAATATTGAAAGTGTTGAGGTGCTGAAAGGGCCGGCAACCGGTTTATATGGCATGGGGGCCGCCGGTGGTGTGATTAATATGATAGAGAAAAAACCCAAGGATAAGGAAAGCTATCAGATCGAAACAACTCTGGGCCAATGGGACAGCCATGCCTTGATGTTTGATGCCACAGCGCCGATCACCGACAAAACCGCCTATCGCCTGGTGACAAATTATGAGTCCAGCGATGGTTACAGAGGGTTAAGCTCTGAGCGAAGTGAAGTTTATGCCACCTTGCGTCATTACTTAAATGAAAATAATGAATTTATTTTTTCATCAGCTTATATCGACGATGAAATTCAGGTGGACTCCGTCGGTCATCCGGTGCGGGTTTTTAATCCCGACACTGCCAATGCAACCTCAGATACTATCGGCTGGCAGGATTTGCCTAATGATACTGATGCCGACGGTGACGGTATTTTCGGCATTGCCTTAACGCCGGAGCAGCGTCAGCAGCTGGCGGACTCGCTTGTTTCTACCGATGGCTTAGAGCCTTATGATCTGGGTGAGCAAGGGCTGATATCACCTTTGTCTAAGCCTAATGAGGGAAAAGAACTGCGCTTTAAGTTGCAGCATAAGATGGAGATCAATGATGATCTGTCTTTGCACCAGCAACTGCTCTACCGTGATTATTCATCGGATTTCGTTCGCCAGACCGGTGCCTATAACTATGTTTACTGGAACCGCAATGGTGAAATTAATGCCGATCCCAGGGCGCCGCTGGTCATAGATGATGTGTTATATCCGTATGCGGCCCGTCGCCAGGAATACCGCCGCACTAAATCCAATGAAAAAACCTGGCAGTATTTTGCCGACCTGACCCATACCTGGTCTTTGGGGGCCATTGATGGCGAGCAGCTGCTAACGGTTAACTATGAAAACCGTGACATGTCGCTGAAATCCTGGTCGATATACGATGCTGACGGCACCAGCAGTGATAATGCGCTCCCTTACATTCTTGATATCCGCAACCCTAATTGGGGCACAGGATCTTTTGAGGACTATGATCCGGTACTCAAGAGTAACTATGACAAGTCGGTTGCCGCCTGGGGCATCAGCTTACAGGAAGTGCTTTATTTTGATGATATGCTGACCGGGCGTTTTGGCGTGGCTTATAGCGGCACCGAGCAAAGTTATCAGCACAAAGGCACGGCCCGTACGCCGGAAAAAAGCCTGGAAGCCGATACCGATGATGCCGGCGTTACCTATAATCTGGGTCTGAACTATCGCCTGAATGAGCAAGTGGCGACCTTTGTTAACTACTCTAAGGGACGTATGACCTACAGCATCTTAGGGTCGGTCACCGGCGAAGATGATCGCCCCGACTCTGAGTCAACATCTTTTGACCTTGGTATCCGCTTTACCGCTTTTGACGAAGACTTACTGGCATCCCTGGTTTGGTTCAAGACCCAGCGTACTAACCTCAGATATAACAATGATGAGTATGACGATAATCCTGAAAGTGACAGCTTTAATATCAGTGTGCCTCAGTATTTTTACGACAATAACGATACCACCAGCGGGGTTGAGTTCGATGTGAACCTGGCCCTGAATGAATTATGGTCCATGAACTTTAATGCCACTTATCAGGACGCCTACAGTATCCTTAAGCATGAGCGTACCGAACAAACCAAAGGGGTGCCGAAAAAGTATGCCAGCTTATGGACCAGCTACAACCACCAGTTCCCGGTTTTATCCGAGCCGGTGAAATTCAGCCTGGGGGTGACTTATGAAGATGAACGCTCCATCAGTACCGGTTGGTCAGGATTGCCACATTCAGTGATAGATGCTTATGTGTTATGGGATGCGGCGATGAGTTATCAGCTGGAAAAATGGCATATCCAGCTTAATCTGCGCAACCTGGCGGATACCACCTATTATAATAAAGCGTTATTTAACGGTGGCTTACCCGGCGATAGCCGTAATGTGAAGTTAAGCGTCAGCTACAGCTTCGATTAATTTTTCACAACCATCGCCAGCCAAATGCAGCCGGGCTGCATTTGGCTTTTTGCCGTTAACTTACCTTTATCCTAAAAATATGAATCCAGCCTTAAGCCTCAGCGCCCGTTGTTTAGCCGCGATTGTCGGCGGCTACATCGTTGCCGCTTTATCCAGCCTGGCCTTAGTGCCGGTGCAAATGTCCTTATTTGATAACCGACTCGAAGATGCGATTTTAATCGCCACCATGTTCAGCTACCTGGTTTATATCGCCGTGATTATTGATTGTTTTTGCCGCAGCAGTGCATCCAGGGCCTGGCGCAATATCCTGGTTTACAGCGGTCTTTTCCTGGCTGTTTGCTACTGCGGCGGGGTATTGATATGAAACCGGATTTCAGGCGCACTATGATATGGTTGCATACTTATACCGGTTTGCTGCTGGGCTGGTTGCTGTTCGCGATTTTTTTAACCGGTACCTTGAGTTATTTTAATGATGAAATAAGCCAGTGGATGCAGCCGGAACTCGGCGTCGGGCAGCAGCATGAAAACATTATCAATACCTCCCTTGCCCGGTTAAAAGCCCAGGGCACAGACGTAGATAAGTGGTGGATAGACTTACCCGGCCAGCGCAATAATCAATGGCGCCTGCAATGGCAAAAAGGCAAAGAAAGGCAATCCCTGTATCTGGAAGGAGAAAGCGGCGAGCAAGTCACGCCCAGGGCAACGCAGGGGGGCAACTTTTTCAGAACTTTTCATTATACCCTGGAGCTAAGAAACTATGGCGGGCGTTATATCGCCGGGATAGCTGCCATGTTTATGTTATTGGCACTCTTTAGCGGTATTTTTACCCACAGGCGTTTTTTCCGCGATTTTTTTACCTTGCGTAAAAAGACACTGCTTAAAACCCTTACCGACTTTCATGCCCTGGCCGGCATAGTGACCATACCTTTTTGCCTGGTGATTTGTGCCAGCGCCTTAATCATCTACATCGGCCTTTATATGCCCTGGAGCGCACAACATTATCTTGATGGCGGCACGCGGGAGCTTAATCAGAAAGTAACAACTTACTTACCTGAGCTGGAACCGGGCAGCGCTTACCGGGAGCCGCTTACCGACTTTAGCGTGATCGCCGGACAAGTTGCCAAACTGTGGCGCGAAAATCCGAATATCAATCGTATCACGGTTGAACAGCCCTTTGCTGCCAATGGCCGTATTATTGTTGAGCGCACCCGTAAATTGTCCTTATCGAATAAGTCCGAGGTGCTGGTGTTCTCATCCCATAGCGGTCAGCAGTTGGCCGGTATGCCGCCAGAACGTATGGCGAGGAAGATCAGGCGAATATTTTATGGTTTACATGAAGGGCATTTTGCCCAACCGGGGCTGCGCTGGTTGTTTTTTATCAGCGGTTTGCTTTCCAGTGCCCTTATTGCCAGCGGCCTGGTGATCTGGCTTTATAAAAGGCTTGAAAAAACCAAACAACGCCACGCAGGCCATTTTATTGTTGAGCGTTTGAATATTGCCGGTATCGCCGGGCTTGTACTGGCTATCATCGGCTACTTTTATGCTAACCGTTTGTTGCCGGTTGATATAGATGAACGTGCGCGTCTGGAGATAGTGGCTTTCTTGTTTATCTGGCTGATAAGCCTGCAACACAGTGTTTTTCGCCCGGTCAATAAAGCCTGGCTTGAACAATTATCCCTGGCCTCATTGGCATGTCTGTTATTGCCGGTGATTGATGTTAGCCAAGATCCTTCCAGGTTAACGCAGGCGATTGAGCAGCACAATCTTATCTATCTTGGCTTTGAGCTTGCTCTGCTGGTTACAGGTTTATTGTTATATAAAACTGTTAAAGCCTTACTGGTTAAGCAAAAGCAGGGAAAGGAAGGTAAGAAGATAGTAGCAATAAAGCGCATTAACACCGGGAGGATAGCAGATGTTGTTTAGCTTTTTGATACAAGCTATCGCAATCGCCATGCTTGCTCTGGGCATGAATAAGCACTTTAAAAATGTTTTTAATCTCCCTGTCAAACCGCTGTACTCAAAGGGGTTAAAGTTAATGGGCTGGTTGTTGTTGGTTTTTTCATATTATCTGGCGGTTTCAGTACTTGGGGCGCCTATGGCGACGGTTTATTGGTTGCTCTTGCTGCCGCTCAGTATTTTTTATATGGCGCTGGTGGCGAATTGAGGGCAGGGTAACAGATATGTGGGAAATACCTGCTTGAAACTGAATTATTGCTTTCTCGGTCGCCAATTGATTAATGGTTTGGTTTTTTGATCTTCACACAACCATACGGTTACCGGTATCTTTTTCTTTATTATGCCCGAGGATGATTCAATTTTATCCCAATCCAGGTCGTTAAATGGCCGGTCATGAAGGTAGAACCGGGAGAGCAATTCATTAGGGTGAGTATAGTTAAGGGTCAGGAGTTCTACTGTGTCTGCATCTGTTGAAACTTCAATATCAAGGGAGTTGTCATTGCGCTGATAGCCGGAAATAACGCCGTGCCAGGAAGTTACCAGGTTTCGTTCGCAGCTGAAATAATCCGGTACTCTTAAGCGCCTTTCATAAGCAAAAAGTTCGCTAATCGCACTTAGCATCATTACCCATATGATTAACACTCTTAATGGTATTTTCATGTTCATTTTATTAAAACAGAGGCCGGTAAAGGCCCCTGTTTAAGCCGTATTTTAATCAGGTTTAGAGGTTTCTAAAGGTGAAGCTCAGTTCATCGGCGCGGTCCGATTGCCCTTGGGTGAACTCATACATGCAAGAGTCATCGGTATAATCCATAAAGTTATTAATGGGATCGTCACCGGCGGCATTTTTGCCTTTAGTGCAGCTGTCACGGCCGCTGGGGCAGCCATAAGCCGGACTTTTTTCTGCCGGGGTATCGGCAACATAGTCACCGCTGCCGCCGCAGCCGCCCTGGAAGGTATGATAAAGTCCGAGCCAGTGGCCTACTTCATGGGTGCCGGTATCGCCCTCGTCATAAGGGGCCGCATTTCCCCCGGGCAGGGTTTCGAATAAGACCACGACACCGTCATTTACGGGGTTTGAAGCATAGTCGCTGGGGAAAGTGGCCCAGCCCAATAAACCGCCGCCCATGTTATTGGTATAGAAATTTAAATCCGTGCTGTCCCCTTGTCTTAATGCGGCTTTCATCTGGGACTCGGCGCTGGAACCATAACCTGCGGTATACCAGCTATTATTGGCGGTGACATCGGTGGAGACCAGGTTAAAGGTAAAGGGGGTATTTTTATAGGCGTTGTTGAGTACGGCGATTTGCGCATTGATATCGCCGCTGGAGAGCATACCGTTATTATTGGTGTCTGTGATCACATGCATATAAACATCAACTTGTACCGAACCTGCGGGTCTGGGTTCAAAAGTATTGCCGCCGGGCTTTCCTTTTAGCTCATTAAAGTGCCTTTCCTTCATCGAGGCTTCGGTGGCCGAAGGTGTTTTGGTGCCGCAACGCAAAAATGAGGCGTTGGCATTGCCGTGCTCGAAGGCGTTTGAGTTTTGGCTGTATCCGGTTGTTGGCAGGGTTAGAGCAGAAAAGGCTAAGATTAAAGCGGTTTTATTTGCAGTAAATTTCATTATTATTCTTCCTGTAGAAATTAAAATATTTTGCAGGGTGACTTTATTGGCTGCCAAAAGCACAGCGCTTTATAAAACTGCAAGTGAGCATTTACTTAAGCGAAATGCTTTTCCTCAACTCGGTGCAGGCATTTTCGTTACCCTAACAAAATGTCCTTTCCCCATACCTGGGGTTTTGTTTTTCCATTTAAGCCTAGTTGTAACTTTTCATTTATCAAATTGAATTTACTGAAATAAATAAGGATGATGTGGTAAGTGACTTGTTGAGTTATTCATTAAAACTCATCACCAAAAGGGGAAGGTGGCTGCAAAAAGGGCTGGAGTTTACAGGGCAGATACAAGTGTATTAACGGATAAAAAAGGGCAATAACATAAAGCTGTTATTGCCCTTTGACCTCAAGGGAAAACTAATTTAAAACCAGTGCCGCTTATAAATTACCGGCATCAAGGAAGTCTTCGGTGTGCGGGTCGCCGGAAGTATTGCTGAAGCTGGAAGTATCTTCAGCCGACTGCAATAAGGCTGCGCGGGTATTTAAAAAGGCGTCGCCATTGGCCTGCTGCGGATGGGCGGCAAGGTAAAGGGCTGCTGCACCTGCTACATGAGGGGATGCCATGGAAGTACCGCTCATGGTAGCCGTACCGCCGCCAACTCCCAGTGATAACACACTGCCGCCCGGCGCCGCGATGGCAACAGGAGCCGAGTTGTTATTAGTCCAGCTGGCGCTTTGGTTGCCCCAGTTAGAGAAGCTGTTCCAGTCATCGCCTTCTTTGGCAGAGCTCACGGTAATAACGGTATCTGCATATCCGGCAGGGGTGTAGTTTGCGGCATTATCACTGTCGTTACCGGCAGCTACAACGACGACAACACCGGCGTTACGGGCATTACAGATGGCTTCATGATAAGAATCATTACCGGTAAAGCCGCTGTTGGTACAAGAGCCGGTAACACTGCCGCCACCGCCAATGGACATGTTGACAACTGCGGCTTCACCGCGGGCTTGAACTTCTGAGGTGACCCAGTCAATGGCAGCTATGGTGCTTGAGTTAGGACATGATCCGCGGCTGGTACAAATTTTGGCGGCATGCAGGGTGACCTGAGAAGCCATGCCAACTACATCAATGGCGTTATCAATGGCGCCTATGGTACCGCCAACATGGGTGCCGTGGCCGTGATCGTCGTCCCAGTCGTAAGTACAGCTTCTGCCTTTACAGTTTTCAAAAGCCATGCTGTTGCCGATATTGGCGGCAAGGTCGGCATGATCCGAGTCCAGTCCGGTATCTAAGACATAAACATGGACACCTGCGCCTTCATTGCTGTTACTGTCGGCGCCTGTGCGGGCAATACCCCAAGGCATCACTTGCGGTGATGAGCTGCCGCCGGAGCCCGGTTTGGCATTGATATATTTTTCACCGTCAAATTCCACCGATTCAACATTGGGGTTATTACGTAATGCTTCTAAACGTCCTTCACTTACCGAGGCGGCAAAGCCGAAAAATGCCGAGCCATAGGCGTGCTTAACGGCGCCAACCCCCATACCGGCTGCCAGGTTTTTTGCCTTGCCTTTATTGTTTTCATGGCCTGCTACCGCATGCTCTGCTTTTAATTTAACAATAACATCGAATTTTGCATCGGGATTGCCGGCATAAGCAGCTGTCGTTGTTAATGCCAATAAGGTTGCTGCTGTAAGTGATTTTATTCTGAATTGCATGTCCTTTCCTTTTTATAGTTCTTATAATTTTTAATGTTTTTATTATTGAAAAGTGTTCTACATCTATTCGTCGTAAAAGACCTATCTACCATGTGGGAAAATAAGAGAATGGACTAGTAAATAACCGACAATTATTAGACGAAAAACGACAGTGTTTTGAATTTTTCGGGTGTGTTTTCTTATTCGAAACTAAGGGGGATAATCATGGGTTCTGTTAAATTTTCTTTTATAACAATGATTTATCTCTCTTTATTTTTGGTGCTTTTCCTACTAGGGGGAAAAATATCCACCATAAAATGCTTGGGGGATTTTTACTATTGACGTATTGGTTTTTGTTTGGTTTGGTTTTGTTTTTGTTAATTTTTGGTTGATAAAGTGTGTTGTTTACAGAGCCGTTTGCCACAAGATCCGAAGCTCTTGTAACATCGCCTTGATCACAGGCTCATTTATCCGTGCTTTAGCCACGGCAAAATACAGGTCAAGGGTAAAATCCAGTTGCGGTAATAGCGTTATTTCCCGTTTTTGTGCATGCAACTGTGCCTGTTCTTTTTCTAAAAAGCTTAAGCCGTGTCCCATTTTGACCAGCTCCAGGCGGGAGCCGTCGTCGCTGCTTTTGATATTGGCGATGACATCTGAACTTAACTTTTGTTGCAGGAAGTGATCAAACGGGCAGTTATTGCCCATAGTGATCCAGGGCTGTGAACATAAGGCAGCGACCGGGGCGCCGGCAGCTAGTGTTGAATTGACCGGGGTTATGGTGGTGATTTGCTGTTGTTTTACTGTGATTGCCGATAAATCCTCCGGGATTTCGCCATAGAGGTAACCGCCATCAAGTGTGCCTGCCGATAAGGCGGCAATGATTTCTCCGCTGCTTTTGCTCTGGATATCTAGAGAGATGCCGGGACAATTCTCCTTCAGGTTGTCCAGCAGTTGGTTTATGTTTAACGGCCCCGGCGGTTGGTTAATGCCTAAACGAAAATTGGCGATTATTTCATTTTGATGTTCGGCCGCCAAATTTACCATTTCCAGGGCGCTGTCCAGGGTTTTTTCTGCTTTAGTTAACAGCAGCCGGCCTTTTTCCGTTAGCTGCATGCCTTTACTGGTGCGGGTAAATAGTGCTGTTTTTAATTCCTGCTCCAAAGCCTTGATATGGGCGCTAACTGCCGGCGGTGTCGTGTACAAGTGTTTTGCCGCCAGGGTTAAGTTCCCTGTTTTGGCAACCAGGACAAAAGATCTCAGGTGGTAAAATTCCATGGTGCTTCAAGCCTTAGGGCAATGTTATCTGTTTCAGTTAAAGTCCCGGGGTATTTTATGGGGTTTAGTGAAAAAAGCGTATTCATAATTTCTGAACAGGGCCTTCATAAAAGATGAATTTATTCTCCTGTTTGCCGTGCCTATAGTACAAATCGAACTTGTCCTGGCTGCCATTTGCAGCCTGCACTGAAAACTTACCCAGGAGATAAATTATGACAACATCCTCAAACGTGCTTGCTTTTGCCCCGGCAGATACTGATTCCGCTAACCATTTTTTTAGCCGTAAACTGGCATTTGAGACCGACTGTTCAGATGTTTATGCCGATATTCTGGCGGGTAACCAGGCTTTTGTATTGCTTGATGTCCGCTCTGAGCAAGCTTTCGAGAAAAGTCATGCCATTACCGCCGTGAGTATGCCGCATGCCGACATTAATGGCCAGTGCTTGTCAAAGTATGCTGATGATACTGTTTTTGTGGTTTATTGCTGGGGCCCTGGCTGTAATGGCGCCACTAAAGCCGCCGCTAAAATCTCAGCTTTGGGTTATGCCGTAAAAGAAATGATCGGCGGCATCCACTACTGGGAAGACTTTGAACGTTACCCGGTCAATCGGCGCTCGGCCCAGGCACAGCTTTAAAAGACCGGAAGAATATCTGCAATTGCCGCAACCAGGGGAGTTGATAAGGTGGCGCTGAAATAGAGCATCACAGGTAAACGTAAGGTTTCGACGCCCAGGTAGCCGAGTTTGTTTTCCAGTAATGCGTTGGCGCTTACCAACCCTGTGACAATAAGCACGGTTGCAACTAATATCGAGAGCGTGGGTAGCATTGGCGATAACAAGATAAAGCTACAAGATAAATAAAAAATCATCAGCATGGAAAAGGCAACGTAGCATTTGATCGGCAATGAAGTTTGCGGATCATATTTCTCACGCCGGGCGCAGCCTGTTTTTTGTAAGGGCACCGGGTTTGCTGTTTCTTTATTCCTGCAATCTTTTGGCCGCCAGCCGGTTGGTTTAAACCAGAGCCTGAGTTTATCCCGCCAGGATTGGGTGGTGGCGGTGTCTTTTGCCAGCATCCACCAGTGTTGTAGATTCGCCTTGATCGGGTTTAAGGTCTTTAACGGGTGGCTGGTGCCGTAATGGCATGGTTCGGAGGCTAACTCTGCTTGCCAGCTGCCAAACATCCTGTCCCAGATCACCAGGGTACCGCCGTAATTTTTGTCGATATAAAGCGGATTTTTCGCATGATGGACCCTGTGGCTTGACGGGGTCGATAAAATACCTTCGATATAGGGAATTTTGTTTATCAGTTGGTTGTGCAGCCAGAACTGGTAAAGTTTTAATAAGATAAACAATACCAGGAACACCTGCGGCGGACAGCCTAACAGGGCTAACGGCAGATAAAAGACCCAGGAAAAGGCATATTGGAAGGCGCTTTGCCTCAATGCCGTGGTGAGATTATATTCTTCACTTTGATGATGGCCGACATGGGCGCCCCAGAGAAAATTAAACTGGTGGGCGCAGCGATGGAACCAGTAATAACAAAAATCAACGGCGAAAAAGAAAATCAGCCAGGTAGCAGCGGCGCCGGGGGGAAATTCAAATAACCTGTGTTGGTCGAACAGGTAAATAAACACGGCAAAGGTATAGGCCTTGAGCAGGGCATCCGAAATGAGTAGCAGCATGCCCATAGACAAGCTGGCGACACTGTCGTTGAACCTGTGCAGCTTTTGTCCTTTTAGCCGCAGCAGTACATATTCAAGGAGCATAAACATCAGGAATAACGGAATAGCCAGTCCGTTGATATTGTAATCCTGCATGTAAGGCCTCCTTTTTCGGGTGTTTTTCAACCATGATAAACCTCAATCCTGCTCAGGGAAAGTGGTTTTACGGCTGATAGAGTCCAATCGATATTTTCAGCCGTGTAAAAGGTTTGATTTGATCCAGCACAGCGACTACCTGTTTGTAGCTGGTGTCTTTATGGGGTCTTAGCAGGATATGTTCCGTCGGGTTGTTGGCAATAAAATATTCTATCCGGGCGGGCAGGCGGGTGATGTCGACCGCTTTGTTGTTGAAATAGACGATGCCATGCTGGTCTATATGGACCATGATCGTAGTGGCTTTTTTATTGCTGGCTTTATCTGTGGTGGATTTTTTTACTAAAAAACCGCTTTCCTTGACGAATGAGGTGGTGACAATAAAGAAGATCAACATGATAAAGATGATGTCGAGCAAGGAAGTGACATCTACCTTGGCTTCTTCTTCCTGCTGTGCTCTTTTTTTTCTGCGGCGCATAATCTTTCCCTTGAGGAGGCTTTCTCGGGAAACAGATGAAATGGCTTGATAAAGTCAGCCATACCTTTGTTAAGTATAGGATATTTAGCAGCGGCACCATAAAGCTTGTCCTATAGCTTTCAGGCAGGCGCAGTTATTTTTCAATCTTGTTCAGTCTAATGGTTAAGCGGTTGAAGAATAGGCTTTTTTCTTGTTGCATCCGGTAAGTTACCTCTTGTTCCCCGGCATGGCTACTGGCTGTTCTTTGTCTTTAACTTGTCTTTGTTTTTGGTTTTTTGGCCTGCCCGGTAATATTGCGGGTAAATATTACCCGGGCAAAAGTGAAAAAACGGGAAATTTAGCTAGGCTTATATAATCATCGACTTAGGTTGACTGATATCCTGCCGCTGGGAAGAGTCGTGGTTATCATTTCCTGATATGCACTCATAAAGTGATTGAATTTTCTGTCTCTTACAAAGGATTAAGCACAAGTTTAATAGCAACCAGGGAAAGAGCTAAAATGAAGACAAAAACTACCCGTGATAACCTGCCTCTCAGTCTGCAAGGGGCATTCGAACAGTTAGCCAGTCCGGTTATACTGATTGATAGTGAACTTAGTATCAGTTATCTCAACCAGGCGGCGATAGCCTTATTTAAATCCCATGAAAGCATCTTGCAAAAGAAGTGGCCGCGTTTTCAGGCAAATAAAAAACTGATCTTGGGGACAGATATAGATGGCCTTTATCAGGAGTTTATTCCCGAAGGCCAGGACTTTAATCTCAATGAGCCAAAATCCCGCTCCGTAGAAGTGAATCTGGAACAGTTATTTTTCAAAGTGACGGCTAATCCCCTTTATGATCAGCAAAAGGAATATCTGGGACATTGCCTGGAGATCCTGGATATTACCCGGCAGCGGGAGCAGGAATTGCAGCTGTTGGATGCATCGGCACAAATTGCCGCCATCAGTAAAGCCCAGGCGGTGATTGAATTTAATATGGACGGTACCATCATTACCGCCAATGACAACTTTTTACAGACGTTAGGTTATCGCCTGGAGGAAATACAGGGTAAGCATCACAGCATGTTTGTCGAGCCTGGGGTCGAAAGCAGCGCCGAATATCTGGAGTTCTGGGAAAAGCTCAATGCCGGGGAATTTGAGTCCAGGGAGTATAAGCGCCTGGGTAAAGGGGGCAAGGAGATATGGATCCAGGCCTCTTATAATCCTGTTTTTGATTTAGCCGGCAAGCCGGTGAAAGTGGTCAAATTTGCCACCGATGTCACCGAGCAGAAACAGCGTAATGCCGACTTCTGCGGACAGATTGCCGCGATAAGCAAGTCTCAGGCGGTGATCGAATTTAATATGGAGGGTATTATCCTCAATGCCAACGAAAACTTCCTGCAAACGGTCGGTTATTCCCTGGAAGAAATCCAGGGACGACATCACAGCATGTTTGTTGAACCCGGTTTTGAAAGCAGCATCGAATATAAGGAATTTTGGGCAAAACTTAGCCTCGGAGAATATGAGTCAAAAGAGTATAAACGTATCGGCAAGGCAGGGCGGGAAATATGGATACAGGCCTCTTATAATCCTATTTTTGATCTTAACGGTAAGCCCTTTAAAGTCGTTAAGTTTGCCACCGATGTAACCCAGCAAAAACTCAATAATGCCGATTTTTCAGGACAAATTGCCGCCATCGGTAAAGCACAGGCGGTGATCGAGTTTAATATGGACGGCACCATTATTACCGCCAATGATAATTTCCTGCAAACGGTAGGCTACAGCCTGGAAGAGATCCAGGGAAAGCACCACAACATGTTTGTCGAACCCGGCTATAAAACCAGCAACGAATATAAAGAGTTTTGGGCCAAGCTTAACCGCGGTGAGTATGAGGCCAGTGAATATAAACGCCTGGGCAAAGGAGGCAAGGAGATCTGGATCCAGGCTTCCTATAATCCGATTTTTGACCTTAACGGCAAAGCATTTAAAGTGGTGAAATTTGCCAGTGATGTTACCGGGCAAAAACTGGCCAATGCCGATGTTTCCGGGCAAATTTCCGCGATAAGCAAGGCGCAGGCGGTGAGCGAATTTAATATGGACGGCACTATCATTACCGCCAACGACAACTTTCTCAATGCCATGGGTTATGAGCTGGCTGAGGTAAAAGGCCAGCATCACAGTATGTTTGTCGATCCCATATATAAAAGCAGCGAAGAGTACCGGTTATTCTGGCACAAGCTTAATCTGGGTGAATATGATGCCAATGAATATATGCGTTTAGGCAAAGGCGGCAAAGAGATCTGGATTCAGGCTTCTTATAATCCGGTGTTTGATCTGAACGGCAAGCCATTTAAGGTAGTGAAGTATGCCACGGATATTACGGCGCGCAAAAAGGCCATTGCGCAAATTAAAAAAGTGCTCTTGTCTATGTCCCGGGGTAACCTGACCGACTTTATCGAAGGTGAATTGGTGGGAGAGTTTGGCGTGATTGGCGAGGCCATGAATGAACTGATCACTATTCTCAATAAAATGGTCGGCGATATCCACAGTACTTCAACCAAGGTTTATGAGTCGGTTACCGACATAGCCAGAGGCAATGACGAACTGAGTCACCGTACGGAAACACAAGCGTCCAGCCTGGAAGAAACGGCTTCTGCTATGGAAGAACTTGCCAGTACCGTGCAACAAAACGCGGAAAACTCAACCGAAGCCAGTAAGTTGTCCAAATCTGTAATGGTTAAAGCCAATAACGGCGGTGAAGTGGTGAGAAATGCCATCACCGCCATGAGTGATATTAACAAATCCAGTAAGAAAATTGCCGATATCATCAGTGTTATCGATGAAATTGCCTTTCAAACCAATTTGCTGGCGTTAAATGCCGCCGTCGAAGCAGCACGTGCCGGGGAGCAGGGACGTGGTTTTGCGGTGGTGGCCGCCGAAGTACGTAATCTGGCGCAACGCTCTGCCGGAGCCGCCAAGGAAATCAAAGGCTTGATCAATGACAGCGTAGAAGCCGTAGGTCAAGGTACGAAATTAGTGGATGAAACCGGGCAAACTTTTGATGAGCTGGTCAAGGCCATAGGTGAAGTGGGCAAAATGATCGATGATATTGACGGTGCCGGTAAAGAGCAGAACGCCGGTATCGGCGAGGTCAGTGCCGCAGTAACTCAGATGGATGAAATGACTCAGCAAAACGCCGCCCTGGTGGAAGAGTCGGCTGCCGGCAGCAAAGCCATGGAAACACTCGTGCAATCCTTGCTGGAGCAGGTAGACTTCTTCAATAATGAAAGCAGTGAAGAGGCATAAAAGAGCAAGAGCCGGAAGAGCTGAATTGTTGGCTTGTGTGCTTGTTGGCTCATTTTTTAGTACAGTTGCTTTTATAAAAAGGCCAGCATTTGCTGGCCTTTTAAGGTCATGGCAATCAGCAGGAGTTAGAAAATAAAATCTATGCCCATGGTCAGGGTGCGGGAATCGCCGTGGTAAGCCCAACCTGTTGCTTTATTCCCCTGCTCTTCAAACTTATCATATTGTATTTTGAACGAGGCGCTGGGATGGAAGTTATAGCGTACCCCGTAGCCCAAAATATAATGCTCTTCTAAATCCTTGGTGGCGGCAGCGGTCTTGGTGTTTTCATGATCGGCTTTTGAATAGGCGATATAAGGCTGGAAATCGCCAATATTGTAAACCAGGGATACCAGGTAAGTGGGGTATTCTGTGCCGACCACATCATCATATTCAACGTGGTTCCAGTCAAACAAGAAGGTGAATTGGTTGAAATTGTAATAACCACCAAAACCTAAAAACTGCTGATCGAAGGGGACACTGTCTGTTTCTGTGCCGTCCTGGGCGGTTGTGGTGCGGTCTCTGTCATTTTGGAAATAGACAAATCTGACTTCAAAATCATCCCCGGCAATATTCCAGTTAAAGCCGAGAATATCGCTCCAGAACTCATCGACAGAGCGTGCGTTACCGCCAAAAAGCTCATCATAAAACAGCATTTCTTTGTTGTCGTAGGAATTCTCATTACCGTAAAAGAAGGTTAAATTGTTGGAGTAATCTCCCCACTCAAAATCATAGCTGGCCTGGAAACTGTTGAATTGGGTGATTTGCCACCAGTAAAGATTGGATGGCGGCCGCATCCAGGGGTAGGCATAACCGACTTCTGAAAATTCGGAGTAATAATACATGGGGATATTACGCCGTCCGGCCATTACCGACCAGCTGTCATTGACCTGATACGTCAGATAATACCAGTCAAATTCAGGCTCAAAATCGTCTGTACCTTTGGCTACCAGCTGGGCGGTAAATTTCAGGTCGTCGCCTAAATCAACCAATGCCTGCAGAGCAAAGACACTTTCCGGGGTGAATTTAATGTCATTATCATACTGACCGACATCGTAGAAATCTGCGGTGAGGATTTCATCCCGTGTTTCTCCGGGGTTTAGCGGGTCATCGACACTGCCGAAGGTTTTCCCCGCAACAATTGAACCGTAGCCACTAAATGCCACATCCGCGAGGGCTGAATGGGGCACAATGATAGTAGCAATCAACATAGTTAAGACTTTAAATAGCTTCATGTTAAATACTTCCTAATAGGTGGCGATAACTTTAACGGCATCGGTAACGGCAGAGGCATCAACATAGCTGATGGCGTCTTTGTTGGCCGATACTGTGGCAATAATTTCAGCATCTGATGTCAACTCTCTGGGCATGGTTCCTTTGCCGGTAAAAACGAGTTTTGACCAGTAGGCATTGACCTGGGTAGTGGTGCGGCCGATCACCAGCTTGTTGAAATTATCCCGTGAAGCCGCGCCTTTGCTGGCATTCATAGGCAAGATAACATTGCCGTTATCGAACTTTTTAACCTTGCCCATAAATATTTTCTTGATGGTTTTTTTATCCAGTGACGCACTGTTATCCGGGTGAACGATCACGGCTATTTCAGCAAAAGCGATGTTGCTGACAAAGATGAATAAACTGGCAAAAATTAATCCTATTAATTTTTCTGGTTTATTTCTTTTAGGTTGGAGTTTCTCCATGAAAGAATACCTCTTAGTGATTAATGGTTGTAAGTTATTTGCTTGTTATGGTTTTCCTGCGCTTTAGCGCAGCGGGTTGTTATAGAATATTGATTGCGGTTTGCACTGGTAACAGCACGAGTTACTGTCTGGGATAGCAAGAGGGTGGTGTAATGAATGTTATTGTCTGAAAAGGCATGCGCTATTGCCCGGGGAGTTTGGTCACTGAGTCCTTGAGAGTTTTGATTAACGCCGGCCAGGCAGATTAAGCTTAACCGTTGGGGAAGAGCCATAGTCATAGAGAATACCTCTTGATAAATGCCGGTTATCCTGTGACCAGTTGATAACGCGTTTATTTACTTCGGGGCATCCCTGCGGGCTACTAAATATTTAGACCAGTTTTCGTAGAAAAGCCAATAAGGCGTTAATTATCCTCTATCTCTTGTGCCGGACAGCGGCGGTTTTAAGTAGCTTTTTTCAGTTTTGGGAGGCAAAAGTTGAACAGGCGTGTTCGGCGGCCATCAGCTTGGGCCATTGTGCCAGTTGGCAGATAAGTTGCTGTTGCCAATACTTATCTTGCCAGATAGCCCCGTGCTGTAAGTCTTGTGCTATCCATAAACGTTTTACGCCTCCTGCCCGGGCATAAAGGCTTTCACTGTGTTTTTTATTGATCACCCTATCGGCATCGCTGTGTACGATCAATAGCGGAGTATGGCTTAAGCCGGAGATAAAGTTTTGCGGGGCGTAATCATCGGAAATGCTCCAGCTCAAAGGTATTTGCAAGCCCCAGAAAAGCCAGGATTTTCCGAGAATATCCCTGAAAATTTCCCGGTGGGAGGCAAAGGTGCTGTCAAGAATAAGGCCGAAAACCCGGATATCTTTATTTAAACCTAACATGCCGGTCGCTATGGCGCCGCCCAGGCTTTGGCCGATGATGATGATATTTTCCTCTCCCCGGTCACGGAGCCATTGATAACCGGAACTGGCATCCTGGATCACAGATTGAAAGTCAGGCTCCCCTTCAGAGCGGCCATAACCCCGGTAGTCGATAATAAAAACATTCCAGCCGTACTCAGTTAACCAGTACAAATTGGCAATATGATAGCTGAGGTTGGTGGCATTGCCATGGAGAAAATAAACGGTACCCCGGTTGTTTTCTCCACTTAAGGCCGAGGATAAATACCAGCCGTGCAGCCGGGTTTGATCACTGGATTGAAACTCGACATTTTCATAATTAAAGCCAAAACGTTTGGGGGAGTCGACCAGCTCAGGCGTTGGCCAGAAAAACAGGCTTTGGCACCCTGACAGGCCCAGTATCAGGGCAAAGGTGAATATCAGCCGTGCAAACATAGAGATCCTTATCAAAATTAAGCCGTCTTTATAAAAATTTAAGACTATTAAAACCTTAGTTAACAGCTTAAAAAAATGACAGTACCGGGAGGGTAGAAAACTTGTTGAAATAACGTTAAATGAATAGTAATTAGCCGTTACAGGCGTTATAGTAGCGACCGACAAATCTGTCTACAGCTAAATTTTATGTTCGAGGAAGTAACGAAGTATGAACAAAACTATTCTATCAGCCCTTATGGTTGGAACTCTTGCTGCCAGTGCAGCTATGCCAGCAGCAGCCGCTAACGACAAAACTTTAAACGCATGGCAAGATTGCGGTATCGGCGCAATCATTTTCCCTGCTAACGGTACTGCGGCCGCGATTTCCAATATTATCTGGGATTTAGGTACTACGGCTGTTACTTCTAATGCTTCTTCACAGAATTCATGTTCTGGCGAGAAAGCAAAAACGGCTATGTTCATCCAGGCAACTATGCCGGTACTTGAGCAGGAAGTTGCTGTTGGTGAAGGTGAATATGTAACGGCTATGCTTGAACTGCGTGGTTGTGAAGCCGCCAGCCATTCAGCTATTATCAAAGCTGTGCGCGAAGACTTCGCCCAAAAAGAAAATGATAATGCACAAGCCTTATATGAGACTTTAGAACAGCGCGTTGAAACAAGCTTTTCTGCTTCTTGTGCAAGCGTTTAAACGGCATTTTTTAAATACCGTTAAAAATGGACCTTCAGGGTCCATTTTTACTTTTAGCGGCTGGAAAACTTCTTTTTTATAAGTATTGGCTTATTTTGAGATGAGTTGAGTGAAACAAATTTTTTCGTATCTAATCCCTTTACTGGTTCTTTTTGTGCTTTTGTCTGGTCATGCACTGGCCGGTGCTCAATCACCTCAAAGCTATGCCGAAAACAAGCAATGGCGAAAATTGCTCCATTATCCGGCAGATGCCGCCAAGCCCGGTTATATTACCAGCGAAAGCTTTTATTTAAGTGCAAACGGCCGCCGGGATCCCCTGGCAGAGCTAAGGGCCACCATTGAGGCCTTTTATCAGGAAAAAGATCCTGCCAATCCCGGGCAGCAGCATGGCCAATGCCGTTTCCCCGCCCGGTTTAAGCTTATTACCGAGCATGTGGACCTCAGTTCTTTTGGCAAGTTACCCGCGGTAAATTGCCAGGATTACCAGCATTGGCGTCAACAGGCGGATATTCACTCCCTCAGCGTGGTTTTTGCTTCCGGTTATATGGGCAATCCCGCATCCATGTACGGGCACCTGTTTTTAAAGTTGAACCGCGGCGGCTCCCAGAAAAGCGATTTGCTTAATACCAGCCTCAATTATGGTGCGATAGTGCCGGAGCAGGAAAACCCTGTGGTTTATGTGTTGCGCGGGATTTTTGGCGGTTATGACGCCGGATATTCAGATCAGCAATTTTACCGTCACCACCACAATTATGGCGATGTTGAATTGCGGGATATGTGGGAGTATAAACTGAACCTGAGCAGCGACGATGTCGATTTGCTTGCCGCACATATCTGGGAAGTGCTGGGCAATAAGTTTGATTATTATTTTATCGATGAAAACTGCGCCTTTCATATCGCCAAATTGCTTGAACTGGTATTAACCGAGCCGCTTATCGCCAATGACAGCTTATGGGTGATCCCCTCTGCGGTGGCGAAAGGGCTGGAGCAGGCCAGTTACCGGGGTAACCCTTTACTGGAAAACATCACTTTTATCCCGTCCCGGGAATCTGTATTGCATGATTATTACCGCCAGCTTACCCCTGAGCAAAAGGCGATCGCCGGTGAGCTGATCAACAACGAATTTGACTTTGCCAACAAAAATTACCGGCAGCTGGCGGTAAAAGAGCAAAAAATCATCGTTGAAACCCTGTTTCAGTATCAGAATGTGATCAAGCAAAAGCAGACCGATGCCTCCGTTTTAAAAGCCAATACCCGAAAATTGATGCGTGAACGGCTAAAACTGCCGCCGGGGCGGGCAATCGCCAAAGGGGGTAATAGCGAGAAGAAAGCCCCGCACCTGGGTATGAAACCGTCAAAATATTCATTTGGCCTGGCAGATATAGACGGCTCAAAACAGTATCTGACATCGGGTTTTAGAATGACCTATTTCGATGACTTGTCATCTTCGGTGGCCCGAAATCCGTTTGCCAACCTGGAAATGCTCGATGTTGAATTTATCACAGACGATAACAACACCCGTTTGCTTAAGCTGGACCTGATCGATCTCGACTCCTTGCATACCCCGGGTGTGCCCTGGCGTGATGAAAACCCGTATGCCTGGTCGGTTCGCGCAGGGTATGAAGCACTAAATTATGCCTGTCTCGATTGCGGCATTTACTTTATTGAAGGCGATATCGGCAAGTCGTATCGCTTTGGCAAAAACAGCCTGGCTTATGGCATGTTGGGGGGCAAGGCTTTTGCCGGTGACCGGGACGATGTCACGGTTTCCGGTAAACTTGGGCTGTTAACCTCCTTAGGCAGCAAGGCAAAAATGAAACTTGAACTGCAGCAAGCGGCGCGGCTTAATTTGAGTCAATCATACCGTCACCGTTTCTATACGGAAATTAACTACCAGTTTGCTCCCGACTGGGAACTGAGGTTTTTGTTGGAAAGAAGCGCAAGCACCCTGGTCGGCTTAAAAATGAATTACTATTGGGGCTTTTAAAGGGATTATTGGTATAGCCCCTTATGGCCGGGAAAAGAAACGGGCAACGACATGGCTTGTCATTGCCCGCGAGCTTAGCTGAATTTTGCTGTTATCAGACTGTTTAAGTAAAAGCTTATTTAAACAGGTCTGTGATTTTGTCTTTTATCTTATCTGTGATCTTATCTTTAATTTTTTGTTTTTGTTCTTCTTTTGCGGCCTTGCTGATTTTCTTCAATACCTGCTTGATAATTTCACCGCCTAACTGGCTAGCCGGCAGACCCTGCTCGCCGCCAACCTTGGTCAGGCTGATTTCCGGTAGGGTGAGCTGATGGGCTTTATTGCCAAGCTGGCTCAGATCTAAGGTCAGGGCAACCCCGGCAACTGTGATTTTCTCAACCCTGACTTTAGGCTCCGGCTGTTTTGATTGTGCCGGTTCTTCGCTGGCCGGTTGCGAAGGCTTATCCGATTTAGGCAGGTTACGCTCCAGCGCATCTAAAATTTCGTTAAAGTTGGAGCTACCGGTTTTTGATACTTCGACAAAAGCCTGGGGCGCAATAATACGGATTTCATCAATGACTATCGGCTCTTCGGTCAGGCTTTTGATATTGATATCTAAAGTGACATCTTCCATCGAGAAGGCATTTTTTTGCTGGTAGTTGGCAGGATTGGCTAAGGTCAGCCCTTTGATGCTGCCCGCCCCCTGGGTCAACTTGACATCTACCTCGCCGACCGTGACTTGCTGCTCGGTATAAGCTTTACCCTGTTGTTCTATCTGCTCTTTGATAAAAAGGTTGAGGGAGCCGCTGGCAAAATACCAGAGGGCGCCGCCACAAATTAATAAAATGATTATTGCTATGCTTGCTAGTTTGTTCACTGTCACCGCCTGTTTAAATGTATCGATGAAATGATTATATCTTAATTATCACCGGGTTATATTTATTTTGTGCTATTGGCGCTAATTCCCGTGTTTTTCTGCTGGTTTCGGGTTAGTCGCTGTGTAAATTTTCGGTAAATGGCGGTGTTTTTGGGTTAACTTGCCTCGAAGCAAGGTTTTATCTAAGGTATAGTAGTTCAGTTAACAACCTGACTATAAAGAGATTATGTCCAATTCCATTACCAGGCGCCTGCCATTATTGTTACTATTATCCCTGTTAATTGCTTTGGTTGCTTATTTAAGCTGGCCGACGGTAAAGGCAGATAAACAGCAAAAAAACCGGGTGATTGCGGTAAAAACCGCCATCATCAGCCAGTCGGAATTTAGAGATGTGGTAGAGGCGCTGGGGACAGCCCGGGCCAACGAGCAGGTATTGATCACTTCCAAATATTCAGATCTGGTGGATGAAATCTCCTTTGATGACGGCCAGCAGGTGAAAAAAGGCGAGGTGCTGGTCAGGTTAAACCGTCAGGAAGAAGTGGCGAAAGTGCGGGAGCTTGAAGCCAACCTGGCTGAATCGGTAGCCCAGCTCAACCGCTTCCAGGATTTGTTAAAGAAAAAAGCAACGTCAAAATCCGAACTGGATCAGCAAGATGCCCAAACCAAGGCGATATCGGCCCAGCTGATGAGTGCCCGTACCAAACTCAGTGACCTCACCATTAAAGCACCTTTTGACGGTGTGCTCGGCTTCAGGGAGATCAGTGTCGGCGCCTATATCGACTCCGGGGATGTGATCACCAGCCTGGATGACTTAAGTGTGATCAAGGTAGACTTTACCGTGCCGGAGCGTTTTTTACCTACCATAGTCGTAGGGCAGAAGATCACTGCCACTAACGTTGCCTACCAGGAGCAGGTATTTACCGGGGAAATTGCCACCATAGACAGCCGTATCGACCCGCAAACCCGTACCTTAAAAATACGCGGAAAAATCCCCAACCCCGGGCTGAAACTACGTCCCGGCATGCTGCTTAATATCACCATAGAGCGCCATACCGATATGGTGTTGCAGGTGCCGGAAAGTGCGGTTATCCCGATTGAAGACAAACATTTTGTTTTTGTGGTCAGCGACAACAAGGCATTAAGAAAAGCTATCCGCATCGGCCGCCGCCAGCCGGGCAAAGTCGAGGTACTGTCAGGGCTTGAGGAGCGGGATGCCGTGGTGATCGAAGGGGCGCTGAAACTCAGGGAAGGCATCCAGGTATCCGTGTTGGAGGATAAGCAGTGATCTTATCTGATATCTCGGTCAAACGTCCGGTTTTTGCCACCGTTATCAACCTGCTTTTTGTGACCTTCGGCGTGGTGGCCTTTATGCTGCTGCCGCTGCGGGAGTATCCGGATATAGACCCGCCTGTGGTCAGTATCAATACCAACTATACCGGCGCTTCGGCGGCGATAGTGGAAACCAAGATCACCCAGGTACTCGAAGACAGGATCAGCGGGGTGGAGGGGATAAAAAATATCACCTCCAGCAGCCGGGTGGGGCGCTCAAGTATCTCTATCGAATTTGAACTGGACCGGGACATAGACTCTGCCACCAATGATGTCAGGGACCGTATTTCCCGGGCATTAAACAACCTGCCGGAGCAGGCGGATCCCCCGGAAGTATTTAAAGCCAACGACGATGAAAATGTTATCGCCTGGTTTGTGCTGCAAAGTGAAACCATGTCTACCCTGCAGCTTACCGATTATGCCGAGCGTTATATCGTTGACCGCTTTGCCGTCGTTGACGGTGTCGCCCGGGTCAGGGTCGGCGGCGGCCGTACCTATGCCATGAAGATATTTTTAGACCGTATCGAAATGGCGGCGCGCAAGATCACGGTAAGCGATATCGAGTCAACGTTGAGGGCGGAAAATATCGAATTGCCGGCGGGGGAAATTGAATCGATTGAGCGTGACTTTTCTATCCGGGTTGAGCGCAGTTACCTGACGGAGCAAGACTTTGCCGCCATGGTGATTTCCCGCGGAGAAGGTAATGCCCTGGTACGTCTGGGGGATGTTGCCCGGGTGGAAATAGCCGCCGAAGACGATGAAAATATGTTCCGCGGCAACGGTAAAAACATGGTGGGGCTTGGCATCATCAAGCAGTCAACCGCCAATACCCTGGATGTGGTTAAAGCCGGTCGCGAGGAAATGGTCGCGGTACGCGATACCTTGCCCCAGGGCACGACCATCACCAACAGTTACGATAGCTCGGTCTTTATCCAGGGCTCGATAGATGAAGTGTACAATACCTTGTTTATCGCCATGATGCTGGTGATCCTGGTAATTTTCCTGTTCCTGGGTAATATCCGCGTTACCCTGATCCCGGCGGTGACTGTGCCGGTGGCGCTTATCGGCTCTATGATGGTGTTATCCTGGTTGGGCTTTTCCATTAACCTGCTAACCTTGCTGGCCCTGGTGCTGGCAATCGGCCTGGTGGTGGACGATGCCATCGTGGTGCTGGAAAATATCTACCGCCGTATCGAAAACGGTCAGACCCCTTTAATGGCCGCTTATGAAGGCGGCCGCGAAGTTGCTTTTGCCGTTATTGCCACTACCTTAGTGCTGGTGGCGGTTTTTGTGCCCCTGGTGTTTTTATCCGGTAATATCGGCCGACTGTTTACCGAATTTGCCCTGGCCATAGCCGCAGCCGTGGTGTTCTCCAGTATTACCGCTTTGTCGCTGACTCCTATGATGTGCTCGAAAATGCTTAAGCACAGGGAGCGCAGTTCTTCGTTTGGCCAGGTATTGGACAAAGGTTTTGCGAAAATAGAAGCCGCTTATGGCCGGGCGTTAAGCCAAAGTATCCACCAGCCGTTGATATTGCTTTGTGTGGTCGGCCTTTCCCTGTTTGCCACTTATTTGCTGTTTGGACAATTACCCCAGGAATATACCCCGAAAGAAGACAGGGGAGATCTCTTTATCCGCATGCAAGGGGCAGAAGGGGCCAGCTACGAAAGCAATGTTAAAAACATGCAGCAGATTGAAGAAAAGCTGCTGGCCTATAAGCAAAAGGATGAACTGGACCGGGTGATCGTCCGGGTACCGGGTTTTGGCGGTACCGGCGGCGTGGCCATAGTCGGTTTGCCGAAATGGGATCAGCGCAGTTTTTCTACCTTTGAATTTGCTGACCGTTTTAATAAAGAGCTTAAAGATATTACCGATGTTCGCGCCTTTACCATTATCCGCCGCGGCATAGGCGGTGGCGGCTCCAGCCGTCCGGTAGAATTTGTGCTGCAGGGTAATACCTATGAAGAACTGGCGAAATGGCGGGATATAGTGATCGCCAAGGCCCAGGAAAATCCGAACCTGACTGCCGTAGACAGTGATTATAAGGAAACCTATCCCCAGTTGCTGGTGGAAATTGCCCATGAGCGGGCTTACGATCTCGGGGTGCCGGTAGGGGATATTGCCAAAACCATGGAAACCATGCTCGGCCAGCGCCGGGTAACAACTTTTGTCGACCGCGGGGAAGAATATGATGTGATTGTCGAGGGGGATGAAAGTGACTTTAGCAGCCCCGGCGATATCGACAATATTTATGTGCGCTCGCGTACCACGGGCGAACTGGTGCCGTTATCGAACCTGATCACTATTGCCGAAAATGCCACCTCGTCGCGCTTAAACCGTTATAACCGGCTGCGTAGCGTGACCATTACCGCCAATTTGAGCCAGGGATATGCTTTGGGGGATGCCCTGGATTTTCTCAACCAGATTGTCGATGAACAATTACCGGATGAAGCCCAGGTGGATTACAAGGGCCAGTCGCTGTTATTAAAAGACTCGGGCCAGTCTATCCTGTTTATTTTTGTCCTGGCGCTGCTGATCACTTACCTGGTGCTTTCGGCCCAGTTTGAAAGTTTTATCCACCCCTTTGTGATCTTGCTGACCGTGCCGCTGGCACTGGTGGGAGCCCTGGCGGGTTTGCAACTTATGGGCATGAGTTTAAATATCTACAGCCAGATAGGTATAGTGATGCTGATTGGCCTGGCGGCGAAAAACGGTATTTTAATCGTTGAGTTTGCCAACCAGTTAAGGGATCGCGGCGAAGCGTTTGAGCAGGCACTGATCAAAGGGGCGCAGCAGCGCTTGCGCCCGATTATCATGACCACCTTTACTACCGTCACCAGTGCCGTTCCTCTGGTATTGGCTTCGGGTCCCGGGGCTGAAAGCCGCATGGTGATAGGTGTGGTGATTTTTGCCGGTGTTTCCCTGGCCAGTATTTTTACCTTGTTTGTGGTGCCCGGCGCCTACTACTGGTTATGCCGCCATACCGGTTCGCCTCAGGCGATCACCCAGCAAATCGAAAAGCTGCAGCTTGAACAGGCCAGTATATCCGAAGTGAAAACCGCCGGAGCGAAAGAAAGCGCTTCTTAGTTTTTCCAATAATAAGGGAGTGGTAACGGCTCCTTTTATGTGCCGGGAAAGCTACTGCATCTGTTGTAGAGGCAGTAGCTTGGTTCGCCAGGTTTCAAAGCTATTAACTCTGCTTTAAAGGCTAGCCTTTCGCTTGTTTTGTCTCAGCTCCTTCACTGCCCGGTGTTGACTCAGCTTGTTCAGAGCTAACCCGCTTGGGGGTGATGAATACCTCCCCCGGGTTGACCACAAGCTGTACCTTCTGTCCCACTTGAAAACCTGCCCCCCGCAGCCACTTTCCCCTAAGCACAAGGCAAGGTTCAAGGTTTACAGGTTGGTAGTTAATGCCGATGCCGCGTACTTTCACTGCCGTTTCACAAACAGTTTCCAGTACGGTAAGTTGCCGATAAATGGGATATTTTACTTTTGCCAGGCAAAACTCTGACGTATGATGATATTCAGCCATGACGTACTCCTGTTAGTTCGTTGTGGTTAGCGACCTCTGGGTGTGCTTGCACTCAGGGGTTGCGACTTAAATTACAGCTGGTTTATGACCATAAATGTATGAGAAATATTGGAATAGGCGGGCTCCTTTTGGGGTGGGCTGCACCTTTAATTAAAGCTTAAAAGGCTGGTTAAATCGACAGTAGAGCAGGTTTTTTTCGTAATTTATTTGCGGTAGTTGAAAGTTGATTTGAAGACATTTTTCTCTGAGCTTACAGCTGAATTTCTGAAGTCTTTTAGTTCTATATTGAGATGGAACCTAACTAAAGAAGATGCCCGCCAATTGTGGGTAACTCGTATGTCTAATGTCCGCAGAAGGCGTGCTGCCATATAACAATCGCTCTTGCCGCGATTGTTATATGGCTCATTATTTGGGCCTGAGTGTATCAATAATCTGGTGGGCTACAACGGCGACAATAGAAAAGGTATTTTTCCGTCTGGCGTTACGTATCCTTCGCCGTCCTCACCATCTGTGTTTATCTTATCTTCGAAGTTAATGGCGGCACCCCATGAGCCATCCCGCTGTCGGTATCAATAAATTAAGATGTTGTTTGCTTATTTTTCTCTAAATCGTGTGTTAAAGCATCCTCTTCATCAAGTCACGGTTATATCTGTTGATGTAAATTACTTTGATTTCTTGGTTTAACTGATTGTTTTTTATTGATAATAATTCTATTTGTTTTCTATCGCTATGGAAATAAGTTTTCAATAAGACTTCATTACTTGGCCCTGTTAATTTCTTTAAAGAAAACTATTGGAGTATATTTTTTTATGAAACTTAACGTATTTTCGCAACTAATCTTAATTACTTTGTATGGATAATATCCCCCATATCTTAATATTCTTTTTAAACCTTTTCGGGTAGTGTGAGGCCCAAGCTTTGGCTGCAACCAAAGCCTTCTTATACAGCAGTTCGATGATTGCGTGGCTCCTCTGTTGAGAGACCGATAACAAGTGAGAACGCTGTATAGGACTCCAAGCATTAAACTCGGATAGTCAACTGGGCCTCGAGCCCGAATAGCAAGGCAGAGTCAGCTTATTATGAATAACAACAATAATCAAAATGAAATTAACATCGGCGTTGATACTGGTAAAACACAACTCGATATTTACATACGCCCTTTAGACATCTATTTCACTGTTTCAAATGATGAGAAAGGTATCAATAAAGCCGTTAAAGAAATCAAAAAATACAATCCTACTCGCATCATCATTGAAGCAACGGGGCGACTGGAACAAGCATTTTGCATCGCCTGTGCGACAGAAAAATTACCTTTTGTTATCGCAAATCCAGCACACATTAAAAAATTTGCAGGAGCGATTGGTCGTCATGCTAAAACAGACAAACTCGATGCCCAACTTATAGCTCATTATGGTGAAGCAATTAAGCCCAAATTGTCAGCATTAAAGCCGGAGACCATGCAATTAATGAGTGATTTACTTTCTAGGAGAAGACAGTTAATGACGATGCAAACTATGGAAAAAAATCGGCTTCAGATAATGCCAAAAAACATATCCAGCATCATCAAACCAATTTTAACAGCTATTAAAAACCAGCTCGATAAAATCGACCAAAAACTACTAAAACTGATGGATAGATGCGCTGAATATAAAGCTAAAAATGACATTATTCAAAGCATACCTGGCATAGGTAATGTGGTTGCATTTAACTTATTAAGCGACATGCCTGAATTGGGATATTTAACGAATAAACAAGCTTCATCCCTCATTGGTGTTGCGCCATTTAATAGAGAAAGTGGTATTTACCAGGGACAAAGAAATATACGCGGTGGTCGCCATAAAATCAGAACGGTTATGTACATGGCTATGATGTCCGCAATTCAGTGCAATCCTGTTTTTAAAGATACGTATCAGCGATTATTGGCCGCTGGAAAACCTAAAAAAACAGCAATAATTGCCTGCGTCAGAAAGATGATTGTTATCTTAAATTCGATGGTTAGAGATGGTGTCATGTGGGATCCTAAAATGAGTTAAAAATTAGGAGTTGACACCATAGTCACTTGTTAACTGGCTGTGGTGCGCAAATAACTCGTGTTGAAAACCCGGAGCGAGTGGGAAATGAGGGCAAACACCAAAACTTGTTTGACAGTCACTTTGCCGGTGAGGGACCACACCATATTAATGATGAGTTAGATTTGCTTAAACCGGAAGAAAAAAAACTACATGAAGCATCATTTTTAGATCCGGTACCAGCACATCAATACGATAAAGCCCATGGCTATTCATACAATGACTTAGTACATCAAGAGATCAATATTGATGAGCATAAACGTGGCCAAATAACTTGGCTCGGCCATGCAAGCTTTTTGATCCAACAGATGAATCATGACGCTTTTGTAACTGACCCTGTATTTGATGAGTTTGATGGTATGGCTGGCTGGTTAGGGCAGCAAGTGAGTTCTTCGTGGGTTCGTCTGGGAGAAGCGCCAATTAAAGCAGAGCAACTACCCTTTGTCTCAGGGGTGCTGATATCTCATGACCACTTTGATCACCTAAACAACAACACGTTAAATAATTTTAGTCAAAATACTCAATTGTATTTACCACTCGACAGCGGTAGTGACGTTGATTACACAGTAGGGCCAGTTACAGAAATGGACTGGTATACCCAAAGCCAACACAACAATACAAAAGTCCATTTTTTACCTGCGAATCATACCTCGGCAAGAGGAATATTTGATAGCAAACAAAGTTTATGGGGCGGCTGGATGATAGACGACGGCAAATACAAAGTGTATTTTGCCGGGGACACAGGTTATAGCGATGTATTTAAAGACATACGCAAAAAAGTAGGTGCTATGGATGTGTGTTTAATGCCTGTTGTTGCTTATCATGCTCGCATGCGAGCTGTGCACATGTCACCAGAAGATGCTATACAAGCCGCAAATGATTTAGGCTGTAAAGTTTTTGTGCCTTGGGGTTACGGCACCTGGACGTTAGGGTGTGAGCATGTTCACGAACCATTAAGGCGATTAGACTTGGCCATTAGACAAGCACAGCCAAGCTTTGTTGTTAAAGCACTAAAAATGGGGGAGAGTTTAAACTATCATCAACTGCTGAGTTCTGCTCAACGATTGCAGTTAAGCTCTAAGGTGAACGAAACAGACTAGCTTAATTTATACTTTGGTGAAAAATAGCCAAATTTAGTTAGCTCATTTTTGTGTTTATTTAAGCAAAATTTTGCTGCATTTTGTTTTATGTGATCTCGATACTAGTCAGCAGGCGTTGTATTAGCTTGCCCTTGCAGCTGCCTTTGCAATTGATAAAGTAGCAAGGCAGCGTGCAAGACATTATTGTGCTGATGGTCGATTCTGGCTTGCTTAAATGCCTGTTTAGCCGTGTTAATCGCCGTGTTATTGTTCATCGCCAGCATTAATTTGGCTTCATCAACACACCACTTCACAGAGTTATCCTTTTATGTCACAGGTCCTTAATTTGATACTTAAAGGCCTGAACACCCCTTCACTTAGCACTGCCGCATAAAATAAAACGATTAAATTAACAGCTGATGCTCTTTGAAACACAAAATTCTCATAGGTATCAACATTACCAAGTATGGCAATAGTTCCAATAATCAAGCCAATGAATGCACCGCCATACAGAAATTTAACCTGGCTGCTATAAAGCTGTTCCAGGTATTGAGCTTGAGAGCCGCCAACCATTTCTTCAGTAAACAAATATTTAAGCCCGGCTAGCGACTTAAACATTCCATGTGTACCAAAAGTTACGATAGTGGCGGCGTATAAAAATAGAATTAAAAATAAACCTGAGGCTACGTCTATGTAGAGCTTTGCGCTGGCTCCCAAAATAATTAACATGGCAATTGCGCCAGAAATAACTAACAAAGCGACTATATTTTTCATGATCATTTTCCTCGTCCAGTTAACTTCAATTTCATCAGAAGTTGCTTTCAAGGCTTGAGGAGATAAATTAAAAACAGAAGCAATAGCCAGGGTTGATTCGGCAGATGCTTTACCATCAGCTTCGATTCGTTGAATCGTTCTTACTGACAAGCCCGAGGCTTTAGCTAACACCTCTTGTGACCAGCCCTTTTCCTGACGTAATGTTTTTAACTTATTCGTTGAAAGAAACAAATTTATTTCCTCTGGGGTTTTGAAAACAACGAGGAAAATTATGCTCCTGTGCATTGTTTTATCTAGTTTTTTACCACGACATATTAACGACAGAAAACGACATTTATTAAAAATCAATGACTTAAGATCTAGGTGACTATGATTTTTATTTTCAATTGATTATGGTCGATATAACGTCGCCATCATTTTCTGCCGTAAGCACAGCGTAAGGCGGTCAAATTGATGGTCTCGTTAGAAGTTACTTTGCGAACCATTTATCAACCGAAATATAATAGGTTGTAAAACATCGACCTAATAGTTCCGTTTTATGAACTTTGGTGGACATTTTGTTTAAAGCCTTATATTCAGGCCTACTATCGAGTAAGTGAAATAGTATCTCTTTATGGCCTAGCTCTTTGGCCCAAAGCATTAATGTTTTAAATATTGAGATACCAACCCCCCAGAATTTCTGAGATATAACAACTGCCAGCTCAAAACCGTTATCGTCTGGCAGAATCCCGCACCAGCCAGCTAATGCTCCATCGATGTAAATTGCTCGAATACGGCAACCATCCAGATGTTCTGTTTTAAGCTTCTCATTTATCCATTCTCTAATGCTGATAGAGGTAAAATTTTCATGGTCAATTAGGTGCTTTCTCACCCCTTGCTCATTAACTACCGGAAGGAATTCCTCTGGATTTACTTGATTGAAACTTACAAAATCAACTTTGGTCATATTTAAATGTTTCTAACGCGTCCGCTGGTTTTGTTTGTTAGAGTAACCTACAGTTTTCTTCACCTTTTTTCAATGCATCCAATATCTTACTGGCGTTCAAATGTAAATGTTCGATCAGGTAGGGTCGTTAGTTTTTTTCCATTTTTTTCTAGTTTGATAAAGCTATCTGGGCATCTTACATTTACAATGTTCTTATTTACTGACCAACTCCCATTACATTTGATATTGCCACTAAAAATTCGGGCAGTTCCGTCTAAATTTAGATCAAATGCAGACGCACTTTCGCGCAAAAATTTTTGCATTGCTTTTTCCATCTTCTCTGGAGGAATCCTCCCTTCTGCAAATGACATATCTGCCGAGGAGGCTTTCCAAACGCCGACCAAATCACCTTCATTACTGCAACTGGCAAGTAGAACCGTAACTAAAATAGTTATTACTATGGGAAGTTTCATTAGCCTTTGCTCCTATAAATTCGTGGGTTTAAATTTATATCAAGCTTGAGTATAACTTTACTTTTTGAGATCACGGAGCTCTAACGCTTGGCACGATAGAAAATTTGGAACGCAGCGACTAATTTTTCTGGTGATGCCACTTGTTATGAATTCCATCTCGGAGAATTCGAAATTAAAGAATTTTCGAGATTTGCAATACACTTTATTAACTCGTTGAACTTTATGTGGTGAACTTTAGCTGTAGCCTGAAAAGCTACCCTTTCGCCTTGGCTTTCTGCATCAAGCTTATCTAGCTGTAACGAATACTCAAGCTGGACATCAATAAATATACGATACATTTCATTTCTGCTAGAGTCGCAGCTAGGGAAATAGATATTGGTATACATGCGCAATTCTGAGTTCAAGCTATCCACTTGCATACTCATATCTAGGATGGCAGAAGCAACTCCCTCTTCATGAAGAATGTAGTCATTAATTTTCTCAAACTGTCTCTGACAGATAGCTCTTAATTTCAACAAGAGCTTTATCGACTCTTCAGATTTAACCATCAATAGCTCAGATCTCCGATGTCTTTCTTTAAGAAACTGAGAAATTGCAACACCTGCTAAGGATGCTGAAAAACCGATTAAAGCAACAATTAGAGCCGTATTCATTATGACTACCCCTTAGTGGTAACACTGAAAAGATTCATAACGCTTGAAGCAACGATGAGTTTACGAATCCGCTGGCTTGTTATATTCAATTACTCCTGCTTGTCACCCATTGCTATGTGCAAAGCGTAATCAAAGTTCTTAAATTTTTCATTTTTATAAAGGTAAACATTTTTACTTGAATTCCACTGAATATTATACTTTTCCATTAACTCTTCTTGGGAATCATCTTCAACTGTCGTTTCAATTAATTCTGAATTGCAATATCGACATTTCTTTGCTTCGAACCTCACTAGCTCAGCACAAAATGGACACTTCTTCATTTCACCTGAATTTAAAGCTATTTGATCAGTTTTACTCTTTATTGGAGAAACTATTAATGCAATGATAAAACCAATTAACGGTGTTAATAAAACCGCCAATAGCAAATACCCTAGCCCTGAATGCCCTTTACTTCTGGCATAGACTCCTACTAATACTGCTAACACAAGCCAATAAATAATTAGCACTCTTAACTCCTTGAGAATTGGTGTTACCCACAAAAAGTAGACACGGTTTATGCGCGAATGCGCTCGAATTCAGCCGGACTCACATAGCCCAGTGCTGAATGCCTACGTAAGCGGTTATAAAATACTTCAATTTATTCGAATATACCTGATTTCGCCTCCTCAATCGAGCGGTATTGCTCAGCGTAAATTAGCTCTACTTTCAATCGACTATAAAAAGATTCCATCACCGCATTGTCCCAACAATTCCCCCGCCGACTCATACTGACAAGACCACCCTGGCTTTTGATTAAATCCTGATATTTTACGGCCCTGTATTGTGCACACCACGATCTGAGTGAACAATCAACCCTGGGCCTATATCGCGCCTGTTTAAGGCCATTTTCAAGGCATCTGTATTGAGTTGTTCGGTCATGCTGACATCCAGCGAACAACCAACCAACAATACAACATAAGAATAAATCCATTACCGTCGCCAAATAAAGCCACTGATCTTTCACCCAGATATAAGTGATGTCCGTTACCCATTTTTGATTAGGTTTCTCGACATTGAACAGACGATTCAAAAGGTTATCTGCCACATTGAACATGACCGGACTGTGACGACTGTATTTAAATGCTTTACCATTACGTGCCCGTAATCCTTCAATATTCATCAGGTCAGCAACGTAATTTTTCGAACACTTTAGGCCCAATGCCCTTAGTTCCTGGGTGATACGTGGCGCACCATAACGTGCTTTAAAGGTGGCATACACATCGATGATATTCGCTGTGACTTCCTGGTGTTTACTCTTCCAGCGGCTCTCTGAGCAGCTTAGCCAGCGATAAAAACCAGAGCCTGATACCTGCAAGGCCCGACACATCAGTACAACTGTAAAATACGGCCAGAACTCAGCAATTAAGGCGTACTTCCTCACTTCCTTTTTAGAATAATCAACACCGTTAAGGGAATTAAACTGTTTATCAGAGAGGCGGTTAAACTGACAGCGCCAGTTATAGATTTGCTGAGCACTGACCCCGAGTTCCTTACCGACAGAAGCGGCAGAATTGCCTGGTTGTTCAGACCGTAAAACGGCTTCTTTGCGGAATTCTTCAGTATAAGCTTGGGTTTGTTTCTTAGTCATGGTGCACCTCAATGTCAGATAGAATCTAACTATAGAAGGTGTCCACTGATTGTGGGTAACTCTGGCATATAACGCCCGGCTCATCGGCGAGCGAAGCGAGTCCGGTGGAGGCCGCAGGCCGGAACGAAATGCAGCCGCTTGTGTACGCCCAGCATGGGCATGAACTAATGAGGTGAAAGTCCTCTGTAGGAAGATCACCGTTTATTTAACTTATTGTTATTAAACGCTAACTACTAGCGAATGGCAAGGGCTTATCCGCGAGGATCGGTCTGGAGGAAGCCGCTAGCAAAACTGCGAGTTGATGAACAAGAACATCATATGAGGCGTAGGCTGAAGGCGAGTTGGCACAAGACGACGAAGCCATGTGATCTAACGGCCACCGTAAATGATGCAACAGTGCAGTGAAAGTTTATGTTCTTATCTGGGGAGATCTGCTTAACAAGCGATCGGTAATTAACCAGTAAGGCGCTGGTATAAAAGTGCCTTGGCTCTTTGAATTCATCATCCAAAGAGAGCGAATATGATGAAAACCGACAGCGCCGTCAGGGGTAACCCTGTTCGGTGATTAAGCAGAAGTCAGCAGACGGCATAGTAGCCAAATGCCCAGCGTAATGGCTGGGACATGGTGAAGGCCTGAACATTTAGTATAAAGGAGGAGTCTTGTCATACCTGAAAACACATGCGCCGACCGGTGTTGATGTGGGTCAGCGTCATGGGATGAAACCAGCCTTTGGTGATAATCTACTTGAACGTGTTCTACAGCCAGCTAATTTACAGCAGGCCTGGCAACGTGTTCGAGCCAATAAGGGGGCCGCTGGTGTCGATGGCATGACCATTGAGGAATTTCCTGTTTGGGCAAAATCAGGCAAATGGGAGCTCATTGCCCGTGAATTAAAGGTCGGGGGCTATCAGCCCTCACCGGTCAAACGTGTTGAAATAGATAAACCCGATGGCGGAAAACGCCAACTGGGTATTCCAACCGTTATCGACCGCATAATTCAACAAGCCATTGCCCAAATGCTAACGCCCATCTTCGATCCACAGTTCTCGAATAATAGCTTCGGGTTCCGGCCTTATCGAAATGGGCAACAAGCGGTTAAACAGGTGCAGAGCATCATTAAAACGGGCCGCCGTATTACGGTTGATGTTGACCTGTCCAGGTTCTTTGATCGTGTTAACCATGACCGATTAATGACGCTCCTGGGCTAGCGTGTCAGAGATAAGGCGTTGCTCAAATTGATCAAAGGTTACTTGCGAGCTGGGGTTATCGATAACCAGCTTTACAGTGAAAGCCTGGAAGGTGTGCCACAAGGAGGACCACTATCCCCCTTATTGGCAAACATCATGCTCGATCCTTTGGATAAAGAGCTTGAGAAACGAGGACATCCATTTGCCCGGTATGCTGATGATTTTACTATTTTGGTAAAGAGTCAACGAGCCGGTGAACGGGTACTTCGCAGTATCAGTCAGTTCCTTGAAAAACGCCTGAAACTGGCGGTGAATACCACCAAAAGCCAAGTCGTTAAGGCCAGCCAATGTAAATTCCTGGGATTCATCTTCCAGCGTGGCCACATTCAATGGCACCCGAAAACGCTGCATACCTTTAAGCAACGAGTCCGGAAATTAACGAACCGCAACTGGGGCGTATCGATGCGCTACCACCTATTCAAGATCAGTCAATATCTGCGCGGCTGGAAAAACTATTTTGGTATCGCCAACGCCTACCAGCGTTGTGTCGATTTAGATCACTGGATCAGACGCAGGGTCAGGATGGCCTATTGGCGACAATGGCGAAAGCCGAGAACCAAAGTAAGAAACTTGATGAAACTGGGTGTGCAGGTACAAGCTGCGGTTGCGTGTGGCATTACCAGCAAAGGGCCATGGCGCAGTGCGAAAACTCCGGGGATTAACCAAGCGCTCTCGTTAGCGTATTTGAAATCTGAGGGGCTTTACTCATTGCGCGATGGATGGATTGCACTTCACTATTCTAAATGAAATGCCCTGTGCGGACCCGCATGCAGGGTGTTGTGGGGAGGGCTGGCTAGATACCAGCCCTTACCCGATTAGGTCTAAGCTAATTCAATTAAATTACACCTGAATCTTTTACTCTAAGGATGTCTTTTTTACTCGGTTTATTTTTTCCTGCATCCAAAAAGGTCTTCTCTAATTTATTTACTGTTGAATCTACAAATTTATCAAGGTTATCATTTTTATATCTGTCTTCAACATTTGGATACCACAATATTGTAGCGGCCATAACTCTATATTCTATGTTATTCAAATAACTAGGATCTGTTTTTGAAAACGTCCCACAAATATGTTCAATAAGCCTACGCGCATAAAAAATAAGGTATGGTAAACGGCTATACAAAAAGTGCCACTGTGTTTGCTTTGACTCAGATCCAGAAAAAATCTGATTAATATTCATATTTTCTGTTTTTATTTTTTTGTGCTCAGTAAATAAATGCATAGATTTATTACATATCCCATCAAAGCCATCTTCAGACTTTTGATACCTAAGTTGCGCCAAGTAATCTGCATTAAATCGTTCTTCTTCACCTAAGACTTTTAGTACAGATTGAATTCGTTTTGTATGCCCCTCTATTCCCCCATAATTTTTAGCTCTTAAAGCTAATGGGTTTTCAGTCAGCTTGTTAGAAAAATCATTTATATCGATAGCCATTATTTCGAGCAAAAGAAGATTTTCTTGTATTGGCTTTCGTAAAAGAGCGTAAGCTACAGTCAACTTTTCTTTTCTAGAACAAGACAATGATTCATAAATAAAATGTAAAAAGTCAGATAAAAGAGCCTGAAATACTGTACGCCTGAGCGTTTCTACATATTCTAACTTACGTCCTGTGAGCTCAAACCACTCAAAGATATCATTTGATTGTTCAAGTAGTTTTTTATCTTCTTCGGACAAAAAATTAATTTGTTGATGAAATATTTTATTTTTCTCTCCTGAACGAAGAAGTTCAACGAGTATGTCGTGATTTAAAAAGCATAAATCATGAGCTTGTTCTAGGTAAGACGGAAACATTGAACCTCTCGGATACGCTATATTCACCCTAACGCCAACCACACCAGCTTACTAAGTCAGATTGATGGTTCTTGTTAGGCATTTTTCTTACGATAACCATAAACCTTGATATGCCCATTAGTTATTTCTAAATCGACATGATAACTAAAATTTACTTGAGTGTGTTCCGGTAACAGGAGCCATTCTATATCTCTATATCAAAAAGAACCATTCATTCCATCCAAGTAGCTATTCTCAAATAAAGCAGAGAAAAAGTCCTTATATTCAAACTCTTCTTGTTCTATAAGTTTTACAGTAACAGAAACCTTATCACTATATACTTGCGATAAGTCATCAAATATTTTTTCCCATTTCGTGTTATTTGAAGATGAGACATAGTCAGCTAATAAAAGCTCTTTAATACGCTCTTCAGCTTTTCGCCATCGCTTTCTATCTGCTTCATAGAGCTTTTGGTGTCTATTTGTGATACTCATACCATGAAGCCTAACGTCTCAAACACCGGCATGGTGAAGTTGGCGGCTTTTTTTGGAACAAAAAAGGTGACAGCTTTACCATGTCCTCGTGATTTGACTTGTTAAGCGTCTTTGTCTTCTTTGCGTTTTTTACAATGCTCAGGAAAAGCATCAAGTATTCTCACTGTAGGCTGGAATAACTTATTGGCGATGATTTTATCCTTATAACCTTCAGAGCAATGACATAAGTAAATTTGTAGCCAGAATACTAATTCTGGATTTATTTTTGCCATTAATTGCGCTCTAAAGTGATGCTGTACCTCATCATCTGGTTCACTAATTATTATTTTTTCAATGGAGCCTAGAGTTATACATTCAGTGTCATATCGAACATGCAACTCGTTCAAAGCACAGAATGCCAAAGTAAAAACATCCTTGCTTTCAGGATTAACTTCGACGAAATGCTTAAACCACTTCAGGACTTTATCACAAAAATCTTTTTCATCATCGCACTTTGCTTCATTGTAAACCTTTGAGGTTAGTTGCTTATCCAATGTATCTATATAACTATTAATGAGAAGCAAATTAAATTCTTTTCTTTGATGTTCTATTTGCTCTTTATAGCTAATTTTCGTTAGTTCGAGAGATTCACGTGTTGTTTTACGCTCTTCGACATTGTGTTTTATTGTTATGATCAAAGTTATTGCGAGTACAATAAAGCTCAATCCAGATAGTGTCGCGCCAACAGTCCCCCCAACATATGAACCGAAGCTTCCCCAATCACTATTTGACGTTGAAAAATCACCAGAGAAATTAAAGAAATAGAAAACTAACGGAGATAGAGCCAATAAAACCGCTATCAACGCGATCAAAATGATTAATATTTTTCTCATTAAATAACTACTTTTACGAAGATTGACTTTATTGGACGCTTAACGCAGCAAACACCGGAGCCGCTTGCTGCGTCCGAGTGTTTTGCCTTGTTAAGTTTCTTTGCACAGTGATATGGCTTTATGTGTTAATTCTCTTTTTTCATTAAACTCAAAAGCTGATTCTTCATGATCTAGAATGAAATCACCACTCATAAAATATGGAAACTTTTCTGACTTTTTAAGTAGAAGCTCATATTTAATAGTTGCATGCTCAACATAAGGAGAAAAGTTACTTTGCTTATTAGTCGCACAATTATTAGAGTATTCCTCCAACAGCCTTGAAGCTATTAAAATCTCTTTATGATAGTTATTTATTTCTGTTTCAAGAGCGGCTCTACTGAATTGAAAACTCGCCGCCCCATAACCTAAAATAAAAAGAAGAAGTAATGTTAATGATTTAGTAGACAGCAGATTGTCCCCCTTGAAACTTAACGCCCGCATTTGCGGAAAATTGGAGCGCAGTGGAAATTTTTCCGTAACATGCGCTTGTTATGTTTATTTTGCACTCTTTTCCCATAATATGAACTTACCTTTAAAAGCACAAACGATAAAATAAACAGCAATTACAGATAAAGTAATGGGATACAAAATCCAGTACTCATTATGCGATTCAGGGAAGTAGTGTTCACTAATTTGAACAAAGATATATCGGTCAATTGCAAATGCGAATAACGAAAATGAAATAAGAATAGAAATTATGCGCTTAGCATTTTTAGTCACAATTGTTCCTTCGGCCATCGATAAACATAACGCCCTAAACACTGGGCAATTTGTAGTTGCGGAGCAACGGAAAATTGCTCCGAGTGATTTTGCTTGTTATATGCAGCTACTCTCCGCCGTCATATGAACCAGATGAGTTACCATAGAATTCACTACTTCTCGACGGTGAGCCAAACTGGCTTCCTCTGCTAATTGTAAAGCTGATAATAGGCCCGATAATCGGTACTGATAAAGTTAATAACAACAACTTTAATTTCTCTAAACGGGAGAGCATCAAATTATTGTAAATTTTAAAAGCAACAACAACACTGAAAATAAAATGTATTGCTAGCAACGAGATGATGTAGATATAAAACTCCATAGTATTTTAGGCATATAACGCTGCAAACACCGGGGCAGCTTGCTGCATCCGGCGTTTTGCCTTGTTAGTGGATGCTGGGTATTTGCACCACACCAACGATTTATAAAATGGTTTGAGGGATAAATGGAAGACGCTATCTGCACCCACCACCACTACACTCCAAACCGTGAATTTTGAATTAAGACATAACCACCAAACCTAATTCACAAACACCGCTATTTTACAACAATTAAGCTTGACTAGTGGTGGCCGACTAACGCTCGAAACGGCGGCGCGCTTTTTAGCGTCCGCTGGTTTTGTTTGTTATTGGTTGACAGCTGTAACCACAGACCTGGCAACGATAAAAATAGCTTGAGGCGTTAACGGAAGGTGCCAAAGACACTAACCACCGCTACACACCAAGCCGTGAATTTTGAGCCTGGCACTACAGCCAGAACAAGCTAATGACTTTAACACCTTTAGTACTTTTGAAAAAGAACGGGGAAAGTCTATTAGCGGGAACACCTAACCGCTCTGGCGAAAACCAACTGGAAACACGCGCCAAACCAGATTAGGAAATACCGCTATTCACAATACATTTAACATGAATTAGCGGTGGCCGAATAACGCTTAAAACACCTGAAAAATGCGGCTGGACGGAACGGCCAGCTGTATTTTTTCGGGTGATTTTACTTGTTAGTGGCTGCTAGTTATTTGCACCACACTAACGGTTTATTTAATAGTTTGGGGGATAAACGGAAGATGCTGCTTGCACCCACCATCACTACACACCAAACCGTGAATTTTGAATTAAGACATAACCACCAAACCTAATTCATGAACACCGCTATTTTACAACAATTAAGCTTGACTAGTGGTGGCCGACTAACGCTTGCCACACCAGAAAATTAGGCGCGTAGCGGCTGATTTTTCTGAGTGGTGGCACTTGTTAGTGCTACCCATGCCTATATGCGACAGAAACGTAATGTTTCATAAATTCAATGTAATATTCATCTGTTGGCTTTAACTCAATGTTTACCTGATTATAATTAATATGAACTATCTCATCATTTCTGTTAATTTTTACATCAAGCCAATAATCAAATTTACCTTCAACTGCTATTTGTGCATCCTCAAGAAAATCGACTAAGTGTAATTTTGTACTCTCAATGAAAAGCAAAACAACATCAATAAAGTCTTCAACTTTGTCATGCTCAGGTTTTACAAAGTCATGTTCAACTAAGTTTCTAAATTTATTAAATTTGGCAAGAATTCGAGGGGCAACAATCCCAAGTTTATTCAATGTGTCTAGTTTCTTAGGTATGTTCCAATTTTTTCTTGTAGCCAACTTGTCTAATACAAAAGCTATTAAAAGTAGATCAATCTGAGCATCCATTGCGCGTTTGGCATTTGAAAATGCGTTAACACACCCTCTTGTCGTAGACTCTTGAGCGTCTTCTTCCGCATACTTTATATATTCAGCAGGACTAATATCAAAAGGACACGGTATTAATCCATGGCCTCTGCTTGTCCATATAGCATTATCATCCTTTATCAGTTTTAAAACTTTTTCCAATAGCTACTCCAAATAGTAAGTAACACTAACGCTCGAAACGGCGGCGCGCTTTTTAGCGTCCGCTGGTTTTGTTTGTTATTGGTTGACAGCTGTAACCACAGACCTGGCAACGATAAAAATAGCTTGAGGCGTTAACGGAAGGTGCCAAAGACACTAACCACCGCTACACACCAAGCCGTGAATTTTGAGCCTGGCACTACAGCCAGAACAAGCTAATGACTTTAACACCTTTAGTACTTTTGAAAAAGAACGGGGAAAGTCTATTAGCGGGAACACCTAACCGCTCTGGCGAAAACCAACTGGAAACACGCGCCAAACCAGATTAGGAAATACCGCTATTCACAATACATTTAACATGAATTAGCGGTGGCCGAATAACAGCTTATTAGCCGGGAAAAACCCGTATTTCTGTCAGAAATATTCCCGACTAAGTTATTATTGAATATTTCAATTTTACTTTTTTATTATTGTACCATCAATAAGTTATAGATTAGTGTTTTTTAGTTATCCGTTGAAATACGGTATTTCCCCGTCTTTGTGGTGGAAATACGGCAATTTAATGTAGCCCGTATTTTCAATCAAACTTTAAGAAGTATTAAGTCTTTGTAGATGGTTTTATCCCGCTTGGAGCACTATTCAGACTATTAGGAGATATTGAGACTTAGCGATAACACTGTCAGGTGGAACTTGAACCCAAACAGATTAACTCTCTAATCCCCATCTTACAATTAATTACATTTTGTAGACATGTCTTGACCCTTTCTCACCCTGTTATTTGCTAAGATACGCATCCTGTCTTGCCGGTATTCTCCCTGTTTTAGACGTTTTTCCTTGTGTTGTTGATGATTTTATTGCCGAGAAGTTAATGGTTAAAAATAAAAAGCAGTTGCTGGTTTGTGTATTTTTGTTTTTCAGCCTAAGTGCCTGTACCAGCGTCAGATTTAAAGACTTTTTTGTCGGTTATGCCGAGCAAATGAAACCGGTGCGCCTGTCTTTGTCGCAGGGGGATGTGATGCGGGCAAACAAAGCCCTGGGGGGGCGAAATGCCGTTGATGATGTTTTATATCAGCTAGAGCAGGGGCGGTTAAGTTATCTGGCTAATGACTGGCAAAACAGCAAGGTGGCTTTTGATGCCGTTTACCGCCAGGTGGAGCTGGACTCAGGCAAGGCAAAGTACCGGGCCAGCAGAGGTTTGCAGCAGCTGGGGGCGGTTGTCGGTAATGACAATGTTATTGCCTACCAGTTGCCGGCTTATGAACAAACCATGATGCACAGCTACCAGGCGATGAATTACCTCTATCAGCATGATCTTGAAGGAGCCTTGGTGGAAATTCGCCGGGCGAACCAGGTGCAGGAAAAAGCCTTGAAACAGCACAGAAAAGAATTATTGGATGCCGAGCAGGCACTGGCATCCGGCGGCGATGATGACGAGGTTAATCCCGACTGGCACAGAATCAACCAGGCTTATGCGGGTATGGAAAAGGTTATCGGCGAGGTGAAAAACGGCTTTCAAAATGCCTATACCTTTTATTTGTCGGGCCTTTTGTATGAAGCGGCTGGGCAGGAGAATGATGCCTATATCGATTATAAGCGGGCGCTGGAAATCTCCCCCGATAACCGCTTTCTTCAGCAGGATGTGTTGCGCCTGGCCAGCCGTTTGGGCATGCAGGACGATTTAGCGACTTTCGAGCAGAAATACGGTACCTGGCAGCAAAAGCATAAAGCATCAGACGGCCAGGTCGTGGTGATCTACGAGCAGGGGCTGATTAATGAAAAGAAAGAGCTGGCTTTACATTTACCTGTGTCTACCTCTGACGATGATCTGCGCTTTTATAACCTGGCCTTGCCGGTATATGAAAAAAGCCCCGGCCTCTCCCGGGGGCTGCAACTCAAGGTCGATAACCGTACCCTGGACAGCATGGAGCTGGTGCGTTTGCAGGGGCTTGCGGCGAAACAGTTGCAGGAGCAGTTGCCCGGTTTAATTGTGCGGCAGCTATCAAGATTAATTGCCAAGGAAAAATTCCGCTCTACCCTTGAGCGTAAAGGGGATGATGTCGGTAATATCCTGGCGAATCTCTATAACCTGGTGTCGGAAAAAGCCGATACCCGCAGTTGGGTGACTTTGCCGAAAAACAGTCAGTTGGTAAAAACCCAATTGCCGGCGGGTAAACAACAACTTGAACTGGTGGTTGACGGCAGGAAAACCCAGATAGAACTTGAGGTTAAAGCCAACCGTACCACCTTAGTGAACCTGACGAAAATAGATAATTTTATGAATTATCAAACGGTTAATTTATAGCAGCCAAGTGTTGGCAAAACAGAAACTTAAAAGTTATTCAATTTACATTTGTATTACTAGATTAAACAAGGTTAAGAATATGAAGCATTTATTACCTATATTATCTTTGTCCCTGGCGGCATTATTGGCCGGCGGCTGTTCCTCGAAAAGCGTTATCAGCTACGGTGATGCCCGGGCGGTTGAAACCACTGACATTAACTTTGGCTCCACCGACCTGCAAAAGGTGGCGGATGAAATGACAGATTCCCTGTTATTATCTCCCGTGGTCGGCACCCTGACCGCCAATAACCGCCCGGTGGTTTTTGTCGAGCGCATCAAAAATAAAACCAGCGAACATATAGATACCGAGTCCATTACCGACTCCATCTCTACTAAGCTGCTGAGATCGGGTAAATTCCGTTTTGTCGATATGACCCGGGTGGAAGCGGTGCGTAAACAAATTAACTTCCAGCAAAATGACGGCCTGGTAGATCCGGGTAAAGCCATTCAGTTCGGCCAGCACCTGGGAGCGAAATATATGCTTTACGGCAACCTGTCCAGCATAGTGAAAAATACCGAAGATGCTTCCGATGTCTATTACAAGTTCACCATACGTTTGATGGATCTGCAAAGCGGTATCGTTGAGTGGGCGGATGAAACCGAAATCCGTAAAACCCGCACCGTAGCAACTGTAGGCTGGTAAAGCCTGGTAATAGCTGAATATCAGGGCAGGGGGGCTTTATCCCGGCCCTGCCATATCATCAGGAGGTGACTATGAAAAAATTTTTACTGTGTTTTACCTTATTCTTCACTCTGGTTGCGGGCGCTCAGGCGCAATACGAGCGCAATAAAGCGGTGCCGGTTGAGAAGGTGCTGTTCGGCCAGGTATTGTCGGTCAGGGACATCAGCGAGCAGGAGCTGATACAAGATCAAAACCACGGCTGGAAAGTTTTTGGCGGTGCCCTCATCGGCGGCGTGATCGGTAACCAGTTTGGCAGCGGCAGCGGACGCACCGCCGCCACTATTTTAGGAGCCTTGCTGGGCGGTAGCGTTGCCAGTGAAAATAACCCTGAATACAGCAGCCGCACCTTACAGCTGGTGGAGTTGATGATCCGCACCGAAGACAACAAGGAGTATATGGTGGTGCAGGATTATGACAGCCGCATGACTTTTTCAGCAGGCAATGAAGTACGTATGGTGTATCTGGCCAACGGCCTGGTGCGTATTGATAAACAAATGTGATCTCCTCTAAGCTTGGCTTACCTGAGCTGTCGTTTGCTCAGGCAGCCAAAAATGTTGCCGCCGGTTAGCCGTAATAACCCTTTTTAAGACGCTTGAGCACTTTTTTATGGATATCGGGGTTTGAGACTTGTTTCAGCGCCGGGTTTTTCATGTGCGCCGTCAAAATCTCGCTGGCATTGGAAGCCATAGGGTCAAAAGGCTGAAACTGGTTGCGGGAAGTATGAATCACCTTGCTGCCGATCTTTTCTTCTAAAGTCCCGCCTTTACCTGTGTTCGCTGCGGTATATAACGGATGTTTACCCGGTTTTTCCCTGCCGACGTTCTCGGGAATTTTATGCTCCTGGGTAATGTGGCCAAAGGTGCCGCTGTTGCTGCGGTAATAGACAGTCGGCTTTTGCCCGATTGCCGAGGTGGTGCCGATAATATTTTGCGGCTGGTATAAGCTGCTTGCCGCCTCAGCCTTTAAAATTGCTGCTTTGCGTTGCGCGGTAAGATTATTGGGATCTTTTGCTGCTTTTTTTCTTCCCCACCAGCCGAGTTCGCGCCCCATAATGGTATCGACATCGGCTTTATGGGTATCATAACGGGCTTTCCAGTTGCTCATAATGCAGTTCCAGGTGATGCGAGTCTCTATCAACAGCAACACCGATGCCAGCCTATACCTTCTAGTCATGTTATTGAAAATAATGCTTATTTTTTTTCGTGTGTTTTTATGGCGGGTAAAAGCCGACCCGGCAGTTCGTCATTTATCGGTAAACTTTTCCCGTTCCGGGGCTTAAATATCCCGGGGCTTGATCTGAACGGCCTTTGGTATAAGGTAACAAAGCGGATATACTTTTTTTATCAATAGTCTTGTGGAGGCAGTCGGATGAGCGGTACCAGCATGGTGGTGTTGATCGTATTGATTTCGGTGGGCTTTGGCGTACTTTACGACATGTATAAGAAGCATCTGGAATTTAAAGAAAAAACCTTGAATTATAACCAGGATAGCGACAAACAAAATCAGTTGCTGAAGCAGCAGGTTTCAGCCCTGGAAGAGCGGGTGCAGGTGCTTGAAAAAATCGTGACCGATGAAGGTTATAACGTACAAAAAGAGATCAATAAGCTATAAGCGTTTAACATGTCAGGCTAATACAATGTCTGCTCCGGTTCACCATCAATGAGGTACCGGTAACAGGGTCGCGATGTCTTTTCAAAAGATTACAAAACAATACAAAAATAGTATGTTCCCGAAAACTGCCAACTCTTATTATTATCACCAGATGTAAATAATTTTCGACAGTATTTGGGCTAAAAACAGCCCGGGGTGATAGCGTGCCGAAGAAAGACGATAATTGCTACTGTATCAACCATCCGGATGAGGTCATGATCAAAAATGACGGTTTCTCGGCTATCACCTCCCTGAAAAAAGAAGCGGGAGAGGTTATTTTCGACCCGGGATCTGGTGTGCCGATCATCACTTATATGTGTTTGAAATGCGGTTATATTGAAAATTATACCGCCCAGTTTGATGAAAGCTGGAACAGCTGAGTCAGTAAGTGTGCCAGCGAATATAGCCGGAGCACCTGGCTAAGGTGCGGCTGATAAAGAAATACCTGTGTGCTTAGCACTTATTGGCCGAGTTTAACAGGACAAGAACAACTTGCCCTGCTAAGTCTTTTTCCTGCATTGGCACAAACTACTCCCGGGCTGGTTAAGCCGTCTTTTTCTCCGGGCTTTGTTGTTTTAACAGTAAGTAAAACAATATCAGGTTGGCGATAAACCATAAATCTTTGATCAGGAAATGTCCTGTGCTGGTTAGCAGGGTATCTGCCGATATTGAAGCATCAAAGGAAATTAAAAAAGTTTGTGTCACCACAAAGACCATGCCGGACATGACAATGGCGGGCAATACCAGCTTGTGGTAATAAATGGCGGCGATAAGTAACACCACGGCAACCAGGTCATAGACACCTATGAGGTTGGAAGTGGTTTGCACATCCCAAAGCTGATACATCCAGGACATCAAAGGCGAGCTTAGTACCAGGTCTTCTATGCCTTTGGCTTCAATGGCGGTGAATTTCATGCCGCCTATCCACAATAACACTAACATCACCGGCGCTATGTTGAGCCATATTGCCTGTTTATGGGGTAATTGCGGCTTGATGAATAATATGGCAATCGAGAGCAGGGCAAAATATTTGATCACCCCCTGGCCCGAGCCTATTACCGGGAAGCCGCCCATAGAGGCAATCCAACGAGTTTCGGCAAACAGGGAAACAAGCGGCACCAGGCTGATCGTTACCAACAGATAACCTAATAGCGGCTTCAAAGAGGGGGTCTGTATCGACAGCAATGCCAGGATAGCACTGGCAATAAAAGCTAAAGCCGCCATGGCATTGAAAACAGAGGCGGGCAGCAGCTCACTGGCAGAATAAAAATCGGTTGCCAGCGTAATGTGTTTATGGGGCCCCATCAGTAACATACTTAACCCCAAAAGGGCGGCAGAAAGGGCGACTAATATTAAGACTAAGTTGTTATATTTTGCTTGCACGGTTAACTCTTGAACACGGAATTTGTTGCTAAAAGACCTTGCAGCTGATTTTTTATTTCATTTTTTGCTATTTTTTATTTTAGCTGGTGCCTCTGGTTATTCGTTTTATCTGCTACAGCCCTTGATTTATCCGGTTGGTGACTTGTGCGACCGGCGTGGTAATTTTTCTTCCCAGGTTCACTTTATTGCTCACGTTTCTGGCCAGTTTAGCGCCGGTGGCTAAATTGGGATGGCCGCTAAGGGTTGCGCCGATTTGTAACGCGGTTGAGGCATGCTCGACCCGTTTTAATTGTCTTTCTCCCGTGGTTTGGTGCGGGTTATCGGGGCGGGTTAATCCCTTGTATAAAGACAGCCCCGCGTGTGCCACCACGGCGGTGGTGCCTAAAGTGCCGCCAATACCGGCAGTCATGCCTATTTGCCCTAATCCGCCGGCGGTTCTCAGCACCCCTTCACCCAAGCCGCCCCAGCTGCCATCTGGCTGCATATGGGTATGTATGCCTTTTACGCCCTGATAGACATCGTGTGCGCCAGAGGCCAGCCCGTAGAGGGGCAGGGCATTTTTGGCAAATTGATATCCTCCGCTGACCATGCTGGTTGCACCGCTGACGGCGCCGCTGACATTGCCGGAAACCGAAGAAAAGGCGCTATAGGCGCCACTCCCGGCACTTGAAAAGGCGTTATAGGCGCCACTTCCCGCACTTGAAAATGCGTTATATGCGCCGCTGCCGACACTGGAGAAGGTGCTGGATAAGCTTGTTGATGCTGCACTGGCCGCCGATGAAAATGCATTGTAAACGTTCATATTCGCTCGCTTAAAAAAGTGGGGTGAACAGCCGGTTGCTAACCGCTGAGTTTGTCTTATGCTTGGGGCAAACACAGTGCCAGTTCGGCACACAAAAGTTAAAAATATAACGGCGTTGCTTTGCAAGCTGAGTGTTTGTGCCCTGTCAGGCGGATAGGTTAGTTTTTCTTTGTATGATTGGCTGTTGGGCAAGTTAGCTGTTGCCCTTTATCGGCATCTTTTGCCGTTTTTTACTGTGATATCCGGGTGCTCTTTTACCCGGCGGCGGGCAACTGGCTTCCCGGTTAAGGATAAAGCTCCGGGCAGGCGGGCAAAGGAGACTGGGGGAGCAGATGTTCCCCCTTAATGTGGGATGTTAGTTGTCTAAAAGGGCACTGCTCGGCACTTTCGTCGGGCTGATATGTTCAATGGGATAGCAGCCCAGCACCTTGATAAAGTTGGTGAGCACGGTTAACTGGCTGATAGTATCTTGCAATGTCAGGCTCTTTAAATTGGCTTCGACATCCAGGTAAAACATTTCTTCCCACGGGCGTCCCTGAATTGGCCGGGATTCGAGCTTGCACATGTTAATGCCGTTATTTTTCAGTACCAGCAAGCACTCCACCAGGGCGCCGGGGTTTTGCCCCGTGGCTAAGATTAAAGTGGTTTTTGCCGGGATTTGCTCGGCGACATCTACCGGCTTGCGCGATACCAAAATAAAGCGGGTGTGGTTTTCAGCCTGGTTGGCAATACCTTTTTCCAGGGCATGTAATTTATAGAGCTGGCCGCCTTCTTCGCTGCCGATCACGGCAACGGTTTCATCCTGCAATTCATAAACCCTGGCCATGGCATCTGCGGTGCTCTCGCAGTATTCGATGCGGATCCCTTGCTGTTTGTCCAGGAAATTGCTGCACTGGCTAAACGGCTGGCCGTGGGCATAGATGGTTTTGATCTTATCCAAACTGGTATTGACTGAGGTTAACAGGCAATGTTCAATCGGCCGGGTGATTTCTCCCACTATGGATAAATTGGTGTGCTGGAGGATATCGTAAACTTCATTGATACTGCCGGAGCTGGTATTTTCTATCGGCAGCATGCCGTAATCGACATGGCCGGCTTCCACCAGCTGCATGATCTCGCTAAAGCTCTGGCAGCCGGTTTCGATAATCTTTTCTGCCCGGCGGGAGAAATACTTGTGGCTGGCAAGGTAGCTGTATGAGCCTTTGTCGCCGAGGAAGGCAACGCTGACCGTCGGCACCTGGATATTGGGATTGGCCAGCTGCTGCAGGTACGCCTGCTGGTTTAATACCGAGTCTTCGATGATGGTCTGGAAAATACTGGTGACATAATGGGCATCGAGGCCAAGTGCTTTGCCTTGGGTGATCAGGCGAACCAGCAACTCCTGCTCTCTTTGCTGATCCCTGACCGGGCGAATTTGGTGGGCCTTGCTTTTGGCAACGTTCAGGGTTAAAGCTCGGCGCTGGGCAAACAATTCGAGCAGCTTTTGATCCAGTACCGTTATTTTTTCTCTTATCTTGTTTAAGTCTAACTCTTCTTCGCTCACACCCGTATCCTCGTTTATCCGGTTTGTAAAATATTTTGGCAAAAAAAAACCTCCCGTAGAGGAGGTTTTCATCGTCTTTACTTCTTCTTTGCGACGTTAACCCCTCCGACCAGGCAGAGTAAAAAAGAAGCTAAAGAGGATGTTGCTGTTCATAGTATTCATGCCCTTACTCTATCGGGGCGAGGGCAAGAGTGTCAACAGTTTCCTTAGATCTATTTTTATTCATTTTTGTCCTTTGGCTGCTAATCGTTCGGCTAATACCCTGGTTAATAGTTAGACAAGGTCAAAATGTACTTGGTTTTTCCGGGCAAAAACGGTGAAACCTTGCCTTTGACCCAGTCGTCGTGGCCTTTGCCATAATACGGGCTCCAGGGGTGTCCCGACTGGCTGGTGGGCATATGCAAAATTCCCTGGTGTTCAAATCCCGGGGCTACCACCATGCGCTCGGAAGCGCCAAAGGTATTGTTTTGCACGTGGGGCATGTATTTATCGCCCGCCAGTTCGGTGGCCGGCATGTCAAGGAAGTAGCCGATAGCAGGCACGGCCCGGCTCAGGGGATGGCGTATTTGTGCGGTATTTTGTTGACCCCAGGTGGCGTCCTCCAATGCCTGATCTGCTGTCATGTCCTCGACGGTTTTTGCCAGGGCCTGTTCAAACAGGCCTTGCCAGCTTGATGTTGACGGCGGCAAATAGGCTAAGGGCTGCTTAGTGATCAACTGCCATAAAGGGATTTCCAGCTGATGGCGGATAACATAAGTATCATAAGCCTTGCCGTTATCGGCGGCTGCCAGCTGGTTATTAATACCTTCAAATAGCTGGTTTTTGACATTGAGGCGGAAATTGCGCACCAGGCGGTAGGCGACAGAATCGGTTGTGGCCTTTAATACCTTATTATCCAGCAGGGTTTTCACTTGCTGCCATTGGCTGTGTTTTGCCAGGGTCGCGGGGGTGAGTACCCGGTTGAGTAAAAAATCTTGCCAGCGGTCAAGGAATTTTGCCCGGTGATCTAAGGCGATATCCAGCAGGTCCTGTTCGTTAAAGCGACTTTTTTCCCGTAAATTATCCCGTATCTGGCTGGCGCGGGCGCCGAGGGCATAACCGCCGTTGCCGATTTTATCCAGCATCTCTCCGCCGACTACGCGGGAGTTGGCGGTCCACAGGCGGTTGCTTTCAGGGTTTTTAATCTTAGGGTATAAATCCGGCGGGAGATAACCTGACCAGGAGTTTTCTCCTGTGGCCCAGTTGGCGGGCACATCGCCGATATCGCCGTGTTTAACCGGGATCGGTCCCATTATGGTCCAGCCGATATTGCCTGCTTTGTCTGCCACTACCATGTTTTGCGCCGGTATCCCGGAAGTTGCCGCGATGGCAAAGGCCTGGTCGGTATTTTTTGCCTGTTCCAGCTCGGTCAGGTTGAGATTGACGGCATTAAGGTCGTGGGCGACCCAGCGGTAGGCGATCATTTGGCCCTGATAGTTTTCACCGATCACCGGTCCCCAGATGGTATCCCTGACCGAGATTTCCACCGACTGTTGATCTTTTACCGCGATCACCTGCTTATGGGTGGTAAAGGGCAGATAACCGTCCGGCGTCAGGTACTGGCTGTTGTCTTCATTGGTTTCTAACAGAATAACGTCGCTCCAGTCGCCGTAACTGTTGGTGAAACCCCAGGCAATATCGCCATTGCTGCCGGCGATAATGCTCGGCGCGCCGGGCAGGCTGACCCCGGTTACCTTGACCGCCTGGTTTTCGTGGTTGCGGTATTCAAGGGAGGCGCGATACCAGGTATTGGGCACCCTGAGGTTGAGGTGCATATCATTGGCAAGTATCGCGCTGCCGTTTTCACTGAGTTTGCCGGAAACCGCCCAGTTATTGGAGCCGGGCAAGGCCTGATCCCGGTAAAGCGAGTTGTTTGCCTGAGCTTGACCGCTGTGCGTTGCCGTGCTGTTTGCCTGCCAGCCTTGAGTTGGTATTGCCGATTCCGGGTAACGGCTGTTATCTATGGCGGCATCCCAGCGGCTGCCTTTGGGGTTTAAAAACTGATAGATGTCATTCCCCAGGGTGTTTTTTATCATGCCCAGGGTCAGCTCGCGTTCGCCGTATTCAAACTGCAAATCGACATACATGCTGAAGATGGTCAGTACAGTGTCTTCTTCCTGCCAAAAGACCGGCTCTTGCTGCAACAGCAGGTATTCGAACGGGGCGGCTTTGAGCAACTCCAGTCCCTGGTTGACGCCCCGGGTGTATGCTTTTAGCAAGTTGAGTTGCGGCGGCGGCAGGTGTTTGATGATTTCTCTCGCCCTTTCCCTGAACCTGTGACGGCGGATCTTTTTATCGTGTTTCAGGGCCGCGGGACCGAATAAACTGGACAACTCACCGGCGGAGTTGCGCCGTAATAAATCCATCTGGAAAAAACGCTCCTGGGCATGGACAAAACCTAAGGCAACGGCAACATCATTGCGCTGTTCGCCTTTGATGGTGGCAATGCCGTTCTCGTCTCTCTCTATCACTGTGGTGCCGGATAAACCGAAGATATCGGCCTTGCCGTCGAGCATCGGCAGGGCGCTGTTTATCTGGCTGTATAACCAGGTAAAGGCGGTGGCGAATACAAAGAAGAGCACCAGGGTGCAGCCCAGGAGGATATTTTTATATTTTTTCATGTCCGGTGTCAGCAAATACTTGATTTAGTGATTAAAGGCAGATTACCTTAAAACTTGCCACAGCTACAGGAAATTTTGTTGCGAGAGCTGGTAGTCAATCCCGGTTTTGGCATAAGATATGCGAGATATAAAATGGATTCGCTGGCTGGCAACTGGTAAATCTGTTATCATCTTTCGCTTATTTTTTAGCCTTAGTATTTAATGATAATGTTGCTGTTTATCATCAAAAGTAAGTATTCTTTACTATTCAAATTATTAGCTGCGGTTTTTTTCGCCGGCGCTTTGATTTTTGCCTGGGTAAACTATGGCGAGATCTGGCCTTTGCTGCTCCCCTTTTTATTAGTGGGCGGCTTGCTGTTTTCTGCGCGTCGGGCAATCAATGTCGAAACCGACAGGTTAATAACAGCACTGGTTGAAAAATTGTCGTTAAAACCGGTAAAAGAAACGGTTTTTAACTTTTCTCCCCTGCAGCGTATTTATCTTGCCGTGAACAAGATTATTGCCACCCTGCTGCTGAAAGTAGAGACCCATAACAATACCCTAAATGCCATCAGCGACGTAGTGATCCGTACCGATAAAAACGGCTATATTTCAGATGCCAACCAGGCGGGACTTAAGTTCTTTTCCTGCGATTTTGATGAACTTAAAAAACATTGTTTTGCCGAGCTGATGTCCAATAAGGCCGGGGAAGATACCCGGGACGGTTTTAAAGATATTCTGGAAAATATCAGCTCAGACAAGTCAGCGGATCGGGTCTATAAAAATACTTATACGCTGAAACCGGGAAAACAAACCTTAAGCATAGAGCAGGATGTCAGCGGCATTTTTGATGATAACGGCGAATTAACCGGTACCGTTATCGTGTTAAGGGATGTGACCCGCGCCGAACAGCTGCGCGCCCGGTTGCGCTATCAGGCCAATTATGACAGTGTTACTAAGCTGTTTAACCGTTATAAGTTCGAACAAAAACTGATGGATGCCTGGCATGATGCTCAGGAAAACAAACAGCAACATGCCTTGCTGCAGCTTGATATGGACAGGTTTAAGCTGATCAATGACAATGCCGGCCATGCCGCCGGTGATCAGTTGCTGCGGGAAGTCGGCCAGCTGCTGAAATCTGCGGTACGCCAAAGTGATATTTGCGCCCGTATCGGCGGCGATGAATTTTCTATCCTGTTACTCGGCACCACCAAAGAAAGTACTTTGACGGTAATGGAAAAACTTAACAGCGCTTTTAAGCAGCTGCCTTTTAGTTTCCATGGCCAGGTGTTTGAAGTGGGGGCCAGTATCGGCGGCACTTTGATCAACCATACCTCCCCACCTCTGGTGGAAATAAAACGCCAGGCGGATGCCGCCTGTTTTATGGCGAAGAACAAAGGCATAAACAGATGCCAGCTCTTTGATGATAACGATGAAAGCCTGGTTATTCACCAGCAGGAGCCGCGTTGGGCGGCGCGTATCCATCAGGCGTTGGAAAATGATGAGTTTGAACTTTTCTTTCAGCCTATCAAGGCGTTAAATACCCAGGCTAATACCAAGCAGCATCTTGAAATATTATTGCGCCTTAAAAGTGACAATCAATATTTGAGCCCGAGTGTGTTTTTACCTGCGGTAGAGCGTTTTCGCCTGACCGACAAAGTTGATGCCTGGGTAGTTAATAAGGCGTTTTCCTGGTTAAGCCAGCACCCTGAGTTATGGGGGGAAATCGTGATTTCCATTAATCTTTCCGGCGAGTCCGTCACCAATACTGCCTTGATCGATCATATTTTAACCCTGCATCAGGATTTGCCTTTTCCTTCCGCTGCCGTCTGTTTTGAAATTACCGAAACCGCCGCCATTGCCAATATGTCTAAGGCGACGACTATGGTGGAGAAGTTGCGTTTTGCCGGTTTTGCCATTGCCCTGGATGATTTTGGCAAAGGCTTTTCCACTTTCAGTTATTTAAAGAACCTGCCGGCAAAATATATCAAGATCGACGGCAGTTATGTCCAGGATGTCCTCAATAATCAGTCCGATCTGGCGATAGTCAAGGCGATCAACTCTTTGGCGAAAACCCTGGATATGTATACCATCGCCGAGTTTGTCCAGTGCGAGCAGGCAATGTCCCTGCTTAATGAAATCGGGGTCGATTTTGTCCAGGGGTATGGTATTGCCAGGCCCAGACCTTTGGCGGAATATCACACCCTGGCAAACGTTTATGAAGCCGGCGGCGATTTTATCGGCGACAGTTTTAGTTGTGATGCCGCCCCTGCCACTTGCCGCTAATTGTCTTTGCCCGGCTTTGCGGGCATTTTTTGTTGAGAATAGTTACAATTGTTCCTTTGCTTATGGCCTAATCGGCTGTTAGCGTAAGGTATTCTCTTGCTAAATAACGATTTTGATGTACGACCAAAGCCCCTTTAAATCTGACTTTGCTGTTTTCTCACACCCGGATAACACCGAGCTTTGTTATCTGGACAGCGCCGCTACCTGTTTAACCCCCAAAGTGGTGGCCGAGGCCATGTACCAATATCAAAGCTTTTCCCATGCCAACAGCCATAAAGGCCTGTACCGGTTAAGCGCCAGCGCTACTGAACGGGTGGAACAGGCCAGAGTCTCTGTGGCTGAATTTATCGGTGCGGACGCCGATGAGCTGGTTTTTACTTTTGGCACTACAGAGGCGATTAACCTGGTGGCAAACAGTTTTGTCCGCCCCAGGTTGTCAGCGGATAAAAATATTGTGATCAGCTGCGCCGAACATCATGCCAATTTATTGCCCTGGCAGCGTTTATGCCAGCAAACCGGCGCTGAGTTAAGGGTGGCTTCACTGACCCCGCAGGGGTTGCTCGATGTTGCTGAGCTTGCCGCTTTACTTGATGATAATACCTGCTTTATTGCGATTTCCCATATCTCCAATGTGCTGGGCGGCCTTAACCCGGTTGAACAGGTGTGCCGTCTGGCCAGGCAACAATCTATTCCTGTGCTGATTGACGGCGCGCAGGCGGTGAGCCATGGTCCGGTGGATGTTAAACACCTGGATTGTGATTTTTACGCATTTTCCGGCCATAAACTCTATGGTCCTGCCGGCTGCGGCGTATTGTTTGCCCGGGCGGATTGTATTGAGGTGATGGAGCCGGATACCCTTGGCGGCGGCATAGTCGAGCAGGTCACTTTGACCGAAACTCGCTTTATCGACGGGCCGATGAAGTTTGAGCCCGGCTCCCATAATGTTGCTGCCATTTGCGGCCTGGTTGCAGCCATAGATTATATCCGGGGCATAGGCTGGCCAGCGCTGGTCGCCTATATGGATGAGCTGAGTGTTTACTTACATCAGCAATTAGGGGATTTACCCTTTATCAAACCGCTAATACCGGGTGCTTCCGGCGCCTGGTTGTGCAGCTTTCAATGCCAGGGGGTACACAGCCATGATGTCGCCGGTATGTTAGACGGGGATGATATTGCCGTGCGCGCCGGTCATCATTGTGCCCAGCCTCTGCATCACTACCTGGGGCTTAAATCCAGTGTCCGGGTTTCGCTCGGGCTTTATAACGGACGTGAAGATATAGACCGTTTGGTGGCAAGTTTAAAACATACTTATCAGCTGCTGGCCGCCGATTAGCGTTGGGGAGCAGAGCAAGATGACTTTCAACAGTTAAATGCATTCACTAAGGCTATTTAATAAGGCTTTAATAAGGTAAAACGTGGTAACGGATAAGAAACAGGCCATGCTCTATCAGCAGGCGTTATTACAACATCATAAAAATCCGGTGGGCTTTAATGAGGCCATCAGTTTCAGCCATCAGGCACGGGGCAGCAATGCCGCCTGCGGCGATGAAATCACGCTGCAGCTTGCCTACGCCGATGATACCATTAAGGCGGTTGCCTTTAGCGGCGACAGCTGCGCCATCTGCCGGGCATCGGCTTCTATTTTATGCCAGCAGTTGCCGGGTGCTACCGCCAAACAGGCAGATGAGCAAATGATGGATATCCTGGCTGGGCTGGATGGACAGCAGGTTTTCCCTCAAGAAGCTGAGGCGTTAATGGCCGTCAGCCAATACCCGGTGCGTAAACAATGTGCCTTATTGCCCTGGACGGCCTTAAAAGAAATCATCCCTCAGCTGTTGGCGCGTACTAATACTGAAAGTAATACCGAAAGCCATGCCGAAGAGAATAGCGAAAACCCTCAGGAGAAAAACTGATGCAGGAAAACTGGTTACAACTTGCCAAAACCTTTGATGCGCACAAGCAATATGTCTTAGCCACCATAGTCGCCACCCGGGGCTCTACCTACCGGAAAATGGGCACTATGATGCTGATAGACGAGGCCGGGGTTTGTACCGGCCTGCTTAGCGGCGGTTGCCTGGAAGCCGATATCAGTTTGCATGCCGGGGAAGTACTGGCTGAGAAAAAATCCCGCCTGCTTAATTATGACCTGCTGGCGGATGCCGAATTATTGTGGGGCTTAGGGCTGGGCTGTGACGGTGAAATCGATATTTTACTCCAGCCGCTGCTGCTGGAAAATAATCATTTGGGCTTTGCCGACTTGCTAAATGATATCGGGCAGCAAAAAACCGGGCATTACTGGATCCAAGTGAATGATAACCAGGCGGCGCAGGGACAGTATATTTCGGGGGACTTGCAGCAGGTGCCGTCACAGGTGCCGGAATTGGCTAACCAGGCGGGCGGCGATGCAGCAAAAATCATAGTCATTCCTGTGCTTGCCCCGGTTTCGCTGCTGGTGTGCGGCGCCGGGCCCGATGCCGCGCCCGTGGTCAATATGGCGCTGGAGCTGGGCTGGCAGGTAACGGTATGGGATCATCGGGAAAACTATCTTAACCAGGACGCTTTTAGCCGGGCGGCAGCGACACGCCTGACCCGGCCGGTGAAAACCGCCACAGAAGACTACCGGGTATTTGATGCCGCCGTAGTGATGACCCATAACCTGACATCCGACGGCGAATACCTGGCGCATTTGCTGGCGGCCAATACCCCTTATATCGGTTTGCTCGGTCCCGGCGGCAGGCGGGATAAATTATTAAAACCGCTGGAATTGACGCCGTCGGATGTGAAAGGCCAGGTCTTTGGTCCCGTGGGCTTAGATCTTGGCGGGCGCAGTCCCCAGGCCATTGCCCTGTCGATCACCGCACAAATCCAGCAGCAAATGAGTTTACGTTATGCCGGTAAGCACTACCGGGCTTGGACCTATGTTGGTAAAGAGCTTAGTCAAAGCCAAGGGAAATAACCGGATATGGATCAGGCCGTGCATCAAACTACCGGCAAAACCGGCAAACTGGCGGTTATCGTCCTGGCTGCCGGCGGCTCTACCCGTTTGGGGCAACCCAAGCAGCTGGTGGAACTTGTTGGAGAGCCTTTGATTGTCAGGCAATGCCGCCATGCGCTCACACTGACCGAACAGGTCTTTTGTGTACTTGGCTGCCAGGCCCCGCTGATGGCGAAACAGCTTACCGGCTTGCCGGTCTGTCAGGTGAACAATGAAAACTGGCAGCAGGGCATGTCGTCTTCTATTGCTGCCGGGGTGGCGGCTCTGCCCGATGATATTGATGCGGCCATGATACTGCTGGTTGATCAATGGCAGCTGGCATCGGCCGAGCTGCAACTGTTACAGCAAAGCTGGCAAAAACATCCTGAAGCTATAGTGCTTGCGGGTGCAAGTGCCGGGACAGATGCTAAAGGCAGCGAAGCCGAAGTAAAAAAAGGGCCGCCGGTTATTTTTCCTAAGTGTTACTTTCCCGAATTGCTGGCATTAACCGGGGAGCAGGGAGCCAAGCCGGTACTGCAGAAATATCACCACCGGCTCAATGTGCTGGATTTACCCCGGGCCTTTATCGACCTGGATACGCCGCAGCAACTGCAACAGTTGTTGGCGAGCCGGGAAAATAACCCGGGTTAAGGATTTTAACCCGGCTGGTTCTTGCTTGCTTTATTTCCAGAAAATCCTTTGACGCAGGTGTTTGAGCCGGTTTACTCTGGCAGTTTTAAACTGCTAAAATATGGCAAAATTTATTTATCGACGGGCAGGATTATGGCGTCATTACAAGATCAATTACTCAAAGCAGGACTGACGACTAAGCAGAAAGCGCGTCAGGCAAATACAGATAAACGTAAGAAGAATAAACAAAAACGCAGCGGCGTGAATCATGAAGCGAGCTTGCAGGAGCAGGTGCGTCAGGATTTGGAAAAAAGCAAAGCAGAAAAACTTGCCAAAGATAATGCTTTAAATGAGCAAAAGAAACAGGCTTTGGCGGAAAAAGAGCAGCAGCAACGCATTTTACAGGTATTAGAGCATCACCAGCTTAAAGGTATCGACGGCGAGCATGTTTATAACTATACCTTCGGGACTAAAATCAAAAAACTACCGCTTGATGAAACTACCTATAATGCCCTGGTAAATGGTCGTTTGGCCTTGTGCGGTTTAAATGAAGTAACCTATCTGGTGACCAGTGAAACAGCAGATAAAGTGGCGGCTTTAGATGCCAATGTGGTATTGGTGAAAAATGATCAGGTTGAAGAGGACACGCCACAAGAAGATGATCCTTATGCCGATTACCAGATCCCCGATGATCTTATGTGGTAAGTTGGCTAAGCTATCCGGCTGTTGCTTTTTGCCGGCGCAGCCGAATAGAGCCAGGCCTGCCGGTCATCTTAGCTGATTGTTCTGCGAACAAATAGCGGTTAAGTTATTGTTCTGTAGTTCCTTTGAGTTCATTTTTGTCAGGTGAGATTTAAACTGTCATATCCTTGATTATGTTAGGGGCATGTTATATCTTGAGTTAATGGGCCTTGATATCGAAGGGAAGCAACAACAGCTGGAAGCTAAACGCCTTCATTGGTTTAGTGGCCTGTTTGTGGTGTTGTCGATCACAGGTTTTGTCAACTGGCTACTTTTCCCCTTAGCTCCTTTTCTCGAACAACTATTCTCGCTGATCCATGCCGTCGCGGGGGTTCTTTTTTCTTTGGTTTTTTGCTTTTATATCCTGAGTCATTTTCGGCGGACATTAGCTTTTCGCCGCCCGGTGATTTTGACCATTGGATTGATCTTATCCCTGGTGATGTTTTCTCTGGTGGTAAGCGGTTACTTACTGGTTTTTTCCGGTGTGCCGGAGCGACTTATCTGGCTGAAAGACGCCCATCTATGGCTGTCGTTGGTAACGGTATTTTTGCTGTTTGGCCATGTGTTGTTTCATTATTTCACTTTCCCCGAGCGAAGAAAGCTGGTGGCACCGTCGAGGTTTGTCACTCTTACCCCGGCCATTAACAGTACTGTTTTTAAAACCCTTACCCTGACAACGGTAGCGGCCCTGTTGGTGTTGATGCTGGATAATATTACCAAGGTGCCGGTTGAGGGGGTCTATATAGAAGACTATCAATATAATTACGGCGCCAGCCCTTTTGCCCCCAGCCTGGCGCAAACGAAAAATAATGAATTTATTCGCAAACGGGATATTGCCGGCTCTAGGGAATGTATCGGTTGTCATCAGGCTTCGGGTGAGCAGTGGCTGGCATCTGCGCACCGCCATGCTGCCGATGATCCTACCTATGTCAGAAACATTAACCTGCTGCAAAAATCCCGGGGCACCAGCGCCACCCGTTATTGTGAAGGGTGTCATGCACCGGTGGCGTTATTAACTGGCCAGCTCACCGCCGGCGGCCAGCATGCCGGCGTGCCGGGTACTGTCGCCAACGTTGAAGGGGTGGGGTGTATGTCCTGCCACGGCATTCGTTCAATCACCGGCGCCGAAGGGGTGGCCAGCTATTATTTCAGTCCGCGCAGCGATTATTTGTTTGAGCATAGCAGCAATCCGGTGTTGTCTTTTGTTAACGAGCAGCTGATTAAACTCAGGCCGGCGCTGCATAAACAAGAGCTGTTGCCGAGCGTGCAAAAAACCTCCCAATATTGCGGCTCCTGCCATAGTCAGTTTATGGATAAGTCCATGAACAACTGGGGCTGGGTCAAAATGCAGGATGAATATCAGGCCTGGGCCGCCAGCAAGTTTAACCAGGGCAAAGATGCGCGCTTTACCCATCCGGAAAATAAGCAATGCCAGGACTGCCATATGCAGAAAGTTGCCGGGCAGGATATGGCCGCCGACAGCGAAGGAAAAATCAGTTCCCATTACTTTGTCGGCGCCAATGTCATGCTGGCGCGCCAGTTTGGTAATGAAGAGCTTTATCAGCTGACGGTGGATTTTCTCCAGCAGGATAAGGTTAACCTGGTGATAGTGCCGCCAAAAGACAGATTTTCCCGGCAAAGTTTTTCTTATGCCAGCTCAGGGCAAGGCACAGGAGAAAATTCCCCGGTGGCTTTTTACCGGGGGGAGCAGGCTAACATTACCCTGTTGGTGAACAACCGGGGAGTCGGGCATAATTTCCCCGGCGGAGCGATTGCTTTAAAGGAGGCCTGGATAGATCTTGATATTTATGATGGCGCCGGGCAGCTGGTTTACAGCCGGGGAGATTTGCTCGCCAACGGTGAAATTGAACCTTTGGCCACGGTATACAAGGAAGTGGCGATAGACAGGTTTGGCAAAGAGGTATGGCGCCATGATTTATTTGATATCGTCGGGCGCAGTTACCTCAATGTGATTCCGTCCGGCAGTACCGATATCGTTAACTTTGAATTTGATATACCGGACTGGGCAACCTCGCCGCTGAGCATTTCGGCAACGTTAAAATTGCGGAAACTCAACCAGAAATATCATGACTGGGTCAATGAGCAGGAAGAAGTTAAAGGCAACCCCATTGTTGATATCGCCCGGGATGCGATCAAGGTGCCGCTGTCTAAGGCACCCGTGGTAATAGCTGAAGAGAAACGTCATTTATCAGTGCAATAAAAATAAACGCATCAGGTTTTTTTTCTTAGTGCTGTAATTTTTACCTGCCATGTTTGTCATCTGGAATATCAAAAATTTTTCAGGTTAACATTTAAACGTTTTTTGCCGCCGTTAAAAAATATGTTAAACTCGCGCCGTTTTTAAGTCGTTAAAAGTGAGTGTTATGTTTATTATTCGTTGGCTTCTGGGCCGGATAATCCTGTTTTTTGATTTTATTTTTACGCCCCGTGGTCCGAAAAGAGCCGCCGCCGAGCAGCAGGAAATCAATCAGCGTATTGCCAACATGAGTTTGTACCAACTGCCGGCATGCCCTTTTTGCGTCAAAGTTCGCCGCGCCATGAAGCGTAACGGCCTGCCGGTTGAGCTGCGCAATATTAACCGCAATGAAGACTATAAGCAGGAACTGATCAGTGAAGGCGGTAAGCGTACCGTGCCCTGTTTGCGTATCGTCAATAAAGATGATTCCGTACACTGGTTATATGAGTCCAAAGAAATTGTCACTTACCTGGAAAAAATTGCCAGCTAGTCCCCCTGATATTGCCAAAAGCTGACAGCTGCTTGTAGCAGCCTGTTAGCTTTTTCTTTATCCCCCTCTGAATTTTCTTTTTCTTAAATTCATCTTTAACTTGATCTTAGCTTGCTGCTGTTTTTGTCAGCCCGTTCTGTATTTTTGCCGGGTGTTGACGCTTTTTTCGGCTATTTGTGATTAATGGCGGGTAAAGTTAACAAAAGTATCACAGATGAAATATTATCAATATCAGGTCTATCTATAGCTTTATCAGGACAGGAAAAGCAGCCTTAGTGCAAAATTATTTTAGCGGGACGAGAATATGTTGATAAAAATACCGAAAAAGTCAGAGTTATCAGAGAACCAGGTAACACAGGAAAGTGTTTATCTGCAAAGAAGACAGTTGCTTAAGGGCATGGGCTTTATCGGCGCAGGTACCCTGCTTTCTTCTGCATTGTCATCAAAAGCCCATGGCAGTGTTTTTGATCTTTTTAAGGAAGAAGAAAAGCCGGTATTTACCCGCAAAGCGCTAAGTTATTCGGGTCAGGCGGGAGCTGAAAACTTTCCCGAGAAGCTGACACCCGAAGGTAAGGTGATCAGCCATAATAATTTTTATGAATTTGGCGCGCAGAAACACCAGCCGGCAGAGCTTGCCCAGGGGTTTAAGGTCAATCCCTGGCAGTTAAAGATATCGGGGGAAGTTGATAAGCCGGTAACCCTGGATTATGACAGGTTATTTTCCACCTTTGCCCTGGAAGAACGTATCTACAGGTTACGTTGTGTTGAGGCCTGGTCTATGGTGATCCCCTGGGTCGGCTTTCCCCTGGCGAAATTGTTGAAAATGGCACAGCCCAATTCCCGGGCCAAATATGTCGCTTTTGAAACCCTGCATGACCCGGAGCAGATGCCGGGGCAAAGCAGCCGGCGTTTGGGGGGCGGCATAGCTTATCCTTATGTGGAAGGTTTACGTATCGATGAGGCGATGAACCCGCTTACCCTGATGAGTGTCGGTCTTTACGGCAAGACCCTGCCGCCGCAAAACGGTGCGCCGATTCGTTTGGTGGTGCCCTGGAAATATGGTTTTAAGAGCATTAAATCTATCGTTGGCATCAAGTTGCTGGAAAAAGAGCCACCGACCACCTGGAACTTGCTGGCGCCGCATGAATATGGTTTTTACGCCAATGTCAATCCCGGGGTTGCCCACCCCAGGTGGAGCCAGGCCAGCGAAAGACGCATTACCACAGGAGGCCTGCTGGCCAGAAACCGTATCGAGACCCTGATGTTTAACGGTTATGGCGAGGAAGTGGCCGACTTGTATAAAGGCATGGATTTGAGGAAATTTTATTAATGGTGAGCAAGGTAAAAGCCGGGACGGCATTTGATAGCCCTTTTAAGATAAGGTTAAATAAGGTGTTAACAACAAAAGTCTTTTGGCTGAAGGTGCTGATCCATCTGGGGGCGCTGCTGCCCTTGGTGAATCTGTATTATCTGGCGCTGAGCGATCAATTAACCGCGGATCCGGTAGAAGCGGTGATCCACTTTACCGGCATCGGGGCGTTAAATTTATTGTTGATCACTCTATTGGTTTCCCCGCTGTCGAAATTTAGCCGCCAGGCATTTTTAATGAAGACCAGGCGCTTATTGGGTTTATATGCCTTTGCCTATGCCTTGCTGCACTTGCTTAATTTTCTGTTTTTTGAAGTACAGTTTGATCTCGCCCTGTTTGTCGGTGAAATCGTTAAACGTCCCTATATGACTGTGGGTATGGCAGCCTTTGTGATTTTGCTGTTACTGGCGCTGACTTCTTTTGACAAGGTTAAACGCCGTATGGGCAAAAGCTGGCAGAAACTGCACAACTATACCTACCTTGCGGTAGTGCTGGCGGGTATACATTTTTACTGGTCGGTGAAATCTGAAATTATTGAGCCGGGAATTTATCTGGTTTTAATGTTGGCACTGTTGTTTTTACGCCGTGATAAATTTCGCCGCTGGTTTAAGGGCAAACGTTAGGGGCCGGGCTTTGCCGGGGAAACTGTTGCCTTGGTTATTAATCGTATTTATCTGTGTGCTTAACGCATTCCCGGTGAAGTTTTACTCTGTAGGCTTGTTGTTAATGCTTATTCATAATAATGTATCAGCAGCGCCGCTTTGTCTGGCCTCTTTTTAGCTGAAATTTTTAATATCTAAAATAAAGTAAAATAAATTAAAACGGGAAATAACATGCGCAAAATAACCCTGCCTTTGCTGGCGGCTGGTGTTTCTGTGACCTTAACCGCTTGTCTGGATACCCAGCAGCAGGATGCTAAGGTTACCATTAAAAAAAATCCATACCCAAGTTCTTACCAACCCTTGGCGCAGCAAAAAACTTTGATCAAAAATGCCACGGTTTTAACCGGTACCGGTGAAAAACTTGAGAATACCGATGTTTTACTGCAAGACGGTAAAATTGCCCAGCTGGGCAAAGGCATCAGCGCATCGGGCGCGATGGAAGTTGACGGCGCCGGCAAATGGCTGACACCGGGCATTATCGATGTGCATTCACATTTGGGAGTTTACCCCAGTCCTTCGGTCGGCTCGCACCAGGACGGCAATGAAATGACCTCGCCAAATACCTCAGAGGTATGGGCCGAACACAGTGTCTGGCCACAGGACCCCGGATTTGAAGCGGCGCGCGCCGGCGGGGTGACTACCTTACAAATTTTACCGGGCTCCGCCAACTTATTCGGCGGCCGGGGTGTGACCCTGCGCAATGTACCGAGCGTGACCATGCAGGGCATGAAATTTCCAGACGCCCCTTACGGCTTGAAAATGGCCTGCGGTGAAAACCCGAAACGGGTTTATGGCGAACGTAAAGAGTTGCCTTCCACCCGTATGGGTAACATGGCGGGATATCGAGCCGCCTGGGCAAAAGCCACCGAATATAAGCGTGCCTGGGATAAATATGAGCGCGATTATGCCGCAGGTAAAAATCCTGCGGCGCCGGAGCGTGATTTAACCCTGGATACCCTTAAAGGGGTACTCGATGGCGAGATCCTTATTCACAACCATTGTTATAAAGCCGAAGAAATGGCGATGATGATAGACCTGAGTAAAGAATTTAATTACCACTCAGGTACTTTCCACCATGCCATTGAAGCCTATAAAATTGCCGAGCCGCTGGCTGAAAATGGCAACTGTGCCGCCATGTGGCCGGACTGGTGGGGCTTTAAAATGGAAGCCTATGATATGGTTCAGGAAAATGTTGCCATTGTTGATGCAGTAAAAAATTCCTGTGCGATAGTACATTCTGATTCCGACAGCACCATCCAAAGATTAAACCAGGAAGCCGGTAAGATCTTATACCGGGCCAAAGAAAGCGGTTTTGCCTTAACCGAGGCGGATGCCGTTAGCTGGATCACCTTAAATCCGGCGAAGTCTCTGGGCATTAGCGATAAAACCGGCTCGGTGGAAATTGGGAAAAATGCCGATGTGGTGTTGTGGAACCGTAATCCTTTCAGTGTTTATGCCCAGGCAGAGCAAGTTTTTGTTGATGGCGCAAAAGTTTATGATCGTGTTGATGAAAAATATCAGGCGAAAAGCGACTTTTTACTGGGACAGAAATAAGGAAAGCAAACATGAGATTATTTAAAACACCATTAAGCCGTGTCGCCTTATTGCTTAGTGCCGGTATCGGCGCCGCGACCCTGGCTATCGGTTCAGTATCCGCCAAACCTCTGGCAATCACCCATGCCAAGGTGCATACCGTGACCGGGCAGGGAGTATTAACAGATGCAACCGTGATCATCGAAGACGGTAAAATTCTTGCCATCAACCCACAGGCGCTGCCGGCAGGGCTTAGTGCCGACAGCATCATAGATGCCGAGGGAAAAACACTAACCCCTGGTTTTATCAACAGTTTTAACCAATTAGGTTTGGTAGAAGTCTCCGCCGTCGGGGAAAGCCGGGATAGCCGGGAGAAAAAAGCCGATATCACTTTTGACCCCAGCCTGGCCTTTAACCCCAGAAGTTCCCTGATCCCTTATAGCCGCAAAGGCGGGATCACCCGTAACCTGGTAACCCCGGGCGGTGGTGAAAGTATTTTCAAGGGGCAGGCATTTGCCGTTGATTTGTCGGGTGAGTTCGACAGCGAGGTTAAAAACGGCCTCGGAGTTTATGTTGTCTTAGGGGGGAAATCAAAGGGCTCCAGGGCATTTGATTTGCAGACTTTATGGCACAAGCTTGAAGACAGGCAAAAAGCCGTCTTAAAGCAGGAAGCCAAGGAAAAAACCAAGAAAGAGGATAAGTCGAAAAAGGATAACAATGGCGATAAAGAGCCAAAACGTGATGAGCTCATCCTTGACGCCTTATTGGCAGGGAAGCAGCCCCTGTTTGTCAATGCCAACCGCGCCAGTGATTTGTTGCAGTTAATCAAGTTAAAGCAAAAATTTAAACTTGATCTTGTGCTGGTCGGCGCTGCCGATGCGGCGCTGGTGGCCAAACAGCTGGCGGATGCCGAAGTTCCTGTTGTGATTAATGCCTTGCGTAATTTGCCGGAAAGTTTTGATGCTATGCACACTTCCCTGACCAGCCCGGCGACGTTAATGGCGGCAGGTGTTAAAGTGGTGTTAAACACCGGCGGCGATACCCATAACCTTTACCAGTTAAGGTTTACCGCCGGTAATGCCGTGGCTAACGGTTTGTCGGCAGCACAGGCACTGGCCAGCATTACCGCTAATGCCGCCGATGTTTTCCACCTTGATGCCGGACGTATTGCCGTAGGACAGGCGGCCGATCTTGTGCTTTGGAGCGGTGACCCGTTTGAACTGAGCACCCGGGTAGAGAAAATGTGGATAGCGGGAGAGCAAGTTGGCACCCGCAGTCGCCAGGATGCTTTAAGAGAGCGTTATATCAGCAAAAGTACACAGCCAAGGGCCTATGTGAAATAAGCTGGTGTGAATGCCGGAGCAGCGGGGCAGGGTAAAGCTATTTCCCGGCTCAGCTGCTTGTTAGCTCTTTTGTTCGCTATGATGATAATAAGCCACGGATAAACGTGGCTTTTTTTTACTAATTAAGTGCATAATGCCAGCACAGGAATATAATTTGATGTTGTCAGGCTTAGCTGTCGGGTTAATGCTTGGCAAACCCGCTTGAATATTAATGTAGAACTTAGAAAATCATCTTATTTATACTAGCTGTATTGCTTGTTGTAATAGCATTATTTGAAATACGGAGTACAAAATGTCCAGCTCTATCCTGTTTGCCAATCAATTTGGCCAGGTTGATAAAACCACTTTCGGTGAGGCGATACGTGGTTTGTTGATTAAACATCAGTATTGTCATGCCAAGATCAGCCTGTATGGCGGCCAGGTATTAACCTGGCAACCGGGTGAGCATCAAGCGGTTTTATGGCTGAGCGAAGACAGTGAGTTTTCTCCCGGCAAGGCGATCCGCGGCGGCATCCCTTTGTGCTGGCCCTGGTTTGGTCCCTATAAGGATGGCGGCAATCACGGCTTTGCCAGACAGCAGATATGGCAGCTGGACAGTATCGATATCAATAAAGATGCGGTGACGGTTATTCTCAGCTGGCACGGTGAAAAGGCACACCCCTTATGGCCTGCGGCATGTGAACTTCGCCAGGAGCTGGTATTAGGCAAAGAGCTTAAGCAAACCTTATATATGAAAAATGCCGGGGATGACGAGCTTGAATATAGCGGCGCCCTGCACAGCTATTTTTGTGTCAGTGCTCCGGAAAATGTCGATATCAAGGCATTAAACCGGGCCAGGTTTGATGATAAGTTAACCGGGGAAAAGGGACAAACGGCAATATTGCCCCATTGCCGGGGGCCGCTGGACAGGGTGTATCATTATGACAAAGCGGTACAGCTTGTTGATCATCACTGGCAACGCACCATAGAGATTTTGCCGGAAAATACCCGTCAATGGGTCGTCTGGAATCCGGGCACGGAAACGGCGGAAAAAATGCCGGATGTTCATCACGGCGGCGAACATGAGTTTGTTTGTCTTGAAGGGGCCAACAGCCAATGGCAAAAACTGCCTCCGGGCCGTTGGGTGATTATGGGGCAAACTATCAGGGTAACCGAGCACTAATCCTGGCGGGGGTCAGTGTATACCTGCACCTGGTTTCTGCCGTTGAGTTTTGCCTGGTACAGGGCTTTATCGGCTTTATCTATTTGCGTCTGTAAATTACTTTTTGTTAAGGGCCCCTGAACCAGGCCAAAACTGACGCTGGTAAAAAAACCGCTCGCTTCTCCCGGCGGATGAAATTCATAACTGGCGATGTCCTCCCGGATGCGCTCGATAATTCTTTTTGCCAGCTCGGCGTCTGCCTCCGGCAGGATAATAATAAATTCTTCACCTCCCCAGCGGCCGCTTAAATCAATCTTACGCAGGCTGGTGGTTAACTTTTTCCCGATAACCTTGAGTACCTCGTCACCGGCGTTGTGACCATATTTGTCGTTAACTTCTTTAAACAGGTCGACATCCGCGATAATGATGCTGGCATTATCATGTGCCTTGGCAAGTTGCTGGTATTGCCTGTGGATATAACTGCGGTTGGGGAGTTGGGTTAAAAAATCGATTTGCGAGTCTTTCACTAAACTGGATTTGAAATAACTGATGGTGGCGGCAAAGGCAAAATAGAGCACACCGGATACCAGTACAAAGACGACCAGCTTGCTGAAAAAGAGTTGCCAGTATTCTGCTTGTTTTGATGCCGGCGGTGCGACAATAAACAAACGCCAGTTAAGCTCCCTGATCGGCATTTGTGAAACGATCAATTCATTATTGCCTGTGGCGACCACCGGGGTATTTTTCCCTTGTGCCATATTGTCGGTAAAGCGCTGGTACCAGGGAAAGGTATTGATATTCACCAGCTCATTTTTTCTGTGGTGACTTTCAGTTTTCATGATGCGGTTAGAAGATAAGGTAATAATATCCTGGGCATCGACAAAAAAAAGTTCAAAGCCAAACCTTTGCTGGAATTGACGGAATTTCTCGGCAAAATAATTCAGGTCGATGGCTACGCCGATAAAGCCTATAAACTCTTGTTGATCATTGAATATCTTCACATCGAAGTATAAGTGGGGATCCGCGGCATTGCCGATATCGGTAAATTGATCCGGCGGGAGCTTTTTAAGGCGGTGGAACCATTCGGCTTTATCGCTGTTAAGTTCGGTGCGCTTATTGTTGGAGTCGATCATCAGGTTGTGCTTTTCAATGGCGATAAAGCTGACCATTTGATATTGTGCCGCCACTTGCTGTAAATAAATGAGTATAGTTTGTTGATCTATCTTGTCCTGCTCTATGTAGTTGATGACAAAGGGATCCTTGGCCATATATTGCGAGATAGACAGCGGGCTGATCACTTCACTGGTGATCAGGGAAAACAAAGGGATAATGGCTTCTTGCTGGCGTTTATTGTGGATGGCAAAGAATTCTTTGAAGGTAAAATATGAGGTGGCCACGACCGTGATGATGATAAAAAAGAACAGTGCGGTAATAAAGTGATCAAACTTATGGATTAGATTCATCGCAGTAATATACTTCTTACAACATCTTAACTTTAATCTGCTTTATGAGCGTCCTTTTTCAATAGCGGCCAATAATTCTCTGTTCGTTCAGTGTACAACATTTTTGCCGTTAACATTAAAAGTCATCAGGAAAAGCCTTGTGGCAGGCTTTTTAACCGACACGCAAATGTTTGTGTAACAACATTTGGGTAAAGGCTATTTTCAGGTAGAAACCCCGAGGTAAGGTTTTAAAAGGTTTGCCGTTTTTGTCAAATGCCTGGGTTCTAGCCCTGCTGTTGGCGGCTTTGGGCCTCAGCTGTAATACCTGTCCGTGTTTGCCGCTGATTTGCTCGACCCGGCCCAGCACTATCATGTCGGTCAGCTCTTGCCAGTCCATCGCCATTAAATGTTCTTCTTCAGGAGAAGGGGACCAGATAAAGGGAGTGCCGACGATGCGATCGACAATGGCGATACTTCTTTCGGAGACCACGGGCACCCATAATACCCGGGACATTTTTTTTCTGACATGGCTGTTTTGCCAGGTCGCCCCCACCAAGCCGGTTAGCGGTGCGACACACACAAAGGTGGTTTCCAGCGGTTTGCCGTTTCTGTCAATCGGCAGGGATTTTAATTCTATGCCCAGGCCGGGAAAGTCCGGCTCCGGGCGGGAGCCGGCACTGGCGCCTAAGACATGTTCGAGTAACAGGCCTATCCAGCCTTTTTCTTTATTGAGACTTGTTGGTACGGCAATATTGGCCTGGCGGGCGATTTCGCCTAAACTAAGACCTGCCAACATTTGTGCCCGCTGCAGTAATTCTGCTTCGGATGAGGGGATGTTAATATTGATAATGAAAAATTATATCGGGATTTTGTAATATTATTGCCATCAGAGAGTTAACAGGCAAGAGAAATAATAAAAGTATTTATTTGCTAGCTAAGCAAGATTATGGAAGAATCAGTTCATCTAAATAAAAAGTTGTCAGGAGTTCCTGTGATAGATGCCGAAGGCTATCGCGCCAATGTCGGCATAGTAATAATAAATGACAGGGGACAAGTATTTTGGGCAAGACGTTTTGGGCAACATTCATGGCAATTCCCGCAGGGCGGGGTTGATGAAGGTGAAACCGCAGAACAAACACTTTTTCGTGAGTTACATGAAGAAGTTGGGTTAAAACCTGAACATGTAAAAATTGTTGCATCAAGCAAGCATTGGCTAAGATATAAATTACCGAAACGTTTCATCAGACATGATAGTAAACCTGTTTGTATCGGACAAAAGCAGAAGTGGTTTTTACTCAAGCTAACCAGTGAAGAATCCGCTGTTGATCTGTTGCACTCGGCCCATCCCGAATTTGACGACTGGCGATGGGTGAGTTACTGGTATCCGGTACGCCAGGTGGTGTCATTTAAGCGGGATGTTTACCGGAAAGTGATGAAAGAGTTTGCACCCGTAGGCCTACCGTTTAACCGCCAGGAACGGCGTAAACGCAGAGCCTGATTATTACTATGCTTCTTTGTGGAAAAAGTATCGTTCACTCATTTAGTTAAGTTGTATGGCTTGCTTTCGGGCAAGCCATTTATTAAGGCATCAGGGAGAGTTGTTACTCGAATTTAGCTTTGACTATTAAAATAATTCATCTTTGATAGTTCCTGTTTATCAATATTTTTATAGTTAGTTTTGTAATAGGAAATTGCATGTTAACAACACTACGTCGTATTGTGCTGGAATTTAGTCAGGATCCTAAGCTGCAAAGTGCGCTCTTGCGTATGGTAAGCCAGGTCAAAAAAGCCATGAACACGGATTGTTGTTCGGTTTATCTGGCCGACTATGAAAAACAAAACTTCCTTCTTATGGCGTCTGACGGCCTGGCTGAAGACTCTTTAGGCCACACCACCATAGGTTTTTCCGAAGGCCTGGTCGGCCTGGTCGGTCAGCGGGAAGAGCCGCTTAATATCGCCAACGCTAAATATCATCCCCACTTTAAACATATTCCGGAAGTGCGCGAAGAGGAATTAAATGCTTTTCTCGGTACGCCGATAATACACCGCCGCAAGGTGCTGGGGATTTTGATCATCCAGCAAAAAGAGGCGCGTAACTTTACCGAGAATGAAGAAGCCTTTTTAGTAACGCTGTCCGCCCAGCTTGCCATGGTGCTGGTGAATGCCGAAGCCCGGGGCATCCTGGGCCAGAATCAGGATAACGGCAAATGGCTCAAGCAGCTCACCGGGGTACCGGGGGCGCCCGGGGTTGCCATGGGCAATATTGTCGTCAGTCAACCCAAAGCCGACCTTGATTCGGTATCGCTGCAGAAAGTTTATGCCAGCGCCGAACAGTTAAAACGTTATAACGAGGCGGTTGCCAGGACCCGTATTGATTTTGCCGATATGAGTGTCAAACTCGGTGATGTGATCACGGATGCCAGTTTAGATATTTTCGAGGTTTATAAGCAATTACTTGATACTGCCAACCTGGGCAAAGATGTCACCTCTAAAATCAACAGTGGCTGGAGCGCTGAAAGTGCCCTCAAGTTGGTGATTGATACTTATATCGTCAAATTTGAAAGTATCGAAGACGCCTATCTGAGGGAGCGGGCCAGCGATATCCGCGATTTAGGCAACAGGGTCTTGTTTAACCTGCAACAGCAGGCCCGGGTGGATGAATCACTGCCGGATGAATTTATCCTGGCCGCCCAGGATGTCACCGCTTCTATGCTGGCGGAATACCAGCACCTGGGACTTAAGGGCATTATTTCCCTGTCAGGGTCCAATAATTCTCATGCCGCGATACTTTCCCGGGCGCTGGGCCTGCCGGCGATTATGGGGGTTGAGTCGGTGCCGTTAGCGCAATTACATCAGCAGCTGGCGATAGTCGACGGCTACAGCGGTGATTTATTTATTGCCCCTGATGAGACCTTAAAGCGTGAATACCAGCACCTGATCGCCGAAGAAGATGCGTTAACGGTGAAGGTGCAGCAAGTGGTTGATTTACCGGCCATCACCCAGGACGGCAAGGCGATAGAATTATTGCTTAATGCCGGCCTGAGCACAGGTTTTGAACACTCCCTGCATGCGGGGGCGGTGGGCATAGGCTTATACCGCACCGAAATTCCTTTTATGAATCGCAGCTGCTTTCCTTCAGAGCAGGAGCAAACCTTGTGGTATCGTCATGTGTTGTCGGCTTTTCCCAAACAAACCGTGACCATGAGAACCTTGGATGTCGGCGGAGATAAATCTTTACCTTATTTCCCGATTGTCGAGGAAAACCCGTTTTTAGGCTGGCGCGGCATACGTATCACCCTGGATCATCCGGAAATATTTTTGCTGCAGGTGCGGGCGATGATTAAGGCGAACCACGGGCAAAATAACCTGGAAATCATGCTGCCGATGATTTCCAGTGTTTCCGAGGTCGATGATGCCATTCGTTTGATTAATCAGGCCTACTATGAATTATCCTCTGAGCTGCCAGAGCAGGAAGGCAAATTGCCGCGTCCGAGGATCGGTATTATGCTGGAAGTTCCCGGGGTTATTTTCCAGCTCAAAGAGCTGGCCCGCAGGGTGGACTTCTTTTCCGTCGGCAGCAATGATCTGACCCAGTATTTACTGGCGGTAGACAGGAACAATGCCCGTGTGGCCAGTTTATACGACGGTTATCATCCGGCAGTGCTGCGGGCGTTAAAAACCATTGCCGATGAATCCGGCAAATATATGGTGCCCCTGAGTTTATGTGGCGAATTAGCCAGCGATCCGGGGGGAGCTATCTTGTTGCTGGCCATGGGATATGACAAGTTAAGCATGAACCCCCATAATGTTGCCCGCATTAAATGGGTGATCCGCCATATCGATTTTCAACGGGCCAAGGTGATACTGGCCCATGCCCTGTCTTTAGAGACGGCGAAACAAGTCCACGGCTATTTAAATGAACAGCTGGAGCTGGTCGGGCTTGGCGGCTTTGTCCGGGCCGGTATGTGATTGCTGGTTTTGCCTGTTGTTATTTCCTTTTTCCATAACTAAGTTAAGTGTTTACTGAATGTTTGTTACGGTTTTTTTAAGCTGTTTGTGTATCGGCGCCTTGGTCGGCTTTTTATCCGGTTTATTGGGCATAGGCGGTGGCCTGATCATAGTGCCTGCCCTGGCGTATATGTTGCCTCAATTGGGAATTTCACCGGCTGTGGTGATGCCGGTAGCCTTGGCAACTTCACTGGCATCGATAGTGGTGACTTCCTCAATGGCGATGCTGGCCCATCATAAAAATCACAATATTCCCTGGCCGTTGACCCGGCCCTTGATGGTGATGATGGCGCTGGGGGCGTTATGTGGGGCCTTTATTGCCGATATGTTGTCGGCGAAGACCCTGACGCAGATATTTGCTCTGGCGGTGATTTCCCTTGCCTGTTATATGTTGCTGTCCCTCAAGTCGTCGAAAGTAAGTTCGATGCCGGATATCAAGCTGGTGCAGTTGATAGGTTTTTGTACCGGGATATTGTCAAGTTTAATGGGCATTGCCGGAGGGGCAATTTTAGTGCCGGTACTCAGCTATTTTGGCGTGCACCTGCGCCATTGCATCGGCATAGCGACTGCCTGTGGGGTGATGGTGGCGGTATTTGGCTCCCTCGGTTATGTGGTCACCGGGATGGACCAGCCCGGTTTGCCTGTCTGGAGTCTGGGTTATGTCTACCTGCCTGCGTTGTTAGGTTTAGTGGCCACCTCATCGGTGTTTGCCCCTTTAGGGGTTAAATATGCCGCCGGTTTACCCCTGGCGACCTTGAAAAAATCTTTTGCCCTGTTCCTGATTTTGGTGGCGGCAAAAATGCTTTGGCCCTAGTTTGGTATCAGCGCGATATTAGCGCGACATTAGCCTTTGATATTCAATTAGTAATTTCACCGGAAATTAGGCATAATTTGCCGGCAATTATGTTTTGCTGTTTGCGCCTGAGTGAAGGTTAAGTTTGCAGGCAAAATAATTTTAAAAAGGCCTGATGGCTAACACCTCTATGGAAAAGACATGACCGAGAACTTCCTACAATTTCCCCAGATAGATCCCATAATTTTCAGTATCGGACCCATAGCACTGCGCTGGTACGGTATGATGTATCTGATCGGCTTTCTTGCCGCTATTTTTATTGCCAATAAAGCCGCCGACAAGAGCAACGGCTTATGGACCCGGGAGCTGGTCAGCGACTTGCTGTTTTACGGCTTTCTCGGGGTGATTTTAGGGGGGCGCTTAGGTTATGTGTTCTTTTATCAGTTCGACTATTTCCTGGCAGATCCTTTATATCTGGTGAAAATATGGCAGGGGGGCATGTCATTCCACGGCGGCTTGCTTGGGGTGATCGCCGCGATTTATCTTTTTGCCCGTAAAACCAACAAATCCTTTTTATCTGTAGGTGATTTTGTCGCTCCCCTGGTGCCGATTGGCTTAGGCATGGGGCGCATAGGCAACTTTATCAATGCCGAGCTATGGGGGCGACAAACGGATGTTCCCTGGGCCATGGTATTTCCTACCGATGATTTGAAATTACCCCGTCATCCTTCCCAGCTTTATGAGTTTGCCCTCGAAGGGGTTTTGTTGTTCATTATTTTATATGTCATCACCCGCAAACCCAGAACCGCAGGCCTGGCCTCGGGCACTTTCCTGATAGGTTACGGGGTGTTTAGAATGATAGTGGAATTATACCGCGAGCCGGATGCCCACTTAGGTTTTTACTTCTCGTTTATTTCCATGGGACAAATATTAAGTTTACCTATGGTGATCGCCGGCATTGCCCTGATTTACTGGGGCTCGGTTCAACAGGCGAAATTGGCCATTAAGGGGCAAAAATCATGAAAGCTTACTTAGACTTATGTCAACGCCTTGTTGATCAAGGTACCTGGGTCGAGAATGAAAGGACGGGCAAACGTTGTTTAACCGTTATTAATGCCGATTTGGAATACGATGTCGGCGGCAATGCCTTTCCCTTGATCACCACCAGGAAAAGTTACTGGAAGGCAGCGATTGCCGAGTTGCTGGGGTATTTGCGCGGTTACAGCAGTGCCGCCGAGTTCCGCGCTATCGGTTGCAATACCTGGAACGCCAATGCCAATGACAACCAGGCCTGGCTGGCCAACCCTGCCCGTAAAGGGGAAGATGACATGGGACGTGTTTACGGGGTACAGGGTCGTGCCTGGCAAGGCCCCGACGGTACCAGTTTGGACCAGCTGCGCAAGATTGTCGATAACCTCAGCCGTGGGGTCGATGACCGCGGTGAGATCATGACTTTTTATAACCCGGGTGAATTTCATCTGGGCTGTTTGCGTCCCTGCATGCACACCCATACTTTTTCCCTGCTGGGGGATAGTTTGCACCTGACCTCATACCAGCGCTCGTGTGATGTGCCTTTGGGGTTAAACTTCAATCAAATCCAGGTGTTTACTCTGTTGGCGTTAGTTGCCCAGGTGACGGGCCACAAGGCCGGTAAGGCATATCATAAGATAGTGAATGCCCATATCTATGAAGACCAGCTGGAACTGATGAAGGAAGTGCAGCTTAAACGCGAGCCTTACCCGTCACCTAAGCTGACCATTAACCCGGATATTAAAAGCCTGGATGATCTGGAAACCTGGGTGACTTTGGATGACTTTGAAGTAGAGGGCTACCGGCATCACGAAGCCATTGCCTATCCTTTCTCTGTTTGATTAGTAAGTGTTTAGTAGAAAGTCTTTAGTGGGATGTGATTAATTAAAAAAGGAGCCGAAGGCTCCTTTTTTATTGGCCAGGTTCACAGCTAAGCAACACTTAGCTCAGCTGATATATACGATTGAATTTCTTCTGTAGCGTCTGCTCATCTTCGATCAGCTCGGGATCCGGCTCTATGCAGTCAATCGGGCAAACTAAAGTGCATTGCGGTTCATCATAATGGCCGACACACTCGGTACACTTATCTGCCGCTATTTCATAGATTTCAGCACCAAAGGTGATGGCTTCATTCGGGCATTCCGGCTCACACATATCGCAATTGATACAGGTTTCATCGATTTTCAGCGCCATAATATTATCAAGCTCCCTGATTTTGGCTAAATGATTTAGTGCCGAATGTGGCGGTTTCATCGATTTTGAGCGGTATAATCATAGAATTATCAAGCTCCCTGGTTTTGGCTAAATGATTTAGTGCCGAAGGTGGCGGTTTCATCGATTTTGAGCAGTATAATCATAGAATTATCAAGCTCCCTGATTTTGGCTAAATGATTTAGTGCCGAAAGTGGCTGTTTTATCGATTTTGAGCGGTATAATCATAGAATTATCAAGCTCCCTGGTTTTGGCTGAACGGCTGACGTGTGGTTTCATCCTGCTCCAGGATACGCATAATGATGCCAAAAGATAAATCGAGTTCGGTTTCCAGGGAAATGGCGACTTTATGGCCGGATCCTTTGGCATCGAGGATCACCTCGCCGTTGAGGCTTTCCATATGCATCAGGGTAAATTTCTGGTTACCCGACGGCGTCATCAGTTCAAAATCATCTCCCACCAGGAATTTATTTTTCACGTCAATTTCAATCAGGCCGTTGGTGTCGTTGCGGCCGATCACTTCACCGACAAATTGCTGGGTATCGCTTTTCGAATAGCCGTAATCGTAATTCTGGGTATCTCCGGGCTTATGGCGCTGCAGGAAGCCTGAGGTATACCCCCTGTGGGCCAGATGTTCGAGATCTGTGTTCAGCTTAGGGTTAAAGGGCTGATGATTGACCGCATCCAGGATAGCCTGATGATAGATTTGGGCGGTGCGGGCACAATAATAATAGGACTTGGTACGTCCTTCTATTTTGAGCGAATGCACCCCCATTTTTACCAGGCGTTCGATATGCTCAACCGCGCGTAAATCTTTGGAATTCATGATATAGGTACCATGTTCATCCTCAAAAGCCGGCATATATTCGCCGGGGCGTCCCTGCTCCTGCAGCAAGAAGATTTCGTCGGTGGGCTTTTGCTCCGGCGTGATGATGTTGACCGGGTTGCTGGCAATAACATCACCGCTTTCGGTTTCCTCTGCCGGATGGGCGTCATATTTCCAGCGGCAGGAGTTGGTGCAGGTGCCCTGGTTCGGGTCCCTTTTATTGATATAACCGGATAACAGGCAGCGGCCGGAATAGGCCATGCACAGTGCTCCGTGGACAAAAACTTCCAATTCAATATCCGGACAATGGAAGCGGATGTCTTCGATCTCATCCAGGGACAGTTCCCGCGATAAAATGACCCGGGAAATCCCCTGTTTTTGCCAGAACTGGACACTGGCCCAGTTGACGGCATTGGCCTGTACCGAGAGATGGATGGGCATATCGGGGAAGTTTTCCCTGACCATCATGATCAATCCGGGATCGGACATGATCAGGGCATCCGGTTTCATGGCGATCACCGGGGCAATATCCCTGAGAAAAGTTTTTAACTTACCGTTATGGGGGGCAATATTATTGACCAGATAGAACTTTTTCCCCAGGTGGTGAGCTTCAGTGATGCCCTGCTGTATGGTCTCAAGTGAAAATTCGTTATTGCGCACCCTTAAGGAGTATCTGGGTTGTCCCGCATAAACGGCATCGGCACCGTAGGCAAAGGCATAACGCATATTTTTTAGGCTACCTGCGGGAGATAGCAGCTCAGGTTTAAACATTTGGGGATAGTGCTCATTTTGATATATTACTTTTATTGTAAAAACCCCCGCGGAGGCAGGCAATATATACAGTTTCAGGAGACGGCTTTTCTCGGCTTTTGTTGATGTGCGTCAATAAACTTGAGCCGTTATCGGGGATAAAGCAGCTTTTTTACGCTATAGAGGTAATTGTTCCTTTAAAAATAAAATAATGTGCTAATTTTTAAAGAGAGTTTGATAATAATTAAGGGTTAAAATGGCAACAGAAAATGCGTTATACACCATTTTATTGGAAAAAATAAAGCATGAGGAGCTGGTATTACCGACTTTGCCGGAAATTGCTTTAAAGGTACGCAAGGCTGCGGATGATCCGGATGTCAATTTAGCGCAAATGAGTGAAATCATCAGCCATGACCCTGCCTTGGCCTTAGGTATTGTGAAAGTGGCCAACAGCGCCATACTCGGGCGTACAGTCAAGGTGGAAACCGTTGCCCAGGCGGTAACGCGCATCGGCTTAAGGCAAATAAAAAGCATAGCCACGGCCATGGCAATCGAGCAGATTTTTATTTCAGATAACGATATTGTTGCCATGTATATGAAAAAATCCTGGCAATCTACAGTTGGGGTCGCATCCGTTGCTATCACTTTGATGACGTTTTATATCCAACAACATAAGCATAGCCCTTTAACTTTAGACACTATCACCCTGGCGGCCCTGGTTCATAATCTGGGGGTGTTGCCGATATTAACGGAAGCCGAGCATCATCCGGATATCTTTGCCAATCCGACCTTTTTACAGCAGGCCATCAGCAAGCTTTCCAGCCGCATCGGCGCTGAGATCACCCGGGCCTGGGGACTGTCTGAGGAATTTACGTTACTGGTTGAGCGTTGGAGTGATTTGACTTTGCTGCCGGATGAGCCCCATTATCTTGATTTTATCCGGGCGGGCGCGGTATACCACAATCTTTTTAAAGTGGAGTCAACCAAGGAAGCTTTGTTATCCAGCTATGTCCGTAAAGGAGTGCTTCCGGATATTGACTTTATGATCACGGAGGAATTTAAGGAAATGTATGACAATGTCAAGGCCATGTTCAGCTAATAGTACCGGGCGGATTGCAGGAGCCGGGCAGGAGCACACTAAGCTCCCCCGGGGCTCCCGGCTTGATTAGCTAAAGTATATCAACTATGGAACAAGCTTTAGCTTAATCTTGATTTTCTTCTAACGGATCTGTGGTTTTCATTGAAAACTCAGCCAGCAAGTCGCCGATAAAGCGGTTGATTTCTCCTGTCATCAGGGCGAAGTCGGCATCCAGCCGGGCAATGACATCATCACTGTCAATATCGTCATTTTGCTCCTGCAGCACATCAAAGAATTTCAGGCGTTTGATCGCCAGGTCATCACATAAGATAAATGACAGCGACTCATCCCATTCCAGGGCGATTTTAACGGCATATTTTTCCGCATCGAGGTGCATTTTGATTTCTTCGCTGGTCAGATCCTGGTTTTTTACCCGAACCACAGCACCGTCGTCACCCAGGGCGTGCAGCTCTGCTTCCATACCCAGGTTAAACTGGCTGCCAAGATTATGTTCGGTGAGCCAGTCGGTCATGATCTCATCCGGGGCGGTTTCCGGCGAGAAACCGGTCACAGGCAAGGTACCCAGGACTTTACGCAGTAAGGCGAGGAAGTCTTCTGCCTTGCCGCGACTGCTGGTATTGATCACTATCAGGTTACTGGCCGGGCTGATATAGGCATGGGTATCCGTGACCCGGGAAAATGCCCTGGGCAATAATTCAAAAATGATATCTTCTTTAAATTGCTCTTTTTCTTTTTTGGTCGCCTTGCGGCTTTGCTCGTTTTCCAGCTGGGCTATTTTTTCTTCGAGCATGTCTTTGACCACAGGCGCCGGCAATATCTTTTCTTCTTTACGGGCACATAGCAAATGGTTGCCGTTAGCCGTATGTACCACGGAGTTGCCGTGTTTACCTAGGGCATTTACCCAGCCAAAATGCGAGACTTCTGTGGAGGCACAGGGGGTAAATAAATGTTCCGACAAGTGTTTTTCCAGATCCTCTTCTGACCATTGAAAAGGGCGGGTGAAGGCAAAAAAGTAAAGGTTTTTAAACCACATTGGCATGATTCCTGGGCCCGAACAGTTAGGGGCGGTTTACTGAAAATACGAATAGCGCATGATAGCGCAAATCAACGGACTAAGCATCTGCTTCTTGTGATTGCTTATGAAGAGGGCTTATTGTTGCTGTTTTTGTCACACAGGCCTAGCGCATGTCGGCAAACTCGATATCAAAGTGTAAGCCCCGGCTTTGCCCGTTATGGGCGTTGATGGTGCCGTTTAAGGTATCTGTCACCAGGTTGTAGATAATATGGGTACCCAGGCCGGACCCGCCCTGGGTGGCTTTAGTGGTATAGAACATGTTAAAAAGTTTCGGCAGGTCTTCTTCTTCTATGCCTTTACCGTTATCGGCGTAATGAATGCGCAGGACCTGCTCATGTTTGCTGATATCTATGATGATTTTTCCCTGCTGGATATCTTCGAAACCATGAACGATGGAATTCATGATCAAATTGGTGAAGATCTGGGCGATAGCGCCGGCATGACTATAAATATTAATGTCTTCCGAACAGTTGATTTCGATGCTGTGATGGGTTTTTTTCAGCTTGGGATCTAAGGACTGAATAATTTCATGCAGGTATTTGGCCATATTGATGGAGCGGATTTTATCGCTGATCTGATCGACTGCTACCTGCTTGTAACTGGTATTGAGATCAGAGGCCCGGGTCAGGTTATTCATCAGCAATTCAATGCTTTGTTTGGCATTGCGGATAAAATCATCCAGGGTGCGTTTGGTCAGTTTTTGATTTTGGATATCTTCGTCTATCTGGGCGATCAAATCCGACAAATAACTGGTGGAGGTAATACTCACTCCTATCGGGGTATTGATTTCATGAGAGACTTCCGCCGAAAGGTTGCCCAGCGTTGCCATTTTTTCCGCTTCGAGCAAGCGTTCCTGGGCTTTTTTCAATTCAATGATCGAACTTTTTAAATCATTGTTGGTGTTAGTCAGGGTAAGTTCGGTTTTTCTGCGCCGGTTATTTTCTTCCTGCAATTGTGTTTGCTGTTGTAACATTTCCCTTTGCTGAATTTCCATCTTCAGCATAGTGGTGCTTAAAGAAGAGGTTTTGCGCGCCACTTCCTGCTCCAGCTGCAGGTTTTGTTCGTCAAGCTTGTGGTTAGCAGAGATCAGTTCGTTTTGTACTTCCGCCAGCCGCTCCTTAAAGAGCACCAGTTCATCAATCAGGTTGTTATAGGCATCTTCGAGAATATTGAGTTCGTTATGCTCATAACTCATGGAATGTAGTTTTGACGCTTCGGGATCGTCTAAATCCAGCTGTTTGATCTGCTCGGTCAATTCATTGAGGGGATTGGTTAATAACTGGGAAAATGCCAGGGAAAACAAAAAGACCAGGGCGGCAGTTTTGACTATGGCATTGCCGATCAGAAAATAAATGCCGACCTCTATGCGGTTGAAAATGACTTCGTTGCTTGATAACAGTGTGACGGTACCGACCCGGGTGGTGCGCCCGGAAAATTCAAAGATAAGCGGGAACGTATGGCCAAACAGGCCCTCCGACAGCGAGTTGAGGTTGCGATATTCGCTTTGGCCACCTTCTGCTGAGTCAAAATTAAAACTGGCATTATGGGCGGTTTCCCCCAGTTGGGCGATGATCTGGTTATTCTCGTCGGTGACTGTGATGCCCTTGATCATGGGAATGGCCACCAGGCCGTCGGAAATGTCTATTGCCTGCTGGGTATTCAGCTCCCATACCGCCCGGGTTAAACTGCCGCTGAAGGTTTTTTCCAGGGTCAGCAGTTCGCTGTTAATATGGCTTTTGGTATTGAAATATTCTGCGACGATCTGACCACAGGTAACAATAAAGGTTAATACAAAATAAAATGATAAAACCCGTGCAAGCAACTTGCGTGAAATACTGGTTACTTTCATCTACTCACTCTATTGTTATCTTAATGGTCAATTTTAGCTATTTTACTCACCGATAACAGCTTTTTATTCGCTAATGCTTAGTGTTTTAACATAATCTTGAGCTATTGTTAATTTTACTCAGTTGTTTTTTTTAATTTGGCAGATTTATGACATAAGTCACAAATATTTAAAATAAAAGTCATATTGTCACAAAAGTGTCATAACTTGGTGGCACTATGTGCGCAATTTAATTTAGCTACTAACTGATTAAGGGTTACAATGAAACTTTCAAACCGTGTTCTCACTCTGGCTATTTGTTCTGCATTCACTTTACCGGCTATGGCAGCCAACGTAGATATTTATGGTAAGGCGAACCTGTCTTTACAATCTTCTGATGACGGCGACGGTCAGTTTACCGAAATTAAAAGTAATGCCTCGCGCATCGGTTTAAAAGGTACCCATGCCTTAAGCGATGGTTTATCCGTCGTATATAAAGCTGAATTTCAGGTGGATATGGATGGTGACAGCGATGATAATTTCACCGACCGTAACCAGTATGTCGGCTTAAAGGGTAACTTTGGTGAAGTATTACTGGGTAAAAACGATACCATATTGAAGCAATCCCAGGGCAAAATCGACCAGTTCAATGATTTAAATGCCGATATTAAAAACTTATTTAAAGGGGAGAACCGCATGAGTGATACCCTTACCTATAAGTCACCAAAAGTAAACGGCTTCCAGTTTGCCGCTACCTATATTGCCGAAGATGAAGCCGATGCCGAGGACGGCTATTCTGTCGGGCTTTTCTATGGCGATAAAGGCCTGAAAAAATCCAAAGTTTTTGCCTCCATTGCCGTAGACACCGATGTAAAAGGGTATGACATTACCCGTGCCACGGTGCAGGGCAAGGTTGCCGGTGTCGTTTTAGGCGCCATGTACCAGACGCAGGAAAGCGATGACGGCAGTGCCGAAATGGACGGCTTCGTATTGTCGGCCAAATATGCGCTTGATAAAGTTGTCCTGAAAGCTCAGTACCAGGATGCAGACCACGACGGCAGTGACGATAAAACCGGTGCCAGCGTAGGAGTGGATTATCGTTTGGCGAAGAGCACTAAATTATATGCCTTTTACACTGCATTCGACATCGACAACGGCGAAGACAAGGATTATTTAGGCGTAGGTATTGAATATAAGTTCTAAACCCGGTTTAAGCTAGGCTCTTACTAAGGCCTGCATGCCGTAGAAAATGGCTACCCGGGGTAGCCATTTTTTTATTCCTTGAAAATATTTTTTAAAGGGAGATTAGCCATTTCTGTGTTTGGGTATATTGGTGAAAATGTTTTTAATCGCTTGAACGTTTGTTGCTAAAGGCCGGGTTTTAAAAAGTGCTATTTAATAACGGCGATTAAGCGGCCATTAAATAGGACTCTCGTCCTTTATGTTTTTCCTTGCGCTGGTAGGCTCCTTTGCCTTTTTTGGCTTTGACGACCTGCTGGCGATAAACTTTGGACGTCACCAGGGCGGCAAGAAAATTATCACGGATCACGCCTCTGCCGGTCTCAACGGCTGCTGCCTGAGGCTTGTTGGCCTGTTTTATCGTTTTTTGCTTTGTTTTCATTTGTTAGCTCTCACTTAAATGACTGGATTAAAATCATCAGCCAAAGCTAAGGCTATGTTTAGGCCTGGCTGATTGAATAACGGTGGCAGTGTAATCTTCCTTAAGCCGCCAATCAAGGGGGACAGGATTAACGGCTTGTTTCCTGTACCCGCACCACCCCCATAAAGGTCGCTGTGACGATATCGTTATCCTCCCCTACCTGGGTTGCGGCATAGGTGCTGTTAAATCTGCTACCTTGCCCCAGTCGTTGATGAAATGCCGATTGCCCCGTGCGCCAATCCATGGCTTCTAATGTCCAGGTATTGTCCCGGGAGCCGATACAATAGGCCAGGTTGCTGGCACTGCTCATGGTTGGAATGCCGTTGGGACAGCTGATGTTGTTAGACCAGGTACTTTTGAGTGATTTGCTTGTGCTGTGCCACTGGAATTTTTCGACGCCAAACGGCTGGTTATAGGGTTGTCCCGATAATAATATGGTCCAGAAATCTCCGAGCAGCGGCCATTTTTGCGTGTTCAACTTATAATCGTTGTTGACCACCATAGCGCCATAACCGCGCACCAGTACCGACTGTTCGGAAATACTGCGGCTGGCATTGGCATTGCCGAACGTTACCGGGATCTCGGCGGCGATGCGGATGTCTTTTCCCGGGGCGAGGGGGGTCCAGTTGGCGGGAATTTCATCCCGCCACATCAGCACTAAATGGGTCAGCTCCTGGCCGTCGGTAAAGACCACAAACTTGTCTTTATCCTTGCCTGTGCCCATCAGGGTTGGGGTGGAACCTGAACCTGTGCCTAACCGTCCGGGCCAGGGCGTTTCCGGGCCGTGCTGATAGTCAGCGCGCCATACTGAAGCGATATTGTTGCCGTCAAATGCCAACCTGTGCATGTATTTACTGGTTACGACATAGATGCCGCCTTCTTCGTCGACGGCCAGTGAGTTTGATATCGTTTCCTCCTCTCCCAGGCGGTAGGAATACAGCCGGGCAAAATCCCGGGAAAGCAGGGCGACAAGGCCTAAGTTGGTTGCCAGTACCAGATAGCCGTCATAGGTGAGGTTAATGCCTATGATGTATTCGTCCGGGCTTTTCAGTATATTTTCCGGCAGGATAAATTCACCGGTTTTTTCCTGAGCATGGTGTTGTGGTGCTGCGCCTGCTGTGGCTTTATCCCGGTATTTTTCCAAGATACGGCCTTTAGGCACATAAAGGTAATTATCAAGATCGGCAACCACATAAGCGCCGGTTTCACCATTGGCAGTGACATCTGATTTTCTCAGTTGATGCACGTTTTTTATGCCGGGGTCATTCAAGTCCAGTTTATACATAGTGGTCGCGGTGGAACCGTATACCGCGCGCTGGCCATTAGCAAGGCTTTTCCCGTAGGCCAGGGTGATGGAAGGAAATTCCTGCTCCTGAAAAGCAACTTTAAGTGTTTGGCCCGGCTCAGGCCCCGGCAGGGGGGAGGAGGCCTGATTATAGGAGTTGCGGTGAGACATGGGCCAGGGAGAGTCGGCGAGATAAGGATTTGTCGGCGGTTCAAACCCGTCCGGCCCTGCTTCTGCGGCCAAAGTAGCGGCTGTTAATAGCAGTGGAGTGAGCACAGAGCAGGTAAGCAAACTTGCATGCCGTGCAAATGTTATCGAAGCTGTTTTCATGGTTACATTCCTTGTATTCACTTATTGGAGTACAGTGCCATATTCAGGCGGTGCACAGGATGAGCGACATACAGGAAAAGCCAGGTTAATTGATAAATCAAGTCATGAGCGGTCAGGTTTTCAATAGATTACATTTCTCTTTAGTTCTGGTTACCCTAATTACAAAGCGTTACAGGTTGGCGGGTAAAGAGGTAAATGGGCCGGGCCGACTTTTTCTTATTGGATAAGGTTCGTCGGTGAGGTTAACCAGGGAGGCGGCAACGGCTAATATGTAACTTGCAGGTGATATCCTAGTGTGTTTGTGGTTAATTGAGCATATAGTATTAGGATGATGCGAATTCTTAAGGGCCCATGATATTGCCATTTAGGTTATTTTTGCTTTTTTGTTGTTTGTTTAATACCCGGTTACCGGCTGCCGAACTTCTGGTGCTGCGTCATATTGCCCCCGAAAGTCAACAAGATACCCGCAATTATTATTTTACCGATTTACTTACCCTGGCATTAAAGAAAACCGAAGCGACCGCCGGCCCCTTCGAACTGCTCAGTTATGCTGCCCCCATGAATCAAAGCCGTGCCTTGAGTTCGTTAAATCAAGACTACGGGGTGGATATTGTCTGGACCATGACCTCAAATGAACGGGAGTTAAATTATCTACCGATACGTATACCTTTGTTAAAGGGACTGTTGGGACACAGGATTTTTTTGATCCATAAAAAAGATCGGCAAAAGTTTGCCAATATTTCTACCCTGGAACAATTGCAGGCATTATCTGCCGGACAGGAAAACGGCTGGCCGGATATCGAGATTTTAAAAAGTAACGGCTTTAACGTGGTCACCGGCTACCAATATGCCGGCTTGTTTAAAATGTTAGCGGATAACAGGTTTGACTATTTTCCCCGGGGCATGAATGAGATCTGGCAGGAAGCACCGATTTATAGCGGTTTAGAGCTGATGGTTGAGCCCGGTATCGTGGTGTATTACCCGGCGCCTATCTATTTCTTTGTGGCGAAAAATCAACCGGCGCTGGCCAAACGTATCGAAACCGGGTTAATGCTGGCTATCCGTGACGGCTCTTTTGAGCAGTTATTTCTTAGCCATCCATCGAATCAGGAGATGTTTATTAAAACCCGGCTGGAGCAGAGAAAAATTTTTCGCCTGGAAAATCCTTTATTACCTGAAAAAACCCCATTGAAAAATCCCGAGCTCTGGTACCAGATCCCGCGGGAGCCAAGTAAAGATTAAGCTGGTGAACCCCTTAGTGATGGTTTTTGGGAATCATTTATCGCTTAATTCAGGGCATTATGCTCCCGGAAACCGGCTTGTATCAACGGCCTTAGCTTGCTTTATTTAAGGCTACTGTGGCTAAAATGGGTACCGAGCAATGATAACAGGCAATAACCGGTAAAATAATAAAAGCCCAGGCCGGCGGCAGAGAAAGTTTCGCTGCTGATCAATAAATCTACTTTAAAGCCCAGGATAGAAAATTGCTGGTTATTGGCGGTTTCAGCATGGTTAGTGGATAAAATCGCTAAAAACACCGCGACGACAAAGACATCCGCCATCGACCATTTTCCGATACTGGCAACAAAGTTTAAAATTTTCGCTTCGATATCGGTATTTTTTTTGAAATAGGCCAGGCTGACCAGGGCGGTCTTTAACAGCGGGATACAAATGGAAAACAAAAAGATCAGCGCGGCGACCAGTAAACGCTGGTCTTGCCATAACTCTTCTATGGTGGCCAGTAAAGACAGCTCTTTGTTCAATAAATCTGAGGACAAGGTTGAGGCGCTTACCCGGGCTGTCATCTCCATCGACATGGAAAACATCGGCAAAATGATACCGGGAATAAAGAGGGCGAGGGCGGCAATATTAAAGGCAAAACCTAAGTGTTTTTTTATCATTGGGCGATTTAATGTCAGCGATGTCAGAATTTGGGCAATTATGTTATATCTTCCGGCGTGAGTTCAAGTCTAAGCGCAAGCGGGGATGGGTTTTATTGTTACTGTTTTTTTCCGCTTGCCCGGCGAGGAAAGAAAAATTTATTGGCGTATTGTTTCAGAATAAGAGATCATAAAGAAAACCCCTTAGAAAACGAAAGCTTGACCATGAGAGAATTCAAGAGTTATTTTGCCCTACTGATTTTATTTGCCTGCTTATCCGGTTGCTCCAGTGCCTATTATTCGGCGATGGAAAAAGTCGGTATCCATAAGCGGGATATCATGGTGGATCGGGTGGAAGAAGCTAAAGATTCACAGCAGGAGGCCCAACAGCAGTTTGCCAGCGCCCTGGAGCAGCTGTCGGCATTGATCGCCTTTGATGGTGGCGACCTGCAAACCCAGTATGAATTGACCAACGAGCAATATGAAAACAGCAAAAATGCTGCCGAGGAAGTCGGGGCGCGTATTGCTGCGGTGGAAAATGTCGCCGATGCCTTGTTTGACGAATGGCACGAAGAATTAAGCCAGTACTCCAGCGCTAAATTAAGACGCCAAAGCGAGCAAAAATACAAGGAAACCCAAAGACGCTATAACAGCCTGATCAAGGCGATGCACAAGGCCGAAGACCGAATGCAGCCGGTTTTAGTGGCCTTAAAAGATAATACCCTGTATTTAAAACATAACCTTAATGCCAAAGCCATCGGTGCGTTGCAGGGGGAATATCAGAGTATTAAGGAGGATGTCGAAGTGTTGATCAAGGAAATGAACCAGGCGATACAGCAGTCTCAACAGTTTATTGATTTACTGAAGAGTTAAGGTTCATTTTTCCTGTTTTTACCTTACTCGGGGGATAGCAATAAAGAGCTTTAGCCCGGTGTAAAGGTAAGAATAAATGAATCTCTCTTGCCGTTTCTCGTCGCGCCGGTCGCTGCTGTTTCATTGTTGGCCGAGCCTTTAAGCTCATAAGGCAGCGACAGGAGCAAAAGCGAAACTTTCTCCTAAAACGGCCGTTTATCCAAGGAGTTGTGCTTAGAAGCGCATTACAGGCGGCCGGTTGCAAATCAGACGAATGAATCCCGATTTTTGCTGTTGAACCATTCCCGATGTTTATTGCCGTCGAGAATGGTTTACATAGGCCATTTCAGAGAAAAAATCAGGCCCTGCCGGGTCCCCAGGGAATGGCGGATACCCGAAAAGGCACGCCGTTTTGGCCGCCGGTGTTATGATCCGGGTGATAGATGCTTTCGTCAAAGCTTTATTGATAGAGATCCGGATGAAGAAACGGCGCCATGGCCAGGATCAATGCCTGGTGGTACACGCTTTGCCGGGTTTGCTGGTGATTGGTGAGCAAGCCGATGGCGCCCCCCTGTTGCTTGATGTTCCGGGTATTAAACAGGTTATCCATCACATCGCCTAACTCTTCCCCTTGTTCCAGGGCCTGGTAAACACTTTTGGGCAGGGGTAATATCGAGGTTCTGCCAACGCTTTGTCTTTCGCCGTTATCGACAACGACATAAGCAAAAGTGGACGGACCGTATTCAAAGTTATCTACACCGCCTTCGATGGCGATATAGAAATCCGCCGCCTCGTGGGATTCTGTCTGTTGCTGGCAGTAGAGTACCCGGTTAATGGCTCCTTCCCGGGTTTCGTCTGCGCTCATGGGTTGATCCGCTACCAGGGAGGGGGCATCTTGTCCGTGGCACTGGACCTGGTGATCGGGAAATAAGCTGCTTAATGCCGTTTGCACCGCATTAATTTTAACCGGGTTAAGCGAGCCGACCACGACATTAAGAATTTCTTGCCTCATTGCTTAAAGCTCCTGTTTCTTTTTTATATTTGTTATTTTAATCATAAAAGGCAGTGAGGCGGGCAGTTTATCGTAAATTTATTTGTGAAGGGGTAAGAATCAGCGGTTCGCGTTTTTGTTCGTCTTATTGTTCGCCTTATTGTTCGCCTTATTGTTCGCCTTATTGTTCGCCTTATTGTTCGGTAATGGGTATGGCGGTACCAAAGGCGAACAGCCAGTCCTGGCTTCGGTGAAATGATTCTTCTTAAGTTGTTGTTTTTTAATTAATGTTCTTGTTGGCACGATACTTTCAATATCGAGATTATCAGCAGTGATTTGCACTTTGACTTTATCAGGCAAATCACTCGGGACAGATAAAGAGATATGGAGTTTGCCATGAAAATAGAACTGACGAAAAACCGTTATAAAAGACAAAAATGGTTAATTGCCGCGGCATTAGCTACCGGGGTTGCCTGTGCCGCCTATGGTCTCACCGGCACCGGTATTCCCGATATCGATATTGATAACTTAACTTTTGCCACGGTGCAGCAGGGAGAGTTGAACCTTTATGCCGAAGCCTACGGTGAGTTTTATTCCGCCAAAGAGCGGTTATTGACGGCGCCGGCTCAAGGCAAGGTCGCCGAGGTGTTGATCCGCCCGGGAGCCAAAGTGACACAGGATACGGTGATATTACGCTTATCGAACCCTAAGCTTGAGCAGGAATTAAACCAGGCGAAAGGTCTGCTGGCACAGCAGCAAGCGCAAAAAGCCGCTTTTGAGTTTGAACAGCAAAACCAGCGACTGAATTACCGGGGCAGTATTGCTGATATTGAAGCTGCTATTGAAGAGGCTGAGCTGGAGCTGAGTGTTAATCAGGATTTAATGTCGCGGGGTGTGGCCGCTAAAATTGAGTTGCAGCGGGCAAAATTAGCGGTTAAGCAACAAAAGAAACGTTTAGTGTTTGAGCAGGAAAAATATCAACAGTTGCAGGAAATGCAGTTATTCCAGCTTAAGCAGCGGGATATTGAAATACAGCAGCAGCAGGCGAATATTCAGGTGCTGACAGCGCAATATGAAAATATGCAAGTAAGGGCGGGCATTAGCGGCAGTGTACAGGCGTTGGAGGTTGAATTGGGGCAAAGTGTGCAGCTGGGGCAGTCGCTGGCCAAAGTGGGCAGCGATCAGGAATTGATTGCCCGCTTGCGTATCCCCCAGCGGCTGGCGGATCAAATCGATCTCAATGCCCCTGTCAGTATAGACACGCAAAAAGGCCAGGTCAGCGGCCATATTACCCGCATTGAAACTTTAGTCTCCAATGGTGTGGTGCTGGCGGAGGCGGTACTTGACTCGGCGCTTACCAGTAATGCCCGTCCGGCGCTGCCGGTTACCGCCAGCATTTTTATGAAAACAGCCCCTGATGCCCTTTATATCAAGCAGTTTTCAGGGATGCGCCCTCACAGCACACAGCAAGTTTTTGTCCGGGATGAGTCAGGGCTGGCCAGGCAGAAAGAAGTCACTTTCGGTGAACTCTCCCAGGGCAAACTCATGGTGAAAAGCGGTCTTGAACAAAAAGATGAAATCATCACCAGTAACCTGGAAGCGTTTGCCCAATATGCAGAAATTTCACTTGTACGTTAATGAACAATAAATACATAAAAAGATATCGATAGCAAAGAATTAAAGGAAAAAGCATGAAAGAAGTCAATATAGAAAGTAATTTATCAGAGCAACAAAAAGCCGTGGTGACCATGAACAATATCCATAAGTCTTATACCGGTCAGCAGATTCAAACTCATGCCTTACAGGGGATTTCCCTGGATATTTACCAGGGGGAATTCGTTGCCATTACCGGTCCCTCCGGCTGCGGCAAGTCCACCCTGCTGTCCATTATGGGCTTGATGGACAGTGCCAGTGAGGGGGATTATCAGCTTAGTGATATCCAGACATCGGGTTTAACCGTAGATCAGCGCAGCCAGATACGTAACCGTCATATCGGCTATGTGTTCCAGTCGTTTAACCTCATTGATACCTTGTCTGTGTTTGAAAATGTCGCTTTGGTATTAGAGCACAGGAATTGCCGCAAAGGTGAAATTAAAACCCGGGTGGAAGCCAGCCTGGAGCAAGTGGGCATGAGTCACAGAAAGCACTATAAGCCTAACCAGTTATCCGGGGGGCAGCAGCAGCGCATCGCCATCGCCCGCGCTTTGGTGGGAGCGCCTGATTTATTGCTGGTGGATGAGCCCACAGGAAACCTGGATACCAAAAACGGCGATCAGGTGATGAATCTATTGGCCGAACTCAATAAGCAGGGGGCAACCATAGTTATGGTGACCCATGACAGTCGTTATACCCGCTGCGCCAACCGGCAAATTCAGCTGCTTGACGGTCAGATAGTAACCGAGCAAAAAGTTAAGGGGGCGGCATGAGTATTTATAAACGTTCATTTTTACATGGCATAGGCCGGGTTTTTTCGCTGCCGCGCCTGAGTCTGCCGCTTATTGTGACCTTAGGGCTGACCCTGGCTGCGGTGCTCAGTGTTATCGCGATTGTTTCGGTATTGCTGTTTCAGCCGCTGCCGGGGATTAAGGAGGAAGAAAAGCTCCATAGTTTTTCGATGCGCCTGGAAATATCCGATAGCCTGCAAGTCTCTTTTTTCAACTGGCGCCGTATGGCGGATTTCCAGCAAAAACTTGCCGACTATGGCCTGTGGGGAGCAATACGGGCCGATGATGGACAGGCAGTGATTAATGATGTTACCTACCCTGTGACCTATTATGATGCCTCAAGCAATATCCTGGATGTTTTGGGCAGCTCTTTGCTAATAGGACAAGGCACGGATAAAACCGCGCCGCAAGAGAGTATCTGGATCTCAAATTCATTATGGCAACAGGCCTTTGCCGGCCGGGAATCGGCCCTGGGAGAAACCATTATCGCCGGTGATAAGTCTTATATTCTGGCGGGAGTGATCGAGGACATCAGCGCGGTGGCATCAGAACAAGCCATATTGGCACAACAAATCTGGTTGATCACTGAGCCACAAAAGCTGCTGGCGCAAGAAGATACCGGCAGTATAGATGCTTCTGTGACCCAGCTGCTGTTAAGAGCCGACACGCAGGCATTACCGACAAAGCAGATGTTAACTGACTGGTTCGATAACTACCTGACCTCTAATTTTGATGCGCCTCAGTTTATTGAGTTTGTTAAATCGAAACCTTTATTGATTGAGCAAAACCGCTATCGCGACAGCCTGGTACAAGAGAGTGAAACCTTAGTATTGATCCTTTTTGCCGCGGTGATCGGTTTACTGGTTATGGCCAGTTTGAATTTATTAAACCTGTTTATCGCCCACTACCAGGGACGCAGTAAAGAATTTGCAATTCAGCTTAGCCTGGGAGCAAGCCTGGCGCGATTACGCACTATGCTGATCCTGGAAAATCTGCCCAGCTTTATTCTGGCTGCCGTGTTAGGCCTGTTGGTTTCGGGCTGGGCATTGCGGGGCTTGCCTGTGATTGCCGGTGAAACCCTGCCGTTGTTGGATATGCTCGCCCTGGATATGATGACCATTATGATGGCTTTTATCATTGTGATCTTCCTGACGGTTATTTTTTCTCTGGTGGCCTTGGTTGATGTCAACAAACAAGCCCTCAATGATACCCTCAACAGCAGCGGTAAAGGCATTGCCGCCCAGAGCAAGCAGGGACTTAGCCGGCTGCTGATGATATTACAGTTATCCCTGGCCACGGTATTGTTAACCGGCTCTGTGATGCTGGCCAAGCAAAGTTATGATGTGGTTTACCAGGATCTGGGTTATCAGTTTAACAACAGTTATGAATTAACTTGGGAATATGGCGATGAAAACTGGGCCGCTTCCCTGGGAGAATTTGAACAATATGCCGGCAGTGAATATCAGCAGTTACATCAAGATTTGGCTGCCTCTATCAACGCCTTATTGCCCGGCAGTGAGGTGGTGACCACCAGCTCCAGCCCGTTAAGCAGTCAGATAGATATTAATGTGATGATGGATGAGCAGCGCTCTGAACAGGTCTTGTTTTTAAGCCGGGAGTTTAGCGTTAACTACTTTTCTGCTTTTAGTATTGAATTTGTTGCCGGCAAGGGGCCAAGCGAGCAACAAATTGTGGCAAATGAGCGGGTGATCGTGATTGATGAACGCATGGCAAATAAGCTGTTTCTCGGCGTCCCTTATCAGCAGGTGATAGGGAAAACCCTGACGCCTGGTTTAGGTGAAAATGCACAGCCCAGTGTGATTATCGGTATCGTGGTGAATACTCTTGCCCGCACCGGTTCGCTGGATGAACTGGCTTTTCCTACCATTTACGCCAGCCCGGGAAATATCAGTTCGCGTTTACGGTTAACGGTATTGATGCCGCAAGGGGAAGTCCTTGAACAGGCGGCAATCGAGCAGGCGCTGAAGCAGCAATTTCCCCGCTTGATCGATTTAAGAGTCCAGTCGCTGGCGGATCGCTGGGACGAGCAAACCCTGGAGCAAAGGATCAGTTTAATGGTGATCTTAACCATGACCGGATTAACCCTGTTTTTGGCGGTGATCGGTGTTGCCGGTTTGACCCAGCTGACCACCAACCAGAAACGTTATGAGCTGGCGGTACGTATGGCCACAGGCGCCAAACAGAGCGGTTTATTGAAAATTATTTTCAAAGAAGCCTTATGGATGTTGGTTGCCGGGTTGAGTTTAGGTTTTATCCTGTCGGTCTTTGGCTATACACAGGTAAAAGAACAGGTTAGCATGATGCCAAGTTTTGACTGGAATACCATGTTATTACTGGATATCGGCTTGATTGCCATCGTGCTGGTGGCGGTTGCCCTGCCGGCCTGGCGTATTATTAAGGCCGATCCGATGCAGGCGTTGCGGGAACTGTAAATAATCAGTGCCGGCGCGCTAAAGCAAAACCCTGCGGGGTTTTGCTTGTTTGTTATTGTTGATTTATTAGAGATAAAAGAGCATAGAAAATGGAAAAACCTGCAACTGCTGCCAGAATACTGATTGCCGATGATGACGAGGATATTCGCCTGTCATTGGCGTTATTGCTGAACGCCCACGGTTATCAGACGACAGAGGCGGCGTCGCCTAAGGAAATCGCCGTCAGGGTCAATCAGGATAACCCGGATCTGGTGCTGCTGGATATGAACTTCAGCCGGGATACCACCAGTGGCGCCGAAGGGCTGGAACAGCTGGCTTTTTTACAGCAACAGCAGTTGCCGGTGATCCTGATGACCGCCTGGGGCAGTATCGAGCTGGCGGTAGCAGGGTTGAAGCAAGGGGCAGGGGACTTTATCGAAAAACCCTGGGATAAACACCGCTTATTGCAAAGTATTGAGCAGCAATTACAGCTGCAAAAGTTAAAACAAAAAAACAGCGGCTTTGAGCAATTGCTCAGCGGCGACGGCGGTGAAAAACAAGTGTGGATCAGTGAGTCCGGGCCGATGAAGGCCCTGGATGCCCTGGTGGAGCAAGTGGCAAAAACCGATGCCAATATCCTGATCTTGGGGGAAAACGGCACCGGCAAATCCCAGCTGGCAAAGCGGATACATCAGCTCTCACACCGCAGCAGCCACGCTTTTATTGCCGTAAACATGGCGGCGATCCCGGACAACTTGTTTGAAAGTGAGTTATTCGGCCATCAAAAAGGCGCTTTTACCGATGCCAAACAAAGCCGGGTCGGGCGCTTTGAGTTAGCCGGACAGGGCACCTTGTTTCTCGATGAAATCGGCACCTTGCCGCTGACCCTGCAGCCGAAATTATTAAGGGTGCTGGAAAGCGGCCATTATGAAGTGTTAGGGTCCAGTAAAACCCAGACTGCCGATGTCCGCCTGATCAGCGCCACCAATGCCGATTTAGAGCAGCAAGTGGCGGATAAAGCCTTTCGTCAGGATTTATTGTTTCGTTTAAATACCCTGGTACTGACCTTGCCGCCGTTAAGGGAGCGTATTGCCGATATTGCTCCCCTGGTTGCTCACTTTATTGACCATTTCAGTGCCCGCTACCATAAAAAGGGCCTGGCGCTGGGTGAATGCGCCCTGGAGACGTTAAAACGGCACACCTGGTCCGGTAATGTCCGTGAATTAAGCCATGTGATGGAACGGGCGGTATTGCTGGCCCCGGATAACAGCGAAATAACTTCGTGCCAGTTAAGCCTGTCCGCCAGTAAAAGCACGGATCTTGATGTGCCCTTGCAGCCGCTGGAAGAGCTGGAGCAGCAACTGATCCGCAAAGCCCTGGCCGCCACTAACGGCCATGTCGCCAAAGCCGCGCCGCTGCTGGGACTTTCCCGTAATGCCATGTACCGCCGCCTGGAAAAATTTGGCATTGTCTATGACGCGTGAGTCTAAAGTTATTTCAGCCCTGGTACTGGTTTGTGCTGTTATTCTCTCCCTGTTAACGGCGCTGCTTTACAGCCTTAACTGGAGCCACCTCGGTGTCTTTACCTTACTGTTTATTGTGCTCTATCCCTTGATCTGGTTTAGCTGGCGGGTATGGCGCTTCTGGAGCCTGCCGCTGATGCAGCTAACCAGTTATACCCAGATGCTCAAAGAAGGCGAGCATCGCCAGCAATTACTGGCGGCGGGGAAAAACGAGCTTTTTAGCGAATTACTCAGCGAAATTGAAAGTTTAGCCGAGGTGAAAAGCCGTGAGCAACAGCAGCTGGTCACGGTTGAGCAGCTGGTGAGCCAGATCATGGATAGCTGGCATTTACCGGTTTGCCTGTTTAATGATAAGAAAACCTTGCTTTATAGTAATAATGCCGCCAATACCTTGATCCAGCAGCCGGTGCTGCAGGGAAGACCGGGTGAGGAAATGGGATTTTGCTGGCAGCAAGACGGCATCGGCCATCCCGCCTTTGCCGCCGGTTGGGAAGTTAATACCATAGAATATCACCAGCAGGGGCAAAGTTACTGGTTGTTTTCTGCACTTAATATCAGTGACAGCCTTAACCAGGCGGAGATCACCAGCCAGAAAAATATTGTCCGGGTCCTGAGCCATGAATTAAGAAACTCACTGACACCTATGGCTTCGATGGCGGATACCTTATTAAGCAGCGAGCAGTTTTCGCCTCCCCAGGTGCGTATGGTGCTTGAGCGTATTTTACAGCGCAGCCAGCGTTTACTTGGTTTTATCCAGCAATATGCCAGGTTAAACCAGTTGCCGCCGGTAAACTGCAGCTGGTTTGACTTTACTAGCATATTAGATGAAGCCCGGGGTATGCTGGAGGAGCAGGTCCAGGTCAATTATCTCGGTGAAGCCTTATGTTATGGCGATGCCGGGCAATTGAGCCAGCTGTTGATTAATCTGTTGAAAAATGCCGTTGAAGCCAAAAGCCAACAAAGTGATGAGGACCCGGTAATAGATATCAGTCTCTACCATGAAAATAACCAGCAGTTTTTAACCGTCAAAGATAACGGCCCGGGGTTTGCCAATCTGGACAATGTGCTGACGCCTTTTTATACCACCAAATCCGGCGGCTCAGGCATAGGATTGGCGTTATGCGCGCAAATCATCCGCTTGCACGGCGGTGAACTGATCCCACAAAACGGTGAAAACGGTGCCGTGGTCAGGATCAGTTTGCCTTTTTAGCTTTGACCTTTAGGCAAAACCGTACCAGGTGGCGGCATTATCATAAAGCAGTTGCTTAAGCTGCTGTTCGTTGTAGGCAAGTTTAAGGTAATCTTGCCACAAACCACTATAAGTGGTGCTAAATAAACATAATGGGAAATTACTGGCGAGCATCACCCGCTGCTGGCCAAAGGCTTGGAGGCATTCGGTTATCACGGCTCCCGCCCAGGATAGCTGATATTGGCGCTCGGCTATTTCCCAACCGGAGCATTTTATGGCCACTGAGTCAAAAGCACTTAAACGTTTCAGGCCAGATAACCAGGTTTGCCAGTCAGTTGCCTGCTTATCTGCTTCCGCCGTTAACCTCTCAAGGTAGGGAGGCCAGCCGGCGTGGTTGATGATGACTTTTAATTTTGGCACTTGCCCGAGTATTTTGGCCAGCATAGTGACGGCTTTAGCGTTTGACAGTGGCATCTGCAGGTCAAAACTTAATCCGGCATCGGCTAAGCGTCCCAAATTAGCCTGCACCTTGGGCTGTTCAAGTAATGCTATTGCCTGTTGATCGAGAATATGGCGACAACCTGTCACCGAGGGGTAAGCGAGCAGTTGCTGCAGCTGCTGTTCAAATACCACCGGCTCAAGCTCAAGGTCGATAAAAGCGACGCTTTTAAAGGGCAAACGGCAGCTTTGCTCCAGGCAGGCTATTTCTCGCCAGGGGCGGGCATTGTCAAATCCCGCTTCAATATGGACAAAACCCGCCAGGCTCAGAGGAGCCGGGGTTAAATCGGACTCGGTGAAGTTTTGGTTGATCTTGCCCTTATCTTGCCAGAAAGGGGGATTCTCTGCTGCTAACCAGGCATACTCTCCCTGCTTTAAATCGAACAGGTGCAGGTGGGGATCTATGATATTTTCAAATGGCATAGGCTAAGGCTTGTTTGTCTTATGGTTAAATTTCTTATTTTATAACAGCTTTATTGCGTGGTATAGCCGCCGTCTATCACCTGCAGACTGCCGGTGATAAAGCCGGCTTTGTCTGAGGCAAGAAACAATACCAGTTCAGCCACTTCTTCCGGTTGGCCAAGCCGTCCTAAAGGTTGCAGTTCCGCTTCTTCTTTGTGCACCTGGCTTTTATCTGCACCGGAGCGCCGGCAGTAGTTATCGATCGCCTTATGGTACAAAGGGGTTTCTATGGTGCCGGGGCAAACGGCATTGGCGCGGATATTATAACGGGCGTAATCCAGGGCGGTGGTTTTGGCGATAGAGGCCAGGGAAGCTTTGCTTAAGTTATAGGCAAAAGAATTTTGTTTGGCGATCAGCGCCTGATCGGAAGAGATCAGGATAATGGCACCGCCCTTGTTGGCTTTCATATTGGGCAGCACGGCCTTGATTGCGGCATAGGCACCTTTGACATTGATATTAAAAACCTTGTCCAAATCTTCTTCCGGGGTGTCTTCGATAGTGGCGGAGTAATGGATACCGGCATTGGACACTAACACATCTATGGCATGCTCCCGGGCAATCTCTGCGATGATGCGGTTAACTTCCTGCACCCGGGTAATATCACACCGGCGAAATTCGCCTTCGCTTGAAGGGGTTAAATCCAGATTAAAGACCCGGTAACCCTGGGTTAAAAACTTCTTTACTATGCTCAGGCCAATACCTGAACTGCCGCCGGTGATGATACATACCCTTTTCATTGCTTTATTTTATTCCAGTAGTGATTGGCAAAATGCTTTGTTAAAAGGCTAAAGATAATAAAGCTTAGCGGCTTTTTCTGCCAGTACTAATGCCGTTACTTAACCTTCTGCTCCGGTCTTTCCCTGGTCAGGGGGCGCTCAGGTAAATGGCTGAGCAGGGTCTGGTATAAAACTTCCGGGGTAATGGGTTTCGTCAGGTGGGCGGTCATGCCGGCTTCGCGACTACGGATAATATCCGCTTCCATGGCATGTGCGGTCATGGCAATCACAGGTAAATGTTCGAGTTTTAATATTTTACGTATATGGCTGGTGGCACTCAGGCCGTCCATTTGCGGCATCTGGATATCCATCAGGATCAGGTCGTAGTGGCGTTGCTGTATTTTTTCAATAGCAATCAGGCCATTCTCGGCCAGGTCTATATTGACCCGGCTGTCTTTGAGAAACCCCTGGGCTACCCGGCAATTTAACTCGTTATCATCGACAATTAGGATATCAAAGCCGGAAAAGTCGGGCACGGTCGCTTTTTTTCTCTCGGTTATTGCGCTGGCTTGAGGGGGCAGGCCGGGTATTTCTGCTTTTATTTTGCGATTTATCAAATCCTTGGCCAGGGTTTGTGGGGTTGGGGTGGTCAAAATCGTGGAAATGGCATCTACCAGGGTCGACTGGCTCACGGGTTTTTCGATAAATTGATGAATGCAGGTGCCGCTTTTTAAGGCATTGTTTTTTGCTTCATCTTTGTCAAATGCCGATACCATTAAAATTGGCGGTGCTGCCGAGTCATGCAGCCGGTAAATTTCCCGGGAAGCCTCAAGCCCGTCCATGTCCGGCATGCGCCAGTCCATCAATATCAGATCATAAGGGCTTTTTTCAGTTCGCGCCTGCTTGATTTTCGCTATGGCATCCATGGCATTATCCACTTGATCTGCACTAATCCCCAATGAACTGAGCATGGCTAACAGTACCATTCTCGCGATTCTGGTATCGTCGACTACCAAGACTTTGAGGTTTGCCACCTGCTGCTTCTCGATCGGCTGCTGGTTGGCCTGTTCTTTCGTTTGCCCGAGCCGGACGGTGAAATGGAACTGGGAGCCCTGACCCGGCTTGCTGTTAAGCCAGATATTGCCGGACATCAGTTCGGTTAACTGTTTTGATATCGCCAGGCCAAGCCCGGTGCCGCCATGTTTGCGGGTCATGGAGTCATCTGCCTGGGTAAAACAGTCGAATAAGTTTTTTTGCTGTTCCTGGCTGATACCTATGCCGGTATCGATGACTGTGCAGTGTAGTACCAGATGTTGATCGGTTTTTCCTTTAACGCGTACTTTCAGGCAGACGGTGCCGATGTCGGTAAATTTTACCGCATTGTTGAGCAGGTTAACCAGGATCTGCTGTAAGCGTAAAGGATCTCCGATTAATTTCTCGGGAATATCACTGGCAATATCCGTGATCAGCTCTATGCCTTTAAGATGGGCATTGATGGCGGTTAAATTGATGCTCTGGCGGATCAGTTTTTCCAGGCTGAAAGTGGTATGTTCCAGGGTCAGTTTGCCGGCTTCAATCTTGGAAAAATCCAGGATATCATCAATTAAATTAAGCAGGCCTTCCCCCGAGCTTAACAGCTTTTCCATATAATCGAGTTGCTCAGGGTTAAGCTCAGTGTTCATGGTGAGCCGGGTTAGTCCCAGTACCGCGTTCATCGGGGTGCGAATTTCGTGGCTCATACGGGCGAGAAATTCAGACTTGGCTGCGGTTGCCTGCTCGGCTTTTTCTTTTTCGGCCTGAAGGGATTGCTGAGCTTTTTCATGGTCGGTAATATTGCGGCAGATCCCCAGCAGACCTATAACTTTCCCCTGGTCGTTATAAATAGGGGATTTGAGGATATCGAGCAATATTGTTTCATGGCCCTGTTTTACCCATTGCTCACGCCTGACGGGATTAAGGGTTTGTAATACCTGATGATCGCTGGTGCCGAGCCAGGTCGGCATATCCGCCTTGGCAAAAAGTTCTTCATCCTTAAAGCCGAGGATCTGTGTGCAGGGAAGCTTGATGAATTTGGCAAAGGCCTCGTTGACCGCCTGGTAGTGTAACCGGATGTCTTTGGCAAAAATAAGATCAGGGCTGGCGTTAAGTGCGCTCTTTAAAAAAGAAATCAACTGTTTATCTTCAGGCTCGATTTCAGCCATAACCGGATCCTTTTGTGAAAATAAATCGTAGCGTTAATGAAGTTCACTTAGCGTAAGTATTAATCATCATTAACAAAATTGCATGGCAATATCGCTTTAGGCTGATCATTTACTTTAAGAAATACACGCAGGCCTGCCGGTGTAAAGTTGCTGGCAGGGCCTTGCTTAAGGGGTAAGCTAACGAGCTGCAGTCATGGCGTTTAAGCAAGGCTAAAGAGGCGATAAACGGGGATAATATTTACGCCTCTGTTTTTGTGAAAGGGAATTAAATGTTTTTGATTTCGAAGTTGCCGTTGGTGTTTAAGGCGATAGGCACAGTGCGAACGACCGCATCCATATTTAACGGACCATAGATATGAGGGTATAAGCCGCCGGTGGCAGGTTCCCATTTTACTTCATTTGTTACCCTGAACTTATCCACCACCATGACCAGCGGCTCTATGGTTTTTGTGTAATATTTATTGGCAATGCGGGTTAACTGATGTTTGGGAGATGCATGGATAAAACCTTCTTCGGTTAATGAATCCCGCACCAGTTCACCGCTTTGCTGGGCTTGCTGGTATTCTGCCTTAGATGATAACAGGTAAATATAATCTTCACTGATGCCGGCGAACATCCGGATAAACAAGGCGGTAACTGCTGCTTGTTCGTTGTCTTGATAGATATAATCGACACGGAATTTGCCGGTTAAGTTATTACCGGCCCGGGTTTGGCAGACGATGCTGATTTCCGCCTGTGCGGTCCAGTCATTGCGGGCTAACCATAGCGGTGTATTGGCAAAAAAAATATCACAGTCTGTTTTTTCAAAGTGATATTCCTGGCCAACCTTGAGTGATGAATAGTGATCGGCTTTGAGTACCGAGTTGATTGCGAGTGATAAAGCCACTTTTACCTCCTTGGTTGCTTTGTCTAGATGGTAAGTCACTATAACCTTACTAGGCAAGCACTTATGCATAAAAGCGTTTATTACCGGGAGAATACGGTTTTTTATTAAACATTTTTCTTATAAGTCTATCAATTTACTTTAGAATATATACACTGAACCTGGATGCGAAATAGGGGCACTCCGTCGGCGCCGAACTCATGCACTTATCGATTAACGAGGGCGAATTGTACACATGAAGGCACAAGTAAACGCTTTTCGCTGTTACGGCGCTATAGAGCCGAAAGCATACCGACAGAACTTGAAGTGGAGCCGTGATGCGTCTTATTAAATCCTTTCAGCGCAGTATGTTCCTGTTATTCACCCTGGTTGTGATCGCCCTCAGCTATGGTTTTTATCTGGCTATCAGCCATATCGTGGTGGAGCAGAGCCGCATCCATCATCAGTCGGTTGCACCGGTTTTTTCTTTGATCAACGACGAGTTGATGTATCCCCTGCATGTTTCCCAGACCCTGGCCCATTCCAGGACCCTTAAAAAACTGATGAATGCCAAGGAGATAGATCAAGGGGCTATGACAGACTTTCTCGGCGGGCTTGAAAAGAATTTAGGCCTGTCTTTTTTTGCCGCCAGCGAAAATACCCTGCGCCAGTACAACTCTGACGGCAGCTCCTTTGCATTAACCCCGGGTAAGGTGGAGTGGTATTTTAACTTAAGAACAGCCCAGGAGAACTTCTTTGCCGAATTAGGGCAAAAAGAAGATGTTCACTTATACCTGGATTTAAAAGTTTTTAATGACAACGGCGAGTTTCTCGGCTTTGTCGGCATAGGCAAAAGCCTGCGTCAGTTCTGGCAGAAGTTTACCGAGCATAAGCTGGTTTTTGGCTATGATCTGATGTTTGTTAATAACAAAAATCAGATCTTATTATCCTCTGATGAAAACTTACACGCCAGCGCGACCCGTCTGGTGCATATGCAAGAGCTGTCCTGGTATCCACAGGTTGAAGACAGGGCTGTGCGGGGAGAAAGCCTGAACAGCAGTGTGATTCATATTGAAAAAGAAGAGTTTCTGCTTTCTGAAATTTATATCGATCTACTGGACTGGAAACTGTATTTACTGTCGCCGTTAAAATCGAGAAAAGCAGATATCACCCGCAGCTTCGTTATTAATGTTGCGATTATTTTCGCCCTGATAGTGTTGCTGTTTATTTGCGGTCATTTCCTGATCCGTTATTTTGCCCACCACTTTCAACACACCTTACACCGGGATGCCCTGACCGGGCTGGCAAACCGTACCCTGATAGAGCAAAGCTATGCAAAAATCATTGACGCCGGTGATGCCTTGAGTGTGATCATGATAGATATAGATCATTTTAAAAACATCAATGACAGCTTTGGCCATAATGCCGGCGATCAGGTTATCAAGCAGGTGTCCGATTTATTAAAGCATAGCGTGCGCGAGCTTGATATTGTCGGGCGCTGGGGCGGTGAAGAATTTATTTTACTTTTGCCCGGGGCAAACCTGTCCCTGGCCCAGGCGGTAGCAGAAAGAGTGCGGGTATTGCTGGCAGCGCAAAAAATAGATCACGGTGACCAGCAGATATCGGTGACCGCCAGCTTTGGCGTGACCTATAGCGAGCTGGATATCGAGCTGAAAAAAGTGGTTGCCGTGGCTGACAAAGCCCTCTATCAGGCGAAAGCGCAAGGGCGTAATAAGGTGTGTTCTTTGCTTAATTTCAATTGACGATAAAAGTGCATGGGTTAATCACTGTCCGGTTTGTTGTTGCCGCTTAGGGTAAATGCTTGCTCGCCTGCCGTCCACTTATTCACCTATCACCGAGCGTTGTGAGGTGCTGCCTTTTCATCGGTGGCTAAATGTGCAAGAAATAAGGAAGTTTTACTGCCGGCTTTATTGTGCCTTGCCACTGCTTTATATTACTAACAAACTGTCATTGTTGAAAAAATAGTCTAAGTGTTTTATGCAAACCTGTGTTTCCCGGCGTTTTCATCGCTGAAAATGGCTAAGCCTTAAGAAAATGCTGTTAAAAGCTATCAAAAAACTACCGGGTGCTTTATCTTGGGCCCTAGTAAGAAAACTGACCGCGGTGTCGACACTTAGTGTAAATATGAGAATTCACAATAAACTTTTTTTAACGCTTTTTATCTTTAGCCTGGTATTGGTAACCACTCTGGTCACTCTGGTGCAATGGAGTATAGGTAAGGGCATGGTGGATTATGTCAATACCCGGGAAATAGAAACATTACAACCGTTAGTGATTGAGTTATCTCAGATATACAGGAGCCAGGGCAGCTGGCAAAGCATGGCGGACCAGCATGTCAGGTTGCAACAAATGCTCAGTACCCATCTGGCCGGCAGTGACTTTGCGCCGCCGGGGAGCAGAAAAAGCCGTTCGAGCAGGGCTGAAAATCGTATCAGAAATGATACTCTGACCGGCAGCAGGCCTGATATCAATCAGGCGCCTTCGTTTCGCAGACCACCACAAGCGCAAGCGGGAGAGCCCCGAGACAGGTTTATGCCACCGCCGCGGCGCGACGGCCGCCCCCCGAGACCGGGTGAACAAAGGCCGGGAGAAAACAGACCTATGCCAAGGAGGGGAGAATTTCCACCTCCTCCCCAAGGAGATAACTTCAGGCCCCGACCGCCTGAGCAGCAAGGTTTTCGCCCTTCACCCCAAAGTAACAGGCTCCCGCCTGGGCCGCCTGAATACCGGGTCAGTTATGCCGTGCTGGATCGGGATAAAAAGTATGTGGTGGGTGATTATCCGCAAAACCGGGAATATGTCTATACCGAGATCCCGCTGGCGGGAGAAACCGTAGGTTATTTGGCGGTATCAAAACGTAATGAACTGACCCGGGGTTATGAACTGGACTTCCTTGAGCAACAGCAGGATTATTTGTGGTTTATTGCTCTGCTGGTGATGTTGTTGGTGATCCTGGTGACTTTGCCGCTGGCAAGGCATCTGGTGTTACCCATCCGGCAGTTAACCTCGGGCATGCATAAGCTGACCCAGGGGGATTACCGGCAAAGTCTGGATTTGAAACGCCGGGATGAATTTGGCCTGCTCAGCCGTGACTTTAATGAACTGGCCACCACCTTAGAGCAAAATGAAAGCGCCAGAAAGCGCTGGTTAGCCAATATCTCCCATGAATTGCGCACCCCGGTGGCGATCCTGAGGGGAGAACTGGAAGCTATGATAGACGGCATCAGGGCGCTGAGCCCGGAAGGGATCGCATCCGCCAATCAGGAAGTTATGCACCTGCAGCGGCTTATTGAAGATTTACATCAGCTGACCAGCGCCGATATCGGCGGTATGACCTACCGTAAACAAAAACTGGATTTGAGCGAATTGCTGGCTAATGAGCAGGTGAAATATCAGGGCTACCTGGCGGATGTCGGCCTGGCGTTTAAGCTTGTTGTGCCGGTGCAAGCGGTATGGATACATGCCGATCAAACCCGGTTTTGCCAGCTGCTGGATAACCTGGTGAATAACTGTATCAAATATGCTTCCAGCGGCACTCAGGTGCGCATTACCTTAGAGCAAAAGCAAAAAACGGCCTGGTTATTTATTGAAGATGACGGTCCCGGGGTGGATGACAAACACCTGGCGCATTTATTTGAGCATTTATACCGCACCGATGATTCCCGCAACAGCCAAACCGGGGGCACAGGCCTGGGCTTATCTATCTGTTCCCATATTGTTGCCGCCCATCAAGGGGAAATTTGTGCGAATCATTCGACCTTAGGGGGACTTAACGTTACTATTAGCCTGCCGATTATTTAAATTTTTCTGAAAAATATGCAACAAAATAGTATTTTAATTGTTGAAGACCAGATCAAACTCGCCCAGTTATTGGCGGATTATTTTAGCCAGTCACAATTTCAGCCCCATTGTCTGCATGACGGCAATGAGGTTATTCCCTGGGTCAAGGCGCATCAAGTGGATGCCATTGTTTTAGATGTGATGCTGCCGGGGAAAGACGGTATGCAAATCTGCAAAGAAATTCGCCAGTTTTCCAATGTGCCTATCCTGATGGTCACGGCAAGGGTTGAAGAAATCGATCGCCTGCTCGGGCTGGAGCTGGGGGCCGACGACTATATCTGCAAACCTTTTAGTCCCAGGGAAGTGGTGGCCAGGGTCAAGGCCGTGCTGCGCAGGACTCAGACGGTAGAAGCGCCGAGCAAGCAACTTGAGCTTGATGATGAGCGTTATCAGGCCAGCTACAACGGCCAGACCTTAGCGCTAACCGCGGTTGAGTTCCAGTTGTTGAAACCGCTTAGCCGCGAGCCGGGACGGATATTTTCCCGGGAGCAGCTGATGCGCAGCATGTATAATGATGACCGCATTGTCAGCGACCGTACCATCGACAGCCATATTAAAAAGTTACGTAAAAAACTCACCGATATCAGTCCGGATCAGGAGTTGATCCAGTCGGTATATGGCGTGGGTTATCGTTTGATTAACGAATAAAGCGAACACCGGGAGCCTTTACATAAACTCCGGGCTTGAGGCCAACTTGGTGTGTTATGGCCGCGCTTACACTTTAATATTAAGCTGTGATTCTTCCGGGGCCCCCGCAGCTCTACACCCGCCAACTTGCCCACCTCCCGGGCGTTAAAACCGACATCGCTCATCAGTTGTGCCAGCTATTTTCCCGGGGAAATACCGCCTGGGAAAAGTCTCTGCCAGGCTGGTGGCATCTGTTTATGACAAGTTTTTCGACTCAAACTGGGCCAGGGGCTCCATGATCAGGGTTCTGTTGTCTTCGCTTAAAGGCGACGGAGAAGGAGCTGAAGTGTCCCTCGGGGCTGAAGTTGAAACACTCAGCTTGTTATTGATGTTAACACTTATGGTTTCCCCTTATTAAAGCGGTTGTCTTTCTGTTTTACGTACATTCAGTCGTTTAGTTTCTTGGTCTTCTTGGCGGTTTATGACTGGTTAATTCTGTTTCTGTGATAATGCCGTCGCCGTCGCTGTCGATATGGTTAAAGATGGTTTCATGATCGCCGCGTGGCACCGGATGCTGGCTGAACTCGTCTAAGGTCACGCTGTTATCGCCGTCTAAGTCAAGCTGGCTGAATTGCGGCGGACCCCGTCTTTGGTTACGGTCATTTTGTCCGTAATCGCCATCCGCGCCGTAACTTAGTTGGGAATATAATATCAGGCTAAGCAGGGGGATTAGTTTTGTGCTGTGAGTTTTCATTTTACGCTTCCTTTTTGTGTTAAAGGGGGATTGTTTTGGTGCGGGAAATCTTCCGGCAATGATCAGTGTATGGGACAAATGTTTAAGAAATGTGCAAAAAAAGAGAAAGCTGTGTAAAGTTGATTTAAGAGCTTTACCCGGCCAGCCGGTGTAAAATTATTTTTGCGCTTGCAGCTTCATTTCTCATCAGCGTTCAGCCGGGCAGGTGAGCAAATTTTATCCGTGATAAGCTCTTAGTTGTGAGCAGGGGGAAAGTGGCGCGATAAAATGCCACGAAAAGGGCAAAGGGCTCCCGTTTTTGCTTGCGTAACGCCCGCTATTAGTTAATTATTACGCTAATTTATTCCTTGTCATAAAAGTGTCATCTAATTTAAGCACAATGGCTTTGAGGAGTGTGATATCAGCTTATTGCTGCCAAGCACTTGCCTATTACTTGCTTAAAATAAAAATTTATCAGGAAATTTGTATGAACCGACAAATTTTGGTTGTTGAAGACGAAGCACCAATCAGGGAAATGATCACCTTTGTATTAGAGCAAAATGGCTTCAATACCATTGAAGCCCAGGATTATGAGCAGGCGATGTCTAAAATTGGCGAGCCCTATCCTGATCTGATTTTGCTGGACTGGATGTTGCCCGGCGGCACCGGGGTTAAGCTGGCGAAAAGCTTAAAATTGAATGAATATACCCGCAATATTCCCATTATCATGCTGACGGCGCGTACCGATGAAGATGATAAGGTGAAAGGGTTTGATGCCGGTGTTGATGATTATGTCACTAAACCTTTTTCACCCAAAGAGCTGATTGCCCGTATTAAAGCGGTGATCCGCCGGGTATCCCCGACGGCGCTGGAAGAAGCGATTGAATTCCATGGCATGAAACTTGACCCCGTGGCACACCGTGTTTCTATCAATAATGCCAATTTAGACTTAGGGCCGACCGAGTTCCGCCTGCTGCACTTTTTTATGACCCATACCGAGCGTGTCTATAGCCGCGAACAGCTGCTCGACAATGTCTGGGGCACCAATGTTTATGTCGAAGACCGTACCGTCGATGTCCATATCAGGCGTCTGCGTAAGGCGATTACCGGGCACGGGCATGAAAACTTTATTCAAACGGTACGCGGTTCAGGCTACCGATTTTCCGGGAAATTAACTAGTTAGGCTTATGCATTTTCGTTTATCTGCGCGTTCTGTTTTTATCCGGTTACTGCTTGTTTTACTGCTAAGTGCGGCCCTGGGTTTTATCTTTGGGGTTGCACTGCCGGCGCTGTTGATCGCCACGCTGGCGTTATTGATCTGGCATTATCACCACTTATTTAAGCTAATCGACTGGCTATGGAAAAGTAAGGCGATTTCGCCGCCCCAGTCGGAAGGAATTTGGGGGCGGATTTATGATGGTTTGTACCGTCAGATCAAACAGCAGCGAAACAAGCAAAAAGCATTAAATGAACGTATCCGCCGCTTTCGCGATGGCGCCGAAGCTTTACCCGATGCCGCCCTGGTGCTGGCGGATGATCTCACCATACAATGGGGCAATAAAAAAGCCCACCGTTTGCTGGGCATCCGCTGGCCCGGCGATCTCGGACAAAGAATCGACAACCTGCTGCGGGCGCCGGAATTTGCCAAATATCTGGAAACCGGGGTTTATGATGCCCCTTGCCTGTTAGTTTCGCCGGTCAATAATGAGGTGCAGCTTGAGCTCAGGTTGATGGCCTACGGCAGCGACCAAATTTTATTGCTGGCCAGGGATATCAGCCGCATCCACCGTTTGGAAGAAATGCGGCGGGACTTTGTTGCCAATGTTTCCCATGAGCTAAAAACGCCGCTAACGGTCGTGCGCGGTTATGTTGAAATGATCCAAACCACTGAACATGCCCTCGACCCCCACTGGTTGCAGGCTTTTAATACCATAGAGTCCCAGGTGACCCGTATGGACCGTTTGGTGGAGCAACTGCTGATTTTATCCCGGGTGGAAATACAGGCGGATGTCGAAACCAATACCCCGATAGCCATGCCTAGGTTAATCAGCCAGTTGGTTGATGACGCCCAGTGGCTCAATCAGGAGAAACAGCACAAAATAACGCTTGAGCTTGATGAAAGCCTGGGGATCACCGGCGTAGATACCGAAATTAAAAGCGCCTGTGCTAACCTGATTTCCAATGCCATTGCCTATACCCAGGATAGCGGCAATATCCAGGTATGCTGGCGCCAGGACGGCAATAAGGGCATTTTTTCCGTTAAAGATGATGGCCCGGGCATCCGTCCGGAGGATATCAACCGTCTTACCGAGCGTTTTTACCGGGTGGACAAGTCCCGCTCCCGTGATACCGGCGGCTCAGGGCTGGGGCTGGCGATAGTGAAACATGTGCTGCACCATCACAATGCCGAGCTGGGGATTAGCTCTAAGGTGGGTAAAGGCAGCGAGTTTGTCATTTATTTTGAGCAAAGCCGCTTGATTGACTTAAGCGAAACACAAGTTCAGGAAGGAGCGGCGTTGACTGACGCCTGATTATTTCTCTGCAGGGGGGAGACAGTAAAAAACGACTAAAGGTATTAACTTTAGTCGTTTTTATTGGGCTGTAATTACCGTTACATCAGATGACTGTCTAAAAACTTCACCACTTTGTTCATATAGGCCTTTTGGTTTTCAGGATTAAAAAAGCCATGGCTTTCGTCGTCTACGACAAACCACTCATAACCTTTGTTTGCCTTGTCCAGGGCTGCTTTCAGGCGTTTGGCATGTTCAAACGGCGCCCGTTTATCTTTTTCACCGTGGGCCAGCAGCAGGGGAATATTGATTTTTTCCACATGATTTACCGGAGACATGCTTTTTAGTTGAGCTTTGTCTGTACCTAAAACCCGTTTCAAGAAACTTAGGCCGAAAGCTACTTCTTGTGTGTCTCCCTCTTCAAACATCAGTTCTAAGTCATAGATGCCGGCATTGGCGATGGCGCATTGATAGGTATCCGGAAATTTAACCGCACTTTGGATGGCAGAATAAGCGCCAAAACTTGTTCCCATGATGCAGGTATGGCTGGCTTTGGCTTTCTTTTGCTTGATCAGCCATTGGTAAGCATCGTGAATATCTTGCTGGATCCGGGTTCCCCAGGCCCGGTGACCGGCAACGGCAAAGTCACGGCCATAGCCGTCTGAACCACGGTAATTGACCTGCAAGACTGAATAACCGTTAAGGGCCAGGTATTGGACTTCAGAGGAAAAACTCCAATAGTCTCTTACACCGTGCGGACCGCCGTGCACTAACACCACCAGTGGAGCAATTTCGTTTTTATCCGTTGATTTGGCTGCGGTAAAGTAACCGTGGAGCAGTTGACCGTCGGAGGCTTCTAATTGGATAGGTTCTACCTGCGCCAACTCTGCGCTGTTGATATTTGGTTTAAACTTAAATAAAGCACTGATTTTGTTTTCTTTTTTGTCGAATAAATATAGGGTGCCGAGATCGACATCTGAACTAACCTGGACGATATAGATATTGCCGTCTTCGGTTTTACTGGTTATGTTTACCTTACTGTAAGGAAAGGTCGCTAACAGATTCTTAAACGTTTGTGCTTCCTCGGCTTTTTTATTTAAGATCAGGTAGCTGGGGTAATCTTCATCCACCCTTAGCGCATAGGCGGTACGGCCGTCCGTGGTCATTTCTACGTTGGTAATATCAACGACTTTATCGGTATAGACACTTTTGTAGGAGTAATCTTCCAGGTTGAGTTTAAAAACTCCGGTTAGATCTTGCCCTTTGTTATCTAAGGTATATAGATATTTGCCTGAGGCATCAACGGATAACAGGGAAACGGATTTGCCGACCAGGTCTTGTGGTGCCTGGATCCAGTCGCCGTCTCGACGCAAATACAACAGGCGGTGATCGTTTTTATCGGTACCGGTCAGGGCGCGCAGCTCACCCGAAGTATCTGTGATGAAGTGGGCGAATGGGATTGGGGAAGTGCCTAATTTTCTTGTTATCTTACCGTTGTAGACATTAAGTTTCATTACCGTCGGCAGTCGCTCGCCGGTATCACTCATAGGGGTTGAGCTGATTAAGATGTGTTTTTTATCTTCCTTTAAGCGGTCGATAATTTCTGCCCAGCCGCGGATGGCTTTTTTTTTCTTAATATGGCTGCCGGTTTGCATTTCACCAGCCTGGTAGCCGTAGATCAACTCCCCTCTTGAACCGTCATAATTGACGGCATAGAGTTCGCCGTATGTTATCGGCTCTTCAAGCCAGGGGTCCCGCTGATCTATGGTGATGACAACACGTTCGTTATTCACCCAGTAATAGCGGCCGATCTCTTTGCGTCCCTGAAACTTGGCGGAGCCGACAGGCTTCATGGTTTTGCTGTCGAAGAATATCAGGGCCCTTTTTCCCTGTGAAAGTACGGCAACGGCTAAGTATTTGCCGTCAGGGGAAATTTTCGCATTTTGATATTGGGCATGGTCGAATAAGTTTTGCCAGTCTTTCGCCTGTGCGTTTAGGGCAAAGCATAAAGTGAAGCAAAGGAGTATCTTGTTGAGCACTTTTTATTAAATCCTTGTGATTGAAGTCTAATACATTATGTTAACAAGAAATAAACACTAAGGGCAGCACAGCGCAGCGTTTTTTGCTGAAGGTTTATAGATACCGTGATTGTTGGTGTAGGCTTGCTCTGAGCATAACCCGGGGCTTTGATCATGATATTAACCTGTGTAGTGGCGGGGCCAGGCTTTTTACGTAAAAGTGACGGTAAGGAGAATAAAGTTTGTTGCTGTCATATAAGTGTCATATTGCGTCAATATAATTGTCATATTAGCTTCATATAGTAAGCAAAAAATTAATTGAGCTCTTTTGGAGAAAAAAATGGCTTTTAAACGTGTATTAGGTGTTCTTGGTCTGGCGGGTATGATGAGTTTTTCAACTTTAGCGGTTGATGACAGTTTGCCTCAGTATCAAAAAGTAAGCGGTGTTTCCGGTAATTTGTCTTCTGTTGGTTCAGATACCCTGGCCAATATGATGACCTTTTGGGCGGAAGAATTTAAGCGCACTTACCCTAACGTTAACGTGCAAATCCAGGCGGCAGGTTCTTCTACTGCGCCACCGGCTTTAACGGAAGCAACCTCGAATATCGGTCCTATGAGCCGTAAGATGAAATCCCGTGAAATTGAAGCTTTTGAAAAACGTTACGGCTATAAGCCTACCGCGGTACGGGTAGCCATTGATGCCTTGGCGGTATTTGTTCACAAAGATAACCCGATAAAAGGTTTACGTATCGATCAGGTGGATGCGATTTTTTCCAGCAACCGTAAATGCGGCGCCAATGAAAATGTCGACCGTTGGGGTGACTTAGGCTTAAACGGTGCCTGGACAGGTAAAGATGTACAGTTATACGGCCGTAATTCAGTATCCGGTACCTACGGTTACTTCAAAAAGAAAGCCCTGTGTAAAGGTGATTTCAAAAATACGGTAAATGAGCAGCCGGGTTCTGCTTCTGTAGTACAGTCGGTATCTGCTTCGTTAAACGGTATCGGTTATTCAGGTATCGGTTATAAAACTTCAGGTGTGCGTGCCCTGCCGTTATCGAAAAAAGATGACAACTATGTAGAAGCCAGCATGGACAATGCTGTCTCGGGTAAATATCCGTTATCCCGTTACTTGTACGTTTATGTTAACAAGCACCCGAACAAGCCGTTATCCCCGATGGAAGCCGAGTTCTTGAAAATGATCCTGTCAAAATCCGGTCAGAAAATTGTAGAGAAAGACGGTTATATTCCGCTGCCGGGTAAAGTGGTACAAAAAGAATTTAAAAAGCTGGGTCTGATTTAATCCGGTGAAAGCCTGATTCAGACAAGTGGAAACAAAAAAGCCTGGTAACCCAGGCTTTTTATATACAGGATGTATGGTCAATTTACTTGTTCCTGACGTAAATTAAGTACTTACATCCATGTAAGCAATGTCATGATCACATGGATGTGAAGGAATGACGTTACAGGATGTATGGTCAATTTACTTGTTCCTGACGTAAATTAAGTACTTACATCCATGCAAGCAATGCCATGATCACATGGATGTGAAGGGATGACGTTACAGGAAGTATGGTCAATTTACTTGTTCCTGACGTAAATTAAGTACTTACATCCATGCAAGCAATGCCATGATCACATGGATGTGAAGGAATGACGTTATAGCATGTATGCTCAGCTTACTTGTTCCCGACATAAACTAAGTACTTGCATTTATTTATTCGCATATCAGCGGGAAATATCCACCATCAAATCATCGGCAATATTTTCCAGAGCGCTGATCAGTTCATCAATTGAATCTTCATTGACGCTGATCCGGGTTTTGGCCTTAAACATGGTTTGGCCGCTATGGGCGGCGGGGCTTTGGCTGCTGACCAGTTTTAATAAATTGCCCCCCTGGCGATGAATCACCGAGGTGATTTCCTGAATAATACCTTCCCTGTCATTGGCGGTCAGCTCTAACACTATATCCGCTTGTTCAGGTGAAGCTACGGCATTACCGGTTTCAATCTGGGTCTTAAGCTCGGGAATATCGTTTAAGGCATTGATCAGTGCCTGGCTGTTTTCTTCGCTGACGGCGACTTCGAGTACGCCGGCAAAAAAACCGGACAGATGGTGCATGCTACTGGTTTGCCAGTTGCCCTGGTGGCGGTTGATGATGTTGGATAACTTGTCCACTAATCCCGGGCGGTCCGGGCCAATAAATGAAATGACTATGTAGTTCATGCTACATTCCTTTTGTTTGTTCGGTTATGAAAATATTGTTTTTAATCTCTGAAGATAATGGCAGCTTAGTTTTATGAGGGTTTTCCGGAAATGTTCACCGGGCTATCCAATTGTTGTTACTCGCTTTCTTCTGTGTAACGGCTGAGCTGGGAAAGCTCTTTATTCAGTTGGTCTTCATCTCCCAGGTTTAATTCCACCAGACGGCGCAAATGGGTAATGCTGTCAATATCTATGGCATTACATTGCAGCCCGGTTTCCTCATCATGCTGGTGGACAACGGCAATATGCATAGTTACTTCTGATTCCCCGTCTCCCAGGGTAAAACTTAAGGTACCTAACTTATTGACCAGAGAGTGCTCACACTCAGGGGTGGTAACCAGGGCCCCGTTAAGTGAGATGTCATGGATTGAAACGGGAAAGCTGTGATTCTCAACCGCTAATTCTGCCTTAATTGAAAATAATATCCGGGTAAACTGGCGTCGGTTTTCCATTGAAACTCGTTAAATTAATACTAGGTGTCTTTAGCATAGCTCTAGTTTAAAAAAAAGGCACCTAAATCTTTTCGATTCAGTGCCTTTATTGTTAATTTATTGTGATAAAACAAGCTATTCGCCGTTTACCCGAAAAGGAGATTAGCTGATTTTTTTATACTTGATCCTGTGGGGTTCAACCGCCGCCGGACCTAAGGTTTTCTTCAGCCATTCGTCGTACTCGGTAAAGTTACCTTCAAAGAAGTTTACCTGGCCTTCATCGCGGTAATCCAGGATATGGGTGGCGATACGGTCGAGGAACCAGCGGTCATGGGAGATAACCATAGCACAGCCGGCAAAGTCCAGTAACGCCTCTTCCAGGGCCCTGAGGGTTTCCACGTCCAGGTCATTGGTGGGCTCATCCAGCAGCAATAAGTTGCCGCCGGTTTTCACCAGTTTGGCCAGGTGCACCCGGTTGCGTTCACCGCCGGATAAGTCCTTGATGAATTTTTGCTGGTCATTGCCTTTAAAGTTAAAGCGGCTGACGTAGGCGCGGCTCGGGATCTGGTAATTGCCGATCTCGATAATATCATGGCCTTCGGAAATTTCCTGATAAACGGTTTTTGCGCCGTCCATATCGTCACGGAACTGGTCGACACTGGCCAGCTTAACGGTTTCCCCGAGATCAACTTGACCCGAGTCTGCCTGCTCGGTGCCGGAGAGCATTTTAAACAGGGTAGACTTACCGGCGCCGTTTGCTCCGATAATACCGACGATGGCGCCTTTAGGGATACTAAAGCTTAAGTCATCAATTAATACCCTGTCGCCGAACGACTTGGTCAGGTTGCTGACATCCAAGACCTTATCCCCCAAACGTGGTCCGGGTGGAATATAAAGCTCATTGGTTTCGTTACGTTTTTGCACTTCCTGGCTGTTAAGTTCTTCGAAGCGCGCCATACGTGCCTTACTTTTTGCCTGGCGTGCCTTGGGATTGGATCGTACCCATTCCAGCTCGTGCTTGATGGTTTTTTGCAGGGCGCTTTCTGCCTTGCTTTCCTGTTGCAGGCGCTGGTCTTTTTGTTCAAGCCAGGAAGAATAATTGCCTTCCCATGGAATACCATGGCCGCGGTCGAGTTCGAGGATCCAGCCGGCAACATTATCGAGGAAGTATCTGTCGTGGGTAATGGCAACCACAGTACCTGAATAATCATGTAAAAAGCGCTCTAACCAGGCAACTGACTCGGCATCCAAGTGGTTGGTGGGTTCGTCCAAAAGCAGCATATCCGGTTTTTGCAGCAACAAGCGGCAAAGGGCGACCCGGCGGCGTTCTCCACCGCTGAGGTTGGCAACTTTTTGCTCCCAGGCAGGCAGACGTAAGGCATCGGCAGCCCGCTCAAGGACATTGTCGATGTTGTGGCCGTCCTGGCTGTTGATGATGTCTTCAAGTTCTCCCTGCTCTTTGGCCAGGGCATCGAAGTCGGCGTCTTCCTCGGCATAAGCGGCATAGACTTCATCCAGGCGCTTAATGGCATTTTTCACTTGTGAGACCGCTTCTTCTACCACTTCGCGGACACTTTTTTCTTCATCAAGTTGCGGTTCCTGCGGCAGGTAACCTATGTTGGTACCGGCAAGGGCCTTGGCTTCGCCGTCAAACTCGGTATCAACCCCGGCCATAATGCGCAGCAGGGTAGATTTACCGGCGCCATTGAGACCTAACACGCCAATTTTAGCGCCGGGGAAAAAGGATAAGGAAATGTCTTTTAAGATGGTGCGTTTAGGAGGAACCACCTTGCTGACGCGATGCATCGAATAGATAAATTTGTCCGGCAATGCCATGAAGAAACCTTTTTATTTTAAGGGAAATTGTGTTGTCGATATTTTAAGTTAAAGGGGCAGGGCAAGCAAATGTGTTTACGATAACTTCACTTTTTTGTGACCGGGTAGAGTGAGTTAACGGATAAAACCAGTCTCGGGGAGGATTTGTTCCCCGAATAGAGATCAAGAGGCTAGCCTGCTTGTTGTTTTATCGATATTAAGCCTTTATATGCAGGCTCAGCGGTGGCGGTAAGACGTTGCTGGTGTTAACAGAAAATGTCGAGCGGGCTGTTAGTTCTGGTTCGCTACTTGCTAGGTTACATACTAATACTTGTATATTTCATTATTCGTCAATAATTTGTAACACGGATCGCTATGTTAACCAGCATTAATGCCTACACAACACAGACAGCCAATAACCGCCTGGATACCGTCAATAGTACAGCGGAAAGCACTGCTTCTGCCGGCACCGTCCGGGAGGAAAGTGCCGCAGCTGCGGGCAATAACCTGTTTTTGTCTTCCAAAGCCGAAAAAATTAATGCCATCAGTGCAGAGTTTTTTAAAAAGGGTCCTTTGACCTCGGTAGATGTGGATAAACTGGTGGAGCGGGCCTACGAATATGGCCTGATTTCAAAAGCCGAGTATGGGAACCTCGCCAAAACGGCGCAAGGTGAGCAGTCTCAGGAAGGTGAAACTCAAACCGTAACCGCTTCTTTGGCCGGATTTATCGAGGATTTTCAGCAACGCTTTAACAGTGTCGATGCCGATGAACAAAACGGGGAAAACTCCCGGACAGAGCCAACGGATACCGAAATAGAAATGAATAAGGCGCTTAGCTCTGCTCAGGCAATTCTTAGCGATGTTGAGCAGGCAAAAAAAGCGGACAACTTTCAACAATCCCTTAGTCATGCCATCGCCACTTTGACAGAAGTGGTCCAGTCAGAGTCTTTCAGCCAGTTACCTTTAGATGACCGGGTGGGCCTGAGTAAGAGTGTCCAGGCACTGGAGGTGGTGGATAAACTTACGCCACAAAAGCAAAGCAATAAGTTCATTAATCGTTATCTCGATATCTTTGCTAAATAGGCTTGGCTACCGGCGAAGCAGGCTGTAATCTTGTGTAATCTAAAAGTGCATCAATTGTTGCTAGAATGTAAAATCTGGCTTTGTTACAATTGCTGTGACTTTCACCCGATGTAGCTCCCTGAGAAATGTCGGGCTATTTTATTTGGTGATTTACCAGGTAATGCGGTTTGGTCGGAATGAATTAACCTACTTTTAGCACTTAAAAGGATTTTTATGAATAAAATAGTTTTTGCTTTCACCTCGGCAGTACTTTTGTTAAGTGGTTGCGGCGGCGGAGGCGGCGGCTCTGATAAGCCGGTGATCACCAACCATACCCCGGTAGCCCAAATCAGTCATAACATGGCTGATGTCAGTGTTGTGCCATTAGGAGCTGCTCTTAATTTCAGTGGCTCACAAAGCAGTGACAGTGACGGCGATAGTCTGCGTTATAGCTGGAGTTTAAGCGATGAAAATGGAGAACCCCTGGTTTTGGCGAATGCGGATCAGGTAGAAATTAGTTTTGTCGCGGTACAAACGGGGGAATTTCGCTTATCTCTGGTGGTGAATGACGGGCAAAAAGACAGTGCCACAAAAAGTATCCAATTTACTGTGCTTGACGATACTACGACACCGGATCAGGTGCCTGTGGCCAGTGCCGGGCGGGATCAAAATGTGCTGATTAATGCCAGCGTGCAGCTTGATGGCAGCCAAAGTCAGGATCCCGACGGCGGCGCCATCAGTTATTTATGGCAGTTTATCGAAAAACCTCAGGGCAGCGATGCCACTCTCGATGATGAAACTTTGGCGCAGCCCAGGTTCAGTGCAGATGTGATCGGTAATTACCGTCTCTCCCTTGTGGTCAATGACGGTGTTTTAACCAGTGAAGCGGATGAGGTGGTTATTAGCGTGGCCGCCAGTGAAGAAAACAGCAGGCCGGTTGCCAATGCCGGTGAAAACCAGCATGTCCTGGTCACCGGCATTGTGATACTCGACGGCAGTCTGAGTTCAGATGCCAATAATGATCAACTCACTTATCGCTGGGAAATGCTCACTAAGCCGGCAGACAGTTCCGCGACCCTGATGTCTGAAACCGACGTGCAAACAAGATTTACTGCCGATGTTGAAGGCACGTTTACATTTAGCCTGGAAGTATCCGATGGCGCCCTTACCAGTGAGGCGGATCAGGTAGTGATCACCGTCAGTACCGACAATATGGCACCTGTAGCGGACGCCGGAAATGACCAGGAGGTCGGGGTACATGAAAGCGTGAATTTAGATGCCGGTGGCAGTAGTGATCCCGAAGGTGGGCAGCTGCAATATAGCTGGGAATTTATCAGTAAACCGGAAGGCAGTAACAGCAATCTTGATAGTGACAATCAGGTTAACGTCAGTTTTATCCCCGACGTAGCCGGTGAATATGTATTGTCCCTGAAGGTTTTTGACGGCTATACCTTTTCTGAAGCCGATAATGTGGTGATCACGGCATCTGAAGCAAGCAGTTTATTAAACGGTATGGTTTATGGAAAACTGGTCAATTCTCAAAATGTTTCCCTGATTGGGCTTAACGTCAAAGTCAATGATATTGAGTTGACTACCAGCAACCAGGGAGAATTTTCCACCGAAATACAAGTGGCAGAAAATGAGACCATCACCATCACAGTCAGTGACGATACTGTTCCTACCGCTGTCTATACCAGTGACGGTATTGTTAAAAGCAATGCCCCGGGGAATTATGACTTTGCCTTGTTATTACCGGTGCAGAAGTTACCTGTGATGCAAACTGTGACCGGGTTGTTTTTTGACTGTAACGATTATCAGGGGCAGGGACCCGATAGCTTGAATGTTAATTTTGCCCTTGTTGAAGATGAATCAACCCTGTTTGCCATTGATTATCAGCAAGAGTACAGTCTGGAAGTAGGGGAAAACTTCAGTATTTCATTGCCGGCATACGGTGAATTTGCCGTCAGCACCGAAGGTTTTTGGCTGTCGAGTATCAATGAGCCCGAGTACAGCGCGGTGACCAGCTTAACCAACCTCTATACCGGCGATATTGGTATCACCTCGTTAAATGTCTGTTTGGCAGAATAAGCCGTGTTATTAAGTGGCATTGAGTAAAACAGGGCTCCCTTTGCGGAGCCTTTTTTTATTACAGGGAAGTATGTATCCGGCGCGCTCAGGATGAGCATTAGCGGGGTATTACAGGGAAGTATGTATTCGGCGCGCTCAGGATGAGCATTAGCGGGGTATTACAGGGAAGTATGTATCCGGCGCGCTCAGGATGAGCATTAGCGGGGTATTACAGGGAAGTATGTATCCGGCGCGCTCAGGATGAGCATAAGCCGGGCATTACAGGGAAGTGTGTCAGCCTGTTTTTCGGTAGAGAGCCCTCCAGATATAAGTTAAGTACTTACCTTCTGTAAGTAATCCGGTGTGCTCAAGATGCGTATGCTGGAATTACTCACTTCTTTTTTTATGCTGCAATGCCAGAATTTTGATGATATCCCGCCAGGTGATAATGCCGACCGGGCGGTAATGCTCATCTACCACCGGCAGGCAAGAGATATGATTGTCGTAGAAGAGTACAACCGCTTCATTTAACGGCAGGTTGGCGGCGCAGGTGATCAGGTCCCGGGTCATGATCAGGTGAATCTTTTTCTGCAAATATGCCGTGTCTTTGTGGGTTTCTTTATAGGTGCCTATGGCCGGACTTAAGTGTTTATAAAGATCCCTGTCGGTAAAGATGCCCACCAGCTCTTTGTTATCGGTGACCAATATATGATGGATTTGGTGTTGATCAAAAATAGCCTTGGCTTTGCCCAGATCATCGTCCATGGACAAGGTGATTAATTTGGTTGACATATAATCGGCAATGCTCATATTTGCTCCGTGATTTTTTAAATGTAAACACCTGTTTAAAAACTGTCGTCAACTTATTGATAATGTGCTTATATATACTCAAGCCAGTTTAGGCGCAATATTCCCGGGGCTGAATTTGTATCGGCACCTGTACTTTGAGCTAGTTGGCAATAACCAATAATAAATTAACATATACAAAGATGGTGCGGATGACAATGGAATTTTCCTGGTGCAGGAGTAGATATTTGTCATAAAAGCCATTTTCTAACAAGAAGTTAAGCAGGAAGTTTTTATGGCAAGTAATTCATATACCCAAGCGGACGACAGGGAACAAATCACCCTGGTGGATGACGTTTTTCAATTACAACAAGCGGCATTTAAACAGCAGCCTTATTTAGCAGCCAGTGACCGTATTCATGATTTACAGCAGCTGAAGAAAGCCCTGCTTGGTCATCAACAGGAGCTGGTGCAGGCCTTGTCTGAAGATTTTGGCTGCCGCAGCTTAGACGACAGTAAAATGGCGGACCTGATGCCAACCGTGATGGGCATCAATTATGCGATAAAACGCCTGAAAAAATGGATGAAACCGTCAAAACGCCATGTCGGTGTATTATTCCAGCCGGCAAGCGGTTATGTGATGTATCAGCCGTTAGGAGTGATCGGTATTATTACCCCGTGGAATTATCCGCTGTTTTTGTCTTTAGGGCCGTTAACCACGGCGCTGGCGGCGGGTAACCGCGCCTTGATCAAAATGTCAGAATTTACCCCGAAAACCAATGCCGTGCTGGCGAAAATGTTGGGCAGTATTTTTTCACAGGACAAGGTGGCGATTATCGCCGGCGGCCCGGATGTGGCGGCGCATTTTTCCCGTCAGCCGTTTGACCACTTGCTGTTTACCGGCTCAACCCGGGTCGGTAAAATGGTGATGGCGGCGGCAGCTGCTAATTTAACCCCGGTAACCTTAGAGCTGGGGGGGAAATCCCCCACCATTATCGATGACACCATTGCCATAAAAGATGCGGTTTCGCGGCTGATTTTAGGGAAAACCCTCAATGCCGGGCAAACCTGTGTCGCCCCGGATTATATTTTATGTCCCAAGGGACGTGTTGAAGAGCTTAAGCAGGCTTTCGCCGACTGGTTCAGTAAAATGTACCCGGATATTGCCAACAACAAAGACTACACCAGCATTATCAATGAGGCGCAGTTTGAGCGGTTAACGGCCTGGCTCGAAGATGCCAGAGAAAAAGGTGCCGAAATCACCGAGCTTGGCGATGACAGCGGCGCTGCCTGCAGGGAGCAAAGGAAAATTCCCCTGACCTTAGTGTCAAAAGTCAGTGATGACATGACCCTGATGCAGGAAGAAATTTTTGGTCCGCTGTTGCCGATAGTTAGTTATGACTCGCTCGATGATGCCATCGCTTATGTCAACGACAGGCCCAGACCGCTGGCGTTATACCTGTGCAGTTTTGATGATCAGGTTCAGCAAAAAGTGTTGCAACAAACCCATGCCGGCGGTGTGTGCCTTAATGAATCGGCGATGCAGGTGGCGCAGGACGATATGCCCTTTGGCGGCATAGGGCCTTCCGGTATGGGGCATTATCATGGCCATGAAGGTTTTTTGACCTTATCAAAAGCAAAATCTGTGCTGAAAAAAGGCAAACGCAACAGCTCCAGTCTGGCCTTTCCCCCTTATGGCAAACTGGTGCATAAACTAATTTATAAACTCTTTTTACGCTAATGGTGTAGCGCACATTAGCTACGGATATAAAAATAACGACAAGGATTTGATATGAGTAATAACAGCAGTACAGGGGTAGAGTTAAACGGCCTTGGCAGCGTATTTGACCTGGTGCAACAGGCCATGACCAGGTTCGCCGACAAACCGGCGTTTAGCTGTTTGGGACAAACCCTGAGCTTTAAGGAAGTCGAGCAGCAATCACGGGCACTGGCCAGTTATCTGCAACATCATACCAAGCTGGTGCCGGGTGATCGTATTGCCATACAGTTGCCCAATATCATCCAGTTTCCGATTGCCGCCTATGCCGCCATGTCTGCGGGCTTAGTGATCGTTAATACCAACCCTTTATACACCACCCGGGAGATGGCACACCAGTTCAGGGATGCCGGGGTTAAAGGCATTATCGCCTATGGGGATGTGGTGCCAAAGCTTGCGGAAATATTAGCAGATACTGAGCTTGAAACCCTGATCGTCACCAAAGCCGATGATTTACTGACCGGCGAGCAGGATATTACTAATTTGCTCAGCCGGGAGCTGTTGGATAACTTGCCGTCGACTGTCTTGCTCAGCAGTTTTAACGGCGCCCTTGCTAAGGGGAAAGCACAAGCGCCCCGGACGGTGCAGCCGGAAAGCCTGGAAACACTCGCTCTGTTGCAATACACGGGCGGTACCACAGGACTGTCAAAGGGCGCCATGCTTAGCCATGGCAACCTGGCGGCGAATGTCCAGCAGACCCATGAAAGGTTTGCGCCGGTATTACAACCGGGAGAAGACATCTATATTTGTCCCTTACCCCTGTATCATATTTATGCCTTTATGGTGAACCTGTTATTGGCGGCGTCTCAGGGGGCCCATAACGTGCTGATCGCCAATCCCAGGGATCTTGATGCATTTGTCAATGAAATCAAACCCTACGCTTTTACCAGCTTTACCGGCATCAATACCTTGTTTGTCGGCTTATGTCACCATGACGGCTTTAAACAACTGGACTTTTCCCGGTTAAAACTGACCATATCCGGCGGCAGCGCCCTGACCCAAAATGCCGCCAACTTATGGCACCAGCTCACCGGCTGTACCATCTCCGAAGGTTATGGCTTATCGGAAACCTCGCCGGTCTTGTGCTTTAATACCCCGGGTAAAGAAAAACTCGGCACCATAGGCTGGCCGTTAATCGCTACCGAGATAGAGATCTGGGATGAAGACAACCGGGCTTTAGCCATAGGTGAAACCGGGGAAATTGTCGCCCGGGGACCGCAGGTGATGTCAGGCTACTGGCAGCAGGCCCGGGCCAGTGAACAGGCATTGGTCAAGGGTTTCTTTAAAACCGGCGATATCGGCTTTATCCATGAGGATGGCCGGGTACAAATCGTTGACCGCAAAAAAGACATGATTTTGGTGTCCGGCTTTAATGTTTACCCCAATGAAATTGAAGAAGTGCTGGCGCTGCACCCGAAAATTTTGGAGTCGGCGGTGGTGGGCCATGCCGATGAAAACTCGGGGGAAAAAGTCTGTGCTTATATCGTGCTGGAAGAAAATGATTCGCAATCCCCAGACTTTGCCGAATACCTGATCGCCGAGCAAATCACTGCCTATTGCCGCAGTCAACTCAGCGCCTATAAGGTGCCCAAAGAATATCACTTTGTTGAGGAGTTGCCCAAATCCACGGTAGGTAAGGTCTTGCGCCGGGAATTGCGCTAAAGCGATAGCTCTATAGCCAGGCCGGCTTTTTAAGGTTGCAGCTGGCCCTGGGCATTGACCGGTACCCCGATAACATAATCGAGTTCGGCCTTGGCGGTTAAAAACTGTCCCAGCGCCTGGATATGGTTGCTCCGGGTTTGGGTGAGCAGATCCTGGGCGTCGAGCACGTCATTGGAGCTGCCCAGTTGCTCCTTGTAGCGTATCTGGCTGACGCGGAAATTTTCTTTGGCCAGTGCCAGCGATTGTTGCAAGACCTTAAGGTTATTGTCTGCCTCCTGTAACTTCAGCCACACGGCGTGGACATCCGCCTGGAATTGGTTTTTCTGTTGCCGCAGATCTAAAGATAACCGGCGCAGGTTGTAGTCTACGGCGGCAACCTGCTGTGAAGTTTTACCCCATTGCCAGAAATTCCACTGCAGCGATAAAGTCACCTGGGTTTCGGTGACGGAATTATCAAAACTTGAGTTAAAGGCGCTGGAACCCCGCTGCAGATTGAGATCCAGGCTGGGTTTCATATCGGCTTTGGCGATATTACGATCTTGTCGGGCAATATCAATATCAAGCTGTGTCTGTTTCAGTTCGGCCCTATGGCCCAAGGTATAATTGACGGCATCCTGATAGCGCCATTTTACCGGGCTGTAGTCAAGCTGCCCCCGGGTATCAAAGGCAAAGGTGATTTCGCGGTCCATCAAAATATTCAACTGACGTTTGGCATCGAGGACGTTATTTTTACTGACCAGCAGTTCCTGCAGGCCGCTGGAGACCCTGACCTTGGCCTGCAATACATCATTACTCCAGATCAGGGCATTGGCGTACATATGCTCGGCATTAGCCTGGTGTTGTTTGAGGCGTTCAAGGGATTCCTGTGATTCGGCCACCAGCAGCTGGGCGGTTAATAACTGATACCAGGCGCTTTTGAGATCAAATAACAGTTGCTCCCGGGTGCGCGCCAGGTTGAGGCGGGCGTCTAACTGATCCAGGGCGGACTTTTTATAGTTAGCCACAAGTGCGGGGCGATACAGGGGTTGCGACAAGGTTAACCGGGCGGAGTACAAGGTATCGTCAGGCGTATCGGCGGCATCTCCCTGGAGCACTTTTTCCCCGCTACTGCTTGCTGAAAAGTTGGGCAGGAGTTGGCGAAAGGCGGCTTTTTCGCTGGCATCTTTAGCATAGGTATTTTCCTGCTGCCCCAATAATATCGGGTTTTGCTTAAATGCCAGTTCGGTAATTTGCTCAAAGCTGAGTTTGGCGCTGCCCTGGGCCATAGAGCTGAGGCCGGCGCTGAACAGCAGCAGTGCCGGCTTAATGAGGCGCTTAACTGGCTTAAGTAAATCTATGGAACCGGCTATCGTCATCTGTTGTTTCCCCGTTATTGCTGCGGCAACCAGTTTTCTAATTCGACATAGCGGCCTGATAAGATTTGGTTATTGTCTGCTTGCACAGACCAGATGATGCGCCGTAAACCGCTGGCGGGATCGATATGGGGAAAGATCTGTTTTAATTGCACCTTGCCCACCACTTGCTGATTGATGGTAATCGCGGTTTCCTGTCCCGGGTTCAGGTATTGAATAAAATCAGGGGGCACATCAATGGACAGCACTAACTGGTTTAATGTGGCATACTCCATAATCGGGGTGCCGGACTTGACCCATTCGTTAATGCTGGCATCCTGTGTGACTATGGTACCGTCGAAGGGGGCGTAAATCACGCAGTTGGCCAGGGCGATTTTTGATAACGCCAGCTGTGCCCGGGCGGCCTGCTCCTTGGATTTTGCCATCTCAATTTCAAAGTCGGCTTCTACCAGGGCGATATCCGAGAGGATATTTTCTTTGACCAGTCGCGCAGTTTTACTGCGTTTATGCTCGGCTGCTTTCAGGGCAGAAGATGCCGACTGCATCAGGGCCTGGTTTTTGTGCATATCCGCCCTGGCCTTGTTATCATCTATGCGCGCCAGTATCTCCCCCTTGGCTGCCGACTTGCCGTTGCCCAGCATTTCCAGCAATAGTCCTCCCTGTGAAAAGGCTATTTTGACCTGTTCACCCGGCAGCACTACGCCGCGTAAATGTATGCTGGGATCGATTTTCCCGGCGGCATCAGCCGCCATTGCCGGCAATAGATACATCAAGCCGGATAGCAGGAAATAAGCTGAAATAAGCCTTTTTATAACCATAAGTCTGCCCGCAATATTTTTCTGATTTCATGGAAAATATGCCGCCAAAGCGGCTGGTGCTCGCCAAAGATCAGGGCATCACCCGATAGCCCCAGCGGCGCCGGATGGACATTTTCTGTCGGTAATAGCTGCATCCTGACCTTGAAACTTTGTTCGACATCTTCCAGGGTGGCCACTGGCGAGATAGTGGTAATTTTCCCCTGGTAGATCTCGGCCGGGCTGCCGGTCAGTTTTATCCGTCCGACATTGCCGGTTTGCAGCAGGTAAACATCGCGCTGGTCAACGATGACATCGATATAGCGCTCTGTGGCGTCCACCAGGGTCAGTATTTCGCCGTTTTGCTCGAAGAAACGTCCCTGCAGCGCCTGCGGCGGCATGCCTTCCACCTGCCAGTGGCCGGGAGGAGGGTAGATATCCAGTTGCCTGAGCTGATGGTCCACCTGGGCGAGTTTGTCCTGGATCAGTGCCAGCTGTATCAGTAGCTGGCGGTTTTTGGCCTGCTCTTTTTCCGACAGGGCTATGGTTTGCTGTAACCTCAGCGCCGCCTGCTCCGCCAAATAGGCTTCCCGGGTCAGGTTGAGCTCGGGAGAAGACAGGGATAAAAGTAAAGGGGTTGGCATTGTCGCCAGCTGCCTTTGCTGATCATAACCGACATAGGTCACAAAAGCGTTTTGCGGGGCATAAAGTGTCACCCGGGTGCTTTCTATGATGCCATGTGAGCGGATACGCATCTGGGGTTGCCAGAAAATCAGTACCAGTAATATCAGCAACAGGCCGCCAAGGGTGCGCTTTTGCCGCTTGCTGGAACTCCAGAAAAAAGTTTTATGCCAGTGCACTAAGGTCTCCCCCCAGCTGCCGGTGAGTTTTTTCATCAACAGGTAAAACAGATAGATAAAGCCGAGATTGGCAAAAAAGCCGAACTCCCTGGAAACCAAACCATAACCTATGATGCCAATAGCACTGAGAATGATGGTCATATACAGGGCGACCAGGCCGCCATAGATCAGATAAATGCGTTTTTCCCGCGGCGAAGGACTCAGTGGCGGCTCGGTATCGAGCCGCAGTATATGGCGCTTAATGGACCAGGAAAACCAGGCGGTGGAATTTTGCCGCAGGTTTTCCATTTCCAGCATATCGGTGAGGATATAGTAACCGTCGAACTTGAGCAGCGGATTGAGGTTAATAAAAAGCGAACTGGCGGTGCTGATGGTCATCAGGACAAAAGCAACAAAACCCAGGGGATTGGAGATATCGATTAACAGCCATAGCAGGGCCGCCAGTGCCGCCAGCAAGAGTTCGACCCAGACACCGGCCAGGGCGACATAAATTTTATGGCGTTTATGCTCAAACAGCCAGGCATCATTGACATTACAGTACAGACAGGGCTGGAATGCCAAAAACAAAAAGCCCATATCGTGCACGTCGCCGCCGAAATGCTTGCAGGTGAGGCCATGGCCGCATTCATGCAGGGCGATGGCCCCCAGGGCAATAAACCAGATGGCGAGCAGGCCGCCGAGGTTGCCCTGGTTGCTGAGGTAAATACGGTTGAAGTCCTGTAAAAATCGCTCTCCCTGAAACAGGACTAAAACAAAGGCGACGGCCACTAAGCTGATTTGCCAGCGTACCGCCGTCGGTGTCCATAAAAAACGGATGCGGTCGATAATGCGGTCAAAAAAAGCATTGGGGTCGACCAGGTGAAAACGCAGGAACAGCAAACTGCCTTTGGCCTGCAAGATCTTTTTCCGCCGCTCTTCCCGGTTCCTTTCCAGCAAAGCGGCGGTTTCTTCCTGGCGGCTGCGTTTGAGTAAATGTAAGTCTTTGCAGGAGTCGTATATGTCCTGCAGGGCTTCGAGGTCAAATTCATATTGCTGCGACTGCTGGTTAAAGGTTTCCACCAGCTGCTCCAGGGTTTTCTTATTATCAAACAGGATCAGCATCTGGTACTGGGCCTGATCGAAATGATAATACTCCTGTTTATCCGGTTCTTTGATGACGTAGGTGGTTTTTCCCCGCTGCACCAGTTCACGGATCTTTAAATCGAGTCTCAGCGGTGGCGGAACTATGGCTTCCATGGGGTTACCAGCCGAAATTAAAGGCAAAGAAATTGCTGATCCTGCGCCATATCTTGACCAGGGCCGAGGTTTTCGGGGTGGTGATAATGGCCTGTCCGGTCATGCCGGGGCGCAGCTGATAGGGGGCATGGGCGATTTCCACTTCGGCAATAAAGCCGGTATTGGTTTCTTCGCTTTCGAGTTCGGAAGAAGACTCGAGTACGGTATTGGGGGTTTCATAGGCCTGGCCGATATGGCGGACAATGCCGGTAAAGTACTCTCCCGGCTGGGAGCGCATAACGCCTTTGACCCTTTGGCCGACTTCGATGTCGGTTAAATCGGTTTCCGGGATATGGACGATCACCAGCAGGTTTTCGGGGTTGACGAAACGCATGATTTCTTCCCCTAAGGCAAAATAGCGTCCGGTTAATTCCTGGGGCCTGGGGGTTAAAACGATACCGTCTATGGGGGCGCGGATATTGACCTGCTCCAAATCGTACCTGGCTTTGACCACCTGGGCGTTTGCCGCCGCCCGCTCGATCGCGGATTTGCTCATTAAGGCGGCATCCGACTCCGCCCGGGCTTCAATGATTTGCCGGTCTAAAATCGCCAGTTTTGCCTCGGCTTCTACCAGGGTGAGCCTGGGCAGGGCGGGGTCGAGTTTGGCAATAATATCTCCCGACTTCACCGTTTGTCCTTCTTTCACCATGATGTTTTCCACCCGCCCGGCCACAGGTAAAAAGGCGCCGACACCGAGCCTGGCTTCGACTATGGTCTGGCCGGAAACAAAGCGGAAAAAAGGCGCGTAATGCAGCACTTCAAGCAATAATATCGAGGCTAAGATCAGGGTCAGGGATTTTTTCTTGCCGGTGGCGAGCATTTTTTGCCCTTTTTGGCCGATATTGCTTAAGGTGGCGCTAAAGGGGATGCTTTTAAATAAACTGGCATTGCGCAGGGCGACCGTGGCCTGGGTAGCGAGAATATGCAATAAATCGGTTTTGCCCTGGCCGGCAAAATGGGACTTATCGCTTTCAAACCAGAGCACCCCCAAAACCCCTTCATCGTCTTCGAGCGGCACCGCCCAAAAGGCATTTAATTCATGTTTTTCCAGGTAGTTGAGCCAGGCGTTAGCACCGCCTTTGAGGGTTTTTTTATAGCTGAGGCGGTCGGCAACATAAGAGCTGCGCCCTAAGGTTCTGATTTGCTCCATCAGCGCCAGTTGCTCTTGCTGTTTGTCCTGTTTGATGTCTATGGCCTCGCCGCCGGATAACACCCTGAGTTTGAGCACCTTGCGGTTTTCATCCCATAAGGCAATGGCGCCGCCGGTGATTTCTACCAGTTCATTGGTTTTATTGACGACATAATCGAGTACCTGTTCTATGTCCAAGGTAGCGACCACTTCCTTGGAAATGGTCATCAGGATATTCATTTCCTTGACCAGGCTTTCTACTTCCAGCAGGCGGGCGTTTCTCATCGACAGCGAGGCGGCAACCGCCAGCTCTTTTACCAGCTCGCAGTCTTCTTCATCAAACCTGTGGTTAACGCCGCTTCTTTTGTTGATCACCTGGATGGCGCCGTAAGACTCGTTACTGACGGTCAGGGGCACACAAATCATCGAATGGGTGATAAAGCCGGTATTTTTATCGACTTCGGCATTAAAGCGGGGATCTTTGCCGCAATCCATGATCAGCTCAGGTTGCTGGTTTTCGACCACGGCGCCGACCACGCCGACACCAAAAGGTAAACGCAGGCCGATCACCCGGTTTTTGGCGGTGCCTTTGGCCAGGTGGCAGACATTCTGGTTTTTTGTTTTATCCACTAACCACAAAGAGCCGGACTCTGCGTCCAGGGCTTCTAATACCCGGTCAAACACGATCGCTACCAGCTGTTTCACCCCTTTTACATTACTGATAAATTCCTGTAAAAGCTGGCGTGAAATCGTCAAGCGCTTGATGGTTTTTTCCAGTTGGCGTATTTGTTGTTGTTGAGCGTCCAAAATTGCTTTGCCCTGCCGCTTAAGGCATTAAAAGTGAAGACTAATTTGTTCCGATGTCTTTAAGAATAGATGATATTTACTATTAAAAATTAACTAATGACCTACTTGATAACAAAACTCACAAAAAGCTGAGAATAAGACTGGTAATAAAGCCGTTAGTAAGACTAGTTATAAGACCTGTAGCTCAATCAATAGTCAAATGAAAGAAAGACTTACCGGAACAAGTACTGTTCCGGTAAGTTTGAAGTTTATCGGGGCGGCGGCTATTTATCCGCCACCCGGTTGGCGGTTAAGGCCGGGGGCGGTTAGTGACCTGTTTGGCCTTGATCTGATGTATATTGGCGGTAATTTGTGCCTGTCTTGCTTTAGAGCGAGCCATGGCCGCGCTTGCCGCTGTTTTTACTTCATTCAGTTTGTTTTGTGGAATAGTCATATCCATTCTCCTTGGGTATTTAAGTAAAACTCGTGGTAAACAACATTTCATTTATCTTCTGCATAAAAAACGTTGCATAAAACATTAAGTTTATTGTGTAAAGCTCGGTTAAAGTTTTGCCCCTGCGCTAAATCCTGTGTTCAATAAAGCGCAGGAGCCTCGTTATTACGTCCACTGCTCGGTTGTACCATCGGCATAGGTCACGCTGCCGCTGCCGTCAGGGTTATACTGCCAGCCATTTGAGCCCGTAGGCTTCCTGAGAAGAGGCATAGAGTCCATTACGTCCATTGCTCGGTTGTACCGTCGGCATAGGTCACGCTGCCGCTGCCGTCAGGGTTATACTGCCAGCCGTTTGAGCCCGTTGGCTTCCTGAGAAGAGGCATAGAGTCCATTACGTCCACTGCTCGGTAGTGCCGTCGGCATAGGTCACGCTGCCGCTGCCGTCAGGGTTATACTGCCAGCCGCTTGAGCCCGTAGGCTTCCTGAGAAGAGGCATAGAGTCCATTACGTCCACTGCTCGGTAGTGCCGTCGGCATAGGTCACGCTGCCGCTGCCGTCAGGGTTATACTGCCAGGTTGTGCCGTCTGCTTCGGTATGGCTGGAAGTACCGTCGCTTGACCAGGTACCACTACTGCCATCGGCATTGGTATAACTGCCGGAGCCATCGCTATTCCAGGTGCTGGTATTGCCCATACCGTCATCCCAGCTGCCATTGCCCTGGCCGTCCCAGGTTTCCACCGAGCCGTCGGCAAAAGTAACAGAGCCGGAGCCATCGGCATTCCAGCTTTCCACCGTGCCGTCGGGATGGGTGGCGGTGCCCGAGCCGTCTTCGTTATAGGTATACTGGGTACCGTCATCGCCGGTGACATCACCTGTACCGCCATCGCCGAGATCGTTACCCGCGGCATCGGTATAGGTGATATTGCCCTGAGCATCCCAGGTTTCCGTGGTGCCGTCGGCCGAGGTATAGCTGCCGGAGCCGTCGCTGTTATAGGTACCGCTGCTGCCGTCGCTATTGGTCCAGCTGCTGGAGCCGTCGCTGTTGTAGGTACCGCTGCTGCCATCTGAGCTGGTCCAGCTACCGCTGCCATCGCTATTCCAGGTACTGGTATTGCCCATGCCGTCATCCCAGCTGCCGCTGCCATCACTGCCCCAGCTGCTGGAGGAGCCGTCGGCATAGGTTTCGCTGCCGGAGCCATCTGCATTGTAGGTGCCACTGCTGCCGTCGCTGCTGGTCCAGCTGCTGGAGCCGTCACTATTATAGGTATTACTGCTGCCATCGGCCCCGGTATAGGTGGAGCTGCCGTCGGCGGACCAGCTGCCGCTGCTGCCGTCGCTACTGGTCCAGCTGCCAGAGCCGTCGCTGCTCCAGGAATTGGTATTGCCCATACCGTCATCCCAGCTGCCGCCGCCCTGGCCATCCCAGGTTTCCACAGAGCCGTCGGCATAAGCGACAGAGCCTGAGCCGTCCACGTTCCAGCTTTCCACCGTGCCGTCAGGGTGGGTAGCGGTGCCTGAGCCGTCTTCGTTATAGGTATACTGGGTACCGTCATCGCCGATAACATCCCCGCTGCCGCCGTCGCCGAGATCGTTACCCGCGGCATCGGTATAGGTGATATTGCCCTGGGCATCCCAGGTTTCCGTGGTGCCGTCGGCTGAGGTATAGCTGCCGGAGCCGTCGGCGTTATAGGTGCCGCTGCTGCCGTCACTATTGGTCCAGCTGCTGGAGCCGTCGCTGTTATAAGTGCCGCTGCTGCCGTCACTGCTGGTCCAGCTGCCGGAGCCGTCGCTATGCCAGGTGCTGGAGTTGCCCATACCGTCATCCCAGCTGCCGCTGCCATCGGGGGCCCAGCTGCTGGATGAGCCGTCGGCATAGGTTTCGCTGCCTGAGCCATCGGCATTGTAGGTACCTGAATTCCCCTGGCCGTCCCCCCAGCTGCCGCTGCCATCGGCATTATAGGTGCTGTAGGAACCGTCGGCCCCGGTGTAGGTGGAGCTGCCGTCTGAGCTCCAGGAGCCGCTGCTGCCGTCTGAGCCGGTAAAGCTGCCGCTGCCGTCGCTATGCCAGGTACTGGAGTTGCCCATACCGTCATCCCAGCTGACGCCGCCCTGGCCATCCCAGGTTTCCATCGAGCCGTCGCTAAAGGCTATCGAACCTGAGCCGTCCGCGTTCCAGGTTTCCACCGTGCCGTCAGGGTGAACTGCGCTGCCGGAGCCGTCTTCATTATAGGTATAGGTGGTGCCGTCATCGCCGGTTACCACCCCGGCGGTTTCATCATAAGTACTGGTATCGCCGTTGACGTCATAATAAGTGACATTGCCCTGGGCATCCCATACTTCACTGCTGCCGTCGGCTGCGGTATAGCTGCCGGAGCCGTCGGCATTATAGGTGCCGCTGCTGCCGTCAGCATTGGTCCAACTGCTGGAGCCGTCTGAGTTATAGGTGCCGTTTGAGCCGTCACTGCTGGTCCAGCTGCCGCTGCCGTCGCTATTCCAGGTACTGGAATTGCCCATGCCGTCATCCCAATGGCCGCTGCCGTCGCTGTTCCAGCTGCTGGAAGAGCCATCGGCATAGGTTTCGCTGCCTGAGCCATCGGCGGCCCAGGTGCCTGAGTTGCCCTGGCCGTCCCCCCAGCTGCCGGAGCCATCGCTATTGTAGGTATTGTAGGAGCCGTCGGCGGCATAATAACTGGAGCTGCCGTCGGCCGACCAGGTGCCGCTTGAGCCGTCACTGCCGGTATAGCTGCCGCTGCCATCGGCATTCCAGGTACTGGAATTGCCCTGGCCGTCATCCCAGCTGCCGCCGCCCTGGCCATCCCAGGTTTCCACCGAGCCATCGCTAAAGGCGATCGAACCTGAGCCGTCGCTGTTCCAGGTTTCTACCGTGCCGTCGGGATGGGTGGCGGTGCCTGAGCCGTCTTCGTTATAGGTATAGGTAGTGCCGTCATCTGAGGTAACCTCTCCCATGCCACCATCGCCGAGATCGTTACCGGCGGCGTCGGTATAGGTGATATTCCCTTGGGCATCCCAGCTTTCCGTGGTGCCGTCGGCTGAGGTATAGCTGCCGGAGCCGTCGCTGTTATAGCTGCCGCTGCTGCCGTCAGAGTTGGTCCAGCTGGAGGAGCCGTCGCTGTTATAGGTGCCGCTTGAGCCGTCGCTGCTGGTCCAGCTGCCGGAGCCGTCACTGTTCCAGGTGCTGGAGTTGCCCATACCGTCATCCCAGCTGCCGCTGCCGTCGGGGGCCCAGCTGCTGGAAGAGCCGTCGGCATAGGTTTCGCTGCCTGAACCATCGGCATTGTAGGTGCCCGAGTTGCCCTGGCCGTCGCCCCAGCTGCCGGAGCCATCGGTATTGGTTGTGCTGTAGGAGCCGTCAGCCCCCTGGTAAGTGGAACTGCCATCGCTACTGTAGCTGCCGCTTGAGCCGTCGCTGCTGGTCCAGCTACTGGAGCCGTCGCTGCTCCAGGTACTGGAGTTGCCCTGGCCGTCATCCCAGCTGCCGCCTCCCTGGCCATCCCAGGTTTCCATAGAGCCATCGGCATAAGCAATAGAGCCGGAGCCGTCACTGCTCCAGGTCTCAACCGTGCCGTCCGGGGAGACCGCAGAGCCGGAGCCGTCGCTGTCATAATTATATTCGGTGCCGTCATCGCCGGTGACCACACCCGTACCGCCGTCGCCCATATCATTGCCTGCGGCATCGGTATAGGTGATATTGCCCTGGGCATCCCAGGTTTCGGTGACGCCGTCGGCGGAAGTATAACTGCCGGAGCCGTCGGGGTTATAGCTGCCGCTGCTGCCGTCGCTATTGGTCCAGCTGCTTGAGCCGTCAGAGTTATAGCTGCCGCTGCTGCCATCGCTGCTTTGCCAGGTGCCGGAGCCGTCGGCATTCCAGCTGCTGGAATTGCCCATGCCGTCGTCCCAGCTGCCGCTGCCGTCGGCCTCCCAGGTTTCGACACTGCCGTCGGGATAAACGGCTGAGCCGCTGCCGTCGCCGTTGTCGGTATAAACCGTTTCCTGCTCGCCGGTCATGTCACCCGGGGGAGGGGCATCGTCTGCAGGGGGGGCATCTGAGGTGGTGTCTGCCGCTGGCGGCTGGTCTGTTGTCGTGCCGGTATCGTCGGTCGTGGTATCTGCGCCTAAATCTCCTACCAGACCGCCTATGCCACCCGGGGCTATGCGGTCTTCGAGTTTAGAGACCTGGGACTCGACCTTGGTTTTCAGTTTTTTAGAGGGAATTTTCTTTGCCATGTTTCCATTTCCTATGAAAAATTGTAGCCCCGGCCGGGTAAAACATGTGCTGAACTTACCTGTTATTCATATCGGCCAAAGCGTTAAAATTAAACAAGTTTTCAGTTAGTTTACGACTTGAACAGGGTACTGAGGGGAACCCTCTGTTCAAAAACGACAATCTTTTAAGGTCATTAATAAGGCTTAAGGTTTATTCATACTGAAACACCCGGTTGCGTGCTTCATCATACAGAGCAGTGCATCCCTTGATTCGAATAAACGTCATATAGAATCTGATTACGACTTGTACACCAGTTCTTCAAATTTAGTCCAAAACAATAGCCTTGCCAGTGTTTTGCTTAATAAAATCGAATAAATTTATATTTGCCTGAAAAACAGGGGGAAACTGCCGGTTAAAGCTGCTGTGCCAGTGGCTCGGTAAAGCAGAAATCAACAGGGAAGATAACCAAAGTGCGGTTAGCTGGGTTCAATCAGATCTAAAAAATCAAAAGGGATCTCATTGCGAAAATAAGCATATAAATTAATGTAAAATGAAAATAATGCCTGCATGCAGGTAAAAATTTCTTCCCGGCTGACATCCGCCAGGTTGAGCTGATTGACTTTTGCCAGGCACAGGTCGAATAAATCCCTGAGTTTTTGTCCCTGCTCGCTGGTATCGCGGTAGTCAAAGCTGGTCTCGAATAAATATTCGGAGCACAGGCAATGAAATTTTTGCTCAAAGACGGAGCCGGTTTTTGTTGAAGTTACCAGCTCACTTTTTTTGGCCTTGATCACTTTATAATAGGCAAAAATATCTTGATATGTCTGCCCGCAAGCGGGGCAGGTGAGCGGGAAAGGCTGGCTGTAAACCGTTAATGCCCGGGTTTGAAAGGAGTCCATGGAAGAGAGCAGGTCTTTGATTTCATTCTGTTCTTTTTCCAGATAGGTATCGGCCAGATAATTATAGTTCATCATGTTTGTGTTATTTTTATCCCTTAAGTGACTCCCGGTTTTACCTGGTCTCAGCATTGATCGCGGGCGTTAGCCAAAGCTGAAAACAACGCTGTTGTTATGTTCGTTTTTAAGCATAGTTGAACAACGGATGAATATTTATTACGCGGTGAATAATTTATTTCTAAGTGGCTGGTTTTTAACTTTTATCGCATGTCACAAAACTGTCATATAACTGTCTTATAATCCCTGCCGTAATTTAAACTTCCCTTGTCTGAAGGTAATATTCGTGGTGACAGCGTTAAAATCGGCCGGTTCGCGCCAGCTAAAAAATTCATTTGCCCGTTGGCTTATCACTTTAGGTGGTATCAGTGTATTACTGACCTTAGTGCTGATTTTTCTTTATCTGCTTTATGTGATCAAGCCGGTATTTGACAGCACAGAAATAACGCCGTCAACGGCTGTAGAAATATCATCCGGTGCACAAGTACTCTCAACCGGTGTGGATGAACTCAAAGAGTTGGCTTTTACTATTAACCGCTTTGGCAGCATAGACTTTTATCAGTTGGTACCAAGTGCCACGCGCCCGCTGGGGGCCCAGGTGCTGTCAAAGCAAGTGACAGAGCCCGGGATCACGCTGACGCAGGTGGTCGATAGCGGTCATAACAATAAGTTATTGCTTGATAGCCTGGGGCAGGTACAACTGCTGACGCCAAGCTTTACCGCCAGTTATGATAATAACAGCCGCGAGATTAATCCTGCTGTTCGCTATCCCTTAGGCGAAGAGGTCATTGTTGTTGATGAAATGCAGGCGTCCCTGGAAAAACTTGCCTTTGCCATGGATGATGAGCGTGCGGTTTTTGTTGCCTTAACCCAAGACAAGCGCCTGATCAAAACCACTTTAGTGGCGGAAGATGACTTTAATTATGATCCCGCTCATGAAAGTGTCTACCAGGTAATTGAAGAGGGGGTTAGCGCCGTGGATGATATTTTGATCACCCCGGATCTGATGATGGCTTTTGTGCGTGACGGTAACCGCGTGCTGGTGTTCTCCCTTGATGATGACTATGAAGTACCGCTAAAAGCCGTTATTACCGATACAGATAATATTGATGCCGGCTTGACCACTATGGCGCTGTTATCCGGCGGCAGTTCTTTGCTGCTTGGTAATAATCTCGGGGAAATCAGTCAGTGGTTTGAAGTTGCTACCGATAACGGCCGTCAATTTAAAAAAATCCGCAGCTTTAACCTGAGCGAGGGGGAAAGTATTGCTGCTATTTATACCGAGCAATACCGGAAGAGTTTTTACGCCATGGGCCGGTCCGGTAAACTTAGCGCCTTTTATACCACCAGTGATGCCGATTTATGGCAGGGTAAGTTAACAGATGCCGCCCCGGGCGCGTTTGCCATTTCCCCGCGTGCCGATGCCCTGGTTATGACAACTGCCACAGGGGCAGACAGCCAGCAGCTGAGCCTGTTTTCGGTAGAAAATGAACACCCTGAGGTGACCTGGCAGGCGTTATGGCAGGAAGTCTGGTATGAAGGTTATCCAGAGCCGGACTATATCTGGCAGTCAACCTCAGGTTCGGATGACTTTGAAGCGAAGTTCTCCCTGGTGCCTATTTCTTTCGGTACCATCAAGGCTGCGCTTTATGCCATGTTATTTGCTGTACCTATTGCTTTGGCGGCGGCTATTTATACCGCCTACTTTATGACCCCGGTATTAAGAACCAAAGTTAAGCCGACCATAGAAATGATGGAAGCGCTGCCGACGGTTATTTTAGGTTTCCTGGCCGGTTTATGGCTGGCGCCCATTATTGAAAACTATCTGCCGGCGATGGCTCTGCTGCTGGTGATGTTGCCGCTGGCAACCCTGCTGACGGCTTTAGGCTGGTCTGCTTTACCTAAAGAGTGGAAAAGCCGCATTCCTGAAACCTGGGCGCCGATGATTTTGATCCCCGTGTTGTGTTTTACCGGTTATCTGGCCTTTGCCTTATCGCCTGTGATGGAAGCGGCGTTTTTTGGCGGTGATATGCGCCAATTTGTAACCAACGATTTAGGCATAGACTTTGACCAGCGTAATGCCCTGGTGGTGGGGATTGCCATGGGCTTTGCCGTGATCCCGACCATTTTTTCCATGGCGGAAGATGCCATTTTCAGTGTGCCGCGTCATTTAACCAGCGGTTCACTGGCCCTGGGGGCAACCCAGTGGCAGACCCTGGTGAAGGTGGTCTTGTTGACGGCCAGCCCGGGCATCTTCTCTGCCATCATGATGGGCCTTGGCCGTGCGGTGGGAGAAACCATGATAGTGCTGATGGCCACAGGTAATACCCCGATCCTTGACTGGAGTATTTTCCAGGGCATGCGAACCCTGGCCGCCAATATTGCGGTGGAAATGCCGGAATCTGAGGTGGGCAGCTCACATTACCGTATCCTGTTCCTGGCAGCCTTTGTCCTGTTTGTGTTTACGTTTGTATTAAATACCCTGGCGGAATTTATTCGTCAGCGTCTCAGAGAAAAATACAGCTCTTTATAAATAGTGCTGTTGTAAGGAATCGAATAAATGAAAACTTGGTTTAAATCGGGTTCCCCCTGGGTTTGGTTATCTGCCGGCGGGGTCAGTATCAGTCTTATCTCGGTACTGGGGTTATTATGGCTGATTGCCTCCCGCGGCTTATCTTATTTCTGGCCGTCGGATATTTATCAGTTTGATATGGTGGATCAAGCCGGCAACAAGAGTAGGGTGATCGGTGAAATTTATGATCGTGAATTTATCCCGGCAGAGCAGCTCGCCCATGCCGATATCACACTGGCGCCGGGCACGACCACGGTTGAACGTTTGTTGGTGAAAACCGGTAACCGTGAACTGGTCAGCCTGGATTTTCGCTGGTTGCTGGTGCCGCAAATCACCGAGACCACGACACCAGAAGAACTGGTGGTGATCGAAAGACGTACCAATGGTAACTTCTACGGTTTTATTGAAGAGCTGATTTTAGACGGCCAGCTTGTGCCGCAAAGCAAGCTCCCTGAGCTGGTCAGCCGGGTTGAGCATTTTCAGGAGCAAATCGATGCCTTGCAAAAAGTGGATATCGGCGCGATTAACTATCAGCTGGAACGTTTGCGCTTAAAAGAGCGTAAACATAACCTGGATAAAACCTTAACTGCAGAAGTTAAAGCGGATATCCACGGACAAATGGATACGCTGAAAAGTGAATATCAGCAGTTAGAAAGCAAGTTACTTGCCCTGAGGGAAGAAATTGCCCGCGACCAGCTAAAAGTCAGGGCAATGGATGGTCAGGTCGTGACCATTAATTTTGAAGATATACTTAAGGTAACCTTTAATAACCAGTTAGGGCTTTGGGATAAAACCGGCGTTTTCTTCAGCCAGGTTGCCGCTTTTGTTGTTGATGACCCCAGGGAAGCCAATACCGAAGGCGGGGTATTCCCGGCTATTTTCGGTACTGTGCTTATGGTGTTGCTGATGACGGTCATCGTTTCTCCCTTTGGTGTTATTGCGGCGATTTACCTGCACGAATATGCCGGTAACAATGCCCTGACCAAAATCTTACGTATCGCGGTGATCAACCTGGCGGGGGTGCCTTCGATTGTTTATGGCGTGTTTGGTTTAGGCTTTTTTGTTTATATGGTGGGCGGCAGTTTAGATCAGCTGTTTTATCCGGAAAACCTGCCAAGCCCGACCTTTGGTACCCCCGGGGTGTTATGGTCGGCTATTACCCTGGCGATTTTAACTTTACCTGTGGTGATCGTTTCCACCGAAGAAGGTTTGTCGAGAATACCGGCGGCGATGCGCCACGGCAGCCTGGCGCTGGGAGCGACTAAAGTTGAGACTTTATGGCGGATTATCTTACCCATTGCCAGCCCGGCGATCATGACAGGCATCATCCTGGCTATCGCCCGTGCGGCGGGGGAAGTGGCGCCGCTGATGCTGGTGGGGGTGGTAAAAATGGCGCCGAACCTGCCGCTGGACGGTAACTTCCCGTTCCTGCATTTAGACCGTAAATTTATGCATTTAGGTTTCCACATTTATGATGTCGGTTTCCAGAGCCCGAATGTTGAAGCGGCGCGTCCGCTGGTGTATGCCACAGCCTTGTTACTGGTGACCATTATTGTCGCCTTGAATATGACGGCGGTATCGATTCGCAACCGCTTACGTGAAAAATACCGCATGTTAGAGCATTAAGCCCGGCGGCATAACCTTTATTGCCTGGCCGGCGTCAGCCGGCCAAAAGAGATGAATAGAAAGAGCATAATATGATTTCTGTAACACCTAAAGTTTTAGCATCAGATCCTAAGCAGCTTGATTTGAACAATTTATCCCCGGAGCAGGTTGCCTTGGGCATTAATAACCTTAACCTGTATTACGGTGACAAGCAGGCACTGAAAAACATTACCATGTCTATCCCCAAAGGCCAGGTGACGGCTTTTATCGGACCAAGTGGTTGCGGTAAGTCGACCTTGTTGCGTTGTATCAACCGTATGAACGACCTGGTGGATACGTGCCGTATCGAAGGGGAAATTAACCTGCACGGGGAAAATATCTATAATAAGCATGTTGACGTGGCAGCCCTTCGCCGTCAGGTGGGCATGGTATTCCAGCGGCCAAATCCCTTTCCGAAAAGTATTTATGAGAATGTGGTCTATGGTTTGCGCATTACCGGTGTTAATAACCGCCGTGTGCTTGATGATGCGGTGGAAAAGTCCCTGCGCAGCGCCGCGTTATGGGATGAGGTGAAAGACAGGTTGCATGAAAGCGCCCTGGGCTTGTCCGGTGGTCAGCAGCAAAGGCTAGTGATCGCTAGGGCTATTGCCATAGAGCCGGAAGTTTTACTGCTGGATGAACCAACCTCGGCGTTAGATCCCATTTCTACCTTAACCATAGAAGAGTTGATTAACGACCTGAAAAAGCAGTTTACGGTAGTGATCGTTACCCATAATATGCAGCAGGCGGCACGGGTCTCGGACCAAACTGCCTTTATGTATATGGGGGATCTGATCGAATACAGCGACACCAATACCTTGTTCACCGCACCGTTGAAGAAGAAAACCGAAGACTATATCACCGGACGATATGGGTAATATTTGCATGGAAGGGAGCGGATTAAAGATAGTGATACTCCCTTTACCTTGCTGTTTACCGCACCGTTGAAGAAGAAAACCGAAGACTATATCACCGGACGATATGGTTAAGCCTATATACCGGTTTACCGGGTAAGAGCAGGCAAACCGATTAGCTAGATAAGAGTAAAGACAATGGATAATTTAAATCTCGGTCGTCATATTTCCGGCCAGTTTAACGAAGACCTTGAACGGGTGATCAACCATGTAATGCATATGGGTGGCCTGGTTGAGAAACAAGTCAGTGACGCTTTGGTTGCCGTGGCGGAAGCCGACGAAGATTTGGCGCGTAAAGTACTGAGCAATGATTTTCAGATCAATAGCTTAGAAGTCAGCATTGATGATGAGTGTACCCGCATTATCGCCAAACGCCAGCCGGCTGCCGGAGATTTACGCCTGATCATGGCAATCGTAAAAACCATTGCCGACTTGGAACGTATCGGCGATGAGGCGGAAAAAATCGCCAATGTCGCGCTGGAAAGCTTTTCCGGCGACTATAAAGCCTTATTGCTGAGCCTGGAAAACCTCGGCAACCGGGTGATAGAGTTCTTGCGCGCCACCTTAGATGCCTTTACCCGTATGGATGCCGAAACCGCCATTAGCGTGCATAAAAGCGATGACAAGGTAGACAGGGAATATGAAGCCCTGATGCGCCAGCTGATGACCTATATGATGGAAGATCCCCGCTCTATCCCGCAAATCATGAGTGTGATCTGGTCTGCCCGGGCGCTGGAGCGTATCGGCGACCGTTGTCAAAATATTTGTGAATACATTATTTACTTTGTTAAAGGTAAAGATGTCCGTCACCTTAAAGCGGAAGATATGAAGGAACTTTAACGGTTGGCGTGAAAGCTTGGGATCAGGCACTTTTATGCCTGTTTCAGGTCACAGCTTAACCGATAAAAGTTGTAATATCGGACGTTTTAATCCATAAAAATATACCGGCAACTACATCTGCCGGTATATTTTTTCATTTTAATGCTTGATAACAGCAAGATTCTGGCAGGGCTTATGTTGCTTAATTCCTTAATCTGGCTGGCATTAGTCATTAACATGTAAAATAACTGCTGCGGATAGCTGATAAAGTCGTTTGCTAATCTTGGCAAATGGGTTAATATCCGCGGCGAATAAAAACAAAGAGATCATTAATCTCCTGGAAAAACATTATGGCCAGAAATTCAATACTAGGTGTATTTGCAAAATCACCGATAAAACCATTAGAAAAACACATTCGTATGGTAACTAAGTGTTGTAACCAACTTATACCGTTCTTTGCTGCCTGCTCCGAGCAGGATTGGACTACTGCAGCAAAAGTGCGTAAAAAACTTTCTAAGTTAGAGCAGGACGCCGACGTATTAAAACGCAAACTTCGCCTGGAACTGCCCGGCGGTTTGTTTATGCCGGTGGACAGAGCTGACTTGCTGGAACTCTTGACCCAACAGGACAAGATAGCGAATAAGGCGAAAGATATCGCCGGTCGCGTATTAGGACGGAAACTGGAGATCCCGGAAGCTATTCAGGATCAGTTTTCCACTTATTTACAACGTTGTATCGACGCTACCGAAAAGGCGGCGGATGCAATAAATGAATTAGACGATTTATTAGAAACCGGATTTCGTGGTCGTGAAGTTGAATTGGTTGAAAAAATGATCAACCAACTTGATGAAATTGAAGATGATACAGATACCATGCAAATTGAACTTCGTCACGATCTGATGTTGATTGAAAATACACTGAACCCTATTGATGCAATGTTCTTGTATCAAATAATCGAATGGGTTGGCGACCTTGCCGACTTAGCTGAGCGCGTTGGTGCTCGTTTAGAAATTTTGTTGGCTAGAAACTAGGGTTTAGATCATGGATATTTTACTTTCTCACGGCTCTGTATTAGTGCTGATTGCCGCCGCTGTTGGTTTTTTCATGGCCTGGGGCATAGGTGCTAACGATGTTGCAAATGCAATGGGAACCTCGGTTGGTTCTAAAGCGTTAACCATCAAACAAGCCATCATTATTGCTATGGTGTTTGAATTTGCCGGTGCCTACCTGGCCGGTGGTGAGGTGACCTCCACCATACGTAAGGGTATTATCGACGCCAGTTATTTCGTCGATACGCCTGAGCTCCTGGTCTTTGGTATGATCTCGGCATTATTTGCCGCGGCGACCTGGTTATTGATCGCTTCTATCCTGGGCTGGCCTGTTTCTACCACTCACTCTATTGTCGGCGCCATCATAGGTTTCGCCGCTTTTGGTGTCAGCCCTGATACCGTTGCCTGGGGCAAGGTATTAGGCATAGTGGGCAGCTGGATTGTGACGCCGTTAATTTCCGGTGTGATTGCCTTTATCATCTTTAACAGTGCACAAAAGCTGATTTTTGATACTGATCATCCCCTCAAGCAAGCCAAGCGTTATGTACCTTTTTATATGATGCTGGCCGGCTTTGTCCTGGCGCTGGTGACCATTAAAAAAGGTCTTAAGCATGTTGGTTTAGATATCGGCGTCACCGAAGGTTATGTCTACGCCATCGCCGTTTCTGCTGTGGTTGCTCTTATTGGTAAGTTCTTTATCGGACGTTTGAAGTTTGATGAAAAGGCTTCTAAAAACGACCATTACGCCAATGTTGAAAAAGTTTTCGCTGTGCTGATGATAGTGACCGCCTGTTGTATGGCATTTGCCCACGGCTCGAATGATGTTGCCAATGCTATCGGACCACTGGCTGCGGTTGTCGGTATCGTGGATAACGGCGGTGAAATCGTCAAGAAAACCGCACTAGCCTGGTGGATTTTACCGCTTGGCGGCTTTGGTATCGTTGCCGGTTTAGCCATCTTTGGCCATAAGGTTATTGCCACTATTGGTCAGGGCATTACCCACTTAACACCAAGCCGTGGTTTTGCTGCCGAGCTGGCCGCTGCCTGTACCGTTGTTATTGCATCGGGTACCGGTCTGCCAATCTCCACCACCCAAACCTTAGTTGGTGCGGTATTAGGTGTCGGTATGGCGCGTGGTATTGCCGCAATCAACATGGGCGTTGTGCGTAATATCGTGGTTTCCTGGGTGATCACCTTACCTGTGGGCGCCGGTTTGTCTATCCTGTTCTTCTGGATGATGAAGGCGGCATTTGCTTAAGCTGCTTGTTTAAACAAAGATAAACATTTAAAACCGGGTCAGTGAAAACTGACCCGGTTTTTGTATACATGGACGTATTTCAGCTTACACGCTCCGGGGGGAAGCTAAATCGCTGCATCCGGTCAGCGAAGCTGCACTGACATGGAGGCGATTCCTTTACCACCTTGAAGTGTGAAGAGCGAGCTTACTCGTTACGGGCAGTGACTTCCACCAGGTGATAACCAAACTGGGTTTTTACCGGACCTTGTACGGTATTTAACCGGGCGCTAAAAACCACTTGATCAAATTCCGCCACCATTTGCCCGCGGCTGAATGAACCCAGGGCGCCGCCGTGCATTTTTGAAGGGCAGGTGGAGTGTGCTTTAGCGAGTTGTTCGAATTCTTCCCCAGCCTCAATTCTTTCTTTAATTTGCTGGCATTGCTGTTCTGTTTTCACCAAAATATGGCGGGCTGCGGCTCTTTTCATTGTTTATCTTCCTGATATCTTGTCCGTTGTTTGCGCCTGAGCAAAGGTTTTATTTATCCTCTGAATCAGGCTCTGTAAAGGCTTAGTCGCTGGCAATAACAAAGCCCTTTAATAAGCTATGAATGGTTATGCCGATAACTTATGTTTTAACCATATCCTAATTAAAAAAGAAATTAAAGTTTCAGTTTTTCGGATGAATAACCTTACTTTTATTTCGGGGCAGGCCGAGTAAAGTACCGGTCGAGGTGAAGGGCTCAGTAATAACCTTTACGACCATGTTTTTCATCCATTACCGGATAGATACTGCCGTGTTGATTAATGGCCTGGATCAGCTCCTGTGTTGCCTCTTCGGCAAACGCCAGTTCGCTTGCGCTTGCCTGTGTTATTAAGCGCTCTTTTTGCCTGGAAAAGTGCTCGTAGATTTTATTGTCATCGGTAAAGTATAAGCCGGCATCCAAATGCGCCAGCGCTAAGGCCAAACTCATTTTTTCATCGGGGATTTTTTGATTTTTATAAAGATATGCCAAGTGTCCCAGGGATTTTAGGCTGCCCCGGCGGGCCGCATCTTTAAGGTGGTTGATTTTTTGCCTGTGAAAGGCCCGGGACTTTTTAATATATTCATCCCGGGGCAAGTCCTGGTAACCTAAATGGCGCATGTAAGCTTCTGTGGGCACCATACCGACAATCTCCTGTGCCGGCAGGTAATGTGCGTCTGCGGCTTCAAGCATATAGTGCAGGTGTTGCGCTCTCTGCTGTTGGCTGATCCCCTGGCAAAAATCGAATCTCTCCCTGAGCCTGGAGATAAAGCGGTCGCTCTCGCCATCGTTATAGGCCTGCTGGAGAACTTGTTCAAATGTCTCCATTTCGGCCGGTACTTTTGAGCATTGAAGCAAGTTAATCGCCAAAATATAACTAGATTGCCGGTTTCCCTGTTGGTGCTGTGCTAATAAATATTCGAAGTGATCACTAAGATTCCCCGTGAGTGTCCAGTCGGGGCGGGTGTTAATGCTAAAAGCCGGTTGTGTCTGTTGCCCCCTTGTGCTTTGAGGCGAAGTTTGCACTTGTGGTGGAATTTGCTGGGAAGTGACAGGCCGGGCTTTATCCTTGTTACTCTGCTCTTGAGCTGTATTTGCTTGTTGACTGGGGGATGCTTTGTCGGAGCCAGAAATTGAGGCGACAATCACTAAGCTAAGCATTATGAAAAGCAAAATAGAGATGATATAAAGGGGCTTGATGCTTTTTAGGGGAGATGGCAAAGCTTTTTTCATGGGGATATCTATCACTCTTTTTTGTATGGGAATGTCGTCATACTCATTGCCAGCAATAACCTGCGGATGTGCTCATTAAACCTCAAATGAACTCCGGCGGATAAAGTTGTGCGGTTATAAATGATGAAAGCCATGCTTATTATGAAGCTGTTGACTGACGTCAGAGAACTGAGCCTGAGTTGTGCTGCTAGCATAACCCAGGAAAAGTGGCTTTAAAAGCTCCGTAGCTTTAGCCGCTATCTTTAATTAAAATACGGTTTTTAATCGTTTTATCACTTCTTAAAGGGCAAAAGTGCCGGGGGAGAGCTTGTTACCTAACTTAAAACACCTGAAATATCTATTGGCGCTGCACAAGCACCAGAATTTCAACCGTGCGGCGGATGCCTGTTATGTCAGTCAGTCGACTTTAAGCAGCGCCATTATCAAGCTTGAAGAGCAGCTTAATTGTCAGTTGATAGAAAGAGATCACAAGGCGTTTATTTTCACGGCCCAGGGGGAAGTGGTGGTGGATATGGCGCAAAAGCTGCTCCTGTCGGCGCAGGAGTTGCTTGATTACGGCAAACAACAGGGCAATCCTGCTACCGGCAGTGTCCGTATCGGCTGCATTCCGACAATAGCCCCTTATTTGCTGACGGATCTGGTCAAGCAGTGTCAACAGACCCTGCCTGAATTGGCTTTGTATCTGCGTGAAGACAGTACCGATAACCTGATGGCCATGCTTGCCAACGGTGAAATAGACACGGCGATTCTGGCACTGCCGGTAGCGGGTCACAGTTTTCGCAGTAAAGTGGTCGGTAGGGATGCTTTTTATATCGCAGGGGATGCCGATTTAGTGAAGTTATATGCCAAAGACATGGATTACCAGCAGTTGCCGCAGCAAAGTATCTTCTTACTGACCCATGAACATTGTTTAACCGAGCATGCTGTTTCTGCCTGCCAGCTGGCGGATGCCAGCCGTATCAATCACTTTTCCGCTTCAAGCCTGGCGACCCTGGTACAGATGACCGCCTATCACAAAGGTTTTACCTTTCTGCCGGAAATGGCAGTAAAGAAATCCCTGGGCATCGCCGAAGGGCTGACCATCAAAGCTTTGTCTCCCGATGTCTACCGGGAAATCGGCCTGTTGTGGCGGCCGACCAGTTTACGCCAGCAAACGTTTTTGCGCCTGGCAAATATTCTGGAACAGCTGCTGTTACCTGCTGAAAATGACCATAAAGTAAAAAAATAAAAAAAACTTCAATTTTTTTCAAACTATTTTAGCGCCGCTTGCGACATTAATAGTAAGTCGGAAATAACAACAAGTATAAAACGGGAAAATGCGTGTTTGAACGTAGTGATGAAACGTTAGTAAAACAAGCGCTGAAGGGGAAAAAGTCGGCCTGGGTGACGTTAGTAAAGCGTTACGAAAAAAGTGTCTATAACTATACCTACCGTATGGTGAACAATGGCGATGATGCCATGGATCTGATGCAGGATATTTTTATGGCGGTATTTCGCAACCTGGCCTCTTTTCGCGGCGACAGTCCGTTTAAAGGCTGGTTATTTAAAATCGCCCATTACCGCTGCATTGAATTCTACCGCAAGAAACGGCCGACACAATCTTTGGATGAGGCACCGGAGCAGCTGGCTGAGGGCGATGCTACCTGCCCCGAGTATCAAATGTCCAGCAGCCAGCAGGCAAGTGAATTGCAGCGGGCGATGCAATTTTTGTCCTTTAACCAAAAGCTGGTGGTGGAATTGAAGTTTTTTCAACAGTGCACTTTTGAGGATATCGCCGCGCAGTTAGGCATATCCACCAATACCGCAAAATCGCGTCTGTATAGTGCACTGGATAAATTAAAAGATCAGTTGGAGGTCGGTTATGTCTGATCAAGAGCAGAAATTTGCCCACTGGCTCGATGGTCAATCGCCACGGGCAAACAACAGTGGCGGTCAACAAGATAAATGTTGGCAGGACAGGGAAGCGATGGCGCAGCAGTTGTTTCACCAGGCGAGCCTGGAGGAAGAAAGAGCTGTGCCTGCATGGGACAGGGGCAGTACCTTTGGCGGTAGTGAAGAAAAAAGCTGGTGGCAATGGTCGGGCTTACCTGCGTTATCTATGGCTTGTTCACTGTTTGCGGTTGCCCTGGTGCTGCTAAAAGTTGAGCTGGTGGTGCAGGATGAAGGTATTTTGCTAAGTTTTGCCGGTAATTCTCTGGCACAGCAGCAAGCGCAGCAGACTTTGGTCAATAACCTGGTAGAGCAGAAACTGAAAGAGTTCGCCAGCGAGCAGCAAGTGGTGCTGGCCAATTATGCCGCCGATATCGTGACCCGGCAGCAAGACAACAACCTGCAACTGGCCAGTTATATTCTTGATGCCTCCAGGCAGGAGCGTCAGGAAGATATCGGTGATTTTATCAGCTATATCAATGATCAGCGAAAAGATGAGCAGTTAGAGCAGAAAATTAAATTCCAGCAGCTTGAACACAAGATCAAATTGCAAACTATCAGTAATACATCATCGGCTAAAACAGCCAAACCCGCCAATTGGCGTTTAGAGGAGTGATCAGATGACAAGATTGTTAAAACTTTTTCCTGGTGCCGTACTTGCCTGTGCCGTCAGCACCTCAGTTCAAAGCCAGGATTATGCGGATATGCATAAGCAGCTTGATATTATGGGCAATATCATCCAGTCGTCGGTGGCATCCGATAACAGCCGTAAGGGCTCGAGGATCACAGGTGTCGACAGCACCTATTTAAAGGGGCAGGGGATTGTATTTACCGTTAACTCCAGTTCTATCAGGGGTAACCACGGCAGTTATAACTTTAATTTTGTTATCCCGCCGATCCCGGAAATGCCTGTGGTTAATTTTGGCTCGCACGAACATGAAGAGCTTGTTGAAGTGGAATCTCAGGTGGCACAGGCGTTGGAGTCAGCCTCGGAAAGTTATGAGCGGGCGCTCGACTCCCTGGATGATGAAAGAGATCAATACCGGGAATTAAGGGAGCAGCAGCGGGATATGGCCAGGGAAGTGCGGGATATCGAGCGGGAAATGCGGGATTTGCAGTATCAGCTGCGTCATGTTGATGATGAAAGTCAAAAGGAGCTGGCACAGGAAAAGGCCCAATTGGAAGCGAAAAAAGCGAAAGCAGAAAAGCAGCGGAAGGCTATCAAACAACGTGCTGAAAAATATAATGAAAAGCGAAAAGTTGCCAAGCAAAAGCAACAGGCACAGCGCAGTGAGTTTTACCGGGAGTTATCAGGCACTATGGCGGAAACCTTGTGTTTATACGGCAATGGTTTAAAGGCGCTGCCTAAAAATGAAAAAGTGACGGTGATTTTAAAGGCCGGTGGTGACAAGGATGGCCGCCGTTATAAAGATAAGATCTTTGTTTACAACAAAAAAGATATCTCCGCCTGCAGCAGCGATAAAATCTCGGTGGCAAAATTACTGGAAAGAGGCCAGGGCTACCAGTTTTGATGTCTTAAAGCCGAGTGCTTAACTTAGATGGCACATCCGGTTAATTTTATTAACCCCTGAAACGAAAGAAGCTTTACCTGAGGGCAAAGCTTCTTTTTTTGGGATAAGCAAAGTGTAAAAAGATTTATAGGTCTTCTTTGGTTTCACAGTCAAGAAGTGTCATATCATGGAAAAAGGCACTGTCTTCTTTAGCAGAAAAACCGGAAATAAACTGCTGCAGCTTATCGTTAAAAATGTTGGCAATTTCAAATAACTGGTTCTTTTTTTCAATTGGCTTAGCGATAAAGTGTTCCCCCTGGTTGACGGGGAGTTGAAGTAAAGGCTTGGTCAGCAACTGTCCCAGGGAAACAAGATTGCTGTCCCCGGTGATATTAAGTGGCGAGCCGGCATTACCTGCCAAACGGGCGGGCATGGTATAAACCTTAACGATTTGGCTGATGACTTTAACTTTTGGCTCCGCCGGGGCATTGGCGGAAGCTGATGAGACAATACCACATAAACCTAAGGTACTTAGTGATATATATAATAGTAAAGGCTTCAATGATAATTTCATTATAATATCCTGTTTAAGTAGTGTTTTCTCTAAATTCGAGCTAAACCTGAATCAAACCCGGCAACCGTTCACTTTGGGTTTGGCCGGCCATTATATCCCAATAATCTCGTAAAAGATCCTAATAATTGATCGTTTTTGTGAGATTTTTATATTTATTTGCTTACATTTTACTATAAACAGAAATATGCCTTGTCACGACCCTTATGGGATAAGCTGCCTGTTTTTTACGATTAAAGGATCTTTTTATTTTCTGGCCATCTTTAACCAGAACCTGTATTGGCGGTTTTTCTTTTATTTTTGAGGTTACTTTACCGGAGGAAACCCGGCTCCAGCATTTCCTGCGACCGCAGGATTGCTTACAGGGTGTAGGTACTTAGCTTACGTCAGGAGCCTAGTAAGCTGAAATCATCCCTGTATAAACCCTGCTTCATCACATCCTGTGATCCCAGTATAAATACTTCCCTGTATAAACCCTGCTTTATCACATCCTGTGATCGCAGAGTTGCTTACAGGAGGTAAGTACTTAGCTTATGCCCGGAGCATATAAGCGGAGATACTTCCCTGTATAAAAACCGGGCATGTTAGCCCGGTTATGCTTTATTTAGCCTTTGCCTTAATAACTTATACTTGCAGGGGCTTTTGCTTTTTTATTTTCCTGAAGTTGTGCAATAAAGGTTCGGTATAACCGCTGGGCTGTTTGGCTCCTAAAAAGACCAGTTCGCAGGCGGCGCGAAAGGCGATATTGTTATCAAAATCGTCTGCCATAGGGTAATAGCTGTTATCCTGGCTATTTTGTTTATCAACAACGGCGGCCATTTTTTCCAGGCTTGCCCGCACTTGCTGTGGCGTGCAAATACCATGGTATAACCAATTGGCCATATGCTGGCTGGAGATACGTAAGGTCGCCCTGTCTTCCATCAGGCCGACATTATTGATATCCGGTACTTTGGAGCAGCCGATCCCCTGGTCTATCCAGCGCACCACATAACCGAGTATGCCCTGGGCATTATTGTCAAGTTCGGCCTGTATTTCTTCCTCGCTCCAGTTTGTCTCTTGCGCTACCGGGAAAGTCAGCAAGTCATCAAGTAAAGCGTTTTTTTCCTGGCTTAAGCCCGGATGTAAGGCAAAGACGTCCTGTTGATGATAATGCAGGGTATGTAAAGTGGCGGCTGTCGGTGACGGCACCCAGGCGGTGGTGGCACCGGCCTGCAGGTGGCCGATTTTTGTTGCCAGCATATTGGCCATTTGATCCGGCACCGGCCACATGCCTTTACCTATCTGGGCTTTGCCGCTCAAACCGCAGCTGAGGCCAATGTCGACATTATTCTTTTCATAAGCCGCTATCCAGCGGGTATCCTTGATATCGGCTTTGCGCAGCACAGGGCCAGCGGCCATAGAGGTATGAATTTCATCCCCGGTTCTGTCTAAAAACCCGGTATTGATAAACACCACCCTTTCTTTGGCGGCAAAAATACAGGCCTTGAGGTTGACGCTGGTGCGGCGCTCTTCATCCATAATGCCCATTTTTATTGTGTGCCGGGGCAAGTTGAGCATATCTTCTACCCGGTCAAACAAGGTATTGGCAAAGGCGACTTCTTCCGGGCCGTGCATTTTCGGCTTGACGATATAAATGGAGCCTTCCTGGCTGTTGCTGAGCTGATTGTTCTTTTTGACATCATGCAGGGCTATTAATGAAGTGACCACAGCATCTAAGATCCCTTCGGGAATTTCCCCGCCGGCCTGATCTAAGATGGCATCATTGGTCATCAGGTGGCCGACATTGCGGACAAACATCAAACTACGGCCTTTAAGGGTCAGTTCGCCGCCGCTTAGTGTCTGATAATGGCGGTCGCTGTTCATGGTGCGGGTGATAATGCCGTTTTTTTTCTCTACCTGCTCACTGAGATCGCCTTTGATTAACCCGAGCCAGTTGCGATAAGCCAGCACCTTATCACCGGCATCGACGGCGGCAACTGAGTCTTCACAGTCCATTATCGTGGTTAACGCGGCTTCGAGCAGTATATCGCTGATGCCGGCGGGATCAGCCTGGGCTATCGCGCTTTTGCGGTCAAAGCGGATTTCAAAATGTAAACCGTGATGTTTAAACAGCAGGCTGTCGGGAATATTGATACTGCCGGTAAAACCGATCAAGGCATTTGGCTGGCAAAGCTTGCTTTGTTTACCGTCGTTTAGGGTCAGGATCAGCTGCTGTCCGTCAAGCTGGTAATCGCTTACCTCCTGGTGCGAGCCTGACTCCAGTGGTAACACCTGGTCGAGGAAGTCCTTGGCAAAAGCCACGACTTTGGCTCCGCGCACCGGATTATAAGCTCCGGACTTTTCTGCTCCCTGGGTTTGTGCGATTACGTCTGTGCCGTAAAGGGCATCGTACAGACTGCCCCAGCGGGCGTTTACCGCATTGAGGGCAAAGCGGGCATTCATGATAGGCACCACCAGCTGCGGACCGGCTAAGGTGGCGACTTCAGCGTCAACTTTTGTGGTGGATATTTTGAAATCGGCAACTTCCGGAGCGAGGTAGCCAATGTCTTGCAAATACGCCTTGTATGCATCAAAGTCAAAAGCATCTCCGTTGTGCTGCTGATGCCAGCTATCGAGTTGTTGCTGCAGCTGTTCCCGTTTTGCCAGCAAGGCCCGGTTAACGGGAGTTAAGTCTGAGATTAAGCGGGAAAACCCTTGCCAGAAATCTGCCGGTGTTAATCCGCTTGATGGTAAGGCTTCGTCTTCGATAAAGTCATATAAGCAAGATGCAACCTGCAGATTGGCGACTGAAATTCTTTGCTCCATAAGTCCCTCTGTTAACGTTGAAAAGTGGTTGCCGGTGAGCTTTGGACTCTCGAGGAAAGTCGTAACTGATGTTTTAACCTTAGCGACAAAAACTGCCTAACCGGCACGTGCTTAGGGCAATGTATTGATTATTTTCTTGCGGTGCAATAGCGCAGCCGGGGCAGCAAATGATATAAGCGTGTTAAAAGCGTGTCTGAAATTTACCTGATGACATGGGTGTTGATATTAACGTATTGAGTTTAATGGTTAATTTTTAGGTGAGAGGCTCCTGGCTATCAATAATAATTAAAGTTATTGCTCTAATCTATCTTTGTTATTCATGCTGTGAATATCTTTCTGTTTGATAATTATTAAATTTATGCTCCGATGCTTTTTACGGCTTAACCTCGGCTTTAATCAGGCCAGGCCAGTAAAGGGGCTATATTTGCGTTGACTGTTGTTGCCCTGTAACAAGCCATCAATTCCTATTTTTATTTATATATTTCATATAGTTGATGTTTTCGTACGGCTATCGATACAGTGCGGGCAATTGACATAAATATTAAATGCCAGCCCAGGGGGATTTTTCCGGTATTTTGTACTATCACTAACAGGTGAATTCCCCGTCAGCGGAGGTATGTAAAGCAGAGCACCAGCAGATAAACCAAGCGCTGCCCCTAAGTGGAGCAACACTCAGAGACAGCTAACCACAACAGATAAATAGAGGTATCTATCATGGCTAAACCTAATGATATGCCAGAGTTTCACTCGGTTAAAGCTTACCTAACAGAAAGTTTAACAGAAAATATACCAACCCCCACCGTCAGGCAGCCAACATCAGCTTATGCAAGCAACTATACGCCGTTAAGTCGCAAGGGAGGCAGCTGTCATGTCTGAATCAAACCTGCCGCTTACGGAGGATGCAATCAAAAGGGAACAGCTGTCGAGCGATTTTGCCAATCTAAGTGAAGATTTTGACAAATTCAGCGAAGAATGCGCCTTCCTGTTCGATGCATTTTCAGCGGTTACCCGCGAGCCCGAATGCATCACCGAGCACACCAGTGAAGGTATCAGGCACCTGTGCTATTGGCTCAAATATCAGGTTATCGGCTACCGGGAGAAAATAGGCGAGATGCAAGAATCCTGGAGAGTGCTCAGCCGCAAGAAGTCATGTTAACCACGTAAGATTGACTATGGCGTAAACGGGGCAAAAGCCGGGCGAGTTAACGGTAATAAGCGTTTCAGCTATGTCAGTAACCCGCCCGGTATTCAATGCAACCCTGGCAACCCTGAGGGGAATCGCCTTGCTGTTAGCGCATGTTAACCTAAGCGTTAGTATTTACCTGCCCGTCACTAGCAATCCATACCTTTTATCGCTACTGGCTACCAGTCCTGATGTCGTGATAATCCCCCGTATAGCTGAACTTTTCATACCGCAGTCTATACCCTGGTAAATAATGAACAGCAACACTAAGTGCCAACAAAGCCGGTAAAGAAAACCTGCAAGTAACCAATAAGTCCCGGGCTGATCAGGGCGGTGACTATGGCGGATATGATCAAAGCCAGCGAGCCATAGGCGCCGTGCTCGTAACTGGTTTTGCTGATGGTGGCGGTGCCCAGTGCGTGGCTGGCGGCGCCTATGGCCAGCCCTTGCGCCTTTGGTGAATGGACATTTATCGCCTTAAGCCAGGCAGGACCCAGTAAGGCGCCAAAAAGCCCGGCCAGGATAATGGCAAAAGCGGTCACCGAAGTATCCCCCTGAAGTTCGCTGGTTAACGCCAGGCCTATCGGGGTGGTGATAGATTTAAGTGACAGGGAAACGGCGATTTGCGGATAATTGAGCAATAGCATGGTCAAGCAAAAGCTGATGCTGATCACCAGTAAGGCCCCCAAGATCAGCAGGGAAAAGATCACTTTCCACTGCCTGGCTATCTGTGACAGCTGCTGGTACAAGGGGAAACCCAGGGCGACAACGGCAGGCTCTAGCAGCATATTCAGCGGCTCGGTGGCTCGGTAAAACTGCTGAAACGGCATTTCAGTTAATAGCAGGCAGGGAATGATCACTAAGATGGACAGTAACATGGGGTTAAGCCAGACTTGCCTGCTGCGCCTTTGCAGCCAGGCGAAACCCTGGTACAGAGTGATGGTGGCCAGGATTAACAGCACAGAAGTAAAGATATCTGCTGTGGAGGCGGGAAATGACATGCTATCAGGCCCCCGGTTGTTTGTTTACGGTTTTGCTTTGGCAAAAATGCTCGCAGCACAAGCCTACAAAGGTTAACAGGATAAAAGTGGTGATAAAAATAATGGCGACGATGGCCAGTCCGTGTTGTTGAATCAACTCAAAATGATTGATAATGCCAACCCCCGCCGGGACAAAACATACCCCCATATGCTGGATAATCCAGGTGATGGCGGGTTTGATGATTTGGGCATCGAAAACCTGAAAATGCAGCAGCGCGGTAAAGACTATCATGCCGTGCAGGCTGCCCGGCAGTCCCCCCAGGGTTGCCGCCAGCACCTTACCCGCCCCCAGGCTGACGGCGATGGCAAAAATACTGTATAAGCAGATAAAGAGCGGTTTATGCTTGAAACGGCTGAATTTAGGCACAGGGGAAACTCCTTGGCTCAAATACATGAGCTGAAAAACATTTGGCTAAAACCACTTGCCTTATACACACTGGACTGAAAAAGCCAGCCTTAAGGGGAGTATTAGCTTTGGGCGGCGGCCTCAATCACCAGCTGCCTGAACCAGATATGGCTGGCATCATGGTGCAGCAGCGGACTCCAGATCATTTTTAATTCTATTTCGGGAATATCAAAAGGCGGCTTTAAAATGGTAAAATTACTGTCGTCTTTATGTAATAACGCGGCTTTAGACGGCAGGGTGGCGATCAGATCATCTTCATAGGCCAGTTGCATCGCCACATGGTAATTACGGGTAAAGACCTTGATGTCGCGTTTTTTGCCGAGCCTGGCAAGGGCTTCATCTACCCAGCCAAGCTTCTGGACATCTTTGGGGTCCATGCCGACGCCGACGCCGAAACCGGTTTTTGACACCCAGACATGCTTGGAGGCGAGATAAGAGTTGAGGTTAAACTTTGATACCACAGGGCTCTCGGCACTGAGCAGGCAGGAAAAGGTATCGCGCCAGATGGTTTTTTGATGGAACGACTGGGGCAACTCATCGAAGCGGTTAATGGCCATGTCGATTTTTCCCGCTTCAACATCATGAAAAGTGACATCGCTCGGGGTCATAATATCTATGGTGATGTTAGGGGCAATCTGGTTGATGCGCCTCAATAACCCGGGCAGCAAAGTGGAAGCGGCATAATCGCTGGCCATCAGGCGAAAGACCCGCTGGCTGTTTTGCTCGTTAAATTCTTCTTCTCCCTGCAGCGCCTCTTCCAGCTCAAGCAATATTTTTCTGATGGCGGGGGCCAGGGACCTGGCGCGCTCTGTCGGCACCATGCCGTCTGAGGTGCGCACCAGGATAGGATCATTAAACAGGGTTCTTAGACGTTTGAGGCCGTTGCTCATGGCCGGCTGCGTGATATTTAGCTGTCTGGCGGCACGGGTGACATTTTTTTCCCTTAGCAGCACATCAAGGTAAATCAACAGGTTTAAATCAATCTTAGAAATATTCATAAACTTAATGATCTTCAATAAAAATATAACTGATATAGATGTGACTACTATAAAGGCAAACAAGCCCGGGATTCAATCTATTACAAAAAAATGGCTGTAAATTATTCCCTGTGCCTGAATCGCTTTTGCTGTTTAGTTCTTGAAATATAATGTTTTTCCTTTTCTCTTTGATTAGAGTATATATACTAACATTTCTTTCGTGAATCTTGGTTATGTAACATATAAATTTTGTAAATGCTGATTTGCTGGAATAGTATTTTGCTTGTCCGATGTGAAAGCTTTTATGTCGGGTTACATTTGGCTATTTGATTGAGTTGCATCTAGCCTGATTAAACCTGGCCCAGTTACATCAAAACTTTTTCTTAAAAAAGATTATCCAAAGGAAGTGTTATGTCTACCTACAACAGCGAAATTGATTCTTTAGCGTCACTTATTTCTTCTAAACAAGAAGGCTGGCAGGCAATCTCGCCTGAGTCAGTGGCACGGATGCGTTTGCAAAACCGTTTCAAAACCGGATTAGATATTGCTAAATATACCGCGGCGATTATGCGGGAAGACATGGCAAACTACGATGCCGACAGCAGTAAATATACCCAGTCCCTGGGCTGCTGGCATGGCTTTATCGGCCAGCAAAAAATGATTTCCATCAAAAAACATTTCGATAATACCGATCGTCGTTATCTCTACCTTTCCGGCTGGATGGTGGCGGCGCTGCGCTCTGAGTTCGGTCCTTTACCGGATCAGTCCATGCACGAAAAAACCTCGGTAGCCGGTTTAATCGAAGAGTTATATACCTTTTTACGCCAGGCGGATGCCCGTGAATTAGGCGGCCTGTTCCGCGAGCTGGATCAGGCGAAAGCAGCCGGCGATGCGGCGAAAGAAAAAGAAGTTCAGGCGGCGATTGACTCTCATCAAACCCATGTGGTGCCGATTATTGCCGATATCGATGCCGGCTTTGGTAATGCCGAAGCCACCTATTTAATGGCCAAACAAATGATCGAAGCGGGTGCTTGCTGTATTCAAATTGAGAACCAGGTTTCCGATGAAAAGCAATGTGGCCACCAGGACGGTAAAGTAACCGTGCCCCATGAAGACTTTCTTGCCAAGATTCGTGCTGTGCGTTATGCCTTCCTTGAACTGGGCATTGAAGACGGGGTGATTGTTGCCCGTACCGATTCTTTAGGCGCCGGTTTGACCAAACAAATTGCCGTGACTAAAGAGCCGGGCGACTTGGGTGATCAGTACAATGCTTTTCTTGATTGTGAAGAAGTGACTCCAGAGAACATGCAAAACGGTGATGTTATCATTAACCAGGCAGGCAAGTTAATGCGCCCGAAACGCCTGGCCAGCAACTTGTTCCAGTTCAAGCAGGGCACGGGTGAAGCACGTTGTGTGCTTGACTGCATTACTTCATTGAAAAACGGTGCGGATCTACTCTGGATTGAAACCGAGAAACCTCATATCGGCCAAATCGGGGCTATGGTGGATGCCATCCGTGAAGTGGTGCCGGATGCGAAACTGGTTTATAACAACTCGCCTTCTTTCAACTGGACGTTAAATTTCCGTCAGCAGGTATTTGACCTTATGGTAGAAGAAGGCAAGGATGTTTCCGCTTACGATCGCGACAAGCTGATGAGTGAAGAATACGACAGTACTGAGTTGGCAGTGCTGGCGGATGAAAAAATCCGAACCTTCCAGGCGGATGCCGCGAAACAGGCGGGTATTTTCCACCACTTGATCACCTTACCGACATATCATACCGCGGCATTGTCCACCGACAACCTGGCCAAAGAATACTTCGGCGAGCAAGGCATGTTAGGTTATGTTAAGGGGGTGCAGCGCAAGGAAATCCGCCAGGGTATTGCCTGTGTCAAACACCAGAATATGGCGGGTTCGGATATCGGGGATGATCACAAAGAATACTTCTCCGGTGATGCCGCGCTCAAGGCTTCAGGTAAAGACAATACCATGAACCAGTTCAGCTAAAATCTTGCTGTTGGTTTAGCCGTGCAAGCGGCTTTCAGGTCAAGCCCGGCGGTTTTGCCGGGCTTTTTTTATCCGGTCTCTTTATTCGGCTTATTATTTGGGATAGGCCCGGCTAAGATATCAGTTATTAAGATAACGGGATTGCTGGTAAATCCTGCTGTTTTTATTTCAATTCTTTGTTTTTCTGCTAACTTTAACATCATACTCTTACGGATGAGATGTTATGGCCAAACAACCTGCTACTGCCGATTTGTTTAGGATAAATAAGTTTTTCAGCCAGCTCTCCCGCCGCCAGGTTTACTGCTTGTTTGTGGTAATAATATGTGTTTTACCTGCCCTGTTGAATTTATCCGGAGTAGATTTTGCTTCGCCTAAAGCCGAGTTGCGCCCTGAAGGCGGGGGAAAGCTGACTGATGAGACGGTATTTTTAGCTTTTGCCGGGGCGTTTCACCATGCCTTACTGGAATGGTCTTCGGTGGTGTTTGCCTTGTTGGCCTTCCTCGCGGCTATTTTGCATTATCGTACCCGTGGCGATATTGCCATCCCCATTTTAGGTGTTGCGGTATTTTGTGCCGGTTCGGTAGATGCCTTTCATACCCTGGCGGCGACCCGTATCATTGACGCTAATGTCAATAATACCGACTTTATTCCTTTTACCTGGGCTTTATCCCGCAGTTTTAATGCCATTATCATTTGTACCGGCAGTCTTATTGCGCTGTGGCTTTACCGCCAGAAAAAATCGGCTGCTTTGGGAATGGATAAAAAAAACCGGGAATTAAAGGTTTTATTGTTCATCAGTGCTTGTTTTGCCAGTTTTGCGTATGTTTGTGTGCATTGGGCGGCGGTCAGTGATAACTTGCCGCAAACCATGTTTAGCGACACTTTACTTGCACGTCCCTATGATGTCTTGCCCTTAGGTTTATACATAGTGGCGGCAACTTTGTACTGGAACCTTTATCGTTTCAATCCCTCATTAGCCAGGCTGGGACTTTTACTTGCTATCATCCCGCAAGCCACCACACAGGTACATATGGCTTTTGGCTCTAGTGCTCTATTCGACAATCACTTTAATATTGCCCACGGCTTGAAAATTTTTGCCTACGCTTGTGTTTTGTACGGGATCATTATTGACTTGTACCAATTACGCCGGTTTAGGGGAAATACTGAAAAAGAAATCCTGCCGCTGGAAGCTGCCGCTATGCCACCTGGCGACACAAGTCAGCTTAGCGAGCCGGAAAACCTGTTGGATGTTGGTCAGGTCCGACAATCTTTGGGGTTACAGATCCCCGTGGTGGCTTTTATCTTATCCATCACTATTGTGCTGTTGGTGAGTCTGATGTTTTACGGGGAAAGCAAACGCCTGCTATTGACTCAGGAGTCGAAAAAATTGGCGATCGAAGCCAAGCTGGTTGAGCCCCTGATAGAGAAACTTTATTCCCAGGCGCATTCGGATGTGCTGTTTCTTAGCAATACCCCGCCGATCATGGGGTTGGCCTATGCGACAATCAACAAAGATCAACATGACTACGGCTTGTGGAAAGATCGCCTGGAGCAAATTTTTGTCGAGTTTATCAATGCCAAACCTTACTATTTGAAACTGCGTTATATCGGCGTGGCCAATGATGGCTTGGAGCTGGTGAATATCAGTAGCCTTAGCAGCAATAAACCCATTCGCATCCCGCAAGCGAAATTGCAGCACAAGGCGGACCGGGATTATTTTTCTGCCGCTTTGAAGGAAAACCTTGGTCAGGTTTATTTTTCAGATATCAATTTGACCCGGGATCAAGAGCAGGTTTCCCTGCCTCATCAGCCGGTGCTGAGGGTGGCAACGCCGGTTTTTCATCCGCTGAACGGGCAGCCTTTTGGATTGGTGATCATCAGTGTCGACTTTAGCTATTTTATTAATGAACTGAGAACAAATGAACTGTCGGAGTTGCGCTTATATATTGCTAATGAACAAGGGGATTATCTCGTTCATCCGGATGGCGATAAAACCTTTGGCTTTGAGCTCGGGCAAAGGTTTTTAATGCAGGAAGAATTTCCACAATTAACCGCAACCATTGCCGGAAATAATCAGGAGCAGAGTCTGCAAAACCTTGAGGTTGATCAGGGGCTGTTTTCCGGCCACTATACCCGGATAAGGTTGGAAAAATTTGATAACCGTCACCCGCTTAGGTTACTGGTATTGGGGAATAACCTGGACAGTTTGCAGGCTTTTGCCCAGTTTAAAGAGCACAGTATTATCCTGGGGACTGCACTGGCGTTTATGGCACTGGCGCTGGCGATTGTTGCCGCCAGGCGTATTGCCAACCCGCTAACGGGCATTATCCACACCCTGGAAAATTATGATAAAACCGGCGCTTTAGGGGAATTGCCGGTTAAGTCAAATAATGAAATCGGTGTCTTGGCGCGTAATTTTCATAACCTGTTTGCCCGTATGAACTTATCCCTGACCAGGCAAATAGTGCTGGCCAATGAAGCTGAACAGGCGGTAAACAAGCTCAATGCGGTATTTGACAGTGCCGCGGATGCTTTTATTACTCTGGATAAACAGGGAGATATCCAGTCTTTTAACCGGGCGGCGGAATCTATTTTCGGTTATCAGCAAGAAGAAATGATTGGGGAAAATATCAAGTCCCTGATGCCTGATGAGTACGCCTGTAGACATGATGGTTTTCTTAGCCAGTATGTTAAAACCGGTGTTAGCGGCATTATGGGGATGGGGCGCAAGCTCGAAGCGATGAGAAAGTCGGGAGAGATATTTCCCATTCATTTAGCCATCTCCGAAGTGAAAACCCCCCAGGGATATATTTTTACCGGCATTATCCGGGATATTTCTGCTGAAAAACGTCTGGAGCACCAAAGGGAACTTACTGAACTGGCCCTTAAGCAGGCAAATACCCGTATTTCAATCGCGACAGATTCGGCAGGCATCGGCATCTGGGAATATGATCTGGTTCATGATGTCCTGATATGGGATAAGTGGATGTTTAAGCTCTATGGCATTGCAGAAAGTGACTTCGGCGGCAGTTATGATGACTGGAGAAAGCTCTTTCACCCTGAAGATATTGGCGCAGCGGAGCAGGCGATTAAAGTGGCGATTGAGCAGCATATCCCGTTTGATCATGAATTTCGTATTGTTCTTCGTGATGGCGGTGTTAAGTATATTAAAGCAGCCGCCCAGGTGAATTACGATGATGGCGGCAATGCAGTGCTGATGACCGGGGTGAATTATGATATTTCCGATCGAAAAGAGGCCGAGTCGGTATTGATCCAGGCCCGGGAGCTTGCCGAAGATACCGTACGCCATAAGGCGGAATTTCTTGCCAGCATGAGTCATGAGATCCGCACGCCGATGAACGGTGTTTTAGGTATGTTGGGGTTGTTGAAGCGCAGCGATTTATCGGAGCAGCAATATCACAGGGTTAAACTGGCCACTTCAAGTGCCGAATCTTTACTGACGATAATTAATGATATCCTGGATTTCTCCAAGGTTGAAGCCGGTAAACTGGATCTGGAAGTGATTGATTTCAATCTGTTGAGTTTGTTGGGAGAGTTTGCCGAGGGCATGGCCTTTAAAGCCCAGGAAAAAGGGCTGGAGATCATTTTGGATGTCAGCAACATCAAGTTCAGCCATGTGAAGGGAGATCCCGGGCGGGTGCGCCAGGTCTTAACCAATCTGGTCAGTAATGCCATTAAATTTACTGCTAAGGGAGAGATACTGATCTGCGCCGAAGTTTTTGAGCAGAATGAAAAGCAGGTAAACTTTTCTTGCTCGGTTACCGATACCGGTATAGGGATCCCGGAAGAAAAACTTACTGCTATCTTTGATTCTTTCACTCAGGTCGATGCTTCCACGACCCGGGAATATGGCGGTACCGGACTTGGGCTGGCCATTTCCAAACAGTTATGCCAGTTGATGCAGGGAGATATCAAAGTCAGCAGTAATGCCGGCCACGGCAGCTGTTTTAGTTTTGATATCATACTTGAGCTTAGCGAATGTTCGTCTGTGTTTATACCTAAAATTGATGTCAAGAATGTCGATTTGCTCATTGTTGACGATAACCAGACCAACCGCCTGGTATTAAAAGAGCAACTTGAGCTTTGGGGAGCCAGGGTGACGGAGGCAGAAGATGGTCTGGCAGCGCTTGCCCTGCTGCAAAGGCAGGAAAGACCCGATTTTAAAGTGGCATTTCTAGACATGCAAATGCCCTATATGGACGGCGCCGAGCTCGGACGTCGTATTCGTGAATCAAGTGAGCTGGACATGTTAAAACTGGTGATGATGACTTCTATGGCATCACGGGGAGATGCCAGTTATTTTGCCGGTATCGGCTTTGACGGTTATTTCCCTAAACCCGCGACCTTATCGGATTTGTTTGATACTTTGGCCTTGGTCCTGAACGACGAGAAGCCCCCGCCCGGGGAACGCCCTTTGATCACTCACCATTACCTGCAGGGGCTGAACTATGATCAGCAAAAACTTCAGGTTTCGGAGCATCTCAAACAGGAAAAAGCCGATTCAGAGAGCATAAAAGATTGCCGGGTATTGCTGGTTGAAGATAACCGTGTTAATCAGGAAGTGGCCGGTCATATTCTGGCAGAATACGGTATTCATGCCGATATTGCCAATGACGGCCTCGAGGCGCTGACATCCTTGAAAATGGCGCAACAGGATACGCCCTATGATCTGATCCTGATGGATTGCCAAATGCCGGAAATGGATGGTTACCAGGCGACCCGCGAAATCCGCCGGGGAGCCGGCGGTGAAATGCATACCAAGATCCCGATCATTGCCATGACCGCCAATGCCATGAAAGGGGATAAAGAAAAATGCCTGGAGGCGGGCATGAGTGATTATCTTGCTAAGCCGATCCAGGCTGAATTTCTCAAGAAAAAACTACTGGCCTGGTACAAGTCTGATATCAAAGAGCAGGCCGGCAAGCTCAGTAAGCCGGTGGTGAAGGAGCCGGTCAAGCTGAATGCTGATTTGCCTTGCCAGGAACAAGTAAAACTCAGTTTAGCCGGCTCAACAACCATTATCTGGAGTAAGCAGGATTTGCTGGCCAGAATCAACCACAATACCGGATTTGAGCATAAGTTGTTGCAATTGTTTTTGGCGGAGATGCCGCGGTTAATCAATGATTTCACACAAGCTTATCAGCAAGGGAAAAGTCGGGAAATGCTGGCCGGTGTCGAGAAAATAAAGGAAATGACTTTAAATATTTGCGGTACGGCCATGTATGAAAAAACCAATCTGGTGCTAAGTGCGATTGTTGAAGATAACCTTGATGAAGGTATCTACCGGGAGTTTATTCAGAGTTATCAGATGTTACATCAAAGGTTAAGCGAAGAGCTGCTGCTATGTTCTCATGAGTAGGGGGAATGAGCTTTGCTAAGTGATACTGGTAAGCTTTCGCGGCAAGCCATATCTGGAACAAATCAGGCAGAGTAAATGCTTGGTCACTCTGCCTGTCGATGTGATCAGAAGCTGTAGACTAAGGTCATGGCCGTTTGGGTATCGGTGTTTTCTTTATCGGCTTCAACTTCGGTATTGTGATCTATGGTGAAACTGAATTTCAGCTGCAGGGTTTCGATCAATTTGGTGGTGATCGAGCTTTCCGCCTTATAGGTGCTGTTTTCTCCGCTTTTCGGTGAATACTTGGCGGTAAACTGCTGCCTGAACTCGACATGTTCGTTTAGCTTACGTAAATACAAGGCCTGGGCCTGAATAATAAAGCTGTTGCTGGTTTCGCCTGAACTGTCGTCTGTATCTTTAAGGACATCTCGTTTGAAGCCCGGCCCGATATCGGCGTCAAAACTTGCCGTTTCGCTTTCATACCAGCGGCGACCCCAACCCAGGGACAGCGATGACTGGTTTTCAAAACTGCTGAATCTGTCGTCCTTGTAGGCGAAGTTGCCATAGACATAATTTTTTTCTTCTACACCTAAGGTATAGTTAGTTTGTGATACCAGTTCCCATTTTTGATCGCTGGTGTCCATGCTGGTATCGCCGTCTTCATCTTCAGTTTCGGTTTTTTTCACCAGCAGGTCGAATTCGAAAATGCTTTTCCATTTCTCTTCTTCATATTTGAGATCAAAACCGGTTTTAATATCTGCACTTTTGGTGTTACCGGTTTGATAAAGAAAACCCAGCTCGGCCGATGTGGTAAAAGGGGAAGCCGGCTGTTCGCTGTTTTCGGCGGCGGTGGCTGCCAGGGGGACCAGGCAAAGTACGGCGGTTGCCAGTTTTGATGTCATTAGCATTCTCTTTAGTAGTGTTTATGAGTACGGAGCACAGAATTTTTGCCGAATATTAACGTCGACACACATGACTTGGGCAAAATTTCGCGGTTATTATAGAGAAAAAATGGCGGCTTAACTATAAGTAAACATATAAAAATAAGAGTTTGGCAATAAAAAAGGGCCGAAGCCCTTTTTATATACAGGATGTATGGTCAGCTTACATGTTCCCGGCGTAAGCTAAATACAATATTGAGAAAACACTTTACTTGATCAGTGCCTTTAACTGGCCGCTTTGGTATTTCTGGTACATTTCTTCCAAAGATACAGCCTTGATCTTGCTGGCATTACCTGCGGTATGGAAGGCTTCGTAACGGGCCTTACAAATTTCATACATGGCCTGAGTGGAAGCTTTCAGGTATTTACGCGGATCAAACTCACTTGGGTTTTGTGCCATAAAGCGGCGGATGGCGCCGGTGGCGGCTAAACGTAAGTCAGTATCGATATTGATCTTACGCACCCCGTGTTTAATGCTTTCCTGAAGCTGCTCTACCGGTACGCCGTAAGTTTGTGGCATTTCACCGCCAAATTCATTAATGACTGCCAGCCATTCTTGCGGCACGGAAGAAGAGCCGTGCATGACCAGGTGAGTGTTCGGGATACGGGTGTGGATTTCTTTAATGCGGTCGATAGCCAGGATATCACCTGTCGGCGGACGGGTGAACTTATAGGCGCCGTGGGAAGTACCACAGGCAATGGCCAGGGCATCTACTTGTGTTTTAGCTACAAAATCGGCGGCTTCTTCCGGATCTGTCAGCATTTGCTCGGTGCTTAATACTCCTTCTGCGCCGATACCGTCTTCTTCACCGGCCAATCCGGTTTCTAATGATCCCAAACAGCCTAACTCACCTTCAACCGATACGCCGCAGGCATGCGCCATTTCTACGGTGCGGCGGGTAACATCAACATTGTATTCGTAGCTGGTAGGGGTTTTACCGTCTTCCCCTAATGAGCCGTCCATCATTACCGAAGAAAAACCTAACTGGATGGAACGTTGGCAGACGCTTGGAGAGGTACCGTGATCCTGGTGCATAACTACCGGGATATGAGGAAATTCTTCGATGGCGGCAAGAATTAAATGACGTAAAAAAGGAGCACCGGCATAACTTCTGGCACCGGCAGAGGCCTGCATGATCACCGGGCTATCGGTATCACTGGCTGCCTGCATGATGGCGCGAACTTGCTCTAAGTTGTTGACATTAAATGCGGGAATACCATATTCAAACTCTGCAGCGTGATCTAGCATTTGGCGCATAGAAACTAAAGCCATGAAACTACTCCTAAGTAAAATTTGTCATTAATTCGGTGAAAAGTGTATCTTGCGATGAAAGCTTTCATCTTGCGGGCCAGGATTATATCAGAACTCGCCGCTAACTGGCAGTGAAGTTTGCAGATAAGTGGATTTAAATCGAGGATTTTAAATTAAGCCGTATTTTGTTCGAAAATTACGAAAAAAGTAATAAAAACCCCGGCGAAATGGCCGGGGAGAGTGGTGTTTACTGAAATTGGCGGTGAAAGTTAACAACAGGTGTTTTTGTTGTTTTACCTTGTTTTGCTCAGATTAACTCTTAGATGCCTGAAAAATACTTTCTATGGCATTATCCAGCGCTTGGTTAAAGTCCTGATCCGTTTGCTTCTGGCTCAGTCCTTCGGTCAGTGCCCGGGAAAAGCTGGCGATCATGCCATGGTTTGCTGTTACCTTGTCGTTGGCCTGAGCCCGGGTATAACCGCCGGAAAGGGCGACCACTTTAAGGACTTTAGGGTGCTTGATACATTCGAGGTAAAAGTTATCGCTCTCGGGCAAGGTCAGTTTGAGCATCACCGGCTTATCGCCGGGCAGGGCATCGAGTTGTGCCAGCAAGGCGGTTTTGAGTAAAGCTTCCGCCGCTGCTTTTTCCGGACTGTGAATATCGATTTCCGGCTCAATGATCGGGGTCAGCTCCTTGGCCAATATTTCTTTTGCAATAGAAAATTGTTGTTCTACCAGAGCCCTGATGCCTGCTTCGTTGGCGAGTTTGATCACCGAGCGCATTTTGGTGCCAAAGACCCCTTGCTGATTGGCTTTATCGAGTAACTTGCCTAAATCCGGCATGGCTTTCATTAGCTGCACGCCGTTTTCTTCATCGACCAGGCCTTTATCGACCTTGAGGAAAGGTACGATATTTTTTTTCTGCCACAGATAGGCTGCGCTGTCTAAGCCGGCAATTTTCCGGTCCAGGGTATTTTCAAATAAGATCGCCCCTAAAACTCTGCTGCCGTTAAAGACGTCGCTGGTGATGATGCGGGTGCGCATCTGGTGTACCAGGTCAAACATTTCGTCATCTCCCCGGTATGCATCTTCTTCTATGCCGTAAAGTCGCAGGGCTTTTGGGGTGCTGCCGCCGCTTTGATCGAGGGCGGCGATAAAACCATCCTGGTTTTTTATTTTTTCCAGCATATGAGCTTTAGCCATGTTCATATTCCTTCTGTTTGGGCAGGAAGCAGAGCAGTGAAACTACTGATCTGCTTATATCGGGTAATTAAATGAGTACCTTAGCGGTACGCTTGTTTAACACTTGTAATTGCAAGTATTAAACTATTTTCCCTCGAGTTCAAGAGGCACTATTTAGCGCGTTGCTCGAGGATTTCCACGGCAGGTAACTTTTTGCCTTCAAGAAACTCCAGGAAAGCGCCGCCGCCGGTAGAAATATAAGAAACCTTATCGGCAATATTATATTTATCAACCGCAGCCAAGGTGTCGCCGCCACCGGCAATGGAGAAGGCGCTGCTGTCGGCAATGGCCCGGGCAATGACTTCAGTGCCTTTACCGAATTGATCAAATTCAAACACGCCTACCGGGCCGTTCCATACTATGGTGCCTGCCTTGGCGATAATGTCTGCCAGTGCCTGGGCGGAATCCGGGCCGATATCGAAGATCATGTCATCGGCGGCAACCTGGTCAACCGGTTTCAAAGTCGCCACGGCGCTTTCGGAAAATTCCTGGCCGACGACAACGTCGCTCGGTACCGGGATATCACCGTTATTGTCCTGCGCCTGCTTGGTTAAGCGCTGGGCTTCACTGACCAGGTCTGCTTCATATAAGGATTTACCGACGCCGTGGCCCTGGGCGGCAATAAAGGTGTTGGCAATACCGCCGCCAACCACCAGCTGGTCGACAACACCGGCTAAAGACTCCAGTACGGTTAATTTCGTGGAGACTTTTGAGCCGCCGACAATGGCCACCAGCGGACGGGCGGGTTTGTCCAGGGCCTTGGCCAGGGCTTCAAGTTCACCCGCCAATAACGGACCGGCACAGGCGGTAGGCGCGTATTTGGCTACGCCATGGGTACTGGCCTGGGCGCGGTGGGCGGTGCCGAAAGCGTCCATAACAAAGACATCACAAAGGGCGGCCAACTGTTTGGCCAAAGCATCGTCATTGCTTTTCTCGCCTTTGTTAAAACGGATGTTTTCAAAGATCACCAGCTCGCCGGCGCCGACTTCTACGCCGTCTAAATAATCTGTTACCAGGCGTACCGGATAATTTAATGCCGCTGCCAGGTAATCAACCACAGGCTGCAGGGAAAATTCATGGTTAAATTCGCCCTCAACCGGGCGGCCCAGGTGAGACATCACCATGACCTTGCCGCCGGCTTCAAGCGCCAGTTTAATGGTGGGCAGCGCCGCTTTTAAACGGGCATCTGAGCTTATTTTACCGTCTTTTACCGGTACATTCAGATCTTCACGGATCAGTACCCGTTGACCGGCCAGAGCCAGATCGGTCATTTTAATGACAGACATGATAAATCTCCCTTAATTGGATGAGTTAATAGATAAAGATGAAAGAGGTTAGTGGCTAGTGCCTGGACAAACGCTATTACCCGGAGAGCAGGAGCTTCGGAAATAGCGTTTGCTAAAAATTTTTGTACAGGAACAGAAAAAGTCTTATCGGGCGAGGGGCGATTAAAGCGCATGGCCCATGACCTCTGCGGTGTCTAACATGCGGTTGGCGAATCCCCATTCGTTGTCGCACCAGATCAATAATTTTACCAGGCGTTTATGGCTGACCCGGGTTTGATTGCCGTCAACGATACAGGAATGAGGGTCGTGATTAAAATCAATGGAAACCAGCGGCTCTTCGGTATAGCCTAAAATCCCCGCCAGGCCGTTGGTTTGGGCATACTGTATGGCGTTGTTGATATCGGCTATGGTGACATCGGTATTGAGGGTTAAGCTTAAATCCATCGCGGTAACATTTAAGGTTGGCACCCGTACCGCTATCGCCTCAAAACGCCCGGAAAACTGGGGTAAAATCCGCTCTATGCCGACCGCCAGTTTGGTATCCACCGGGATAATGGACTGGCTTGCCGCCCGGGTACGGCGCAGATCGCTGTGGTAGGCATCTATCACCTGTTGATCATGCATGGAAGAATGTATGGTGGTAATGGTGCCGCTTTCCACACCGAAGGCATCTTCGATGACCTTGATCACCGGAACCACACAGTTGGTGGTACAGGAGCCGTTGGAAACGATTTTATGCTGTGCGCCGAGCTGTTGGTGGTTGATACCGTAAATAATAGTAGCATCGATGTCCTGGGCACCGGGATGTGAAAACAGCACCTTCTTTGCCCCCTGGTCGATATGTTGCTGTCCCTCTGCCTGGGAGCCGTATTTACCGGTGCAATCAAGCACGATATCGACATGGTGGGCTTGCCAGTCAAGCTGGTGGAGAGCGTCGATATGCGTGAGTTTGACCTCATCCCCGGCGATGTTCAGTCCCTGCGGGGTTTGTTCCACGGCAAAGGAAAACCTGCCATGGGTAGAGTCATATTTTAATAAATGGGCGATGCCTTCCGGCGTTGCTAATTCATTGATGGCGACCAGGTTGAATGCCTGATTGCGGCCATTTTCATAGAGTGCTCTAACAATGCTGCGGCCGATGCGGCCAAAACCATTGATGGCAATATTTATGGGCATAATTCATCGCTAGTAGAAACTAAAGTGAAGGTGGGAACAGCAACAACAAACGTGCTGCTGTTCCCTGTTTTGGGCACTTAACCCAGGTTGTTTACTGTGTTAACCACATTGTCTGCGGTAAAGCCGAAATGTTCGAATAAGGCATTGCCGGGCGCCGACTCACCAAAGGTGGTCATGCCGACGACCGCACCTGAGAAACCGACATATTTATACCAGAAATCGGTATGGGCGGCTTCGATGGCAACACGTTTAGTGACGTTTGACGGTAATACCGACTCTTTGTAATCGCTGCTTTGCTGGTCGAAAACATTGGTAGACGGCATGGAAACCACACGCACCTGTTTGCCGTCTGCGCTCAGTTTTTCTGCTGCGGACATCGCCAGGGCAACTTCAGAGCCGGTGGCAATTAAGATCACGTCAGGGGTGCCCTCGCTGTCTTTTAAGATGTAACCGCCTTTGGCAATATCGCTTACCTGGCTTTCGCTACGATCCTGGGCAGGCAGGCCCTGGCGGCTAAATACCAGTGATGTCGGGCCGTCACGGCGCTCAACCGCACCTTTCCAGGCAACGGCAGATTCGGTGGCATCACAAGGGCGCCAGGTCACCATATTAGGGGTGGTTCTTAAGTTAGTTAACTGCTCGATCGGCTGATGGGTCGGGCCGTCTTCACCCTGACCGATACTGTCATGGGTATAAACAAAGACATTCTGGATCCCCATCAGCGCCGACATACGTACGGCATTACGGGCGTATTCCATAAACATCATGAAGGTAGCGCCATAGTTGATGAAACCGCCGTGCAGGGAGACACCGTTCATGATACCGCTCATACCGAATTCACGTACACCGTAGTAGATGTAGTTACCGGCCGGGTCGGTTTCTATGCCTTTTGAACCGGACCATAAGGTCAGGTTAGAGCCGGCTAAGTCGGCGGAGCCGCCCAGTAATTCAGGCAACAGGCTGCCGAAGGCTTCGATGGCATTTTGCGAGGCTTTACGTGACGCGATGTTTTCGCCTTTTTCCTGGCACTGGGCGATAAAGGCGTTGGCTTTTTCTTCAAAATCAGCAGGTAAGTTGCCATCAATCACCCGGCGCTGGTATTCAGCGGCGAGTTCCGGGTGGGCAGCCTGGTAGGCAGCAAATTTATCGTTCCAGCTGGTCTGGCTCGCCTGGCCTTTTTCTTTTTGATCCCATTTGGCATAAACATCGGCCGGGATCTCAAACGGGGCATGTGGCCAGTTTAAAAATTCACGGGCAGCGGCAATTTCTTCTTCGCCTAAAGGTGCGCCGTGACAGTCATGACTGCCGGACTTATTGGGGGAGCCGAAACCGATAATGGTTTTACAACAAATCATGGTCGGCTTGTCGGTGACCGATTTCGCTTCTTCAATGGCCTTGGCAACGGCTTGTGAGTCGTGGCCGTCAACATCGCTGATCACATGCCAGCCGTAAGCGGCGAAACGTGCCGGGGTATCATCGCTGAACCAGCCTTCAACATGGCCGTCGATGGAAATACCGTTGTCATCCCAAAAAGCGATCAGTTTACCCAGACCTAAGGTACCGGCCAATGAACAGGCTTCATGGGAAATACCTTCCATCAAACAACCGTCGCCTAAGAAACAGTAAGTGAAGTGATCAACGATATCGTGACCTTCGCGGTTAAATTGTGCCGCCAGGGTTTTTTCGGCAATGGCCATACCTACGGCATTGGAGATACCTGCGCCTAACGGGCCGGTAGTGGTTTCTACACCCGGCGTGTAACCGTATTCCGGGTGGCCCGGGGTTTTAGAATGCAACTGACGGAAGTTTTGCAGTTCTTCAATCGGCAGATCATAACCGGATAAATGCAACAGGGAGTAAATCAGCATAGAGCCGTGACCGTTGGACAGGATAAAACGGTCGCGGTCGGCCCAGTTAGGATCGGCCGGGTTATGCTTTAAAAAGTCACGCCATAATACTTCGGCGATATCCGCCATACCCATAGGGGCTCCAGGGTGACCTGATTTAGCTTTTTGCACGGCATCCATGCTGAGGGCTCTGATTGCATTGGCCAACTCTTGACGCGACGACATAGGGACTCCAAATCTGAAATGTTAATAAGAAAAAAATTGCCCGTATTTTCTCTTAGTGTCCGCCTTAGCGCAAATGTTATTACGTTATTTATTATATTTTTTCCAGGGTCGTTATAGTTTATTGATAATTAAAGGCTTTATCTGGTGTTTTCTCTTGTATAGACAAGCTTTCCCGCTGGGATAGTGGTGAATAATAGCCGTTTTCCCGGTATTATTGCCGTGACAGATATCTGTGTTTTTTAACTTATTCACCAAGATTTGCTGGAGTAACCCCTATATGTCGATTGCATTGTTGGTAACGGACAGGAATTTAACCGTGTTGGCACAAGGGCTTAAACAGGCCTTGCCCGGGGTAAACATTCAATGCTGGCCGGATATCACACAGCCGGAAGAGGTTGAATTTGCCGTTGCCTGGCAGCAGCCAAAAAATTGTTGGGCCAAGCTGCCCGCACTTAAGGTAATAAGCTCATTAGGGGCCGGTTGTGATGCTTTGCTCTCGGATCCCGGTTTGCCGGGCAATGTCCGGATCACCCGTATCGTTGATCCCGGTTTGTCCGGGCAGATGGCGGAATATGTACTGGCAAGTATCTTGATGCTTAAGTGCCGTTTTACGGCCTATTTCAGGCAGCAGCAACAAGCCAGTTGGCAGGTTTTGCCTAAAGAGAGCAGGCGGCAAAAGGTTACCCTGTTAGGAGTTGGCAGCATAGGGGAGGTGGTTGCCGGGCGTTTGATGAATAATGGTTTCGAGGTCAGCGGTTGGCGCCGGTCACAGAAAACACATCCGGATTACCGGGTCTATTATGGTCAGGATCAGCTGGGGCAGGCACTTGCTGATGCCGATTATGTGGTGAGTATTTTACCCAATACCCCCGCCACCCAAGGGTTAATCAATAAAGCCTTTTTCGAGAAGTTAAAACCGGGCTGTTTTTTGATTAATGTCGGACGGGGACAGGCGGTGAACGACGGTGACTTAATTGATGCCCTGGATAAACAGGTGATTGCCGGGGCAGTACTGGATGTTTTCAACCAGGAGCCTTTACCTGAAGATCATGCCTTTTGGCGGCATGAATCTGTGTTGTTAACCCCGCATATTTCAGCGATCACAGATCAGCAAGAAGTGATCGCACAAATTGCCGGCAACTACAAAAGATTTCAGCAAGGACAATTACTGGATAACCTGGTGGATGTCGCCAAGGGTTATTAGTTTTTAGAGCAACTAACGGGTGCCTTTGACATCAAACTGTAAGAAAAGGGTAAACAAAGATTGTAATCAATACCCGGATAGGTTAAGTTTTGAGCTGTTGTAGCTCATGCTAAAAAATAGAATAACCTGACTTTACAGGAATATAAAATGAATAAGCCATCCTCAAGGGGATTTAAGCTGACAACAGTAATATTTGCCGTTTTAATATTAGCCTTGTCAGCGGTATTGAGTAATACCTCAATAGCTGATGACATCAATAGCAAAGTAGAAACATTAAAATAGTATTTATTTGTTATCAAGATAACTCCAAAGCCCCGTTTCCGGGGCTTTTTTATACATGGATGCATTTCAGCTTACTTGCTCCCGGCGTAAGTTAAGTACTTACATCCTGTAAGTAATCCTGCGATCACAGGGGGTGATGAAGCTGGGTTTATGCTCAGGATGCAAGGTATCCGGCGTTGATATGGATATCAAAGAGCCAGGATACATGGACGTACCTCAGTCTGCTCTTCAGGTGAAGAGGACTCCCGGCACAAGCTAAGTTTGTCTATCGCAGCATGTAAGCCTTCGTTTTTCTTAAGAAAACTTCCAATATATTCATGCCTTTTGGGCAAGAGATTTACTGCGGACACTAAACTCTGAACAAGTGTCCGGCTAAGTGTTCGCGGACACCGGCGGACAGTTTTAAGTGTCCGTTCGGACACTCTTGTTATAGTACCTTGAAATAAAACCTACTAAAAACAAGTGATTATCTTTTTTGTAAACTTGGCATCCCAACTGCAACCTTACTGGACAAATGTTAATTCTTTATCAAGGTGCAAGAGTTTAATTATGATAGCGGGTACCCAAAGTCAGGATGAAGTTATTCAAAGTTCTAAAAAAAATTGGCCATTAAGGCAGCTGTTACTGTTGGCCCTGGCGATACTATTAGCTTATCTGGCGCTGCCGACTTTAAGCCAGTGGTATTCCTCTATTCCAGATGTCGATGCTAATGATTTAGTGATTGCGCCTGTGCTGCGCGGTGAACTTGTCCGCGAAGCCTCGGTTTCGGGTAAGGCGGTGGCCGCCAATGCCCCACGCTTATTTAGCACCGAGACGGGCAAAATTACCTTGCTGGCTAAGCCGGGGGAAGCGGTAGAGCTCGGCCAGTTGGTGGCGCGCCTGAGTAGTCCGGAGCTCGATGCCGAGATCAAACAGCAGGAGTCTACCTTAGAGCAGCTCAATATCAATGCCAGCCGGGGGCTGTTAGAAGATAAAGAAGCGCAGCTTGAACTGGAAAGCCAGATGAATGCTGCCTTGTCGAGCCTAAATGTTGCCAGGCGAGAACAACAGCGGGCACAGATTTCCTTTGGTAAACAAATTATCAGTGAAGTGGATTGGATGAAAAGCCAGGATACCTTAACCGATGCACAGCGTTTCTATCAGCATGCGAAAAAGCGGGTCGAGCTGGCCCGGGAGCGGTTAACCTTTGAAACCCGCCACCGGGAATTCTTAGTGAAAAAACAGCAGCTGATCTTGGATGAGCTCAAACGCAGGCATCTGGCTTTAGCGATCACCGCACCGGTAACCGGCGTGGTGGGTAACTGGCTGGTGGCGCAAAAAAATGCCATTGCCGCCAATACCGAGATCATGACCATAGTGGACTTGTCCGAGTATGAAGCCGAGCTGAGTGTGCCAGAATTTTATGCCGATGACTTGGGATTGGGCTTGACTGTGATGATGAAGATTGCCGGCGTTGACGTCAGTGGTGAAATCATTGCCATCTCGCCTGAAATCAAAGACAACCTGGTGAAAGTCAGGGCGAGCATAAAAGCGGGAACAGCCATTGCCTTAAGGCAAAATCAGCGTATCAATGCCCGTATTGAGTTTGAAAAGAAAACGGATGTGCTGATGGTGAAACGTGGTGCTTTCATCGGGGCATTAGGCGGTAAGTTTGCCTATAAGGTCGGTGAAGATAACCAGGGCAGGAAAATTGCCATCAATACAGGGATCAGCAGTTTGGATTATATCGAGCTGATCTCGGGGCTAAAAGAGGGAGAGCAGGTGATTATTTCAGATTATCAGGACTTTAGCGCATCGGAGCAAATTAACATCAGCTATTAACCGGGCTATTGCCATAGCGACAAATTAAAAATAAAGCAGAGAAAAAATTAATTTATAAGAGGGCACAGTGATGCTTAACATGAACAATATTTCACGTATTTACCGCACCGATACTATCCAGACCCATGCCTTGCGGGATTTTTCCCTGGCGGTAGCACAGGGGGAGTTTGTCGCCGTTACCGGCCCTTCCGGCTCGGGCAAGTCGACTTTTTTAAATGTTGCCGGTTTGCTGGATAACTTCGACCAGGGGGAGTACCAACTCGACGGTGTCAGTGTCAAGGGGTTAAAGGATGATGAGTTATCCCGGTTAAGAAATGAAAAAATCGGTTTTATTTTTCAAAATTATAACCTGATCCCGGACTACAGTATTTTTGACAATGTCGATATGCCCTTGCGTTACCGCGGCTTTAACGGCGCCGAGCGCAAGCGCCGGGTTGAGCAGGCGCTGGAAAAAGTCGGCCTGGCCTCACGGCTGGATTATTTACCCAGCCAGTTATCCGGCGGTCAGCAGCAGCGTGTGGCCATTGCCCGGGCGCTGGCGGGGGAGCCGAAAATATTATTGGCGGATGAACCCACAGGTAACCTGGACTCTTTGATGGCGCGCCAGGTGATGGAGCTGCTGCATAAACTCAATGAGGAAGGCACCACCATTATCATGGTCACCCATGACCCGGATCAGGCACGGGAAGTAAAACGTAATGTCCAGGTGATTGATGGCCAGATTTCCGATTTCAGTATCTATGCGCCGTTGCAACCCCAAACCTCTGCCGATGAAAAGCAGGAGTTGAGCCATGCTTAGTTATTACCTGAAATTAGCCCTGATCAGCTTTAAGCGGGCGCCGTCTTTATATTTTTTGGTAATTTTGACCTTATCAATCGGGGTCGGCCTGTTATCGGCCAACCTGGCCCTGGTGAATTCTATGGGCAGTGATCCCCTTCCGGAAAAAAGTGGCCGTGTCTTTCATGTCAGTATGAATACCTGGCCCGATGAGCAAGCCAATGCTGAGCCTATGCATATATTACGCTATCGCGATGCCAGGAAAATTACCGAATCCGGCATACCCGAGCATAGTGCGGTTTTTTATGCTACCGGGGTTTATGCCAGGGACGCCGAATCGGCAAACTTAACTCGGTACGATTCATCGGTCAGGGCGACAACCCCGGGGTTTTTCCCTTTGACCCAGGCGCCTTTCGCTTATGGCAGCGCCTTTAAGCAAAGTTCGGGCATGGAAGTGGTGATTGGCGATAAGTTGAATCAGAAAGTCTTTGCTGGCGGTAACAGTGTCGGTAAAACCCTGGAGCTTGACGGTGAGCTGCTAACTATTGTCGGGGTATTAAAGCCCTGGATTTTGCGGCCGCTGTTTTATCACGCCACCGAAGGCCGGGCCTTTAACGCCACCGACGATATTTATGTGCCGCTGGAAACCGCAATCGACTTGGGCTGGTCAATTCATGCCCGCAGTTCCACCACGGAAGAAAATGCCAGTGTTAAGCGCAGCCGGGATATAGATCTTTATTTCCTGCAGGCCTGGATTGAATTGGCAGAGCCGGGGCAGTTGCAGGTCTTTCAGGATTATCTGGATCATTACAGCCAGACCCTCAAAGATGCCGGCGAGCACCCTTTGGCGATTCGTAATGAGTTAGACGATGTCAACAACTGGCTGTTAAAGCAAAAAGTGGTCGATCAGAAAGTGCTGGCATTTACCCTGGCGTCTGTGCTGTTTTTATGTGTCTGTGTGTTTAATGCCAGCAGTTTGCTGCTATCCCGCTTTCATGCGGGCAAATTTGAAGTGGGCCTGCGCCGGGCTGTTGGTGCCGGCAACAGGCATATGCTGATGCAGGGATTGATGGAAAGTGTCCTGGTGGGCTTGATTGCCGGTGTATTTGCCCTGGCTTTAAGCTGGCTGTTTTTAAAATTCTCCGCCAAATTTTTACCTGATTTGTCGAATATTGCCGTGCTGGAGCCAAAAATCCTGGTGTCCGGTGTGCTGCTGGCTTTAGCGACGGCAATTGCCAGTGCCTTGTATCCCCTGTACCGGGCAAGCCGCTATACCATCAGTGCCGAACTTAAATAATAAATAAGGAACCCCCATGAATTTAAAAGCCTTAGTTAAGTCCTTATTGCTGCGAAAATTCACCTCCGGACTTTTGATACTGCAATTGGCCATTACCCTGGCCTTAGTGGTGAACAGCGTGATACTGGCGCTTGATACCCGGGAAAGCTTATCCCGGGATACCGGCATGGATAATGAAAATATTTTGCTCGTTTCCCTGCATCCGACCTCCGGCAATTACCGGGATTTTAACTATTACCGCTCGGTGGTTGCCGAGGATCTTAGCCAGCTCGCCCGTTTGCCCGGGGTCAAGTCGGTTTCGGCGATGAATCAGCTGCCGCTTAGACCCAGGGGAGCCCTGAGAAATGTCCATGATCTGGATAATCCCGAGCAGGAAAGAACCGATACCTATTTGCAGGACGTGAAGGTGTTTTTTGGCAACGAAAATCTGGCGGACGCCTTGGGGTTGTCTTTGCTTGAAGGGCGTTATCTGAACCAGAGCGATCAGCGGGACTTTGGCAGCGATGAAAGGCCCAATATCGTTATCAGTCAGTCTCTCAAGCAAAGTCTTTACGGGGACAACCCGGCAATAGGGCAGGAAACCAACCGGGGACGTATTGTCGGGGTAATACGGGATATTACTTTCAACCCTACGCTGCCCGAGGATAAACAATATGCGGTGTTTGATAATACCCTGATGGAGTATGTCTATGTTGCCCGCTACTACGTTTTATCGGTTGAACCGGGACAAATGTCCAGCGTGCGCAACCAGGTCAGCGATACTATCTTGGCGGTGCAGCCGGAGCGGGATATTTTCAGGGTTTTTACCATGGCGGAGCATTTAAAACGCTTCTACCGGGATGATCAGGGCTTGGCGGATTTATTTTTATTATTATGCGGCTTAATGCTGTTGGTGACGGCGATTAGCAGTTATGCTTACGCGCAATTTCATATTTCACGACAAAAGAAATATATTGGTATTCGCCGGGCACTGGGGGCGCGTAAAAGAGATATCTTGCTCTACGTGTTAACGGAAAACGCCCTGAACTGTGGTTTGGGCTGTTTACTGGGCATGGTGACTGTGATTGGTTTTAATGTCTTACTCAGTCAGTATATCGACTTGAGTAAACCTGAGCCGCTGCTGTTCTTACTGGCCTGTGGCATTATGTTCATTGCCGGTCTTGTGGCCACCTGGTTACCTGCGGTCAGCACCAGTAATATTCCTCCGGTTATTGCTACCAGAACGGTGTGATGTCAAAAAAGATAAAGGATACAGATGATTAAGGTTTTAGTGGTTGACGACAACCCGGATATTATTGCTGCGCTTGATTTATTGCTGGGTTTGCATGGTTATCAGGTGTTAACCGCTGCCACTAAAAAACAGGCGTTAATGGTGGCTTGCCACCAGGTCGTTGATTTGGTGATCCAGGATATGAACTTTGGGCAGGGACTGACTTCCGGCAGTGAAGGCCAATGCCTGTTTCATGAGCTCAGGGCGATAAAACCTGATCTTCCTGTTATCCTGATCACCGCCTGGAGCCAACTTGAAACCGCCATTGAACTGGTTAAGGCCGGGGCGGCGGATTATCTGCAAAAGCCCTGGAATGATACCAGGTTACTGGAGCTGGTTGAGTGTTATGCAAGTGAAGGACGGGATAAGCACAATGCCAGGGAGCATGAAACAAGTCCGGGCGGAGACTTCAAGGCGCAGCCGCAGTTTATCTATCAAAGCCCGGTTATGCTGGCGCTAATGGCGGACGCTGAAAAAGTTGCTTCGTCCCAGGTGAATGTGCTGATCACCGGCGCCAACGGTTCGGGTAAGGAAAAGCTGGCGGATCATCTGCACCAACATTCGCTCCGTAAAAGTGCGCCGCTGATCAAGGTTAATATGGGGGCCATCCCCCAGGAGTTGATGGAAGCTGAATTATTCGGCGCCGAAAAAGGCGCTTATACCGGCGCCAACCAGGCAAGAAAAGGGCGTTTTGAAGCCGCCGATGGCGGTACCTTATTCTTGGATGAGATAGGAAATTTATCGTTAAGCGGACAAATGAAGCTGCTGCGGGTACTACAAACCGGTGAGTTTGAACGCCTTGGCTCCAATGACACCCTTAAGGTGGATGTGCGGGTGCTAAGCGCCACCAACAGCAATTTGCCGCAGGCGATAAAGCAGGGGGAGTTCAGGGAAGATCTCTATTACCGCCTGAATGTCATTGAACTGCACCTGCCCGAGCTAAAAGCACGTAAAGCCGATATTTTGCCGCTGGCGCAGTATTTCATCGGCAGTGACTATAAGCTCAGCGATGATGCGAAACAATATCTGTTAGCTTGTCCCTGGCCCGGCAATGTCCGAGAGCTGGAAAATGCCTGTAAACGGGCCCTGGTATTTGCACAGGATGCCTGCATCAAGGCAGAAGATTTTAAAGGTGTCTCTAAGGTGAATAGCACGGGGAGTAACGCGGGTAATGAAAAGCAGCAGATTGAGCAGGTGCTGGTCAAACATGGCGGCGTTATTAAACACGCGGCAACCGAGTTAGGGCTGAGCCGGCAGGCCTTGTATCGGCGTATAGAGAAGTACCGGATAGATCCCGGTTTGCTGGGTTAAAGCACAAGTCTGGAAATTCTATGTTAACTTTTAAGCTTGCTCTTCTTAACCTGCTGTTTATTTTGTCTTTTATTCTTATTCTCCCCGGGGCTCCTGTTTTGTTTGCCTTGAGCACTGTGTTGTTGCTTTTGCTGGCTTTGCTGTTATTGCGACGAAGCCACCAGAGGCAAATGCTGGTGCTGCAGACCCTGGAAGATGGTTTGCGCAATCTGCAGGACGGGGATTTTGCCATCAGCTTGGCGGATAAACCTTTTAAAAAAGAACAACGGCATCTGGCCCTGATCCGGCTTTTTAATCAGGTCGCGGATAAATTACGTGCGGAAAAACAAGCCTTGTATCAGCGGGAGTTGCTGCTGGATAAGGTGGTTAATGCCTCCGATGTTGTTACTGTATTGGTGAACCACAGGGACAGGATCATTTTTGCCAACCAGGCCGCCCGGCTCTTCCTGGAAAACTCAGGCGTTAGCCGCGCCTCTTTATTGGGGCAGGAATGGACGGCGTTAATTAAACAGCACAAACCTGAGTTACTGGCTTATATCGGAGAAAATGCTGCCGGGGCAAGTATGAGCGGGGAAAGCTCGCGCGAAAAAAGCTTAACAGCAGAGCACCCTGCCGATAACCCTGAAAGGCAAGACTTTCATTCTCAAGGCATGGGAGCTCAAGACATGGGCTCTCAAAGCTCGACTTATCAAGCGCAGGCGGGGCAGAGCAGCGCCATTATCCAGTTAAAAGAAGATGAAAGTGCAGGGATGGAGCAAAGCTGGCACTTATCCCGTCATCAGCTAAAACTTCACGGCAGCCGGCATCAGCTGATGCTGCTTAAACCTATGACCCGGGAGTTAAATCGCCAGGAATTGAAGACCTGGAAAAAAGTGATCCGGGTGATTAACCATGAACTTAATAATTCCATTGCCCCTATCAGCTCTATGTGTCATAGCGGCAAAGTGCTGGCACAGAGGATAAATGAACCCAGGTTAAACCAGGTTTTTAGCACTATCTCCGGGCGGATAAACAAGTTATCTGAGTTTATCCAAAATTACAGCCAGTTGGCGCGGTTATCTTCTCCGAAAAAGCAGGCATTTGATCTCCTGGCTATGCTGGAGCAACTGCAGTCCCTGTATCCTTTTACCATCAAATGCCGGGAAAAGGAGTTTTTTGTCAAGGGGGATATCAGCCAGCTGGAGCAGCTGGTGATCAATTTGTTGAAGAATGCCCGGGAGGCTGCAGGAGAGATTCCGAGTCAGGTGACGTTAACTTCCGGGATGCAGGGGATAACCCTGGTGATCCGGGATTTTGGTCCCGGGATGAAGCCGGAGGTGATGCAGCAGGCTTTCCTGCCTTATTATTCAACTAAGGTTGACGGCAGCGGCATAGGTTTGAGCATTTGCCGGGAAATCATTGATGCCCATCAGGGACAAATCAGTTTAAGCAATCCCCCGGGAGGGGGGGTAGCCGTTTTGATCGCTTTGCCCCGGGGACTATAAACCTGTCATTGTTTATGCCAGCTTAGCCCCGGGAAAAGTTAAACGAACAGGTCACTGGATGATTTTGATCCAGTCCCCGGGCTCCGGCTCTCCCCTGGGATAAAGGCCGTTGATCAGTCTCAGCTGCTGCGGTGCGTAGGCGCCGATTTTCAATTGTTTGGCAAGCTGTTCTATGTTGGTATTTTCATTGGCTTTGACATAATGCAGGGTTTTCGACTTCTGCTTGCGGGCACTGCTTTTTTGCGGCTTGAAACTGTGGATGCTTTTTAAAAATAACTCATCATAATTGACATCGGCTTTGGCTGACAGTACAGAGCCGGTGAGCATATAAGCGCGCCGTCCCTGGTAGAGTACGGCGACCCTTTGCTTATAATCTCCCTTGTCGTTAACAATTATGCCGGTATGGCCGATCAGGCCGTTTTGGGCAAAATCTTCTGAGCGCTGCAGCATTTGGGTTTTCATTATACCGCGCAGGTAATCCCCGGGAGAAATGCCTTTTTTGGCCAGGGCAACCGTTAATTTTAACTCTGCTGATTTATCCGCCGGCTGGCCGACAATGGCCTGACGGGTATTTTCAACTTGCCATTTTTCCGGGAATAGCAGTGAAAATCCTAATTTATCATGGATATACAAGCCCGGGACTTTGGGTTGTGCTTTGAGTTTGGCATCATAGTTGACTCCGTACACCAGGCCTTCGGTATGTTTGCGGTATTCGCTTTTATTGTGGGTACTGTCCTGGTTTTCGGGAAATTCTCCGGCTTTGGCGATCACCTCTTTAAGGCGGATATCGTTGCGCGGGTGGCTGGCGAAAACGCCGTGATAGCTTCTGGCTTTTTTGCCTTCTTCTTTTGCCCGGTAGCGGGAGAATTTTTCCTGATCTTTTAATACCCCTATGGTTTCCACCATGGCCAGGGGATCGTATCCGCTGTTAAACAGGTATTCGGCGCCAAAACCGTCTGCTTCGAGCTCCATTTCCCGGCCATAGCCCTGGACGGCAGCGGTACTCCAGAGGTTAGTGACATCGCCTATTACTGTACTGCCGGTGGTAAAGACCGAGAAGATGGATAAGATGCCGGCGCCTTTGCGGGCGGTATCCTGGCGCACCACATGCCTGGCAGTGACATGGCCGACTTCATGGGCCAATACCGCCGCCAGCTGGGCTTCTGAGTCAAGGTAAGCAAGCAGGCCGCGGTTGATATAGATATAACCGCCGGGCAGGGCAAAAGCATTAATATCCGGGGCATCGATGACGGTGAAATGATATTGGATATCCGGCCTGTGGCTGTTTTTCGCCACTTTTTGGCCGATGCGGTCGATATAGGCGGCCAGGGCATCGTCGTGATAGACGGGTACGGACTTGAGCAGTTTTTCATGCATTTCCTTACCCATGGCGATTTCGGCCTCTTCAGACATCAACACCAGATCCGGGGTGCCGGTTGCCGGGTTGATCGAACAGGAGGCTAAGGCCAGTAGCAGCAGGGGAATGGATAAAAGTCGGTAGTTCATTGTAAACTCCTGTTCATATTAACGGGGTTTTTATCATTACTTAGATATCAATCTCAGTAATGTATTTAATATTTTTGCTATCACTAATTAGCCTAGTTTTGCGAACTGCTGAAAAAACTTTGCAATTGGCTGGCCATAGCGCTGCAGGCCTGACTTTGCACTTGTGCCAGCAACGGGATGGGAATAACGATGGCCGGCATATAAGAGGTGCCGTCGGCGATACTGCTGACCTTGCCCACCAGTTTTTTGGTGCGGTAATCCCAGACCGAGGCTTCATATTCGGCTTTTTCATCCCAGGTGCCAAAACCGAAACAGCTGACCCCGGCGGGTGAAAGGCCGCAGCTGATGCTGCCGCCGCCCCGGGTTTTTTCGGTGACGCCGTCGATCCAGACAATGTAGTGGACATTATATTCATCGATGATTTCTGCAATGTCGTCAAAAGACAGCAGCCTTTGCAGATCCCAGACATGCACCGGGGCAGTGCGGGCTTCAAACCAGGGATAAAGGCGGTCGACAAACTCTTGCTCCGGGATGACATTCATGGGGTTATTGCCTTTGAGCAGGGTTTTGCCGATGCAGGAAATCAGTTCGGGTTCGGTTTCATAATCATTGCCGCTGCGCCTGCCGATAACGACAATGGATTCACCGGCTTTAAGTTCGCTCGGTACGTGTTTTACCTGGTCTATGGTGACCGAAGTACAGGCACTAAGTACCAGGGTTAACAACAGATATAAAGCATTTGTTTGTTTAAACAGGTTTTTCATTTCACTTCACCTTTGTTACCTAAGTTAGACCCCTAGATGAATAAAATTACTTATTATTATTGCAGCTGGCCGTGCTTATTAAGCCAGCTGTTGATTTCCGGAATATGGCTGAACTTTAGCGATAAACCGGCGCCGACATCCCGAAGGGCAATGATCATCGCCTCATTTAAGGCATTTTCTTCCGACTTCATAAAAGCGGTGGGGGTTTTGCCGTAGGCGGTCAGTATCCAGTCGGCAATCAGCAGACCCTGTCCGTCATAGACTTTCATGTTGTATTTGATCCACACTTCAAACATATTGACCTTGGTTTCCCTGGGCATATTGTATTGAAATTCTTCGACGTAGGGCTCAAAGAACAAATCTATGTCGGTATTTTCCTGCGGGCTGATGTCCGATACCTGCACCACATTTTCAAACATCGCCGGTAGCACAGTATCGAATAAGGCCACCTGGGCATTGCCTATGCTAATTTCCCATTTACTGCGTTTTTCACTTTTTTCCACATATCGGTAGCGGCGAAAATCATCCTGGTAGTGGACGGCAACTTGCAGGGGCAGTTGGTGGATCACCGGGCGGGGAAAGTCTCCTTTAACCTGCAAGGTGCTGGTACAACTGAGACAGCCGAGTAATAAAAGCGCCGGGGTCAGTTTCAATAATTGCTTGATGTGCTGTTTAATCGTTACCATGAGTTTATCCGTCCATTAAGGCCTGAAGTCATTGAGGCCAACAAAGGTGCCGCCGTTTCTGTAGCTGAGCTCTCTCATCAGGGTGGCGAAGCGTATGCCGGTTTTTTGCAGGTATTTCGGGCGCATAAACTGCACCGGAAAGCCAACGGCATGGATACGTACCAGGCGCTCGTTATTGGCGCTGACTTTGTTGATGCGCTCTATGGTTGACAGGACATTTTCTATCGAGCGTCCCGAAAATTCGTCTCCCATAACATAGAGGCTGATCTTTTTGTCCTGGGCAAAAAAGGTCCGGATAGCTTTTTGTATGCCCTCGACCGGGCTGGAGTTGCTAAAGGGGTTCCAGCTCCTTAGCCGTTTGATGATGGCCTTGCGCCTGGCTTTGGTATCCGGGATCCATTTGCGGCGATAATTGTTAAACATATAGTTGCCCATATCGTTCATGATCTGTATGCCTTTGACTTCGGGGTAAATATTCAACGTGGCAATGATCTCTTCCTGCATTCTTTCCCAGGCGTAGTTATACATGCTGCCGGAGGTATCTATGATAAAGATTAAGTATTCGCTATCGACCGGGATCCCGCCAATTAAATCATTTTTGCTTTTATAGTTTTGCCCGAGTAAACGTTCCATTTCTTCGGAAAGGCTTTGCAGCGCCAGTGCCAACTTGCCTTTTTCCTGGCTGCTGAAGGAGGCGGCCCGGGATACCTGGGCATGCTGGACTTCTATGGTGGCCAGGCGGGTGCGCAATATTGCCAGACGTTTTTTCTCGCTGTCTATTTGTTCGTGTTTTGCCGTCAGGTCCCGGTTATAAATGGTGGTTTCCCCGCGTATGGTAAACAGGGTCTCCTGCAGCTCTTTTAATTGGGCGTCGAGGTTGATACTGGACTCTTCCAATACGATAGGCGCCATGGTTTTGGTGATCATCAACAATAAAATGATGGCGCCGAAACCACAGCAAATCACGTCCAGGAAGGCGATGGAAAATTCTTCTGAGCCGCGACGTTTTCTGCTCATATCACCTCCTAGGGCCAGTCTTTTGACGGACTCATAAACGAGCCGAGTGAATGTTGCGCCAGCTTCCAGAAAGCCGATGCCGCCATGGGATCGCCTTCCATCGGCCATAACAGGACGTTGACCGGAATACCCTCGGGCAAGGTTTCTACCGCCAGGTTAAACAGCTCTTCTCTTTCCTGTCCCGAAACGGTATGTCCCTTAGGCGCCTTGAGTCCCTGGGTGGGCAGGCCGTCGGTGAGCAACACGATATTGTCGGGCAGGGGATCGAGAAAGCTGACGGCGCGAAAGGCGTTTTCAAGACTAGTGCCGCCACCGGGCACCAGCTCATGCAGGGCGGTGATATTGGTATTTAATTTTTCTTCGTCGGCGATCGCCAGCCATTCATGTGTGGTGTCAGCCAGTAAGGCGCGGGTTTGGGTATTAAAGACATAAAGCTGGTACTGGCTGCTCAGGGGAAATTTTGCCACCAGCCATTCCACCGCCCGTATCGCCCTTTGCCATTTTTTCGATTGTTTTTTACTTTCATCTGACATATTTTTGCGCCGGATGATATTGACGATATGGCTGTCGAGCATGCTGGCGGAGACATCGAGCAGGATTAAGGTTCTGGCGCCTCCGAGCTTTAGGCCGGTAAGATATTGCCGCTCTCCCTGGCCGATAAAACGCCTGGCATCATTGCCCTGGGCCTGTTCGTCTTCGAGTTTTTTCTTCTTCAGCATCAGGGTTCTTAACTGCTCTTTCATCTTGATAATTTGCTGGTCGTCGCTCTCCTGATCCAGCACGGCAATTTTATTGGCGATGGCATCGATTTCATCATTGATACGCCGGGCAAGGCCGCTGGCTTCCACCAGCTCCTGATCCAGCAAGGACAGGGTATTTTTAATTTTCACCAGCTGGGCTTGTCCCTCGGTAACTTCTTCATCCAAAAGGTTAACTTCAGCCTGCAACTCGAGGTTTTGTTCTTCCACCTGGGTATTGACATCGTGTTTGATAATTAAAAACACCAGGACCACCGCGCCGAAACCGCAAGACATGATGTCGAGAAAAGACAGGCTGAAGGTGGAGAACTTTCTTTTGCCGGCCATAACTACTGCAATGCCTCTTCGACTTTAAGCAGCAAAAACGTCGCTTGCTCCCGGCCGAGACTGATAGTGTCTCCCCGATAAAGCAATTGTTTGTCCCGGGCGGGTTTGTCATTAATCAGGACTTGCGGTGAATTTTCTCCGTCTGGCCGGCTTGTGAGGCTAAGTTGCCAGCCCTTGTCTGTTTGGGTTAATTTGGCTGCGCTACTCTTTTCGGGGCTAAGCGAGAGGGCATTGTTGTCGCTACTGCTCAGGTAAAGTGGCTTATCCGTTAATGGATAGGCGTGCCCCTTATACGCCAGGTGAGAGCATGCCAGGTGGGAGCGACTGGCACCAGGGGTTGTTAAATCAGAAGGCTGGTGTTTGCCGTGCAAGCCGACGCCAGTATGCGCTTTGTTCACGTTAAGATTAACCGGCAAGCGTGTGATAAGGGCTATCTGCTTATTTTTTGTCAGGTTATTAAGATGGTACTCGATATTTGTTTCCAGTTTGCCTTCATCGAGCAATGACATGGCTTCAAGGGAAGTGTCGGTTGCTAATATTGTTTTTAACCTTGGGGTGATATAGACAGTAGGATACTCACTGGCGGAGGCCAGAACAGGGGCAAAAAAATGGCTTATTTGTTCCCGGATTTCCCGGGCAGAAACTTTAAGGGTTTTGTCACTGATGTTTAGCTGGTAGCTGGCCTGCTCACAGGGGATGATTTCGTTAAAATAGTTATAAACGCTTTGCTCGGCCCTGGCGGTGGCAAAAATATCGTAGCGGCATTCGATGATAAATTTTTTATTGAGCCAGGTAGCCAGGTGTTTATAAAGATCGTGAAGCCCCTTGTGGGGGATCACATGCGTATTAACCAGGGAGAGGTTTTCATCGGCGTATAGTTCATTCAGGTTGCAGTGATGCAAACCCAGATCTAATAACGCCAGCTTGCCTGCCTGTTGGTGATGGGCAAGCTTGATAACGGCTTCATTGATGACGGCAATAACTTTTAACTGGCATGAACCGGCAATACCCAGCAATAAGGACAGCTGTTGCTGGCTGTAGTTGGCGGGTACCATCAAGATGGTATCCTGGATGTTGCTGCATTGCTCTGTCAGGGCTTTAAGCTGTAAATAGGCGAGGTCGGCAAAATGCCTGACCTGGGCATTTGGGGTAGTAATTTCTTCATAACCTAGTTGTTGCCAGTAGCGGCAATAAAAATTGCCGGGGGAGAGTTTGCCTCGGGCAAAAGCATCCTGGCCGAAGAGCAGCTGATCTTTTTCAACCAGGGCATAACCGCTTTGGGTCAGGGACTTTTCCCCCTGGCGGAGCGTCAGCTGGTGATCATTAATTTCTATCAGGGTTAAAGGCATCTAATCCACCTTGTTGATGTCGGTTTTCAGGTGGTTGAGCAGGTTACCGTCACAGTAGTCCTGGGTATTTTGTACCAAACGCTCCTGCATCAGTTGTAACTGGTGGGTGAAAAACATAATAAAGATACTGATCACCAAGGCGATAAAAGTTGAGTTAAAGGCCACTCCCAAACTGTTGGTGACGCCGATAATATTGCCTTCTACCGCCTGGTGTGCCTGGCCAAGGGCTTCGCCTATCCCCCTTACGGTACCGATAAAGCCTATTGAGGGGATTGCCCAGGAAATATAGCGGACCATGGCCAGCTCGCTGTCGAGACGGTCGGCTTCGGCCTCGCAAATATCTTTTATGGCGGTGGCAACGGCGGCGACATTGGCGGTGGCAGAAAAGCGCTTTAAGGCAACCAGTAAGGTACGAGGGGCCAGCATGCCCTGTTTTTCCGGCGATAGTCCCTGCAGCGGCCGGCATAATGCCCGGGCATCTTCGGGTAATATGCTTGCCCCTTCCTGTACGTCTAATATTGACTGAGCCAGCATGTGTTTTTCCTGCAGGGCCAGTCTGGCCTTATAGCCCATGATCATCATGGCCCATAGCATTAAAATCAGACAGGTTTCCTGCTCATAGTCTTTTAAAACGACATATAAGGATCTCTGGTTGGTGACGCTTGCTCCGGCAAGTTGTTGTGCTTCTTGTTGTTTGATGATGGCTTCTGCTTCCGGTCGGACCAGGGTTACATAAACGGCATGTACAACAATTACCGAGAGCAGCAAGGCAAAAAGCTGGTATATAAATTCTGAGCCTAGATCACGTTTCATCTGCTTTCATCCTGGAGGTTATTAAATGTCTACCGGGAAAGAGACGGCTAAGTCTTCAGAAATCTCTTCCGTCGGGGTAAAAGTATCCTGTTGTTTGTTTGTTGTTTTCACCGTTTGTTGTTTTTGATCCTCTCCCTTTTTCTCGGTTTTCTTTGTGTTATCAGCGGTAACGTCTTTATCCCGGGGAGTTTTTACCTGTTCTTGTGCCGGCTCTGCCTGGAGCTGGCTAATTACCGGCTGGTTATTGAATGCCTGCGCAGGGGCCGAAACCATCAAGATAAGTATCGCTGTCTGGTAGTGATGTCTAATCATAACTTTCTCCGCTTTCCTTATAGTGCGTTACGCGCAATTCTAAACCCGAGATCCTCACGTTTATCATTGCCGTAATCACGAAACGATAAGCGCAGCTCGGTCCGGGTGCCGTGGGCCCAGCTGGCTCCGCGAATGACATGGTAATCCCCGGACTCAGGCCCGGAGGGATCTTTTTCTGTTTTTAACGATAAGCCGGTCTGGATTTGATAATAATCGTGGATCCATTCGGCAACATTACCCGGCAGATCATATAGGCCTTTTTCATTGGCGGTAAAAGAAGCCACGGGAGCTGTGGTAATATAGTGATCATTATAGGTAGGCTGAATTTCCCCCAGGATGGCGGCACCGGCGATATCGCCAATGTTTGCCGAGCCTTCTTTGGGGGGTAATGACTCTCCCCAGGCATATTTCAACATTTTGCCGTCCTGGTAGCGGGCGGCCCACACCCACTCGGCCTCTGTCGGCAGGCGATAGCCGTTGGCATCAAGGTTGATGCCGGTGAGTTTGTTATCCGTTATTTGATATACCTGCTCCAGTTGCTCTTTTTTTGATAACCAGTTGCAAAAAGTAACCGCTTCGAGCCAGGTGATCCTGACCACAGGCTGCTTGCTGGCGTTTAGGGAGTTGCCCTTGACATGGCCGGATGAGTGGTCTTTTTTAAATAGCCTAAATTCTTTATTGGTCACTTCGGTCAAGCCAAGATAAAAAGCCCGGGTAAGCTTGATCTCCCTTCTGACTTCATTGGCCCGCCGGCCTTGTTCCCGGCGGGAGGCGCCCATCACAAAAGTATCATTGGGTTTAAATAACTTGAGTTTACTGCCGGTGCCGCTTGCGATAACAGGCTCTAAGCGGTCGAATTTATCCTGGGCTAAGGTTTTTAGCTGTACTGAAAAAACCTGCTCCATCGAGGGGTTGGGCAATATTTGTGTTTTATAGTCGACAAAACCTTCTTTGACTATCCGGACAGTTTGCTGTTTTGCCGGTAGGGTCATTTGTTGGTTTGCCCGTCCCATCAGGCGCTCGTCGATATACAGCAGGGCATCGGCGGGGGTGACTTGGAAGTTGATTTCGCCGACAATGGGTTGCAGACTAAAGGCCTGATTAACCGTTTGCCCGGAAGGTACTTTTAATGAGGTGGCATATTCCTGATAGCCGTCTTTAAACAGCAGCAAGGCTTGGGTTGAGTCAGGTTTGACGGCGGCAGTTAAGGGGGTTGTCCCCAGGTATTGATCGCCGTAAGTAACACTGACCCCGGCAGGACTTGAGGTGATGGCCAGCCTGCCCGTGAGCTTAAACAGGAGGACGGGGTCGAGTGTCATGTCGAGACCTGCTGTTACCTTGAGCTCCCGTTGAGTTTGTTTGTAACCGGCTTTTTGATAACTTATCTGATGCTCTCCCTGGAGTACTTCGGCAGATAAGGGGGTGATGCCCAGTAATTTTTCCTGATGATAAACTTGTGCTCCTGAAGGCTGCGAGTTAAAGCTGATATTTGCCCATGCCGGGGTAAGTTTTACTTCAAGGCTTTGTTCTATTTCTTTGCCTTCAATCTGCACTTCACTGGTAAAAGGTAAAAAGCGCTCGCTGTTAAGGGTTAACAGGTGCTTGCCGGCAGCTATATTACTGATGGTATTTTCTATCTGCTTAACGGGTTTGCCGTCGATAAAAACTGAAACAGGCGTTTGCGGCTTAAGGGCTAAAGTGAGTTTGCCGGGCAGGCGGGTAAATTCAAAGTTCAGCTGTTGGTTTTGTAACTCGCTGACGGTAAAGGATTGTTTTAGGGGAAAATGCCCTTTTAAACTCGCGCTTAACTGGTATTCCCCCGGCAGCATAAGAAAGTGATCTGCCAATTCAAAGTGCAGTCCACCGGATATTTCGAGTTTACTTGCCTGGGGGAAAGTGATCAGAACAACAGATTTTGCGGTAAAAAGGTAAGCTAAAATCAGGCAGGCGAGCAAAAGTACGCTTGCGGTCACATAAACATAAGGCCGGTACTGTTTTTTAACGGTTTTGGTTTTCGTGTGGGCGGTCGGGGTAAAAGGCGCCGGGATAATAATGCCGGACTGATCGGTATTGGCGCTATCCTTTATGCTGCTTTGAAGGTATTTGTTCATCCGTTGCTCACTTTTTCACTGCAGGCTATGGTGATGGTTTTCGCTGGGTTGCCGGGCATCAAGGTAAACTCCTGGCGTACATCCCGGTAACCGTCTCTTGAGCCTGTGATGGTGTATTGTCCCGGGGTTAAAGACAGGTCCTTGGCGAGAAAGTTACCTAATTCGCCGACCCGGTATAGGGTGACTTTGGTGTGATTGTCTGATTGAATTCTTAACGATACCGGCTGTTTTATTTGTGCCAATAACTTCTTAACGTCAAATATCTGTTGTTGCAGTTTTGCTCCCGGAGTCTTTATTTTTAAAGCATCGCCGTATACTTTTTGTGCCTGGGAAAAAACCTTGTCGCTGGCCAGCCGGGTGGGCTTTTCCAGGATCAGGTTAAGATTTGTGTCCAAATCTGCCCGGGCCTGGCTGCGCAACTGGCCAACTTTTGCCGATATCAAGGTTTGATCCAGGGCTAAGGCCTGCTGGTAGCTCCTTTGGGCAAGTTGCCAGTTTTCTTCCTGCTCCAATTGTTGTGCCTGTTGCATCTTTTCTGTAATGGCGGCTTTTAATGCCTGACTTTTCGCCTGTAAGATGGCTTTTTGCGGGTCGGTTGCCGAGGGTAAAATTTTTCCGGCGGCAGTAAAGTTGTCTATTGCGGCAGGGTAATTTTTACTTTTGAGGTTTTTATAGCCGCGAGACATGGCAAACGAGTAGTCCCTTTCTTTAATGGCGTTGTTAACCCGGGTCAGCTCGGCGATGACCAGCGGAGACTGGTTATCAAGGGCAGCGGCCTGTTTTAGTACTTTCATGGAGGCTTCAAGTTGCTGTTCATCCATCAAGACTTCGCCTTGTTTAACTAACTCCAGCACCTGATCCAGTACCAGGGCGCGGTCAAAGGCCTGTTGTGCGCTTTTGTTGTCGGGTATCAGGTGCAGGGCTATCTGTAATTGCTGCTTTGCTTGTGCGGCATTATTGGCTGTTAATGCTGTTTGTCCCTGAGCCAGGTGAAGGGCAAAAACGTCGGGGATATTGGCTTCTATGGCTTGCAGTTGGCTCAAGGTGCTGTGGTAGCTCTGCATTGCCTGCTCGAACTCCTGGCTGCGATAGAAAAGATCGCCATTTTCTGCATTTTTGATGGCTTGGGAAAAGGCTGCTTCAGCCCACAAGGTCACTTTTTTTTCTTCCAGGGCTTTTTGTCTGGTCAGTACCTGGGAGAGGATTTCCTGGGCTTGGCGTCTGTGTTTGGCTAACTGGGCTTCCTGCCAGGGAGATTCGTCTATCGGTTTTTGCGCCTCTACCGCCATCAGGCTTTTGGCATCTAACTCGACTTCAGGCTCGGATACCGAGGCAGGCAGTTGCACGATGACAAAATATAATACCGCCAGCAGAGTTAGCAGTAATAAAAGAATAAGATAATGACTGGCAAACCAGTTAAGGACATTTTTCTTAGACAAGAAACCGCTGCGGTCAAAGTTTAAAGAAACGGTTTGTTGCGTTTTTTTGTTGTTCTCTTTTGCGTGCTCTACCGATGCCATGGTTACCCCATTAAAGTGTTAACCCTCAGTACGTTATGCTTGAGTTTTATTAGTATCTATTGTTATTTATAGTCCAAAAATCACTCTCACCCACGGTTATTTTTACTTTAAGGCAAGGTTAATTTCCGGTTTCTGATTGATAAATCTCTTGTAATATTTTTTTCCATTGCTGGTATTGGTTATCGACTGTACCGGATAGCGTGACGGTTCTGTCTTCGAGTTCTATTACCTGAGATTCGATACTTGCCTGTAATGAATCCCCCAGCTCCTGCAGTGCTTCGATGTGAATTTGTGCATCGGCATCACGCTCAAATCCGTCTTTGAGCACATAGGCGCCTCCGGCAACGGCAACGCTGCTTGCAGCCCTGGCGGAGCCGGTGGAGCTGCCCGCACCATAAATACCGGCGATAATGGCGGCGGCACCGATCATTTTCTGATTTAAGGCTTTGTCTTTCATTTTACGCATGGCGATCACTTCGTTGTAACTCTCACTGCGCCACTGCTTGTAAGGGGCTTTCATCTCTTTGGCGTAGCTGCTGTAATATTCCTGTAAGGTATCTACGAACAGGTAATCGCGCTCGCGGATTTGCTTGATGCGTGCCAGCATAGGGTCGTTTTCGGCGGGCAGACGGTTGATAAGATAAAGGCCGGATTCATCTTGTGATAAATGCTCGGAGAAGGTTTGCGGCGAGAAGTCTTTGGCAAACTTTAATTCAGAGACCAGCCTTAATTCGACCAGTTGCTGTGAAGTGAGTGATTTTCGGTATTCGTTAAGGTCATTACTGATACGGTTATAAATATTTTGGAAAGGTTCGTACCTTAACTGGGTTTTCTTGTCGTAAGAGTAGCGGCTGGCTTTTTGGGCGTATTGCTTGTTAAACCAGTGATGCCCCCGGGAGTCGACGACATCTACCATAACAATGAGCTGTTCGCCGTCGGACTGGATAATATCCCCTTTGACCAAAACATCCACCGAGTCATGTCCTGCAGGCACAACCCGGACGGCTCCCCAGGCGCCGCTTGACTGTAAGGCTTCCATTAACAGGTAAGGGAAAAAACTGGCTTCGGCTATGCGGATCTCGGGAAAAACCAGGGTATCTTCATCCAATTGCTCCAGGTTTTCCAAGCCGGGATCAAAAATCCGGATGCCGATATCAAGTAACTCGTTCTCCGGGATATCCGCCGTTTCATGGACTACGGGGATCTGTTCGGTGGTTTTTATCTCTGTTGTTTTGCACCCGGTAACTGACAAGGTCGACAACAGCAACAAGAAAATAACTGTATTGGACAATAGTCGGTTCATAGCTTAATGGCCTTTGGTCTGGTTTTTGTATTTACGGTATTCGTCCCACAGCTTCTCCCGTAATTTGGGGTCGGCTTCTTTTAATGCCGCTTCCCTGATTTGTCGGGCAACGACGTCATCATCGTTACCGCTTGGGATATCGGCAGGGGGGGTATAAACAGTTTGGTTATGCTGATAATCACCTTCCCTTTGGGAAGAAGGCAACTCCGGCATACCGCCCGAACTCGAGGGAAAGGCGGCTTGCTCCGGTGCGCCCGATGTTTTTGCCGTGGCACTGGCCTCTGCGCCATTTAATACATCATCATATAAAGGTCCTGCGTTAGCAACCGCCTGTTCGCTGCCCTGCTCGGCGCCTTTATTTTGAATATATTCCCGTTCGCTTAAAATCATGCCGTCGTAATCACTCATTGAGCTGTTAAGCCGTTCATCAAGCTCGGCCACTTGTTCGCCCCGGGTTCGGGGATTGATCACGCCTCCGGCGGGGGCTGCATTCCCCCCCGGCTGCTGGCCCGGGGAAGCGGCTGGATTTGAATTTGTCGATTGAGTTGAAGCATGTCCCCCGGCAGCAGCGGCAGGTTGGGACGAGTTATTTTGATTTGCATGAGAACCTGATGATGCTTTGCTTGCCTGACTGGCACTGGCACTGGCACTGGCACTGGCACTGGCCGAAGATTGGGATGATGATTGAGCCGAAGCACTGCTTTCACTTGTTTGAGATTGACTGGATGAGCTGGAGGCCGTGACTTCCTCTTCCGAAAAGTCAATATCGTCACTGGAGCTTTCTGAGTTAGTGCCGGCCATATCCTCACTATTTTCAGATTGTTCATTGTTATCGCTGCTATCACCGCTTTGCTGCGTTGACGCTGATTCTGTGCTGCCAGCATCAGCTTGTGGGGAGCCATCAGATTGACTGCCCTGGTTAGCCGAACTACTGCTGGTGCTTGCTGACGGGCCTTGCTGTTGAGACTGAGCCGAACTTGGGCTGGATGAAGTGCTGGCATCAGATGCACCAGAACTGGAACTGGAACTGGAACTGGAACTGGAACTGGAACTGGAACTGGATGAAGAGCTTGAGCTCGAACTCGAAGGACTACTGGGAGATGAAGTTGATGGCTTGCTCTGTTGCTCTTGTGTTGATTGACAGCCGGACATACACAAGAGTAAAGAGGTTATTATTATCGTAATTGTAGATTTATTCATCATTCTGGCCTTGTTATTACTCAGGAAATACATGCAGCTGCAGTTGCTCGGTAAAGATGGTCATGCCATCAGAAATTTGAGGACGAAACTTTGTTGTTCTTAATGACTTCAATGCCTTAGTTTTAATTGGGCTGTTATCCGGCGGATTAGAGCTGACAATCTTAATGTTTCTTGCTTTACCATATTTAGTGACATCTAAGGTGGCGTGGACATACCGTACACCGGTGGTGAGTTCGGTATCACTTTTAATGGCCCGGGTTCTTTGCTGCAGGTTGGGGTAATGGGGCAAAGCCACAGGCTGACTGAATAATTGCTCGAGAAATTCTTTGTTTTTATCTGTTGTCACTGCGTAGTCATAGGCTTGCTGGTAATGACGCAAAGCTGTTTGTCTTTTGTTATGCATCAGAAACCAGTCGGCCAGTTTGAGCTTGACCTTGGCAATTGCCTGATGATCAACTTGTTTCTGTCCTTGCAAAACTGTTAATTTTCGCTGGATGATTTTTTTTCCGGTCACAAAGCTTTTACGCTTCATTTCTGCGATGAGAATATCGGATTTTTTCATTTGCACCTGAAGCTGTTCATTCATGGCATAAACCTTTTCAACCGAACTGCGCATGACATGGGAGGCAATAAAGTAATTGGTTAACATCAGGCCATTTAACGGTGTGATCAAGCGTTCATCTGTTTCACCATAGGTATTGGTGATCAGGTTGACCGCCCGATCAAATAAGGAGTAGGAATAGATCAAGTCCTGAGTCGGATCCGGTAACAATTGCATGGCATAAGCTTCTAAATGCCAGTTGGCGATTTGCAGTTCCATATCGAGGCGGTTTATATCCATATCATCAAAATTTCTGGCATATAACCAGTACATGTAATAATACCTGTCATTCACCTGCTCCCATTGTTTTCTTTTTTTGTAGCTTTCGATCATTTTTTCCAAAACCGGGATTTGGGTTAATGAATACAGGCCTTCATTAATCCGGCTCAGATGCAGTGCCCGTTTATATACCTGAACCGCATCTTCATGTTTATCGTAATGCTGGTAAATATTGCCCAGGTTGACCAGTTTTTGCGCAAGCTGTTCGCTGTACATGCCTTCTGTGGATTCTATTTCTTCAACAGCAGCCTGGTATTTATCAATTTCATCACTGAGTTTTTGTATGCCGGCCTGCCGGGCATCTTTATTTTCGCTTTGTTGTGCATTGCTGTTTGCGGCAGTTGGGTTACCGGTTATTTCGGCATCGAATGGCACGGCAATAACTTTTTGACTAATCAGGAAGATAATGAAGGAAAGTACCGAGCAGGCGATTAACAACCTCATAATTAATCCTCATAGATATAATTAGGCCACGACACATGCCGTTATCTGATGTCAGATAAAAGCACTGCCAGCTATACGAAGATTTTATTTCCCTGGAAAACTCTAATTAGTATTTAAATTTTTTGGCATGACACACTAACCGTCATAATAAAAAGTTTAGTAAAGGGAGGTATTTGAGAGAGTTTGTTTATATATTGACCACCCGATAAATTTAGTATAGATAGCTTTAAATTGAAGTAAAGAATCGGGGTTATAAAAACAATGATTAATTTTTCTGTCTAAGGTGAAGGAAATGCTAAGAGCTTTCTTTGTAACATGTTGCTTTGCAAGGTGTTCTTTTGTTTTTTGAGGGAGGGGGTAAGCTGCCAACTCTGTTAATCAGTCATTACTGTTATAGCGAATAATGATGAGGCTTTTCTCTTAACAATTCGCAGTAAATAGGCACAGGAGGCTGCACCATCACATGCTTATGTTATTAGGAATTAGTGTCAATTTATTAATTGCTGGCACTGAGAGAAAAATGGCGACCTCGGAGGGAGTCGAACCCACGACCTGCCCCTTAGGAGGGGGCTGCTCTATCCAGCTGAGCTACGAAGTCACACTTGAGAAGGCAAAGATTATCAAATATTTGTCGGCAGTAAAGGGCTAAATGGCATTTTTTTCACTTTACTGCCTTATGTTTGTATCTTTTGAACGTTTTGTGTGCGATTTTTATCCGCGGTTGAGTTAACTTCGTTTTAATTTATCCTGGGCTTGCCCTTTTGTTTTCCTCAATAAAGTAATATCAATAACGGACAACCAGGTCGTTTATCTGGATATTGCCCAGTAAATGATCATCGGTTGTGGTGGCGCTCGCACTTTGCCGGTTAACCTGAGTGACTTTGACTTTATAAGAGCTGACATTAAAGCCGGCATATTGTTTACCGTTATCCGCTTGAAAATTATTCAGGTGTAATAAGGAAAATTCATCACCAATCTTAACACCGTGCTGGCTGCCTAAATTGAAGGTGAGTTCATTACCGCTGACCTTGACGATTTTACCCCGGGTGGGCTCACACATCATATTCTCATCAAGCAGGCGGACAAATTCATTCAGGGTTTGCTCTGTCATTAAGCCATAGTGGCTTTGCCAGAAATCTCTCCCGGCTAAATCTACTACCTGGCGGCGGCCAAAGCTCCAGGGAGCTTTTCTTTGATATTGTTTTTCCAGGATCATCTCGCCGTTGATGCCGTTATATAGATAGAAAGATAAGCCCAAGTGACGGTCATACATGTTTTCCTGCCAAAACTGCCATTGGTTGTTATTTTCATTGGCAAAAGATAAGTCGGCTATTTCTGTAAACAGTATGTACTGACTGTCGGTGAGATCCGCCAGCGACATACTCAGGGCTTTAATTTCTTCGTATGCCAGGCTCTGGTTAAGTCTGGAGAAATTGGTTTTGTTTTTAAGGGCGAGCTTGGTTTTTATATACTGGCTGTCTGATTTTATTTTTTTAGAGAGTACTTTCATTAACATAGCGTCAAGGGCATAGATCTCTCCGATATTTGCCTGCTCCCTGTGTATTAAGTTGCTTTTGGTCAATAGCAGGGACTTTCTAAAGTCAGCAGAAAAGCATTGTTTTTCCTGTGGAAAGATATCCGCCCGGATAGTGATGTTTACCTGGTTACCGCTATAGCTCTCATCAATTATTTCGATGGAATTAACGCTGCCGCTGGCCCTGATACTCAGTTCATCCTGTAACAGTAAACCGTTTACGACTTGCTGAATGCTAGATACCGAAGCTCCTGCGACTAACAGGGCTTTTTTCAGGGCATTCTCCATCGCCAGGGTCCGTGCAGTGGCCTTATCATTATCAAGGACAAAAGCTTGCCCCTGCGTTTCATACCACTGGCTGTTCACGGAAAAACTTGATACAACTAAAGCAAATATAACTAGCCATTGACGCATATTGATTTCACTTCTTTGAGGGATCTATTCATGCTCTTCAATATGCAGGTTCTGTGCCTGCTTGATTATTTACTGTTAAGTGGGTTTTGGCATGGAATATGCCTACTCATAATCATAGTGAGGATTCGGCTCATCAAGCCTGTATTGTTATTTTAACCGGTGGACTGTTTTGCAATAGAGAGTTTATCCGGGCAGGGAGCGCGGAGCTGGAAAACAGCACGAGAGTTTGTAAAACAAGCCTGGGGCTAAGTGATTGCAGATGTCAGATAATTGACATAAAAGCAGAGCAGCTGAAGCCGTGGTTTATAGCACTAAGTTGCCTCCCGGGTATGGAAAAGCAGAGCTTTACTCTGCGCCGGTATACAAGCGCTAATTATCATAACCTGACAATAATGTCTGTGGTTGTAGTATTGAAACATATGGTAAAGATTATGAATAAAGTTAACGGTAAAGTGATACTTCTGACCTTGTCTCTGGGGTTGGTCTCTGGTTGCTCTTCGGTTTATGATAAGCATGTGTCATGGGAGTCGGTTGAACCGGAAACTTTTCCGGTGATCCATGCGGTAGGTTATGCGCCTATCAGTTTGCAGAAATCCGAGCATGAAACCCAACGTATGCTGATGGCGATAAAAGCATCCAAATTGGCGGCTTATGCCGAACTGGCAGAACAGGTATACGGTCAGCAAGTAAGCAGCAAGGTATCCATGGCGGATTTGTTGGTCCAGAACAATCAGCTGTCGTCTTCGGTGCAGGGAGTGATCCGCGGGGCTAAAGTTGTTAAAAGTTATGCTGTTGGCGATACCTATACCACAGAAATGACTTTAGATTTTAAAGAGGTCTATGATATTTATCTGTCCTTTAAGCGGGATAAAAAAATCAAAAGCGTTAGATACTACTAATAAGCGCAAGTCGTTTTTGCCGGCTATGGTAGCTGTTGTTGGAATATTTTTTGGGTGGTGCCTGAAAATATCAGGCTTTTAATCCTAAACTGCTTAAGCCACCGCTTTTTTTTCCTTTGCTGTCATAGGTAAGCGAGGTTTTGCTGTGACTTTCAAGCAGGCTGGTTTTCATGCGTTCAACCGTCAGTTGGGATTGCTGGATAATTTGACCGTTTAACTGATTTTGCTTTTGGCAAGACTCCAGTACCGAGGCGATAGTCTTTAATTCTTCACTAAACTTGCCGTCTCTTTTATCCTGAATAAATTGCCTGTTTTGGCCAATGTGGCTATCCAGGGTTTGAATGGCCATTAACAGGTCATTTTTTTTCGCGGTAACTTCATTAAGCGCATCGGGAGACTGCTTGATGATAATGTCTTTTTCACTTTGCAATAATGTTTCTAATGCCTGCAATTGGGATAATTGCCGGGCAAGAAGTTGTTCTGGGGTATTGTCAACAGACATAATGCCGGTGCCTTAGATTAGGAAGTTACAGCAAATTAAACTCAAAGTTGGAGATGCTGGCTGCCAGTTTTTCCGGGTTGACTTTATATTCGCCGGAAGAAATGGCCATTTTTAATTTTTCAATTTTCTTTTGATCCATTACCGGCGCATCCGCCGCTTTTTTCTGCAATTCAGTCAGCTGTTTTGCCTGCGGGGTAATAGAGACAGAATCCTGGCGGGCAAGTTTTGCCTGCTCGGCATTTGCTGCTTGTGCGCCGTCGCTTTTTACTTTTGATTGCTGTTCAAGGTTTTGCTTAACTTGATTGTTCGCATTCAAGTTATTGATATTAATGGCCATAATAAGTTCCCATGCAACTCGTCATTTTCTACTATCTTGTTATCGGCAAAACTTGAGATAACTTTAGAAAAATTATAAATCAATTATTACCTGGTTAATAGCACTAATTCTGGCGCTGATGGTTTTACCTGAGCGCTTGTTCTTAACCCGGATCTGTTCACCGATATTACCGTCTTTAAGGGCGATGCCCGAGGTTTTAATGGAAAAGTCGTCTGAGCGGGCAATAATAGTGACACTGTCACCTTTGCACACCATACAGATATTCCTCTTGGTAATTAAGGTGCCCTTTGAAATCGACCTTTTAGCTTTGCCGCCAATCAGGTTATCGGTATTATCCTGCCATTCACCGCGTATTTTCTTTTGCTGGTGGTAGGCTAATTCAAGGTTGCTGTTGTCGAGTAAGCTGCCTTTGCTGATATTTTCTTTGGCAACAACAACCGCAATGGTGTTGATGATTTTCACCGGCAGATAAATGTACCATGACTTTGAATCAACACAACTTATTTTAATATTTACGTTTCGGCTATTGTGATTTTCAGGTATATTTGCCTGTAGTGGTGATTCGCATGGTTTGATCTGTATCCTGGGGTCTATCGCGGATACTATCACTTCCATTTTTCCGTTGGGCGGTGCGGTAATGTGTTTTTCGACATATTTTTTGGCAAAATTTTCGATATAGGACCTGTCAAAAGTCATTGAATGAACTGATATTGACATCAAAGTGACTAATGATAAAAATGGTATAAAAATCTTTATTTTGCTCATAAATTTTATGTTCTATATGCTAGGGAAATACAAATACTGGGCTATGCTTAATTTAAGCTAATGTAATTACAATTTGTGTCAAATAAAAGGCACATATCTTCGAATTTACATTTACTATCAAGAAATGTGCCTTATCTAATTATTCTATATATTAGGGGCATGGTTCGAAACGAGGTTTTTATGGCAGGCATTTTAGATTCAGTGAACCAGCGAACTCAGTTGGTTGGACAAAACAGACTCGAATTATTGATGTTTAAATTGGTGGGCAGACAGCGGTTTGGTATCAATGTTTTTAAAGTGCGGGAAGTACTGCAATGTCCTCGTTTGACCAACTTACCCAAGCAAGATAAATATATCAAAGGGGTTGCCCATATCCGGGGACAGACCATTTCGGTGATTGATTTGAGTAAGGCCACCGGTGGCCCTGAGATACAACAAACCGATGATTGCTTTATTATTATCGCCGAGTATAACCGCAGTGTTCAGGGGTTTTTAGTTTCCGGGGTGGAGCGTATTATCAATATTCGCTGGCAAGATATTTTACCGCCGCCTGAAGGGGCGGGGAAATCCAGTTATTTAACCGCGGTTACAGAAATTGACGAAGAAATGGTGTCAATTTTAGATGTGGAAAAGATTTTAAATGAGATCAGCCCGGTGTCGACCGAACTCAGTGAAGAAATTGTTGATGAAACGGTCGGTGAAAGCATCGGTGATAAAGTGATCATGATAGCCGACGACTCCACCGTTGCCCGCAACCAGGTGCGCCGGGCACTTGAACCTTTGGGGTTGAATATGGTGCTGGCAAAAAATGGCCAGGATGCCCTGGATCAGCTTAAGGCCATAGATGCTGAATGTGAGCATGCTATCGGTGAAAAAGTCGCCTTGCTGATCTCGGATATCGAAATGCCGGAAATGGACGGTTATACCTTAACCGCTGAAATTAAAAGTAATGAAAGGTTGCGTGATATGCCGGTGATCCTGCATACCTCCCTCAGTGGTGTTTTTAATAATGCCATGGTGGAAAAAGTGGGGGCCCAGGATTTTATTCCCAAGTTTCATCCGGACGAGCTGGCAACTGCCGTGAAAAAATGGTTGAAAATTGACTAGAGCGTTAATGTTGGCAGTAATTAAACAAGCAGGTGCATATAGTGTTATCTAAGGAGCTTGATGATAAAAGTTATCATCAGTTTAGAACTTTTCTCGAACAGCAATGCGGCATAGTGCTCGGGGAAAATAAGCAATATCTGGTAAAAAGTCGTTTAGCCCCTTTAATGGCCAAATTTGAGGTCGCTACCTTAGGCGCTCTGGTCAGTAGAACCCTGTCTCCGGTAGAGCGGCAATTACGTGCCGCTGTTATAGATGCCATGACCACCAATGAAACCTTATGGTTTCGCGATGATTATCCTTTTGAATTATTAAAAAAACGTCTGTTGCCGGAATTTACCGGCCGCAGGACACCGGTAAAAATATGGTCGGCGGCCAGCTCTTCCGGGCAGGAGCCCTATTCCATTGCTATGTCGGTGCTGGAAATGCAGCAATCCCAGCCGGGGGCTTTTCCCGGCGGCGTGCAAATCACCGGCACAGATATCTCCAATACCATGCTTGAGCATTGTAAATATGGCCATTATGACAGTTTGGCAATAGTGCGCGGTTTGTCGGCGGAAAGAAAACGTCAGTTTTTTGAACCGGGCGACAATGGTATGTATAAGGTGAAAGACCAGGTCAAAAAAATGGTCAACTTCAGGCAGCTTAACCTGTTGGGCAGCTATAGCCTGATAGGACGCTTTGATATTGTGTTTTGCCGCAATGTGCTTATCTACTTTTCCCCGGAAATTAAAGCCAAGATCCTGAGTCAAATTCATGGCTCTTTGAATAATAAAGGTTATTTATTTCTCGGCGCCTCCGAATCTCTCTCCGGACTCAACCAGGATTTTGACATGCTGCGTTGTAATCCCGGCATCGTTTATCAGAAAAAAACGTAAATTTGACGTTTAGCCTTGGCATAATTATTGAATGAGTACTGTCATCTAATTGGAGGTGGCAGTATGGCTATTAATCTTGACAAGGCATTTGGACTTCACGCAGACGGGCTGGTATTACGCTCAAAGCGTGCCGAAGTCATTGCCAGTAATATCGCAAATGCGGATACCCCAGGGTATAAAGCAAAAGGGATGGACTTTCAAAAAGCCCTTGCTCAAGCCTCTCAAAGACAATCTATGGGTATGACCCGCACCAATGAAAAACACTTTGATGTTCGCATGGAACTTAATAATGGTGTGGAGTTTCGGGTGCCTGATCAGCCGGATACTGGTGATGGTAATACCGTAGATGTACAAGTGGAACGAAACTTGTATCTAGAAAATTCATTAGAATACCAATCAAGCTTTCAATTCCTTAACGGACGTATCAAGGGACTGAAAAAAGCGATCACCGGAGGGCAATAACAATGAGCCTGTTTAACGTTTTTGACATTACCGGCACTGGCATGAGCGCACAATCAGTGCGTTTGAATACCACTGCAAGTAACATCGCAAATGCCGATAGTGTCAGCAGTAGTATCGACCAAACTTACCGGGCCCGGCATCCGGTTTTTGCCGCAGAGATGCAAAAAGCTGCCGGGGGGCAAAATGCTTCCGTCGGTGTGAATGTCCTTGGCATAGTCGAAAGTGATAAACCGCTTAATGTTGAGTATTCTCCCGAACATCCCATGGCTGACAGCGACGGTTATATTTATAAGCCCAATGTCAATGTTATTGAAGAAATGACCAACATGATCTCGGCGTCGCGCTCTTACCAGACCAATGTCCAGGTGGCGGAGTCGGCAAAAAGCATGGTAACGAAAACCCTGACCTTAGGCCAAAGGTAACTGATTAGGAGCGCAATATGGTGGATACAGTAAGTGGCGGTAGTGCCCTAGACAGTCTGCGTTGGCAACAGGAAAGCTATAAAGTTGCCGATAAAGATGACGGTATGCTGACGCAGGAAGATTTCTTTGCCCTATTAACCAAAGAGCTTTCCTATCAGGATCCGACCAAGCCGGTGGAAAATAACGAAATGATCTCGCAAATGACCGCTTTTTCAACCACAGACGGAGTCACCCAGTTAAACGATCAGTTTACTGACTTTGCCTCTTCGATGTCTTCGGGACAGGCGTTGCAGGCCTCGTCCCTGGTGGGTCGCAGTGTTATGGTGGAAGATAACAGCTTTACCCTGGCAGAAGGTGAAATGCCCAAAGGTAAACTTATTACCGAAGAGCCTGCCAGCAGTGTAGTGATTTATGTTGAAAATGCTGCCGGTGAAGTGGTACAGACGGTACCGGTAGGCAATATAGGTAGCGGCGAGTCTTCCTTTACCTGGGATGGTACTGAATCAAGCGGTTATGCGGCGCCTCCCGGAGATTACCGTTTCCGTGTTGCCGGGTTAGTTGACGGTAAGGCCTCTGAATTGCAGGCCATGACTTACCGTAAAGTCGACAGTGTCACCCTGGCAGGTGCCGGCGGTAATATTTTATTAAATTTAAATGGTGGTAGCTCAATGGCGTTGTCTGACGTTGTTGAAGTATCCGAAGGTTAATCCAAAGTAGTTTTTCTGGAGTGTAATTATGTCTTTTAATGTAGCCTTGAGCGGGTTGAACGCTGCTCAGAAAGATCTTGATGTAACGTCTAACAATATCGCCAACGTGAACACCACGGGCTTTAAAGAATCACGTGCCGAGTTTGTCGATGTGTATGCTTCTTCTTTATTAGCCTCGGGTAAAACCAAAGTTGGTGACGGTGTGTTAACCTCGGAAGTGGCCCAGCAATTTTCCCAGGGCAGCGTGCAGTTTACTACCAATGCGCTGGATTTAGCGATCACCGGCAACGGCTTCTTCGCTACCGTACCGACCCTGGACAGTGTCGATAAGTCCTATACCCGTGCCGGTGAGTTTAAACTTAACGACAGTAATTTTATTGTCAACTCTGCCGGGGAGTTCTTGTTGGGTTTTCCGGTAAATGCTGACGGCTCTTCCGCTTCGGTAAGTTTAAGTACGGCAGAGCCGATACAAATCCCGACCTCTTCCGGCGCACCGACCAAGACCAGCGAAGTGGATATTAAAATGAACTTGCCGGCGGGGGATGCCATTGCCGGTCCGATTGCCGAGTTCGATCATACAGATCCGCTGACTTATAACCATTCTACTTCGGTAACCATTTACGACTCGCTCGGTGACAGTCACGTGATGACGTATTATTTTGTGAAGGAAACGCCGACGGCAACAGAGAACCCCTGGATGATGTTTGCCGCCGTCGATGGTCAACTGGTGGATATTGATGACGGTAGCGGCGCCGGTGCTGTTGCAGAAGGGCGTGTCGGTGGTGGTACACCGGCGACTGTGCCGACGGTCAATGGTGCGCGACTTTATTTTGATCCCTCGGGCGACTTTATCCGCCAGGAGCCGGATTTGACCGAAGGGGGCATAGTCACTGAAGCCTTAGCTACTGACTCTTCCGGTAACCCTTTACTGGTCAACGGTTCAGATACGACGCAGACCATAGAGATTGATTTTAATATCGATGGTACCGGCCCGAATGCCAATGAGCCGACTCAGTTTGCCTCAAACTTTGAAGTGACGGCGTTAGAGCAGGATGGTTTGGCTGTGGGCCGGTTAACCGGCATTGAAATCGACAGCGACGGCCTGGTGCTGGCGAAGTACAGTAACGGTACTTCGACGCCATTGCAGCGTATTGGCCTGGTTAATTTTGCCAATGAGCAGGGACTGACCCAGGTCGGCGGTACCTCGTGGAAGGAAAGTGTCGCCTCGGGCGAAGGGCTGGCGGGCGAAGCGGGCTCAGGAACCTTCGGTACCATTAATTCGCAGGCCCTGGAGCAGTCCAATGTGAACCTGACGACCGAGCTGATTGATTTAATCTCTGCTCAGCGTAATTTCCAGGCGAACTCAAGGGCTCTGGAAGTGGATAACCAGCTGAATCAAACCATATTGCAAATCAGGTAATATTCTTTTCTTGGTGATTGACCCGGAAGTTTCAGGCTTCCGGGTTTTTTATATATGGATGTATTTCAGCTTGCTTGCTCCCGGCGTAAGCTAAGTACTTACATCCTGTAAGTAATCCTGCGAGCATATGGATATGCAGGAGCAGGGTTATACCTGGATGTATTTCAACCTGTTCTTCAACTGGAGCAGGCTCCTGGCGTAAGCTAATTACTTATATCCTATAAGTAATCCTGCAAATGGATATGAAGGAACAGGGTTTATGCTCGGGATGAAGGGCATGGATAACAGCCCGAAAAGGGCGATTGGCTGTTTGCTTATCTGCTCAGCTTCAATGCTGCCGGCATTTCTTCTTTATAAACACTTCATTTTATTCTTTTCTTATTTATTGGCATTCTTGTTGCATTATTAACTGTATAGTTTTAATTGACCGGAATTCATTATGGATAAGATGCTTTATATTGCCATGAGTGGCGCTAAGCAGAATATGCAGGCCTTATCAGTGAATGCCAATAACCTGGCAAACGCAAAAACCACGGGTTTCAAGGCAGATTTGGCGCAGGCGCGCTCGATGCAGGCCTTTGGCGAAGGCTTACCGACCCGGGTTTTTACCAGTACCGAACGCGCCAGCCAAAACTTTGACAGTGGTGCATTACTCACCACCGGCCGTCCTTTGGATGTGGCCATCGAAGGAGACGGCTGGTTATCAGTACAGGCAGAAGATGGCTCTGAAGCCTATACCCGTTCGGGCCAGCTAAGGTTAACGGCAGAAGGTGCGCTGGAAACCAATAACGGTGAGCTGGTGTACGGCGATCAGGGGCCGCTTGTTATCCCTTTGCCGGTCAATAATATTCAAATTACCCGTGACGGCATCATTATGATCCAGCCGGAAGGGGCGCCGAATGCGGTACAGGAAGAAGTTGGCCGGCTTAAGCTGGTGAACCCCGATAACCGGATGATGGAAAAAGGCAATGACGGTTTGTTCCGCCGAAAAGATGGCGAAGTGGCTGAAGCCGATATTACTGTCAGTGTGCTTAGTGGCACGTTAGAAGGCAGTAATGTCAGTCCGGTAGGGGAGATGACAGAAATGATCGCCCTGCAACGGCAATTTGAAATGCAATTGAAAATGATGAAGACCGCTGAAGAAATCGATGCCAGTGCATCTTCTTTGCTGCGCGCTTTCTAACTTAACTTTACGAGGTGATTTATGAATCCTGCATTATGGATCAGTAAAACTGGCTTAGACGCTCAGACCAAAGATATCGCGGTGATTTCCAATAACCTGGCCAATGCCAGCACCGTAGGTTTTAAGAAAAGCCGTGCGGTATTTGAAGATTTACTTTATCAGACAATCAACCAGCCGGGCGGGCGTTCGGCGCAAGATACCGAAATGCCGTCGGGTTTAATGTTAGGCGCCGGTACTAAAGTGGTGGCGACCCAGAAAATGCATACCCAGGGAGATATGCTGACCACAGACAATTCTCTGGATTTGATGATCCAGGGGGAAGGCTTTTTTGAAATTGCGCTGCCGGACGGCACCTCTGCCTACTCACGCAATGGCCAGTTTACCCTGGATGAAGAAGGCAATATGGTTACTCCGGGTGCCGGTTATCTGCTGCAGCCGCAGATCACCATTCCGGAAGACGCCCAGGAAATTATTGTTTCACAAGACGGTGAAGTCTCGGTACGACTGCAGGGCCAGGCAGAAAATGCCGTAGTAGGCCAGCTTAATACCATTAACTTTGTTAACCCCACAGGCCTGGAGCCGGTAGGACAAAACCTCTATGTGGAAACTGCGGTTAGTGGTGCCCCACAGGAAGGTGTTCCGGGATTGGATGGTTTTGGCATGATAGTGCAGGGAGCGTTAGAAACCTCCAATGTTAATACCACAGAAGAGCTGGTTAACCTGATTGAAAGCCAGCGGGTTTATGAAATGAACTCTAAAGTCATATCCGCGGTTGATGAAATGCTTAGCTATATCAATCAACAACTTTAAGCACTGAGGAGCCGGCTATGAAACTTTCCGTTATTACCGCCTTATTATTGACATCACTCGTGACCGGCTGTGCCAGCACCGAGCAGGCACAGGTATTACCCAATGATCCAGACTTTGCTCCTATCCTGCCGGAAGAGGAGGAAGATAGCATAATACCGACCGGTTCATTATTTAAAGCCAATTATGTCAATAACATATATTCCGACTCCAAAGCCCATAAGGTGGGGGATATTATCTCGGTGATTTTAAGCGAGAGTACCCAGGCAAGAAAAAGTGCCAAAACCGAGATCACTAAGGAAAACTCTGCTTTGCTTGATCCCGTCACCGGATTTGGCGGCAACGCCATTAACTTCAAAGGGGATGCTATCCAGTTTGGCCTGAATCAAGAGTCTGATTTTTCAGGAGATTCAAAATCAGATCAGGGAAATAGTTTATCGGGTAACATTTCGGTACATGTTTTGCGTGTATTACCCAACGGTAACTTGATGATCCGCGGGGAAAAATGGATGACCTTAAATAACGGTGATGAATATATCCGCCTGACCGGCATAATCCGCGCCAAAGATATCAGCTCGGATAACACCATTATTTCCAGCAAGGTGGCCAATGCCCGTATCCAATATGCCGGTACCGGTGCTTTTGCCGAGGTGCAAGAGCAGGGATTAATTACCAAATTCTTTAATAGTTCATGGTGGCCTTTGTAGGGTCTAAGGTTCAGGTGCTGTAATGAAAACGATTTTTCAATTTCCTGCGGTTAGAATGGCATTGGCTTACCTGGTGGTATGCGGCCTGATGGTATACAGCCTGACACCGACCTTGGTTCAGGCACAGCGTATCAAAGATTTAGCGGATGTTGCCGGTGTGCGTTCCAACCAATTGGTGGGTTATGGCCTGGTGGTCGGCCTGCCGGGCACCGGTGAGCAAAGCCCGTTTACAGAGCAAAGCTTTAAAACCATGTTAAGCAATTTCGGTATTACCATGCCGAGTAATTTAAAGCCGAAGATTAAAAATGTTGCCGCGGTAGCGGTGCATGCCGAACTGCCGGCCTTTACCAAGCCGGGACAAAAAATTGACATTACCGTTTCCTCTATGGGCAGTGCCCAGAGCCTGCGCGGCGGTACCTTGATCCAGACTATTTTAATGGGCATCGACGGCAATGCTTATGCGGTTGCCCAGGGCAGCCTCGTGGTTGGCGGCCTGGGGGCCGAAGGCCTGGACGGTTCAAAAATTGTTATCAATACCCCAACCGTAGGCCGTATTGCCAATGGCGCAACGGTCGAACGGGAAGTAAAATCTCCCTTTAGCACCGGTGATCATATCACCTTTAACTTACGTAATTCTGACTTTACCACTGCCAAACGCCTGGCGGATACCATCAATGATTTGATTGCCGGCTCTGCACGGGCAATAGATGCGACTTCCGTTCGGGTTAATGCCCCAAGAGATGCTGCCGACCGCGTTGGTTTCTTATCGGTACTGGAAAACCTGGAATTTGAACCAGACTCTCCGGCGGCCAAAGTGATTGTGAATTCCCGCACCGGTACGATTGTGATCGGATCAGATGTACGTTTGTTAGCGGCGGCCATTACCCATGGCGGCATTACCGTGACCATTAACGAGCAGCAGGAAGTCTCCCAGCCGGATGCCTTTTCCGAAGGGGATACGGTGACTACCACTTCGTCGATCATTGATGTGCGTCAGGATGACTCGCGTATGTTTGTCTTTAATCCCGGGGTGACCCTGGATACCCTTGTTCGGGCCATCAATGAAGTGGGCGCCGCACCGGGAGATGTGATGGCGATTCTTGAAGCCCTTGATCAGGCAGGCGCTTTACGCGGCCAGCTGATCATCATCTAAGGCGGCCGAGGATACTTTTATGACAACTGAACTGGCTAATGCACGTAATTTCCTGGAAATTAATGGCTTAAATTCCATTCGTCAACAATCGCGCGCTGATGATGAAGGTGCCAAGCAGGCGGCATTAAAAGAAGCGGCCAAACAGTTTGAAGGTATCTTCACGCAAATGCTGCTTAAAAGCATGCGTAGCGCCCAGGACGTGCTTGAATCAGACAGCCCGTTCAATTCCCAGAGCACTAAGTTTTACCGGGATATGCATGATCAGCAGCTGGCGCTGGAGTTGTCCGCCAACGGCTCTCTGGGTTTATCGGATTTGATTGTCCGCCAGCTAGGCGGTAGTGATAACTTTACCCCAAGCAGCGTGATACGCGGTGACGGCCAGTTAGACTCACGTCATATGGGGAACACGAATGTGGCTAATGTCGCTGCTAATGTTGCAAATAAGGCGGAGCAGTTTTTGGCGGCGGAGCAGGTGTCAAAAAATCGTCAAGTGGATATTCCTTTGGCTGCGGCCAGTAATAATACTGCGCAAACTGAAAGATTTGAGCAACCGCAGGATTTTGTTACCGCATTAACCGAGCCTGCGAAAATGGTGGAGAAAAAGCTCGGCGTACCTTTTGAAGTGGTGATTGCCCAGGCGGCATTAGAAACCGGTTGGGGACAAAAAATCATCCAGACCCAAGAAGGACAAAGCTCCAACAACCTCTTTAATATCAAGGCCGACAGCCGCTGGCAGGGAGAAAGCGCCACCAAAGATACTCTGGAATTTGAGCAGGGTGCTATGGTGAAGAAATCGGCGCCGTTTCGGGTCTATCAATCCCTGACGGAAAGTGCCCAGGATTACATTAATTTCCTTTCAAATAACGACAGATACCAAGCCACCTTAGAAAAATCTGGTGATGTGGAACAGTTCCTGCATAGTCTACAGAAAGCCGGTTATGCGACGGATCCTAATTACGCAAACAAGATTTTAGGCACCATGCGCAAAGTGACCAGCTTACTTAATAACTAACAGCAATCACTTAAGCAATTTCTTAAAGCAGGCATGAACAAAAACAAGGCCTGTTGTTAAGGCTTGCATGTGCAGGAGCCCGGGTATGGCAATCGATCTATTTAATACTGGTACCAGCGGACTATTAGCGTCCCAGCAACAGTTAGCCACTGTTGGTCATAATATTGCCAATGTTAATACCGACGGTTACAGCCGTCAGTCGGTGGAGCAAAACCAGGCCCTGGGTAATTATCAGGGTAATAACCTGATAGGCTCCGGCACCTATGTACAGGACATCTCCCGGGTATTTAATTCCTTTACCTATCGCGAGCAACTGATTACGCAGAACAATGCCAGTTACAGCAATAAGTTAAGTGATCAGCTCGACCAGCTTGACGCGACTATGAGCACCTACGGCACCCAGATCTCCAACTCATTAGACAGTTTTTATGGTTCGCTGCACAGTATTGCCGAGCAGCCGGATGATATTACCCTGCGCAGCATGGCGTTAACCCAGGCTGAGTCTATTACCGTTCAATTGCAGGATCTGCAGTCGAACATGACCACCCTGACCAAGACCGCCAATAATGAACTGGTACAAATGGCAGATCGCATTTCGGCGATATCGGCGGAAATAGGCCGGTTAAATGTCGAAATCTCCGGCATGCAGGCGGGCAACCTTAGCGGCGAACCCAATGATTTGCTGGACCAGCGCAACCGCCTGCTCAATGAGCTTAATGATTATGTCAAGGTGACCACGCTTGAAGATCCCAATAACGGCGTGATGACGGTGATGATAGGGGAAGGACAAACCCTGGTAGCCGGTACCACGGCGTTATCTATGTCAGTGGTTGCCGGCGACCCGGATCCGTTAGACGTCCAGTTGCAAATGAACAGCATCAACAGCAGCTATACCCTGCAGGGAGATACATTAGGCGGGGCGGTCGCGGCGGTGTTTGATTTTCGCGACAATACCTTAAAGCAGGCTTCGGCAGATATCGACCTGCTGGCGATGAGCATTACCGATACCATGAACCAGGCCCAGGCAGAGGGGCTGGATCTCAATGGTTTGCAGGGGGCCGATATTTTTGCCGATCTCAATACCACCTCGGCAATGCAAAGCCGCTCTTTAGGTCACAGTGATAATACCCCGGGTACTTCCCTGGCAGTGGCGATCACGGATATGACCTTAGTCACCACAGATGAATACGAAGTGGAATATGACGGCGCCAGTTACCAGTTAACCAATTTAACAACCGGCACGACGACTGCCTTGGGTGCTACAGGTACCGGACCTTTTGCTATCCCTGCCCTGGGCATTGAAATTTCTGAAACCGGGGGAGTGCCGGCTGCCGGAGACAAGTTTCTTATCCGGCCAACGCAAAATGCCGCGGAAGATTTTAAAGTCAATTTAACGGATCCCGAGGCGATAGCCGCCAGCTCGCCGATTCAGGTGACGGCGGATGAAAATAATGTCAGCGCCGGTAGCGTCACGATCACCGATATTACCGACCCTGTGTTGGCGCAAACCTTTGCCCAGACCAATGCCCCGATTACCGTAGATGTTTATGAAAGTGCGCCCGGCGTCTTTAGCTATCAGGTAACCGACTCAACAGGTCCTTTGGTACCGCCGGTGACCGGCACTTATCCAGCAGGCGGTTCTTCTGGCCCTATTACCATAGCAGGTGCAGGATTTGAATTTGAAATTACCGGTGACCTGGCGGGGCTTGGCCCAAATGCCAGGGAGCAGTTTGTCATTAGTGACGCTTTTGGCGCCGGTAACGGCAACAATATGCTGGCAATGGCAGCAACCCAGAATGAAACTGTGGTAAACGGCGGTACGCAAACCTTCGCGCAGTTAGTTGCCAGCAGTGTTTCCACCGTGGGCTCAGAGGCATCCCTGACGGAGAACCAGGCACTGACGGCAGATGCCATGTTTGAGCAGGCGCAAAGCCGACATCAGGCGGTATCCGGGGTTAATCTCGATGAAGAAGCCGCCAATATGCTCAAGTATCAGCAGGCCTATCAGGCATCGGCACAAATCATTACCGTTGCCCAAACTATTTTCGACACAATTTTATCGTCAGTGCGCTAAGGAGCTAAATGATGAGAGTTTCCACGTCACAATTTTATCAGTTTGGTGTCCATAGTATGAGAGGGGGGCTGGCTTTAGCTCAAAGCATGACGGTTGCGCCTGAAACTTATCTTCGACACGATTTTATCGTCAGTGCGCTAAGGAGCTAAATGATGAGAGTTTCCACGTCACAATTTTATCAGTTTAGTACCAATAATATGGGACGGCTGCAATCTGATGTTACCAAGCAGACAGAATATCTTTCGACCGGCAAGCAGGTGTTAACGGCTAAAGATGCCCCCGTCGGAAATTTGTCGCTGCTGGGCTTTAAAGAAGAACTGATGTCGATTGAGCGTTTCAATAAAAACATCACCCAGGCGGAAAGCCGCAATAATCGGCAGGAAGTCGCTTTATCTAATGCCCAGGATATTTTGCTGCAGGTAAAAGATATCGTCATTCAGGCCAATAACGGCTCATACAGTGAAGAGGAATTTACTTCTTTATCACAACAATTAAATTCCAGCCTGGATCAGTTGCTGGATGTAGGCAACACGAAAAGTGAGTCCGGCGAATACATTTTTGCCGGCTACCAGACTCAGCAAAGGCCGTTTTCAATAGCTCCGGACAATAGCGTGAGCTATTCAGGGGATAATGGTCAGTCTGACTTGCAAATCGCACAAAATATTTATGTGCCTATTAATCAGGCCGGGGATGATGTCTTTATGCAGGTGGATAATATCGTCGGTGATTTTATGCCGACCTATACCGATAATCTGACGACTCCGGTGGATGACATCGATCCTGAAGAACCGGATATTTATGTTGAACGGGCGGTGATTGTTGACCGTGAAACTTATAACGGCGCCGGTATGACTCCGGGGTTCCAGTTTGATTTTGCCGACGATGGCTTCGGGGGCATTGACGTTACGGTAACCGATGCCAACGGCGCGGGCGCCGCAGTTTACGGCCCGGCTGCTTATACTTCAGGGCAAACCATTGCCTTTAACGGCATGGAAGTGAACATAGATGGCAATCCTTTGCCGGGAGATCAGTTCACCTTAAATGAACAGGATAAAGTCAGCATTTATGACACCTTGAAAGATGCCATTGACTGGGTAGATGCCGCCGGCACTAACCTGAGCGATCCCAAGCAACATCAGGTGGACTACAACCATATTATTACCCAGCTTGATGAAGCTTTCAGCCATATCACCAACCAACGGGCAGAAGTGGGTACAACACTTAAAACCATTGATACGCAAAGAAATATTGCCTTGGATACCGAAGTGCTGGTGAACAGCTCCCGCGGTAAAATTGAAGATCTGGACTTTGCTGAAGCAATTTCTGTTTTTGAACAGCAGAAGCTGTCGCTTCAGGCGGCGCAGCAAACCTTCTCGCAAATTCAGGGCTTAAGTCTGTTTAATTTCATCTAACACACTATTTTTTTATAAGTGGCATCACCTTTGCATTCTTATAGGCAGAGAGTTAACAAAATGACGGTTTTATAACGTTTAACGCTTGTTTTTACTCGGTTTGTGTCGCTGTATGACATTTATTTACCGCTTATGGTGGCAATAGTTTGCCAGCGGCAAACGCCACCATCCGAACGGTTAATAACCGCTGAGCTAACAGGCAAGAACAAGCGTTAACGGCAAAGGTTGATTCTTAGACAACAACTTTTAACAACAACGTTTATCGGCAAAGCAATTTGAAGATAACAGAAGAGGCTTCACTTTGCAGGCTTCTAATAACGTAGAGATAATTGAAATCATTAGGAGTTTACTATGGCTTTATCAGTAGTTACCAATACCGCGTCAATTAACGCCCAGCGTAATTTGTCCAGATCCAGTGAAGGCTTGGCTACGTCCATGCAACGTTTATCTTCGGGTATGCGTATTAACAGTGCCCGTGATGATGCTGCGGGGATGCAAATTGCCAACCGTTTGACCTCCCAGGTAAACGGCCTGGGTGTCGCCCAGCGTAATGCCAACGACGGTATTTCCATGGCGCAAACCGCGGAAGGTGCGATGCAGGAATCCTCATCAATATTACAACGTATGCGTGACTTGGCGCTGCAATCTGCCAATGGCTCTAACTCATCTGAAGACAGGGACGCCCTGCAAAAAGAAGTGGCTGATTTACAGCAAGAGCTGACCCGTATCGCCGAAACCACTAAATTTGGTGGCACCAGCTTGCTTGACGGTACTTTTGGTACTAAGCAGTTCCAGGTGGGGGCCAATGCCAATGAAACCATTAATGTGACTTTAAATAATATGTCGGCAGATTCTATCGGCGCCTATGAAGTTAATGATATTGCTCAGGTAACCGGTGTTGCTGCAACGGCTACTACCGATTTAGCTACTACCTTAGGTAATGTTGATACTGCCAGTTTAAACATCAATGGTACCAGCATTGCCGATGCCGATGTTACCGATAAGGGGGCTGCTGATATTGCCGATGCTATTAATGCTGCTGCAACAGGGGTAACGGCAACGGCTAAACTGGATGTGACTATAGATGGTTTAACTTCTGCTGATGATAGCACCATCACCATGCGAAAAGGTGGTGCTGTGGTAGATAGTTATGATTTAACGACTTTTGGTGGCGATATTAACCGTTTAGCTGAAGAAATGCAGGCTGATGGCTATGATGCAGTAGTTGACGGTACCGCACTAACATTAAAAGCCACAGATGTTGACGGTATCCAGATGACAGGTACCGCAGGTACCGCCACTATTGCCAATAATGTTGCAGGTGGTGCTGCAGTGGCCGGTGGTGCAACGAACAATAATATCAGCGTATCTTCCACCTTAACCCTGTCATCTTCGGAAAAAATTGGTATTTCAGGCACTGATGTTGACGATATTTTAGCTGAAGGCGCTTCGATCACCGCTACTGGTGGTGCCGGTGCTCTGACTACGGTTGAGTCGCTTGATATTTCCGGGAATAACTCCGATGGTGCCCAAGAAGCAATAGATGTTATTGATGCAGCATTGGCGCAAATCGATAAGTCGCGTGCCGGCTTGGGTGCGGTGCAAAACCGTTTCAGTCATACCATAAGTAACTTGGCTAATGTTCAGGAAAACGTATCTGCGTCACGCAGCCGGATTCAGGATACCGATTTTGCCTCGGAAACCGCGCAAATGACCAAAAACCAGATCTTGCAGCAGGCGGGTACTTCAATCTTGTCGCAGGCAAACCAAATCCCGCAAGCGGCGGTCAGTTTGCTGGGGTAATAGCCAGGTAAAGGTTTCTTTGAGTTAACAGAGTATTAATAGATTAAAGGGGAAAACTTAGTTTTTCCCCTTTTTTGTCTTGTGCTTCTTGGTTATTGCTCTGTTATAGCCGTTTCTTTAGTTTTGATTTACCTGCCTATGGCTGAATTAACTTTTTAGTCATTGGTGAAAATAAAGTTATCCGTCTTGATAGAGGGTATTATCTGTTAAGCCATAATTAATGCCTCTTTCATCTCTTTTAATGCTCTGTGTTGTTTTAGTGCTTGCTAAACCTGGTTTAATCCCTATTTGCTTTTCTTTTAGCCATTTTTTTGACGATCTCTCTGCTGACTTTTCGAACGCTTGAAACCTGTGTCAAAACAGTGTCTTTGTGTTGTTAACTGTTTGTAATTGCTGTGTTTTTGTGTTTTGGTCTGCTTTTTGCTTTTATGTAGGAACCAAAGCTGTTGAACTGTTAACACTTAGTGTGACTTTTTGACCGCATTAACTCCTGAGTATCCGCTGATGTCATTTATCAGCGAAAGGCTAGCTAATTATTGTACTGGCTACTCGGGAATTGAAAGACAGAGGCTTAGTTATATGTGGGCTTCTAAAGTAGAATATTAGGAGTTTTATTATGGCTTTATCAGTAATTACTAATACCGCATCGCTAAATGCCCAGCGTAATTTAGGGAAGTCAGGTGACGGATTAGCAACCTCAATGCAGCGCTTATCTTCAGGGATGCGTATTAACAGTGCTAAAGATGATGCGGCAGGGATGCAAATCGCTAACCGTTTAACCTCGCAAATAAATGGCCTGTCGGTGGCTCAGCGCAATGCCAATGATGGTATTTCTATGGCGCAAACCGCGGAAGGTGCGATGCAGGAGTCTTCTAATATTTTACAGCGGATGCGTGATTTGGCACTGCAATCTGCCAACGGCTCAAACTCTTCTGAAGACAGAGATGCACTGCAAAAAGAAGTTGCTGACTTACAGCAGGAACTAACCCGTATTGCAGAAACCACTAAGTTTGGTGCTACCAGTTTGCTTGACGGCACCTTCGGTACTAAGCAGTTCCAGGTGGGGGCCAATGCCAATGAAACGATTAATGTCACCTTAAACAACATGGCCGCCGATGTTATTGGCGCTCATCAAATTACAGGTGCCGGTACAGCTGCTGCCGCGAACAGTATAGGGGATGTCGAGAATTCTCTTTTAGCCGCGAATATGGGCACCACAGGGGTGCCCTGGAATATTAACGGTACTACAGTGAACTTTACCGCTGGCTGGGGCGCCTCATCCCGAGCCGATGCTATCAATGATGCTTCTACAGGTGTTGATGCCAAGGCTGTTTTAACGACGAGAATTCAGAGTTTGACTACAGCCGATTCCGGCATCCTTAATGTCTATAAAAAAGGGGCGGTAGATGATGCTTTTGATTTAGCTACCTATGGCGGTGATATGGAGCGTTTAACCGAAGACCTGCAGGCAGCCGGTTACGATGCGGTTTTTGATGCCGACTTAAACGGTGGGCTTGGCGGCATAGACATAGTTGCAACTGGTGTTGATGGTTTTGAAGTTACTGCTACTGCCGGTGCCACAATACAGATGGGACCCGCAGGTGGTTTAGGTAACTCGGCGGGTAACCCGCTATCGCATTCGGCGGAGTTACACTTGTCGTCATCGGATAAAATTGGTATTTCCGGTACCAATGTCGATGAAATATTAGGTGGTGCCAATATCACTGCTACCGGTGGCTCCAGTGAGTTAAGCTCTGTTGAAAGCATGGATATTTCCGGTACGGATTCAAGCGGCGCACAAGCGGCCATCGATGTCATTGATGCCGCCTTGGCACAAATTGATGAAAATCGCGCCGGTTTAGGTGCGGTGCAAAATCGCTTAAGCCATACCATAAGCAACTTGGCTAATGTTGAAGAAAACGTTTCTTCATCCCGTAGCCGGATACAAGATACCGACTTTGCTAAAGAAACTGCGATTATGACCAAGAACCAGATCCTGCAGCAGGCGGGAACTTCTATACTGTCGCAGGCAAACCAGATCCCGCAGGCGGCGGTAAGCCTGTTAGGGGGCTAATCCTGAATTAGCTAATTTTCGTTAACTAAAGTCATATTCCCTTCGGCTGCGCGAGATACTCCTGGTAGTGCAGCCACTTTTTTCTTTTTTTATTAATTTTATAATAAACTTGTAAGCACCCGTTTTTACTGGCCTGGTCCATAATTTACCCGATTGTTAGTGGTTATTTGTAGCTGCTATTTGGCAATTTTTAAAAAAAAGATTAAAGGTATTTTTTTCCTTGCCGTTAACACTTAATAGCAGGGGCTAGTAATCATTATCTCAGCACCTGATACAAACATAATGAGTTTATTACGACATGTAATCAGGAGTTATCAAAATGGCTTTATCAGTAATTACCAATACCGCGTCACTAAACGCACAACGTAACTTATCTAAATCAAGTGATGGCTTAGCCACCTCAATGCAACGTTTGTCTTCTGGTATGCGCATCAACAGCGCCAAAGATGATGCTGCCGGCCTGCAAATTGCCAACCGCTTAACTTCGCAAATCAATGGTTTGGGAGTAGCGCAACGTAATGCCAACGACGGTATTTCAATGGCGCAAACGGCTGAAGGCGCAATGCAGGAGTCTTCTTCTATCCTACAACGTATGCGTGACCTGGCGCTGCAATCTGCCAACGGTTCAAACGGCGCCGATGAGCGTGAAGCGCTGCAAAAAGAAGTTTCTGATTTGCAACAGGAATTAACCCGCATTGCAGAAACGACCCAGTTTGGTGGTACCCAGCTACTTAACGGTGATTTCGGTACTAAACAGTTCCAGGTGGGGGCCAATGCCAATGAAACCATCAATGTTTCTTTAAGTGATATTTCTGCCGATGCCATCGGAGCTTATGAAGTAGAAGGTATTGCTACCGTTATCGGTGTTGCTGCTACCGCAACTACAGATTTGGCTACTACTTTAGGCAATGTCGATACTGCCAGTTTAAATATCAACGGTACCGCTATTGCCGATGCATCAGTAACGGATAAAGGCGCTGCCGATATTGCCGATGCCATTAATGCTGCGGCTACCGGGGTTACAGCCACAGCAAAACTGGATGTTACCATAGATGCTTTAACTTCAGCTGATGATAGTGTTATCACCCTGCGTAAAGGTGGTGCTGCTGTTGACAGTTATGATTTGGCTACTTTTGGTGGTGATATTGACCGTTTGGCAGAAGAGCTGCAAGCAGATGGTTATGATGCCGTTGTTGACGGTACAGCGCTTACGCTAAAAGCAACAGATGTTGATGGTATTCAAATGACGGGTACAGCAGGTACTGCCACGATTGCCAATAATGTTACCGGTGGTGCTGCGGTAGCCGGTGGTGCAACCAACAATGATATCAGTGTTTCATCTACCTTAACCTTGTCGTCTCCGGATAAAATTGGTATCTCAGGTACCGATGTCGACGATATTTTAGCTGGTGCTAGCATTACAGCTACAGGTGGTACAGGTACCTTAACTACAGTCGAAACCCTGGATATTTCCGGTACGACTTCTACCGGTGCGCAGGATGCTATTGAAGTTATCGATGCCGCATTAGCGCAAATCGATAGCCAGCGGGCAACCTTAGGTGCGGTGCAAAACCGTTTTAGTCATACTATCAGTAACTTATCGAATGTATCGGAAAACGTATCTGCTTCTCGCAGCCGTATTCAGGATACCGATTTTGCTTCTGAAACAGCGCAAATGACGAAGAACCAAATCTTGCAACAGGCCGGTACTTCGATTCTTGCCCAATCGAACCAGTTACCACAAGCGGCGCTTAGTTTAATCGGGTAATTTATTACAAGTTAAGCAGTGAAAAGGAAGGCACATTTATGGCCTTCCTTTTATGCTTTAAGTACTTTTACTTTAACCTTGATTTTTAGCACTGGATTTGCCAACTTCTTACAAAGTGAGCTGTTTAAAAAACAACCTTGTTTCAGTAGCTAATCATAAAGGTAAAGCGTAAAATAGTAATAAAGGAGTAAAAAATGAGTAATGTACTAAACGGACAGCAAACGATTAACAGCCTGAATTTCGATTTAGGCAAACAAACTGCTGCCGCTCAGGCGGAAAATGCTCAGGTTAATACTCAGGTTAATACTGAAACAGCTAAAGCTGAGTTGAAGTCGGAAGCTAAACAGTCTGTTGAGCAACAAAATGCTGTCGATAAGGCCGAACTGAACGCATTAGCAGACAGGAGCAACACTGGCGAAGTAACCACAAAAGCACAAATGAACAGCGAACAGCTAGAAGTTGTGGCACAAAAGCTGCAAGAATTTGTCAGTGGCATGAACCGTGGTTTGGAATTCCTGGTGGATGAGGACTCCGGGCGTGATGTGATTAAGGTCGTCGACAAAAACACCGGTGATTTAGTCAAACAGTTTCCTTCAGAAGAGGTGCTTGAGTTAGTCGCCCACTTGTCAGAAGCCACAGGTAATTTTATTGATTCGAAAATTTAATGGTGCCGATGTTAATCGCAAGATGAATAAATTGTACTGTGAAATTTATATGGGTGGCTTGTTGTCTGTTCTCTTAAGCTAAATTAAGTTAGGTAAATGGTGTTATTATGGCTGGTATTTCGTTTCCCGGGGTAGGCTCCGGATTACAGGTAAGTGAAATTGTGACTGCGATTGTTAACGCAGAAAAAGTGCCGTATCAGAACAGGGTCACTCAAAAACAAGCTGAATTTACCACTGACATTTCCGCTATAGGCTCTTTAAAGTCTGCTTTACAGGAAGTAAATACTTCTTTGGAAGCCTTAGGCGATGCAGATAATTACCAGCAACGTACCGCGAGCGGCCGTGACGATTTTATTGGTATCAGTTCCACCAAAGATGCTGCCGTTGGTAATTACTCCATTGAAGTAGATGCGCTGGCCAGTTCCCATAAACTGATGTCTGGTGCGATTGATAGCTCAACCCCTGTTGGGGAAGGCACCATGACCATAGAGATCGATGGCGACAGTTTTGATGTTGTTGCATCCGCTACCACCACCTTAAGCGAATTAAGGGATCTCATTAATGATGATGCCGCGAATGATTCGGTCGTTGCAACTATTATTACCGATGGTACAGATCAACATTTAGTCCTTAACAGCAAAGAAACCGGAGTCAGCAGTGAAATAAAAATTACTGTTGATGACATTGACGGTAATGATACCGATGGTACAGGCCTATCTCAGCTAGCTTACGATGCCCTGGCAGCCACCCCAGTGTTAAATATGACCGAGGTAGATAAGGCCCTTGATGCACAAATAACCATTGACGGTAATGTAACCGTTACCAGTAGTACCAATGATTTTAAAGATGCTATTGATGGCGTGACCATTACTGCCAAAAAAGTTCATGATATTGCTGGCGGTGATGATCTGAGTAAAGCGACAATTTCTGAAGATAACAGTAATATTGCCACCGGCATTAATGCTTTTATTGAAAGTTTTAATGCCCTGGTTGATCTGAGTGATCAATTAGGAAAATCTGAAGATGGGGCTGTCGGTGCCTTAGCCGGCGATTCTATGTTACGTAATGTGATGTCGAAAATTCGCTCACAGTTTACTACCGATTTTGAAACCGGTGTCAGCAGTTCAGGTAAGACGACTTATTCCATGCTGGCAGAGCTTGGGGTACGCACCGAGCGGAGCGGCCATTTAAGTTTGGATTCAGATACCCTGGATGACTTGATTGACAATGACCCGAATAAAATTCAGAACTTCTTCGTTGGTACTGATACTGCCACAGGCTTTGTTGAAAGCACGGAAGAGTTGCTTGAATTTTATACTCAGTCTGATGGTTTGATCGATCGTCGTATTGAGGGCAACAATACCCAGATATCTAAACTGGAAAAGGATGTTGAAGCATTTAATGTAAAAATGGATGCGCTGGAAGCACGCTTGTATGCCCAGTATAATTCCATGGATACTTTAGTCGCACAGCTAAATAATACCGGCAGTTATATTACCCAACAGTTAGACAATATGCCCGGGGTAGTAAAAGACTCTTAGTTTTCATTAAATTTCCATTTTTATTGCTCAAAATAACAGAAGCTATTTGCATACGGTGAATAGCTTCTTTTTTTGGGTAAATTTTAGCAGTCATCATCACTTCAAATAATTGGCACCATTTCACCTGAATTTTGCTATCTCAAAAATAAGTCGCTTACTTTCATAAAATATCAATCTCAACTGCAGATCTTGGCCCTGTTTGTGCTTGTTTACTACAAGCGGCAATTTTTGCCGCTTTCTGCCGGGCGTTAAAAAGTAACCGGTAGCCGTGAAGATGGTGTTAAGTCAGAACTATTGTAGCCATCGGCAGAAAATAAGATGTAGCGGAGTAGTAACATGAAAACAACTATAAAGGTTAAATTAAAGCCGTTGGCTAAAGCCTGTTTTTTGCCGGGATTATTGGGAGCTATGCTCACTATGCCTGGCCAGGCTGGCGCCAGTTTGATAGAGCGTAGTATTGTAGTTGATAGTGGTGAAAATGTATCGGCCTATTACGATGATGTGCTGGATATTACCTGGCTAAAAGATGCCAATTATGCGCAAACCTCTGGATATAATCTGGGGGGGAAAATGACCTGGAGTCAAGCTAAATCCTGGACGAAAGACTTAACCTTAGGCGGTTACGCAGACTGGCGATTACCCCAGGTACAAGCCATTAACCCCGGAGGGTTAAATTATATTGTGGCTTTTGATGGCAGCAGTGATTATGGCTACAACAGCATCAGTGTCATGCATGAAATGGCCTATATGTTTACCGTAAACTTAGGGTTAGCGTCTGCTTTTAATACCGACAGTACTAAAAATGATGATTGGGTCAGTTATATCACCGGGGATGAAGTTAATACCAGTATTCTAGGGAATGAAATTGAGATTGATAACTTAAAAAGTTATAAATACTGGTATGGACAAGATCGTTCCTGGACTTCGGGAGGAAGTGGTGGTTGGGCGTTTAATGCCAATAATGGTTATCAGTTTACCGAAGGGAAAGATGCTTATAATTATGCCTGGGTTGTACATGACGGTGATATCGGGGAGCCGGTAATTAGTGAAGTACCTGAGCCAGGTTCATTGGCATTATTCGGTTTAGCCATATTTAGTTTAAGAGTGCGTAACTATGTTGCCACCTCTTTTTAGCAGTTATCTTTAAGACAAAGCGGTTAAGTTTTGCCTCTACTTCTCTTTCCGGTAATCACAAAGCACCTTTACTGTGGGTATAGGTGCTTTTATTCATTCTTTTATAACTTTTAATGAATTTGTGCTACCACGGGCTTAATTTCGTTATCGTCGATGTATGGCTTGATTTTTGCTATTACAGTAGCTCATTTTTATTGTTTTCGGCTTTTAAGAACAAGAGTTTTTTGATGTCGAGTAGTTAACGGAGTAGTAAGATGAGAACAAAAATAAAACAATTAGCGCAGTCAAGTTTATTATTAGCCACATTGGCAGCATCAACCCAAGCGAATGCAAACTTGATCGTACGCGATGGTGGTATGGTTTATGACGATGTTCTGGACATTACCTGGCTACAGGATGCTAACTATGCCAAAACCTCAGGTTATGATAGTGACGGTAAAATGAGTTGGGATGAGGCAAATGCTTGGGCAGATGAGCTCGTATTTGGCGGTTTTGATGATTGGCGTCTGTTTAATGCACCAGTTATTGATACAACTTGTACTAACTTTGCTGCCGATGTTAGTTATGGTTATAACTGTACATCGAGTGAGCTAGGACATTTATTTTATGTTGATTTTGATTTAAACCAAGGTGAATCAATATTGTCTGCCACAGGAGAAGGACTTAATAATTTTAATTTATTTACTAATATTCAAACTCATTGGTACTGGTCTGGGAATACAGTAGAAAGCAGCCCTGATAATGCGCTAGGTTTTATTAACAGCATTGGCTGGCAAGGGTTTCCGACTAAAGATACTCATATGTATGGCTGGGCTGTTCGTGACGGTGATGTAGCTAACGCCGGGGGCAATGAAGTACCAGAACCCGGGTCTCTGGCTTTATTAGGCCTGGCTATGCTCGGGTTAAGTGCTCGTCGTTATAGCTCTTCCTTCAAGTAGATAAATGTTTGCTCTATGCTTTAGGTGACTTTCAAGTATTAAAATTAAGCTCTCTGATATCAGGGAGCTTTTTCTTTAGCGAAATAACTGAATCCAGGCAATCTATTTTTTATACGATCTGTTATGACAGCCTGTTTGAGGCTTTGTTACAGAGACTAGTTTGAAGAGAGTTAGATAACGGGGGATTATTTGCCCTTATAGGCATTGACAGCTTTTTGGTTCTTTTTAAACCCCACCAGTTGATCTGCTACTGCCTGCTTGTATTCATTGCAGCGGGCCAATATTTGGTGGTCGAGTTGTTGAAGGGTATTTAATAGTGGATTTTCTACCTGGTAGGCGCTTTTATCATAGGCCTGGAAAAAATGCTGCACACCGGCAAACCTTTGTGCTTCCTTTTGTGCGAGCAAAATCACATCTATTTCTTCTTCCTGAACTATAGCCAGCATTTCTTCTGATAAAGCAATCAGTGCCAGCAACTCGTCTTTCAGGCTCGATGCTGGCTCTGCTTTTTGCTCTTGGTTGGTTAGCGGCTCTAAAGTCATGTTTGCTCTTAATCTTTTATAGCTGGTTATTAAGCCGATTCAAAGCTGACTTTATCCTGCTCTTCTTTAGGAATGCTGTCCCAACCGGCTTTGATCGGCAATAAAATTTGAATGATCTCATCCAGTAAGGCTTCATCATTGTTGGTGTTGGCTTCCACCAGTTTATCCGAGCAGAAGATATAAAGATCGGACAGGTTGCGGGAAATATCGCCGCCTTGCTCAAAGTCCAGTGAACCCTGCAGTACCCCTATGATGGTAATTGCTTTTGACAGCAAATCACCTTTTTTGGCGTGATCTTTTTGCTGGATAGCTCCTTTCGCTGAAGCAATATTACCCAGTAACTTTTGGAACAGCATGGCCACGAGCTGGTAAGGGTTTGCTTCTTTTGCCGCGCTCACCGTAGTTTGCTGATATTTTTTAACTGATATATGTGCCATAAGTGTACTCCACCAAGTGTCCGCTACTTCATCTTAACAGTGTAAGAAATACCGGTAAACTTGTCATTTGATATTTGATTAATCCGGCATTTGCCTGACTAATACCTGAATTATTGCTATTTGTTACTAATAAGCATTTATTATGCCTATTTTTACAGTTTTAGTGTTTTTTACTGGTTTTAAGTAAAAATAACATATCATGCTCTTTGATATACCTTATATAACGGCGGAAGGTGAATTTTCTCCAATGAATTTAACGAAAGTCTTGTTTAAATATCAGTAAAGTTAATTTTTCTTTGTTGCTAGTTTTCTTGATCTGCCGTGTTATTAATTGTTTATATGAATTTGTTTAAATCAAAGTCAAAAAAATGGCATTGGCCGTAAAAAGCGTCATAAATTTGTTGCTAATTCTGTGCTACTCGCTAAAATCACATAATACGTGATATAAATTAGTGGTTTATCAGGGTATTATGCAAGAGCAAAAACATATAATAGTGGTTGATAGCGATGACGCCAGGCGTGGGCACGTTGAAACAGTTTTGTCTTTTGTCGGCGAACATTACCATGCCATGGATGAAGGCCGGTTATCTGCTTACCTGCTGGATAAGGTCACCACAGGCTCTGCTGCTAAAACCAGGGAAAATCATTCTGTATTAACCGTGATCCTCTGCGGCCGGTTATCTCCTGAGCTGGTACAAACGATACAGCAATATCCGGCGATCCCCTTTGTTATTCACGATGTCTTAGATCAACAGCCGTTAACGTCCTGCGTCAATATTATCGGTGAATTAAAAAAACCGCTCAATTATGCCCAGCTGACCGAGCTGATCCATCACTGCCACCAGTATCATAATAAGTTGCCGTCCAAGCAGGGCAAGAATAAGGCGCCTAGCGCCTTGTTCCGCTCACTGGTAGGCGTCAGTGAAGCCATGAACCAGGTGCGCTTTTTAATCGAGCAGGTGGCCGATACCAATGCCACGGTTTTAGTCTTGGGGGAATCGGGCACAGGTAAAGAAGTGGTGGCCCGCAATATTCACGATCTTTCCGAGCGCTCAGGTGCGGCTTTTGTGCCGGTGAACTGTGGCGCCATTCCGGGAGACTTGCTGGAAAGTGAGCTTTTTGGTCATGAAAAAGGGGCCTTTACCGGCGCCATCTCTGCCCGTAAGGGGCGTTTTGAGCTGGCAGAGGGCGGCACCCTGTTTCTCGATGAAATCGGGGATATGCCGCAGCCTATGCAGGTTAAGCTGCTAAGGGTTTTGCAGGAGCGCACCTTTGAACGGGTAGGGGGCAGCAAAAGCATTAAGGCGGATGTCCGTATTATTGCCGCCACCCACCAGCAGCTTGAAGGTATGATCAAAACCGGGGATTTTCGTGAAGATTTGTTTTACCGTTTAAATGTCTTCCCCATCGAAACCCCGGCGCTTAGAGAACGCCAGGAAGATGTGCCGCTATTGTTGCAGGAGTTGGTGAAACGTTTCGAGCAGGAGCAGGGGCACAGTGTCCGCTTCACCGATCAGGCAATAGAGTCACTGCAGCAGCATCCCTGGTCCGGAAACGTCAGGGAATTGTCGAATTTAATCGAGCGTATGATCATCATGTACGGCGACCAGGTGGTCAATGTCAGTGAGCTACCGGCCAAGTACCGCCACATAGAAGTGGAAGAATACCAGCCTGAATATCCGGAAGAGCTGCAGGAAAGAGAAGCCATTAACGAATTGTTTTCCGGTTTCGACTATGAAGAAGAAGATGAAAGCACTGCACCGGGTATCGAGTCATTTGGCAGTTTTGAGGCATTCGAGCAGGAAGCGTCAACCGATGGGGTATTGCCGGCAGAAGGCTTGAACCTGAAAGAACATTTGGCCGAGCTGGAAGTTTCCCTGGTCACCCAGGCATTAGAGCGTCATGACTGGGTGGTAGCCCGGGCAGCTGAGCTTCTGGGTATGAGACGTACCACCTTAGTGGAGAAAATGCGTAAATATCAGCTGCAAAAAGACAGTGACTAAGCGAAGCGTTACACCAGGTAAATGCTAAACCGGACACAGCGTTAATAAGGAGCCTGTTTTCCTGTTATATGAGCAGAGCAGGCTTCGCCATTTTACTACCGGCCATAACTTAACAGCGGCCAACCACAGGCCGGTATTGATAAACTTCCCGCCCCAGCCAATTTATTGACAAGCCTTTTCTTTAAAATATTTCTAATAATCCACTGTAAATAAAGGAAAAATTTATTGGCACAGAAGCTGCATCGTTGAACTCGTGATTATTTATTGAGTGAAGTCTTATGGCAGTTGCATTACATAAAACGACTGAAAATTTTTTCAACCAAAGCGATGTGTCGTTTCATTATCAAAGAAACGCCCTGCAGCAAGAAGCCTATCCGGGTGAATTAGAGCAGTTACGTCAGCAAAGCGGTCAGTACGGACAGATCATTGATGTCATGCCTACGGGTATGGTCATGCTCGACGGTGACGGCGTGGTGGTTAAAATCAACAAGGTTGCCAGGCTGTTGCTCGATGAACCTATCTTAGGTCAACCCTGGTTTGACGTTATCCGCCGCTCGTTCAAACCCCGTGCCGATGACTGGCATGAAGTCTCGTTAAAAGACGGCCGCCGGGTAAAACTGGAAATTACCACCTTAGGGGATCAGCCGGGTCAGCTCATTATGATCACAGATCTTACCGAAACCCGTTTGCTGCAGGATAAAATGGCGCAGATGCAGCGCTTATCTTCCCTGGGGCGCATGGTATCATCCCTGGCACACCAAATCCGTACACCGCTGTCTGCGGCCATGTTATATGGCGCCAATCTGAGTAACGGTAAATTAAACGACCAGGCCCGGGATAATTTTCAGAGTAAGCTTATGTCACGGCTGCAGGATCTGGAGCAACAGGTTAACGACATGCTGTTATTTGCCAAAAGCGGCAAGGAGCAGGTGGTGAATGCCCTCTCGGTTAACGACATTATTGAAGAATCCGTTGCCGGCATTGATGTGCTGGCGATAAAAGAAAAAGCGCAAATCAGCGTGCTGCCCTGCGAAGGCGACTGCCAGATTTTGGGTAATAAAACCGCGCTCAGCGGCGCCATCCAAAACCTGATCCATAACAGCTTGCAGGTAATAGAGCAGCAAGGTGAAATTACCATTGCCAGCCGCTGCACTACCTCACATGCCCTGATCAGTGTCCGGGATAACGGTCCGGGGATCAGTAAGGCGCAGGCGACAAAAATATTCGAACCTTTTTATACCTCAAAAGTGCACGGTACCGGCTTAGGCCTGGCCGTGGTTAAAGCGGTGGCCAATGCCCATCACGGCAGTGTGCACTTGATCAGCAGCCCGGGTGAAGGGGCTAATTTTTGTTTAAAAATTCCGTTACTGGCAAACCAGCCGCAAGGCCAAGTGTCAGTAACACAAGCACAACCTATAGAGCGACCTCAGGAGGCAGCCTTATGATCACCAGTAAGTTATTAGTGGTTGAAGACGACGCCGGCTTACGTGAAGCCTTAGTCGATACCTTATTATTAGCCGGTTATCAGTGCCTTGAAGCCGAATCCGGTGAAGCAGCCTTGTTGCAGCTTAAAAGCCAGCACATTGACCTTGTAGTCAGCGACGTCAATATGGGCGGAATGTCGGGTTTGTCTTTGCTGAAAAGTATAAAAAGCAATTACCCCAATATGCCGGTATTGCTGATGACGGCATACGGCACCATAGACGATGCGGTACAGGCCATGAAAGACGGCGCCTGTAACTATATGGCCAAACCTTTTGCGCCTGAAGTGTTATTGAATATGGTTTCGCAATACGTGCCGCTGCAGGTGGTGAACCATGAAGCGCCGATTGCCGAAGATGCCCGCTCGAAAGAGTTGCTGACCCTGGCCCAGAAAGTAGCCTCAACCGATGCCTCTGTAATGGTATTGGGGCCAAGCGGCTCGGGTAAAGAAGTGCTGGCACAGTTTGTCCACTATAATTCCCCCCGTGCGGATCAGCCGTTTGTCGCCATTAACTGTGCGGCGATACCGGAAAATATGCTCGAAGCCACCCTGTTCGGTTATGAAAAAGGCGCCTTTACCGGTGCGATCCAGGCTTGTCCGGGTAAATTTGAGCAGGCACAGGGCGGTACCATCTTATTGGATGAAATCACCGAGATGGACTTAGGCCTGCAGGCGAAGATCCTTCGAGTATTGCAGGAGCGGGAAGTCGAGCGTTTAGGCGGCCGTAAAACCATTAGCCTGGATGTGCGGGTGATTGCCACCAGTAACCGCGACCTTAAAGAAGCGGTTGCCGAAGGCGTATTCCGGGAAGATTTATATTATCGTTTAAATGTTTTTCCGCTGACCTGGCTGCCGCTGGGACAACGTCGGGATGATATTTTACCGCTGGCGAAACACCTGGTGAAACGTCATAGTCAAAAAAATGGCAATGGTGTTGCCGAGATCGAATTCTCCGCCAGTGCCCGCAGCAAGCTGATCGCCTATCAATGGCCGGGTAATGTCCGTGAGCTGGATAATGTCATTCAAAGGGCGCTGATCTTGCACACAGATAATATGATTGATGCCACAGATTTGCTCATTGAAAACTTTGATACCATGAGTATTAATACCAGCCTTAACCAACAGCCGGTACAGGCTCAGGTACCACAGGCACAGCCGGTCATCCCGGCGGCTGACGATAAACTCGGCAGCGAGCTGAAATTACAGGAGCATCAGATCATTCTCGATACCTTGCAAACCTGCCAGGGCAGCCGCAAGGAAGTCGCGGACCGCCTGGGCATAAGCCCGCGTACCTTAAGGTATAAAATTGCCCGGATGCGCGACAGCGGCATCCAGATCCCGGCATAACATCGGTATAAATAGGCCACTGAAGGGCCAAAATGATGCCAGAAGCGTTAACTCCAGGGTTAGCGCTTCTGCTTATCCTTTTTATCTTGTTCCTCCGACAAGCCGCACTCTCGCTGCTTGTTTTTTGATAATTTATTAAAGTGTTAAATTATCGTCACGGTTTTTACCATTATCAATTATAAGCAAGCTGTTGTTTTTGCTTATTTATTTTTGTATTTGTTTCTTGGCATTCTCTTTGCATTATTAGACTTATATCAGTAAGCACAAGAAATTGACATAAGCGAGTAAGCCATGGATATTACAACTAATTCCCTATACGCACAGATGCAGAGCATGTCTTTGGAAGCGTCAGGTAATAATATCACCTCGATGCCTAAAGTGAATCAATCTTCAAGTGACTTTGGCAACATCCTTCAGGATGCGGTAAAATCCGTGAACGAACTGCAAAAAGATGCGGGTGCGAAGAAAACAGCGTTTGAATTGGGCGACCGAAGTGTTACCCTCGCTGAAACTATGATTGCCAGTCAAAAGGCCGGTATTGCCTTTGATGCAACGGTTCAGGTACGCAACAAGTTTGTCGAAGCATATAAAGAAATTATGAGTATGCCTGTTTAAGACAGTGGCTAAGCAAGTAAACGGGTAAACGGAGAAGTACAGTGGCAGATACATCAGGTTCAACAGGTTTAGCGGTGAGTGAGGGCGGCGCGGATTTAATTGCTTCGGAAAATGGCGATAACATTGAAGAGCAAAAGTCCGGTTTTGCCGCCAGCCTGGGTAATGTTGATGTTTTGCGTCAAATTACCCTGGTGATGGCGCTGGCCATTTGTCTGGCCATCGCGGTATTTGTCATCATGTGGGCCAACCAGCCGGAATACCGGATGCTGACTAAGTTGCCTACCGAACAGTTAATCGAAACCATGGATTTTCTCGATGCCAACAAGGTGGAATATCGCCAGGAAAGCAACACCATCTCGGTACCCGCCGAAGATTATCAAAATATTAAGCTGTTACTGGCCCGTGAAGGCTTGACCGATGAACCCAAAGAAGGCTCGGAAATTCTGATGCAGGACATGGGCTTTGGTGTCAGCCAGCGCCTGGAAAGCGAACGCTTAAAACATGGCCGCGAGCAGCAGCTGGCCAGAACCATAGAAGAGTTACAGTCTATTTCCCGTGCCAAGGTATTGCTGGCGATCCCAAGAGAAAATGTTTTTGCCCGCCGGGCAAAAAGTCCCTCGGCAACCGTTGTACTGACCATGCAAAGGGGCAGGGTACTGGCAGAAGAGGAAGTAGATGCGGTGGTTGATATTATCGCTTCTGCGGTACAGGGGTTAGATCCTAACCGGGTGACGGTAACCGATCAAAACGGCCGTTTGCTTAATTCCGGCAGCCAGGACTCTATTTCCTCCCGCTCACGTAAAGAGTTTGAAATCGAACAAAAACGTGAGCAGGAATACATGGATAAAATCGATACCATCCTGATCCCCGTGGTTGGTTTGGGCAATTATACCGCCCAGGTGGATGTCACCATGGATTTTACCAATACTGAAGAAACTCAGCGCCGCTATAACTCAGATTTACCCGCGCTGCGCAGTGAGATGAAGGTAGAAGATAATTCTATCGGCGGCGTTTTAGGTGGTATTCCCGGTGCCCTGACCAACCAGCCGCCGCTGGAGTCGGATATTCCTGAAAATGCCCTGGGTAATAACCAGCAGAGAACCATGCCGAGCCGTAAGCATACCGAGTCCACCAAGAATTACGAGTTAGATGAAGCCATCAGCCATACCAAGCAGCAGGCGGGGGTGATTCGCCGCATCAGTGTCTCGGTGGCGCTGGATTATCTGCCGTCGACGCCGGCAGAGGGTGAGCCGACTATGGTGCCGCGTTCGGTGCAGGAACTGGCCAATATCCGCCGTTTACTTCAGGGCAGTATCGGGTTTGACCTGCAGCGCGGCGATGTGCTTGAAGTGGTCACCCTGCCGTTCTCCCGTGCCGATTTAGGGGTACAGGTTGAGCCGCCGATTTATGAGCAGCCCTGGTTTATGAAAATGGTTAAGCTGGTGTCCGGCGCCTTAGTGATCATCGTCTTGATTGTTGCGGTTGTCCGTCCTATGCTCAAACGGTTAATCTACCCGGATCAGTCACCGGCGGATTATGGTGATAAATCACTGGATAGCCATATAGATCTGGGCGATGAAACCATGGATATGTTAACCTCAGATTTTGACGCCGGTGCGGTAGGGTTTGCGCCGGATGGTAGCCTGCAATTACCGGATCTGCACAGAGACGAAGATGTCCTTAAAGCGGTACGGGCATTGGTGGCAAATGAACCTGAATTATCCTCCCAGGTTGTGAAAAGTTGGTTGAGCGAAGATGAGTGATGAAATCCAAGAATTAGCGCCTATGGCGCCGGGCTTTGATGTTGATAAACTTGACGGCATCGAGCGGGCGGCCATTTTATTGCTGAGCTTGTCTGAAGAAGATGCGGCCCAGATCTTAAAACACTTAGAGCCCAAGCAGGTGCAACAGGTGGGTATGGTGATGGCGGGTATGGAAGACTTTACCCAGGAAAAAATCACCGCGGTCCATAAGCTGTTTATCAATGAAATCCAGAACTTCAGTACCATAGGCTTCCAGAGTGAAGAGTTCGTGCGCAAAGCGTTGACGGCGGCCTTAGGTGAAGATAAAGCCGGTAACCTGATTGACCAGATCATCATGGGCAACGGCGCCAAAGGTCTGGACTCACTGAAGTGGATGGACTCCAAGCAAGTGGCGAATATTATCCGCAACGAGCATCCGCAAATCCAAACCATAGTTTTGTCCTATTTAGAGCCGGAGCAATCGGCAGAAATCCTCGGCCAGTTTGCCGATAAGGTCCGCCTGGATCTGATGATGCGTATCGCCAACCTGGAAGAAGTCCAGCCGGCGGCCTTGCAGGAATTAAACGAGATCATGGAAAAACAATTTGCCGGTCAGGCAGGCGCCCAGGCTGCGAAGATGGGAGGTCTCAAAGCCGCGGCAGATATTATGAACTACCTGGATACCAATGTGGAAGGTATGCTGATGGACTCTATCCGCGAACATGATGAAGAAATGAGTCAGCAAATCCAGGATCTGATGTTTGTCTTTGAAAACCTTGCCGATGTTGATGACCGCGGTATCCAGGCCATACTGCGTGACGTGCAGCAAGACGCCCTGATGAAAGCAATTAAAGGCGCTGATGAAGCCCTGAAAGAGAAAATTCTCAATAACATGTCTAAACGTGCGGCAGAAATGCTGGCGGATGATCTCGAAGCTATGGGGCCGGTGCGTATCAGTGAAGTGGAAGCGGCGCAGAAAGAGATCTTGTCTGTGGCCAGACGTCTGTCCGATGCCGGTGAAATCATGCTCGGCGGCGCCGGTGGCGGCGATGAGTTCCTGTAATTTTCCGTTAACTCCAATGTTGTATTTGCCGGCTGCCACAGCCGGTTATTCTCTTAAGGCCGCTTTATGAGTAATGATATTCGCCCCACCGTGCATCAGGTGATCAAAAAACAATCCGAGGAAGGTTTAGATGTCTGGCCTTTGCCTACGGTGGAAAAACCCTTGACGGCGGAGGAAGAAGCGAAAACCAATGCCATTGGCAAGAAAAGCAACTGGCGCTATGAGCCCCCGGAAGAAATTGAGGTGGAAGAGCCACAGCCGCTGACGGCTGAGGAAATCGAAGAAATCCGCCAGGCGGCCCATGAAGAAGGTTTCAGCCAGGGCAAAGAAGAAGGTTTTGCCAAGGGTTATGAAGAAGGCAAAGTCAAAGGGCATGAAGAAGGCCTGGGCAAGGGCCATGAAGAAGGCATGGCCTCCGGGTTGGAAGCGGGTAAAGAAACCATAGACGGTTTAAGCCAGAACTGGCAAATGATGATAGATCAGCTGCATCACCCTATGGCCAATGTTGATAAAAATATCGAAGAGCAGTTGTTGGCGCTGGTGGCGCAATTAACCGAAGCCGTGGTATTGCAGGAGGCGAAAACCAATCCCGATATTTTGATGGCGGCGATCAGCACCGGCATCAAGGCTTTGCCCGGACAGGAAGCACAAACACAGATCCATTTACATCCCGAAGATATTCGCCTGGTGGAGCAGCAATTTGGCAGAGAGCATATTCACGAAAGCGGCTGGCGGCTGCTACCGGCGCCGCAGCTGGAGCGGGGCAGTTGCCAGATAGAAAATAGTACTTCCAATATCGACTTGCAGATAAAATCCCGTTTAAAGCAGGTGCTGGACAGTTTTCTCGAAGAGGCCTTGCACCAATAAGCTTATAGCGGCTAAGTTTTGCCAACTCTTGGCGATAACTCCGGTCTAACTAAGTTACCGGGTCTTGTCTTGGCTTATTTGAAATGTTGGAGCATTTCTTGCAGAAACTTTGGCAATAAACCTTGTTCGTTATTTTTGTCAAAGAGTTGTCATGGTCGATACTGCCCGCATTACACAAAGGCTGCAAGCCTGCCAGCAATATATCCACCCCTATAGACAGTCGGTTGCCGGCCGCCTGGTGCGGGTGGTGGGCCTGACCCTGGAAGCTGTAGGCGTTAAAGCGCCTGTGGGCAGCCAGTGCCTGGTAGAAACCTCCCAGGGAGATCTGATCGCCGAGATTGTCGGCTTTTCCCAGGACAAAACCTATCTGATGCCGGAACAAAGCGTGCAGGGAGTCTTGCCGGGCGCCCGGGTATTGCCGTTATCCACTAAAGCCAAATTGCCGCTATCCATGGATTTGCTTGGACGGGTTATTGACGGTGTCGGTAATCCGCTCGACGGCAAAGGGCCGATCAAAAACAGCGACAGTTATCATTACAATACCCGGCCGATCAACCCCTTATCCCGCCGGGCAATATCCCAGCCCCTGGATGTCGGGGTACGTTCAATCAACAGCTTTATTACCGTAGGACAGGGCCAGCGTATGGGGCTTTTTGCCGGCTCCGGTGTCGGTAAAAGTGTGCTGCTTGGCATGATGACCCGGGGCACCACCGCCGATGTTATCGTCGTTGGCCTGGTTGGCGAGCGTGGCCGTGAAGTAAAAGAATTTATTGAAGAGATCCTTGGCGAAGAGGGCCGGGCAAGATCTGTGGTGGTGGCGGCGCCAGCGGATAATTCACCGTTAATGCGCCTGAAGGGCTGTGAAACCGCGGTACAGATCAGCGAGTACTTTCGCGATCAGGGACTTAATGTCCTGCTGTTATTAGACTCTCTTACCCGTTACGCCCAGGCCCAGCGGGAAATCGCACTGGCGGTGGGAGAGCCGCCGGCAACGAAAGGCTACCCGCCCTCGGTGTTTTCTAAACTGCCGCAGCTGGTAGAGCGGGCCGGTAACGGCGGCGAAGGGCAGGGCTCCATCACCGCCTTTTATACCGTACTGACCGAAGGGGATGATTTACAAGATCCCATCGCCGATGCCTCACGGGCGATATTGGACGGTCACATCGTACTGTCACGGGCACTGGCAGATGCCGGACACTTCCCGGCAGTGGATGTCGAAGCTTCTATCAGCCGGGTAATGCCTATGGTGACCAGTGACGAACACCAGCAATTGGCGCGTAATTTAAAGCAGGTCTATTCCCTGTACCAGCAAAACAAAGACTTGATTGCCATCGGCGCCTACAGCAAAGGCAGCGATCCGCGTATCGATCAGGCGATCCAGTTGCTGCCGGTGATCAATTTCTTCCTGCAGCAAAAAATGCGTGAAGTGATCCCCTATGATCAAAGCCTGACCCAGTTGCAGGAAATTATTTCTGCTGCCCAGGCCAATGCCAATAATCAACAGGGCGCAGCTGCCCAGCAAGCAGCTGGTGCTTAAAAAGCGGTGCAAGGATAAGTCGTTATGCCGATGAGACAGTTAAACACCCTGCTTAAATTTGAGCAGGATAAAGAAGCCACCGCCGCTCAGAAGTTGCAGGCGGCAGAGCTGGACTACCAGCAGAACCTGCAAAGGTTAACCGGGGTGCAGGATTATCGCCTGGAGTATATGAAGCGCTTAAGTCAGCGCTCACTTTCGGGCATAGACAGTGCCACTTACAGTCATTTTCACGGTTTTATTGCCAAACTCGATCATGCCGCCGAGCAGGTACAGATCGCCATTAAACAGGCAAAATCCATGTTGGAACTGAGAAAGAAACAATGGCTGGCGCAGCGTCAGAAGGTGAAAGCGGTAGAGCACCTGAAAGAGCAGCAATTAAAGAAAGTGGCTGTGCTCGCGGAAAAGCGCGAACAGAAGATGTTTGATGAAATTGCCACCCAACAGTTTATCCGCCGTAACTATTAAGGTTAATTGTTGGAGTGTTTTTTGCTTAATTATTATAACTAAGCTTTTACCAAGCTTGCCAGGGGCGGTTGGCCGGTAAAGCGAGATTAACCTTGATAGACGTTTTTATTTATTGGCTTAATTCAATTTAAAACTGGGATTGTTATGAATCAAATTAATTTTTTATCACAAGATCTTATCAAAACTGCTGATAATAAAGCAGATAGTTCAGGTGTTGAATCAAGATCCCAGGGCAGGGACGACAGCTTTTCTTCCCTGGTAGAGCAGCACAGCCAAAATGATCCCCGCAATAAAACCGAGCGGCAAAGCAATAAAAGCGGCAACTCAACCGGCAACTTAGCCGGTAATGAAGGCGGCAACCGCGCCGCTGATAAAAGCGTGAAAGACGTTTCGCGGCCAAAAGATAGTAGCAAAGCCGGTGAACCTGTGGAGCCGGCAGAGCAAAACGCGGAACCTGTGGCCAGAGAAGCGTCAGAGACTGATAATCAGGTGGCCAAAGAAGCCGAAAATGTTGAAAATACCGAGCCCGGAACGAACGGCAAGCCGGATAAAGCCAAAGATCCCCAGAGCCTGATTGACCTGCTTGGCGCTTCGGCCAAGTTGTTGCAGCAGCAAGTTATGGGCGAAGGCGCAGGTAAACAGGAGTTAACCGGTGATGTCAATATCGATGCCGACTTGCTGGAGACGAGTTCAGGAGAAACTTCTGTGCTTGCCAAACTTAAAGGCCTGGTAAGCCAGCCGACATCGGCAAAGGAAATAAATGTACAGCTTGAAGGACAAGCAGTCGAGGGAGAAAACCTGGAAGGTGAAGGCTCTGAGGCAGAAACCCTAATAGCAGAGCAGGCGGCAAAACAGGCGAACAAGGCACAAACAAGCGCACAAGATGCTGAGTTATTGGCGAAACTAAAAGGCGGAGAAGCCGAAGCGGCAACGAAAGACAAAGCCGGACAGTTGGAAGCCCCTTTAAGTGACAAAAAATTGTCACCCCAGGAACTTATGGCTAAGGCGCAGCAAGCACTGGCGGCAGAGCTAAATGCTAAAGCCGCTGCCGGTAATGGTGACAATGAAACCGGTGAAGCGGGCGATGATGTCTTGATGGATAAAACCTTTACGGCAGGCAAGGTGTCCCTGGCAGAAGGCGATATCAGTGCTAAAAAGTCGATTCAGGTTAATAAGGCCCCAGGTGATGCAACTAAAGGGGGCGGGGCTGCAGCTCTGGCCCAATCTGCGGCGAATAATCCGTCCCCGGATCAAGCCGTGGCAGATATTGACCCTGCTGTGGGTGATAATATAGCTGTTGCCGATACTAAAGCCGCAGCCTTGCAAAACCAAGGCGGCACAGAAAACCACCGGCCTTTAGGTTTGGCGGCTGAGCACGGCGGGCAAGGTACCGGCAGCCAGGGGGGCAGCGAGCAGGGAAAAAATAACGGCAACCAGTCGGGGCAGCAGCCAAGTTCCGCTGAGGCGTTAATGGCGAAAGAAGAAACCAGCCAGGCCCAGCAACATAAAGTGGCGACAACTCCCTTGAAGGAACAAAGCGTATTGGCGGCGCAAATGAATAACTCCGCCCTTGCCAACTCGGAAACGCCGCAGGCGCACAATTCTGAGCATGTCTTAGATTCGGTAGCCACTAAGGTGAATGCCGAAAATTTGCAGACGCAAAAAAATAACCTGACCACCCTTAATGAAGCCCTGAACCTGCGTAAAGATTTTGCCGGCCCGATGAAAGAAAAAGTCATGATCATGATTAACCAGAAAATTCAGCAGGTGGAAATACGTCTTGACCCGCCGGAGCTGGGCAATATGCATGTCAGGGTGAATCTGCAAAATGAGCAGGCGGCGGTAAACTTTTTAGTGCAAAGCCAGCAGGCAAAAGAAGCGCTGGAGCAGGGGATGGGCAAACTCAAAGATATGCTTTCGGAAAGCGGTGTTGATGTCGGCGATGCCAATGTTGCCCAACAGCAGCAGGGCTCCGGGGATAATGAACAGGGTTTTGGCCATGATCAGCAAGGCAATGGCCGGGAAAACCATGGGCTTGAACAGCCGGAGCTGGTGATGCAGGCAAGTTTTGAGCAAGGCACGGCTTCCGGGGTTGATTACTATGCCTAGTTTGGCTTTGGCCTGCTTGGTTGAACCCCAACAGTTATGCTGGTTAAAGCCTGTGCAATTGGCCTTGATTCGCTTATAAAAAATGATAAATTCATTGGCTCGGTGGCTATTCAAGGATATAGTCTAGTGTAGATTGGCTAATTTTAAGAAAAAGGGTCACAAATGGCTGATGACAAAGAATTAGAGCTGGATAAACCGGCAAAAAATAAAAAAATTATCATCATTGCTGCTGTCGTTGCCGTTCTTGCCCTGGCAGGCGGGGCCGCCTTCTTTTTTCTCGGCGGTGATTCGGTAAGCGAAGCTGAACTTGAAGCGGCACTCGATACTGCAGATCCGGCGGTGGTTGCTGCCCAGGTCGAAGAAACGGCGGCGGCAGAAGCCGGTACCGCCTTGTATGTGCCGATGCCGCGTCCGTTCCGTTTTAATGTCCCGGGGGCTTCCCGAGACAGGTTTGTTGAAATCCGGGTGCAGCTGTTGGTACGCGGTGCAGACAATGAAGAAACCGCGAAAAAACATGTGCCTTTGCTGGAAAGCACCCTGTTAGGGGTTTTCTCGCAGGCCAATGCCGATGATCTCTCCACCAGTGCCGGAAAAACCTCACTGAAGCAAAAGTCGCTGGCGGAAGTGCAAAAAATTATGATGGATATCGCCGGTAATAAAATCATTGAACAGGTATTGTTTACCGGTTTTGTTATGCAATAGCAATGTGGCTGCAAAAAAGAGTACTACTGAGTGAGTGATTTATTATCGCAAGACGAGATCGATGCGCTACTTCATGGTGTCGATGATGTCGAAGAAGAAGAAATAGTTGAGGAGTCCGTCGAACAGGAAGGGACTTCCGACTATGATTTTTCCTCACAGGACCGTATCGTTCGCGGTCGTATGCCGACCCTGGAAATGGTGAACGAACGTTTTGCCCGTCATATGCGTATCAGCTTGTTTAACATGATGCGTCGCAGCGCCGAAGTTTCCATTAACGGTATCCAGATGATCAAGTTTGGTGAGTACGTACATACCCTGTTTGTACCCACCAGTTTGAATATGGTGCGTTTCAGACCGCTCAAAGGTACCGCGCTGATCACCATGGAAGCCCGGCTGGTGTTTATCCTGGTGGATAATTTCTTCGGCGGTGACGGCCGTTACCATGCCAAAATCGAAGGGCGCGAATTTACTCCGACCGAGCGCCGTATTATCCAGATGCTGCTTAAGCTGATCTTTGAAGATTATAAAGAAGCCTGGTCGCCGGTGATGGATGTTTCTTTTGAATACCTGGACTCCGAAGTGAACCCGTCGATGGCCAATATCGTCAGCCCCACCGAAGTGGTGGTGATCAGCTCCTTCCATATCGAGCTCGATGGCGGCGGTGGTGACTTCCATGTTGCTTTGCCTTATTCCATGCTTGAACCGATACGTGAACTGCTCGATGCCGGTGTGCAAAGTGATAAAGAAGATACCGATATGCGCTGGTCCAAGGCGCTTAGGGATGAAATTATGGATGTGCCGGTAGAGCTCTCGACTAAGTTCCTGGAAGTGGATTTGCCCTTGTCGCAGGTGATGGAGCTTGAGGCCGGTGATATTATCCCGATCGAAATGCCGGATCATATTACCGTGCTGATTGAAGACCTGCCGTCGTTCAGGGCCAAGCTTGGCCGCAGCCGCGACAATGTTGCCCTGAAAATAGAATCGAAAATCAAACGTCCTGAGTCGGTGAAATCTGAATTGACGATATTGACCAAAGGCGGTAAACGCCTGGACAGCGATGCCGAGCTGCATCTGTTAGAAGATGATTTATAAAAGATTATTTTTTACAAGATTAGTTAAAGTGAATGTATAACAGATTAATGGCTTAGAGAAGACTTGACCCTTTGAGGGATTTTTTTAAGTGATTAAGATCATGAATGTATTGAGGTAAGTGCCATGAGCAATGAAAATGATGATGATCTGGGGATGTGGGACGAGGCACTGAATGAGCAGGCTGCCGCTAAAGCCCAGGCAAGCGGTGATCTTGATGCCGAAAAGGTTGAGCTGGAAGAGCTTGAGGAAGACGCCCCGATTTCCGGCGAAGAAAAACGTAAACTGGATGCGATTTTAGATATCCCGGTGACCATTTCCATGGAAGTGGGCCGCAGCCATATCAGTATCCGTAATTTGTTGCAGTTGAACCAGGGCTCAGTGGTGGAACTTGACCGGGTGGCCGGTGAGTCTTTAGACGTGCTGGTTAACGGTACCTTGATTGCCCACGGCGAAGTGGTTGTGGTCAATGACAAGTTTGGTATTCGCCTGACGGATGTCATCAGTCAGATAGAAAGAATCAAGAAATTAAAATAAAGGCGGGATATGATGCGGTATATACTTGCCTGTTTGTTATTGCTCTCTTCCTTGATGAGTTTTGCCCAGGAAACGGCTCCGGAAAAGGCCGGGCAAACGCCTGTGGCTACGGCGCAGCAAACTCCCGGGCAGGACAAGGAGCAGGCAACGCCTGAAGGCGCCCCCACCGAGGTGGGCAAGCATGTCGGCACCAACATGGACTCGATGAGTTTTATCTTGTCATTTTTGATGATACTGGCGCTGATTTTTGTTTGCGCCATGTTATTAAAGAAATTTCAGCCGGGGTTGCAGCAGCAAAACGGTTTGAAGGTAATTACCAGTTTAAGTTTAGGGGCAAAAGAACGCGTTGTTGTGGTTCAGGCGGGTGAGCAGCAATTATTATTAGGGGTGACCGCCCATCAGATCACTTTGCTTGACTCCCTTGAAGAGCCTTTGGCCCAGGGCACGCCGATCACCGGCGACCTCGGTCAGTCATTCGCTAAGTTATTAAGAAAGTCGTCATAGTGCGGGTGAGCGAATTTATGAAACAAACAAATGCCAGAGCAACGGGCGCCGTCAAAAACATTATCCCTTGTTTGACCCTGTTGTTGGGCCTGCTGTTGCTGTTTGCCGGACAGGCTTATGCGGCAGATGATTTGGGCATGTCGGCATTAAAGCTGACCACCAACCCGGACGGCTCCCAGGAATATTCTATCACCCTGCAAATCCTGATCTTTATGACGGCGCTGGGTTTTATTCCCGCCGCGGTGATCATGATGACCTCTTTCACCCGGATTGTGGTGGTGATGGCGATTTTGCGACAGGCAATCGGCTTACAGCAAACCCCCTCCAACCAGGTAGTGATCGGCCTGACCCTGTTTATGACGCTGTTTGTGATGACCCCTGTCTATAATAAAATCAATGAAGTCGCTATCCAACCCTATCTGGCGGAGCAGATGACCTCGATTGAGGCGGTCGATCAAGCCAAAGTGCCTCTTAGGGCTTTTATGTTGGAGCAAACCCGGCTCAAAGATTTAGATACCCTGGCGCAAATGGCGGGAGTAGAAGCCGAGCAGCCGACGGATCTGCCGATGACAGTGATCATTCCGGCTTTTGTGATCAGCGAATTGAAAACCGCGTTTCAAATCGGGTTTATTTTATTTATTCCCTTTTTGATCATTGATTTAGTGGTTGCCAGTATCTTGATGGCCATGGGTATGATGATGTTATCGCCTATGATAGTTTCTCTGCCGTTTAAACTGATGTTATTTGTGCTGGTAGACGGCTGGAATCTGGTGATAGGCACCATAGCCACCAGTTACGGCATGGGTGCAGTGTAAAGGAGTCTTGGTATGGGACCCGAAGTTTTTGTTGATATCTTACGTGATGCCCTGTTCCTGGTGATCGTGCTGGTGAGCGCGGTTATCGTGCCCAGCCTGCTGGTCGGCCTGGTAGTGGCGATTTTCCAGGCAGCAACCTCGATTAACGAACAAACCTTAAGCTTTTTACCGCGTTTACTGGTGACCCTGATGGCACTGATCGCCGGCGGTCATTGGCTGGTGCAAAAATTAATGGATTATACCTTCCGTCTGATAGCCAGTATTCCCAGTGTGATCAGCTGATGGAGTTTACCGAATCAGTTGTTAACCAGTTTATGGCTGATTTCCTCTTGCCCCTGTCGAGGATCACGGCACTGGTGATGACCATGATAGGTTTAAGCTCACAAACGATACCGGCACCGATCAAACTGGCATTTTCTGTGGCCATCACGGTGGCGATTATGCCGGCGATTCCCCCCTCAAATGTCGGGAATTTATTCTCCTTTGCCACCGTGATCCTGGTGGCGAAACAAACCATTATCGGCGTCCTGATTGGCTTTGTGACGGTTTTGGTGATCAATACCTTTACCCTGGCGGGTCAAATCATCGCCATGCAGACCGGTTTAGGTTTTGCCTCGTTAGTAGATCCCGTCAGCGGCATGAATGTCCCGGCGGTGGGACAATTTTTCCTGATTTTATCTTCCCTATTATTTTGGGCGATGGACGGGCACCTTATTTACCTGCAATTTATTACCGCCAGTTTTGAGACCATTCCGGTTTCCAGCACCCATATCTATCCCAGTGTCCGTTTTAAAGAGCTGGTGGAGTGGGCCAGCTGGATGTTTGCCACCGCCTTGTCGCTATCGCTTGCCCCGCTTACCGCCATGCTGCTGGTAAACTTTTCTTTTGGCATCATGACCCGGGCGGCGCCGCAGTTGAATATTTTTGCCATAGGTTTTCCGATTACCATGTGTGCGGGATTAATTATCATGTGGCTGACGATGGGCAACTTTCTTACCCACTTTGAACTGCAGTGGCAGCGTGCAGTAGACTTTAGCTGTTACCTGATAAATTGCCGGGCAAGATCATGATGTCGCTAAATGCAGGTATGCTGATTATGTCGACTATTTTCCCGTTAACGGGTAAGCTTTTTACTTATCTTGAGCAGCAGCGGCAAAAGGTTGTAGGTTTTAGGGCTGGCATACTTTCCTGCTTAAGCGAGCACAAGGCAAAGTAGATGGCTGATTCCGACAGCGGGGAAAAGACCGAAGAACCGACGGCGAAAAAGCTGTCGGACGCCCGAAAAAAGGGCCAGATAGCCAGATCCAAAGAGCTGGGCACTATGTTTGTGCTGGTCGGCAGTGCCAGCGCCCTGTTGATGACCGGAGAGTCCCTGGTAGCAGCCTTATCTACCATGATGAAGCGGCTGTTTAGTCTTTCCCGCGAGGAAACCATGGATATCCACGCCCTGTACCAGGTGGTCAGTGACAGTGTTGCTTCGGTAGCCGCGCCTTTGCTGTGGATGTTTTTCATTATCATGCTGGCGGCCTTTATCGGCAATACCCTGCTTGGCGGCATGAGTTTTTCCTGGGGAGCGATGGCACCTAAATTCAGTAAACTTTCCCCTTTGGCGGGCTTTAAACGTATGTTTGGCGTGCAGGCCATGGTGGAATTTGTCAAATCTCTGTTGAAATTCTTTGTTGTCTTTATCGTCGCCTACCTGCTGCTGTCTGGGTTATTTGATCAGATCCTCGGGTTAAGTCTGGAGTCTATCCCGAATAATTTCGGCCATGCGGTGGATATGCTGTTATGGATGTTTATGGCGCTGACCTTTTCGTTAATCATCATTGCCGTCGTCGATGCCCCCTATCAAAGCTGGAATCATAACCGCCAGTTAAAAATGACCAAGCAGGAAATCAAGGATGAGATGAAAAACTCCGAAGGTAACCCGCAAACCAAAGGGCGTATTCGCCAGAAACAATATGAGATGTCGCAGCGGCGTATGATGCAGGAAGTGCCCAATGCCGATGTGGTGGTGACCAACCCCACCCATTATTCGGTGGCGTTGAAATATGATGCCGATCAGGGGGGGGCGCCGGTTGTCGTGGCCAAGGGCATAGACGAAATGGCCATGCATATCCGCACTATCGCCAAAGAGCACGGGGTGGAAATCGTCCAGTCGCCGGCGCTGGCCCGCTCCCTCTATTATACCGCGGAAATCGATCAGGATATCCCGGAAGAGCTTTTTGCTGCGGTGGCACAGATCCTGGCATTTCTCTTCCAGCTTAAAGCCCACAGAAAAGGCAAGGGGCGCAGGCCTCAGGCGCTGGCGAAAAACCTGCCTATTCCGGAAGAATTTCGTTACTAGCCAGTGGCAGGAATAAGCCGGGCAAACGGGTTTAAAACACAGATAACGCTCGCCTGGTTAAGCTTTATCCACTTGAACATTTCCATCGCTAATCTGGTCCGCTTATTGCTATTTACTGCCAGGCGTCAAAATTTTATCAAGAAGTAACTATGCAATTAGCAGCGTATTTTAATAAGTTCGACAAAAGTAAATTAAGCTACTTTTCCGGTTTAGGTACCCCTTTATTGGTGATGGCAACCTTAGGCATGGTGATCTTGCCGATGCCCGCTTTGCTTTTGGATGTGCTCTTTTCCTTTAATATCGCCCTGGCGCTGGTGGTATTACTTATTACCGTTTATACCTTAAAACCCCTGGACTTTGGCTCATTCCCCGCCGTGTTGCTGATTGCCACCATATTACGTCTGGCGCTAAATGTTGCCAGTACCCGGGTGGTTTTGCTTGAAGGCCATGAAGGCGGCGATGCGGCGGGTAAAGTCATCGAAGCCTTCGGCTCTGTGGTGATTGGCGGTAACTATGCCGTCGGGCTGGTGGTGTTTTTAATTTTGATCATTATCAATTTTGTCGTGGTCACTAAAGGTGCAGGCCGGATTTCGGAAGTTACCGCCCGCTTTACCCTGGATGCCATGCCGGGTAAGCAGATGGCGATTGACGCCGATTTAAATGCCGGTTTTATCGACCAGGATCAGGCCCGTGCCAGACGCGAGGAAGTCACCAATGAAGCGGATTTTTATGGTTCTATGGACGGTGCCAGTAAGTTTGTTAAAGGGGATGCCATTGCCGGTATCCTGATCTTGTTCATCAATATTATCGGCGGTTTAATCATAGGCATGGTGCAGCATGACCTGTCTTTTGACAATGCCGTTGAAATTTATACCCTGCTGACCATAGGTGATGGTCTGGTGGCGCAAATCCCCGGCCTGTTATTATCGGTTGGCACCGCCATAGTGGTTACCCGTCAAAATACCTCGGAAGACATGGGCTCCCAGGTCAGCGGTCAGCTGGGGCAGGAGAAATCTTTATATATTGCCGCCGGTGTGATGTTTGTTATGGGCATCGTGCCGGGCATGCCACACTTTGTCTTTTTATTCTTTGCCGCTGTGATCGGCGCCGGTGCCTATTTGGGCGGCAAACATAAAGCGAAGAAGGCGGTAGAGCTGGCCCAGGCACAGGAGCAGGAGCAGGTGGAAACCCAGCAACAGGAAGCGGAAGTGAAAGAGCTGGACTGGGATGATGTTAACCATGTTGATATTATCGGCCTGGAAATCGGTTACCGCTTGATCCCTCTGGTGGATAAGGCGCAGGGCGGTGAACTGCTTAGCCGCATCAAAGGGGTGCGGAAAAAACTTTCTCAGGAATTTGGCTTTCTTGTACCCGCGGTGCATATCCGGGATAACTTAGACTTAGACCCTAACTGCTATCAGATCTCCCTGATGGGGGTAGCGGTAGGTACGGCGGAAATCCGTCACGATCAGGAGTTGGCCATTAACCCCGGCCAGGTCTTTGGTCAGCTCGAAGGCACAGTTACCAAAGATCCGGCTTTTGGCCTGGATGCGGTATGGATCAATCAGAATCAGCGTGAGCATGCCCAAACTTTAGGTTATACCGTGGTGGATGCGGCAACGGTGCTGGCGACCCATTTAAGCCAGATATTGACCAATAATGCAGCTCAGCTGCTGGGTCATGAAGAAGTACAAAACCTGATGGATATCCTGGCGAAAAGTTATCCTAAGCTGGTGGAAGGCCTGATCCCGGATATCCTGCCGTTAGGGACTGTGGTTAAAGTATTGCAGAACCTGATGAATGAAGGGGTTGCGGTACGGGATATGAGAAGCATAGTCCAGACCCTGGTGGAGTACGGTCCCAAGAGCCAGGATACCGAAGTATTAACCGCCGCGGTGCGCATCGCTATCCGTAAATTTATTATCCAGGACCTGGTAGGCCCTGCGATTGAAATCCCCGTCATAACTTTGTCGCCAGAATTGGAACAGATGTTGCATCAGTCTATGCAGATGGCCGGAGATGATGGCGCAGGCATAGAACCAGGTTTGGCAGAACGCATGCAAAAATCATTATCCGAAGGGGTACAGCAGCAGGAAATGGCTGGCGACGCCCCGATATTACTGACATCAGGGATTTTACGCTCGGTACTGGCGAAATTTACCAAGTATACGATTCCAAGTCTGCGGGTGGTTTCCTATCAGGAGATTCCCGACGACAAACAAATTAAGATTGTCAGTGTTATCGGCCAGTAATAGATGAAATAACATTATTGCAGAGCAGTATTCAGTCACCAGCAGCTGGATGATAAGGGGTTATCAGTGAAAATTAGACGTTTTGTAGCGAAAGATATGCGAACAGCATTAACGCAGATAAAAGAAGAGTTAGGTGCTGATGCCGTTATTATGTCCAATAAAAAGATCCCGGAAGGGGTCGAGCTGATGGCGGCGGTTGATTATAACCAGGTGGTACCGGAAGCCCGTAACGAAGAAGCGGAAGTGGCAAGCGGCAACCCTGCTGCCGCTTTGCCCCCGTCAGCCAATGGCCGGGCGATGGAAAATGATGTGGTGATGTTGGGCCAGCAAAAGGCTGCTGCCATCCAAAATGCTATGGCGCAACAGGGAATACCACAAACGGCCATGCCCCAAGGAGCTACTGCACCGGCAAATACTGATACCGTGAGTGTACCGGCAGACAGCTTATCGGCGTTGCTGCAGCGCCAGGCCCAAAGCAATGCCAATACCGCAGCTCAAACGCCTCAAGCCACTGTGGCCCAAACCCCGAGTCGACAGCAAGAAGCGCCGCTAGGCAGTATCGAAGAGCAGTTTAAGAACTTTACCCAAAGATTGGAACAGTCAAGTGTTGCCGCGGATGACAATAATTTGGCGCGCAATAACGGCCAGGAAAATGCCGGTCAAGAAAATGACATGTTTGCCGAGATGGATAATGGCTTTGACAGTCAAACCCAGGCGAGCACCCTGAGTTCAGCTGCCATGAACTCCCATGGCGGCGCCGTTGCCCAGCAAGACTTCGACAACATGAAGAAAGAAATGGCTTCTATCCGTCAATTGCTAGAGCATCAGGTATCCGGTTTGATGTGGCAGGATATGGCGCAAAAAGATCCCTCCCGTGCACTCCTGGTAAGTCGTTTAAAAGCCCTTGGCGTGACCGAGCAGCTGGCGGATCAAATTGCCGGTTATGTGCCCGCCAATGTCAATGAAGAAGATGCCTGGGAGCAGGCCTGTGAGTTAATGACCCGGCAAATCAATACCACCAATAACGATATTATTCACCGCGGCGGTGTGGTGGCCTTAGTCGGCCCGACCGGCGTAGGTAAAACCACGACCGTGGCCAAACTGGCCGCCCGCTTTGCCCAGATCCACGGCGCCGAACAGGTGGCGATGATTTCAACCGACACCTACCGTATCGGCGGTTATGAGCAGCTGGCCACTTATGGCCGCATTATCGGCTGCCAGGTCAAGCAGGCGAAAGATGCCCAGGCCCTGGATGCGCTTATCCAGCAATTTGGTAAAAAGAAACTTATCCTTATCGATACCGCGGGTATGGGACAAAGAGATATGCGTTTAGCGCAACACTTAACTACCTTAATTGCCAATGCCCGTGTTAGAATCAGGAACTATCTGGTATTAGGTGCCAATGCACAACAAAGAGTGATGCAGGAAAACGTTGAGCGCTTTAAAAAAGTGCCTTTATCTGGATGTATTTATACTAAACTTGACGAAAGTCTAAGTATTGGCGAAATTATTTCTACATCCATTCAAAATGGCTTGCCAATAAGTTATCTTACTGACGGTCAAAGAGTTCCTGAAGATATTAAAGTTGCAAATGCCGAGAAATTAGTTACTCTTGCTGATAAAATGGCAAATAAAGTCGCAGGCAATAATCCCGGGGGATGGCAATCTGTTTCGATGAACCCTGCAGCAGTTGTATAATAACGAGAAGTAGTTAGATGATAGATCAAGCGAGTGGCTTACGAAAAATGCAAGATTTACAACAAATCAAAGTCATTGCTGTATCAGGAGGAAAAGGGGGGGTCGGTAAAACGAATGTTTCACTCAATACCTCTATTGCTCTGGCACAACAAGGCAAACGAGTTTTAGTACTTGATGCCGATTTAGGTTTAGCGAATGTTGATGTGATGCTGGGCCTGAGAGTTCAGCGCAACCTGTCCCATGTCTTGTCCGGGGAATGTGAGCTTGATGATATCATTATCAAAGGGCCCGCCGGTATCAATATTATCCCGGCCAGTTCCGGTACCCAGTCCATGGTCGACTTGACGCCGGCAGAGCATGCCGGTTTGATCCGCGCCTTTAGCGATATGCATGGTCAGTTTGATGTGCTGGTGGTGGATACCGCCGCCGGTATTTCCGATATGGTGCTCAGTTTTTGTCGTGCTGCCCAGGATGTGATGTTAGTGGTGTGTGATGAACCTACCTCTATTACCGACTGTTACGCCCTGATGAAGCTATTAAGCCGGGACCATGATGTTTTTAAATTTAAAGTCGTGGCCAATATGGTACGCAGTCCTAAGGAAGGGCAACAACTTTTTGGTAAACTGACCAAGGTTACCGATCGCTTCCTTGACGTTGCCCTGGAGCTGGTGGCGGTGATCCCCTTTGATGAGCATATCCGCAAATCGGTAAGAAAACAAAAGGCGGTTATTGAAGCATTTCCCGAGTCCCCTGCCGCGCAAGCGTTTAAAGCGCTGGCAAAACGTGTTATCAGCTGGCCTGTCCCGAAACAGGCATCGGGCCATTTAGAGTTTTTTATCGAGCAGTTATTAGAGCATTAATTTCATAGACTGGTGGAGCAAGCGTGGTCAAAACAAATGCTTATAACATGCATACCGACAAATCTGCACTTCTGGAGCGGCACAGCGTATTAGTCAAACGTATTGCCTATCATTTACTGGCCAGGTTACCTTCAAGCGTACTCGTTGATGACCTGATCCAGTCCGGCATGATCGGGCTTTTTGAAGCCGCCAATAATTTTGACGGCAGCAAAGGGGCGAGTTTTGAAACCTTCGCCGGTATCCGCATTCGCGGCGCCATGCTCGATGAAATTCGCCGCGGCGACTGGACCCCGAGATCTGTCCATAAAAACAGCCGGCTGATCAGTGACGCTATCCGGGGGCTGGAAACAGAATTGGGCCGGGATGTGACCGATATAGAAGTTGCTGAAAAACTTGATATTTCATTGAATGAATACCATCATATATTAAACGAAGTCAGTAGTGGCAAAATAATAGGCATCGCAGATCTTGGTGCCAGTGAAGATACCATCAATTTTGATGAAGACAGCCACGTTGATGATCCTTATCAAAACATCGAACAGGTTGCCTTTAAAAAAGGGTTGAGCGAGTGTATTTCTACTTTACCTGAGCGAGAAGCTTTAGTACTGTCCTTGTATTATGATGAAGAATTAAATTTGCGTGAAATTGGCCAGGTACTGGATATCAGTGAATCCAGGGTCAGCCAAATTCACTCTCAGGCGATGCATAGGTTAAAAGCACGTATGCAATCCTGGAAAAGTTAAGTAGAATATAATATAAATCGATTTTTAACGTTTCACCGGAGGGTGCCTTGGATAAAAATATGAAAGTTCTTGTAGTTGATGACTTTTCAACGATGAGACGAATAGTTAAAAACTTGTTACGGGATTTAGGTTTCACTAACATTTCAGAAGCGGACGACGGCAGCACAGCTTTGCCTATGCTTCAGGGGGGAGACTTTGATTTTGTCGTAACCGACTGGAATATGCCCGGTATGCAGGGGATTGACCTGTTAAAGGCAATACGCGCCGATGAGCGTTTATCGCATATCCCGGTATTGTTGATCACCGCCGAAGCGAAAAAAGAACAAATCGTCATGGCAGCGCAAGCCGGCGTTAACGGTTATATTGTTAAGCCGTTTACTGCTGCGACCTTAAAAACAAAACTTGATAAGATTTTTGAACGTTTAGGTTAATACGTTCTGGTTGTCAATATGTAAGGACGTAGTATGACAAAATTGATGAGTGGCCATGTTTCTCTGGAACAGGCTAAGTTACTGGTGGAGTATTTAGATAGCGGCCAGCAGGAAAAGGCTGATGAACTTATAGCGGAAATACAAAATCCTATTAATTCTGAGCTTTTTGCTGAAATTGGCAAGCTAACTCGTCAGTTGCATGACTCGTTGATGAATTTTCAACTTGACTCGCGTCTGAATGATTTAGCAACAGCGGATATTCCTGACGCGAAAGAACGCTTGAATTATGTCATTACCCGTACTGAAGAAGCAGCCAACAAGACCATGGATGCGGTTGAGTCTATCTTTCCTGCGATAGACTCTCTTCAGGATAAGGTGAAAACAGTCAATCCGCTTTGGCAAAAGTTGATGGACAATCAACTTAATTTGGGCGAATTTAAAAATCTTTGTCTGGATATAGATACATTATTGAAAATCACCGGGACGGAATCCGACCGTATCCACTCCCTGATGACCGATGTGCTGATGGCCCAGGACTTCCAGGATTTAACCGGCCAGGTTATTCGCAAAGTCATTGACTTGGTGAGGGAAGTAGAAGACAGCCTGATCGGCATGTTAACCGCGTTTGGTATTTCGTCAGCCACAGGGCAGGCGATTGCTAAACCGAGCGTCGGCGACAACCTGGTTGAAGGGCCGATCGTCAATACCGAAGAAAGAGATGATGTTGTCAGTGATCAGGATGACGTAGATGATCTTTTGTCTAGTCTAGGATTTTAAGGGGAATAAAAGTATGTCCTTTGAAGCAGATGAAGAAATTCTTCAGGATTTTTTAATAGAAGCTGGTGAAATACTCGAATCTCTGTCTGAGCAGTTGGTTGAACTGGAGAATGATCCCGATAACGCAGAGCTGCTGAATGCTATTTTTAGGGGATTCCATACCGTTAAGGGCGGGGCCGGATTTTTATCATTAACCGAATTGGTTGATGTTTGTCACGGCGCAGAAAACATTTTCGATATCTTGCGTAATAACCAGCGTTCGGTGACCTCTGAATTGATGGATGTCATTTTACAGGCGCTCGACTCCATTAACGAAATGTTTGAAAACGTTAAAGAGCGTATTCCGCTAGAGGCTGCCGAGCCGGAATTACTGGCGGAGCTGCACCGCTTGAGCGTACCAGAAGGAGCTGCTGAGCCGGTGGCCAATGATGAAGCTCCTGCCGCCGAACCCGAGCCTGCCTTTGAAGAATTTGATCAAGGCGATAATTTTGAGGCGGCAACGGCGGATGAGCCGGCAGATGCTTCTGATGAAATGACCGAAGATGAATTTGAGCGTTTGCTCGATGAACTCCATGGCAGCGGTAGCCCGGGGGCGAGTGAGCCGGGTAAGAGCGATGATGCCAACAGCGGTGACATTACCGATGATGAATTTGAGTCGCTGCTTGATGAGCTTCACGGACAAGGGGCATTTTCCCCCGGTGTTGGCGCACCGACTGCCACTTCAAGCGGCAGCGATGAAATTAATGACGCCGAATTTGAAGATTTGCTGGATCAGATCCATGGCAAAGGCCAGGCGCCTAAATCGGTAATCCCCGCAGCAGATACGGCGCCACCGCCACCTGCCGCTAAAGCCGAGAAAGCTGAGGCTAAACCCAAAGCCGCTCCTAAAGCGGTACCGGCTCCTAAAGCCGCCCCGGCAGCAGCCAAAAAGGCCGCGAAACCTGCCGCGAAAGGCAGCGATGATAAAAAAGCGCCAGCCACGCCAACCCCGCAAGCAGAAACAACTGTACGTGTTGATACCAAGCGTTTGGATCAAATCATGAATATGGTGGGTGAGCTGGTATTGGTGCGTAACCGCCTCACCAGTTTAGGTATGACCAAGGAAGATGAAGATCTGACCAAGGCCGTTTCCAATTTAGATGCCGTGACCACAGATTTGCAGGGCGCGGTGATGAAAACCCGGATGCAGCCGATTAAGAAGGTCTTTGGCCGTTTCCCCCGGGTGGTACGGGATCTGGCTCGCAGCCTGAAAAAAGAAATCAAGTTAGTGCTTGAAGGGGAAGAAACCGATTTAGATAAAAACCTGGTGGAAGCATTAGCGGATCCCCTGGTGCATTTAGTGCGTAACTCGGTCGACCATGGTGTTGAAGAGCCGGACGTACGCCAGTCTTTGGGTAAACCACGCGAAGGTACGGTGATCCTTTCTGCTTCCCAGGAAGGGGATCATATCCTGTTAACCATCAAAGACGATGGTGCCGGTATGAATGCCGAGAAGCTTAAAGAAATAGCGATAGAACGCGGGGTATTAGATGCCGATGCCGCAGCGCGTATGTCGGACAAAGAAGCTTTCAGCCTGATTTTTGCCCCGGGGTTTTCTACCAAAACGGAAATCTCCGAAGTCTCCGGCCGTGGTGTCGGCATGGATGTGGTGAAAACTAAGATCACCCAGCTTAACGGTACCGTCAATATTGACTCCGAATTAGGGGTTGGTACTGTGCTGGAAATCAAGGTGCCGCTGACACTGGCGATCTTGCCGACCCTGATGGTGGTCGTAGGCGAGCAAACCTTTGCGCTGCCGCTTGCCGGGGTTAATGAGATATTCCATCTCGATTTAACCAATACCAATAGCGTTGATGGCCAGTTGACCATCATAGTCAGGGAAAAAGCGATCCCGCTGTTTTATCTTGACCAATGGCTGGTGAAAGATTTCGAGGAAAAGAGTCGCGACAAGGGGCATGTGGTTATTGTTCAGTTGGGCAATCAGCAAGTCGGTTTTGTGGTTGACAGCTTAATTGGCCAGGAAGAAGTGGTGATCAAACCTCTTGATCGCCTGCTTCACGGTACGCCGGGTATGGCGGGGGCAACCATCACCAGCGATGGTGGTATCGCCCTGATCCTGGATGTTCCTAATATGCTGAAATATTACGCGAAGAAATCGCCAGTAAATAAAAAATTGCGCTCATAATAAAGAGAATATGAATGACCTATAAAATACTCGTTGTTGATGATTCGAGTTTTTTCAGACGTCGTGTCACTGATATCTTAAATAAAGATCCTAATCTCGAAGTGATTGATGTTGCGGTAAACGGCAAGGAAGCCGTTGAAAAAGCGAAACTTTTAAAGCCAGATGTTATTACTATGGATATCGAGATGCCGGTGTTAAACGGCATTGAGGCGGTTAAGCAGATCATGGCTGATTCGCCGGCGGCTATTATCATGTTCTCTTCCCTGACCCACCAGGGGGCGAAAGCCACCCTGGAAGCGCTTGACGCCGGTGCTTTGGACTTTTTGCCAAAAAAGTTTAATGAAATCGCACAAAATAATGAAGATGCCGGTAGTGTGTTAAGACAGCGGGTTTCTCAGCTGGCCCGGCGCAGGGCTTTTGCTGTGCGTCGTCCGCTGAGAAGCAGTATAACCCGACCTGACAGGGAAAGCGCTAAAGAGAAGGCTACTGTTGCTCCGGTAAAAGAGACCATTGCCAGCAGAAGAGCACGTGCTTCCGGCAAGGAGTATAAGCTTCTGGCCATAGGCACATCTACCGGCGGCCCGGTGGCGCTGCAAAAAATACTCACCCAGTTGCCTGCCAATTTTCCTGTCCCTATTATTATGGTGCAGCATATGCCGGCAGCCTTTACCCAGGCCTTTGCCAACCGTTTGAACTCCCTTTGCAAAATTGAGGTCAAAGAAGCCAGCGATGGCGACGTGCTCAAGCCGGGCCATGCCTATCTGGCTCCCGGAGGCAGGCAAATGCTGCTGGATGGCAAGGAAAGCAATGCCAGGTTAAAGATTGTCGATGAGCTGGCGGCGAAAGTGGCTTATAAACCCAGTGTGGATATCAGCTTTGGCTCTGCGGCCAAAGTTTTCCAGGGTAATGTCCTGGGCTTGATCTTAACTGGTATGGGCTCGGATGGCCGGGAGGGCTCGCGTATGCTTAAAGGCAAAGGCGCGACTATCTGGGCCCAGGATGAAGAAACCAGTGTGGTTTATGGCATGCCGCAGGTGGTAACCGCTGCCGGTATTTCCGAATTATCCCTGCCGCTGGATAATTTCGCCGAGTCTATCCTCAAGGAAATGCAGCATGGATAAACTCAGTATCGCTGGCCTGGTTATCGCGATTCTGGCAATTTATGTCGGTTTCAGCGTTGAAGGCGGTACTGTTTCTGCATTATTTGAGTTACCGGCGTTTTTAATTGTTTTTGGCGGTACCCTCGGGGCGGTCATGCTGCAATCATCCACCAAGCAATTTTTTCATGCCATGTCCCTGCTTAAATGGGTTTTTACCCCGCCGGTTTATGATATTGACCAAGGGATAAAAAATATTGTCTCCTGGGCCGAAAAAGCACGTGAGTCCGGTTATCTGGCATTGGAGAATATCGCCCTGGATGAAAGAGATAACTATATCTATAAAGGCCTTAACCTCCTGGTGGATGGCGCTGAAATTGAGAATTTCAGGGTATCACTGGAGCTGGACTTAGAGCTTTACCGGGAGCACAATTTGAGATCCGCCCATGTTTTTGAATCTATGGGGGGTTATAGCCCGACCATAGGGATTCTGGGCGCTGTACTTGGCCTGATCCAGGCGCTGGGCAATCTCAGTGATCCCGATTTGTTGGGGCAAGGCATTGCCACTGCTTTTGTTGCGACTATCTATGGGGTCGGCTTTGCCAATCTGATATATTTGCCGATAGCCAATAAGATGAAAGATATTATTCATCAGCAAACCTTATACCGGGAAATGATTGCCGAAGGGCTGATTGCCATTGCTCATGCTGAAAATCCCCATGCCATTGAAAATAAGCTTTCTGCTTTCAGGTTACAGCAATGAACCGGTCCCGCAGCAGAAGGCACAGTGTCGAGCATGACGATGTTCATCGCTGGCTGGTGTCTTATGCCGATTATATGACCCTGCTGTTTGCCTTGTTTGTGGTGTTATATGCCATGGCGATCGTGCATGATAAGCCTTTTGAAACTATTACCGAGTCTTTGGGACGGGTATTCCAGGCGGATCAGCCGCTCACCCAAAATAAGGGGCATGGCGACGATATTTTGCTGGTGAATACAAAAAAAAGCAATAAACCCCTGTACGGTGATGGTTTGCTTGAAGACCCCGGCCCTGAGCTGTATGAAGGTGAAAACGAACTTTCCAATATTAAAGACAGCCAGGTCGGCTCCAACTTATCCGCGCTGGAAGAAGAGTTACATGCGGCCTTATTTGAGCTGGAGCAGTCGGGTTATGCCAAAATGCAAATTGACGGCGACTGGCTGGAAATAGAATTAAACAGCGGTTTGTTATTCCCGAGCGGTTCGTCGTCGGCGACCCTGGCGGCAAAATCTATCTTAACGGAAATATATAAGGTAATAGGCCCGGCGACTAACTTTATCCGTATTCGGGGTTATACTGATAACCAACCGATTAATAATGAGATTTTTTCGTCAAACTGGGAGTTATCGGTTTATCGCGCCACCGCGATTTTACGCATGCTGGAACAAATGTCCCTTAACCCGGCCCGCATGGCAATAGAAGGTTATGGCCAGTATTATCCGAGTGCCGACAACAGTACCGCACAAGGGCGTGCACAAAACCGTAAAGTGGTGATAGCCATTTCTAAGTATGGCCTGCAGCAGGCGAAGTTGCCGGAAGAGCCGGGGATAGCAGTAGAGAACTTGCAAAACCAGGTACTGAAAACTGAGTCGGCGGCCGGGGAAGATGCGGTCAAAATCATTCAACTGGAAAGTGGCGGCATTCGTATCACCACCCGGGATGAAGAACAACAACCAGAACCAGATAATTAGGATGCAGCCTTGGTCATTTGGACGATAGCAAATCAAAAAGGCGGCGTGGGTAAAACGACGTCTACCATAACATTAGGTGGCTTACTGGCCGAGCAGGGGCACAGGGTCTTATTAGTAGATACCGATCCCCATGCGTCGTTAAGCTATTATTTTGGCATAGAATCTGAGGATCTCGAGCTCAGTGTCTTTGACTTGTTTGTTCAGGTCTCCACCAAAGAGCAAATAGAGCAAAGCCTGTGCCCGACCCGGTATGAAAATATCGATATCCTGCCGGCGACGATGGCATTGGCGACCTTAGACCGCTCCCTCGGCAGTAAAGGCGGTATGGGCTTAGTATTAAAAAAGGCCATGGAGCAACTGAGGGACGAATATGATTATGTGCTGATGGACTGCCCGCCGGTGCTCGGGGTCTTGATGGTTAATGCCCTGGCCGCGTCAGATCGTATTTTAGTGCCGGTGCAAACGGAGTTTCTTGCCCTTAAAGGTCTGGATAGGATGATGAAAACCCTGGATATCATGCAGGGAGAGCAGGACAAGCCTTTTTCCTATACCATTATCCCGACCATGTATGATAAAAGGACCAAGGCATCCCTGCTGGCATATCGGTCTTTGCAGGAAATGTACGGGGAAAAGGTCTGGTCAAGTGTGGTGCCGATCGACACTAATTTCAGGAATGCCAGCGTTGAGCAAAAAGTCCCGTCAGATTATGCACATTCAACACGCGGCGTATATGCTTATAAAAAACTGTTAAATTATTTGATGAATTTGCCTGCGGTGAACAGATAAATGAGTAAACCTTTAGCGGCCAGTAAAAAAGTGATGCAAAATTATCTGTCGGAATTATTGACGGATGAAAGCGCTGAACCGGCACAAACAAGTGAAAAAGAACAAAAGCTGGAAAAGCTGCTGCAAAATGTTGCTGCGCCCCAGGCGGAACTGCCGCCCAGGGCCTTGTCACGTAAACGGAAAATTACGGTTAAGGCAAAAGTCAAGACGGCAGAAGTTGCCGAGCCGGAAAAAGTCCTGCCAGTTGTTGAACCTAAAGTCGAACAGCTTGAGCAAGAGCAAGCGCTGCGCACCCGAAAAAGTGAAGGGCCGCTGAAAGTTAAGACTGAGGCCAGTTATCGCAAGGGCAGTTTTCAGGCCTTGTTTTTTGAAGTTGCCGGCCTGGTGATTGCCGTGCCCCTGATTGAACTGGGGGGCATACATAATATGGACAAAACCAGTACCCTGATGGGAAAGCCGCCCTGGTTTAAAGGGGTGATGATCCACAGGGAAGAGCAAATCCAGGTGGTGGATACCGCCTTGTGGGTAATGCCGGAAAAATGTGATCAAAAACTAAAAGAATCGCTAAACTATCAATATGTTGTTATGTTAAGTAATACACACTGGGGTCTGATGGCGGAATCTTTGGTGGATACCGTGACCCTGGAGCAGGAAGATGTCAAGTGGTTAGATGCCCCGAGTAAGCGTCCGTGGTTAGCCGGCTTAGTAAAAGATCGTATGTGTGCTCTGCTTGATGTGGTGGAGCTGACGAAATTACTTGATCAGGGGATGAGTATAAATCAGGAATAATAGTGATTAAATTAGTGATGGAACTCGCTGATTTAATTAATATAACAGGATTGATAAATTGAGAGGCTAGTTGTATGTCTGACGAGAGACGCAATGCAAGTGAAAAAGTAGATACTAATGATGAGGTGCTTCAATGGGTGACCTTTAAATTGGAGAAGGAAACCTACGGCATTAATGTGATGCAGGTGCAAGAAGTGCTGCGTTACAGTGAGATTGCCCCTGTGCCCGGCGCGCCCAGTTATGTGCTGGGGATCATCAATTTACGGGGGAATGTCGTGACTGTGATCGACACCCGCATCCGCTTTGGTCTGGAAACGACGGAAGTGACGGATAATACCCGGGTGGTGATCATAGAAGCAGAAAAACAGGTGATTGGTATCCTGGTTGACAGTGTCGCGGAGGTGGTTTACCTGAGGGCTTCTGAAATCGACATCGCACCGAATGTCGGCAATGATGAAAGTGCTAAATTTATCCAGGGGGTGTCGAACCGTGAAGGCGAATTGCTTATCCTGGTGGACTTGAATAAGCTCTTGTCGGATGATGAATGGGATGAACTGAAACAGTTTTAGTCGCTGATTTTTGTTATAAAAAGCCTGCGTTGCGGGCTTTTTTTATGGAGGGAGAATTATTTTGTCGTTAACTGTTGTGATCCTGGCTGTTGTTGCGGTTATTGTTTTGCTTGTGGTGCTGGCGCTTTATTTTGCTTTAAAGTCGCTGAAAGCTAAATTAATGCTGTTGGAAGCGCAGGTTCAGGCATATCCCCTGTTGATGGAAGAACTGCAAGCCAGTGTTGCCGAGCAGCAGGCCCTGATGGCGGCTATGGATGAAAAGCATGACCATAGGGGCACAGAACATGAGCAAGTGTCAAAACAACTGACCCACAGGGTTAAAGTGGTGCAGGATGAGCTGGCTAAGCTCAAAGAAATGTTTGAGCAGCACCAGGATCAGCAACCGGAAGACAAACTCTATAGCCGGGCATATAAACTGGCGGAATTAGGGGCTGATGTCGAAGAAATCATCAATGAATGCGACTTGCCGCGGGCGGAAGCCGAAATGCTGCTTTCCGTATATAAGAAAAAAATCCGCTAATAGCCCTTTACCTTTGACTTCGTAAGGATTTTTCTTACATTTTCTAACAAGTATTTGACACTTGCGAACATAAATTCTCGGCGAAAAGATGTGGCAAAAGCAACAGCCGTGATAAACTACCCACCTTTACTTGATCAAGATCAGAGCAAATCTAAGGGAATTTTTGTGCAACTTTATTTTACTCAACTGATTACCAGGGGTTTTAGCAGCGTCAGGCAACTGGCTGCGCCTGCTTTAATGATTTTTTTATCGCTGCTACTTAGCGCCTGCTCAAGCACTTCCGCAATCAGCGATGGCGATAGCCGGGATCCGCTGGAGCCGGTTAACCGGCCGTTTTGGACTTTTACCTGGGATTATGCTGATAAATATGTGATCAAGCCGACTTCTGAAGCTTATAGTGACTATACACCGACGTTTTTACGTTCCGGTCTTTATAATATGGCGCTTAACCTGAATGAGCCGTCAACGATCATCAATAATTTACTGCAGTTAAAATTTAGCGAGGCGGCATCGAGCACCGGGCGTTTCGTGCTTAATTCCACTATCGGTATGCTGGGCTTTTTTGATCCCGCCAGTGACTTTGGCTGGAACAGGGAGCAGGAAGAGTTCGGTGAAGTCCTTGGCAAGTATGGCGTTGGCGATGGCCCCTATCTGGTGGTGCCGGCACTGGGGCCAAGCTCGGTCAGGGAAGAAGCGGGTGACTTTGTCGACCGTTATTACTGGCCGCTGGCGGTTATTGATTTCTGGCCAAACATGCTGCGCTCTGCGGTTATAGGTTTGGAAAAACGGGTGGCACTGGCTGATCAGGAACAGTTGATCATTGAGTCAGTCGATTCTTATGAATTTGTTAAAAATGCCTATTTTCAGAATATGAATTATAAGGTGCATGACGGTAACCCGCCAATTGTGGTCGATGAAGAGGAAGAAGCTGAAATTGAAGCCTTTCTCGATGAATTTGAAGACGAAATTGAAGAATAAGGCCTGAGTAATCATTCACTTCTATCAGGTAGGCGCTTTAGCCTGCTTGACAGAAGCGGAAATCAGATAATCATTCTTTCTAATAATAGATTACTTCTATTTTCTTTTTTTAAATCTTGCTCTTTTCGACTCCCGGAATCATGAGTGTACTCCTAGGGCTTGAATTTCAGTAAAAAAGTTCCTTTTAGGAAATAGACTATGGTGCTAAACTGCGGCTCAAAATCAGCATTTACTTGCTTTAACCCCTTTATTTGAACAGGACGTGGCATTTTCTAAATGAAAAAGATCATATTTAAAATATTTCTTGGCTGTTTTGCCGTCTTTTTATCTACTTCCCTAGTTGCTGCTACTCAAATTTCCCAGCAACAGATAGAACAATTTAAAAAATTGCCACCCAGCCAGCAAAGGGCATTGGCCCAAAGTATGGGGGTAGATTTAAATACTATCAATGCACAAATCAGACGTTCTACCTCAGATAAAGAAGAAGTAGATCAAACAACTCAGCAGGTTTATCCTCGTGATACTCAATTTGACCAATTTGGTAATCCCATTTTAACTGATGCCTTAGAACAGGAGGAGGAGGAGGAAAGCGATGAACCTCAGCCTTTTGGTTATGACATTTTTGCCAATGCTCCAGCTACTTTTGCGCCAACAATGGATATTGCTATTCCGCAAGGTTATGTTATCGGCTCTGGTGATGTGCTTAACATTCAGATCTTTGGCAAAGAAAATCTTGAGCATGAGTTGCCTGTTTCTCGTGAAGGTCAGGTGCTTATCCCAACTTTAGGTGCTTATAATGTTTCCGGTATGTCATTTCCTGAAATGAAAAAGTATTTGAGCAGTAAAATCAAGGATAAAATCTTAGGGGTTGATGTTGTTATTACCTTGGCAGAGTTACGTTCAATGCGGGTATTTGTACTTGGCGATGCATTCAAGCCTGGCCCCTATACTTTAAGTTCATTATCAAGCATAACCCATGCAATATTTGCTGCAGGCGGTATTAATGATATTGGATCTTTGCGTAATATCCAACTGAAAAGGGCTGGTAAATTAATTACCACATTGGATTTATATGACTTACTCATCAACGGTGATTCTTCTAATGATATCATGCTGCAATCGGGTGACGTAGTTTTTATCACGCCTGTCGGCAAGCGGGTGACGGTTGATGGCGAAGTTACCCGCCCGGCAATATATGAGTTAGCTGAAAATGAAACTTTTGAGACGGCGATAAAAATGGCGGGGGGCTTATTACCTTCGGCTTATCCTTCCTCTACGGTTGTTGAGCGTTTTAATAAACAAAACCTTCGTTCACTGCTAAATATTGATTTAAGTCAAAAGGCTTCATTGAAAAAATCGGTTCAAGGTGGTGACTATATCCGGGTGATGAAAACTTCTGAGCAGTTTGCTCAGTCGGTGACTATTATTGGTGCTGTTTCCCGTCCAGGTAATTATCAGTGGAAGAAGGGGCAACGTATTACGGATTTACTTCCTAATATCAATGCCTATTTATTACCTGATGCCGATTTAAGCTACGCTTTGCTTATCCGTGAAAAAGGACAAGGGAGAGATATCGAGGTCCTGCAGTTTGGTCTTTTTAATGCGGTATCAGATCATGCTTCTGCAGATAATCTCGTACTGGAACCCCGTGACAAAATTTTGGTGTTTTCTAATGACGAGAAGCCAACATCAGAGAATGTATCATTAGAGAGTTTGGCTTTAACGAAAGAAGAACTACTGGAAAAAGAAAAGGATAGTGCCAAAATTGATTATGAAGACAGGTTGTTTTGGCAACAATATGGTACCGATCAACAGATAGATTTTGTCTATGAAGAAAAAGATGAGTTGGAAGAGCAGCTTAAACTTGCTTCCCAGTCGATGGAAGAACTCACTGGAGGAACGGTTACCGAAGAGCTTGAATTAAGGGAGCTTGGGCTTTTCTCCAGAAAACGTCTGTTAACTCCTGTGATACAGCAATTGAAAAGACAAGGGGCCTCTGGAGAGCCAATACAGTTGGTAGAAGTTGCCGGCGAAGTAAAATTTCCGGGAACCTACCCTCTTGCAAGTAATATTACTGTGAAAGACTTAGTTATTGCTGCTGGTGGTTTAATGGAGTCTGCATATCTAGATAAAGCAGAAATTACCCGTAACGTCTTCTTTCAGGGAGCGGCAACTAAAGAATCTAAAAATGTTAATTTAAAGTCCGCATTGGCCGGTATTGCTGAAAGTAATGTCTTATTGCAGAGTAAAGACCGTCTCAATGTGCACCAGATACCCGCCTGGCAGGAAAACCATGTAATTGAACTACGCGGTGAATTTCTTTTTCCTGGAAAATATACTATACGCCGTGGAGAAACTTTAGGTCAGCTGATTGAACGGGTAGGTGGTTTTACTGATTACGCTTATATCAACGGCTCGGTTTTCACCCGTGAAAAATTAAAGCAATTAGAATTGCAAAACTTACTCAAGGTATCGGCTGATTTGCGCATGGAAATTGCCTCTAAAAGCCTGGCGCAAAGTAAGGGCAATCCGATGATCGATTATGATCAGGCAAAGAAATTATTGGCAGATTTGACGAAAGTTAAACCCATTGGCCGTTTGGTTATTGATTTACCGAAGTTGGTGTCAAACGGTGATTTTGATGTTTTATTAGAAGACGGTGATGTGTTGTATGTGCCGACCAGACAAAATTCTATCAATGTGATTGGCCAGGTGCAATTAGCCTCTTCACACTTATATCAAAAGGAACTATCGGTAGAAGATTATTTGCGTTTAAGTGGTGGCGCTAAAAAACAGGCCGATGAAGATCGTCTATATGTGATCAGGGCTAACGGCTCTGTGATGATCCCCTCGCAGAGTAATTGGTTTAGTGAGCGCGATACCAGTACATTGAATCCGGGAGATACGCTAGTGATCCCCCTTGATTCTGAATATATGGACAATTTGACTTTATGGGCCACAGCAACACAAATAGTATATCAGGCAGCAGTCGCCATTGCGGCCGTGTCCGGCATATAGCCCTCTCTTAAGCATTTTTTAGCCAACTAAGCCGGTATATCAACAAGTTATACTGGCTTAGTTGTTCATAGGCGTCTATAATAAGCGCGCTTAGATCGTAATGAGATAAGCTATGATCATAAGTGATTATTTTTTCTAAATTTCTGTGCAAAATGTTTTGCCAGGAAATACTTGCTAAATTATTCCAATTGGTACTAATTGAATGTTATTTCTCTTACCAGCTTTGTTTGTCGCTTTTTTTGCCTCTATTTCTACTATTAAAGTTTTACTACCACTAGCCCCCCATATCGGGCTGGTTGATTTACCCACTGAGAGAAAAAACCACGACGGCGCCATTCCTTTGATTGGTGGAATTTCCATTTTTACCGGTGTGTTGATCGCCTCAAGTTTGTTTATAGAACAAAGCCAATTGCTTAATTTATACTTAATTTCATCTGCCTTTTTGGTCTTTTTAGGTACTTTGGACGATATTTATGATTTAAGCGTGATGTCACGGATTATTTTTCAAGGAATAATAGCCTCTATCTTAGTTTTTGGTGCCGGTATTTATATTAGTGATTTTGGTGAGATTTTCGCCAGCGGTCCGGTGGATATCGGTATTTATGGTATGATCTTCACTTGTGTTGCCTGCATTGCTGCAATTAATGCCTTTAATATGGTAGATGGTATTGATGGCTTAGCAGGCTCTATGAGTATTATTACCATTGCCTCTGTAGCACTTATGAAGTTACTCTCAGGCCAGTTAGATTTGATTTTACTGCCTTTAGTTCTAGTTGTTGCCATAGTTCCGTTTCTCTTTTATAACGTAAGCAGACGCAACCCCAGAGGGAAAAAGATCTTTATGGGGGATGCAGGCAGTATGTTTATGGGGTTAACCGTTATTTGGTTATTAACTCTGGAAACACAAGGGGAAAATGCTTCTTTCCGTCCGGTAACGGCTTTGTGGGTAATAGGGATTCCCCTGATGGATATGTTATCCATTATGCTTCGCCGGATCCGCACGGGAAGTTCTCCCTTCAAGGCTGATAATAACCATATACACCACATAGTGATCCGTGCCGGTTACTCTTCAAGGCAAGCGCTTATCATGTTAAGCTTACTTGCTATTCTTTTTGCGGCAATAGGGGTTTTTGGAGAAGTCTTTCAGGTTCCGGAATGGTTTATGCTGACCGGTTTTATTGTGTTATTTGTCTTTTATACCCTGATACTCTCCCGCCACAGTAAAGGCGAGCTAGCCCTGAGTAAACTGTCGTAAGTTGAAATATTGCAGGGTAATAGTCGGTAAATCTTTGTAACATATTCTTGAATTGTGTTTCCTTTAGCTGCATCGACTCCTTCTGATTTACTTGGTAGAATTTCCATTAATTGATTAATAATTTAGTAGGTTTTATGCGTAAGAATCGTGGTTTTACGATGATAGAATTACTCATCGTTATTGTTATTTTAGGCTTGTTGGCGTCGCTGGTTGCGCCAAAATTCTTTTCACAGTTAAGCACGGCAGAACGTGGGATTGCTGCGGCGCAGATGAATGCTTTTGAAACCGCACTAGACACTTACCGGCTTGACCTGGGAGCTTATCCAGCAAAACTAGAAGATCTTCGCTCTGGTGAACAGCCAAGATGGGATGGCCCTTATTTACCTAAAGATGTTCCCTTAGATCCTTGGGGAAATCCATATGTATATACAACGCCGGGAGAAAATAACGCACCTTATTCTATTATGTCTTACGGCGCTGACGGCAAACCGGGCGGCATAGATAATAATGAAGATATAGTACATAAATAATGCAGTTAAGTAAGTTATTACAAGAAGAATTTCAGGTAACTCCTGACGACCTGAGTAAAGCCGAAAGTTATCAAAGCCGATATGGTGGTCGCATAGAGCAAATTCTTGTAAACATGGGGAGCTTACCGGATGATCAAATTCCAAAATTATACAGTTTGCTGTTTAATCTCCCCTTGTTTGATATCTCTTTGTGGGATGAAAAGAAAAAACCCGATATAAACCCTGAAGTCTTAAGTGTTTTATTAGATAATCAATGGATACCACTTTCTGTAAAAGGCAATAACTGGACATTAGCATGCCGATATCCACTGGATTTGGTGGTTAACCAGCTACTTGTAAGTCATGCTATTAATCCTGAGATTTATTTAGCGCATGAATCAGACCTGCAAATGTTGGCAAGTCATTATAAGCAAGCTGCTGATGAGGGGAGTCAGGAGTTTGTTGGTGACGAAGAAGAACGCTTAAGGGAACTTGCAACTGAAGCACCGACAGTAAACCTACTTAACTCTTTGATTTCCAGAGCGTTACGTCAAGGGGCGTCAGATATGCATCTTGAGCCATATCAAAGCCGATATAGAGCGAGATTTCGTATCGATGGGGTCTTACACGATGCTGAAACCTTATCCCCACGAATGCAACTTCCTATCGTTACTCGACTGAAAATACTTTCAGGTATGGATATTGCCGAAAAGCGACGGCCTCAAGATGGTAAAATTGAATTAAAGATATCTAATCAAGAACTTGATATTCGAGTCTCCGCCTTGCCTCTCAATGATGGCGAGTCTATGGTATTACGTTTTTTACGTAAAGATAATGTGCAGTATGATATGTCAGTTCTTGGTTTATCAGATGACATAGAGGCCTTGGTACGTGAAGATATTAAAACAACATCCGGAGTCGTATTATTAACCGGACCTACAGGCTCAGGCAAAACGACAACACTTTATACTTTTTTAAATGCCTTAAATAATGACGATGTAAAAATAATAACGCTGGAAGATCCTGTTGAATACCAATTACCAGGTATAAATCAGGTACAAGTTAACAGTGATATTGGCTTTGATTTTTCTGCCGGGCTAAGAAGTATTGTCCGTCAGGATCCCGACATCATCATGTTAGGTGAAATCCGTGATAAAGAAACGGCGCAAATTGCACTTCAATCTGCATTAACCGGGCATTTGGTTTTCTCTACTGTCCATACCAATGATGCTGCCAGTGCGTATACCCGTTTATTAGATCTAGGTGTAGAAGAGTTTTTACTTAATGCTGCTTTGGTATCGATTGTTGCCCAGCGTCTGGCTCGTAAAATATGTCAGGAATGTGCACACCCGCACCCGGAAGCTGAGCACCTTATTGAAAAATATCACTTGCAGACACTTGCCGAAAAGTTTGCCTTAGCTGAAATCCGTCTTATGCAGGGCATAGGTTGTGAACATTGTTCTTATTCAGGTTATAAAGGCCGAATGGCTGTGACTGAATATTTGCGATGTGACGATGAAATTAAGGCTATGCCGAAGGATTCTGATTTTATTCCAAAAGCTAAAAAGCATAATGCAGATTTACATCGTAGAACCTTGCTTGAAGATGGCTTTTATAAGGCGATTTTAGGCTTTACAACTATCAATGAAATCGTACGGATTGCAGGGTAATGGCACAATTTAGCTATAAAGCTTACGATTCGTCTGGCGGAAAAGTTGATGGTCAATTAGAAGCAGCAGATAAAGCTTTTGCTCTTGCAGAATTAAAAAGTCAGGGGCTGATGCCTTTTGAAATTAAAGAACTGGCTAACAATGCGAATAACATTTTAACTTTTAAGCAAGGTGTTTCCCTGGCAGACTTGGAATTTCTTACTGCGGAATTAAGCTTGTTACTTGAGTCTGGTGTTAGGATTGATAAAGGCATAGATATTATTCGTCGTACAAAAGCCAAACCTGCTTTGGCTAAGTTATTGTCAGATATCAGTCAGGGAATTAAGAAAGGAAAGAATTTATCAGAAGCTTTTAGAGAGCATGATGAAGTATTTGACCCTTTGTATTGCAATTTGATTGAACTTGGCGAAGCATCGGGGAACTTAAGTGAAATCTTTGCCGGTTTGGCTAAAGATCTTAAGTTTCGCAGAGAACTACAGCGAAAAATCGTCAGTTCGCTGGCTTATCCTATTGTCATCTTTTTTGTTTGTTTATTATGTATATTCTTTATATTTAATTTTATCATTCCGAAAATGTCATCCATGTTTAATGATGTTGACTCTTTGCCTTGGTATACCAGCGCAATGTTATCAACGAGTGAGTGGATGTTGCAATATCAAGGGTATCTATTCATCGGCATCATTGCTGGTCTCTTTGCGTTGGTTGCGGCTACCAGGCAAGCCGTATTTATTAACTGGTGGCAAAACCTCAGTTTGAAGCTTCCTTTTATTAAACAAGCGGTTGTTACTGTTGAACGGATCCGTTTTAACAGTGGACTGGCGATGATGGTTAAAGCTGGCGTACAAATAGACCGTGCGATAGGTCTCTCTGCCGGCAATATCAAGAATCAAAAGTTGCGACGTGAAATGGATATCGCTAAGTCGAAGGTTAAAGGCGGTAGTGCGCTGACACCAGCATTAAAACAAACCTCTCTTTATCCCGATTTTTTTATTTCATTATTAGAAGTTGGTGAAGAGTCAGGAAATTTAGAACGAGTTTTTGATGAAATCGCCAATAGATCACGCCAAGAATTTGAAAGTTGGACTGACAGAATGACAACCTTGTTAGAGCCCTTGATGATTTTGTTTATGGGAGGATTTGTCGGCGGCGTAGTCGTGGTTATGCTGCTCAGTATGGTCTCTATCAATGAAATAGGCATATAGTGGTGGAAGACTGGCAAAATTTGGCAGCTGGTGATTGTTGAAACTAGATGTTGATATCACAACCCGTGAACTGCTGAAAACGATGTATTTTTATCGTAGGAAAGAGATTGTTTTATGGCCAGGTTAAAAGTTTCAGGATTTACGCTGATTGAATTGATGATTGTCATGTCAATTGTCGCCTTGTTAATGGGCATGGTTGGACCCCTGGCCATACAAAATTTAGAAAAAGCACAAAGCAAAAGTGAATTGATGTCAGTTAAAAATTGGCTTAAGCAAGTCAGTTTTCAAGCATATATTAGCGGACAAGAATTAAAACTGGTATTAAAGGGCAAAGAGGCTAAATTGGTAAAAACGGATTCTGAAGAAGTGCTCACTGATGTCACTTTTGAGTTCCTGTTCTTTCAGCCTCAAACCCTTAATTTTAATAACAAGGGGTACGTAACGCCTACTCAGCTTACTGGCGCTTATCGAAATAAGCCTTTGTTGTTAGACTTAAAACAACCAATTAATGGTGAATATGACATAGCGATAAGTGAATTTTAATTATTGGTATGTTCATAAAGAGATGTTTCTACCTGCCAGGTACAATGTCACCTTATTCATGGATGTCCAGGCCTTAAAACATAGAAATTGATAATTGATGAAAATACCTACAAGCCTTTTGTTTAAAGCAAAAAAATCAACTGCTGGCTTCACCTTGATTGAAATTTTAGTGGCAAGTGTTATTTTATTTTCTTCTATTGCCGTGGTTTCCGTTGTATACAAAGGGGCGTATTTGGCTTCTGAAAAGGCAGACAGTCATATGACTATCGCCGGTGCTGTCCCTATCATCTTGGGGAATATCCGGGAAAAGATAAGGGGGCAAGGCAATGCCGATGATATACAATTGCATGGCAATGACGTAGCCTGGGGAGTTGTTTATCAATGGCGTGCTGATCAGCTTGATTTTAAACCGCCTCCGGTTAGCTTTGATATTGACAGCGGACAAATGATCGAAAGTGATAATAAATACAAACTGTGGCAGGTTGAAGTGACCTTGACCTATTCAAATGCGAGTCACACATTTGAGTTTAATGAGTTAAGTTGGAATGAGAAATAGGCAGTCAGGTTTCACTTTGGTAGAACTGCTTATCGCGGTTGCCATTTTAAGTGCATTATTGTTTACCGGCAGTTTTGCCTATCAGATGTTGGCTAACCGTTGGGGCAAGGAACTTGGCGAGTTCAATACCTCAGTGCAGTCTACTAAAAGTTTGACTTTACTAGATGATTTACTCAGAGGAGTACAGCCGTTCATCGTCATTGAAAAAAATCCGGGCTTTGATAAACCCGCTTTTTTCTTTATCGGGCATAACAACAGCTTACTTTCTATTAGTCGCTCAGGTATATTTTCGTCCGGCTATCCGGAGATATTCCGCCTAACTGTGCAAGTTCAGGATAATGGGCTTCATGAGTTAATTTATCAATCGGTGAGTAGCCAGGGACTGTTATTATTAACTGCGCAGCAAGAAATAGTGTTTGAACATCAGATCACTTTATTAAAAGATTTTGATGAAATCACGTTTAGTTACTCTGGCTGGGATGGCTTTATGGAGTATGCTGAGCGGGCAAAGTCTCTGAAACCTGCCAGTTGGCGCGAGAAATTTTCGGGTATCGATAATCAATTGTTACCCGAAAAAATGCGGGTATATGCAAAAAAAGGTGGTAAAGTAGCGGACTTTAATGTGGGTTTTGACCAACGTTCTCTTCGTTATCTAACTCCCTATATAGATAATTACTAGTATTATGAATCGCAAATGTCGCGGAATAGCTTTAATACAGATTTTGCTGATTACCGCAATTTTGTCTGTGCTGGCTTTATATTTAACGCAGACTTCCAGACAGCATGTCCGGATGGCATCCTGGGCACAGGATAGGGTGGCAGCTGAAATAGCATTGCACTCGGCGGAATCACAGTTACTATTCACTTTGATGACCCAAAAGAAGTTTCCTGAAGACGGCGTGGACCCGCTGGTACTATTGTGGAACTTTTATGGCCAGGAATTTCAATTTAACGACCTGGTCAGGCTTTCTATCCAGGATCAAGCTGGATTGCTTAACTTACATACTATACACCAGGGCCGGTTTCTTGCTTTGTTGCAAAGTAATGGGCTCAGTGAACAGCGAAGTACTGAAATATTAGCGCGATTATTGGATTGGCAAGACAGTGATGCCCTGGTACGGGCGAATGGCAGGGAGTCATCGGTTGAATTTGGCAGTGTCCGAAATGGCGCCATTCCCGATATCACAGAGTTGGAACATGTATTGGAATTATCACCTGAAGAGAAGCAGTTGATTTATCAAAACTGTGGAATATTTTTCCTGGGAGACTTCAACCCCATGATGGCGCCGATACCGCTGATTGCTTCATTAAGTGATCAACTATCTGCACAACAAATTGCACTGCTAAGAGAAAGCAATCAGTTAACCAGAACAAATTTTATTGAAATTACAGATATCAAAGAAGAAGAAGATATGCGTTTTTATCCCTCGAATGTCATGAAAGTTATATTCAAATCAAGTGTAAATAAAGCTTTTGTTACAAGAGAATTAGTGATTTCACTTTCCCCCTATGCTAAAAACAACCTTAGCCCGATTAATGTATTAGTAGATAAAAGTTAACATGTCAGCCACTCCGTTACCTATTCCAAGCATGCCAAATGAATTGCTGGTGAAATTTCTCGTGAATTTTGCCGGTTATTTTGATGGCCAATTATATCGTTTTTCGCGCCGTGCAGATCGGCTTGAGCTGGTTGCTGCCGAAGCTAATTTTAAAGCACAAGTTATTATAGCTGCGTCTGCTTATTATCAAGAGAATAAGCTTAACTTCCCCATTGATGATAAAAAAGAGCTGAAAAAATTACTTAAGCTGCAACTTGCTGCAAATGATGTCGCATTAATTCAAAAGAGTGCGGATAACCTCAGTTATGTGAATACCTGGTCGTTTGACGCTAAGATCCCCAAGAGTTATTTACTCTTTCCCGAATCACTCTTATTCGCCTCTTTTAGTCAAAATGGTGACATTCTCACCCTTGGGAATCAAGACGGTAGCAAAACCTTTATTACGTCTTTTGACGGTGTCATAGGTTCGGCGAGTGATCTGGGAGCAATCGACAGTGCTGAAAAATTTGCAATGTCGGCTGCTGCTCCCTTTAAAAGAGAACTATTGCTTGAACATCAGGATAAAGGGCTGTTTTTGGCTTCATCATTGGTCAGGTTACCGGTTAATAAGCTCCTCACTTTTTTTGTTAAACCGGCAGCGCAAAACAGCAAAAGATTGGCGTTGCAGCTTATTCTTCCTGCCATGGTGATGAGCTTTTTATACTTGTTAGCCGGTAGCGGCTATTTATTACTTAAAACAAGTCTCCTGGAAAACCAGTTGGCTCAAAAAAGTGAGCAGGTCGCGAAGTTATTGGCGCTGGAGTCAGATCTTGATAATAAGTTTGCTCGTCAGCAGCAACTCAGTCACTTTTGGCAGAGTAAACAAAATACAGCCGGTCTTTGGCAAGTGATGGCGCCGGTATTTGAACAAAGTACGATAAAGAATATTACACGCCGGGGGAATGCCTTTGTTATTAAAGGGCGAACGCCTAATGCGTCACAGTTATTGGAGCTGATAGCCGCAAATGCGAATGTTGCCAAAGCTAAATTTGAGGCACCGGTACGAAAGGATCGTAAACAAGAGCGTTTTACTATCAGTATTGAGCTAACTGAAAGTTTGTACCTGCAAACCGGGGATGAAGGAGAAGCTGTCGGTGAATGATCTGAAAAAGCATGCATTAGCGCTGAGCTTTATTGCGGTATTAGTGTGTATCAAGTTTGTTTATATTCCAATAATTGACTGGCAGGATGAGCAATTAGGCACTTTGGCGTTGCTTGAGCGCAAGATTAATAAAGTTGACCATTTGCTTACAGAAGAGGAACAACTAACCGTTGATCATGAAATGTCAACAAGACAGGTTTTGGCATTGTCGCAGGGCTTTTACCATAACCAGGACCCCGAACCCTTTAAGCGTCAGCAGCAAAAAAATATTGAAGCAGAATTGCTGGCACACAAGCTTAAAATAAAGAATATCGGCTGGCAAATTACGATGGAAAATGCTGATGTGAATTTGAATCAATTTAGTATTAATTACACTTTTGACGGTAAAAGTGAAGATGTTATTAATTACTTGTTGGCGATCAGTGCAAATGAGAAATTTTCTGAGTTGACGGAATTTAATTTATCGTTTGTCAAGCAAAAAGCGGGTAAGTTAGGACGGGTTTCGGCCCGGCTTCGGCGGGTATTTTTTATGGATCTTAACCAAGAACAGATGACGAAGGCAGAGTCTAGAGCATGAGTTTCTATCACCGGATTAAAGTATTTTGTTTTCAGCCGTTGGTTCTTATCAGTGCCGGTATTGCCCTGTTGTGGAGTTTTGCGGATCTCTCTGAACGTTTTGTGACGGATAACATATCCGGAAATAGCCGGGATAAAAGTCTTGTCCATAAAGAATTTTTATCGCGGATCATTTCTTCTGAGCAGCAAAAGGATATCGCAGCTTTATATGATAAATACCGGGTTACAGAAAATAATGCTTCTCAAGAAAAAGAAAGTGTCGGCTTGTCGTTAAAGGAGCAGCAAGAGCAGCAGGGAGTGTTGAAGCAGGTATTTGTTGGTGATTTAAAAATTGAACTTAAAGCCGTCATTAGTCAAGGAGCCCCTGCGGGCAATAGTCCTATTGAGGGAAAAAACAGCACAGTTCAACAGCAATTAAAGGCGCTTTTACTGGTTTCAAATGCTAAAGCGGGCACCGCTGAAGTCCAAGAGTTTGCAAATAACAGCTTGGTTCACGGTTATCGGCTCAGTATCAATAATAATGTCCAGGTCTCTCTGACTCGCACGCTTGAGCAAGGTGAGCAGCAGATAACCTTAACCATGTATCAAATAAAATAGATAAGAATCATTCATGAACATTACATATAAACACCCCTTAACACTTAGTTTGATCATTGCTTTAACCCTTAGTGGTTGTGCTACAGGGCCGGAAGAGAAATTCTCTCCCCGGGGTTCTTATTTACAAGGGGGAAAAATCGAAAATAAGCAGAGCGAGGGTGAAGCAAGGCAACAAAGCGGCGCTGTCGTTTCTGAAGAACAAAAGGATAAAGAAAAGTTCCGTTTTGTCACTCCTTTGAAGTTGAATACCCAACAAGCAGTGGTGGCCGATGATGTATTAAACCTTTTTAATGAGCAAAACCTGTTAAAGATTACCGCAGACTCATTGCCGTTAAAGGATTACTTGCATCATGTATTAGGTGAACAGTTAAATGTCAGCTATGTACTGGCTGATGAAGTGAATAAGGATGGAAAAGCGGTGACATTGAATCTGCAAGACGAGATCAGTGCACGAAAATTATTTACTTTGACTGAAGAGGTATTGGCTAAAAGGGATTATGTGATTCGTTACGATGACGGAATTTTTTATATCCATCAAAATGACGGGGGTAAAAGCAAAGGGGATATTGTTTATGGCTACGGTAAAGATATGCTTGATATTCCCAATTCCTCGGCAGAAATCATTCAGATGGTGCCCTTCGAATACGGTATGCAGCAGAGCCTGGGCAATACCCTGCGTGTTTTACTGGGAGTGAAATCGATTCCTGATAAAGATCGCAATAGCATCACAGTGCAGGGCAAGCGTAAAGATATCGTCAAAGCATTGGAGTTGATCCGGCTGATGGATAGGCCTACGTTGAGAGACAGGCAAATAGGTCTATTCAACAGTACCTTTATCGATGGCAACGAAATTACTAAAAAACTGCAGGAACTGCTCGGTCAGGAAGGTATTTCTGTCAGCAAGGGGGCGTCTTCTCAATCTGCTTTATCGGTTGTTTCACTTGATAAGCAAGGTACCTTGATCTTTTTTGCCAATAATCAACAGATTATCAATCGGGCAGTCTTTTGGGCGGAGCAAATTGATCAGCCGTTAAAAACCAATGAAAAACAATATTTCATCTATGCTCCTAGATATTCACGGGCTGTTGACATGGGGGAAAGCCTGGAAGCCTTAATCTCCAATACCGGTGGCGGTTCACTTGGCCGCGCAGGCAGCAGTACTTCGGCAACAAGTCAAAACCAAAGCGCTGCTGCTAATCGCCGCACCAGCCGCAGCGCCAGTTCTGAAAAAATGAAGATGGTGGTGGATGAACGCGCCAATTCGTTGATCTTTTACAGCACGGGAGAAGATTATCAACAATTGTTGCCGCTCATTAAAAGATTGGACGTTTTGCCCAAACAAGTCATGCTGGAAGTCATGATAGCTGAAGTCACCCTGACGGATGAATTTAAACAGGGGGTTGAATTTGCATTCAGCCGTGGCAGTTACGGCTTTTCAACTGCCGGGGCTTTCATGGGGGACGGCTTCGGCGGCCTGTCATACCTGTTAAAGGGCTCTGATGGACAGATCGCTGCAGAATTATTGCAAACCAACAGTTTAGTAAATCTATTATCTAAGCCCTCTCTAGTGGTTCGCGACGGGGTTAGCGCGTCAATTAATGTCGGTACTGATATTCCTATTGTTGGTGAAACAACTTCTGATCCTATTAGTGGGGACAACCAAACCACGGCCATTGAATACCGTAAAACCGGGGTCGAGTTAACGGTTACACCGACGGTCAATGCCCAGGGAGTGATCCTGATGGAGATAAAGCAAAAAATCAGTAATCAGGTGGAAGTTGGCGCAACTACTGCCATAAGCCCTTCGGTATTTGAGCGTAGTGTTGATACCGAAGTGGTCGCGGAAAGCGGACAAACCATTATTCTGGCAGGTTTGATCAGTGAAAATCGTACTCAAAAGGATTCTAAAGTGCCTTTTTTCGGAGATTTACCTTTTATCGGCGGCCTGTTTAAAGCCAATACTGATGCAGGAGATAAAACCGAACTCGTGGTATTGGTGACCCCCAGGGTTATTGAATCTGCAGATGAATGGAGTGATATTAAAGAGCGCTTCACTCAGGGATTGGAAAAACTTACCCTGGATTAATGCCTGGCTGATGTTAGTTCTGCTTTATCCTTGATACTTATAAAAAGGGCCATGTTCCGCGATGGCATGGCCCCTTTAAATTCCCGGCATAAATCGCTGTTAGTATGGAGTAAATGATTTATTACCTTTTTGAATAGATATCGTGGTAATAGCTGCTAGTATATGATGTGTATGCTTTTTTTGATTAAAGGCTGAGAGCCTGAAATTAGTTGTCGTTCGCTTATCGGATCTGACGCTTTTAGTAAATGTGAGGGCTGAAGCCGGTAGAAAATCATTGCGGTAACGGGCACTTTGCCTGGTTTTTGTTCGAATTGGGTGTGCGCTGTAGGGCTGAACCTATGTATGACACTTACAAGCAAACAATATATAGTTCCAGTTTACTATGCATTTTTTGACCTGTAATAAGGTTAAATGCGGCTTTTACATTTAAAATTACTGATATTCAAAGTTTTATAAGGAATTGGCTTGAACTCTCTATATTTATCGGTTACCTTCTCGTTGAAAGCGTTATATACGCTTGATGTAGGTTAAAAAACACTCAAACAAAGCTATTTGTCTGAGTAGAGTGTTGACAAGGTAGCAACAATGGGTAAACTTACCCATCGTTAGAAGTCGCTTAGGCGACGGCCTAAGTGTTAGATACTTATGTATTAAATTTAACATACTGTAATTTTTATATGAGTTGGCATTAACCTGCCTATCTCAGTTTCATGAAACCAAGGAAAATAAAAATGTTTAAAAAAACTCTTTTAGCCTTAACAATTGCTGGTACAGCGTCAGCGGCTAACGCTGCTACTGTTTATGCAGACATCACAGATGCCGTAGTTGGTGATCTGAACACTTTGTTAACAGTGGCTACTCCAGCTGCTGGCGACCCGTACGGTACTGATGGTGTTATTACTGGTACAGAGAATAACTGTGACGCTGCTGCTACTACTCTGGGTGTAACCCTAGACGAAGGCGCCTTCACTAATGCCGGTGCTGACGATGATAGTCTGACTTTCGGCGCAGCCGGTCAAGATCAGACTCGTGTTATCATGACAGCTACCAATGCTTGTACTATTTTGTTAGATGCAGAAACTAAAGATACAACTCCTGCTCTTGACGGCATCGAGTACTCTACTGCTACTGCTATCGAATTAACGCCTGACTTCATTGTTGGTTTAGGTGGTCTGAAAGATGAAGATACTATCACTTTAACTTTCTCTGGTGCTAAAATCGATACTACTTTAACTGTTGCTCCTACTGTAACGGTTTCTGGCGACGCAGGTGTTAGAGACACTGGTACTGCTGCTACTTTCATCGGTACTGCTGCTGACATGACTTTCGACCTTCTGGATATCGACCCAGATGGTGAATTCGTACGTTTTACTGTTAAGTCTGCCGACTCTGCAACGACTACTGTTGCTCCTAACGCTATCTTAAACGTTGCCGGTATCTTCTTAGATTCAACTGGCCTGAGCTCAGCGACTTCTGTTGCCATGTCTACCGTTGCTATCAACACTTCAGGTACTGAATACGATCCGTCTTCAGCTGCTACTATTGTTAGCCTGACGCCTCAGTACGAAGCGACAGTAACAACTGCTTTTGACGCGCTGATCGATGTTGGCGATGATCGTCAAGGTTTCGAAAACAGTGCTTCTGCCGATGCTTTAACTCTTAACGTTGACAAGCTGACTACTGGTCTTGAGCTTACTCCAGAAGAAGCCACTTACGTTATTACCGGTGATTTCTCTTGGATGTTAGATGACAGCATCGATACTGACGAAAGCGGTACTTTAACTTCTGCTGAAATCGCAAACGCTGTTACCTACGCAGGTGACACGTTGAAGTCATACGCTATCGACACTGACTTAACTGAGTTAACAGTAACAACTACTACAGGTGCTGCTGTTACAGCCACTCAAGTATTTACCTTCACTGTACCTGGTTACGACAACGGTGCCATGGAGCATCCGGTAATCAATGTTCAGGACTTCACTGTAAAAGTTGACGTTCAAGATGACGACGCTTTCACAACTGATCCGGTAAACATGTCTGCTAACTTAATAACAGACGCTGGTGAGTGGGACCTGAACGGTTCTGTAATCTACTTACCATATGTACCGTTTGGTCCTAACACTCAGCCTATCATCCGTCACACTAACAAAGGTAACCAAACAGGTGACCTGACTGTACGTTACATGGTTGAAGGTGTGGACACTTCTTGGAACGCTCTTTCTGCTGCAAACGTAGACGATGCAACTCCAGGTGTACGTAACATGCTGACTCTGATCACAGACGCTCTGAAAGACGAAGGTTATGACGCAACTACTGATGGTTTCAAAGTTGCTTTAGAATTCGTAACTAACGTTCCTTCTGAAGACGTATTTGTTTACGGTGGCGCTAAGGTTACTGCCGAAGGCCAAGACCGTATCCACTTAGGTACTCTTAAAGATAACGACTAATATTTAGTTTTAGTTATTGATATAAAAAGCGAGCTTAGGCTCGCTTTTTTATTTAGTTAAAGCGGCAAACCGCGGGAGAGTTTGCACGGACAGTGGCGGCGAGTTGTAAATGAAAAAAAATAAAATGGCGGATTTGTTTGCGGTTGCTCAGCAGGCTTTTGACAGCAGAGATTATAAGAGAGCATTTTCAAGTTTAAACAAGTTTAAACGGGCGAAAACAGAGATTAAATTTGAACATGTTTTATTAGAGGCTAAAGTCAATCTGGCGCTGAAAAAATTTGAAAAGGCTCTTTTGTTCAAGACCGCCGGCGAGCAACTGGCTGTTTCAGCGAAGCAAAAAGTGGAGTGGCATAATTACGTGGCAGAAATCTACCAGGCCCGGCACCAGGTAGAAGGAGTTATCTATCATCTTGAGCAGAGCCTTGCTCTGGACAAGTCGATTGCCAATGCCGTAGCGAGACATCGCTTGTTGACGCATTATGTACAACAGGAGCAATATGATAAGGCCAGGGAAGTGGGATATAAGCTGCTCGACTGGCAGGGATATTTTATTTCAGCGGCGTTTTTGCTTATGGATTGTGTATTTGCAACTGATGATAAGACAGAAGGACTTAAACTGGCAAAATCTTTAACCGGCCACAGTGATTACCTGGCTGAAAAAGAGATGATTCATATTTTCAATAAGTTGCTTAAGGTAAAGGCAATTGATGAGGCACAACTGTTTGTTGAAAAGGAGAAAAAAAGCAAGGGTGTGCAATATTGGCATCAGATAGCGCAGGCGATCATCCTGGTACATCAGCAACAAATTTCCCGGGCGATAACTTTATTTAAAGAAATAAAAGGGGCCGGTTCTATTTATGAAATGGACTTTCATCGGGCATTAAGAGATTTTTATTTTAACGCCCGCCAAGAAAGCCAATTCTTTGCTCTGGCAGGGGATTTCCATGATGATTATTTTAACCTTGTTTATCTTGAAGAATATGTTTCTTTGGAAGAACACGATAAACTGATTACCTATACTGTTCAGCCTGGTATAGCTCCATTTCTTCATTGCATGGCTGATTATAACAAACTGATCAGTTATTGGCTTTTAGGCCGGTTGGATGACTGTGTTGCGCTTCTTCGCACTAACAAGGAATTTATATCCATATCTCATCAAGGTCATCCTAAGCACCTGAAAATACCTCATATTTTTATGGTGTATATTCAGGCGCTGGTGCGTGATCGTCTGCGGAAAAAGCCTGAGGCTCAGGTTCCTGGTCATCAAGTTATATATGTCATTGGCGAGTCCCATGCTCTAGGGTTGCATGATCAGATCTTTCGCTGTGGTGATAGCTCTTACCAAGGCCGTGTTAAGTTTATCAAAGGCATCCAGATGCACCATCTCGCCGGTGAGGGCGATAATAAATATAAGTATTACCTGCGCCGCCATTTGGGGAGCATTGAAGATAATGCCAGCGTACTTTTCACTATAGGTGAAATTGATTGCCGCATAGGCAAGGGGCTGAGTCTGGCTGCCAAGAAATTGCGACGCCCGCTGGATGAGCTAATTGATCAGACGGTTAAAGGCTATATTGAATATATTAAACTATCCCTGCAGACGAAACCGATAAAGAAGGTTTATATTCAGGGCATCCCTGCCCCTAATATTGAAAAGTACCCCTGGCTGGACTTAGCCGGTCATGTCAGGCTGATTCAAAAAGTCAATGTTCTGTTGAAAAGTCAGGTATTGGCCCAGCAGTGGTTTTTTATCGATGTTTACGCTGCTACTAGTGACGTTAGCGGCTGGAGTCACGGAAAGAGACATTTAGATGCCTGCCATTTGAAACCTTCTTTGTATGAGGATGTAACCGCCTGGATTGCTTCCCCTCAGTGACGGGCGGGCAGGTGTCGGGTTATTTTCACGGTTTGAGGGGGCCAGCACCTGCTCCTTATCAGGAACGATAGCTTTGGGCTAGCATTGAGTTTAGCTCTTTAAATGATTTAAAATACCGCCGGAGGCTATCTGGTCTCTCTTGCCGTCGTTAATTGTTAAATGGCTTCATATAAGAACATAAAGGAACGAAAATTGAACAGTAAAGAGCAAGCGCTACTGGCCAAATCCCGTAATTACTACCAGCAAAAAATGTACGCTAAGGCTGAGCGCACGATCGCCAAGATCAAAAGCACTGACAGCGAAGTCTATAAATTAGCGATGCAAGTGTATTTTTCTCTGAAGCAATATGCTAAATGCAGTCAAAAGGCTGAGTTATACCTGAGGGAAAATCCGAATTTACATGGTAAAAAGCAGGCTTATCTTTTGCTGGCAAAGTCCCAGCTAGAATTAGAGCAAGTCAGCTCTGCGCGTATTAACCTTGAAAAATCAATGTCACTTGACAGTTCAATAGATAATGCTGAGGCCATTGTCGCTTTGCTTATGGTTTATATGACTGAGTATAACCTTGTTGGTGTCGAAACCCTGGCTCCTAGATTGAAATCCTGGTCAAAATATTTTCTTATTTCCTCATTATTTTTAATCCGCTCTGCAGCGAGAATGGGTAAACGTGAGCTATTAAAGAAACGGCTAATGGATATTTTTCCTTATGCTGAAGCCATTGAAGGGAACAATGCCGCCGAAATTGTGAATTTTATGATGGATTTAGGCCTGTATGACGAGGCAACGACATTAATTTTCAGGCATAAGAAAGTAAATCCGAAGGCTAATCCCAGGTCGTTGTTGTCTAAGCTGTATTTATTTAAAAAGCAATATCAGGAAGTTATCGACTGGTTTGATGAAAGCAAGCTCGAACAGTATCCGGCAACGGGCTATCATTGTGCCGTTGCACTGGATAAACAGGAAGATTATGCCCGGGCCTTCACTTATCTTACTTCCGCGGCCAAAATCCGTAAAAAAGAGCAGGAAAAGGCCAAACAACCTGATTATGTCAAGTTGTATTTATCTGCCTTAAATAAGCTTAAGCCGGTACAGAGCCAGGCGAACCCCAATGGTTATCAGCATGTCTTTGCCGTCGGTTTCCCCCGTTCCGGTACGACGTTATTGGACAATGTATTAGATACTCAGGCAGAGGTTATGGTATTAAGTGAGCCGCCGACAATTCAATTTGTCGTGGATGCTTTTGCCAGCAAATTAAAGAAGAACTACCCCAGAGATCTTGCTAGCTTGACAGAAGAAGAAATTGAAGTGTTGCGGGAAGTATACTTTAATACTCTTAGGATGATCGATCAAGCTGCCCCGCAAAACGGCGTTCTTGTGGATAAAAACCCCCATCATACGGTCCATTTGCCTTTAATTAAAACCTTGTTCCCGCATGCAAAAATAATCTTATCGCTAAGACACCCGCTGGATGTCTGTTTGAGCTGCTTTCAAATTGATTTCAGTGCCAATGAACATAATCGTTATCTTGTAACGCTCGACGAAATTGTTAATCGTTATCAGGAAGTATTTAGCCTGGTAGAGGGTTATCAAACCAATCTTAATATTGATTACCTTGAGCTCCGTTATGAAGATTTGTTAAGCGATTTTGATGCCGAGATGCTCAGGGTCTTTAACTACATCGGGCTGGAAGGGGATGACAGCTATAAAGAATTCCATAAACATGCCGGTGGCAAATATGTCGTTTCCGCATCAAGGGGACAGACAGATCAGCCCCTTTATAATAGTTCAAAAGAAAAGTGGCGCAATTATCAAGAGCAGTTGGGCGTTTATATTCCGGCTCTGGCACACTTTATAGATAAATACGGTTATAGTACTGAATAATAACCAGATGTTTGTTTGCGGTCAGCGTCAATATTGGCAGCGATATATTTCTCTTTTTATGGGCAGGGGAGATTTTTGTGTTAATCACCCCTGTATTTTACAGTTAGGCAAGTGGCAGTATAAGTATGCTTAAAAGACTATTAAAAACTCTTCCTTTATTCAAGAATGTCTATCAGGCAAAAAAGCTTGCCGAGCAACTAACTGTCGCTCAGTATCAGTTAACCTTGGCGGTGAATCATATTGCCTTGCTAAACCACAAGTTTTTAGCTGATCAAAGGGTTGCTGACGGCCATGGTGTCTCCGGGGATGTTTTGCCGAAAGCCTCTTGCCAGCAGCTTCTGACCGTTTCGTTAACAACTTATGGTAAACGGTTATCGACGGTTCACCTGACCATATTAAGTTTGCTACGGCAAACCCTGAAGCCTCAACGCCTGATATTATGGCTGGCTGAAGATGAGTTTACGCTTGAGCAATTGCCTGAGTGCTTGCTGGAGCTGCAGCAATTCGGCTTAGAAATTGCCTTTTGTCCGGACATCCGTTCATACAAAAAGCTTATCCCGGCCCTTAAACGTTATCCGGATGACATTATTATTACATTCGATGATGATGTTATTTATCCGCAGGATCAAATCGAACGTTTATATCAGGCACATTTAGCCGAGCCTGCGGCCGTTATTTGTCATCGTGCGCATCGTATCAGTAAAAAAGCAAATGGCGATATTAAGCCCTATATCCAATGGCCGTTTGACATTTCTTCTGCAAAGAGCGGTTTTGATATTTATCCGGTTGGTATCGGTGGTGTGCTTTACCCTCCGGGAAGCTTGAATCCTGAAGTGATGAATGAGCCGGCTTTTATGCGCTTATGCCCCTATGCGGATGATATGTGGTTTAAGGTTATGGCGTTAAAAAACCTTACTCCGGCCAAGGTCGTTGATAACCCGACCCCTTACCGTGATTATCTGCAAACTCCCGGGAGTCAGGCTGTGAGTTTGTGGGAGAGTAACAGAGAAAAAAATGATTGGCAGTTACAGGCCCTGCTGAGCGCATATCCCGAATTAATCGGTCAGGTACAGGCTTTTTCATGATAATCCCTTCTGTTAGCTAACATCTTAAGATAAAGATGTTAGACTAGCGTTAACCAAAATCCTGGTTTTAGCCGTTAACGGTTAAGGCCTGAAAGTTTAACTGACATGTTTAAGCGTCTAAAAAAAATTATTCCCTTTAGCTATTACCCCTATAAAGCGTTTATGCATAAGCATAAGTGTATCTTTGTCCATATTCCTAAAAATGCCGGAAGTAGTGTTTTAACCTTGTTTTATGATCAGGGCGGGCGAAAGCATGCCAAGTGGTATGAATTTTATGAAAGCAATGACTATTTTTTCAGGCGATATCATAAATTTGCCATAGTCAGGGAGCCGTTGGCACGACTGTACTCGGCATACCGTTACTGTCTTAAAGGCGGTAACCAACAAAGTGACGATCTTGCATTGCGTGAGATAATTCTCGCCAACAGTAATGGTTTTTCAGATTTTATTGAGTTTGTGCTGGATGCGGACTTTTTAATGCTGCAATTGCTTTTTCAACCGCAATATTTGTATCTTTATGATCGCCAGCTTATTTGTAAGATTGATACCGTGTTACGCTATGAAACGTTACATAAGGATTGGCAAGCACTGGCTGCCAGTCAGGGGTATCCTATGGAATTGCCAAAAGTGAATGCCGCAGCGGTTGAATCACCAGTGCCGAAAATTTCCCCCAGGGCGTTGGCTAAAGTATATTCGCTCTATCGCCTTGATTATCAGTTATTAGCTTATCCGCAAAAATCAGAGTGTAGCTGTGACAGCCTTGAACAGCCGGGAGCATAAAGGGGGCATTGTGCAGATGTTGCTTTCAGGGCGTTTAAGGGGGCGGGCTATTTGGGTGTTACTGGCAAAATTGCTGGCATCTTTTCTTGCCTTGCTGTTTCACTTTTTACTGGCCAGGCAGCTCTCCAGTGCTCAATATGGCCTTTTTAGCTTGGCGATGACCTGTATCCTTTTTAGCTGTGCCTTTGCTAAGCAAGGACTGGAACCTTTACTTATTCGCCATTTAGCGGTGAAAAAGCAGGCTGGCATCCGGGACGTTTATTGCTTTTTTATCCTTTATGCCGGGTTAAGTGCTTGTGTCGTTGCGGCTCTATTGCTGTTGTTTGGCAGCTTTTTAGCACTGGATATAGTAAAACAGCCAAAACTTCTTGAGCTGATGCCTGCGATGGCTATGTTGACCGTACTGCAAACCTTTTTGGCCGTTAATAGCAGTGCGTTAAGAGGCAGAGGTTATCCAGGCGTTAGTTTGCTGTTTACCGGGGCGGTAACCTTTGCCCTGGCACTGCTTTTTTTATTATTACAGCCGCCGTTGACGGCTGTAGGCGCCATTAATCAGATACTTTTTTCGAGTATGTTTGCCTGCTTGTTGAGCTTTGCCGTTACCGGCAGCAAGTTACAGCTTGGCGTTGCGTCAGAGCAACATGGCAGGTCCGTGCTTTCAGGCGCTATGGAGCTAATTCAAAACCGTCCTTTGCTTAAAGGCGGTAAAGATCTCTTTGTGATCTCATTGGCGGCACTGGCGACCCAGCAATTGGCTACCGTTATTTTAGCGCGTTATGCTGAATTATCTGAAGTCGCCAGTTTTGCTTTGGCAGCCAAACTGGCACTGCTGATGACTTATCCGTTAATGGTGATTAATGCTATTACAGCGCCTATGTATGCAAGGTACTGGGGCCAGAAACAGTTGACGGCATTTAAATCTTTGTCGGTAAAAAGCAACCGGGTGTTGTTGCTTGCTGCCACCATTTTGTTATTGCTGGTTTATTCACTATCCCAGCCCTTACTGGGCGTATTTGGCAGTAAGTATCAGAATGCCGTTCAGCTTTTACAGATACTAGCTCTGGGTCATTGGGTAAATCTGGCAACTGGCTCAGTCGTTTCCATGCTGATTATGGCGGGTCATGAGCGGGTACATCGCCGTAATACCCTGATTATTACCGTCGTTAATATTGCCGCGCTGTTGTGGCTTGTCCCTTTGTATGGCAGCTATGCTGCCGCCTGGATAACTTGTGCCGCAATGGTGGTTAAAAACCTGGTGGCCCTTTATTTTGTTAGAAAGCTGATTTTTTCCCGGATCGGCGAAAGTGGAAACTCAATGATATGATATCAACTTTTGATCAATGCTTATTTGTTCATATTCCTAAGGTGGCCGGGCAGAGTATTGAATCTGCTTTTTTGGCCCGGGCCGGCTTAAGCTGGCAGCAAAGAGAAGCTTTTTTGCTCCGTCCTAATAAAGATCCTGCCTTGGGACCGCCGAGATTGGCACATCTGACGGCATTGGAATACCTGGAGTTGGGCTATCTGGAGCCCGAGGTCTTTACTCGGCTTTTTAAATTTTCCTTTGTTCGCAATCCCTGGGATCGGCTGGTCTCTGAATATACGTACCGCCAGTACAAAATGTCTTTTAAAGATTTTTTGTTTCGTGGTTTTCCAACGGTAAAAGATGATGATTATGCGTTATCTCAGGATCTTTATCGCCATGTATTGCCTCAGCATTATTTCCTTTATGATCAAGAAGGAAAGTTACTGGTGGATTTTGTTGGCAAGTTTGAAAATCTGCAGCAAGATTTTGCCCGGGTTTCGGAGATAATTACCGGGCAGGTTTTGCCTCTGCCGCACAAAAATGAAACCCCGGCTTCAGGGGCGCGGGCGGTGTTGAGTCGGCTATTTAAACAAAAAAAGAAAAAAACTACCAAGCCGCATTACCGGGAATATTATGATGAAGAAAGTCGGGCATTTGTTGCCGACTTGTATCAGCAGGATATTGCGTTATTTGACTATCAGTTTTAGCGGATGTTTTTTCTGGCAGTCAAGCACGTTTTTGACGTTTAGCCTGTTGTTCAGATTGCATATGCCAGCCTACCAGACATAAGTTTCCCCCAGGTGTTCAAAGAGTGCCTGGTTAGGCAACGCAAAATAATCTTGTAAGCTTTGGTAGTCCTGTGGCGCGATCTTTGTTTTATTGTTGCCGGTATTGACGGCTTTTAAGTCGGGAACTTGGTAATCGGTGTCAAGGTTTAAAAAGTCAAATACCCGGGGGAGGATATCTTCAGGACGGCTAAATAGCACTTCACTGTTTAAAATCAAGATTTGTTCGCTAGCAAAATGCTGTTGGTACAGGGCGATTTGCTGCAGGTATAATCCCCTTGCCTGATAGGAATATAACCTGAAAGCCGGGTCTTGATAATCTTTTCGGTTTAACGCGTTGGCAAGCCGGTTGCTTTCTTGTGCCAGGGCATCTTTTAGTGTCAGCTTTTCATGACCAAAGCGTTTGACATGATAATAATGCGAAATAGCCCTTTCAACAGGGTTCCTGAGTAAGATAATGATCTTACAGTGTGGAATTTGGGCTTTAATGCGCTGTGCAACCAAAGGATTAAATAAATATAATGGACTGGCATCGATACAGACATCACCGGGCTTAACCTGTGTTTTTAACGGGAAATGGGCCTGGTACCAGGGCTGTCCTTTGGCAAACGTATCCAGGTTCGCTACGGTGCCGCCGTCGAAGTAGTGCTTTTCTTTACTAAAGCTTGCATGCACCTGGGGATGTTGGACCAGGTAATGGTAGAGGCTGGAGCTGCCTGCTTTTTGGGCGCCGACTATCATGCAGTTTGGCAGGGTGCGGTGTGAAGCCGATGCTTTCCTGATTGACCATTCGATGAGCGTGCTGTGCATCCGCATGTTTTGAGCATAGGCCTTTTGCCGTAACCATTGCCATTCGGCTGTCAATTTTTGTTGCAAAGTAAGCTTTTCTACTGCCATTTAGGTGTCTTAGGTTTTCTGTAAAGGGCTTATTTTACTGGAAGCCGGGCTTGTTTGACAGGTATTTATCCCGCCGTTGGTGTCGGATTCAGCCGTGGCGCTTATCTTGCTCAGAAGCGGAAATGGGCCAAACCCTGCGGTTAAAGGGCCGTTAAGTAAAATAATGAGTTCTTTGCTGGAATCCGGGACGCCGATATTGCTATCTGGCAATCACCAGGCACTGTAAATATCCGGCGGGGCAGGGTATTTTGCCGTTAAGTGATGATAAAAAGCCTGAATCCTTTGTTTAGTGTTATACTGCGCCGGATATTTCATTACCGCCAATCTTATTGCGGTAATGGGCCGGTATTCCCGTCAAGCCCGAACCGGGAAGTGGGCATGATAAACACTGACAGACTTTGACAATGAGGAACATTTGTTTTCTTTAGCTAAACTGACGAACAACCCGGCATCTTTTGGTGCGATAAAAAATGCCGCTTGGTTAATCGGGGAAAAAATTCTATCTATGCTGCTGGTACTGGTTGTCAGTATTTTGATTTCCAGACACTTGGGTCCGGAGAGATTTGGCCAGCTGAATTATATTATCGCCATTGTTTCCCTGGTGGCGCCGTTGAGCTCCTTAGGCTTAAACGCGATAATCACCCGGGAAGTGGTCAATGCCCCCGAGAAGCAAGATGAAATTATGTCTACCGCATTGGTGTTAAGGCTGCTGACCGGCTGTTTTTCTGTGTTGCTTTTGTATATTGCTTCTATGCTGGGCTTTTTTACCGAGCTTGGCGCGCTCGACTGGGGCATTATCGCCTTATCTGCGGTGAACATATTCACCGCTTTACATGTTATTGATTTTTGGTTTCAGGCAAAAGTACAGTCGAAATCTATTGTTAAGGTACGTTTCCTGGCGATACTCTGCTCTTCTATCGTTAAGTCTTTACTCGTATGGTTCGATGCCGATACCGCAGCATTTGTCTGGGCAACCGCCTTTGAATTTTTGTTGATCTCCTTTTTGTATTTGCTTATTTATTATTACCGCCAGCAAAGGTTTTCTTTGATGAAGGTTAACTGGCAATACGGCATGAATCTGATTGGACAGAGTAAATGGCTGGTGTTATCCGGTATATCGGCGGTGATTTATGTCAAGATAGATCAGGTGATGCTGGCGGAAATGGTCTCTTCATCAGAAGTCGGTATTTATGCTGTTGCCGGCAGGTTGTCCGAAGTCTGGTATTTTTTCCCTACCGCTGTCGTGGCATCTTTTTTCCCGTCCCTGCTCAAGAAAAAAGCGCAGGATGAGGCCGTCTATAAAGCGCAGTTACAGCGCTTGAACGATGCGCTAGTATTAGGTGCCGTTGCTGTTGCTTTGCCGGTTACCTTCCTCGCGGACTGGTTGATTGTGCTATTATATGGCGTTGAATATCAGGCGGCGGGGGTGATCTTATCCCTACATATCTGGGCGGGTATTTTCGCCTTTATGAGGGCGCTGCTCAATAAATGGCTGCTGGCCGAGCATCTGCTGCTTTTTTCTTTGGTGACGCAGGGCATTGGCGCTGTGGTGAATGTATTATTGAACTATCTGCTTATTCCCGAGCTTCATGGCGTTGGTGCTGCGATTGCTACCATCATCTCCAGTGCTTTTGCCTGTTATATCGCGCTGTTTTTTCATCACTCCACCCGGCCGATGGCCATTATTATGACAAAATCTTTGTTTATGTTTACCCGGGTGTTTACATGGAAACCAGTACGGAGTAGTAAAAGGACATCGGATAAAGAGGGCATCGGATAACCCGCGGATGGGGTCTTTGCTTAAGGGCAAAACAAAGTTATTGCGATTAATCCTGGTCGCCACCTAGAGCGTGTTGATCTTTGCTGTACATAACTTAATCAACCCAAACAGGTAGCTACATAAAACTAAATGCTAAAGCTACCATTGCTTGATAATTTCTCGCCAACTTGTCATACCGTGTTGAAATAGCACGGTATTTATTAATCTTCATGAATGCATTTTCTACTAAATGTCGATATCGATACATGCACCAGTCAATATCCTCATTGCCTTGCTCGTTGTGATCGCGTCTGGGGATAACGGGCTTTGCATTTTTCTGCCTTACAAATTCCCTCAAAGCCTCACTGTCATAACCTTTATCAGCTACAACCATTTCAGACTCAGGAGAGGCTGAAATTAATGACTCAGCATGAACAATATCATTTACCTGGCCTTCTGATAGCTCAAAATGGACAGGTAAACCGCCACTATCTACAGCAAGGTGAATTTTAGTTGTATTTCCACCTCGACTTTTCCCCACAGCTTGGGCACTTGCATCAGCTGTATTGGTACTATCCTGATGGGCTTTCACAATACTGCCATCAATAAATAGCCATTCGCTGTCATGCAATTTAGAAAGAAAAGTAAACACTTCCACCAATACCCCCTTCTGTGACCAAAGGTTGAATCTGCGGAAAACTTTACTCCAGCCACCAAATTCAGGGGGTAAATCTCGCCAAGGAATACCTGTCCTGAGCCTGAATAATATTCCTTCCATTGTCATTCGATGTTCTGGTTTACTGTAAATTCGACCTGTTAAAAGCATTATTCGTGATAGCAAGTTCCAGGTTTCATCTGTTAACATTAGTCTTGGCATGTTGATAGGGCATAACTGTTTTTGGTGAAATCAATTATACCTTGTCTTCATGCCGCCTATTTTTTATACCGCAAAGATCAACACGCTCTAGGGGATTCGGACAACTTTAACCGGGCTGGGCAATAGCGTGCTGATGCAATAACCGCTTAAAAGCCGGCCAAGCTGTGGTGGCAGCAACGCCAGGGGAGAGTCAGGTTATTGGCATCTGTGGTAAGGACTAAGCTAACGGGTGAACTCAATCGTGCATAGAAGCGGTTTTTGACTCTGCTATCAAGTTGGCGGCTTTGGTGAATACTTTGTTGATATTACTATTCCTGTCGCCGTATAAACCGACCATCTCTATATTCTCCCTGATGATATTTTCTACATTTTCCAGCCTGGGGTAGGCCAAAATCGCATCGGCAAGGGCTTTTGCGTTTTGTGTCTCAAAGAGCAAGCCATTTTTTTTCTGCTGTACCCAGGCCTTGTTCGATTCTATGTCGGAGACAATGGGAAACAAGCCACAGGCGAAGGCTTCCAACAGGCATAAACTGGTGCCGTCATGTAGAGATGAGGAGATATAGATATCATGTGCGTTGAGCAGCTCAGGTAAAGCCCCGTTGGGGACCTGTCCTAAAAAGCTTACCTGCTCGTTCAATTTATGTTCATCAACCAGGGTTTTATATTTCGCCATTAAAGGACCGTGTCCGACAAAGGTAAACTCAAAATCTAATCCACTTTGCTGTAAGAGGATTAGCGCCTGGAAAATCACTTCATGATTGTAGATAGGTTCAAAACGCCGGGTACAGATCAGTTTTAACTTTTTGTCCGCCTTTTTATTTTTCTTCTCCTGGGATAAATTAAACTTGCTTAAATCTATCCCAATCGAGGCGGTGATCTGTTTATTCGTCAGGGTGCCGATAGAAGAAATATAATCGGCGATTTGCTCGGAAACACTGTTGACCACCACGGCTTTGCCAAACACTTTTTTGAACAGGAAAGACCAGATCTTACTTTTTCGGTTTGTTAAGACATCGCTGCCGTGGGCAGTAATGATATAAGGTATTTTACCAGAACTTAAATAGGCGACAAGTCCGCCGCTTGTGGCATATTGGGCATGGATAAGATCAGGTTTGATTTCACTGATGAGTTTTCTGGCTTTATAGGCACACCAAAGATAGAGGATTTTGGACAACCGGCTCTCGGTGATGTCTTTTGATAATACTTCATATATTTTTACATTCCTCTTTGGGGACGGAGTCAGGGAAATAAAAGACACCTCATAGCCCTGGGCATTATAAAAGTCTATATAAGGCTGTATATGGATGAAATTACCGTTTGCAATCAGAACTATTTTCATTTCTAACTATTATTACCTTTGCTGAATTGCGTCTTACATCAGAGCGGGAAAGCATTGCCTCGATGCCATTACCGGCATCTTGCCCTATACCCAAGCATAAATACCCGCTATTATGAGGCCTGTGTTTCAAAAATAAAAGGTTTTAATTGGTGAATATCCCGTTGTTTCGGTTACCGGTAAATGCTTGCCCTTATTTTTGTCCTACGAAAATGTTATGATTTCCGGTGCTTGTCCAGCTGTATGTCTGTAAGCGTGAAAAATTTGGTTTTTCTGGCGTTTAAAGCTGAAATTTTCATAGCAAAATATTTTATAGGGATGGTGGTGTGCTGAAAGTATGGTACCATTTCCGGTTAAGTGCAGGTAAAGATTTTACTTTCAGCCGAGCGCCGTGTTTATTCGAGTACCGGTTTTATCTCGGCGGCGATACAGTGATGTCGTCTTCAGGGCTGACTCAGTGCTTTCAAACCAGGCAGCAAGCTTCATAAGGTCTTACTTGGCCTGTGTCCGGGTGAGCGCTATGTTTTTACAGAGTGGTTTAGGTGCGGCCAAAATACCCCTTGATGTTAAGAGAAATTGTGAATAAAAAAAATATGCGGCTAGTGTTTATTGCCCCGGCATCTGTTATCCATACGGTTAAATGGGTTAATGGCTTAGTCAATCATGGATTTGAGATCCATCTTATAACGCAGCATACTGCCGTAGAGCCTATTAATGACAAGGTTATCGTGCACCAGCTACCTTATTCGGGTCGCAGCGGATATGTGCTGAATGCTTTTGCTCTCAACCGGCTGGTAAGTAGGTTGCGGCCTGATATTATCAATGTCCATTATGCCAGCGGTTATGGCTCACTTGCTACCCTGTCCAGAATCAAGCCTTATATTTTATCGGTTTGGGGCAGTGATGTTTATGATTTTCCTTATCGAAGTTTTTTACACAATTGGCTAATAAAAACGAATCTAAACCGGGCACAACGGATAGCCTCCACCAGTTATGCGATGGCGGATCATGTCCGGGGGATATTACAGGATCAGCGCGAGATTGAAATTACTCCTTTTGGGGTTAACTTTGAACGTTTTACTTCAACTCGCACTATTTTTTCCAATGAAACTATTACCATAGGCACAGTTAAACGACTTGAGCACAGGTACGGGATTGATGTTTTGATCAAGGCTTTTGCTCTGGCGAGAAAAAAGTTGCTGGCATCCGAGCATGAAGCCGGGCAAAGGTTGAGATTATTGATTGTCGGCGACGGCTCTTTATCCTCTGAGTTGAAAGCCCAGGCTGGGCAACTGGCGTTATTGGATGTCTGTCAGTTTGTTGGTGGTGTGCCAAATACCGAAGTGAGCCACTATATCAATGAAATCGACTTATTTGTTGTTAGCAGTCGAATAGAAAGTTTTGGTGTTTCAGTGGTTGAAGCCTCTGCGTGTGAACGTCCTTGTGTGGTCTCCAATATCGGTGGCCTGCCAGAAGTTGTGGCCAACGGCCGTACCGGTTATGTAGTTTCAGGTGAGTCTGTTGAAGAGTTTGCCGATACCATTATCTCGTTGATCAATGATCCCTCTTTAGCCAAGGAGCAGGGACAATGTGCGCGGGCATTTGTCTCATCTAAATACTCAGAACAAGCAACGACGGCCACTATGGTGAAAATGTTGCAAGGAGAAAGTCATAGCTGAGGTGCTTTGCATTCGAACAAATAGTGCTAAAGATTAATAAACGCCCATACCAGGCCTGGTCTGCAGAAAAATAGCCGGGATGAGTATTGAATAATTAGGCTGTCGTTGTTACTATCTCGGCCTTTAAAATTTCACTATTTTTCGTTGTAAATTTTCGTTTGGTTATTTGGATTCTCTGCTTTTAGCTGCCTGCGGGTTATCTTGTAAATAAACATGCGTCCTCCTTTTTGGCGCGTAATGCTATTTTAAAGACCAATACCTTTCTGCAATGTCGAACTGTTAAATTAGAATCACCAGGTCATTTAAATGCAAGAAAAAGCTTTAGTTACTGTATATATAGCAACGCATAACCGTTCCGGGTTATTATTAAGGGCGGTAGAGTCAGTTTTAAACCAAACTTATCCCCACATTGAACTTATCGTTGCCGACGACGGCTCTGCTGATGATACTTATCAGGTATTATCGCCCTTGATTGACCAGGGCAAACTTATTTATTTAAAAAATGAAACCCCCCAAGGGGCGTGTGTTGCCAGGAATCTGGCAATAGAAGCGGCAAGCGGCGAGTTTATAACCGGACTGGATGACGATGATGAATTTTTACCTCATCGTGTTGAACATATGCTTACCAGTTTTGAGGCAACTGATTATTCATGTTTTGCTTCACCCTATTGTGAGCGTACCCCAAAAGGGGATGTTGAGCGGCGCATGGATCCCGGTGAAGTTACCCTGGAAGCTTTGCTCCATTATAATATTCTAGGGAACCAGGTGATGACTCGTACCGAGTATCTGCGCACTATTGGCGGATTTGATCCCAAGATGCCTGCTTTTCAGGATTATGATACTTGGGTTCGTCTGGTTCATCGCTACGGGACTGCATTTAAATCCGATAATATTAGCTATATATGGTACACAGATCATGTCAGCGGAAGGATCAGTGAATGCAGCGACCGCCGAATAACCGCTTTTAAGAAATTTATGGGTAAACATCAGGCCATTATGTCTCAAGCCCATAAAGACTCCATGAGTATATTGGAAAAACGACTACAGGGATCGAATTATAGTTTGCTGGATTTTTTAAAGTTAACGAATAAAGGGAACTTGAAAGCCTCGGTATCGTTTTTTATGAACACTAATTTCCGTTGGTTAAAATGGCTGTTTGATGTGAGCCGTCTTAAGGGCTAAATCTTATATCAACGCTTGCTTGCTGGAGTTTAGTGGTGCACACAGGTTAGTGTAAGGCGTTGTTAATGACACCGTAGTAAGTAACCTTTTCTGCCTATTTTAATTTCTTGATACTAAATGAGATATCAATGCTAGTTTCTATCATTACACCGACATTCAATTCTCAACAATTTATTTTAGAGACATATCAAAGTATCGTCGCGCAAACGCATCAAGACTGGGAATGGTTGGTGACCGATGATTGTTCCAGTGACGATACCTGGCAAATAATAACCCGGCTGAGCCAACAAGATGCGCGGATAAAACCTGTGCGCAATCAGGTCAATGCAGGTGCTGCCGTAACCAGAAATAATGCCATTGCCCGCGCTGATGGAGAGGTACTGGCTTTTTTAGATAGTGATGATTTATGGCTGCCCCGCAAGTTGGAGTTACATTTGGCTTTTATGGAACAAGAGCAGGCAGACCTGTCATTTACTCCTTATTGGCTAATAGATGAACAGGGGAATGATTTAAAACAGGGCATAGATCTTCGCAAACGCGGTTTGTTTTCATATCAGGATATGCTGAAAAAAAATGCGACCATGGGCTGTTGTACGGTATTGGTGAGGAAAAATGCTTTTGCCGACTTGTCTATGCCGTTGATCCGTGCAGGACAAGATTACGCCTTATGGTTGAAGTTATTAAAAACAGGCAAGCATGCCTATATTTTTAACGAACCTCTCAGTAAGTATCGAATAGTGTCAAATTCCATCTCTCGTAATAAAGTCAAAAAAGCGATGAAAATCTGGCAGGTATACAGAGATATTGAAAAATTAAATATCTTTAAAACTTGTTATGTTTTTTCGCATTATGCCATCAAGGCTTTCTTTAAATTGAACCAATAATTATTGCTATAAAGGTTATGATTTTAAGAGCTTTTGCACACTATGGTGTTATAATCCCTTCGATTTTAATCGGGTAATATCTTATCTGCCGGGAAGTTTAAGTCCCTGGCGGCTATTTTTCCTGAACAGGTCAAATCGAAAAGCTAACAATACCGCTTTGTTGATGAATGGGCGCTTATGGGGAGCCCACCCCCTGCTAATGCGTCTGTTTAAGGGGGAATTGCTGAGTTAGTAAAAATAGTTCAAGGTTGAGCAAGTAATTATCAGTTAAAGGTGTATATGGTGTCAGAGTTAAAGGTAAGTTCATCTTCAGAAATTTCAATCAAAGAAATTATTCGTCTTTTGTACGCGAGCCGCATTTTTATTGTTGTTAGTTCCATTATCTTTGCTGTGCTTTCTGTTGCTCTGGCCTTGAGTTTACCGAATAAATATAAATCGGAAGCCGTTTTAGTTACCGCTGTCGATAGTCAATCCGGGTTGTCAGGCCTTGCCGGGAAAATGGGCGGTTTAGGCGGGCTAGCCGGATTAGCCGGTCTTGATTTAAATGCTGGTCAAAATAACAATGTTGTGATCGGTAAAGAATATTTTCAGTCCCGATCTTTTATTATGAACTTTATCGAGAAGCATTCGATCCTGGTGCCTTTGATGGCAGGGGTCGAATGGGATGAGGAGACAGATGAGATCCTTCTTGATGATGGCCTTTATGATGTACAGACTAAAATGTGGTTAATCGGCGATGCCCCTGATGAGCAAACGCGCCCGAAAACAGAAGATGTGCTTAAAGAGTTTAAAAAACTCATAAGATTACAGGAAGATGATAAAAGCGGGCTGATAAAGGTTGAGCTTGAGTTTTATTCACCGAAACTGGCTCAGCAATGGCTGACTTTGTTTATTGATGATGTCAACGAGACGCTGCGCCAGCGAGACGAAAAAAATGCCCAGGAAAGCATCGCCTTTCTTAAGGAGAAATTGCAAAGTACCGACAATGCCAACTTACAGCAAACCTTGTTTGATTTGATTGAAGAGCAAACCAAATCTCTGATGCTCACCAACCGAAGCGGCGAATATGTCTTTCAGTATATTGATTTACCAAGTCTTGCCGAAAAGAAGTCAGCTCCGCAAAGAGCCCTTATATGCGTTGCCGGAACCGTTGTAGGCTGTTTTTTGTCTATGATGTTTGTCTTGATTCGATATTTTGCCAGAGTTGAGTAAGTCTATAACTTTACTAGAAAAGAGTAATTTCATTTGGTCTTTAATTATTACCCTATTCTGCTGTCTATCTTATATGGCGCTATCCTGTGGGGGACGTTAAGAAAAAATAACATTTTCCTGGTTGTTATTGCTATTTTATCTATTGCTGTCTTTTTTGGTTTTCGAGGCCCAGAAGCCGGAGCGGATACCCATAATTACGTTGGGGCATTTAAATCAATCCCCGACACTATTTATACTTACAGGGATCTAACCAAGGCGTTTGTTTTAAATAATATTACCGCTGCAGAACCCGGTTTTGTGCTTTTTACCTACTTGAACAAACTGGTGGGTTTTTCGGCGGATTTCTTTTTGGTGACCGTGGCACTATGGGGATTAATTTTTACTTATTTGGCTTATCGCCGGTTATCCGATTATCCTCTGCTGGCTTTTTCCTTGTATAGTGTCAGCATGACTTGTGTGTCTTTACACAGTAATGTTATCAGGCAGGGAATGGCGGTTGGTATCGTATTATTGGGCATCTCCTTTATTCAGCAAGAACGCAAAAAACTAGCCTTTTTCCTGTTTGTTTTTGCGTCATTCTTTCATTTTTCTGCTTTATTGGTGGCGATATTTCTAATTCCTGCTGTATTTCGCTTTAAAATGCGTTATTTCTGGGGGGCTATGTTGGTGTTGATTGCACTGTTACTGTCCGGATTTTTCTCCAGTGTTATTTTCATGTTTTTACCCAAGTTGCTTGCCATTAAGGCAGCTAAGTATTTTCATGTCGGCATGGATTCCCTAATAACGTTTAAGTTTCTTTCGTTTTTTATTTTTGTTGCTTTTCTTGAGTTTATTAAAACTTTTGGTTCCTATAACCGTGAGATAATCAATAACTTATACAGATGTTATTTTTCATTGTTTCTTATCCAGTTATTATTTATCGGTGATCTGGTTGCCAGTGAGCGTTTTGGCCTCTACCGGTTTGCTTTAGAGCCGATTATCATTATTTATGCATTTAATAGCTGGAAAGAGCAACATTTATCAAGGCTGTCTTTAGCACTTATTGCCATCTTGTACGGTTTGGTGGTTTTTAACATTCCAACCATACAAGAAACACTCACTTAACCGCTATCTCCGTTCTGATATTTCGGTAATCAGCTTGATTGGTTTCTTAAAGGGCTAAATTTACCTGAACAACTGGTCGTGCGAAATTAAGTACAGATAGCTTTTCTGATTGTTTCATTTTGCTTCAGCTACTTTATTCTTTGGCATAGAAGTTATCCTTATATTTTTATTTCAGTTATTGAACATGCGTAAAGGGGTTTTGTTATGAAACACTCTGCGGAATGGGGGCAGGTAACTACTCTCTGATAAGTGGTATGCTATCCCTGTAAATATGTTTTTAACTAGTTTGTCATCGATTTATTTTAATTGTCTCGGCTATCGTTAAGCTGTCGCTGTTAACCGCTTGAAAAAATCAATAAACGAGTACCGAAATAAGCTGCTATTTGATAGAATTGCCGCAATTTTTATCAACGGGTGATTTATACATGGAAATCATTGAAGGTTCATTTGCTACCCCAGGCAAAAAATACGCGATTGTTGTTTCGCGTTTTAACAGTTTTATTGTTGAAAGTTTACTTGAAGGCGCCATTGATGCGCTCAAGCGTCAGGGCAATGTCGCTGACGAAGATATCACTGTTGTTCGCGTCCCGGGGGCCTATGAATTACCGGTAGCGGCCAAGCGTATCGCCGCCAACGGCAAGTTTGATGCGATTATTGCCATAGGGGCAGTGATCCGCGGCGGTACTCCGCATTTTGATTTTGTTGCCGGTGAATGTAACAAAGGTTTAGCCCAGGTGGCGATGGAATTTACCACGCCGGTAGCTTTTGGTGTGATCACCACAGATTCAATTGAACAAGCCATAGAACGTGCCGGTACCAAAGCCGGAAATAAAGGGGCTGAAGCCGCCCTGAGCGCGTTAGAAATGGTTAATGTCTTATCTCAGCTATAATCTTGTGACATTGAAATTATTTCTGCTTTAACGGCATAATTTGCGGAAGTCTTTTAATAAGTCTTCCGTTTATGCCTGTTTAAAGCATAAATAGTTTAGATGCCTTGTTTTTGTAAATTTTATTTCGGAAAATTATTGTGAAACCTTCAGCCAGAAGAAAAGCCCGTGAATTGGCGATCCAAGCCGTTTATTCATGGCAGATCAGCCAAAATGACGTTGCCGATATCGAAGCCAGCTTTTTAACAGAAAATAAAGCACGCCGTTTTGATATTGACTATTTCCAGCAGTTGCTGCGTGGCGTAACCGCCAATGTCAGCTCCCTGGATGAAGCAATCTCCCCGCATGTCGACCGCCCGCTCGATGATATCGACCAGGTGGAAAAGTCTATCCTGCGCACCGCTATTTATGAACTCAAAGATTCTACAGACGTTCCTTATAAAGTGGTGATCAATGAAGCAATTGAACTGGCAAAATCTTTTGCTGCCGATGACAGCCATAAGTTTGTTAATGGTGTCCTGGATAAAGCGGTGAAGCTTATCCGCCCACAAGAGTAATCATTTCCCCATGAAAGAGTTCGAGCTGATAAAGCACTTTTTTGCCGAGCAAATTGTCAAGCGTAAGGACGTGCTGCTGGGCATAGGCGACGATTGCGCCCTGATACAACCGGGAGAGCGCCAGCATATCGCGGTAACTACAGATACTTTGGTGGCCGGTGTACACTTCCCGCTGGAAACCGAGCCGCGCGCCATAGGGCATAAAGCAATCGCCGTGAACCTGTCGGATCTGGCGGCGATGGGGGCAGAGCCTGCCTGGGTATCTCTGGCGCTGACGTTACCGGAAGCCGATGAAACCTGGTTAAAGGAGTTTTGTGCCGGGGTGTTTGAATTATGTGAATACTATAATGTTCAGCTGATTGGCGGCGATACCACCCAGGGGCCGTTAAGTATTACTGTTACCGCCCAGGGGATCACGCCGGCAGATAAGTATCTGCTGCGCTCGGGCGCCAAGGCGGGTGACTGGCTCTATGTGACCGGCGAGCTCGGCGATGCGGCACTGGCGTTAAAACACCTGCAGGGCAAGGTAAAGGTGGAAGAGGTTTTTACCGAGCAGGTGATGACTAAGCTCAATTATCCCAAACCGCGCGTGCTGGCGGGCCAGGCCTTGAAGGAATATGCCTCCTCTGCCATCGACCTGTCAGACGGTTTGATTTCAGACTTGCAGCATATCTGCCAGGCCTCTAAGGTGGGGGCTAATCTGGTGCTTGATGCCTTACCCCTGTCTAAGGTGATGACAGATACCCTGGACCAGCAACAGGCCATCGAGCTGGCGTTATCCGGCGGTGATGATTATGAATTGCTGTTCACGGTTGCCGAAGACAATAAAGTGGGCATGGAAACCTCGCTCGCCCATGCCGGTATTAATATCACCTGTATCGGTCAGATCAACGGCTCGGAAAAGATCACCACGACATTGGACAATAAACCTGTGTCTATCGGCTCCCGTGGTTTTGAGCATTTCTCTGATAAAGAGAGTGATAAAGGCGCTGAGCACCAATCAGATCCGCAACGTTAATGGCAGCAGACAATTCAATGGCAAAATTTACTCTGGCGGATCCGGTGCAGTTCCTGGCACTGGGTTTTGGCTCGGGCCTGGCCCCTAAAGCACCGGGCACCTTTGGCACGCTTGCCGCCATCCCGGTTTACCTGCTTATGGCCTGGTATCTACCTGTGGCCGCTTATGCGGTGCTAACGCTTGCGATGGCGCTGGCGGGCATTTATATTTGCCAAAAAGCGGCAGACGCTGCCGGCGTGCACGATCATCCGGCGATTGTCTGGGATGAAATTGTCGGTTTCCTGATCACTATGTTTATGGTGCCTTTGTCCTGGCAGGCGGTGGTGACAGGTTTTGTGCTGTTTCGCCTGTTTGATATTTTCAAGCCCTGGCCGATTTCCATTGCCGATAAAAAAGTACACGGCGGTTTCGGCATCATGCTTGACGATGTGCTGGCGGGGGCTTTTGCCTTAATCGTGATGCAGCTGCTCTTCTAACGTCAGCGAGGGTTTGCTGAATACATTAAAAAAGGACCCTAGGGTCCTTTTTTAATGTTTGTTTCCTTGCTGGCGCCTTTACCCTGTTAGTGTAGAACCCTGGCCTTAAGGGTGCCTTCCACCTGCTTCAGCTCTTTTAACGCCAACTCGCTGTCCTGGGTTTCAATATCTATCACCACATAACCTATGGCGTCATCGGTTTGCAGGTACTGGGCGGCGATATTGATATTATGCTGGGCAAACGCCTGGTTAATTTGCGTCAGCACACCCGGCTGGTTTTTATGGATATGCAGCAAACGGCTGGTGCCGGTATGCTCGGGCAGTGATACTTCCGGGAAATTGACCGCAGATAGGGTCGAACCGTTATCCGAGTATTTCGCCAGTTTAGTGGCTACTTCGATGCCGATATTTTGCTGGGCTTCTTTGGTACTGCCGCCGATATGGGGGGTGAGGATGACATTGTCAAAGGCGCGCAGCGGAGAAATGAACTCTTCATCATTGCCTTTGGGCTCAACCGGAAAAACGTCGATGGCGGCGCCCGCCAGATGTTTCGTTTCCAGTGCCGATGCCAGGGCATCGATATCTACTACGGTGCCGCGGGAGGCGTTGATCAAGATTGCTCCCGGTTTCATCTTCCTGAACTCGGCGCCGGCGATCATATTTTGTGTCTGGCGGTTTTCCGGCACATGCAAGCTGACGACATCGGCTTCCTGCAATAAACTGCTTAAGTTAGGGGCCTGGCTGGCATTGCCCAGCGGCAACTTGGTTTCAACATCATAGAAGCGCACCCGCATGCCCAGGGTCTCGGCTAAAATGCCCAGCTGGGTGCCGATATGGCCGTAGCCGATAATGCCCAGGGTTTTGCCCCTGGCTTCCACTGAGCCCGCTGCCGACTTATGCCACACACCGCGATGGGCCAGGGCACTTTTTTCCGGAATACCGCGCAGCAGCAATAAAATTTCCCCCAATACCAGCTCGGCTACTGAGCGGGTATTGGAGAACGGTGCGTTAAAGACCGGAATACCGCGCTTTTGCGCCGCCGCCAGCTCAACCTGGTTGGTGCCGATGCAGAAACAGCCGATGGCGGCGAGTTTATTGGCATGGCTGAGTACCTTTTCGGTGAGCTGGGTACGGGAGCGGATGCCGATAAAGTGGACATCTTTAATTTTTTCAATGAGATCGGCTTCACTCAGGGAAGTTTTAAGATACTCAATATTGCTATAGCCTTTGGTTTTCAATTCTTCCAGGGCTTTTTCATGCACCCCTTCAAGTAATAAGATCTTAATTTTTTCTTTCGCTAAGGAAGTCTTGCTCATGATGACACTAATTCTCTTGAAACATTATTATGGATGGCTAGATATCTAAACTAGCATATAGTGCTTAAACTCTAAAGTGTTTTTTTGTTCGGCATTAATTCAATTTGCTGACGCTGACGCCTGCCTTAGTGCCGGTTACCAAAATATCGGCGCCGCGATGGGCAAATAAGCCGTTGGTGACCACGCCGACGATGCCGTTGATCTTCTCTTCCATCTCAGACGGCGCCGTTAAATTCATGTTATGGACATCAAGAATGACATTGCCGTTGTCTGTGATCACCCCCTGGCGGTAAACGGGATCGCCGCCGAGTTTGACCAGCTCACGGGCTACATAACTGCGCGCCATCGGGATGACTTCAACCGGCAGGGGGAACTGGCCCAGTACCGGCACCTGCTTGGAGTCGTCGGCAATACAGATAAAGGTTTTCGCTACGGCAGCAACAATTTTCTCCCGGGTCAGGGCAGCGCCGCCGCCTTTGATCATTTGCAGGTGCTCAGTTACTTCATCGGCGCCGTCGATATAAACATCAAGCACATCAACCGAGTTTAAATCGAATACCTCGATGCCATGGGCCTCAAGCCGTCTGCTAGACTCTTCCGAGCTGGAAACCGCGCCGCGGATACGCTCTTTGATGGTCGCCAGGGCATCAATAAAGTGGTTAACCGTGCTGCCGGTCCCGACACCGACTATGGTATCATTGTCGATAAAGTCCAATGCCTTAACCGCTGCCGCTTTTTTCATTTCATCTTGAGTCATAATCAACCTGCTGTTGTAGTGCTGAAGGGGGAAAATTTTGCGCATGATTATAACAGCGCAAATGTCGCAATTGTGCTTTTTTTACCGGCATTTGATAAAAAGCCTATTCGCACTGATAAACCTTGCCGGGGGTGATAATTTCCGGGATAGGCACATCCCAATACTCGGAAGGGATTTTCTCTACCCGCTGGCAGTCATGGGCCAGGCCGATAGGGTGCAGTTTAGTGCTTTCCCCGCTTTGGTGGCGGCGGTGCCACTTTTCCAGGGTACGGTCATAAAAGCCGCCGCCCATGCCGAGGCGGTCGCCGCTTAAATCAAAAGCAACCAGGGGGGTTAATAAGACATCGAGCTGATCGACGGGGCAAATTTTTTGCAAATCCAGTTTCGGCTCTGTGATGCCTAAATGATTCACTGTCATCGCCGTGTCCTGATCATAGTGAAGGAATAATAATTGCCCCTTGGAAAACGGGTGCAGCACCGGCAAATAAACGGTTTTCCCTTGCTGCCAGCACCAGTGGATAAAGGGCAGGGTATTTATTTCACTGTCGTTGGCCAGATAAATGGCAAGTTTGTCGGCGCCATTAATCACCGGGTGTTGGCTTAACTGCTCCAATAGCAATTCGGCCGCTTGGTTTTGTTGCTGTGGGGTCAGGGCCTGCCTGCGTTTACGCACCAGTTGTCTTAATTGTTGACGGGAAAGGGTCACGTTTTTTGCCAAGGTAAAAGTGTCAGGTGGCTGTTATATCAAAATCAAGCGATGAAGAGAAGCGGCAGTCTCAGGCAGGCTTTAACAGCAGGCAAAAAAAAAGAGCAGCGATAACGGCTGCTCTTTTTTCGGGGTAAAACTAAGAATTAGTTATGGCTTTCAGGCATGGCTTCATGCGTACCTGTCACAGACAACTCTTCTTCAAGTTTCTCTTCCATATCATGGTGATTATCACCTTCTGCGCCGTGCATCCAGGCAACTAATTTATTTGCGCTTAAGAAAATAATCACGGCGGTCACTAACGCGGCACCACCGACAGACATAAAGATGGTACCGGCATTTTCAACCTGCTGTTCACCTTCACCGACGAATTGCCCGATAAAGGCGGCCAGTTTATTGGAAAGTGCGGTAAAGAAGAACCAGGCACCCATCAATAACGAGGTAAATTTAACAGGAGCAAGTTTTGATACCAGAGATAAACCGATAGGGGATAAGCATAATTCGCCTAAGGTATGGAACAGGTAAGCAAAAACCAGGAACAACATGCTGACTTTAACAGAAGTATCGCCGCCTTGTACCATAGTCGCCCACACCATTACGAAAAAGCCAAGTGCCAAAAATACCATGGCCAGGGCGAATTTCACCGGTGAGGTCGGTTCTTTAGTATCCATCTTGATCCAGATAGAGGCCACAACCGGGGCAAGCAGGATAATAAACATAGCGTTTAATGACTGGAACCAGGAAGCCGGTACTTCAAAGCCCATGAAATCACGGTCGGTGAACTGGGAAGCATAAATATTAAATAAGCCGCCCGCCTGTTCAAAACCGGCCCAGAAAATCACCGAGAATACACTCATGATCAGGATAACTTTCGTACGGTCTTTTTCTTCTTTAGTCAGTGCTCTTGCTTTTAGCTCTTCTTTGCTGTTGGCGCCGGCTTTTTTCGCCGAAGGTACCACACCGATTTCGCCTAAATATTTATTGGCCAGGGTAAGTTGTAAGAATAAACCGATAAGCATACCACAACCGGCAGCGATAAAGCCGTAATGCCAGTTAACCTGCTCGCCTAAGTAACCGACGATTAGCGGCGATAGGAAGGCACCTAAGTTGATACCCATATAGAAGATGGTGAAAGCACCGTCACGACGGTGATCGCCGTCTTCATAGAGTTCACCGACTAAGCTGGAAACATTGGCTTTAAATAAACCGTTACCGCAACAGATAAGGATCAGGCCAAGATAGAAGACGTTCTCTTCCATGCCGGTGATCATGGTTTTTGGGATACCTAAGGTGAAGTAACCTAAGGAAAACAGTATGCCACCCAGGATAATGGCTTTACGCTGGCCGATAAAGTTATCGGCTAACCAGCCACCTATCATAGGGGTCAGATATACCGCCATGGTAAAGGTACCGTATAAGCCTAAAGCCTCTCCGGTTGTCCAGCCAAAGCCGCCGTTTTCGACTGTTGCTACCAAATACAGTACCAGTAGGGCGCGCATGCCGTAATAACCAAAACGTTCCCACATTTCGGTACCGAATAAGAGGAAGAGTCCTTTCGGGTGACCTAGAAACGTCCCCGTCGTAGGTTTATTCATATAATTATCCTTTCCAAAACATTTTTCTAATGTAATAAGTACAGCCGGTGTTATACCTGTGCTGGCGCCTAAACGCAAGTGCTAAGCGGTGATAGGGCTGAATTATCGGTTGAAATGTTACCGCCTGATTTTCATCTTGGCAGGGATAATGTCAGCAATAACAGCTGATAACTGTGAAAAAGTATGCAAAAAGCGCGCATATTATCGATCTTTGTCTATGTAGGGTGCTTTCATGCCTTAACTGCGTGGGCATATAGCAGCAGGAGGTTTTTTAAGGCTTTTTCTCTAAAAAGTATCGGCTTGCACATTGGTCTTTTCGTTTTCAGTGATATAATGCGCCCCTTAAGGCAGATGAAAGCCTGAATTGAACATGTTTTTTCAGATGTTATTATTGTTTGGTTTTTTCGCTCTCCCAGATATTTTGCAGGAATTTTAATGAAAGTTACCGTATTCGGAATTGGTTATGTCGGCCTGGTACAGGCGGCTATTTTAGCCTCTGTAGGCCATGATGTGCTTTGTGTTGATGTTGATCAAAGTAAAGTAGATAATTTAAAAAAGGGCATTATCCCAATTTATGAACCTGGATTAACTCCTATCGTTGAAGAAACCACTCAAAATGGCCTGTTAAACTTTACCACAGACGCCGCTGCCGGGGTCGCACACGGTAAGATTCAATTTATTGCCGTAGGGACACCGCCGGATGAAGACGGATCAGCGGATTTAAAATACGTCTTGGCGGTGGCCGAAACCATTGCCAGCCACATGAATGAGCCTAAATTTATTATCGATAAGTCCACTGTGCCTGTGGGCACGGCGGATAAAGTCACGGCAAAAGTTGCCGAAGTCCTGGCCGGACGTAATCTTAGCCTGGATTTTGATGTCGTTTCCAACCCGGAATTTTTAAAAGAAGGGGCAGCGGTTAATGACTGCATGAAACCGGACCGTATTGTGGTCGGCACCGACAGTCAGGCTGCCCGAGATGCCATGACCGAGCTCTATGCACCTTTTAACCGCAATCATGACCGTATGATCTTTATGGATGTGCGCTCGGCCGAGCTGACCAAGTATGCCGCTAACTGCATGCTGGCAACGAAAATCTCCTTTATGAATGAAATGTCTAACCTGGCAGAATTATTAGGCGCAGATATCGAAGCAGTACGCCACGGCATAGGTTCGGACACCCGTATCGGTTACCAGTTTATTTATCCCGGCTGCGGCTATGGCGGCTCCTGTTTCCCCAAAGATGTCCAGGCACTGGTACGCACCGCCCACGGTATTGAATATCAGCCGGCCCTGTTGGAAGCGGTTGAATCGGTAAACGCCGCACAAAAACAAAAACTGTTTAAAAACTTAAGTCATTATTTTAAGGGTGATTTAAAAGGCAAAACCATCGCTTTATGGGGCTTGTCCTTTAAGCCGCAAACCGACGATATGCGTGAAGCCTCTTCCCGGGTGCTGATGGAAGCCTTGTGGCAGGCGGGCGCTAAGGTACAGGCTTTTGATCCCGAAGCTATGGAAGAATGTCAGCGTATTTATGGCGATAGCCAGGAGCTGGCCCTGGTTGGCACCAAAGAGTCGGCCTTAAAAGGCGCCGATGCCCTGGTGATCTGTACCGAGTGGAGCCAGTTCCGTGCACCGGACTTTGATTTGATCGCTTCAAGCCTGACCCATCCGGTGATTGTTGACGGCAGAAACCTTTATGATCCCAAGCTGTTAAAGGATAAAGGTTTTGCTTATTACGCCATCGGGCGTGGTGAAAGTGTTCAAGCCGGTTAAATCATAAATAATATTACTATTTTTACTTTTTAAGGGACTTAGATGTCTGAGAAAATCACCAAAGCAGTTATCCCCGTTGCCGGATTGGGTACGCGCATGTTGCCGGCCACCAAAGCCATTCCAAAAGAGATGCTGCCGATAGTTGATAAACCGTTGATCCAGTATATCGTCAATGAATGTGTTGATGCCGGCATTAAAGAGATAGTCCTGGTCACTCATTCGTCAAAAAATGCCATCGAAAACCATTTTGATAAATCATTCGAACTGGAAACGACGCTGGAAAACAGGGTAAAACGCCAGTTGCTGGACGAAATTCAAGCGATATGCCCGAAAGATGTGACTATCATGCATGTCCGCCAGGGAGAAGCCAAAGGCCTTGGTCACGCGGTATTAAAAGCGCGGCCACTGGTTGGCAACGAACCTTTTGTTGTTGTGTTGCCGGATGTGATCCTGGATGATGCCAGCGCCGATTTGAAAACCGAAAACCTGACCGCTATGTTATCCCGCTATAATGAGTCGGGTTTTAGCCAGATCATGGTTGAACCTGTACCAAAAGAGCTGGTAAGCAACTATGGAGTCGCAGATTGCGAGGGGCATCAATTACAGCCGGGTGAGTCGAAAATTATGACCGCGGTTGTCGAAAAGCCTGCGGTTGAGGATGCACCTTCTAACCTGGCGGTAGTCGGCCGTTATGTGTTATCGGCACAGATTTGGGATTTACTGGCATTAACACCGCCCGGTGCCGGTGATGAAATTCAGCTGACCGATGCCATTGCCAGCTTGATGAATGTTGAAGTGGTGGAAGCTTTCCATATGACGGGCAAGTCCCATGATTGCGGCTCCAAGCTTGGTTATATGCAGGCCAATGTCGAATATGCCTTACGTCACCCTGAACTGGCGCATGGTTTTAAAGATTTCCTGAAAACCCTTAAGCTGTAATTCTATTTCTATCCCGATTACCTTTTAAAATATTCCATGCCCCGCCATGGAATATTTCTTGTTATCAAACAAAGGCCTGCCAATTGTGAATAAGGATATAAAAAACCTTAGCTCCCTTGCTGAGAATGCCAAACAACGTCAAATTCATGCATTATTTGAACAGCCGGGCAGAGCCGGGCAATTTTCTTTGAGCGCCGGCGGACTGTTTCTTGATTATTCTAAGCAAAACATCACCCGAGATGAAGTTAACAGCCTGATCGGCTGGGCAAAGAGCCAGTCGCTTGAGAAAAAAGTGGCTGATATGTTTACCGGTAAGCAAATCAATGTCACCGAAAAACGTGCGGTGCTCCATACCGTGCTCAGGGCGCCGGCCAAAGTGCAGCAGGAAGTTCTGGGAGAGAGGGCTGAAGAGCTGGCTGCGGCTGAACGGCAAATGGCTGCTATAGTCAATAAACTTTGCTCCGGTACGCTGTCAGCGGGCGGTGGTGAAAAGATCAGCCATGTTTTAGCCATAGGCATAGGCGGCTCTTATTACGGTATTAAAACAGCCCTGACGGCGCTTGAGCCCTTCCATAACACAGGGTTAAAGGTTGAGGTCCTGGCCAATATCGACGGCGGCGCCCTGATGGAAAAGCTGGCCAAGTTACCGGCTAAAAATACGGCGGTGGTGGTAATTTCGAAAACCTTTACCACCCAGGAAACCATGCTCAATGCCGCCGCGGTGAAAACCTGGATGTTAGCGCAAAGCGGCGATAAAGATATTATCGCCCGCCAGTGGTTTGCGGTCAGCACCAACCTTGATAAGGTCAGTGCGTTTGGCATCTGTCCCGAGCATACCCTGCCGATGTGGGACTGGGTTGGCGGACGCTTTTCCTTATGGTCGGCGGTGGGTTTACCCCTGGCTTTGGCTATCGGTATGGAGAACTTTTCCCGGTTAAAAGCCGGCGCCTTTACCATGGACGAGCATTTCCAGCAGGCTCCCCTGAATGAGAATATGCCGGTATTGCTGGCGATGCTGGGGATCTGGAATCGTAATTTCCTCGATCATGCCAGCCTGGCTATTTTACCTTATGATCATGCCTTAAGGGCCTTGCCCGGTTATTTACAGCAAACAGATATGGAAAGTAACGGCAAGTCGGTATCGATGGCGGGAGAAGAACTTGCCTGGCAAACTGCCCCCGTGGTTTTTGGCCAGGAAGGCACCAACAGCCAGCATGCCTTTATGCAGTTGATGCACCAAAGCCAGGACATTATCCCCTGTGATTTTATTGTTGCCCTGCAAGGGGCAAGTGACTATCACCACCATCACCAGGTATTGGTGGCCAACTGCTTTGCCCAAAGTGAGGCTTTGATGCTGGGCAAGTCATTGGCTCAGGCCCGGGCCGAGCTCAAAGGAGCAGGGGCTTGTGATGACGAAATCGACCGGCTTGCTCCCCATAAAACCATGAAAGGCAATACCCCGAGTAATACCCTGCTACTCGATGCGCTAACGCCTGAATCCCTGGGAGCGCTATTGGCCTTGTACGAGCATAAAATCTTTGTTCAGGGCGTTATCTGGCAAATTAACTCATTTGACCAATGGGGGGTCGAACTGGGTAAAGTCTTAGGGGGCGATGTCTTGTCAGCGATGGCCGGGAATGACAGTGAGCAGTTGTCCGGCTCCAGTTTGATGCTGATCAAGCGTTTCATCAATAAAACTCAACTGACTCAAAGCGGCTAATGCGGTTATCTATAAGTTATTAGCGGGTAAACTTAGCTTATTATTCAAATTGGTTATATAAAAGCATATTCCCATATGGATACCTTGGCGACTCTATGTCAATATAGCGACATTAGTTTTAATCATTGCCAGTGCTATTTTTAATGAACCTGACCCATTTAAAGAAACTCGAAGCCGAATCCATTCATATCATACGTGAAGTTGCCGCGGAGTTTGATAATCCCGTGATGTTATATTCCGTCGGTAAAGATTCGGCGGTATTGCTTCACCTTGCCCGTAAAGCCTTTGCCCCGGGGAAAATTCCTTTTCCCTTATTACATGTTGACACCAACTGGAAATTTAAGGAAATGATCGCTTTTCGTGATCAAATGGCGAAAAAATACGGTTTTGAATTACTGGTGCACAAAAACCCCGAAGGCATGGCAATGGGTATCAGCCCGTTTAAACACGGCAGTGCCAAACACACGGATATCATGAAAACCCAGGGCTTAAAACAGGCGCTGGATCAATATGGTTTTGATGCCGCTTTTGGCGGTGCCCGTCGTGACGAGGAAAAATCCCGGGCAAAAGAGCGGGTTTACTCTTTCCGTGACGACAACCACAGATGGGATCCGAAAAGCCAGCGTCCCGAGTTATGGAATATCTATAACGGTAAGGTCAATAAAGGGGAAAGCATCCGGGTGTTCCCGTTATCTAACTGGACCGAACTGGATATCTGGCAATATATCTATCTTGAAAGTATTGAAATTGTACCTTTATACCTGTCTCAGGAACGTCCTGTGGTCGAGCGCGACGGCACCTTGATCATGGTGGATGACGAGCGCATGCCGATAACAGATGACGAAGAGATACAAATGAAAAAAGTACGTTTTCGTACCCTGGGCTGTTACCCGTTGACGGGGGCGGTGGAATCCGAGGCGGCTACCTTGCCCGAGATTATTCAGGAAATGCTGTTAACCAAGACCTCTGAGCGCCAGGGGCGGGTCATTGACCATGACTCTGCCGGCTCTATGGAAAAGAAAAAGATGGAAGGTTACTTCTAACGGCAGCCGAATTTATTAATGCTGGTTCCGGCCTGGAACAGGCGGACAGCAGAAGATGATATCCGGCAGGTAAATAGCTATCTGCCGGATAAACAGAAAGATTTCCAAAGGATACCCTAATGAGTCACCAGTCAGACTTAATTGAAAAAGATATTCAGGCTTATTTAAAGCAACATGAAAATAAAGAGCTGGTACGTTTTTTAACGTGCGGCAGCGTCGACGATGGTAAAAGCACCTTGATCGGCCGGTTATTACACGACTCGAAAATGATTTTTGAAGATCAGCTGGCCGCCATTGAAAACGACAGTAAAAAATCAGGCACCACAGGCGAAGCTATCGATTTGGCGCTGCTGGTTGACGGTTTGCAATCCGAGCGGGAGCAGGGCATCACCATAGACGTGGCCTACCGTTATTTTTCTACCGAAAAACGTAAATTTATTATTGCCGACACCCCGGGCCATGAACAATATACCCGTAATATGGCCACCGGCGCGTCAAACTGCGATATGGCCATTATCCTGATCGATGCCAGATACGGCGTTCAGGTACAAACCCGCCGCCATTCTTTTATCTGCTCTCTGCTCGGCATAAAGCATGTGGTGGTGGCGGTCAATAAAATGGATCTGGTTGACTTTGATCAGCAAACTTTTGACAACATCCAAAAAGATTACCAGGCCTTTGCCAAAGATCTCGATATTCCGGATATCCGTTTCGCCCCTATTTCGGCATTGGCCGGTGACAATGTGGTTAACCGCAGTGAAAACACCCCCTGGTATCAGGGGCAGACCCTGATGGAGTTACTGGAGAGCATCGAAATTGCCGGCGATGAAAATAGCGATGATTTTCGTTTCCAGGTGCAATATGTTAACCGTCCCAACCTGGACTTTCGCGGTTATGCCGGTACGATCGGTTCGGGCAAGGTCAGCGTCGGCGATGAAATACTGGCATTGCCCTCGGGCAAGAAAAGCACGGTTAAGTCTATCGTCACCTTTGAAGGCGAGCTTGAGTCGAGCGAAGTGCCCAATGTCGTGACCTTAACCCTTAATGATGAAATCGATATCAGCCGTGGTGAAATGCTGGTTAAGCCGGGCAACGAGCCGCAAAGCTCAAAAGCCTTTAATGCCACTTTGGTGTGGATGCATGAAGATGCCCTGGTGCCGGGTCGTGAATATTACATCAAACACGGCAGTAAAATGACTACCGGGGTTGCCGCCGAAATTAAACATAAGGTGGATGTCAATACTATGGCTAAAGGGGAGGCAAACCAGCTTGCCCTTAACGAAATCGGCAATTGTGTAATGCAGACCACGGAAGCTTTGCATTTTGATGCCTATAGCAGCAACAAGTCTACCGGTGCCTTTATTGTGATCGACCGCCTGAGCAATATTACCGTCGGGGCGGGCATGATCAACGAAGCGGTGGAAGTCAAGCAGGCGCATCAATATTCGGAATTTGAACTGGAATTTAATGCCCTGGTTTGTAAGCACTTCCCTCATTGGGGCGCGCGTGACTTATCTAAGCTAATCGACTAGCTCTGTATCTTCGTTCTGTAAGTAAGCCCTGCCAAGGTTGTTAGCGGCAGGGTTTATCAAGTGATTTGATGGCCGGATAAAAGGAATATTCAATGACAGCACCCCAATGGCTGATGGTGATTATTTTTCTGGCCACCCTGTTTGGCCTGATCAAATACCAGCAAAAACCCGAACGTGTTTTTGCCTGTGCCACCTTATTGTGCCTGGCGACCTCTTTTGTTTCTACCGACGATATTCTGGCGAACGCCGTCAACCCGGGGTTAGTGACGCTGATCTTGCTGGTGTTATGCTCTTTTGTTTTTGAACGCAGCAGCGTGTTGCGTCATCTGGCGGTGCTGATTTTTAACGGCTCTAAAATCAAATCCGTGGTGCGCACGTTATTTTTCAGTGCCTTTGCTTCGGCACTCATGAGTAATACCGCGGTGGTGGCCAGTTTGATCAGCACCATCAAAAACAATAAGGTGATCAATCCGGGTAAACTGCTGCTGCCGTTATCTTATGCGGCCATTTTAGGCGGTACCTTAACCCTGGTGGGCACTTCAACCAATTTGATCGTCAACAGTATGTTGATAGAACAAAATCACCCCGGGTTGAACTTTTTTGACTTTACCCTGATAGGCGCTGCTGCCCTGCTGGTTTGTCTCGGGGTTATTTTTGTGCGCTTAAGAAGCCTGCCGGATATGGACGTCTCCCGTTTGGAGGGACAAAATTATATGGTGGAAGCGGAGGTGACACCGCAATCAAGCCTGCTAGGCAAATCCGTGGAAGAAAACGGTCTGCGCCACCTCGACTCCCTGTTTTTAGTGGAAGTGATCCGTTGCGGCCGGCTGATCTCGCCGGTAACGCCGGAAGAAGTGCTGCAGGGAGGAGATAAGCTGATCTTCAGCGGCGATATTTCCAAGGTCCTGACCCTGCAACAGTTTGACGGCTTAACCCTGTTCGCCCAGCAAGACGGCCTGTTGCGGGATAACCTCACCGAAGTACTGATCAAGCCCGATGCCGCGGTTGTCGGTAAAAGTTTAAAAACTGCCGGTTTTCGCGCCCGGTTTGATGCCGCCGTGGTGGCGATTCGCCGTGAAGGGGGAGCCCTGTCGGGCAAACTGGGGGATATAGTGATCCAGCCGGGAGACTTCCTGGTGCTGGCCGTCGGTAAGGATTTTAGCGCCCGAAGCAACCTCTCTAAGAACTTCTTTATTATTTCGGGCCATAAACCCGATGATATGTTGCACGGCTGGCGTAATAAACTTGCCGTTTTTGGTTTTCTCGGGGCCATTGCCGTCTCGGTTTTCACCGTGATTTCCCTGCTGGAGTGTTTGCTGTTTTATGTGGCGCTGCTGATTTTTACCGGCTGTTTAACCATCAATGAAATCAAGCGCCGCTTCCCGCTGGAAATCTGGTTGATTGTGCTCAGTGCCCTTACCTTAGCCAAGGCGCTGGAAAACAGCGGCGTTTCACTGGTACTTGCCGGCGCTTTTGAGCAGCTGCTGTTGGGCTCAAGCATTTATATCGCCTTTATTGCGGTTTTTGTCATGACCTTAGTGATCACTGAAACCGTGACCAATAATGCTGCGGCGGCCCTGGTTTTCCCCGTTGCTTACAACATGGCGCTGGGGCTGGGGGTCAGCCCATTGCCGTTTGTAATGGCGGTGGCTTTTGCCGCCAGCGGCAGCTTTGTCAGCCCTTACGGTTACCAGACCAATGTTATGGTTTACAGTGCAGGTAACTATAAGTTATCGGACGTGGTGAAATTCGGCATTCCGGTGTCCCTGACCTATAGCGTGATTGTATTATTGATGATCCCGCTGATTTATCCCTTTTAACCCTAAATAACAGATTAACGATACTTTTTAGAAACAGGTTTTTATGAAAACAGAAAATACCGTGTGGCATGACCAACACATCAGTAAAACTCAGCGCGCCGAATTAAAGCAGCAAAAACCTTGTTTACTCTGGTACACCGGCTTAAGCGGCTCGGGTAAGTCAACCATTGCCAATGCCGTTGATGCTTTGTTATTTCAGCGGGGCTGCCATACCTATTTGCTCGACGGCGACAATGTCCGTCACGGCTTAAACGGCGATTTAGGCTTTAGCGATAATGACAGGGTGGAAAATATCCGCCGTATCAGTGAAGTGGCAAAACTTTTTACCGATGCCGGTCTCATTGTCTCTACTGCGTTTATCTCGCCTTTTGCCGCGGACAGGGCCATGGCGGCAGAGAAGTTGGCGGCGGGGGAGTTTATCGAAGTATATATCGACACCCCTATCAGTGTATGTGAGCAAAGAGATCCCAAAGGCCTGTATAAAAAAGCCAGGGCGGGGGAGATCAAAGATTTTACCGGTATCGACTCCGCTTATGATGTGCCCGAGGCACCGGCTATCCATGTGAAAACCGCCGAGTTATCCGTGCTCGAATGTGCGCAGCAGATCGTCGATTATCTGCTTGAATATGGTTTTGTCAAATAGGAAAGAGACGTTATGCATTTTGATGTATTTAACGGTGATGCCGACGGCATTATCGCTTTGGTTCAGCTGCGTCTGGCACAGCCGAAAGACTCGCATCTGATCACAGGTGTTAAACGTGATATCAGTTTACTGAAACAAGTCAGGGCACAGGAGGCAGAATCTGCCACTGTGCTTGATATTTCCCTGGAAAAAAACAGTGAAGCTTTACAGAGTTTGTTGGCGCACGGGGTAGAGGTGTTATATGTGGATCATCACAGGGCCGGCGATATTCCCCGGGATGACAAGCTTAAAACCATAATCAACACAGATGCCAACACTTGTACCAGTTTGCTGGTTAACGAGCTGCTGCAAGGGAAATATGCCAACTGGGCCATTGCCGCTGCTTTTGGCGATAATATGAAAGCCGCTGCCCGTACCCTGGCACAAGAGGTGGGCTTGACAAAAGCGCAGCAGGAGTTGCTTGAAGCCCTGGGTATTTATATCAACTACAACGGCTATGGCCGCGATCTGGACGATTTACATTTTCATCCTGCCGAGTTATTTAAACTGCTGGTGGAATACTCAGATCCGCTTGAGTTGGTTGCCGACAGCAATTCAGTTTTTGCCACCCTGCAAAGGGCCTATCAGCAGGATATGGCTAAGGCAGAGTCTGCCCGGGTATTATTTGACGGCCCGAGCTGTAAAGTGGTCTTGCTTGCCGATGAGGCCTGGGCCCGTCGGGTCAGCGGCGTATTTGGCAATGAACTGGCCAATGCTTCTCCGGATAAGGCACATGCGGTGTTAACCCTGAATGCCGATCTCAGTTATACCGTCAGTGTTAGGGCGCCGCTTAATAATAAGCAGGGGGCCGATAACATTTGTGTGCAATTTCCCACCGGAGGCGGCCGTGCGGCGGCGGCGGGGATCAATCATTTGCCGCAAGAAAAACTTGAAGCTTTTATTGAGGCAGTGTCACAATACTACTTAGCGTAAACTTAATGGGTTAGAATATTATATTCTGACCAGTGTATTTTTTGATACAAGCGCTGACAAGCGATCCCTGATAAGACAAAGGATAACTATGAGTCTGTTAATTACTGGCGGTACCGGATATATCGGCAGCCATACTGTGGTAGAACTCCTCAATATCGGTAAAGATATTGTGATCGTCGATAATTTATCGAATTCATCGACCCTGGTGCTGGAGCGTATCAGCGAAATTACCGGTAAGTCGGTGACTTTTATAAAAGCGGATATCTGTGACCGCGATGCCATGGAGCAGGTGTTTGAGCAACATGATATTGAGGCGGTGATCCACTTTGCCGGTTTAAAAGCCGTGGGCGAGTCCAGTGAAATCCCGCTGAGCTATTACCACAACAATGTCAGCGGTTCGCTGGTATTATTTGAGACCATGGCAAAGCATGAGGTGAAAAAGCTGGTGTTCAGCTCTTCTGCCACCGTTTATGGCGAAGGCAATATTTCGCCGCTGGATGAAACCATGGCCACTTCAGCCACTAACCCTTATGGCCAGACTAAGCTGATGGTGGAGCATATTCTTTTTGACCTGGCGAAAAGCGATCCCCAGTGGTCCATCGCCTGTCTGCGTTACTTTAACCCTATCGGTGCCCATGAAAGCGGCAGGATAGGGGAAAACCCCAATGGCATTCCCAATAACTTACTGCCTTATGTCGCCCAGGTGGCGATCGGCCGGCTGCCGCAACTGCAGATTTTCGGTGATGATTACGATACCGTTGACGGCACCGGGGTAAGGGATTATATCCATGTTGTTGACCTGGCATTGGGGCATGTTAAAGCGCTGGAGAAGCTGAGTGATATCAGTGGCTGCCAGCCGATCAACCTGGGAACGGGTAACGGCACATCAGTGCTGGAAATCGTCAATACCTTTCAAAAGGTTAGCGGCCGGGATATTCCTTATGCGATAGTGCCAAGAAGAGCCGGAGATCTGGGCACCGTTTATGCCGATGCCAGTGTCGCCAAAGCCTTGCTTAACTGGCAGGCGATGCGGGATATGCACACCATGATCACCGATACCTGGCGCTGGCAGTCACAAAACCCTAATGGTTTTACCGAGTAGCACCTGCGGCTGTTTTTAGCCCTGTCTTAACGGTACAGGTAAAGAAAGCGCGGAGAATTCTGCGCTTTTTTTTGCTATTTTTCCTTGATCTTCCCAGCAATAATCACCCGTGGGGATTGGCATCCCTTTTAAGATATACCTATTATAAATAAATGACTTAGCTATTGATGCCTGGCGATGACGTCTGTAAAACTCCTTGATAAAAAAATTCTGATCACCGCAGCGGCCAGTGACCTTGGCAGGCACTTGACGCAATATTATTTAGCCCAGGGAGCCGAGGTGATCTCACTGGATATGGCCGTTGAGTCATTGCAGGAGCTGAAACAGGCTTATTCGGGCTTAACCTGTATTCCCTGCGATATCACCCAGGGTAAAGAAATAAACGCGGCATTTGCGCAAATAGAGCGGCAGTTTGGTTATGTCGATGTGCTGATCAACAATGCTTCGATAAAACACAACGAACCCCTGTTTTGTTTCTTTAGGCAAGGGGACAGGAAGCACCATCTTGATGCCTGGCAAAGCGTGCTGGACATCAATTTAACCGCCCCTTTTGTTATTTCCGGTTATTTTGTCGAGCTACTGGCGGCCAAAAGTAACCCCGGGGTAATTGTTAATATCAGCTCTGCTTCTCCTTCACCGGGGGGCAAGGGAGGGCAAAGTGCTTATGCCGCCAGTAAAGCCGGACTGCATGCCTTAAGCAAAAGCTGGAGCCGGGAGCTCAGGCCCTTAGGGATCCGGGTGGTCTCTATATCACCGGATGATATTCACTTTGTGGCGGATGACGCTAACAATACCGCAACGAAAGCAACGGGCTTAAGGAAGCTCGCCGGCAAAGAGGCGATCCTTGATTTGGTGAACCTGGCGATAAATCATGAGTTGATGAACGGGAAAGTTATTGATCTGAGTGAGCCAGGCGCTACCTGATTGCCTGCCAGTGGTTTATATGCTTAACAGCAGCCTCCGCACTCCTGTTAAGCATGTTATTTAGCCTTCTACGTGTACTGTTTGCTCATCGGCCCACACCAGGGCGTCGTGATAGCACTGGATCACTTTATCCTTATTGAGGCCAAGTTCCGTTAATTCTTCTGAAATCTCACTCCACTGGGCATGCTCGATAAAACTGACAATTCTCAGCAAGGATGCCAGGGTGCCTTTACCCACTAATAAGGTATCTTTGATCTCCTGGGCGAGTGGCAGTTTTTCCAGGATGCTGGCCAGATCTTCATCTAAAATGGCATCTATCATAGACAACAAGCCGGTCAGGAAGGCGATGGAAATATCGACACTGGTCTTGGCTTCATTGGCCATCAATTCACAAAACTTTGCCCGGGTCATGGAGACGTTGATCAGCTCGCTCGGTTTGTCGGGATTGACATTCACGGCAAACATCAGGCCGATAAAGCGTTTCAGTTCACTTGAGCCCAGGATAACCAAGGCCTGCTTGATGGTGGATATTTCACTGCGGCGCCTGAAAATGGCGGAGTTGGCATAACGCAGTAACTTATATGACAGGGAAACATCACGCTCAAAAACCGAGGTAATGCTGGCAAGATCGAGCTCAGGCTTGGAGGTCTCATACAGGAGTTCGGCCATGGCCACCTGGGAAGGGGACAGGTTTTTGCTTTTCACCATTTCCGGCTTGGAGAAGAAAAAGCCCTGGAACAGCTCGAAACCGTGTTCCATGGCTTCATTATATTGTTCGTAAGATTCCACTTTTTCCGCCAGCAGCTGGATATGCGGATAGGCGCTGATGGCCTGGCGGATCACCTTGACTTCATCAAAAGAGGTTTTATGTAAATCGATTTTGATGATCTTGATAAAAGGATAAAAGTGCTGCCAGACCTTCTGGTGCTCATAGTCATCGAGTGCCAGGATATAACCGTTATCAAAAAGCTCTTTGCACAGGGCCAGCAATTTTTTGCCGGGTTTGACGGTTTCCAGGATTTCCACCACCACTTCATCCGGGGTCAGCATGGCGGGATAACCTTTGCTCATGGTTTCCAGGGTGAAATTGATAAAGGCAGGTTTATTGCCGGTAAACTCACTGATGCCGAGATTAAACTGGCTGGCTTCGATCATTTTACTGGTGGCAATATCCCCGTCTACTTCGGGGAAGACATTGTCTATACTGTCTCGGAACAATAACTCATAAGCGAAGAGATTTTTATTTTTGTCCAGAATGGGCTGTCTGGCCGCATAAAAATACATAGAATAGGGGTCCTCGGTAACAATTAGCCGCTAATCCTGGCCTTAACTTAAGGTTAATCAAGCGGCTGGCTCAGGCTATATTCAGGAATTAAAGTCACTATAATTTAATCCCCGCAATATAGCCATTACTTTGTGGTACCGGATCTCAAGAGGGCTTACTTTTTCTCCAGTAAAGCACGGTAGACCCGCTCACTGCCTTGTGTCTGCTCCGGAAACAGCAGGCTGAACAGGTAACCGCTTAGCAATGCGCTGATAAAGCCCGGGACAATTTCATATAAATCGAAAAGTCCGCCGCTAAGCTGTTTCCATACCACGACCGTTAACGCCCCTGAAATAATGGCCGCCAGTGCTCCGGTACGGGTGAACTTGGACCAGAACAATGCCAGTAGCATGGTCGGGCCGAAAGCGGCGCCAAAACCGGCCCAGGCGTAGCTGACAAGCCCTAAGACTGTGCTTTGCGGATCTGTGGCAATAAACGCCGCCAACAGGGCGATCAGCAGCAGGGATAAACGCGACAGCCATACCAGCTTTTTCTCACTGGGTTTGCTTTTGCTGAGCTGTTTATAAAAGTCTTCGACGATAACACTCGAACACACCAGCAGCTGTGAGTCTATGGTACTCATGATCGCGGATAAAATCGCGGCGATTAATATACCGGCAACCCAGGGGTTGAGCAGAATATGGGCCAGGTGAATAAAGACGGTTTCGCTGTTCTCAAGCGGCGCCTCGATAAAGTAGGCCATGCCGACCACTCCGACTGCCAGTGCCCCGATCAGGGAAATCACCATCCAGCTCATGGCAATATTGCGGGATTTTGGAATATCGGCGACCGAGCGGATGGCCATAAAACGCGATAAAATATGGGGCTGACCGAAATAACCCAGTCCCCAGGCCATCAGCGAGAAAAAGCCGAGCCAGCTAAAGTTTTTGAAAAAGTCCGCATAATGGGGATCCGCCTGTTCTAAAATCTGCTGAGTTTGTGCTATGCCGCCTAATTCATTGAGGGTGACTACAGGTAAAATCACCAGCGCCAGCAGCATTAGGCAGCCCTGAAAAAAGTCGGTCCAGCTTACCGCCAGAAAACCGCCGAGAAAGGTATAAGAGACTATGACCACAGTGCCGATCAGCAGGGCATTTTGATAGTCGATGGCGAAGACTTTCTCAAACAAGATGGCGCCGCCGACCAGGCCGGAAGAAACATAAAAAGTAAAAAACACTAAAATGGTCAGGGCGGAGATAAAACGCAGGATATTGGACTTATCGTCAAAGCGTTTGGCGAAAAAATCCGGCATGGTCAAAGCATCATCGGCGTGTTCGCTAAAGTGCCTGAGCCTGGGGGCCACCAGCAGCCAGTTTAACCAGGCGCCGAGCACCAGGCCTACCCCGATCCAGACCTCGCTGACTCCGGACAAATAGATGGCCCCGGGGAGACCCAGCAGCAACCAGCCGCTCATATCGGATGCGCCGACGCTCAGTGCCGTGACCGCAGGCCCCAGCTGCCTGCCGCCTAAGATATAATCGCTTAAGGTATTGGTGGCCTTAAAGGCCAGGTAGCCGATAAGCAGGGTGGTTAATAAATAAGAAATAAAAGTGATCAGGGTGGGGAGAGAAAACGCCATAAATCCATTCTTGTCAGTTATTATTGTTTCGACCATATGTCGGTGGAGAGTCTAACAAGTGCGGCTGAATTGAGCCAGCTTAAGCTGATAATATTTCTGATTTTATCCAGACGAAGAGCAAACCTGTCCTGGGCGGAAGAAAACGCGCCAATATCAAACCCGTTCTTGTCAGTTATTGTTTCGGCGATATGCTAACAAGTGCGGCTGAGTTGAGCCAGCTTAAGCTGATCATATTTTAAGATTAAACAATGGATAAGTGTGCCAGAAATAAACGGGAAGGGTTTATTGCCTGCTAAGGGGCAACGGTTTTATCTGCTAAAGCCGTTGCCGGGGGCAAATTAAATCGACCAGCTGACATTGTCCTTGATATTATCCTGCCACTGCTCGATAGGCTCGTTCTTATCGCCGATAACAATCACATTATTGTCGTGCATCAATAAGGTTTTGCCGTTAAAGTTCTCGTCATTGAAGTCTTCAATAAATTCAAGCTCTTCATGATTCGGTACTATCAGTACCGTGACCGGACTGGATTTTCCCTGGAATACCAGGTGCAAACTTTTCACCCCTTGAAAAGGGCAAAATTGTGCGGAAATCAGCTCGCCAAAGCCCTGCTCAAAGCTGCCGTTAAACGTCGACATCTTATCATTGAGGGTCGCCAGGGAGACCCTGACTTGATCATCGTTGCTGAACTTGCCTTCTTCATGGTAGACATGGGCTAATGCGTATTCACCCAAGGTCGAGTAGGGGGTGGAATACTGCATAAAATTAAAGGTTAAACCCAGGGCAAAGGCTACGGATGCCGCCATCGCCAGCTGTATCCGGTTTTTTCGTTTTTGCTGTCTGTGACTATCCAGAGTCTGGCGCAAAATGAGCTTATCGTATAAGTCATCCGGCACCGGCACTTTCATTGCTTGAGCCAGCTTGTCGTCCAGGGCTTCTATATCCCTGACAAACTGCTGCTTAGTCGGATCGCCGTCAATTGCTTCCTGCATTGCTTCATCCCGGGATTTAGGATCTGCATAAATACTGCGTCTAAATTGCAAATCATCCATTGTACTGACCTCGTTGTATCGGTTCGTTATCCAGCGCGTCTTTTAACTGGTTACGCGCTCTGAACAGGCGTGTCATAACGGTGTTTTTATTTAAGTCCAGCATCTTGGCAATATCGTCACCGCTAAAACCGCCGATGACCTGCAATACCAAGGGCTCCCGGTACTCTTCCGGCAGCTGGGCTATTTTCTCCCTGAGCCAGTGATTTTCGATTTCCTGTTCGCTGCCGACCGCTTGGTTATCGGCAATGGTCACTTCTTCATAATCCGCCATATCTAAACGTTTACGTTCGAAGCGTCTGGCATTTTCCCGCCTTAAAATTGTGATCAACCATGACTTGGCGGCTTTTTCATCTTTTAATGAATCAAGGGCCCGCCATGCTCGTAAAAATGTTTCCTGTACTAAGTCTTCAGCCACCTGTTTGTCATGACATAACCAATAGGCATATCGGTATAAATCTGTGTGCAGGGCTTTAACCAGCGCTTCGTATCGAATTTGTTTAGTCGCCATGTTGTTAGAGACCTGATCGCGATCAGATTTATTTCGAAATAATTTTTTAATCATAAATCTTTTTAATCTCTATAAGCTAAGATATTGACAGGCAAGCTAAAATATATAGCTTGCCCTTGTATGTTGACACTATTATATCTCTTTTACTGGCGAGTTAGCTGTCATCTGCCGCCTGGTAGCTGCCTTTTATCTCTTTTATATCCCTTGATATTTACCATGGAGTTTTATCATGGATTTAAGGCAATAGCGACCTCGGCTGTCTTTTTCGATTGTTTTTTATTGATGTTGACCAGGATGGTTAACAGCTCTTTCCCCTGCCAGGCAGGCAGGCTGGTTGCTGTTTGGGCGTGTTCTCTACCCGGCTCTTTACCCTGCCCTTTACCATAGTAATGGTGCTGGAGTTCATTGATCACTTCGGTAAAGTCCTGGCGGTCGATCACCTTGATCACTTCATCCAGGGTGGAGACCTTCTTGCGCCCGGTGCTGAAATGATGTTTGCCGCTGTTAATCCAGGCGGGTAACAGGCTGATCACCTGTTCGCCGTTATTTTGTTTACAGGCAGCCATTAACGCCAGGTAGGGGTCGATATGTTTAACCGGTTCACTGCCTGTTCCCTGAGTTTGCTGTGCTCTTTTCCCCCGGGCGCTGGCGAACCAGGCAAAGGAGGTTAACAGCCACAAGGTCATAAACAGCCAGGTTAACCAGGAATGCTCTTTTACGGTCACGGTTTGCACTTCCTGTCCCAGGGGGGCGGTATTACCGCCTTCCGGTACTGTAAAAGGCGTATTATTGGCTGTTTGTACTCCGGGTAATACTTCAATTTCCTGGGCCGCTATGGTGCTGGTTTCATAGCGGTTGGTGACGGTATTCCACCAGGGGATGGAAATTTCCGGCAAGGTATATTTTCCGGGTTTGCTTGCCACCAGGGCAAAGTTTCTGACTTTTTGGCTCACCAGGCGGTCTTTATTTAAACTGGTATGCAGCTCAGCCTGGTCCGGATAGACTTTTAGTCCCGGCGGCATCTCCATGGCAAGTTCGGGTAGCTGCTCCTCCGACAAACCGGCGGCGGTTAAGGTAACGGTGCGGGTGATCGGCTCGCCGACGGTAAATTTCGTCAGTTCAGGCTGCCATTCCTGATGCAGGGTTAACAGCTCGCTCGGCAGCCATTGTCCCTGGAAAGCCTCGGGCACCGGACGGACATTGAGGGAAATGCTATCTCCCATCACAGAAACCGGCTTGGTTTCGGAAAAGCTGAAAAAGCTCGAGCGGCGGCGGCTATTGGCCATCACTTCACCGGAAAATACCGGGGCGGCAATAACAAAATCACCGCTTTGTTGCGGGGTAATGGCATAGGTACGCTCAATTACCCGGTAGCGCCTGCCGTTGATGATGCTTTCGCTTTCCCCGTCTTTGCCCACTTGCTGGATGTTGGCACCTTCAAGCTCCGGCTCGCTTAACGTGCCGCGCTTTAATTCGGTGCTAAAGTGTAATTTTACCGACATGGTGACCAGCTGCTGTACATAAACATCATTGTTTGACACTTCTGCGGTGATGAAAATGTCCTGCTGGTGGTTGCCTGCTTTGGCGCTTGATGCCGGCACTACCTCTAGGTTGATGGCCTGGGTTTTTTCCGAGCCTACCGTCAGCGGCGGGATAGTAACATTACCTGCTTTACGGGCGAACAATACCGTGGTCCAGGTGGTGCTGTAGGAGGTTTTAAAGTTCACCATGCTGGTTTGCGAACTGACCGAGGTGCGCCCGACAATAAAGTCTTTTTGCAGCGGTGTTGTGTCCAGGGCATTACTGCCGACATCTTCATTGGCCACCACCGAGAGCACAAAGGACTCGTTGAGCATGACAGGGTTTTTATCCACGCTGGCGCTGACCTGTGGCGCGGCCATTGCTGTCTGCGACACGACCTGTGAAAGTAAAAGGCCCATTAAACATAAAATTGCTTTTACCACTTTTTCTTAACTCCTGCTGGCGTGCCGTTCTGGCGGCGTTTTTGATACTCGATCTGCATCTTGTTGCGTAGTAACAAATAAGGATCATCCGTGACCTTATTTAATAATTGCTGATGTTTTTGCTCGGTTTCCTGATCGGCTTTTTCCTGGGCTAACCTGGCCTGTTGCTGCTCGGGCGTTTCTTCTCCCTGCTGCTGTTCGGCCTCTTGCTGTTTGGCTTCCTGCTCGGCTTTTTCACGCTCCGCCTGCTCTTGCTCCGCCTGTGATTGTTGCTCTTGCTTCTCCTGCTCAGACTCCTGGTCCTGTCCCTGGTCGTTTTGTTCTTGCTGCTGTTTTTCCTGCTCCGACTGCTGGCCTTGTTGCTGGTCGCTCTGCTGCTGCTCATCATTTTGCTGCTGCGACTCCTGATCCTGGCCTTGCTGTTGTTGCTGCTGCGAGTCTTGACCTTCTTGCTCCTGCTCCTGATTTTCCTGGTCCTGGTTTTGCTGATCCTGATTTTGCTGCTGTTGCTGCTGTTGTTTTTTCAGCTCTTCAATCAGCTGCTTGTTTTTTTGCGCATCAATCAGCTCGGGATCTTTTTCCAGCGCCTGGTCATAGGCTTTGAGGGCCTCATCAAATTTTTGCATTTTTGCCAGGGTATTGCCCTTATTGTACAGGGCATCGGCGCTGTTGAATTTCTCAAACGCTGCCAGTGCTTTCTCATAGTCTCCCGCTTTATAGTGGGCGCTGCCTTGCCACAGGGGGTCCTGGAAGTTCTTGGCTGCCTGGGAATAGTTCTGCTGGTTAAACTGCTGCTGTGCCTGCTGATCTTTGGTTTTCCACAGATCCTGCCATTCAAGCGCATAGGCCTGCTGCTCTGGCATCAGCAATAGCGTTAACGGCAACAAGGCGACCACTGTACCGCGGCGGAAATATCCCAATAACAGGGGTAAAAGTAATAGCAAGAGGTAAGGACCCGCTTCCTGCCACTGGTCGCCCAGGTTTTGTGACTCGCCTTCTTCCTTTTCGGATTCCATGCCCGGCTTTAGTGTGATCAGGGCGTTGATATCGGTATTGTCATTGGTTATGGTGCGGTAGGTGCCGCGCCCCTTGCTGGCCAGGCCGTATAAGCGCTTCTCGTTGGTTCTTGGCACGACAATCGCGCCGGAGTCATCTTTCATTAACTCGCCGCTGGGTAACGTGATCGGCGCACCTTCACCGCTGCCGACACCTAAAATATTCAGGCGGTGGGGGAAGCTGCGGCTCCAGTCATTGATATCTTCAATATCCTCAAAGTCTATGCCGTCGGTAAACCAGTAGATATCCCCTTCGAGATGACCGGCATTGCTCAGCATCTCATGGGCCAGGGTTAATGCCGCCAGCGGATTACTGCCAAGTTCTGGCATGATCTCCGGGCTGATGGCGGGCAATAACAACTTAATGTTATTGATATCTTCCGTTAACGGACTGATGGTAAAGGCATCGCCGGCATAGGCGATCAGGCCGATTTCCCCTTCGTTTAGGCTGTCGAGTAAATCGCTGGCCTTATATCTTGACCGGGTTAAACGGTTTGGCGCCAAATCGGTACTGTACATGGAATAAGACATATCCATGATCAGCACAGAGCCGCGCTCTACCTGGTATACCGGCTGCGGCAATTTCTGCCATGTGGGTCCGGCCAGGGCCACTATGCCTAGGGTGCCGATAATAAACGGCAGGGTCAGGGATAAAGGTTTACTTTTTTGCATGCCGTTAATCAGCACTTTGGCCAGATGGCCGGGTAAAAACTGCTGCCAGCCGGAATGGGCAATGGACATGCGTTTTAGCAGCCATAACACGAAAAATAAGGCAAAAAATGCCAGCAGGGCCCAGGGGCGGATAAAATGAAAATCTGCCATGGAATTACCCCCTCTGCCAGATGTGGCTCGGGCGGTTGAGCCAAAGAAAATACAAAAATGCCAGCAGCATCGCCGCCGCTAACGGGAATTGGAACAGGGCGGACAGGGGTCTCATTTGCTGGTGATCCTGCTCTACCGGCTCTAATTGATCCAGCAACTGGTAAATGGCCGTCATCGACTGGCTGTCGCGGGCGCGGAAATAACGGCCGCCGGTTTCTTTAGCCAGTTTTTGTAAAGTGCCTTCATCGAGCTCGCTCGACGGATTGACCTGACGGGTGCCAAACAGGGATTTTTGCAGCATCACATCGGCGCCTATGCCTATGGTATAGATGGTAATGTCTTTGGCGATGGCAAGCTCTAATGATTGCTCGGGAGAGATTTTTCCGGCGGTGTTCTGGCCGTCGGTTAACAGCAGCAGCACCCGGTTGGATTCTTTCTTTTCATCAAAACGTTTTACCGCCAGGGCAATGGCATCGCCGATGGCGGTTTTTTTACCTACCAGGCCCAATACCGTTTCATCAAGCATTTGTCTGACGGTTTTACGGTCAAAGGTCATCGGGGTTTGCATATAGGCGTCGTCGCCGAATAAGATCAGGCCGAGGCGATCGCCGACCCTGTCGTCGATAAACTCGCCCAGCAGCACTTTTAGCATTTCCAGGCGGTTCATGGTCCTGCCGTTTAAGTTCATGTCTTCAACCTGCATACTGCCGGATAAATCCACGGCGATCATCATTTCCCTGCCTTCGGTGGGAATGTCTATTGCTTCTCCCAGCCATTGCGGGCGGCTCACTGCCAGCACCACTAAACACCAGATCAGGGATAAGATAATTAACGGCGCCCGGTTTTTATGTTCGACCTGGCCGCTGGTAGATAAACCGGAAACCAGATAAGGCATTTTTAACGCGGCAGTCGTCGCCTTGTTTTTTGCCGGTAGCCAGTAAACTAAAAGGGGCAAGGGCAGGACCAGTAACAGCCATGGCCATTGAAAATGGATCATGCCGGCTCTCCTTGTTTTTGATATTTACCGGTGTCGGTAACTTCAACTGATGAGGTTTTTGGGCTTGTGTTTTTATCCGCATTCACTTTAGCCGAACCCTGGTTTTTCCCGGTGTTGTCGGTTTTGTCTTTCCTGGTGATTTTTTTCGGCGGCAGCGCCTTTTTCAACCATAAAATTGCCGCCTGGCTTAGGGCGATATTGCTGTCGTCACTGACTTCTTTTTGGTAAAGATGATCAAAAGCATCGCCGCATTGCTCGGTGAACGCCTGCTGATGTTTTTCCGGCAACTGCTCGGTTAAAAACTGCTGAAACTTGCGGCCAAATAAGCTGGCGCTGCTTTTCCTTGGGAAGTAGGTCATGGTCGTCCACTTTAAAATGGCAATGATTTGCGCATTATTGGGGATGGGCGACTGATTCAGCTGGCGCAGGGCAAAGCGTTTTTGCTTGTTCAAACGCCAGGTTTTTACCGCTTTATAAAGCACAATGGCGGTTAACATGCTGACCAAAATCAGCAATATCCACCAGCCGGGAGCAAGCGGGTAGTTATGCACCTGCTGGGGTAAATGTATGTCTTGTAATTGGGCTAGCGGGTCCAAGTGCTGACTCCGTTTTTAAGCTGAAATTCCAATGTTTTGTCGGCGCCGAAGGTTAAAATCCGGGCACCGGCTTTACTGATAAAGTTTTGCCGTTGCTCGCGCATGGCTTCTGCCTTTTGTTGGTAGAGATCTGCGGTGCGTTTATCCCCTAAGGTCAGCTGCTGATCTTGTCTGCCATCGGTGATGGCGACATTAAACCTGTGTTTGCTCTCGGGCAGATGATGTTCCAGCGGATCTGTGATCTGGCAAACCACCAGTTCGCAGTGGCGGCTGATTTGCGACAGATGGCGTATCGCTTCTTTGCTGAGCAGATAACCGTCGGTGATCAAATACACTAAAGAGCCGGGACGGGCAAGCTGGCGCAAGCGGGCGCAGTTTTGCTCAAAGGCTGTGGTGCTCATCTGGTTAACTTCCGGCTGTTCGACGCTTTGCTGGTGGATCTGGGTCAGCGCATGCAGGTAATGTAAGACACCGGCCTGGCGGCTGCGGGGTTTTAATTCCTGGTGCTGCTGGTTGTTAAAGACAATACCGCCGATGCGGTCGCCGCGGCCTTTAGCGTGCCAGGCCACCAAGGAGGCCAGGTGCGCTGCCTGTACCGATTTAAACAGCAACTGGCTGCCAAAAAGCATGCTGGCACTTAAGTCTGTGGCGATCAGCACCGGGCGCTCGATTTCTTCGCGAAATAACTTGGTATGGGTTTTACCGGTACGGGCGGTGACCCGCCAGTCGATGGCGCGGATATCATCACCTGTCTGGTAATGGCGCACCTCGTCAAACTCCATGCCCCGGCCTTTGCTGCGGGCCAGGTAATTGCCGGACATACGTCCGTGTAAATTTTTATTCGCAGCCAAGTCTATCAAAGAGGTTTTTGTTTGATACTGGAGTAATTCCTCGATAGATAAACCAACGCCGCTTGCCATGATGCTGTGCAAGACCTGGGCGGCGTCGATTTGCTGCGTTTGTTTGGTTGATTTACTAAACCACATATTTAAACCACTTATCACTCGTTGTTAATTGCATAAGCCCGGACCTTTACCTGTTTCAGGTGTGCCCGGGCTGTTTTTGCTGTCCTTTCCTTGCGCTGACTCATTTATGTTAAGCCAAACAACAGCACTGCCAAATAACAGCTCAGGCTAACCAACAGCCACTAAGCTTAACAAGTGATCCAATAACTGGTTGGTGGTAATGCCTTCCGCTTCTGCCTGGTAGGTCAGCAGGATGCGGTGGCGCAAGACATTATGAAATACCGCCTGGACATCTTCCGGGCTGACAAAGTCGCGGCCGTTTAACCAGGCACGGGCGCGGGCACAGCGGTCCAGGGCTATGGTTGCCCGCGGGCTTGCGCCGTAGGCCAGCCATTGCTTGAGCTTGTCGTCATATTTTTCCGGCTGGCGGGTGGCCATGATCAAATCGACCAGATATTTTTCCAGCGAAGGCGCCATATGGATATTCAGCACTTCTTCACGGGCGGCAAAAATATCGGCCTGGCTCAGCACCTCAAGAGATTTTTTCGCCTGTTTTAACGCTTCGCCGCGGTTAAGTTTTAAAATTTCCAGCTCGCTTGCCGCATCCGGGTAATCTATTTCCAGGTGCATTAAAAAACGGTCAAGTTGTGCTTCCGGCAGGGGATAAGTGCCTTCCTGTTCTATCGGGTTCTGGGTTGCCATCACCAGGAAAAGCTCCGGCAGCGGGTAGGTTTTTCTGCCAACGGTGATCTGGCCTTCCGCCATGGCTTCTAATAACGCCGACTGTACCTTGGCCGGAGCACGGTTTATTTCATCCGCCAGTACCAGGTTACGGAATAATGGTCCTGCCTGAAAAACAAAGCTGCCGTCTTCGGGGCGATAAATATCTGTGCCGGTTAAATCCGCCGGCAATAAATCCGGGGTAAATTGAATACGGTGGAAGTCGGCTTCCAGGCCTTCCGCCAGGGCATTGACCGCACGGGTCTTTGCCAGCCCCGGAGGACCCTCAACAATAAGATGGCCGTCGGCCAATAAGGCGATCAGTAAGTTTTCAACTAAGGCCTGCTGGCCGATGATCTGCTGCGATAAATGTTCTTTTAGTGAAGAAAATTGTGTAATTGCCATATTTATAATTATCTAATTGTTCAATTGATTCGATTGTCTTTTACGACGTCTGTCTTTAACTGCACTGCTTTAGCGCCTGTCTTAATGACACCTGTGTTGATATATGGTTCCCTATTTAAAAAACAAGCACCAGCGTAAAGTTGTAACTATTTTTAACAAACTTAAACAGCCATTGTACCTATTTTTATTACCCGGGGTATTTTATTTATGCTTTTGTCCTGCCGGTTTACAGTGCTTTTCGTGCCCGATGTCTTTTCAATGATTGAATTATTCTCATAGTTCGTTAAAATCAGGAGTAATATTTGGAGGTCTGACCTCTTGGTCGGGCAGTCAGCTTTACCTATCCTGTTATTTTATGTGGTGAAAGAGTACACAATATTCCGGTACTCCTGATAAGGTATGGGTAGGGATAAATCAGTCGGGGAATAAGATGTCAAAAACAAATACACTGACAACAGCAAAGGGCGAACGTATTGCTATTGTTGCAGGTTTAAGAACACCTTTCGCGAAACAGGCAACGGCCTTTCACGGGGTGCCAGCGGTTGACTTAGGTAAAATGGTAGTCAACGAGTTATTACAAAAACACGAAGTTGATCCAACTATTATTGACCAGCTGGTTTTCGGTCAGGTAGTACAAATGCCGGAAGCACCGAACATTGCCCGGGAAATTGTTTTAGGTACCGGCATGAATGTGCACACCGACGCCTACAGTGTTTCCCGTGCCTGTGCCACCAGTTTCCAGTCTACCGCCAACGTAGCGGAGTCTATTATGGCGGGGATCAGTGATGTCGGTATTGCCGGCGGTGCTGACTCTTCTTCCGTGGCGCCTGTGGGTGTATCGAAAAAACTTGCCAGAACCTTAGTGGATCTGACCAAGGCGAAAACCGCCGGTCAGAAGTTTGGTTTGATCCGTCAGCTGGGGCTAAAAGACTTATTGCCTGTCTCTCCGGCGGTTGCCGAATATTCAACCGGTATCTCTATGGGACAAACGGCGGAGCAGATGGCGAAAACCTACCAAATTTCCCGTGCCGATCAGGATGAACTGGCCCACAGATCTCATACATTAGCGGCGAAAAACTGGAAAGAAGGTAACCTGGCCGGTGAAGTCATGGCCGCCCATCCTGAGCCGCACAAAACCTTTATCGACCAGGATAACTGTTTCCGTGAAAACTCAACTTTGGAAGGCTACGCCAAACTCAGGCCGGTATTTGACCGTAAGCACGGCTCGGTAACCGCCGCCAACAGTACGCCGTTAACCGACGGCGGCGCAGCGGTATTGATGATGCGCGAAGGCCGTGCCAAAGAATTGGGCTACAAGCCGTTAGGTTATATTAAAAGCTTTGCCTTTGCCGCCATCGACGTATGGCAAGACATGCTGATGGGGCCAAGCCATGCGACACCGTTGGCGTTAAAACGTGCCGGTATGGAACTGGCCGACCTGGACTTAATTGAAATGCACGAAGCCTTTGCCGCCCAGGCACTGGCCAATATGAAAATGTTTGCCAGCGACAAATTTGCCAAAGAGCATTTGTCGCACCTGCGCAATAAAGCCATAGGTGAAATTGATATGAGCAAGTTCAACGTGATGGGCGGCTCTATCGCTTACGGCCATCCGTTTGCCGCCACCGGCGCACGCTTGATCACACAAACCTTGAATGAATTAAACCGCCGCGGCGGCGGTGTTGGCCTGACGACCGCCTGTGCGGCCGGTGGTTTAGGTGCTGCTATGATATTGGAGACGGACTAATGACCCAGATGAACGAAGTAACAGAAGTTACCGAGGTAAGTGAGATGACTGAAGAAACAACCAGCAGCAGCGCGAGTGCCTTTACTTTGGTGCGTCAGGAAAATGGCCTGGCCCATTTAGTCATGGACGTGGTCGGCGATACCATGAACACCCTCAAAGCTGAATTTGCCGAGCAGGTCGGTGAAGTACTGCAGGAAATCAAAGGCGATAAGGACATTAAAGGCATAGTGCTACTAAGCGGCAAGAAAGACTCTTTCGTTGCCGGTGCCGACATTAACATGCTTAATGCCTGTCAAACCGCAGAAGAAGCCACGGCGTTATCCCGCCAGGGGCAAATGCTGTTCGACCAGCTGGAAAAAATGGATATTCCGGTAATTGCCGCCATCCACGGTCCGTGTTTAGGCGGCGGTTTAGAACTGGCCATGGCCTGTCATGCCCGTGTCTGTACCGACAGCCCGAAAACTGCTTTAGGCTTGCCGGAAGTACAGCTTGGTTTGTTGCCGGGCAGCGGCGGCACCCAACGTTTACCTAAACTGGTGGGCATTCAAAAAGCCTTGGATATGATGTTAACCGGCAAGCAGCTAAGAGCAAAACAGGCATTAAAAGCCGGTTTGGTTAATGACGTGGTACCGGAGAGTATTTTGATCCGTACCGCAGAGGAAATGGCCTTGGCCGGTAAGGTAAAAGCCAAGCCGCGCAAAATGTCGGTGATGGACAAGTTGCTTGAAGGCAACAGCTTCGGCCGCAATATTGTATTCAAGCAGGCGGCGAAAACCGTACTGGCAAAAACCAAGGGCAAATATCCTGCGCCGCTGAAAATTATCGACTGTGTGAAAACCGGCAGCGAACAGTCACCTGCACAAGGTTACCAGGTAGAAGCCAACCATTTCGGTGAGCTGGTGAAAACCCCTGAGTCGGCCCAGTTAAGAAATATTTTCTTTGCCACCACAGACATGAAAAAAGAGCAGGGCGTTGCCGGTGTTGAGCCGGAAAAAATTGCTAAAGCCGGTGTGCTGGGCGGCGGCTTGATGGGCGGTGGTATCGCTTTTGTGACCGCCACCAAAGCCAAGGTGCCGGTACGTATTAAAGACATCAGCCATAAAGGCATTAACCACGCACTGAAATACGGTTTTGACCTGTTAAACAAAAAAGTAAAACGCCGTTTTATGATGCACAGCGAAATGCAAAAGCAAATGTCATCTATTACCGGCACGGTAGACTACAGCGGTTTTAAAGAGCTGGATATTGTGGTGGAAGCGGTATTTGAAGACTTAGCCCTGAAGCAAAAAATGGTTGCCGATGTGGAAGAGTTCTGTAAACCGACCACCATTTTTGCCAGTAACACTTCCAGCTTGCCTATCGGGCAAATCGCTGCCAAAGCGGCGCGTCCGGAAAACGTGATTGGTCTGCATTATTTCTCGCCGGTAGATAAAATGCCGCTGGCGGAAATTATTGCCCATGAAGGTACTTCCGACCAAACCATCTCCACCACAGTGGCCTTTGCCAAGAAACAGGGCAAAACCCCGATTGTGGTGAAAGACAAGGCCGGCTTCTACGTAAACCGTATTTTGGCCCCTTACATGAACGAAGCCGCCAATTTACTGCTTGAAGGCGAGTCTATCGAAAAACTGGACAAGACTTTAGTGAACTTTGGTTTCCCGGTTGGCCCGATGCAGCTGCTTGATGAAGTGGGTATCGATATCGGCGCTAAAATCGGTCCTATCCTGCAGGCGGAACTAGGTGATCGTTTTGCTACGCCGCCGGCCTTTGACAAATTATTGGCGGATGGCCGTTTAGGTAAGAAAGCGTCGAAAGGTTTCTATTTGTACGGTAAAAAGGTGAAGAAGAAGCAGGTGGACGAAAGCATCTACAAAGTGCTGAACATCACTCCGCAAGGCCGCTTGTCTGACGATGAAATCAGCCAGCGCTGCGTATACATGATGTTGAACGAAGCGGTAAGGTGTTTAGACGAAGGCATAGTGCGCAACGCCCGTGACGGCGATATCGGCGCTATCTTCGGCATAGGCTTCCCGCCGTTCCTGGGCGGTCCGTTCCGCTATCTTGACCAGGTAGGCGCAACCAATGTGGTGAGCCAGTTAAACCGCTGGGCTGCCCAACATGGCGAGCGCTTTAAGCCGTGTGACGCCCTGGTGAAAATGGCCGAAGAAGGCCGTACCTGCTACGAATAAGTATAGGGTATACGCATGCCGGGATTAAGCCCGGCATCAAGATGAAATGATGTTGGCAATGCTGTAATAGCTTGCCAACATTTTTTTGCCCGGTGTTTAGTTCAGCCGGGTTTGAGGCGTCACCGCTATGCCCTCTTGTATCATGCCAATGACGGTATTGATATCGACGTCGCTGAGAAAGGATTTGAACCTCAGGGCTTGATACAACAATTCTTCGCCGTATCGCTCTTCCACTTCACCTATGGCAGCTTGAAAGTGTAAAATGGCTTCCCAGCCCGAGCTGGACGCCTTAACCGCTTCTGCAAATAGGACATAGATTTCACCGGCGACCAACTCTATTAGTTTTTCATCTTGAGCCATAATTTCCCTTGTTTTTCACTCCATGATTTTGCGTCTGTTATTCTTGCATGAAAAAATTACTCGTAGTTAGCAAACAGATCAACAAATATAAAGATATTGAGTTAAGCGGAAATAGTTTACCGCCTGTTTTCCGGAAGTAGGCAATTTTTTGCCTCCTGTATTTTGGTTGTTTTCCCCCTGAGGTTTGATCGTTCAAGTTATTTTAACTTTATATTTATTAACCAGTAATTGATTGCTTTATCATCAGAGGGAAGTTTGCTATATTACGTCGCCTGAAGTTAGTAGTAGGATGTTTTGTAGTGTTGTTGCTTACCGGATTGATTGGTTTTATTTCTGCGTTATTCTTTTATTGCCAGGCACTGGCAAGCGGTTTAGGGCGTAAGCGCTGGGCCTTTGCGGGCTTGCTGTTCGGGCCTTTTATCTGGCCGATGTTTTGTATGAAAAAAAGAATGAAGACCAATCGTAAGTTTGGTTTTGGTGGGTTGATTTTCCGCGCTTGATAATTGACTACTAGCGTTTTTGCGTGGGGGCTTTAGCTAGAGGCTTGTAACTGCGTAAAATACTGTATGAGGGGGAATGTCGGCTTAGTCATCTATAACTATGATTTTGGCCTGATAAGGCACTTAAACGGCTTTTCTCCTTGTTTAATACGACATTCCCGTTAATTATTTTTCACTTATCCTTCCTTTTCTTTTCCTATTTACTGTGAATACTTATCTCCACCAGGTATTCGCGGACATTTCCTTTATTTCTATATTGGCGGCTATGGTATTTTCTTTTATTTGATAGCTGAATAGAGCTTTAAGTAATTTGAGCATACTTGTCTCCTAGATTCTTACTGCGCGGCGGCCTGTTTCAGTCATCTTTAACTTATTCATCTTAGATGCTGCTATTTTATTACTTTTGCTTTGTTTATTTATGATGGTTCCTACTGGAGCGCTATTAACTTTCATTTCTTCTTTTGTCGAAGTTTCCATATGAGCACTGGGAGCTGAAGTTGAAATAAACAAAGATAATAAAATTGAATTAAGCATAATTTTCCTGGTAGCTGCTGGTAGTTTAATAAACTTAATTAAGCAAGTAATAGACCAAAAATATATGTATTAATTTTTGAACGAATTGGGGGAGTAATAGCCAGGAAACGTTCGCTAATGACTTAGCTAGGAAGGAAGAGAGTTATTTTAATTAGTACAGAACAAATTTTAGCTGTTTAGAAAACATATAGGCGTCACTGTTTTGACGCCTATATCTAGGCAAAGCTGGTAGATTTGTCAGTAATTTGATACGAAACTAAGTATTTTTCGAAATCGCCTGTAGAAAGGGGTTTAGAGTACAAATATCCCTGTAATTGCTCGCACTTCAGCTTGGCTAAAAATTCCAGTTGCTGGTTGGTTTCTACCCCTTCAGCAACGACTTGCATCCTTAGGTTATGGGCAATGGTGACTATAGTGGCTACCATATTTCGCCCCTGCTCAGACTGTTCAATATCATCGACAAAAGCCTTGTCAATTTTAAGAGTATTTAGTGGGAATTTCTTTAAATAGGCTAATGATGAATAGCCGGTACCAAAATCATCTAATGCCAGGTGAACGCCAAGGGCGCGGATCTGTAACATCGTTTCTATCGCTTTTTGTGGCGAGTCCATTACTGTGCCTTCGGTGATCTCTAGTTCTAAATAGCGGGCGGGTAACTGGCTTTCTTCTAAAACATTAGCGATTAAGGTCACTAGGTTAGGCTGGGTAAACTGCACTGCAGAAAGGTTTACTGCAATCCGTCCATCAAATAAACCTGCATCCACCCATTGCTTAGTAGCAAAACAAGCTTTGCGTAACACCACTTCACCAATGTCAATAATTTGGCCTGTCTCTTCTGATACAGGAATAAAAACTACCGGGCTTATCAAACCTTTGGTTGGAGTTTCAAATCTTACTAGGGCTTCCATACCGGCGATTTTACCGGTTGAAATTTCAATTTTAGGTTGATAATAAACCGAGAATAAATCTTTCTTCAGACCGTGGCGAATTAAGCTTTCTATTTGTAAGCGAGTAACTGCCTTTTTATTCATAGATTCGTTAAAGAACTGGTATTTATTACCTCCAAGGCCTTTGGCATGGTACATGGCTGTATCAGCATTTTTTAGTAACTCTTGTGGAGTGGCACCATCTTCAGGATATAACACTATGCCTATGCTGCTATAAAGCACTATTTCCTGATTTTTTAACTTTAACGGCAGGGCAATAGTATCAAGAATGTTTTTAGCAATGGTGGTGATAGTATGAATATCATTGGTTTCCTCAATAATAATACTAAATTCATCTCCCCCAAGGCGATATACTGTATCTTGCTTACGGCTGGCGTTTACCATACGCTCGGCTACCTTACATAGCAGTACATCACCTACTTGGTGTCCCATGGAATCGTTAATTTTTTTGAAATTATCCAGGTCAAATACCAAGAGCGCATGTGGGGTTTTATTTTTCACTAGTTGCAGTTGGTTAGCCTGAAAATAAGAACGGTTAGGCAAGCCGGTTAAAGTATCTGTATTGGCCAGTTTTCTTAACTCTGCCTCGGTCTCCTTACGTTGACTGATATCAGAGAACACTGCGACAAAGTTCGAAATGCACTGGTTTTCATCGCGAATAACATCAATATTAAAATCGGCTAAAAATACGCTGTTATCCTGGCGGGTATTTTCTACTTCGCCATGCCAGCTGCCTTTAGTTAATAGATGTTTTTTAATGTTTGTGCTGAAACTGGTTGGATAGCGTGGGAACCTTAGTGACCTACCTACCATTTTTTCCCGGCTTTTGCCGGTAATACGTAAGAACGCTTTATTGACATCTAAAATTACAAATTCTCGGTCGTAGATTACTACGGCATCGGAAATATTGGCAATACACTTGGCAAATAGCTTCAACCGCTCTTCTGCTTTTTTGATCTGGCTGATATCTTTTAGTGTGCCAGTCATCCGGGTGGCGATGCCTTTATCATCCCGCTCTACTATTTTTCCGCGATCTAGTACCCAAATCCAATTACCTTCTTTATCCCTTACTCGATAGGTAGATTCAAAGTGCTCGGTTTTATCTTCAAAATGGGCTTCTAACGCTGCCTTAACCCGTGGGATATCCTGCTGGTGGATATTGGTATTTTCTGACGGAGATTTAGATTGATTAGCATTATTCTTGCCTTTACCTATGTTTGAGCTAGAGCTCGCATTACGTTGGCCATCTTGGGGAAACTCTAGTAAACCCCAGATATTAGAGCGGAATATTTTGCCGGTTTTAATATTCCAGTCCCACATTTCATCACCACTGCCCCAGAGAGATAATTTAAGTCGCTCTTCGCTAAGTTTAATTTGCATGTGATATTTGCGCTTATGACGCATTTGAAGGACTACATAACCAATGCAGCTCAAGGCTATTAAGCTGTAAACCAGCATCGCCCAGCGTGATAACCACCAGGGAGGTAATACTAGAATCTTTAAGTTATTAGTTTGAGTTAAGCTGGTATCTTGTAGATCATAGGCTTGTACCTCAAAGTTATATTCACCAGCACTTAAGTTAGTATAAGTGGCGCGGCGATTGTTATCATCGGTTTCTATCCAGTCTTCATCTAAGCCAAACAATCGGTAGCGGTATTTTAATTGGCTTGGCAGTTTGGCATTAGGCGCTACAAAATCAATACTCACAGGTGATTGATAGTGTTGCAGTCGTAATACATCAACTGTGTTTAATTGTTTGTTTAAGGTAGAGTTTGGTTTACTGCCAGTATTATGAGAGTGTTCATGTTCGAGGGAATTTTGAGTGATATCTATTTTTTTGTTGGCAATGAATACATCAGTAAAAAAAGGCTTCTCTATCCGAGGAGTAACTTTGAGCAATTCTTTTGGATTAAAGCTGATATAACCATTTGTACTGCCGAAATATAATAAGCCAGTTGAACTTTTTAGGGCGCTAAATTGAATGAAGTCATTATTTGAAGCGAAGAAGTCATGATCAAAATTTCTTACCAATCCTGTATCAGGGTTTATGACACTAATACTTTTATTTGTTGCCAACCAAGCATTGTTGTTTTCATCAATTAAAATATCTGAAATAAAGTTGTTTGATAACTGGTTGTTTTCATTGAAAACAGTCGATGCCTTTGTGTTTTGGTTAATTAAAGCTATGCCTTGAGATTTAGAACCTAACCATAACCATTGTTGTGAACTAGCGATGTTACTGGTATGGGCAATTGAAAAATTTGCAGGTTTATTAAATTTAACTTGAGTAAAATTGTTGTCTTGGGGGTGAAAATAAAAGATTTCACCCGCAGCAGAGGTAACCACAATACGCCCGTTATCTATTACTTGTAAACTGGACAGACTGCTATTGTTGTTTGGCTGAAAATGAGTAAATTCTTGTGTTTGAGTGTTATATGATGCCAGTAAACTATCAGTGTTTATATACCATATATGTTTATTTAAGAATGCTAGTCGTTTTTCTGAGGAATGCTTTGCATTTTTGAACCAACTTTTATGTTCACTAATCAAGGAATTACTTGTATCTAATTTGTATAAATGTTCATCTACGGTTCTGAGCCATAAATCAGAGCTATCAGTGATTAGATGAGTTATGTCTTTGCCTAAACTTACAGAGTGTTTTTCAATAGAATTTTCATTTTTGAGGTAGTATAAATCCCCTTGTTCAGTTGCAAACCAGATAATATCATCACTGGTGCTTCCTATTGATTCTACCCATAAATTTTTATTGTCTAACCCAGGATAGAAGCTATTTTTTAGAGGGTTGTACTGATTTACACCACCTCCATAGGTTCCGAGCCAGACGTTACCGGAATTATCTTTAAAGATATCCATCAACCAGTTTTCTGAGAGTGAAAACTTATTGGAATTATTTTGGTAAGCAGTTAATTTATTATTTGATAAATTCAAACTGTTTAAGCCTTTATTCGTTGCCAACCAAACTTGGGTTTCACTTACTTGTTCTATTGCTCTTATTTCATTAGATAAAGTTGGGTTTTCACTGGTGCTGTTGAAGTGCTCCAATATTTGGAAATCGTAGGAGATTATGTAAACACCATTATTAGTTGCTAACCAATATTGATCATCAATTATTTTTATATCAAACAAGGCACTGGCATTGAGATTAAGGTTCCATTTATTGTCTTTATGGATAGCTATTGCATATGATAAATTACTGTTAATCCAATACAAACCTTGACTGAAGCTGCCTAGCCAATAATTACCTCGATCATCTTGGAATATTCTTTTTATTTCCTTAAATCTATCTTCGAACCCTTGGATTCTAATACGAGTGAAACTATTATTTTCGGGGTTAAATTGATGTATACCTGTAGCTGTAGAAACCCATAGAGGATTATCTATTTCTTGGTTATTTTTGTTGGGCTGCTTTTGATAAATATCCCAGATAAGGTTGTCTTTTAATGATTGGTTGTCACCGGTAATATTAAAAAAATTATCAAAGTTATCCTGTTCTGCATTATAACGGCTAAGACCATTTTGGGTGCCAACCCATAGGGTATTATGCTGATCAACAAATACTTTACGTATAAGGTTGTCAGCTATGGAGTGAGGGTCTGTAGCACTATAGCGGTACTGAGAAAAATCATGACCGTCGAAACGGTTTAAACCGTCTTCGGTGGCAAACCATAAAAAGCCATTTTTATCCTGAGCGATACTAAAAACAGAGTTTTGTGATAAACCATGTTCGGTGGAATATTGCTTAAATTTTAGTTGCACATCGGCTTGAAGCGCTGAAGCGGGTGCTATTAACGTCGCCAACAACAGCAAAGAAATAATGGCAAATGAAATGACATTTGAAAAAAACGAAGGCAAATGTCGAAAAAAAGATAAAAGCACTGAAAATACCTAAATAACCGGGTTAACTCATTTATCCCGTGGCGTTATTGTTATTATTTTTGGTTAATACCCCATTACAAAGCATGGCTAGTGCTAAGTCAACACTTTCAAGCTTTTAACCTAGCTATTATGCGGTTTAGGTACTATAAGTTGTGAGTTTTTGACCGTATTTATTATTTAACGAGCCACTCAATCAAATCGGGTATGATGATTTTACCATTAAAGGTATCGACAACTTTTGGTTTATTGAAGAGGGGTTATTGCCGGTACCCTGAAAATGATATACCGGCAAAAAGCATAAATATTTGCGGGGTAACCGCTGCGAATTAATATTTCCTCGCCATAGTCTCGTTTAATTCATCCTCACGGCTAATGACCATACCGCCGAGTTGCTGTTTCAATTCATCAAAGCTTAATTCCTCTTTGCACGCCGTGGTAACCAGCAGCAAACGGTCGGGCTTTGCGCTTTTAAACAGCTGAGTGCGGATAAAGGTTTTTACCTCATCAAAGGTGAGCGCCAAGATGGCATCGATTAAGTTTTGCTTGTGTTTAAACTCAGTATCTTTGTTGCTGATCGCCCCCCAGAAGCGCTGGCTTTTAATACGCAAACTGGCGTCGTTTTCCTGGAGCTGGCCGGCCAGGCCGTGTTGCAGATGCTGCCAGTCTTCATTGCTCAAGTCTTCCAATTTTTCCAGACAGGTGTGGATAAAATCATCCATGGCCCCAGTCAGGGCATCCGGCATGGTGTGGGGCGACTGGATATAAAAGGCGATGCCCGGGTAGCGGCTGATGGGAATGTAACCGACCCCCACCAGGTAGCCGTATTGTTTCTCGGTGCGCATTTCCTGGAAAAACAGCGGCGATAACAAATGGCTGGTGATCATGGTTTTGGCGGTGGTGTTCACCGCTTTATCCGGCTGGGGATAATAAAGTACCGAGGCATGGTCGTGATCCGGCAGGGTGACCGGTAAGATCAGCTGTCCCTGATCTTTGATGTCGATCACCGGGCAGTTTACCGTGTATTCGTTCCGGTAATAGCCGTGGAAGGTTTGTTTGATACAGGCGGAGATCTGTTTGGTGTGTTCGGGCAGCCAGTTACCATGTACCAGAGCTTCTATGGTGACCTGGGTAAACAATTGCTCGCTAAAACGCAGAAATTGCTGGTAACTGACACCGCTTAGTGCCTCTGCCAGTTTTTGGCTGCTGAGGTTATTGGGCTGCATGGCCGAGCTCATGGTGGCGAAAAGCTGGGAGATAGATTTGCTTTTGTCGGCATTGGCCCAGTGGCTGATACTCTGCTGCTTGAACAGTTCAAAACGGTTTTGTGGGGCAACATGGTGTTGCAGGCTGACCAGGAGTTTGGCCAATAAGTCTCCCTGTTTTTCGCTCAGGCCGGATACCTGTAAGGTCATGCCTCCCTGGTGGGCATATAAATGATAATGGATCCCGGCCAGTTCGGCATCGTAGTTCTCTTCGATAACGTCGTCGGTATAAAGGTCGACAAACAGCCGGGTCATGGCAATATTTTCCGGGCTGGCGACGGAGAACGGCGAGTCGATACCGATATAGATATAACCCTTGGGCACCTTAAAGGTAATGTCTTGTTTGAACCACAAAGTGAAGCCGTCGGTTTTTTCCACCAGGGTGGGAATTTTTGAGCCGTTTTGCGGCGCTATCACCTGCGGGTTGCTGACGATATAGGGGTTGGCCGGCGGTAAAAACAGCGCTTTATTTAACGGCATCTGTTGCCATTTGGCTAATTTATCTTGGGTGATCGGGCCGACATCATAAGGCACCTGATACCAGTAGCTGGTTTTGCTCGGCTGTTGATTTTTACTGATATGCACCAGGCGCATATTGCTTGGGGTTAAATAGCCGAGCAGTTTTTTGATGGTGTCATGGCACATACTCTCCATAACATAGTCGCCGAAAATATAATCATCCGGCGGGTAATGCTGCATGTTCAGCACCAGCTGGCAGACATTGTCCAGCGGTGAGCTTTTTTCATGATAGGTAAAAGACAGTTCCGCGATGGCCTGTTTTTCCCGGTAATAATGCTCGGGTAACTGATCTTGTTTGAGCAGGGTAATATAACTAAAGACGGTATCGACAATTTCATCCAGGTGCTGCTCGCCCGATTCGGTCAGGGAAATACTGACGTTAAAATCTTTAAAATTGGAGCCGTTAATGCCCGAACCGGCGGAGATGCCCATGGCCCATTGTTGTTTTTTCAATAACGACAAGATACTGCCGGGGCCTTCGTGGCCGATAAGGTAAGCAAGTACCGACTCTGGCTTGTGGCGGTAATATTTGTCGATACTGGGCATGGCAAAACTGATGATCAGCTGGCGGTCATTTTTTACCGGCATTACCTGAATATTAATGCCCTGGTGCTCGGGTAAATAAAGCGGCTCGGTCACTTCGGGCAGGGGATCGACGGCACTGGGGATATCGGTAAATTTTAATGTCGCCAGGGTGGACAGTTCATCAAGTGATTGCGGACCTTCCAGTGCCAGGGTCATAAATTCGGCGCGGTAATAGCGGTGGAAAAAGCTCTGGACATCATCTTTTACCGGCTGGTTTTCCCTATCTGCCAGGGTGTCGATATTACCCACGGAAAATTTTGAAAACGGGTGTTTGGGGTTAATGGTTTCTTTATGAACGTCGTACAAACGGCGGATGTCGTCTTTGAGCTTTAATTTAAACTCGGCATCGATGTTTTGCCTTTCTTTATTGACAAACTCGGCTGATAATAAAGGCGCGATAAAAAATTGACTGAATCTGTCAATGGCCTTAGTGAAATGGCTGTGATGAATATCAAAGAAAAAGCAGGTGTGCTCGGTGGAAGTCCAGGCATTGTTGTTGCCACCGTACTGGGAAATAAATTTTTGATATTCGCTGCCGTCCGGATAACGCTCGGTGCCCAGGAACAACATGTGTTCGAGAAAATGGGCTAATCCCTGGCGATCTGCGGGATCATTAAAATGGCCGACATTTACGGCAAGAGCGGCAGCTGACTTTTCGCTATGAGTATTTTGTATCAACAGTACACGTAAGCCATTTTCCAATGTCACTGTTTGATAACGTTTGCTATCATTTGGGCTTTGTTTCAACGTTTGGCTCCTTGCAAACACTTTTGGATCACTAACTTCAGATTCAGGAGCAGCGTTTGGCTTGTTTTTAGATATAAAACAGTTTTAAATTACCGCAAGGAATAACGAGAGTCCATTTTATTCTTAACTGTTGTTACTATATTGTAATCGTTTCTATTACTATAGCCGCTAATTTTAGCTAGTGTCCGCGAAAACTTGAAGTGCGGGAGATATTTATGCAACTGTATATCATGCGTCATGGCCAGGCAAGCCCGGTAGCGAACTCTGACGCAGAGCGACAACTGACAAAACAAGGACAGTTCGAAGCCGAAATTATGGGCAAGTGGCTGAAAAATATGCAGGTGAATTTAGATCATGTGCTGGTAAGTCCTTATATCCGCGCGCAACAAACCGCCGCTATCGTAAAAGCGACCCTGAGCTGGTCGGAGCCGGCGACTACTTGCGATTTTATTACCCCGTCAGGAAATGCTGCTCTTGTGCATGATTATCTTGACGGCATGCTGGCCCAAAGCCGCGGCAAAAGCAATTCAGCCAAGGCAATAGAAACATTGTTGCTGGTTTCTCATATGCCGCTGGTAAGCTATTTGGTTGAAGATTTAACCTTTGACCGTAAATCGCCGATTTTTCAAACGGCGGGTATCGCCCAGATAGACTATGACCTTGGCAGGATGAAGGGAGAGTTAGTACGTTTGGTGTCTCCGCACGATCTTTGTTAGCCTTAGCTTAAGCTTATCTCGTAAAAACTTCTCTTTTCTTGTTTTATCATCAATTAATGCCGGATGTTCCGGCTTTAATAAGGCGTGACTTGTCACTATAACAGTAGTACTACCGAGTAAATTTTATGAAAGACCAGCAGTGCGCGGAAGCTTGACCTTGCAAGCTGGTTTGGCCACGCAGCCCTGGTTGGTGATGTTTTTACCCATACAGGGAGGCCATTGTCCGGGGACAATATTGATGGTATTGCCGTACGCGCTAATGTAAAAGGCAATTGATGATGAGCAGCCGGAGGAACTGACGACAGGTCATCATAGCAAAGGCTCCGATAACTTAATCACGAAAGAGACTGAGCATTGCTATCAGTATAGTTCATTGGGTTTTTTACTGAGGAGGCGGGGGGGAATTGGTTATTGTCCACAGCCCCGTACAGGGATTAATCCCGGTAGAATTTATCTTTAAGCTCTATCAATACCAGCAGGGCACCGTTGCCACCCCACTCCAGAGGGGCCTGGTGAAAGGCCATAACATCCGGGTGCTGTACCAGCCAGTGGGGCACTTTGGTTTTTAATATTCTTGAACCTATACCGTGCACGATACACACACATTGGGCGTGTTCTTTTTGGCAGGCGTAGAGCAGGGCGGCAATTTCCTGCTTGGCCTGGTGTTGGTCCAGGCCGTGTAAGTCCAGGATCAGATCCGGGGAGTAGTGGCCGCGGCGCAGGTTTTTGGCTTCAAAAGTGTCGACGTCGTGGCGGACATATTTCATCGGCCCCTGGCTGTTGAGATCCGGTTCAAACTCATCGGAAAAATGAAACTGGGCAGCCTGCTTAGCGCTTTTGTCTTTTCCAAGCTGGATTTTCTTCTTCGCCTGCTTGGTGGTCGGGCGTATTTTATCCTGCTCCATAGGTTTTACCTTGCCTATGGCTTCTTTGAATAACTGCTTTTCCTGGGCGCTCAGGGCGTTCTTTAGTTTCATGGCGCAAGTCTAAAAACATCTGCAGGTAAATTCAACCACTAATGCCGCTGCGCGGGTATTTTACCGGGGCATTTACCGTGACAGCCTTGTTTTATGCCGCTTTATTTTCTGCGCTGCTCCAAATAACCTTGTGCCTGAAACCAGGCCAGGGCGGTGACGGTAATATTGATGCCAATAATGAGTGCTGTGGCGGGGGCAGATATCCGCTCTTGGTAGTAAGCCAGGGCGATAAAGGTGAGTATGACCCAGGCAATGTCGGAAAAAACCACCGAGACGATCAGTTTTTCAGCCCGGGCAGGGTTTTTTACCATAAATAGCAGTTGAGCGGAAAAGGCGATTAAGCCCACGCCGAATAATGTCCATAGCAAAGCGGGCATCGGAATATGGGGAATGAGAAAGTCTTGGGCCAGGAGGAAAATCATTCCGCTGAAAAACGAAAATAGCGCATTGGCGGACATGGCTTTTTGTAATCGGTTTGGCTTAGTTTTTAACATTGACATCGGCTGGCCTATTTTATTTACTTTAAAAAGGTATAGTGAAGATATCACTTTAAATATCTATAGTAAAGTTTTGCTTTAAAAAGCTATAGCAAGTGTTTTGGCTTGCGGGTACACTTTACGGATGAAAAAAAGAACCTATCAGCAAAATTGTTATCTGGCCCAGGCTGGCGATTTCCTTGGAGAACGCTGGACCTTATTGATTTTCAGGGAGCTGTTGATTCAGCCATGCCGCTTTAAGGAGCTAAATACCTACCTGGCAGGCATGGGCACCAATTTGCTCAGCCAGCGGCTGAAAGAGCTGGAGCAGTGCGATATGGTGGCAAAGCTCAACCCGGAAGATAAACGCTCGGCGTACCGGTTAACAGAAAAGGGGCGGGAGCTTGAAGGGGTGATCCTGGAGCTTATCCGTTGGGGGGCCGGGGCGTTGCCGCTGGAAAAAGAGGGGAGGCATTTTCATCACTGGGATCTGCTGGCAATGAAGGCGTTATTTTCTCCCCGCCATTGCCGGGCAGGCATCACGATTCAATTTGCCTGTGAAGAGTTAACCGCCTGGGTGGCGACCGAGCAGCTCGGCGGGGCTTTTGCCTTGAACTTTGCTATCGGCATGGCAGAAGATGCCGATATTGAGCTGGCCATGACCATAGCTGATTTCCAGCAGCAGGCGTTGGCAGGGAAATATCACCATGATGCCAGGCTCAATGCCTTTATCGCTTGTTTTAATCCTTAATTTAGCGTGCAATTTTCTGCTGAACTATCTATGCAACGATCTGTTCAATAAGGGGCGTTTAGCGGTAGAATAACCGCGAGCCCTATTTTTACTATCCTTTGAGGAAGCTTTGTGAGTACCTTTGATACCGTGCCCGTAAGTGCGCAATTACATACCATAGGCGATTATTTGCGTTTTGCCGCCAGCCAGTTTAACCGTGCTGAGCTCTATTTTGGTCATGGTACCGACAATGCCTGGGACGAGGCCGTTACCCTGGTGATGTATGCGCTGGACTTACCCGAACACCTAACCGAGCAGGTGATGGCGTGCCGCTTGCTGGATCAGGAAAAATCCGAGCTGTTGGCGATTATCGAGCGCCGCGTAGTGGAGAATATTCCCGCCGCTTATATTACCAACCACGCCAGGTTTGCCAATTTATCTTTTTATGTCGACGACAGGGTACTGGTGCCGCGCTCGCCGATTGGCGAATATATTGAAAAGCAGTTTGCGCCGTTAATCGACGCCAATAAGCCGCCGGAGCGTATCCTGGATTTATGTACCGGCAGCGGCTGTATTGCCATTGCCTGTGCCTATGCCTTCCCGGAAGCCGAGGTCGATGCGCTCGACCTGTCGGTAGATGCCCTGAATGTCGCACAGATTAATATCGAAAATCATGGACTTAGTGAACAAGTTATTCCAATTCAATCTGATGTTTTTTCTGGGATCCCGGGACTGAGTTATGATTTAATTGTGACCAACCCGCCGTACGTCGATCAGGAAGATGTTGATTCCCTGCCGCAGGAGTATATACACGAGCCGGAAATGGGCTTAGGCTGTGGCGTCGACGGTTTGGATATCGTGCGGAAAATTCTCGCCCAGGCGTCGGAGCATCTTAATGATAACGGCCTTTTAATTTGCGAAGTCGGCAATTCGCAAATTCATGTCGAGGAAGTTTATCCCGAAGTTCCTTTCACCTGGCTGACGTTCGAACGCGGCGGGCACGGGGTCTTTATGTTAACGAAGGCACAACTACTTCAATATGCTGAAACTTTTAAACAACAGGTAATAGATTAATAATGTCAGGTAATACATTCGGAAAGTTATTTACGGTGACCACTTTCGGGGAAAGTCATGGTCTGGGCTTAGGGGCGATTATTGACGGTTGTCCTCCGGGACTGGAGCTGACGGAAGCCGACTTGCAGGCAGATCTCGACCGCAGAAGACCGGGCACCTCGCGTTATACCACGGCGCGCCGGGAACCGGATCAGGTCAAAATTATGTCCGGGGTGTTTGAAGGAAAAACCACGGGCACACCGATAGGGTTACTGATCGAAAATACCGATCAGCGCTCGAAAGATTATTCTGATATTGCCCAGAACTTCCGTCCCGGCCATGCCGATTATACTTACTGGCAGAAATACGGCATTCGTGATTACCGTGGCGGCGGACGCTCTTCTGCCCGGGAAACCGCGATGCGGGTGGCTGCCGGTGCGATTGCGAAAAAATACCTGAAGCAAAAGTTCGGCATTGATATTAAAGGCTGTGTCACCCAGATTGGCGATATTGCCGCGCAAAACTATGACTGGAATATTGTTGAAGAGAATCCGTTTTTCTTTCCGGATGAAAGCAAGCTGGAGCAGCTGGACGAAAAACTGCGGGAAATTATCCGCGGTAAAGACTCTATCGGCGCCAAAGTGATGGTGGTTGCCGATAATGTGCCTGTGGGCCTTGGCGAGCCTATTTTTGACCGTCTCGATGCCGAAATTGCCCATGGCCTGATGGGTATCAATGCGGTGAAAGGGGTGGAGATAGGCGACGGTTTTGCCGTGGTGAATCAAAAAGGCTCTGAGCACAGGGATGAACTGACACCGGAAGGGTTTGCCAGCAACCATGCCGGCGGTGTTTTAGGGGGCATTTCTTCCGGTCAGCAGATTGTCGCCAATATTGCGTTAAAACCGACTTCCAGTATCGGTGTGAGCGGTAAAACCGTGGATTTGCAGGGGGAGTCGACGGATATTATTACCAAGGGCCGTCATGATCCTTGTGTCGGTATCCGTGCGGTGCCGATTGCCGAAGCTATGCTGGCATTGACCCTGATGGATCATTTTTTAAGACACAGGGGGCAAAATGCCGATGTGGTATGCCCGACGCCGGTGATCACCGGCTAGCTTGCTTTTCTGTCAGCAAGCCTGACCCTGGCAAGGTGGAGTAAATAAGAATAATGAGATACAGGCGGCAGGGCTGCTATAAAGTATGGCAGGCCCCTGTTTCTTTTTATATGCTTGCAGGGTAAATTGTTTCTTATTATAAAAAAGCCGCAAACAAGTATCTTGTTTGCGGCTTTTTCTTTATAGGATGTATGCCGTGAGGTCACGGCGATACCGGCGGTAGAGTTTTTATTTTACTTCTTCACCGGCAGCCTGTTTGTCGGCATGGTAGCTAGAGCGTACCAGCGGGCCACAGGCGGCATGTTCAAAGCCCATCTTCATGGCTTCAACACGGAACATTTCAAATTCATCGGGGTGTACGTAGCGCTCAACCGGCAGGTGATGTTTACTCGGCTGCAGGTACTGGCCTATGGTCAGCATAGTTACGCCGTGATTGCGCAAATCCTGCATCACTTCGAGGATTTCTTCATTGGTTTCACCCAGGCCTACCATTAAACCGGATTTGGTCGGCACGTCCGGGTTGGCTTCGCCGAACTTTTTCAGCAAATCCAGTGACCACTGGTAGTTGGCGCCGGGGCGGGCCTTGGTATATAAGCGTGGTGCGGTTTCCAGGTTGTGGTTAAACACATCCGGCGGCGACTGGTTTAAAATCTCCAGTGCCTTGTCCATGCGGCCACGGAAATCCGGTACCAGGACTTCAATCTTGGTATTAGGGGCGTGGATGCCGATTTCTTTGATACAGTCGGCAAACTGCTGGGCGCCGCCGTCTCGTAAATCGTCACGGTCAACGGAGGTGATCACCACGTATTTCAGCGCCATGTCTTTTAGCGTTAATGCCAGCTTTTTCGGCTCTTCCGCGTTGGGAGCCAGCGGGCGGCCATGGCCGACATCGCAGAAGGGACAACGACGGGTACAGATATCACCCAAGATCATAAAGGTGGCGGTGCCGTGGTTAAAACACTCCGACAGGTTCGGACAGGAAGCTTCTTCACAAACCGAATGCAGATCATGTTTACGTAGTGCCGATTTTATTGAGTCGATGCGCTCTGTGGTGCGGGGCAGCTTGATGCGTAACCATTCGGGTTTGCGTAACATGGTTTCCCGCTCTGAGGTGACCACTTTGATCGGAATATGTGCCATTTTGTCTGCGTCACGCAACTTAGTGCCCGGGGCAATGCGTGATGATTTAGTCGTCATATCTTCTTTTCCAAACCTGTTGTTGTGGATGGTATTCTTTTGTTTCTAATTAATTATCAGTCGATGTCTATTCATCGACCAGCAGGGTTTCTAAGCCGTTTTGGTAACGGACTTCCTCTGCTTCGAATAACCGGGTTAAATGCTCGATTAAACTTTTGCCGGCTTCTTCGACATTGTCCGGGCCGTTATAGTCGCAGGTTTGTACCATTTCCAGTCCGGCATAACCGCAGGGGTTAATGCGCAGAAACGGGGACAAGTCCATATTGACGTTTAACGCCAGGCCGTGGAATGAGCAGCCCTTACGTACCCTAAGCCCTAAAGAGGCGACTTTTTTGTCGTCGACATATACGCCGGGGGCATCTTTTTTGGCATAGGCGGTAATATTATAATCCGCTAAAGAGGCCACTATGCTGTTCTCAATCAAAGTTACCAGCTCGCGTACGCCGATTTTTCGCCGGCGCAGGTTGATCATAAAATAAATCACCTGCTGGCCCGGGCCGTGATAGGTCACCTGGCCGCCGCGGTCGACTTTCACCACGGGAATATCGCCCGGCATCAACAGGTGTTCTTCTTTGCCTGCCTGTCCCTGGGTAAAGACCGGGGGATGTTCTACCAGCCATAATTCGTCTAAGGTGTCGTCATTACGGTTGTCGGTAAAATGTTGCATCGCCTGCCAGACCTTGGTGTAGTCCATGTTGGCAAGCTGCCGAATTATTAACGTATTTTGCAAGTCAGAGCCCTGATATATTCGGAATGTGCTTAGTATATTAAAATTATAAGGGAATATCACCCCGGCAGCTGTATGGTTATTGCGATGCCGGGAAAACAGACAAAAACAAACCTTGATTTACAGGACGTAGCGTACCTGCTCAATGGCATTCAGGCTGGTATAAATCAATTCGACATGTTCTTTACTGGTCACGGTAACGGCAACAGAAACCGAGTGATAATTACCTTTCGAGCTGGCTTTTACCGTCGGGGCATAATCGCCCGGGGTATGTTTTTGCAGCTCGGCAACGATAAGATCGGGTAATTCATCACAGGCGATACCCATTACTTTAAAGTTTAATACCGCGGGAAAATCTAATAACTCATCAAAACGGGTTTGCATTTCATTTCTCTTTTACAATGTCATTATTTAAGTGTTTGTTTCGTCGGCCAAAACACACTAGTTGCGCCCAAGTTGGCCACTCAAGCCAGCTATTTGTGGTTATTTTATCACTAATTGATGGGGCAGGGCTAATACCAAACGAAATAATTAGTTAACCATCTTCAATGGTCTAAACACTCAACTTCTTCGTTGCGCTCAATCCCAATAGCTGGCTATTGCTCAATCACGCGCCTTGAATTTGAGTCTTTATCCTCATTGAATCTTGGTCACCTAATTATTACGTTTGGCATGATATCTCAGCAAACTAAGATATCCTTTATGGTGATGTTATCGGTAATTTCAACAGTACCGTTAACTTTCAGGCATAAAAAATCCCGGCTCAAGGCCGGGATTTTCTTTTAAGCGACACTGGCATTAGTTAACAAACTGAAGCTTAACGTAATCCAGCAAACGGCTGAACATACCGCCTTCGTTAACTTCCTGTAAGGTGACTAACGGGTAGTTGGCGATGTCCTGACCGTCGAGTTGTAAGAACAGTTTACCAACCACTTCGCCTTTATTAAGCGGTGCGGTGAGCTGGCGATCCAGCTCGATGTTGGCTTTGAGGTTTTTGCTTTGCCCCCTGGGGATAGTGATCGGCGTGTCAACCAAAATACCTAAATCGACTTCTTCGATATCCCCCATCCAGACGCGGTTGGCGGCAAATTTTTCGCCGGCATGGTACGGGGTAATGGTTTCGAAGAAACGGAAACCATAGTTCAGCAGCTTTTTACTTTCTACCTTACGGGCGCGTTCGCTTTCTGTGCCCATAACGACCGTAACCAGGCGCATATCATTTTTTGTGCCCGAGGTCACCAGGCTGTATCCGGCCTTGGAGGTATGGCCGGTTTTTAAACCGTCCACATTCAGGCTTTTATCCCACAACAGGCTGTTGCGGTTATATTGCTTGATGTTGTTGTAGGTAAAAGATTTTTGCTTATAAACCTTATATTCTTCCGGTACGTCACGGATAAGGGCGATAGCCAGGGTGGCCATATCACGCGGTGTGGTCTGGTGTGAATCGCTGTCCAGGCCGTGGCTGTTTTCAAAAAAACTGCTGTTCATGCCAAGCTGTTCGGCATGGGCATTCATTAAATCGGCAAAGGCGCTTTCGCTGCCGGCGATATGCTCGGCCATGGCAACACAGGCGTCGTTACCCGAGGCAACGATGATGCCCTGGTTGAGTAAATCTACCGAGACTTCTGTGCCTACTTCGATAAACATTTTTGACGACTCGGGGAAGTTTTTCGCCCAGGCGTTTTCACTGATGGTGACTTTATCGTCTTTGCTGATGTTGCCGGTTTTGATTTCCTGGCCGATGATGTAGCTGGTCATCATTTTGGTCAGGCTGGCAGGAGCCAGCAGGGTATCGGCATTGCCTTCTGCAATCACCTTGCCCGTGGTGTAATCCATCAGGATATAACCCTTGGCATTAATTTCCGGAGGGCTGGGAATGATCACCTGTTGCGCCAGGGCTGAGGCGCTGATGATAAGAGAGCCGAAAAGAGTAATAATTTTGCTTCGAGCAAAGACTCGTTTGCCTGCCAAATTCTTGGGCATAATGATCCTTTGAAATTCTTATTTTGTTTGATGCTTACTGGCTTATCCGGTTCATCTTTTTTCGATAACCCTTGCTAATAAATAGCAATAAATAGCCAACAAAAATTTTTCCCGAGTATAACATTATCACCGCCGTTTACTATGGGGCAGGGAGAAAGTTTTCTCCGGTTATTGTAATAATTTACGTCGGTAAGCGCCGGAATAGCCATTTTGTTGCAGGGTCGTTAATAAGCTGTTTAATGATTCCCCCTGTTCCAGCGGTCCCATCTGCACCCGGAAGATGCCGTTCTTCTCTCCCAGGCTGACGTTTTGTTGATACAAGTTGGCCAGGGCGGTGGCGGTTGCCTGTGCTTGTTGTTGATCCCGGGTTGCCAGGATTTGAATATAATACTGAGCTTTAGCCTGGTTTTGTTCCTGAGTCTGCTGAGTTTCTGTTGGGGAAAGCGTCGAGGCAGTGGCCGGCTCAGGGGAGCTTGCTGACTGAGCGGCTGCGGAGACAGCTTGGGTTTTTTTGCCGCTAAAGTCCGTGATGGCGGTAATACGGACCTTGGCGGTACCGGTTTTTAACATATCCAGCTTATAGGCGGCGCTGTAGGATAAGTCGATAACCCTGCTCTCGTGAAAAGGGCCGCGGTCATTGACCCTGACAATCACGGATTTGTTATTGCTCAGGTTAGTGACTTTGGCATAGGTGGGCAGCGGCAGGTTTTTATGGGCGGCGCTCATGGCATACATATCATAGATTTCACCGTTGGAGGTCAGGTGGCCATGAAACTTTTTCCCGTACCAGGAGGCAATGCCGGTCTGGCTGAAATTTTCTGCGTTTTTAAGTACCTGGTAATGCTTGCCGCGTACGGTATAGTTTTTGTTACCGCCGCGGCTGTGAGGCTCGGCGCGGGGCACGGCGTCATGTAATTCGCCGGCGCTTGGCAGCCGGGTAGGAGTGCTGTCGTTGGCTTGCTGATAACGGCCGTATTGCTTGCTACAGGCAGTTAAAAATAAGGTGATAAAGATGAGTAGCGCCGTTTTGTTCACTGTGTTTCTTCTTATTATTATTTCAAGGTCTGTCGTTATTATTGGTTTATGCCAGGCTTTTGCCGGTGCTTTTGACAAGCCGCTTGCTACGAACCGATAAAGCGCCTGTGGGTACTGATGGCCATCAATATGCCAAATCCCGCCATTAATGTCACCATGGAAGTACCGCCGTAACTGACCAGGGGCAGGGGCACGCCCACCACGGGCAATAACCCGGAAACCATGCCGATGTTAACAAAGACATAGACGAAAAAGGTCAGGGTCAGGCTGCCTGCCAGTAATTTGGTAAAGGCCTGCTGGGCATTCACTGCAATCCATAAACCGCGCATGACGATGGCCAGGTAAACCAGCAGCAACAGGGCCACGCCGATCAGGCCGAATTCTTCACTGAAAACGGCAAAGATAAAATCGGTATGGCGCTCGGGCAAGAACTCCAGCTGGGACTGGGTGCCCTGCAACCAGCCTTTGCCGTGCAGGCCGCCTGAGCCGATGGCGATTTTTGACTGGATAATATGGTAACCTGAGCCCAGCGGATCTTGCTCGGGATTTAAAAAAGTCAGCACCCGCTGTTTCTGGTACTCTTTCATCAGGTAAAGCCATAAAATCGGGGCAAAGGCCGAGCCGAGCCCGATACAGCTGGCGATCAGTTTCCAGCTGGCGCCGGCGAGAAAAATAACAAAAATGCCCGAGCTGGCAATCAATAACGAGGTGCCCAAGTCCGGTTGTTTGGCGATCAGTAAGGTCGGGATCAGCACCAGGATAAAGGCAAAAATGATGGTGGAGATTTTTACCGGCAGATTATCCTGGCTGATAAACCAGGCAATCATAATAGGTACGATCAGTTTCATGATTTCCGAGGGTTGGAATTTGGTAAAGCCTAAGTCTAACCAACGTTGTGCCCCTTTGCCGACATGGCCGAAAAGCAATACCAGCACCAGCAGGATCAAGCCGATGACAAATACCGGCACCGCCCATTTTCGGTAACTCAAAGGGGGGATTTGCGCCACCACGAACATCACGGCCACGGCTATGCCCAGGCGGACTGCCTGGCGGATCACTATATCCATGTCCTGGCCACCGGCGCTGTAAATCACGAATAAACTTAAGACCATCAGGCATAACAGCCCCGCCAGTAAAGGCAGATCTATATGCAGCTTTTGCCAGATACCGGCCTTTTTTTCCTGATCGTGGCCGGTGCTACGCATGGCTGGTATCTCTTATTTTAAATAGGCTGTCAATCACTTTCCTGTACACCGTATAAATCATCATGCTGGGGATGTTTGTTTTTATCTTTACCGAGAATCACCCGGTTGCCGAAATATTGATCCATGATCTGGCGGGCAACAGGGGCGGCATTGGTGGCGCCGCCGCCTTTGGCAACGTTTTCTATCGCCACCGCCACCACGATTTCGGGGTTTTCATAAGGGGCAAAGGCGATAAACATGGCATTATCCCGCTTATGCTCCTGAGTGGTTTCCGCATCATATTTTTCGTCCTGACCCAGCCGGGCGACCTGGGCGGAGCCGGTTTTCCCGGCGGCGTCATAAGTACTGCCTTTAAAGGCGTTGTAACCGGTGGCGCCGGGTCTTTGCACGGTATTGTGCATGGCATCGAGCACCAGCTGCCAGTTATCGTGATTTTTGAGTTTTATCGGCGGTTTGTTCTCATAAAAGATGGTTTCAACCTGTCTGCCCTGCTTGTCGGGATTTTCCGCACTCTTGATGATTTTCCCCTGATCCTGGGACGCAAGCTGCTGCGAGTCCGACGTCGCCATCAACAGGTGGGGAATTTTGATCTCGCCTTTATTGACCAAAATAGAGGTCGCCTGGGTCAGTTGCAGCGGCGACACCGTCCAGTAACTTTGCCCTATGCCCACGGAAATCGTTTCACCGGTATACCAGGGCTGGTTGTATCTGGCCCGTTTCCAGCCGACGCTGGGCACGACTCCCCGGGTCTCTTCATGCAAGTCAACGCCGGTGTAGTCGCCAAAGCCGAATTTTTCCATCATGGTACTGATGCGGTTAATGCCGAGCTTATAGGCGAGGTTATAAAAATAGACGTTGCAGGACTCTTCTATTGCCTTGGTCAGGTTAACCCAGCCATGGCCCCATTTTTTCCAGTCGCGGTATTTGTTGTCTATGCCCTTCATCTGGTACCAGCCGGGATCCCAGATACGGGTTTGCGGGGTGATCACTTCTTCTTCCAGTCCCAATAATGCCATAAAAGGTTTTACCGTCGAGGCCGGGGGATACCCCTGGATGCTGCGGTTGATCAGCGGCAGATTTTTCGAGTTAAGCAATTTGCTGTAATTTTTGCTGCTGATGCCGTGCACAAACAAGTTGCCGTCGTAACTCGGGTTTGAATACATGGCCAGGATGCCGCCGTCGCGGGGATCCATGGCAACCACTGCGCCGCGTTTGCCCGACAGGGCGCGTTTGGCGATCATTTGCAATTCGATATCCAGGGTCAGGGTTAAGTCTTTGCCCGGGACCGGCGGGGTAAAATTCAGGGTGCGGATAATACGCCCCTGGTTATTGATCTCCACTTCCTGGTGGCCGATGGTGCCGTGCAAGATATCTTCGTAATACTTTTCTATGCCGAGCTTGCCGATGCCGTGGGTGGCGGCATAATTTTCCGACTTGCCCTGGGCATCAAGTTTTTTCACGTCTTCGCGGTTGATACGGGCGACATAACCCAGGTTATGTGTGGTTAAATCGGCGAAAGGGTAGTAACGCTTTAACCGGGCGTCGATAAAAAAACCGGGAAATTTATGCTGGTTGACGGAAAATAGTGCCACCTGCTGGTCGCTTAGCCTGGAATGTAATTCGACCGGTTTAAAGCGGCGTTTTCGTTTTAACGCCTTAAAGAATTTTTGTTGCTTTTCCTGGCTGATTTCTAACAGGGCGCTGACCTCGGCCACCGAGGTTTTGATATCTTCAACTTCCTCGGGAATAATTTCCAGGCTGTAAATGGCCTTGTTTTCTGCCAGCAAGACGCCGTTTCTATCGTAAATCAAGCCGCGGTTCGGCGCCACAGGCAACAGCTTGATGCGGTTGCTGTTAGAGCGGGTTTGGTATTTTTCGTAGGAGCTGATTTCCAGATCAAAAATATTACTGAATAAAAGCAGCAGCACCATCAGCACGCCGATAAAGGCGATAAAGGTCCTGCGGGCAAACAAGTTTGCTTCAGCGCTGTGGTTTCGGATCGCAATACGTCTACGTGGCGCCATGGCGGATGTCAGTCCCTGTAAAAATAGAGAGCATTGATAATAGCCGATACTGGCTATCAGCTATTAGACCCTTTGATAAGAAAATTGTTGCGACATATGTCAGCTTATTGATTTTAGGCATTATTCTCTATGGTAGGGGTGGTTGTTATTCACACTCCAGGCGCGATAAAGACTTTCTGCCACCACGATCCTGACCATAGGGTGAGGCAGGGTCAGCGGCGATAACGACCATTTTTGCTCCGACGCCCGGATACAGGCGGGAGCCAAACCTTCCGGGCCGCCCACCAATAAGGCAACGTCCCTGCCGTCTAACTGCCAGCGTTCCAGTTGCCCGGCAAGTTGCGGGGTCGTCCAGGGTTTGCCTTCGACTTCCAGGGTGACGATACGGTTTCCCTTGGGGATGGCGGCGAGTAACTGCTCACCTTCTTTTTCCAGGATACGGGCAATATCGGCATTTTTACCGCGTTTTCCCGGCGGGATCTCCACCAGGTGAAACGACATGTCCCGGGGGAAACGCCGGCTGTATTCATTAAAGCCGGCAGTCACCCATGAAGGCATCTTGTTGCCGACGGCATATAAAGTTAAGCGCATAGGATAAGTTTATCAGGCCCACAATTGTTCAAGCTGATAACGGTCACGTATTTCATCTGTCATCACATGGACAATCACATCACCGAGATCCACCAGCGACCATTCGCCGACGTCATTACCTTCGACCCCCAGCGGGGCTTTATCGATGGCGCGACACTCCATGGCAACATTTTGTGCGATGGATTTGACGTGGCGGTTAGAGCTACCAGAGCAGACCACCATATAATCGGCGAAATTTGCTTTATCGGTCAGATCTAAAGTGATGATATCTCTGCCTTTGATGTCTTCAATCTTTTCAATAACAAATGCTGTTAACTCTTTACTGTGCAAGGTTTTATTCCTAATTTGATATAATTTTTCATGTCATAGTGCGCTAATCGCACCTGTAATGGTGCCATAGTACCACTAATTGACCTTGCCGTTAACCGTCCATACGGCTAACGGCCAGATTAATTGGCCTGAATTCGCCTTATTTGGCCGTGCTTAACGGTATAGCTGATGTTGTCTGATATAAGCTAAGACCGGAGCAGGCAGTAAATGCTGACAATCCCGGCCTGATTTAAGCTGTTGGCGTATTTGGGTGGAAGAGATATCCCAGCGGCTTTCGGGGGCAAGGATAATATTGCCCGCCAGGTTTTGCTTGAGTGCGGCCACATCCGCTACCTGGTGCCTGGCCAGTAATTGCCGGGTATCAATCGGCATATCCGCCAGTTCGTATCCGGGGCGGGTATTGACCACCAGGTGGCATAAGGTCAGGATTTCCTGCCATTTGTGCCACTTGGTAAAAGTGAACAGGGAATCCATGCCGATCACGAAAAAGATCCGCTGGTGCGGGTGCTCTTTTTTGATTTCCAGCAGGGTATCTAAGGTATAACTGGTGCTTTGGCGTTTTAATTCCCGTTCATCACAATGAAAGACTTGTTCCTGCTCACAGGCAAGTTTTACCATCTGGGCTCTTTGCTGCGCCGAAGCCGAGGTGCCAGCTTTATGGGGCGGGATAGCCGCCGGCATTAAGATCAGATGGTCCAGTCCCAGCCACTTCAGCAGCTCCCTGGCGGGATTGAGGTGTCCCAGGTGGATGGGATCAAAAGTGCCGCCGAGGATACCGATATCGTGGGTCTTGCCTGGTGTTTGATGTGTTTTGCCCGTTTGGCCGCTATCAGAAGTTTTCATAATCCAGGCTAAAATTTTTCATGGTCTGGCCGTGATACAGGGTGATACAGATATCGGCCAGTAAAATAAAGGGATTAAAATCGCTGCTGGTTTTACTGAGTAAATCCAGCTGGGCCACCCGGGCACAGGCCAGTTTAAGGTTGGCTTGTGGGATGTTTTTTAATGCTTGTTGATATAAAGGTTTACGCTTATCCCAGATACGGTATTGTTTAAACAGGACATTGATATTCTCTCCCTGTTGCAGGGCTTCGGTCATCATCAGTAATTGGTTGATTTCCCTGTGGAAGAACCAGATGATTTGGCCGGCGGCCACCCCTTGCTGCTGCTGTTGGTCTAACATGGTAATGCATTTGTTGCACTGGCCCAGCAGCATGGCATCTATGATCTGAAAGGGATTAAATTTGGCCTGTTTTACCAGTAATTGCTCGGCAGCTTCCAGGGTAATGGTTTGCTGGCCAAATAAAATTACCAGCTTTTCCAGCTCCTGAGACAGCGCCGGCAGATTGCCCTCGAACAGCTCAATCAGCAGCTGCGTCACTTCGCGGGAGAGCTTAAGGTTTAACCCCCTGGCCTGCTGTTGTATCCACATCGGTAAGCCTTTGGCATCGAGCTCATACAAAGGCAGGTAAATGCCCTGTTGATCCAGGGATTTAAACCATTTTTTATTGCTGGTGGCGGATTCGAGTTTCGGGCCGTGAAACAGTAGAATTACATCATTGTGCAGATGTTCGAGCAGCGCCAGAATAGCTTTAGAGCCGGTATCGCCAATTTTGGTGGTGGTTAATTCTATTTCGAAAATACGCAGGCTGGAAAACAGGCTTAACGCCTGGTACTCCTGCAGCAGGAGTTGCCAGTCGAATTTATCATCAACGCTAAAACGCACGGTTTCGGCATAACCCTGCTGCTGGGCCGCTGCTTTTATCCGGGCCAAACTGTCATTTTTTTGCCAGGGCTCGTCGCCAAAGACTAACCACACCGGTTTTAACGACTGGCCGAGATAGCCCTGGAGTTTGTTGTGATAAATTCGCATGTTTTTTGATTGCTAATGTTAGCCGGATTAGCCAGTAACACCCGCCTTAGCGGGTGATAGCAGCCATATCACGCAAAATGCGGTCTGCCGCCGAGCGGCGCATTTCTTTTAACATCAGGGACAATTCCCGGCTTTTTGCCAGGGCCAAATCGGGATCGTCCTGATAGTCGCGATATAAATCGAAGCTATAGTCACGGGGGGCTTGTCCGGCAAAGACCAGCTGGTATTTTACCGTGTAGATCAGCTCATACTCCGCCACCTGGCCGTTGGCAAAGATCGACAGGGTACGCCGGTTTAACTCATCTTTAAGGATGCGTAACTCGGGTTTATCCCGCTGTGGGCTTTCCAGCACATTCACCTGGTTAATTTTCAGGTGCTGTTTTACCGTGCGGGTAAGCTCGCCGTGGATATCCTGTGAGCTGATATATAAGGTTTTTAATTCAGGAGCCAGCAAGTAGTCGCCCCTGAGTTTAAAACCACAGCCGGAGAGCAGGGAAGTGATCAGTACTAAACTGATCACTGTGCTTTTGCTAACCAAATGCTTTTTTAATAAATTAATCATTAATTCGCGACTATGTTAAGCAGTTTACCCGGTACGTAAATCACTTTACGTATGGTTTTATCGACAATGAATTTGCTGACATTGTCGTCGCTACAGGCAATTTTTTCTACCTCGTCCTGGGCCAGTGCCGCAGAAACGGTGATTTTTGCTCTTAACTTGCCGTTGACCTGGACGATGATCAGTTTCTCATCTTCTACCAGGGCGCCTTCATCGACTTGTGGCCACAGGGTATCTTCAACGGCATTGCCGTCGCCGATAATGTTCCATAAGTGATGGCTCATGTGCGGCACGATAGGGGTCAACATCAGGACCACGGCGCGCACGGCTTCGCCCATTACGGCGCGGTCTGCATCGCTTTCCATGCTCGCCTTGGTTAAGTGGTTCATCAGCTCCATAATCGCGGCGATGGCGGTATTGAAAGTGTTGCGGCGACCGATATCGTCACTGACCTTGCCGATAGTTTTATGCAATTCGCGACGCAGCTTTTTCTGTTCGCTGCTCAGGCTTAAACCGTCAAGGGAAGGCGCAGCGCCTTTTTCATTGAAATCAAACGCTAATTTCCACACCCGTTTCAGGAAGCGGTGAGCCCCTTCTACACCCGAGTCGGACCATTCCAGGGTTTGCTCCGGCGGTGAAGTAAACATGATAAATAAACGTACGGTATCGGCGCCGTATAAATCAATCACTTCGTGCGGGTCGATACCGTTGTTTTTCGATTTCGACATCTTGCTCATACCGGCAGAAGTGACCGGTAAACCGTCAACCTTGCTGACCGCTGAAGTGACCTGGCCTTTTTCATTGCGCTCAACGTTAACGTCAGACGGTGAAATCCATTCCTGGGCACCGTTGTCTGCTTCACGGTAGTAGGTATCGGCCAACACCATGCCCTGACATAACAGGCTCTTGAACGGTTCGTCTGATTCAACCAAACCGACATCGCGTAATAATTTATGGAAGAAGCGGGCATACAATAAATGCAGGATCGCATGTTCGATACCGCCGATGTATTGATCCACCGGCAACCAGTAATTGGCTTTTTCCGGGTCTAACATGCCGGTTTCGTTATCCGGCGAACAGAAACGGGCGTAGTACCAGGATGATTCCATGAAAGTATCGAAAGTGTCGGTTTCACGCAGGGCGTCCTGACCGTTATAGGTGGTTTTTGCCCAAGCGGGATCGTCTTTGATTGGCGAAGTTACGCCGTTCATGATCACATCTTCGGGTAGTTCCACCGGCAGCTGGTCTTCAGGGACCGGCACGGATTCACCGTTTTCCAGGTTGATCATCGGGATAGGCGTACCCCAGTAACGCTGGCGGGAAACACCCCAGTCTCTTAAGCGGTAGTTAACGGTAACCTTGCCTTTGCTTTCGCCGATTAATTTGTCTGAGATGGCTTTAAAGGCGGCGTCAAAGTCCAGGCCGTCAAATTCGCCTGAATTGATCAAGGTGCCTTTTTCTGTGATGGCGGCGGTTTCGATAGACTCATCTTCTGTGCCGGTAATGACTTGTTTGATTGGCAGGCCATAGGCAGTGGCAAACTCCCAGTCGCGCTGGTCGTGGCCGGGTACCGACATCACCGCACCCGAGCCGTAATCCATTAATACGAAGTTGGCGGCCCATACGGAAACCAGCTCGCCCGTGATTGGGTGTACGGCTTTTAAGCCGGTATCGACACCTTTTTTCTCCATGGTCGCCATATCGGCTTCCGTGGTTTTGCTGTTTTTGCACTCGTCGATAAAGGCAGCCAGTTCGCTGTTGTCCTTAGCCGCAGCTAAAGCTAACGGGTGCTGGGCGGCCAGCGCCACATAAGTGACCCCCATCAGGGTGTCCGGACGTGTGGTGTAGATATCAAAAGTTTCGTCGGAATCGGCAACCTTAAAGGTCATTTCCACCCCTTCGGAGCGGCCAATCCAGTTGCGCTGCATGGTTTTAACCTGCTCAGGCCAGTCGGTTAACTGATCCAGGTCGGTTAATAACTCTTCGGCATAGTCGGTGATCTTGATAAACCACTGAGGAATTTCTTTGCGCTCAACGATAGCGCCTGAGCGCCAGCCGCGGCCGTCGATGACCTGCTCATTGGCTAATACTGTCTGGTCAACCGGATCCCAGTTTACCGTGGCGTTTTTCTTGTATACCAGGCCTTTTTCATAAAGCTTAGTGAAGAACCATTGCTCCCAGCGGTAGTAATCTTTTTGACAGGTGGCCAGCTCACGGTTCCAGTCAAAACCAAAACCTAAAGATTTTAGCTGGTTGCGCATGTAATCGATATTTTGGTAAGTCCATTTTGCCGGAGCAGAATTATGCTTGATGGCGGCGTTTTCTGCCGGCAGGCCAAAAGCATCCCAACCCATAGGCTGCATCACGTTTTTACCCTGCATGCGCTGATAGCGGGCAATGACATCGCCTAAGCTGTAGTTGCGCACATGGCCCATATGCAGGCGTCCGCTCGGGTAAGGGAACATGGCAAGGCAGTAAAATTTCTCTTTGCCAGGCTTTTCAACGGCCTGGAAGGTTTTATTTTCAGTCCAGTACTGCTGTACCTGGGCTTCGATTGACTTAGGATTGTAAGTGGATTCCATTAAGATGTTCTCAAACGCTTAAATTTGGGGGCTGGTAAAGCGCAAGGGTATCCCGGCTTGGGGATCACTTGCCCGGCAGCGACCTGTAAAAAATATCGGCATAGAATACCTTATCCATGGGGTTAACAACAAGTTTAATCTAGGTCGTGTTTATCTTTTGCGGTTGAATTTTGTCAATATAAATGCCTTTTGCCTAAGTGGTTTAATTTATACCAAACGAAATAATGAATTAACCATCTTCAATGGTCTAAACACTCAATTTCTTCGTTGCGCTCAATCCCAATAGCTGACTATTGCTCAATCACGCGCCTTGAATTTGAGCGTTTATCCTCATTGAATCTTGGTCACTTCTTTATTACGTTTGGTATAAACTGCCTGTCCGGTGGCTTGCTTGACTATAATCAAGGTAACAAACAAGAAACTGATCTAGTGTAAACCTCAGGATCAAAAGGAGCACTGTGATGGCTGAAAATAAAAGCGGTTTTGAGCGGGTTTATGATAACTTGTCTAACTGGTTCGCCGATATCAAGGCGCATGAAATCACTAAGATAGTGGAGGTGGTGGAAACGGCAAAAGGCTTGTTGGCGGCGGCGGAGAGTTTGCCGGAAGAAAGGGTACGGCAGTTTCTCGATAATTTCAGGTATGATTTACGTGAATTTTACCAACAAAACCAGTCACAGGCGCAACATTCGGTTTATCTGGGTTTGCTCAATGAAGAATTTTGGGACACCCTGGCCAAGATGACCGACAGATCCCAGGTGGAGTGGAGCGAGCTTTGCGACGATCTCGATCACCAGGGGGTATACCACAGCGGTGATTTTATCGGTTTTGGCATACTCGAATGCCAGCATTGTCATGAAAAACTCACCATTTCCCATTTTAGTGAAGTTGCCGACTGTATGGTTTGCGGCGGCCAGAGTTTTGTCCGCCACGGGCTGACGCCCTGATTCCGGTAAAAGGCGGGAAAAAGCCGGCCACAAGCATCAGCTATGGCCGCTAGTAACCTCTAAGGACTGGACACTTTAGAGTTTGACCAGTAATTTGCCTTTGTTTTCCCCGGTGATAAAGAGGTTTAGTCCCGAAATAGCAGACTCCAGGCCATCGAGTACATGGCAGCGGTATTTAATTTTCCCTGCCATCACATACGGGGTGAGCTTGGCTAATAGTTCAGGTACCTGGTGAAAGTGATCCGGCATGGTAAAACCCTCAATGGTTAAGCGCTTTTTAATGACAGGGATCCAGTTCGGGCCAGGGCCGGGAACTTCTTTGGCATAATCGGCTATCATGCCGCAAACCACGATACGGCCATGGGCATTCATGCGCTCGAACACCAGGTTCTGGACAGGACCGCCGGTATTTTCAAAATAAATATCGATACCCTTTGGCGTTAAGGCGCTGAGCTGGCCTTCAATATCATCCGACTTATAGTTAATGGCGCCGTCAAAACCGAGCTCATCGACCATCCAGGCACATTTTTCATCACTGCCGGCAACACCTATTACCCTTAATCCTTCCGCTTTGGCCAGCTGGCCCACCAAGGAACCGACAGAGCCGGCACCGCCGCTAACCACTAAGGTTTCGCCCGCTTTAGGTTTGCCGACATTAAATAACCCCTGGGTGGCGGTTAACCCGGGCAGTGCGAATACCGATAATGCGGTTTGCGCATCAACACCCGGGGGTACCTTGTTTAAGCCTTCGCCTGTACTTAACAGGTACTCTGCCCAGCCGGTCATGCCCATGACCTGATCACCGACGGCAAAGTCAGGGTTGTTACTGGCAATAACTTCAGCAATGCCCGATGAGCGCATGGTGCTGCCTAAGGCAACCGGGGGAATATAACTCTCGGTATCCGGTGTCATCCAGCCAAACATGGCGGGATCTAACGACATATGGGTTTGTTTGAGCAGAATTTGTCCTTCACCTGGTTCGGGAATATTTTTGCTGACCACTTCAAATAAATCGGGTGTGACTGGGCCACCGGCAAAGTGTTTGCTTAATTTGATTTCGTTATAGCTGGGCATCTGGGGCTCCGGGAAAATAAAAAGTTAATAAAAATAAAATATTACATCTGCTTACTGCCTTATCAGGCTATTATTGACCAGTTTATTGGTAAGATATATAACCAGAATGGCTAAGCTTAATTGCTAAAAAGACAATAATGCTTGATTATGTTGCTGTTGATAGCTAATGACTTTTTATAAAAGCCGGTAAGGGACAGGTAAGGCAGTGGATCAGCTCAGGGCGTTAAGATATTTTTCAAAAGTGGTGGAAAGCGGCAGTTTTACTCAGGCGGCCAAGAGCTTTGGCGTGCCGGCTTCTTCTTTATCAAGAAGGGTGGCAGATCTGGAAGCAAGCCTGGGCGCGAGTTTACTTATTCGCTCCACCCGTCAGGTCAAATTGACGGAAATAGGCCGGATTTATTTTAATAGCATTCAGGATATTTTACATCAGCTGGAGCAAAGCGATGAAGCAGTGCGCAGTTATCAGGCAAAACCTATGGGGCAGCTGCGCATCAGCGCTATGGTAGGATTTGGTGAGCACATTTTATTACCTTTGCTGGATGAATTTAGCGAGCTTTACCCCGAGATCATTTTAGATGTCAACCTCAGCGATGAGCTATCCACCTTAGGGCATGATGAAGCGGATATCGCCATTCGCGGTGGTATTGCCCCTAATGAGCGGGTGATGGCGATAAAATTGATGGAAAACCAGTTTATTCCGGTGGCCTCTCCCGGGTATCTTAAAGCGTGGGGGCAGCCTGAAACGGCCGTCGATTTGTTGCATCACAAAGGTCTGTATTTTAATACCCCGAGGGGACCGACTCCCTGGCTGGCACAAATTGATGGCCAGTGGCAAAATGTTTCGGCTCCGGCGGCTTTTTTATCAAACAAGGGCAGCTGGATTTTGGAAAAGGCGCTGCAGGGGAGGGGGATTTTGATGTTGCCGCGCTGGGTGGTGGCGCCTTATATCGCCTCAGGGCAATTGCAGGAACTCTTCATCAAACCGGCTGTATCTGTTACCACCAATAAAAACTTTGCCGTGTATCTGCTGTATCAAAAGCAGGAGATTATTGTGCCTAAGGTGAAAGTGGCGGTAGACTTTATCCGTGACAGGGTGCAGGCACTTTACAGCTGATAAATAAGCAAATATGAGTAGGAACAAATATGTTAACAATTCGCCAGGGGAGTTTTGAAGAAGCCATCGCCATCAAGGCCAATATTCCGGAGATGCTTGAGGTCGAGCCGGTCAGTCAACTGCTTGAGCGCATCGGTTCAAGTCCTTACCTGTTGTTGATTGCCGAAGTCGACGGCGAGCTTGCCGGTTTTAAACTTGGCTATGAAACATCAAAGGCTGAGGCGTGTTTCTACAGCTGGCAGGGAGGGGTTTTACCCGCTTACCGCAGCCAGGGCATAGCGAAAAAGCTGTTACGGGCCCAGGAAACTCAGGTAGCCGGGTTGGGATATAAAAAGATCAGGGTAAAATCCATGAACCGCTTTCCCCATATGATGAAAATGTTGCTTTCAAACGGCTATCAAATCAGCGGTTACCAGGAAAAAACCGGGTCGGATGATGCCAAGATTACCTTTGTAAAAAAGCTGGAGCGGTAAAAGACAACTTTGTTTAAAGTAAGTAAATTAAGCGATATCAGCAAGTGATCCTAATGTTAATTATGCCGGGGGAAACCTTGGTTTTAATGCATGAAATATGTAAAATAGCGCGTCTAAAAAGTTGATAAGCATAGTCATAATGCCGCTTAGCTTTTCAGGTGTACCTCCACCAGGAGGGTTGTAAAAGACTAAACCATAATATTAGGACAATTAATGCGGTTATTATTTCTATTGCTTGCTACGGCGTTGCTTTGCAGTTGCGCCACACGGGTTACTTCCCTGCAAAACGATCAAAACCTGGTCTTGAAACAAGGTAAGGGTTACGTACTCTTTGGTATTCAAACCAATCAAAACCTGAAAACGATAAATATTTCAGGCCCGCAGAATATCCAGTTAACTTCAAAAGATATCAAAGAAGGCACTAACTATTTACTGGTTGATATAGAGGCGGGCACTTACACCATAGATCGTTTAATGCTGGATAATTACTGGGAACTTGTTTTTGATGATGAAGAGTCCTGGCAATTTGACGTCAGTGCCGATGAAATCAGCTATGTCGGTCATTTGGAAGTTGTCAGGAGAGGTCATTGGTATCCGAGGATCAATATTGAGTTGGTTAACCGCTCTTCAGAGGCATTGGAGTTTTTAGAAGAAAATTACAGCAATATTCTGATGACCAATTCAGTTGTCTATGGCGGGCCCGGCCAGGACCGCTTTTTTGAATTTTTAGCCGCCCAGTTAGAGGAATAATCATGCGCTTGTTTAATCTTATATGTTTATTCCTGGGATTGGTGATACCTCAGCTATTGACGGCTCAGCCTTTGTCGGCAGATAAGCTATTTACCAATGCAGACAATGCCATGGTAAAACTTTCGCCTTCGGGCGATTATATCACCAGCTATTTTCGGGATGAGAAGAACCATTACCTTGATTTGTTTAAGGTCAGCAAACATAAATCTGTATCCCGGGTAAATTTAGGCAATGATAACGCCTTAGACGGCTATAACTGGTTAAATGAGCGCCAGTTATATCTCAATATTATCAATGAAGAGCGAAAGATCAGCTTTGTCGGTGAACTGGTAGGTGAAAAGATTCAGCTTAGCCGGATTAAAACACAAGGTTATCTGGTTCATCGTTTGCCGAAGCAAGCGAATAAGGTGATGTTTGCTAAACGAAGAAGGGCCCGCTCTACGGCATACGATTTATACATCATAGGCATAGCTCAGCTGGCTAAAGGCGATTTTGAGCAGGCATATCAGGTTGATCATGATGGCGCTAATATCAGTGACTACATTTATGATGAGCATTTAGAGCGTATTATTACCCGTGAATACGATGAAGAGGAGAAAACCTTCTCTATCAAATATGCCGCTTTAGCGGACGGAGAGTGGCACAGGGTGATCACCCTTAAAGATGATGAATATAGCTTTAGAACCGTCCATTTTTTAGATGAGCACACTGTTGCCGTACTTACCGATAAAGACAGTGATAAGATGCTGTTACGTGAGTTTGATATTAATAGCCAAATGTTCGGTAAGATTATTTATCAGCATCCCAAATATGACATCACTGCTGCCAGTTTTGATGTTAACGGTCATTTAGCTTATGTCACCTATAAAAAATATGGCCTGACCCAGACACTTTATTTTGAAAAGGATAAAGCGCACTTTATCAAGCGTCTGGCTAAAACATTTAGCAATCAAGAAGTTTATGTGATTGACCACCTGGCCAAGAAAAAAATCAGTTTGTTATATGTCAACGGCTCTACCGAGCCGGGGCAGTATTTTATTTATAACCAGCAATCGGATCAGGCGAAGCGGCTATTTGTTTCTTTTTCCGATCTTCAGGACTTAAGCTTCTCACCTTCGGAGCAGATAGCGGTTAAAACCGCTGACGGTATTGAAATTGAAGCATTTTTAACCCTGGCACAAGAGATTGACCATTCGACTTTATTGGTTATGCCTCATGGCGGCCCCATAGGGGTTCAGGAAAGCGATCGTTTTAATAAAGAAGTCCAATATTATGCCAGTCGCGGTTTTTCTGTACTGAGGGTTAACTTCAGGGGCTCTTCCGGTTTTGGTAAGGCTTTTGCCGAGCGCGGGGTCGGGGAGTTTGGCCAGTTGATCGAGCAGGATATTATGAGCGCGGTGAATCAGGTCACAAAAACACATAAATTCAAACATATGTGTGCTATCGGCGCCAGTTATGGCGGTTATTCTGCCGCGATGTTGGCGATCAAACATCCACAATTATATGATTGTGTGGTCGGCGCTTTTGGTATTTACGATCTGCCTCTGCTGTTTAATGCCAGTAACCTGCGCTCAGGGGAAGAATACCGGGAGCGAATCGCCAAAACCGTCGGTGATTTTCATGAGGGCCTGATAGATGTATCTCCTTTATACCTGTTTAAAAAATTAAAAGCGCCTATTTTATTGATTGCCGGGCGGGAAGATAATATTGCCGACTTCGAGCACTCCAATCGTTTTAAATATATCCTCAGTCGCAGCAAACATCCTGTAGAGTTTATGTTTTATCAGGATACTGCTCACGGTCACAGTGACTGGCAAGGTGACCGGCACGAGGCGGCAATAACCAGTGAGTTTTTAATGCGAACTTTACAGTTAGCATTACCTGCGCCTGAAACGCTTAGTGCCGGGAGCAAGCAGGCAATAGCAAATGATTTTGCGAATATTGCCGACGGTTATACCGGCGATGATAATGTTGATAACGATCAGGAAAAAGCCGTGCTTTATTATCAAAAAGCTGCCGCTTATGACCACGCCCGGGCCAACTTTAATTTGGGCAGTTATTATCATTCCGGCGAACAACTGCCTTTAGATTTGGATAAAGCGGCAACATATTATCAAAAGAGTGCAGCACTTGGATTTGCCTCGGCACATGGCCGTTTAGGGCGTATGTACATGGAAGGCGAGCATTTTGCCCAAAACTGGCAGCAGGCATTAATTCATCTTGGCAAAGCTCAGGAATTAAATGACAGCCCGTCCAACAATATACGGCTGGCACGTTTTTACTGTACTGCGCCGCAGGCCTATAAAAATGTCCCACGTTGCCTGGAACTGATGGCGTTGAGGCAGTATGAAAAGCGTTCGAAAGCTAGTTTTAATGCCGCGGTAAGGGAAATGAGTAAAGCCCTGGTATGGATTTTTGCCGAGGCTGACTTGACCGAAGAAGAACTTAAGCTGGTTAAGCAGTTTACCATTGCTCACTATGAGTTAACGGCCACGGATGTCTCGCTTGAGAACATAGTCCAGGGGGCTTTTCAGTACCACGAAAGCAAAAGCTTTGGCGGTAATGGTGAATTCCGCCTGGTGAAACCCGACGGGCGTATGAATAAGTACAATCGGGATAAAACATTGCACCTGGGGGTGCTTTTTGATCCTGATATTCCCGGTATTGACGGTGCCAACGAGAGAACGGCCGTTGCTGCCCGTTGGTTTACCACCACAGCAGACGGCAGACGGGAATATCTTCAGCATAAATTGCTGTACGGCGCGCCGATCGGCGAATGGGATTTATTATATGAGATTTATGATATGGATGAGTCGATGACTATGACTTTAGAGATATATGATTTAAACCAAAATCGTTTATATTCTAAAGAGTATCAGATCCCGCCACAGATCCTGTCAGATACAGCGATATAGGGAAATGGCCTGAGCAGGAAGTTATTGCCTTTTCCTGTTCAGGCATTGATAAACTTGCCTGCCACCGCGGTGAATCAGTTTGCTGCCTGAAACCAAAGCGCAGGTAAGGTGTTAACTACCACTTTTTGCAAATAAGCAACTATTCATTGCTAAATCACGACTTTTCCCAGCCATTTGATTAAAAAAGATTTATTGAATAAATCCATATCAGGTGTTATAAAGGCGCTCAATTAATAACCTGTAGTTTTAGTAGTCGCTTTCCAAGATATTAAGGAAAGTGTAGAAAAGGTATGTTTATGTCGACAAAATTTTTAAATTTTGCCCTGGCAGGCTTGGTTTTATTAACCGGCAATTTCGCCAATGCTTCTTTGATCACCCACAGCGGTTACACCCTGGATACCGAAACCAATATCGTCACCGGTGAGAGCCTTGAGTGGCTGCAATGGGATGAAACCGCCGGGCTTACCGTGGAGCAAGTGTTAAATGATTATGACGGCTGGTCGCTGGCCAACAGCAGTCATATGGCGCAATTATTTTCTGATTTTTTTCCTGAATATACCTGGGTGGCGGATGAAAACCTTAATCAGGATAACTGGGGCACTTTTGGTGTTGACAGCATTCATAAGGACTTTGTCGAGCTGTTTGGCGCGACTTATACCGTGCCTGATGACAGGCAAGCGCTCTATTTTGATGAGTATGCGGTCTCTTCGGCTTATTTTGGTTATGACGATGATCAGGACGGTGCTATTAATATGGCGTATGTGCGTGATGGTTATGGTTTTGCCAGCTCCGGCAACGAAATCCCGCCTCTTGCCTGGTTATCCTCTGACTGGGTGACCCCGGCAGATCAGGGGGAAAGCCGTTATGGCGTTGCCCTGGTGCGGACGGTTGGCAGCGCTAATACTGTGAGCGTACCTGAGCCCAATATCCTGGTGATTTTTGCCTTAGGTTTGTTGTGTTTTGGCTGTCGCCGTTTGCTGAAGTAAGATTATCCTGAGTTATTGTTAAGCCCAAGACGGCTGGTTAATCACTCGCCGTTTTAATGCTTACTTATCGGCAATTCCACTGTGGCTATACTGCCGGTTTTATCGCTGCGGTTATCCAGGCTTAATTTCCCTTCATGCATTTCCAGTATCTGTCGACACAGCACTAAACCTATGCCTGAACCTTGTTTTTTCGTGGTATAAAAAGGCACAAACAGGTTGTCGGTGTTGCTGATGCCGGTACCTTCATCGGTTATTTTCAGGATAAATAGCTCATCTTTCTGCTGCCAGGAAATCACAATTTTTCCCGATGTTTCCTTATTTGTATCTAAGCTCAAGTTTTGCATGGCTTCCTGGGCATTTTTAAGCAGGTTGATCAAAACCTGCTCTATTTGTACCGGGTCGATCGACAAATTGATGTCTGCTCCCGGTTTTACGATCAGCTCCTGCCCTTGAAAAAGCGGAATAATTTTGTTGAGCAAGTCATTGATCGCGGTTTTTTTCTTATCCGGTTCAGGCAAGCGGGCAATTTGCTTATAGCTGTTGACAAAGTTTTTCAGGTTATGGCTGCGCTGTGAAATGATGGACAGGCCTTCGAGTAAATTCTCTTGCTGTCCTTCAAGCGTTTCCTGACGCTCAATCAAGCGCCTTAATGTCTGGCTGATGGAGGCAATCGGCGCCAGGGAGTTATTGATTTCATGACTGATCACCCGTACCAGGCTTTGCCAGGCGTTGCGCTCTTCGTTTCTGAGCAGGGTGCTGACATCGGTGAGAAACAACAATTTATGCTGCAGGCCGGTTTCCCTGAACTCTTCCATATGGACTTTAAATTTTCCCTGGCGCTGGCCAAAGGTTAACGGCATGACTTTACTCTGGCCTGCTTCAAGCGAGCCCAATTGCGCCAGCGGCAGTAAGTCGGCGTTTGCCGTATTGCTTTGTGTTAAGCCCAGCAGTTTATCTGAGGCAGGATTGCTGAGCATAATCTCCCGGTTCTCATTTAAGGCCACTATGGCAACGTCGATATTATTGATCACCGTTTGCAGTAATAGCTGGCTTTCTGCGGTTTCTATGCGCTGGCGGTTGAGTTTTTGTGCCAGGCCGTTAATGGTATTTACCAGCTCGTTAAGGGCATCATGGTTGTGATCCGATCGTGCCCGCAAGCTGTAATCGTCCTGGAGCATGGCTTCGAGTATGTTGGTTAAACTGCGAAACTGGTAGGCGGATTTCTGGTGGATTTTCACATGGCAATATATCAGGGTGAGCCCCGACAGCAATGCCGTCAGCAAGATCAGGTATATTGAGATCCCGGCAGCAAACATAACCGGGATCAGCAGGCAAAAAAGCGGCAGGGAGGATATTAACGACAGCCGGGTTAACTGGGCTTCAAAGGATGATTTTCTCGGGCCTGGTGCGCCATACTTTGTCATTTTTATTCACTTTTCCCCAATCTGCGGTAAAAAGCGCTGCGGCTTAACCCCAATGATTTTGCTGCCTTGATGGCATTGCCGTTGAAATGGGATAACCTGAGTTCGAGAATTTCCAATTCAAGCGAGGCCAGGGTCTCAAGCTCGCCGTTTTCATTTTGCTCCAGCGTTGTTAACGTGCCGCCGGGCAGGTTTGTTGGGGTTGAGCTGGCGGCAGCGGAGGCTAAGGTCAGGCCCAAAGCTTCGGTTGTGATCTCTTTACCTTGGGACAATATTTGTGCCCGCTCCATCACATGGTGCAACTCCCGGATATTGCCGGGCCAGTTGTAATTGCAAAGCGCCGACTGCGCATCGCTGCTTAAGGTGAGTACCTCCTGACCGTATTTGACAGCGGTTTTGTGAAGAAAAGATTGTGCCAGGGGCACGATATCTTCGAGACGGCTGCGCAGCGGGGGAATTTCTATGGTGATGGTATTGATGCGGTAGAGTAAATCCTTGCGGAATTCCTGCTGCTCAACCGCAAGGTTGAGATCGGCATTGGTGGCGCAAATCAACCGGATATCGACTTGCTGGGTTTTATTGCCGCCGACCTTTTCAAACTCCCTGTCTTCAAGGACCCGCAGTAGTTTGCCTTGCTGGGAATAGGGGGTATTGGCGATTTCATCTAAAAATAAACTGCCGCCGTCCGCCAGTTCGAAGCGACCGATGCGGGTGGCTTTGGCATCGGTGAAAGCGCCTTTGCTATGACCGAACATTTCGCTTTCAAACAGGGTTTCGGTGACCGCCCCCATGTTCACGGAAATTTGCGGGGCGTTTTTGCGCGGTGAATGGGTGTGAATATAACGGGCGAACAGGCTTTTGCCGGTGCCGTTTTCGCCGGTGAGCAGGACACTGGCATCGCTTTGGGCCACCTGGTTGATCATCCCCAGTACCTGCTGCATCGCCGGTGACTTTGCGATGATGTCATCTGTGATATCGCCGTTGACCTGCTGCTGTAATAACTGATTTTGCCGGCTTAACTTTTTCGATTGCTGCTCGCTGCTGGCCAGTTTGAGCTGGTTATTGATAATGGCGAGCAAACGCTCGTTTTCCCAGGGCTTCTGGATAAAGTCATTGGCGCCGTTTTGCATGGTCGCGACTGCGACTTCTATGGTGCCCCAGCCCGTCATCACTACTATGGGGATCTCGTCGTCGTCTTTTCTGACGGCTTCAATCAGGGCCAGGCCTTCTTCGCCCGAAGTGGTATCGAGGGAGTAGTTGAGATCCATCAGGACCAAATCAAAAGTTTCCCGTTTCAGGGCTGCCAGGGCCGCCTGGGGGGTTTGTGTTAAGCTGACGTGGTAACCTTCAGACACTAAAAGCATTTTGAGTGCTAACAGGATGTCGTTGTCATCATCCACTAATAAAATCTTGGCTAATGTACTCATGTTTTCCTAATGCCGGGGAATTATCTTCTGCGGTGTTTACCGCACTTTCGCTAACGGTGTTAACTTATTAATGCGACTATATTTTCTTGCCGGGCGCTTGTCCATTAAAATGCGGCGGCGCGTTACTGGTTTTTCGGCGCCGCCGGGTTTTTAGGGTTAAGTTAACACCCTATTCATAATGCAGCGCCTGGCTCGGTTCCATTTCCAGCGCCTTGCGGGTAGGGAAGTAGGTGGCCGCCATGACCACGGCGCCTATGATGAAAGCGGTACCCAGGGCGATAAGGATAACGGCGCTGCCGCCGACCCCCATCACCTGCGCCATGGCAAAGCCCAGGGCGCAACCGGCGATCAAACCCGGTATGCTGCCGGCTAAGAACTGTTTAAAACCGGATAATAACAATTCTTTCTTGATATGCTCATCATCAGCGCCCAGGGCGCGTTTTACCCCGATTTCCTGGGTTTTTTGGTTGATGGTATTGGACATGACGCCATAGATGCCGCTGCCGGCAAGGATCACCGCGGCAATGCCAAAGAGCAGCAGTACCTTGCTGATAAAGCGTACCGGGGCATAATTGCGGTCCAGGCTCTGGTGGTAGGTTTCTACCCTAAAGGCAGGCAACTCCGCATCTATGGCTTTTAGGGTATCGCGCAGCAGCGTCATGGTGGTCATGCTGTCGGTTTTCATGTGCATGGCGATGGTCATTTGCGGACGCGGCGCCTGGCTGTACGGACGAAATACCGAAGGCAGCTCGCCTCTTTGGGTATCTCCCTGGCGGGTATGCTCGACCACGCCGACTATGGTCAGCCATTTTGGGGTATAGTCGCCCGGCTCTACCAGACGCAGGCGTTTGCCGAGCACGGTTTCACCGGCAAAATGTTGTCTGGCGAAACTTTCGCTCACCAATACCGTGCTTTTATCCAGGCCCTGATCGCCGCTGTTAAAGTAACGGCCATGTCTGAGTTCGACGCCGAGTTTCGCCAGGGTGCCCGGGGTAACGGCGATATAATTGGCCTTGGGGTAACCGCGGTCCAGCGGATAGACTTTTCCTTCCAGCGCCATAAACGGGCTTTGGCTGTATTTTCCCGGTAGCGAGGAAACCATCATGACATCTTCGATGCCGCTGTTAGTTTCCAGGTTCGATTGCAGGGTTTTGACCAGCTGACTCTGCGATTCGGGTGTCGGATAATCGGTTTTTGGTAATTTGATGGTGGCGGTCAAGATGTTGTCGGGGTTTGCGCCGATATCGACTGTGGTGCGTAAATAACTGGAAAGTACCATTACCGCAGCGCCGATCAATACAGCGATTGAGATTAATATCTCACTGATCACCAATATTTTGTTTAAGCGACCGGCTTTTTTCCCTTGTGCTCCCCGGGTGCCGTCGCGCAGCGCGGCATTAAAGTTTTCACCGGAATTTTTCCATGCCGGCAATAAACCTGTCATCAGCACGGTGGCAATCACAAAGGCAAAAAATAACTTTATCGCAAATGCATCCAGGCCGAATTTCCACCAGAAGCTGGGTTTTTCCACGAAAAAAGTGGCGGTGATCGCCTGGGCGACCTCCAGGCCCCAGGCAACCATTAATAAACCGATCACCCCGCCCAGGCTACAGATAATAATGCTTTCCCATAACATTTGGCTGATCAGGCGTGAACGCGGCGCCCCGAGGGCGACCCGGATGGCGGTTTCCTTGCTGCGCTCAACTGCCCGGGATAATAATAAATTGCCGACATTGATGGCGGCCAGGATCAGGATCAATATTGCCACGACTTGCATGGCATATACCACGGCAATGCCGTCGCCGACTGCAGTCATCGGGATAGTATCGGCATAGGCGCCGATATTATGATTGCTTTTTGGGTATTTTTCTTCGATACGCGCCATGATCATATCCAGTTGGCTATTGATGTCCTGTTTGGATACACCGGGATCCAGATGGCCCAGTCCGTAAACCGTGCCGGCATCCTGGCGGCTTAACTGGCCGCGATCCAGGTGCAGCGGCATCCAGAGGTCGGAAACGTTCGGGAAGAAATATCCGCTTGGCATCACCCCGATAATGCGGTGGTTTCTGCCGTTAACCCGCAAGGTTTGACCCAAGACCTGCTTGTCACCGGCAAACTGGTTTTGCCAGATATCATAACTGATCACTACCAGGGCTTCGCCGCCGCGCTTTTTTTCGGCCTCGGTAAAACCCCTGCCTAATAGCGGTGAGGTATGGGTGATTTCAAACATGCCCGGCTGGGTATAGGTGGCGCCATAGCGCCTCGAGCCGTCCCTGCCGACGACATTGACGTTGGAGCTGTGGTAGGCAAGTAAGTTCGACATGCCTTTGAGGCCGGCTTTAACTTCCTTGTAATCGAGAATATTGAGCTCGCCGGAATTTCTTGCCTTATTTTCCGAGGTGCCGATCACCACCAGGGAGTCGCTGTTTTTAAAGGGAAGGTCCTTAAACAAGACGGTATTAAAAAAGCTGAACAGGAACAGGCTTAAGCCTATGCCGGTGGCCATAACTAAGGTGGTTAGCACGGTAAAGCCGGGCTTTTTCCCGAGCAGACGCAGTGCGTAATTAAAATCCTGCATTATCATTGTCACTGTCCCCTTAAGCGGCTGCGTTGCCGTTATCTGTGCCTTTTTCTGTACTGTGGTCGGCGATGATCTGCCCGTCTAACAATTCGACAGTACGTTTCGCCTGTTTGGCGGAGCGGGGGTCATGGGTGACCATACAGATGGTGGCGCCCTGGGCGTGTAACTTATCCAGCAGCTGCATTACCGCTTCGGCATTTTTTGAGTCCAGGTTACCTGTGGGCTCATCCGCCAATATGATGGAGGGATTGCCGGCGATGGCGCGGGCCACGGCAACACGCTGTTGCTGACCGCCGGATAATTGCGCCGGGAAGTGTTTGCCCCTGTGGGACATATCGACCTTGGCCAGGGCGTCTTTGACCATTTGCTGCCGCTGGCTTTTCGTTAAGTCTTTGCGATAGGTGAGCGGCAGTTCCACGTTTTCTTCGACATCGAGATCGCTGATCAGGTTAAAGGACTGGAAAATAAAACCGATCTCTTTGTTGCGGATACGGGCGCGCTCTTTTTTATCTATGTCTGAGACATCGTTTCCCGCCAGCTGATATTCACCGCCCGAGCTGGTATCGAGCAGGCCGAGCAGGGATAACAGGGTAGATTTGCCACAGCCGGAAGGACCGGAGATGGACACATATTCTCCTTTGTTTATCTTGAGGGAGATATTCATCAAGGCATGGGTTTCAACCTCGTCGGTATAGAAGACTTTTTTGACCTTGTCTAATGCAATTAAACATGTGCTCATAACGGGTTCCTTTTTTTGCTTATCTTATGCTGGTTTAGGGGGCTTTTTCTATGTCTGGTATCTGTTTTTAATTAATGCGCACTTTTTGATAACTCTCCCAGGTACTGGGATCTGAAATAATGATTTTCTCTCCCGGGGCCAGGCCCTCGAGGATTTGGATTTGATCCACTGAGCCTTTGCCCAGTTTTACCTTGACCCGGCTGGCAAAATTGCCGCTGTCGGTGACTTTATAAAAGCTGGCCGTGCTCTGGCTTTGGGCAAATAACGGCCTGCTGACATAAAGGGTATCGCTGATTTCGGCGATTTTAATTTCACCGTCTACGGTTAAGTCGGGGCGGGCATCGCCAGGCAGCTCGCCGCTGAAGCTGACATCGACCTGGACATTGCCGTTAACCACGGCGGGATCGACCCGGGTGACGACACCTGACGCTTTGTTATTGCGGGTGTCGATCACCACCTTTTGTCCGATCATTACATCGCGGATCTGTAATTCAGGCACCTGGAGTTCGGCGATCAGGGAATCCTGGCGGGCAAGTTTGGCAATATTGCCGCCCATGGTGATGCGCTGGCCGGCTTCAACCGGCACATCCTGCACCACAGAATTGATGCTGGCATAGACTTTCAGGCTGTTGACATCCTGGCGCACCCGCTCCAGGGTTTTACGCATCTTTTTCAAACGGGCATCACGGGCATTGTTTTGCACGCTAAGGTTTTCGGTCATTTTCGCCAGCCTTTGCTGCTGGATGTGCCAGCGCTGCTTGAACTGTTTGGTTTCCAGCCGGGTTCTTTGATAATCTATTTTCGAGACCGCGCCGGTTTTTTTCTGAAACAGCTCACTGTGGGCATCCTGCTCTAACTTGCTGCTTTCATAATCGAGGCGGGCATTTAATACACTGGTTTTTTGATCCAGCAGGGCAGACTCCTGTATTACCCGCTCGGCTTCGTTTTCCGCAGCAACGGCTTCAAGCTCCCATTGGGTTTCTTCCAGTAGCTGCACCAGTTTCGGGTTGCTTAACTCAACAATTAAATCGCCTTTGTTGACGATTTTTCCCGGTTTGGCCAGGATGCGCTCTACCCGGGCATCGACATTGGCGGATAACCACTGGATATTGTCGGGTACCAGCACGCCGCTGCCCCTGACGGAGACTGAAAATTTTCCCTGCTTGACCTGGCCAATCACCAGGGTCTCGCTGTCGATGGCAAAGTCAGCCTGAGCCAGGAAGTAGAGGTAATAGGCAGCACCGGCCAACAAGAAAACCAGGATTGACCAGGGCCAATAACGGCTTAGCGCAGACTTTTTTGCTTTTGCTCTGTTAATATCCAACTTGGTTACTCCGTGAAAATAAACTGGTTTCAATAGAGCAGGCTCTGTGCCAATTGGTTAATGTGTTGATATTTAAGGTTAAAACTTGTTTTTGTTGTTTTTTTGGTACAAGGTTAACTTTACTAAACCCATTTTTGGGATAAACAAAATCCCAAAAATGGGATTGGTGCAGGAAATTTGCCCGATAACCGGGGTATTGTCCTGATTGTTCTCTGCATTTTATTGATGGTGTGATCTATTGGGCAGACTTTTTTGCCTAAAGCACCCTAGTCAGAGTACACTGAGGTTATTATTCCCGATTCATCATAAAACGCTTGTTTTTTAAGCGTTAATAGCGAGACCCTGCATGACCCGAGCTGTTGAGCAATTGCGCCTGAAGCCTGCACAATTAACTGCCATTTTATCTGAACACTTATTCTCTATGCCCGCCGCCAGCAGCGAGGTGGAACAGGGCTTTGTCGGCCATGAACGCGCCAAGGAAGCACTGGACTTTGGTTTATCTATGGATGCCCTGGGCTTTAATGTTTTTGCCATGGGGGAGCCGGGCACGGGCCGGCAAACGCTAATCAAGCAGATGCTGACGGCCCTGGCCAGTGAGCGCCAGACCCCGGCGGAGTGGTGTTATATCAATAATTTTGATGAGGTGCATGCGCCGTTTAAACTCTATGTCAGCCCCGGAGACGGCAAGCTGCTGCTTAAACGCATGAATACCTTTATTGATGAATTGCTCGATCTGTTCCCGGAAGTATTCGACAACCCCGGCTACCAGAGACAAAAAGGTGCCATCGACCGCGAGTTTAACCAGAAATATGATGAAGCCATTGCCGTGGTGGAAGATACCGCGTTAAAACATAATGTGGTGTTGTTTGAAGAAAACGGCGAAATCGGCTTTTCCCAGATGGTGGACGGTAAACCGTTAAGCGATAAAGAGTTTGCCGAGCAGGATGAAGAAAAAAGAGCGGAGTTTTACCTGCTTTTGGCCAAGCTGGAAAACCTGCTGTCGGAGCAGTTGATTGAACTGCCGCTGTGGAAAAGAACCTCGTCGGATAAATTAAGAAAACTGAAATATGAAACCGCAGAGCAGGCGGTAAAACCCCTGTTAAAAGAGCTCGAGCATGAATTTGCCAGCAATCTCGGGGTATTAAAGTATCTATCCAAAGTGAAAAGCCATGTGGTGGATGCGGTGCTGGAAATCCTGGTGGATGAAGGGGCGGAAAGCCAGAATGACAAGGAAGCGCGTAAACTCGTGGTGGAGCAGTTCCTGCCGAACCTTTTGGTGCCGCGCGAAGCCGGGGAAGGGGCGCCTGTGGTTTATGAGCAAAACCCCACCTACCAGAACCTGTTTGGCCATATCGACTTTGCCAGTTTCCAGGGCAGTAACTATACCAGCTACCGTTTGATCCGCCCGGGGGCGCTGCATCAGGCCAACGGCGGTTATTTGCTGCTCGATGCGGAAAAGCTGCTGAGTCAGCCGCTGATCTGGTCAAGGTTAAAGCTGGCGTTAAAAACCCAGGAAATCAGCATTGAAAATCCTTATTCGGAATTCAGTCAGCCGGGCCTGTACAGCTTACAGCCGGAAAAAATTCCCCTGCAGGTGAAAGTGATCTTACTCGGCGATGCCGATATCTATTACACCCTGCAGGAATATGATCAGGAATTTACCGAGTTGTTCCGTGTGCTGGCGGACTTTGACCGTCACCTGGTGAACAACGACGACAACCTGGTGGCCTATGCCAATTTAATCCGCCAGCGGGCGCTGCAAAACAGCTACCCAGCGGTGACCGATGCCGCTATGGTGGAGCTGGTGCGTTATGGTTTAAGGCGGGCGGAGCATCAGCATAAAATTTCTGCCAATATCGTCCAAATCAATGATTTGCTTGATGAAGCCAATTACCTGTGGAATAAACATGACGGCAACGGGGACGGCGAGTTAACGGCCGAGTTTGTTGAAATGGCGCTGGCGGCGAAACAGCGCCGTACCGGGCGCATGAGTGAAACCTGGATGAGTGAGATTAAAGAGCGTCAGGTCTTGATCAGCACCGATGGCAAGCAGATAGGTAAGGTTAACGGTTTAACGGTACTGGAAATCGGCGACAGCGTGTTCGGCACTCCCGCGAGGATCACCGCTACCGTTTATGCCGGCAGCCAGGGGGTGACGGATATCGAGCGGGAAGTGGACTTGGGAAAACCTATCCATTCCAAGGGGGTCTTGCTGCTGACCGGTTATCTGGGACATAAATACGGCCAGGGATTCCCGGTATCGATTTCCGCCAATATTGCCATCGAACAGTCATACGGGCATATCGATGGCGACAGTGCGTCCATGGCCGAGCTATGCGCTTTGGTATCAGCCATCACCCATTTGCCGATAGATCAGGGCATTGCCATTACCGGCTCCATCAACCAGCATGGGGAAGTACAATCTATCGGTGGGGTAAATGAGAAAATCGAAGGTTTCTACCGTCTGTGTAAAGACAAAGGGCTGACCGGCAATCAGGGGGTGATAGTGCCCATGACCAATATTGTTAACCTGATGTTGGCCTCAGATGTGATAGAGGCGGTGGAGCAGGGTAAGTTCTCCATCTGGGCGGTGGAAGATATTAACCAGGCACTGGAGATCTTGATGGATACTCCTGCCGGGGAAATGAGTAAAACCGGCCGTTATCCGAGAAAGTCCATTCACGGCATGGTGCTGGATAAGCTGTCGGCTTTTGCCGATATCCTGGACGGCGGTGATGAGTAACGGCTGATAATTTGGCAAACTTGTTATCTGTTATCACAAGATGCGCCGGTAGCCAGCCGGCGCATCTTGGCGAAGGTTAATCTTCAAAGGTGATTTTGCTGGCAACCAGGGTATTGCTGCTATCTAAGGTGCCTTTGATCTCAAGCTCAACTCCCAGCGCCAAATCGTCCTCATCGCCTTTCTTATAACGGGTAAACTCATTGGTGGTGACGGCCTGTCCGTTTACGGTAAATTCCGAACTTGAGACGAAGCTGTCTATGCTGCCTTCAAGTTTGACTTTTTCTGCGCCTTCAAACTTGATTTTCACGGCAACCAGCAGGTCATTCTCTAAGCTTCCTTCAACTTCAACCACCAGGTTATCCGCCAGTAAGCTGGCGTCGCCATCCTGGTATTGGGTCGCGCTGTTGGTGGTGACGGCCTGCTCGCCCACCATAAATTCGGTTGCTGAGACAAAGTTACTGATAGTGCCTGTGATCTCGGTTTCCTGCTCATCTTCAAATTCGATTTTGCCGGCGAGCACTGTGCCGTTTTCCTGCAACAGGCCTTCAATTTCAACCTCAACCCCCTGGGCTAAATCTTCGCTGCTGCCTCCCTGGTATGTGGTGCTCTCATCTGTGGTAATGCTAATTTCATTAATACTGAACTCAGTCGCCGAGACAAAGTCGGAAATAGTGCCTTCAACTTCCACCTCATTGTCTTGAGCTTCATCCGAATCAAAGTCAATCCGGGTGGCGAGAATCGTACCTGACTCCCCCTGAATGCCTTTGACTTCTACCATGACCTCCAGTGCCAGATCCGACTCACTGCCTTCCCGGTACACGGTGGCCTGATCTGTGGTGATGTTATGGCCGTTTACCGTGAATTCGCTGGCAGAGGTAAAGCTGTCGATTAAACCTTTGAGTTCGACCTGATCCTCATCATCTTCTTCAAACTCTACTTTGACCGCCAGCAACTCGCCGCTTTCCTGCATCTGTCCCCTGGCTTTAATCAGATCATCTAAGGTTAATAAGGCAAAAAACTCTTCCTGGCTGAGATCTTCATCGTCGCTGCTTTCAAATTCGGTGATCTCACTGGTTTGCACTGTGACCCCTTCAAGCACAAAGCTGGTGTCCGAAATGCTGCTTACCTGGCCTTCGAGTTTGGCCAGGGAAGCGTCGCTGTCATGGCGCGTCAGCAAGCGGATGACAAAACCTGTCTCCTGCTCAAAGGCCTTGATTTCAACATTATCGCCAACATTAAGCTCTGACAGGCCAAAGCGTTTGATTTTGGCGTCAGACTTGTCTTTCATATGGGTATGTTTGTCTGTGGTAAAGGTGAGGTTTAGTACCGTCAGGCTGTTGGCATCCGCATCTACGGCTTCGACCTGGCCCGAAACCTTGATGATGCCGGGTTTGTCCAGGCGGATTTTACGGGCGACCAGGATATTGTTTTCATCCAGAGTGCCGAATACCTTTACCCTGACATTGAGCGCCAGCAGGCTTTCATCGCCGTGTTCGTATTCGGTGCTCTCTGTCGTAGTCACCGCCTGGCTGTTGACGGTAAACTCCTGCGAAGATACAAAGCTGTTGATGATACCGTCGAGGTTGATGGACTGGCCTGACTCAAATTCATCCTCTTGCTCTACCTCGACGGTGCGTGCGATCAGTTCACTGTTAACCGGGGCGGTATCGGCGCTGACCTTAACTTCAGCCCCCTCGCTAAGCACTCCCGAGACTTCGGCCCCGGCATAGTCCACCAGCATGTTTTCCAGATTAAAGGTCCCGGCGTTGCTGTCTAAGTTGCTGACGGTTCCCCTGAGAATAATTGTTAGCTCGGTGGTGGTTAATTTTTCCACCCGGGTGGCCAGCAAGAGGCTGTCGCCGTTGAGTATGGCGCTGATTTCCAGCCAGTCACCCACCTGGATTTCGTTAAATTCGACCCCTTCGAACTCGGTCAGTTCGTCGGTTAAAAACTCCAGCCCCAGCAGGGTAAAGCCGGCATCGGCCAGGTTGATTTCGGTTACCGGGCCGCGGGCGGTCGCGGAGTAAGTGATGCTGTCTGCCCGGGCTATTTCGCCATCGTCGCTGACCAGGCCTTCAACGGTGACTTGCATGCCAAGCGACAGATCGTCATCGCTGCCGCTTGCGGTGTCATCTGTGGTCACAAGGGCATTGTCGCTATCATAGGTGATGCCGTTGACGATAACGCTGCCAAAGGCGGAAATCACCCCGCGGCTTTGGCTTTGGGCGCCATAGGAAAGGGTGATCTCTGTAGTGGTATTGCTGCTGACGTTTGTGTTTAAGCTGCTGTCAAAACCGCTATAGCTGATGTTGTCAATCTCTACATCGTTGACGGTCAAGCTATAGCTACCGGGGGAGAGCTGAGACAGCAGGGCTGATTCGGTCAGGCTCTGGCTGAAATTACCCGGCCCGGTGACAGAGACAGAGGCGGCTTGATTATCCGGCAGGCCGTTAATGGTGACATTCATTGCTCCGGGTGTTGCGGGATCTTCTGTGCCAGAGTCGTTGTCTGAGCCGCCGCAGGCGCTTATCAGTAGCGATAGAAATGCCGCCAGGCAATATTTGAGTACTAGCTGTTTCATCAGAAACTCTATTTTTCAGTTTAATCTAGGGTCTAAGTCTAGGTTGAAAATCTGACCTGGGAAAAAGGGTAAAATCATTGGGCGGGGTTGTTCCTGCTTTTTATATCCGGCATATGATTTTGTGCTATCCATAGAGGGGCATCCTTTGCCGGCATGGGATAGGCAATACCGAACCCTTGTCCGAAAGGACAACCGAGATCGATGAGTTTGCTTATGTGCTCGGGGGTTTCGACTCCTTCGGCGATGATCTGATGGCCAAAGGTTTTACACAGGCTGATGACTCCCCGGACAATGGAGTAGTCTTCGGCATTTTCGAGCATATTGATCACAAAGCTTTTATCAATTTTCAGGACATCTATAGGTAAACGGCGCAGGCAGGTGAGGGAGGAATAGCCGGTACCGAAATCATCCAGTGCTATGCTGACCCCCAAGGCCCTGCATTCATCAATGATGGCATGCACAGCGTTGATGTCTTCGGCCTCCACGGTTTCTAAAATTTCCAGTTCCAGTGCCGTTGCCGGTACCTGCGGTACAGTATCGAGCAGTGCGCTGAGCCGTGTCGCGAAATCACTGCGCTGCAGGTGTTTTGCTGAAATATTGACACTGACTTTTAATGACAAGCCTTGCTGATACCAAACCTGCAGCTGTTGCAATACTTCACCAAGCACCCATTCGCCGATTTGTACCCCTAACTTATCGTGTTCGCCGGTAAATAAAAACTCACCCGGGCCGATTAAGCCTTTTACCGGGTGCTGCCAGCGCAGCAAGGCTTCGAGGCCGATTAATTGTGAACTTTTTAAGTCGATTTTAGGTTGATAATAGAGTTGGAATTCATCATTTTTCAGGCCGGCGAGTATGCCCTGAAAAGAATTTTGCCTGTCTTGCTGGCGTTTTTCTGCTTCGGGGTCAAAAAATTTCAGGTGATCACGGCCGGTATTTTTTACCCGGTACATGGTCTGGTCGGCCTGGCGCAATACGGTATCGGCATCCAGGTTTTCATCGCGGATCATGGTGACCCCTATGCTGGCGGTTACGCGTATCTCTATCTCGTCGGGCAAGAAAATGGGTTGGATTAATGCTTTACGGATACGTTGCAGCAGCTTTTCGCATTCATCAATATTCAGCAAATCATTAAGCAGCAAGACAAATTCATCTCCTCCAAGGCGTGCTACCGTGTCGCTGGCACGTGCACCATGCTGTAATCTCTGGCCCACTTCGACCAGTACCTGGTCCCCGGCGGCATGTCCCCAGGTATCGTTAACCGGTTTAAAGTTATCCAGATCGATAAAGGCCAGGGCCGCCAGACTGCTATGCCGCCTAGTGCGTTTAATTGCTTGCTGCAAGCGGTCGGTGAGCAGGGTACGGGTGGCGAGATGGGTTAAGGTGTCATAGTGGGCAAGTTCATGTATCTGGCGCTGGACATCAATGCGGTGGACAGCCCCCATCAGTGAGCGGATGAGCTGCTTTTCATCGACCTTGTATTTGACCAGGTAATCACACACCCCTTCGCGCATGGCTGCAGCGGCGATATTTTCATCTCCCAATCCGGTGACCAGGATGACAGCACACGGCGTATCGATGCGGGCCCGGATCTCTTGTAACAGGTCGAGTCCCGAACTTTCCCCCAGGTGATAATCGAGGAAAATGCAGTCCCATGTCTGTTTGGCTAATATGCTTAATGCCTGGGGGGCAGAAGTCGCCTCTTCAATTTGGATGTGATCCAGGCTGTTGTTGAGCATGCGATGTAAACGTTCGCGATCAACATCATCGTCGTCAACTATCAGGACATGTAAAGTTTTTTCCACCGCCTCTCTCCCTGGTGTGGCCAAATGGTTTGCGCTATTGTGGCAGCTTTATGGCTTCACAGTAGCTTTCCATCAGGGCGGTAAGTTTGCTGAACATAGGGCCAATAGCCGATTTGACCATGTACCCGGCGACGTTTTCGTTATAGGCGCGTATCAGATCTTTTTCATCGGAAGAGGTGGTGAGGATAAAGACCACGGTGTCTTTTAAATCCTCATCGCCGCGCAGAATTTCTAAAAACTCAAAGCCGTTGAGATGCGGCATATTCAAATCGAGCAGTACCAGCAGGGGCCTTTCAATAGTGCGCTCGTGGCTGCCCCTAAGAATATTCAGGGCAATATCACCATCTTCGGCAAGTATGATGGGGAATTGCAGGTCGGCTTTGTTAAAACTGCGGATGACGGCCTCTGCAGCGACATCGTCGTCTTCCACCAGCAGTATGTTAAGGGGGGATGCTGCCATTGATGTCTCTCCGGATAAAGCGTGGCCACCATAGATGAAAGGTTGAACCGCGTTGTTCTTGATTGGTGGTTACTGTGATTTTGCCGCCATGGGTTTCGACCAGACGCCGGGTAACAGCAAGGCCAATACCTGAGCCCCGTTTATCTGTGCGGCTCAAGGTTTGAAAAAGTTTGAATATACGCTCGTGTGCCTGCTCGGCAATACCGGGTCCGTCATCGGTCACGGAAATATGGCACAGGCTGTTTTCGCTGCAGCTGCGGATGACGATATGGCCACTGCTCTGGTCATGATGTTGTACCGCATTGGCGATCAGGTTGCGTAATGCCGTTTCCAGGGGCACTTTAGCGGTATGGATTGAGGTTAAATCCAGCTGGCGTTCAAGGGTAAAACCCTCGGGGAGCGGCTGTAACTCTTCGATATTATCAAGCACCTCATCGAGCTCAACCTGGCTGATTTCATTCTGGCTGCGACCGGCACGCGCATATTTTAGCAGGTTATCGATCAGTTTTTCCATGCGATGAACACGCACTGTCATGCGCTCGATATTATTGAGCAGTGAGGGGGCCGGATCTTCCCCGAGATCTTCGCGCACCCATTCCAACAGGTCTGAGATCCCTCGCAGGGGAGAGCGCAGATCATGGGAAGCAACATAGGTAAACTCTTCCAGATCGGAATTGATCTGGCGCAGGTCCAGTTCCATTTTTTTGCGTGCGGTGATTTCACTCAGTGCCACCAGCACCATATTCTGTCCATTCCAGATAAAGGGGCTCAGGCCTATTTCCACCGGAAATTCGGTGCCGTCCTTATGCAGCCCGGTCAGATCCCGTCCCGGTCCCATGACGCGCATAACAGGCTGCTGCGCGTATTTTGCCCGTAAGTTTCCATGTTCTTTACGGTAGCGCTCCGGAAGAAGTTTTTCCATCGGGACCGATAGCAGGTCTTGCTCACAGTAGCCGAAAATAGAACAAATTAACGGGTTGGCTAACTCGATCATACCTTGCGGGTTGATGAGCATCAGGCCATAGGGGGCACTGACGACTATCTGGCGAAACATTTGCTCCGCCTGCAGCCGCGAGGTGATATCGATCAGGGTAGCCAGTACCAGCGGGCCCTGATCACAAACCAGAGGATTCAGTCCTATTTCTATCGGGATTTCAGAGCCATCTTTGCAGCGGGCATATAAAGAACGGCCATTACCCATGCTGCGTTTGAGCGGGGTTTTAAAAAATGCCGCTGTTAAAGTGCTGTGACCACGGCGAAAGCGTTCAGGCAAAAGCATTTCCAGGTTTTGGTTAAGTAGCTCAGAGGCATTGTATTTCAGGGTTTTTTGCAGCTCCCGGTTGCTTGATTGTATCAGGCCGTTAGCATCTACCAGCAGGGCACCAGCGGGTACGGCCTCGACAATATAATGCAGGACATCCGGGGTTACCCGGAGGATGTCGGGTTCGTTAAGGGATGTTTTCGGGTTGCTGGGGAATTGCAAATCACTCACTCTCTATCCTCCTTGACAGATGTTGTGAACCGGTTGGCTGTGGGTATATATTCAGCACGTGTCCGTATGGCAATACCCTAGTAAAACACTCAGGTATAACCATGTATAGCACTCCCCCGGATTGCCGTCAAATAAGGCGGTGCCTGCTTTTTTGCTTTCACTTTTAAGTTGTTGTTTTTTTGAGAGTATTGGTTTTTTCCTGAGCATGCCTAAATATCCAGGGTCATTGAATGCTGTGAAAGTCATGCTCTTGACAGCCAGGGGACGGTTGCCCCGGGAAATAAGGAAGTGGCAGGCAGCCATATGCAGATGAACGGTTTTCAGGGCTGATGCCGATTTAGCTCAACCCTAATCCCTAAAAGTTTAACCCGTTCGTTTGAGTCTGCTTGCTCCGAGGCTGAAGATGGCCAAAGCAAACAGTATCAGTGGCGCAGGCTCAGGGACCGATGTCGGATTATCAAGCTGGCTCATGACAAATGAACCGTAATATTGATTTGAGTTATTCTTTACCAGCTCTTCTATTTCGATGCGGTTAAAAGCCAAACCTGAGCTTAGTCCCATAAAACTTAACCCGCTGGTATGGTTAAAGGACAAAGTATCTATGGCGGTGTTATTGTTAAAAAGTCTGATTTCAAAATCGGCTGCCGTGCCGTACATGTCAAAGCCAAATGCTGTTATCGCCCGGGTAAAGCCGAAAGTGAAGCTGTCATCGGAGCCATAATTCGACCAACTGATGCCAAGTTCAAATCCGGGTAAATGACTGCTCCAGTTTTTTGAGCTCCAGCGAATATTGGCGTCGGGATCTAAAATCATATTGCCGACAGTTTCGCTGTGGCCGGTGGCAAGGGCGTAGCTGTCGACTAATCCTTCGCCAATAGCCCCTCCTGTCGGGTTTACCAGCTGATAGTTATCGATAAAATTGTCACGGTCCAGGTTTATCAATGCCGCGTTTGCAAGCTGGGGTAAAAAGCTGTTTAAAATGATTAATCCTGCCAGAGAAGCTTTTAGTAGATCAAATTTCATAATATTCCTTATGTGCCACTTCTTGAAAATAATGGTGGGCTGTAAATAAAGTTAATAGGCTTTAAGTTTATTAAGCTCTTGAATTAGCTATCAATTAATGTGCCATGATATTTTGCTTAATATTTTCAAAGGGATAAATCGCGCCATTTGCATCAATGGCAAAGGAGTTAAAAAATTGACACTTTTATTGCTCCGCTGATTACTGGTGATCACCTGCTTCAAACACGGGTTATCTAATTTGGGTTAACTTAGTTTTATCGGGAGTCTTTATTGTTGTTTTTACTTAGTTTCAAGCCAGCTCGCTGTGTTTTCTAGCCAGAATAAAATTTAAAGATGATGAATTTAAAGAAAAATTTTTCTTTTTCAAATTCTTTACTATGCTTAGGTCAAGATAATAAAAATACAGTCAATTGCGCGTAATTCAAAAAGTGTCGATTAGTTGTTATTACCCCTGAGGCCTTAGCGCCTGCCGTCAGATAAAGCCGTTTAATCAAAGCCGCCGTCGACTCCGCCCATGAAGTGTATTTTTTCCGTATAAATAAAAGAACAAAGACAACAAGAAAAATATGGGTAAAAAATTAATCCAGCAATCTAGTGCAAAACAATACTAATAAAAGAGCTAAAGGATTTAGCTTAGGGGGTTAAGTGCAGAGTGCAAATCAACTGGCGGAGCTATGGCCGATTGCCGCCTATTTTATCATTTTATGTGTCATGTTAGTCGCCATGATGCTGCTGAGCGTGGTGTTGGGGCCAAAAACACAGACGCGGGCCAAGAATATTCCTTATGAGTCGGGTGTCATCGCTGCCGGTGATGATAAGACCCGGTTTAGCAACCATTTTTTCCTTTATGCCATCTTTTTCGTAATTTTTGATCTGGAGACAATTTTCCTGTTTGCCTGGGTGATCGCCTTTGAAGAAGTCGGTTGGGCGGGCTTTATTGAAGCCAGTGTCTTTATTGTAATTTTGCTTGCTGCCCTGGTGTATCTATGGCGCATTGGCGCATTGGAGCTTAAGCAAAGACATCAGCCGTTTCGGGTACAAAAACTTAAGCAAATGCAAAGCAGTGTGAGGAAATAGTGATGGAGTGGTCATTAACGAAAGCTAAGCTGGATGAATTTATGGGTCAGTCAAAAGCGTTGCAGGAAGAGGAGCTGAACCGTAATGTGTTTATGGCAAGACTCGATGACATGATCAATTGGGGCCGTAAAAACTCTATCTGGCCGTTTAACTTCGGGCTAAGTTGCTGTTACGTGGAAATGGCCACCAGTTTTACCTCCCGCCATGACATTGCCCGCTTCGGCGCCGAAGTGATCCGGGCGACACCGCGCCAGGCGGATTTGATGGTGATTTCCGGCACCTGCTTTCGCAAGATGGCGCCGGTGATCCAGCATTTATACGAGCAGCTGCTTGAACCCCGCTGGATTATCTCCATGGGCTCCTGCGCCAATTCCGGCGGCATGTACGATATCTATAGCGTGGTGCAGGGGGTAGACAAGTTTATTCCAGTGGATGTTTATGTGCCCGGTTGCCCCCCCCGGCCGGAAGCCCTGCTTGAAGGCTTGCTGCTGCTGCAAAATAATATCCAGCACCAGCCGCGGCCGCTCAGCTGGGTGGTGGGGGAGCAGGGAGTTAGCCAAATCGCCAAACCTTCGCTGCGCGATATCAAGCATGAGCACAGGATCCAGGTCACGAACCTTGACTCGCCGGACAATTGTTGAGGGGAAGTGATGAAGCGCATTAATGACTTTTTATTCTGTTTATTAGCTGGCTGTTTACCAGGGAAGCGCAAGGGGGATGTATGGCAAAAATAGATATGGCACAAAGTAGCGACTGGTCGATGTCTGCTCCTGTGCCTGTAATTGATGAAATTCTCACCCTGTCCCCTTCGTTAAAGCTGTTGCCTGTGACCGCCGCTGAAAACATTGTCGATGATATCAGCTCATTTTGGGTGGACAGGAAACAACTGAGCACCCTGATGCAGGTACTGAGGTTTGATTTGCCCCAGCCCTTTGATATGTGCTTTGACTTAACCGCCATCGATGAAAGCGAGCGCCGTTTTAAAGCGGGCCATGTCGGGGACTTTACCGTCAGTTATCACTTACGCTCGTATGAGCGTAACCTGGATGTGCGCATCAAGGTCTCGCTCTGTGCAAGCGATAAGAATATCGCCAGTGTCTGCCGGTACTGGCCCAATGCCAACTGGTATGAGCGGGAAGTGTGGGACATGTTCGGTATTGTCTTTGAAGGGCACCCCCATTTGAGCCGCATCCTGATGCCGGATACCTGGCAGGGGCACCCGCTTTTGAAAACCCACCCCGCCCGCGCCACCGAGATGGACTCATTTACCCTGCCGCCTTACCAGCAGGATATCGAGCAGCAGGCGCTGCAATTTAATCCCGAAGCCTGGGGCATGAAGCGCAGGGATAAAGACAATGACTTTATGTTTTTAAACCTCGGCCCCAACCACCCCAGCGTGCACGGTGCATTTCGTATTGTGCTGCAGATGGACGGTGAAGAAATTGTCGATTGCGTGCCGGATATCGGTTATCACCACCGCGGCGCGGAAAAAATGGGCGAGCGCCAGTCCTGGCACAGTTATATTCCCTATACCGACCGCATCGATTATCTCGGCGGGGTGATGAATAACTTCCCCTATGTGATGGCGGTGGAAAAGCTGGCGGGCATCCAGGTGCCGGATCGCGCTAAGGTCATCCGTATCATGACCGCGGAAATGTTCCGTATCTTAAGCCATTTGCTGTTCTACGGCACTTTTGTCCAGGATGTCGGCGCCTTGTCGCCGATTTTCTATATGTTTGTCGACCGGGAAAAACTCTTTGGCATTGTCGAAGCCTTTACCGGGGCACGCATGCATCCGAGCTGGTTCCGCATCGGCGGCGTTGCCCATGACCTGCCCAAAGGCTGGGACACCCTGGTGCGCGATTATGTTAACTATCTGCCCAAGCGTTTGGATCAGTACGAAAAAATGGTGATGCAAAACTCCCTGCTGAAACGGCGCAGCGTCGATGTCGGCGCCTATTCCACCGAGGAAGCTATCGAATGGGGTATCACAGGACCTGGGCTGAGGGCCACAGGGTTTTCCTGGGATATGCGTAAGCAGCGTCCCTACGGCGGTTATGATCAGTTTGATTTTGAGGTGCCGCTGGGGCACAAGGGAGATTGTTACGATCGCTGCCGGGTGCGGGTGGAAGAAATGCGGCAAAGTATCCGCATTATCGAGCAATGCCTGAACAATATGCCCGAAGGGCCTTATAAGGCGGAACATCCGCAAACCACACCGCCGGATAAGTCCCGCACCATGACGGATATCGATACCTTGATCCCGCATTTTGTCAATGTTTCCTGGGGGCCGGTGATCCCTGCCGGTGAAGTGTCCACCTTTGTCGAAGCGACCAAGGGTATTATGGGTTACCACCTGATCAGTGACGGTAATACTATGAGCTACCGTACCCGGATCCGCACCCCCAGCTTCCCGCATTTACAAATGTTGCCTGTGATCAGCCAGGGACAGATGGTGGCGGATCTTATTGCTACCCTGGGCAGTATCGATTACGTGATGGCGGATGTGGACAGATGAGTTTTTTTTCTTATACCAACAGTGGTCACTCAAGTAAGCGCAATAGCACAAGGCAAGGTCAAAGGTGATTTATGCAGATTATTAACACTATTACTCCTGACTACCGCAGCTATCTGAGTAAAGAGGAAATTGCCGCCATAGAGCATGAAGCCAGCATTATGGAAACCCGTGAAGCGGCGGGTATCGAAGCGTTGAAAGTGGTGCAAAAACACCGGGGCTGGATTTCCGATGACAGCTTATATGCCATCGCCCAGATGTTAAATATGTCAGCGGCGGAACTGGATGGCGTGGCAACTTTTTATAACCTGATTTACCGCCAGAAGGTAGGCCGTTACGTCATCCATATTTGCAACAGCATCAGTTGTCATCTCAGTGGCTACCAGCAGGTATTGCAGGCAATTAAAGCACACCTGGGTATAGATTACGGACAAACCACAGCCGACGGTATGTTTACCCTGCTGTCCAATGCCTGCCTCGGCGGTTGCGACAAAGCGCCGGTGATGATGATAGGGGAGCGGCACTATGAATACCTGACCCCGGAAAAAGTGGTGGAAATATTAGAAAAAATTGCCGCCGGGGCCAGTACGGAAAATTACTTGTCCTCTTTTTTAAATGAAGAGGATGCAGCAGTCGGCCGGGAAAACAATCCCCGTCCCCGGGATTATCTCGATGATGACGATGTCGCCGGTGAAATCAGTGAAATGGAGTTAAGTGATGATTAAAGCCCCTGATAAGCCGTTAACTTCTCTGGTTAATTTGGAGCAACCCTTATCAATCGAAGGTTATATAGAGGCTGGCGGCTATCAGGGGGCGGAAAAAGCCCTGCATCACCTTAGCCGGGCCGAGGTTCTGACCCTGGTGGAAGACTCCACCCTCAAAGGCCGGGGTGGCGCCGGTTTTCCCACCGGCATGAAGTGGAAATGCGTGCCTATGTATGAGCCGGGAGATATCAATGCCCCCGAGTGTAAATACCTGGTATGCAATGCCGATGAAATGGAGCCGGGGACCTTTAAAGACAGGGTGTTACTTGAAGGTGTGCCGCACCAGCTTATTGAAGCCATGATCATTGCCGCCTATACCATAGGGGCGGAAAAAGCCTATATTTTTCTGCGCGGTGAATATCACCTGGCGGCCCGCCGCTTGCAGCAGGCGATAGACGAAGCCTATCGCAACAACTGGCTCGGTGAAAAAATCCAGGGCACGGATGTGCATTTAGACCTCTACCTGCACAGCAGCGCCGGGCGTTATATCTGCGGTGAAGAAACCGCGCTGATCAATGCCCTCGAAGGCAAGCGCGCCAATCCCAGGGCCAAGCCGCCGTTTCCACAATTTAGCGGTTTATTCGGTAAACCCACGGTGGTTAATAATGTCGAGACCTTGAGCAACTTGCCCCATATCCTCAAACACGGCGCCGACTGGTTTAAGGGCCTGTCTCCCGACAGCGATGCCGGTACGAAAATTTATGCCGCCTGCGGCCGGGTGAAAACCCCGGGCACCTGGGAGTTGCCTATGGGAGCGACGATACGTGAACTGTTATATGACCACGGCGGCGGTATGCTCGACGGCCTGAAACTTAAAGGCCTGCTGCCCGGCGGTGCTTCCACCGATTTTCTTTTGCCGGAGCACCTGGATACGCCGATGGATTTTAATTCCATTGCCAAGGCGGGCAGCCGCTTAGGCACAGGCGGGCTGATCGTACTGGATGATCATAATTGCCCCGTGTCTATGGTGCTTAACCTGCTGCAATTTTTTGCCCAGGAGTCCTGCGGCTGGTGTACCCCGTGCCGCGACGGCACCCCCTGGGCGGTGGAAGTATTAAGCCGCATAGAGCAGGGGCAGGGCAACAAGGAAGATCTCGATACCCTGGCAAAACTCTGTGATTTTATGTGGCTGGGGAAAACCCATTGCGCCCTGGCCCCGGGAGCGGTTGAACCGCTAAAAAGTGCTTTGAAATATTTTCATGATGATTTTGAGCAGCATATCGACCAGGGCTGCTGTCCTTATCACGGAGGACACTAAGATGGCAGACATAGATCCAAAAAAACCTGCTGAACAAAATGACCGGGAAACCAGTGAAAACCAGCTGACGGTTTATATTGACGACCAGCCTTACCAGGTGGATAAAAACGATAACCTGCTCGCCGGTGTTTTGGCCAATCAGCTGAATTTACCTTATTTTTGCTGGCACCCGTCTATGGGCTCGGTGGGCGCCTGCCGCCAGTGCGCCGTGACCCAATACCAGGATGAAAACGACAGCCGCGGCCGGATAGTCATGGCCTGTATGACCCCGGTCAGCGACGGTATGCGTATCGGTCTTAAGGAGCAACATGCCAGTGAATTTCGCGAACAGGTGATCGCCGCCATGATGATCAATCATCCCCATGACTGCCCGGTGTGCGCCGAAGGCGGCGAATGTCATTTGCAGGATATGACGGTGATGACAGGCCACAGCGCCCGCCACTACAGCGGCAAAAAACGCACTTTCACCAATCAGTATCTCGGCGAACTGGTGGGGCATGAAATGAACCGTTGTATCACCTGCTACCGCTGTGTCCGTTTTTATAAGGATTATGCCGGCGGTAAAGACTTTGATGTCTTTGGCTCGAAAAACCAGGTGTATTTCGGCCGCCAGACGGACGGGGTATTAGAAAGTGAATTTAGCGGCAACCTGGTGGAAGTCTGTCCCACCGGGGTGTTTACCAATAAGTTATTTTCCGCCCATTTTGCCCGCAAGTGGGACCTGCAAAGTGCCCCTTCCGTGTGTAGCCATTGCGCTGTTGGTTGCAATACCAGTATCGGCGAGCGCTACGGCGCGGTCCGTCGGGTGGTGAATCGCTATAACGAGCAGCTTAACGGCTATTTTTTATGTGATCGCGGCCGTTTCGGCATTGGTTTTGTTAACGGCGAGCAGCGCATCAGGAAGGTTTCGGGCATCAGGCAGCAGTCGGCGGAAAAACTGACCAAGCTCGATGTCGCCAAGGCGCTGGTGCATTTTAAAGGGCAGAAGTTTATCGGCATCGGCTCGGGCAGGGCTTCGCTCGAAGCAAATGCCTATTTGAAAAAACTGGTGGCAAGCGATGCTTTCTGCGCCGGACTGACCGGCAGGCAAATGGCGCTGGCGGCGCAGCATAAGCTAGCGCTGCACCGCTACCCGGCACCAGGTATCCCGGAAATCGAACAAAGCGATCTGGTGTTGATTATCGGTGAAGATATCACCCAGACCTCGCCGCGTATCGCGTTGGCGGTGCGCCAGGCATTGAGAAATGCCGGCCTGGCAAAAGCGGCGACCATAGGCATAGCTTCCTGGCACGACAGTGCCGTACGCACCGTGGGGGGCAAGCTGCTTTCGCCGTTATTCTCACTGCAGGGGATGCCGACTAAGCTTGATGATGTCTGCCAGCAAAAACTTTTACTCTCCCCCCGGGAAACAGAGCAGACCCTGGTGATGCTTAACCAGCAGCTGCGCCTGTTACTGGGCATCATAAGTGCCCAGGACAAAGTCTCCGCGAAAAATGAAATCTCCGCGGAGAGACAAGCCTTTATCAGCGAGCTGCTCCCGGCGCTGTTGAGTGCTAAAAATCCTTTAATTATCTCAGGCTGGAGTCATGAATCCGCTGCCGTTTTTGCTGCCATTAATGACCTGATGGAGATTTTGCACAGCGATGCCTGTATGGAGCATCAAGCGGGCGCGGGGCAGCAAGAAAAGCAGGATGAAGAGCGGCGGGGGGCAAAGCTGGCCCTGCTGCCACCCCAGAGCAACAGTACCGGCTTATTGTATTTAAGCGATGCACAGACCCTGTCTCTTGAGCAGGTATTATCCCGGCTTACCAAGGAGCAGCAAGCCGGGGATAAGGTTGACGGGGTGATTATTTTAGAAAACGAACTGGCTGCCTTGTCCGGGCAGCAGGCGGCCTTGCTTAGGGAGCAGGCAGAAACCCTGATTGTCGTCGATCACAGCCAAACGGCTTTCACTGAAATGGCCGATATCCTGATGCCGGCTGCACCGGTCAGTGAAGGGGACGGGCATTTTGTCAATTACCAGGGGCTTTGCCAGCGTTATTACCAGGTGCATGCCCCGGTATTGCCTGTGCTGGATAGCTGGCGCTGGCTCAACCTGATTGAAAGCAGCATCTTTAACGCCGGTGCTTATGGCGGGCAGAAACAGCAGCAATTTAAAGAGGTGCATTCGCTAACCGAACTTAATTTATATCTGAGTGAGCAGGCAGTGGAATGGCCGTTGGATAGCGCAGAGCAGCACAGGGAAAAGCAAGTTGCCCGGCAAAGCCACAGGGCCAGCGGCAGAACCGCGCAGATGGCCAATATCAGCGTGCATGAAACCAAAACGACCCAAAGTCCGGCAAGCGAATTTGGTTTTTCCATGGAAGGGCTGGCATCCGATGCTTCACCGGACCGGCCTTTTAGCTGGGCCCCTGGCTGGAATTCGAATCAGTCGGTGAATATGCTGCCGGGGCAGGGGACTGATACTTCGCCCAAACTTGATTTTGCAAAACCGGGTATCCTGCTTGAAAGCTGGCCGCCTGTGACAGAGGTTGAAAGTGAAACAGCCTTGAGCCAGGAAAAAGCCTTGAGCAAGCAAGAGCAGGACAAGCACAGTTTGACCTTTATCGACCATAGGCAGTGGTTTCAAAATGAATGGCAGTCAAGTGTTAACCCCGAATTTCGCCTGCTCTGTCCCGGCAACCAGCTAATTGTGGCAAGCGGTTATGCCCAAAAGCAAAACTGGCAACCGGGAGATTATGTCGCTTTTAGTTTTAGCTTGCCCGGTGAAGAGATCGCACAGCAGGGGATAGCCCGGCTGTTATGTCATGATGAGCTGCCAGCGCACCTGGTGGCGGGGAATATCCTGGCGCCGGGACGTAGCACCGGAGAGGGAAGCATCAGGCTTTCACCGGCACAAGCAAGTGATATCACTTTATATCAACAGGCAGAGCAGGACAGGTTGGCACAGGCTAAAGCCGATAAAACTGCCCTGCTGGAGCGGTTAAAAATGGCGGATCAAACGATTCCTATCCGCATGGTTGCCGGAGGACTGGAAGATGTTTGATGGCCAGTTGCTACTCGTAAGCGGAGGGAACGCTAATGCTTGAATCTGCATTTAAGCTGTTGGAAATTTTTATTATCATCGCTTTGCTTATTCCCATTGCCGCCATGCTGGTATGGGTTGAGCGGCGCATGATCGGCATCTGGCAGGACAGGTTGGGCCCGAACCGGGTCGGGCCCGGTGGGGTATTGCAGTCGCTGGCAGACTTGTTAAAAATTCTCGGTAAGGAAGACTGGGTACCCCAGTTTAGCGATCGCAGTGTTTTTATTATCGCCCCGGTGATAGGCGCGGTTTGCGTGCTGATGAGTTTTGCCGTGATTCCTTTTTCCCCGGATATCGGCGTATCCAATTTAAATATCGGTTTACTGTTTTTCCTGGCAATGGCTTCCCTTGCCGTCTACAGCGTGGTGCTGGCGGGCTGGGCTTCCAAATCAAAATATGCCCGATTGGGGGGCATGCGCGCTGCCGCGCAAACCGTCAGCTATGAAGTGTTTATGGGGCTGTCGGTGATGGGAGTAGTTTTACTCACCGGCAGTTTTAACTTAAGGGAAATAGTCCTGGCCCAATCGGATGCCTGGCTGATCCAAAGCCAGTTTGTCGGCTTTTTCATTTTTTTAATTGCCGGTATTGCCGAAAGCCATCGCCTGCCTTTTGACTTGCCGGAAGCGGAAACCGAACTTACCGCAGGTTTTCATACCGAATATTCCGGGTTGAAGTTTGCCTTGTTTTTCCTCGGCGAATATCTGGGGGTCACCCTGATTTCCGCCATGTCTGTGGTGCTGTTTTTTGGCGGCTGGCTGATGCCCGAGCCTTTGGCGTCCTGGTTGCCGCCCCTGGTGTGGTTTATTCTGAAAATTTTATTTTTTGTCATGTTCTTTATTTTATTGCGTACCTCATTGCCCAGGCCGAGGTTTGATCAGTTGCTGGCCTTTGGCTGGCTGGTGATGCTGCCGTTGGCGTTAGGGAACCTGTTGATCACCGGGGCATTAAAACTCGGAGGCGTTCTCTAACTCAGAGTCTGAAGAAAACTATGGATAAGCACCTGAAAAAAATAATAAACCGGGAGGGTTACCATGTTTAGTCAAGTTCGCACCATATGGCAGGTGCTTAAACATACCTTTACCAAAGCCGATACCGTTGAATATCCGGAGCAAAAGCCGTATCTGGCGCCCCGTTATCGCGGCCGTATTGTCTTGACCCGGGATCCTTCCGGGGAAGAGCGCTGTGTCGCCTGTAATTTATGTGCGGTAGCCTGCCCGGTGGATTGTATCGCCCTGCAGCAAACCATAGATGAAGACGGCCGCAAACGACCGGAATTTTTCCGTATCAATTTCTCCCGCTGCATTTTGTGCGGTTTTTGTGAAGAAGCTTGTCCTACCTATGCGATACAGCTGACGCCGGATGTCGAACTGTGTGAATACGAGCGGCACAACCTGGTGTATGAAAAAGAGCATTTGTTGATCGAGGGGCCGGGTAAATACCCGGATTACAGTTTTTATCAGCAATCGGGGATCGCCATTGCCGATAAGGGCAAAGGGCAGGGGGTGCAGGAAGCGCCGCCGGTGGATATCAGGGGATTAATGCCATGAAAAGTGCCATGAAAGGTGCCATGAAATATTTAAAGGGAGGCCTGTTATGACGATAGAGCTGATGTTTTATCTGGCGGGAGCCGTGGCGGTTCTGGCCAGCTTAAAGGTGGTGACCGGGAAAAATACCATACATGCCCTTTTGTACCTGGTGGTGTCTCTGCTGGCGGTGGCGGTGTGTTTTTATCTGATGGGGGCACCGTTTGCCGCCGGACTTGAGGTTATCGTTTATGCCGGCGCTATCCTGGTCTTGTTTGTTTTTTCCGTGATGCTGTTTAACTTAAATCATGATGAAGTCCTGTTTGCCCGGCAAAGCCAGGGTTTAGGTTTCTGGGCCGGACCTGTGGTGTTGGCCATGTGCCTGTTGGCACTGCTGGTCAACATCATCCAAAGCGCAGATATCCAGGATAAGCTCACCGTTAACCTGGTGGATGCCAAACAGGTGGGCATATTGCTTTATGGCCCCTATCTGTTGGCGGTAGAAATTGCTTCTTTCCTGTTATTGGCCGGTTTGATTGCCGGGTATCATTATGCAAGACCTGAAGGGCCGGGCAGCCATGGAGGTCGCTCATGACAGCTATTCCGTTAAATCACGTGCTGATACTTGCCTGTATTTTATTTTCCATAGGTTTTATCGGCGTCATCGTCCGTAAAAATACCCTGTTTATCCTGATGAGCCTTGAGATCATGCTTAATGCCGTAGGGGTGGCCTTTATCGGCGCCGGCAGTGTCTGGCAGCAGGCAGACGGGCAGATCATGTTTATTTTGATCTTATCGCTGGCGGCGGCCGAGGTGGCGATAGGGCTGGCGCTGCTGATCAGGATGCAGCGCAGGTATCAGTCGCTCGATATTGATAAACTCAGTGAAATGCGGGGGTAAAGATGTCACTTTTAGCCTGGATACCTTTTTATCCCCTGGTCAGTTTCCTGATTTTGATCGCCTTGGGCAAACGTTTGTCCTGGGGGCTGGCCTCAACACTCAGTGTCGGCGCTATTGCCTTAAGTGCTATTTCCAGCGCCCTGGTGATCAGCCAGCTGGCAAGTGCCGACAGCGGTATTATCAGCGTGAAATTATGGAGCTGGTTCAGCCTGGGCGGCGGCGAGGTCAATTTCAGCTTTTATCTCGACAGCCTGTCGGCGGTGATGATTTCTGTGGTCAGCGGTGTCGGTTTGCTTATTCATGCCTATGCTGCCGCTTATATGAAAAACGACGAGAACTTCAGCCGTTTTATGGCTTATATGAATTTATTTATCGTCGCCATGTTGATTTTAGTGCTGGCGGATAACCTGGTGCTCCTGTACTTGGGTTGGGAAGGGGTCGGCTTGTGCAGCTTCTTGCTGATAGGTTTCTGGTACCAGGAAAAAGAAAATGTCCTGGCGGCGCGCAAGGCCTTTATCGTCACCCGGGTGGGGGATACCGCCATGGCCATCGGTTTGTTTTTATTATTTAAATCCCTGGGCGAGCTTAATATTGTCGCCGTCAATGCATCGGCTCACGCTTTATGGCAAATCGGCGATGAGCTGCCTTACTGGATTGCACTGTTATTACTGGGCGGCGCGGTGGGCAAGTCGGCGCAATTGCCGCTGCAAACCTGGCTGCCGGATGCCATGGCGGGGCCGACGCCGGTCAGTGCCCTGATCCATGCCGCTACTATGGTGACCGCCGGGGTTTATCTGATCGCCCGTATGCAGGGAGTATTTCTGCTTTCACCCGAGGTGATGTCTTATGTTGCCTGGATCGGCGCTTTAACCCTGCTGCTGGCGGGAGTTGCCGCGCTGGCACAAAAGGATATCAAACGGGTGCTGGCTTACTCCACCATGAGCCAGATAGGCTATATGATGCTGGCACTCGGTGCGGGCGCCTGGTCGGCGGGGGTTTTTCATTTAATGACCCATGCCTTTTTTAAGGCGCTGCTGTTTTTGACCGCAGGCTCTGTGATACTGGCGCTGCATCACCAGCAGGATCTGTTTAAAATGGGTGGCTTGCTCAAAAAACTGCCGGTGGAAAGCGGCCTGTTTATTGTCGGTTTGATCTGTTTAATGGCCTTGCCCGGGACTTCCGGCTTTTTCTCCAAGGAGGCGATTATTGCCACCTTATGGTCTTCGCCTACTGCGGGGCCTGTCTTGTGGTGGGGGGCAATACTTGGCGCGTTACTTACCAGTATCTACAGCTGCCGGTTATTTTTCCTCGCCTTTCTCGGGGCCAGCCGCGAGCATGACAAGGTGCATGACTTGCATCATGACCACCCGAGCGTGCTGCTGCGCTGGCCGTTATTTTTACTGGCGTTACTGTCTTTATTTGGCGGATTAATTTCCCTGGATTTTACTGAGGTGTTCTCTGTTGCCTCTTCAGCTGATGGCGTTCAAGAACCTGCCTGGCTGCATTCCCTTGCCATTGCCACACCTTTTATCGGTATCGCCTTTGCCTGGTTCTTCTTTAAAAGCTACCGGGACAATAACGGAGAAGCGCTTGAGATGAAACCCGGGGGACTTAACCGCTTTTGCGGTGATGGCCTGGGTTTTGACTGGCTCTATCATTATTTACTGGTACGGCCCTATTGTTTCCTTGCCAACATCAACCGCCGGGATGTTATCGATCAGCTGCTTATGTTCAACGGCTGGTATGTCAGGTTATGGCACGACGCCTTGTCCGCCAGTCAGAACGGCAGCCTGCGCTGGTATGCCGCCGGTATTGGTTTGGCTGTTGTCTGTTTAGCGGGAGTGATCACCTTATGATATTAACAATTGTGATGTTGGGCTTTTTGTTACTCGGCGCTTTTGCCTGGTATATGGAAGGCATCAGTAGCAAAGCTCCCCGCTGGATTGCCTTATTTGCGGTGGTATTGGCCGCCGGCTTATTTGCAAGTTTTGTCCTGGGCTCGGGGGCCAGCTTTGCCGAGCTTAAGCCTTTAGTGCGCCTTCCCTGGATCCCGGTTTTTAATATTGAATATGCCTTAGCCATAGATCACCTGAGCATTATCCTGTTATCCCTGACCTTTATGCTGGCGCTGATCTGCGTGTTGGTGTCCTGGCAGGAAATCAAGGAAAGGGCCGGATTTTATTATTTTAACCTGCTGGCGACCTTTGCCGGCATTATCGGGGTATTTACCGCGGTAGATCTGTTTTTATTCTTTTTCTTCTGGGAAGTGATGTTATTGCCGATGACGGCAATTATCGCCATCTGGGGCCATGAAAACCGCCACTTTGCCGCAATAAAGTTTTTTATCTTCACCCAGGTGAGCAGCTTGTTGATGCTGGTGGCCATTATCCTGATGGCAGCGGCGCATTTTCAGCAAACCGGGCAGTTAAGCTTTTATTACCCCGATTGGCTGGCCCTGGAGCTGTCACTGGAATATGCCCGTTGGCTGATGTTGGGCTTTTTTATCGCCTTTGCCGTCAAGCTGCCTTCGGTGCCGGTGCACAGCTGGCTGCCGGATGCCCATACCCAGGCGCCGACGGCGGGCAGCGTCTTGCTGGCGGGGGTACTGTTAAAAACCGGTGCCTATGGCTTGATTCGTTTTGTGATCTTTTTATTTCCCGAAGCAAGCCAGGGTTTTGCCCCCCTTGCCGCACTGCTCGGTGTGGTGAGCATTTTATACGGGGCGAAAATGGCCTTTGCCCAGCAGGACTTTAAACGTCTGGTGGCCTACAGCAGTATTAGCCATATGGGTTTTGTGATGCTGGCACTGTTTTCCTTTAATGCCACTGCCTACCAGGGGGCGGTATTGACCCTGGTGGCCCACGGTTTAAGCAGCGGCGCTTTGTTTTCACTGGCGGGCATTATCTACAGCCGCATTCATTCCCGTAACCTGGCGGATATGGGCGGCTTCTGGTCTAGCGCGCCGCGCATGGGGGGATTCACCCTGGCTTTTGCCGCCGCGGCTTTTGGTTTGCCGGGACTGGCTAACTTTATCGGCGAGTTTATGAGTTTAGTGGGGGCGTACCAGGCCTTCCCTGTTGCCGCGGTTTTTGCCGCACTGGGACTGATCGGCTCGGCGGTTTACGGTATCGTTTTGTTCCAGTCGACTTTCCACGGGCCGCCGGGGGGGGAAGTGGAGGATTTATCCGGGCGTGAACTGGTGATTTCCGGCTCTTTGCTGGGTTTATTGCTGTTGTTTGGCCTTTTCCCGAACATGATACTTGAATACAGCAGCGCCACCGGAGAACAACTGGCGTTATTGTCCCAGGGCGTCTCGAATTTAACAGGAGTGACTTATGCCAACTGAGATGGCCTCAGCGCCTTTGCTTAGCAATGTTCAGTTTACCCATGCCATGTTGCTGGCGATATCACCCCAGCTGATTGTTGCCTTTGGTATAGTGCTCTCGTTATTGCTGATTGCCTGGAAACGTTCGCGGCGTATGCTGCAGGGCTTGACCTCGGCGATTTTTATCGTCGCCTTAATCGCCTCTGTGCCGCTGTTATTTAATAGCGAGATCCCGGTCACTATCCTGTTAAAGGTGGATGGTTATGGGGTATTTGCCTTTATGCTGGTGTGTTTTTCCGGTTTGATGGTGACCTTGTTAAGCGGACAATTGCTGCAGCGAAATACCGAGGCCCATGATGAATATTACCTGTTGTTGCAGCTGGTAATACTAGGGGGCGGCATATTGGTTGTCAGTGATCACTTTGCCAGCTTGTTCCTAGGGTTTGAATTACTCAGCCTGGCCTTGGTGGGCCTGGTGGGTTTTTTCCGCGAGGGCAAACATGCGGTGGAAACGGCTTTTAAATATTTGATTTTAAGCGCCACCGCGTCGAGTTTTATGTTGCTTGGTATCGCTTTTATTTACAGCCAGACCGGCAGTTTGCATTTTTCTTTGATTAATACCGGAGTCAATAGCGCAGGTCAGGCAGGCGTAGAGCTGACCAATGCTTTCCATGCCCTGGGCATGCTGTTGTTTTTTGCCGGCATGGCGTTTAAGTTATCCCTGGTACCTTTTCATTTCTGGACCCCGGATGTGTACCAGGGGGCGCCGACCCCGGTCACTATGCTGATGGCGACAGTTTCGAAAGTGGCGATGTTTACCGTGTTGATGAAATGCCTGTTCAGTCAGGGGGTCTTTGTTCAGAGTAATATGATGCAGTTGGTGGCCCTGGTAGCGGTTTTGTCTATGGTATTTGGCAATGTGCTGGCGTTAAAGCAGGAAAATCTGAAACGTTTACTGGGTTATTCCTCTATTGCCCATATGGGTTATCTGCTGATTGTTTTATTGATCACTTCGGTGCAGGACATTAATTTTGCCTGGCAAAGTGCGCTTTTTTATCTGTCTGCTTATGTGTTGGCGTCTTTGTCGATTTTTATGGTGATGATCTTTACCACACAAGATGCGTTATTGCCCGGGCAAAATCCGCAGCAGGCAGAGGATGAAGTCACTATCGGCAGCTGGCAGGGGCTTTTCTGGCACAATCCTATGATGGCCTTTCTGGCGATCCTGGCGGTATTAAGCCTGGCGGGCATTCCGCTGTCGATGGGCTTTATTGCCAAGTTTTACCTGTTGACCTTTGCCAGCCAGGCGGGGCTGTGGTGGTTAATTATCGCGCTGATCCTCGGCAGCGGTATCGGGCTGTTTTATTATTTGCGGATCATTTTTAGTTTGTTTGCTTCGCCCTTTCCTGAACAAAACGCTCAGCAAGCAGCGGCATCGAGTGCTGAGTCCGGGCAGTTACCTGCATCTGGTTATTTCCCCTGGAAGGGTGTGCTGGTAACGGGGTTTGTTTTTGCCGGTCTGGTTTTTGGCCTGTATCCGGATGTCTTGATGCAGGTGATTAATCGCCTGGGAGAGCTTACCGAGCCTTTAGCGGTATTGAGCCAGACGCCTTAAGGTGGTTTTACATTACTTTTACCAGCTATTAATATTTATTAGCATTTTTTATGCCTGATTTTAAGACTTTTGCCCTAGACCAGGTAAATATAACTTGTGTCTGGTATTTACATCTGTATAATACGCGCCTCGCTTATAGGGTGCCTTGAAACACCTTTTTCCCAGCGATTAAAATGAGTGGGGTTATTTCCGCCCAATAGACTTGCCAAGCTAATTTCTCCTTAATTAGCATATTGACTGTGCCTCAAGTCTTCCTGGTGGTTTTCCTCGTAAATGTACGCAGGCTTTACCTGCTATTGAGAAGACAAAATCTATGACTGATACTAACAATGCCGCTGTCGGCTTTGAATCTTTAGGCTTGCCTGAAACTTTATTAACTGCTTTAAATTCTTTAGGATTTTCCTCTGCGACCGATATCCAGGCGCAAACTATTCCCCCGTTATTGGCAGGTAAAGATGTTTTAGGTGAAGCGCAAACCGGTACCGGTAAAACTGCGGCATTCGGTTTACCTGCATTAGCCCAAATTGATACTTCCATCAAAAAGCCTCAGTTAATGGTATTGGCACCGACTCGTGAACTGGCAATGCAGGTGGCAGAAGCCATCGAATCATTTTCCAAAAACATGAAAGGTTTGCGTGTTGCTACCTTATATGGCGGCCAGTCCTATGGTCCGCAATTCCAGCAACTTGAGCGTGGCGCCCAGGTAGTTGTTGGTACTCCGGGTCGTTTAATGGACCACTTACGCCGTAAGAGTTTAAAGCTGGATAACCTTTCTTTTTGTGTGCTTGATGAAGCCGATGAAATGTTGAACATGGGCTTCCTGGATGACATCGAGTGGATCCTTGAGCACTTGCCTGAGCAAACGCAAATGGCCTTGTTCTCGGCCACTATGCCGCCGCAAATCCGTAAGGTGGCGAACCGTTTCTTAAAAGAGCCCGAGCACATTAAAATTGCTGCGGTGAAAAAAGCCAAAGCCAATATCAAGCAATACGCCTGGAAGGTAAGTGGCATCAATAAAATGACCGCCTTAGAGCGTATCGCCGAAACGGTAGAATACGATGCCATGATTATTTTTGTGCGCACCCGTAACGATACCGTAGATGTTGCCGAAAAATTAGAGCGTCTGGGTTACCCGGCGGTTGCCTTAAACGGTGATATGAATCAGGCACAACGTGAGCGTACCGTAGAACAGTTAAAATCCGGTAAGTCTTCTATCATGGTTGCTACCGACGTAGTTGCCCGTGGTCTGGATATCCCGCGTATTTCTTTGGTGGTTAACTACGACCTGCCGGGTGATAATGAAGCTTATGTTCACCGCATCGGTCGTACCGGTCGTGCCGGTCGCAGCGGTGTTTCCATTTCATTTGTACGTCCTCGTGAAATGTACTCTTTGCGTCACTATGAGCGTTTAACATCCGGTACTATTGAGCAGTATGAACTGCCGACCATCCAGGAAATCGGTAAAGCCCGTATTGAGCGTACCCGTGAAGAACTGGCCAGTGTTGTTGCCGATAAAGAATTGGCGAGCATGCGTGAAATCATTGAAAGCATGGCCAATGAATCTGAGCTTTCCATGGTAGATTTAGCCGCGGCGCTGTTATATCAGAAGCAGTTAAAACAGCCGCTGCAGCCAAAAGAAGATCCTAAACCTCGCCGTGAAGCGCGTGACCGCTTTGACCGCAACGATCGCAATGGTCGCCGTGATGCTCGTGGTGGTCGCGACGGGCGTGATAACCGTGGTAACCGCGACAACCGTGGTGAAAGAGCTCCACGTAAGCCTAAGGCGGTACGCAGCGATGTCGATTGGCAGACTTACCGTTTAGAGGTAGGTAAAGAGCATGGCGCTAAGCCGGGTGATATTGTTGGTGCTATTGCCAACGAAATCTCATTGGACAGCAGCTATATCGGCGCCATCAACTTACATGACCGTCACAGCTATGTGCAGTTGCCAAAAGGCATCCCTACCGGTGCTTTCCAGCAGCTGAAAACGGTACGTGTACGTCGTCAGGCTTTAGAAATCTCGGTATCTGATGCTCCTGCTGCACACGAGCGTCCGCGTCGCTACAATGACCGTCCTGAGCGTTCAAGACGTGCCAACTAAAACTTATTCACAATAAGTTATTTGATAAAAAAGGTGCTGTTAAGTGCCTTTTTTATTGCCTGTGGAAAAGTTTTCTGTTGTTGTGGCCCGGTTTGACTTCAGCAAACGGCTTTGATAGCTTGGTTTATGTACTAAGGGCGTCGTAGATGCGGCGTCGGTATAAATCAATCAAAAATAAGGATATACCAATGAAATTGACTTTAAATAAACAGAAATTAAAAAACCTTTCTCGCAACAAGAAGGGTTTGCCGGTGGATATGACGCCCCGGGTTGGCGGCGGTATCACGGGCACAGTTTGTGGTCCGGTTAAGACAACTGTACCTACCTGGGCATGTCCGACTTATTATTACCTGTGTTAATGCCTTTAACGGCCTGATCTTTAAGGGTCTTTGAAGCAGTTAACCGGGCCCGTTGAACCGGGCTCATCGTTAACATGCGCTTTTACGCTGCCTTGATGTTTATAACAGCAAGCGCTCAAACAGTTTCCTCTGTTGCTTTCCCGTCCGTTTTGCTTTTTAGCACAAGTTATCTCTTTATAGCCTGCATACCTGATAAATGTCGGATAAGCATTATTTTTAGCAAACTCCTTAAAAAGGGAGGCGGTTAGCGCTTGGAAAATGTCCGGTTTTTACCACTTGTGCCGGTAATTTTTGTTATCGATAAATTTTTGAAAAGGAGATTCTATAGCGCTATTTTCCTGGTGTTAAAAATTCTTTACAGCTGCCTTTCAGGGCTTATCTGCGCTGGCTTGATGTAGATCATATTTTTGCCACTTTTTGCGTACAATTTCTGTTACAGGTCTTTTTTTTTTCTGTTCCCCGCAGGTCTTTTTCTTTCCCGAAATCAGTTTAATAATGAAGTCATACTATTGAAGAGAGATACCAATATGACCGAAGTAAACAACCCGCTAAATTTACGCGGCATTGAATTTACCGAATACGCAACACCCGACAGCGATTACATGGAAAATGCTTTCTATGGTTTTGGCTTTTCAAAAACTAAAAAGTTTAAAGGGCGTGATATCGACTACTTCAACCAAAATGATATTCACTTCTTATTAAACAATGAGCAGGCGGGTTTCTCCCGTGAATTCGCCAAAAGCCACGGTCCGGCCATTTGTTCTATGGGCTGGCGGGTAGACGATGCCGAATTCGCTTTTACCGAAGCGGTGAAGCGCGGTGCCAAGTCGGCACAGGAAGCGCCAAATAAACTGCCATACCCGGCCATTTACGGTATCGGTGACAGCTTAATTTATTTCGTTGAGAAATTTGGCGATAAAGGCAGCATTTATAAAGATGACTTTGAAGCCTTAGACAAGCCGGTATTGGTGGAAGGTAAAGGTTTTAAAGCGGTTGATCACCTGACCAATAATGTTTACCAGGGCACTATGGAGCACTGGGCAAACTTCTATAAAGATGTATTCGGTTTTACCGAAGTGCGCTACTTTGACATTAAGGGTATTCAGACAGCCTTGATCTCTTATGCGTTGCAGTCGCCTTGCGGTACTTTCTGTATCCCGATCAATGAAGGTAAAGGCGATAAGAACAACCAGATCGATGAATACCTGGACGAATACAACGGCCCGGGCGTACAGCACCTGGCGTTTATTACTGATGACCTGGTAGGTTCGCTAGATAAACTGGATAAATCTATTATCGATACTTTGGATATCGTGCCGGAATATTATGATGATATTTTTGACCGCGTACCTTGGGTGAAAGAAGATAAAAAACGTATCCAGGACCACCAGATCCTGGTAGATAGCCAGAAAGAAAACAGCTATCTGCTGCAGATTTTCACCAAGAACATTTTCGGTCCTATCTTTATCGAGATGATCCAGCGTGTTGACGACAGAGGTTTTGGTGAAGGTAACTTTACCGCCTTGTTCAAGTCTATCGAATTGAACCAGATGGAACGCGGCGTACTGTAGCATTTTTAAGTCAAGACAAGGGCGGCTGCAATAGCCGCCCTTTTTTATGCTCACAACTAAACGGATTTAGGAGGTAGAGTGAAGCAGGAAGCCAGAGCCGAGGACGAGCGGTATCCTGCGGGGTCATGGACGAACTGGAGCAGGTTATGCTCAGGACGAGCGGTATCCTGCGGGGTCATGGACGAACCGGAGCAGGTTATGCTCAGGACGAGCGGTATCCTGCGGGGTCATGGACGAACCGGAGCAGGTTATGCTCAGAACCTGTAATTCAGGCTCAGGGAAAAATTAAGCTCTTCATCCGGGTGCCCCTCCGGCAAGCTGAAGGTGCTCGGGGTGGCGTTATCACGATCGAACACATTGTGAATATAGCCGGAAAGGCGCCAATTTTTTGATGCTTGCCAGTGGCCAGAGATATCCAGGCGGAAATAATCGGGCAGTTCATTGGGATCTTCTATCGCCCCGGCAACCACAGCGCCTGAATCCCGGTTGATATGCCATTGGTTTTGGATAAAAAACTCAACAGGATAGTGACTGAGTTGATAACCCAGCTCCAGGTTGATTATGTAGTCGGGAAAGGAGTCGTAATCGAAGTTTTCGGTCTCGTTTTTACTGTCGACATATGCCGCATTGGCCTTTAAAGACCAGTTGTTTTGCACATACTGGTAACTCAGTTCGATACCTTGAGCTGTTTGTTCGCCGATATTGCTGAACTCCAGGCTAAAATTGGGATCTGTGGTGGATACTGCCAGGATGCCGTCGCTCCAGTCGCTTTTGAATAAGGTGACGTTTAACTTCCAGTGGTCGCTGTGCCTGATATAAACCAGTTCATAGGTATCGATAATTTCCGGGCCTATCTCGCGGTTTCCTTTGATGGTGACCCCGCCAAAGATGTCTAACGAAGAGGGCGGGGTAAAAGCCTGGCCGTAAAGTAATTTAATTGCCTGGTCTTCATCCGGATAATAAATAATCCCGAGGCGGGGAGAGTTCTGGTGGCCAAAGGCGTCGAGATAATTATCTATTCTGAGGCCGTAGAGCAGATCCAGGTGATCGTTAAAAAGGTGGGTTTTGGCCTGAAAGACAAGACTGTTGATCTTACGTTCATAACCCTGTGAGACATTGATGCCTTCACGCAATATGCTGTTATCTGCCAGGGATATGCGCCGGTTGTGGTTGTCGTCGAGCCGGGCTCTGCTGGCTTCCAACCCCAGCAGCCATTGGGTATTCCAGGGATTGTCTGCCTGTTTTAAATATAAACGCAGTCCCTTGTGACTTTCTTCAAAGAAAATCTGGTCCTGGGTCGGCTGGCCTGCCCGGTAGCGGGAAAAGGTACGGGTGATATCTGTGTCCCAGAAATAACCGTTGCCTTCGAGGATGAGCTGGTTGGCAAAGGTTTGGCTGAATCCGGCTTTTACCATATAAAAATCTTCGTCCGAGTCTGAGTGGTCGATATCCAGGGTATCTCTGTTGGGGCCTAACCCCGGTCCCTGATCAGAATGACGCCCTTTGGCATACAGGTTGAGATAGCTGGACAACTGGCTGGAAAAATCTGAGTTGAGTTTTACCACCCCGGTGTAGGCATTATAATCTAAATCCCGCTCGCCGGTTATCAGCTGGTCATCGGCTAAGTTGATGTTTCGATAGTCTTGATTCAGGCTGTTTTGCCGGCTATAGGCAAAGGCGCTGTTAATTCTGTGCGTCTGGTTTAAGCCCTGGCTGATGTTGATATCTGCCTGGCTAAATCCCAGGCTGCCCAGTTTAACCGACATCCGGCGTTGATCTTCGCTGGCGCTGTAGGTATTGGCGGCAATAACGCCGTGAAAAGCGTCCGAGCCGTGTATCGCGGAACCCGGCCCGCGGATTAACTCCAGGCTGTTTAAGGCGCCTAACTGATAGCTTAAGGTGTCAAACAGGGCGCTGTTGGTGCGCAGTAAGGTCATGGGCACATCATCGAGTTGTACTGCGATGGCTGAAGATGAGGTGTTGCCGAAAAAGCCCCTGATAGCAATGGCACTGCCGTCCCATAACGAAGGGGATATCACAGTGGCAACTTGCGTGGCAAGTGCTTCCCTGAGGCGGTCTGCTCCGCGGTTTATCCACTCCTGGCGGGTGATTTTACTGACCGACGAGCCTAAATTAATTTCATCTTCATTAAAGCGGGAAGCGATAGTCACGGTTATTTTCAGTAAGTTTTCCAGCGAAATGGAGTGCAGGTATTCACTTTGCTGTCCTGGCTGCTCCCGGTTTTCAGCACTGGTATGGTCGCCAGCAAAGGTTAAAGGCGTTAAGGCATTTAAGCTGATGGCAAGTATCAGGCGGTAATTGAGGTGAATAGAACAAAGGGGAGAGCGCATAGTTAAATCAACCCGGTTAGAGTAAAGTTTTATCTTCTATCCATGAAGCCGGTAGTTTTTATAGTTTAGTTGATTTTATGCTGCTAATTTGGGCGGGCGCCAGCTGAAGCAGGATTGAAAATGAAACGGGCATCACAGCCGGTGGGTATAACAGGATAAGAGTTGCCTTATCCTGTTGGCTTTTGCTGTTACTCTGGCTGTAAGAGACCGCTGCGAGGTTACACCGATACTTTCAGATCTTTTAATATGCCGTCTGCAAGGTTATAAACAAAACCATGAACCGTAATGTCCTGACCGGCTTCGCGGGCATTGCGTATGATAGTGGTATTGCAGACATTGTTGACCTGTTCGATGACATTGAGTTCGCACAATAAATTCATGCGTTTGCCATGATCGGTTTCGGCATCAAGCTTGTCTTTGTGGAAACGGTAAACATCCTGGATATGTCTGAGCCAGTTGTCGATCAGGCCGTAACTGTTGTCATCGGCAGAAGCATGCACACCGCCGCAGCCGTAATGGCCGCACACGATAACATGTTTCACCTTAAGTACTTCAACGGCGTACTGGATCACCGACAGGCAGTTGAGATCGGTATGGATCACCTGGTTGGCGATATTGCGGTGGACAAACACCTCACCCGGTTTCATGCCAAGCAATTCATTGGCCGGTACCCGGGAATCGGAGCAGCCAATCCATAAATATTCGGGGGTCTGTTGCTGGGATAGTTGCTGGAAAAAATCAGGCTCTTGCTCTGTTATTTCCTGGGCCCATTTTTTATTGTTATCAAACAAGTGGTCTATGGACGACATATTTTAAAGCCCTTTACTTTAATTAAAAAAACTCATGACATTTTATGTCATGGCTTGATGAAGTAAAGTAAAACATGGTCAAACCTGTTATTTTTCCTGCTGCTCTTCTTTTTCCAGCGCTTGGTTGCGGGCTTTGATATCTTTTAATTGCTGCTCGGTGAGATTGAATTTTTTCGCTGATTTTTTTAGCAATAAAATGCCGCCGACAATCATGCCAAGGCATAGCAGTATAATGATTATACCTGTGATGGACATAGTTACTCCGCATTTTCTTTAGTGTCTGCCATTATATCAGCAAATGCTGGCGCTTTTATCAATACTCTGATAAAGCAGAGGATTAAGTTATTAATTCGAGCTGGTTTTAGGGGAGGGAACACTTAAAAAGTTTGTTGTGTTATTTGAAATATCCCGCCAGTTTAGCTACCTGAATTTGTGTATTTTACATAGTTCAAAGTTCATCATTAGCCCGTCGTGCTGGCTCTCTCCTGAAACAGTTGCCAGAGCCTTTGTGCAACAGGGCCAACAGGTTCAGATTCTAACCTTGCGATTCGAAATTCAACCTCTGATGTTGCAATACTGCCCTCTACTGCAAGAGGAGCGAGTATCCCTTGTTCAAGCTCTTCTTTGATGAGATGTTCCGGCAAGCTTCCCCAGCCCATTCCCTGAACAATAAGCTCTTTTTTGGTTTGAAAATCATTAACTCGCCATTGATCTCCACCTTCGAGGACACCATAGGTTTTATTTGAAGACTTTCGACCGCTAATGATCACCTGCGGATGGTTTCTCATAACTGCTTTGGGCACTACCTGATATTCTTTTAATAGCGGTGATTGTGCTGAAATAACAGAAACAAACCGCAAATTCATGAAATGCAGCGATTCCAATGTTTCGAAATTTTTAATCCACGGAATAATGAGTAGCGAAGCTTGGCCATTCTCGAGTAAATCCAGCGGTCCGGTACCATTTTCCGAGTATATTTCGAGCCGGGTTCGGGGAAATTCAATCTTACACTGCCTGATGGTAGTAAGTATGGGGGCAACGGGAATAGCGGATGTAAAGGCAATGCCAACCTCTAATTCTTCCCCCGTTGTCAGTTGTTTCGCAAGATTTTCAAATGACTGTACCTGCCCCAATACTAACTTTGCCTTTTTATAAAGCGCTTCTCCCTGCGGTGTTAGTTTGTTTCTGTATTGTGCCCGGTCAAAGAGTTCCAGGCCGAGTTCTTTTTCCAGGTTCTTTATCGCTACGCTGATAGTAGGTTGTGTTCTATGCAGGTTTTTAGCTGCCACCCGCAGAGATCCGCCCTCAACAATTGCTTGCAGCGATTTCAGTTGATCTAAAGTCATCACATCTCCTTAGGTAAAAGCTAACATCTACGTAGTATATTCGAAATATTCTTTGAATATTCCTAATGATATTCTTTCCGCATGATTAAGTGAAGCCAAGTTATTACATGGCGATTGGACGGAAAGTGACAATTATGAACAAACACACAGATGTATTGATTATTGGCGGAGGCTTTGCCGGAGTAGGTGTCGCCCAAAAGTTATCAAAAGAGGGAGTTGATGTTACTTTAATCGACAGGAAAAATTATTTTGAAGTAACGTTCGCGACACTACGTAATGTTACCGCCCCCAAGAAGCACGGGAACACGCCGCGCAAACTTTATAATGATTTTATTGACGGCACTTTTATTCAGGGGAGCGTAAGTGCTATGAATGACAGCAAGGTGATGCTTGAATCTGGCGATATTATCCACTTTAAACAAGCCATTATCGCATCAGGCAGTCGTTACCCTACGTTACCTGAGGCCAAGTCAAATTCAAAATTTGACTATGCTGAGCGCAACCAGGAAATGCTGGATGCCCACGAGTCTCTTTCATCAGCTCAGTCTGTGCTGGTGATTGGCGGTGGTGTGGTAGGTGTTGAGTTTGCAGGTGAAATTGCCAGTGCCTTTCCCGGTAAAGATATAACGCTTGTTCATAGTAAGGATAGTTTGTTAGATAATTCAGAGCCTAAGGCGCAACGTAAGGTATTGGAGCAGTTAACCGCGAAAGGTGTGAAGGTAAAACTCAATCGAAAACTCTCAAAGCATGAAGGTAGTTACCGCTGTGCTAACACGGGTGAGACGATTAAGGCGGACGTTGTTTATGAATGTGTTGGCATGGTCCCGAATACCGAGTTCTTGCAAGCGGAATTGGCCGACGTGCTTGATAGTAGTGGTTTTATCGCCGTTGACGAATATATGCGAGTTAAGGGTTATGAAAATCTGTACTCATTGGGGGATTGCGCTACCCTCGACAGCCATAAGCATGGTTATCTTGCCAGTGTGCAGGGTGCTCGTTTAGCGGATATGTTGTTAAAAGCGATGAAGGGAAAAAAGGTTAAACCTTATAAAACCCCTCCGGTTGTTGTGGTAACCCCGACAGGGACTGATTCTGGAGTGGCGCAGCTGCCGTTTGCGGTTACTACCATGAACTTTTTTGTGAACCTGAAACAAAAAGACCTGGGGATCAGTAATATGTACAAAATGTATGGGACTGTACCGGACAGTTAAGCGCTTTTTAAGGGATGGCTTGTGATTTCGTTGCTAAAGCAGGTCATCCTTAAGTTTTACTAGTTATATAAAACAGTGCTTTGTCTCACTTGTTTATAATACTTAGCTGATGCAGTGCATCCAGCTCAGACTAATCGTATAATGCGATACTACTGAGACTTTACGAGCAAGACCATAGTTAATGCCAATCACTAACCAAACCGGTTTACCCGAATCTGCCGAGCTAAATCAAAATCACCAGCACTTCAAAGTATTTAAGCCATATGGTTTTTTAAGTCAGTTTGTACCCGAATCACGAAAGAAGAAACGCCTGTTAGGTGAGCTGTTTAACTTTCCCGATAAAACGATGGCGATAGGGCGATTAGATCACGACTCTGAAGGGTTATTGTTACTGACCACCGACGGTATGATGAGCTACGAAGTCAGAAGCAAAGGCATAGAAAAAGAGTACTATGTGCAAGTTGATGGAACGATCACTGAAGAGGCCATATTACAGCTGCAAAAGGGAGTTGAGATTGGCATCAACGGCACTAAATACCTGACCCTGCCTTGTAAAGTCGTAAAGCTGGACGGTGAGCCTCAACTTCCCGATCGTGGCCGTAAAATCCGCGATCCCAGACATGGCCCTACCAGCTGGATTTCTATTACCCTCTGTGAAGGGAAAAACCGTCAGATAAGAAAAATGACGGCTGCTGTGGGCTTTGCCACATTAAGACTGGTAAGGGTTCGGATTGGCGACATTCATATTGAGAGCTTGAATGCCGGTGATGTTGTTACCTTGCCTGATTTTGACGCTGCACTTAATCGCTAATGCCTCAATGAGCAAAGTTTGGGGGCTTGCCCTAGGATTAGGCCGTTAATCTTTATTCGCATCAGCTGAGCAGGTAAAGCAAATACTTTATGGTTTAAAACAGCTCTACAAGAGTGCCAGAGTCAAAGTGCAAACCCACAATGTCTTGCCTTGACTGTGGTGCCTGTTTTAGTGCGGCAAGTACGAAGTTCACCATATCTTCTCCATCATCACCACCGATGTTAAAATGACAATTTGCGCCGATAAAAGTGAGCTCAGGAGGTCCAAGGTGAAAAGCATGGGCTAATAAGGTGAGGAAACCACTTTCACTGGAGAGCACATAACATCTTCCACCGTGGGGTAAGGATAGTACCCGGCGTTTTTTTTCCGTGACTCCCCCGGCTTCCAGGGCAAGCAGTAATTTGTCCTGCGCTGCGGAATAAGGGGCCGGGGTGGGGACAAAAAAGAACAAGCGAGAATCCCCCTGGGGCAGGGGCGCCAGCGTTGAAGTGATCGTTGTCATAATTTGCTCTGAAACCCGGCGTTCATCACAAAGGGTGAAATCTTCTTCCCAGTTGATCTGAGGCAGTGTTGGCTTTGCTACCATCCTTGTTTTGCTCCATATGCCAGTAGTTTCAATAATCCCTTGAGAACTTCTTGTGGTTTGTTCTCATGCTTTAATATGCGCTGAACACCAACGATGCGCGCATTTACAATTAATTTGCCGTTATGGGTTACGAACCTGAGTATAGATTGACCCGCATTGTTATTGATACTGAAAATAGTCAGGCCATCTTTAGCCCGATAACTACCATAGAGCATGTCTACCCGGCCCACAGCAATGCCACCTGCCTGTCCGCCCAGCCCGGTCCTGAGAAAAGTTTGCCCCGGCACCTTGAGGATACGGATGCTGCCGAACGAACCGACAGCAATGGAGGTTACGATAAAGATACCTTTGCCAATCGAACGCCCCACCTGAGGGTCTCCCCCGGTGAGTGTCGCTATTTTTGAACCCATTGCTCCTGCTCCCTGGCCAAGGACATTATAACCATGTCCTTTGTTAGCGCCGGCAAGTTGTAAAAAACCATCGGCAACTGTGTTAACCCCGAGAGCTGTGACCGCGAAGCCGGCAGCCGTGGTGCCGGGTTCCGGGATTATAATGCCAATAAATCCTATACCTGTTTCTATCACACCGAGCATAACCTTACCCGTTCCCCAGGCAACTCTGGATAATAGCCCGGCATGCGTTTTGGCGATGTCAACCTGTAGCGCACTTTTGAGAGATTCGGCGACTTCCTGTGCAGAGTATTTAGAAAAAAGGCCGCTAGTATCTAAACGTATGAGCTTAAGCTTGTGCTCGACTTCATAGCCGTCGATGTCTAGGGTGGGATTAAAAAAAGTAATTTTATAACCAAGACCACCTTGTTCTGGCAGAGCGATAGTTTTTAACAATAGCATGGATAGTTGCAGGTCAAACGAATCCACAAATTTATCAATGACATCGTCAATAATCATGGCTTTTTCCTGTTAAAAGCATCCGTTGCACTTTATGAATCAGGCCTGCGTGGTGCTATAAGCCTAGCACTTGGCCCCTTAGGTAGCAAAAGAAGCTTATTGGGATTTTAAGCATGGCACCAAAAGGGTCGAGCTGTGGCAAAGGCAGAAAAGCAAGGCTGGACAGCTAAAAATTGATTTATTTCTAGCAAGACTGGACATATATGGTCATGTTTGTTAGCGGTTCAAATTTGTTAAATGCATTGCTTTTTTAGTCAATTACTATACTCTAGTAAACTCTTCGTTTTGTCATTTATCCTGTATAGCTGGCCAAGCGCCCAATCCTTGAGGCAGCCAAATGACAAACCTTCGTATGTGTTACCAAACCATTGAGTTTGGAAAAATAGATATTCACCTCTGCACACTGCGTAATAAACAAGAATTTCACGACCCCGAGGGTATTGCTGAAAAACTAGGTATATCTTCGGCCTCTTGGCCAATTTTTGGAATCGTTTGGCCATCAAGTCTGGTGTTGGCACACCATATGTTTGATTATGATATAGGTGCTAAACGCGTGCTAGAAATTGGATGTGGAACCGCTCTTAGTAGCTTACTGTTAAATAAGCAGCACATCGATATTACAGCAACTGACTATCATCCCGAAGTTGAAAGCTTTCTGAATAGAAATACAGAACTTAATGGGAATGACCGGATTCCTTTTGAGAGAACAAGCTGGGCAGACAACAATGATAGCTTAGGGCGCTTTGATTTAATAATTGGCAGCGATCTATTGTATGAAGAAGAGCACATTGAATTACTTTCGGGTTTTATTCGAGCGCATTCAAATCCAGTATGCGAAGTGATTATTGTTGACCCGGGGCGAGGCAGGAAAAATAAGCTTGCGAAAAGTCTGCTTGAATTTGGTTATATACCTTCGTTCTCTAAACCGGAAAATACAGATTATCTGGACAGTGATTTTAAAGGGCATATCCTCAAGTTTCTCCGTCTTGAATAGGCACTGGTGTTACCCACAAAAAGTAGACTCGGTTTATGCGCAATTGCGCTTGAATTCAGCCGGGCTTACATAGCCCGGTGCCGAATGCCTGCGCAAGCGGTTATAAAATAACAAGGTTTGAGTGTCCATGCTTGTTCACTCAAAGCAATAATAAAAGGCGCCGCCAGAAAAGCAAAGCTGGACAGCCAAAAGCTGAATTAAGTTATGGAGCGAAACACGCTTCTATTTACCTACACAATAGACTGTAACAATGGCTACCTTATCTGCTTTAGCCTGGTTTTCGTGCCAACATGGTTGCAAACTGCAATTTCGCGCCATTGTGCATAGTACCTGGATCTTCATTGTACTTAATCAGCTGCCACCCCTCATAAGCCTCACGCAACTGCCCCGTTTTTAGGGTATAAGGGAAGGGAACCTGGCATGGATGTTCTTCAGTGCTCATGGCGCAAACAATCAGGTTATAACCACCGGCAAGCGTGTGCTGTTGCATATCGGCAATAACAGCCTCGATACGAGCAGGGTCGAGAAACATTAAGGTTACGGTGCAGGTAATAAAGGCATAGTCCTCACTAAGGCTTGCGTTGTTAATGTCGTATACCTGCGCCTTAATATTACCCATCTTTTCTTCAATACTAATGCTTTGCAGCATATCAATGGCACCGGGATTGTTATCTATGGCGGTAACGTTAAATCCGAGTTGACCAAGGTACAAGGCATTGCGGCCATTAGAACAGCCCATGTCTAAGGTATCGCACGGTTCAATAATTTTGCACGCCTCTACTACTTCACTATGCGTAGGACTTAAGCCGTAACGGCTGTTTAGATCATCTATCATGGTACTAACTTAGTTTTGAAATGAGGGCTGTTATCTTACTACTGCTCTTGCCCTATTGAATATGAATAGGTGTAATTTATAGCTTTTATTTGACCCTAATCAACAATGCTAGCTATTGGAATTAAGCTAATCGGGAGCCGTAATTTGTCATCAACTGTTGGATTTATATCGTTAAGAATATAGTTTCCGGCTTACTTGGCAAGCTGCTGCATCAGCATTGAGATACAACAGCCTACCTTTATTTAGCCGTTTTTTCGGGCTATTCCTCCGCTATCTTGCTTGTCTGCTTGGCTGTGATCATAGGTGTGATGATAAGCTCATCTTGATTTACCGTAATGCCGATCTTTTGCCCGGTAGCAAAGCCGGCCAATTTAAGCCATTTCCCCCTGAGCACAATGCAAGGTTCAAGCTTTACCGGCACATAGTTAATACCTATGCCGCGGGTTTTCGAAGCCGTGCAACAAACGGTTTCCTGCACGGTAAGTTGCCGATAAATGGGATATTTTACTTTTGCCGAGTCTGGCTCTGACGTATGATGATATTCAGCCATGACGTACTCTCTGTAAGTTCGTTGTGGTTAGCGACTTCTGGGTGTGCTACCACTCAGGGGTCGCGACTTGAGTTGTTGCCTAAAGGGCAACAGCCGGTGAATTAACAATTTGAAATGGGTGCTCTCCTTATGTGGATGGATCGCACTATTAAATAAAGACCGCTTAGCTGGATAAATCAACAGCAAGAGGTCTTTTTTTTTTGAAAGAAATTTATGGGGGCTTTTGCCCCCTGAGGCCAGACGAAACCTCATTTTTATATGACGTAAAATCAAGGGCTTATAGATTGTGCTTTGCTGTTAATGTTCACCGGATTAAGGTGCCCGAAGCAGGCCTTGTTCTATCCAGGCAGATAGGTAGTTCAGGGCCACCGTGGTGACATCACCGCTATCATTTGTGCTGCCGTTATGGCGCTCTAGCAAGTAATCACATAAGGCGCTGAAGTCTTCGCCTGCCAGTATCATCTGAAACAAAGCGGCTTCTTCTTCCGATATCGAGCGAAACTCCGTCAGTTTATCCCGGTTGCGCCACAGCAGCCAGCAGCTGTTATATTCCCGGGCGGGCTCGGGGGCTTGCTCTGTTTTTAATGCCTGCCAGCTTTCGACACTGTTCCAGTGCATATAGGTGAGCTGGACACTGGGATGAAAATGAAAAACCAGCGACGGCCATAAATCATGGGCAATGTCCTGGAGATGCTCAAGGGCAAAGCGGTTAACATCGGCGGCGTCAAATGCCGTTAATAATAAACGCTCAAAACGGGCAAGTTCGCAGAGCAGGGGAAAATCGGCAAAGGGCGGTTGTGTCGCCAGGAACTCGGGTAAGTTATCACCGTATTGGCGTAAACTGGTGTAACGGGAGGGATACAGGTCAATATAACCGTCCACCATTTGTTCGAACAAGTCGTCGCCAAGATATAAGCCTAAAATGCCGTGGTCGGTATCTAAGGTTTCCTTTAGCCGCATCCGGTAGGCATTTTTATAGATATTAAGGCGGGTATGATTATCTATGCTTCCCTGGCTGATAATTTTATCGCTGATGGCCTGATCGTCACAGGTTAAATAATCTATCATCTGCTGCTGCAGTTTTTCTAAGCGGGTATTTTCCATGGTTATATCGCTTGCTTGCCTTGGCTTATGCCTGTACTTACAGTGTGGTTAAGGGTTTGTGCGGCAATATTGCGGGCAGTATCCAGCTCAGCCATAAGCTCACCAAGGGGCGGAATATTATCATCGCGCTCTATCATGGTACTGACGTAGCCGAAACGTTGTAATGCCTGGCGGTATAGATCCCACACCGGATCGGCTACCTCATGGTCATGGGTATCGATAACGTAATCGCCGTAATCCGTGTGCCCGGCCAGATGGAACTGCCTGACTCTGTCTTTGTCTATGCCGTTAAGATAATCTAGCGGGGCAAAGTTATGGTTGCGGGCGCTGACATAGATATTGTTGATATCAAGCAACATCAAACAGTCGGCACGTTTCACCACTTCGTTGATAAACTGCCATTCGCTCATGTCCGAGTCTTTATAGCTCATGTAGCTGGAGACATTTTCTATTAATATTTGCCGTCCGAGAAAGTCCTGCACCCGGGAGATGCGATCGGCAACATGTTGTAAGGTTTCCTCGTTATAAGGTAAAGGCAGCAGGTCATGGCTGTTGACTTGTTTGTTCGTGGTCCAGCACAAATGATCCGAGAGCCACTGTGGCTGAAGTTCATTGGCCAATACCTTAAGTTTGCGTAAATAGTCCATATTCAGGGGCTCGGTAGAGCCGATTGACATGGACACCCCGTGCATCACCATGGGATAGTGTTCGCGTATCGCGTGTAAATAATGCTTGGGTTTGCCGCCGTCCACCATGAAATTTTCCGAAACCACTTCAAACCAGTCAAGTGCGGGTTTTTGTTCAAGCACATCCTGGAAGTGATCTGTGCGTAATCCCAGGCCGAAGCCGAGAAAGTGCTCCGGCATGCCCTGATGGGATGTTTGTTGCCCCTCAGGGGAAGAAGCGGGGGCTAACCCGCCTCCTTTTATTGCCTTATTTACCAACTTTACCACCTACATCATTACAGGCCTTAGGTGACATTTTGACAAACCCCTGGCCTTTACAGGATGCCTGGCCTTTACAGGCATTGTTGGCGGTTTTACAGTCGTTGTGGCCGCCGCAAACATTGACGTTGTAGCAATGGGCCATATCTGCTGTGGTCACTTTGCCGCGCCAGTCATCTTTTACCGTGCCGCCGATATCGCCGCAGGATTTGGTTGGCATGGCAACAAAGCCGTGGCCTTTACAGGATGCCTGGCCTTTACAGGCATTATCTGCGGTTTTGCAGTCATTATGGCCCGAGCATTTATTTACGCCGTAACAGTGGCCCAGTTCGGCGGTGTTTTTTGCCGCATAGGAAGAAGAGCCTGACTGGCTGGAAGTTTGCGCGCAGCCCATCATGCCGGCAACGGCCAGGGCAACTGCTGTGCCTTGTAATGCTGATTTGGTATTTGGTTTCATGTTTTTCTCCGGTTTTGATCAGTTAGTTAACGCTTTACTGCCAGTTATCTTGAACACAGTGAGTGATAACACATGTTAGAGAAAAACAAAGGCCGAGTTATCACAATTTGGTCACAAAACAGAACGTTTCTTTCACTTTACGCCGAGTGTTGTTATTTCCTTAATGCCAAATTTACTATAGTTGACAATTTTTATACTGTCGTTACTGTTTGAAAACTAGGCGTAAATATTCTTTCTGCCGTAAATTGGCGCAGCTCCTGGAGGGCTGAAAACTTGCTGTGAACACTAAAGCACAGGCTTTTACCGGCCGCTGCTTGTCTTTTCTTGCACTATGGCCGGGTTTTACTGGATCTCTTGCATGATTCGGGTACATTAGGCCGACAAAACTGCTTTTAAGAACTGTTCAGCAGCTATTTCCATAAGCTTTCAAAAAATAAGGGATTGAACGTGAGCCAAGTAAAATTAACCCAGTACTCCCACGGCGCCGGTTGCGGCTGTAAAATTTCTCCGGCGGTTTTAGATGATATGCTTAAGTCTTCATTGTCGCTGCCGCCGCAGCCAGGTTTGCTGGTGGGCAATCAAAGTAAAGACGATGCTGCCGTGTATGATATCGGCAATAACCAGGCGGTTATTTCCACCACAGATTTTTTTATGCCGATTGTCGATGACCCCACGGACTTTGGCCAGATAGCTGCCTGTAACGCCATCAGTGATATTTATGCCATGGGAGGCAAACCCCTGATGGCCATTGCTATTTTGGGTTGGCCCATCAATAAACTGTCATCTGAGGTGGCACAAAAGGTTCTGGACGGCGGGCGTATGATCTGCGCACAAGCAGGGATCCCGCTGGCGGGAGGGCATTCAATCGATGCACCCGAGCCTATTTTTGGTCTGGCGGTTACCGGGTTAATCGATACCGATAAGGTGAAACGTAACAATAATGCCGGGGCCGGAGATCTGTTATACCTGACTAAACCTTTAGGTGTCGGCATATTATCTACCGCGCAAAAGCAGGGAAAGCTTCAGGAGCAGCATGCGGATATCGCCCCGGATGTGATGAAAACCTTAAATAGCCCGGGACTGGCCTTTGCCGAATTAGCCGGTGTCAGCGCAATGACAGATGTGACCGGTTTTGCTTTGTTGGGACATCTGCTGGAAATGTGCCAGGGCAGCGGGCTAGCCGCCGAGCTTGATTTTGCCAAAGTACCTTTGCTGGAGCAGGTAGAGCATTATATAGAACTAGGTTGTATCCCGGGGGGCTGTGGCCGTAATTTCCAAAGTTTTGGTCATAATGTCAGCGAGTTAACACCCTTGCAGCAAACCATTTTGTGCGATCCGCAAACCAGCGGCGGTTTATTGGTGGCGGTAAAACCCGAAAGCTGGGAAGCATTTGAAACTCTGGCGCAAAAACTGGGCTTATCGCTGGAGCCGATAGGCAAAATGGTGCCGGTGCAAAGCCCGGTGATCAGTGTGGTTTAATCATGGCGTTAGATATAACAGCTGATATGAATAAAATAAGCCAGCCCCTGCGGCCCGATAGCCAGGATTATCACAAGATACTTGCTTCGGGTTTGCCGTTACTGGATTTACGGGCGCCGGTGGAATTTGCCCGCGGCGCGTTTGAGCAGGCGGTTAATATTCCTTTGATGACAGACGATGAAAGGGCTGCTGTCGGCACCTGCTATAAAGAGCGGGGCCAGCAGGCGGCAATCGAACTGGGACATCGGCTGGTGTCGGGTAAAACCCGGCGGGATCGGGAGCAGGCATGGCAGCAATTTATCCTTGAGCATCCCGGCGGTTATTTATATTGTTTTCGCGGCGGTTTGCGCTCTCGCACGGTACAGGCGTTTTTAAAAGAAGCGGGTGTTCACTATCCGCTGATCAAAGGCGGTTATAAGGCCTTAAGGCAATATTTGCTGGATCAGGTTGCTAAGTTAAGTGCCCACCCTTTGATGATCCTTGGCGGGAAAACCGGTTGTAATAAAACCGAGTTTATAACCAGTCGCAAGGATAGTCTCGACCTGGAAGGGGCGGCCGGTCACCGGGGATCCAGCTTCGGTGGTTTTGCCTGGCCGCAGTCGACCCAGATCACCTTTGAAAATAAACTGGCGCAGCAGTATATCCGCAGGGATTTTGCAAAAGGGCAGCGCATTCTGCTTGAAGATGAAGGGCGTGTTATCGGCAGTGTCCATGTGCCGCAGGAGCTGAGGGAAAAAATGCGGCTCTCGCCCGTGGTGGTGGTGGAAGAAAGCTTTGATTATCGCCTGGAGCAGCTTTTTAATGAATATATCGTGAAAATGCTGCAGGACTTTATTGCTTTAAAAGGGGAAGAGCCGGGCAGGGCTGCCTTTATCGAGTATTTTTTCCAAGGGGTGTTTAAGGTGCGTAAACGCTTGGGCATGCAAAGGTATCAGGCTTTACTCGGCTTGCTGGAACAAGCCGCTTCGGGACTGCACCGGGAGGATTTAAATGGTTATTATGATGTGCTCAGGGATTTGATGGTGCAGTATTATGATCCCATGTATGACTATCAGCTGAGCTTAAAAAGCGAGCGTATTGTCTTTCGCGGTAACAGCGGCCAGTGCCGGACATATTTAGATGCACTTTAATGTGTCTTTTTAATGACTTAAACCGGGCGTCTTTGTGATATGCTAGGGCGCATAAGCAGGGCGATGATAATGCCGATATCCGGGATATCTGTTATCTTTATTGTCATATAATTTAATAATCAAACAGTTAGTATCCTAATTCCATGTTTCAACCGGTTAGCTTTTTTATTGGCTTACGTTACAGCCGTAGCCAGAACCGTTCCGGGTTCGTGTCTTTTATTACTTTCTTTTCCATTGCGGGGATTTTATTGGGGGTTGCCTCACTGATCACTGTGGTTTCCGTGATGAACGGTTTTGAAGGGGAGTTAAAGAAAAAAATTCTCGGCCTGGTGCCCCATGTGGTGATGTCCAAGCAGTCCCCCCAGGGCAAAACCCTGAGTATGTCAGACTGGCAGCAGCAAAGAACCAAGCTGTTAACTTACCCCGGGGTCAAGGCGGTGACGCCCTTTATCGAAAGCGAAGCCTTGATCCAGTCGCCCTCGACCCTGCAAGGGGTATTGCTGCAGGGCATTATCCCGGAATATGAGATCGGACATATTATTAACCAGCATATGGTGGCGGGAGATTTAGCCAGTTTGCAGGATACGCCCTATTCCCTGGTGATGGGGCAGGCGCTGGCGCATAAATTAGAAGTGAATGTCGGCGATAAAGTCCGCTTGGTGATCCCGAATAAAACCGTGTTTACCCCTATGGGGCGGGTGCCGGTGCAAAGAACGTTTACCCTGACCGGTATTTTTAATGTCGGTTCGCAAATTGACGATGCCGTGGTTTATATCCACAGTAAAGCCGGTGCCAAGTTATTGCGCCGCAAAGGCGACGGCATTAACCAGCTCAGGTTATATCTTGACGATGCCTTTTATGCCGGTGAACTTGCACCAAGGTTGCAACAGGACTTGCCGACGTATACTTTTGCCACCTGGAATGAAAGCCAGGGGGCGTTATTTGCTGCGGTCAGTATGGAAAAGAACATGATGTGGCTGATGCTGAGCCTGATTGTTGCCGTGGCCGCCTTTAATATTGTCTCGGCCCTGGTGATGGTGGTGATCGACAAGCAGGGGGAAATCGGCATCTTACAGACCCTGGGACTGGCCAGGGCGGAAATAGTGAAGATTTTTATTACCCAGGGCATGGTCAACGGTTTATGGGGCGTGATTTTGGGCAGCATCTCAGGCGTGCTGTTAACCTTGAACCTCAATACTTTGATGTCGGTAACCGGCATCAATATCTTTGGCCCCGGTTACGCCTCGCAGGTGTTACCGATACAGCTTGAGGCCTGGAATGTCGCTGTGATTGTTTTTTCCGCGTTAATGATGAGTTTTGTTGCGACCTTGTATCCCGCCTACCGGGCATCGAAAACGCAACCGGCAGAGGTTTTACGAAATGAATAAGGTGTTAGTTTGCCAACAGTTAAAAAAATCCTACCAGCAAGGCCAGATAGAAACCAAGGTTTTGCAGGGCTTAGACCTGGAGGTTGAGCAGGGGGAGTTGTTGGCGGTAGTGGGCAGCTCGGGTTGCGGTAAGAGTACGTTTTTACATTTAGCCGGTGCGCTGGATGTGCCGACCTCAGGTGAGGTCTTTATCAATGATGTTAATATCCACAAATTATCGGATAAGGAAAGGGCGGCCTTTCGCAACCGCCATATCGGTTTTATTTACCAGTTCCATCACCTGATGATGGAGTTCTCGGCACTGGAAAATGTTGCTATGCCGTTACTTATCCGCGGTGATAATGCCAAGAGCGCCCGGGAAAAGGCGCAGGCTATGCTGGCCAAAGTCGGGCTGGATCACAGGTGTGCCCACCGGCCGGGAGAACTCTCGGGAGGTGAGCGCCAGCGCGTTGCTATCGCCCGTGCCCTGGTGACTGAGCCGTCGCTGATTTTGGCAGATGAACCCACAGGTAACCTCGACTTTGATACCGCAGAGCAAATCTTCCAGCTGCTTAAAGCATTAAATGCCAGCGTCAATACCAGCTTTGTTATTGTCACCCATGATCTTGGCCTGGCGGCGCGCATGGATCGCCAGCTGAAACTTGACCATGGCAAGTTATTGCCTATGGCTAGACGGCAGGAAGTGACCAATGTTTAAGCCGCTCAGCTTATTTCTTGGCCTGCGTTATGTACGCAGCCGCCATGGCAATGGCTTTTCTTCGTTTATTTCCGCCTCGTCCACTATCGGTATCGCCTTGGGGGTTATGGTGTTGATCGTGGTGTTATCCGCCATGAACGGTTTTGAGCGGGAACTTGCCCAGCGGTTATTGTCGATTGTGCCCCATGCGGAAATTATTGGCGTTAATGAGCCGATGAAGCATTGGCGCCAGCAAGTGAATAAAGTGGAAGAAAATCCCCGTGTGATTGCCGCCGCGCCGGTGATCAAGATGTCGGGTATGATGCAAAAAAATGCCGAGTTAAAAGCGGTGGAACTCAGGGGGGTGGATATTACCCTGGAAAAGCAGGTATCGAGCATAGAAGATTATATGGTTGACGGCCACTGGTTAACTTCCACGGGCAATAACGGGACAGCAGGTGCTGGTAACTTGCCTGACAACCAGGTGGTGTTAGGCGCCGGTATTGCGAAAAAGCTGCGGGTGAAAGTAGGGGATACGGTGCAGGTTTTACTGCCTAAGCAGACCTTGTCTCCCCAGCAAAAACAGCAACAGCTGAGCCGCAGTTTCCAGGGCATATTAACCCGTAACCTGGTGGTGACCGGGATCTTTAAATTCGGCGGCACGGTAGATGACAGCCTGGCCTATATTTCTTTGTCGCAGGCCGGGGATATCAGCCATTTGAAGCAAGGCCAGGTGCATGGCATACGTTTAAAAATAGATGATGTCTTCCAGGCGCCGGGCATTGCCCGTGAAGTGGCCTATCAGATAGATCATTATGTCTATATCTATGACTGGACCCGAAGCCAGGGACATTTGTTTAACGACATTCAGCTGGTGCGTATGGTGATGTTCATCGTGCTGGTGCTGGTGATTGCCGTGGCGAGTTTTAATATTGTTTCTACCCTGATCATGGCGGTGAATGAGAAAAAAGGCGATATCGCCATTTTAAAAACCATGGGGGCGGGTACCGGTGTGGTGATGATCACCTTTATTATCCAGGGGGCGGTCAACGGTATTTTAGGCTCAGTGATCGGTGCTTTGCTCGGGGTTTATCTGGCCCTGAACCTGACGGATATTATTTTAGCGATAGAAGGTTTGTTCCAGGTGAAGTTTTTATCGGCGGATGTGTATTTTATCGATTTCTTACCCAGCTTGTTAAACTGGCCGGATGTTTACATTACCGTTATTACCGCTTTGGTGATGAGTTTGCTGGCCACCATTTATCCCGCCTGGCGTGCCACTAAAGTTGAACCGGCTCAGGTGTTGGGGCAGCTGTAAATATTAAACTCTCTTAAAATAAGGATTTTTTTGAGGGAGTTTATGATTGTAAGAGTGAGGTTATTTTCAGTCAGCATTAATATTACTTACATCTACAATTAATGGGACGAGTCAAAGGAATGATGACATGCATTTTCAAAAACTTTGGGATAATCACCCGACAATACTTGGACAAGACAACCCGTGCAGTACCGATGGTAGTCCAAATTTTTCCAATCAATGTGCCATAAAACTTGGCGTGGCGTTAGCCAGATGTGGTGTTGTCACCTCTTCTTTCCCCGGGGCAACTCATTGTTGGCATGGCCATAATAAGTCAGAAGGACATATTATCCGCGCTGAAGAGCTTGCCAATGCCTTAGATCGTTTTACAGTCGCGGGTATTCAAAAGTTGCAGAAGATTAACCCGAAAATTATTTTGAAGAAATAAGAAGCAAAAAAGCAATTATCTTTTTTAAGGATTATTGGCAAAGAAGTACTAATGGAAAACAAGAGTTATTTCGCAACCGAAGTGGCGATCACATTGATCTTTGGAATGGTAGCAGACTAACTGACTGGAAAACCTGGCTCAGGGTTAGGCTTAATTTTGTGATCCCTGGAGTATGGTCAGACTTAAGGCACGCTAAAGAAATATGGTTTTGGAGGCTTTTATGATTATACGGCTCCTATATATATTGCTGTTTTCCTTTCTGGGTGCGCTAGTAGTATATGGTGTTGCATGGGTATTGGGTTGGGCGTTTGGTCCTTTATATAGCAGTGAAGCTGATATGAGCCGCAACTTTGTTATTTATCTGGTTATCACTGCTGCTTTTATCTTTGTAGGCGGTGTTGTGGGAAATTTTTTGTATTTAAAACGGCTGATAAAACAAGGTGGTTGAGTTTTGAATAATTTGTGCTCTGGATTGATTTGAATAGTTAAAATAAAGGAGACAGTTCATCAACTATCTCCTTTATTATTATTTCTCAACAGAGTTGATATTGCGCAGTTTACGTTTTCCCCACTCTTTTACTACCGAGTGGCGCCATAACGCCTGGATACCGAAATAGCCGATAATGGAAAAGAGCACGGATAATACGGCGCAGCCCAGGAAAAAGGCCGGGCCTATGGTCGATAAGCTGTCGAGCACCCATTGCCAGCTGGCTTCAAAAGCAAATTCCTGCTCCGGCACCCCGAGGATCAAGGTACCTACCAGGTAACAGAAATAAAAAATGGCCGGCATGGTTAAAGGGTTAGTGATCCATACCAGGGCAATGGATAACGGCAGGTTGGCATGTACTATAATGGCAATACCCGCTGCCAGTATCATTTGAAACGGCACAGGCACAAAGGCGAAAAACAAGCCGACGGCGAAGGCTTTCGCGACAGATCTGCGGTTCAGGTGCCACAGGTTGGGGTTGTGCAACAACTCGCCAAAGATGCTTAAATGCTTGTGATTTTTTATCTTGTTATGATCTGGCATCATACGCTTGATGATTTTTTTTGGCATACACTCTTTACTGTAATTGGAACTAAAGGTTCACTATGGACTGGTGGCTGTTAAGCTTCTTTCTTGGTGCTATATTGTCACTATTTCTGCCAATAGTACCAGCGCTTTTTTACCTATCTTTGTTTTTTATCACAGTTATTGGTCATTATTATTACAAGCCCTTGAAAAATTCCAGCGGCTTAGTGCTGGGGTTGTTGTGGATGATGCTGCATGCCTACCTGTACCAAAACAGCTGGCAGCTAAATGATGTCGAGCCAAACACGCTGGCGGGTAAAGCTGTGGTATTGCAGGGGCAGGTGATTACGTTGCCGGTAACTGCCCCCGGCGGTTATGACAAGGATAAAGTCCAGGATATCAGCCGCTTTAACTTTCGTGTTGATAAACTCAACCAGAAGCCGCTGAATCGCAGTTTTATTGTCCGGCTGCGCTGGGATAACGCCGGGGTTAAACCTGCTTTAGGGCAGGAGTACCAATTAACGGTACGTATGAAGCCGGCCCATGGCCTGGCCAATCCCGGCGGTTTTAGCTACCAGACCTGGCTGCGTTATAAGCATATCGCAGCGACCGGTTATGTGTTGGATAAACCTTTACCACTGTTATTAGGGGGTGATCTCCCGGTGCGTCAGCGCCTTTTTAGCCGTTATCTGCAGCTATTGCCGCCCGCAGAGGTTGCAGCCTTGCTGCCAGCCTTAAGTTTTGGTGAACGCAGCGGTATTTCTCAAGAGATGTGGCAGGTATTGCAAAGCAGCGGCACTTCACACCTGATGGCTATTTCCGGGTTACACCTGGGCTTAGTCGCCACCGGCAGTTTTTTTGTGATCTTGTGGCTGTTAAGGAGGTTTCCCCTAGCTGCAGTGCTACCCCAAGGGTTGACCCTGGCCCTGATGCAGATAAACCTTAACAAGCTGGCGATTGCCGCGAGTTTAGCTATTACCTTGTTTTATGCCTACCTGGCCGGATTTTCCTTACCGACGCAAAGGGCGTTGGTGATGTTGCTTTTGTACTGGGGCATACGCCTTGCCGGGGGCAAATTCACTTTGAGGCGCTGGCTGCTGATCGCTTTATTTTTATTGACACTTATCGATCCTTTTAGTTTATTCAGCGCCAGTTTCTGGTTATCGGTCTATGCCATCTGCTGTATTTTTTTGTTGTTATGGCGTTTTGGTACCGTATTTGACCAGGGCAGTAAAGCTAAAAAAGTCGTTAAGTCCCTGCTGATCATTCAATTGGGACTGACGTTGTTTATGATGCCGGTTACCGCGCTGTTTTTTCATCAGTTTTCCCTGGCATCTTTTCTGGCCAATATTGTCGCCGTCCCTTATATGAGTCTGATTTCTATCCCCTTATGTTTGCTGTCGGCGCTGAGTTTGTTTATTAGCGACTCCCTGGCAAGCCTCTTTATGAATATGGCGCTGCAGAGCCTGGAGCTTTTGTGGACTTACCTGGTGTTTCTTTCCGGGCAAAGCTGGGCTTTGATCAGTTTATCCCTTAACCAGGTTTATTATTTATGTGTCTTTTTGCTGCTGGTGATGGCCTGGTGTTTTTTATCGCCAAACCTGTTGCATCCCTGGCATTTGCTCAGCGGAAAGGATGATAACCGTTGGCAAAGGGGAAGGGCGGGGCTTTTGCAAAAACCTGCAATGAGCGTGCTGCTAGTGGCGGGCATTGCTATTACCGGGTTTTCCTTATCCGGGTTAAGGGCACCGCTGATATCCGACCCGCCAGCTGCTGAAAGCGTGAATCAGCCTTTGAACAGTCCCTGGCAAGTGCATGTGCTTGATGTCGGCCAGGGGCTGGCGGTGATTATCCGCCGGGGCAGCCGGGCCATTCTCTATGATACCGGCGCCGCTTATCCCGGAGGTTTTAACCTGGCGCAAAGCGTGATTTTACCTTTTTTGCAATATCAGGGCTTAGCTGGTTTGGACAAAGTGATTATCAGCCACAGCGATAATGACCATGCCGGCGGTTTGCCTGTGCTTAAAGCTGAAGTGGTAATCGATGAAGTTATGGCCAATGACCCGGTGCTCGAAGGGCGGGGGATTTGCCTTTTGGGACATGACTTTAACTGGCAGGGACTGCACTTTTCCATGCTATGGCCGCCGGATATCAAAGGGGAAGCCAACGATGATTCCTGTGTGATTAAAATCAGCGACGGGGTCCATTCACTGTTATTGACCGGGGATATCTCGAAAAAGGTTGAGTCGAAGCTGTTAAGCAAACTCAGCCATAGCCAGGTACTTATTGCTCCGCACCATGGTTCAAAAAGTTCTTCCAGCCAGGCATTTATAAATCGGGTCTCGCCCCGATACGTGATTTTCAGCGCCGGTTATTTAAATCGCTGGCACATGCCCAGTGCAGAAGTGCTGGCACGTTACCAAAAAGCGCAACCTGAGATTTTTACCACCGCCGAAAGTGGCATGATACAGCTTGAATTTAGCCAGTCAGGCATCCATATCAAGCAATACCGGCAGGATTTATGGCCGTTCTGGTTTGCCAATTGAGTCTTATTTGCGCCAGAGCAGTTACTGGCGTAGTTAATTAGTTGGTTGAACTGCAAAATAACGCTAGAATAGCCCGAAATTAAACGGCACTGCCAGATGCTAATTCATTTACGCAGTCATTTTTTCAAATACATTTACGCAGCAATTTTTTACGAAGTAACCAAGAGAGACTGAATGCAGCCTATTTCATCCCCGAGCACCTGGCAGAATTTTAAGCGCTTATTATCTTTTGCAAAACCCTACAAACTGGGGTTTGTTGTCGCCGTCATCGGTATGCTGGGTTATGCGGCCATAGATGTTTATTTTTTATCCAAACTTGAGCCTTTGATTGACGAAGGCTTAACCGGAGAGAATCTTGATTTTATGAAATGGGCGCCGCTGTTTATCATTGCCTGTTTCCTGATCCGCGGGCTGTGCCACTTTATCGGTAACTATTGCCTGGCCTGGGTCGGCAATAATGTCGTTGCCGATTTAAGGCAAAAGCTGTTTGAACATATTATGGCGATGCCGGTGCCTTATCATGACAAGGAGTCCACCGGTACTTTGATTTCCAAACTGACCTTTGATACCGAGCAGGTACTGCAAACCACAAGTAAATCGATTCTGACCTTAGTGCAGCAGGGGGCTTTTGTACTCGGTCTTTTGGTGATGATGTTTTACAAGAGCTGGCAGCTGTCGGCAATTTTCTTTTTGATCGTGCCTTTGGTGGCCGTGATCGTCACTACAGTTTCCCGGCGTTTTCGCAAGATCAGCAAGAATATCCAGGGAGCCATGGGGGAAGTGACCAGCGCCGCCGAGCAAACCTTTAACGGCCATAAGGTGGTGCTGACCTTTGGCGGCCAGGAGCGTGAAGCCAAGCGTTTTGGCCAGATCAACAAGCATAACCGCCAGCAGCGCATGAAAATGGTGGCAACCAAGGCTGTCAGCGTGCCGCTGATCCAGGTGATTGCCTCTTTTGCGCTGGCCTTTATTTTTTATGTGGTGACCCTGGAAAGCATGCAGGATATCCAGCCGGGCACTTTTGTTGCCGTCGTTACTTATATGACCATGCTGCTCAGGCCTTTGAAACTTTTGACCACGGTAAACAGTGACTTTCAAAAAGGTATGGCCGCCTGCACCAGTATTTTTGCCGTGTTGGATCAGGACAAGGAAAAGGATACCGGCGATAAACCCCTGGTAAGATCCGGCGGAAAAATCGATTTTAATCATGTGAATTTCAGCTACCAGGGGGCGGAAAAAGCCACGCTTAAAGATTTGTCTTTCAGCGTCAAGCCAGGAGAAACCCTGGCGTTGGTGGGGCGCTCCGGCAGCGGCAAGTCTACCGCCAGTTCGCTTTTATTGCGCTTTTATGATGCCATCGGCGGTGAAGTGTTGATAGACGGTGAGAACATCCAGCATTATAAACTTGCCGATTTACGTCATCAGTTTGCCTATGTGTCGCAGCAGGTGGTGCTCTTTAACGATACCCTGGCCAATAATATTGCTTATGGCCGTCCCGGAGCGAGCGAAGAAGAAATTATCGCTGCCGCCAAAAGCGCCCATGTGTATGAATTTGCCCAAAACATGCCGCAAGGGTTACACACCAATATCGGCGAAAACGGTGCTGAACTCTCCGGCGGTCAAAGACAGCGGGTAGCGATTGCCCGGGCATTACTCTGCGATGCGCCGTTTTTAATTTTAGATGAAGCCACCAGTGCTTTGGATACCGAGTCTGAACGCCATATTCAAGATGCCCTGCAGGTGCTGCAGCAAAACCGTACCTGTATCGTCATCGCCCACCGCTTATCTACCATAGAAAATGCCGATAATATTATCGTGCTGGAGCAGGGGGAGATAGTTGAGCAGGGTGAGCATAAAACCCTGCTGGCACAAAAGGGGGCTTATGCCCAACTCCACAGTCTGCAGTTTGGCCAGTAAGTTATGCGCTTAATCGAAAAGGTGTGGTTTTTCCGCCACCCGGCCAAATATTTGCTGGTGCCGCTGTTATTGCCGCTGACCCTGGTTTTTGCTCTTGTCTCCGGCCTGCGTCGTTGGGTTTACCGCTTGGGAGTAAAAAAAACAGGTCATCTTGATAAACCGGTGATTGTTGTCGGCAATATCGGCATCGGCGGTAACGGTAAAACCCCGGTGGTAATTTTTCTGGTGAAACTTTGCCGCAGTCTGGGATTAAATCCCGGGGTGATCAGCCGCGGTTATGGCGGTCAGGCGGAAGCTTATCCCTATTTGTTAGACGAGCACTCTACCCCGGAAGTGGCCGGTGACGAGCCGGTCTTGATTTATCAAAGATGCCTGGCGCCTGTTGCTGTGGGGGCCGATCGTATCGCCAGCGGCCAACTGCTGTTAGCGCAGGGCTGTGATATTATTATTGCCGATGACGGCCTGCAGCATTACCGGCTGCCGCGTCAGTTAGAGTTGATTGTGGTGGACGGCAAACGCCGCTTCGGCAATGGTTTGCTCTTGCCTGCCGGTCCGTTAAGGGAAGGCAAATGGCGGCTGAAACAGGCGGATGGTATTATTTATAACGGTGTGACAGAAGATAACCTGGGACAGGAAAAAGCCCATGGCACGGCTGATAATATCAGCATGCTGCTGGCAGCAAGCTCTGTCTGTCATTTAAAAACCGGTGCGCAATTGCCGATAGCCGAATTTTTGCAAAAATACCCGCAGGTCAATGCCATGGCGGGCATAGGGGATCCCGGACGCTTTTTTACCACGCTGACCACACTGGGTTTTAGTTTAAACCAGGCGCAGGGCTTTAATGATCACCATCATTTCAGCGCCGGGGAATTTGCCAGTTTTGCTGATCATTTACCGTTGTTGATGACGGAAAAAGATGCGGTAAAATGCCGGGCATTTGCCAAAGAAAATATGTGGTTTGTACCGGTCAGTGCCATTATACCCGGGCAGCAGCAAGACATGTTAAAAGAAAAAATAAACAAGATAGCAAAAATAGCAGCCGGATAACGGCGCAATAAATTGGCTCATGGCATCAACTGAGCCAATTGATTAACCAGATACACCGAATTCATAGACTTAATAAAGAAAGAGATAATCCGATGGCTTTTGATACTAAACTGATGGAAATACTGGCCTGCCCCGTGTGTAAGGGCAAACTTGATTATGATAAGGCGCAGCAGGAGCTGATCTGTAAATTTGATCGCCTGGCGTATCCGATAGAGCAGGATATTCCTGTGTTGCTGGAAAATGAAGCGCGCCGTATTTCAACAGAAGAGAGCTAATTATGTCATTTGTTGTGGTGATCCCCGCCAGATACCAGTCTTCCCGTTTACCGGGCAAAGTACTGGCGGATATTGAAGGCAAACCCATGATCCAGTGGGTGGTGGAAAAAGCTCAGCTGAGCGGCGCCAGCCAGGTCATAGTGGCGACAGACAATGATGATGTTGCTGCGGCGGTAACGGCTTTTGGCGGCGAAGTATGCCGTACCCGGGCAGATCACCAGTCGGGTACCGAGCGTTTGGCCGAGGTCATGGAGAAGTATCAATTTCCGGATGATCAGGTGATAGTGAATGTTCAGGGAGATGAGCCTTTTATCCCCGCGGAAAATATTGCCCAGGTGGCGAAAAATCTGGCAAGCCAGGACAAAGCCCGGATGGCGACATTGGCAGTAAACATCAGGGAGGCTGAAGAAGCCTTTAACCCTAATGCGGTAAAAGTGGTATGCGACAATCTGGGTTATGCCCTGTATTTCAGCCGCTCGACGATCCCCTATGACAGGGAAAGGTTTTTAAACCAGGATGATGTTAAACAAATCGGTGATTTTTACCTGCGCCATATCGGTATTTATGCCTACCGGGCAGGTTTTATCAAAGATTATGTTTCCTGGCCGGCAAGTGCCCTGGAGCAAATTGAGTCGCTGGAGCAGTTGCGGGTATTATGGCAGGGGGAGAAGATCCATGTTGCCGTGGCGGCTTCAAACCTGCCGGTTGAAGGTGTCGATACCCCGGAAGATCTGCTTAAAGCCCAGCAATATGCCAGGTCATTGAACGGTTAACCCGCTTTAATATGCTTGCTGTGTTACTTAAAGCACGGCAAGTATCATCCTCTTTCCTTTGAATCTTTTTTCATTATAAATTCAGCTGTTTAGCCTAAAGTTTTCCACCGTTTAGCCGATATTAGCTTTGACCTTGTAATTTTAGAAAGGATTCAAACCATGTTAACGACCCAGCTGGGTGCATCTTTAACTATCGCCCCCAAAATCAGCGGCCAAGAACCACCGCCAGTGGCACATTTAACTGAAGAGGAAAAAAGTGCTTCAGGCAGGGCGGATACATCAGCGAATAAACCGGGCAGACCGGCAAGTACACCGGTAACTTTAAAGACGGATACGGTAACCCTCTCCGACGAGGGGAAGGCTGCTCAGGCCAATGCCGCAAATAAAGAGCAAACCAAGGAAAGTGAAGAGCTCAGCAATGAAGCTTTACATAAATTGAGCTCGGGTGAAGCGCATAATGAAGAAATCAGCGAACAAGATGAGGTCGATACCTCGGTGATCGATGCGCTTATTGCCAAGCTAGAAGAAAGAATTCTTGAAGTGGAACAACAAATCAAAGAATTAACCGGCCGTGGTGATGAAGCTTCGGTGGAACAGTTAAAAACCTTGTCAGAGCAGTTAGTAATGTTAAACGGCCAGTTACTTGCTTTGTATAAGGAAAAAGAAGAAATGAGCAAAGGCGGAGCCAATGCTTAAATAACCTGGTTAACTTGCGCTGATAACAGCACTCTATATGGCTGAGGGTTATTTATGTCTGTGAAAGTATTAACGGTTAACCAGGTTCTAATAAGTTATTGCCCTTGCAGCCGATAGTTTCAATGGTGAATCAATCTGGCTGCGTGCGGTCAAATACAGGAATAGCCTTACGAGTGAGCGTATATGAAGCTGGTATATACAAATGAAAATCTTTTTCTGGTAGCAAATGCCAGGAATATCCTGGAAGCCCATCGTATAGAGGTCATGGTAAAAAATGAGTTTGCCCAGGGAGCCATAGGGGAGATATCGGCATTTGATGCCTGGCCACAGCTGTGGCTGGTGAATGATACAGACTATGAAAAAGCAGCCGCCATTATCGAAAGTGCTTCAAGCGATAAAGGAGGCGGCGAATGGATTTGCAACCATTGCTGTGAACGTAATGACGCTTCGTTTGAAGTGTGCTGGAACTGTCAAAGTGAATGTTGTTGACTGCGTTCAAATTTGCTGAAATTTTCATGTTTTTCTTCTTTTAAAACATACTGCTAACGCAAGTGTACTCGTCCGTATCCCTTGTTTTATGTACATCTTGGCGGCTATTGAGTAAAATGCCCGCGATTAATTTGATGTGTTCTCTTTAGATAAACCATTTTATATATCACCCGCCATTTCTACAAAATAAGCTCAGGTAATGATGAATACAATAAAACTTGTACTCTTATGTACATTATGTCTTTTTATGGCCGCTTGTTCGACAAAAGTGACCAGCATACGCCAGGCTGATCACAGCTTGCAGCTACAGCAACAGGAAGGTTATTTACTGCTGGCTGTTGATACCGATGTCAATATTAATGAAATCCTGCTCACCGGGGAAAAGCGCATCAGCTTAACGGCAAAGGATTTAAGGCAAGGGAAAAACTTTATCTTAGTGAAGCTTCCCGCCGGAGATTACAAAATTGCCATGGTTGTTTTGCTTAGCGGCTCAGGCGATGATATTAAATTTCTTTTGGATAATGAGTTCGAAGGCTTATGGGACTTTACCATCGAAGCCAAGCAAATCAGCTATGCCGGACACCTGACTATGTCAGGCACTAAAAAGTATTATACTTCGGCTTCCACCCGTGTCGCTTTAATCAATAAATCCTCGTTTGCCCTGGAATATTTGCAGGAAAACTTCCCTGAACTCCTGGTTAATCATAGTGTCCGTTATTTTGGCCCGGGCGAAGATGACTTTTTTAATTTTGTTTCACAGGGGCGTAATTAATGATGAAAAAGCACCTTAGCCTGTTATTCTTTTTGCTTTGTACTTGTTTTAGCGCCCTAGCGGTAACGCCTATTCCTGCAGAGCTACTTTTTAAGAGTCCGGAAACCCTGTCAATGAAACTTAGCCCCGATGGCGAGCATATCGCGGCTTTGGACTTTTATGATGATAACTACCACATCAACCTTACAGATGCTGAAAAAGAACAAAGCTATACCCTGTTAGTGCTGGATAAAACCACTAATACCCGGTCCGCTCATTATCAATGGTTAGACAATGACACCCTGTTTGTCTCTTATGAATCGCAGGAGAAAAGGCTTCGGGGCTTCCTGCATATAGACTATCAGGGGGATAAGCCCGAAACTAAATTTATTAAAATCAAGGCGAACGGATTTATCGTGAATGCTTTAGCCGATGATCCCAAGTATGTATTGTTTTTAAGGATAACCGGCAGCCGTCTGCCCAGATATACCTTATACAAGGCAACTCCAACCCAGTTGGAGGAAGATAACTTTACCAATGCCGTTAAAGTGAGAAATACCTTAAAAAAAGCAAAAAATTACGCGTATGATGCTGTCAATAAACAGTTGTTGGCGATTACCCTGGATGACGAAGCTGTTACTTTTTGGTACCAGAAACCGGGCAGTAAAGACTGGACCGCTTTTTTAGATATTGAACAAAATGAGTTTAGCTTTACTCCGGTGGGTTTTCTTGCCGAGGACAAATTAGCGGTATTAACCAATAAAGATACCGATGTTACCGCTTTGGTTGAATTTGATATCCATACCAGGACATTCGGGCAGGTTTTATATCAACATCCCAAGTATGATTTAACCGGTGCACAACTTAACCCTATGGGGCAAGGGATAAGAAGTGTCAGTTATGTCGAACATGGCAAGCCGGTGACAGAATACTTCTCATCGAAAGATCAACAGCTGGCCAAGCGCCTGGGTTATAGTTTTACCGGTAAACAAATTTCGGTGATCTCGGCGTCAATAGATAAAAGCCGTAAGCTGTTGAAAGTTTCCGCCAGCGATGATTCGGGAAGTTATTACCTGTTTAATGAAAAGACCCAGACGGCACAGCTGCTTAAGGCCAGTTATCCTGAGCTGGAGCCATATACTATGTCGTCTTCGATATCCTTTAGTGTCACCACGCAGGATAATGCTGAAATTGAAGCTATCCTGACCCGTCCTGTTGAAAACGGCAATAATGTATTGTTAGTTTACCCGCACGGCGGCCCGGTGGGCGTCAGGGATTTCGCAACCTATAATCCTGAAACTCAGTATCTTGTCAGCCGTGGCTATTCGGTATTGAACGTAAACTTTCGTGGCTCGTCCGGTTTTGGTAAGCAATTCAAAGCAAGTGGTGTAGCACAGTTTGGTCAGTGGATTGAAAAAGATATTACCGCGGCTGTGGAGCATGTCAGGGAAAATTACCCTTATGAGCAGGCATGTACCATAGGTAGCAGTTATGGCGGGTACTCGGCCATGATGTTAGCTATCAACAAGCCGGAGTATTATCAGTGTGTTATTTCCATGTACGGTATTTATGATTTACCCCTGCTTTTTAATGCCAGTAATTTTAAAACGCAGGAAGAGCATATAAAGTCTGTTGAGGCGGCGGTGGGGGAAAATAGTGAGTCATTAAAATCTGTCTCACCATTTTATCTGGCGGAAAAGCTTTCAGCGCCTGTACTCCTGATTGCCGGTGAGCACGATCATATTGCAGACTTTGAACATGCAAACCGTATGAAATACCGGTTAAAGCAGCTCTCTAAAGATTTTGAACATATCTTTTATAAAAATGTCGGTCACGGCTATCATCGCAGCTGGCTTGGGGACCGACACCAGGCTGCCTATATAGATAACTTTATCCGCCAGCAGCTGAAGTTACCTTATCCTAAAAGCGAGCAGTCGGACAAACTCTTAGCTGACGAATATCAGTTGATAGCGGACTTTTTTACCGGCAAAAACTTTATTGGTCGTAAATCAGAAGAAGCTTATTCGTATTATCTGCGCTCGGCAGAACTTGGCAATGCAAAGGCCATGTTCAAAGTTGCTGAAAGTTATCAGTTTGCTTATACGGTCGACAAAGATATGGATAAAGCCATTGACTGGTATAAAAAGTCGGCAGCAGCCGGTTATGCTCCCGCGGCATTTCATTTAGGCGACTTGTATTGGCAAAATAAGGCTGTTAAAAGGGATGCGAACTATTCCTATAACATGTATGTTCGGGCTAAAGAGTTGGAACATGACCGCGCCGGACTTGCCATTGCCAGAGCGTTTTGTCTGGGGCATGGCGTCGAAAAAAATCTAGACCTGTGTACAGAAAAGTTAGTGCAATGGCGGGCCGAAAAAAAACAGAAATGGCAATATTCAGACGACGCACAGCAGCACTGGCTTAATACCTTAAATGATATTCTTTGGCATAACACTTTTATCGGGGATGAAAAGCAGCAGTTTAATCAATTCTTCAAAAAAATACTTAGGGTAGACGTGACGGATATCCTGGTAGACGATGAAGAGTTTGGTTTATTTTCAGAGCGAAAAAAATATAGCCACAGGCGTCATCATGAGGAAGAAACCTTATTAATACCGCTGGAAAAGGATGCTATTTTTGGCGTTGAACTTCGTTTTGATGATAACGACTATTCAGGAGGAAAAAAATATCCATTAGGACTTATTAAAGTTAAATGGACGCTTCCTGAAGCAGTAGAAGATACAATAGAACCTTACTTTATGGCATTTTCGATGGATGAAACCCAGACATATTACCTTCATCTGGATAGTGATAGCTGGTTAGTCAAAGGGCAGTGGCAGCTTGAAGTATTCACCCTGGATGATAAGAAAATCTATAGTAAAACCTTTACTACCTTGTAATAGGCTCAACCGATAAAAATTGAAAGGTTAACGTTTATATTTTTTAGGGGCGTTAACCTTTTTTCATTTGCATATGATAAAGAAACAAAAAAGATGAAACACTTGATAATCACTTGCCTGTTGGCTCTTTTATTTGTACTGCCGGGCTGTAAAAGCACTGGCGTCAATGTCAAAAACGACCTTTCTTTAGGCGGTTTTAACGGCGTATGGGAAGGCAGGGTTACGGCGGTGGCTGATGTCCACTATCCGTTTAACAACACTAAGTATGAGTTTAATGGCAGCAATAACCCGCAAAAAGAGATCCGCCTGGTTATTCAGGGGGAGAAGGTAGAGATCTACACCCTAATAAACTCTCAATGGCAGCAACTTATTCCAGAGCCCTTTCATTTTTCAGTGCATAAAACCAATGCGGTTATTTATGCATCCCGCTCTGCCTCTGATGGCGGCTGGGTTGAAACCGTGAGTTTCTCACTGACGAAAAAAGATGAAAATGCCTTGTATATGTATCATATCCGGATGATTAATCATCCTTTAAAGGCGGCCGAGTTAGATACCGAGAAAACATCTGGCCGGGTATTGGCCGGTTTTACCGCGATACTCAATAAAAATAATGATATATAAAATATGATAAGTATCAGGCCCGTGTCTCAGCGACAAAGCTTATGCGGGCCTTTCAATCCGGGATACAGGGTCGCAAGACTCTCCTGCAAAGCCTCGCTATTTTAATCTTTAGCTGTTGTTTCTAATTCTTTTTATTTTTAGCTGTTATCACAGGCATTGGATGCTTTTTGCTTGGTAACTTTATGCTTACAGCTGCTAAATGTAATTCACTCTGTAAAATACTTAAAATGAGTTAATAGTTACTGTTTTCTAACCTTTTGATATTAAGGATATTACACTTACACTTGGTATGTTGCATTAAGCTGGAACTTAAGTTTCCGGTTTGTTGTCAATAATAGTTTTCGATAACAATAAAGGGGTATCAATATGAAGAATATCAGCCTGTTAGGGGTTATTTCCCTGTTAGTCTTTAGTCAGTTAACTCTGGCTCAGGATGCGATGAAACCCGGTGTAGTAGTGACTCAGGTGACCGAGCAGGATGTCACTAAGGTTTTCTCTCATGTCGGTCGGGTGGTGGCGATAGATAAGGTTGATATTCGCGCCCGGGTCAGCGGTTATTTGCTTAAACGGCATTTCATTGAAGGGGCCGAGGTAAAAAAAGGCGATTTGTTATTTGAAATTGAAGCGGATACCTATGAAATCACCGTGCGGCAAAGGCAGGCGGATCTTGCCAGTGCCAAAGCAAACTTGAAAAAAAGTAAGGCGGCATTAAAGCGCCAGCAGGATTTGAAAAAACGCGGCGTGGCCTCTGAGGCCGACCTGGATCAGGCGGCGGCAAGCGAAGCGGTTGATGAGGCCAGTGTGTTAAAGGCCCAAGCCTTGTTAGCAGAAGCCGAGCTGAGTTTAAGTTATACCAAGATCTATTCTCCCATCGACGGCAAAATCAGCCAGACGGTCTACAGCACGGGAAATTTAGTCGGCGTTGACAGCGGCGCCCTGGCAACGGTAACCAATATGAATCCGGTTTATGTCACTATGTCGGTGAGTGAAAAAATCCTGATCGAAGCCAGAAAGCAGGGGATTGGTAAGAAAACCTCGCCGGTGGCCCCGACACTCAAACTCTCCGACGGCAGTGATTATGGCCCTGCCGGGGAATTTGACTATCTTGATACCCAGGTGAGCGAGTCCACCGATACTATTTTGGCGCGGGCGGTTTTTCCTAATGATGAAGGGGTTTTATTGCCGGGAGAATTTGTTCAGGTGGATGTGACCCCGAAAGAGAAAAAACGCTCGCCGGTCGTGCCTCAGTCGGCGGTGCAAAAAGATCAGCAGGGTTATTTTGTCCTGTTGGTCAATCCCGACAATATCGTTGAAGTACGCCGGGTAGAACTTGGTGCGCAAAAAGCGGGCAACTGGGAAGTGCGTGCCGGTTTGGCGCTTGGGGAAAAAGTTATTATCGAGGGGTTGCAAAAGGTCAGGGCAGGCGCGGCTGTTAATCCGGTGGAGGGCTGATCATGTTTACTGATTTTTTTATTTCCCGGCCTAAATTCGCCTTTGTTATCGCCATTGTCATCATGATAGCGGGGGCGATAAGCCTTAATGCCATTCCGGTGAACCAGTTCCCGGATATTACGCCGCCCCAGGTGGTGGTGACAACCGCTTACCCGGGGGCCAGTGCCCAGGTGGTGGAAGAGTCGGTGGCTGCCATTATTGAGGCGGAAGTGAACGGGGTGGACGATATGATTTATATGTCGTCAACCAGCGGCAATGACGGCAGTTATTCCCTGACGGTGACCTTTGCCGTCGGCACAGATCCCGATATGGCCACCGTCAATGTCCAAAACCGGGTGGCGCAGGTGAGTGCCAAGTTACCTAATGATGTCAGCCGCCAGGGCATAGTCACCAAAAAACAGTCGTCGAGCATGCTGATGGTGATTAATTTTTTCTCGCCGGATAACAGTTACGACGATGTTTACCAGAGTAATTATGTGTCGATTAATGTCCAGGACCAGCTGTCGCGCATCAATGGCGTCGGCAGTGTCAGCCAGTTTGGCGCCAAAGATTACGGCATGCGGGTCTGGCTCGATCCCGATCGGCTTACCGCGTTAAATGTTTCCACCAAAGATGTCAGCGAGGCCATACGTAACCAGAATATCCAGGCATCTGCCGGTCAGCTGGGAGCGCCGCCGTTTGATTACGACCAGCAATTTCAATATACCCTGCAGGCCAAAGGCCGGTTAAAAACCGTGGCGGAATTTGAAAACATTATTATCCGCGCCAATGCCGACGGTTCGACCTTACGCCTGAAAGATATTGCCCGCTTGGAGCTGGGTTCGCAAAGTTATACCGGCACCAGTAAGTTGAACGGTAAGCCGTCGGCATCCCTGGCGGTGTATCAGGCGCCGGGGGCCAATGCCCTGGATGTTGCCGACAATGTTTATCTCGAGCTGGAGAAGCTGAAACAAAACTTCCCTGCCGGGCTTGAATATACCGTGCCTTACGATACCACCAAGTTTGTCCGCGCCTCGGTCAAAGAAGTGATCGAAACCCTGTTTATTACCTTTACCCTGGTGGTGGCGGTAACTTACTTATTTTTAGGCAGCTGGCGGGCGACCCTGATCCCCGCCATTGCCATCCCGGTGTCTTTGGTAGGGACCTTTGTTGTGCTCTTTGTGGTGGGGTTTACCGCCAATACCATTTCTTTGTTCGCCATTATTTTAGCCATAGGCATAGTGGTGGATGACTCTATTGTTGTGGTGGAAAATGTCCAGCGGCATTTGAATGAGTCTGACATGTCGCCGATGCAGGCGACTTCTGTGGCGATGAAAGAAGTTGTCGGCCCTGTGATTGCCACCACCTTAGTACTGCTGGCGGTTTTTATTCCGGTTTCTTTTATGCCGGGGATCACCGGTGAGCTTTATAAGCAATTTGCCCTGACCATCTCAGTGGCTGTGGTGATCTCTTCCGTGAATGCCCTGACACTGGCGCCGGCGCTATCGGCATTGCTGCTGAGTAAAAAAACCGGCAAGTTATCCGGTCCTCTGGCTGCCTTTGATGCTCTGGTCACCCGGATAAGAGACAAATATGTCGGGGCCGTTAACTTTCTTAACCGCCGGGTATTGCTGGCACTGACTTTGCTCGCGGCTATTGCTGTCGGTACTTTAGGTCTGTTCCGTATTGCGCCTACGGGATTTTTACCGCTTGAGGATAACGGTTTTTTCCTGTCGAACGTCCAGCTTCCGGACGGGGCATCCTTAAACCGTACCAATGAGGTGGTGGCAGAAATTACCGAGTTGATGCAGTCGGAGCCCGGGGTCAGTGATGTGATTGCCATTACCGGCTTTTCTATTTTATCCGGTGCTTCCTCGAACTCGGCACTGCTGATCCCGATATTAACCCCCTGGGAGCAGCGCACCGATTTTAGCCTGAAATGGTTTAATATCTTAGGCCGTTTAAATGCCAAACTGGCGGCTGTCCCTTCGGCGCAGAGCTTTGTCTTTCCTATGCCGCCGATCATGGGCCTGGGTACAGGTGGCGGTTTTGAAGGGCAAATTCTCGATACCGCGGGCGGTTCACCGCTGGAGCTGGCACAGGCTACCCGCAGCCTGGTGTTTGCCGCCAATCATGATCCCAGGCTAAGCGGCGTCTTCAGTACCTTTACCGCCAATGTGCCGCAATATTATATTGATGTCGACCGGGAAAAGGCCCAGGCATTGGGTATTGAGATCTCTGATATTTTTGAGACCTTGCAAACCAATTTTGGCTCTTCTTATATCAATGATTTTAATTTGTACGGCAAGGTTTACCGGGTGATAGTACAGGCGGAAGCAGGATATCGCCGCTCGCTCGAAGATATCGACAGGCTGCATGTGCGCAATATGCACAACGACATGGTGCCGCTTGGCGCTTTAGTGCAGGTGGAATCAGTACTCGGTCCCCAGGCTTTGAACCGGTATAATATGCGTAAATCAGCCGCGATTCAGGGAAATCCCGGCGAAGGCTATAGTTCGGGAGAAGCTCTGCAGGCTTTGCAGGACATCGCTAAAACCGCACTGCCGCCGGGTTATATCCTGGAGTGGACAGGTACTTCCTCGCAGGAGCAGGAAGCAGGCAATTTTGTGGTGCTGATTTTCACCCTGGCTTTTGTTTTTGCCTATTTATTTCTGGTAGCGCAATATGAAAGCTGGACCATTCCCATGGCGGTGGTGGTCTCTGTGGTGGTGGCTATTTTTGGCGCACTGTTGCCTATTGTCTTGTTGCCTTTTCTCAGTAATAACCTCTATGCCCAGGTCGGTATTGTTATGCTGATCGGCCTGGCGAGTAAAAGTGCTATCTTGATTGTCGAATTTGCCAGTGAGCTCCGACAGCAGGGATTGTCTGTGATTGAGGCCGCCAACCAGGCTGCAAAACTGCGCTTTCGGGCGGTGATGATGACGGCACTGTCTTTTATCCTCGGGGTCTTGCCGCTGGCCTTTGCCTCTGGTGCCGGCTCTGCCAGCCGGATGTCTATTGGCTGGGTGGTGTTAGGCGGTATGTTATTGGCGACCGTGGTCGGTATTTTCTTCATCCCGACGTTATTTGTGATGTTACAAGGGCTGCGGGAGAAGGTTAAAGGAGAACAAGCCGGTTCTGATCAAGGCGCTCCTGAAAAAAATCAGCCAACCGGCATCCCGGGCGCTGACGGTTAATATCTTCAGGCAGTACTTGAGTGGTTCGACCTCTTGTGCTGCCTGATTTTCCATTCTTTTATTCTTCCTGTGAATCAATATCTTGATAAAAGTTAATTTCTTGTCTTTTTCTTTATATCCCTTGTCAGACAAGGGCTATACGCCGGATAAGTTGCGAAATAACCTCAGTTACCTACACTTTAAAATCACAGGCAGAAACAGGCCGTGGATTTCTTTTAGGGTAGCAATTATCCGGGAATCGGCTTTGTTTTTGTGTGATGTTGTATTTAATGTCTTGATAAAAGGAGAAAATCATGACAGTTCAAGCCAGTCTCACCATTTCGGATGCCGATAACCAAATAGTTGTTTTTCTCAATGGTGAAGAAATCTATAACAAAAGCACCATAGGGGAAAAACCCCTGACCGATGTGACCGATCTCAGTGCCAAGTTAGTAGAAGGAGATAATACCTTGCTTATCCTCGGTATTAACTGGGGAGGGCCTTCAACCTTTAAAGGTTACCTGACGGTGAACGGCGCCGTTTCCCCTTTTCATAAAATGTATGATGCCATGGCACCCAGGGGGCTGTTGTGGAGTGATACTTTTGTTATCCAGGGGGAGTGTCCCAATGTGCCGGTGCTGAACCGGGTTACTTCCGGCAGTCACCCCGAGATCCCTGAAGAACTTATCGAAGGTTTTTCCGATGGCGCAGAATCTCTGGATTTTTCCGACAACTGTGAAGTGATACACTGGAATGGTTATACCTATTGGGCCTTTTCTTATATGGATAACCGGGAATCGTTAGCCATAGTTGCTTTTGACAATGATGGGCAGCTGGTGGGGAAAATAGAAAAAAAGGGCGCACATTTCCTCTGGCAGATATCCCTGGATCATGCCAGCAAAACGGTTACTTTTTACGGGCAGCATAACCATCATATCACCATGGGCTGGGAAGAGCTTAAAGCCTGCTGCCAGGAAAGTATGCCGGCTTAGTTTTAAGACCGGCTATTAATACCTGCTTAAACCACATTTAATAAAAAGGCCAGACAGTCAAACTGTCTGGCCTTTTTATTTACAGGACGTAAAGTATGTCGTGGGTTCAAGGATGAACAGAAACGACGACTTACAGGACGTAAAGTATGTCGTGGGTTCAAGGATGAACAGAAACGACGATTTACAGGACGTAAAGCATGTTGTAGATTCTGGGATATTTATGCCACTTGCTGTCCGTCCTATTGTTCCATTAACGTCAGGATTTTATTACAACGGTTGACCTGCTGATGTGTGGCTCTGATGCTTTTTAACGCCACAGGCTTCATGTCCGTTGACGCTTTTACCAATTCCGACAGGAAGTTTTCATTATCGGCCGTACATTGCTTGGGCAGCATGATACGGGTGAAGGCGTTTAGCAGCCCGTAATTAGCTTGCTCATTTAATGCCCGCATCTTGCTGATGATCGCCTCACGGTAAGGGTTTTTAAAGGCTTGTTGCTCTGCCGGAAACAGGCCGGCCATGATATAACGCAAGCGGGCGAGTTTTAACTGCTCAGGATTATGGCGCAGAATATCGAACAATTTTGCCTTTTCTTCCGCTTGCGGGCGCTGTGCCCGGGCGTAGAAGCTGTAGTTGATACCTGTGTCGCTGTTATCCTGCTCAGTTTGCGCCGCCAGTCTTTGCCGGTAGTTGGCAAACTGGTAGCGGTTAAGTTGGGCGACCAGGGCCCAGCGCTTGTCCTGATCTATGGTCAGGCCGTCAAAACTGAGCTTGTGATCGAGAATATCCGCCAACATTGCCAGATGCTTGTCAGATCTGGCGACAGACACAAAGCGGCCATACCATAACTTTTGCGCATCTGAGCCGGCTTTGGCCCCGCTCAGTAATTGATAATAAACTTGCGCTACCTGATTGTGCTTGTCGCTGTAGTCGCGGCGCTGCTGATAGGTGAGCATATCCAGGTAATGCAGCGCCGAGGTTAAGCTGGAGGCAATTTTCCTGCTGACATTATGGTCTTGCTCCCCCCGGATATTTTTCAGGGCAAAGTCGACAAAATCTGCCGCCGAGAGTCTGGCATCGCGGACACTGTCAAACAGGCTTTGCCATAACATGATGCGCATGGTGGCATTGTCCAGGGCATTAATATGCTGCTTGACGGCAGTTAAAGACATGGGATCCAGGTTGACTTTGACATAACCCCAGTCTCCTTCGTTGGGATAAACCAGATCCGGGCAGGTTTTTCCTATGGCATCGTCTACTGAAGTGGACTTGCCCTTATAGGTAATGGCGATTTTATCGGTAAGCGCCATGCTGTTTTGCCGATAGTTATATAAACCGACCTGTACCCTTTGTTCACGCAGGGTCGGGTAGGATTTAGGGGCAGTTTGTTTAAGGGTAAAGGAGGAAACTTTGCCGTTTTCACACTGGTAGCTGGCTTCTATGGTGTTTAATCCCGGCTGGTATAACCAATCCTGGGTCCACTGGCTTAAGTCTTTGCCGGCAGCCTTACCTAATTCAGTCATAAAATCATCGAGTTCGGTATTTTTATAGGCAAATTTTTTCAGGTAGTTACTGACACCGATGCGGAATTCGTCTTCACCCAGATAATGGTGAACCTGCTTAAGCACGGCAGCGCCTTTGCCGTAGGTGATACCGTCAAAGTTGGTCATGGCATCGCCCGTGGTCGGCACCTCAAGTTCAATGGCATGGGTATTGACAGAATCATCGCTGCGATAGGCCCATTGCTTCATGCCGGTGTAAAAATAATCCCAGGTATTGGTAAAGTCACTGGCCTGGTCTATGGCCAGGTTAGCCATATAGGTGGCAAAACTTTCATTCAGCCATAAACCGTTCCACCATCTCATGGTAACCAGGTCGCCGAACCACATATGGGCCATTTCATGGGCTATGGTATTGGCCAGGTTCATGCGTGCCCGGGTCGATTTTTCGCCGCGGCTGACATAGGACTCGGTGAAGGTGACCGCGGCAACATTTTCCATGGCGCCGGAATTAAAGTCCGGGGCTATGATTTGATCATATTTGCCAAAGGGATAGCGGATATCAAAATAGTCATTGAAAAATTTGAAGCTTTGTTTGGTTGGAGTAAACCAGTCGTCTGTTTTCACATTTTCCGCCAGGCTTTGGCGGGCAAACAGCCGCAGCGGGATATCTTCGAACTTATCTTCCCAGACCGCATAGTTGCCGGCATGTAAGGCAAAAACATAAGAAGATATTTTCGCCGATATTGGGAAATACCAGTGGTTAAATTCCCCTTCGGTTTTTATCTCGCTCTCCCGGGTCGTGGAAATTACCTGCCAGTGTCTGGGGGCGATGACGTCCAGGGTATAACGGGCTTTGAGATCCGGCTGGTCGAAATGGGGAAACAGGCGGTTGGCGTCATAAGGTTCAAAATCGGTATATAAATAGACTTCTTTATTTTTGGGATCAACAAAGCGGTGGAAACCCGAGCCGTCGGTGGAATATTTGCGGGAATAATCAATGACCAGGGTATTTTGGCCGTTGACCAGCTGATGCTGGGGGATGGTGATAAACCATTTGTCGAATTTAAAGGTCGCCGCCTGGCCGTTAATGGTAACTGATGTTATCTCGCCTTCTTCAAAGTCTATGGTCAGTGGCAGGTTATCGCTTTTATCCAGGTCAAAGGTGATTTTATTGCTGCCGCTAAAAGACTCGCTGGTCTGGTCTATTTTCAAGGATAACCGGTAATTGAGATTGCTGATCTGGGCCGATCTTTGTTTGGCATATTCGCCGGATAAAAATTCGCTGTTATCCCGCAGCTTGCCTGCGCCAAGTCCGTCAGGACCAGAGCTGCAACTGCTTAAAGCAAGGGCTGAGCTTAATGCGCTTGCGGCTAGCCACCGGCACCTTCCTGGCTTAAAAATCGCCATTTGTAATATTCTCCTTTGACCTTTTCCAGGTTTTATTTTGTAATCAAGAGGCCGGTATCTTGTGGTGATAATTCATCTGTTTATCTGCTCACGCTGTGGTTGTGACCGGCAGGGGCATTGATGTTATCAATAAATTCCAGCCAGGGTAAGGGGCTGCAGCGGAAATTAGCTGGTCTAAACGGCTTTTGGGGGTAAAGCATTTTCAGGGTTTTAAACAGTGATCAAAGTGGCCCGCTACTGGTATAATCGCCTTAAATTCGTAGTTATTCAGGTAGAAGTATTATGGCCGTAGCCTGTGCCCATCATATTTTAGTAAAAAGTGAAAAATTAGCGCAAAAATTAAAAGAGGAAATCGCCAAAGGCGCCGACTTTGGTAAAGTCGCCCGAAAACATTCTATCTGCCCGTCCGGGAAAAAAGGCGGCGATCTGGGGGAATTTCGTCCCGGTCAAATGGTGAAAGCTTTTGATAATGTTGTCTTTAAAAAAGAAGTACTTAAAGTACATGGTCCGGTAAAAACCCGTTTTGGCTACCATTTGATTAAAACAATTTATCGTACTTAATCAAAAGTTTAGATGGAATTTGAGTTTTTTATAAAATTTATTTATTTTGCTTTTAAACCTTTTTGTTGTTTGGCTTCACTCATTTAAATAACGAAACGCTAAAAACAATAAAGGTTTATTATGAATAAAGTAACTGCATTTGCTACCGGCGCCCTGTTACTGGGTCAGGGAATACTAAGTCAACCCGCAATGAGCCATATGGGCTTTGGGCATGACAAGACCTTGCAAAAAACCAGGACCTTAACCCTGGAAGTGGCAAACATGTCGGAGCTGGTGATTGAAGCCGGCGCCGGTTCCATGGAAATAAAATCTGCCGATATTGATCAGATCCAGGTCACCGCCAAAATATATCAGGAGCAGCCTCATGATAATTATTGCCTGTCTCTAAGCCGGAAAAATAATCAGGCGCTGTTGGAGTCGGCAAGCTGTCGTGATGATCGTTATGATAACCATGAGACCAATATCGATCTGACGGTACTGGTCCCGCAAGAACTGGCACTGGATATCCGCGATGGCTCCGGATTTATTCAGGTTGAAGGTGTCGCCAAGGCTAAAATTGTCGATGGTTCAGGTTATATCGATATCCGCAATATCAGCGGGCAGGTTGATATTCATGACGGCTCTGGTTTGATCACCGCCGTTAATATAGATAAAAACCTGGATATTACCGATGGCTCAGGGGCCATTGAGGTGCGCTCGGTGGCAGGTGATTTGGCGATCAGCGATGGCTCAGGCGGCATTGATATTAGTTCGGTTGAGGGGGCTGTAGTGATTCGTGACGGTTCCGGCAGCATCAGTGTTGATCAGGCCGGGCGCTTTGAATTATTGGCGGACGGCTCAGGCAGTGTCGATGTCAGCAACATCCGCGGTGAAGTGGTGATGAACGGCCACGGACGTTAAATTTCTCGTTTTATCAGTTACTTTGGCTGCCGGTTTCGTCTCCCGACAGCCTTGTATCAGCTTGTGATTGCCAATTTCGGGTATTAAAATAGTGCCCGCGAATGATCTAGCTAATACAAGGCAAAGGGAGCTTCTATCTGATGAAAATAATGCCGGTACTGATTTTTATTTTTTCTGTCATTTGTTTGCCTGTTGCGGCTGCTGTATATCCGCAAAGCCTTGATGAAGCCAAAGGCCAGCAACATCACAGTTCTGCTGTTCTCTCCTTCAATAAACCACACAGTCTGTCAAATGAAAGTGCAGGGGGGGATCCACTGCAAACCCTGACAACCCGTTATGGCAGAATTCATTATCACAGAGACTATCAGGCTTTTGCCGAGGAAATCGCCAGGCGTTTTGATGCTGTCTACCTTGATGTCGGCAAACTGATAGGTTTTAACCGGGAAGAAAAACTCGACCTGGTGATCGGTGACGAGATCCACCGGGCCAATGGTACGGCTTTGCCTATGGCGGCGGGCTCTTTGCTCAAACTTTACACCAGCGCCCCCCGCTCTGAGCAGGGACTGGGATTTTACAGCGACTGGCTGGATTTAGTGCTCAGTCATGAACTGGCCCATAAAATCCATCTGGCCGAGCCGGGCAGGAGCTGGCGTTCCACTTTGGACCCTTACCTGCTTGAAGCCGATGCCATCAATGCCGGCCGTTATCCCCGCTGGGTTGCCGAAGGTTATGCCACGGTGATCGAAACGGAATTTACCGGGCAGGGGCGCATTCACAGTGATTATGTCAAAAGCTTATTGCAGCAATGGGCGCTTGAGGGTCAGCTGCCGAGCTATGGTGAGCTAAACGGCAGCAAGCGTTACCTGGGGCGGACCATGATGTATTATCAGGGCAGCGCTTTCCTCTACTGGTTGCAACAAGAATACGGCGCGGAGAAGTTATCGCATTTATGGCGTCGTGCGACCGCAATAAAACATCGCTCGTTCGAGCAGGCCTTTACCGGTTTGTTTCTCGACTCGCCGGAAAACCTCTATAAGCAATTTGTCGCCGAACAGGTTTACCTGGCCAGGTTGGCTCTGGGGGAGGCGCAGCCGAGCGGGCAATTATGGCAGGACAATGGTTTTAAAGTGCTCAGCAGCGAACCTTCATTGGATCAAAAGCAGATATTGCAACTTGAGCAGGATAAAAAAGGTTATATCAGCTTGAGTGTGTTTGGCCTGGATGAAAATAGCAAAGCCAGGGAAAAGTTTGAAAACAATAACCGCGAGCTGCTGGCCAAAGACCCTTTAGATGTTGCCGATACCCGGCCCCGGGTGTTTAATCCAAAAGCCCTGTATCGGGTGAAAAGCAATAAAAAGCATCAGTGGCGCCGTGCCCGCTACCTGGACGACCAACACGCCCTGGTGCTGCAATATCAACGGCAGGACAATCATGAACTGGGTTTTGAACTGGCAAAAGTGAACCTGAAAAGCGGGCAGGTGGATAAGCTTAGCCAAGGTCTGCGGCTGCAAGATTATGTCTTGAGCACGGATAAAAGCTCGGTGCTGGCGGTTTCACACTTTGCCGGCTTTAACCAGCTGCTGAAAATCTCCCTTAAAGACGGCAGCTGGCAAGAAGTGAGCGAAAAGCGCTTTAATTACCCTATGGATAATCTGAGTCTGTCTCCTGACGGCAGTCGTTTAGCCCTGATGGCCCTTTATGAAAAACAGTGGCACATTCATCTTTATGATTTGACCAAGGGGCAGTGGCAGGTAGTTAAGCTGCCGCTGCAGGGAAATTATCTTTCCTATCTGCGCTGGCAGCCTTCGGGACTTTACTTTAGCTATAGCGGCAAAAACAGCCACGCTGATAGCAAAAATAACAAGGCGCAGGGTATCAATGTCTATCGCTTAAACCTGGAAAATAACAGCTGGCAGCAATTAACCCGGGGAAATCATATCAGCACAGCGGCCTTTGCTTTGGATGAAAACCGCTTGTTTTATTTAGCGACCACCAGTGAGGGGCAGGATACTTATTCGCAGGACATCAGTGACATGAATCAGCAGACGGACAAGGCGTTTGCCCATGGCATGTTCAGCTTATTGCCGGTAAGCAATCCCTTGTTGTCTGCCTCTTTGCCCGGGGAAAAAATAAACCAAAGAGCCGGCGAAAGTGAAGCTTACGGACCGGGACCGCAAGTGGCAACCTTGGCACTTGGTACCTATATCAGCGATGTGGATCGCGGCGTAGAACTGCTTGCCCGGGGAGGTGATCCGTTTGCAAGGCTGCGCTGGCAGCTTGCCTGGAGTCACGGTGATTTGCAGCAAAACAGCGCATTAAAGTTCAAAAGCACCTTATCCGATATCAAGATATACGCCGAGCTGCTTGATAACGACTACCGGGGGCAGCACTTGCGACAGCGCATTAAAGCGGTAAACGGGGAAGTTTCCCGGGATATATATTTAACAGACAACAGCCGCCTGCGCTTAAGGGCGGGGCTTGGCCATGAGAAAGTCACCAGGCCACTGGCCGAGTTTAAGTCAATGCATTACCGCCTGCAGGGGGACTTTAGCTTTGATGATGCCATAGGCAAGTTTCATTACGGCTTTGGCCTTAATGCCCTGGCCATGGATTATCACGGTGATGGACAAGACTGGCAGCGCTTTGATTACGGCCTGTCCACCCGGGCGGGTTATCAGGACATGCATTTGGGCTATGCCTACAGGGATCATGATTTATCCGGCACTATACCCGGCTATGGTCTGTTAACTTTTGGCGGGCAGCTAACGTCTGCCTCGAGTGAGCTAGCGGGTAAGGAGTTGCTGGATTCACGTTTTCCTCTGGCATGGCAAAGCGGTTTTCGCTTTCGTCAGCACAGGATAAATATGCGCTTTAACAGTCTGGACTTTTTCTATCTCAGGCATAAAACCGACCAGGCAAAAGCTTTATCTTCCTACGGCTTGCAAATGATGACTTCGGTGGATAATACCAGTGCGTTACTTGACGGGCTAAATTTGAAATTTTCTGTTAACTGGTTTGAAAACCAGTGGCATCAGGATGAAGACATGATGTCGCTGTCTTTAATGTACAACTTTAAATAGCGGGGGAGATTTTGGTTATTTGTTCACCCCTGGTCTTGCGGGCCCGGCCAAGAGTGAACATGGGATTGATTTTATGGTAACAGCAACAGTCTTTAACGTTTTATCCTGCCCCGTGTTTGACGTGCGCTATGCAGCAGTAACAAACCCGCTAATATCAGCAGGGGCAAAGTGGCGGGTGCCGGCACCAGCACATTGCCCAGTTGCCCCCTGACAGAGCCCGGGGGAAATTCAGCGGTGTGGACATTGATATAAAAACCTTCGGGCGCATTAATAATGGTATTTACATCCGCAAGGCTGGCCACCAGGGAATCTATCAGGGTATTGGCACCACCTGAAGTATTGACCCCAAGGTTGATGAAGACACCGGCATTGATACCAACTGTGCCCCCCGGGCCGTGGATATGCATGGCAAGGGGCGTATCGATATTGGCATAGGTCAAGTCCCAGGAAATTAAACCTGTAACGTCATCAAAGCTGATGGTACCGCTGGCGGTGCCGTCGAGATCGCTAACGGGGACTTCTTGCAGGCCATCAAGTTCCATTTGATAGGTGATTAAACTGGCGCTGGCCAGGCCTGGTAACAGGCAGAGCATAAAACAAATTATCGCCGGCCATTTGCCGGTTTTCAGTGCTTTTATCATGACTTTTCCTATCTGTTTAATAAAGGTTTACGGCATTTCTCTCGGTAAAAAGTCAGGCATAATTTAAACCATTTCTGCTAGTTTTTTGTTTTCTTGGAAATTCTTTTTTGAAAAAGGCTGGGAAAGAATAACAGCAGGTAAAGTTGTAAAAAACACCGACAGCCTTTATCTGCTGCCGTTCAGGATAATAGCAACTCTCTAATCTGTTTTTTCGATTGTAATGATAGTTTTAATTTGTTTTATTGTTTTTTAACTTTGGCTGATAATGAACTCATTGAAACGGGCAAGTAAATGAAATTGCCTTACGCTTAACCTAATACTTAAACAACGAAAGATAAATTCAACAGGAGCTCAATCATGCTAAACAATAAAGAAGGTCAAACTATCCCGGCGGTAACTTTTGCAACACGTGATAACGATCAGTGGGTCAACCGCACCACGGAAGAATTATTTGCCAACAAAACCGTCGTGGTTTTTTCTCTGCCAGGGGCATTTACCCCGACTTGTTCATCCACTCACTTGCCGCGTTTTAATGAACTGGCCAATACCTTTAAGGCTAACGGCGTTGACGACATTATCTGTATGTCGGTAAACGATACCTTTGTGATGAATGCCTGGGCGGCGGATCAGGAAGCGGGCAATATCACCCTAATCCCCGACGGTAACGGCGAATTTACCGACGGCATGGGCATGCTGGTGGACAAAAACGACTTAGGCTTTGGCAAGCGCAGCTGGAGATACTCTATGTTGGTGAAAAATGGTGTAGTGGAAAAAATGTTTATCGAGCCGGAAGTTGACGGCGACCCGTTTGAAGTGTCCGATGCCGATACCATGCTGGAATACATTAACCCAGAGGCGAAAAAGCCAGAAGCGGTTTCTTTATTCACTAAACCCGGCTGCCCTTTCTGTAAGAAAGCCAAAGAGCTGTTAACCGAGCAGGGACTGGCGTTTGAAGAAATCGTTCTGGGCAAAGATGCCAGTTTAACCAGCTTAAAAGCGATATCCGGTAATGAAACCGTGCCGCAAGTATTCATCGGCGGTAAGTTAATCGGCGGCAGTGAAGCGTTAGCACAACACTTCGGTCAGTAATCACCTCTGACGGCGGGCTGTAACTGAAGTTATAGCCTCGCCGGGAAAATTTTTCTCAGCGACAAACTTGTCATCATTCTTTTTTGGGGAAGTAAAATGAAAATCATCAATACCGATGTTGCGATTCTTGGTGCCGGAACGGCAGGGTTAGGAGCATACCGGGCCGCGAAAGCCCATACCGATAAGGTGATCTTAATTGAAAACGGTCCTTATGGCACTACCTGTGCCCGCGTGGGATGTATGCCGAGTAAGTTATTAATTGCCGCTGCAGAAAAAGTCCATCAGATACAAGCAGCGAGTCCTTTTGGCATCCAGGTTGAAGTGCCGCCTGTGGTACATGGTAAAGCGGTGATGAAACGGGTGCGTGAGGAAAGAGATCGCTTCGCCGGTTTTGTGGTTGATACTGTCGAAGACTTTCCCGAGCAGGATAAAATTCGCGGTAAAGCCAGGTTTATCAACAATCACCAGTTACAGGTTGATGATCATACCTTGATCAATGCCAAACGTGTGGTGATAGCGACCGGCTCACGTCCCAGTTATCCGGGTTTTTTCAATAATGTCAGCGACCGCCTGATAGTCAACGATGATCTGTTTGACTGGCAGGATCTGCCTGAATCGGTTGCGGTTTTTGGCCCCGGTGTGATTGGTTTGGAGCTGGGACAGGCGCTGCACCGCTTAGGCGTTAAAGTGAAGGTCTTTGGCATCGGCGGTGCACTGGGGCCGCTGACAGACCCTGAAGTTGCTGCTTACAGTAAAGCGAAATTAGCCGAGGAGTTTTACCTGGATACCGACGCCAAAGTCTTGTCCATGAAAAAAGTCGGCGATAAAGCACAGCTGAACTTTATTAACCTTGAAGGCGAGGAAGTGGTAGAGCAGTTTGATTATTTACTTGCCGCTACCGGTCGTCGCCCTAATACCGATAATTTAGGGCTGGAAAATACCGATTTAGTGCTGGACGAACGCGGCGTGCCGCTGGCGGATGAAAAAACCATGCAATGCGGCACCAGTAATATTTTTATCGCCGGAGATGCCAGCAACATGTTGCCGCTGTTACATGAAGCGGCGGATCAGGGCAAGATTGCCGGAGATAATGCCGGGCGTTTGCATCGCGCCAAGCCCGGATTAAGACGCACGCCGATTTCCGTGGTGTTCTCCGATCCCCAGATTGCCATGGTGGGGGCAAGTTATCGCCAGTTAGAGCAGGAATACGGCAGTTGCCAGTGTTTTGCTGTCGGGGAAGTCTCGTTTGAAGATCAGGGGCGCAGCCGGGTGATGCTGAAAAACAAAGGTATGTTGCGGGTATATGCCCAGCAAGGCACGGGATTATTTTTAGGGGCGGAAATGTTTGGCCCGGCGGCAGAGCATATTGCCCACTTGTTATCCTGGGCAGTGCAAAACAAGATGACGGTGGCACAGATGCTGGATATGCCTTTTTACCACCCGGTGATAGAGGAAGGGGTACGTACCGCTTTGCGGGATTTAAACGCGAAACTGCACTTGGGACCGGAAATTATTTCCCACTGTATCGAGTGTGGTCCTGGGGCATAAAGTACCTGGAAATAAGCGATTTTCTTTACGAGTAGATCACGAAACAGATAAAAATCAGGAGCATTATATGACAACTTTATTAGTAAAAGATTATTTAACCCCGGATGTGGCTAAGCTTGATGAGAGCACGTCTTTGAGTCAGGCGATTGAATTGCTGCAAGATGCCAAGGTGATTTCTTTGCCTGTGGTGAACGGGCAAAATGAATTAATCGGTTTTGTGTCTGAGCAGGATTTGATCAAGCCGTTACTCGAAGGCAGTTATTATTGCGACGGTGCGGTTAAGGTTGGCGATTTTATGCAAACAGAGCTGGTAACCGTGACCCCAAACATGAATGTTTTTGATATCGCCCAGAGCATGGATAACCAGCGGCCGAAAAGTTATCCTGTGGTCGAGGATGGCAAGTTTGTTGGCATGTTGTACCGCGCTGATGTGTTATCTGCCTTGAATAAACATTATCAATCCTGCCAACCGGCTTAGTTACAGATGCGGCCAAGAATGTTAGCACCGGGTAAAATAGTCGGGATTTCAGTCACTTTTTTTGTTAGCGTATAGGGCAATAACGATGAACCCTTTACAGAAAAAGTGACTGTAATGAAAAAATTAGTACTAACCCTGGTCGCAGGGGCATTATTGTCCGGATGTTCGGATGATGTTGGCAAGGTCAGCCTCGGGCTTTTTACCACCAAGGATGTGGTTATTGAAGCCAATGTCGATCCTAAGGTGACCGGCGTCACCTGTCATATCAGCCATATCGAAGCCGATTTAGATTTTTCCGACCCTTCCGATATGTCCATTGCCTGTCGTCAGACCGGGGAAATTAATGCTACGCAGCTGGCAAAGATAGATCGCAGTAAAAATGGTGAAATAGTTTTTACCCAGTCCAAGAGTATTCTCTTTAAAACCCTCAAGGTCAGACGGATTTATGACGCTGAAAATAAGACTTTGATTTATCTGTCATATTCAACCAAAGAATCCAGTGGCAGCCATCGTCATTCTTTATCTACCGTCTCTTTGTACAATACCAAGGCTTGGGACTGGGCGCAGATGCAGGAGAAAAAATAATATGTTTGCCGGATTGTTTAACAGCAAACCTGTGCTGGACAGCGGCTCCAGTGAGTGGATCTTAGATACCTTTGCCTGGGCGTTGGAGCATTTTGAACTGAATGTCTTTAAAGCCGATACTCAGCTGATTTTACCCTCCAATGAGTTTTATCCGGGCAAAGTCAGCAGCATCAGCGAAATGGCGCAGTCGGTGTTCGATAAAACCCTGGCTTACGCCGGTATGCAACATTGGCCGGTGCAGCTGGTGCAACCCCAGCATTATCAGCAGCACAACCTGCCGAAACTATCTTTTGCCGGGGGCGTGCGCGGCGCCGGATCTGCTCCGGTTATTGCAGGGGATATTAACGGCCAGCAAAACATCTTGATCAGCTATAACCCGAATCAGATCAACCAGCCCCAGGATCTGATCGCCTCTTATGCCCAGTCGCTGTCTGCGGTGCTGATCCTGCAACAAGGTCATTTGCCGCCGGGCGGGCAGGAGTTTATGCCCCAGGCGGTGGACCTGGTGGCCTGTTTTATGGGCTTTGGCGTGATGCTGGCCAATACAGCCTACCAGTTTAAAGGGGGCTGCGGATCTTGTTATAACCCCCGTGCCAACCGTGAAGTGGCCTTGCCGGAGCAGGAAATGCTTTATTGCCTGGCCTTGTTTAGCGTATTAAAAGCGATTCCCGCCAAAACAGTGCTGGGTCAGTTAAAACCCCATTTAAAAGGCACCTTTAAAAAGGCTTATAAGGAGCTAGCGCAGAAGGTGAAACACTCACCGAATCCGGCGTTGCTTGCCGCTGTAAACTGATGTTCACTCAAGCTGCCGGGTGATTGCTCAAGTCATTAAGCACTAAAGGATTTACTCGGCTACACTAACAGGTAACACAAGTAATCATTGGATTTATCTGATGTTTCGTTGGCTGTTAGCATGCTCTTTTCTTATCCTGGCGTTTCTTGGTACTTTAGTGCCGGGCACTGCTAATGACGGTTTATCCAATGTCGCTATGGCTAAAGCCCGGGCCGGGCAGGCGGCGGTTCAGGTGCCGCTATTAACCATTAACGGCGCGATTGGTCCCGCAGTGAAAGATTACCTGGTCACGGAAATTATCCGGGCGAACCTGACGCCGCAGACCCCGCTTATTGTTCTTACTTTAGATACCCCCGGGGGCTTAAGCTCCAGTTTACGGGATATCAATCAGGTTATTCTGGACTCGGATATCCCCGTTGCCTGCCTGGTACATCCCCAGGGAGCCAGGGCTGCCAGTGCCGGTACCTATATTCTCTATGCTTGTCATATTGCTGCTATGGCGCCGGCGACCACCTTGGGGGCGGCAACCCCGGTGAAAATAACCGGACCAACCTCCCCGGGCCAGGATGATAAAGCCGAGCAGCAAAAACCTTCCGCCATGGATAAAAAAATACTCAATGATGCCATTGCCTATATGCGCTCGCTGGCCCAGTTAAGAGGCCGCAATGAAAAATGGGCGGAGCTGGCGGTGACTGAGGCGGCAACCCTGACCGCAGATGAAGCACTCAAAGAAAATGTGATCAATTTTATTGTTGATTCCCCCGAGGCGTTATTAACAGAGCTCGACCAGCAAGAGGTCCAGGTTAAACAAAAAACCGTGATGCTGGACCTGGTTAATACCGTATTGGTGAAACAAACTCCCGACTGGCGCAATAAGTTCATCTCCACCATTACCGATCCCAACATTGCCTATATTTTAATGCTGGTTGGGATTTATGGGCTGATCCTGGAATTCTACAGTCCGGGGATAGGTGTTGCCGGGGTGATTGGCGGTATTTGTTTGCTGATTGCTTTATATGCTTTCCAGTTATTGCCGGTGAGTTTTGTTGGCGCCGGGTTATTGTTGCTGGGGATTTGCTTATTGATCGTTGAGTCGATCATGCCCAGTTTTGGCATTTTGGGGATCGGCGGCTTAGTGGCTTTTGTCGTCGGTTCAATTTTTCTTATCGATACCGACATTTCTTATTTTCAGGTGTCCCTGCCTTTGATTATTTCCGTTGCCGTTGCTTCGGGATTATTTTTTGTCTTTGTGCTGGGATTTTTATGGCGCAGCCGGCGCTCGCCCGTGGTCAGCGGTCAGGAGCAAATGCTGGGGGCGGATGTGATCGTCGTGGATGACTTTACCGGGGAGGGAGAGGTGCTCTTTAACGGTGAGCATTGGGCGGCACAAAGCAATGAGCCTTTATCCCGCGGGCAAGTGGTAGGGGTCAGCGAGATCAAAGGGCTGACATTACTGGTAAAAACAAAAAAAGAGGATAACTAACCGTGGAACCTATTTTAGATAGCAGTCAGCTTTTTATTACCGCACTGGGATTCTTTCTCGCCGCCATAGTGATCAGCGCTTTTCGGATCTTGCGCGAATATGAACGCGGTGTAATTTTTTTGCTCGGCCGCTTTTATAAGGTCAAAGGGCCGGGGCTGATCATCGTCATTCCCATTATCCAGCAGATGGTCAGGGTGGATTTACGTACCGTGGTGATGGATGTACCGAGCCAGGATGTGATCAGTCGGGACAATGTTTCGGTCCGGGTCAATGCCGTGTTGTATTTTCGGGTAATAGACTCGCAAAAGGCGATTATCAATGTCGAGGATTATCTTGCAGCCACTTCGCAACTGGCGCAAACCACCTTGCGCTCTGTGCTGGGGCAACACGATCTGGATGAAATGCTGGCGAGCCGGGAAATGCTTAATGCCGATATCCAGGGCATACTCGACGCCCGCACCGATGGCTGGGGCATTAAAGTCTCCAATGTCGAGATCAAGCATGTGGATTTAAACGAAAGTATGATCCGCGCCATCGCCCGCCAGGCGGAAGCCGAACGGGCGCGGCGTGCCAAAGTGATCCACGCCTCGGGGGAAATGGAAGCATCCGATAAGCTGGTGGAGGCGGCCAATAAACTGGCAGCCGAGCCCAATGCCATTTTACTCAGGTACCTGCAGACGCTGACGGAAATTGCCGGTGAAAAAAACTCCACTATCTTGTTTCCGATGCCATTTGACTTGTTGAAAGGACTGTTTACTGGAGGAAAAGAGGGCGGGGGAAAAGATGGCGCGGATAAACAATAGTTTGTTTATCCGTTTGTCGGGTTTTTAACCTTCAGTTTAATTTTTTACTTTTCTCTCAGAAAAGGGCGTTCAATACCGTCAGCTCGACCTGGGCTGAGGGTAAATCGGTGATCAAACTGATATCAAAGTCCTGGTACTGGCTGGAAATGACCGTAAAAGGGTCAAGCATAGGGGTAATATCCTGGCTCAGTAAGCGGGCTATGGGTTGCTTGATGGCTTTGGCCAGCGCCTCCTTTAACGTCCATGTGCGGTAGAAGCTATCTACGCCTTCCCGTTCTATCCGGGTAAGTTCGCGGGCATGGTAAAAATGCCGAGCCAGTTTCAGCCAGGGGCGCTCTGGTTTACGCCATTCCAAATCAACCCCTAAGCGGGTGCTTTGCCGGCTCATGGCCACCAGTACCTTGCCGTGGGAATGGGAAATACAAATCTGGACCGGCAGCACTTCTTGGTACTCCTTTGGGCCTGCCTGCTGGTAACGGGAGGCTTTTAAACAGGTATCTTGTTGATCAAAATGAATATTGATTGACCGAACATCCAGTTGAAAATGGCGGGCAAGGGCAAGTTTTATCATACCCCGGCTGGCGACAAATTCTTTCTTAGCGGTCAGCAGCCTTCTTCTGTCGAGTATTTGCTTTTCATCGGCGGTTAACCAGCTTGCTGTCAGTTCGCTAATGTGCGCCTGGCTCAGGACGTTGCTGTCAAAAAGCATCAGGCATAAGGAGGGCTCCAGGCTGATGGCGTTAATATCTTTTGTTACCGGGGAGAGTTTTTCCATTATTAACCGTGTTTCTTTATAGCAGGCGCCCAGTATACCCGCATAATCAAACACAGGGGAAAATAAAACCGGCCCGTTTTGTTTATAGCCGGTTGGAAAAAATAAAACGGTTAAAAATCACATTTGAGTAATTTCATCGGTTTGTCTGCGGCCAGGACGCAGCCTCTGGCATCATCTGTTGCCCCTTTGCATTGCTTATTCATTTCTGCCGTAGAAGGAGCTTTGCTGCCCAATACTTTCTTGGCATGGGCGACCACTCTATCACACTGGCTCGCCGGCACAGGTTCATGTTTACTGCAGCCAGGCAGTAGCGCGGGACAAAGGAGCAGTAATGCAGCTGTTTTGTTATTCATCTTGATTTCCCTACGTTTCTTTGCCTTGAGTATAGTTAGCCTGGATATTTTTACTGGACTTTTTTAACCGCCGTTATGATATATTAGGCTGTCTGTCCGCTCGCAATTCTTATACTGGTAGTTATGCATCAACAACAACAGCCCTCGGTGTTATTAAGCAAATTTTTCAATGAGTTATCACTTGCCTGCCAGCGAAATGAGGTTGAGTGCCTGCCGGTATTGGATTTGGCCTGTGGTTTTGGCCGTAACGGCCTGTATCTGCTTAAGCAAAATTTGCCTGTAGTTTTTGCTGATATTAACCCAGATGCCCTGGCACAAGTAGAACAGCAGGTAAAAGCTTTGAAAAAACAAGGACAAGCATCTGCTTCCTACTGGCACCAGGATTTTGAGTTGCCGGGCAGTGCCCCCCTTAAAGCTAAACGTTTTTCTGCGGTACTGGTTTTTCGTTATTTGCATCGGCCGTTAATGGCGCAAATTAAAGAGGCAATTACTCCCGGGGGCGTGATCGTTTATGAAACTTTTACCCGGGCACAGGCACAATTCGGCCGTCCTAAAAACCCGGACTTTTTACTTGAACCGGGAGAGCTGGCGGATTGTTTTGCGAACTGGCATGTCCGTCATTATTTTGAAGGCATAGTGCAAAGCGGCGGTTCAAAACAGGCGGTTGCCCGTATTGTTGCCGTTAAACCGGATGAATAGCTAACTTGGCCAAACCCAATAAAAAAGGCCCGGTTACCCGGGTCACCATCACCTGTAGCCGCTGCAGGGCAAAACTCTTTTATTATCGCAAAGGCGGTAAGGGCGCTTTAGTGAAATGTTTTAAAGAGCGTATCGTCAAAGATTTTACCGAAGTTGAAGGGCAATGCCCCGGCTGCCAGCAAATTTTCGCCCGTGATTGTCTGATCCGTGGCGCTCCGGCATTGAAAATTATCGGTGGTAAAGTCAGGGCCAGTTGAGGCGACCTGATTGATACTTTTTATCAATCATTAACAACAAATCAAAATGTATGCTATTTAACCCATTGTAAACAATGTGTTTTATCTTTGTTGTCGTTTATGTATGAAAAGCTGTCGTTTTTTTGCTAGAGTAGAATCTTGCAAATGCTAGTATCACTGCAAGCTAATTATGGTGTTGTTAAATATTTAACTTGGTAACAGGTTGAATTGTTTGATTATCTTATATTTATAATTAGATGGATCTTTAAAGTAATAATGTAAGTAGATAAAAAATACCTTGGGGACTGAGGTAACATTAAACAAAAATGTTAACAACAGTAATAAACAGAGCAGAGATACCTAGCGAGTATGGCTGAAAACTAATAACAAAAACCAGATAGGTTTCGCCAATATTCATTTATTTGCTCTATACGTATAAAGTACCAACGCAAAATACTTGCCGGTACTTTTGATCCAGCCCAAGGATTGGGCTGGATTTTTTATTTTAAAACTCACAATAAACTGATTAGTCAGGATGTTTTAAAAACTTTAATAATTAAAGGACGATAGAAGGGGATAAATAATGTTGATCGCATCAAAGAAAAAAATATTTACTACACTCTCATTGTTAACGGTTATTAGCATGACATCTTGGCTAGTAGCAAAACCTGCTCAAACTGATGCGCAACCGCAGACTCAGTCTTATATCATCAGTGCCCAGCAATACGACTTGTTGAAATCAAAAGTTGCCGAGCTGAATGTAACGCCAAGCCATGAGCTAAAAATTATTAACGCCTTGGCACTTGAGTTGACTACAGAGCAATTGTCACTGCTAAAAGAGCAACTTGATATTAAGGTGACCAGCAACCATAAAGTGGAATTAAGTGCCAAAAGCCGGGCAAGACGCGCTAACAGGCCCGAGTCTGTGGTTAATGATCTGATAGAAGCGACTCCGGTACAATACCAGGCCAATTATGGTGAAGGGGTTACTATTGCCTTCCTTGATACCGGACTTGAATCGTTTCCCGGACTTGCTGCACAAAAAGATGGCTACGGGCGTTTTTGTGGCATGGACTTTTGCGGATCATACGATGCCGTCGCCGATGAATTCAGCACTTATAACTACAGTGAAGAAAGCGGTCATGGTACCCATGTGGCCAGTATTGCCGTTAACAGTGACCGGGATGCAAACGGAAAACTCTACGGCATAGCTCCCAACGCCGGCTTATTAGCCATTAAAGCCTTTGATGCCGAAGGTAAGGCAACTTATGCCGATGTTATTCGCGGGATCGGCTGGGCGGTGCAGGAAAAAGACAGATTTAATTTACGGGTATTAAATATGTCCTTTAGTGGCCCGGTGCGTTCTTCATACTGGGAAGATCCGCTGAACCAGGCGGTCATGGCAGCCTGGAGTGAAGGCATAGTGGTAGTAGCATCCGCCGGTAATCTTGGTTCGACCCCGATGACAATCGGCGTGCCTGGTAATGTGCCTTATATTATTACCGTTGGCGCGATGACAGACAATTATACTCCCAATCTTTTAAGCGATGACAGGTTGGCAGATTTTAGCTCCGCAGGCCCGACTGTGGAAGGTTTTGTCAAGCCTGACTTAATTGCACCGGGCGGCCATATTGCCGGCTTGATGTCTAAGCAGTCACAAATTGCCCAAGAGTATCCTAAGTATAAACTTGGCGGCAACTACTTTGAAATGTCGGGAACTTCTCAGGCAACCGCGGTTGTTTCAGGCGTAGCGGCATTAATGTTAGCCAATGATCAGTCATTAACGCCGGATGATGTTAAGTGTCGCCTGATGTCTTCTGCCCAGGCCGCCCTGAACGATGACGGCAGTTTAGCCTATAGTGTTTTTCAGCAGGGAGCTGGTTTAATCAATGCCGCTGATGCTGTTAACAGCAGTGCCAGTGCCTGTGCCAACCAGGACATGGATATTGCACTGGATATTGCCGGACTACAACATTATCAGGGGCCGGCCAGTGTTGATGCGGATAAGAACTTCACCATCGAAGGGCAAACAAATGATTATAGTCAATTTACCGATGAAGCCGTTATCTCTGATAAACAGGTAAGCTGGCAAGGTGATGTTGCCACAGATCTGCTGATTTGGAAGACAGCTGCTCTTGAGGTTTCCGACAGTGGCTATGAAATAGCCAGTGTTTCGGTGGACAAATCGGCATTGCAAAGCTTTTTTGAAACGGATCTGCTTATCTGGAAAACAATGCTTGATACAGATCTCCTCATCTGGAAGACGAGTGTTGACTTTGACAGCAGTGAAACTATCCAGGTGAATAACTGGGTAGAGCAGCAATAAGGCTTTAATAAAGTCATGGAGAGAAAAGCCACTGTTTAAGTGGCTTTTCGTTGTTAGGACCTGGCTATCTTTGGCCGTGAATTATCTTTTTGGCTGTTTTTACACCTGTCTGCGTTAGAAAAATGTCATGTAGAATAACTACAGGTCCATTTTCTGCCCTGATATGTGTAAAAACTGCTCAAAAACCTTAATCCCCTCAAAAGATAAACAGGCCCTGGACGTAAAAGTTGATATTTTGTGGTAATATTCTGGAAGTTCTTCTAAGGACAGCTATCAGCATGGAGGCATAAAGTGAAGTATCTGTTTATTTGAGGGGGCCGGGCCCGGCGGCCAGGGTTAAGCTCTTTATTTCTGCCTTTTTTAAATTTATCATCTATCCATTTCGTAACAGATTAATATTCCAGTGAAAAAATACCTTACTCAAATAACTTTGTTTGTTTTGTCCTTGGCTATGACCACGATCACGGCTATGGCGAAGGAGCTTGATTCATTAAAGCCTTTTCCAGCGAACAACCCCTTGTCTTATCAGTACATCAAAGCTATCGCCCAGGATAAAGATGGATTTATGTGGTTTGGTATGCAGGAAGGCTTATACCGCTATGACGGTTATCAGCTGATGCGTTTTCATCATGACTCTGCAGACAAAAATTCTTTAGCCGGTGATATCGTCAGTGATTTGCTGGTGGATAGCAAGGAGCAGTTATGGGTGGCGACCCGGGACGGCGGTGTCAGTTTATACCGGCAAACAAGCAGGGATTTTGTTAATTTCACCGAAAAAAGCGAAGCCCTGGCGTTAACCGATAATAATGTCAATGTGCTGATGGAAGACAGTGCCGGTAATATCTGGCTGGGAACCGAGTCCGGGCTGAATATCATTTTCCGCCAGCAAGAACCGTGGAAAGTCAAAAAGATCGTTAAAAATGGTGCTGTTGGCCAGGGCTTAACCCATAACGGCATAGAAACCATTTTACAAGTCTCAGAGCAGGAAGTCTGGGTGGGGACTAATGGCGGCGGTATTTCTGTATTTGATTTACAAGGAAATTTTATTAAAGCCCAGCCGATAGTCAGGGATGGCCGGGAATACGCGGCGGGTAAGCGTATTAAGGCCTTGATTCAGGATGCGGCTGATAATGTCTGGATAGGCACCTTTGACGGTGGTTTGATCAAATATGACAGCAGTAACTTCGATTACAGTTATTATATGTTTGATGAAAGCAATTACCGCTCACTTTCCAGTAATAATATTGAAGCCATGTACCTGGACAGCAATGGCAATATCTGGATAGGCACAGACAAGGGCATGCTTATTTATGATACTGCGCTGAATAATTTTAAACGATACAGCCATTCCCCCAGTAACCCTTACAGTCTCACCAATGATTATGTGTTAACGTTTTTTGAAGATATGAATCAGATGATGTGGATTGGTACTATCTACGGGATGAGTCGCTGGCATCCGAACATGACGACTTTTAATCAGTATGATGCACAAAAATACCCGGCGTTAAAAAATGATCCAATTATGGGCTTTACCCAGCTCGAGTCTGGAAAAATCTTTATCAGCAATTACAGCGACGGTATTTACGAACTTTCCCTCAAAGATGATAAAATAACACCTTTTGCTTTTAATAAGGCCTTTAAGGGCTTAAGGGTTATTACCCTTACTGCCGAAGAAAATACCCTTTGGGTGGGGACCCGGGCGGCGGGACTATTCAAAGTGAACTTAGATACCGGGAATATTGAAAACTTTAAATATGACCACCTTAATCAACATAGCCTGTCGGCAAACAGTATCACAGATATTATCAGGGACAGCAGGGGGATACTCTGGGTTTCCACCTACCATAAAGGCATTAACCGCTTGAATGATGACGGCACTTTTACCCGTTTTGAAATGAAGACACCGGTGTCAGGTAAGGGGCCTAACACCAATAATATTCTGCAAATACTGGAAGACAAGCAGGGATATCTGTGGTTGGCGACCTATGGTGGCGGTCTCAATCGTTTTGATCCGAAAACAGAGCGTTTTGTCTATATCAGCCATGATGAAAATGACAGTAAGAGTCTCAGCAGCGATGTGGTGCATAACATGTTTCAGGACAGTAAGGGAAATATCTGGGCCGGTACCCAGGTGAGTCTTAATTTACTGAGCCATGAAAATTTGTTGAATGAACACTATGAATTTGAACATTTTAATAGCCAAAAAGGCATGAAAAGCCGGCTCGCCTACGGTATCAGCGAAGATACCATAGGCAATATCTGGTTCAGCTCAAACCATGGATTATCCCGCTACTCCCGGGAGAATGACAGTTTTAAACACTTTGGTACCAGTCATGGCCTGCGCAGCCTGGAATATGTCAGCGGCTCGGTATTTACGGCTTTTGATAACCGTCTGTATTTTGGCAGCACCAAAGGTTTTACCAGCGTCAACCCTGATGAGATAGGTCAAAATCAGCCGGCGCCGGAGGTCAGGTTAACCAATATTTTAAAGCTTAATGAGAGTATGACTTTTGACCTGTCGCTGTCGGAGCTGTCTTCTCTGGTATTTGACTATAATGATCACCTGATCTCTTTTGAATATGTCGGGCTACACTATTTCGAGCCTGAGTCTACCCTTTATAAATATCGCTTGTTAGGTTTTGATCAAGAGTGGATAGATGCCGGTAAACTGAGAAGGGCTACCTATACCAACCTGCCCGCCGGTAACTACCAGTTGCAGATCATCGCCGGCAATAATGATAACGTTTGGAGTGAGCCGCGCACCTTAGATATCATAGTGAAAGCCGCTCCCTGGTTCTCCTGGTGGGCTTATTTACTCTATATCATCACCATAGCCGTGGCCATTTTAGCTTATTCGCGCTTTTTACACCGGAAATTACTGTTAGAGCAACAACAACGAATTTTTCTCAAGCAACAAATTAAAGATAAAACCCAGGAATTTCAGTTAAAAAATGTTGAGCTTGAACAGGCGAATAAGCAACTGGAAAATGCCGCCACCATAGATAAACTTACCGGCGTGAAAAGCCGCCGCTATCTGGATATTTATATCGAGCAGGCCAGTCAGCTAATGTCGCAAATCCACCAAAATATCCTGCCGGTTCAGCGCAGTATTTTACCCCGCTTGTATATTTTTATGGTTAAGCTGCGCGATGCCAGCCAGGTAAACAATAGCCAGCTGCTAAACCTGACGGATTTACTCCTGTACAGCCGCAACCAGGATGACCTGGTGATCCGCTGGTCTGAAGATACGTTTGCCGTTATCGGCTATGAAAAAGAAGAGAATGCCCGTGAGCTGGCTATTCGCCTCAGTGACAGGTTTGAACATATTTTAGGGGGGCTGACCCAGGTAGATATGGCCTATTCTTTCTATCCGTTTAATTTTGAGCAGCCAATGGAGCTCACCTGGGACCAGGTGAGCGTGCTTACCGAGCATGGCTTGAAGATGGTAGGGAAAACTGAGAATACTCAGTGGTTGGGGCTATATGGTCCCAAAATTCAGCCTTTTAACTATTTAGAGGTGCTGCAGGTACAGGCACTGAAAGAGATGAGTAACCTGGTTAAGGTGCAGCAGGGGTAAACCCGGGCTTTACTGTCAATGATAATCGCCAGGGGCTGCAAAGGCGCTCTGGCGTCTACCGTTATTGGAAGTTGTTATTTGGCAATAATGAATCAGCCGGCAGCCGTTAATACCGGGAAGCTGCCCAGGTCATGCTTTTACAGCGCCGGCAATAGCAAGTTAGAATGCCAAGAGATACTAAAAGCTTTCGCCTGTTCTCCTGGCGCTGTCGTCCCATAGCTGTGAAGCTAAGTCGTTAATTTACTCGTCTTCATCTGTTTGCACTTGCTGCTGATATTGTTTAGGGGTGCACTGGAACATCTCTTTAAAACAGCGGCCGAAATAAGTTTGCGAAGAAAAACCGACATCCAGGGCGATACGTCCGATCTGGGCGCCGCTTTTGAGTAGTTCCTGCGCTTTTTTCAGCCTGAATTCTTTGATGAAGTTATTTGGCGTTGTACCCAGCAGCACTTTGATCCGCCTTTGCAGCTGGCGCTCGCTCATGGCCAGCTCTTTTGATAACGCACTGATATCCAAGGACGGGTCTGAATAATGTTTCGCTACCATGGCTTCAAGCTTATTCAGGAACTTCTCATCCTGGTTGACGCTTTCGCTGGTATCTTCCGCCAGTTTGGAGACATTCTCCTGCGAGGTAATGCGCCGCTCCTGCTTCTGGGTATCCTGGAACTTATTGAGATAGGTTTGCTGTAATTTTTGCCGGTTTTCAATCAGGTTTTGGATCCGCGTCAGCAACTCATTATGGTTGAAAGGTTTGCTCAGGTATTCATCGGCATTTAAATTCAGTCCCTGCAAGCGGCTTTCCAGATCCGAACGTGCCGTCAATAAAATCACCGGAATATGGGCGGTCATTTCATTTTGTTTGATTTGCTGCAGCACTTCAAAACCGTCGATGCCGGTAAGCATTAAATCACAGACGATCAGATCCGGCAGGTATTCGTTGGCCAGCTGAAGTCCCAATTCGCCGCTGCCGGCAAGAATACAGTGGTGCCTTTGCTCTATCACCTGTTTGATATGGCTTTGCATATCGATGTTATCTTCAATCACCAGCACCACCTGGTGGGAATGCTGCGCCTGGCTGCTTGATACCGTACGCTGCTCTTCCAGCAGGGAAGAGACCTCATTTTCCGATAAACTGATGGGTAATTGTTTTTCCTGCAACCTGGGGCTGGCCATAGGGATGGACAGGCTGAATTTACTGCCCTGGCCTTGTTCGCTGACCAGGTTAATACGCCAGTTATGGGTTTTCACCAGTTCATTGACCAGGGAAAGACCGATGCCGACGCCGAAGGTGCCCTGGTTCAAGACATCATCGGCCCGCTGAAAGCGTTCGAAAATTTTGCTTTGTGACTGCTTATTGATACCTATGCCCGAGTCGATAATATCGAGAATAATGGTATCTTGCTCGGTATAGGCATTAACCTTGATAAAACCGCCTGCCGGGGTATATTTAACGGCATTGGCGAGCAGGTTGAAGATGATTTTTTCAAAGGCCTGGGCATCACATTCAATCCAGAGATCATCCGGGATCTGGCTGGAAAATTCCAGTTTGCTCTGAGACGACAGGCGGCAGAAGGAGTCAAGCGGCATGGCCATCAAGGTTTGCAGCCGGTAGGTATCCAGGGATAACTTGGGGTTATCGCTTAACCTGGATAATTCCAGCAACTGTTCCACCATACGCACTAAACGCAAGCCGTTTCTTTTTGCCGTGGTCAGGTCGTCATTTTCTTCTTCGTTGCTGCCCTTGAGGATATAGCGGTCGATTATGCCGTTGATTATGGTTAACGGCGTCCTGAATTCATGGGAAATATTGGCAATGAATTTATCTTTTAATTCCAGCGCCTGTTTTTCGGCGAGTTTGCGCGCCGTCAGGTTAATAAAAGTGATCACAATCAACGGCTGGGCTTCGCGCACGGCCCATTGCAGCTCCGCCTGGGTTGGGAACTCGGTGCCATCTGAGCGTATGGCGCTGCATTCCACCGATATGCCCAGCTCTTTACGCTGCAAGGAATAGACATTACTTTGAAAATCAAAGAAATAAAACATCTCATCCTTATCTGAAAATAAAGCGCTGACATTGGTGCCTTTTAATTCCTGCTCCAGGCTTTGAAACATTTGTACAGCCGCCGGGTTTGCCGACAAGATCTCTCCCTGGATGGAGGTGGTGAGAATGGCATTATTGGATGCCCGCACTATGGCTTTATCCTCACTGTTAAGAAAGGCATCGGTGATCTTGTCGTTGGCGGAGGTCAGCTCCTTAATCTCTTCTTTTTGCTCCAGGATATTAAGGGCCTGCTGGGCGGATAAATCCCGGCGTTGACGGTAAATAATATAAAGCAGGATGGCGCCGATCATCAGCCACAGGGTGACAACTGCGGCCTGCAACGGGGTTTTCAGGGCATAAAAGTATTGCTGCTCGTGGCCGGCCAGGTGCAGGCCTATCATCACCAGCATTAAGCACAAGGTATAAATTTCCGGATTGCTTTCCCGTTTGATGACAACCGGATGTCCGGGATGTTTTAAGGTGATATAGGCGGCAAAAATGACCAGGCAATAGGGCAATAACTGCACTAAGGTGGTCAGGTAGCTCTTGGTAATGAAAATATTGTTGTCAATGGCGATAAAGCGCATGACTTTGGCGATCATCACCACCAGTGCCGCCAGGGTTAACAGAAAGAAGGTCTGGCGCCAGAAATGATCCTGGCAACTGATCAGGCAGACGAACAGGCGTATGGCAATTAAACCTGTGATCAGTATATGGAACAGGTATGAAGGCTTAAGCTGCTGGTAGATCTCATCGGCAAATTCAGCAGGCAATAAGATAAAATAACCATAACAGAGTACGGTAAAGATAATTGCCGGTACCCGGCCGCTGATATTTTTGCTTGGCGGTGCATCGCCTAAGTGCGGATTGGTTTCTATCGCCAGCAAAATGAAAAAATAAATAAACAGGGATAAAAAATCCCTGGACAGCAGCTGGGCGAGATAATTGATGTTCTGTGGCAACAAATAAGCGCACAGGATAAAAACAATGGCGAAAATCAAATATTGCCAGAAAAGTTTCAGCGAGCGTGAGCTGGTTTTCTTAGCACATAGCAGTAGAAAACCTATGCTGGTAAATTGCAATAATAATAGGGCCAGATCAGACAGTTGCTGCTGGGAAAACGACAACCAACGCTCAAGCAAAGCGTAGGGGATAAAGGTCGCAAATAGAACTAAGGATAAGAGTTGTTGCTTTGATAATTGCAAAAAAAGTGCCCTGTTTTTCTTATAATATTTTATTTGTTTTTATTTCGTATATTGACGGTTAACACGTCTTTGCACGTTTTCCGTGGTCGTTAATCTATAATAACAACCGATTAACAGCAAGTAGGGAGCCGGATTAAAAATTGGTATTTATCGGCACAAAGCTGCAATCCCGGCTGATTATTATATCGCCATTGCTATCTCGGCCACGGATTACTTTGCCGGCAGGGGATTTTGCTTTTACCGCCAAAGGAAACAGGAACAATAATTATTTGTAACAAAGCAATAATTTTGTGCTTTTGCTGCTTTTAGCACCCGCTCTGCATGGAAAAAGTGAATCGACTCCTGTATTATCCTGCCCTTAAATTTCCCGCTGTCGGCTAAGCCGGCGGCAGATGTACTTACTCAGTTAAATGTGCTCGCGCTGGCCTACTGTATAACGCCAGGCAGACTAAGGAACTCATCATGACCAATACCAAAAAACCAACAAGTACGACTTTGTTGGAGCAGGCTCACACCCATATGCCTTTGGGGGTTGCCGACAGTTACCGTTATTGGGGTGAAGACAATACCGTTTTTGTTAAAAGCATGAAGGGCTGTCAGATCACCGATAGCGATGATCAGGTTTTTGTCGATTTTCGCCTGGCTTACGGTCCTATCATTCTTGGCTACCGGGACAGCCGTGTTGATGAGCAAGTGACCCGTACCATTACCGAACGCGGCACTATTTCCGGGTTTTCCACCGATCTTGACAGCGATGTTGTCAGCCTGATCAAAAGCCTGTGCCCGAATATTGAAAAAATGCGGTTTGCCAATTCCGGTACCGAAGCGGTTATCGGCGCGGTTCGTACCGCCCGGGGATTTACCGGCTGTAATAAAGTTGTGGTGGTTGAAGGCGGTTTCCACGGTTTATATGATGAAATGATGTGGAAGTCCGATGTTGATAACTGGAACAGCGAGGTTCAGGAAAAGCCGGAAATTATTCCTTTTGGCGCCGGTATTCCCGAAAGTACCCGTGAGCACCAGGAAAGTGTACCGTTAAATGACTTTGCTGCCATCGATGATGTGTTCGCCCGTCTTGGTGATGATATTGCCGCGATTGTTATTGAGCCGATTATGGGCAACTGCGGCAGCATCGCCGCGACCCAGGAATATATGCAAAAGCTGCGTGATATCTGTGATCAACACGGCGCCATGCTGATCATGGATGAAGTGAAAACCGGTTTTCGTGTTGCCAAAGGCGGAGTACAGGAGCTTTACGGCATCAAGGCAGACTTGACCACTTATGCCAAGGCCATGGGGAACGGTTACCCGGTAGCGGCTTTTGGCGGCCGGGCTGATGTGATGGATAAGATCAGCTTTGATAAAGACGGCGTAACCCATGGCGGCACCTACACCGCCAATATGATCGCCTTAAGCGCCGCCAAGGCGACTTTGACGGTATTAAGTGAAACCGATGCCCTGGCCACCATCAATAAAGTGGGCGCTGATATTCAGCAGGTATTGTCCCGCGTATTTGACAAGTTTGGCATCGAGCACAGGTTTGCCGGGCCGGATTCCATGTTTGGTGTGCATTTTGGCAATGAAGTGCCGCAAAATTACCGTGACTGGAAAAAAACCGATAGTGAGCTTTATACCAGGTTTGCCTTTAACCTGATTGCCAACGGTGTGATGTTAGAACCTGACTCTCGCGAACCCTGGTTTATTTGTGAAGCCCATAAAGAGATGGATTTAAACTGGTTGGAAGACGTGGCGAATAAGGCCATGGAAAAAGCCCTGAACGACTAATCCCCGTTATCTCATTTCGACGGTACGCAGTCTGTGTGCCGTCTTTTTTTCTGCTGTTATCGGCTTTCTTTTTACCGGCTTGTTATTACCCGTTTATTGTTTATGATTCACAGCCAAGTTGCTGTGAGCAGATTTGTGCTGCGGCAGATCTGAGGATTTATTAGTGCAGATAATATTCAGGGAGATATCGTTAGATATCTCCCTGAAATAAAAGAAGGGCAGGTGTTGAACAGCTGTTTATCGGGCGTTTATAAAACAGCCGGCTGCAATTTTTTCGTTGTCACTTTGCGGCGGGCAATTATACCACCCAGGCCTAACAGCAGCAGTAACAGGGTTTCCGGCTCAGGTACATCAACCGGGGTATCGCCGTTGATGGACACTAAACCTTCAATAATGTCGTTGGCACATGACATGGCCCAGCGGAAGGCGATTTGATTGGCAGTAGCCAGTGCGGTGCCGGCAACATCAAATTCGAAACTGATCAGGTTGTAGCTGATGCCGTTCATGCTGTAGACATTTTCTGTGGTATTCCAGTAACTCCAGTTATCATGGATGTTATCGTAAGCATTACCATTGTATCTGGTGGCGCTGTTCAGGGAAACCGTTTGATCGTGTCTGGCACTGTTATGTTTTTCGCTGGAGGTGGTCAGATCATTTTGATCAAAACCTGATACTAACCGGCCATAACCTTGGGTTTCATCCCGGTCTGTCCAGTGCTGATTCCTGTTTTTTTTGTAATCGTATATGGTATAGGCGTAATTCCAGTCGGTGCCGGTATTGCTAGTACCGCTGTCGGAATATCTGTCGTCTGGCGCAGGGTTCCAGGGATTGGCATTGGGATCTGAGGGATCTGCCGACATAAAAAGGTCGCCCATTTGATAGCTATGATTGCCTGAGAAAGCGGTATAAATGCCGACACTCATAGTGGTGCCTGTGCGGCTGACTACCATTTGATCAATATCAAATTGAGATTCTTCTCCATAGACGTCATTGCCGTAACCGGCGCCGATATAATTATCCATGATGCTGGTTGCCGGAATATCGGCGGCAACCGCGACAACACTGCTAAATGTTATGGATAATGCGGTTATCCACTTGCTAATTTTTTTCATCGTCCACCCTTACTAAACTGCTACGCCCTTCATTGACGTATTTATGGTCACCAATGCATGAATATTTGCGCTGAAATATCGGCTAAAATGCGCCGTTGTCAAAAAGCATACACCTAAGCTGGATTATACAAAAAACAGACCAAAATTGGAAACTTAAATATTTACCGGGTTTTAGCCGGCTTTTTGTATAAATTAAGTAAAAAGTGTCATGGATTTGTAAAAGAAGTAGACAGCTAAATAACGGCAAGATCACAAACTGCTTTCAACAGCCTGGCGTCAACCGGGATAAGTTATTTCACTTAACCGGTAAAATATTTTACCATAGCGCTAACTTGTCGCTTTTTCATGTTGTCTTTATTGATGCCAGAACTTTCATCTATGGCTAAACGCCAGTTAAAAAGAATTCACCCTATATTTCTAACACTTATCCTCGGCTGCTTTGCCGCTAGCAAGGTATTGGCGTTTACTTTTCAGGAAGCGAATCAGGCTTATGAAGATGCCTTGCGCAGTTTTGCCCAATCGGATCTAAAGGCGGCAGTCCTTTATTTGAAAAATTCGTTAAAAAACAATCCCAGCCATCTGCCGTCGAAGATACTGATGGCGGAGGTGTTAATTGCCCAGGGGGACGGGGCGAGCGCAGAAATCGAATTAACGTACGCCCTTAAACACGGCGCCGATGAAAAGCGCATTTTGCCTTTACTGCTTGAAGCCCAGTTATTGCAAAAAAAATATGAGCAGGTGGTGGCCAGTAATTTCCCCCCCGGCAGTAATGCCCGGTTAAAAAGCCAAATTACCATGCTTAAGGGCCGGGCGTTTGTCGCGCAAAAAAAATATGTCAGGGCCGAGCAGATTTTTCGCCAGTCATTGACCTATAACGGCAATAATGTGCTGGCAATCTTAGGGCGGGCACAGGTTGCCTTGTTACGTGAAAACCTTAAGCAGGCGCGCACTTATGCCGAGCAGGCATTAGCAAAAGATCCCACCAATACCAATGGCCTGCTAATGCTGGCAAATATTGAACAAATGCAGGGGCACAAAGAAGCTGCGCTGACAAAAGTCAATGAAATCATTGCCCTTAACCGGGAGAATTTTCCAGCGTTATTGATGCGTGCCGGTTTGTTGATCGATAAAGGCCAGTATCAGGCGGCGCTGCTTGATGTGACTGTGATCCTCAACCAGATCCCTAACGAACCCCGGGCGAATTACCTGAAAGCCATCACCAATATTGCCTTAGGCAATGAAGCCGAATCCGATGCCACCATCAAGCACCTTAAGACGGTATTAACCGGGGTGCCGGATGAAGTGATGCAGGAAAATCCGGTTTATTATTATCTGGCCGGGGTGATAAGTTTCGGTCAGGGGGAGTATTTGCAGGCCCAGGATGCCCTGCGAAAATATTTTGATATCAATAAGGAAGATACCCGGGCATTAAAGCTGCTGGCGAAAACCGAGTTCAGGTTAAATGAACCTTTTGCCGCCAAAAGTTACCTTGTTAAAGCGCGTTTAATTAACCCGGATGATGTCGAAACCTGGAGTTTGCTCGGCCGCGCCTATATGGCAACCGAGGCGCCGGAAAAAGCCGAGAAGTATTTCCTCGATGTTATCCGGGCCTTGCCCCGGGAAAGCGCCGGGCGACTTGATATCGCCAGATTATACCTGAGCACGGGGCAAGTGGATAAGGCGATTGTTTATCTGCAGCAGGCCGAGGAACTGGCAAATGCACAAACCGACAAGGGCAATTTATATTTGTTATTCACCCGGGCCTATCAGGACAACAACCAGATAGATATGGCACTGTCCTCAGTGGAAAAGGTCATTGCCCTGCGCGGACAAGACAGCTTTTTGTATCAGTTAAAAGGCAGCTTGCTCGGCCTGAATGGCGAGCATGAGAAGGCCCGTTTAGCCTTTGAGCAGGCGTTAACTTTTAACGCTGGTAATTACCAGGCGGTGTTGCATCTTGCCCGTATGGAGATGCTCTCGGGCAATATCAAACAGTCAAATAAGCGGCTTCAGCAGTATATAGAGCAAAATGCTCCCAATACCTCGCTGATGCTGGAGCTAGGTCAAAACTATTTACGCCTTAACGAGCCGGCAAATGCCTTAACCTGGTTTGAAAAAGCGTATGCCCAGGACAGGGGTAACAACCAAGCCTTGATCCAGCTGGTTAATTACTACAGCAAGCTGAATGATATTCCACAAGCCCTGTCACTGGTGGAAGACTACCTGGACCGGTTCAATAAAGATGGTGAAATCCTGTTGATCGCCGCCGATCTTTATTTAAAAGACAAGCAAAACGATAAAGCGCTGCAGGCCCATCAGCTGGCGGTGAAACATAGTGAGGAAAAAGCCGCTGCTTTACTGGCCCTGGCGAAAACCCAGGTGTTGTTCGGCGAGGATGATAATGCCGTTACTTCATTGGAAAAAGCCATTGTCAGGGACGGGCGCTTCACCCAGGCTTATTTGCAGCTGATTGATATTTATCATGCCCGCCAGGACTTTGATAATGCCATGAGCACTATTGTCCAATTGGAAAAAGTGCTGCCGGGACGGCAGTTGACCACAGTATTAAAAGGGGATACTTATCGTCTCAATAATCAATATGCCCGGGCAGTTTCAGCCTACCAGGCTGCATTGAAAATAAAGCCGTCACAACAGGCGACCCTGGGGTTGTACCGGGTATATCAGGCAAAAGAGCAGTATCAGCAAGCGGTCGATTTATTAGAGGCAAGAACCAGCAGTTATCCGGATGACCTGCTCAGCGCTGTTGCCCTGGCGGACAGTTATAAAGCTTTGGGGGAGCTGGAAAAAGCCGCGGACTTTTATGAATCTCTGATCAAACGCTTCCCGAATGCGCCGGTACTCTTTAATAACGCCGCCGCCATTTATTTGGCATTGAAGCATTTTGATAAAGCCGCTGAATATGCCGAGGCTGCCTATGCCCGCTTGCCGGATAACGTTGCCATCATAGACACCAAAGCCTGGGTAGAAACCCAGCGGGGAAATTATCAGCGGGCCCTGCCTTTGTATCGCCAGGCGCTGGCGCTTGATGTTGATAATATGGAAGTGCTGTATCACCTGGCCTATACCTTGAGTAAGATGGGGCGCAGCGATGAAGCGATAACATACCTGCAAGATGTGCTTGCCAATGGGCAAGCCTATGCCGGTAAAAAAGAGGCGGAAGCACTTTTAAAAAGCTTGCAGCCTTAATATTAACAGGTCACGGAGACAGTCCTGCGTGGCCTTTTCTTATCAAGGAAGTGCCAGTCACTTTCAAAAATAAAGGGTTTTCTTGCGCCAGATCAACTTTTTCCCGGGCAATTTTCGTTATGATGCACCCAAGCGCTATGATTTCATTGGTTATCAAATGAAATCCTCTTGATAAATAAGGCAGCACCATGAACACTGAGCAGCAGTTAACCCGTCAAAGTGAAAAAAACTTCACCGTACAATCTATGCCGTTACTTGACAGTGCCGATGATGGTAAGTTGCTCAACATAATGAAGAAAATTGTTGTAAAAGACTCTCTTCGCCAGGGTGAAACCCTGATCTATACTTCGTAACCTTTAACCCGGCAGGTTTTATCTTAAATTTCCCCCCGACGTTTTTCGGGAGCCTCCCGGGCAAAGCTCTTTATCCTCCCTGTCATTAGAAATACCGTTGATTTTCTAATTAATGTTAAATATTCCTTGAACGCCGGTTAATTTTTGTTTTTTTCTTAGTACAATATTCGGCTCATGCCGACTTTATTTTAAAAAAAAACAGATCAGGGTTTTTATCATGCGTGTGCTGGCAATAAAAATAGCAAAAATTATTCTTTTACTCTTCTTGACGATATATTGCCTGATTTGGTTGTTATCGCCGATGATCAGCCGGTATTTTATTGCCGATATACTGGCGCCGCAAAAGCTGGTGTTATCGGATAACACCAGCATACGCTACAACCCGTTTCTGTCTAAACTCAGCATCAATGAATTAAGCCTGTATCCGGCGGCGAACAGGGAGAAAGCGCTATTTCGCCTGGACAGTTTAGTCGTCCGTATTCGCCTGTATCAGCTTTTGTTTGACCGCATTCATATCAATGAATTTAACCTCGATGGCCTGTTTATCGATATCACGCAAAGTGAAAATAAGCTCGAAGTAGCCGGATTTACGTTCCCCCAGACAAGTGACAAGCCCGCTGAAAATGTTGAACAAGGGCAGGAGCCGACACAGGATTTCCCTTATACCCTTGTACTGCCTGTGCTTAAGCTGAATAACGCTTCTCTGGAATTTAATTTGCCCCAGGGACAACATGAGTTTGCCATAGACAGTTTAGCTATCTCTGATGTTGAGGCCACAGCCAGCCGGCAGGACTTTTCTGCCTCCCTTACCAGTACGCTGGATCAGGCGCCTTTTGCCCTGGCAGTTGATGCAAGCATTGCTAAGCAAACGGATGCTAGTCATGCCGAAACGCTTATCAAAATAAGCGCCGATATCGGGCTTGAAAATTTTGATTTAACCCGCCTGGCGGCATTTATGCCTGAGGAGTTTTCTCTGCATTCGGGCTTGTTGAGTTACCGGACAAAATTACAATTGCTCGCTAAGAAAGAAAACCAACTGCAACTTGATTTTAAGGACATGGCGCTGGATATTGCCGAGTTGCATCTTGAGCAGGCACAAACCCATGCTACCTTGTTGGAAAAAACGCTTGAAACGAAAGCGCTGAGCCTGCAGTTGGCATTAGGCGATAGTGAGAAGCCGTTAACCTTGCTCAACGGCGATGCCGGGGTGACATTAACGGATGCCAAGCTTTATCACCAGCAAGAGCAGGCGCAGCTGATGGCCTTTGAAAGTCTGACGCTGGATAATATTTTACTTACCATCACAGATAACAAGCCTGAGGTGAAACTTGACGAAGTCTTGCTGACCGGGGCGAGTTTTTCCGATGTTACCGACAATGAACTGCCGCCGATTGCCAGGGTCAGCTCTTTTGCCGTGCAGGACATCAAGGCTTCTGCTGTTGGCGTCAGCATCAACAAGGTGAGCTTGGGCAATTTTGATTTGGATGTTTCCCTTGATAAAGATAAGCAGGTTGAGAACCTGGTGCAGCTTGGCAACGGGCAGGCAAACCAGGATGTCCCGTGGCAGGGCGGACAAGTAGGGGAAAGTGCTGAAACAAGCGAAGAAACGACCGCGTCGGAACATACCGCGTCGGAACAATACTTTTCCCTGGTGCTCAATGAGTTTGCCCTGGAGCAGGACAGCCATATCCGTTTTATTGACCGCAGTGTCACCCCGGCCTATAAACGGGACTTTATCATCAGCACCTTAAGTGCGGGTCCGGTGAATAACCGGCAGCCGGAAATTAAAACCGCCTTTGCCTTAAAAGGCAAAAGTAATGAATATGCCAAGTTTGACTTATCCGGGTATGCCAAGCCCTTTTTAGCCGAGCCGGTTTATGCCGTCAGCGGCGGTTTTAAAGAAATCAGCTTGCCGGGCATTTCCGCCTATATAAAAGATGCCCTGCAGTATGAATTGCAAAGCGGCCAGCTGGATTTGGCGCTGGAGCTGAACTTAACCGGTGAGGAAATCGACGGCCATACCGATATCCTGTTGCGCGGGGTAGAGCTGACCTCGGCCGATGATCACCAGGTAGACAGTTTAAAGGACCAAACCGCAATTCCATTTAATGTCGCCCTGGGCATGCTTAAAGACAGTGACGGCAATGTTGAGCTGGATATCCCCTTATCCGGCAATATCAGCGATCCTTCTTTTGGTTTTTCCGGCTTTTTAACGCTATTGACCAAACAGGCGGTGATGTCGGCGACCAGAGAGTATCTGATGACCACTTTTGTGCCTTATGCCAACGTGGTGTCCATAACCCTGTCTGCCGGGGAATATCTGTTAAAAGTCCGCTTTAACGACTTGCTGTTATCCCCCGGGGTAAGCGACTTTGCCCAGGATAATATCGCCTTTTTAAATGAATTCTCCGCTTTGATGAAAGACAAGCCGGAAACCCAGGTCACCCTGTGCGCCGTCGCGACCGCGCAGGATATCGGCTTGCCGGTCGGCACCGAAGAACTCACCGAAGTTGAGATCAAATCGTTAAATGAACTGTCATTAAAACGCCTGAACCACTTTAAAAGCTATATGGTAGAGCAGGAGCAAATCGACTCCAGCCGCTTATTGTTGTGCAGCCCGCAAGTGGATTTATCGGCAGAAGCCCAGCCGAGGATCACCTTTGCCACCTGATCCCGAGCGGCACCTTATGCTTATTGTCGGCAGTGAAAACCTCGGATAATGAGGGGCTAGGCAGAGGCCAGCCAGTTGCTAAACAGTGACCAGGCAATAAGCCACATAATCAGGGCAATGGCGATATCTATGCCCTGTTTGACTTTTTTCCTGCCCAATACCGGGGAAAACCTGGCGGCAAAAACAGATAAGCCATAAAACCAGAGGATAGAGGCTAACATCAGCCCCAATAAATACCAGGGTTTTTCGGCCGGGGAGAACTGGCTGCCGACACTGCCTAAAATCACCACGGTATCCAGATAAACATGGGGATTGAGCAAGGTTACAGCGAGAGTGGTCAGGATCACCCCTTTAATGGACTGATTATCTCCGCCCCCCTGATTTGTTGTTGTACTGGCCTGGATGGCGGCTTTTAACGATAAAGCCCCATAGCCGAGTAAAAACAAGATGCCGCCCCAGCTGATCAGGGTAAATAAAAAATCATTCGCGCCTATCAGCTCTGAGCCGCCAAAGACACCGAGCATAAATAAACTGATATCACAGAGTATGCAGATGGTGGCGGCGACCAGGTGATGGTTACGTTTGATACCCTGGTTGATAATAAAAGAATTTTGTGCGCCAATGGGGATTATCATGCTGGCGCCCAGGCCAAGCCCCTGGATAAAAGGTAATATCGTCATCTTCATTTGTCCTGTTTATATTTTCTGGTATTTATTCTGTGGGGGATTAATGATCCCTTTTTATTTCCCCATCCTTTATGTTTTGCAGTAGCGAGTGTAATAAACACCAGGACATAAATAAAATTAATGATTTTAATGTATCATTAGTAAAATTAATATTCGTGTGCTTAGTACAAGTTAACCAAGCGTTAGTAAGGGGGAAGTTTGGCCAGGTTTGATTATAAATTGCTCTATGCTCTGCATACCGTGATGCAGGAGCAAAGTTTTGAAGGAGCTGCACTCAAGCTGCATATTTCACAATCTGCGGTATCGCAACGTATTAAAGCGCTGGAAGAATATGTTGCCCAGCCGGTGATTATCCGTGGACAGCCGATTATCGCTACCGCCACCGGGCAAAAGTTATTGCGTCATTATCGCCAGGTACAACAACTGGAAAGTGTGCTTAACGATGACTTGTTGCTGGATGAAAGCGAGCAGCTGGTGAATATTTCGGTGGCGGTGAATGCCGACAGCCTGGCGACCTGGTTTATCAGTGCGATTGTTTCCTTGCTGCAATCGCGGTCGATTGCCCTGAACTTACTGATCCTGGATGAAAGGCGGACCACGGAAAAACTGCAATCGGGAGAGGCCTGTGCCGCCGTCAGTTCGCATGCCCGAATATTGCCCGGTTATCAGGCATTTGAATTGGGCAAGGTGAAATATCTGCTGGTGGCGAGTCCGGCATTTAAGCAAAGGTATTTTTCTGACGGTATAAATGCCGTTAGTTTGCAATTTGCCCCCGGGGTCTCATTTGACGCCAAAGACAATATGCATACCCGGTTTATTGAACAGCATTTTGGTCTGAGTGCCAACAGCTATCCCCGTCATACCGTGCCTTCTTCAGAGGCGTTTGTCGAACTGGCCCGCCAGGGCGCTGCTTATTGCCTGATCCCTGAGTTGCAAATAAAACAGGAACTGGCCAGTGGCGACCTGGTTAACCTGTTACCGGATAAGGCTCATATTGAAACCCTTTATTGGCATAGCTGGGGCCTGGCCGGCGGTATTTACCGGCAACTGGCTGATTTGATCCAAACACGGGGCAGGGAAATGCTCAATGAAAAGTCCATTGAAGTCTAAGTGATTAATACCGGACAAGGGCTTACTTAGTTTGTCTTGTAATTAATTTGTTTTCCCTTTACCCGGCGTAAAAAACGAAAATAACCGAGATTTTGCCGCTTTATCTGGCATATTCTGCGGGTTTTTTTATCCGGGCTAAAATCCGGGTTAATAAAGATGTCATTTTGTGACAACTTGATAATTCGAACTCAAATGGTTATTATGGCGTTAATTGAACGTTCAATTAATAAGTAAGGCCGGATATCGAAATTCAATCACAACGCAGACTCGAGCTGATAAATGCTACTTTAGAGTCCGTTGCCCTTCATGGTTTGCAGAACAGCACTATCATCACCATCAGTAAGTTAGCAGGTATGTCTTCCGGCATTATCAGCCACTATTTTGGCGGTAAGCAGGGCCTGATCGAAGCCACTATCAAACATTTGCTTGAGCAGTTAAAGCAGGCCTTACTCGAAGGCACACGCGATAAAAACTTAACCGCCACCGAGCGTTTATTTAAAATTGTCGAAGCTAATTTTACTCAATTGCAACGCACCGCATCCGTTTATCAAACCTGGCTCTGTTTTTGGGCACAGGCGATGCACGATCCGGCATTAGCCCGGCTTCAGCACATCAACAGCGCCCGTTTGTACAGTAATTTACGTTACTCTTTTGCCCATCTGCTGCCAAAAGAGCAAGCCACCATAGCCGCCAAACAGACGGCGGCGATGATCGACGGTTTTTGGCTGCGCAGCGCCTTGAGTGTGGAGCCGACGGAAGCATTCTCCCAGGCGGAGCATTTATGCAAATGTTTTATTGAAAACCTATTACAGCAGCACGGAGACAATTAATGTCGTTACCGACGTATCAAAATTTTATTCATGGCCAGTATCTGGCAAACGATAGCGGTGAAACCTTTGCTGTGACCAATCCCGCCACCGGGGAAGTGATCTACCAGGTGGAAGTTGCCGATGAAAAAATACAGCAGGCGGCGATTAAAAGCGCCCGTGAAGGCTTTGCGGCGTGGTCGGCAAAAACGCCGATGGAGCGCAGCCGGATGTTATTAAAAGCAGTGGCGTTATTACGTGAACGTAATGATGAGCTGGCGGCGATTGAAGTGCGTGATACCGGCAAACCCTGGCAGGAAGCGAGTGTTGTTGATGTACTCTCCGGCGCAGATTCTATAGAGTTTTTTGCCGGGTTAGTACCCGGGCTGGAAGGCAATCAGCAGCAGGTCGGCGATGATTTTTATTATACCCGTAAAGAGCCGTTAGGCATTTGTGCCGGTATCGGTGCCTGGAACTACCCGCTGCAAATTGCCTGTTGGAAATCGGCGCCGGCACTTGCCTGCGGCAATGTGATGATTTTCAAACCTTCGGAAGAAACGCCGTTAGGGGCGCTGAAACTGGCGGAAATTTTTGCCGAGGCAGGCATACCGGACGGTGTTTTTAATGTGGTGCTTGGCGATGGCAAGGTAGGCGCCTGGTTGTCCCATCATGAAGAAATAGCCAAAGTTTCTTTTACCGGCGAAGTCGGCACAGGCAAAAAAGTCATGACCGCCGCTGCCGGTAACTTAAAGGAAGTCACCATGGAATTAGGCGGTAAGTCGCCCCTGGTGATTTTTGACGATGCCGATGTCGATAATGCCGTTTCCGCGGCCATGCTGGGTAACTTTTATACCCAGGGGGAAATCTGCACCAACGGCACCCGGGTGTTTGTACAAAAAGCCATTTACCCGGCCTTTATGGAAAAATTACTCAAACGCACCCGGGAAAATATTATTGCCGGCGATCCCATGATGGCGGAAACCAACTTCGGCGCCTTGATCAATAAAGGGCATCAGCAAAAAGTACTCGATTATATCAATATCGGTATCAAGGAAGGGGCGACCCTGGTCTGTGGCGGTAAGGCGCTTAGCCCTGAAAATAGCCCGAACGGTTATTTTGTTGCCCCGACTATTTTTACCGATTGTGTTGATGACATGAGCATTTGCCGTGAAGAAATTTTTGGCCCTGTGATGTCGGTGCTGTGCTTTGACGATGAAGAGGAAGTCATTAAGCGCGCCAATAACACCCAATTAGGCTTAGCTGCAGGTGTCTTTACCCGGGATATCAGCCGCGCGCACCGGGTGATACATCAACTGCAGGCAGGGATCTGCTGGATCAATAACTATGGCGCATCGCCTGCGGAAATGCCGGTCGGTGGTTATAAACAGTCGGGATTAGGCCGGGAAAATGGCCTGGCCACCCTCAACCAATATACCCAGCTGAAAGCGGTATATGTCGGTTTAACGCCTTTAGAGAGCCCTTTTTAACGTGAATATCAGTAAGCAAGAATCTTTCGATTATATTATTGTCGGCGCAGGCTCTGCAGGTTGTGTGCTGGCAAACCGTCTCAGTGAAGACAGCAGCAACAAGGTTTTATTGCTGGAAACCGGCGGCAGCGATAAAAGTATTTTTATCCAGATGCCCACGGCGTTATCGATCCCCATGAATACCAAAAAGTATGCCTGGCAGTTTGAAACCCAGCCCGAACCTCATTTAAATAACCGCCGTATGCATTGCCCGCGCGGCAAGGTGCTGGGGGGCTCGTCTTCCATTAACGGCATGGTGTATGTGCGCGGCCACGCCCGTGATTTTGACGAATGGCAACAGGCAGGCGCCACTGGCTGGGATTACCAGCACTGTCTGCCGTATTTCAAAAAAGCGGAAAGCTGGGCCTTCGGCGGCGATGATTATCGCGGCGACAGCGGGCCGTTGGGGGTTAATAACGGCAATGAAATGGCCAATCCCCTGTATAAGGCCTTTATCAATGCCGGTGTTGATGCCGGTTATATGGATACCAAAGATTTTAACGGCGCCCAGCAGGAAGGTTTCGGCCCCATGCATATGACCATCAAAGATGGTGTGCGTCATTCCACCGCCAATGCTTACCTGCGCCCGGCGATGTCCCGGGATAATTTAACCGTAATCACCCATGCTTTAGTGCATAAGATCTTGCTTGAAGATAAAAAAGCCGTAGGTATACGCTATGAGCGTAAAGGCCAGTTTGTTGAGGTTAACGCCAGGAAAGAGGTGGTATTGTCCGCCGGCCCTATCGGCTCACCCCATATTCTCCAGCTTTCCGGGATCGGGGCAAAAGAGGTACTGGAAAAAGCGGGCATTGAAACCTTGCATGATTTACCCGGTGTCGGTGAAAACCTGCAGGATCATTTAGAGTTCTATTTCCAGTTTAAATGTAAGCAGCCGATTTCACTCAACGGTGAGCTGGACTGGTGGAGCAAACTCAAAATCGGCATACGCTGGATCTTAACCAAAAAAGGTCTGGGTTCTACCAACCATTTCGAGTCTTGCGGTTTTATCCGCTCCAAAGCGGGTGTCGAGTGGCCGGATCTGCAATATCATTTCCTGCCGGCAGCGATGCGTTATGACGGTAAAGAAGCGTTTGCCGGTCATGGCTTCCAGGTACATATAGGTCATAACAAACCTAAAAGCCGCGGTGCGGTTAAAGTGATTTCAAGCGATGCCAAGGCACACCCGGACATTCGTTTTAATTACCTGCAACATGAAGATGACCGCGAAGGCTTTCGCGACTGCGTAAAACTCACCCGGGAAATTATCAATCAACCGGCGTTAGATGAGTTTCGCGGTGAAGAAATCCAGCCGGGCTTAGCGGTACAAAGCGATGAAGAGATCGATGAGTTTGTACGAAATTTCGTCGAAAGTGCCTATCATCCGTCATGTTCGTGTAAAATGGGCACGGATGAGCTTGCCGTGGTGGACCCAGAAACCCGGGTACACGGCATTAAGGGCTTAAGGGTCGTGGATTCGTCTATTTTCCCGACGATCCCTAACGGCAATTTAAATGCCCCGACGATCATGGTGGCAGAGCGCGCCGCCGATATGATTTTACAGCGTGATTTGCTGCCTGCGGCCAATGTTGAAGTGGTGATTGATACCAGCTGGCAACAACAGCAAAGACAGGGTAAAGCGGCCAGAGCAATCAAAACGCAAAAATAAAAAATTCACTTTGCCCCGGTGATGGCCCGATAAGGCCGCCGCCGGGGCATTTGATATAACCTGAGCTATTTTCAGGGTTTACATATAGCATGAAGGGGAAACCCAGAGATTAGTTTTATCATGCGATATATAAGGTCTGACATCGTTAAGGCGGGTAGAAGCGTATTAACGGCTGTAAGAATAGTTCTACCAGTGATTTAATTTAATACGGAGTAGACATGAGTAAGAAAGTTTTTATCTCAAGAGTAAGTAAACCGGGGAGCAGAAAATGACAGCCTGGTTATCCGCAGGGATATTATTTACCTTTGCCGCTATTGCAGTGATCTTAATGCGTTGGGGAAATTTACGTTGTATCGGCGTAACTCCTGTGCGTACTTTTACTTTTATCGCCATTTTATTTACCTCAGGTTTGGATGTCGGACTGATCATGTTCCCGCTCACCGAATTTGCCGGTTATGCCGATCTGGCTACCAGCCCTGAATATGGTTTTACCAACCCGCTGTCGATTGAATTCGGCTTCTGGGCCTTCTTGATCTGGGGCTTTTATTTCCTGACCTGTTTCTATTTTTGTGTGATTGAACCCCGGGTGAAATTCTTTGAAATTCCCGTGGTGAAATTTATCAATAATATCGTGATCATCGGCACCTGTGCCTTTACCGCTTACTTACTGCTGACTAACTTACCCTGGTATATGCCGGAAGTCGGCGACGGTGAAACCATAGTCGGCACTTTCTACCTGATTGTTTTCTTAGCCATCGCCTTTGCGGTTTATTCCAGTACCAGCTTACGTTATGTCCGTATTCTTAGCCTGGCGACAACCTGGTTATTCCTGGGCCTGATTGCCCTGATGTGGGGCGGTGCGTTTTTATCTGAGACCTCCTCCGTTGGTGAATTTGCCAATACCATCGCCTTGTTAGGGGATTATTTTGGCAATATCCATCAGTTTGTTCTGCCGTTAAACGACTACCATGAATTCTACCTGTACTGGTGGTTTGCATGGAGCATCATGATCGGCCAGTTTACCTCGCGTTTTGTTGGCGGCCTGCGTACCTACCAGGTACTGGTGGCTATGTTGGTATTCCCGTCTATTCCGATTGCCATCTGGTTTAGCGTGCTTTATTACTACAGCGCAAATGGTTTGGAAACCGCCGGTTTCTATAATCTGGCGATGGTGATAGTGGGTATTACCTTTGTGATCAACTCGCTTGATTCCCTGATCCGCTTGTATACCGATAACCTGAACCTGACGGTTGCCCGTTTCGGCAAGGTAAAATACTTTATCGGCAACTTTACCGCTTTATGTGTATTAACCCTGCTGTTTAAACTGGACTTCTTGCAAATCCAGTGGGTGGGCGCTGTAGTTATCGGCTTATTCTTTAGCTGTTTCGGTTATATTCTGTGGAAGAAATTTTCCGTGGTTAGTGATATCGCCGCTTCACCAAAAGAAAACACCGTAGACTTCAACAAGATCGAACTGGCAAATTAAGCCGGTCTTGGGCTAAACCTGGCGTCGCTAGTTATCGGCAAATGACGGTAACAAGCGACCACATCGGGTTTAGCCAATCCGAATAATAATAATAAAATTCACCAATAATAATTAATCACTAAGAAATAACGAGAACACGATGAAAAAAAGTTTGTTAGCACTAACAACTGCCGGTTTGCTGGCTGTATCCGGCGCAGCCAATGCTGATTGGTCTGCCACGGTAAACCTTGCTTCTGACTACACCTTTAACGGTGTCAGCCAGACCGATAGTGATCCGGCCTTACAAGCGAGCCTGGACTACAGCCGCGACAACGGTTTTTATGCCGGTACCTGGGCGTCAAATGTCGATTTTGGTGAGGATACCGATACCGAATGGGATTTTTATGTCGGTAAATATTACCAGTTAGATGAGAAATTCTCTCTTGATGCCGGTATTGCCTATTACACCTATCACGGCGCTTCTCACTCGGATGACTACAACTATCCGGAAGCCTATGCCAAATTTGGTTATGCCTCTGAGCTGGGTCAAACAGAAATGAACTTCTGGTACAGCTGGGATTACTTCGGACTGGATGTTGATCACTATATCGCTATGGTCGGCCATACTTTCACGGTAGCCGAAGGCCATGATATCCGCATCAGCTTCGACCGCTCTTTATCTGATGATGAAAACAAATGGTCCTGGGACGGTAAAAACGGCTACAACCACTACCGTTTGGAATACCTGACCAGCTATAAAGGTTTTGACTTTAACTTGGCGCTTGAAGATACCAATATGGATATCGACACAGCTGACAGCCGGGTAGTGTTTTCTGTATCACGTACCTTTGGTTTATAATTCGTTTCATAAATCAAGCTACTAAGCGATAACGGGCAACAGCGTACAGCCAGTCCGTTATCAGATAAAATCCAGCGACTATTCGCTGGATTTTTATTTACAGGAGGTAATGTATGTCATGGTTTCAAGGATGAAAAGGAATGACAATTTACAGGAGGTAATGTATGTCATGGTTTCAAGGATGAAAAGGAATGACAATTTACAGGAGGTAATGTATGTCATGGTTTCAAGGATGAAAAGGAATGACAATTTACAGGAGGTAATGTATGTCATGGTTTCAAGGACGAAAAGGAATGACAATTTACTCTGATGATGATCTCCTTTCATGTTATAGCTGCCTTTGTTTTAGTTGATTAGTTACTGCATTTACGTTTTTTTCTTGTAAGATAAGCCGGTCAATTTTAATAAAAACAATGAATCCTTTATGAAGAAATATGCTTACCTGTTCACGGCATTTTCCGCATGCGCTCTGGCATTAGCGGGCTGCGGTGATAATACCCGTACCGATACACCGTCAGCCACGGCCGCTGACACGGAAAAAAATCATCAAAGTGATGGTATTTCCTTTAACCTGGCTAATGTCCACCGCGACATCAAAACGCTGGCGTCAGATGAATTTGGCGGCCGCGGTCCGTTATCCGAGGGGGAAACCTTAACCACAGGTTATCTGGCAAAAGCTTATCAGCAGGCAGGTCTGGCACCGGGGGCGGGGGAGAGTTATCTGCAGCAGGTGCCGATGGCAAAACTGACGCCGAGTCAGGATATGCTATTGCAGCTGGGGGATTTGCAATTTGTGGCAGGTAAAGATTTTACCGCCCGCACCAAGCAGATAAAACCCCGGATTAATTTAAAGGACTCGGAGCTGGTGTTTGTCGGTTACGGCATCAATGCCCCCGAATACCAGTGGAATGACTATGCCGGTGTCGATGTCAAAGGGAAAACTGTGGTGATGCTGGTTAATGATCCCGGTTTTGCCACCCAGGATGACAAGCTCTTTACCGGCAATGCCATGACCTATTACGGCCGCTGGACCTATAAATATGAAGAAGCCGCCCGGCAGGGGGCCAGTGCGGTATTTATCGTCCATGAAACCGATGCCGCCGGTTATCCCTGGGGGGTTGTGGAAAGTTCAAATACCGGCAGTAAATTTACTCTGGTGGATGATAATAACAATAGCGAAATGTTGCCTGTGATGGGCTGGCTGCAGTTGGCGGCGACCGAACAGTTATTTGCCGGGGCAGGCATGGACTACCAGGCCTTAAAGGCCAAGGCAAAAATGCGCGGCTTTAAAGCTGTGCCGCTGGCGTTACAGGCCAATTTAACCTTAAACAGTAAAATAGAACAGGCGGCCTCGGATAATGTAGTGGCGCTTTTGCCCGGGACCGAACTGGCGGATGAATATGTAGTGATCAGCGCTCACTGGGATCATCTGGGCATCAAGCAAACCCCGAAGGGCCCTAAAATTCATAACGGCGCAGTGGATAATGCCTCCGGCACCGCGGCAACCCTGGAGCTGGCGCGTACCTTAATGGCACGTTCAAAAGTTTCTCCGTTTAAACGCTCCTTGCTGTTTGTTAATTTTACCGCCGAAGAAACCGGTTTGATCGGCTCTGAGTTATTTGCCGCAGGCGGCCTCTACCCGAGCAAACAGCTGGTAGCGGTACTCAATATTGACGGCATGAACCCGTCAGACAGCGTTGATTATATCTTGCAATACGGGCAAGGTATGTCTGAGATGGAGCAGTACTTAAGTGAGGCGGCGAAAGCCCAGGGGCGTAAGGTGAAGATGGATCCCAGGCCGCAGAACGGCCTGTTTTTCCGCTCGGATCATTTCTCCCTGGCTAAAGAGGGTGTGCCCGGTTTGCTCTTTATGAGTTTGGGGGATACCGACCCTGAGTACATCAGCCATAAATACCATAAGGAAGCCGATGATTATTCGCCCGACTGGTCCCTTGGCGGGGTTGAGCAGGACATGGCGTTATTACAAGCTATCGCCTTAAAACTGGCCAATAGCGATCACTGGCCGAAGTGGCTGGCGGACTCAGATTTTAAGAAGCGCCGGGCGCTTGATGGCCGTTAGTGCTTTAAGTTGATTAAACAACTGTGACCAGTTGCACCCGGTATGGATCTTTTCAGTATATGAATAAGAACCGTACCGGGTGTTTTTTATGCCTAGTTCGAAGTTAACTCCCGTTTGTCTATGGTGTTGTTGAGCACTTCCTGGCGGGTAAACAGCAGTGGCCGCAGCGCGGTAAAGTCGGAATAATAACGGGTTTGATCGTCCATATGGGGCGAGTCACTGTCGGAGGATTGTGAAAAGGTCAACAGGCCGCGGGCAGCAGGGCCCGAGTCGGTAAAGCTGACCACAAACATCCAGCTGGAGCCGTAATTGATATGATAACCCTGCTCGCTTAATCCAGACTCCATCGTTTGCCCGGTTTCTACATCCAATACCCGGGGATATTGATGAACGGGGTAGAGGGTGTCATTATCCTTGACCGGGGAAAAGACATTAAAGCCCCCTTCGGCATGGGTACTGCCGGCCCAGGGAAAACGCAGGCCGCTGGCATAAGCCCCCTCACTGTCAATGATGGTTTTTTCACTAAATTGTATATTGCCGAGCGTGGCATTATGGTCCAAACCGGACTGGTTGATATTGGCCACCGCGGCGGCAAAAGCCTGCAATACGCTGGGATCGCTCGCCAGGGTATTAGGCGTGTTTAGGGGGTCGCTGACATTAAATGCCAGGCTAAAATGCTGCTCCTGATCAAACTTAAAGGCAAACTCTTTAAAAATATGGCCGGACTGGCTGTCCCGGCTCATCACGCCATTGAAGTTTGACAAGGCATTACAGGCAGGTTCGATATTCACTTCCAGGCCATTTTCCAGGGTGACCGGCTCACTGCCGTGTGCCTGGCACTGGTTGATTAAATCGCTCAATACCTGCTCTGCCAAATAACCGCGGTTGCCGAGCAGGGCGTTTTCGACTTCGTCGGCGCTAAACAAACCGTCTTCACCGGCGCTGTCGCTTAGCAAGGTTAACCCCATGCGGGTTCTTAACGACAAGGGCACAAGATCATCGCCATAGAGAATGGAATATCCGGACATAGGCTCGTTTAAGTTGGTGGCCCAGTAGCTGTCGTTGGAGTTTTGCACATAATCGGCGCGCAATAATTTCGGGGCCTGCTGGTAGGTGTTTAAGCCGTCGGGTTCAAACAAGCTGGTATTGCCGGGTAAAATATCAAAATCGAGTGCGTCCCGGGTGGCGACCAGTTGCGGATCGGTGCGCATCAGGGCCAGGGCGTCATCGCTTAAATTCAGCACCCGGGTTTTGTCGATATAAAAGGCGTTGCCGGCATCGTCGGCGTACATGGTATTGACCCAGGGAATACCGTCATAATCCCGGTAAGCCTGTTGAAACTCTTCCAAATTGCCGGCTAAATTGATGGCCAGCCAGTGATCGATTAAATCGGTATTTTCTTCGGCGGCATCTCTTAAGGTGAAGGCGCTGGACTCGGACCAGGGCAATAAATTCATCTGTGGCGGGGTCTCGACCATTAAACCGTGGTGACTATAGTAATAGTCTTTGGCCAAAGTGATGGACTCTTCGCCGCTTTTTACTTCAATCTGGAAAGTTTGTTTGCTTATTTCCCGGCTTTGTTCATCAAACTGGTATTGCAGCGGGTTGTCCTCACTCAGGCTTAACTGGTACAGGACAAATCGTCTCGATTTAGAAACGGTATGGGTCCAGGCGATATGCTGGTTAAAGCCGATATTGATGACGCCGGGCAGCCCCTGCAGGCTGCCGCCCATCACGTCCAGTACCCCGGGGATGGTGAGGTGCGATTGCCAGAACCTTAAATGACCGGTATAGGGAAAATGGGGATTAGCCAGTACTAAACCCCGGCCGTTTTCGGTGTTGTCTTTGCCCAGGCCCCAACCGTTGGAGCCGAGATTGTCATGCCGCTGGTTTGGCGGGGTAAAGCTGTCCGCCTGGTGGCGGATGTTTTGCCGCAAACCGGCAATGAAGCTGGTGTTATTTATAGTCTTATCCTGCGCTTTGGCGAGATTGTCACTCTTCGCGGCATAGGGCTGGAAACTATTGTCGTCACCAGGTGCGGCAAAAAACGCCAGCTCCATAAATTCTTCGCCGCTGGCCAGTTGTGAAGTGGCAAAAATATAGGCGGTTAACTCTTGCGGGGTAATAGGCTTAACCCAGCTTTGCCCGGCGCAGGCGGGAGCCAGGTTCTCTACGCCGGTTTCTGCCAGGTAGCGGTTATAACCTGAGGTATAACCTTCAAGCAGGGCCCGGGAATTTTCACTTAAAGCGGGGTAATGTTCGTTTGCCGAGGCCATGACCTTTAACGCCAGATAGCCAAAATCTGAAATCAGGTGGGCGGAGTCGCCGGAATTTTCAACCTCGTCCGGACCAAAGTATTTGGCCCTTTCGCTGCGTACTTTGACGATTTGATCGGCTAAAATGCAGATATTGTCCCGGGCATAGGCAAACCCCGAGCCATAACCTAAGCTTTGCAGGTTATCGGCGGTAATATGGGGCACACCATAATCTGTCCAGCGGATTTCGGCGCTGAGCTCTCCGTCGGGGGCAAAGGCGACTAAGGTTTTTTCTGAATCGGTATTATCGTTATCCTCACCGCCGCAGCCACCGAGCAATAGGACGAATGACATTGCCAACAGGGTTTTATTGGTAGTACCCACAACATATCCTTGTTTTTTATATTAAAAGAAAAGATTTACTCCATGAGTTAGCACTATACCTTTCTTTGAAAGTGATGTAATGGAAAATTATGTAGGAGAAGGTGAGACAAGGTTAAAAAGTGTTTAACCTTGTCAGCTATTGTTTATCAAGGTGAGGCTGGGGAGTTACTTTTTCTTGAGCCTGTGTTTTAATTCCGACTCCAGTTCATAGGGATAAATGACCAGGCCTTCTTCTGCCTGGTTGGGAAACACCACTACCGCCAGTTCATCTTCTTCCAGGCCCGGACTCCAGTGACTGAGCCATTTGTCCAGGGTGATGGCCTGTGCCTGACAATCTTGCCATTCATTGGTGGCCCAGCTTTGAGCAAATTCCTGATTGGGCCAGACGGGAACGCAGTCTTCATCTTCGGAGTTTAACATCACACAACCGTGTTCATCGGTGAGGATCCAAATTTCCTGGTTGGTGATTGCCTGTTTCAGTAAATAGTTAAAGCGCTGTTGTTCATCATATTGCTCTATGGCATTCATTTCTTGCTCGGTTAAGGGGGTGGACATGTGATTCTCCGAAATAGGGATGGCTTGGCATAAAGCAAAGGAGGCATTTTAGCTTTAAGCGGTTACTTTGTCATGCCCGGATTTATCCTTGTACTGTGAGTTTACGTTTATCCCCGGCCTTTAAGGGCTGCTAAAAGGCCGGTTATTTTATTTGAACAAGGTTTACTGACTTGTTTTTAAGGACAGAGCCACAGCCTGGTTGAGATAGCGGCGCAAGGGGAAATAACAGGCACAGCAGGAAATGATGGCAATTAACCCTAAAGTTGCTATCAATAACGGCAATAACTGCCAGCCGATATAAGGGGTTAGAAACTCGCTAAAAGTGAGCACCAAGAGCAATAAGCTGATAAGACCGGTTAGTATCCCCAACAAGATCGAAAAAGCATTGTCTTTGAAGATCAGCCAAATAATATCTTTACGCTTAGCGCCTACGGCTAAGCGGGTGCCGATTTCCAGGCGGCGCATTTGTGTGCCGAAGCTGATAATGCCATAGAGTCCTATAGCGGCTAACAGCAAGGTGAGCAGGGATAATGCCCCCGAGGTGACGGCCGTGGTGTATTGGCTAAAGAGCCGGGACTGGCGCCGTTCATTTAAGGTGCTCAGGCTAAAGAGTTTAAATCGGCCATTGACCTGGCCGAGTAGCGAAACCAGTTGTTCGCGTGTTAGCGCCTGGCCCGGCAGATGCTTTATCAGCATCATATTTCTTTCTTGTGATGCAGGAAAATAAAAGCGCGGCGGGATTTTGTTTTTCCCCGGCAGTTTGATGCCCTTGACGACCCCTATGATGGCGTTGCCGTTTAAGGTTAATCCCAGGGCACTGCTATCGGGGGCTAATTGCCTGGCGAAAACATCATTGACTATGATGACGTCATTGTCGTCTTTAATGTCGGCGGCGCTGAAATCATTGCCTTCGATTAACGGCTGATTGATCAGGCTAAAGTATTCATGGTCTATGTCTTTTGCCTTGACGGAATAACGTTCATTGCTGATGTCGGCGGTTAATGCCCGGGTGGTAAACGCCATGGGGGCAAGGGCCTGACTGACGGCCTCTACCTGGGGTAAGGCCAGGAGCTGGCGGCGTACTGTCTGTAGTTGGTTTGCCCGCTCTGCTGCTTTATCGCTGGCGGGAAGTGCCAGTACCATAAAGGTGATATTGTCGGTGTCAAAGCCGCCGTCCCGGTTAATGGTATCCAGAGATTTCTTAAATAATACCAGGCATGCCAGCACTAAGCTGGTCACTATAGTGATCTGTATAATAATCAAGGCGTTGCGTATTTTCCCGGGCACCTGTACGCCGGTGCCTTTGCCGCTGGTGTGCAAACGGGTATTTAATTGCCGGTAATTGAGCATTTGCGCACTGACCCGGGCAAAGAACCAGGCCAGGCTGATACTCAGCAGCAGGGCCGAACCCAGGGTGAAGGCATTGATTGCCAGTTCATCTACCCGGGGGAAAATGTGATTAAGTGTTTGCTGTAAGAGGGCGAAACCGAATGTTGCCGCCACAAGGGCGAGTACCATGGCCATCAGCATTAATAAGCCGGTTTGTATCAGTAAAACGGCAAATATCTGGCTTTTTGAAGCGCCGATGGCAGCGTGAATGGCCAGGTTATGCTGCTGCTCGGCGGTGCGGGAAATAAACAAATTGGTGATGTTAGTGGTGGCGATAAGGACCAGGGCGATAAGCCCCGCCAGCAATAAATAGATGCTTTGCTCGCTGCCGCCCAGGATCACAGATTTTAGTGAATGCAGCTTGATCTTGATGCCCCAGCCGTTAAAAAAGGCAAATCCGGCGACATTTTCCTGCCAGTTGCTGTTGATCAGGCCGGTCAGGGCCTGACTGACCTGGCCGGGATTTTTACCTGCGGGTAATTTCGCCAGCACGTTTAGCAGGCCGTCGTCATTGCCCCATTTTTTTCGCTCGGCTTCACTGATGGAATTAAAATCCCAGGGAAGCAAAACCTGGCTTTTCATGCCGGTATCGAGCAATTCCGGTTCCTGAAAACCTTTGCTTAATACGCCGACAATGCGGTAGCTGGTGCCGGAAAAAGTTACTTTTTTATCGAGAATATCCGGCGACAGGGAAAATTCCTTTTGCCAGGTATCATAGCTCAGCACGGCTACCGGGTGATATTGATTCACGGCTTCCGTTTGTTCAAAGCCCCGGCCAAGCGCCATTTCGGCATCCAGCAAGTTGAACCACTCGGGGGTGACATAGGCTTGTGACAGGGTCGGGTGCTTTGGGCTGGAGATCAGCACATCGGCATCATAATAAATAAGCGCTGCCTGGCTAAAGGTTTGCTGCGCGCGGTAAAAATGCATCAGGTTGGGGTAGGTAAAGGCCCGGCCGTCAATCTGACCGTCTTTATCGATCAGTTGATGTTCCAGGGTATAGAGCTGTTCCTGCTGTGGGTAGGGCAGGGGTTTGAGGAGCATGACATAAGCCAGGGTTAATACCGTTAACAGCGCGCCTAAGGTGAGCCCTAAGGTAGTGACCACACCCGAGACAAAGGCGGGCTTGCTTTGTAAACTGCCCCAGGCCTGTTTTACCAGGTAGGGAAATTGGTGTATCAGTAGCAGGCTTGCCGGACGGAAGTTATTCAATGATTTTTCCCCTGGAAAACTTGTTTTCTTTGTTTCTTACTATTTTTGATAATAAATAAATCCGGCAGCAGCACCCGGGAGTTCCGGGTGCTGCTATTTTCCGGGATTATTCACTGCCCCTGAGGGAGTGTATTGCCGGACGGTTGATAAGCTGACGCAGTGGCCAGTAGCAGGCAAACCAGCTAATGATGGCGATTAAGCTTAAGGTCAGGGCAAAAACCGGGATTAACTGTACTTGAAGGTAAGTCTCCAGTTCCTCGGGAAAACCAAGATACAACGCCAGCAATAAAATCATGCCGGTGATAATGCCGGTGACTAATGCCAGGGAGTTATCTTTGATTATCATGAAAATCAGGGCTTTGCGTTTGGCACCTATGGCTAAGCGGGTGCCTATTTCAAAGCGGCGCATTTGCGTGCCATAACTTAAAATGCCGTACAGTCCGATGGCTGCCAGGAAAAAGGTCAGCAGGGCCAATATGGCACTGGTGATTGCTGTGGTGTACTGGGTGAACAGCAAGTTATCCCGGCGATCATCAAGGGAGGAAAGTTCAAACAGGCTATATTGGCTGGTGACCCCGGCGATAATTTCGGCTGCCTGTTGGCGTGAAATGCTCTGCCCCGGTTTAAGTTTCAGCATTAAGCGCGTACCGCGAAGGTGCGCGGCGGGGTAGGCGCGCATAGGTCTTTCGCTCCTGCCGGGTATGGTCATGCCTTTTACGACCCCGATAATAACGGATGCCGGATCGTCGGGGCTGCCAAACGTGATTTGCATACCCAGCGGGCTTTCATCTCCGGCCAGGTGTCTGGCATAGACATCATTGACCAGCATCACATCAACCTCATTGCTAATTTCTGTGTCGGTAAAAATACGGCCTTCGACCAGGGGCTGGTTAATAAGGTCGAAGTAGTTGTTATCAACCGGTTTGGTCTCTACCACCAGGCGTTCATTGGTTGAGACCACTACCTGGGCCCAAATGCCAAAACCGCTAAGGGGGGAAGCTGACTGGCTGATGGCTTCAACCTGCGGCAGTTGTGCTAATTTTGTCTTGAGCTCCTGCATGATCACCTTACGTTCTTCCCTGGATGGCGGTGTGCTTGTCGCCCCTGCCAGCACTAAGCTGGTGATATTGTTGGTTTCAAACCCTATGGGTTTGTCTATGGTATCAACGGCATCTTTAAACAAGCTGATATTGACAAAAACCAGGGCGGTGACTATCGCTACCTGGCTGATAATCAGTAACTGGCGAACTTTGTGCGATACCTGGATGCCGCTGCCTTTGCCGCTTGATTGCAGGGTGGAATTTAACGCCCGGTAATTGATCATATTGGCGCTTAATTTGGCAAAGAACAATGCCAGGACCAAGGTGATGGCAAGGGCGCAAAGCAAGGTAAAGCCGTTGAGGCTGAGTTCGTCAACCCTTGGCAGACGTTGTGCCAGGAAATGTTGCATGATCTCAAAGCCGCCAAGGGCAATGACCAGGGCGATGATAATCGACAGCGCCATCAATAAACCCGACTCGGCAAATAACCCCTTAAATAACTGCTTTTTGCTTGCCCCTATGGCGGCATGAATCGCCAGTTGTCTTTGTTGCTCGGCGGTACGGGACATGAATAAATTGGCAATATTGGCACAGGCGATAAGTACTAAGCCGATAACCCCCGCCAGTAACATGTACACGGTATCCCGGTTATCCCCCAGGATCACCGACTGTAAGCTGGTGATCTCACTGGTCAGGCTCCAGCCCTTGAAAAAATCCATACCGGCGACATTTTCCTGCCAGACATCATTCATTAACGGCGTGAGTATTTGTTTTGCCTGGCTCAGGCTATGTTTGTCATTGAGTTTACCGATAAACAACTGAGTATCGTTGATATTACTCCAGGATTTGCGCAGGTTTTCCGGGGCTTCGTTAAAATCCCAGGGCATAAATACCTGGCTGTTGAGGCCGGTAGTAAAGATTTGCGGTTCGATAAAGTCTTCGCTTAAGACCCCGATAATGCTGAAGCTGGTGCCTGAAAAGCTGACTTTTTGCGATAAAATATCGGCATCGCCGGAAAATTCCTCTTGCCAGGTGCGGTAGCTCAATATCGCCACCGGGTTGTTGGTGTTCAGGGCTTCGCTGTCTTCAAAGGTGCGACCCAGTGCCATTTCAACCCCGAGCAGGTTAAACCACTCAGGGGTTATAAAGGCGGTTTTCATGGTCGGTTGTGCGGGGGAGCTGGTGAGGACATCTTCACCAAAATAGAGCAGGGCGCTTTCATCAAAAATGGTTTGTTTTTGATATAAATGCATTAAACTCGGGTAGGTAAAAGCCTTGCCGACGCCTTCTTTATTGGCATCGACAAACTCTGAATCGACCCGGTATAAGCGTTCCTGATCCGGGTAGGGCAGAGGTTTAGCTATCAGTACATAAGCCAAAGTTAATATACATAACAGCGCCCCCAGGGTGATGCCCATAGTGGTGATAACCGTGCCGACAAAGCCGGGCTTTTTGCGCAAACTGGCCCAGGCCTGTTTTTGCCGATAATACAATAAACTCATACAGCCTCCTTGTTATCAGGCGCAGGCACTGGCCGTGATTAACATACAGATGTCGGGTGATTTCAGTTGAGTATCAATGGATGCCATCATATTGGCGTAGAAGAGTTCCCTCATACCGCCTCTTTGATGCTCGCTCCCGGTACAGGCGTGGTTAAAATACTGCCGTCGAGTAACTTCAGTTGAATGTCGGCCATATTGGCGTAACGGGGATCATGGGTCACCATGCAGATGGTGGTGCCGTTTTTATTTAACTGCTCCAGGGTATCCATGACCTGGTCGCCGCTTTTGGAATCAAGGTTACCGGTAGGCTCATCCACCAGTAAAATTGCCGGTTTGGCCACCAATGCCCTGGCGATGGCGATACGCTGTTGTTGCCCCCCGGATAGCTGGTTGGGTTTATGGCCGGTTCTGTGGGTCATGTCCACGGCTTGCAGGCATTCATTCACCCGCTCGGTGATGGCCTGTTCAGACATTTTTTCGCTGCTGTATCGTAGCGGCAGGGCGACATTATCAAAAACTGATAATTCATCTATTAGGTTAAACGACTGGAAAATAAAGCCTATTTTGGCATTTCGGATCTCTGCCGCCTGATCTAAAGACAGCTCGGTGACATTTACGCCTTCTATGGTATATTCGCCGCCGCTTGGCATGTCCAGCAAACCCAGAATGGAGAGCAGGGTTGACTTACCGCAACCGGAAGGGCCGGAAATAGAAACATAATCACCGGCGTAAATGGTCAGGTCGATGTTTTTCAGGGCATGGGTTTCAAGCTCATCGGTTTCAAAAACTTTGGCTATGCCGCGCATTTGTATTTTTATCTCTTTATTGTTTTCTAAAGTACTGGTCATCGCAAATGTCTTCCTCTGCTCATTCTGCTTGTTATTATGCCGGCAAAAAATGCCGGCGTTATCTTGTTAGGGTATGTCAAGTTATGGGTTAAGATTTAATGCTTAGGGCATCGGTGCTCTTGGACAAGTTGGATAAATCCGAGACGATAAACTGTTCACCGGCTTTGGCACCTGAAAGGATCTGAATAAAACGCCCAGCCTGGTGGCCAAAGGTTACCGCCTGTAACTGGGCGTTTTCCTGCTGCTGGTCTAAGCGGTATAACTTGCCGATATTGTTGGCTTTAACATTGGCCGGCCTTTTTATATAGGTGGCGTTCTTTAAGGTATCGGCAACGATCACGCCGTCAACTTTCAGTTGCGGGCGGGCACTGGCAGGCAAGTCTGCCGGCAGGGCAATTTCGATATTTACGGTATTGTTTTCCACTATCGGGTCTATGCGGGCGACTGTGCCGTTGATCTTGTCCCTGCGGGTATCTATGATGGCGCTCTGGCCGACAACAATTTGCTGTGCCTGGCTTTGCGGCACCCGGATTAAGGCAATTAAGTCTGTCACTGAACCTATCAGGGCGATTTCCTGGCCTGCATCCAGGCTTTGTCCCAGCTCTACCGATAAACGTTGTAATACCCCGTCAAAACCTGCTTTAACTTCAAGGCGTGCCAGGCGGTCGCGGGCGATGTTAAGTTGTCCCTGCTGTTGCTTGACCCGCTCCTGCTCGATGTTAATGGCTTCCTGGTGTACCAGGCGTAATTGTTCGTTGCGCTCGGTGGCAATGGCCATACGTTTTTTTAACTGCTGCTCGTTAAGTTGTGATTCCTGGAAGGTCAGTTGTGAAACTATGCCTTGTTTTACCAGTTTTTCTTCTGCCTGACGCTTTAAGGTTGCGGCTTCATAAAGGGCGGTGATCTCTGCCAGCGAGGCCGCTTCATTCAGGCGTTCACGCTGATTGGTCAGTTTGAGCTGTCTCAGGTTTGCCTGGATTTGGTTCAGCTCCTGTTCGGCATTTTCGACTTCTTGAATCAATTCCGGGTTTTCCAGGCGTACGATGACGCTGTCGGCTGAAACACGTGCGCCGGGTTTTAATACGATTTCTTTTACCGTCGCCCGGGTTAATGTGGTGATCAATTGCTGCTTATCCGAGGTTAAATTACCATATCCTTCGATAAGTACTTCCAGATCCCCTTGTTGAACCTGTTCAACCAGAATGTCGTTGCGCAATACCGAGACCGAACTTCTTGATTGCTTGGCCCAAACAGCCAACAGCACCAGTAGTCCAAAAAGGCCGGCAGCCAAGATGTATTTGTTTTTATAAAAAGGAGTTGTCTTTTTCTTTATTTTTATAGTGTCCATAGAAACGTATGCTTATCCTGTTTTTGATAATCATAGGGTAGCTAGTTCCGTGCCAAAATTAATTGTTGTTTTATATCAGTTGTTTATATGTTTTCTGGTGTTTTGTGTCAGGCATTTGGTCCGATATCGGACCGTTCTGGGTCCGGTATCGAAAATGAATGCGGAAAAGGAAAAAATCGGGGGAAAGGCACACGCCTTTGCTGCAGAAAATGCGGCGGCACAAATATATGCCCGGTTAATGCTTGTTTAAACGAATAAGTGATAGTAACTCACTTGAAAATAATGTTATTAATAGCGGCCATTTTGTTTTCTGCTTAGGTGAAATGAAGTTGATATGAAGTCATCGACAACAGGTAAGCTGGTGCTGCTGGCATTTATTGCCGTCTCTCTGATGGGCATGGTGCCGGTATTGGTTAAATTGACGGCGGCCAATGAGGTGGTGATAGGTATTATGCGCCTGTTTATTGCCGGTAGTGGTATTTTTTTGTTGATGCTGCTTAATAAAAGCGCCGGCAGCTTGAAGCGGTTAAGCCGGGGGGATCTTTTGTGGCTGGTGCTACTGGGTTTGGTTTTTGCCCTGCACTGGTACAGTTATTTTTATGCCATCAAAACTGCCAGTCCAAGCCTTGCAGCCATAGGGGTTTCCACTTTTGGTATTCAATTATTATTTTTAAATGCCCTGATATTTAAAGAGAAGATCAACAAATTAGATTTTCTTGCCATTGTTATTGCCTTTAGCGGTGTGCTGTTGGCAACCCGTGGTATTAGTGGCCATAGCGATATGGGGTCAGGTTTTATCGCCAGTATTTTCAGTGGCCTGCTTTATGCCCTGCTGGCGGTGATCAACCGAAAATCTTACCGTTTATCTACCCAGCAAAAAGCCCTGGGACAGTTTGGCTTTGCCCTGTTATGTTTTAGTTTTTTTATTCCCCAAGGTAATTTTCAGTTGGAAATGGATGACTGGAGTATCTTGCTGGTATTGGGGCTTGTCTGTACTTTGGCCGCCCATACCTTATGGATCAAAGCTTCCGCCGAGCTGCCGGGTAATTTAACCGCGATTATTTATTATTTTTATTTGCCGGTGGCGATCGGTTTAAGCGCGGTATTTACTCAAGATGCTCTTAGCTGGCAAAAGCTGACCGGCGCCGGATTGATTATCTTTGCCAACATCATGGTGTTACTGGCACATAAAAAATAAGCCCTCTAAATCCGGGTGATTATGGGCGGATGATTATCTCCTGATTCGCATCGCCCGGATGAGCTCCTTTATGTTATTTTTTGTTTATTGTTATCCCTGCTTTGGTTAAGGGCTGCCGAGGTTACCGTCAGCGGACGGCAAAAAATCACCCTGTCTCTGCCTGCTGATTTTGCGCTATATAAGGCTTGATCGGCCTGTTTGAGCAAGTAATGATAATCCAGGTGCCAGGGAGGCCGCTGACTGAAGTCTTCCCATATAGCCGCCCCGATACTGACGCTGACGATTTTCCCTGCTGCCATCGGGTGGGGAATGGCCAGTTTTTTTACTGCGGCCAGTATTTTTTTGCAGACATGTTCGGCACCCGCTCTGTTGGTATTACTGAGCACGATAATAAATTCCTCACCGCCATAGCGGGCAACCAGGTCATGGTTGCGATGGATACAGGTATCAATGACCAGGGCGATTTGTCTTAAGGCCAGATCTCCCTCCTGATGTCCTGAAAGATCGTTATATTGTTTAAAGTGGTCAACATCACACATGATCAGCGCCAGCGGCGAGCGGGTACGTTGCATTTGTTGCCATTGTTTTTGAATATGCTCTTCAAAGGCTCTTCTGTTGGCGATGCCGGTCAGCGAGTCCGCCTGGGATAATTCTATCAGCAGTTGCTGCTGGTTCTTGGCCAGTTCAACCAGGCGGTTAAACTGCTCGGTGGCGGTATCAAACTCGTCAATATTGAAATGGTTTTTTATCGGGGACAACTCATTGCTCAGGACCATTTTTTTCATATAGGCGATGGTATTTTCCAGGTGGCGGACAAAATAGTGCCTGATGATCACAAAGCCGGATAAGGCAAAAATCACCAATAATATTAAGACGAAGAAAAACTGCCGGTCAATCAGGGGCATTTCGGTGCTGCTGTCATGGGTGATGGTGAGCAGGACCACCGGGCGCTTGTGGTCGTCGGTTAAGATGCGCTGGTGGCGGTGACTGTGGCTGTCTTCGCTAATGTCTTGTGCTAAGTCGATAATGGCGGTGGCGGGATAATCATAGGGCAGTATCTCGGCTTCAACCTGTAGGTTTATAAATTTAGCAATATTATCAAAATGTTGTTTACGCAATTTATGGACGATAAGCATAATGCCTATGTTTTCACCGCTCAGATCTGAATTGCGTAACTGGGTAGATGAAAAGGCGATAGGGCCGTGCTTGCTGGCTAACAGGCCGCTGAGATGGGGAACTCCGTGGTATTGCTTTTTCGGATAAATATATTTGTTCTGCGGCCATTTTTGTAAATTAAAAATATCTAATTTAAAGGGCTGGCCGCTGATATGATCCAGGGTTTTTTCATAGATAATGTTGAACTGGTTATCGAGATAGAAAATACCGTCATATCTTAGCGTGGCAAAGGAAATATCTTCGTAATTTTCCTCTAAAAAAGCGGCATTGGGGGAGCGCATAAACTGATAATTGCTGTCCCAGACGGCATAATCAAAATTGAGCAGATTAAAATGTGATATCTCTCTTTGTATCGCCTGGCGTAAGGTTTCCAGCTCCCGCTGATGTAGCAGGGATGTGGCATGATGAAAGCGCGGTATTTCAACGAAGTATCGATAGGCAAGTAAGGCAGAGGTCAAGACTGCGATTAATATTATCAGATAGGAAGATAATATTGTCTTTAGTTTCATTGACGGGGGCCACCTCGATAAAGGGTTCTCTTAAGCTGTTCCATCAATCAAGCCGTTATCAGGGCAAGGATACTTGCCATGGTCTCATTGCTAAAGAATAGCCCATAATAACCGGGGCGGGAGTTCATTCCGGTTAGTTTTTCTGATGAGCCAAGGGCCTTGTACTTGCACCGGCCCAGCCAAATGTTGCCGGGTAAGTATGATAGCCGGGGATGCAAGCTTAGCCTACAATTTAACAGGGCGGGTATTTGCCTTTATTGTTTCTACCTGCCGATAAATGTGCTGCAACAGTATTGGCGTATATTAATTATGACCATGGTCTGAACCAGATGTTAGCTAAGCTAAGCCAGAACCCTAAAATTAAACGGGCCAGAAAACGTTTAATTTATTATGCCTGGACCGGATTTTTCGCAAACCTGATCGGCGGCATTTTAATTTATTTGAGTACCTTTTTTGGTTTGGTGGCACAGTCGATACACCTGATTAATGCCCTGACCCTTTATGCCATTTTTTTTTATACCTGGGTAATTTTAACCATAGCCACCAGGGAAACGATAACCCGGCGATTTTCACAGAAAATATTAATGGTGCAAATTGCCAACAGCGGTGTACTGTTGTTTTTTGTCCTGGTCTTTTATCCGGAAATAAAAACCACGATTTTAGTGCTGTGGATCATGGCGTTTGCCTTTACTTTTTCCTTTGGCACCCTGAAGCAGTCGGTGATGTTGAGTGTGTTAATTTTTGTTTTTTATGTAATCTCTTTAGCGGTTTCCGGTTTTTTTTATAAAAATGCGCAGGAAGTCATATCGGAGCTGATTTTTTTATGTGCCTTTATTCCCACCTGCGCTTTTATTTCTTATGTCGGGGCCAAACTAAAGAAACAGCGGGACAATACCCAAAAAGCCAAGTTACAACTGGAAGAGGCATTAAAGGTTGCGGCTGCCGCCAGTGAATCGAAAAGTGCCTTTTTGGCCAATATGAGCCATGAAATCCGCACTCCCATGAATGCCATTATCAATTTGTCCTATTTATGCCTGCAAAGTGACCTCGGCGCCAGGCAGCGCAATTATGTTGAGAAGGTCAATAAGTCGGCCAAGTCTTTATTGCAGATCATCAATGACATCCTGGACTTTTCCAAGGTGGAAGCGGGTAAATTACATATAGAACAAGCAGACTTTTCCCTTGATGAAATGCTGGCGCACCTGGCGGTGATTGAAGTGCCGAAAAATAAAAGAAAAAAGTTGCAGTTGATTTTTGATGTCCAGCCGGGCACCCCCATTTTGCTTAGCGGTGATTTGGTGCGTATTAACCAGGTGCTGTTTAACCTGCTCAGCAATGCCATCAAGTTTACTAAAAGCGGTCGCATCGTGTTGTCTATCCGGGTGCTTCAATGGCAGGAAAAGCAGGTGGTGATTAAGTTTATGGTCCGGGACTCGGGCATAGGCATGGCTCAGGAGGTGGCGGATAAGATGTTTGAACCCTTTAGCCAGGCAGATACTTCCACCACCCGGGTTTTTGGCGGCACAGGTTTGGGTTTAGTGATCTGTAAGCAACTAACCGAACTGATGGGGGGGCGGTTTGAATTGTTAAGCGAGCAGGGCAGGGGCACACGGGCCAGTGCCATTTTACCGGTAGGGCTGGCCTCCAGGCCGGTACTTCAACAATCAACCCCGGCCACTAATAAGCAGGTATTAGTGTCGGCTCAGGATGATATTGCCCTGAGTGCGATTGAGCATACCTTAGCCGCCTTTGCCGTCTGCGTAACCGGCCGTTCATCGCTGGACTTTGATCTTGATATGATGGCCGAGGTGGATGTGATCATGATAGATGAGTCATGCCCGCAAACTGAAATTGCCGCATTTTTTAACCGCTGGGTGCAGTTACACCAAAAAAGCATAATGGTTATCTTTGTTTCCGATCAGGAAGGGCTGCCGCCTGAGCTGGCGAAATATCCGCTGCGGCATCTGCAAAAACCTGTCTATTTTACCAATTTTTGTGATGTGTTATCCGGGGCGGATAAAGCCAGGGGAGGACAGGGTCATGAACATCATCAGCAGTTTATCTTGTCGGCCAACCTATACCAACAAGTGGGTAAACAACGTATTTTACTGGCGGAAGATAATGAGTTGAATCAGGAGATTATCAGCGATTTATTGGCGGACAGCGGTTGTGAGCTGCATATGGTTGAAAATGGCCAGCAGGTGCTTGATTTGCTTGAGCACCAGGAAATAGATGTGATCCTCATGGATATCCAGATGCCGGTAATGGATGGCATCGAAGCCACCCGGCTTATCCGGGCAGCGCCAAAATGGCGGCATATTCCTATTATCGCCCTCACCGCCAGCGCTATTAAAAATGACATGGAGCAGGGCCTGGCCATAGGCATGAATGAGTATTTAACCAAACCGGTTATTCCGAAAAAATTATTTGCGGCTTTAACGCGTTGTTGTCCCCCAAAGACAGAAATTCATGACGTTGAGCATGATGACTTTTTTCCCAAAGATGCAGGAGACAGGCAAAGTAAGATATCTTTGGAGCAGCAGGATGCAGCGGAAACAGGGGGAATGCCCGGAAGCAACGGCGAACAAGCGCTGGCAGAAAATAGCTCCCGGACAGTTGACTTTCCAGGCCTGAATGTCAAGGCGGCACTGAGAACCTGTAACGGCAAAGAAGCGTTATTTAAAAAACTGATTGCCGGATTTGCAGATAAATTTTCCGCTATTGATGATGATATCAAACAGGCGCTGGCGCAGGGAGACTGTGAGCAGGCCAAACATTTAGCCCATAATCTCAGCGGCATATCCGCCAATATCGGTGCTTTAGCCCTTGCTAAAGTTGCCGCCGGCATAGAAAAAGACCTGGCGCTTACAGGGGGCGTCAGCGGGCCTCTGCCTGAAAGCCTCAAAGGAGAGTTACAGCAGGTATTACATTCAATAAAGCGCTATCTGGATAACGGGGTTTAGTGAGCGCTTTGTGTTTGAGGCAGCTCGATAGTCACCTTGACCCCCCGGTCGCTGTTGTTTTCCAGTTTAATACTGCCCTGATGCTGCTCGATAATGTTGCGGCAGAAGGTTAAGCCAATTCCCTGGCCATTTTGCTTGGTGGTAAATAAAGGCACAAACAGGTTATCCAGGTTGGCAAAACCGTGGCCGTTATCGATAAGCCGGATCTGATTTTTGTCGTTGATGGCTTTAAAACTTAACCTGATGCTGTCGCTGCCGGCTTCAATGGAATTTTTGATCAGGTTAATTAATACCTGCTCCAAAAAGGCCTGATCTGCCGCCAGCCATTGCAGCTTGCTGTCAAATTCCAGTCCGCTATCGGCATACAAACCGCTGAGGCGTTCGGTTAACTCGACAACGCTGATTTGCCTGATATCCAGGTTCATTTTCTGTGACAGGGAGGAATAACGGCTGATAAAGTCCTGTAAGTGATGACAACGCTCCGAGATCAGGGCCAGGGCTTTTTGATCCCGCTCGGATGTGGTCCGCCCCGCCAGGCTTTCTGCCAGCGAAGATACCGGGGTTAACGAATTGCGGATTTCATGCCCCATAACCCGGATAATTTGCTGCCACGCCGTTAACTGGCTGGCCCTAAGCGCCGAGGTGATGTTGGTAAAGACCAGTAACTGGTGGGCTTCACCGGCATCGATAAATTCACTGTGGCTGATTTGCCACTGCTGGTTTTCCCCTTCAAGCTGCCAGCCCTGGTCGCTTTTGCTCAGTCCCAACATCTTGGCGGATGCCAGGCGGTACATCTGCCAGGGCTGATCATAGAGCAGGGTAAAGGCGCCGTTGGCATAGGTGAGCTTGTTTCTTTCATTAAACACCAGGATAGGGGTGTCGAGCTGGTCGATAAGCTGATAAATCAAAAAAGCATGTTGGTCGTAACGTAGTTTTTTCGTCGACAGGTATTCGCTTAATGCCGTTAATTCCCGGTGAAAGGCGCCGACGTTGCCGGCAGGAAAATCGCACTTGGCGTACTGGTTATAGTCTTCCATACGCACCGCTTCGATATGCAGCAGCGCCCGGTCAAAGGTGGCCATTAAACGCTTGCGAAAATGTAAAATCGCCAGTATCAGGCCAAAAGCCGCTAACCCTGTGGTAAGGCTAAGATGCCAGGTAGACCAGTCGAACTGAGCCAGTAACAGGTACAACAGCAGGATAAACAGACCGGCAAAAATGCTGAGTCTGCGCAAGATATAGGCTTCCAGGGTTTTGCTTTTGAACATTCTTTTACTGACTCTTTGTGCTCTTTTTTTGTTATTGGCGCGGCGCGCCTTACCCTTAGCTTTGCAGGTCGGGATATTTCTCCAGGCGGCGGTACATGGACGACTTGGTTAATCCCAACAAGGCCGCTGCCTTGGCGATATGGTTGTCGCTCGCTGCCAGTGCCTGTTTGATCAGTTTTCGCTCAGCCTGCTCTAAGGTCATCATCGGCAAGGCTCCGGCGGCGGTTTGCGTATTTAAATGCAGATCGCTGAGTTGGAGTTCGTCGTGCCGGGTTAATAATACCGCCCGCTCCATTAAATGACTTAATTCCCGGATATTGCCGGGCCAGTGATATTCTAGCAATGCCTGCTGGGCATCTGTACTGATATTAATAGCAGGTTTTTGGTATTTACCCGCCGCGGTTTTAACAAAATGCTGTGCCAGCGGAATAATGTCCTGCTCACGCTCGCGCAGCGACGGCACGCGAAACTCCAGGGTATTGAGACGGTAAAACAAATCTTCCCGGAATTCGTCGTTGGCGATAAGTTTACTAAAATCGCCGTTGGAAGCGCTCACCAGGCGGATATTGGTTTGCTGGGTCTGGCTCGATCCTAAGACTTCATATTCGCCTGATTCCAGTACCCGCAGTAACTTCGCCTGCTGGGAAAGGGGAATATTGGCGATTTCATCAAGAAACAAAGTACCGTCTTTGGCCAGCTCAAAGCGGCCGATACGGTTTGACTTGGCGTCGGTAAAGGCGCCTTTGGTATGCCCGAACATCTCACTTTCAAACAGGTTTTCGGAAATCGCTCCCATGTTGACGCTGATAAAAGGGCCCGACTGCACATTGGACAGCTGGTGGATATATTTGGCCAGCTGGCTCTTGCCGGTGCCGTTATCGCCGGTGAGTAAAATAGTGACGTCGGTTTGGGCAACGCTTTCTATCTGGCGCATCAGTTCCTGCATGCACGGGGAGCGCCAGGTATAGTCGTCGCTTTTTTCCGGTTCCAGCCTTTGCTGTAATTTCTGGTTTTGTACCTTGAGCCCGGTCAGGGTCAGCTGGTGTTCGATAACTTGCAGCAAGCGCTGATTTTTCCATGGTTTTTCAAGGAAATCACCGGCGCCGAGCTGCATCGCTTTTACCGCCAGTTCAACATTGGACCAGGCGGTCATGGCCACCGCCGGAATATTGCCCGCTGCCTTGGCCAGCCAGGACAAGAACTCCAGGCCTTCATCCCCGGAAGTCGTATCGAGGGAGTAGTTCATATCCAGCAGGATCAAATCCACTTTGGAGTTTTGAATGATTTCTTTCGCTTGATAAGGGCTTTCGGCTTCCTGCACCTGATAACCATTGTCTTCGAGTACGAAACTGGCGCTTAACCGGATATCGGGCCTGTCGTCTACCACTAAAATACAAGCTTTGCTCATTTTTACTCCGTTAATATTAAATTTACGCAAATACCGCGGCGATAGTAAGGGGTACAGTCAAGGAAAACAAGTGAAAACTAAGCCTGTCGGGATCAAGTCGTTTTATTGCCAATGCCCGTTATCAACGCAATTTAGTGGGTCTGTATCTTTTTCCGGGAAAGTGCTTAGCAATTTGAAAGTTTAACGGTATGAGCGCTGAAAATATTATGTTTTCGTATTATGAAATCTGTGAGTTTAATAACAGTTATGCACTGATATTTAAGGGGTTTTAGTGACGAGATAACTCCTGAAATTTATCTTGATATAATGACGGTTTGCTGTTGATTTAACCAGTGAAATAGTCTTTTATTAATAGTACAACCCACCCCAAAAAAGGAGCTCGCATTCCACTGTCTTTGATTGAATAGGTGTCGCCGCAACAGCCGTCACTACTGCTGTTAGCGCGCAGCAATAAAGCCGTAACTAAGTCGCAACCCCTGAGTGCAGTCACACCCAGAGGTCGCTAACCACAACGAACTTACAAGGAGTCCGCAATGGCTGAATATCATCATACGCCAGAGCCAGTCTCGGCAAAAGTAAAATATCCCATTTATCGGCAACTTACCGTACAGGAAACGGTTTGCAACACTGCTTCGAAAACCCGTGGCATAGGCATTAACTATGTACCCGTCAAGCTTGAACCCTGCATGGTGCTCAGGGGCAAGTGGCTGCGGCGGGCGGGTTTTGCTGTCGGGCAAAAGGTCAGTATTGAGGTAAATCAGGGAGAAATTCACATCATACCTAAACAAACTGGTGCCGTGCTTAAGAATAGCCAGTCAACCCAGGAGTAACCCCCAGGCTTTTTTAGCCATAAGACGTTAAGCTGCTGCGCTTAAAACTGGCGCAGCAGTGATACCGGTAAGGCTAATTTACCGTGGCAATTGCTGCTTCGATGCGTTGCTCGCACAAAGTCGTACCGGGCAGGGTATAGCAGTAATCCCCGGCGTCGCTTAAGCTGGTCTTTTGCTGCTGCCGCTCCGCCAACCGGGCGATCAACGGGTCTTTTTGTGCATCTGTTTCCGCCACCGCCAAAAAGGCATTAATGTTTTCGATTTCATCATCGACAAAGTCCTGGTACACCCTTAGCCGTTCTGACAACTCCCGGTAGCGCTGGCTGAAAGTGGGCACGCCGGCATAGGCGAGATCGTAATGGCCGGATTTTTCATAACTGGCGGTATCAAACTTGATGGGGTTTAAATAATCATCGGTGAGGTCGTTGGCATAGTCGCCGCCGTCGAGCAGGTAGTTGAAAATACTCTCGGCGTAGTCGATACAGGCGTCCATATTGTCTGTTTTACAATATTTGGTGGTGCCTCCCTGGGTCAGTTGTGCCAGTTTTGGGGTCATGCCGCCGTCGGTGTTGACCTGTATGCTGTAGACGGCATTTTTTGTTGCCTCAAAAAACTCTTTGGTTTTGGTGAAGGTTTTACTGAAAAACAGGAATTTGACCTTGATTTTCGTTTGGTACCATTCGTACTCGCTGCGGCTGTTAAAGTGTATTTTGGCGGTGACATATAAATTGGAGCCAAGCTGGACATTATGGATAAAGCTGTCGCCGCATTTGTTTCTGACTGCCACCGGATCGCTTGCCAACTGGTTAGTGATGTCGGCTTTGGTGCGGCGGTTTTCAAAGTTATAACTGCCTTTGTTGTAGTTTAATTCGATAACCGAGGCGGCGCTGGTGCTGTTTTTGGTGACTTTACGGCGCATGGAAAACTTCGCTGAACCGCCGAAAATCACCAGATTGATGCCGCCTTTGACGCTGCCGGCGATGGTATTGATCATAGTGTCCGACTGATAACCCCCCTGATAGCTGAGCTGGCCCTGGGTGCCCCCCTGGTAAACCCAGTCGCCGTCGAGGCAGCTGTCCAAGGGTATGGTCAGTGACTCTTCAAAGCCTGCGCCGAGCACTTCCTTGTCCGTGCCCAGGGAGTAGTAGGTATTGGCATAGTTGTGAAATGAAAATAGTAAGAAGATGAAAATTAGTGATTTTTTCATTTTATCTGTCCTTTTTAAGCATTTTTCTGCGCTGCGCTTTTAAAGCCAAAAGCAGGATTTTGCGCTAGAAATAAAAAAGGGCGCCAGGCGCCCTAAAAATATTGCATTAACTTCAACAAGTTAACTTTTACTCGGTAAAAGCGGTGCCGTAGCTTGACAGTACCTGGCCGCAAGGCAGCCAGGCCATCACGCCGGTAACCGGATCTTCGGCATCAACAAAGGCCGGGGCCCAGCCAAGGTTGCGGTAACCTAAAGACACGGTATTGTCTTCGACGCCGAAATTGGCGGTGGCTTCCCGGGCGCCTTCACACTGGAAGTACTTGGTGAGGTTGCCGGCTTCGACATTAAGGTCGCTTAAACTGTAGTCCTGAATACAGGAGACGCCGCTGGCGCCGCAGGTGGCCAGGTAGGTATCCCAGTTGTCGGCACAGGCGGTACCGTAGGGGTTGTCCCGGCACATCAGGGCATATTCGTTATAGACCCAGGCGTTATCATAGGCTGCCTGTTTTACCGCTTCCGCCTTGGCTTTTTGCTCGTCCGTCATCCAGCTGGAGTACTTGGCCAGTACCGAGCGGGCCCTGTGTTCGTTGCTGACAGACTTTTTGAATTGATCTTCAAGCCAGATGGTGCGGTAGGTGGTTTCAAAGCGGATTTCCTGATCTTCCGAGTCGAGCTTGCGCACGTCAATCGAGCTTACCCCGTAAGGCACTGCTTTATAACGCACGACATTGTAGTCGGACAGGGCATTGAACTGGTTGCCAAAATCGTCCTTGGCATAATTAACCGCCTGCTCGAACATGGTAAAGCAGGGCTCATAGTTATCCAGTGAACAGGAAATGATGTTGTTGGGGATCACGCTCAAGAGCTGCTTGGGATCGCCGCCTTTTTGCAATGCCCGCACTGTGATACGCACGCTTTTTTTCAGGTCTTCGTCGATATAGTTAAGCTTGCCGTCAACACTGATGCCGATATTGCCGGCGCCGTAACTGACCCCGAGGTAGCCGCCGATATCGCTTTTATGCTGCTCGCTCAGGTATTCGATTTTCATGTTTACCAGCAGCTGGGCGCCGTATTCGATTTCGGTGATAAAGGAATCACCGGCAAGGTTCATCAGCTGTCCCTGGTACTGGTTGGCTAAAGTATTGCCCACCGGAGTCAGGGTAAAACCGACATTTTCATCGACAGGTTTTAACACCCGCTTTTTCGGCGTTAATGCCGCCTGGAAAGTATAGGTATTGGAAAACTCTGTGGATGACATTTCCTTGGCGATATGTCCGCCGGCGTTGACCCGTACCACAGGGAAGGAAACGCCGACATCAACATTACCGTTGAGCTGGCGCAATACTTCGTCATAGGAGGCGTTGTTGATCAGCTCAAACTGTACCTGGGTATTACCTAAGGTTTCCACCACGGTACCTGCAACCGGCTGGACATTTAAAATCTCCATCTTGTCGCTGTTATAGGCGGTGCCGAGAATAACATGGTCATTCATCAAACCGGTAATTTCACTTTGAAAGGCGGCGCTGGCGGCAACGGTTTGCGCCTTGGCCATCACTTTCAGATCTGATTTTTCTGCTGCCTGTCCGGAAAAGCAAATGCCGGCGGCCATTAATGCACTTATGGGTAATAAATTTGATTTCATGGTTGCACCTGCTTATTTTATGTAGATCAGATAATCTTCAACTTCACCGGAATCTATCTCTTTACATGCGTCAGAGTTTCCGCCCAAATAATCCATGGTCACCCGCATCTTGGTCAGACCGGAAACCGTACCCGCAGGCGGTGTCACATTAAGGGTCTTCGCCTGATTGGATACCCCGGCGTTATAGGTTTCGCTGGCATCAAGGAAGTCGCCGTCCTGGTTCCAGTCGATAAATACATGCCAGGTTTCAGGGTAGGTATCTGCGCCGGTAAAGCCCGGGGTCAGGGTCAGCTGGTAATCGCGGTCTTTGTAGATGCGCGCTGCCTGACCGACAAAGTTACTGTAAAAATCAGCCCCTGAACTGTTGGTTAAGTCGGAAAAGCTGACTTCTTTTATAAACTCATAGTCCTTGGTTCTGGCCTGGGTAGTGCAGTACTGGTTGATGGACGGCGTGACCAGTAAAGCGCTGACGGAGTAATCCGACGGGATCTGGTTACAGCTGTCGTTTAAACTGGTGCCGGCGTACCAGCGTTTCGGGTTGGCGCTATCTTCATCGCCGAAGGTCAGGTATTTGGCATCAGACCTTAACGTGCCGTCCTTATAGAGGAAGACGTTTTTTAAATCTGCGAGTTTTTGCTCGTTGGAAACCGGCATGGTCGGGTCGAAAATATTGTCCGCGACTTCCAGCAACAAACCGGAATAACATTTTTCCAGCCACTGGTAGCGGCCAAGCGCTTCGGCGGGGGTTAATACGTCTTTAGACTCAAAAACCGTCGATTCGGCCATCGCCGCCGGGGTATAAAGCCCGGAGAGTACTGCCAGGGCAGCACCGGTAAATAGTGTTTTAATCATTGTCTTATATCCTTATAATTCAAGCCATTTACGATCATAAACTGTGACTCTTCCCTGGGTTTCCAGCTCGCGGTCGCGGCAGTAATCGCCGATAGGATTGCGGTTACAGTAAGACACCGAATCTGCCAGGATGAAAGAGTTGAACAGGGCGTTTTGACGGATTTCTTCCAGCGTGGTTTTATGGGCACTGGAAAGTTCAGTGGCATAATAATTGAGCAGGTTGTCCGCACGGCGGTGGTCCATGATGGCAGTCACCCAGTCTTCACCCATGTTTTTTGTCGCCAGCTTGGTGAGAATGGTTTTCGACGGGTACAAATCGTCCGGTACCAAAGTATTCAGGCCCGGGCCGGATTTGCGGTAGCCCTGGGTGAAAATCTTGGAGACATTGTATTTATCCAAAGTGTCGAACTGGTTGACATAATCGGTTTTGATATAGTTGATGGCGTTTTCGAAAATATCAAAACACGGGGTTGGGTTTTCCATGGTACAGCTGACCAGCTGATCCGGAATAACCGTCAGCAGGCGGTTGGGATCGCCGCCCATTTGCGTGGCAGATACCGTGACCTTGATATTGCGTTTCACGTCATTGTCGACTTTTTCCAGCTGACCGCTGACACTGACCTTGCCGACCCAGTCAACATCAAGCTGGCCGCCCCACTTGACCTTGTCCTCGTCGTTTTTATATTCGAACTTGAGGTTGATCATCACCTGCGAGCCGTATTCGATGGCGGAAACAAACTCATTGCCCACCCCTTCAAATTTATCGCCGGGATTGGCGGTGGTAATGTCGACCGCGGCCTGGGTTGGCTGGTAGCCGGTATCGTCATCGGGGATCAGCATTTTTTTCTTGGGCTTGACCGATAAAAACAGGGTATAGGTACCCGTGTAGTTATCGGCGGCATTTTGCTTGGCATAGCTGGCGCCGACGCCAACTTTGACCGCAGGCACGTCCAGCTGTGCGCCCAGGTTGCCGTCAAGCATATTGGCCAGCTGGTTGTAGCTCATGTCAACGCCGACGACAAAGTCGAGCTCGGTATTGCCATAGGTTTCATCAACGGTGCCGGTGACACTTTGCAGGGCATAGAAGCCGTTTTTTTCACTGTGATAGGCGGTGCCTAAGGTGATGGTGTCGTTTTCCGGTCCGGGAATTTCAGAAAAGGGTGAGATGGCCTGGCTTTCCTTGGTCGTCTCTTGTGCGGCTAATGCCTGGCTTGAAAGTACCGATAAGCCTATTGCACAAAATGCTTTAGCCAGGGGCTTCATTTTTAATATCATAATAGGATCCTTTTTTATGATGGCAGCATAAAGCCAGCCCGAAAAAGCACAGGGCTTGAACGGGGCTGGAATTATCCTGGTTGACTGTTAGGTCAGACTATCTTGTTTATTAGTCAAGCAGGCTGTTGATGTAGTCAGTTTTCCATTTCTCATCAAGACGCTCGAGGATCTCTTCAGAGCTTTCACGGATATACTGATCTTTGTAGTTGTGCTCGTCCTGGGTACTCAGGTCGCCCAGTAAGGTATGACCGGCGAACATGCCCAGGTAGCTGCCTTCGGCAATATTGGCGCCTTCCATAGGTTCAAGCTTAAGGTTGTACACCTTATCGTTATACTTCTCTCTTTCTACCAGAGTGATCAGCGCCGAGCCGCTTTCGGTCAACACGCGGTCGCCTTCTTCAAGCTCTTTCGCCCAGACGATACCTTTGTTGGAAGTCGATACCGGGTGAGTTTCCGTGACCAGCAACTCCTGGCCGTTGGCCTGGGTGATGCGGATCATTTGCAGCGCTTCGATACCGATAGAAACATCAACCACTTTCATCGGTTGGGCCGTAGCCGGGTTGTTCGCTACCGCACCTTTAACCATGTCGCCGGCTAAAATCTTCTCGATAGGGCGTTGTTTGCCGTCGGCCATAGTGATCATAGTGCCTTTGGCTAAACAGCTGTAACCTAACTTGATTTTAGGCAGTACCGGGCTGTAGTAGTTGCCGAAACGGGTCGCCGCTTCCGAGGTGATAGACACCTGGAACGGCTGGGCGGCACCGCCGCGGCCATGGTTGAAATAAGGCCAGCCGCTGGCGGCAAAGGTGATGTACCAGTTGGCTTCGGCGATGTTGGAGAATAACTTGGCATTACCGAAACGACCTTCGTCACGTGGAATATTCCAGCGTAAAATCGTTTCTTTAGAGCCGTCCGGGTTGGTGACCACTTCCGGGGCAGAAATATAGTCCGAGAAGTTTTTGATGTTATTATCCAGGCCCTGGTAGCTTTGCTTGGTGGCGCCGCCGTAGTTACCTTCCTGCAGGTAGATGTTGGTGAGTTCATCTACGCCGTTGGGGCGGTTTTCCGGTGCCAGATCCGTCGGATAAATTTCGGCAATTTCATGCGGAATACGGATTTCGCCGTCAAACGGGATGTTAACATCGGTGATCTCGTTGGGATCTAAGTATTGATCCGCGGCATAGTCACAATCGGCATGGTTACGGTTCAGACAGACCTTGATCACGCCGTCGGTGTTGACATCCACCGGCGCTTTTGGCGTATAGGTTGGCTTGCCGTCACTTAACACAGTTACCGAAGACAGGGTTTTACCGCCGTCCTTAGCCGCAGCTGCCTGGGGATAAAGGCTGTCGATATGATCCCAGGAGAAAGGATATTCGGTATACTTAAGCGCCGAAGTGACCGTGCCGTCATCGGCTTCCGTTTCCACATAAGAGCTGGCATAGATGGTTTCCAGGTTCGGGAACTGCTGTTTCAGCGTGCTCAAACGCACCTGGGAAGTGGCCAGGGTATTTTTACCGTCTAAGACGTTAAAGGTAGAGCCCATAGGCGCCAGGGTGTTGCCGTTGCCGTCTTCAAGCAATAAGTCAATATAGGTTTGCTTGGTGCCGCCGTAAACGGAGCTTTTTGCCCGGATCAGCAGGTAAGGTTCGTTATTGTCTTCAGAAATACCGACATTATATTCCAGGAATAAATGGGCATTTTTGATCAGGTCCAGCTGAGTTTCATCAATGGCGGTATTGATCTCGTAGGTTTTGCCGCTAAGGGCTTTTTGCTTTAACTGCTGCGCTTTCTGGACATCCAGGGTTTTGTGCAGCTGCGGAAACAGCGCCGAGTCTTTACCCGCCTTTGCCAGTCTTTGCTTGACCAGCTTATAGTGGCTCGGGTTGGTCATGTCCAGGCGGCGCACGCCGTCTTCATTACGCTCAACCTGGATTTTCTGTGCCGGGTCGGCGATGGTGATCGGCGACAAGGTCGCCCCCGTGCTTGCTTGCAGGTTGTGACTGACCGCCAAAGCCAGCGCCATAGGCATTAACACTTTCAAATACGTTTTTTTCATCTCTTTTTCCTTCCTTGATTGCGATTAATTGCGAGTTAGTTTTTTATTATTTCGACTAGGTAGTCTTCAATTTCCCCGCTACCACTGGTAACTGAGCTGGTGTAATCCGAGCAGGGGTTTATCGACCCTGTTCTGCTCGAAGCGTAATATTGCAATATCCGCATACGGGTATGGGTAGTACCGGTTCGGATTTTTTCTGAGGGCAGACGGAAAGTGCCGCTGACCGAGCCGTTGCCGTTAAGTCCCGAGGTTTGATCAAATTCCTCAATCAGCAACTCACTCTTGTCATTGACCCAGTCACCGTCGCCGAATTGGCCGTCGCCGTTAAGGTCTATCCAGACATGGTAGTTTTCGGCATATTTGTCTGCTGTCGGGTAACCGGCTTCTATGGTAAAGGCGATATCCTGGCCCACCGTCAAGCTGATGGCCTGATCCGGGTTATGTACTTCAGCACTCTGGCTGCTGCCGGTGGTAAAGCTGGTGCCGGCAAAGGTTACCTTGTTGATGTATTCATAGTCGGTAACACCGGTTGCCTGGCAATATTCCACCGGGGCGCTGGGCTGTAATTTCACCTGTACAGAGGTTTCAACGGTTTTCAGGTCGTAGTTGCTGTTTTCCCGGTAGGTGATTTTTAACGTGGCGGTATAGGTACCGGCACTGGCATAGGTATGGCTGGTGTCTTTGCCATAGGTCACCCAGTTATGTCTTTGCGTTGCGCCGTCGCCGAACACCCAGGCCAAATCTCCTTTGCTCCAGTAGGCATCGTCGGGGCGTGTGCTGGTATTGTTGAAGCTGACGTCATAACTGCCGTCGGCATTTTCCGTGACGCTGTAATCAAAGCTTGGACGGTATTCGTTGCTGCCGATCACCACATCCTGCTCGACAGATTTGCCGCCTGGGTTGTCATCATTGGTGATGGTCAGGCGTACCTTATAGGTGCCGTCTGCCGCGTAGGTATGGGTCCAGTCTTTTAATGCCGTGGTAGTGGCGTCGCCAAATTCCCACAATACCGTGGAGCCTTCGGGCATTAAGCTCTGGTCGGTTGTGACCGTGACTTGTCTGCCGTTGATGATCGGCGTAAACAGCGGCGTGGTGGTGGTGCTATAGTTGATGGTTTGCGCCCAGCTGGCGATTTGCTGGTTATTGCTGTCATACGCCTTGAGGCTGACATCATAACTGCCGGATCTCTCGTACTTGTGTACCGGAGACTTGTCGTGGCCGGTTAACGAGCCGTCGCCGAAATCCCAGTCCCAGCTGTGGATGCGGGCATCATTGGTGCTGTTGCTGAATGTCACCTGGTTGGCGATGTTCTGCTGCGGCTGTACGGTAATGCTCGGCGGGTTGGGGTTGTCGGAAATAACCAGGTCATAGTCTTCCGCTTCTCCCAGTGAGAACTGGCCGCAGGCGGTTTTTAAGATATCAAAGGATACCGCGACCCGGGCCCTGAAGACATCGCCGACATTGCCCGAGACCGAAATACTGCGGCTGACACTGTTGGTGTCGGTGGCATTGATCACCAGTTCGTCGGTTTTGTGGAACAGGCCGTCGTTGTTTTTATCCACCCACATTTTAAAGTCTTTGGAGACATTATTGGTGGACTCGACATTACCGGCATTGATGGTGACATTAAAGCTGTTGCCGTCCTGGATGCTGACCGGGTTGGCGGTATAGTCGCTGTAGCCGCTGGCGCCGCTTGCCTGGGTCACGCCGTTGATGGTGACTGAGCCGACATAATAGCGGTCGAAACTGCCGCCGGAAGCACTGCAATAATCGTCGGCTACCGTGATCGGCAGGGTAAAGGTGTCTTTTTCCCCCGAGGATATCCGGGTGGCGGTTAGGCTGACATCATAGGTGCCGGCCGCGGGAAAGCTGTGGCTCGGGGTTTTCTGTGCTGAGGTCTGGTTGTCATGGCCAAAATTCCACAACCAGGAATAACCCGAGCTGTTGCTGACATTATTGCCGTTAAAGCGTGAGGCATTGGTGAAGTCATAATCGAGAAACTTCATGCTGTGGCCAAAATCACTTTCCAGGCCGCTGTTGACCTTTAAGGTGATACCGACCAGGGCAAAAGCTTTGCGGATATGGTTTTTCAGCTCCGTCGTGCTCCAGTAGGTTTTATCCGCCTTGGTGATGTCTTCATTGCTCATCAAATTGGCCAGGGTGGATGCCTGCTGCATCACACAGTCGGCGGCATGCTCATAGCTGGAGTTGGCCAACCAGCATTTTTTATTGGCGTTGGCAAAGGCGATAAAGGCAAACTTGGTATTCCAGGGACTGGCTTCTCCCTGCTCGGCATCAAACTGCATGGTTGCCAGGCGGTGGAAAGCCTTGTTGAAAACCCCTGCGCCGTAATGGGCTTCGGTGGAGGTTTCATAATCATAGACATGGGCGATGGATTTGCCGTCTTGTGTCGGCTCGTCCATATAACGTAATGCCTGGCCGTCCGGCTGGTAGGACTCGAAATTGCTCTGCCAGTCGTTCTGCCCGTACAGATAAAATTCTGCCGCGGCGCCCGACATATCGGAAAAGGCTTCGTTAATGGCGCGGGCCTGTCCTGTGATCATTTGCTTCTCAGAGCCTGTACCGTATTCGGCGGTGAAGCCGTGGGCAATTTCATGGGCAACCACATCCAGTGCCACCATAGGGTAAAACAGGTAGTCGCCGTCGCCGTAATAGATTTCACCGTCTTCATAAAAGGCCTGATCCATATTCTGGCCGTAGTGGACATTCTGGATCACCGGCTGATTGATAAAAGGCTTTTGCTCCAGGTAGGCCTGGTACATCAAGCTGGTGATCTGGCCGTGGTGGTGGGCATCATTTAGCGGCGATTTTGCGGTGTTGATGGTTTTATGGTCATTGCGGTTGGAGTCGGTGCAGTCATAACTGAAGGGGTTATTGACGGCGTTCACCGCACCCTGGTAATCCCGGGTTTCGACATTGTAAAGATCCTGGCTGTCGGCATTGCTGGTGACAAAGTAGCAGGTATCTGAGTTGCCGTTATTTTCCTTGCGAACCACAAAAGTACTTGGCGGGTAGCTGGCGTAACCGGACTCGCGATAATCCTCTTTGACATTTTTTAAATTGCCGGAAGGGCCGCTGCCGCCCTCTATGGTTGCCCGGTGCAGGACATCAAATTTATCCAGCAATTCACCCTTGGCAACATCGACAAACGCCAGTACTTTTTCCGGGCGGCTGTCGTTATTGACCACATCGGTGAAGAAGCTGAATTTATAGGCCAGTTTAGCGGTATTGTTTTTATCCAGGTAAATCACGACCTCGGCGGACTGGTTCCTGAACACCCGGGCTTCATCGCTATAGTGTTTGGCGATAAAGTGCTCCAGCTGTATTTGGTTGTTTTCTTGTGAAACGGCGGGCAGCTTAGGCAGATCTTTTTCGATGCCCTTAAGCAGGCTGCCGTAGCTTTGGCTGACTTTACCCTGTTCATCAAGCAGCATCACCACTTGCTGGTTCCAGACTTCAAACCCCAGATAGCTTTGCTGGTAGGTTAAAAATTGTTGTTTTTCATCAATTGCTTCAGCGATTAAGGTCAGTTTGCTCTGGCCGCTGGTGTCCAGGATATTATTAAGGCGTGTGGTTAATGCCTTGGCCTGTTGCTTTGATGTTGCTTTTTGCAACAGGTTTTTGTCGGATGATTTGTTAATCCCGGCCAGAGCGGCGGGGTTATTAAAATAGGATACGGACTCAGCGGCCATTGATAAGCTACTGGTTAAACCGAGAGATACAGCGAGCATAACTTTACTGTAACTGTTCATAATACCTCCAATGTTTGACTTGAGCATGATTCGACCCGGTGTGACTTGCTTGCCATCAACAGGGCCTTTACGGCACTTTGATGGTGTACATACCCGCCGGGTAAATATCCTCAAAAAATAATTAACATGCACAGAAGATTAAGGCGGGTATAACGAGTCCCTTTGCCTTCACATCAAATCCAAAAATGTTCCGGCTCTTCCTGCACGACTTCCTGTCGATTAACGTCAGATACAATAAATGTGCTTAGTTACAAAGCGTTTACAATACTATGACGAGTCGGACTATACGGTTTGATCAAAAAAAATACAATACGCAAAAATCAACATGGCTAGAATTTGACCTTTTAGTCAGGTTTTACTTATGCCAGTTAGCCCAGATATGGGACGGGATGGGGTCAAGGGCAATATAATCAGGGCTTTTTGCTTGATTGGCTGAAAAAGTGTGACAGATGCGGCTGGATGTTATCGTTAAAAATTAGCCTGTATGGCTAATATTAAGCCATTTGCTTGTCCAGATTATTCATGTAACAAAATGTTTCCACTGAAACATTTTTCTTGGCGGAGAAATCGCTGATATTTCGATAGGAAAAAGGACTTTTACCTGGAGGAGTTTGGCTATAGCGCTCAAGACAACGTCTTGCTTTCTCTTGATAGTAAAGCGCCCCTGCCATTGGGGGATAGTGCCTGTATTGTGATATCTGCAGGGGATCGCGAAAGAGGCTCTGCACTGAGGCATAACCCGGTTTTAGATTTTAAGGCTGACATCCTGAGGCAGCAGGTATCAGCCAGAGATAAAGGCAGCGGCAAACCAGCAATGTGATGACGGGGCTCGGCTGTGCCGGTTTGCGGCTACCAGAGCTGAGTCCTGTATGATGCGCTTATCTTATTTGCGGATAAACGCACCGGCTTTTTCGTACAATAACTGACATTCCTCCGGCACCAGGTCTTCGATATTGATAAAGGCATGTATCATGTCTTCAAAATGGTGATGGCAGACGTCAGCCCCCGCCTGAGCCAGTGCTTCGGCATAGGCCAGGCCTTCGTCCCGCAAAGGATCGAATTCAGCGGTAAAGATCAGGGTTTCAGGTAAATCGGCGGTGATCAAACCGTGTAAGGGGGAATAATGTTTTCGGTTTTCCCCCTGTTGAAAATAATGATCAAAATACCAGGCGATTTTTTCCCTTTCCAGCAGGTAACCCCGGCCGTTGCTGCTGATGGAAGGCATGGCCATAGTGTAATCCACGCAGGGGTAGATCAGGATTTGTTTATCGATCCTGACCCTTTTTTCCACCTGGTTTTGCATTGCCAGTACCGTGCAGATGCTGCCGCCGGCGCTGTCCCCGGCAATGATCAGCTCAGTAGTATAAGCGACCTCGGTTAATATCTCCTGAAAATGGCTTAATACCGACCAACAGGCATAAATGCCTTCGGGAAAGGGATGCTCTGGCGCCAACGGATATTCTACGGAAATGACAATGCTATGGCCGGCTAATGCGAGTTTGCGGCACATGGCATCGTAGAGCTCGACACTGCCGCACATATGACCGCCGCCGTGAAAGTAGATCACCACAGGCAAGCTTTCATCCGGCGCCGGGCTGTAAACCCTGACAGGGGTTTCTCCCTGCTCTGACCGGATTATTTTGTCCCGGCTATAACCGATGTCGGGAATGCGGGTATTAAATTGCGCCAGGTTATTTAAGTTGGTGCGCACCAGCTCCGGGGTGGGGATAATATTATCGGCTTTGGCCTGGGCGATCAGGCGGTTAACTTCAGTTAAAAAAGGCTGGAGTTTTTGTGATACCTGTTTATCCATCTTGATCTGTCCTTGTGTGACTAGCTATTGTTTTACTTTGGCGGGCTCGGGCAGGAAAAAGCTGCCGATAAAAAAGCTTGAGCTTACCAGGGTGATTAAAATAAAGGCCTGGGAAAAATCCCCCTGGTTGACATCCACCAGTTTGCCGAATAACCATAATACCAAGGTAGTCATCAGGTAGCTGATTGACCAGAATAAACTAAAGACTATGGTAATTTTTTCACTGGTCATTTGCGGCAACTCCTGGGGCAGGGATACCAGGGCGGTAATGGGGAAAAAAATCACAAAGCCGAGCACCATGGCGCAAATGGTTTTAACTGTGATGGAAGGGCTAAAGGTTAAGCCGATAATGGTGATGACCATCACCAGTCCCGACCAGCGGATCACCGGCAGGCGGCGGGGAAATTTCAAACTGTAGATGATGCCTGCCAGGGTACCTAAAATACCGAAGGTGATCACCAGCGCGCTCTGGCTGATCCCGGCCCGGGGATAAAAAGTGAACAGGCAAATGTAAAAGGAGAGTAATCCGGCATAAGTAAGGGAGTAGACCCAGTTGAATTTGTCCTTTAAGGCGTGACGGTAGCTGTAATCGGCTTGCGGACTTGTCTGGCTGTGATTGTCGGAGGCGCTTTGCTCCTGCTCGAATTTTACCAGCATCCATATTACGCCCAGCAGCAGGCTGGCCAGGGAAAACAGCATTAAACTGCTGCGCCAGCCGCCGGTGAAGGCATTGATATCTGCCATCAAATATAAAATGATGGCGGTACCTATATTAAAGGCCACGGCATTTAAGCCGTTTACCACAGGACGTTCCCTGGCGCTAAAGCAGCGCATCACCACGGGGTTGAAATACACTATCATCAGCGCCCCCCCCAGCCCCATAATAAAACGGCTTAGCAGTAACAAATAATAATTTGGCGATAACGGTGTCAGTACGCCGACGGCAATCAGCACCATGGACAGCAACAGGGCGTTTTTCAGGCCGAGTTTTAGCGCCAGCAAGGCAGCAATAAAAGTGCCGAGGATTTTTGCCAAGGTAACCGCGCCGCTGATAAAGCTGGCATCGGCCAGGGAGTCCACCGACATTGCCGACATGATATTGCTCATGCTGGCAGTACCGCCGACCCAGGCCATGGCGAACAGGATATAGCTAACAAAAACAATGCTTTCTATTAAATATTTGTTGCTGATATGCATATATGTTACCTTCAAACAGATGCAGCGATTGTGATTTCAGCTTACCTTAGTCGGGTGAAAAAAAATCTACTACCTTAGTGCTATAGGGGAAAGGGTAAGTACTTGCTAAACTGCTGATTTCAAGGGCAAACTCATGGAGGAGATATTATGGTCCACTCTGGTTGGTCCGGTTTAAGGAGTCAGCTATGCAGGCCTGGCTAGCTATGGATACCTGGCTGATTTCCTTGCTCTCCCTGGGTTATCTGGCCTTATTGTTTGTGGTCGCCTATCTCGGGGAAAAACAACCGGTTTCACAGTGGCGCAGCCGCCCCTTTATTTATAGCTTGTCCCTCGGGGTGAGTTGTACCAGCTGGGCGTTTTACGGCACCGTCGGGCAGGCGGCAACAACGGGTTATGCGATTGCTCCTGTCTATATCGGCACTATTTTTACCCTGGTGCTGGCCTGGCCGCTGCTGTTGAAAATCCTGAAAATAAGCAAGCAACAGAATATTACCTCCATCGCCGATTTTATTGCCTGTCGCTATGGCCGTTCGGCCCGGATCGCCCGCCTGGTAACCCTGGTAGCGTTAGTGGGCACCATTCCCTATATTGCCCAGCAGCTGCGGGCGGTAAGTGCGAGTTTTAATTTGCTCACCGGCACCCATCAAAGCGGCAGCCAGACCATATTAGCGGTAACCTTAGTGCTCACGGTTTTCAGCATCCTCTTTGGCACCCGGCAACTGGCGGCGAGCAAGCAAAACCAGGGACTGGTGCTGGCCATAGCCTTCAGCTCCGTGGTTAAGTTGCTGGCGTTTCTTTGTGTCGGATTTTTTGTGACCTATGTGATGTTTGACGGCTTTTCCGGTTTATCTGCTTTGGCTTTCCTGGAAAATTTGCCTGACAGAGGCGCCGGTGGCGGTGAATATGGTTTTTATCCGGCCCTCTCCCAGGCGATATTGGGGGCGATCACTATATTAGTGCTGCCGCGGCAGTTTCATATGATGATGATTGAAAACCATCACAGCGATGAACTTAAATCTGCCCGCTATTATTTCCCCCTGTACCTGCTATTGATCAACCTGTTTGTACTGCCCATTGCCATTGCCGGGCAGTTAACCTTTAGCCAGGGGGAGGTCAGTGCCGACAGTTATGTGCTCACCCTGCCGTTGATTGCCGGGCAGGGCTGGCTGGGGGTGGTGGCCTATCTCGGCGGTTTGGCGGCAGCGGCCAGTATGGTGATAGTGGCGACCATAGTGCTCAGTACTATGGTTGCGAATGAAATTGTGAATCCCCTATTACTCAGGTTAGGCGAACTTAAGTTAGCAGGAGTTAACTTAGGATTTTCCCGGTTAGATCACTTGATGGGGCGGATAAAGCCGTATTCCGGCGGCTCTCTGCTTTTTATTCGCCGTTTGGCGATTGTGGGCATTTTGTGCCTGGGGCTGTTTTTTGAACGCCTGATCAGTCAGCAGGATACCCTGGCGAGCTTAGGTTTATTATCTTTTGTGCTGATGGCCCAGTTGGCTCCCTTGATTCTCGGCGCCCTGTACTGGCGAAAAGCCTCTAAAAGCGCGGCCTTGACGGCACTTGCCGCCGGCGGCCTGCTGTGGGGCTATACCTTATTGCTACCGGGCCTGTTCGGCGACAGTCCGTTTATGGCTCACTGGCTTGAACACGGCCCCTGGGGAATAAAGTGGTTGGCCCCCCAGTCATTGTTTTTTCTGGAACTTGACGCCATCAGTCACGGTTTATTGGTCAGTTTACTTGCCAACGGCGTTATTTTTATTTTGATGTCCCGCTATGGACGGCGCAGTGTCGGTGAAAAACTGCAGGCGGATATCTTTTTGGATAAATCGCCTGCGATGCCGCCAATGAAGCTGACCATAGCGGATCTGGCGAATCTGTTGCGGCGCTTTGTCGGCCAGGGGGCCAGCGATGACTTTCTCTCGTCAATCGATAAAAAGCACGCCATGGCCAAACCAGCGTCCGATTTTTTAGTGGCCCGGGTCAGGGTACAGCTGGCGGGAGTGTTAGGCTCGGCCTCTACCCGCCTGGTGATGAAAGCTGCGGTGCAAAGTCAGGAGATGCCGCTGGAAGCGGTGGCCAATATCGTCGATGAAGCCAATGAAGCCTTGCGCTTTAACCGCGAGCTGTTGCAGGCGGGCATTGAAAGTATCAATCAGGGGATCAGTGTGATTGATGCCGATATGCGCCTGGTGGCCTGGAACCAGCGTTATCTGGAGTTGATGGACTATCCGCCGGGACTGCTTTGTGTCGGTAAACCTGTGGCTGAGCTGTTGCGTTTTAATGCCGAGCGCGGGGTGATCCCAACCCGGGATATCGAAGGCATGATAGTGCGGCGTCTGGATTATATGCGTCGGGGCTGCCGTCATTATCACCAGCGGATCTGGTCCAAGGGCATCGTCTTGGAAATCCAGGGACAGGCGATGCCGGGCAAGGGGTTTGTCACCACCTTTTCTGATATTACCGAGCATATCAATGCCAAAAAGGCGTTAAAAGAAAGCAATGAATTATTGGAAAAACGGGTGGAAAAAAGAACCGAGCAACTGGCGCTGGCCAAGCTTGAAGCGGAAAGGGCCAACCAGAGTAAAACCCGCTTTCTGGCCGCCGCCAGCCATGACTTGATGCAGCCTTTTAATGCCCTGAGTTTATATACCTCTATGCTCAGGCAAAAAGCCCGGGGCTCGGATTTTGCCGCCATTGCCGAGAACATCAGCGACTCCCTGGCCTCGGCAGAAATGCTGTTGTCGGACTTGGTGGAGATCTCGAAACTCGATGGCGGGGCGTATAAAACCCGGTATTCGGTGTTTCCCCTGGACGAAGTGCTGGCGCCGCTGGCAAAAGAATTCATCCTGTTGTCACAGGACAGGGGAGTGCGCTTTCATTACCAGCCGTCTACTTGTTATGTTTACAGCGATAAAAAACTGCTCAGGCGTATTGTTCAGAACTTCCTGACCAATGCCGTGAATTATTGCCGCCAGGGACGGGTGGTGCTCGGGGTTCGCCGCCAGGGGCAATTTATTTCCCTGCAGGTATGGGATAACGGCCCGGGCATAGCAAGTGACAAGCAAGAGGTGATTTTTAAAGAGTTTGAACGCATCAATGACAGCCAGGATACCCCGGGATTGGGACTGGGCCTGGCCATTTGTGACCGTATCGCCCGGTTATTGGCTTTGCCGATAGGTTTGCATTCACTTGTTGGTCGCGGCACCGGCTTTACCTTGCGCCTGCCCCAAGGAAATGCGCCTGAGCTGGCTGTGGCCGAACGGACAGAAGAAAAAGTTGCTCACTTAACCCGGGAACTGTCAGCGACCCAGAGCCAGAGCAGGCAAAGCCGGGAGGATAATATCGTGCCTTTACGCGGTGGACAAAAGGCGGAGCAGATCCTGATCATAGACAATGATCCCGGAGTCTTGCAGGCGATGCAGTCGCTGCTGGAAAGCTGGGATTACCAGGTGATTGCCGTTGAAGATAAAAGTCAGCTGGAAGCGGCATTAGCAAATGCTCCGGGCAGCACGCTTGCACCTATATTGGTGATCGCCGATTATCATTTAAGCGAAGGGCATAACGGGGTGGATGTCACCCGGGAATTGCTGGCGACCCGGCAATGGTCCATCTCCTGTATCATCAATTCCGCCGATCCCGGGGAAGCGGTGCGGGCGCATGTGATTGAGGCGGGATACCGCTTTATCCGCAAGCCGATCAAAGCCATGGCACTGAAAAGGTTGATCAGGGAATTAAAGGGCCCATCGGACGACACCAAGAGCCGGGCAATGGATTAAAGTGCCCGGACGTCCTGTTAGTTAATGGTGGTGGGCGGCATTAAGCTGCTGAAAGGCAATGCCCGCCTGGGTGCGGTTATTAATCTCAAACTTGGCTAAAATTGCCGAGACATGTTTTTTAACCGTAGTTTCACGAATATTCAGCCGATAGGCAATTTGTTTATTGAGCTGGCCGTCGGCAATCAGCTCTAATACCGTATATTGCTGCGGGGTTAACTGCGCCAGTTTTTCCGCCAGTTTTTTATCCGGACTTTGCGCTTCCCGGTGATGCAGCTGCCGGCTTTGCTCCGCCAATAAACTTTCGGGCAGCCAGGTATTGCCTTCGGTGACGGTATTGACGGCCCGGGCAATCGTGGTGAAGTCGGCGGATTTTGGGATAAAAGCGCAGGCGCCAAGGTCGATGGCTTTGCGCATAATATCCGGGTTATCTTCGGATGAGATCATCACCACCGCCACGTCAGGGTAATGGTTGAGCAGCCGGGTGAGTCCGCTAAACCCTGTACTGCCCGGCATATGCAAATCAAGGAAAACCAGCTCTATGGCAGACTGTGCTTCTATCAGCGCGATCAAATCGTCGAAATTATCGGTTTCCAGGATGGTTTCATCTTGCGGGGAGCCGTTTTCCAGGTACTCGCCTGCGATACACTGGCAAAGGGCCTGTTTCAGCGCCGCCCTGAACAAAGGGTGATCATCGGCAATTATGACTTGGCTTAGGCTCATGGCAAACATTATCATCCGTAATAAAAGGCTTAGTGATACGTTATCGTAATTTGATTGATATGACTATTATTATTCCGGGGGACTTGCCCGCAACTTGGTCAACTTTGCGGGCAAGCGGTTGGGAAATCCGGGGTTAAAAGTTATAGCTCAGTGACAAGGCGACGGTTTCCGGGTCGCCGTAATAACCGATCAAAGTCGTGTCTCCCCCGAGTCCCGGGGAGTAGCTGCCGTCATCATTCGGGGTGACAAAGGCATAGTTGCCCACCAGGTACTCTTTGTCGGTAATATTTTTCCACTGCAAACTGGCCTGCCAGTGATCGTTATTGCTGTACCAGGTCAGTCCCAGGTTGGCTAAACCGTAACCTTCCTGGGTCAGCAGGTTGTCGGTGACGGTTAAGTCATAACTGCTGCGGTAATAATAATTGCCGTTGAAGACAAAGCTGCCGAACTGGCTGTCAAAGTCATAGCTAAAGCCCAGATTCATGGTGGTATTGGGAGTATTGCTGACGGTGAAGCTGTCGCTGATATCAATTTTATTGCCCTGTTCGTCATAGGATTTCACCTTGTCAAAGGAAGAATCTATGGTGCCGATAGTGGCGAACAGGTTCAGGCTGTCGGTGGCGGCATACTGGATTTCTATTTCCGCGCCGCTGGCATCGGATGTGCCGATATTCCCGAGGCGCTGGTTTAAGTCGGCAGCACTTTCTCCCGGCAATACAGTGACAAATTGCCTGTCTTTGTGGTCCAGGTAAAATAGGGTAGCGTTGACCCTAAGGCTGTTAAACCACTCGCTTTTTATACCGACTTCGAAGGAGTCTACCAGTTCCGGATCTGCGGCCGGCTCGGCCATTTCAGCCCTGGGATTAAAGGTGCCCGATTTAAAGCCCTGGGCGTAACTGGCAAAAAGCATCATATCCCTGTGGTATTGGTATTCAAGGCCAAGTCTGGGGGTAAATCTGGACCAGGTTTCGGAGTCATCCAGTACGGTAGGTATAAAAGCATTGATGGTTGCCTCGTCGCGAATATATCCCGGCACCCAGCCGGAGTCCGGGTAGATGGTTTGGGTAATAACGCCATTTTTGACCTGGGCATCTTTTTCTTCACGGGTATACCTTGCCCCTAAGGTCATGGATAACTTATCGGTTAAATCATAACTGCCCTGGGCGTAAATGGCGTAACTTTCGCTGTTATTACAGCCGCTTACCTCCCGGGTAAGTCCTTGCTCGCCGATAGCATTGCCAAATACTTCCAATATGGCGTCAAACTTGCCGCAGGACTCGCCATCATAATAATAAAGACCGGATACCAGGCTGAGTTTGTCGGTATCATAGTTAAGCTGGAATTCCTGGCTAAACTGTTCGTCGTCATAAATGGCCGGCACATCAAAGATACGCAAACTGGTATTGTCAAAGTCTATATTGGTGCGGGAATCGCTTTCCCTGCGGGCGGTGGTGGACTTAAACGACCAGGCTTCATTAATGTCATAAGTGACGCTCAGGCTCACCCCTTCGGTTTCCACCTCGTTCCAGGTAGGTAAGCTGGTATAAGAGTCGTAGACACTGTCGGGCACGGGCGCGTCGGTTAACAGGCTGGGTATCAGGCGGTAACCCCCTTTGGCATTGGAGTCGTCGTCGGTTTTATCATAGTTGAGGCGGATAAAAAGCGCATCGCTTGGGCTGTACTCCAGCGTTAACCTGCCGGCAAAAACATCTTTGTTGTAATTTTCCCTGTCCTGGTTGTCGAGCTCTGAGGTAATAAACTCGCCAAAACCGTCGCGGGTGAGGCGGGCACCGGCAAATCCCAGGTAAAGCTCGTCATCAATTAAGGGCACTTGTCCGGAAATTTGTACATCCCGGCGGGAGTAATTACCCACCGTAGTGTTGATGCTAAATTCACTCTCGCCGGTCATGGCCCGGGTTACGTATTTAATGGCGCCCCCTATGGTGTTTTTACCATATAAAGAGCCCTGGGGACCGCGCAGGATTTCTACCCTTTCGACATCTAAAATATCCAGCACCGCTCCCTGGGGGCGGGCAATATAAACATCATCGATATAGATACCGACCCCGGGCTCATAACCCCAGAGGGGGTCTTCCTGGCCAACCCCGCGGATAAAGGCGGTTAAGGTGGAATTGGTGCCCCGGCTGCGCTGTAAAGTGGTATTTGGGGTGAACTGCTGGACCTCGGTCAGGATACTGATCCCGTTTTGTGCCAACTGCTCGGCCCCGACAGAGGTGATGGAAACGGGAACTTGCTGCAGGTTTTCCACGGTTCTGCGTGCGGTAACTTCGATGTGCTCCAGCGAGCCTGCGGTGTCGTTATCGGCTGCATCGGTTGAGGCGGCACTTGCGAGATTGCCGTTTAATGCGCCGGCGATTGCCAGGGCAAGATAACACCGGGTTGATTTTAGCTGCTTCATTGCGATCCCTTTCCTTAGTGTTAGTGCCGATTTTTTCTTTCGAGAAAAAGCACTTGGTTATCAACATATTCCAGCATATTTCTTGTAAAACTCTTATGACAACTTTTCCCAGATGTTTAATGGCTGCAGATATGTCTTTGTTAACTATCGACTCTAACGCAAAAAAGCGTAAAAACAATGTGTACTATAGTAGTATTTGGCGTCTCAGCCCTTTGCTTTACTATTTTTTCCGAGTCAATATTGTTAATTAGCTAAAAACGGCTCTGCTTGTTTCAATATTGATTTTTCTGCGGGAAATAGCATTAAATATCAGATTTTACTTGAAATTATGTCAATGTCCGCTTAACTGATTTTTGATCCGTTAAGGAAAAGAGCTGAGAAAACGGGATTAATAGCAGCGAGTGTCACCTGGTGGCATCATTAACTAACACAGGAGTGTGGATATGAACAATAAAGTAGCGGTTGTCACCGGTGGCGCCAGTGGTATTGGTTTTGCCGCCGCCAAAGCCTTATCTGAAGCCAACCATACCGTAGTGATTGCTGATTTATCCAAAGAGCAGGGATTAGCTGCCGCGGAAGAGCTCGATTGTGATTTTGTTCAGGCAGACTTATCTTTAGCTAAAGATAATTTTAGGTTAATTGAATCTACAGCTGAATCGCATGGCAGTGTTGATGTGTTGGTCAATAATGCCGGTTTTCAGCATGTCTGTCAGCTGGCTAATTTTCCCGAAGATACCTGGGAAAAAATGTTGACTGTGATGCTCACTTCTCCCTTCCTGCTGACTAAATATGCCTGGCCTTATATGAAGAAAAATGGCTGGGGCCGGGTGATCAATATTGCTTCGGTACACGGCATGATAGCTTCGCCTTATAAATCAGCCTATATCAGTGCCAAACACGGTTTATTGGGATTAACGAAAACCGCGGCGCTGGAGGGAGGAGAGCATGGTATTACCGTTAATGCCATTTGCCCCGCTTATGTTAAAACCCCTTTAGTGGATAAACAAATATTGGCGCAGGCACTGAACAATAATATGTCACCGGATGATGTGATTTCTCAGGTGATGCTGAAAAATGCCGCCATCAAGAAGTTAATCGAACCGGAAGAGGTAGGGGCATTTGTAGCCTATCTTGCCAGCGATATTGCCCGCTCATTTACCGGAGCAAGCCTGGCACTGGATTTGGGCTGGACTGCCCAATAGCTTTAGCTGTGTTAACGTTTTTTAGTCGGTAAGAAAGTAAAAAGCCCGCGAAGCGGGCTATTTTACATGTGTTATTCGTTTTATTATTTACTTGGAGTTATTAGCGTCTTTGAGGATAACAATACTTAGGATGGAACTTTCCTGCGTCGGAAAATACCTAAGCCGGTCAGGGCTAAAGCAAAAATTGCCAGAGTTTCCGGCTCAGGCACATCGCCGTGGCGGGTGATGAGATCAATGTGTAGATGCATATCATTGGTGACCTGGGTTTCCGGTAAGGAGAAGTGTACGCTGTGCGCCCCCCAATCCGTTAATACCCCGCTCATATTGGTGATGACATTAATACCAACAATTTCCCCGTCCATTAAACTGCCATCGGCATGACGCCAGTCGAGGTCGGTTAACCAAAAGTCCAGGTAACCCTGGCCGTCACAAGTGAACCAGCCGCAATAGGGACCATTATCGAAGGTCACCCAAATAGACTCGGCACTGATGTCTATGCTGATGGAATTCTGGAAATTAAAGTAATCGGGATATTCTACATCTGCGCCGACAATGGCAGGCATCTCGCCATTGCCTTCACATGCAGGATCCGGAGAGCCACTGCTTTGCATACAGGATAAGAGAACTTCATCACCCATTAACGACGCTGAGGCGGTTGCTCCCCAGCATAAAACCGTTGCGGTGAACAGGTAAGCTAATAGTTTTTTCATCATTATTTCCTCGATATAAATCTTCAGTAAATAAGACAGCTCTGTACGAGCAAACAGGTAGCAGCAGGTATTAAGCCAAGATAATATTTATTAGCTAAATCTGTATTTTATAGACGACAAACTTTAAGTGTTTATAAAATAGACAGTTGATTGTATAAAAAACGGACAGTTTTAAACGTTTAGAAAATCGACAGTTGGTTGTGTAAAAAACGGACAGTGCGGGGGCCTGCTTTTGTGGGAGTTTAGTTTTTAAGGGAAAAGCCCGCAATTGCGGGCTGTGGTATTTTTGGCAGTCCTTTTGGGCTTATCAGAGTAAGGCATGGACTTTTCTGCGTCGGTAATAAATTAAACCAGCCAGCGCTAAAGTCAATAAAACCAAGCTGCCCGGCTCAGAAACACCGATATCATCATTTTCTCTTAACTGCCCGGTATCATTACTGGTGATTAAACCTATATGGAGAAACATATCGCTGGTGACTCTTGTTTCCGGCAAGGCAATATGGATACTGTGATCGGTGAAGCCTGTTTTTACTCCAATCATATTGGTGGTGATATCTAAACTCACCAGTTTGTTATCCATTATATCCAGCCAGTCGAGATCGTATAACCAAAACTCTAAAAAGTCTTCATCATCGCAAGTAAACCAGCCACAATACGGACCACCATCAAAAGCCAACCAGATTGAATCGGCGTTTACATCAATACTGAGAGAATTTTTGAAATTAAAGTAATCGGGATACTCAATATCTTCACCCACTATGGCCGGAATGTCGCTATTGCCTTCACATAACGGATGGTCACTGCCGCTAGCTTGCATACAGGATAAAAATATTTCATCCCCTATTAAAGAGGCTGAGGCATGAGCGCCAAAAAAATATAGACCCAGGGTTAAAACAAGAGATATTAACTGCTTCATAATAACTTCCTCTTAACTTGCTGTTGTAATGATATACGGGGCAAAGCAAGAACAACCTGCAGAAATTAAGCCAAAAAAATGATTGCCGGAAAAACAGGAAAAATTATGGCTGTTGAATATTTTCCGGGCGAATAAAAAAACAAACTCCCTCGCCTACAAGTCTTGTTATATAGGGTTATTGAGAAAAGTCGGCATAATAGCTGGTCTGAAATAAAAATGCTTTTAGCTGCTTTATTAAAGCGAGTTTTTTTACAGTGCAGCAGGTTATTGGTTACTTGTTTGCACATAAGAAAAAGTTTTTGCCCGTTTAAGGTGCAATTTCTTTATGAGAGCTTATCTTAGCACGGGAGTCAGTTAATTGGGGTCAGGTGTGTAGACATAAAAAAGCTCGCCAGGACGAGCTTAATTTTCAGGAGGGGGTCTGGACTTGATTATTGGCTTACGGCAGATTTTTTTCGTCTGCTATAAGCTAATCCTGACAGGGTTAAAGCAAATAAAATCAGGGTGCCTGGCTCTGGTACGTCGGCATTATGTTTGGTGTCGACATCATGGTCGGTTAAAAGATTAATATGGATAAACATACTGCTGTCTACGTCGGTTTCCGGTAAGGCAAAGTGTACGCTGTGATCGTCATATCCGGTTTGTATGCCTGTCATATTGGTGATGACGTCTATACCGGTAATAATACCGCCGGGCATATCAACCCAGTGAAGATCTGTTAACCAGAATTCTAAAAAACCCTGGCCGTTGCAGGTGAACCAACCACAGAAAGGACCGTTATCAAAGGTTACCCAGATAGAATTAGCGTTGATGTCGATACTGAGGGAATTTTCAAAATTAAAATAGTCGGGATATTCAACATCGGCTCCTACTGTCGCCGGCAGGGCACCGTTACCTTCACAGAGTTCATGATCGGAACCGCTCGATTGCATACAAGTTAAAAAGACTTCATCGCCCATTAAAGATGCAGAAGCGTTAGCTCCCCAAAGCAAAACAGTGATGGTTAAAACAAGAGATATTAACTTCTTCATAATAACTTCCTCAGGTATAACTTTAGTAAATGAGTGCCGGTTGGCGTATAGGGAGGAAATTGCAGATATTAAGCCAAAAATATTTTCACCTTAAAAGTCTATGACTTATGGGTGAAGATTAAATTTTATCCAAAGTTTTATGGTTATTGCTGTATAAAAAATAGACAGTTATTGTCTTGTGAGGGCGGCGGTTAATGTTTTTATCGAGGGGACAGCCCATAAAAGCTGGCTATGGGCTGATGTGTCACTTTTTATTGGTGAAGACAAGTCTTTGTTATAATTGCCAAAATTTTGCAATTTCGCTGACGGCTGATAAAGGCGCTGCCAGCATGTAGTCTGCCGGAGGCGTCTGTTTGGGAATCACAGGTAATCCGTGTTTAAGGTTGAGCATTTCAACCTGTTTTACCAATATTTCATTTTTGCTATTACGCCACTCTCTGATCAGGTATTCATCATGTTCTATGGTGTTATTAGCCTGTGTTATACCGTTTAAGCCTGCCCATTGCTGTGCCAGTACCGTGGCGTTTTTTGGATTGACGACGGTATCTTTTATCCCGGACCAGATGGTGAGCCTGGGCCATTTGCTCCGGTTGGGATGTTGCTGCAACACGATATCGATAAATTCCCGGGGACTTTTACCTGGTCCGCTTTTCATACAGGCGATGGCTTTGATTAAGTTGCTGGCACATTGATAGGGTAAACCGCCTATGATGGCGCCCGCGGCAAACAAGTCTGGATAATTAGCCAATAAAGCCGCCGTCATCGCGCCTCCTGCGGACAAGCCGGCAATGAATACCTCGCTGGCTTGGTATTTTTTTTGGCTGTAGGTGATCATATTAAACAGGGATAACATTTCTCCCGAATGTTTGCTGATATCATTTTGGGAAAACCAATTGAAGCAGTTGGCGACATTATTGGTTTTTTGCTGTTCGGGTAACAACAAAATGGCATTTTTTTCCCGGGCTAATGTGCCCATACCGCTGTCTTTGGCAAAAATTTTTGCCTGCTGAACGCAGCCATGCAGCAGCACGACCAGCTTGGCGCCCTTCGGTCGTTCGGGGAGTTGGATATAGGCATTTAACTCCCCGGGGTTATCGCCAAAGTTTTCCAGTGCCGTTATGGTTTTGTGCCCGGACATTTCCGGGGGGGAATTGAAAGCTGATGCCGATTTTGCCCAAACAGTGCAAGCCGCAAGGTACAGGGTACAGATAAAGAGCAGATTCAATATTTGCCCGTGGGAAATTTTATTCATGGCATATTCCTTTAAAACCTGGGGGAGTTTTTATAATGACGGCTAATTCCGTGTTTAGGCAATGGTACTTTAGTCCCTTTTGGTTATTTTGGCCTTCTACTTGAGAGTTTTTTGCGCTTGCCCGGCATTGTGACTGGTTTTGAGGGACAAAAGTAGCATATTGTTTTTTGGCATAAGGGGTTAAAGTCAACGGGATGATTTATTTTAAAGGAAGAAAATAATGAAACTTACTCTTTTGATGTGTTTAGCCTTAGTATTTTCAGGGCATGTTTTTGCCTGTAAGGACAATGTTGTCCTGGTGCACGGCAATAGCGCCAGTGTCGATAGCTGGGATAATACCTATCAGTTATTACTTGAAAACAATTACAGCAGCGATAACATTTATCGCCCCGATTGGGGCTCTAAAAGCTGCGCCGCGTGTAATGATCACAGCGGCAGCGAAGAAGTGCCGGTCAAAGAAGCCATTATTGCGGCAATTGCCAATTCCTGCAGCGGAAAAATTGATGTCATCACCCACTCCATGGGCGGGACTTTGGCGGCGCAGCAAATTGTCCAGCTTAATGCCGCCGCATCAATAGATACTTTTGTCGGGATTGCCGGCGCCTTCAGGGGCTTGTGGAGCTGCGGGGTTTATCCTTTTAATGTCTGGTCTCCTACCTGCGGCGCAGCCGGACTGTCGGTACAAAGTCCCTTTCTTCAGGCATTAAATGGCCAGGTACTGGCGGATAGGGTTTACTCCATTAAAAGCAATATCGACCAGGTGGTTTGTGCCACCGGTGTTTGCAGTGTTTCCGGTGTGCATACTAGCCGTATCTGGTCGGAAGAAAACAGCTTTACCTATGTCCTGGGACACTTTGGTTTGCAGTCAGATACTGCCGAGTTGCAGCTCAGCCTCATTCAATAGCCCGGCAAGTGTTGGCGGCGATACTTTCGCCGCTTAGGCTGTTTTGTGCGATTCATTTCACTTCCCGTCTTTTTTCAAGGCCGAGTCATTGTTACTATGGCCGGGCTTAGATTATTTAGACAGGAGTATGCTGTGCAATCAGGTGCAGAATCTGTGGTGGTACTGGATTTTGAAACCACCGGCCTTTCCCCCGACAACGGTGACCGGGCCATTGAAATTGGCGCGGTACGCTTGCAAAACGGCATCATCACCGAGCGTTTTCAGCAGCTTATGGATCCCGGACGCCGTATCAGTCCCTTTATTGAAGATTATACCGGCATTACCAATGCCATGTTAGCCGATGCCGCACCGGTATCGACCGTGATGGCGGACTTTGCCGACTTTATCGGCGACGATAACCTGGTCGCTCATAATGCCTCGTTCGATAAGCGCTTTTTAGATGCCGAACTGGCCAGGATTTCCAGATCATACCCGGGAGCATTTGCCTGCTCTTTACTGGTTTCCCGCAGGCTCTATCAGGATAGCCCGGATCATAAGCTCGGCACTTTGGTGCGCTGGAAAAATATTGCCGGGGAGGGAAACTTTCACCGTGCCCTCTACGATGCCGAAATGACAGCGTATTTATGGCTAGCCATGCTGGAGGATATCCGGGAGCAGAGCCGGTTATCCGATGTCCCTTTTGACTTGGTCACTCAGCTATCAAAAACCGCGAAAAAATCCGTCGGCAGTTTTTTCAGCCGCTGGTAGCCAAGCTTTGCTTTTATGGTAAAAGGAAATAAAAAACCTGGCTAAGCTTTTGAAATCAAGTTTATTATAAACATAACTATCACCTAACTATATCACTTTGGAACCAAGCCGATGATGACATTAACTTCCCGCCAGTGCCGTGTGCTCGGGGTCATGCTGGAAAAAGAAATTACCACGCCGGATCAATATCCCTTGTCTTTAAATGCCCTGACCACAGGCTGTAATCAAAAAAGTAATCGGGAACCCGTGATGTCGTTAACCGAGGCCGAGGTGCAGGATATTGTCGATGAACTGATGCAAATGAAGCTTGTCAGCGATCAGGGGGCGTTCAGTTCCCGGGTGGTGAAATATCAGCACAGGTTTTGTAATACCGAATTTGGCAGCTTGCAACTGAGTAAACAGCAGCTGGCTATTATCTGTTTGTTGTTTTTACGGGGGCATCAAACCCCGGGAGAATTAAGAACCCGCAGCAACCGCCTGGCAGATTTTGCCAATGTTGCTGAAGTCGAGCAGGTATTAAATCAGTTAAAAGACCTTAACGGTGAAAAACTGGTGGTGAAACTGGAGCGGGAGCCGGGCAAACGCGATTCTCGCTATGCCCAGCTGTTTAGTGAGTTAACCGAGCAAACGGCCGCTACAGGCGCAAGCGGTAATGACGGTATCAGTGATGGCGGTAACGATGCTCTTATGCGTATCGATGTTTTGGAGCAGGAAGTGTCCGATTTGAAGCAAGAATTGTCCCGGTTGCACCAGCTGGTACAGCAATTAAGCTGTTAACAGCTCAGGTCGGCATCGACGAGAAGAAAAGCGGGATGGCTGTGATAAATGCCCGGATTGCACCGGGCAGGATTTTTTTGTTAACCTGAGTGTCCCTGCATGAGGCTGCACAGGTTTTGGCAGTCATGCTGTCCACCCGGACGCATCGGGCAATAACTATAATCAGCACAGGACAAAAAATCGTGAAAATCACTAAAATCACCACCAGTATTTTTGTCATTACTTTTGCGGCGGGTCTGGCAACCGTAAATTTTTTCAATCACTTCTATGCGGAAAAAGCACTGCAAAACGATGCGGAGCAACTGCTTTACCAGTTTCATGACGCCATCCTCGAAGCGGATAAAATTCTTGCCGGCTTGCCCGATCCGGAATTATTTCAATGTAGCCAAAAGGACATTGAACAACTGGCGATGCTGGCATTCGAACATCCGGCGGTACGCCTGATAGGGGTGTTACATGGCGACCAGCAGGCCTGTGCCAGTGAAGAAGTGCATATCGACTTGTCCGACTACCATGAGCGGGTACTTGGTCCTATCAAGCACCAGTTAACCGACACCCATGCGCTGGCAACGGTTTCCCACGGCGATGAACATCTGGATTTGCTGATGGTGCGCTCACATGACAACAGCCGCTATTTTGCCAGTATCAATCCTTTTATGGTCAATTACCTGACCGAGTTTGTCTGTATGAACTGCCTCGAATATGAGTTTGTGATCGGTAGCCTGCCTGAGCTGGAATTTAGCGGCCGCTCCATGGCGGGAGAAACTTATATCGAATATACCGCCTCCAGAATGGAAGAGTCGGTTAAGGTAGAGCTCAATGTCAGGGGCACCCAAGCGTTTTACAACTATTATAAGGAATTAAGCTGGGTCAGCACCTTATTGTTTTCTTTCTTGTTTGCCTCAATCATTGCCTTGCTTTCCTACCGTTTGCTGAGCATTCGCCAGTCGCTGGAGCGTATCATTAAAGATGCCCTTAAATACAAGGAATTCACCCCCTTTTACCAACCCATAGTCAACAGTCTCACCGGTGAACTGGTGGGTGTGGAAATGCTGGCCCGCTGGCGCCATAAAGACGGTACCGTGGTGCCTCCTTATCAGTTTATTCCTTTTGCCGAAGACAGCGGTTTGATCATAGAGATCACCGAGCAGCTGATCCGAAAATCCGTTAAGGATGCCAAAGCCCTGGGCTGGGATAAAAGCGGCAAGTTTATCAGCATCAATATCGTGCCGGATCACTTAACCAGCAAACGGCTTTATCATTATCTGGAAGGCTTGTGCAAAGCGTTTGATTTGCCGCCTCAGGTGTTATCGCTGGAAGTGACTGAAAGAATGAAAATTGAAGATCTTGAACTGGCCAGGCAGCACCTTGAAGACTTCTACAACCTGGGCATCAATTTAAAGCTCGATGATGCCGGTACCGGCTACGGCGGTTTTTCCTATATTCAGGAGCTGGGTATCGATACCTTGAAAATCGATAAAATGTTCGTCGACACCATAGCCCGCGATGATATTAAAGGCTCGGTGCTGGAGTCGATCATCTCGTTTGCCAAATCTTCAAATTTGAAACTTATCGCCGAAGGGGTTGAAGCCCCTTATCAGGTGGAGTATCTGCAGCAGCGGGATGTGGTGATGATCCAGGGTTATGTCTATGGCAAACCTATGGCTATCGCCGAACTGAAAACCTGGATAGCTCAGCGCCAGGTTTAAAGGCACGGTAAAAATCGTCGCGGCAGCCTTATTTTATCGGGTCGCGCAGCAGATGCGCTTTGTTTAGGCTAAACCTTTGTTTTCTTAACTTTGATTAATACAGATCAAGGCGTAAAAATCTGTCTGCGCTAAGCTGGTGTCAGCTATGGGGTGAGTTTTTCACCCGCGACTTAAGAGGTTGATATGTCAGCGAGCACCACGGATGTCTTTTACCTGAATGGCCGGGGAAGTGTGGCGCAGGAGCCGGAATCATTGCGGCGTATTCCGGGCAACAGGGCAGTTTGGGTCGGTATCTTTGCCGAACTCACCGAATTTGCCATGTTCTTTATCATTTATTTTATTGCCAAGGCCCATTACCCGCAGGAATTTGAACAGGGACCGCTTAAGCTCAACACCCTGGCGGGGACTTTAAATACGGTAGCACTCATTTCCAGCAGTTATTTTGTTGCCAAGGCGATGTTTGCCATCCGCCAAAACAGGCCCCGGGACTCGGTGCGCTGGCTTTGGGGCGCCTTGTTGGCGGGCTTGGCGTACCTGGCCATTAAAACCTGGGAATATCAATGGAATGTCTCCCTGGGCATACACAGCGATACCAATGCCTTTTATACCCTGTATTACTATATGACCTTTAATCACCTGTTGCATGTCGGCTGGGCCAGCGGCACTTTGCTGTGGGCTATCTGCCGGGTGAAACAAGGGGTTTATAACGCCGACAATCATTCGGGTATGATGGCGATTGCCTGTTACTGGCATATGGTCGACCTGGCCTGGATTATCATCTTTCCACTGTTATATGTTTTACGTTAAGGGAAAAATATGTCTGCCGATGAATCAAAGACAATAGCTGCCCGAGGGACTGATGGTTTGCCGCCAGTGAAAAAACGCTGGAACAAACTCGATATCACCTGGGCGGTGTTAATGGTGGTCACCCTGCTGAACGCCTTTGTGGCGGAAACCGCCGATCCCCATTTGCTGATCACTTTTGTGATTTGTTTATCCATTGCCTATAAAGGACGCCTGGTGATAGATAACTTTATGGAACTCTATAATGCCAATAAAACCATTCGCAGTTTTATGCGCAGTTACTTCTATGTTTTTCCGGTATTAATTTTTCTGGCAGATGTTTTTTCTGCGCAAATCGCCTGGTTCACCACAATTAATTGATTTATTTTTTCTTACAAATCATATGGTTGTGAAGTTTTATCAGAAATAATTTAAAAAAATCGCATCTGCTGTCAACCAAAGTCAACTTAAGGCGTTTTTATCTATGTAATCACCAATAATTTATTAGGAGTTCTACATGTCAATGATAAAAAAATCAGTTAACTTTGTTGTTATCGCCGGATTCATCACGACTGCAACCGCCTTATCTATTTCTCAAAGCATCGCGTTCGAGCGCGGCCACCACAGAGGCAATGGCGGCTTCGACCGTTTAGACACGAATGCCGATACCCTGGTGTCGCTGGAAGAAATGACGGCTGCTGCCGAAAGCAAAGCCGCGAATATGTTAACCAGAAAAGACAGTGATGAAGACGGCCTCCTGAGCTTGGAAGAGTTTCAGCAGGGACGCAAGGGTGTGATTGCTGACTACTCAGACCTGGCGGACGATATCGTAGAGTGTGTTGCCGGTTTGCAGGAAGAAAATGCCGATATCGTGGTACCGGATGCCGATAACTTCCTTTCTCCGGAAGATAAGTTTGCTGCCCTGGACACGTCAGGCGATGGTTTTGTCGACGGTGACGAACTGGCGGCCGCGAAAGTTGCCAAGGCGACAGAGCGCTTCACCAGCTTAGACACGGATGAAGACGGCAGCGTGACGGAAGCAGAATATGAAGCGGCGAAAGCCTCACGTTCAGCCACCAGACAAGCGGTGCGCGAGTGTATTGCTGACCTGAGCGCCGAAGACGAAGCCGTTTAAACTCAGCGTATTACCTTTATCATCAACTAGCATCTGACCTTTGAGTTGATAGCGGTTTAACCACCAGAGACCTTGTTGGTTAATCCGCTATTTTTCCTGGCTTTTCTGAGTTATTTAGCCGTTGGCGCTATTAAAATTCCCCATGATGGTTTACCCTAGTTTTCTTGATTTTCAGGAAAAACTTGTTGGTATTGAGTGAAAAAAATTGAAAAAAACAGCCATCAGCGGCTGTTGCCCTTAATGGCGTTGCTTGGCGCCTCCCTGACGTCTGTAAATAGTTTTGCCGATAGCCTGGATCTCGCCTATGGTGAGTTGGAGCAACATGTTGAATTGCAAAACGAAACCTTGCTGCTAAAACCCTCCGGCCTGTCACTGTTTTTCTCCCGCGATCTGAATCCCGACTGGAATATTTCCGCGTTTTACCAGTCGATGAGTGATGATAAAAGTACCGGGGCGCTGTTGGATGTTGACGTGGATGTCGATCTCAACACCTACGGCGGCAATATCAATTATTATCAGGACAACTGGTTTTTTTCTGCCGGCATCAGCATATCCGATGACGAGCAGCAGATCTCGGCCGGTGGCACAAGGCCCGGCAGCCGCGACGAAGATACCAGTGCCCTGAGCTTTAGCACCAGTGTCGGTTATGGCGACAGCAAGGGAAACTGGTTATATGATATCTCCCTCGGCCTGCAGTACAGCGACTGGGAAGTCGATACCGACTTTGATACGCCGCCGGGAGACAACCAGCCACCGGGTTCCACCAGCAGCGATAACAGCTTAGGTGTTAATACCAGTGTTTCCCTGGGACATTACTGGAGCCTGGCGGACAACAGGGGGGTGCTGGCGGGGGCCATGCTGTCCTGGAGCTATATTTTATCGGGAGACACGGTTTCCGACAGCCAAAATACCGGCGGCGCCCGCCTTGGCGGCGAAGGTCCGCGTAGTCCGGGAGGCCGAACCGGCGGCAGCCGCACCGGAGCAACGTCTTTATCGGCAACTTCCGGGGATGACAATTACGGCCAGTTTTTAATGTATCTTTCTTATGATATCAACAGCAGCTGGTCGCTGTCTTTTGATACCGCCACGGAAATTGCCAGCGATTATTCCGAGCAAAGCTGGTCGCTGAACCTGGGGTACAGTTTTTAATCTTGCCCGGTTTATCGCGCTAAAATAATACCAATTGCATTAAGTAGATGACCAAGATTCGGTGAGGATAAATTTTCAAGAGCAAGGCGTTTGATTGAGCAATAGCAAGCTATTGTGATTGAAAACAACGCAGGACTTGGAGATTTAGACCATCCGAAGATGGTTAGATATTTAATAAAATTGGTATAAACACCGGATATAAAAAAGACGTCAGGCACATGCTTAACGTCTTTTTTAGTTTATGGTGCAGAATAATTTACCCGGCTGCCGTTAACGGTTCCTTCTGCGGCTCTGGTTACGGTTTTGTTTCTGCTGCCTTTGCTGTTTGCTTTTCTTGAACTTATCCATCAGTTTGCGCTGCTTATCCCGGGACAACTGCTTAAAGCGCTGATGGGTGTTGCGCAGCTGCTGCTGTTGCTTAGCCGGTAATTTCTTGAATTGCTCGAATTTCTTGTTTAATTGTGCCTGTTGCTGCGGCGGCAGTTGTTGCCACTGATCGAACTTATTAACCAGCGACTGCCTTTGCTCGCTGTTCATGCTGATCCAGCGGTTGGCCCCCAGTTGCAACTTCTCCTGTTGCTCGCTGGATAACTGCGACCATTGCCCGGAAAACTGTTTCAGTACCGCCTGCTCTTCCTTGGCAAGTTCACTCCAGGGCAATGCCGAGGCCAGGGAAATATTGGCGAATGCCAAGAGGGCGCACAGGATAAATTTAATCATCAGTTTTATCCTCCCCGTCGCTTGCTGATTTTACTGGATTTTTATCCGCTGAAGGTTGCTGTGTTTTCTCCGCCACCTGGCTGCTATCCGGCTCTGAGGTTAATGCCTGGGAGGAAATATCCATCGGCCCCACCAGCTCACCGTCGACTTCCACTAATCCCGCCAGATATTCGAGCAGGGCCAGGTCCGGCGTATCATTCACCTTGTCGGTCGCCATCGCGGGCATGAAAGTGCAGGTTAACAAAGTCATGCTAAAGAGATATTTCCTGTTCATTTTCTGCCAGCCAGGTAACAAATTCCAGATCCTGTAATAGCGCTAAATCTTCCGCCGGCATTTGCGATGTTGTCATCGCCAGGGGCAGGGCAGGGATAGCTTTGTCTGAAGATGGCTGTAATGATACAACGACCAGGGCCACGGCAGCAACCGGCATGGCTAGTTGAAAAAACGGCTTAACCCAGGCGCTGTCAAACAGTGCAGGTTTCGCCCTTGTTGTTTCCCGGTTAAGATGTTTTAGCGCCTGTTGGCGAATGTGCGCCAGCTCTGCCGAAGTTTTTGCCGACATATTTGCCGCCGAGCTGTCTAATGCCCGGTTTACCGCTTGGCTGACTGCCTGGCTTGCTTCGCTGTTAGCCTGAGTGTTTGATGATTGTTGATCAGAAGGAGATGTCATGATCCGCCTCCATTAAGCTTTTCAATTTATTAACCGCCCGAAAATAGTGAGTTTTGATGCTGCCCTCGGAGCAACCCATGATGTCAGCGGTCTGGGCCACCGATAACCCTTCCCAGCTGCGTAACATAAAACATTGCTGCTGCTTATCCGACAGCTGTTTTAAATGGCGCAGGGCATCCGCCTGCTGTTGGCTTTTACTGATATTATCGTCCGGCTTGTCATTTCCTGCGCTTTCCAGGGTATCCGGCCAGTCCTGATTGTCATCGTTAGTGTTGGTATTTTTCCAAAAGAAAATCACATTTTTTACTTTTTGATGGCGATGCCAGTCCCGGATACGATTTTGCAGTATCTTATAAAAGAGTGGTTTCCATTCCTGGCTGGGGCGCTGCTGATAGTTCGTTACCAGCTTTATCATGCTGTCCTGGAGAAGATCTAAAGCATCGGCGTGGGAGCCGGTTGCAAATGCTGCCATGTGATACGCCTTTTTTTCAATATCAGCCAGAAACACCTCCATGGTTACCGGCGGTGTATCCTTGTCAGCTTCTTCTGCCTGCTCTGTGATAGTTCTTGTTCCGTATTCAATATCATTTTCTAGAGATTCTGACCGATTATGGGTTGAGTTACAACGTTATCTGTTTAATGAACCTATTGTTTTTTACCATAGACAGGTTTTCCCGCCTGCGCCGGAAAAAGGTGCGTTGAGCAAAATATTCCCGACTTACCCTAAACAACGCAGCACACGGCTTTTGGTTGACAGCAGTATTAAAAAAATTCTCTTTTTTTGACTTATCTTTGTTGCCGCCCAGGCTCTCCCGAGCCTGAGTTCAGGGAGCCGGGATTAAAGTCGCTGCCAGGCCGGGTTTGCTGGCTGCTCCCGCCTTAATCTGGCGCTTTCGCTGACCCTTACCCAGCGAAACAAACATAAGATGATGATTTTTGTGATGCCGGAAACACTGGCCAGCAACAACAAAGGCCAGCCGGTGGCAAGCCCCATGCTCAGGGCGAAGGCTATGGTAGAGATATCCATCAATAAAATCATCTGGCTCATTTTTAATTCCACCGCGCCGGTGGCGCCGTTTAACAGGATCAGCCTGATCTGGGCGTAATAGCCGTATGCCAGAAATAGCGTGACAAACAGGATCAAAGCGCCGGAGATATTTTTGCTGTGATCAAAGAAGTGCCAGCTGTCAACAAGCAGGGATGCCGCGAAGCCCGCCATAGCCAAAACATAAAAAATAATGGCTGTGATTAAGCCGGTACGGGCAGGGCGGTTTCTGCGGTCATGCCAGATATGGTAGAGCACGGCCAGTACCAGGCTTGCGGCAATCAGCCTGGGCCAGACAATAAAGTGGTTAAAGGGCTCGATACTGTAGCCATAAATATAAAAGGACAGGTAGGCTAAAAAACTGACCACAAATTGCCTGATGGATAATACTTGGGTCACAGTACCCGGACTGTGTCGCCGGGCTTTTCTTTGACGTATTTTTTTAAGTTGTAAATAAACTCCGTACAGACTGAGCAAAATAAACAGGCTATTGACAAGCCCCCAAAAAGTATAAGACATAGTATTCTCTTTTTATTGTTGTATTGTCGACAATTTTATTCTTTTAAAAAGGAATTATCTATATTGTTTATATTTTAAAGGTCTATTGTCGACATTGTTGTGGTGGATAATGGCAAGTTATCAGGAGTTGCTGTGGGGCGGTATAGGGGAGAGACAGGTTATCCGGGAAAACGGCAACAGCTAAAATGCCGGACAGAGACGAACAGGCGCGGGCTTAGCCAGCTGGCTGTGCCAACAAGGCCGTATGTTTAATATTTTGCTGGTTTTTATTGGCGCTTAGGGTAGATCCTGCTCTGATTGATATAGCTTGTTCTTAAATTCATCGGCAAATCTTTTTGCGGTTTCCTGGGTGCGTTTTTGCAACTCCCGGTAGCTGACGGAAAAGTTGCAGCGCGGACAGGTTACCAGGGAAAATGGCCCGATGTTTTTTGCTATTTTGATGTCTTTTTTACATTGGATACAGGTGGTAGAGCTATTACGCAGTGGCATTATTATCCTTTCCTTGCTAAAAAATTACTTCCTTGTGTTTAATTAATGTAGCAGCCAAAGAGCACGGGATCAACCGGGGCAGGGCATGTCGGGATTTTAGTGTCTCAGGGTAAAAAAATCGCTTAACCGCAGCTTCAATTGCCGGGTCAAACGATTTTTGTCCGGCAGTACCGGGAGCAAGTTAACGAGGTTTTCGCCGTTAAAACTGCATGGCAATACCAAAGGCTACCAATACGAATAAGAAGACTGCGGTAATATCGTTAAGTCCCCATTTCGATCTTTTCCCTTTTTGCTGTTCATTAGCGCTATTTTCTGACTTCTTCATTGTTGCTTGGCTTATTGTTTGATGATGGTTTGACAGTGTTCTGTTAAATTTTTTCGGCAACTTTAGCAGCCCTGCTGCCCCGGTTCAATCGCTTTACAGGTGAATTGTTTGATCCAGCTACAGGCTTTACAAAAAATCACCTTTTTGTTTGTTTTATATGCAGAAAAACTTGCTTTGTACCCGGTGGCGCCATATCATGCCAGTACTTTCCTTAAGGAGTTTTACGCGAAAATGAACAACTAAGTCCCGACCTGAACAAACACCTTTTTGTTTTATTGGCGGGATTAGTCGGCGTAAAATTCAGCTTTTTTCTTCGTGCTCAACTGAGTTCAAGACCTGATTAAAGATAGCTTCGACAGTTCATGATTTATTGCACCGGGCAAAGTGATATTGTGCCCGTCAGAGCTATCGCTTGTTATCGGCAACAGCTACCGGCAACGCCGCCCCGCCTCCAGAGCTTTAGCGGAGGATCTATGGCCTGCATACAAATCAATAAACTCAATTATTCACTGCCTTGTGGCAAGGCACTCATTGCCGATGTTAACCTGAGCCTGGAGCGGAATTTTTATAGCCTGCTCGGCGATAACGGCTCGGGCAAATCTACACTGGCCAAGTTGCTTTGCGGGGAAATTTCACCCGGCTCCGGCAGTATTGTCTGCGAGCAGAAATTAGCCTGTTTGCCGCAATTGACCCGGACAACAGATACTGCCTGCGGGCAAACGGTGGCGCAATTTCTGGCGATCGATAAGCAGCTGGATGCCCTGGCACGCATCAGCGCCGGCGGCAGTGCCGTCGAAGATTTTGAACTGGTTAATGATAACTGGCTGTTGGCGCAGCAAACGCAGCAACAGCTAAAACTGGCGGGGCTGGATATTGCCCTGGAGCAAAGCTGCCGTCAGCTTAGCGGCGGCGAATTTACCCGTTTGCAGCTGCTTAAACTGCTGGCGGCGAAGCCGGATTTCCTGGTGTTGGATGAACCTTCCAATCATCTGGACAGTGCGGGTAAAGCCTGGTTAACACAAGTGCTGTCACAGTTTAACGGCGGCATTTTGCTGATCAGCCACGACCGGGAGCTGTTGATGCTTGCCCGGCAAACCTTAACATTGCACCGGGGGAAAATCTCACTCTACGGCGGTAACTACCGGGACTATTGCCGCCAGCACCAGGCGGAGCAGCAGGGAGTTGAGCGGCGCCTGAAAAATAAAAATGCCCGGTTAAAGGCCTTGAAAAACCGCCGGCAGGCAAGCGCCGAGAAAGCGCAAAAGCGCCGGCAAAACGGACAGAAAAACCGTCAAAGCGGCAGTCAGGCCAAAGTCCTGCTCGACTTTAAAAAGAATAAGGCCCAGGCGGGCACATCCGGGCGCCTTAAGCAAAATGCCCGGCAACAATCGGCCTTATCCCAGGAGATAAGTGCGGCCAAAGCAGGGCAGGAGCAAAGCCTTAGCTTTAATATCAAGCTGGCACAGACTCAGGGGCAGAGACAAAGCTTATTAACCGTGGAAAACCTTAAGCTGCCCTTTACCCGGGAGAAAGCGCTGAGCTTTACCCTGGCTCCCGGCGAAAAACTGCACCTTTGCGGGGCAAACGGCAGCGGGAAATCCACTTTGTTGAAGTTACTTTGTCAGCAGTTTACTTATCCGGGAGAGCTGGGGGCAGGCATAAGGATGCGTGCCCGGCCTGTTTATTTTGATCAGTTTTTCAGCCAGCTGGCACTTGAGCAAAAACAAATTGTTAACCTGTTGGGGGCGCTGAACTATTTTTGTCCGCACCTTAGCCGAAGCCAAAGCCGGGCAATACTGGCGGCCGTAGGATTTCGCGCCGAGCTGGCTGAAAAAAAATTGGCCGCCTTAAGCGGCGGTGAAATGGCAAAGTTGAGCATTGCCATTATCAGCCAGCTGAGCGACAGTGATTTGATTTTGCTCGACGAGCCGGATAACCATTTAGATATCCGCAGCAAAGATTTATTTGCCCGGGCGCTGGCAGACTTTAACGGCAGTTTTATCCTGGTCAGCCATGATACGCTTTTTGCCCGCCAGGCGGGCATTACCCGGGAGATGTCTTTGCTTTAAATTGGCTTTAGCTCACTCAAGCAGGGCAAGTTAGTATAAAATAATGCTATAACAGTGCCTGTTTTCCCGGCGGGCACTTAGTCAAAGCGAGTCATGTTAAATGTGGGGATCTTTGCCCGGTAAGGATTTAGTTGTACAACTACTGGTGCTGTTGGTGATGATGGCAGGGCCTTGTTATGGCCAGGCGAAAACATCGGATAGTGAGTTTTCATTAAATATTTATACCGAACTGATGCCCCCGTATCAGTTTATTGATGAGAAAGATAACATTACCGGCATAAATATCGAATTGCTGCGCTTGATACTCAAGCAAGAAGGCATAGATTACCAGCTGCAGCTGACCCCCTGGACCCGGGCCTATACCGCAGCCCTGAGCAACCAGTCCGGTGGTGTGATCTCTACCGCCTTAACCCAATCCCGTCTGGATAAATTTAAATGGGTCGGTCCTTTTCCTTCAAGCTCAGACGGCGTTTATCTGTTTCGTCTGGCGGCCAATAAACACATAGTGATTAATGGTTTTGAAGACATCAAAAATTATTCCCTTGGTTATGTGCGCCGGGGGATTTATGAAGAGATTTTTCGCAGCAAAGGTTTAACCGACCAGCAGTTGCTGGGCTTTGCCAGCAGCAATGAAAGTTATAAAATGTTATTTAACGGCAAGATTGATCTGGCGTTAGGATCAGATATCACGGTTTCGGATTCTTTGGCCATGTACGGTTTTGCACCGGATCATGCGGTTAAAGTCTTTCGTATTAAAGATCTCGGCGGAAATTACCTGGCGCTGAACCTTCAGGTGCCGGATGCCATAGTCAAACGTTTAAATCTCAGGTTAAAAAAAATACGGCAAAGCCGTCAGGCAACAGAGATCATTAATAAGTACAGTTCAATGGAAAAAATCACCTGGCTGCAGTCAAACTTATTGACACAAAAATAGCTGCCGCTCAGTTGCCAATAAAGGCTTGTAAATCCCCCGGCAAGTCAAACCTGGCGGGGGAAACTCTTGCTAGTGACTGTTGACAAAAGTCGTCATCACGGCTTTTTTCAGCAGGGCAGGGGGCAACAGGCCCTGTGCCAGGATAAAGTCGTGATATTTTTGCCGGTTAAACTTATCCGCCATTAACAGCTCGGTTTCTGCCCGCAGCGACATCAAACGGCTGTAACCGACAAAATATGAGGTTGCCTGCCCCTGGCCGCGGAAGGTATAACGTTCGAGCTCGGAAGTGGCCAGGGCGTCGGATAATACCAAATCATCCTTGAGCACCTTCAGCGCCTGGTCTTTGGTGATTTGGCGGGTATTTAATCCCGGGTCGAGGAAGGCCCGGGCGGCGCGGATCAGGCGGCTCCAGTTGGTGGCAAACTGGCCTTCCAGGGTCAGGTAAGGTTTGATTTCTTCTTCCATATACAAGGCCCAGCCTTCGGCATTCACCGAGTTAAAGGCGAAAATCATCCGCGCGGTCGAGACGCCTTTTTCCACCATGGAAGCAAACTGCAATTCATGTCCGGGTCTGGCTTCGTGGGCGCTTAACGGCCAGGCTGCCGCCTCATAGGTAAAATCGTCGATATGCAGCGTCTGGCCGTCTTTGGCGCCGGGGTATTTCAGCGGCAGCACAAATTCACCCACTTCTCCGGTATTGCCTATCATACGCGGCGGTTTCATAAAGGGGGCGGGGCTTTGCGCACTTTCGGCGGGGGATGCCAGGCGGATCACCAGATCCCGCTCGGGCAAGGTGATGATCTGCTCCCGTTTGATGATCTCTTCCAGGGCGTCATTTTTCGCATGGTAAAAGGGCAGAATGGCTTCGCCGGTGATCTGCTGTTTTTTCAGGGATTTAAGTACGGCCCTGTAGTCGTGATCTGAATAGCCGCGTTTTTTGGCAATGGCCATCGCCTGGGCCTGCATGGTATTTTGCAGTTGTTTAAATTCCACCTTGGCCCGGCGCTGCAGTTCATCGAGCGGCATATCCACGCCGTATTCTTTTAAGGCGAAGGCATACATTTGCTTGGGTAACTTAAAGTCGTCGCGGCCGCGCGGCAGTACCTGGCTGCGGATAAACTCATTATATTGCGCGATTTGCGTTTTGAGCTCGCTATAGGGTTTTTCAAAACCTGTGATGCCATGATCGGTAAACAGGGTTTCTATTTCCTTGAGTAAGGTTTCACTGTTTTGCAGGTCTTTTTCGATGCTTTCTTTTAGCGGCCCCGATTTGCCCAGCTGTTTCAAGCCCCTGAGCACTTCTGCCCGGGCAAGTTCGGTTAACGGCTGGTAACCTATTTCCATGCCGGTATAACGCTGCAATCTTACCAGCGCTGCCTGGTGCTGCTCAGGGGTTTTCTGATGGTCGAGCAAACTGCGCAGGCCGTTATAAATCAGCTCGCTGGCATTAAAATAGGGAAAATAATATTGCTGCTCCAGCGCGATTTGCTGCAGTGAGTCGTCGATGGCGGTTAATAAAATTTCCAGATCCTGCCTGACCGCCGGGTGTTGTTCTTTTGCCTGAATTTTTAACAGTTCTTCTTTTGCTTCCTTAAAGCTTTTGATAGCCCTGTCGTTGATGCCGGGTTTTAAATCGATAATGCTGTTGTCAAAGCCGTTGACCCCGAGCTCGGCTGCCGACTCCGGCGATAACTGGGCGATCACCTCAAGCAAAATCTGGCTGTACTGGTTACTGCGTTTTACCCAGTCGGCTTCCGCTTTAGCAAGCCCGGAGAAACACAGGCTTAAGCTCAGGCAGGCGCCGAATATCCATTTTTTATTCATTATTATTTTTCCTTTGCTAAATTAACCCGCAACCAGGCGAGTATGCCAGGATAATGTAGGCCGATAGCAGGCTTTTTGGCCAGCAGAAAATTGTGTAAATATGTTTAAGGCCTTGTTGCCGCTACTTGATATAAGGTTTTATATCTGGACAGGATTTCATCGATCACGCCGGTTTTATACAGGGTTTTTAATGCCTGCTGCAAACGGTTGACGCTTGCCTTGCCCACCGAAGCATGACAGGCCAGGGCCCGTAAACTGGTGAAATAGACCAGCAAAGGTTTAATGGTATCCACCCTGGCCTGTTGCAGCAGGTACGGGGCGGTTAAGGTGTCCGCCGCCCATAAGGCAATGCGTCCGGAGAGCAGTTTGTTGATATTGGCCTTGTCCCGTGATACCGAGTCGACGTTAAAGCCCATGGCGAGTAAATATTCCTCGATGGCGCTGCCGCGGTAGGTGCCTACGCTAAAAGCCATGGCATCATGTAAGCTGCTTAGCGGTGTTTTATCTGCCCCGACAGCATAAAAAGCCGTTTGGCTGATCAACACCGGGCTGATCCACTCAAATTCGGCCTCTCGTTGCTGCGAACGTTGCACCGGAAAAATACAGGCGCTGGTATTTTTAGCGGTCTCATAGGCCCGCTTCCACGGCAGTATTTTGATCTGATAAGGCAGCTTCGCCTGCTGAAAAAGCGCCCGGATGATATCGACACTGGCGCCGGTAATTTCCCCCTGGTGCTTAATAACATAAGGGGGCATTTCCTGGGTCATCAGCACCAGCGGGGGGGCAGCAAACAGAGACGGGTTAGCCATAAACAAGAGCAGGGACAAGCCCTGCGGCAATATCTTGTTTGTCAGGCGGGTTACAATGCTCATATTTGTTTTGTCTTTGGCTCAGCGCTTGTCATACGTCTTTGTTTTGCCGTGTTCTGTATGTTAATTATGGCAGCGGTTTTGGTTGCTTAACGCCAGTTTTTAAGTGAGTCCCGATAACTACGGGTTTCCCCCCCGGGTTTTTCATTGATTAACTTTGGTTTCGGCGCCCCGGGCCGGGCTAGCCAGTATAATTCGCTTTTGGGGGTATTGAGTTTGGGCTGGCACTTTTTCTGTCCTTTCCCGGCAATGGCCAGCAGCCGCTCATCCATGGCAAGTGCCAGTTGATCCATGGCCTGTTTGGCACTGATTTTGTGATGTACCGCCAAACCGGCATGTTTCCACCATAAGTCTGCCAGGCCCGGGTAATCCGGGACATTTATGCCGGTAGGGGTCCAGGCTTTACGGGCATTGCTGCGGTAAAAATCAACAAGACCGGCATATTTTCCCGCTACTTCGCTGATATGCCCGGAGAAAATATCCGAATGGCGAACCGGGGTCAGCCCCACCAGGAATTTTTTCAGGGAGACGGTTTTTGACACCACAAACTGGGCATACAGCCAGGCGGCCTGACGCCGCTTTAGTGGTGTGCCGGTCAACATGGTCCAGCCGCCGACATCCTGATAGCCCAGTTTCATGCCCGGTTGCCAGTAAGGTCCCCTGGGACTGGGGGCCATGCGCCATTTCGGATGGCCGTTATCGTCTGTGACCGGCAAGCGGGGATCGAGCAGGGCGGCGGTAAAAGCGCTATACCAGAAAATCTGCTGGGCAATCTGTCCTTTGCCGGCCCAGGCGCCGGCGCCGGTAAAGTCGAGGTGTTTGGCATCCGGCGGCGCATATTGCTCCAACCAGTGGATAAATTTTGTTAATGCATAAACCGCCGCCGGACTGTTCAAAGCGCCGCCGCGGGCAACACTGGCCCCGACCGGGTGGCAGTTTTCAAGCCTTATGCCCCATTCATCTACCGGTAAACCGTTGGGCAGGCCAGGATCCCCGACCCCCGCCATCGACAGCCAGGCATCGGAAAAACGCCAGCCCAGGGAAGGGTCCATTTTGCCGTAATCCATATGCCCGTAGACCCGGACCCCGTCTATCTGTTTCACATGTACGGTGAAAAACTCGGCAATATCTTCATAGGCGGACCAGTTGACCGGCACGTTTAACTCATAACCGTAACGCTGCTTAAATTGTTTTTTTAACGCCGGGCGGGAAAACCAGTCGTGGCGGTACCAGTAGAGGTTGGCAAACTGCTGATCCGGTAACTGATATAATTTGCCGTCGGGACCTGTGGTGAAAGGTAAGCCGATAAAATCCGCCAAATCCAGGGTCGGCAGGGTGACGGTTTTTCCTGCGCCGGCGATAAAGTCGCTGAGCGCTATTACCGCCCCGGAGCGGTAATGGCTGCCGATAAAATCGCTGTCGTTGATGTACATATCATATAAGGGGATCCCCAGTTCAATCTGGGTCTGTATCTTTTTAATGACGTCGTCTTCGCCGGTGATTTCATGGATGACCCGGATGCCGGTGATGTCAAAAAAAGCCCGGGCGAGGGTATTGGCTTCGTATAAGTGGGTGGCGATGCGCTCCGAGACCACCCGTACTTCGATATCCCGGTAGGGTTTGGCGGCTTCGATAAACCAGCGCATTTCATCAACTTGCTGCTCGCGGCTGATACTCGAGACGGTAAACTCCTTTTCTATCCAGGTGCGGGCTGATTTTATCCCGTGACTGTCTTGTGTCGCGGCGAATGCTTGCCCGGCTAAGGAGTTAACGATGAGCAACGCCATCAACAGCGCTTTAATCATCCTAAGCCTCCCGTGAGTCGTCTCCCCAGTTATAACTTTAGCTGAGATAGCAAGGATTTTTAATGTCAGCGGCCTTTTTCATTAAGGTGCAATGATGTTGTCATCTTGCTATGGTGGAATCCACAATGGAGTTTATGATAAAAATCGAAGGAAACGATATGACATTTAGTGTAAAAACCCTTACCGCCTTGTGTCTTGGCGCTTCACTTGCCCTGCCGGTGCTGGCAGACAGTGATGTTTATGTGACCAATAACTCGCCGCAAAACCTGTCGGTATCGGTCAGCCATACCGGGGATGCCTTACTTATCGAGGGCAGCGAATGGCAACAGCATGTCCAGACTTTAGGGCCGTGGGAAACCCGTATGGTACTCAGCTTTAACCGCTGGGAAAATGTAAAATCCGGCAAGACCTACCATTTTGAAACTATGCTCACCAATGAGCACGGCGACAGTGTTGCTTTGCACCAGCAGGTCAAAGGGCACTGGTACAACTCCAGCTTAAAGCACGGCGCCAGCTCGGACGAATTTGCCCTGCGCTGGTATGATGACAGGGATATCCACCGCGAGCAGGTGCAAATGAGTCAGCAAGGCGCTACTACCGAGCTGGCCTTTAAGGCTGCGGCTACCGCCCGTTATGACGATCTCTATTATGCCGTTACCCCGCAAAAAATCGACGAGCAGGCCAACCCCGATGCCGATACCCTTAAGGTGATGACCTATAATATCTGGGCGTTGCCGGCAATTGCTTCCCATATCGGCGACCGCTACGATATTTTGCCCGCATATATGAAAGGTTATGATGTGCTGATGCTGCAGGAAGTTTTTGCCTCCGGGCGCGAGGCTTTCCTGCGCACCCTGGCAGCAGAGTACCCGTACCAGACCCGGATGCTGGATAAAGACGGCATTAATATCTATGACGGCGGCGTTACTATTGTCAGCCGTTACCCGATAGTGAACCAGGGACAATATGTTTATCCCGATTGCAGCGGCAGCGACTGTTTTGCCGATAAAGGCCTGAATTACGCCGAAGTGATCAAGGGGGGCAAGGCCTACCACTTGCTGGCAACCCATACCGCTTCGTTTGATACCGACACCGCCCGGGAGTACCGCCAGCGCCAGTTCCAGCAGATGCGTACCTTTGCCGAAAACCTGAATATTCCCGCCGATGAAACCGTGATTTACGGCGGCGACTTTAATGTCAACAAACGCAAGTTTGCCGACGATTATGCCGATATGCTCGCTAACCTCAATGCACAAGAGCCTGAGTACGGCGGTTATACCGAGTCGACCTTTGACCCGCGCATCAACGGCTTTGCCGGTAAGGCCCTGTCCGGCGGCGAAAACATCGAATACCTGGATTATATCGTGGTCAGCAAGGCGCACCAGGGACGTGAGCACAATACCAATGTGGTGAAAATCCCGAGAAGCTCTGATCAACGGTTATTTAAACACTGGAACCTGTCGGATCACTTCCCTGTGGTGACGGAACTGCGTTAATGGCCTCAAGATTAGCGTTAAGCACCGCCCTTTGGGGCGGTGCGGTTGTTTTTACTCTGGTTTGCTTTTACGGCTTTTATGAGTTTTTTGGTCAAGGCAAAGGAGATATGGAAATACCGGCTGTTGCTATTGCCCAAAAAAGTAACGGGCTGAACCAGGCCTTAAGACGTATCCAGCCTAAGCATACCCACCCGGCGGTCGACCCGGGTTTAGCTGAAAAGTCACAGCCGACAGAGCAGGGTGCAGCAGAAAGCTGGGCTCAGCATACCAGCCGAGAAATAGAACTGGCCTCGGGTAAGACCTTGCAGGCATTACTGCGCCGCTTCTGGCAGTTGTGCACGGCACAAGATAATTGCCCGGAACAGCTGGCCCGGCTGCACTCGGTGCTGGCGCCCGACTATTATCATTTGCTGGAAAATTTTGCCGACTTGGAGCAGGTACGCGAGCAGTTGCTCGGGGCCGAACTTAGCGCCCATGACAGCGCACTTGAAGATAAAATTGCCCGGGTTAAAGCCATCAATGAGCAGGTATGGGGACAAGACGCCGAGTTGTTATACCGGGACGAATATGCCCTGTATGACTTTTCCCTTCAGGGACGGGAATTGGCGCAATTATCCGGGGTCGAGGCGTTTATTGACGGCTACCGGCAGCTGACCTCACGCTGGCAGGGTAAGCTGGCAAGTTTTGAGCTGCAAACTTCGCAGGCCAAATACGAACAAGCTTTGTCGCTGTTACCGCCATCTTTTAGTGAAAGCCAGCAGGCAATGGCCCGGGCCGAGCTGGCGCACTTGTATTTAACCCCGGAGCAGGCGGCCTCGGTGCAGCAAAGGGCAGGGCAAGTGGCGCAGCAGGCGGATACCGTGGCCAGCTATCAACAAGGCCTGGCGGCACTGAACCGGGAATTGGCGCTGTTAAGGAAAACAACCCTGGCGCACTTATCCACAGCCGAGTGGCAAAGTTATCAGAGCACACAAAAATACCGCTACCGGCTGGATTTCTTCGCGGATTAATCTTCGGGCGGCTGTTGGCAGTTAGCCCGGGGCATGAGTTGGCAGCGGGTAGGCTATGGTCTAAGCTTTTAATTGTCTTAGCTAAAGAGGCTGGCATTATGGCCCCAGACCGTGAGCAACTGGCTAACAAGCTGTTCGAATTTGTACAAAGCAATGAAGAAGGTTATGCCATTTTTGACGCCAATGACCATCTGCTCTACTGCAACCAATCCTATGGGCAAATTTTAGGTTTTGATGCCGGGGTGCTTATTGGCCGCACTTTCCTTGATATCATTTCCCTGTGTTTTAACTCCGATAAAGGCTTTAAAACCGACACCGATGATCTTGATGTCTTGCTGGCCCGGATCAGCACCCAGTGGCGCTCGAATAACTATCGCTTATTTGAAATGCAAAGTCATGATGACCGCTGGTTTTTGTTTTCCGAGATCAAAAATGACCGCGGCGAAATCCTGATCCAGACCAAGCAGGTCACCGAGCAAAAAGTGCTGGAGCAAAAACTGCTGGAATCACGAGACAACCTCAGGCAGCTGGCTTTGACCGACGAGCTGACCGGGGTGGCCAACCGCCGCTGTTTTGTCGACTCGGTCGAAGCCGAGCTGCACAGGTGCCGCCGCCATAACTACCAGGTGGCCTATATGATTTTAGATCTGGATTTTTTTAAAGGTATCAACGACAACTATGGCCACCAGGCGGGGGATCTGGTGCTGCAGGCGGTGGCGAAACGGGTGAAAAAAATGCTCCGGGATTACGATATTTTCGGCCGCATCGGCGGTGAAGAATTTGCCGTGTTTCTCGGTCGCACTAAGGTCGAAGAAGTACTGTTGGTCGCCGAGCGCATTCGCGAAGCCATTGCCGACAATCCGCTGCTATACCGGGGCAACAGCATAGCCATGACCACCTCCATAGGTATCAGCTTGTGCACTTCGGTTGCCCACACTTACCAGGACTTGTACAACCAGGCGGATCAGGCCCTGTACCAGGCAAAAGCCAACGGTCGCAATATGTGCCAGTTCTACCGGGAGGAGCATGAACAAAAATAGTGCCTGATATCCAGTCACCTCCAGTTACCCAAAATGCATGCCTTATGTCGCCTTGGCGGCAATGCCTTATAAACAGCGCGGTTAACTTTGAACTAAAACAAACTTTTGTTGAATAGATATAAAAAATCAAATAAAACAGTAGGTTGTTAAATTACTTTCAGTATAATCCCAGGCCCCGAGTTCATCTCTGAACTTGGGGCCTGTTTATTTTGGGGCGTGAATGATTTTTGGCTGTTCTGACACCTGTCTGCGTGAGAAAAATGTCATGTGGCATCACGACAGGTCCGTTTTTTGTCTTGATAACTGCAAAAACGCTCAAAATCTTAATCCCCTAGAAAGATAAACAGGCCCCGGGAATTAACGCTAAACACATTTAAAGGAATGAATATGTTCAAAAAATTAATATTACCTGTGGCCATAACCCTGTTATTGAGTCCGCTAGCCGGCGCCATTTCCCTGGATAAGGCGGGAAAAGCAAAAGGCCCGTCTATCCAACTGATCGGCGGCAGCACAACCAGTGACTGGCCGTCTGCGGTGCAGTTTTTTGTCTCCGGCGGCAGTGCCTGTACCGCCGTGAAAATTGCCAGCCACAGATATTTAACCGCGGCGCATTGTCTTATCGACAAAACCACAGGTGAGGTTGAAAGCAGTGCTTTCTTTGGCGCAAAAGTTTATTTAAGTAATGTGCAAGAGCCGACGACTTCATCGGGCTGGACGGTGAATTATCTTAACCGGGTGATGCTGCATTCATCTTATGTGTCCGAGATACTCAGCCGTATCAATAGTAATGAAAGCACCAACGGGGCAGGCATGCATAGTTTTGATGTTGCCACCTTTACCCTGCAAAATACTTCCCCTTATCCCGTGAGTGCAGTGGACTTTAATGAAGTACACCCCGGAGATAATATTACCCTGGTAGGTTATGGCTGCGAGGAAAAAGTTGGCAAAAACCGTAGCGGTTATGGCCGTAAAAAGGCCGGTAATACTTATGCCCTGGCTATTGATGCCTATGATAACCATCCCGGATATAGTGCCTATTATGCCGGTAAGGCAGCGGAGGTTTTCTATCATAATGTTGTGGTTGCAGCGCCTAAACTCGATGGCAGCGCGCCGGGTTTATGCCCGGGAGATTCCGGCGGCCCGGCTTTTAAAAACAACAAAGTGATCGGTGTCGGGGCCTATTACAGCTTTATGGACACTTCCGGCATTGCCTATACCAATATGGAAACCAAGCTTTCTGGTTTGGCGGCTTGGGCGGGTTGGTCGCTATAACAATAGCGGCCGATTTATCGGCTTGGCATCTGTGTGATTTCTAAGGATCAGTGAGGCAGGTGCCAATGCCCAACTTGTTTCGAAAAACCAACGGCTGTAACAGCTCATGTCTGACCGGATAAGCGGAGATCAATCACTTAGCAAGCGGTAAAAATCAGCCTTCATTTTAATTGGCTGTAACTTCAAGCGGATAACGTTTTTTCGTCATTTTTAATTGGCAGAAAGTCCTTTTTTCTGCGTCATAAAATCTAACATCTTGACATACAAAACCCCCTCAATAAACAGGCGATCCTGGCGATTTGTATTAAGATTAAAACGTGTTTAACAGTTGAGGTTTAACTTGACGGCCAAGACTTGCTTTTGCTTGTAAAAGTGCTTTATTTGCGCCTTGAGGAGAATAACATGAAATCTGTAATAACAGCTCTACTTACCGCAGCCACGGCTTTTGCTTTTTCGGCCAATGCCGCCACCTACAAATTTGTTGCCGCCAATAATCTGCCCGGCACTCAGATATGTGTTTCTGCGGCTAAAAACGATTTGATCGGCTACAAAGATATGGCAAAACGTTACGGGGTAAGGCACAAGTATATTGCCAATAACCTGACCTGTAACGGTGAGGAAATTGCCAGATTCGCCGCCGCCTATGGCGCAACAAGAACCGCGGATTATATTAACCGCTTCCACAAGGGAAAAGTCAGTATTATCGACATTGCTAAAGCGGCGCAAGAAAAACAACAGGCAGCAGGCGAGGATCAGGAAGTTATCCTGGTGATGGTGCACTAGTAGCACAACACCTTTTCGGGGGCCGTTGCAAATGAAGCTGCCCCCGATATTGTTCCCTGTCTATTCGGCTTTTATTCCCTGTTTATTCCGTGAGCGGAGTTAAATCGGCAATGCCGTTGCTGTCGGCAGCTGTGCTGACCAGGGGATACTGGGTCAGGCGCGCCGGTGTTGTGCCCGGGCAAACCTTATAGACAAACTGTTTTCTTAGCCTGTGGTACTGGCTGTCGGCGGCGGTGAAACAGTGTTTCATTTGCAGCAGCTCTTCTTCCCGGTACTGGGCCAGGGGTTTTTCCAGCTCGTCTTTATCTCGTTGGGCCAGTTTAGTGCTCAGCAAGGCCACATACTGGTCATCTTCAAGCAGAATTCTACAATATTCTTTTAAATCAAACGCATAAGCGGTCGGGTCTGACGGGAATACCGCATCTACCAGCCCTATGTTGGCGGCGGCCTGGGCGCCGAGCGGCATACAGCTTTGGGTCAGGTCGATTGCCTGGCGGTAGCCGATACGCCGCGGCAGGGTATAGGTCCAGTATTCGGAGCCGTACAAACCCATGGTTTTATAATGGGGGTTTAGCACCACGCCGTCGCGGGCGACCACCTGATCACAGGCCAGTGCCAGCATCACGCCGCCGGCGCCGGCATTGTTGCCCAGGGAGGCCAGGGTGATTTTGTTGCGGGTTTCCAGGATCGCCTGTACCAGGTCGTCTATGGCATTGATATTGCGCCACGACTCCTCGGCCGGATCGTCGCTCGCCTCAATATGGTTGAGGTGGATGCCGTTTGAGAAGAAGTCGTCTCCCCCCATCAGCACCAATATCCGGGTATTGCGGCACTGGGCGGCTTTGTAGGCGGTCAGCAGGCGCTGACACTGCTCTGTGCCCATGGCGCCGTTATGAAAATTAAAATAAAGGTAACCGACGCCGTCGGCTTCGCGGTAGCTGATTTCTTTATAGGTTTTGATCTTATGGGCTGCCAGCGGCGGCAGTTTAAGCTCGGGAGTCTCTGTCAGGTGCTCTGCCAGCACCCAGGCGGCGGGCAATTTAAAATAGCTGTTGTCGGCGTTTTTTTGCTGTTTCAAATGGCTGATCCAGATGGCGCCGTCTAAGGTGGAGATGCAAATGGCGCCGTCACGCTGGGCAATGACTTTTTTCGGGGCATCGGCTTTTAACACCAGCTCCTGGTGGGCGCCGAAAAGGTAAACGCCGATCCCGAAAAAATCATCCAGTACACCGGGGAAACTGTCGGCGGCGTGGATTTTTCTCAAGACTTCGCAGGTATTGTCCCGGTGCCAGTTAATGCTGCGCTCTGCCTGGCGGATCAGGGGTTTTAAGCTGCCTTTGACTTTTTTATCGCTGTAATCGAGCGGCAGGGGTTTAAAGTCTGCCATTTGCTGCCACTCCAGAATATCGTCCACCAGTGCCGATGCCATTTGCGTAACTTCCTGGCGGTATAAGCTGGCTTTTGAGGCAGGGCGCATTTTAAAATTTTTCGATGACCAGATATCGCCGGCATCCATTTCGCTGTCCGCCTGCAAGGCGGTGACGCCCCACTGGCTTTGCTGATCTAAAATCGCCCAGTCCAGGGAAGAGGGCCCGCGGTCGCCGATAATGCCCGGGTGAATGATAATGCACAGGTGTTTTTGCCAGATATCATCCGGGATGCGTTGTTTGAGAAACGGACACAGGATCAGTTCAGGTTCAAAGGTATCGATGGCATAGCGGACTTCGCTTTCCTGTCCGGCAAAAACGACGCTGACTGCGTGTCCCTGGAGTTTAAGTTGTTCATAAATGCGTTGGCTGAGGCCGTTAAAGGCGGTGACGAGTAATAAAATACGCACGGGTTCTTCCTTGTTGCTGCGGGTGAATAGCCTGTCAAAGGGCGGGTACGCCCCTGATGGGCGGCATTTGACCAGTAAGTCCTTTTATTGTCAAGAATCCTGACACTTGTTATGAAGTAATTAGTCTAATTTTTTATAATTCGTTTGATTTAGCGCAAATTTTGAACGTTTTCCCGGGGGAAAGTCCTGGTTGAAAGCCTGGGGAGATTTCAGGGAAGAGCAATTGCATCACCGTAAAAACCGTGGCGGTGAAAGCCGCCCCGGCAGGTATGCGCTACTATGATTTGCTCTAATAAGCCTGAATGCCGGGGCTGATATTCTTGCTCATTTTCTCTTTCCTTAGCTGTTCGTTCAGGTATCTGCTTGTTCTGCCTTGTGGTGATAGCCGCCGCGGCAAATGTTAATGCTTTCCTGGCCTTGTCCCTGGTAAAACAGCCACAGCTGGTCGTTAAAATTCGCCATGGCAATGGGGCTGTCCTGGTCCCTGATAATATGTCTCACCGGCTCTACCTGGCTCCAGCCCGCTTCAAACAAAGTACCGTAACCATCGCTAGTGTTTTCCTTGCCCGGCGCATCCGGTTGGTAAGACACCGGCAGGCCCGGGGTGAGGGTGCCGCCGATGGAAAAGGTGCTGCTGAGTAACTGGGGATTATCACCGGCGTTGTGCAGCAAATGTATTACCCCGTCCAGGGTTTGCAGGGCAAACTGACCGTTGGCCACCAGCCCCTGTTCGGTGGGCTCGGGCTCCTGTTCAGGTGTTATTAGCTGGGATGCCGCCGGTGGCGTTTCGCCAAAGACATTTAAAGTAAAGCTGCTGGCAGACCAGGCATTCACTGTGTAGTCATCATAGGGACCTGAATAGGCGCTGGTTTTCACCTTGACCTTGTTAAATTCGGCGGTGTTATAACTTAAACAGCTTAAGTGGTTGCTGTGGGGCAGGGAATAAACCAGCAGAATACTGGCTCCCAGGCGCGCCAGTTTAAACGGGGCGCTGATATTGGAGTTGACCGTCACCGGGACCGGCACCGAGCCCAGGGCGATTGGGGTATTGATGATATGGCAAAGTTTTTCCGGCGCCTGCCAGGCATTCTCTGGTGCACCGCTAAAGCGGCTGCCGAACAAACTGCCCGCCCGGGTTTGATATACCAGCAGGAAACCGGCATTGTCCGGCAGTGCCACCAGATCTAACTGGCGTATCTGCGTTTGTTTATTGTCGGCTTCGGGAGCCGGTGTCGCTACAGATCTCCAGTCGGTGGCGAGGTCGTAGCTGAGCACTTTTAACAAGCCGTCGGTATCGCCATAAACCAGCAATGCCTGCTGGTCGTTGGCGGCCAGGGCAAAAGCCTGGCCGACATTATCCGCCAGCGGCAGTGCCTGTACCCGGGCAAGGTTAGTTTCTTCGCCGCACATATCACCACACATAAGGCGATAAGTTAACTGGTTGTTGTGCTCCAGCGCCACGAACAGCAGCTGCTTGTTAAAACTGCAGGCATCAAATTGTTTTACTTTGCTTAAACCGCTTTCCCTCGGGGGCTGCCAGGCAAAGGACTTACCCCATAAAAACTGGAAGTAGTTGGCATCACGGTCGTTTTTATTCAGGCTGCCAAGGTTAAAGTTCTTTTCTATGGTTTTTAACAGGCTGTAATGGTTATAACCCTGGTGCTCTTTGCCGGGACGGATGTTATCGCCGAGCAGCACGGTATAAACCTGGTTCGGCCCGTCGTAGGTGTATTTTTTGCCCTTATCGAAAAAGGCTTCAAAGTCGGCCTCGTCATAGGTCACCACCACCAGGGTATTGGGCGGCAGTTTCGAATGCGGGCCGGGGAAATTTAACCCGGCGAAAAAGGATTTCAGCCAGCTGGCCTGCTGGTCTACCAATACCGGCGCCCGCTCACCGTTGCAGGTGTCGTCTGTGGTGCCCGCCAGGTAATGGCCGTCGTTCCACATATTGGGGGTAAACCAGGCATATTCCGGCAGGTTGTCATTGAGCAGATCGCGCCAGAAACCGGCTTCGTTATCGATTTGCTGCCAGCGCTGTTTATTGGTGACGATATTTTCAAACGAAGAAAACGGGTTATGTTTGATCACATAAGGATAGTGATCTGTCGGGGTAAAATTCTCCGGCTGCCACGGGTTATTATCGGCGATATAGCTGTCCATATAGGCCTTCCACCTGAGCTGGCGGGGGGAGGCTTCGATTAAGTCCACTATGGTTTGCTGTTTCAGCAAGGGGCTGGGGGCATCGTCGTCGCTGACATCGCACAATTCTCCTGCGATAGAGCTGATATAGTTGGTTTGCGACGGGTGCATCACGCCGAAGCTGTTGGTCAGTTCTATGCCTTGCTGTGCCAGGTTGGCCATATAGGGATTTTGCAGTACATAGCCCCGGTACTGGTTTTCAAACATAATAATAAGTACATGATCAAATGCTCTGTTATCCATCCCTGATCTCCTGTTAATAATGTTTTTATCCGTATTATTTTGTGATGTAACGGGCACCTTTTAGTGACCCTTGTATTGCTATCAACCTTTTTTAACCCTTAAGGCTTTTAACCTTTCAGGTATTGCCAGGTCGGCCCGGCGTGATATTGCTGTGGGCTGTCGGGAATAGGATTACGCATCAGCTCCTGTGCCAGCTCCTTGAGCTTAAACATAGTGCCGACCGCCGGCACCAGCAGCTCGGGGTCGCCGTTAAAGGCGTTATGCAGCTGGTCCAGCAGCAAGGTGAAGAGGCGGTTAAATTCATAATCCAATGCCGCCAGTTCGGGGGCAAAGGCATAATCGCCCGAATTGGGATTGGGCTTCATATTATAAACCCGGGTATAATCTATCGGGATTTTCGGGCCTGTGGGGCCGCTGTTATGGCTGTCGCCGCACACATAACGCCGCCCCTGTGCCAGCTCGTTGAAGCGGTAATAATGGGCCAGCTCCCTGGGCTGCATAAACAGCTGATGGTCGCCGCTGGCGATGCCTGTACCTTGCTCTAACGGGAAAGGTTTGTCGGGATCCCAGCAGCGCTCCGGTATACCTTCCCCCTGGGCGATGATGGCATTAATGGCAAACATGGCGCTGTCGAGATCGGTCACCGGGGTGATCTCTCCGCCGCCGCCGTAATAATATTTATGGGCGATTTGCGGCCCTGTGCTGGCGGGGAAGAGTTCATCCGGGGGCAGGGTTTCGCTTAAGTAAGTCAGGCCTTTTTCGACATTGGCGTAAAAGTCGCCGATAGTGATTTTGCCCGGCACGTTCTCGCTCGGCTCTTCAATATATTTAAAGGTTTGCAGTGCTTCGGGGCTGAATTTTAATAAACTGACCTCGAACCATTGTTCCCCGTCGGGCAATTTGGTGGGGAAGCTTGGGATAAAGGCTGTGTTGTTCAGCGCCGGGCTGCCGCCGGTGGCAATCAGCACATTGGCGGCATTGGTTAAATGAAACATTTCCTCCATAACCACGCTCTGGATCACCTGATAGGCGCAGTTATTGGTATTTTCCTTAATGGAATAAAGGGCGCTTAAATAGGGCGGCAGGGTAGAAAATTCCAGCTCAATGGCCAGCTGTAACTGCTGGTGTAATTCACTGATGCTGGTGATGGGGGTAAACCTTTTTTGTTTGTCTGCTGACAGGTACATGTTGTTGCTCCTTGCTTAGCACGGGTTAAGTGCTTCAAGCACATTTTGCGCTGCCCAATAGGTTAAGGCCGCCATGGTTAAGGTGGGGTTGGAGGTGGAAATGGTGGGCATATTGCCGCATCCCACAAGGTAGAGGTTGGGATGATCCCAGCTTTGCTGGTACTTGTTGACCACAGAGGTTTTCGGATCGCCCCCCATGATATGGGTGCCCACCAAATGGCCTGCGCCGTTATAGCTGTAGCCTTGACCCCGGTAGGTGAGATAACCGGCATCGGAGGGTTTATATTCGGTAAAACCTTCTATGCCCAGGCGCTGGAAGATTTGATCCGAGACCTCTTTTGCCGCCGCCATGCCGGCACGGGTATAGTCGGTAACATTGTAGCTGATCACCGGGCGGTAATTGCCGAGCTGATCCCGGTAGTTGTCGTCTAATGTGACCCGGTTGTTGGCATCGGGCAATTGCTCCACCAGGAAACCGAAGCGGAACATGCGCGGATAGACCGAAGCGATATAGTTTTTGAGCTGATCGCCGAACATGTTTTTTTCATCGATCAAATCCGGCACCGTACCCACCGGCGCGCCTTCCGGCCAGGACCAGCCCCAGTTGCCGATTTCGATGCGAAACGCGGCGCGGTTTTTACGGAACTCGCCGCCGCGCAGCGAAGGGATGCCGGAGGTGGAACCGGGGCCGCGAAACGCGCCGATATCCGTTGGCATCAAACCCCAGGTGAGCATGGTGGGGTGGTCCATCAGGTTGCGCCCTACCTGGTCGCTGGAATTGGCGACATTGGAAGCGAGCAGCAACTTGGCATTTTCCACCGCATGGCTGGCCAGCACCACAATAGTGCCGGAAACCGCATGGCATTGGTGATCCGGGCTGTTGCTCGACTGGTATTTTTTATAATGCACCCGGGCGATGTTTTTCCCCTGCTGGTCGGTTTCCAGCTGATAGGCCACACACTGGGTGCGTATTTCCACCTTGCCGGTTTTTTTCGCCTGCTCCAGGGTTTTTAAGGCATTGTATTTTGCCTGGATGGGGCAGATCGGCACGCAGTTGGCATTACCGGCGCAGCGCTGACCGGCAGTTTCATGGCCCACGGCGCCGACAGGGCGGTAATCGCCGCGCGGCATGCCGTTTCTGGCCTGCGGGGTGCTGACCACATCTATCGGGTAATTTTTACCTTCAAAGGTGACCTGCATCTGTGCCAGGCCCTTGCTGAAATACAAATCCAGGTAACTTTGCGGGATTTTCTCCATCTTGTACTCGTAGCACTCGGTAAATGGAATATGCACCGCCGGGTTGTCGATTTGATGATAATTTTGTTCGTCGGCATTGGCGGACACCCCGAGGTTTTGTTCGGCGATTTCATACCAGGGGCGCAGCTCGTCATAACTGATGGGCCAGTCGAGGCCGCGGCCAAAACGGGTTTTTATTTCAAAGTCTTCCGGCAACATACGCAAACAGGTGCCGAGCCAGTGCAAGGTGGTGCCGCCTTCGGCCCGGGTATAGGTGCTGGCAAAAGGCAGCGGGCCGGTTTGTACGAAATAGCCGTTATCCAAGACCTGGCCCTGGGGGATGGGGGCGAGATCTGTGACCAGCGGCTGCGGGGCATTGGCATTGTTGGGGTAGGGGGCATTGGGGATTTTTGCCAGGGCGGTAAAGAAGGTGCTCATATAGGTTTGGTAGCTGCTGAGCGGCTGGTTGTTTTTTGGAGAGGGGGCATCGCAGTCAGATGAAAAAAAGCGCCCGCCTTTACCCGTACCGGCTTCCAATATCAGCACACTTTTGCCGTTTTTACCCAGCTCCTGCGCCATAATGGCGCCGCTGATGCCGGCGCCGACGATCACCACATCAAAGTGTTCGTTATTGTTCATGACAGTGTTCATGACTGTGTTCATGACAGGTTTCCTTCTTCAATGTCGCTGACGGGGTGGTCGGTGCCAAGATTAATGCGGGTGATCTCTTCCCCCGGCTTAAAGGCCCAGGTGCCGTAACCCGGCTGTTTCGCTCCCATGGGATGTGAGCCCAGCGCCGGCCACACCAGGCCCTGGATATAGGCATTTTCTGAAATTACAAAATCGACATCCTGGTATTTACCCGGTGTCTGGCTGGGCACGCCATAGGTTTCCCGCCAGCTTTGCGGCAGCTGGTACCACAAAGACAAATACCACATCTTCAGGATATTGCGGGCGACGGGGCCGAGGCGGTCGTTGGATAAGATCTGCTCGCGGAACTTTTCGTTCAGGGCCTCGCCTTTATATTCATGGGCCAGGGCCCTGGAGCAGATAAATAATTCATCGATAATCTTCCCGGGCACCAGGCTGGTCAGTACCTCAAAATATTCTTCACCGATACCCGTGGCCATCAACCGGCTGCGGTTATAGCCGGTAAGCACCACAGAGACCTGGTAAAAATCAGCAAGTTTGTCCATAAGGAGATCCTCATTTTTATTGGTTACCGCATCAGTTATTGTTTGCTTGTTGCATCACTTTGCTTATCAAAAGTTGCATTAAGGGTTGCATCCGTTGTTGCGTGTTTTAGCCGGGCTGGGCTTCGATAAGTTGGGGCAATGGCCCTAAGTTTTCAGTTACCTGGGGATGGGTGCCACTTTGACGGGGAGTAAGCTTGGTTGCATTGATATCAGCAGACATGGTTTTTTCCTTTTGGTTAATTGCCTCGTGCAAGCACCTGCCATAACTGAAAATTTATTGCCCGGATACCTTGGTTTGGTAGCGGCGCTTTATAGGTATTCGGCCACCTTATAAACAGGGGAATAAGGCGGTTTCAGTAAGGTAAGTGCAATAACCATCATGTATTATGAAATTGCGTATTATTGCGCTAAAGGTGAGCCAAGGGGACAACCGTGACCGCTCCCCTGTTTCAGTCCGGCTTGAGGCCGGATGGGCAATGATAAGCAAACAGGACGTTCATAGACTGACTAAATGATGTGCCTAAAGAATAGTTGATAAAGCCGTAAATTCAACAAGGGTACTTGCCCGGGAATTTGCAAAAGGGAAACAGCGGATATCAGCGGAAGAAAAGTGCTTTTTGGCCGTGGGAAAACCGCCGATGACATGGGGGTCGTCCGCTAAGTGTTACTGTACTACTATTGTAGATAGCATTTTTTAGCTTGAGGCAAACCATGAGCCTGGAAGTAGACAACTTACTTTTGGAGTCCCTCAAAGAAGTCATGGACTTAACCCCCAACGCCCTGGGGTTTTTCGACCGGGATTATAGATTATTGTATTGCAACGACATAATGGCTTCTGTGCTGGGCAAGCCCAAAGAACAAGCCATAGGCCAGCTGCAAAAAGACCTGCTGCGCGAGGCCTATAACCACTCTATCGGCATAAAAATAGATGCCGACAATTTCGATACCTGGTTTGACGAAGTTGAAAAAACGCAGCGCAGCGTGGAATACAACCAGTTCGAAACCGACACCAACGAAGGGCAATATTATAATGTGACCCGCATGACCTTAAGCAACGGCATGAATGTGATAGTGGGGGCCAACATTACCGAGCTGAAAAAAATACAGCTGACCCTGACCCAGGCCATTACCGACATAGAACAACTGGCCAATACCGACGAACTGACCGGCATTTATAACCGGCGTTATTTTATTGAATTGTCGGAAAAAGAAATTGGCCGGGCTAAGCGATATGCCCACCCTTTGTCGTTGATTGTGATTGATATCGACTTTTTCAAAGCCGTGAACGACAGCTACGGCCACCATGTCGGAGATACGGTACTGAGTTATTTCTGCAAGCAGTGTAACGAGCAGTTGCGTGACAGCGATACCTTATGCCGGGTAGGCGGCGAAGAATTTGCCATTTTACTGCCCCATACCCAGGTTAACCATGCCGGGGATATTGCCGAGCGTATTCGTTTGTGTATTAAAGCGTGTGAGATACCTTATGATGACAGTGGTTCGACTTTGAGTATTACCCTTTCTTTGGGGGTGACCCAGTATAAGGAAGGGGATATTAATATTTCTGATTTGTTGATCCGGGGGGATAAGGCGTTGTATCAGGCTAAGGACTCGGGGCGGGATCAGTATGTGGTTCAGTTGTGATAAGGCATATTCTAACCTTTAAAGGGGAAGAATTTTGCTGTTTTGCCTGTTCAAAGTTAATAATGCCTAAATAGTTAGCTGTGCTCTTACTCGCCGTAAATTTGCTGCTTGGCTAATATCTTTTCAATAGTTTGATTTACCTCATTCTACACAAATAATCCTCGTGAATTAATTTGACAACTTGTTAAAGCTGTTGCATCTTGGGCGCAGATAATGGATTAACCCGCATTTAGCGCTTGCCATAAGAGCAAAATAACATGATGTATCAGCCCTTACCTGCATATAAAGCAACCGGTTCAGACGGATAATAAAGTGACCGGAAATATACAGTTTTACAATGATAACGCCCGTCATGTTGCCCAGCAGTACCTATCAAAATTTTTTGAAGAAATACACGCAGGTGTATTGGCTTATGTCACCCCGGTATTGAATAAAGCGGACGCCCGTATTTTAGATATCGGCGCCGGAGCAGGGCGTGATGCCAAATACCTGGCAGAGCAGGGACAAAGCCAGAATGTCAGTGTAACAGCCGTTGAACCGGCAAAGCTTTTAGCCGACATAGGAAAACAACACACTCAAAACCTTAATGTTAACTGGCTGGAAGACTCGCTGCCTGCTTTGGCACAAGTCACCCGGCAGGAAGTCAGCTTTGACCTGATTTTACTCAGCGCGGTTTGGATGCACATACCTGAAAGTGACCGTGCCCGTTCGATACGTAAACTGGCTAACCTGTTAAAGCCGGGCGGCAAGTTGGTGATAAGCCTGAGGCATAGCCAAACCGAGCACACGGCAGATTCTCGAAAAATGTATGCTGTGTGTGCGGATGAATTAAAGCAGCTTGCTAAAAAAGTGGGCTTGTTCACGGTAAGCGAAAGCCAACGAGAAAATGACAAGCTTGGCCGGGAAGAAGTTAGTTGGCAGACGGTGGTGTTTCAGTTGCCTGATGACGGCAGCGGTGCTTTTCCGTTTATAAGACATGTTGCAACCAATGACGGAAAGTCGGCCACTCATAAACTTGCTTTGTTAAGGGTGTTACTGCGTATTGCCGATGGCCACCCAGGCGCAGTATTAAGAAGAGAAAGTTCACTACATGGCGACCGGGTTATTTTACCTGCGGGTTTGGTAGCCCTTTACTGGTGTCATCAATACAAAGATCTTATAGATAAACACCAACTATTCCAGACACCCAATAAAAGCCCCAACATGGGATTTATGAAGCCTAACGGTTGGCATAAATTAACGCATCGCACCGCAGCCGATTATCGTATTGGCCATATGTTTTCCGGTGACGATGCGATAGCTTTGCATAAAACCTTATCTGATGCGCTCAGCAACATTAAAGGCATGCCATGTAAATACATAACTTTGCCCAACAGTGAACAAGGTGTGTTTGAAGTTGCCAGCAAACAGGTGAGAGCCAAAGACAGCATTTTTTTAGATTTAACCACGCTCACTCAGTGGGGAGAGTTTTCACTGCCTGAGCATATATGGCTGGCATTTAACCGTTATGCTTGCTGGATAGAACCGGTATTGGTGAGTGAGTGGGTGAATACTATGCTCAGCTATAAGGGCAATGCCAGGTATCAGACGGTAGAAAAACATTATGTTTTACAACAGGCATTAAACTGGTTGGAGCCGAAAAGAAGTACGATTGAAATTCGCCAGCGCTTTGAACAGTTACAGCAACAGCAAACACAATATTGTGTTTGGACCGCAAAAACTCTTAAGCAGAAGTACAACATAGATCACTGCATGCCGTTTGCTCGTTGGCCTAATAATGATTTATGGAATTTACTGCCTGCTGATAGTCAGGTAAATCATCAAAAAAGTGACCGGTTGCCGAGTGAGAAGAAATTAAAGGATGCTAAAGAGCGTATGTTGCATTGGTGGCAGAGTGCTTGGTTGGATGATAGTGCTTTGGAAATGGATGAGTCTTCAGTCTTCCTGATAAATAGTCAGAGACAACGTTTTTTTGCCGAGGCTAATATTGCATTGCCGGGGTTAAAAACAGATAACTCATCTGTAGATGATTTGTTTGAAGCACTGGTGATGCATAGAGGAAGGCTAAAAGAAATGCAGCAATTGAGGGAGTGGTAACTAATCACTTATACCTAAAATATAGAAAAATTATTGAAAATATTAATAAAGAGTAACTCTGCCAAGTGTCATGCCTAGTTGCAAATGGAGCTGTAATTATAATGAAAATGAATCCAATAGTCGTTTATAAATTTGAAAGTAAGGCCGAAAAAAAGCTATTTCCCGTTTTTGAACAAACAGATATAGAAGGGGCGACAGTATTTCATTCTCTGAATATTCCTAAACATGAAAAAAAACAATGGGCAGAAGCTGATTTTGTGGTTGTCTCCAATCGCGGGATCCTTATTTTGGAAGTTAAAGGAGGAAGGTTGTCAGTTGAACAAGGGAGCTGGTATACGAAAGATCGTGATGACAATGTTAAACGTTTGAAGGAAAGTCCTGTTGAACAAGCTAAAAGCGCTAGGTTTGCTTTGGAAAAAATGCTTAGGGAAAAATCACTAAATATCAAGTTTGATAAAATTAATTTTGGATTTGGAGTGATGTTTCCTGATGTAAAATTAGGTGATGTTGGTATTGAATTGACAAAAGATATTGTTTTTGATGCTATCGACTGGGATCGCAAAAAACTAAGATCTTGGTTAATGAAACTATATAAATACTGGGTAGGGTGTACAGGTAAGGCCGAACATTTAACTAGTGAAGAAGTTGCCATTATTTGTAGCGCTTTGAGAACTGAATTTGATAGAGAAAAGTCATTGTTGGCTGAGGTTGGTGATAGCTGGCAACAGATGATTAGCCTTACAGAACAACAATATTTGGCTGTGGACATGATACTGGCGAATAAACAGGTTGTTGTCGAAGGTGCTGCTGGTACAGGAAAAACGTTGGTGGCAATACGGGCTTGTAAAGTTTTGGATGCACAGAAAGAGAATGTTTTATTTGTTTGCCAGAGTCCTGTATTAGCCTCGTTCGCAGGTGGCTGGTTAACGGAAACAGAGGTTCAAGTTGTTAATTTTAATAGCTTGAAACTTAAAGTTTCCAGGGGAGAAAAATTGGATTTTTCAGTACTTATTGTTGACGAGGGACAAGATATATTGGATGTGGAAAGTATCGATATATTGGATAGCTTATTTGCTGAGGGACTAAATAGTGGTCGTTGGTATGTTTTTATGGATCCGAATAACCAAAGTTCACTTTACGCGGATTACGACGCAAGTGCCTTAGAGTATCTAGAAGAGTCTAGTTTTAAAGCGCCCTTAACCCGTAACTGTCGTAATACACTCCAGATAGCGCAACATACTCTTATGTACACGGGTGGGGATATTGGAAAGTTTCCTATTCGTGCCGATGGTCTCCCCGTTATTTGGAAAAATCTTCATTTTGATTCTAGTGAAGCACAACTTGCATTGATAGAAGAACAATTAACTTCTTGGGTCGATGATGAAAGTGTATCCCTTGGAGATATTACACTACTTTCACCACTTAATTTTGAAGAAAGTGTGGTCAATAAACTTTCTAAAAGATGGCGAAGAAAGATTGTCATTATTAATGATAGTTACGGTGAAAGGTGGTTGGACACGCAATTGTCTTTTAGTTCAATAAGGGATTTCAAAGGGCTTGAAAATCGATATGTAATGTTGATTGATTTGGATGCTTTGTTAGCAAGAACACATTCTACCAATCAGCTATATGTCGCAATGACACGAGCTAACTCGGTGTTGTGGATGGCGACACCGATGAAACACCAAGCTTGGTTTGATGAAAGACGTTTGGAAAACGAACAGGCGTATGTTGATTACCTGCACAAAAACAGGAACGGATAAACTGATGGGAAATAAAAAACACTTAGCTGCCGATAGAAAAAAGATTGTTAATTATCTACGGGCGCAGTTAATAGGCCCGGCCAATGGTTCTGATGAAAGCATGCTTGAGAAAGATGAGCCACATACTTATTACCTGATGGGAGCACTTTTTCCCCAGGGTGTTGGTATAAAAATTTCGCAGGAAGAAGAGGAAGATTGGATTAGTGATGACCCGATCGCAATGGCATATCAGCTTAAATCAGCCTCTGTAGGTTTATCGTTTTTTATTGAGTCAGCAGAAGACACGCCTGAGGTATGCGTAGAGCTTGCTGCAGCTACTTATAATAAAGTAGAAAAAAGGTGGCGTCGTCATGAAATAGCAACAAAAGAAGTCCCTGAAGAGCATGTTTTAACGCCAGGGGCTGGAGAAGAGATTGAAAATGTTCTTCAGGGGAGGGGGAAGCTGGTTTCTAAATGGAGAAAAATGGGGGCAGGATATCTTGTTACGATAACCTTGCTAAATCCAAGACAGGCTGATGGCGGTAAACTGGATCCAGAGGATGTGATTCATCAAGTTTGGTTTCGTTGTACTGCTATTAACGGGAATATTGGTGCCTACCCTTCACCTAACCGCTTTTCTTGGGATTCAGAAGAAGAAGAATTAGCGCTAATATATCAACATAAAAAAACTTTTGCGATTGGTCATGGTTGTGCACCAATGTGGGATAACGTTAAGGAGCAGGCTGTAATTAAGGCTGTGGAAACTTCTTTTATTCCTGAGTATGAAGTACCGCCTGTTACTTCTGCGTTACCCGGTAATCATGAACTAAAAAATAGTGAAGTTTTCTCTCTGCAATTTCTGTCTGATGAAAGTGTAAGTTGGCAACTCAAAAGAACTAGATTAGAAGAATTTATCACTAGTTATAGTGTATGGGTCGAAAATGAAACGAAGCGGGATATACCACAAGGCTTAGAGAACGCAGCTGCCCGTATTACTTGTCGCTTGAAAAAAGCGGTAGAAAGGATGCTGGCAGGTTTGAAGTATCTTTGCGAAAATGCTGGTGCAAGGGAGTGTTTTGTATTAGCAAATCAAGTTATGTTAATGCAAATGGTTCACTCAGGGAAAAACTTTGGTGGTAGCATTCGTGACGCTAATAGCTTTGTAATTAATGCACCTAATTACAAAGGTGAGGAAATTAAAAACTGGCGACCATTTCAATTGGCATTTCAATTATTGACGATTGAATCTATTGGCAATGGTAACTCAGATGATCGTGATATTGCTGATCTTATTTGGTTCCCCACAGGTGGTGGCAAGACTGAAGCTTACTTGGCAGTAGCAGCATTCGAATTATTTCACCGTCGTTATCAACATGGAGATATAGGAGGGGGGACGGCTGTTATTCTTCGATATACCTTACGTTTGTTGACTACCCAACAGTTTCAGCGTGCAGCTACATTGATTTGCGCATGTGAAAGAGTGAGAGATTCAAATCCTGAAAAATGGGGAGATGAGCCATTTAGCCTTGGACTTTGGGTGGGACAATCAACGACACCTAACTATTTTCACTCTGAGCAAGAACAATCATTAGGTGCTCTTCAAAAGTACAAAAGGATTCGTGAACAGGATAAACCGGAAAACCCCTTTCAATTATTGCAATGTCCATGGTGTGGTACTCGTATAATCCCTGCTAAGCAAAGTGATGAACCGTCGGATTATGGTATTCATGCCAGTGCATCTAGTTTTAATTTTTTCTGTCCGTCAAAAGCTTGTGCATTTCATTCTCATTTACCTGTGCAAGTAATAGACGAAGGTCTTTATGCTAGCCCACCTTCATTTTTAATTGGAACTATTGATAAGTTTGCCCGGTTAGCTTTACGTGATGAGCCAGGGGCATTTTTTAAGGGTGGGAGGGAGCAGCGTAAATCTCCTTCGTTAATATTGCAGGATGAGTTACATTTGATTTCGGGCCCCCTTGGGACTATTGCTGGCGTTTATGAAGCCGCAATGGATGTTGTCATGAAGCGTTCAGGTGCAAATCCTAAATATATAGCTGCTACCGCGACTATAAGACGTGCTCATGATCAGGTGAGAAAATTGTATGCTCGTGACTGTATGGTCTTTCCTCCCTCAGGAATGACTGCTGAAGATTCTTATTTCTCAAGAGAAGAGGATTCTACTGATGTGAACCCTGGTCGTTTATATATTGGTGTAATGGGGCAGTATCACACTCCCGTCACTTCTCTTGTACACTGCAGCGCTGCATTAGCACAATCCGCCATTGATGTTGAGTTGTCTGAACAGGCAGCAGATGGTTACTGGACACAAGTTATTTTCCATAATAGTCGACGCGAATTGGGAAAAACTATGACTATGTCGCTCGATGATATTCCTAAACGGGCGGAAGTGATAGCTAAAAACAGCGCTCAGCCAAGAAAAATTCAACCTGTGGAAATGTCAGCTAATATTTCCTCAAAAGAAATACCTGAAATACTTGAATCGCTGAAAGCTCCGAAGGGAGATACTAATTCAATTGATACTTTACCTTGTACGAATATGTTTTCTGTCGGTGTTGATGTTAAACGTTTAGGTTTAATAATGATGAATGGACAACCGAAGACTACTTCTGAGTATATACAGGCATCTTCGCGTGTTGGACGTGATGAAGTACCTGGTCTAGTCGTCGCCTTCTATCCAAATAATAAGGCTCGAGATCGTTCGCAATATGAATCTTTTGTACCATATCATCAAGCTCTTTACCGGGCGGTAGAACCAACCAGCGTTACACCATATGCACTACCTGCCATGGAACGTGCCGTACATGCAGCTTTAACTATTGTAATGCGTTATTGTGCTGGTTTATCAGGTAATGATGGCGCTAAGAATTTTGATAAGAATAAAGCTGATGTTGCCTCTGTAATTGATAAATTAAGAAAAAGAATGTTAGCGGCTGAATATAAAGATTCAACTGTACAACAGGAAATTAGCAATTACTTGGATGCATGCATTGATAAGTGGCAGGAAAAAGCCGAGCTTGCTTGCCAGAGTGGAATTTTACTGCGCTATGAAGCTAGTGCGTCACCAAACATTGAATCTTTATTGACCGGATACTCTGCAGATGTTGCCAGTAAACCGGAAATCCCATGGCCTACCCTCAATTCGATGCGAAATGTTGATAGTGATTGTAATGTATACGTATGGGGAGAAAGCTAATGGCTGTTGATAGAACTGTTAGACGTTCACAGACGATTACTCCTTTTGGTGTAGGTGGTATCTATGATTTTGGCTCCGAGTCCTTTGTTGCTATGGATACTATAAAATGGGATGTCCATGGAGATCCGGATATTCATCTACCCCGGTTAGAACGTGTTTTAAGGGTACAAGGTTTCAGGGGGGCACCTGTTGCAGGACGAGCTTTATTTCCGGGCGCATATCGAAGTGGCAAACCTGTGCCTTATTTACGATTCCCAACTTGGTTGTTTTGTCCAACTTGCAGAGGTATGGTGCAGTGGTCACCTACTAGGGAGAAAAAAGGAGAACACCCGTACTGTTTACCTTGTGGCAAAAAGAGTCAGTTGGTACCTATGCGTTTTATGGCTGTGTGCAAAAAAGGCCATTTAACAGATGTACCATGGGGAGTATGGGCACATATTGGCTCAAAAGGTGGTTGTCAAAACCATAAGCTTCAGTTTAAGTCTTCACCTGAGAAAGGAGCTGGGTTGCAGTCCTTGTCTATTTACTGTTTAAACTGCAAAGCAGAGAATAATTTGGAGCGTTTGCCATTCAAAGATTCTTTAGATGGCTTAATGAAAAGGCACCAAGGCACAAAAGGATGTAAAGGTACCCACCCCTGGCAGAAAGAGGATCTTGCTGATTTCTGTGACCAGGCACCGCAAGTTGTGCAAAGGGGAGCGAGTAATGCGTATTATCCAGTTGTTGAATCCGCTATTGATATACGTGTAGGAGAAAAGGATGAGGATTCTATATTCGAGTTAATTAGAGTACATCCTAAATGGGAACCATTGAAAAGTATAAAGGGCTTGGCGAAATCATACGATGATCCTTATGCTAAAATTTTTATCCAGCCTATTGTTGATGATGAAAAACTACAAAAGCTTGGTGTTACGTCTCAAATTGTATGGGAGTGTCTTCAAGAGAATGAGAAAAGCTCCGAAGAGGTTGATGAAGTCTTAGATGATGAAGATCTACTGTTAGATGAATGGTTAGCATTTATTACACCGCCAAAAAGCTTACCCGGCGCAGAATTTATAGCTGATAAAGTAGATTTAGCGTCATTTTCGTTGAACCTTCAAGATAATGAACTAATCGCTTGGGAGGAGTTTCGGCGGTTAATTTCACAGGTAACATTAGCAAAGAAATTGCGTATAGTAAGGGCACTTAAAGGCTTTACGCGATTGGAGCCTAACTATGAAAATATCGTTTCACCATCTTTAGGTGCAAATGTTAATTGGTTACCTGCAACAGAAATTTATGGAGAAGGTATTTTCATCGCACTTGATAAAGTAGCTCTTGATGACTGGGAAAAGAAGTTACCTGCTCATGTATTAGCGGATATACGTGATAAGTTAAAAAAGTCTTCTATGGGTTTTTTACCTGAAGCGACAGATCGCTTTGTTCTTTTACACACATTAGCACACTTACTAATCAGGCAACTTTGTTTTGAATGTGGTTATTCCTCCTCGTCTTTATCAGAACGCATATATTCGGATAAAGAAAAGGGTATGTCAGGTATATTGATTTATACCGCATCTGCAGATAGCGAAGGAGCCCTTGGTGGCTTGGTTAGGGAAGGTTTACCGGACAGATTATACGGTACGTTTAAAACGGCCTTATTTCGTGCTAATTGGTGTTCAAGTGACCCTATTTGTAGCGAATTAAAACACCAGGGGATACAAGGGTTAAATAAAGCTGCGTGCCATGCTTGCACGCTAGTTGCTGAAACGAGTTGTAATTATGCTAATAGTTTGCTTGACCGTACTGTGCTGATTGGTCGGGAAGGAGAGCCCACAACCGGTTATTTTAACCGTTTTATATCACTAATTGAGGATACTGTTTAATGCGTTTACCAAGGCGCGCTGAACTGACTGAACAGCAAGAAGATTTTTTGATGGAGGCCCCTTTTGATAAACCTGTGCTTTGCGTCGGGCCGCCGGGAACGGGTAAAACAGTACTGGCTTTATATCGTGCAGCTATTCTTCGACAAAAAGAAGAAAAAGTAGACCTTATAATGCATAGTAAGCTCCTCAACAGATATGTAGAACGTTCAGTTAAAGAGCTTGCTATAGACATAAACACGAAGACATGGAATTCATGGGTTTATGGCTTATGGAGAAAAGGCCATCGCCGCTTAAATATGCCACAACTTGAAAAATACCTGCCGGACTTCAAAAAGATGGTAAGTTTAATTATAGAAGGTAAAGTTAACAATCTACCCAATATGTATTGGAATCATTTGATTATCGATGAAGGGCAGGATTTTCCAAAAGAATTTTATTTATTTCTGACTTTTTTAAAGTCACAAAGCAATGTGGTAAATGGACGTAAAGCGCCGGCAGTTACAATTTTTGCTGATGATAACCAGCGTATGGAAGAGAAACGTAATTCAACAATCAGGGATATTCAGAATTATATGCCTGGGATTGAGATGTATGAGGTTACGGCGAATTATCGTAATACCAGGCCAATAGCAAAACTAGCAAGTTACTTTCATATAGGGATGTCAACAGGTGTACCAGAGGTCCCAAAAAGTATTAAAGGATTAATACCTCAGCTCCGAAGTTTTGATACGCTTGAAAAAGAAGTCCGCTCTATTGTCAATTGGCTTCATAATAATGATGACCTATCCGCAGGCGTTATAGTGCCCGATATTGCAACTCTGAAAAGAGTAGATGTTGCAATTACGCCAATCGCAGAAGAGAAAAACTTTACAGTACAAAAATATATGTCTGGTACAGAGGCCAAAACGATAAATTTTCATAAAGGTGGGACCATTACTATCGTTTGTGATAAAAGTTGTAAGGGGCTTGAATTTGATGGTGTTTTTATACCTCAGATTCAATCATATAAAACGGATGGTGTTAATGAAGATTTCTTTAAAATGAAAATGTATGTGATGATTAGCAGAGCTAGGAAATATTTGCAACTCTCATATTCGGACTGTGATGAAGCGCCAAAAATCTTAAAAATATTACCCACACCTGAACAAGGGGTTCTTAAGTGGAAAATATAATTACTAATACTAGCGTGCAGGGGGGGCTTTTTAATATAGCGACAGCTAAAAGTCTTTTTTATATAACCAACCAAAGGAATTTGATGTCCTTTTTAGGGGCAGGAATGATTGTTCCTGCTGCTAGTCAGTTCCGTTATAAAGAAGATAGTCGAAAAGAATTTAATGGGGCAATTCCTTTTTGGAAAAAAGGTATTCCAACGTCAAGTGAATATATAGACCTTGTTGACGACCAGAGAATTGTTGTTATTGAATGTAATAGCGCAGCGATTATGAAGTACTGCGATGGTTTTATTGTCGATGATAATGAAAATGTTTTAGTGGTGAATGCTGCAATACCACTGAGCAGCATATCTGTTATATATATGCATACGGATGATGCTATAGCAGATTTTTTGGTGAGATTACCTGAGGATGTTATTGCAGAACGTAGTATTTTTAAAATATTGAAAGATGTTAGTGTAATTGAGCATGATATAAAGTTAACACCTAGTGAAGTTGAAAATATTGCCCCTTATATAACTTTTATTGATTCTTTTGGTGGTGGAATTAAAGCGCTAGAACAATTAGCTATTTGTGATATTTCCAATTATGAATATATTCTTAATTTACTAATCGTTTGTTTAGATTCTTATAGACTTGAAAATGTTAAAGTTTCAGTCATGAACCTTCCTAAACAGACGTTTAATATTTCTGAAGCAGACAAAGAAATTCTCCACCATTTGTTACCAATACTGCAGTCTTTTAATATTGAAGATGGCTTTGATCCTCTATACGTACTTGAAAAGGTTGAGGAATGCTTTAAAAATCAGATAGAGGGTATCACTGAAGAAAATGAAAAATGGCTGGTTTATATCAAGAGAGTTATTGATGCTGATATAGAAGTACCAGTTCTTGCTGATGAAGGTGATATTTTCAAGAGAGCGGTTCTTCTTTTTTTGTTAAGGCCGGACTTAGAGCGACTTAAAAATGCTCTTAATTCAACTATATCACCAGGTCCAGTAGTTTTTTCAATAGCTGTATTTTTAGCAGGTTATACAACGGGTCTATGCCGAATGGGAGGTGAGTATAAAGGAAATTACGATACTTTTAATAACTTTACTAAATCTTTGTTGGATTGGTTATGGTGTAGAACTGGTTTAACATTAAGTACTTCATTGCAACCTGATACTAGTGGTGTTTCTCTAGTTTATAAAATTAATAAAGAAGTTCTGATGTGTTTAAAGCTTGCACCAAACAGTAGTTTAGCAAGGGTTTTACATAAGGTTGTAGCAAGTGGCTATATTCTAAATTATGACGGTGACAGTAATGAATTATATTTCAATATACAATTGAATAGTGGAGAGTGTCAGCCTTTATATATAGTATTTTTTAAACAATTAGATGCTGGTTTTGATGCAATTCGTTTGGTTACACCTTACTTGCCATTAACTGGTTCGAAATTAAAGACATTAACAAAAAAAATGGCTATAGAATTACTGATAAGAAATTCAGAGGAATCAATGTATTGTAACTATTCTTATTCTGAAAAACATAAAGCCATTGTAATAGAGGCAAAACTCATAATTAATAATATAGTAAATGAGGAGTTTGACAAGATATTGAATTACATTGTGAAAATGGCTAATTTTAGTTGACCGTTGCGCCAATAGGAAAGGTATGCCCGAAGGGGTCATCCCTTAATTTTAGAGCATTATTATTTCTTTCTGAACCAAGTGAAGTTGATGGTGCTTGTAACGGCTGGAGGGAGCATGGAAAAGTATAATAATTTAATAAATAAGGGAAAATGATAACTAGCTGCTGCGCATCTAAATAACTACCATTTTCCTAATTATCTAAGCGTTAAATTTCAGGGGGGGTATAGTGTTAGAAGCTAAATTTTATGAAACTTATTACTTTTGCAATGTAATAAGGAACGTGCTGCATGATCAATTAGAATATTGGGGCAGCCTTCATGAGTTCTACGGGGATGATGGAATATTTTACTTAGTAGAGCCTTTTCAAAAGTACTCAGCATTTCACTACTTTATTGAATTTATTATAGAAGACATTTATCACGAAGAAACTTCTGAAATTGAGCTTAATCGAAGAATAAAATTGATTGAGCAATATAAAAATATACCAGCTGCAATTATGGATATGAAACCCAATAAGTTGCCAATAGAGCTGGCTTTTGTTTTTCATTCTATTGAACATTTAAGTTTTGAAGAATATTTATTAGAACATGGAAAATCTTTTATTACTTGCAGTGAAGATGATGTATATGAATATATGTCTGAGATCAGACTTAGCATTGAATATGAGACACTTATTCAACATACTGTAAAAGAAGTGTTTCATGTACTATTCCAAAATAGAGGTTTGCTACTGCTCTTTAATGAGATGATAGCAAGTAGCCTCAAACTTGAAAAAGATGCGCCACCCCCAGAAGAAAAAGTTGTGTTATTTGCTAAACCAGGAGTTTTGGTGCGGAAATCTATACCTAAATGGGTAAAAAGGGCTGTATTCTTCCGGGATAGGGGGCGTTGTGTACTCTGTGATAAGGATTTGTCAGGGATGGTAAATATTGAAAATTTAGAAAACTATGATCATATAGTACCCCTAGCTGAACATGGTTTAAATGATATTTCTAATATTCAGCTGCTTTGCAAGGAGTGCAATCAGACTGAAAAGAGAGATGGGCAAGCCGTTACATCGAATAAATATCAATCATGGTATAGATATGATTAAATTAAAAAATGCCTTACACTTAAATTTACTATGCTTTTTTTGTTAATTAGAAACAAGCATTTCCATTTTTTTATGGTGTAGCGTTAGGGGGAATAAGAGAGGATATAAAGTTTTGTTAGTTTATAGTTACATTGCAGAGCCATGTGTGAATATTATCGAAAGTACCTATTCTACACTTTAACGTATCAACGATATCCTTAGCAGAAATAATAACAACAGGGTGATTATCCTCTTTTAATTCTTTATATGCTTGGTTTGAAAGATAAGATGTTGTAACAAGTACACCAAATTGTCTATGTCTCAGTCTCGAAATTAACCTGGAAAGTTCTTTTACACCTACCCCTGATTTAGTTTGATAACATTTAGCTTCAAGAGCAAATTCAACATCAATAGAGCTACCTCCAGTACCTATTTGATATATTCCTGTAGCATCGCGGCCTCCATCTCTCCACGGACGTGTTAGTTCCCAGTTTTTAATATTTGGTAACATTAATTGCGCTACTTTAATAGCAAATAATTCAAATGCATAAGGATCTTTTTTGTAAGTTGAATAAATCAATTCGATTATTTTTATGTCTTGAGGCGTCGATGGAGTCTGTTGATCTTTATCGCGAATTTCAATGCTATGGGGTGCCTTAAGAGGAGTATATTTACGCTTAAGTACCCAGTCTACCCAAGGCTTTGGAGCATTTTCAGATAATAAGTTTTTTCCACTTTGTATATCTTTAATCCACAGTCGTGAAACTGTAGAAACATCTAAAATAGTAAACTTTGCTCGATAGTTTTGAAAACGAATATTATTGCTACCTGTAGCTCTCCATAAAGCAACTAAGTCATCATCTTGCCCTATATTTTCAGCGCCTGGTACAGCCAAGCCGATAAACCGAACATCTCGATATACACCAGTGTTACCAAAAACAAAAATTGGAGGAAAGTGATCTTTTAATTGGGGCGTATGGGTTTCTTGAAATAAATTGCTTAATATTTTATTTCCTTGGCGAGGTGTATCGTGCAATTCTCCTGGGCTACGTCGATCACCGTAATAAGTAAAAATCCCTGTTTCTGTATCAAGAAAATCAGGCCAGTCAGGTTCTTTGAAACTTGATTTTAAAACTATCATTTTTAATGTTTCTAATTCAGGCCTCTTGCCTAAATGTCTAAAACCAGCTTGGTTATCAACTCCAAGTAATTTGGGCAATGGATCATCTGATGCATTACCGTTTCGAGAGCCACCGTAGATTTGGTCAACATCTAAAGATGTTTTCTCTAAATTTAGAGTAATCATACTTTATTTAAAACATGCTTGTTTTGATTGGAGCTTATCCATTTAAATATGGCTGTCATTACTTCTGAGCAAACCCCATTACCACAGAGTTTTACTTTTTCACGTCTATTACCATGAGGAAGTTGGTGTTCGTCTCCACCACCCATTGCTTTTTTTAACTCGTCAGGTTGTAGCATTCTGAGATAGGGAGTGTTTCCTTTCCATGTAACCAGGCCAAACCGATCCACTGTTGTAATAGTTCTGAGTGGGGCATCAATAGATTGCCAACCACCAGCATAATCTGAACCGTAATAAACAATGATGAAAGGCTTTTTTCGCCCTAATTTAGCTATTGCTCTCTCGGCTCTTTCTATTGTGGGTTTTGCTCTACCGCTTTTATATAGAAGAGTGGAATTATAATTTCCGTTCCATTTGATAATGTCGTTGGCGGATAACCTCTTTTGGCTGCCGAACTTAATAAGTTGATCTTTAGTAACCATAGTACCATCACGATCACAAACTAAAAACATTCTTTTTCTGGCTTGTGCAGAACCAAAATCGGCTGAATTAAGAAGTAGGTCGCTAACAGTGTAATTTAAATTCTCAATGGTTTGAACAAGCTCATTGTGTCTATCCCATTTTTTCATTCTATTAACATTCTCAACGATGACCCACCTAGGTTGCATTGCTTCAACCCAGGGAACAATGCCAATAGCAGTCTCCCTGCTTTTTTCTGAACCAGGCTTTGCTCCTTTTGCAATAGAATGAGAGGTACATTCTGGGGATGTAAGCAGAACATCAGGCTTAATTCGATCTTGGTATATAAAAGGATCTACTTTTTCAATGAAGTCAGTAATAACTTCCGCATTGGGAAAATTAAATTTATATGTTTCAGTTGCGATATTCCATGCATCTAAAGCTAATAGTGGTTCTCCGCCACCATTGACAGCTCCCCTGGCTCCGAAACCGCCTCCACAAAATAAATCTACAAATTTTGGCATTATATTTAAAGGTGATATTAATTAATATTGTTATTCTAACAAGCTTTTAGGCATAACCGAAGGAACTTGTTAGTGCTATTTAGTTCACTGTATATTTTATGTTCTTTATTTTTGGGGTTATTGTTTATCCTTATATCGACTGAAAAGCCTGTTTATATATTCTTAGTTTTTGTGAGGCTGTTTCTAAGTTAATGTGAAAGTAAGGTAATTTTTCTATTAAGTGTAAAAATAGGGAAACTATGATTTTAATCCATAATAACAACTGAGAACTGTTAATTTAAAAATTTTAAAAACGGTGGTTTTACAAGTAGGTTTACTTTATAAGTGAGAGAAATTGTTAAGTGACTGACGTCCATACTAGGGCTATTCGCAGCAAAAATATGTCCGCGATTAGGTGTAAAAATACTAGACCGGAAATGTTAGTCCGAAGCCTTCTGCATACTCTTGGTTTTCGCTTTCGCCTTTATAATAAAAATCTTCCGGGTAAACCCGATATCACTTTAGCAAAATACAAAGCTGTCATTTTTGTGAATGGATGTTTTTGGCATGGCCATCAAATTAATAATGCTAATTGCCATTTTTTTACATTGCCGAAAACAAGAGCTGAATTTTGGCTGAATAAAATTAAAGGAAACGTGAAAAGGGATAAGCTTGCTTGTGCAGCATTAATGGCAAATGGCTGGAAAGTACTTTATATATGGGAGTGCGCACTTAAGGGAAAGTACAAGCTCGATGAGGGGAGGTTAGTTGACACTATTGAAGAATGGCTTCTTGCGCATGATGCAAGCGCTGAAATTGACAGTAAGGGGATCAAAAAGTTATAGCATGCTCTATGGGCCTAAAGTGCAACAGCTTTGGCTAATTCTAACTTTCCCTCTCAATAATGAACTGCTAGTCTTTTAGGCTAACTAACGGATTAGCTTGCTTCAAAGCAGTAGCGCGCTTGCACTAAAAGGATTTAGTATGCCCAGCGAAATCGATATTTGTATTAGCAGTAAAACCTGTTCATCCCTGCCTTGCCCGCCTGACCCACAAGCTGTGGAGGCTTTTTTACTAGATAACCCGCATATTAGCGGGAATTTTATTCCTCAGGGCACGCCCTATATTTTACGGCAGGGACAGATAGATAAAGCACGTCCCTGGCAGGAGTTAAGGCCTGATTTGGTCAGTAACTTTAATCAGCTGAAGGCTTTGCCTGCCGAGTCCAGGCGTAATATTTCTGCCCTTAATGAAACCTATGGTACGGAATTGTTATTAGCACTGTCTGAATTTCACCTGGCTGAGATAGCTCCTATGGCGGAAGCTATGAAGCAATATAATCAAGATACCGTCATTCCCTATTTAAAGTCAGATACTCATGGCTGGGCCGGTGCGGCAGCTACAGCTTTAGAAAGCCGTTTTATGGGCTTTGCCAAAGCTTTGGTGAAATACCAGCAGGCATTAGAAAATTTGCAAAAAGCATATCAGGCGAAAGTGCGGGGAATTGAGCTGGTAAAACTGGAACAAGCGGCAACAAGCCTGAACCGGGAGCTGAATGCTAAATTTGAGGCAGAACTTAATAAGTATATGGGCAATGCTAAAGCAAGCAGACGCGGTACAGTTTGGTCAGATCCTAAACGGGGCATCAATATTGCTAAAAGTGCCAGAAATAGCAAAGCTATTGACCTGTCGTCTACCCGGTCATTTGAGATCATCAAGCGCTTTGAAAAGGCTGCGAATATAGGTGGGAAAGGCATTATTGTATTTGATGCTATCTAGCGGGGGACAAATGTTTATGACGATTATGCAGCGGGTAAAGATTGGCAGCGTAGCGCTGTGATGCAAACAACTGGTTTTGGTTTAAGTACTGCGGCAGGTGCTGCCGTTGGTAGTGCTATTGTTAAGTCAAGTCTTGGTATTGCAATGCTTGCTACGCCTGTGGGATGGGTGTTTGCTATCGGAACAGCACTAGCTTTAGGGTATGGAGCAGCTAAATTCGGTGATGGTCTTGGGCAATGGGTAGCGGGCTTGGCTTATGATACTAGTGCTCACTTTAGTCGGTTTTAATTTGAAGGCAGAATGATGGAAATAACCTCTGAGCATTGGTTTGCTTTAGGCGTTGGCATTTTAATATTTTTATGGGGGATTGCGACCCTTTGTTTCAGTCGTATTTCGGTAAAACATATTGAACATGAGATGGCTAAAGCAGGTCAATTGCCGCCAGAATGGGATAAAGGTATAGGTACTCGTATAACTATGTATGCCATGGTTATCGTAGCTAAAAAGGCTGCCGCTGTGTCACCGGTTAATGATCAACTAATTCTTCGCTATGCCCGTAAAAAAGATTGGTATTTAGCTGTTTTTTTTCTTGGCTCATTTGTTGTTTTAATGTGTGTAGGCGGTATTGCTTATTATTTATATGGTCCGGAATAATTGGCTTTGAGTGAAACTTGGTTTTTGCTATGCGGCGGTGCCTTATTTTTCTTATGGGGTATTGCGGTATTTTGTTTTAGTCGTATTACCGTAAGACATATTGAAGATAACATGGCCAAGAAAGGTGAATTGCCACCCGAGTGGGATAAAGGCATAGGCATCAGGCTAATCATGTACGCTATGGTGATCGTAGCGAAAAAGGCCGAGAAAGTGTCACTGGTTAATGATCAATTGATACTTAGTTATGCTCGGAGAAAGGACTGGTATTTGGCATTATTTTTTCTTGTATCTTTTGCTGCTTTTTTGGCTGTAATTAGCGTTGGTTATTTTTTATATGGGCCGGGGTAACTGAAATGTAGTTAGTCATTACCTACATTTTAAACAAATCGAAGATGCTGTTAACGACTGACATTTTGTCAATAACTACAGGTAGACATATCTATGTTGGAATTCACGCTTGAAGTTTGGCTGATGTCGATTGGCGGCATTTCATTTCTCTTGTGGGGGATTGGGATATTGTGTTTCGGCCGTATAACGGTAAGACATATTGAAAGGGAAATGGGAAAAGAAGGCAAGGAACCGCCGGTATGGGATAAAGGAATTGGCGGCAGATTTGGGGCGTATGCATTAATTATTTTATTTCCCAATATTAAGCGCCATGCATCTTTAGTGGATGTGGTAGCGACTAAACGTTATGCCCGTAAAATAGACTGGTATCTGGCTTTATTTTTGCAGATTACTTTTGCTGTGTTTATTGTAGCGGCTGGTATTGCTTATTATTTATATGGTCCTGAATAATTGGTCTATTCTGCTCAGAGTTATTGTGCGTTAAATCCCTGTCTCCGTGTGGCCGGGTAGAACCGGCTACTACGCAGTTTTACAGCGGTAGCCGGTGTTGTCGGTTAAGACTTAGTTGCCAGGCTTGGCGTTATCACTAAACTGTCTTGATTGACCGTTACCGTAACCTTTTGCCCTACGGTGAAACCGGCTTGGTCGAGCCATTTACCTCTTAACACGATATAAGGCTCAAGCACTACCGGCACATAATTAAGGCCAACCCCGCGGGTTTTGGCGGCGTTCTCACATATGGTTTCTAAAACAGTAAGTTGGCGTGAGGCGAGATATTTTACTTTTGCCGAGCTAGGCTCTGACGTATGATTAGAATCAGCCATGGCGGACTCCTTAGAAGTTCGTTGTGGTTAGCAATCTCTGGGTGTGCTCGCACTCAGGGGTTGCGGTTGCTACGACGCGCTTTATACGCGCTAACGGATAAAAATACTGGCGAGGTTGTCCCCCTTTGTTGCTGAGAGGCACTTATAATGAAAGACCAGAATGCTGTATAAAGCAACAGTAAAGTGGTTGTTTATTAGATTAATATCTGCAATAAACGGGGCTGGTTATGCTCTTTGTTATAAGGCGTGGAAGCTCCTAAACTAGAGGCTTTGGGCTATGAACTGTTGTTATTATTTCTCTGTTTGCTTTTGCAATTCCCCTTAACGGTAACTAACTTCAACAAATGCATTTTCACTGATAATAATGGCCTGCTAGTATTTCAGGTTAACTAACTTTCATGGGTCGCTTATTGCTTTTATGATCGTAGTGGCATTAGTCGTTTATCTATATGGGGCGGAATAAAAGTCAGGTTGTTTTTAGGGAATACCAGGATCAAGCAGGTAAAGTACATGCTGCTTTAACTGTGCCGCTAATCTTCTCTGATAAATATTGAACCAAAGAATAAGAGAAAAGCCAGTATCATGGCCAGCAGCCCCAGTATTTTACGGGGCCATTTGTTAAGGGTTATTCTGCTGTCATATTTTACAAACTCACTTAGCAGTACACCCAAAGGGCCTCCGCAGGCAACCCAACTTGCTTTCCCTGTCAGGGTAAAGCTGCCTGAGCGGCCCCAAATGGTTAATTCACCGCTAAGTGCACCATAAAGAAACCAGCATAAAGCGATTAAAGGGATGCTGTAAATGGGAGTGCGTGGCTTTTCTATTCTGACTGGTGGCTTATATACTCTTGTTTTTCTGCGCTGGCGTTTATAGGCCTTGCGGTGTTTGGCTGAGCGGGCGATAACAAATTCCTTTTTGTTGTCTGGCTGTTAATTATAGGCGGCAGTATAAGCGGTTTTCAACGGCTCTTGCCGGCAGCAGGCGGTGCGGCAATATTTCTCCATCTCACAATCATAATTAACTGGTAAGGTAAGCAATCTCTGCAGTAAAACCTGTTTATATCGTAACGCAGTGATTGGCAATAAGCCCGTCAAGGCAGGCGCTAAATACTACCCTGTTAATGCGGCTGGTGTGCTTTTGGGCAAAGGCCTCCACTTTTTTATAATGGCCTTGAGATAGCCAGATAGAGCGTGGTTTGGAGTTGGCCGGTGACGCATAAAAAATGACATAGCGGTCTTTTTCCTGGTCATAACACTTTTTGCTTTCAATGTAGTTGTCTATAAATTCTTCCAGCAAGGCTTTTAAGTCCATGGCTTTGTCTTTGGCCAGTGCCTTGGCGGTATCGAACATCCAGTTTGGCATTGGCACTTGTACAAAGTGTTTAGCGGGTTGCAGCGAATTGCTCAATGTTATTACCTACCCTAGTAATTAAAATGAGTTATATAAATGTTCTGATTTATCGTCACAATATTCAGTTGCTCGCGTTTTTATATTAATGTTGTGGTGCGGCATAAATAATGTTGAAGGCTGATTATATCTGACTTTTCAATTAATTATTTACTTTGCAGGTAAAATAAAGTTAAAGTGTATGTAAACATACATACAAGGAAGATGATGAATAGTAACCGCCGTACCAATACGGAAACAATCCCTGAATTTTTTAGCTGTGGTTTTGCCGTGCAAGTTACTGATAATAAAAAAATCACTAATGCTCCGGGTATTGCTTCTTTAGATACTTTTTGGCAACAGTACCGCCAACATGCGCCTGAAAAACTCAGCCGGTTTATGCTCACCCATTACAATGTTAAAGCGGCGTCAAATGCGCAGCTGGTAGATGAATTTTGGCAAGATTGTTTGTCGGAAGTGGTGGCCAGCGGCGGTGTGTTGCCGCATGCTTCTATTTTTGACTGGTTGTATTTTCGTGGTTATCACTGAAAAAATTTATGCCTGTTAATGATGATAACAGGCATAAAAATTAAGTGTCGGTACTTACTCTGTGGCGAGGTTTTCTTGTACTTCATCCGGGTTTACCAGGGCCAGGAAGAGAATCACTACGCCTATTAGTATTTCACCGCTGTGGAAGATAGGTTCGAGGTTGTCGTAGAAAAATGTCCAGTTCCAGAAGGGTTGGGCAATTTCATTACTAAAACCGATGTACTCAAGGTTCCTGATAATGTTTTCCACAAAGGTGAGTAGCATCACTAAAGTTAACAAGGCGTAGCCAGAAACAATAAAAATCTCACCAAAGCCAGCGGCTATTTTTGTGTCGTCTTCAGGAGAAAACCTTTTATGCAACATTCTGGACAATATTGGTCGGAAAAACATTATGAGCGTTAAAGCTGCTAAGGCTGTTAGTTGTATAGAAAATAGAATGACATTTCCCCAGACATTTTCTAATGGTTCTACTGCATCTATTAAATAAAAATTCATTAATGAATATATGCTGAGTTTATAGATTAGTAATAGTGCGCAGATATGCCTGACATTGATATTATCAAAATATACCATGGCAACAACGAACAGATACAGGCATAAGCCTAACTCGTAATATTGGGTATAGGTATAAAAAAAGCTTAAACAACATAAGGCTAAGGCGATTAAAATAATCAAATCAAACTTTTTCATCGCATTTCCTTATGGGGTATAACTTCCGTCTTGCTCAGCTATGCTCTCTGTAATATCCGCAACCGGCGAGAGCAATGTGGCGGCAGCTTTAGGTCCTTTAGCTTTGTAAACACCTCCGGCTACTTTTGTTAACTCGACTGCTGTGATTTGTTCTGTAATACCGCTGGCAGGTGCATTATTCTCTATTCTTTTGGGTCTATCAGGCTTATAAACGCCCCCGAATATAGTGGATAATTTATCTAATATTTTGATTTCTTTATTTATTAAATCAGCTTTCAAATTCTTCATTATCAGTTCCTTTGTTTTTTTCGGGGGCAAGTTTCTCTTCGGCTTCTTTATCATCGGTACGTTTTTTTCTCGGGCGGATCAGTTGCTGTTCATTGACAATTTTTCGGCACTGGGCAGCATAGTTATAAATGGAGTCACAATTCATTCCACAAAGTTTGGCCCATTTTAATAAGTAACTTAAAGGGATCAGGCTAACGCCACTTTCATAATTGCCGTAGGTATGGCGATGCACCTCGACATGATCCGCCATTACCTGCATCGTTTTACCTGAGGTTAACCTCATATTTTTCAGGTCTTCCCCGGTAAAGTCCTCTTGGATTTTATCTAGTTCATCTGTCACCATTTATTCCTTGTTTTACAACTACAGTCAGCAAAGGCGCAAATGAATAAACAGCCTTTGCTATATCCAAAGCTACACCATGTTTTCCTGCGGTGTTGCTTGCTTAAAGTCTGGATATTAGGGGGAGGTCTCGGTGTGGTTATTCATTGAGTTAGCATCTGTACTACCAGCAAGAAGAAGTAGGGTATTTTGCGCTGAAAATCTAGGGCCGTTTGCTTTATGAATGCTGTCGGTAATATTTTGAAAAATATCAGGCCGGTTAATTTCTTGTGAGGTGAAATGTATTTGGGCTGTTCTCATTGCTTATTCCTTTAATCGCGGCGTTGTTTTCTGTATTGGTAAGTATGTTCTCGCCGCTATTCCATAGCTGCATTCTTACCGGCTGTGGTAATTTAGCATGGCATTTTAGCTTTATTAAAGCTTTTTTTGATACTTTTTCAGCTGCGCCATTTTAATGTCTAATGATTTGTACATTAAATTTTTTTTACTCTTTTTTTTATCCTTTTTTTGTTAATGGCAAGATTTTTGTGTATCAAATTCGGTAGGCTTTTAATGAGATATCAAACAGATATAAACCCGCCCAGCCTAGCTGGCAGGTATTTGCCTAATAAGTCGTTGTTCATTTTACCTGCAAGCGGGGAAGTTATTTTCGGCGACATATTAAAAGGATTTTTATGAACAAATTACTCATAGTTGACGATATGGCACAAAGTCGTTTTTTCTTATTTAAATTGTTCGACAGCCATGGTTTTACCGTTTTCCTGGCAGAAGATGGGATGACAGCGATAGAGCAGTTTAACAGGCACAGGCCAGAGTTTGTGCTCAGTGATATCCATATGCCGAACATGAGCGGTTTTGCCTTGGCCTGGCACCTGCACCACCGACATAACCAGAGTGTGACCCTGATCACTTCAAGCGATATTGAATATGAGGCTGTTGATGCTGACGGAGTTGATGAAATCATACATAAGACGGACATTGCCGGGAACTTACCTGAGTTGATCAGCCGTTTGTTGTCCAGGTTGCTAGCCAGGCAATTAGCGAGCAGGGCCAGTACGGCATTAACGTTATGATCTGTATGGAAGGTCATATTTTGTGGCATTAGTCATAAGTAAAACAAAGAGTGAGATTGCACAATAATGGTGAACTTTTTAACAGATAACAAAAAGCGTGAATTTGATCAGAAAACCCTGTTCCCATCCGACTTTAGTACTGACAGCATAGCAAGCTTCTCTCCCGGTTATTTCAGGGCGGTGCTGGCTCAGCTGCAGCTAAATGTTGAGTTTGAAGTAAGCGATAACTGGTCATTATTACAATTACCTTGTGGTGCTTTTATCATCGTACATGATGCTATAGCTGATGGAAAACCTTGTCCGGATATGAAAACACAGATCACCGCCAACCTTGTGGTGATGGAAGCTTTATCCCGATGCGTAGCTGGTTGGCGTCTGCATTATGATAATTTAACGGCTTATATTCAAAATCATGGTTTTATTGTTGAGATGCCAGCGCCTGCTAAGGGATGAATTAAATTTTTTTAGCCCTATAGAGTGTATGTTTTCATACCTCATGATTTTCATATACTACTAAAGTGTATGTTTTCATACCTTTTGGTGTGTGTTTTTATATGATGCGTTGATGTATGTTTTCATACATATAAGGCGGGTGTGTTTGTGCAATTGTATCAAGACGTTTTATTGGCCAGTGTTTTTTTCGGTCCGGTTCTTGGGCTGACACTGTTGTTTTATTGGCATGCAAAGGCAAACAGCAAAGAGCTGACGAAATGTAGCATAGGATTAACCGGGCTGGTTTCCATATTGATGTCGATAGCACTGCTTTTATTGATCGATATAGCAAAACAGCTAAGTCCATTTTCTTGCTATGTATTTATCGTCCTGATTTACAGCTTGGTGTCCGCGCTGGCGGGTAGCTTGACAGGTTGTTTAATCAACCGTTGTTTACCGTTTCAAAGCAGTAAAAGCTGCAAAAAATATTAAGCGAAACTGACGGAGAAAATATGAAGATTTAAACCTGACAATCATAGTCATCGGCTGGAGTTTGTTATTACAGGCAAAGCTTTGTGCTGCTGACTTAAAAATTAACGACAACCCCAGGGATGGAATTATTGCGCTGTTATTACCAATTCTTGTGGTCATTATTCATGCATTAACTCATTTCAACTATGAAATGAATACGGAAATAAAAATATGGATTCAAAGAAAATCAGGCTGGGCGTATTGTGCCTGGCAGCTTTTTCCGCCTTGTGTTCTTTTTCCCCTTTTTTAGTACAAGCGGAAGATGAAGACCCTTATGCCAGCGAGATTCATGCGGCAAGCAATTATAAAATAGATCCACAAGCCAGTACCGGTCAGCTAAAAGCGGTTGACGTGAACTTTGCCGGTGACCAGATGAATACCTATGACGGCAGCGTTTCTTTTTTGCAAACCGATTTAAGTTTGCCGGGAAACTCGGATTTACCGGTTGAAATAACCCGGGTTAAAAATGGTTTTACCAGTCAGTATTACGATACTTTTACCGAGTTTCATGACTGGGAGTTAGCCATACCCGAAATAAAAGGCAGCTACACGAGAACAAGTGATCGTTTCTCTGGTTATGAACCTTTTCCTGCGAAGATTTGCTCTGACACCCTAAATATCTTTAACGATAATATTATCCACCCCTTTAATGGTTTCATTTTAAATATAAACGGTGTGCCTAAACGCCTGTATCAGCTGGATCATCAGCAAAGTACGGTTAATTATCCCGTGGATACAAAATATATCACCGAGGATCACTGGGTAGTGAAATGCATCAATACCGATGAAGGGGAAGAAGGTTTTCAGGCAACTTCCCCTCAAGGGGTTGTTTATACTTTTGCCCTGTATAAAAAAATGTTTAATTTCACCGTACGTTTCCTGGTGACTAAAGTAGAAGACCGCTTTGGCAACTGGGTGAAATATCAATATAACCCCAAAGACGGCAATCGTCAGGCCATGTTGCAGTCAATTGTTGCCAACGACAATCGAAGAATTGACTTAACCTGGCAAGCGGTTAACAACCATTTAATTAAATGGCCGCATAAGGGCTACCGTATCACCCAGGCTAAGGCCAATACCGGTGAAATATGGCGCTATGACTATAAGGAGTGGCCTATCTCCATCCACCCGGATGAACCGCGGAATTTATATGCTCTAAAAAAAGTCACCCGGCCAGATGGTACTGCTTGGACTTTCGGGCTACAGCGAATGCGAGTGGCAAATTTGGCAAGCAGCATTTCAAGCAATGCCAATATCTATAGCGTTGACTCGCCAGATGGCGCACAAGCGGAATTTTATTTTTTACCTAAGGTGCTAGATCAAGGCTATCTGGTTGATTCTACTGGGTTGAATTACGCGGATATGATCAGTTATGAAACAGATCGCCTTTCCTCACTTTTCGTTATGCAATCAATAGCGGAAGTATTAATCAAAAAGTCAGTCAATGTAGGAAAACGATATTATTGGCACTATGAATTTACCAAAGGCTTACTCAATAAAAGTGGTGGGTTCAATGATCTGGGGCAAACAAGGCGCATTGATATTACCGATGCAAGCCCGCTTCGTGAGCTGACCGTGACAAATCCGGATCAAAGCATTACTCGTTACCGCTATAAGCAGGTATTTGGAAAAGAAGAAGGTGAGCTCGGGGAGGTTGCCGTTTTTGCAACGCTTGAAGATGTCGATAATAACAATCCTTTAAAGCAGGAAGTGTACCGCTGGGATTATAGTCAAATACCCGGTGTCCCTTGTCATTATGTAAACTGCAAACCCGGAGCAACGAATAAAAGTCCGGGATCACGGGAAATTCCGGAAAAACACTACCGTAAGCAATTAATCGAGAAAACTATCATTCAAGATGGTGTTACCTATGTCACTAAGCTGCATGCCTTTGATGAATACGGATTTCCTACCTTAACCAGCCAGACCAACCAAACCCAGGGGAAAGCACGCTGGATCAAACAAGAAAATTATCATGACAGCCATAACTGGTTGTTGGGGCTACCTGCAAAACAATGGCTTTCTGCGAGCAACGGCCAGTGGACGGAAGTGTCTGCCACCAGCTACCACAGCCCTACATCCACCTATAAATCGCTGCCTTATCAGGAAAGCCGTTTTGGGGTATTACAAAAATCTATGGTGCGCTATTCGGGTGAAGGAAATTTACTGGAAACCCAGTATAACGCGCCTAATCAGCGCCACTTGCTGGATAACTATCACCGCGGCATTCCACAAAAAGAGCGATTTACCAGCCGTTATAATGCCGCTTTATTTGATGAGCTCACCCGTAAGGTGGATGACAGGGGGGTTACTCTACATGAGGTTAATGAGCTCGGGCAGAAAACCGAATACAGTTACGACGTCCTGAAACGTATCACTAAAATAAAGTATCCTGGCAGTGGCCGTTTAGATACCAATATTACTTACGATATCGATGGCTCTTCTAGTTTCGGTAGCGACTTTACGAAAACTGTTACCGAAGGCAATCGTGAGGTTGTCGAGCATTATGACGGTATGAAACGCCTGATGGGCAGAGAGCAAAAGGACTTATCCCAGCCAGATGAAACTAAAAGTTATGTCCGCTACCAGTATAATATTTTCGGCCAGCAAACCTTTCAGTCCCAGGCCAACAGCAGGACTAAAGGTATTGAAACTCACTATGATGCTTTACAACGTCAAACCCAAATTATTGATAATGTTGCCGGTAATAGCACTCGCTTTGAATATCTTACCGGTAATAAAACCGCGGTAACCGATGCTAAAAACCATCGCACCGTTACCAGTTACCTGGCTTATGAGGAGCCAAGCCAGGAGAATCCCGTACTTATCGCTGCCCCGGAAAACGTCAATACCAGCTTTAGCTACAATATTTTTGGTTCGGTCACAGGCATCACCCAGGGAGGAGTAACCAGAACCCAGGTTTATGACGACCAGCAACGCCTGTGCAAGCGCTTTGACCCCGAAAGCAGCTGGACCTACTTTGATTATGATAACTTGGGTAACCCCTTATGGCAGGCAAAGGGCATTAGCTCGGTAACTACGAATTGCGACCGGCATTTGGTGGCGGACAAGGATAAAATAAAAAACAGTTACGACTTTAAAGGCGAACTGAAAACCATTGACTATCCGGGAACGACTCCGAGCAAAACCTTTACCTTAGATCCCCTGGGTAAGATGCTGGCGGCTGAAAGCGGCACAACCCGCTGGAGCTATGCCTATAACCCGTTAAACGAGCTGAGCAAAGAAGTGCTGACGGTTGACGGTAAAAGTTTTACTTCACTGCGTACCTATACTGCTTTGGGTCATTTGAAAACCCTGACTTATCCGTCGGGGAAAACCATAGATTTCAGCCCCAATGCCCTGGGACAGCCGCGCAAGGTCGGCCAGCATGTCAGCAACATAGAATATTTTGATAACGGTCAGCTTGAAGGTTTTGATTATGCCAACGGCGCCACTTACAGCGCCGAACAAAACGACAGGCAGCTGCACGATGAAGATCTGTTAAAAGTGAATTTTATTGCCGTAGCTGCATTGAAATATGGTTATGACGACAATAACAACCTGGCCAGTATCCGCGATGAAATTCAGCCGCAGCATTCGATCACTATGGGTTATGACGGCTTAAACCGTTTAATCCGGGCAGACGGCAGCTGGGGCAGTGGCTTGGTTTATTATGACCAGCTGGGCAACATCACCGCCAAACATATGGGTGGCCAGCAACTGGATTATCTTTATGATGCCAACAACCGTTTAACCTCGGTTACCAATAACAATAACGCCTTTTATACCTTCAGTTACGACGCCCGGGGCAATGTTACCTCTAACGGCGTTAAAGACTTCAGCTTCAATGATGCCAATCAGCTGATCTCGGCAGAGGGCTTTGTGATCAATGCTGACAGTGCGGCCATATTCACCAACTTTGCCGGAGACTTTGCTTACGACGGCCATGACCGCCGGGTGAAAAAAACACATCAGGGCAAAACCAGTTACTTTTTTTATAGTCAGGACGGCAGCCTGCTGTTCCAACAAAAAGCCAATGGCCGCACGGTGGATTATGTTCACCTGCAAGGTCGTCTGGTCGCCGAAGTTGAAATGTAATACAGGGAAGCAAAATGAATTACAAAAATAATATCAGGCAGATGCAAGCTGCATATCTGTTCGTTGTGGTGATGCTGCTAACTTTGGTTAGCTCGCCTGTGCTGGCAGCAGAAGATAACCACAGAACCAGTAACCTGACTTTGGAAAGCGGAGAACCGGCCCAGATCGTTATCCGTGTTGTGGAAACAGGCGAACCGCCGGGCATTGAAATTGCCTCGGGGGCAGAGCTGTTAACCGATGTCACGGTTGAAAAAGTTGGCCGGTTAAGCAGTAGTGGTTTTCAACGTTATTTATTTACCATTACCCCAAAAAGTAATGTTGCCGGCAGCGGTGAGGTGATATTCAGTTACCGGAACCAGACGCCGTCCGAAGGGGAATTTAACGAGTTCTATCATGTTAATTTTTTTATTGACGGTGAAGTGCTCTACCCTAATCCTGAGCCGGTGCATGTGAATAAGTACCTGACTTTTGATTCCGGCAGTGAAGGACTGTTGCTATTAACTGAACAGGCCGAATTGTTTACTGAAGAGGCCAGTTATACCCTGGAGTCAGGAGATGATTTGCTGTCAGGGGTAAGCATTTACAAACTAGCGCAAAACGGCGAAAGCTATCAACCTCAACTTGCTTTGCACAGTATTGCCGGGCAAAGCGGTAGTGGCGAAATAACCGTTAAGCTGGTGCAGTTGGTGAATCAGGGGGGCGGCTGCCTTGACGGTACTGACAGTTGCCACCGACAGGAAATATATATTCACTTGTCGTTCAGGATAGAAGCCTTAATTCCGACACCAGAGCCGGAGCATTTTTATAAAAACATCACCTTTAATCTTGGCGAAACCAAAGAGCTGCTTACCCGCAGCGCCGACTTTCTGGTAACTCCCGGTCACCAGTTTACCGGTGGAGCGAACCTGCTTGCCAATGTCAGCAAAGAGCAGGACGGCAACCGTTTCCGCTATTTGCTAACCGCGAACGCCAGTGAAGACGGTAACGGTGAATTTATTGTCACCTACACTCAGGCGGTAAACCCGGATGGCACTTGTTTAGAAGGTGGCGATACTTGCCGTAGTCAGCTTGTTTTTGAGCATTTCAACTTTATTGTTTTTCCTGACGCGCCTGTACCTGAGCCTTTATATCTAAATAAGCAACTGGATATTGCCAGCGGCTATGCCGGATCGCTAGACCTGGACTATTTGCCGGTAACTTATCTGCAAGACCCCGTGTACACCATAGAGGCGGGAGACGGACTAGTGTCGGCTGTAAGCATCTCGAAAAAACAGCAGGAGGGAAATAAATACCAGCCTGAGATCACCGTACAAACCATAGCTGGAGAAACCGGCGCCGGTGAGATCACCATTGAAATGGTGGAGGCTACTAACAATGGCCGTATTTGTCTTGGCGGCGGTGATGCCTGTTACCGCCAACCGGTCGTGGTTCATCTGGCATTTAACTCGCTGGCCCTGGTGCCGACACCACAGCCGCTACATACCTATAAAGAAATACGCCTGAACCAGGGAGAGGTTAAAGACTTTATAACCAAAGTAGGAGACTACCAGGCTGAGCCAACAGCGGCGTTCATCACCGGTGAAAACCTGCTGGCTTCTGTAGTAAAAACACCGGACGGCAGAAACTACCGCTATTGGCTAACGGCAGGTGAAAGTACGGAAGGCACCGGTGAACTGGTGGTGACTTATACCATAGAAAATGATGAAACCGGCACCTGTCAGGACGGCGGGGATACTTGTCGCTGGCAGGAGGTTCATCAACACATTTTATTCTCGGTAGAGGCGGAAACCCTGTATCCGACACCTGCGCCGTATCATCGAAATAAATATTTAACCCTGGCATCCGGTTATCAGGCGTCTATAGCGCTAAGCTACGGCGTGGAAACGAACCTGCAAGAGCCGGTTGTGGTGATTGAGTCGGGTGAGCACTTGCTCGCTGGCGTCACCATTACCAAAACATCTGAGCAAGGCGAGGTTTATCAACCCGTACTTAACCTGCAAAGCCTGGCCGGGCAAAGCGGTAAAGGGGAAATAACCGTTAAATTGCTGTATGGAGTGAATCAGGGCAAAACCTGTGAAGACGGCGGCACTGGCTGCCATCAGCAGGAAGTGTATGTTCACCTGGAGTTTATTGTGGAGGCGTTAGTGCCTGCGCCCGTGCCCGTGCATGAACATAAAGAGCTGTATTTTGAGCAGGGAGAAATAAAAGATATTGCCACCCATATCGGGGATTATCTGGTAGAACCCAGCGTAACCTTTACCGGCGGCGAATCGCTAGTGACGGTAAGGCGGGAACCGGACGGCAGAAACTACCGTTATTACCTGACCGCAACCGACAGCGCCGCCGGTGAAGGGGAAATGGTGATTTCCTACACCCTGGAAAATGAGGTTGCCGGCACCTGTGAGCAGGGCGACAGTTGCCGTGAGCAGATAATTTATCAACATGTGTTGTTTAAGGTAGAGCCGGAAGTACTTAAGCCGACTCCTGCACCTTTGCACCTTAATCAACGCATAAACCTGGCTACCGGGCATGAAGCCACTTTTGCCCTGGATACTCTCAGTAATGTTTATCTGGTAGAGCCGGTTTATACGCTGGATAGCGGGGCCGATTTACTCTCTGATGTTGTGATCAGCAAGTATGAGCAAGATGGTAACCGCTATCAGCCAAAAGTGACCCTATACGCTAATCCCGGGCAAACGGGTACGGGGGAGCTGGTAGTAAAAATGGTGCGGGAAGTTAATGTGGGAGATAAGTGCCTGGCCGGGGATAACAGCTGTCACCGCCAGGAAATTTACATGCACCTGGCCTTTAGTGTCGACCCGCTGATCCCAACCCCTGCGCCTGTACATGAATATAAAGAGGTTCCGTTAAACACAGGGGAAATCAAAGATGTGATCACCCATCTGGGAGATTACCTGACAGAGCCTGAAATCAGCTTTGTGTCCGGGGAATACTTGCTGACCTCGGTCAGGGAAGAGCAGGAAGCACGCAGGTACAGGTATTATCTTCAGGCTAATGAAAGTGAAGCCGGCAGCGGTGAAATGGTGATCACCTACACTACCAGCGAGCGGGTTTTTGGCACCTGCCTTGAAGGCGGAGATACCTGCCGCGAGTTAATAACCCATCAACATATTTTGTTTACCGTTGAGCCGCAAGTGCCGGTACCCGAACCGCTCCATATTAATAAACAAGTGGCAGTTCCTTTGGGCCATAGTGCGGAAATTGATTTGACATCATGGTCTGCTGAGTATCTTGATGAACCAAGCTATACCATAGAGGCCGGGGAAGCGTTATTGTCACATGTGACTTTGGTGAAAAAAGCCGTGGATGGCCGGGAATACCAACTTGCTTTGAATCTGCAAAGTCGCTCTGAAGAAGAAAGCAACCCTGAGCAAAATAACAACGGCGAGATCATCGTAAAACTGGTGCGTGCGGTGAATCAAGGCAAGGTATGTCTTGACGGCACCAATAGCTGCTATGTTCAGGAAGTCTATGTGCATGTGCAATTTACGGTAGAGGCATTAATACCGACACCTGAGCCGATACACCAATATAAAACCGTTACCCTGGCCCCGGGAGAAGTGAAAACAGTAAGAACCTCGCTGGAAGACTTTATTGCGACCCCCACGCATACCTTTAACAGCGGTGAAAGCTTACTGACTGCGGTTACCAGAAGTGCGAGTGGCCGGGCATATGTTTACGAACTGACCGCCAGCGATAGCGATGCGGGGAGCGGCGAGATGGTGATTGCCTATATTGGCAGGTTAAGCAATGTTTTCGGTACTTGCGCCGAAGGTGGCGACAGCTGTCGGGAACAGGTGATATACCGCCATATATTGTTCAAGGTTGAAGAAAAGGTTACAACGCCTCAGCCGCAACATGTAACTCGCTATGTAACCCTGGTACCCGGCGGGGAAGCCGAGGTAGATCTTTATTCTTTGTTATCAACGAACGGAGGGACGCCAAGCTATACCCTGGATACAGGGGCCGAGTTAGTTGCCGGTATCGCTCTTACAGAAGTGCCATTGGCAGACGGTACTTATCAGCAGCTTATGACACTGCAAACGGTTGCCGGGCAAACCGGCAGCGGTGAGGTCACGGTGAAGCTCAATCGGGAAGTCAACCGGGGCAAAGTATGTGTCGAGGGAAATAGCTGTTATAACCAGGAGATTTTAGTACATGTGCAGTTTACTGTCGCTCCTTTGTTGCCTGTGCCCGAACCCGTGCATGAATATAAAGAAAAAACCTTTGACGCCGGGGAGAGCAAACAACTGGTGATCCACACCGGTAATCACCAAGCCGGAGTCGGTTTTAAATTTAACTCGGGGCATGAATTGTTCAGCGCAGTTAACGGTGAGCTGGATAACAATGTTTACCGTCTGAACATGACGGCAAGTGATACCTTGTCAGGCAGCGGTGAGGTGGTGGTTACCTACACCAAAAAGCTATTCGTGATCGGTGAATGTGAGCTGGGCGGCGATACTTGCCGCGAGCAAGTGAATCACCTGCATATTAACTTTACCGTTGAAGACAAGGAGCCCACGCCAGAGCCCATGCATGTTAACCGCCGGGTGACCCTGGATGCCGGTGCATCGGCCTCTTATGTGTATTTGCCAAAACCTTATATTGAAGAGCCGGTTTATAGCATTACTGAGGGAGCTGGCCTATTGTCGGCGGTGGCGATTACCAAAACGGCAGAAAACGGCGATCACTACGAGCCTGAAATTTCCCTGCAAAGCCTGCCCGGTCAGCAAGGCCGTGGGGAAATAACGATTGAGCTGGTGCATAGGGTAAATCAGAACAAAGTGTGTGTTGACGGCGGCGACAGCTGCCAGCGCCAGGTAGTTTATCTGCATTTGCAATTTGAGGTTGAAGCGTTAACCCCCGATCCCGAGCCGATACACCTTTATAAAGAATTTCAGTTAAACCACGGTGAAACAAAGACCTTTAATACTGATATTGGCGATTACCTGACAGAGCCGGTGTACAGTTTCAGCAGTGGCGAGACGTTGATTCAGTCGGTTACCGAAGAGAAAAAGCTCAATTATAGCTTGTTCACCCTTATGCCAGCAGGTGATAGAAATGTCACCGGAAGCGGTGAAATGGTGTTTACCTATACCACAGAAAAACGTGTCCGGGGGACTTGCCAAAGCGGCAGTGATAGTTGCCGCAGGCAGCTTAATTACCTACATGTGAAATTTAAGCTTGGCTATGACACGCCAGAGCCGATACACGAGTATGCCGACCTGACCCTGATACAGCGACAGGGTTCGGTAAGAATAGGTAGCTTTGACCGGGCTTATGGCGCCGAGGTGAATATAGTTTCCGGCGGGCAGTTTTTAGATGCTGCCGCGGTAGAGTGGCGCACATCGAAATTCGCATACCTGGAGCTTGCTGCCAACAGCGCAGGTTCAGGTGAAATTGTGGTAACAGTAAAAGACAAGGCTTATGTTGCCGGCTGCGGCGATTCCTGCCCGGTGCAAACCGTGTACTGGCACCTGAATTTCAAAACTGAAAACAATGCGGTGTCGGAGCAGCTGACTACCGATATTCAATTGACCGCCGGGGATACGTTGGCATTAACCGGGCCGATAGCCGCTTTTAGTGATGACAAATCCTTAAGCATTGTCAGTGGTGATGCTTTGTTGCAATCGGCAGATTTACAGCTTGATACCGTGGTTGGCAACCTGAGTCAGGCACAAGTGAATATTGTTACTGAGGCAGGGCAAACAGGAACCGGCTCACTACAGATAAACCTCACCAAACCGGCAACAGGCTGCTACGGCAGTTGTTGGACACAGGAGGTTATCTGGACCATTAACTTTGCCGTATCGGATACCGCCTCCGGGGATGAACTTAAACATATCAATAAGCGTATCACGCTCGCTGCCAACAGCAGTGAAACCCTGGACTTGGGCCGTTATGTGGAGCAAACCAGCTACCCGATAGATTTTGTTAGCGGTGCAGAGCTGCTCAACCAGGCGGAAATTCGTTTCCAGGGAAACAGTGAAGGCACCAATACCCGGTTGGAACTGAGGACGGAAAAGTTTGTGACCGGCAACAGCGAACTGGTGTTTCAGGTAAAAGAAACAGAGCCTGGCTGTGTGGAAGATTGTTCGGAGCAAGCAGTAGTCTGGCACTTAAACGTAGAGGTGGTAGCAAACGATACCCCCGGTATTACCTATGTGATGACGGATATGCTCGGCTCGCCGATGCTGACCATGGACATTGATGGCGACATTATCAAACGCACCTATTACCAGCCCTTTGGTAAAGTCACGGATGCGCCGGACAACCTGGAAAATCTTAAGGATGAATCCGGCTATACCGGGCATATACAAGATCAGCATCTTGGGTTAACGTATATGCAGGCGCGTTACTATGATCCTGAAATTGGACGTTTTTATTCGATAGATCCTGTGGGTTATAATCCGGACTATCCGGTGCATTCTTTTGGCCGCTATACCTATGTTAATAATAATCCTTATGGTTATACCGATCCTAATGGTGAAACAGCGTTAGCTGTTATAGGTTTTATATCGGGTGGTATTGCCGGCGGGTATTCAGCATACTTACAAACTCGTGGTGACTTTACTATCAATGATGCTTTTAATGTGGCTAAGTCCGCTGCCGTTGGAGCTACAATTGGTGGTTTAGCAGGGCTGACAATGGGAGCATCTGTGTCTGCATTACCTGTTACCGCTTCAAGGTTATCAATAGGAAAAGTAATGGCGGGCACTGCCATTACTAATGCTATAAGTACAGCTGGGGGGGATGCTACCGGCCAGTATATTAGTTCAGGGAAAGTAAATGTAACTGCATCCCTTACAGCTGGAGCCTTTTCAGTTCTTGGGGGGGCTGGAGCGGGAGCTATCAAAGCCAGTATGAATGGTACTGTCAGTTCCAGCCTTCAAATAATATCGTCGGAATTAGGTAACATACCGGGAATGGGGGCATCAGCGGCAATCCAAGACTCAGGTAGTGACCTTGTACTTGATTCACTTCCTACATTTGAATGGTAAATAATCTTAGGGAGCTAAATTTTAGTATTTCATTTAGCTCCCTTGTAGGGTATAAAAATTTATTAGCTTAATTTACGTATTAAATAAGGGATCTATATGAAAAATACGTTGAATGAATTTGCAAATCTTGAAACCAATAAACGTGTAAATTGGCTTCGGTTTTTTATGATGGTAGTAGTGATTGTTGCTGTGGTTAAATTAGAATACCATATTGAATACTATGGAATAGATGGTTTTTTACTTATCTTGTTGATGGTAATTATATGTTGGCAATATAAGATTGAGTACAGTAAAAAATTTCACTTTGGCAAACGACATATTTTAGTAAGCGTAAAAAGAAATATGTTTGGTTTTTATTTCATCTCGATAATGGATGATATGTTGCTGGTTAGACAAGTGAGGACCAGAAAAAGCGAATTTGAGTTTATTGAAAATCGGTTGGCTTTAACAGTTCGGTTGAATTTACCTAAAGATGGCCTGCCAAATTGTGAAGTGAAAATTAGTGATGGGTAAGTGTTTTTTATAAGGTGATTCTGTTTTAATTCATGCTCTCCTTGCTTAGTCAAATAACTTAGGGAGAGCACCATATTAATGCTATAACCGCATTAAAACACCAAAGTATGATCCAGAACAATAAACGCAATTGATAACCATTATCATCTTATGTAGTGTGACAGTTTCTACTCCTTAGCAATAGCAAACTTGTCTCATGTTTAAGTTATCCGCAATCTCTATCGTTATCGGCAGTGCGTTAATGGCCTCTGCCAATTATGCTTTCGCCGAGGCTAATACCCTCTCTTCAGCCCCGGATGAATATTTCACCATTACCGCCACCCGCACCGAGCGCTACTTCATGGAAAGCCCGGTGTCTATTTCAACCATTGATGCGCAGGATATTGAGCGGGCCTCGGCTGATTCAATTGCCGATACCTTAAGGGATATTCCCGGTATTCAGGTGGCAGATGCGGCCACGGCGGGCATGAAACGGATAACGTTACGCGGCGAAAGTTCGTTAAGGGTGGCCATTTTGGTTGATGGCCAGGAAATTACCGACCATTCCACCTATGGCGCGCCGTTATTGCTGGATACATCAATGGTGGAACGTGTTGAAGTGATCCGCGGCACCAGCTCGGTGTTATACGGGGGCAAGGCGCTGGGCGGGGTGATTAATATTATCACCAAAAAAGGCGGCAGCGAACCGTTGCAGGTGAGTTTATCGTCGGGTTATAACTCGGCGACCCAAGGGCAGCAGTATGCGGCGAGCGTATACGGTTATGTTGACGGCTTTGACTATCGTATTTCAGTGTCGGATAACGATCATAAAGACCGCAACACCCCTGATGGCGACCTGGAGCATTCAAGCTTTAACAACAGCAGCCATTCGCTTTATCTGGCCAAAGAGTTTGATGATCATCGCTTTGGCATCACCTATGAGCAGTTTAACTTGGCCAGTGAAATTGCCACCGGCATGGCAAATTTCACCCTGGATATGCCGCAAAGGGACCGCAGCAAGTTCGCGGCTTTTTATCGTTATGAGCCTGACGGCGAGCTTTTGAAAAAAATCCATCTTGATGCTTATAAGCAGCAAATAGATCGCAACTTTGTTCAGCATATTGAAATGTCGGTGCCTGTAAGTCCTGTGATGTCTATTGATAATATTGTCGATACCGACATTGAGGAAACGCTGAAAACCTCAGGTATCAACAGCCAGTTTGATTTTCAGTTAAACGAACAGCATTATGTCATTGTCGGCTTTCAGCTGGTTAAAGATGATTTAGACAAAGCCACCACCAATATCACGCAAACCACCCGCAATATGCCGGGTGTTCCGGCAGTGGCCACTGTGGTTGAAAGCCTGAGCATTGAAGAGGCAAGTTTAACCACCAAGGCACTTTATTTTCAGGATGAATGGCAGCTGTCAGATCAGCTGATAGTAACGGCAGGCGCACGGCAATATTGGGTGGATGCCGAGCTTAATGAAACCAGCAAGCCGGGGCTGTCGCCGGGTAAAAATGACGACAGCGAGTTTATCGGTTCAATTGCCGCCAATTACGGTTTTGACGAGCACAATAACATGCGTTTTGTCTTTAGCCAGGGCTATCATTATCCGACCTTGCTGCAAATTGCCACCGGTGCCACGGCTGCCGGCCGTTTTATCAACCCGAATGCCAACCTTAAGGCGGAAAGTTCAGACAATGTTGAGTTGGGTTATCGGTTATTTACCGATAACTGGTTAATCGATACCAGCTTATTTTACACCGATGCCGATGACTATATCACCAAGCAAGACTGCGCCGATGGCATTGACGTTTGTATCAATCCGGAAAACGATCAGGTTTATGTCAATGCCGACAAGGCGAAAACAACAGGTGTCGAGCTTAGCGTCAATTATCATGTCAGCGAGCACATAACTCCTTATGCCAATGTTACCTGGTTATCGCGTAAGGAAACTTATGGCAGCTTTACTACCAGAGACACAGGCACGCCGTCGCTTTACGGTAAACTGGGGCTGAAATATGAAAACGAAGGGGCGCTGCTGGGCGCTTATTATCTTGATGCTTTTCTTCGGGCGGCAAGCAATGCCAAACTGGTCGAAGCAAACGGCAGCAGTGAAAGTTATGACAGCTGGAAAACCGTGAACCTTGCCCTGGGAACCCGGTTTGGCGAGCAACAAAATTACCTGGTGAATATGGAAATCAGCAATATCTTTGATTCAGAATATACTCCGGCCAAAGAGCAATTGCTTGCCCCCGGACGTTCCTTTATGCTCAGGTTCAGCACTGATTTTTAAGGGTTGTTCCATGAAAAAACTATTAGCCGTCGCTTGTCTTTTGTTGCCTTTTCTCGCTTTTTCGGGCCAGCAGGGCAAATCAGATCAGGCCTGGGCAGAAAAGGGCAGCAGAGCCATAACGGTACAAGTGAACATAGCGCAACATTTACTGCCTGAAGATGCAGATAACTGGACCCTTTATGTGTATGCCGCCCAGCCGAATACCCGGCTGCCGCTGGCTAATTTCAAAGGTAAGTTATCGCAGCTGCCTGGCGAAGTGATTCTGGATGAAAGCATGTATTTATTGCCGCATTTAACCTTAAGGCAAGCCGAGGAAGTGGTGATTGTTGCCAAGGCAAGTAAAAGTAAAAATCCGCACAAGAAAAGCGCGGAGGATGTTATAGGTTACTCCGGTGCGCTGAATTTTTCATTGGCTGACAAGCTGGAGGCGAGTGTGACTATTGACCAAAATGATGTGGCTCAATAAGCAGGGGAAGTCTATTTTGACAAGTTGGCGTGAAAGCGCTGCTTTAAAAGTGTTTTATGATGATGCCCCCCATCAGGCCCTTAATTAAGGGCCTGATGGGGGAATTTTCTTTAAGGCTTATTTCTGCGCTGTTAACGCTTTGCGCTTGGCTTGCTAAAGGTGTTTAGCTTTGCGCCTGGCAGGCGTTGCTTAAGCGGGTGATTAACTCGGCAATTTCAGCCTTTAATTCATCGTCACTGCCAAGCTGGGCCGCGTCATTGGCCTGGGCGGCAAATTCCAGTGCTTTGGCGGGCTCGCCAAATTCATCATGTCTTTCTGCCATCGACAAATAGATAGTGGCGCGATGTTTATCCAGGGCATATTTTTCCGCCTTGTCCAGCGCAATTTGGTAAATGTCCAGTGCCAGATCGCCGTCGTCGGTGAAGTCGGCCAGCATTTCCCATTGCAACGGGTGGTCGTTGGCGGTTCCCTGGCTTTTCTGACAAAGTTCCTGTAGTTTTGCTACTTTGTCGGCTCTTAAGGTTTCGTTTTCTTCGGCAGAGGCCTGGGCGATGTCCTGGGCCAGTTTCAGTATTTTATCGAATAACGGGGCTTTCATGGTCGGTACCTGTGTGGGCAAATGGCAATTGGTTTTGGCCGCCTTAAAGCGGCTTTTGCGCGCAAACGGTTTAACACCACCTGGTCGCTTGCGCCTTTATCGTTAAAGTAAAGCGCTTGCCATTTGCGGGATAAATAAATTGCGCGCATGATAGCATGCTGGCCTGGTTACGCAAGAGATAGGCAACAGCGCAAGTGTCAGGCCACTTCGATGCAGCAATGTTTATAGCGCTTGCCGCTGCCGCAGGGGCAGGGATCTTTTTTTCTTATCTTGATGTCTGCTTTAATTTCGCGCACATCCTGCTGGTAAATTTCGCTCAGGGAAGCGAACAATACCGGGTGTTTTTGTTGCAGCATCTGCGGGCGTTCAAAAAAGTACTCGCTGGTCACGGACAGAAATTCTGCCGGATTGGTGGCGCCGTATTGCCGGATGTTGCTTTTGCGCCGGGTGATCTCCTGAATTTTTTTCTCCATCAGCTCAAACCAGGGAATAGAGTATTGATGCTCCAGCAGGCGTTCGGGGTAGCCGTCGCACTTGCCGTCCATCATATCGATCAAATGGACAAATTCATGGATACCGACATTTTGTTTATCCCTGTCATTGCTAAAGCCCAAATGCAGGGCGGGCTGGCTGAGGATCATCTTGCCCGCCATAGGGCCGGTGCCGACCATGCCGGTGATGCAGGAGTCCGGCTGACCTATTTCGAAGTTTTCGTTAAAGGCATGGGGCAGGAGGTAGACGGTTTTAAGGTTCAGATAATGCCAGTCGGGAAAGGCCCACACCGGGATAATGGCGCTGGCGGCCACCAGTAATTTGTCTTGCTCGGTGACGTTTAGCTGGCCCGACTCTACTGTGGTGGTTTCTAAAAACAGCAGTGCTCTTTGTTCGAATATCACCTTGTCCTGCTCGTTTAAGCTGCGGTAAAAGCTGACTTCCTGCGCCAGAAACAGCGACCATTGGTTGCAGAAGTAGGGATTTTTCGGTGCTTGCGGTGTTTTGGGTTTAGCTAAACCGGCAAAGAAGTTTTTTATTGCGGTAAGTATCATCAATTTATTCCGTATTAAGGGGCGTGTTTATTCTAGCAAAGTTGGCGTTGCAAATCAGGGATGAAAACAGGGTGAAATTTTTAGCGTGGGTTACCGGGGGCTGCGCTGTTGTTGAGAAAAAAGGCTGGTAAAGAGAGTCCGGGAAAAGGTTTAAGAGGGAAAAAATTTCCCTCTTGTATTATCTACGTCTAGATAAATCGCTACTACATACAGGTATGGGAATTGCTGCATTTGCCGCCTGATGAACTACAACCGAAAGTACCTGTTGCTTTGCTCTTATTAGAGAGGCCGAAGGCTCTTATTCGAGAGGTTGCTGGCTCTTTTAGAGAAGCTAGTGGCTCTTTTCAGTATCACCTGAGCTGGTAGCGTTTTGTTGCTTTTAGTTTAATGGTTAGTCTCTCCTTATTGTTGTTGGTTTCACAAATAAGCGTTTTTCCGTTTCATGAATTTTAGGAGGCTCAGGGTGCTCAAAAACCTGAACAACTTTAAGCTAGCATTTTAATTTATAGAGTGTCAACTCTTAAAATAAACACTTTAGGTACGAGTTGTTAACAAATATTGCGGTCAGTTAACCTGATCTCTGCACAGGGGCTGGCAACCGTGGGCGGATAAGGGGCGGGAAAGTTTTGTCTATATTATTCGGGCCGACAGAAAAATACTGGTAAATAAAATGCCGCCTGTTCCTTAGGGAGCAGGCGGCATGGTTTCAGAGTTTATTTAATCTCTTTAGGCGTATTGTTTCATGTTTATTGAAACGAAATACCTTTGTAGAACTGTTCAACATTGCTCACTTCCGTCTGGCCTTTTAAGTCGGCGAACGGGGTGTCTTTAAACTTGCTGCCCCTTAACTGGATATTTAAGCGGGCGGCGTCGCTGTTGCCAATTGACTCCCGGTAGAAGTTTTTCACGTCTGCCAGGGTGACTTTTTCCACTTCGGCAATCAGTTTGGCTTTGCTGTCAAAGTTGAAATTTTCGCGGTACCAGTCGCGGATCATCGGCGAGACTTCAGCCTGCAGGTTCTTCGGCTTTTCTTTTAAGCCGACCAGGGTGGCGTTTTTCAGCTGGGTGAAGGTTTCTTCGGTGACTTTGTCGAGCTCGGCGGCATATTCCACTTTAAAGCTGTCAAAGCGGTTCTGGATGTCTTTCGGACCTTTCACCGGGCTTTGAATGTATAAACCGATCCCGGCATAGTCTTCGATGCTGCGTGCGGTTACGCCAACGGCATAGGCCAGCTGTTCTTCGGTTCTGAGTTTGTCGAAGGCTATGGTTCTGAAATGGCTTCTCAGGACTTCTGCGCGGGCTTTTTGCTTATAACCCGGCTCCGGGTGCACATATAAGTCGATAATGGCAACATCGGCAACGTCGAGGTCTTTTTTCAGCACCATCACTTCACCGGGCTCCGGTTTCCAGAATTTATCGCGGCTGTAGCTGGTTTCATGATGCATTTCAGGCAGGGCATCCGATAACTGTTTGGCGACACTGTCGATATCTGCCTGGTCATAGTTACCAAAGGCAAAGGCGCGCAGCTGGTTGTTTTTCAGTACCTGGTCCATGATGCGTTCAAAGTCGCCCAGGGTTAATACCTTGGCGGTTTTGATCAGCTGTTCGTTGCTGTAGTTGCCGCTGCGGGTGAGTTTGTTTAACTCATCAAAGGCCTGGTAGAACGGGAACTGCTTACCGGCATTGTTTAAGTTGCGGATATAGCGGTCGACGGCCTGGTTAAAGCCCTGCTCGTCGGTTTTTACCCGTAACTGGCCGATGGCCTGTTGCAATAAGCTGTTTTGTTTATCGGTAAAGCCGTTCAGGGTTAAGATCAACCCGTTACCCGGCGATACGTTCAAGCCCATGCCGGCAATGGCGGCTTCGGTGGATAAGGCGCTTTGCTGCAGGTTATAAATATCGGCCCAGATTTCCAGGGCGATGCTGGTGTAAATATCTTTGCCTGCTTTGGGGTTATTAAAATAAACTTCTAACAAACCTTTGGGCTGGTTGTTAAATTCCTGGCTGGCAAAACGCCAGATTTTGATGCCTGCTTTGTCGTAGGCAAGTTCAGGTTGGCTTTGTTTGGCCAGCTTATCGGTTTTTAAGGTGAAGTTTTCCGGCAGCATGCGGTTAACCGCGGGCAAGCTCAGCGGCAGGTCTGACGGTTTGTTCCAGCTGGCAATTTCTGCCTGGCTGAGATCGCTGATGCGGTATTCGCCGTCATAAAAATGCAGTTTGCTGTCGGTTTCTTCCTGCTGGCTGATATGCCAGACTTTCAGGGATTCTGGGCTTAGCTGTGCCAGTACGCGGTTGATGGCAGCGGCATCAAATTGCGCGTAATGATACGGGGCATTGATGGCATGGTTAACCGGGTAGTTTTGCATGTTGGCGGACAGCTGCGACACGTAGTTAAATTCGTCGGTTTTTTCCAGGAACTGGAACTGGTTATTCAGTGAGGTGCTGATTTCGCTAAAGTATTTTTTATCAACCCCCTGATCTTTGATCAGCTTGATATATTGCATTACGGTGGCAACAATTTTTTCCCGCTGCTGCATGCCGCTGTCGGTTAAATCAACATCTATTTGCAAGGTACCGTAGTTGCCGTACAGGTTCGGGGATGAATCGGCGTTTAGTCCTGAGATCCAGCCTTTTTCTTTTAACAGCTGCGCCGGGCTGCCGGGCATTTCCGAGTTCAATAAATAGCTGACAAAGCTGTTGGGTTTAACGGCAAAGTCTTTGAGGTTGTTTTCTATGGTAAATTCAAGTTTCAGCTGCTTAACGTCTTCGTTGGGTTTGTAGAATACCCGCTTGCTGCCGCTTTGCGCCATGTCCAGCTTTTTAGTGACACTGGGTTTTTCAATGTTTTTATTTTTGATGCCGGAGAAGTGTTTTTTCGCCAGTGCTTCCATGTCTGCCAGCGGCAGGTTGGAAATCAGCGCCACTTTCATGATGTTGGCTGAGTAGTACTGGTTATAAAATTCCACCGTTTCCTGGTGCAGGCCACTGCCTTCTTTATCGCCTAAGGTTTCCAGGTTACCGATCAAAAAGCGGTTGGCGGGGTGATCGCCCATCATTTTACGGGTTAATTTGAACTGGCCAAAAAAGTCCATTTCACGGCGCATCGACCATTCGGCGTTGACGGCATTTTTTTCTTTGTCTGTGTACTCAGGGTAAAGTTTCGGCGCTTTAAAGAAGTCGGAAAAGCGGTCAAGGCCTTCGTCAAAGGCGTCATTGTTGGCCTTAAACATATAGTTGGTGACATCTAACCAGGTGTAGGCGTTATGGGCGCCGCCGTTTTTGGCCATAAACTCGCTGTAGCCTTTGGTATCCGGATATCGCTCTGTACCTAAAAACAACATGTGCTCTAAATAGTGGGCCATGCCTTGCTGGCTCATGGGATCATGCAGTAAACCCACGCCGACACTTAAAGAGGCCGCTGACTTTTCTGCAGACGGGTCGGAAACTAAAACCACTTCAATCTGGTTGTCTAACTTTAGGGTCTGGTAGCTGCGTTTGTCATTGGGGCTGGTAATAAAGGTATCTGATAATAAAACGGCCGATGACTGGGCTGGTGTGGCCTGGTTTTGTGAGGTTGTGTTACAGCCGCTAAGCACAGCAAGCGCTAAGACACTAAGTCCTAAGATTTTTTTCATGGTTTTCCTTAAATAAGCTCATCCGGTTTAGGTAGATGCCGCTAAGTTTAAGCGATTGGCGGGTAAGATGAAACATGATGGGGTTAATCATATGTAAACTTTATGCTGTTAATTTTAACAGCATGTGTCCACGTTGCTGCGGTTATTTCTGGTTTTTTCTCCGGAGCGGGGGAGTTGCGCCATTGCAACCCCCGACAATTTTGATTAAGTTAATAACCGTTAAGACAGGGACTTTCTTTTTTGGCTGATTAAGGCGTTGTTACCTTGAGGGGATTAGTTTGAAGCCAGTGTTATGCAGGTATGGTTATCTTGAATAATTCACATTTAGTACCTTATAGCTTTATCCGCCGTCAACTGGGCAGTGTACTCGATGACAGCGAGCAGGCGCTGGCGTTATTGGCCCGTCATGATATTCCTGCCTCGGCATTAACAACACAGGGTTATATCGAGTCGGAAAAACTCGGCAGTTTAGCCAACAGTGTCTGGCGGCTGCTTGATGATGAATCGGCGGGCGCCTCCCATAAAAAGCTGCATGTCGGCACCTTTAAAATGTTATGCCATGCCTGCAGCGACTGTAAAACCCTGAGATCGGTTATTCACCGCACCATCACTTTTTTCCGTCTGCTCAGCGAAGAGTATCATTTTGCTTTGCAGGTTAGCGGGGAAGAGGCGATTTTTACCCTGGAGCATCAACCCCCGATAAAGAAGGCAAATGCCAGGGTCGGTAACGATTATTTTGTTTTGTGCCTGGCGATTGTTTTTATCCGCTGGTTTGCCTGGTTAATTGACCAGCCGATCAAGTTGGAGCGGGTGGAATTTGAATTTTCCCCTTTTGCCGGGCAGCAAGATTTTGAAGCGATTTTCCAGAGCAAGGTGGACTTTGAGCAACCGGCGAACCGCCTGGTGTTTGCCGGCTCACTGCTGAATCAGGCGGTGGTGGCCGGGGCGGAAAAATTACCCGCACTGCTGATCAGTGCGCCCTATTGTTTTTTAAGCCATTACCAGGTGCAAAACAGCACCGCCGAGCAGGTGAGAAAAATGCTGAGTCAGAGTGAAAACTTCAGCCGGATGAAACTGGCTGAGCTGGCGGCAAAGCTGCATTATTCTCCCGCTACTTTGACCCGTAAGCTTAAGGCGGAAAATACCAGCTTTATGGAGATTAAGGACCGTACCCGCAAGCACAGGGCGTTAACTTTGCTGCGCAGTACCGGGCAGCCTATCACCAGTATTTCTTATGATTTAGGTTTTTCCGAGGCATCGGCGTTTACCCGGGCATTTAAGAAGTGGACCGGTGAAAATCCCCAGGAATACCGGAATAGTTACCGCAACAGCTAACGTTTTTCCCCGATAGATTTTCTGCAAAAATGATGTTTTATGTCACTCACTTGCACTAAAGGGTCAAGTGCGCTTTTGCTTTTCTCTTTTATGCTGTTGTTTCCATTTGCAAGCAACAGCATAAATCATGACCGACGCTTATATTTTCGATGCGATACGCACCCCCAGGGGCCGGGGCAAAGCCAATGGCGCCCTGCATGAAGTTAAACCCATCAGCTTATTGTCCAACCTGTTAAAAAGCCTTGAACAGCGCAACGACCTGGATACCGGGCAAATTGACGATATTGTTATCGGCTGTGTGACCCCGGTGGGGGATCAGGGAGCGGATATCGCCAAAACCGCCGCCATTGCCGCCGGCTGGCATGACAATATCGGCGGGGTGACCATCAACCGCTTTTGTGCCTCCGGCTTAGAGGCGGTTAATACCGCTGCCATGAAGGTACGCTCCGGCTGGGAGCAGCTGGTGGTGGCCGGCGGCGTCGAGTCGATGTCGCGGGAGAAAATGGGCTCGGACGGCGGCGCCTGGGCCAATGATCCGGCAACCAATATCCAGACCGGTTTTATGCCCCAGGGCATAGGCGCGGATTTAATCGCTACTTTGGCGGGCTTTAGCCGCGAGGATGTTGATCATTTTGCTGTGCGTTCCCATCAAAAAGCCGCGGCGGCCTGGCAGCGCAATGCTTTTGCCGGTTCGGTGATCCCGGTTGTTGATCAAAACGGCATTGAAATACTGGCAAAAGATGAGTTGATCCGCCCCGAGTCCAGCCTTGAAAGTCTGGCGAAGTTAAAGCCTTCCTTTGCGCAAATGGGGGAGATGGGTTTTGATGATGTTGCCCGGGAAAAATATCATATGGTGGAAACCATTCACCATATCCATACCCCGGCAAATTCTTCCGGCATCGTCGACGGCGCCGCGGTTGTGCTGATCGGCAGTGCTCAGGCAGGCGAAAAACATCGGCTGACGCCGAGGGCAAAAATTGTTGCCAGCGCCATTGTCGGCACAGATCCCACGATCATGCTGGTGGGACCGGCCCCGGCGGCGCAAAAAGCCCTGGCCCTGGCCGGACTGACGGTGGACGACATCGATTTATTTGAAGTCAACGAAGCCTTTGCCTCTGTGGTGATGCGCTTTCAACAGGAATTAAATGTGCCGGATGAAAAAGTTAATGTTAACGGCGGCGCTATCGCCATGGGACATCCGCTGGGGGCGACCGGGGCCATGATATTGGGGACTTTGCTTGATGAGCTTGAAGCCAGGCAGTTAAAGCGCGGCCTGGTGACTTTATGTATCGGCGGCGGCATGGGGATTGCCACTATCATAGAAAGAGTCGAAAGAGTAGAAGCGGCAGATGCTAGCAGGAAGCAGGGGTTATAAGATGACAAACATTAAATACCAAAAAGACAGCGATAATATTATTCACCTGATCCTGGACAGGGAAAATGCCTCAGCCAATTTAATGGATATGGCCTTTACCGAAGATTTGGCCGCCATCAGTGAGCGTTTACTGACGGAAATTGAATCATCGCCGGCGGTGAGCGGGGTGATTATCCGCTCCGCCAAGTCGAGCTTTTTTGCCGGTGGCGATCTTAAGATGCTTTCCGATGCTGGCCCTGGGCAGGCAACAGATATTTTTGCCATGGTGGAGTCGTTAAAGGCGAGCATGCGTAAAATTGAAAGCTGCGGCAAACCCGTGGTGGGGTGTATCGGCGGCGCGGCCATGGGAGGCGGCTGGGAGCTGGCACTGGCCTGTCATCGCCGGCTTGCTGTTAATCTTGATAACATTAAGCTGGGATTGCCGGAAGTCACCTTAGGGTTGTTGCCCGGCGCCGGCGGCGTGACCCGTATGGTGCGCCTGCTTGGTTTGGAAAAAGCCATGCCTTATTTACTGCAGGGCAAGTTGTTTAATCCTGGCAAAGGCCGCGAACTTGGTTTGATTGATGATCTGGTCTCAAGTGAAGGAGATGTTGAGGCAAATTTAATCGAGCGCGCAAGCCAGTGGATTAAAGCCCGCCCGGATTTGAGTGGACCTGAAAGCGGCATCAATTGCCAGCCCTGGGATATCAAAGGTTATAAAATTCCCGGCGGTACCCCTAAAGATAAAAAGCTTGCCGCCACCCTGCCGGTAACACCTGCCATTGTCCGGCGCAGCACCCAGGGCACGCTACCGGCGCCGGAGCGGGTGCTGGCCACTATGGTGGAAGGGGCGCAGGTTGATTTTGACAGCGCCTGTCGCATTGAGTCCCGCTATTTTACCGAGCTGACCACGGGGCAAATTTCAAAAAACCTGATCAATACTTTCTGGTTCCAGCTTAATGAAATCAAAGGCGGTACTAACCGTCCGAAAGATATCGGCAAAAAGAAACCGGGCAAAGTAGGGGTCCTGGGAGCCGGGATGATGGGGGCGGGCATTGCCTATAGCTGTGCCATTAAAGGTATCGGCGTGGTGCTTAAGGATGTCAGTTTAGCGCAGGCGGAACAGGGCAAGGACTACAGCCGTAAGCTGCTGGACAAACAAATTGCCCGCGGCCGTATGACGCCGGTCGAAGCACAAGCGATCCTGGCGCTAATCCAGCCGAGCCAGGATGCCGGGGATTTATCCGGCTGTGAATTTGTCATTGAAGCTGTTTATGAAGACCGCGAACTTAAGGCCCGGGTGACCGATGAATGCGAGCAGGTATTAGCAGAGGATGCCGTGTTTGCCTCTAATACTTCGACTTTACCTATCACAGGTTTGGCGCAGGCATCCAGGCGGCCGGAGAACTTTATCGGCATGCACTTTTTCTCGCCGGTGGACAAGATGGCGCTGGTGGAGATCATCTGCGGCGAGCAAACCTCGGACAAGGCACTGGCCCTTTGTTATGACCTGAGTATTGCGCTTGGCAAAACGCCGATAGTGGTCAACGACAGCCGAGGTTTTTATACTTCGCGGGTTTTTGCAACCTATGTCAAAGAAGGCATCGCCCTGCTTGAAGATGCCGCAGGGGCTTCCATTGAAAATGCCGCGTATTTAAGCGGTTTCCCGGTGGGGCCGCTAGCGGTAACCGATGAAGTAACCCTGACCCTGATTGATAAAATTGCGGTGCAAACCGAGAAAGACTTGTCAATGGCGGGTAAGCAGGCACAAATACATCCCGCCGATGCCATTTTAAAAACCATGCTGACACTTGGCCGCAGCGGCAAAGCCTCAGGGGCCGGTTTTTATGATTATGCCCTTCCCGAAGAAAAAGTTGAAAACAAAAAGGGCAAAAAACGCTTAAGCCCGGAGCTGGCGCAATTTAACCCGGACAATAACAGCATCCCGCTTGAAGATATTAAAGACCGTTTGTTGTTTATTATGGCGCTGGAAACGGCGCGCTGTGTGGAAGAAGGGGTCTTGCGCTCAAGCGGCGACGGCAATATCGGCGCGGTATTTGGCATAGGTTATCCGAAATGGACCGGCGGCACCTTGCAGTTTATCAATCAATACGGCCTGGAGGCGTTTATCAGCCGGGCAGATGAACTTTGCCGTTTATACGGCAAGCGTTTTCAGGTGCCTGCTTCCCTGCGCGATATGCTCGCCACCGGGCAGCAGTTTTAATGGTTATGCTTTTATCTAAGTTAACAAGTGAGGTTAAAAATGATTGAACTGGAGCAGGAACTGGCCATTTTTAAGCAAACCCTGGTGCGTTTTATCGATAAGGAAATAGCCCCTTTTTATCAAACCTGGGAGCAGCAGGGCATTATTCCCAAGGCCTTGTATAAGAAGATGGCACAGGAAGGTTTGCTGTGCTGCGATTTACCCCAGGAGTACGGCGGTTTTGGCGTCGATATTCATTTTAATATGCTGGTGGCGGAAGAAATTGCCAGCGCCGGTTTTATGTCTTTGGCGGCGAACCTGATCGTACATTCTGATATCGCCGCCCATTATCTGCTAAATATCGGCAGCGAAGCGCAAAAGCATAAATACCTGGCAAAAATGGCCACCGGCGAGTGTATCGGCGCTATCTGTATGACGGAGCCGGGGGCGGGCAGTGACTTGCAGGGCATGAGAACCACGGCGAAAAAAGTTGCCGACGGCTGGAGCATCAGCGGCTCGAAAACCTTTATCACTAACGGTCAAAATGCTGCTTTGTATATTGTCGCGGCAAAAACCAATTTTGATGTGGCGGGCGCTAAAGGCATTACTTTGTTTTTGGTGGACGGCGACAAACCCGGTGTTGAGCGCGGACGTAACCTGGATAAACTCGGCCAGCATGCCTCGGATACCTCTGAGTTGTTTTTCGATAATGTGATTGTCACAGAGCAGGATGTGCTGGGTAAGGTGGATCAGGGTTTTTTGGGCTTGATGCATGAATTACCCCGCGAGCGTCTGGCTTGTGCCTGCACCGCTGTCGGCCACGCCGAAGGGGCAATGGCGCTGGTACTTGAGCATATCAAGGTACGCGAGGCCTTTGGTGCGCCGCTGGCGAAAATTCAGGATATCCGGCAGAAAATCGCCGAGATGGCGACACAAATCGAGCTGCACCGCATTATGATCAGCCATTATAAACACTTGCTGACGGCGAAAACGCTCACCGGCGAGCAGGCGGCTATGGCCAAGTACAGCTGTACGGAGATGGAAGGCAAGGTGGTTGATATGGCGCTGCAAATGTTTGGCGGTTACGGATATATGAGCGAATATCCGATTTCGCGTTTTTATGCCGATGCCCGGGTACAGCGCATTTATGGCGGTACCAGTGAGATCATGAAAGAGATCATCGGTCATGGCGTCATTGGTAAGCTGTAATCCCCGGTTTTTGTGATGTGCCGGGTTTAACTGGATGTTAAGTTAAGCGGTTGCCGCTCAGCATCCTGGTGTTTATCCTTGCCGCTGATGTTCGCGGGATAAGTGCCAGGTCACGGGTTTCTTGTGTTTTGCCCTGCCATTGTTTATAGCTATTATTACCCAACAGGTGTTCCTTATCCGGATACCTGGCCCGTTGATTTAATAAGTTAAGCTTTTACCCTGTTGAAAATAAATGTTTTTGTAGAAAATAAAAGGAACATTAAAAAAGGGAAGAGGCGGACAACAAGCGTGCCTGCGCCTTTTTTACTCGCCTTGTTTATGTGTTTATTTTCTTTCACTACACCTTGTCTGGCTGCCCGGGACAATAAGGTTTCTGTGATTTTACCTTTTGCCGATAATGATCATCCGCCCCACTATTTAGTCAATGACCAGGGAGAAATTACCGGCGGCATAGAAGCGGATATACTCAAAGCCGTTTTTTCAGACATGGCAGTGGAATTTTCCTATATACAGCTGAAAAGAGCCGCTATTTTATTGCAGCAGGAGCGCTATCACTGCATTTCTCCTACGCCTGAGGAATTAAGGGGGCAAGCGGGCTATTATGAGTCCCGGGAGTTTCTTTCCATTTATTACAACAGGGTGATGGTGCTGGCGTCCTCGCCGTTCTCCGTGAATTCGCTGGCAAGCCTGCATGATAAACGTTTGCTTGCCTTTCTTGGCGCGTCTAAGTATTTAGGGGATGACTATGCCGATTTGGTGAAAAGGAACAGCCGGCAATACCGGGAATTTACGCATTTGAGCATGGCTATCCCTATGCTGTTTTTAAAGCGTGTCGATGCCCTGGTGATGGACAAAAATGTTTTTATGTATCACGCCAATAAGCAAGAATATGATGTTTTCCACGGTAAGGATAAGGTGCTGTTTTATGATTTTTTCCCGCCGAGCCGCTTTACCCTTATGTGTAAAAACAAAGCGTTAATCGATGATTTTGATGCCAGTATGAAAAAACTACGCTTAAGCGGCGAACTGAGCAAGATTATCGAGCGAAATGTGAATGCTCGCCGATAGCGGCAGCCGGGTTGTGTTGTTATTGCCTGTAGGGATAGCAAGGGGTGGATAAGCGGGGAGGTTAAACGTGATATTTTTGTCCATCAATTGCCTGGTGGTTGTGATGTCAGTGGTGAGCAAAGGGGACTGAGATGATAAAAGCGGCTGTGGTTTTATTGGTGTTATCGTTAAATGGCTATGGCTTTGCCGAGCCGCTTGCACAAGTGTCGCTGATTTTGCCCTTTTCAAAAAATAATCCGCCGCATTATTTTGCAAGCGATGAAGGTGAATTAAAAGGCGGCATTGAACCGGATATTTTATGGAAAATCTTCACCGGTATGAAGGTGGAAATGGTTTATTACCAGCTAAACAGGGCAAGCATTTTATTTAAATCGCAGCAGGAGTATGACTGTATTTCCCCGGCCCCGGCGCAGTTGAGGGGCAAGGCAGGCTTTTATGAATCTAAAGAAATATTTTCCAGCTATTATAATCGCGCTATTGTCCTGGCATCGGCGAAGCTGCCGGTCACTTCCTTGATGAGTTTACAGGGCAAGGAGATCCGTGCCTTTCCCGGCGCATCTGAATATTTAGGGGAAGAATTTGCTGAGCTGGTAAAAAATAACAAACAGCATTACCGGGAGCTGAGTCATCTTATTTTCACTATTCCAATGCTTTTTTATAAACGTTTTGATGTGCTTATTATGGATGAACAGGTATTCAGGTACCATGCAAGCCAGCTCAAGTATGACTTTCTCAAGGGAGAGAATAAAGTTGTCTTTCATCATCTTTTACCGGTCACCCATTATACCCTGATGTGTAAAAATAAGGCGTTAATAGACATGTTTGACTCAAGGATGAAAAAGCTGCGTGAAAGCGGTGAACTCGATACTATTATTCGCAATAATATCAATAGGCAAACTCATTGAGCCCGGCTCAGGTTGAGGCAAGAAACAGCATTTTGCTGTTATTGTTATTGACAAGAAAGAGCAAAGCTAAACCTGAGTGAGGTCCGGCTTTGCTCTTGGGGCATTTTATATCAAGGGTGTGGGGTTATACCCTCCGCCTTAAGGTTATTCCCGGTTGAGTGTTAGTTCTGCTGCTGCTTTTTGCGGTAAAAAGCTTCTCAGGGCATTGAGCATAAACAGGATAATAAAGCCGCCGCCACCGGCAAAGACGACATCGCCGGGTAAGCGCCACCACACCAGGCTTTCTACCGCAGCGCTGTGGATGATTTCAGGGGAGCGTGCATACCAGTAACCTTGCTCCATCACCGCATTAAACTGGATCACCCCTACCGGCAACAGCGACATAAAGGCCATCATTGCCAAACCCAGGTTTAAGGTCCAGAAGGCGTATTTGAGCAGTTTATCGTTCCAGTAATGTTCAGCAACCATAGGGCGGACGCAGAACAGGATCAAGCCTATTCCCAGCATGCCGTAGACCCCCATAAAGGCGGTATGGGCGTGTAAGGCGGTGATGTTTAGCCCCTGGATATAATATAGCGAGATCGGCGGGTTGATTAAGAAGCCAAAGACACCGGCCCCCACCAGGTTCCAGAAGGAGCAGGCAACGAAGAACATAATGGCCCATTTATAACGTGTCATCCAGGGGGATGCCTGGCCGAGTTTGTAACTCTCGAACGCTTCGAAACCTATCAGCGCCAGCGGCACCACTTCCAGGGCGGAGAAAGAGGCGCCCCAGGCGATAACCGAGGTCGGCGTACCGCCAAAATATAAATGGTGCAGGGTGCCGATAATGCCGCCGGTGAGGAAAATGACCGTGGTAAAGAGTACCGTGGTATTGGCGGATTTTGCCCGTATCAGGCCAAGGCGGACAAATAATAATGACACCACGGCGGCGGCAAAGGTTTCAAAGAAGCCTTCCACCCACAGGTGTACTACCCACCAGCGCCAGTATTCGGCGATGGCGAGATGGGTATGTTTGCCCATCATCAAGCCAACGCCGTAGAACAGGCCGATGGCGATGGAAGATAAAAACAGTACCATGACCACAGGCCTGTGTTCGTGCTGATGGCTCAGGGCGGGTAAGATGGCGCGGGTGATCAGGGCAAGCCAGATCAGCAAACCTGCCAGCAATAAGATTTGCCAGATACGGCCGAGATCGACGAACTCATAACCCTGATGGCCGAACCAGTAACTGGTGTCTAAGTCCCAGATTTGCTGCGCCGCATACCATTCGCCGAACATGGAGCCTAAAACCACCACCAGCAGGGCGACCCAGAGCACATTGACGCCGAGTTTCTGAAATTTCGGCTCGTGGTTGGACAGTGCGGGGGCAATAAACAAGCCGGTGCCGAGCCAGGCGGTGGCTATCCAGAATACCGCCAGCTGGGTGTGCCAGGTGCGGGTCACGGCATAGGGCAGGATTTCTGCCAGCGGGTAGCCGTAAAATTCCTGGCCTTCCACTGCGTAGTGGGCGGTAATGCCGCCGAGGGTGATTTGCAGTAGAAACAAACCGATAGCGGTGAGGAAATATTTGAAGACCGCACGTTGCGACGGTTTGATGTCCAGGGATAACAGCGGGTCTGTTTTTGACGGTGTCGGCAGCGGCTCATGTTTTAAGCTGGCATGGTACCACACCAGGGCGCCGATGCCGGCGATCATCAAAATAATGGAGAACATCGACCAGCCGAGCAGATCGCCGTCCGGCTCGTTGGCGACCAGCGGCTCATAAGGCCAGTTACTGGTATAGCTGATGTCTTTGCCCGGACGCTCGGTGACCGTGGCCCAGGTGCTCCAGAAGAAAAAGGCGCTTAAGCGGTAGGCGCGTTGTTCATCCTTAAGCACCCCTTCTTTTAACGCATATTGCTCGCGCAAGGCGGTAAATTGCGGGTTGGCGCTAAATAGGCCCTGGTAGTAGCGGCTCAGGGATAAAATCACCTGTGCCCTGTTGTCGGAGACGGTGATCTCACCGGTGGCGGGATTATAACGGTTAGTGCGGATATCCTGCTGTAACTGTGCCTGCAGATATTTTTGCTGCGGCACGGTTAGGTCATTATAGCTTTCGTTATAGACGGCTTTGGCCAAAAGCTCTAGTGAAGCCAGGGCTTCACGGTGCAGCCAGTCGGCATTCCAGTCGGGAGCGAGCAAACTGCCGTGGCCCCAGATAGAGCCGTTTTGGTGTCCTCCCATGGAGCGCCATACCAGTTGCCCCTGCTCGATATCTTCTTTGGTAAAGATGACCTTGCCGCTTTCGCTTTGGATCCGCTCTGGAATAGGGGGCGCTTCCTGGTAGATTTCACTGCCAAGGTAGAGCAGTACGCTAAAGGAGCAGATAAAGACGGCAAAGAGTGCTTGCCAAATGCGTTTAGTTGATTTCATGCTTTATCCTTTTTTAAGTTGTCCATATGACATTTAAAAGTGTGTGGTTGTAAATTTGATGCTGTCCAAAAGACACTCTTTCGTTTATACCAGCTGTAAAACTCCCATGGCGGCATAACCGTCAAGGCAGTGTTCGCCGTTGCCTGCTGTTTCGCTTTTACTCAGTTGTTTTTCTTTAAGTGTTTGATTTGTCATGTTTAGTTTGTGTGTTTTTCTCTGGAGACTTGTTTTTAATAATGTCATTAATACCTTGATTTTCATGATAGTTCCCACCTGTGATAGCGATTAATCGTTTACTTTAAACTTGCTGTTAATCCGGGTATTGCACAGGCTGTACCAGAAAAGGAGCGGGAGAAGATGCTGATAAAAAAAGACAAGTTAATTAATGGCTTATGGGGGGCCACATTGAAGTAACTCGGGTTTATTGAAAAACATACCGACTTAGCAGCAGTTAACCGTTATTTTTTCCTATTAATGGTTTGGCTAAAACGTTATGGCATAAAGCTTGATATCGCTAAGGGTAATTGAAGTTGGCGCTTAAAGGCCGCCAGAAGTACTTGGAGTTGTTATGCAATCATTATTTTTTAGAATGCGCCTGATCCACTGGTTGGGAGCCATAGGTTTGTTTTTTAATGCCCTGCTCTATACCGAGCAAACATTTTCTCAGGTGCTGCAGTATGTTGTGGTGGTTTTACTGGTGATCCACGATCTGGACGAGAAGCACTGGGGGGTAGACTCTTTAAGGAAGATCACCGCCTATATGGGCTATTTCGAACAAAAAAATCTTTCGGTCGCCTGTGACATTAACAGCGACTATAACAGTGAAATGGGAAAGATCTTAAAGGTTATCAATGCTTTTCGGGAGAATGTTCAAAAGACACTTTTGGGGATCAAAGCCCAGGCGGACAGTTCGGAACAAGTAGCGCAGGTATTGACGACAAAAACATCGAGTATTGCCCAGCGGATATCGCAGCAGGATTTAAGGGTCGGCACCATTTCCCAGAAATGCCAAACCCTGGATGAATACTCTCTGACCCTGCAGGGAAAAGCCAAAGATACCGAATCTCGGGTGCATCAAACCAAGCAGGGCTTGCAAGAAACGAGTCGTAGCATGGAAGCCATGGCGGGTATGGTTCGCCTTTATGTCAGCAGCAGTGAAAGCCTCAGTGGTAAATTTGATGCCTTGTCGGAGCAGGCGACATCAATTGCCTCTGTGGTGTCGGTGATCAATACCATAGCGGAGCAGACGAATTTACTGGCCCTTAATGCCGCTATAGAAGCTGCCCGGGCAGGGGAGCATGGCCGCGGTTTTGCCGTGGTGGCAGATGAAGTCAGGCAGTTGGCCAATTCCACTCAAAGCAGTTTGCTGGAAATTAACCGTATCATCACCAATATCACCGAGGCGGTTGCACAGGCAGATGAAGAAGTGAAATTACAGTCGCAAAACCTGTCACAACTTTCGGATCATTCCCGGGTGAGCCAGGAAGAAATTACCCGGGCTTGTGAAAATATCGACAGCATTTTACAGTTACTCGGCGGACATGCAAACCGGGAAGATGTCGATATCCGACATATCCATGTTCTGGTGACACAAGTGGTTGAGGAAATAACCATCTTGCGCCAGCTTTCCGGCTCAAATGCCGATGATTGCCGGGAGTTGACGCTAGAAGGTCAACGCCTGGAAGGGGTAACCCGGGAAATTGTTGCCCAGCTTGAGACTTTTATTATTTAAGGTACCGGGGATAGCGGGCCGGCAGGTTTGTAACTTGTGATATGCGTCATTGCTGACCGGCACTATTGTTGACTGGCATAGTAGGCCAGCAGCGCCTGCCACTCATGCTCCGTTAATTTGTCCAGCATAATGGCCATTTTCTTGTCCATTTCCCGAGTGCCGTCGCGGTAAGCCTGCATGCTTGCAATCAGGTAGCGGCTCCACTGGCCGGCGAGCAGGCCGCTATCGTCACGGGTCCTGCTGCCTCCTTCTTTGTGGCATCTTCGGCAATAGGTTTGATGGGTTTTTTCTCCCAGGTCTACCAGTAAGGGGTTAAAGTTTTGTTTTGCCGGTACAAACCTTTGAGCGGCAAAATACAGGGAAATATAAGTGATTTGTTTATCGGATAGTTTATCGCTGATGGCTTTCATATCAGTGTCGGCACGCTGAAGATCGCCGTGGCGGTATTTAGAGGCTGGCGCCGGTCGCAGCTTGTTTTGATAGGCATAGAGACTGGCTTTATGGTAGGCCGCCGATAAACCTGCGATGGTGGGGACATCGCTGTGCCGGCTGACGCCGTTTTCGCCATGGCAGTCCATGCAATGGCGGATAAAGGCGGGTACGTCTGCTTTTACCTGTGGTGTTAGCATAAATAGCAATATCAGCAAAGCTGCAGAGGTAAGCTTGCTTGTTTGCCTGCGATACTGGCGCAGGCATGCACTGGCTGTCATCAGTCGCTGAATATGCATAAGTATGAAATATGAAACCTGCTGACTAAAGGTAAAATTATTGTTAATATTATTGTAGCTTGTTTGCGCTAATTATCCTGATTTTTTGGATTAATGTTCTGGGTAAGGATGACTAGTCTTTGGGCTTCATTCATCTATTGTCAGGTTCTGATGCTGTTAAAAGTTAAACAGCAGTATGTCTAATCGCTAATTGCATCCCGTTTAAACCAATAGTAGGGCGGATTTGTTATCGTTGCTGTTAGTGACTTTTGTGTTGGGAAAGCGTTGTTACTCTTTTAGAAAATAAAAATAGGGAGGTAAATGTTGGTTTTGATATCTGCTTATCAAATAATTAGCTACTATTGAAATATTTCTTTCTGAAAGACAGGTAAGTGTCAGCTTACCTGTCTTTTCTTATTCGCTTAAGTTGACATTAATTTGCTTTATAGCCGAATATTGACAACATTTCTTCACCCGTTTTTCGAATGCCTAAAGTTAAGCCATAATCATCCTGACCTTTACCTAAATTTGCTCTAAACCCTAAGTAAAAAGGATATTCGTCATGAATGCGATAGTTCAGCTTAAAAACATGTCGCTTAGCATCTTCTCTGCCCTGGATACATTCATCAACCAGTTCAGTGGTACAAGGGGCGTTAGCGGTTGGTATCACATTAAATCCATATTCTTCAAATTCGCTGTAGAGATATGATATGGAAAAATTTGGAGTGCGGTTTGTGCCGTAACTGATTTTATCGTCATAACTGCGATAGTCAAAACCTACACCATAATAGTTATTAACCGTGTCGCCATTAATTAATTTCTTCTCTCTGTTTTGAAACCCTGTTTTAATGACTAAACCAAAAGAAGACTTTCCATCGTTACTTGCGGATAAGCAAGATATGAACCAAAAGATTTTGTCGGAGCATTCCATTGCTGATAGTCTGAATGATATTCCGGCATCTAACGTATCAGAGACATCATTAAAATTATTGGGAAAAGGATTGGCAGTTTCAGCTTCTACTTCTTCTTTACTAAATGCCCCTGTACTCATAAACATCGCATTAAACGTTGAATTAATAACTAAATTAATGGTGTCAAATTCAAAACGTCCATCAATATTGATATCAAAATACCCTTTTGTGTCTGTAAAGCCGTTATTTTCGCCATCTTCATAATCTGGTAATTTCATTATGCCTAACTCGTAATCACTGATTATACGTGTATTAGAAACTCGTTCTTCTATAGTTGAGGGGTGTTGTATTTTATGCTGCTGGTCGATTAATTCGGCAATTAATACTTTGCGTTCTTTTTCTGCTTGAAGCAGGGCTTCTTGCTTTTTTTTAGGATCTGTTTCAGTGATTTTCAGAGCAGGTATTCCTGCTAACAGACAGGTTATTTCTCTTGAAATTTCTTTTAATTGGATTGGCTTTGATTTGTTCTTAAGGTCTTTCTGGCTCACAATAGCTTTACAGGCTTTTGCTAATGCTTCTGGTATTTTGGCGGTATCCAATTTGTCGCTTAAATTTTTTCTCTTAGTTTGTATTTTCCGTAGTTTGTTCTTTAATGTCTCTGTTATCTCAGCTTTTACTTTTTTAGCACAGTGGATGTGCTTATTTAATAATGTTTCCTGTTTGATTAATTTAGCAAGTTTTTTGCTCTGTATTACGTCTTCTGCTGCATCAGGCTCAACAGGCTCAGATATTTTATTTAATTCAGTATTGACTTGCTCAATACTGAGAGTTGCATTGCATTTTATTTCGATTTCGGCTTGGGCTGTTAAAGGGAATATAATGATTAATAGTAAATATAAATTTTTATTAATGTATTTCATTGTGCATCCTTTTTATTTTGTTGGTTTTTTATTTCAATTGGTAATCTTATTTTTCCTTTTGTTGAAGTGAGCAATACAATTACAAAGAAGAAACAGGTTTATGTACCATTTACCCATCTCTTACTTTTTTATCCTGTTATATCCCCTCTAACGTGCGCCGGACCCAGCCAAAAAAGTACTTTCTACTGGCTTTGCGCTTTTCGCAGATATCGACATAACGGCCTATTTTGGCGAGGGCGAAGACCGCTAAAAAAGCCCGTTTATCATCGGCATTGATTTTTTTCAGGGTCTTGGGACCGACAATACCGTCTGCCTTGGCGCCAACGGTTATTTGGGCTAGTTTGGCGCTGGTCTTGGGGCCGGCATTGACGGCGAAGTCAAAAATGGATGCGGCGATATCCTGCTCTGTGATGTCATCGCCGCGGATTTTGTCCCAGTAATTGGCTTTATAGAGGTTTTTGATCTGGCTTTGCAGTGCCGGATGGGCGTCCAGGTTGTCGGGAAAGTCATCGCTTTTTTTCAGCCAATCTATTTCTTTCCATCCCGGCCATTTGGGATTCCTGGCCCGGGCTACGCCTTTATAGGTTTCCCCGCCGGGGTCATCGGGATCATGGACATAGCCGCCTTCAGCTGCCATTGTAAGTTCAAATGCGGTGTCGAAATCTGCCATGGCACTTTCCCTTTGTCGGATTCTTTGTTAGCTCTCTTGCTAAGTGTATGACAATGAAAGGCTTTATTGATTAACACTTAGTAATAAGTATTGAACACTTTGTTTAAAAAGCAAGCGCTCCGGTAATGTTGCAGACCGGCTTTACCGGGAGAGAGACAAGCATTATTGCTTGCTTAAAAATTAACTAAATACTTGAATTTATGTTGATTATTTAGTGACAAAGCCATCAATAGTCGGCACAATGGTTTTGCCCTGTGAGTTAAGTGTTATTGGCCTGATAATTTTGAAGTTTTCAGCCCTATAACACTTTGAGGGCATTATCATGAAATCAACACATCCTAAAATAGTCATTGTCGGTGGCGGTGCGGGCGGCTTGGAATTAGCCACGCAGTTAGGACATAAACTGGGAAAACGTAATAAAGCACAGATACTGTTAATTGATAAAAATCGCAATCATATCTGGAAACCGCTGTTGCATGAGGTGGCGACGGGCTCGCTTGACTCCGATCTTGACGGTGTGGTCTATTCCGCCCATGCTGCCAAACACGGCTATCAATTTCAGCTCGGTACTTTCAGTGCCCTGGATATTAGAAATAAATCTCTGACCCTGGCACCGCAGCTGGATGAAAATGGCCAGCAAATTTTGCCCTGGCGCGAGGTCAGTTACGATAAGCTGGTTATTGCCGTCGGCAGTGTCAGCAATGACTTTAATACCCCGGGCATTAAAGAGCATTGTTATTTTCTTGACTCCCATCAGCAGGCGAAACGCTTTCACAATGCCCTGCTGGATAACTTTACCCGCATTCATCAGGCGGAAAACAACAAACCCCTGAATATTGCCATTGTCGGCGCCGGAGCCACCGGGGTGGAGCTTTCTGCCGAGTTGTATCATGTTGCGGATCTGCTCAAAGTTTACGGCCTGAGTAATATGAGCGGGGAAAAACTCAATATTCACCTGATTGAAGCGGGAAGCAGTATTTTACCGGCGCTGCCGCCCCGGATCTCGGCTGCGGTGCGTCGTGAATTGTCCCAACTCGGTGTGAATGTGATGGAAAATACCCGGATAGCCAAAGCCAGTGAGCAGGGTTTTATTACCAGTGATGAACAGCTTATTCCGGCAGATTTGATGTTGTGGGCCGCCGGGGTTAAGGCGCCTGATTTTATTAAGGATATGGGCATCTTTGAATTGAACCGCGCCAACCAGATCCTGGTCAAAGGGAATTTAACGGCCAGTGTTGATGCGGATATTTCTGTGATCGGCGATTGTTGTGCCTGTCGTCTTCCCGACGGCAACTGGGTGCCGCCACGGGCCCAGTCGGCGCACCAGATGGCGTTGTGCGTACAAAAGAATCTGCTCAGGGAGTTTAAAGGCCAGCCGTTGGTGGATTATCAATATGTCGATTACGGCTCGCTGGTGAATTTATCCCGCTACAGCACCATCGGCAGCTTGATGGGCAATTTAACGAAAAACAGCATGTTTGTCGAAGGACGGATCGCCCGCCTGGTTTATATTTCCCTGTACCGCATGCACCAGAGGGCGATACATGGTACTGCCAAAACCATCGCCTTGTGGTTTGCGGAAAAGATCATGAAGGTGGTGCGCCCGAGGATGAAACTGCATTAGGTAAATCAAGCCAGCCTTGCCGGTGAATTGTTTTATTAATCAGCTATCGGGGTATCGATTGTTTCCAGGGGCGGTTGCTCGTTTTGTGCCTGGCCCCTGGGTTTAAATTGCACGATTAATAATGGCAGCAAGGTCATATTGGCAAACAGTGCCATCAGCATGGCAAAACCGGTGAGCAGGCCGAAATAGACGGTAGGCACAAAATTGGACAGGGCGAGGATAGAAAAGCCTAAGGTGATGGTGATGGAAGTATAATACATGGCCTTGCCGATACTGCCGTGACAATGCCTGACCGAGAGCCAGTAGTGCTTGTGGCTGTCAAATTCGCTGTTAAAGCGGTCGACATAATGGATGGAATTATCCACTGCGATGCCGATGCAGATGGCGGCTATGGTGATGGTCATTAAATCCAGCGGGATGCCGATAAACCCCATCAGCCCCAGCACCATAGCGGCGGCCACCATATTGGGGATCAGGGCGATCAGGGATAATTTAAAGTTTCTAAACAGCACCAGAAACATCAGCAGTATCGCCAGAAATACCACCCCTATGGTGAGGATCTGCGATTTAAACAGGCTTTGCAGCATATTGTTATACAGCACCACCATGCCGGTGAGGTGGATTTGTCCGCGCTCGAGCTGAAAATCGCCGGTTAATTTTTCGCGGATTTTTTCCAGTAACTGCTCCCGTTTGAGGTTGGGGTCTGATTCAAAGATACGGATGCCAAAACGCAGCTGGTTGCCGTCTTCGGACATATAGGGGGTTACCAGGCTGGCTTTGATTTCTTCCGACAGCTTGCTATGGAGTACCGAGAGCATAAAGTTGTCGTTGACCACCTGGGGATCCAGGGTTTTGAGCATGGCCATGGTGCTGGCGATGGAAAGCACTTTGCCGGTTTCTCCCAGGCTTTCCAGGTACTCATGTATTTGCCGGACCTGATCCAGTTGCTGCACATTAAACCAGTAGCTGCTGCCTGTGATACCGGCTTCTGTGGCGTCGTCATAGCTAAAATCTTCTGCGTCCATGCCAAACTCTTCCAGAAACTCTTCATCGAGTTCTTCTTCCTCATCCGCCTGTTCAAAGAAGGCCGCCGGGGCATCCAGCACCACTTCCAGCGGCGTGGTGCCGCCGAGTTTTTGATCGATAAGTTCCATGCCCTGGTAGATTTCCGTCGATTTCTTAAAATAATCGATAAAGCGGTTTTCCACCGTTAACAGCCCTATGCCGGCGATGCTGAACAGCACCAGCAGGGCATAAGCGGATAAGATTTTTTTCGGGTAAAGCTGGATTTTTCCGGCGATATATTTAGTCATTTTGCTGGTGAGATCTTGCTGCACTGCGGGTTTCCCGGGCTTTAACAACATCAAAGTGGCGGGAAACAGGGTAAAGGCCAGGATGAAAGACACCGCCATGCCCATAATCATCATCCAGCCGAAATCGATTAACGGGCGGATAAAACTGATCAGCAAAGAGCCGAACGCTATCATGGTGGTGGTGGTGGTATAAAAACAGGGGATGAGTTTTTTATACATGGTGGTCAAAACCAGGTAGCGCTGCTCCGCTTCAGCTTGCTCGCTGTGCAGCTCCTGGTAACGTACGATCAAATGCACCGTCAGCGACAGGGTGACGATCAGCATCAGGGAAATAAAATTGGCGGAGACCACGGTGATCGGCCAGTCGAGCAGGGTCAACAACCCCAGCATAATGCTGCCGGCGCAAAAGCAGGTGACCATAGGCAGCACCACCCAATGAAACCTGCCAAAGGCGATGGCGAGAATAAAGATGATAAAAGCCAGCACGCCTACGCTGAAGGTGGTCAGGTCATGGGCAATATAATCGATGGAATCGGCAGTGATCATGGGAATACCGCCAAGGAAAATATCGGCGCCGCCCCTGTGCTGGTCCAATACCTGGCGTACCCCGGCGATCATCTCTTTGAGCTGTTGCTGCAAGCTGGCGGTATAATGGTAAAACTCTTTCGATACCTGCTCCAGCTGCGCCTGCTCCACAGGTGTTAATGCCTGCTTAAGTTGTTTTTCCCGTAAGCCGTTGCGCTCTGTCAGTAAGCGGTAGTATTTCTCGTTTCGGGTAATATTGACCTGCAGCCCGGTGGTTTGGCCGTCTTCGCTGATCAGCATGTTTTTATACAGGGGGCTGGAGATAAACTCCTTACGGGCAAGCTCTGTATCCAGTCCCGGGGTCGATAAGGTGCGGATACCGTCTTGTAATTGATCCAGAGTGATGCGCGGGCTGTTGATTAACGGCACATCCCAGATGCTGACGACGGATGATACGCCGTTAATGGCGGCGAGTTTATCCCTGAGCTGTTTGAGATCGTCGAGTACGGCTTGGGAAAACAAATCTTTTTTCGGGGAGTAAGTGACAAACAGGTAGTCATCGGAGCCGTACCTGGCTTTAATGCCACGATAATATTTCAGCGATTGATCATTTTCCAGGATCAGGGTATCGGCAGAAGCATCCAGGCGTATGCCCGGGGCATAATAGGTAAAGGCGAGCACCACCAGGGCGATCACTGCTAAGGTTGTTTTTGGCCGGTCTATGATAAAGCGTTCGTAATAGGCAGAGATCGAAAACACCATATCCTTCTCCAGATTTGTTATTAAAGCTTGAACGTTGGTCGGCTTGGTTCTTTTTATCAGTTGTACTTATTGACTTGGGAAAAAACACTGCGCTAAAAGGCGATATCTGTATTTGAATTAACTTCGATTTCAGTCCCTTACTCTAGTTTTAACTATAGTAAATAACATGAATTTAGCGCTGTATTTTCCCGGGAAGCTTGATGAAATATTTCTGTTCAGGCTAGGCTTTAGCTTTATAAATCATAAAAATCAACTGGTTACTTAAGGCGGGGGAGATGGAAAAGAGCAGGGCAGGAAAATCTGCTCTTTTCGGGTTAAGTGATTGGCTTATTCACTTAAGACAGGCCTTAGCCGACAGCTTTATTATAAGAATACGCTGACATTAAATGCTTTGCCGTTGTCAATTAATGCTACCGAATAGTTGACCGGGATAGAGTTGCTGATATCCGGACCGTCAACATGTAACTGGGCGGCGCACTGGTAAGCTAAGGTATGCTGATCCATGTCTGTGGTATTGATGGCTTTTAAAGTTAAATTTAAATCTGAAGCCTCTGAGGATGTCAGATGTTTGAGAATTTCTTTTTCTGACAATTCAATCACTAATTCGGTAACTTCACTGCTGTAACATTGCGGCGTTTGCGCCGGCATTAACTGCCAAACCAGGCCAAAAAGCAATCCTAACGCGAGTAAGGGAGAGGCGATAATGCCGGGTGTTGAGGTAAACATTGCCGGCAGGCCGGGCCAGATTTTTTCTTGTTGCGTAATAAAACGGAAATAATCATAATTGGCCAGCTGGGCGCATATTGCCGCAGGGACAATCCAGTAGGCGATGCTGGCCAGCTTGGTTTCCAGGGTCATTTCGATTATAAAGACCAGACAACTCCACAGCCAGGTCAGTGCCAGCAGCAAGGCGCCTTTATGCCACATCTTTTTGCCGAAATAATAAAAAGGACCGAATAAAAAGGCGAACAGGTTGAAGCTGATTTTCTGCCTTTGTTTAAACGGCAAGGCTTTAAAGCCATCTCCCCCGGCGGCCTGAAAGATAAACTGTTTATCCGCACCGATTTTTTCCAGCAGTGCGAACCTGGTCCGCCATTTATCCGAAACCTGATATTCTGAGCTGTTATCGTCTAAGCCTGGTTCAGCCATAAGTCTTCCTTTGGTTAATATAAAGCCCGCCTGCTTTTCATGGTGTTATTATATTGGCTAAGTTGTTTAAATTTAAAGTGATTTCAGTATACATGCTTTTTAACATTTAACCCGGTGTTTTACGGGAAAATTCGGCCATGGCAAAGTCCAGGAAACAGCGGACTTTTCTCGGCACATACTGGCGGTGCGGATAGATGGCAAACAGGCCGAATTCCAGTGTGGTACATTCGGGTAACACCTGCACCAGCCGGCCATCTTTGAGGGCATCGTCAACAATAAAGGCGGGGATCATGCCGATGCCGCCGCCGGCAATGGCAATCTCCCGTACCGCCTGCGGGCTGTTGACCGAAATATGGGAGCAGACATTGACGGTATGGGCAACTCCCTGCGGTGAGATGATCGGCCATTGCTTGCCGATACGAAAATTACTGTCAATGATGCAGCTGTGGGCAGCGATTTGCTCCGGTGTTGTTGGCACTCCCTGTTGTTTGATATAGGCGGGGGAGGCGCATAATAATAGCGGAAAGCTGCCCAGCTGGCGGGCGATCATGGTGGAGTCGTCAACACCGCCGATACGGATACGCACATCTATGCCTTCTTCGAGCATATCTATGGTGCTGTTGGTCAGACGCAGCTCGACCTGCAAATCCGGGTATAGCCGTAAAAACTTCGGCAGCAGCGGCGACAGGGTTTTTTCACCGAAAGTCACCGGGGCGCTCAGGCGTAATAAACCCCGCGGACTGGTTTGCTCGCCGGTCACCTTGTCTACCATAGCCGTGTATTGCTCCAGCAGATCCAGCGCCTGCTGGTAATAACTGCGCCCGGCTTCGGTTAACGCCAGCTGGCGGGTGGTGCGGTTAAACAACCGGGTGCCTAAATGCTTCTCCACTTCCCCGACATATTTGCTGACCAGGGCTTTCGACATGCCCAGACGCTCGCCGGCGGCGGTGAAAGAGCCGGTTTCTACCACGGCAACCACGGTTTTCATGCCATCCAGGGTATCCATCTTTAAACCTTATCCTGTTACCTGTTTATACCCAAGTTTACTACTGTCAACGTTTTGTTGACAAGTATTCAATATGAAGGATGTTTATCAATAAATATCCCTGTTTAATAATACCCCCATCGCAGCACAGCTGCTTTTTAACAAGCTGAAGCGGATATTCCAGCTATCAGTCACAGGAGATTTTGAATGAGCAAAATTGAAATTTATACCCGGCCCGGATGCGGTTATTGCACTCATGCCAAGCGGTTGTTGGCGGGACAAGGGCTAAGTTTTGTCGAATATGACGTCTATCAGCATCCCCAATACCTGGCCCGGATGCAGCTGCGTACCCCGGGCAACACTTATCCCCAGATATTGATAAACGATGTCGCCATCGGGGGGTTTAGCGAATTACTGGCCATGCAGGAAAGCAAGTTACTGCCGGGCTGCTAGTTGAACATAAACGAACGATTTTTATTGTAAAGCGCTTTGAAAAGCGTATTAAACAGGAGATTTCCCATGAATACCCTAAACAAGTTATTAGACAACAAAACAAGCTTTAAAAACCATCTAATTACCGCTGCCGGGGTCTTGGCCCTTGCCATTGCCGGTATTAGCCATGCCCGGGCTTCACAAACGCTGCACAAAACCATAGAAGTTGCAGGGCAGCAGATTTTTTACCGCGAAGCCGGCGATAACAATGCACCGACCATAGTGTTATTACATGGTTTCCCTACCTCGTCGCATATGTACCGTAACCTGATCCCAGAGTTGGCGCAGGACTATCATGTGATCGCCCCGGACTATCCCGGTTTCGGCAACAGCTCGATGCCGGCAGTGGATGAATTTGAATACAGTTTTGATAACCTGGCAAAGATCACCGACGCATTTTTAACTAAGGTCGGCGCCGAAGAATATAGCTTATATGTGATGGACTATGGCGCGCCGGTAGGTTTCAGGATTGCCGCGGCACATCCCGAACGGGTACAGGGGTTAATCGTACAAAACGGTAATGCCTATGATGAAGGGCTGCGGGATTTCTGGAAACCGATCAAGGCCTACTGGCAAGATAAAAGCCCGGCAAACGCCAAAGTACTGAAAGACTCCTTGTTAACGATAGAAGCGACCCAGTGGCAATATACCAATGGCGCCCGCAACAAGGAAACCATCAGTCCGGATAACTGGATTGTCGATCAGGCCAAGCTCGACCGTCCCGGCAACAAAGCAATACAGCTGGAGTTATTTTATTCCTACGGCACAAACCCGGCCTTGTATCCACAGTGGCAGGCCTATTTCAGAAAGCACCAGCCGCCGACATTACTGGTATGGGGTAAAGGGGACTATATCTTCCCGGAAGAAGGCGCACATCCGTACAAGCGTGATTTGAAAAAACTGGACTTTCATATCCTGGATACCGGACATTTTGCCCTGGAAGAAGACGGTGATGTGATTGCCGGTTTGATCCAGAGCTTTATGAAAAACAAAGTGCTGGCCAAATAAACTTGCCGGTTGATGTTAATGGTAATCCTTGCTGTCTCAGCCGGGGTTGCCAGATTTTTTCGATGCAAGCCAAGCACTACGGTTATGTAGTTAAGTTGGCAATAGTTATACTGGCCGGGAGATCATAAGCCATGACAGATATTAAAGATAACCCCGAAAACAGCTCTCCTTTTCATAAGGGAGAGCAGGCGCTGCAAAGCAGGATGGGGGTGAGGGAGCAGATGGAGCGTTTTGGCCGCCGGGTGATCCGCGATTATATGCCGGACCAGCACCGGCGTTTTTATCAGCAGTTGCCTTATCTTTTTGTCGGCCACGGTGATAAGGATGGTTGGCCCTGGGCTTCGATGCTGTTCAATCAGCCGGGTTTTATCACCTCCCCCGACGATAAAACCTTAAACATCAATAGCCGGCCGGTAAAGGGGGATCCGCTGCAAAAAGCGATGAACACCGGCGCCCATCTGGGACTTTTGGGCATTGAGCTTAATACCCGCAGGCGCAACCGCCTGGCGGCACATATTATACAAACAGGTGAGCAGGGGGTCACTCTCGCCGTCGACCAGGCCTTTGGCAATTGCCCGAAATATATCCGGCAAAGGGAACTGGACACCGGTATTGCCGATGACCTATTGCCGGCAACCGCGCATGGCTTTACCGGTTTAGATGACCAGGCCAGGGCACTGATTGAAACAAGCGATACCTTTTTCGTTGCCAGTTTTATCGAAAACCGGCAGGGAGAAGCCAGCGAAGGGGCGGATGTTTCCCACCGAGGCGGCGAAGCCGGTTTTGTCCGTGTCGATAATCACCTGAACCTGACCATACCCGATTATGCCGGCAATTTTCATTTTAATACCCTGGGTAATTTTGTGAACAATCCCAGAGCGGGTTTGCTCTTTATTGATTTTGAAAACGGCCATATGCTGACCCTGACCGGACGGGTGAAGCTCTTATTCGACAGCCCCGAGGTTGAAAACTTTCCCGGCGCCGAACGCTTGTGGACCTTTAACTTACACCTGGGCTATTGGCTGAGAAATGTCCTGGATTTGCGCTGGCAGCCACCGCAGCTTTCTGTGTTGTGAAACTGCCGGTAACTTAGGCGCATTTTTATTGTTTGGATTTTTTTAAATTATCTTGAACTAATTTTACCGGTGCCACTCTTATTAACCGAGAGACTTTTATTTCCCTTAGTGTTTCATGTTTTGTTTTATGTTTGACATAGCGCGTTTTGTTAACGCGCTTTTTTTTGTCTGAAATTTAATGTTATCACTGTTGATTTGCCACCGGCTCGGGGCATTAGCTGTTGAGCCGAATCGGCGGCAAGGAAACTGGAATGATCAGAATCTGAAAACATGGGGCGCTTTACAGTATTGGTCGATGGAACAGCCCCTGAAGTGATTTTTCCCCCTGTTGGCCACCTCCATTATCGGGTACTCGTCATATTCCTTTTGTTGCTCGTCCGACATGTTCAGCCGCTGCGGCGTAGCCGTTTTTATTTTGCCGGATGACCCCGACTTAATAGCAAAATCAAAGATCATGGCATAGTTTCTGTTGCCGGTATTGATATAACGCTCGGCATCTATGGCCATATACCAGATACCGCTGGCACGCATGCCGTCATCGCCGGTGAAGATTTTTCCGCTATGGGGATCTGTCCAGCGGCTCCAAATTTGCAACTGTGAAATATCGATGCCATTACGGTTCATTTCCCTGACTGCGTCACATAAGTTGGTAAACTGGGGTTTGTAATGGCCGCTTTTATCCGTGATCACCAGGGGAATACCATTTTTGACATAGATTTCACCGGCAGCCTTTACCGGTTTGCCCCCTAAAAAGGAGGCGTGGAACCAGCCGGTGGCGGTATTATGGGTGGCGGCATAGAGTTTGCCTTCCGGGGACATGACAAAAATAGCCCAGCCTTTGCCGCAAAAATTGGTGCTGTTGCTTTCTGAGCCCCAGGGCAGCATCTCTGCCGGTGACTTCAGGTATTTTATCAGCCGGTTTTGAAAAAATAACCGGTACTGCTCCCGGCCTTCTTCATCCAGGTAGGTGGTCGGCAATAGCCCGACATTTCGGGTCAGCCGGCTGATATCTTCATCGCTTTGGGTTTCCAGCCAGCGATAAAATGACAACATAGTGCTGTTATCTTCATACCTGGCTTTTTTCCATTCCCGAAATACCTGGTTGTTGTTCGGGTTCTTCCAATTGGTGTGTAAGGGATCTATTGCTTCGCGCCAGTAATGTTCATGAAGCTGTCGGCCGTCGTCGGGTTTGCCGATATACTGCTGCAGCCCTCTGATCTGTTTGATGGTTGCCGCCCAGCGGCCCATGGCGCTATTGGCTTTTTGTAGCGGGGTCTTGTTGCCGGAGCCGAACATGGCCGGCAGGCGTTTTTCTGCCAGCAAGGCCTCTTTAAGGTATTTTATTTTCACCACCGCCTGGTTGTAGACGGCTTCGGCGGCGCCGATTTTTCTTTTGCGCCGGGTATCCTGCCAGACAAACAGCTTTTTGGCATCGGCATATTCTTTGGCGATGTCCATCACCTGCTTTAACGAGGATATACGCTGTTCAATTTTGTTTTTCGCAATGGCATGGTATGAGCTCAGGGCATTGTCTATCTTGATCAAATGTTTATGGCCTTTACGCCTTTGGCTCCAGTGGCTGCTGGCGTTTTGAAATTCTTCAAGCGTCATGATATCGGCGGGCATAGTGGTTTCCCCTTTCAACGAGCATACTCAGTTAAATTATTTAGTCATTCATCTTGCTTTACCACTATCTAAGAAACATTTTTACTGCTGGAGTTTTTGTTTTTTGCAAAGAATTTTGAACTAATTTTATCGTTGCCACTCCTATTAACCGAGAGACTTTTATTTCCCTTAGTGTTTCATGTTTTGTTTTATACATAACGCGTTTATTTAAACGCGTTTTTTTTTGCCTGATTTTTCTCTGTCCAACTCGGTCATAAAAAAGCTTGTAGTTTCAAGATCTAGCATTCAAACTTACTATAAATGCATCAAAGAGTGGAGTCGGTGATGATGGCTTTAATGGACAATGACAAGATTAATATCGGCATCAGCAGCTGTTTACTTGGTGAAAGTGTCAGATTTGACGGAGGCCATAAATTTAATGCCTATATCGCCAATGTCCTGAAGCCTTTTTTTCATTTTATTCCCTTTTGCCCGGAAGTCAGTATCGGTTTAGGGATCCCCCGGCAGGCGATTCGCCTGGTCCTGGCTGAACAGCAAATTATATGTGTCGGCAGCAAAGATGACACTTTGGATGTAACCGAACGCCTGGAGCAATGCGCACAGGAGCAGCAGGATTGGCACCGGCAGCTCTCGGGTTATATCGTAAAAAAAGACTCTCCCAGCTGTGGTATGGAAAGGGTCAGGGTTTATCAGCAGAAGATGCCGGTCCGCAACGGTATCGGTTTATATACCCGGCGGCTGATGAAAAACTTTCCCTGTTTGCCGGTGGAAGAGGAAGGGCGCCTCGGGGATATGGTGATCCGGGAAAACTTTATTCAAAGGGTGTTTATTTATCACCGCTGGCAGCAATTAATGGCCGGGGAAGTCAGCTGGTCTTTATTGACAGATTTTCATGCCAGGCATAAATATATCTATATGAGTCATAATCAGAAAAAGGCCAGGGAACTGGGCAAGTGGCTGGCGCAGCATCATCAGTTGCCAATAGAGCAGGTCTGCCGACAATACCTGGAGCAAATGATGGCGTTGTTAATTATCAAGGCCTCGAAAAAGAATCATGTCAATACCTTGAAACATATCCAGGGTTATTTAAAAAATTACCTGAGCCGCTCTGATAAACAGGAGTTGGAGCAGTCGGTTGAATCTTATCGACAGGGGCTCTTGCCCTTGATAGTGCCGATTACTTTGCTCAGGCACCATTTTATGCATCACCCCCAGCAATATATCAGCCGCTCCTATTACCTGCAGCCTCATCCGAAAGAATTGATGTTGCTCAACAGTTTGTGACTTTACTATGAAAATGATCATTGTTAATGACAAGATGCAGCAGGGATATCGCTATCAGCTATCGGCTCCCGAGGGGCATGAATTCTCAACTGATTTTTTGCCCCAGTTAACCCCACAGCAAATGCTTGAACTTGGGGTGTTCGGCGGCAAGTATATGACGGATTGCCGGCAGGAATTTCCCAATAGCTGGTTTACCAAGGCCAAACTCAGTCCGGCGGGTAAAAATATCAGTTTGAATTATTTTGCTGTTGATGCTTCTTTGCCTTTGCTTAACTGGCAGCAAAAAGGCTGGATTTATCCCGATGATCCCAGGGGCTGGTTCCAGTGGTATTGTCGATATTATCTCGGGCGGCGTTTGGCCGATGAAGATAAGCGCCAGATAAAACGCTGGCGCGCCATGAGCCGTCATATCGGGGCGTTAAAGAAAAATTGCGAGCCGGGGGACTGGACCTGTCGGCGCAAACAGCGCCAGGCGCTGTTGCACTGGGCCTATGATGCCAGGGTGCTCTGACCTCAACCGGGAGACAACAAAACCGGTATTGGCTGCCGGTTTTGTTGTGCTCTGATCCGGTATCAGGTCAGGCTGGTAAAGATCACTGAGATCCCGCTGTAATTGATCCTGTCATCCGGGAAGGTCATATTTTTCAATAAAGTACCATTGGACTGATAATGGTACAAATGATTGCCGCTGGACAGATACAAGGTATTGTCAGGCCCGGCGGCAACCGCGTTGATATCAAAGCCGGTATTGGTAAAGGACAGCTGTTTTAACTGCAGGTCGCGCACGGTAAAGCCTTCCTGGGAACCGTTATAGGCGGCATAGACCCTTTGGCCGATCACGCTGACATCGGTGTAATTAATCGAGTCATCCGGGAACACCATATCCTGTATCAGGGTGCCGTCAATATTGTAATGGTAGATATGGTTGCCGGCGGCAAGGTAAAGATCGTTATTGGGACCGGCGGCGATGCCGTTGGCCTTAATGCCGGTGGCGAAAAAGGAGATTTGATTTAAGTCTAAATCACGTACCGTAACCCCTAACTGGGAGCCTTCATAAGTGGCGAATACTCTGTTGTTGGTGACGGCTATGCCGGTGTAGTCAATACCGGCGTCGGGAAATGCCATGTCTTTGATTAACTTGCCATCGAGGTCGTAGTGGTAGATGTGGTTAGCAGAAGGGAGATAGACATCATTATTGGGACCGGCGGCGATGTTTTCGAAATTAAAGTCGCCGTTGACAAAGGATTCCTGCTCTAACTGCATGCTGCGAACCGTAAAACCTCTTTGCGAGCCGTTATATGATGCCAGTACTTTATTGTTAATCATTATCCATTCCTTTTATTAATAATTTTTATTGCTATTGCAACGATATGTATATTAAATCCTTTTTTTAAGTTTTTAGTATCAGTTCGGTATCAAGCCGGTATCAGTCAGCTGGCGGTTTTGATCATTTGACAGCAGATACATTTTATGTCGGCAGCAGATACATTTTATGGCCGGATTGTTGAAATTAACCTTTTTTGGGGAAAATAAATTTAAAATTATTTTGAACTATCTTGAGGGGCTTCACTCTTATTAACCGAGAGACTTTTATTTCCCTTAGTGTTTCATGTTTTGTTTTATGTTTGACATAGCGCGTTTAATTAACGCGCTTTTTTTTGCCTGTTTTTCACCCCGTCTTTCCCGCTATAGCAGCTGCTAAAGTCTTTAAAATTCAGTAGCAAATACTTAATCAAAAACTGCTTTATTGATGTGGCAGCTTTAAATTTTTAGTACTACGCTTTAGCTGATTGCTTTTCTTATTATCTGTTGACGCTTCTCCAATGCGGAGAAAAAGGTAGTTATCCAAAAGATATTTCAGCGGCTTCTGTGAAGTGAACCGGCAACCCAGGGTTGTGCCATAAACCGAATTTTTGTTGCCTTTTTTTATGGCGGCAAGGGATTAAAACGGGTGGGCAATCGGATTAAGAACTCATAAACGGTAGAGCGAAACGGCTCTGCTCATCAAGAAAATAACAAGGGAATGAACTATGGCTACCTACCTGCATCCTGGTGTTTATCTCGAAGAACTTCCTAGCGGTTCCAGACCTATTGAAGCTGTAGGTACTTCGACCGCCTGTTTTATTGGTTACACAGTAAAAGGTCCTATGGACACCCCCACGCTGATCACTTCGTGGAATGAATATGACAGCCTGTTTGGCGGTTTACAAGAAACGGAAACGGCGGTGGCAGGGGCGGCGGCGCCGCTCGGGGATGCCATGGGTTTTAGCGTTTACGCTTTCTTCCAAAACGGCGGCTCCACGGCCTATATCATCCGTTCGTCGCAAGCGGCCAATGCCGCCACCGGGGAATTGGGGGCATCACTGGTCACCTTTACCGCAGTCAGTGACGGTGATGCCGGTAATGATATTGTGGTACATATCACCGAAGGCGGCGGTACCTTTGATGTTGAGGTGGGCACAGGCACAGGCGGCGGTTTCAGTGCCGATGAAACCATCTCCAATGTCACATTTACCGCCGGTGCCGATTTTATTGAAACCCGGGTGGCGAGCGAGTCGAGCATAGTGACGGTTTCCGTGGCTGATGCCACCGCCGCCGCCGCAGAGTTTGGTGTCGGTGAAACCGAAGAAATCACCTTTAACGGCGGCCTTGACGGCGCTGCGGCGGCGACCGGCTCCCTGGTCAGCGGTACGCCTTTGGTGACTTTTACCGCCATCAATGAAGGCACCTGGGGAGATGATCTGGTGGTGATCATTTCTGAAAGCAACGGTGACTACACAGTAGCGATAGGAGAGGGCACAGGAGCAAACTTTGAGGCACAGGAAGAATTTGAAGATGTTTCGTTAACGGACACAGATGCCAATTATTTACCCAATAAGATCAATGATATTTCCGAGCTGGTGACCGTGGTGGTTGACGATCTTGCCGGCCTGGTGACGGAAGTGGGTACTGACAACAGCGAAGAAATCACCTTCTCCGGCGGTAACAACGGTTCGGCGCCGAGCCTGACTGAATATACGCCGATATTCAACCAGTTACTAAAATTCCGTGACATCAATATGATCTTGCTGCCCGGCCTTTACTGGGATATGACAGACGCCGGCGCCAAGCAGGCGATCATCAATGCCGGTATTGCCCATTGCGAAACCATTAAAAACCGCATGATCCTGGTGGACCCCCAGCCGGGAGACGAACTTGATAACGGTAATGAAGTCAAAGCATTGAGTCTGCCCACCCAAACCTATGTTGCCACTTATTATCCCTGGGTGCTGGTGAGCAATCCCGCCTATGATGTCGATTTAAATCCCGGGGCGTCGCAAAAACTGCTGGCGGCCCCGTCCGGTTTTGCCGCCGGGCTTTGGGCAAAAACCGATGGCCGGCGCGGGGTATGGAAAGCGCCTGCGGGGGTGGAGTCAGCCTTGTTAGGGGTGGCGGAGCTGGAATTTAAGGTAGAAGACCCGGAGCAGGATTATCTCAATCCTTTGGGGTTAAATGCCATACGTAAAATCCCAGGTTATGGTCCCGTGGTGTGGGGCTCGCGTACCCGGGCCACTAAGAGCAATCCCGAGTGGCGTTATGTACCGGTGCGAAGAACCGCGATGTTTATCGAAGAAAGCCTGTATAACGGTATTCAGTGGGCGGTGTTTGAACCGAATGACCACAGGTTATGGTCATCTTTGCGTATCAATATCGAGTCCTTTATGAACGGTTTGTTCCGCGCCGGTGCCTTCCAGGGGGAAAAAGCCTCCGATGCCTACTTTGTCCGTTGCGGCCTCGGCGATACCATGACCCAGGGCGATATCGACCGCGGACAGGTGATCGCCGTTGTCGGCTTTGCACCGCTTAAACCCGCTGAGTTTGTTATCGTGCGCTTACAACAAATCGTCGGACAACAATAAGGAGAAATATTATGGCTGCACCACAATTTTCAGTGAATTCACATAGACATGATCCTTACCGGACTTTTAAGTTTCAGGTGTTAATCGACGGTAAACCCGTGGCCGGACTTAAAAAAATGGGCGCGTTAAAGAAAAAGGTCGAACCGGTGAAATGGCGCTCTGCCGGCGATCCCAATTTTGAACGTATTATGCCCGGCGGTACTTCCTATGAAGCGGTGACCCTGGAGCAGGGCCTGACCCATGATCCTGTGTTTGAAAACTGGGCCAATTTGGTGAATAACATCGAAGGGGACGCCGGGATGTCCCTCAAAGATTTCCGTAAGGATATTGTGGTCAATGTCCTGAATTTACAGGGGCAGGTAGCGATGTCCTATAAGATCTTCCGCGCCTGGGTCTCGGACTTTCAGGCCTTGCCGGACCTGGATGCCGGCAGCATGAATGCCGTTGGTATCCAGACCATTACCTTGCAGCATGAAGGCTGGCAGCGCGATACCAGTGTTGCCGAACCGGCTGAGACCTAACGGGCAGGCACAGTGGCGATGTTGTTACCCGGGGGTCTCTGGCATGAGGGGCAAAGAAAAAGAGGCTTTGCCTTTAAGCCGGTGACCGGGGCGCTGGAGTTTGGCATTGCCGAAATTGCCGGTTTAGGGTATGCCATGCCCGAGGCGGTGACCAAGATTTTGCAGCTGGCGCTGGCGCAGTTAGGCGGTGAGGCGCCAAGCGAGCAACGGGTAGAAGAACTCTGTATCGCCGATCGCCAGTTTTTAATGCGTGAATTGCAGATACATCTCGGAGACAGTGAAATCTGGTACAGCCAGCGATGCCGTCATTGCAACGAATCGTTTGATTTTGAGCTTGATCTCAGGTCATTGCCGGTTGCCGAAGGAGATGAGCATTACCCTTTTGTGGAAGTCGAACTGGATAAACTGGAAATTCGCCTGAGGCTGCCGACAGGATGCGACCAGCTTGTGCTCGCCGATAAAGAGGAAGTGGAGATCCCGGCGGTGCTGTTAAAGTTGTGCCTGCTGACGCAAAGTAAAGAAGTTGATGCCTTTATCGCGGGTTTAACGCAAGAGGAAGTGGCCAGTATCGAAAAAGCCATGGAACAGGCCTCTCCCGGTATAGTGACGGATGTCCAGGTGAACTGCTCAAATTGCAGCAGCATTAACCCGGTTTATCTCGATCCTTATCGTTTGCTTAACCGCGGCTATGGCACCTTGCTCTCACAGATCCATTGCCTGGCCAGGGCGTATCACTGGAGTGAAGAGCAAATTCTGGCGCTGCCGGTGCAGCGCAGGGCGGCTTATCTGACCATGATAGATGCGGACCGGGGTATGAGTCATTAAGCGCAGAAACATGGCCTGAGGGTAAATCCGGTCGATAAAACGACTAAACTTTAAGCAGTGTAAGTAGTCCAAATAAACATCCGGCCCGGCTTTTTTGTAAATAAGTGCGAGCCAAAATGAAGGAACAAGTGAGGAAAGCACGTGGGATTTTTTAGATCCGTCTGGCAAGATGCACAGCCCGCCAAACGCCGGCTAGCTGGCGATGTTGTCGGCGCTGCCTTATCGGGCAGAGCCGCGGACGTCGGGCAGGATATCAACCGGGAGTTTTCCTCAAACCGAATTCAGGAGGCGGACCATGTCTCTGATACTAGGCATCAGCAAGTGGGCGGCCCAAGTGCCGCGTTGGACTCTGCTTCGACAGAGTCTGTTGTTTGTGCTGAAAATTCAGGACATGGGCCACAAAAGGTGTCGCAACAGCAGGATTCTGTATCTCTCGGGACAACCGATAACGGGCGCACAAGTGCCTTGGTTGAAGAATCGCTGTCTGTAGACCCCATAGTGACTGAGCGCATAGCGCACGGTCACGTCTTTGATGATGTTTTATCATCCGTGAATTTAGTGAGTCTTAAGCATGGCCTGGTAACGGGTGAGGATGTAAATCGAGCAGCTTCTCAAAATACTGAAATTCGAGTGCCAGAACAGTCTAGTTTCGTACATGCAGCTTCTGTCTTTTCTCGTGATCTTATGGATCTTTCGGTTAGAGTGGATGAACGTAGTTTTCAACATGATTTTGGTGATCTGGATACGAGTCGGGCTTCGGGTCTCGGCACCCCTTCTGAATACCACTTCGGGGACAGTGCGGCGTTAACGCCGTCTGTCCCTTTTACTAGGCAAACGCAGCAAACGGTAATATCAGACCAAAAAGAAATACCGGCAAGTGACGGCCGGGATACGGATAAGACAAAGCCTGGTTTTGCACAAAGGGCGCAAGCGTTGTCGTTGTCATTACCAGGGGAAAAAGCAGGGGAAAAAGCAGGGGAACAGGCTGGGGAACAAGCCGTAGCAACAGCGCCAGAAAAGTCAGGGAAAGATGTGTTGCCGCCTGAGCTTGCCTCCCCCGAGACGGAAATCCCCCCGCGGGTGCCAGGTCCTGATGGGCCTGTGCTCAGTGAGCATCAGCGTTACCTGCAAAGACAAAAGCACTTTCAACAAGCTAAGCAGCAACAGCTGCAAACACCTGCTGAGGCGGCAGTTAAAACACAGCAGGAAGGCAAAGGAGCAGGTACGCTGCAAAGTACAGCGGATGCACAGCCTTTAACCCGGGACAGGGCAATAGCAGCTTCGTCGCAGGATAATGCCGCCCCGGCAGATAAGGCCGGGACAGATCAGGCTCTGGCTGCTTTTAATGCCCTGTCGGCCCTGGCAAAGCAAACCGGGGGCAGGGAGCAAAAAGTAAATAAAGCGCCGGATAACAGTGTCCATATCGGGCGTATCGATGTCACGGTAACGGCAGATGAAGTGGTGAAAAAAAATGTCGCCGGGCAGCCTGAGACAGCTGCCGCCGGCTGGGCCAGTCGTCATTATTTACGTAGGGTCTGACAAACCCGAGCTGGAAATTAAAAAGTTTAACAACAATGAATTAGCAGTTTAATACAATATAACAACAACTTAAGGATAACAACGCTGTTTGCGGTCGGCGCTTTGTTTAAGGATAAACCCTATGCCGGTTATAGCTTCATCGCTGTCACAAATTTGCCGCGAACTCGCGGATCAGATGGGTACTGCCATTAACAGCGGTGACGACTCGGAAGTTACTGTGATGGTAGGCAATCCCCAGGATGCCGTGCCTTCAGGGTCTAATTCCCACCGGGTGAATTTTTTCTTCTACCAGTTCTCTCCCTTTGAATTTAATGCCGACACCTTGCCCGGGGAAACCGGGTTTATGCGGGTGAATTGTATGATCACGCCTTTTGGCGTCTCCGAAGACTCGGTCGGTGCCGGTGAGCATGATTTGCGGATTTTAGGGGAAGTGATCCGCATTTTTCAGGAGCAGCCGGTATTCTCGATAACGGTTAACAGCCAGGCCTATCATATACAAGTGATCATGCAGCAGATGGAGGTGGAGCAAACCAGCCAGCTTTGGGGCACCCAGGGAGATGTGGTGTACCGCCCTTCGGTGATGTATGAAATTGCCCTGGCGCCTGTGGTGCCCGATGAAGCGGCTGTGTTAAGTCCGTTAGCCGGCAGCCTGGGCCTGGAAATACAAGCGAGTTTAGCGCAAAGCGATGCTACCGTTACCCCGGTCTCGCCGACAGTGCCGGTTACCCGGGTCAATACCGGGATTGAAAGCTGGCAACCCAGGGTATGTCTGGTCCTTGCCGGCAGCTGTCATGAAAACCTGTCTTTTGAAGTCGGCAGCCCGGAATTGGCGGCCTTAAGCGCCGAGGTCTGGGTTGCCGGAGATATCGGCACAACCGTGGATTTGCGCTGGGATATCTGGGATAACGTCAGCGGCTGGGAAACCCTGCCGGCTTTTGCTTCGCCTGTGATTGCAGAAGATACCCTGGACCCGGACCAGGTGGGGGATGCCACCACCACGGCGGTGACTTTGCCTTTTACCGACCATGGCGGCCAGGCGGTGTTATATGCGGTGCGCAGCTATGAGCGCGCCGGTGACGGGGTGGAAATCACTGTGCTTAGTAACCCCTTGCTGATCAGCTTGTATGAGTAAGCCGATGAATATTGCCAGTCAGCCACAAAATGAGGTTTCCAACTCCCTGGTTACCCATGCCGAGCCTAATGCACAGGACCAGGCTGAGACAGCGCAGTCTCATCCGCTGGCCATGTTAACACCGGAATGGGAGCGGTTGCAGCTGTTGGGCTATTGTCTCGGGCAATCGCGCCAGGGAAAAGAGATCCCGGAAGAAAAGCTGCAACAACTGACCGTTTTACAGCAGGCGGTCAGGGCTTTACGGGGTAAACAGGGCTATTGGCATAAGTTGCTCGGCCTGGAGCTGTCGGAATTGGAAATTGATATTCTGGTCTTTGCGGTGGGGCCGCAATTTGAGCCGCGTCTGGGATGGCTCTATCAAAGCCTTGGCGGTGATAAAAGCGAGCCTTATGCCTGCCGGGCGCTGATCCAGGAGTTTCTGGCAATGGAGGCACACGGCAGCGAAACTTTGATCCGTTTGTTAGGTGAAAGTGCGGCGCTGAGGAAAAATCGCTTGCTGCTACTTGAAGCTAATGATCCCTTTAGCCCGATAAAACCCGAGCCTTCTCTGGTGGCCAGGATCCTCGGCCACGACTATGAGGAAAGTGCTCCTCCCGGCACCACCCGGGTCAGGGCGCAAGCGACCTGGCAGGATCTGGTGTTGCCGGAGCAAACCCTGGCTATGCTGCATGAATTTTTAGCCTGGATCCATCATCAGGATAAAGTGGTCGGTCAGTGGGGGGGAAAATGTATCGGCGGCCCGGTGGCCTTATTTTCCGGGCCTTCCGGCACAGGAAAAACCCTGGCCTCGAGTGTGATTGCCAGCGAATTGAACTGGCCCCTGTACCGGGTCGATCTAGGTCAGCTGGTGAGTAAATATATCGGCGAGACGGAAAAAAACCTCAACAAGCTGTTTAGCGCCGCGCAAAACCGAAAAATGGTGCTGCAGTTTGACGAAGCCGACAGTTTGTTCAGCAAACGCGGCGAGGTCAAAGATGCCCGCGACCGCTATGCCAATATGGAAGTCAGCCATCTGCTGACCAAGATAGAAAACCATTATGGCCCCTGTATTTTAACCACCAACTTGCGTAAACAAATCGACCCGGCGTTTGCCCGACGCTTCCAGCTGGTATTGGAATTTCCCCGGCCGGATAAAAGCGCGCGCCGGCAATTATGGCAGGTGATGCTGCCCCCCAGGGCGCCCCTGGCCGCTGAGGTCGATGTAGAGTTAATCGCCAAATCCTGTGCTTTGTCCGGCGGCCATATTCGCAATGCCGCCCTGCATGCCTGTTACCTGGCGGCGGCAGAGGAAACCGAGGTTGGTCTCGGCCATATTGCCACAGCCGTATGGCGGGAGCTGGCCAAGGAAGGGCGGGAGATCTCACCGCGGGAAATCGGCGTGCTGGCCAAACATTTACCGGAGGCGGTTTATGCTGGTGCGTGATTTTCTTATAAATAAAGTTTTTATGAATAACTTAAGTCTGCACTTAGAAAAAGAAAACGGAGTGAATTTATGATCACCCTGGATGCGTTGAATTTACATTTGCCCTCGGGTATGCAGGAGCGGGCCCCCACCATAGCCCGGTTGATTGCCGGACAACTCTCCCGGCTACAGGGGGAGAGCAGCGAGCAGGTGTGCGGCAATATCAGTCAGTTAAATATCGGCGCCCTGCATATTCACCGCAGCTTTTCCGATGCGCAAATTGCCCAAACCATCGCCAGTGCTATTAACGAAAAAATGCAGCATCAACTGAGGGTCGAACCTGTGGAAAAATTGCCGGGAGCACATAAACAGTCGGAAGCACATAACCCCCCGCAAGCCAATAAACCGCCGGGAGCCAGTACCAAGCCGGGCATGAAAAGACAGGGAGGCAGAGTGTGAGTTTCTTAAAAGGCATGTTGGTGGAATATGCGCTGTCGATACCGCCGCTGGTGTTGGTGTTTGACTTTAATCCCAAGGAAATCAGCCGTACCCGGGCGATCACTATCACCGCAGGTTCGACTCCGGCTACCCGCGGCGGTTATGACTTTACCCTGCCGACGGAAACCAGCCGGGTCTCCCAGGGGGTCTCGGTACAGCCGGAATCTTTTAATGTCGATATCTTAATCGATGCCACCGACCGTATGAACGACAACCACCCGATCGCCACCACCTTAGGCATAGAGCCGGAGCTGGATACCTTAAGGACCATGGTAGAGCCCAAGGCGCAGGGGCCGGGCGGGGTACAAATGTTGTCGAGTTTGGGACTGGGGGGCACCCGGGCCTTTGACAGCTCTGAGTCGGCGTCGGTGATCCTCTTTATCTGGGGCACCCATGTGCTGCCGGTGTTTTTAAAAAGCATTACGGTCAAAGAGCAGGCACACCTGCCGACCCTGATCCCCTACCGGGCAACGGTCACTTTGTCGATGCAGGTCATTGAAAGCAACAACCCCTTCTATGAAGTGGAAAAAATCCGCCAGGTCATAGGCGCTGCGGTTAATACCGGCCAGACCGTGGCCTCTGCCATAGGGAGCCTGTTCTGATGTTTTTAAAAGGATCGCGTTATGAAAACGCCAGTTTGTTTTATCCGGATGAAGACGGGGAAGTGGTCTTTGACGGCGTACGTGCCCGGGAGATAGGCAAGGCCACCGGGGTGATCGAACATATTATCAGGGAAGGAGACCGGCTCGACTTGCTGGCCCGGCATTATTACAACAACGACAGGCACTGGTGGCGCATTATTGATGCCAATCCGGAGATCATGTTTGCCACCGACCTCTTGCTCGATGACTGGCTGGGACAAACGATTTTGATCCCCAAAATCAGGGAATAATCAGGGAATAATCAGGGAATAATCAGGGAATAATCAGGGAATAGGGGAGTTTTTAGTTTATGGGATTATCGGTATCACTGAATATTTTCGGCGAGAAAACCCGCGAGCCAGGCGAGTGCATAGTGCTGATGGGAGTGGCGGAAGAGGAAATTGTCGATTTTTATCCTCTGCTGATGGAATTGACCATAGATGCCAGCCGCAGTGAAGCGGCAGTCGCCAAGCTGACTTTTGAAGGGCGGCGGGACGAGCAGGGCAAGTGGATAGTCCAGGACTCGGGTATTTTTAAAGATTGGGAACCGATAAAAATTAAGGTGGCGTTTGGCGATAAGGAAGAAGAAATCATGCGCGGTTATGTACGCTCGAGCAAGCTGGAATATCCTACCGATGCCGGCAGCGCCAAGGTCACGGTAGAGTGCCAGGATGATTCTTACCGCCTGGACCGCACCCACAGGAACAAGACCTGGGGGGAAGATACCCCAAGCAGTGATGCGCAAATCCTGCAGGAAATTGTTCTACCCTACGGCCTGACCTTGAGCGGTGACAACGGTGCCGGGCAAAGCGGCATTGAGGTTAACCAGAACGGTTCGGATATCGCCTTTTTAAAAAGCCGTGCGGCGGAAAACGGCTATGAACTGATTTTTTCCCAGGGGGAGGTGTATTTCGGGCCGATGCAGCTCGAAGCACAGGCCCAGCCGAATATCATGGCTTATGCCGGGCGGGAAACCAACTGCATCAGCATCAATGTCAGTACCGACAGCCATCAGCCGGATGCGGTGGCTTTTGATGTGCCGGATGAAACCGGGGACGGCTCCACCGAAACGATTGTCGAGCCGGATTTGTTTGTCATGGGACCCGAACATGCCAGCAGCGCAGATTCCGGGCTGGAAGATTTTATCTGGAAGATGAGCGGGGAAACCGGCAGTGATGCCGCCGCGCTGACGGAGAAGGCGCAGCAAAAGGCCAATGAATTCGATATCAAAAAAGTCAATGCCACCGGCGAGCTTGACGGCATGCTCTACGGCAATGTGTTAAGGCCGGGTTTTCCGGTCGGGGTCGACGGCATAGGGGAGCAGTATAACGGCACCTATTACGTGGACAAGGTAGTTCATAAATTCAGCTATGAAGGCTATCGGCAGAACTTTACTTTACTGCGTAATGCCTACGGGGACAATTTGGAGTCTGCCGGCGGCTTATTGGCGGGGATTTTATAAGGATTTTTTGGGGTAGGTATGGAAGAGATAGTCAGACAGTTAGCACAGCAATCTGCCAGGCAAAATTACGGCAAGCACAGGGCCTTTGTCGAGGATAACGCCGATCCGGAAAAACTCGGGCGGCTTAAACTCAGGATCCCAAGCCTGTTGGGAGAGCAGGTGACCGCCTGGGCGCTGCCTTGTCTGCCTTTTGGCGGGCTGACGGATCAGGGCTTTTTTGCCGTGCCGGATGTCGGCGCCCAGGTGTGGGCGGAGTTTGAAGCAGGCGATTTGTCCCGTCCTCTCTGGGTCGGGGTATTCTGGCAGGCTTCGGGGGATGCGCCGGCAGATTATCCCAATGACGAGCCCACTACCCGGATCTGGAAAACCACCAAGGGGCATTTTCTCGAATTTGAAGACGGTGACGATGAAGAACAAATCAAGCTGGAACACGCCAGCGGCTCGAATGTTGTGCTTGACCCCGAAGGCAGTATCGCGCTGACGGACTCAGGCGGCGCCAGGGTGACCTTAGACGCCGAGAACAACCAGCTGGTGATAGAAGATGCCAACGGCAACAACCTGACCATGACCTCGTCCGGCACCACCTTAGAAGATGCCAACGGCAATAAAATTGAAATGGCTGCCAGCGGCATCACGGTTAAAGGCCAGCAGGTGGTAGTGGAGGGCCAGCAGGTGATGCTCGGCGGTCAGGGGGGCGAACCGATTATCAAGGGACAAAGTTTTCTTACCCTGTTTATGACCCATATGCATACCACGCCGGTGGGGCCGACGTCGCCGCCTGTGCCCCAGGGGGAAATGAGCACCTTGTCCATGAAAGTGATGACTTCTTAAGGAGCAGTTATGGCACAGCGATTAACGGATCCGCCTTATTTGAAATTTCCGCTGCGTATCAACGGCGGCCCTAAGCTCGCCACCCGGGCGGAGCATATCCGCGGGCAAATCGAGCAGGTGCTTTATACCCTGTCGGGGGAGCGGGTCTTTCGCCCGGAATTCGGCGCCGGGGTCAAGGCGCTGGTGTTTGAGCCCAATGCCTCCGCCTTATGGCAGGTCACGGAAAAACGTATCAGTGCGTCCCTGATCGAATCGCTGGCGGGGGAAGTCGAACCCAAGTCCATCAAGGTCACGGTGGAAGGGGACAATGAGCGGCTGACCATCACCATCGCCTATGTGCTTGCCGCCATAGGGTTTGAAGATCAGCACCAATTTACTTTCAGCGCAGGTAGTTAAGCTTATGGCCCAGAATCCTGAAATTGAACTTGTTTATGCCGGCGCCTGTCCCGACTGTGCCACCCGGGTAGCGGACCTGCCGCAAAAGCTGCCCCGGGTGGGTGATGATTTTGATTGGTTACTCAGGGATTACGACGGTTTTAGGTTGTTTATGCTCGAAGAGCTGGTGGCCAAGTATCCGGAGCGTACCCGCTGGACCCCGGCGGATGTGGAAACCGCCCTGGTGGAAGTGATGGCGGATATCCTCGACCGTTTATCCGACAGTGTCGACAGGGTCTTTGCCGAAGGCTTTCTGGAAACGGCGCGCCGCCCGGAGTCGGTGCGGCGGTTATTAAAGTTTATCGGTTATGACATTTTAGCCATTACCAGGGAAAAGAGTGAGCCGCCGTTTGATGTGCCGGCCCATGCTGACGATCAGCGCAGCGACGAGCAAAGGTTCGATCAGTACTGGCTTGATAACCCTACTAAGATGGAGGCGGCGCGTTTTGCCGGTCCCAGAGAGATCCAGACGCAAAAACGTATGGTGACCCTGGAGGATTATGTCAACCGCCTGCAGGAACATCCCCTGGTGCTTCGGGCCCAGTCCTGGCAAACCTGGGGCGGCACCTGGCCGGTGATCTATGTGGCGGTCATCGCCTGGCAGCGCAAGGATATAGACGATACCCAGGATCTGGAATACCCGGACAATATCATCGAAGAAGTGGCAGACTTTCACCAGCACCGCAGCCTGGCCCTGGTGGATCTTACCGAAGGTCCCAGCATACGCTCGGTCTTGCGTCCTTACCTGGATGCCTACCGTATGGCGGGGCAGGAAGTGATTTTACAAAGTGCGGTGGAAGTGGGGATTTCCATTTCCATTTCTATCGAGGTGCGCAGCAATTATTTCAAATCCGAACTGCGCCGGGCGGTGGAGCAGGCACTCAGTACCGAGCCCGGCGGTTTTTTTGAACCGGGGCGGCTGCGGTTCGGTGAAGATCTTTATGCCGGCGATCTGTTTGAAACCCTGATGGCTATCGACGGCGTCGACAATATCTGTTTGAACCGCTTTAAACGCATCGGCAAACGGTTTGCCGACCAGGCGGACTTTGGCCGCATCAAACTGGACGGGTTGGAAGTGGCGGTGTGCGATAACGATTTGGACAATCCCGCCCGCGGCTATTTCCGGCTGAAATTAAACGGCGGACGTAAGGGCTAAGATGATGAACAGGCAGGCATTCACTAAGGTAACAGCTAAGGCGACAGCCAAGGGAAAGCAAGATGGATAAACTGGACCTCACCCGCTGGAACCGGGCCGGGTTAACCCGCTTCCGTTATATTGACGGCAATGCCGCCACTTATCTGGAGGACATCCGTTTACGGCTGGAGCAGGAATTTACCGACTGGCCGGCGGTGAATCTGGAGATCAATGAAGGCGAAAGCCAGTCGGAGAAGCTTGAGCGCATCGAAGAATTATATAACGGCGAAAGCGAGGATCTGCTGTGGAGTCTCTCCCGCAGCTTTTCCCGCTCGGCCCATGTGCTGACGGAAACCATAGATGCCTACAGCAACGAGGCCAAACTCACCACCGCCAACCAGTGGGATTCGGTGAGGAAAATGGTCTCCATGCTGGATTATCACCCCCATCCTCCCGCCTCGGCGTTTACCTCCCTGGTATTTCAGGCCAAGGGCAGCGGCACCCTGGAAACCGGTTTCCAGGTCAAACACAGTCCGGACGACGGCAGCGCCCCTGTGGTTTTTGAAACCCTGGAAGACATGGAGCTGGCAGCAGAGCTTAACGAAATCCGGCCGAGAAATTACGACCGCAATATGAATTACCTGTTCGGTGGTGAGCTGATCCTGGACCAGGCTCTGAACGATCTGGCCATAGGGGAGCCCCTGGTGCTGGAAAATGAACATAGCGGCGATGTCAAAGCCTATTTTATCGACGGCGTCCGTCTCGAAGGGGAGCAAACCCGCATCAGTGTCACCCCGAACCTGTCGAGTACTTTCCAAAAAGGTTATACCTGGGTGCACCTGTTGCCGAAAGAGCGCCTGGATCCCTTATCGCCGCTGACTTCGGGGGCCCAGGTGGGCAAAAGCCTGTACCTGACCACCACCACAGACCTTACTGCCGGTGAAGTGGTGCTGATCGCCACCGCAGGCAAAAAGCCCTATTACCGCCGCCTTAAAGCCGTGGAAGAGACCAGGCTGGGCTTTTATAACAATGTCGGCGAATTGGATCTGGTAAACGCTACCGTGTCCCGCCCGGTGACAGTGGCGGTCAACTACCAGGGAGAGCGCAGCACCAGCGGCAATGCCGTGATCCATACTTTGTATATTGCCGGCGACTGGTCCTATCTTATCGGCCAGTGGCTGTGTGATATCCGCCGCCAGGGGGATAATGTTTATCTGCCCCTGTACCAGGTGATACATACTAACTACCGTCCGGTGGGCTCAGATCCCGGCGAAGGGGAAACCGCCATAGACACCGCCGAGCAGTTTTCTGATTACCTGCTTGCCGCCCGGAGTCCCGATGGCCTGCTTAAAGAAGGTTATACCGCGGTCACGGTAGGCTGGCACCGGGATACCGACGGAGTTTCCGGCAATACCGATTATTCGTTAGCCAACCCGCAATCTTTGCTGGTGCCTGCCAATATGGCAGGAACCTGGCAATGTGATGCTTTTTTGCAAAAAAGTAATGACGGCCATCTGCCCGAGACTTTGGTTACCAGCCTGCCGAAAAAAACCACCGCAGGCGATTTGGCGGTGTTAACCCGGGCAGGTCAGATGGCCTGGTGCCGACTTAAAACCGTCAGCCTGGATATGGATGCCGAAACCGCGGCCCTGGAAGCGGATAGCGGCTGGCAGGACAGGGGAGGCGGCCCCTTTTATCTGACCCAGAGCCGGGTCTACAGCCAGTTTAAAGAAAAATTGCGCCTGCTGGACTGGGAAATCAATAAAACCGCCCTGGCCGGTAATGAAATCCCGTTAACGGCCATGCCGTCGGCGTTAACGAAAGCCCGTAATGTCATCGTACAATACGGGGAGGACTTGTATTATAAAACCAGCATTTTAGATACCCATACGCTGGAAAAAGGCAATGCCGCCAGTGTTACCACCAGCCCGCCTTATATCACCCTGAGTGAGGCCTTGCCGCAAACGGTGCAGATTAATGATGTGATCCTCTGCGCCAATGTCATCAGCTGCGGCCACGGCGTAACCCGTAATACCCGAGTCTTGGGCAGCGGTGATGCGACCAAGAACAACCAGAGTTTTATTTTTGCCGTGGACGATCTCTCGTTTGAAGCCGACAGCGATCTCGCCAGCGGCGTACGTGCCGCCATTGCCGTCCAGGTCGGGGACAGGCAATGGCAGCAGGTGTCCAGCCTTAAAGACTCGTTAGCCACAGACAGCCATTATACCGTGAGGATGACGGAAGATAACTTTATCAGGATCACCTTCGGTGACGGTAAAAACGGCCGCCGCGCCCCCAGCGGCAGCAACAATATCCGTATCAGTTATCGCCAGGGGGTCGGCACTACCGGCAATCTCAGTACCGACAGCCTGATCAAGGCGGTCAAACCGCATCACCTGGTGGATGAGGTCAGCCAGCCCCTGCCCGCCAGCGGCGGCGGGGACATGGAACAGATGGATGCATTAAAAACCAATGCCCCGGCAGCGCTGCTGACCCTGGCTCGCTGTGTGTCCCTGCGCGACTTTGCCCTGCTGACCAAAAACCACCCCAGTTATGCCCAGGCCAAGGCGTTTTCCCTGAAAACCGGTTTCGGGCAAAGGGAAAATATCGAGGTGGTGGTGGTGCCTGCCGGCGGTGCGGCCTTAACCACAGATTTGCAAACCTCTTTAGTGAGTTTTCTCCAGTCCCATGCCTTGCCCGCGGTCAGCATCAGCGTCAGCGCCTATGAAGTAGTGATTGTCAGCTTTGATGTGACCGTGCGTGTCGACAGCTCGGCTTATGATACCGATAAGGTCACTACAGACGTGTTTGCCGCCCTGACCAGCGCCTTTTCCATCGACCAGCGCGAGCTGGGACAGGCCCTTTACCGGGGAGAGTTATACCAGGTGGTGGAAGGTATCAGCGGGGTGGAAAACAGTACCTGTGAGCTGGTGTTTGACGCTACCGGGCAGGTGTTTAGCAAAGAGCCGAGGATTGCCAAAGGGGACAATAACATTATCCGGGTGATTTTCCCCAGTCCCCGGCAATGTATCCACCTGGATGCACAGGTGCCTGTGATCAATATCACGGTAGAAGAATATGAACTTTAGGCCGCTGAGAGAGAGTATGGGCAAGCAAGAGCAAGGAAATAAATGATGGCAGCACATAAAACGGATCTGGGAGAGCAGCTTTACCAGCTTTTGCCGTCGGTATTTAGGGAGCGGGACAATACCCGGCGCGACGGGGATAATAATATTGTCGAAAAAGGCGATCTCGCCAAATACCTGCAGGCCAACGGCGACTTGCTGACGCAGATTTATTATACCGTCAAACAGCAGCTTTATGATAATTTTCCCGATGAAGCCGGGCAGGACAGCGAAGGGCTGGAGCAAAGCTGCCAGCCCTGGTTATTGCCCTATTTTGCCGACTTGCTCGATGTCACCCTGGTTTCGCCGGACATAGCCGGGCAGCGGGCGGAAGTGGCCAACGCCATTGCCTGGCGGCAAAGTAAAGGCAGCCTGCCTTGCCTGGAAGATATCTGCGAAGCCGTGGGCCAGTTTGAGGTGGAAATCCAGGAAGGTTATAAGCGTATCGCCACCACCGCCAGGATAGGGGATCCCTTATTGCCTGCTATTTTGTTCGGTGCAGACCAAGCGCTGGATAGCCAGTTGCCAGCTGCTGAAAAGGCGCGTCACCCGGGCTTGCCTTATGTCACCGTGGATTTCAGGTATGCTTCGCGCTCGGCGTTATGCGATGCCAATGACCCGGCGGCGATCACCAGTTTTATGGATAATACCCAAGTTAACTGGTGCCAGCAGAACCATAACGGCGTGCCTTGTTTTCCCGGCAGCTACCAGGATGTCAGTAAGCGCACCGTAGATTTTCGTACTCCGGGACCGGGAGCAAGCGCTGCTTTTATTTCTGCCACCGGCACCACTTTGGATAGCTATCAAACCGCCCGCGCCAATAAGGGCTTTTTCCACCCGCGCAAATTGCTGTGCTATACCCCGCTGCAGCCAGGCTTTTTCAGTAAAAACCCCGTCAGTATCCACTGGTCGAGTATTGAAAATGAAGAAAACTATCAGGATGACCATATCCGCATCACCACAGGTATGACCGAGTGGAACGACAAACAGGTGCCCCATTACAGCTTTTTGGGATTGACGGAGCAAGCGCTGAAACTTCGCGGAGTAAAAACGTTTGATGAAGAAGCCGTCTATGAATTTGAAAATATCTGGCTGGAAAATACCCTGACCATCAAAGATGGCCAGCTGAAACTAACTGGCTGTGCGGTACGTAAGCTGATTGCCAGCGATCCGGAAAAAGATGTGCCTGTGCTGGATGCCAAATCATCCCTGATCAAAACCATAGAGGTGGCCAGCGGCATGATACAGCTGGAATATTGCACCGTACTGGAGGTGATCCTGGCGGAGGTGGTGCTGATCAGCGACTGTATTTTATTAAAGCGCATCAGGAAAGACCGCGTTGATATGGACCCGCCGGAAAAGGGCTGTATCCGCTTTAGCCGCTTTGAACCCCAGGCGTTCAATGTCGGGCTGGATCCCCAGGACGAACAGCTGTTGGTAAACCAGGGCAGCTGTACCTCGGATAATCCGAACTTTATCAATTTAACCTTCGGTGACCCCGGCTGTGGCGTACTGTGGGCCAACAGCAGCGAGAGCATCAAATACGGCGCCGAGGACGGCGGGGAAATGGGGGCCTATCATGATGATCTGATGATCCTGAAGCAGGACGCCGTGATAGATAAACTGGCGGACTTTTTACCCGTGGGCTTTGAAGCTGTGCTGGTAAGTGATGTCAGCCTTAACTGCGCTCCTGCGCAAAAGCAGATATGAATTTAAGCGATGGACAGTATTTTTATGAACAAACACATTTAAATCAATGGCTATGGGAGAAAAACAATGAAAACTCAGATTGCTAAGGATAGCCATCAAGCAGCTAAACGTTATTCATCCGTCTACCAGCAGCAGGGGCGGGCGGTGCTCGACAGTGATGTTAACGAGCTGTCGGATATTGTTAAAACCCGCCTGGATGATGCCCTGGACGATGCCATTAAAAGCGGCGCGCCGGCAAGCGGCGGCCTGGCGATAAATAATGACTTTACCATAGCGCCGGGCAGGCTTTATGTCGACGGTATTCCCGCCGAGGTGATAAGCGAAACTCCGGTGGATTTTATTGCGCAAACGGATCTCATTAACCCCCAGGCGCTGCCCGCTAACGATTTCCAGCTTTATGCCGATGTCTGGGAGCGTAGCGTCACCAGCTTGGAAGATGCGGCCTTGCTCGATCCCGGCCTGCACGGCGCCGATACCTGCACCCGGACGCAGACCATGTGCCAGGTGAAATGGGGGGCCGCTAGCCTGGATGTGATGGATGAAACGCAAAACCCCGGCATAGGGGATGCGGAGTTGAGTCTGGCGCTGCGCACGATTTTTGTCAGTGAAGATATTTGCGATCCCTGCTCGATCAAGGTTGAGCTGGATGAGCGCATCGGCAATTACCTGTTCCGGGTGGAAGTACATGACGTTTATAACGACGGCGGTGAGGATTTTATCATCCTGAAATGGTCGCGGGATAACGGTGCCGAGCAGTTTGTCACCGGGGAGGAGCCCGCCGGTTTTACTTCGGGGGATTTTGTCTATGAGTTTTTCGATGAAGAAACGGAAAAAAATCTCGGCAACCATTTTATGGGCGTCAGGGCCAAACGCGGTATTCTGAGCGACAGCTATACCGTGCCGGTGGCGCCGGATGAAGCCAAGGACTATGTGCGCCAGTGGGATGGCTTTTGCACCATCAATCTCAGCACTACAGCTTTGGTTTCCGGCATTGACCGGGGCACCAGCTTTTCCGATGCCGTCAACAGCGATGCCCACGGCTATTTTGAAATTAGCACCGAACTTAATGTTAACCTGGAATTATTGCAGCTGACCCTGACGCTGAACGGCAACCGTTTTGTTGCCGGTGACTTCTGGTTTACCGCGGTGCGCGAAGCGGTCAACGAACCCGGCGATTATGTGCTCGGCTCAGAAGTGCAGGGGGAATTGCCAAACGGGGTCAAACATCATTATCTGGTGCTGGCCACCGTCGACGGCGCAGGTGTGCTGGTGCCGCAAACGGATGCCCAGCACAGGCAATTTCATTTTCCGGCCTTAACCAACATTATGGCCTCAGATGTCGGCTTTATTGAAGATTGTAATAACCTGTTTCACGGCGCGGAAAATGTCCAAGAGGCGCTCGATGCCCTGTGTGATATCGGCGCCGAAGATATCGCCTATGTGACGCCAAACTGTACTACGGATACCGTGCTTGCCTATTTCAGCACCTTGCCCGGCTGGCCGGATTTAGACAATGACGGCAAGGCTTCGGTTAAGGACATGCTCGACGCCCTGTTTTGCAATTTAAATGCATCGACTTTGCCTTATCTGATCCCGGATTGCGGCACCGCCGCCGATCCCAGCGTGCGCTCATTGCTGGGTTTGCCCGGTAACGATATTCAGCCGCTGGATGTCTCCATCAACGCCCTGTTATGTAACCTTAACGCCAATAGCTTGCCTTATCTGGTGCCCGGGTGCGATGCCGGTGTGACCCTGCGCAGCTTATTGGGATTAACCGCGACTAACCGGCCGCTCAAAGAAACCCTGGATACGCTGTTGTGCGACTTGCGCGCCGATACCATTCCCATGAACCAGGACGGCAGTTTGTGTCCGGACTTACAAGCTGCGGTGACGGTACAGCAGGCGCTGCAGATCTTGTGTGAACGTGAGGTACAAGCGGGAGGCGGTTGTGCTATCTCCGTTGATGGCAGTGAACGTACCTTAGATGACGAACTGGCTGATTTCCAGGGGGACGCGGGTCGTGCCTCGATCTGGCTTTGTCTGCATGCCTTTGAACACCTGGTCACCAATCCGGTAGCGCTCAGCAATAAAGACACGGTAAAAATTATCGGCAGCGGCAACCAGGCCAGTACCGTGCGTTTTACCGACGAGGTGTGGGATATTGCTGCCCGGGAAGTGATTTTCCGCGACATCACCTTTGTGCTGGATAGCGGCAACGCCGGCATGCGCCTTAATGCCGATAATATCGTGATTGAAAATTGCCAGTTTATCCGCGGCGGCAATAACCCGGATGCGCCTCCTGTAATAGAGGCGGCCTCGGCCGGTAATAGCGCCAACCTGGTATGGAACGGCAATGTTCTCAACGCCACGTATAGCCGGTTGATCTCCGATGTTGATATCAATGATTTCACCACCGGGGATATTGCCGCCAACGACAGTATTGTGACCCGGATGAATGATTTGCTTGGCGGGCAGTACAGCAAGTACAGCCCGGAATATGATCAGGCCTTACTGCAACTGGCGCAGGACATCGACACTTTGCCGCAAGACACCAAGGAGAACTGGGCGGCGGCGATACCACAGGAAAGTATTGCCCGCATCGACCGGGACGGGCGCAACAGTACCGTAATTATCCGCGACAGCAGCAGGGCAAGCCTGCTTGCCAATGTTTCCAGTGATATTTCCGGCGACTTTGTTACCCGGACAAGTTCGGATACCGTCCGCCTGGCGGATAACTTTAGCGTGGTGACGGCGGGAGCAAGGGAAGAAAATATCAACAATTTTTATCAAAGCCTGGCAGATGCCGCCATTACGGTCGATCAGCGGGTAACACTGCTCGATGATTTTGTCACCTTTGCCACCGAGTCAGGTTTTACCCATGGCCTGGGGCTGGCCGATAACAACCAGACGGTTAACATCAGCGACAGTACCTTTAACGCCCACCTGGTGCTGAACACTGCTTTACTTGCCAACGGCAGGGAGTTGACGGATGAAGATATCAGCCTGGGGGGCAACTTTTTAACGGCGCAAAATCAGCTGCTGGTGAGCAAAAGCCGGATTTATCGTGTGGTGACATTCATCGGTCTGGATGCTGCGGGAGGGCCGGCTTTACCGTTAACCGGTTATGCCAGATGCATGCTTTCGGATAATGAATTTACCGGTATGGATGAAAGTGTTTTAGGTGGCATAGTGCAGCTCAATAATAACTTTTTCAGCTCCAGAAATCCTACCGGCCGTTATATGGAAATACTCGGAGTACGGGTGATGATCACCCAGAATATTACCCTGGAGCCGGATGCTACCATACATTTTCGCGCCAGGGACGGAGCTATCACCAGCGACAATATGGGAACGGTTTTCTCTTAAAGGCGCTTTGGCGCCGGCAGTGAGAGCAGCTTGAGAGAAGGCAGGGATGAACAAGGGTGATCGCGGGGGTGACAGATCTCGACTATTGTTATTGTCTGAATCATGAGCAGGGAGAATGAACTTATGTATTGTTTTGCTTCATCAAAGCACTTAGATAAAACATCCCGGCGTAGCGGCGCCGGGCCCGGCAACAGACACTCTGCTTTTGCCGGCAACCAGCGCTTGAAAATACGCGAAGCCCTTGCCGATAATACCGGGCAGGACAGCGCCGAGGTGGTACAAAGGCAGGAAGTGGTGCAGCGGCAAGTTGAAGAAGAGGAGGAAGAGTTATTACAGGCGAAATTCTCTGATGCCGAGACGGTGCAAGGGCAACACCGGGAAGTTGCGCAGCGCCAACCCATGGAAGAAGAGGAAGAGTTACTCCAGCCTAAGGGCTGCGATGGCCCGGAAGCGCAGCAGTATAAGCAAGCAGATAACGGCGTCGCTACGGCGATGCCGGGTTCGTTGCAGGCAGGCCTGGAAGCATTGAGCGATGTCGACCTTTCCGGCACCCGGGTGCACCGCAATTCAGCCAAACCGGCCCAGGTAAATGCCCTGGCCTACACCCAGGGGCAGGATATTTATGTTGCCCCGGGACAGGACCAGCATCTGCCCCATGAGGGCTGGCATGTGGTGCAGCAGCTGCAGGGACGGGTAAAACCTTCCCGTGAGGTCAACGGCCAGAGTATCAACGATGATACCGCCCTTGAGCATGAAGCGGATGTGATGGGAGCCAAAGCGGCCAACATGTCTTTGCCGGCAGCAAAAGAGCAGTCCCGGCCAAATACCGCCCCCCCGGTGGCCCAGCATAAATGCGAGCAATGCGGTCAGGAGGATGAAGCGATCACCCAGACCAAGTCGGCGGCCCATATTACAACCGGGGATCCCAGGTTTAAGATTGACGGCTTTACTTCGACTCGCGGCGTTTCCTTACCAACCAGTATTCAAAGACAAAGCAGTGATGACGATATCGGTGAGCAGGACCCGCAAAAAAAGGCCGAATATGACTCGTTAAGGCCGCAGGAGGGTGGGGGCTCTGCTTCCGGTGCGGCGACTGCGGTCGGCGGCGGTGCCACAGAAAATGAAGCGCTGCAGTTAAAAGCCAGTGATGTCAAACAAAGAGTGACCTGTACTTCCGCCAATACCGGTGTCGGCAACAATGCCCTGTCTTTTGCCGAAAGAAGCCGGGAAAGCTGGCGCAGCCATGTCACCTACCGGGCGAATGTCGATCACAGCAATCACCATCTTAAAGTCAGAATGTATGTCTTTGCCAAGGTGTATTATGGTTTATGGGTTTCCTGGGAGCATATCCGTTTCAATGCCACCGTAGATCTCACCTGTCAGGCGTCGGGCAGCAGTTGTGAAATTGCCGCCAATGAACGTGGCGGCAGTGTCTGGGATCTCAGCCATAGCCCGGCTGCCGGGGCTATTGCTATTCAAACCGACCGCCGGGCCAGCGGCTCGCAGATGGCATTAACCGTCAGGGTCGGCGGTTCGGTGGGCGCCAGCGGTAGTGTCAGCGCCGGGGTCGGCTCGGCTTCTGCCGGGGTTTCCTTCCCGGATGCCTCCATTTCCCATAAGATGTCTATGGGCACCTTTATTTATACTTGCCGAAGCTCATAGGCACCGAGATAGCAGGATGGACAGCCGGATGAAAAAAGCACCTTACATCAGGTGCTTTTTATACATGGAAGTATGTCAGCTTATATGCTCCAGGCATCAGCTAAGTACTTACCTCCTGTAAGCAATCCTGCAAGTTTATGGATGAACAGGAGCAGGGTTATTTTTTCGATTTACGCAATGCCAGTCCGATAAAACCTAAACCAAAGAGCAATAAGGCAGACGGCTCAGGCACGGCAGCCGAAGAAAACTTGAAGTTGGCGCCGAAGTTACCGCCGTCAAAATTGTTCCAGTGCTCTGTGGGCAGGGTAAAGCCATTGTTATATAAAAATAAATTTTGATTGAAGGTAATTTCACTGGCGGTGGTATAGCTGCTGCGTGCTGCGCCGCGATCGGAATTATCCGAGAAATAAGCCCCTACCACATAGCTGCCGGCATCGAGGGAAAAACTGGGAATATCGACCCAGCGGAAGCTGCTGTCTAAAGTGGCGCTGGTGCCGCTGCCGACGATTGCCGAGGTAAGCAGGGTGCCGTCCAGGCCCCAGATACCGACGGCATGTTCTTCTGCCAGGCCGTCGCCAAATTCGTCCCAGACTCCCAAGCTGTCTACCTGGATATCTGATGAGGTGGTAAATTCCCATCCTATGGTGGCGCCGGGCCAGATCCAGGCATCTGTCGGTTCATCGGGAAATCCCAGCGCCATGGTGGAGGCTAACGCCTGATGAGCTGTTAACAAAGGGAGTAGCAGAGTGACACACAAAACCGTGATAAATTTTTTCATTATAATTAGTCCTTTAGTTGAATTCCCTCTTTGTGAGGCATAAAAGGTGAGGCATAAAAAATGCCAGTTTATTAAGTAGTTGATTGGCTGTGTGTTTTTTGTACAGGTAAAGCTGGGAATGTTAATTTTGTAAAATTATTAGACATAAGCTGTATTCTTTTTGATCTGCTTCGTTCGTTGCCAGCTTATCGTCAAGGGTGTTTAACCTGAGCAATTCCTGTGATAACGGCTGCCGTTTTTCCGGTATGAACAGCCTGCTGTACTATATTTAATTACAGGTACGGCTATGTTCAGCTGAATTTCAACCGGGTATCGGGTCCGGTAAATACTTAATGGCTCATAAGCTTTTAGCTGCTGTTAAGGAGAGGGGCTGAGTATCTATCTGCTTAGCGGTTGCGGCGGTTATTGTCATTTTTTGAACTCAAGTTTGGGATCAACTACAAGGTAAAGGGATATGCCGGAATTTCTCTATAACAACAAAGCCGTAAATCAGCGACAGGAGCGGGCAGGCAGGCAAACAACTCCAAGACATCCAGGTGAGCCGGGCCGTTATTTATCTGCTCAAAGCCGGGTAAATGACGGTAATATAAGGCACATCCTCAGGGGGGCTCCGTCGGCTGTGCAAACCTCATCCGGCCTTATTCAGCGTCTTGTTGCCCCGGGGACAATCAATGTCTCTCCCTGCAGTACCTTACCCAGGCAGATATTTAATCGCGGCGGCTGTGGCGGCGGCAGTGATTTTACCCATAATGACTTTCAGTCGCTCTCCGGTGTCGGTGCCGCAGGACGGGCATTGGTGTGGCAGGCGGATAATCTTTCCATCGACTTTCGCTTGCGCAATGATATGCGCCTGGAGCTGGGTTTACTGGCAGGCTCTGAAGGCTGGCGTATGGTTGATCACTTTACCGGTGGCAGCGGCACGACCTTAAGTCACGACAGCAGCAGTACCTTGGGGACTGCGGCCCTGGCGTCAGCCATGTTTACCCGGCTTAATACTGCGACGGTGGCCGCCATAGAGGCGGCATTAACGGCGATGGCTGCCAGCGGTGCGATTGACTGCAATGCACTATCCATTGCCGGTGCCCGCCTGCCCGGGGTAAGTTTTAGTTTCTCTGACGGTTTTGCCCTTAAAGGTATTATCGGTGGTACCCAGGGGTTGCGTATTAACATTACCGGCCTGGCGGTGGATCCCGTAAAGCGTACCTATGATATCGGTCTGCAATACCTGATTTGTGATGATTTTGGCGTAGATACCGATGATCTCTATTCCCCGGCGCTGGCCGCCTTTTGGGTACTGCAGCACAGACGGGCCGGTAATTTACCTTTTATCAACGAGCTGGATTTAAGCCAATCCGCCAGCGGCAGCTTTTAACCCTGCGGTTTACTCGGGCAGCACGCGGGCACCTTGTCGAAAGGAGCCGGAAAATTTTCCTGTGGCGCATTATCAAGGTCAAAGATGCTTCAGGGACAGGATATGAGGTTTATGCACCTAAGTTTCATAAACATATGACTTAGGTTGCTGCGGGCAGGGGGGATGTACGTTTTTATAAAGATGAATGGATAAAAAAGCAGGCATTTCCAAGTTTATTTTTGTTTGTTTTTTATTCGTTTTGCTGATGGTTTTCCTTGCAAAAAGTGCTTTTCATTGAGACAGTAGTTTTACCTGTTATCAATTAGACTTAGTATGCAGGACGAGACTGAGTGCTAATCATCTGGAATCTTTGTATGCCTATGATTGAAGAAAATGATCATTCTCAGGAAAAAGAACGCAGACACTTATCGCCAAAAAAACACCAATTATGGTCTCAGCTTAATGTCAGCCAGCAGGCCTCGGTAAGCTCTTTGTATAATTATGGTTATGAGCTGGCTTTTATCCGTATTTCATCCGAGGGCAAGCTTGCGGTGATGATACTTAACGGCAGCCCAATTGTGATAGATGATGAAGGCACCATCAATCCACACCCGGAAATTCAAATCAGGCAGTAGTGTTAAAGAGGGGGCGCTATGCCGTATACCTGCACCTGGGAATCCAGGGGGGTCCATATCAAGTTTACCGGTGTTGTGACCTTGCAGGAGGTTTGCGACAGCGACGATGCCATGTATGAAGATCCCCGTTTTGCTCAAATCGATTATTTTATCTGGGACGCCGGTGAAGTCACCAGCCTTGCCCTGAGCGATACCCAGGTGGATATTACCGCAGTCAGGGATATGAGAGTATCCTTGAAAAAGGATAGTTTAAAGTGTGCCTTTATCGCCAAAGAGCAAAGGCTGGTCAAGCAGCTTGAGCAATACCTGGCAAAGTCTCAGGGACTGAAGATTTGCTGGCAAATGGCTTTATTTAACGACATCACCCGGGCGAGGCAATGGTTGAAGTAAGCAGTTTTGCCCGGGTCTAAAGATAACTTTGCCTTAGCGACTTTCATCCTTATTAAAGTATTCCCGGGTGCCGTGGGACATCACAGCTTCGCCGATCCTGCGCATTGCCACTGTGTATGCGGCGCTGCGCAGGCTTCTTTTTTCTGACTCTGCCACTTGCCAGACCCGGGCAAAGGCGGTTTTCATCTGGTTTTCGAGTTTGCTTCTCACTTCCTCTAAAGACCAGAGATAACCGGCGCGATTTTGCACCCATTCAAAATAGCTGACGGTAACGCCGCCGGCATTGACCAGTACATCCGGCAAGATCTGTATGTCCCGGGCTTCAAGGCGGGCTTCCGCCTGACTTTGTATCGGGCCGTTGGCCACTTCTATTATGGTGCGGGCCCGGATGCTGTCGGCATTTTCATTATGGATCACCCCTTCAAGTGCCGCCGGGATCAAGACATCCACATCCAGTGCCAGTAACTCTTCATTGCTGATCTCGCTGTGTTCAATCAACTGGCAAACCGACTGCTCACAGTATACCGCGCGCATTTTGCGGGACGATTGCTTTTCCTGCCACAGGCTTTCAATGTCAAAGCCCTGTTTTGAATAAACCCCGCCTTGGGAGTCGGAAATAGCGACAATTTTAAAGCCGTCAGCCTGTAATAGCCGGGCAACATGATAAGCGGCATTGCCAAAGCCCTGCACCGCAACCCGGGTATTTTCTGCCTGCCAGCCCTGTTTTGCTGCCAGTTCGCGGATACACAGGTAGGCGCCGCGGCCTGTGGCTTCGTCCCGGCCCAGACTGCCCCCCAGGTGCACGGGTTTGCCGGTGATCACCGCCGGGGCCCTGAGACGGTTGATGGCCTCAAATTCGTCCATCATCCAGCCCATAATACGGGCATTGGTATAGACATCGGGGGCGGGAATATCGATATCCGGGCCGATAAAATCTGCCATGGCCCGTACATAGGCCCGGGACAAGCGTTCGAGCTCCATCGGCGACAGCTCTTTTGGCTGTACCGAGACGCCGCCTTTGGCGCCGCCAAAGGGAATGCCGAGCAGGGCACATTTGATAGTCATCCATAACCCCAGTGCCTGCACTTCCTCCGGGTTGACTTGAGGATGATAGCGAATACCGCCCTTGGTGGGGCCAAGGACATTATTGTACTGGCAACGGTAACCGGTAAAATAATGCAGGGCACCGTTGTCCATTCTTACCGGCAAAGAGGCTTGCATCAGCGCCCTGGGATAAAGCAAAGACTCTACTACTTCGCTACTGACACCGGCATCCATGCCTATGGCTTTGATCCGGGTTAAGGCATCGTCGAAGACGTTTTGGCTGCTCATATAAGGCCTTTTTGGCTGTTGTTGCTGGCGGTGTCTTTATCTTAGTTGAGAAATGCATTTACCGGTTGCCGGTTTTGCTATGACGGGTAAGTTTTTTTGCGATGGGATAAATAGCGATAGACGATTTTATTTAGCCCGGCGTTATTTCATCAATCATGCATAAGCAGATCATTATTTTGCAATAAGAATTGACAGCGTTGTCATCGTGGTTATGATTAAAGTTGCCGAATTAACAATCAAAAATATTATCGGTGCCTGTCGGGAAAAGCAGGGCAGGGGATCGCCATCCTGTGACATTAGCAGCAGGTTTAAGCCAGCAGGATCAAGTAACAGGAATCAGCAAAAGGAATGATAACATGCAGAAAACAAAGCACAGGGCCGTATATCCAGGGAGCCTGATTTTGATATTCGTTATGGTCTTCACGGCAAGCCCGGCAGTAAATGCCCAAACCGCAGATTTAACTTCATGGCAAGCAAACTCCGTTTATGTAGCCGGTGAGCAAGTGGTCTATGCTGCGGCCATATTTGAAGCCAGGTGGTGGACCCAGGGGGATGAGCCCGGTGCCGCCAACAGCGACGGTCCCTGGTTATTTATCGCCAATTGCCAGTCGGGACAAAGCGGTGCTTGTGATCCCAGCAACCTGGGAGAGCCGGTTGAGCCGCCAAGCGGGCCGCAGCCCAATCCCGGCGGCGGATATACCATGCTAAAAAGCGAGCTGGAGGCGACAGAGGCGACATTAACCAGCTCGGCGCTGTTTCTTGAAGTGAAAGCCTCGATTGAAACCCGAGCTAACGCTGAGGTGGAGCTGATTAAAGCAGGTGCTGCCAGCAACCCGGAAAACGTTAAACGGGTTGAGCAGATATTTCCCGAGCAGCAATGGCTTTATACCTTTCCCCAGCGACACTCTGCCTATAGTTATGAGAAGTTTTTACAGGCCATAGGCAAATTTAAAGGGTTTTGCGCCAGCTACAGCGACGGGCGCAACAGTGATGCCATCTGCCGCAAATCGCTGGCGACCATGTTTGCCCACTTCACCCAGGAAACCGGGGGCCATGATGTGAACTCGCCGATAGAAGAATGGCGCCAGGCGCTGGTGTTTGTCCGTGAAGCCGGTTGTCATGAAAATGACAGCAGCTGTTTATATAACGCCGAATGCGCTCCCGATACCTGGCAGGGACAGCAGTGGCCCTGCGGCACCCGAACCGGCGGAGGTTATCAGAAATATTACGGCCGCGGCGCCAAGCAATTAAGCTATAACTATAATTACGGGCCGTTTTCTCAGGCCATGTACGGTGATGTTTCCGTACTGCTGCAAAACCCTGAACGGGTGGCCGATACCTGGTTAAATATTGCCTCGGCGGTGTTTTTTTATCTTTATCCGGCATCCCCGAAACCCAGTATGCTGCATGTGATTGACGGCACCTGGCAGCCCAACAGCCATGATACCGGCCTGGGTATTAAACCCGGGTTTGGCGCCACCACCAACATTATCAACGGCGGTATAGAATGCGGACACGGTTATGAAAAGCCCCAGTCGTTAAACCGCATGGCCTATTACCGTGAACATGCCGCCGCCATGGGCGTACCGGTAGAGAGCACGGAAGAGCTGGGTTGTGCCGGGCAAAAAAGCTTTGATACCCAGGGGGCAGGGGCGATGAAAATATACTGGGATCAGGATTGGGGTTATTACCCGGACTTGCCGGAAGGCAAGTCTTTTGCCTGTAAGCTGGTGGGTTATCAAACCCGGCATTTTGCCCTGCAAGCGGGAGATTATCAAAAATGTGTTCAGCATTATTTTGATGTCGATGTTATCGACAATTAACTTTCACGGCTGCTGAGCTTGTGACTGTTTTATACAAGCTCAGCCCGGGTCTTTTTTGCTTAAGGGACCCGGGGGCTTTTATGTTATTGCTGAGGTTTTAGTATATTTTGCAAGTGTTTTGTATTAGCCTCTAACTAGCTGTTTTAACTGCACTGTTAACAAAAAGCAATAACACCAAGGATGCCAAACATGGTTAAAAAACTCACGGGGTTAGCTGCCCTTACGCTTCTGCTTTCGGCCTGTAGCACCAGCTCCACCACCGCAGGCAATGCTATCGACCCGGCGCTCACCAAGAGTCCGCGGGATCTGGCGATGTTTACCGCCGAAAATAAACAATGTTATGACCGCAGCACAGAGTCTTATAGCTTTGTCATTGATGCCCATAATCATTTTCGGCCTTTCGGCGGCCATGCGATCCCCATGCATGAACTTGATGATTATTTTCGCCGTTTAGGTGTGCTGTTTGTCAATGTCTACGGTATCGGTCAGACCTTGCCGGTGGACTCTTCCTGTGATTATTATCTTGATTGTCCCGACACCCTGGTTATCCCCAGCATTAAAAATGATTTTCGCAATGCTTCCAATTATATGGAGTTTCCGCCGGATGGCTTGCACTTAACTTTGTCGATGAGTTTCCCCAACCTGGCCGAGCCCCAATGGATCAAGCCGCAAATGCTGCAACTGAACCAGGAATACCCGGACAAGTTTAAATGGATGGGAGAAGTGAACCTGGTCAAGCAGGCGCTGTTTCAAAATGGCCATCAGGCCACCCCGATAGAAGCCATCCCGAAGTGGGCGGATTTTATGGCTAAGCTTCGTGAAGACAAGATGCCGGTGGCCATCCATTCCGACTTGGGCAACGACAACGAAGGTGAAAACTACAAGTATCTGCCGCTGATGGACAAGGTGCTGGAGTTATATCCCGACAATAAAATTATCTGGGTGCACATGGGACTGTCCGCCGAGTTGAAAGCGGCGGATCCGGTCAAGCATATTGCGGTGATGAAAGAGCGTTTGGATAAATACCCCAATTTGATGCTGGATATTTCCTGGCGGGTGATTTACGACAACTACTTTATCAAACCTGAAATCCGCGCCCTGTATGTTGATTTTTTCAACGGCTATTCCACCCGGATTTTACCCGGCACCGACTTTGTCGCGTCACGTAAGAAAGATTTCCTGGTATACGCCCAGGAGGTTGAAGTGACCAGCCGCATCAATCTCTACCTTGATGACAATGCCTTTAGAAATATTGCCCTAGGGGAGAATTATTTCCGCCTGATGGGCATGGATAAATATCAGGCGCCGCAGATCTGCCGCTAGCGGCTGTTTGTCTTTTTTGAGCAGACGGGGCTTTTTCAGAAAAGTCCTGTATGCTCACCGGTTTGCCTTTGTTTGGGGAAACCGGTGAGTGCAAAGACCTGTTTACCATGCGTTATATTCATTCGGTCTGGATAACGGCATTGTCTTGGATAGATGTGGTAAATACTTCCTGCTATTATTCCATCGGAAAAACTGAAAACTGATGAAACCTTGTGGACCTATCATGAATCTCCCAAAAGTATTTTTAGCGGCAGCTTTGCTGACGGCAAACCTGTTGATGACCTGTCTAAACAGCGCATCGGCCTCCGATTGGTACCCGCTTCGTGTCCAGGTATGGGACCAGCCGTTTGTCAGGGAGAGCACCCGAAAAGAGGTGGATTATATCCCGCTGCAAAAAGCCGCAAAAAAATGGAAAATCTGCGTCTCCTTCCCCCATGTCAAGGACTCTTTCTGGCTGGCGGTGGATTATGGCGTCGCCGAAGAATCCGAACGGCTCGGTATTGAAATGGAGTTATTCGAAGCGGGCGGTTTTAACAATCTCGATATCCAGATACAGCAAATTCGTGACTGTGTTGCCAACAAGGCCGACGGCGTGGTTATTGGCGCCATCTCTACCGACGGTTTAAATCCTTTGGTGGCGGAGCTGAAAAAGCAAAATATTCCGGTGATAGATTTAGTCAACGGCATCAGCTCACCCGATATTACCGCCAAGTCGTCCTACTCCCATAAAGACATGGGTTATATGGTCGGGGATTTTATTGCCCGCGCGCAAAAAGCAGCGGGTAAGTCCGGGCCGGTGAATGTTGCCTGGTTGCCCGGGCCCAAAGGCGCCGGTTGGGTTGATTACAGCAACGAAGGCTTTGAGGTGGCGGTAAAAGAAAATCCGGACATTAATGTCTTGACGGTAAAATACGGCGATACCGGCAAAAGGGTACAACGAAAGCTATTGAAAGAGGTGCTGGCGGAGGGCCTGGCGCTTGATTATATTGCCGGGACCGCGGTGACGGCAGAAGTGGCCATTTCCATGCTGCGTAAGAAAAAGCTGGATGAAAAAGTCAAACTGGTGACCCAATATGTCAATCCCGGGGTCTATGCCGGGATCAAGCGTGGCAAAATTGCCGCCGCGGTATCCTTGTCATCGGTGATCCAGGGGCGTATTGCCATTGACCAGATAGTGCGCATTCTCGAAGGCAAGCAATATTATAAGCATGTCGGCGTCAAGCTCAACGTGGTGCACAGCGGCAATTTAAGAACCTTCGACCGGGCCAGTACCTTAGCCCCCAACGGATTTCGCACGGTGTATTCTGTCAATTAACAGCTGCTCTATTTTAGCAACTACTTCATGGAGAAACGGCCTGTGAAGCCTGTCCAATTACTTATCGTTATCACCATACTGTTAGGCGGCATCGCCACTTCGTATCAGGTGCATAACAGCATTCAGGCGAAAGCCGAAGCCGCCTGGCTTGAGCGGGCGGCGCAGGACGCCAAAAGCATTTCCGATATCGGCCAGTTCTGGGTGTCCCATTTTGTCGGGCCGATGCGGGGTTTTGCCAACCTGTTTCTAAGCTCAGCAGAAGTCACCGAAGACGAGATGATGGACAGTTACGAGTTCTTCAGCGGCTCCGAGTCGGGAATACCGCTGCTTAACGCCGCCTTTGTCGAATTTTCTTCGGCCAGTACCGACGAGCAAAAGTTTATTATCAGTTTAAGCAGTGAAGAGTCCGGCATTTTGGAAGTGGGGTCGAATCTTATCAACTTGCCGCAGGCGAAACTGCCGATATTAACGGCGATAAACTATCCGGGCGAGGTGGTACTCGGGCCGCCGTTTGAAGATGAATTCGGCACGAAATTCAGCCTGGCCGCCCTGTATATTGAAACCGACAGCATCAGGGGCGTGGTGGTGTCTATGCCGGATATCACCGACTTTGCCCAAAGCCTGGGGGCGGTGCATGCCCCCAAAGGAATGAATTTCGAGTTAGTGGGCAACTGGCGTTTAGAGAACGGCAAAACCATAGAAAAACTCCTCTACCAGCCGGAAAGCCGGCAACAGCCGATAGTGAAGACCCTGCCGGTTAAAGTCATGGTGGGTAAGTTCATGTGGATATTCAACTGGCGTGTTTTCCCCGACTATGAAGGCGGCACGGAAACCCGGCTGGCGCTGTCTATTTTAGTGGGCGGCAGTGCTTTTAGTTTGATGATCTCGATTTTTATCGCCTTCTTGTTCAAGCAAAACTCCTCGGTGCAAAAACTGGTGGAAGAGCGTACCTCTGAGCTTCAGGATGCGCTGGAGCAGGCGGATATGGCCAGCCAGGCAAAAAGCGATTTCCTCGCCAATATGAGTCATGAAATTCGCACGCCGATGAATGCCATCATCGGCTTGTCTTATCTGGCGCTGAAAACCCAGCTGACCCCGCCGCAGCGGGATTATCTCTCGAAAATCAGCTCATCGTCGCAGGCCTTGCTGCGCATTATCAACGACATCCTGGATTTTTCCAAAATCGAAGCCGGTAAGCTGCATATGGAAAAGGTGTCGTTTGACTTAAATGAAGTACTGATGGATTTATCCAACCTCATTGTCACCGGCGCCAAGGCCAAAGGCACGGAAATCACCATTTCCTGTCCCCACGACATTCCCTGCAACCTGATTGGCGATCCTCTGCGTTTGGGGCAAATTCTACTTAATCTGGCCAGCAATGCCGTCAAGTTCACCGAAAATGGCGAAATTGCCATTTCCGTTTCCTGCGACCGCGAGGATGAAAACGAGGCAACTTTGACCTTTTTCGTTAAAGATACCGGGATCGGCATGACCAAAGCGCAAAAAGACAAGCTGTTCCAGTCATTCACTCAGGCAGATACTTCCACCACACGTAAATATGGCGGCACCGGTTTGGGCCTGACCATTTCCAAGCAACTGGTGGAATTGATGGGCGGGGAAATCTGGGGAGAAAGTGAGCCCGGTGTCGGCAGCACCTTTTTCTTTAGGGTAACCTTTGCCTTAGATCCCAACCGCGACGCCCATTATATTCCCAGCGACGATACCCTTAAAGGCAAGCGGGTGTTGATTGTCGATGACAATGCCACCGCACTTGAAAGCCTGACGGAAATCCTGCAGTCGCTGGACTTTGACGTTTATGCGGTTTCTTCCGGTGAAGCGGCGCTGGAAGAAATTCGCCGGGTAGCCATTACCCCCAACTGCAAACCCTACGATATTATCTTTATGGACTGGCATATGCCGGGGCTTGACGGCGTGGAAACCTCCAGGCTGATCAAGGCGCAAACCCGTGACAGCAACCCGCCTATCATCATTATGGTGACCGGGTTTGACGGTTTCGATGTGCTTAAAGAAGGCAAAGATGCCCTTGACGGTTATCTGCAAAAACCGGTGAACTTAACCGCCATGTTTAATATGATCGCCTCGAAAATAGGCGGCTGCGAGCAGCTGAGCGAGATACGGGAAAACCAGTTAAGGCAACAATCGCAAGACATCAACTTAAAAGGTCTTAAGCTGCTGCTGGCCGAAGATAATGTCATCAACCAGCAGGTTGCCCGGGAATTGCTCGAAGGTAAAGGCATTGACTTAACCATAGTCAGCAACGGACTCGAAGCCGTTGGTGCGGTGAAAGACGCCAACAGCAAGGACGAGGCGTTTGATCTGATACTGATGGATATTCAAATGCCGGTGATGGACGGCTATCAGGCGACAGATAACATCAGGAAGCATTCGGGGCGTGACCGGCTGCCGATCATCGCCATGACCGCCCATGCGCTGGTGGGAGAAAAGGAAAAGTCCTTGATGAATGGCATGAATGATCATATAACTAAACCTATCGATCCGGACATACTTTTTTCAACGGTTGCCAAATGGACAACGCCCGATGATCATACGCCGGCTGAGCTTAAGGAAAAGGCTGAGGGGCACTTGTGTGAGCAGGCATTGGAAGAACAACCGGTGAAAGACCACCACGACTTACCACGGCTGCCCGGCATAGTGCTGGAGCGCGCGTTGATTTCGGTCAATGGTAACCAGGCCTTGCTGAGCAAATTGCTGACAGAATTTTATCAGGACTACCAAAGTGCAGGTGAAGATATCACCCAGGCGCTTGTGTCCGGCGGTCAGGATTTTGTTGCCCGCAAGCTGCATACCATTAAAGGCGCGGGGGGCACTTTAGGAGCCATGGCGTTAAGTGATGCGGCGCAGGTGCTGGAAGTTCAGGTATTGTCCGGGGAAAGTCAGCCGCAGGGGCTGAAAACCTTTATCGGTGAATTTGATAAGGTGATGGCAGGTTTGGCCGCTTTTGTTGCACCCGAACCGGATGTTGAATCTGTCGCTGACGCAGCAGAAGCTGTACCTGTGCAGGACGGGGAAGAAGTAGATGCTGAGCAGGTAGCAGCAAAACTTCAGGAGCTTAAAACCTTGCTGGAGTCGGGCAGCAGCGATGCCGGAGATGCCTTGCTGGGCTTGAAATATTTACTCAGTGATGAGGATGCTGCGGTTATGGATGATTTGTCGGAACTCGTCAAAGACTATGATTTTGACGAGGCTATTGAAGCGCTTGACCAGGTAGAACAAGCGCTGACCATACTAAAAGAATAATAACAACGCTGACCTATCTTGAGGTAAAAGCTGAAGGTAATAGCTGAGGTAAAAGCTCAAGGCAATAGCTGAGGCAATAGCTGAAGCTTATGCCTGAAGGTAGCAACAGCGGTAAGCTAAAACGAGTAATGAGAATTTTATGTCAAAAGCACGCATCTTGATCGTTGATGATGAACGTTTAAACATCAACGTAATGATCAGCATATTATCCGAAGACTATGAGCTGGTGATCGCCAAAAGCGGTGAACAGGCGTTAAAGCGCGTGGCGGCTCAGGCCCCGGATCTTATTTTGCTGGATATCAGCATGCCGGACATGGATGGTTATACGGTATTTGAGCGCATCGGTGAGATGACGGGAGGCAAGCGCATTCCTATTATCTTTATTACCGCGATGCGTTCACCCGAAGAGGAAATCAAAGGTTTAAAAATGGGGGCGGTAGACTATATTACCAAACCTTTCACCCCCTCGATTGTTGAAGTGCGGGTGGCGAATCAAATTGAAGCCAAGCGCAACCGCGACGAGCTGGAGCGCTTGAACCGCACCGATGCTTTAACCGGTATCGCCAACCGCCGCCGTTTCGATGAATATATTATGTTGCAAAGGGAAAGCATAGTACGCTCTGAAGCCGCGCTTTCCATTATCATGATAGATATCGACCATTTTAAGCAATTTAACGACTGTTACGGCCACGGCGCCGGTGATGATTGTTTAAAAAGGGTGGCTACGGCGCTGGCGAGCAAGCTCGATCGCACCACAGATTTTATTGCCCGTTACGGCGGCGAGGAATTTGTGGTGATTTTACCGGCCACCGACAGCGAAGGGGCGGCGCAGTGCGCCGAGCGCTTATGTGAGGCGGTGGCAGAGCTGGAGATAGCGCATGATGAATCCGGTACCTGCGGCCATGTGACCGCAAGTTTTGGCGTGGCCACCTTGTTGCCGGAGCAGCGGGAAGTCTCGGTAGAAGATTTGCTGGAATGGGCGGACCAGGCGCTTTACCAGGCCAAGACATCGGGGCGCAACCAGTTTCATATTGCCCGCGGGGGTTAGCACAGCTTGGCAGCACTAAGCCGGCAGCCATAAAAGAAAAGCCCTTATGCCAATGCAAAGGGCTTTTTTGATCGTAACAGGTTCAGTTATTTGGTCAGCATATAAAGGTGGGTGTCTACACCGTCAAACATCACAGACATGCTCGATGGATCGGTGTTTTCCGGCGCACCTTCAAGGGTTAGAATGCCTTCATAACCGTAGACATCATTTCCCTGATCATCTTTATGACCATAGCGGCCATGGTAAATTTCGCTATTGCTGCCCTGTTTGAAGGCATAATATACGTAAGCTTCAAGTGCCAGCTGATATTGGTTGCTGTCATAGGTGATTGCCCAGCGGCCCCAGTCGGTATCTTGCGGAAAATCAATGATAGCAAACTTGGCGCGGGTAATGCCGTTGGCCTCTAATCTGTCGGTGCCTCTTTCCCAGATGAACTGGTGGATTTCCTGTTGGTTGTCAACTCCCTGCATATAAATGTGATAGTTGTTGGGCACGGGCAGGGCTTTACCGTTTACGCCGTTCACCTCTTCAAAGTTAGGGGTACTCAGCATGGAGATAGTGCTGGTGTCTACCTGGTTGCGGATATCTTCCTTGGTGCCATTTTTGATATCGTCGACAATATAGGTAATGGTCAATTCCGGGATAGAAGCATCGTATCGGTAAACGCCGCCAAGATGCAAAAACTGGTAAACTTTATCATCGCTGCCTTTTTTGAAAAAATACATCCGGCTTAATTTTCTGTCGTTGAGCATACCCCATCGCTGCCAGTCCGTATCGGCCGGTGCATCGAGGATCTCAATGGACTCACCCCCAAACCTGTAGATATTCTCTCCGAAAACTTTAGTTGCCTGATTAACCGAGGGCATAATTGTGTCCTTTTTCAAAAAGTTAGTGTTAATATTGTGCTTTAGCTTTTATAGTAGCCTGTAGAAGTTTCACGGGCAAGCTCGACATGGGGCAGTGCAGGGGCGGGCGGTCAAGCTGAGTGATTTAGCCGGTGGTTCAAGACTCTAACATGCTCTATTATAAGATGGTTTACGGGCATAATAATAAATCAAAGGAATACATTATGGCAACGCAAGAAAAAACTCCCTTATTTGGCCCTCTTGAAGGTTTGATCGGCACCTGGGTCGGCGCTAAGGGCTGGAGTGTTATCGCGGTACCTGCTCCCGGCTCTACTCCTGACGGCAGCGCTGACTTTAAATTGATTGTGCAAAATTATACCGAAACCTTAACCTTTAAGGCGGTTGACGATCCGGTGCGCAACCGCGGCGGTGCAGTGGAGCAAAACATCGGTGCGATAGAATATGAGCAGCGCATCCATGATTTTGATACCAAAGCGTTAATTCATGTTGAAAATGGCATGTTGATGTATTTGGGGGATGTTGCCTCAGAGTCGGGGGAGCCGGGCCCTAAGCCTATGTTCTCTATTGCCCGCAGTGCTACCGTGCCCCATGGCGATTCTGCCATGATATTAGGGGATGCTGTCGTCAAAGAGGGGGCCCCCGAAGTGCCCGACATCAGTTCATTGCCGTCTGAGGCTGATCAAGCAGGTATGCCGGAAGGTTTTCTAAAACAATATGAAAATGAGCAGGAGCGGCTGACGGTTTACGATATTGTGACCAAGCAGAACTCGAAGATTTTTAATGTTGCCAACCCCAATGATAACCTGAAAAGGGACAACAATGGCTTGGAAGTGGTGAGCACCACCCATATCAGCATGGATTCTGAAAACGGAGGCGGTATCAATAATATTCCGTTTATTGTCAAACATGCCAATGCCACCCGTTTCCAGTGCGACTTCTGGCTGCAAACCATTAAATTGCCGATGTCAGGGCAGACTTTTGAGGAGCTGCAATATTCGCAAAATGTTGATATTGAATTTCATAAAAGGTTCAGTGACAAATCCGGCTTGATCACCTGGCCGCATGTCACGGTGAATACCCTGACCAAGCAATAGTAAAACCTTGATAAAGGCACTGGCTTTTATGTCTCTATTTTCCGGGTGGTAAGTGGTGTCGCCCGGTTATCTTATCGATGCATAGATATTTGCCATCGCTTTATCGTCAATAAACGGGTTTCGGTTCCCTTGCAGGGCGTGTATTTTTTCATTACGCCACTTCTCTTCCATGCTAACCGGATATTGGTTCGCCCATTTTACCATCAAAGACAGCATGCCCTGATCCGGCAATCGGTACTTCCACAGCATATATAATATGCTGCGGGCTATTTCCCCCTTAGCATAATCTCTTGGCTCTATACCTGAGCCGTGAGCCGAAGCGCCGTTTGCCGCTTCATCGGCTAAGCGTTTTTCAAAATCACATTTATCTTCGACAAAGAGCATGTTTTCACCGGGCAGTTCGACAAAAGGTAATTGCCCCCGCACCTGGTGATAACGGACCAGGGCTGGCCAGAGATTATGTAAGTCTGCCAAGGCATAGCGGTACTGGATCTGGTTGCAATGCTCATGCTTGTCGCATCCGTAAGCCTGTGCCAGCCAGCTGGCCGGATAGAGCCGGGTAATGGTGACTTTATCTTGAGGAGGTTGGTTCACGGCGCAATACAGGGTGTGGTAGCTGCGGTTATATAATTGCGGCCAAAAAAGTTCGTTTACCCTCTTTTGTGGGTTGCTGTCGTTAGCGTTATTGGCAAGTAGCAATGCTGGTGTTGCCAGTAACACTATCAATAAAGTGAAGTATCTCATTAGGCTTCTATTGCAGTCGTTCAAAATCGGGAAAGGCTATCAGAAAAGAGATCTTAAGGAGTGAGGGTTAAAAAGGAAAGTCTTTGTTTAGCAAGATGGCGGCTATTGCCAGGGAGGAACCCGGATATTTTTGTTTTGATGAAAAAATTTAACGCCCCGACAGTCGTTTTTTCGGGGGGCAGAGGGAGTGCTCGATAAAAAATAATCAATGTGGTTGTTTTTATTGCCAATAGTCGGACATTTTTTGATAGAAAAGCGACCGTTATTTAAGCAGTGTTTTTTAAGTTGTTGTTATTTAAGTGTAAATTTTACTTGTCGTAAATGTATCAAAAGTTAGTCGCTTATTTGCTAGATAGCGAGAATGAAAGCGCTATTATTTACTCAACTGAGCGTTAATGCCTGGTTAACTAAGAATAAAGTACTTTAAAATCAAAAGCTAATAAGGTGTGTGTCCACCTTTATTAATAATATGCCTGATAAGGGCGTAAATAAAGACTATAAGGAAGTTCTAAGATGAGTAACTCTATTTTTCAGCCTAAAGTGCTGGCAGTTTGTTTAAGTGCACTGATTTCACAAGCGGCGATTGCAGCAGATGCTGCGGTAACGCAACCGACCAAACTGGGCGATTCGTCCATCCAGGTGATCGGCGGTGATGATACCTTTGCCCGTGACTGGATGGTATCTATCGGCTGGAGCTTTTATGATCACTGGTGTGGTGGCAGCCTGATTGATTCACAATGGGTCATGACCGCGGCGCACTGTGTTGACGGCGGAAAAACACCGGGTCAGTTCACCCTGCAAATCGGTGCCCGCGATACCAGCAACAGCAATGACGGTGTCACCGTAGGCGCTTCTGAAATTCATATTCACCCAAGCTGGAGCAGCAATGCCATAGTTAACGACATTGCCTTGATTAAGCTTGATACTCCGGTGAACAACAACACTATCGGCTTTACTACCGGCTCTACCGGCGATATTGCCACCTTAATCGGTTGGGGTGATACCAGCCATGGTAACGGCCAGTATCCGGATATTCTGCAAGCGGTTGAACTGCCTGTGATTTCACCTAGCACTTGTGACAGCATCTGGGGTCAGTACGGCGTAAATATTCCTTCTACCCAGCTTTGTGCCAGCACAAACACCGAAAGCTCATGTAGCGGCGACAGCGGCGGCCCGCTTTTTGTTAACGAAAACGGCCAGGACAAGCAAATTGGTGTAGTCAGTTACGGTTATACCGCTTCATGTACCAGCAGCGTAGCGCCCAGCGTATTTACCCGTGTTTCCAGCTATACCGACTGGATTGACAGTGTAATGAATGACGGCGGCGTGGTTACGCCGGGTGATAGCCTGGAAGAAACCAATATTAATATCCGTCGCCGGGCAACCAATACTTATACCGTGGAAATCCCGGCAGGTACTTCAAGCTTAACGGTCAATACCAGTGGTGGTACCGGTGATGCCGACCTGTCTGTAGGTCATGCTTCATCCTCTTCGTTTGCCTGTACTTCTGAAGGAAGCAGCAACACGGAATCTTGTACCATATCCAACCCGGCAGCGGGTACCTGGAACATTGAAGTTTACGCTTACAGCCGGGTACGTGGTTTAACCTTAACCGCTAACTGGAATTAAGATAAGGTTAGTTGTACGAAAGCTAATGACTTTCTTTGTGGTTCCACCTTGGCGGAACCACACTGCGACTTTCTCCCTAGTTTAAGTCGCAGTCAGGCCGCCGTAACAGGCGGCCTTTTTTTGCTAACGAGTTTTGGCTTTTAGCTGAGGATAAACCGAGGCAAGTGCCTGATAAGCGGAGCAGGGGAATCGACCCCCGCTTTGCCGATGTTAAGCTAAAGTTCGAGGTTGGCGATGATCTTGTCCAGACCTCGTTTCGACAGTTTTACCGCTTCCAGCGGCGTTAATCCGTCGGGGTATTCTTCCTGCTCGACGATAAACCACTGTGTGCCGCCATGGGCAATATCGGCTTTAATGACACTGGCCCAGTCGGTGACATCGTCGCCGATAATGGCGCGCTTGCCTTTGATTTCCTGCTCCGGCAGTTTAGCTTTAAAATGTGTGGTTAAGGTACGGCCGGGGTAGCGTTTAATGTAGGTGAGCGGGTTGTGCTCGGCATAGGTTACCCAGCCGACATCCATTTGCAAAACAAAGTCTTGCGCTGTGGTGCGGGCGATATGATCCCAGAAGGTGGCATTGCCGTAGGCATTAAATTCTTCATCATGGTTGTGGTAGCCAAATTTAAAACCTTCGCGGGTCAGTTGTGCTGCCAGTTGATTCAGATCTGTCACCAGGGCCTGTATTTTATGCTTGTCCCAGGCCCGGTCATCCCAGGGCACAATCAGGGTGTCAATACCGGCATCGCGAAAAAAGGCCACCGAGCGATTGAAATTTTCTTCGTTAAAGTCTTTAAAGCGGATATGGGCGGCACTGCCGGTTAAGCCCAGGCTGTTTAAAAAGTTTTTCAGGCCTTTGCCGTTATTTTTATAAGGGCCGTAATCGCCGGCAAACTCGACCCCTTTAAAGCCCATATTGGCAACCTGAGTTAAGGTGCCTTTAAAATCTTGTTTGACATCGTCTTTTATTGACCAAAGCTGGAGGCCTATTTTAGGCATGGTACCGGTTTCCTGTGTGTTTGCTTGCACCTTATTGTTTGCTGTAGCTGACGGGGTTAATGCGCAGGATGCCAGGCCGGTAGCCAGGGCAAACAGCATGATTATCTTGATTACTTTCATTTTTTTCCTTGTTGTGCTTTGCTGCTTATTTGTTAAGAGAGGGCATAAAACCCCGTTAAATACGTTTGGCCTGCAGCTCTTTACTGGCGTAGTCAACGGCGCGTGCGGTTAATGCCATAAAGGTCAGGCTGGGGTTTTGTACGGCACTGGAGCAAAAACTGGCGCCGTCGGTTACAAACAGGTTGGGTATATCATGGCTTTGGTTATAACCATTAAGTACCGAGGTTTTCGGATCCCGTCCCATGCGCGCCGTGCCTAATTCATGAATGGCCAGCCCCGGCGGTTCATGGCTGACATAAGGTTTGATGTCGTAAACACCGGCGGCGGCCAGCATTTTTTCTGCCTGTTCGGCGGCATCAGACATCATGTCTTTTTCATTTTGGGAAAAGCGGCAGTCGAACTCCAGCTGCGGCATGCCCCATTTGTCTTTTAAGGTCGGGTGTAAAGCCACCTGGTTTTCAAAGCGCGGCAGCATTTCGCCCTGGGCGTGCAGGCCAAACTTCCAGCGGCCGGCGTGTTGCAGCTTGTTTTTAAAATCAACCCCGATCCCGTTCTGGTGCTGCAAACTTTGCCAGTTTTCACGATAGGCACCGCCTGCCAGGGCATAACCCCTTAAAAACTTACGCTTATTATCCGGCCGGTAATAGAAGTTAGGCATAAGCAAGCCGGAGGGGCGCCTGCCGGAGTAATATTCGTCTTCAAAACCTTCGATAAAGCCGGTGGCCCCGGCATTATAGTTATGATCCATCAGGTAGTGGCCTACCATCCCCGAACTGTTGGCAATGCCGTTGGGGAATTTCTTTGATTTTGAATTTAACAGGATCTGGGTCGAGCCTAAGGTGGAAGCACAAACAAAGACGATGTTGGCAAAATATTCCCGCTCGCTTAAATCGTCGTTATCTATCACCCTAACGCCCTTGACCCGGTTGCTGGCTTCATCATAAATCAGGCTGTGTACCACGCTGTTGGGGGCGATATGTAAGTTACCGGTGGCCGCGGCCGCGGGCAGGGTAGAGCTTTGGCTTGAAAAATAGGCACCAAAAGAACAGCCTGCCTGGCATTCGTTGCGTGCCTGGCATTGCACCCGTCCCTGGGAGATATGCAGTTGGCTTGGCCGGGTCAGGTGTGCGGCCCTGCCCATGATCAAAGGCCGCTCGGGATAGGCTTTTGCCAGTTGCTGTTGGATGTGTTTTTCCGGCGCGGTCATTTCAAACGGCGGTAAAAATTCGCTGTCGGGTAAATTGGGCAAGTTTTCTTTTGAGCCGCTGATCCCGGCATGCAGCTCGACATGGGAGTACCATTTGGCCAGGTCCTTATAGCGAATCGGCCAGTCGTTGCCGTAACCGTCCTGTTTGTTGGCGAGAAAGTCGTATTCGCCCCAGCGGTAAGACTGGCGGTGCCATAATAACGACTTGCCGCCTAACTGGTTTGCCCGGATCCAGCTAAATTCTGTGCCCGGCTTAGTGGTGTAGGGTAAGTCTTTGTCGTTGCCAAAAAAGTGCTTGGTGCGATCGTTAAAGGCATAACATTGCTGCTGTATTTTATATTGCTCCTGCACCAGCAGGTTGTCCACCCGGGTGCGGTGCTCGTATTCCCACGGCGCCTTGTTCTCACCCTGATAGTCTTTGCCGTGTTCAACAACGCGGCCACGTTCTATCATCAGGGTTTTATGGCCGCGCTCGCATAATTCTTTCGCGGCCCAGCCGCCACTGACTCCTGAGCCGATAACGATGGCATCAAAAACTTCACTCGACTGGTTTATATATAATTTATCGTTCATTGTTAGTAACCTAGTCCTAATGAGCCCCAGCTTTTATCGCTCGGTTTATAAGGGATTGAGCCTTTAAAGCCGCCGGGAATGGCCTGATAACGCAGCTCCTGGCTTGCGCCTGCTTCTGAGGTATAAAAGCCAAAACAAATCAAGCTCTTGAGGCTTTTAAATTGTGTTTGTTGTGCTGTGGTAAATGCTTGTTGCGCCGAGTCGAGATCGGTTAAAAGCTGAAATTGCTGTGTTGGCGTAAGTTGCACAAATGTACCGGAGTAGCGCTTTATTGCCTGTTGCTCAATCAGGGCAAGGGTTGCCAAGGCTTCCTGCTGTTTTTCTTTTCCGTAACAATGATAGAGCTGATTATCAATAAAGCCGTGGGTGTCGACATCTGCTGCGCTCGGGGTTTGTGTTCTCGGGATTACGGTGGCGCAAACCTGCTTGAGGCAGTTTAGTTCGGCCCGGGTAAAGACTTTTCCGTCTTGGGTGATGTTCCCTGGCGCAGGAGAATAAGCCATTGCCACAGAAATGGCATTAGGTGTCAGTAAGGATGTTGCGGCAGCGGTGCCGATTATTTTACTTAGATCGCTTAAAAACTCACGTCTGGATCTGGTTTTTTTCATTATCTACCTTCCTGTTAACTTAAATCGTTTCCATGCCTGTGTTGCCTGTCCAGCAAAAGCACTATAGTGCACCAGGAATTAACGGCCACAGCCTGGTTTTCAAACTAACTTGCCTAATCCTAAATTGCCGGCAGGCCCCTGTGTTAGGACATAATCGGTTTGTTATAAGACAAAATCGGCGCTAAATTTCAGTTGTTTTTTTATCTTGTTGATTTTTAGCTATTATTTTTGTTTGAAATCGTTAGTATAAAGTATACTAAATTGTGGGCGAATAAATAAACGGCTAAATCTGCCGATAACCAGCGTAAAGTTTCTGGGCTTGGTTTGAGCTTGCTGTGTTTATTTACCCGGGAAAGGACTGCTCTTTGACCGCTATCAAGGTTTGCAGGTGGCGAGTGGAATATAATGATGATTGAATAGTCGCTACGCTAAAGTATGGTCACAAATGAAGAAGAAAAGTATATTGCAGAAGGTGTCAGTGTTTTTGGGGATCACCAGCTTTATCGGGGCCTTTGTCAGCCTGATTTGGCTGTTGCTGACGAAAGAGGGAGGCTCTCAGGAATATGTTGCCAGTATGGCCGCCTTATCTTTTGTTTGTTTTGCCGGCGGCGTGGTGTTTATGACCATGGGCACGGCGAATCTGCCTAATTTAACCCCGGGTGAGTAAAGCTGTAACAGGGCAAAGAGACTTGCTTGGTGCATTCTCCTTAACCGCTTGTTGATTATAAAAATGCAACCTGGTGTGGCAACAACCCGGGCAACACTTATGTGAGCAGTCCGGCTGCTCAAGACGGCTATTGCCGCTGGTCCAGCCCGGTCAGAACTAAACCTGCGGCCTATTGTTTCGTGTTAACCTGTGTCAATTCAGCAGGGTAGCAGCAGGGCAGGAAACCTCAGTGAGCATTTTTGGCTCAGCATACGAATAAACGACGATTTTATTAAAGGGGAATGTTTCTCCCTGGCAGTTAACTTGTTCAGCCCCCTTTCATTGATATTCTACAGTAGAGGCTTCTTTGCAAGCTGTTGTGCTGTTTACTTCTTGCTGATTTATCACCTTTGCTATCTTTTGAATGGGCGGTCTTTACCCTCTGGCGGGTAGAGGCCGATAAAGGGGATTGCCAATATCTTGATTTATTTTATCATCTATATTTTATGAAACCTGTGGTGCTGTTGCTAAAACCTTTCATCAATCATTAAGTAAATTATGAGAGCGATAAGTGGATTTTTTAATACATAATGTGATTATTCCAATGTTCCTGATCGGCAGTGCCCTGTCAAAACTTGATGGTTTTATAGGAGATGCAGGCGCGAAAATAATCTATTCGGCAATAGAGAAAACGGTCGACAGTCCGGAAAAGTCAAAAATAGATAAGGTAGTAGGGGATTGTTTTGACAGCTGTTTTGGCAGCAATAAAGGCGCGTTTGGCTTTATCCTTCATGTTTTTCTTATTACGCAGGTATGTTTTCTCAGTTTGCTCTCTATTTATACTTACAATAATAAAGGCTTATTCGAGCAGTTTGCTTCGGTGGGGTTTTTAAGGCAATTTCTTTTTCAGGGCTTTTTGGTTGTTTATATCATTAATTTTTTAATGTATTCGTATTATCCCCGTTTGAAAAACAAGCTCGATACCGCCAATGCAACAAGCACGGGCTATTTGTTATTTCAGATGTTTTTGCTAAATGCGGCATTGTTTATTCTGCTGACGGTTTTTATCCATGTCGTTTTTTACTACCTGGGCTGGAGTGGCCATACCAGCCTGGTTTCAATCATTCACTCGGTGAGGAACGTGTTACTGCCGGCGATAAGTTTTAACAGTTTATCCGGGGTTTATTTATATTCCCTGATGGTGAGCATATTCCCGTTTTTCCTGATTATTTTTATCAGGTTACTGATCTCCAGCGAAAGCTTTTCTGCAAGGGTAATGACATACCTTAACTGGCTGAATTTTAAAACGAACCCGGTAAGAGCCATTACGCTGCTTTTTACCGTGTTTGTTGGTATTTTTTGCCTGTTTTTGTCGTTAATGTTGTTGGTTTTTAATAGCAATTAAATAAACCGGTAGCTGATTTATCACTAAGTAACGTATATTTTTCGGGAGGATTGCCATCCGTCGTATTTTTACGACTGTCCGGCTGAAAAGCACTTGCCGCCCTTGCCCTCTTTGTTCAACAATTTTTCACCACAAATAAAGGCTAGTTAATAAATACGCTAAAAGTTTTAAAGCTAAGCATATCAACAGGGGACGAGCATGTGCGATGAACTGACAGAAAAAGAGACCGAACAATTCCTTTTAAATGGTGGAAAAATAAACCGCCGCGATTTTAGTAAAATGACTGCAGCGGCGATAATGACGGCCATGTTACCTAAACTAGCCTTTGCCGAGACTGTGACAGAGTCCACTGTGGAAATTGCCACGCCGGATGGTGTTTCTGATTGCTATTTTGTCCGCCCCTCTCGTGGTAAACATCCGGGGGTTGTCATGTGGCCAGATATTAAGGGTTTGAGGCCTGTCTATAAAGCCATGGGCAAACGACTGGCCGAAGCCGGTTATTCAGTTTTGGTGATAAATCACTATTACCGGGATGCTAAAGCGCCGGTGGTGGCGCCGGATGCAAGTTTTGGTGATCCCGAGACCATGAAGTTTTTAAGGGGCCTGGCAAGTAAGCTTACCCCTGATGCCATTACCTCTGATGCCAAGGCCTATGTCAGCTTTCTTGATGCTCAGGCCAGCGTCGACCGGGAGCGAAAAATAGGCACTATGGGCTATTGCATGGGCGGTGGTGATAGCATGAGGACGGCGGCTGCCGTGCCAAATCGTATTGGGGCTGCGGCCTCATTTCATGGCGGGGAATTAGAGATTTCAGATGGCCCTGACAGCACACATCTGCTTATCCCCAAATCACCGGCACATGTGCTTCATGCCATTGCTGAAAATGATGATAAAAGATCGCCTGAAACCAAAAATATTTTAACCGCTGCTTATAAGGCCGCAGGTGTACCTGCCGAAATTGAGGTTTATGAAGGTACCCTGCATGGCTGGTGCACACTGGATTTTGCTGGCTATAACGAAAAACAAGCGGAAAAAGCCTGGGGCCGTCTTTTGCATTTGTTTAAAGTTGCCTTAGCTTAATGCTTTGCAGAAGTGACGGATGGGGCTGAATTGGTTAAGGGAAAACCCTGTCATTTTGGGGGAACCGGTGGCTGTTTAATTTCCAGCTTTCAGTTAACAAAAAGCTGACCCTGATGGCTTCCTAGGTAACCGATAGAGGCAGCTCTTGTTTGCAATAATTAACTGCTGCGCAAATAACAAGGCGCAGCAGCTGCTTTCTCCACTAAGCTTTCGCTGCCGGTTCGGGGCTAGCCGGGGTTGGCGTTATCACCAGTTCATCTTGGTTGGCGGTAACCGTGACTTTTTGCCCTACGGCAAAACCGGCCTGCGTGAGCCACTTGCCTCTTAAGACAATATAAGGCTCTAAGGTTACCGGCACATAATTAAGGCCCACCCCGCGGGTTTTGGCGGCGTTCTCACAGATGGTTTCCAATACCGTAAGTTGGCGGCTTGCGGGATATTTTACTTTTGCCGGGCGAGGCTCTGACGTATGATTAGATTCAGCCATGGCGGACTCCTGTTTAGTTCGTTGTGGTTAGCAATCTCTGAGTGTTACAGCACTCAGGGGTTGCGGTTGTTGCTTCGCATAGTATTGCGGTGTGCTTTGAATATACTGGGGTGGGGCGCTCCTTTGTTGCTTAGAGGCATCTTTAAGGAAAGACTGATTTGCTGGATAAAGCAACAGTGGTTGGGGTGTTTATTAGATTAATAACTGCAATAAACGGGGGTTGATATTCTATTTGTTTGTTGATGGCTGAGCCTGTTAAGTACGGGATTTTAGGTTCCCCTCTACGTGTCAGCCAAGATCCGGACTTGTTCTTAACAATCATTAGTTCTGCTTCAAAGCCTGTCTGGCGGCTTTATTTAAGCGGCTTATAGTGACGGTAAAAACCCAGCGGATAAACTTTTCAGTAAACTCTATGGTGATATGGGCGCCTCGGCCTGCAAACACCAGCATATGTCCGAGTAAACCTTTGACTTGCTCCTTAAGCTTGTCGGCCACTTTCACTATATCTACCAAGGTTCTGGCCATAATGTCGTATACCGTACCTATTGCCGTCCCGGCCACCTGTAAACTCGCGATAATCGCTGCAGCGCCGCCGTCTATCAGTACTGTCATTAAGGCTGCGGCAATTTTATCGGCCCAATGGGTTGAGTAAGTGGTTTGTATGCGATTTTGATAATTTAGTACCACCCGCTGGCTTAGGGATGTTGCCGCCTGCTGGTATAAATTTTCCCAGTCACTGTGATCTGCCGTATTGGTATAGCCTGGACCAGCTCTCAATGAGTGAGCGTTATGGTCCATGCCCTGGGCACGCGATAGCAAATACTCGTTGCCATTTAATGGGGCATGATAAAACGGCCAAACCGGCACTTTTGGCACAGGATCGGCACCATGAACACAACGGAACATTTTATCCACCCGGGCACTGGAACTATTGGCAAAGTCTTTTTTACCCACACGCGGTGCACCAAAGGTATATAAATAGACCGTTTTATCAAACTCTGTTTTGATCCAGTCGGCGGTTAGGGCTGCCAGGGCGCCGCCGAGACTATGGCCTACACAATGTATGATCCCTTGTTTTCTCCGGTTTTCGGTCTGATTTAGATAGGAGTATAATCCGGGACGCATTGAAGCAAAGCAGCTTTGAAAGCCGGTATGTACCGACTTTCCGGTGTCACTGTTGGTGCTGTGGCAGGTAACATCGGTAAGTGCATCGGCCAGAGTAGCGGTACCTCTGATGGCTATAACGTGATCTTGTGCATGCTGCTGGCTTTTTCCCTGACCAATCAAGGCAAAACCTGTTTCTTGCCGCCAAAAAAAGCCGCCGGAAGAACCTTTATATACGTGCTTGCTTAGATCAAAGGTGAAATGCTGCTTGGTTTCAGGTTCTAGCTTTAAGTTGTACGCTTTGGGCAGCGCTTCTCTTACTTCATATGAGACTAAGGCTAGGTTTGAAGCAACCCGTGGGGAGATAGCAGACATATTTCATCCTTAAAATATTTGATTAATCCGTTAGTGGTTATTTTATTTCTTCGTAAGAAGAAATAGGCTCATTATTATAATAGGTCGTTATCTTCTCCCCTTGCCAATGGCAAATTGAAATGACATTTTCCCGAGACATTCCACCATATTCCAGGGCATTAATGAGGTGCTGAACTTCTTTGTTCTGTAAATCGCACTCAAGTTGTAATAACAAGTCAGAAAGAGGTTTAATAGAGTTCCAACCTTTACTGGTAGACCATAGGTGATAGAGCTTTTCACCACGTTCGACATAAATAGCCTGCATCACTGGCATATTTTGCCCAAATATATCCCCTGGTTTGCGTGATTTAATCATCATGGGCTCGAATGAAAAACGACCATCATCATCTGTGGTTGTATACTCTAATTGTTCTTTTCCTTTTTTATAACCTTGATAAAGAAGACTACGTGCAACTTGCATTCCTACCACTGGTTCGCCGCCATCTGTTATACGGCCACGCACCTCAGGAGACATCTCTACTTTATAACTTTTTAATATGCCAAACATGGCTTGCACCTCCTGTGGTTTAATAAACAGTGCGAGTAAAAATATGGAAATAACACCGATAGCAATGCCTATACCCAGCGGAAATTTTCGGGAATTAAGCTTGTTTTTTGTTGAAGCCTCAGGCCTTTTAAATTTCATCATAAGAAGAAATAAGTTCATTGTTATAGTAGGTTGAAATTAACTCTCCCTGCCAGTGGCAGATTGAGCTGACTACCTGGGCCGGTACTCCGCCATAGTCGGTCGTGTTTATTTGGTGCTTAACTTTTTTATTTTGTAAATCACAATCAAGCTGCAACATTAAATCGGATAAGGGCTGAATAGAGTTCCAGGATCTACTGGTAGACCAAAGGGAGAATAGTTGTTCATCGCGTTCGACATAAACAGCTTGCAGAACCGGTATGTTTTGGCCAAATATGCCGCCTGGTTTTCGGGACTTCACCACCATTGGTTTGAATGAAAAGCGGCCATCGGTATCTGTTGTGGTATGTTCTAATTGCTCTTTGCCATTTTGATAGCCCCCATAGAGTAGGGAGCGCGCAACTTGCATTCCAACTACTGGTTCACCGCCATCAGTGATTCTGCCACGCACCTCCGGCGACATTTCTACCTGATAACGTTTAAATATACCAAACATGCCTCGCACCTCTTGTGGCTGGAAGAAGATCACGTATAAAAAGCAAGCACCTATAGCCACAGCAAGCTGACATTTTCGGGAATGAATTAAAGCATTAATCAGAGAGGTATGTTTTTTATGCTTAAAGAGTTTTAACAAAGAACATCCTCCATGATGCAGTTGTGTGTAAAACCATTGCTTATAAAGTAGACAGTTTATTGGTTTTATCAGTTTATTCAAGGTGTGGTTAAATGAACTAATTCAATGACTTTGTTAAAAGAGCTGAATAAGTAATAGGTATGGAAGGTATCTATATCATTTTGCTCGGATATGCCTTTGGAACTTGTAGTGCAAAAAACAAGACCCCGGCGGCATGCGGGTAACTTGTCATCCGCGACAATTAACTAAAGTGGATGACTATGAACCTCAAAAAACTTAAATAACTTTGATTTTAATATATTTTTATTTAATGAAATAATAAGTATTATACCTCCACTTACCTATGAAATTTAATTTATTAAGGAGAGCTTTTTGGACTCGACAAAGGAAGTTGTTATTCAAACTGTGCAGCTATCAACTATCTCTGACGTATTGGCAATAATTTTATCTATAGTTGCCCTTATGATTACATTTATTGGCTTTTTTGCTTCCCTTAAATTTTATAGGGAGGGTGTTCAGTTACAAAATGCTGCAAATGATGCTTTGGTAAAGTTACAAGAGAAAACTCAGAATATACAAGATCAAGTAGTTGGTATGTTTGATAAAACATTGGATGCGGCGATATCCAAGACTGATGAAATTGATAGTTCATTTGATTCTTTAGATAAACGTTTGAAAGAAACAAAAGAGTCTATTGTGCAAGATGCACTGTCAGAACTTAAAAGTGCAGGGACACTTACAGAAGAAAATATTGAGAGAATTGTTTCAGAGCAACTAACAAGTCTTGAAAATAAAATCTCTTCAACAAGAGAACTGGCTGAAAATTTGGTATCCGAACGTAAGCCAATAAGTATGTCAAACCCTTCTAGTGCAATATTGCATATTCTCAAGGAATCAGATAAACCTTTGCAACTTATGCAGATATCACAAAGGTTGGGGATAACTAGATACCGAGCAAAGCATTATATGAAGGATCTCATTAATACAAAGGTTGTTTCTACTGAAGTTGTTAATGAAATTACTTTTTATTCATTAGTTACACATGCAAGGCCAGCGGCATAAAACAGTTGTATATCTTAGTCTTTAAATGAAAGTAAGGCTTTGAAATTATTTAACATTTTAAGTTTTGTTTTTTATAAAGCAGTTCTTGTTATTTTGAATTTGTTGTATTTGTTTATTGCGCCATTGTTCTTCTTTAGTTGTAGGGAATTTCTTATTCCACTTCAGCATTAAAGGTCTTAAGCCGTGATCTGGTAAATTATATTTCCATATCATGTAAAGGATAGAGCGGGCGATTTTGCCTTTGGGGTAATCTCTTGGCCCTATTCCTTCAGTGTTTCCCTCAAAATCACATTTATCTTCCGGGAAGCGCATTACTTCCCCTGGGATTTCAATAAACGGTAACTTGCCCCTGCTGCTGTTATAACGGGAAAGGGCTGGTCAAAGGTTATGCAGGTCAGAACTTGCCTTTTTATAGGCTTCTTTATCGCAATTTTCGCGACTTTCACACCTATTGGCTTGTGCTATCCAATGCGACGGGTAAACATGTTCAACAGTGACTTTTGGGCCCGCTTCTTTGCTTGCGGCACAATAGAGCGTGTGATAGCTCTGGCTATATAATTTTGGCCAGAAAACTTCATCCCGGACACGTTCATATTCACTACACACTGACACTGACACTGACACTGACACTGACACTGACGGGGTCTTGTTTTTTGCACTGATGTTTACTCTTTTTATTCTTTATTTGCTTGAAAGAGTAAAAACTTATAACGTTTATATGAATAAAATACCCAAAAAAAGTTGCAGAAAAACAAAATGATAAACAAAGGATAAATTTGAAGCCAGCCAATGGTTAACGCAATACCCATAGTTCCAAGATAGGTAATAAGAAACAAGCTCGCATATTGCTTATCATATCTAAGCATTTTTGATTCAACATTTAGAGTAAAAGTAAATATAGCAAAAATCACTAATCCAATATTGACCCAGGGTTTGTCCAAAAACACTAACATACAACTGGCTTGAAAGGCGCTTATAGGTATTATAGCTAACTGTATAAAGTTATATGAATCTGCAGGGGGCGCATTTTTAAAAGGAGAATTTTTCATATTAATTTCATTCTGTCCGGCCAATAGACTTGACGGGGCCAGGTCTTGTTTTTTGCATAACTGAGGGCTATTAGTTGGTGGAATGTAATTGCTATAGAGGAGGCTAACCCCGGCAAGTAATACGCACTAAATTTAACGAGGCCAACCATTCAGGCAATTAGTAGGCATACCTAAATCCTGGATTTCCAGCTTGATATCCTCAACATAATCAGGTTCTCCAGTGCTGGCTTTATTTAGCCAGTACAGGGCTTTAACATTATCTTTATTACATGAATAATAGGTACCGAGCCAGATTAACCCGTCAACATCCCCTAATTGCGCTGATTTCTCAAAATAATTAAAAGCCTGTGTTGGATTGCGCCATTGCATAAGCCTACCAAGGTCGTGATAAACTTCGGGATCTTCGGTTTGCTTGACCACAAAAAGTAGTAACTCTGTGGCTTGTCTTAGGTTTATCTGTATTTTTCCTAATGAAGCCAAACTATATTGGTAATAGCCAATCTCAAGAGAGCGTGCAAGCTCTTTGATTTCTTCAATCGGTAGATGTTGGTAGTTCTGAACCTTTTCTTTAGCGAATGCCTGGAGCTCCTTTTCTGATTTTTTGATATCGCCAAAAATGAAAATTTCCTGATAGCTTCTCAGTTTTGCTATTTCGTCGAGATAAACCTTGTGGAGATCAGCATGAAAAAGTGCTAGCAGGCTGGGAATACAACCACCATTTTTTTCAATGAAGTCATTGGCAACCCCTTGGTTATTGAGGGTTAGCAGTTCTACATCACCAAATATGGTGACAAATTCGGTAAAGGTGATATTGGCTTGTTTTCTGAGGAGGAAGTCTATTTCGTTAACTTGCAGTTTGCTCAGGGCGTATTTTGTTTCGCATTTTTTATCTAATTGCTGGGTTATCTGTTGGTAAGTGTTTAAAGCCGCTATTGTTTCAGCGTAGGACTTTATTAAGGCATCATTCGCCAAGGCGGGTAGTGACAGTAAAGGCAGAGCAAGGGAAAATATTGTGGCTGATATTTTCATTTTGACTCCCCAAAGCGGGTACTTTTCGGGTACTAAAATCAAAAGCCCTTTATAACCTATTGATTATAAAGGGCATTATTTGGTGGAGCGGGGGGGAGTCGAACCCCCGTCCGAAAAGCCTACATCCTCGGTACTACATGCTTAGTCGATTATTTATTTAACCAATTAGACGCCAATCGACAGGCTTCGTCATGGTGAGCTCAATACTATTTCGCGGTTCAGCCTTGAGCAAGCTTCCCTCGCTAACCTACTTGGGGTGACCATCACATCTCAAAGCAATAGGTAAACTTACGAGAGGATGGCTAGCCTTAGGCGGCTAGTGCGAACGTTTCGTCGTTTGCAATTATAGTTTTGCGGCTTTTTACCAGGCCAACCGCCCCTGGGCATGCACCTTGGGTTTCGTGAATCTCGTCGAATCCTGAATCCGCCCCAAAGCATGGTAGTCGTTAAATGTTTGCTTTAAGAAAACCTTTAACTAAGACTATTTTAACTCTATTTTTAACGATTTACAACGCGAGTTAAAAATCGCCAATTTATGTTTGTTTACTGAACGTTTTGCGCTTGTTCTATGCTTTAGCCGGTAATAACGTTAGCGTTTGTCGTGTTTCATTAAACGTTCTTTGCTGCGTGCCCAGTCTCTGTCTTTAATGTCGGCGCGCTTATCGTGCAGTTTTTTACCGCGGCCAACGCAGAATTCCAGTTTTACCCAGCAGGCTTTCCAGTACATGGCAGTGGCGATAAGCGACATACCGTCGCGTTCTACCAATCCGGCCAGTTTGTCCAGCTGCTTGCGGTTTAACAGCAGTTTGCGATCACGTACCGGGTCGCAAACCACATGGGAAGAGGCGGCATTTAACGGCTGAATTTCTGCCCCCAGTAAATAGGCTTCGCCGTTTTTGATGAATACATAGCAGTCTGAGATATTGACCTTACCGGTACGGATGCTTTTTACTTCCCAGCCCTGCAGGCTCATACCCGCTTCGAACTTTTCGCCCAGGGTATATTCGTGACGCGCTTTTTTGTTCAGCGCTATGGTATTACTACCTTGTTTCGATGATTTTTTTTTCTTTGCCATAATGGCGGTCATTATACGGAGAATTTTGTGCTTTACTACCTGTTTTCCAAGATGCAAAAGGGAAAATTTGTAAAATAATTGAAACTTTGATGTCAAAGGTGAGCTTTTCCGTCAGCTTTGCTATTATAGCGCCATTGAAACAAGGGGGTGAAATGCCAGCAATAAGCCGTAGTGCCTTAGTGATGCACAGTGTTGAGGATATGTATAGCCTCATAAATGACGTTTTAGCGTACCCGGCATTTTTACCGGATTGCAGCGACAGTAAAATAATCTCGCAAGATGAGCATTCTATGACCGCTGCCTTACTGGTGTCCAAGGGCGGGATAAAGAAGTGGTTTACCACAAAAAATACCTTGGTAAATAACAAGCAGGTAGAATTAAACCTGGTGGACGGGCCTTTTAAAAAACTGGTGGGCAGCTGGCAGTTAACCGCGTTGTCGGATGAAGCCTGTAAGGTGAATTTAGAGCTTGAATATGAGTTTTCCAGTAAAATGTTTGATCTTGCTTTTGGCCGGGTGTTTAACCACCTGGTAAATAATATGGTGCAGGCGTTTACCAACCGGGCAAAAGAGGTGTACGGCAACAATGTCTGATAAAGATGTAGCAGCAACGAAATCTGAGGCTGATGAAGCAGCCTATGTCGAACAAATCCAGATTGAAGTGGTTTACGGTTTATCCCACAAGCAGGAATTGATCACTGTGATGGTGGATGAAGGCACTACGGTTGAGCAGGCGATTATCGCCTCCGGTATAACCGAGCTGTTTGACGATATCGAGCTGGGGAAAAATAAAGTCGGTATCTGGAACCGGGCGGCGAAATATACCGATGTGCTGGCGGATTTAGATCGCATTGAAATTTACCGTCCGCTGATTGCCGATCCGAAAGAGGTCCGCAAACGCCGCGCCGAAAAAGCGGTGGAAGAGGGGCGGGCCAATAAAATTACTGGTGGCAGACCGGTAAAACTTGGCGCTAAGGGCGACAAATAAACGCTAATGCTTTTTAACTAGCACGATGAAAGCGGGCCAGGTATGGTCCGCTTTTTTATATACAGGATGTATGGTATGCCGCGATTATATGGATGTGAAAGAGCGGCGGTTACAGGATGTATGGTATGCCGCGGTCACAAGGATGTGAAAGAGCGGCGGTTACAGGATGTATGGTATGCCGCGATCATATGGATGTGAAAGAGTGACGGTTACAGGATGTATGTCGCAGTCACAGGAATGTAATGAAGTGCCTCTGCCGTCATTTAAGCTCAATATAAGCTTCAATAATATTTAACCCTTTCAGACCTCCTTCATTTTAAACCCCTGCTATCTTCATTTTGTCTGTCGAACCTTTGCTTATTTTGGCGGCTGTGGTGTACCTTTAGGCTATAAATTATTGTTTTGGCTTTAAAATGGGGGATATCAGATGTATGAGCTTTTTATCAGTACCTTTGTGACTTTTTTTGTGGTGATCGACCCCTTAGGCATAGCCCCGGTATTTGCGGTGATGACCGACGGCGCCAGCAGTGCTTTTAAACGCAAAATGATCCTCAAGTCTGTGATCACCGGCACCATTATTCTGTTGCTCTTTGCTTTTGTCGGTAACGGCTTGTTAAAGGCCTTGGGTATTTCCATGATGGCGTTTAAAACCGCTGGCGGCATCTTGCTGTTTATGATCGCCCTGGAAATGGTGTTTGAAATGCGCACCGAACGCCGTGAGAAGAAAAGCGAGGCTTTCACCCATGAGCATGAGCAGGAAGCCGAGGCAGGGAAAACGGCAAAAACATCAGAGCCAGCGACCTTCCCGGATGAGGAATTTGACGATATTTCCATTTTTCCTATGGCCATTCCTTTTATTGCCGGGCCCGGCAGTATTGCCACGATTATGCTGTTAATGAGTCATTACCCCGGGCAGTTCGAGTTTCAGTCTGTGGTGATCGGCGCCATGCTGGTGGCCCTGATCTCTACTGTGGTGATTTTATTTGCCGCCAGTAAAATTATCGGCATGCTCGGGCAAACGGTGGCCAATGCCATTACCCGGATTTTAGGGGTATTGCTGGCGGCAATGGCTACCCAGTATATTTTTGATGGTATTCAGGGCACATTTTTCGCCGCCGGGCAGGTAAGTTAGGGTGATAACCGAGCAAATGAGATAAGTAACCCGGCAGGTGCGGCCAGTCGGCTTGCATTGTCAGGCAAAATCAGGGAATCTTGAGGTCTTTTTTGAACCTGAACATTTTTAACCTGTATTCGGCATTATTAAGCCGCTATATTTGCCGCTTTCCCGGTTCAGGTTAACGATTTTGCATGACAAGGTGGGTATGGAAGTAAAATTTGCCAACTATCGATTTTTACCTGAACAGCAGCTTTTATATAAGCATGATCAGCTGATCGCGCTCAAGTCTAACCAGGCGCGGTTACTGGACTTCTTTTTGTCCGATCCCCTAAGCATTCATAGCAAAGACGCCATTATGGATACCGTTTGGCAGGGGAAAGTAGTGTCCGAGCAGGTGGTTTTTCAAACCATCAGTCAGCTAAGGGCGATACTGGGAGATAAAGCCATTTTGACCTTCTCAAAAAAGGGTTATCAATGGCAATTACCTATTCTGGACGACAGTATTGAAGAGGATGTTGCTGAGGTTGAAGATACCGGGCTAAAAGACAGGGGAAAAGGCCATAAATTGGCTTTATTCTCTCTGGCAATCAGTTTATGCCTGTTGGCGGTTTTATTCTTTATGAATCCCAGACAAAGCACTGAAAACATAGAGGTATCTTTTCATGTGCTTTACAGTGAGGATAATACCCAAGCTTCAAGGGCGCAGTTTTACGACATTGCCAGCAATGCACTTGAACAAAACGGTGGTTTTTTATCTGAGCAAAGTGCATTGAATACTTCGGTCAGGCAGGCGTTTTCCGCACCTAAATTAATCTTGCAACAAGCGAACCTGGCCGCCGATAGTTGGCTGATTTGGGGAGATACTTACGCTTCGGAAAAAGGCATATTTGTTCACTTTGGTTTAGCCCGTGACAATACCCGTTGGCAGGGGTATCTGTTCGCCAGCGATCCCCGAGAGCTGACAGAAAAACTGGCACTTCGCCTGGAACAATTACAGGCGATGGGCTTGTTTTCTCAAGCTGATAACAAACTGGACATCACCAGCTTAATGTCGATGCAGCAAATAGCCCCCGATGATCCGGATTTACTGCTGTTGCTGGCCAGACACTATATTGGCGTGCAGCACCTGGATGTGGCGCTTACCTACCTGCAAAGGCTGACGGCACTGGACAGCTCGTATGCGTTTAGTCCCTACCGGGCAAATGCACAGTGGTTGACGGGGAAAATATATAAAATACGCAGCCAGCATCTGCAAGCGGCCAACAGTCTCGATACCATGTCGGCGATATTAGCCGAGACCCCGTTGTGGCCGCTGAATTTTCATAATATCCAAACCAAGGCCTGGCTCGCCTATGAGCAAACAGATTATGATGCCATGTTTAACATCTTGGAGCAGGGCATTGCTCTTGGCCGTAAACAGGCTGATCCGTTAACCCTGTTTGAATTACACATCATGTACTCTATCCTGGCGAAAAAGTCGGGTGATGATCATAAAAAATATCTCCACCTTAACGAGGCGCAGGCTTTATTGTTAAAGCACAAGCTTGATGATTCGAATTTAGCGGTGGTGTATTATCATTTCGCCTTGTTTACCGAAGATAATACCAAGGCCATTCCCTATCTGGAGCGGATATTAACCTTGCCTCGCAGCGCACAAAATTATTGGGTGCAAGATCATGCCTTTGAGATGCTTGTTAACCATCATATTGAGCAGCAAGACTTTGCTGCTGCCCATTCGCTGTTTACCGACCACGGCGAACGGCCTAAAACCTTAGTGTTAAAAGCCAAGGTTTTTCACGCACAGAAAAAGCCGGGTGAGGCAAAACCGATACTGGAGAAAGCCTTTGAATTGGCACGGTTAGCGTATGATATCGGCACCGGGATAGAGGCTGCGCTGATGTTATATCAAGCTTCCAGCGACCAGCCCAAACGACGTGCCGAATATCTGGCTTATTTAGAAAGCAATGCCAAAGCTGACTGGCTAAAACAGCATAATGCTATTTTAGCCAGCGAATAACACCTTAGAGGCTGAACTCGAACCAGTCGATCAGCAGCCAGCTTTGGTTGGCTGCGCGGATCTCAAGCGGTTGCTGTGAGGCAATCAGGGAGACATCGGCGGTGATTTCGCTAAAAGCATCGGATTTGCCGCCGGTTAACCGTGCCACTAAGTGATGACCCTGCCAGATCTCAAAGCTTGCACCGTCTTGGCTGCGCAGACGCATTTTTAACGTGCCTTGTCCGGTATAGTCACTGTTAAAATTGAACTTTAACCAGGCCGGAAGAAAGGGCTTTTGGCCAGTGGCATAATGATTTTCATTGTCGGACAAACCGACACTTTGTTCCTGTTTATTGTCGCGAACCCAGGTGTGGCGCTTGGCTTGATAATGCTCCGCCTGAATGCGCTCGCCGGGTTTAAATGCTTTATGAACCCCGGCAGAGGCCTCATTGCTTGCCATACTCTCGCCTGCGCTTGAATTGGCAAACACGGTATAACTTGCCGGGCCTTTACCTGTGAGCTGGTCTATAAAACTGGCCTGCTTCACCCCTTCGGCGATTTTCTGCGGTTTCCGGCTGACTTTGCCTTCAGGGTCAAGGTAACTGCGATATATGGAGTAGCTGATGTCATTGCCTGTTACCGGCAACCAGTTCAATTCGACCTGGTTGTTCTTTAATAAATTCGCCGTCAGCCCGGTTGGACTTAGCGGCAGGGATTTAAGCCGTTGATGGGATTTTTGTGCCTTTTGCTGCGCCTTAGCCAGGTCTTTAATGAAAGATGCGGTACTGGCAGATTGTGCTTGCGTCTCTTTGCTGTCCAGCACCAGACGGAAGCCTTCGATGCTGCCGTAAAAATCTGCGGCTATCCAGTCCGGGTTATTTACCCCGCGAGCCTGCCAATGCCAGGCCTCACCGGCCACGGCATATTCTGCGCAGCCGCCCGGCGCTTTTTCATCGTTTTTAAGGCAGGTTTGCAGCAACTCTTTGACATTGCCCATCATGTCGTGCAAACCGAATTTATTGGCGCGGTACATGCCGACCACAGTATGGTAAACAGCACCGTCGTTACAGTTGGCACTGCTGTCGTAGCGTACCTGATGATCACGTTTTAAGCCGGCAACATTGGCATAATCCTCGACATTCTCGTAGTCGCATATTTGTTTTTGGTGATAGTCTTCACCGAAGGCGAAGCGGCTTTTTTTGCCCTCGGAGGCGGCATAGCGCCATTCATTAAGCTCGGCCAGGCGGTAAGGCTTTCCGGTGGTTTTGGCCAGCCACTCGGTATAGGCCATAGCGCCGAGTGTACCGACGCAGACCACGGGGCGGTAGGGATCACTGATCAATTCAGGCTCGTCCCATTTACCCGGATTTTCAGGGGAAGGCCATTTGCTTGAGCTAAATAACATACATTTTTGCGGTACCTGATAACCGGTTGCTTTAATGAAGCGGCTAAACTCGGCAACCGTAACTTCATATTTGCCCATCTGAATATCAATCTTGTCTGCAGCATTTTTCAGCGGCACTAATACCGGCTCTATTGGTGCGGTATCGGCGTTAACTGCCGTACTGGCTAATAACAATAAAGGGGCGAATAGTTTTGGGGGTAATTGTTTCATTTTGTCTCCTTAGTAATCTGGTTGGGAGACTAGCGAACAGGAAGCCGTGATGTCTTAATCGTATTCTATTTTTTCAGGTATAGAAAATGAATAGAAAAATTAACCTTTATAATCAGTTGTTTATGGTGCGTAATTATTTTAAAGAAAACGGACTCTACTGCCTGTTTCTGATTCGTTATCTGCTGGCAATAGCTGCAAAGTTCCGATTTGATTCAAATTTTAGCGAATGTGTCAGCTGGCTAAAGTCAGGTGTATATCAGCTTATCGGATTTAAGGATTGCTGATCGGTTGATATCAACAGAAGTTTACTCTGGTAAAGCGTTACTTTTCTCAAGTCATCATCTAGTCAAGCCAATACTAGGTTTAAAAAACTCAGTTAAAAGCATAACTTTTGCTGTTGTCGTGTCATTCATTTATTGCCGGCTAAATTTTCGCATAATTGATGTAGGGGTAAGTGTTTGTTTTAATTTATTTAAAAATCTATTATTTTTCTATTTGCTAAATAATAGCTTTTTGTTAAGACATTCCATCATGATATGGCTAGCTTGAGTACAAAATAAACCAACAGCTTAGTTATTAAGGTGTCACAGCACTTAAAAGGCACTAGGCTTATTAATATATGCTCAATCAGGAGGGCTCCATGAAACGTCGTGCTTTTATCAAAACCAGTGTTTTAGGCACTGTCGCCGGTGTATTTACCGGCACTGTACAAGCCAAAATGACGACACCGAGTGAGGTTGAAGGGCCTTTTTATCCGATCACGCCACAAAAGGATCAAGATGCAGACCTTACCCGGGTGGCCGGTAAAGAGGGTATTGCCAAAGGTGAGATCATTGATGTCTTTGGTCAGGTGTTAGATACGGATTTAAAGCCGGTTGAAGGTGTGACTATAGATTTGTGGCAGGCGAATAGTTTTGGCAAGTACCATCACCCTCATGATACCAACTCGGCTCCCGTAGATAAGCACTTTCAAGCCTGGGCGATTATGCAAAGCGGCGCTGAGGGGCAGTTTAAGTTTAAAACGGTTATTCCCGGCGCTTATCCGTTAGGGCGCAATCAGCAAAGAACGCCTCATATTCATTTTAAAATCGCTAAAAATGGCTATGTGCCCCTGTTGACACAAATGTACTTTCCCAATCATCAGCTAAATGAGCAAGATGGCTTGTTTAGAAGAAAATCTGTTGCGGAACAAGCGATGATGACCGCTAAACTTGTCGGAAAAAACAATCAATATCAATATGATATTATTCTGGAAAAGGTATAGCGGATAAATGAGCTGGGGGCTGGCTCTGCTGTTCGAGATGATCACTTGCTATAGATCAGCTGTGATAAGTCAGAAGCAAAAGATGAATTGAGATGGGAAGGGGTTTACCAGTCGCTCCTTGAAATTAGCAAAGGGAGCGACTGACGATAAAAGCGAGTGCTTATTGTTCCATCGGGGTATTAAAGTTTTCCGATAACTCAAAATCACCGCTGGCAGAGATGATTTTATCGTTCTCAAATTTGATAGTGAAATCTTTACGGCTGTTAAATTCTGCACTACGGCCTGATTTGAACTGGTAAACATAATGCCAGGTATCGTCGTTGAAGGCGTCAACTATCACCGGGCTACCTAAGATGAATTTTACCTGTTCTTTGGTCATACCTATTTGTAATTTATCTATGTTCTTTTGTTCAAGGTAGTTACCTTGCGGGATATCGTAGCGGAATACCCAACTTGAACAGCCGGAAAGTGAAAGTATAAAAACGACAGTTAAAATTCGAAACAACATCTACTTAATTTCATCCTATAAAATGTGAATGAGGATAATAACCAAGCCCGCCGCTTTATACAAAATTAATTTACGCTAATTGCGCGGCTTTGATTAAAATTCTCTTTTTGTTTATCTGCCGCGCTTGCCTGGCGAGTATTTCTTCGCCAACTATCCTGTCACTTAACCTGCCAATAGCTCCTGTGCATTGGCCAGGCTATGTTCGGTAATTTTATCGCCGGCAAGCAAACGGGCAATTTCTTTGATGCGCGCCGGTTCGCTAAGTTCCGTAACTTTTGTTTCCGTGTGTTCGCCGTCGGTTAATTTCGCCACAAACAGCTGCTGATGGCCCTTGCTGGCGACTTGCGGCAAGTGGGTGACACAGATCACCTGGGTATTTTTCGCCAGTTGCTGCAGTTTAGAGCCGACCATGGAAGCGGTCGGACCGCTGATGCCGACATCCACTTCATCAAAAATCAGGCTCGGGGTGACCACCTTATCCGCCAGGATAACCTGCATGGCTAAACTTATCCGGGAAAGTTCGCCGCCGGAGGCCACCTTGTTCATGGCTTCTAACGGCTGGCCGGGGTTGATGCTGACTACAAAGCTGACCTCATCTATGCCGTGTACGGAAAGCTGTTCGCCGGGGTTTTGTTCAACCCGGGCCTGGAATTCGCCGTGGGGCATATTCAGCTCCTGCATACTGGTACTGATCAGGGCGCCGAGTTTTTTCGCCTGCTTTTGCCTGGAATCCGATAATACCCGGGCAACGTCTAAATAGCTTTGCCGGGCTTTTTCTATTTCTTCTCCCATGGCACTTAACCTGGACTCGTCTGAGCTGATATTGGCGAGTTCCCGCGCTAATTCGCTGTGAAAGTCCGGCAGGTTTTCCGGCGCCAGCTGGTGTTTTTTCGCCAGCTGTATTGCCTGGGAATATCTTTCTTCGAGGAAGTGGAAAGTTTCCGGATCCAATTCCAGGCGATCGTAGTACTGGCGCAGGTCGTTGCAGGCATCGTCAATCTGGATTTGCGCTTCTTCAAGCACCTTGGCAATGCCGCTTAAGCTGCTATCAACACTGGTTAAGGCGCTCAGGCTGTCGCAGCTGCGCCTGAGGGAGTCCAAGACATTAAATTCTTCGTTATCGCTGAGTTGCTGCAGCGACATCAGGGTTTCATTGAGCAAATGTTGGGAGTTGCTGTAACGCTTGTAATCCGTTTCCAGGGTTTCAAACTCTTCCGGCTGCAGGGCAAACTCGTCCAGTTCGCTGACCTGGTATTGCAGCAACTGCTGTTTGGCGTCGCGCTGTAATTTATTTTCCTGCAGCTGTTTCAGCTCAGCGGTGAGTTCACGCCATTTCTGGTGGTGATATTTGACATCGTCCATCAGGTGCTGGTGGCCGGCATAATCATCGAGCATGCGGCGCTGCTCGGCGGCTTTGACAATTTGCTGGTGGTCGTGCTGGCCGTGGATATTGATCAAGAGTTGTCCCAGCTCTTTTAACTGGGCAAGGGGGACCTGAGAGCCGTTGATATAAGCCCGGGATCTGCCTTCGGCGGAAACCACCCGGCGCAAAATACATTCATCGTCGCCGTTGAGATCGTGTTGTTCAAGCCATTTGCTTGCCGCCGGGTTGGCTAACACGCCGAACACCGCCGATAATTCGGCTTTTTTGCAGCCGGGGCGCACCACGTTAGTTAATGCCCGTTCACCTAAACATAATCCAAGGGCGTCGATGGCGATAGATTTACCGGCGCCGGTTTCACCCGTGATCGTGGTCATGCCGTGATTCCAGTCGATGTCCAGTGAACGGACAATGGCAAAATTTTGTATGTTTAAATGTAAAAGCATCAGCTGTCTCTAACGAAAAAACCAGTTACTGGTAATTTATACAGTAACTGGTTTTTTCGCAAGTTATTTTTTAGACGTTTTTATCGAAAGAGGGGATTAAAATGCTTAGTAAAGCTCGTTACCCCAGCTGAGTTTGCTTCGTAAAACATTAAAATAATCGTGGTCCAGCGGGTGGATCAGGCGCAGTGTATACTCACTTTTTTTGATGATGACTTCATCACCCGGCATCACCGCCAAAATGACATGGCCGTCGCAGCTGACCTGTAAATTCTCGTAATTCTCGTTTGCCAGGATCAGTTTTATTTCACTGCTGCCATCGACGACTATTGGTCTGCTGGTGAGGGTATGGGGGAACATAGGTACTAACGACAGCGCATTTAACCCCGGGGTTAAAATCGGCCCGCCTGCCGACATGGAATAGGCGGTAGAGCCGGTCGGGGTCGAGATAATCAAGCCGTCAGAGCGCTGGCTGAACATAAAGCTGCCGTCGATATAGACTTCAAATTCGATCATATTGGCAACTTTACCGGCGTGCACTACCGCTTCATTAACCGCGCTGTTGGAGCTTTTTAATTTGCCGTGGCGATAAACTTCCGCTTCGATCACAAAGCGTTGTTCGCTGCGGGACTCGCCACGTAAGATTGCTTCAAGCGGGGGAATAAGGTTATCCGGGGATAAATCCGTTAAAAAGCCGAGATTGCCGCGGTTAACACCGATGACACCGATTTTATAACCCGCCAATACCCGGGCAGCGCCGAGCATATAACCGTCACCGCCTACGACTATCGCCAGCTCAGCCTGTTCGCCTATCTGCATCAGGCTGTGCTTGGGCAAGTTATCAATACGGATAAAGGGGGCTACCGAGCTTTCGACCAGAACGTTATAGTTATTTTCGATTAAATACTTATATAAGGTCTCTATGGTAGCACTGGTACCGTCATGATGAGGTTTGCCGATTAACCCTATGGTTTTATATAGCTGGGTCATATAGTGTAAATGCTTTATTTTCTTCTCGTTATGGGCAGTGTCGCCGTATTTTCCCCTATTGTAAAGTTGACTTTTTACTAAATGATCGACTTTATGCTTGAATCATGAAAACTAATCCCCATAATTAGCACCATTGGAGTTTACCCGTGGAGTTTTTATGACAACTGAGTCTACCGATAACCAAAAAACTGCAGAAGAGATCGCTGCAGAAGAAATCATTCAACAAGCCGAAGAGCAATTAGAAGAAACGTTAGGCGCTGCTGCCGCCACCATTAGCCCTGAGCAGGAAAAGATCAACGAGCTTGAATTAGCTTTAGCTGCCGCCCAGGCAACCGTTGCCGATCAAAAAGATTCTGTTGTGCGCGCTAAAGCCGAAGTGGACAATATCCGTCGCCGCGCCGCCCAGGATGTTGAAAAAGCACGTAAGTTTGCTTTAGAAAAGTTTGCCGCAGAATTGCTGCCGGTTATCGACAACATGGAGCGGGCTATTGCCAGCGTTAATGTTGAAGACGAAACGCAAAAAGCCATCGCCGAAGGTGTTGAACTGACCCTGCAAAGCCTGTTATCTGCCATCAACAAGTTCGGTGTTACCGCTGTTGACCCGCAAGACCAGCCGTTCAACCCTGAGTTGCACCAGGCAATGTCTATGCAGGAAGTTGAAGGTGTTGCGCCTAATACCGTAATTGCCGTGATGCAAAAAGGTTACGAGCTTAACGGCCGTTTAATTCGTCCTGCCATGGTCATGGTGTCTAAAGCGGCGCCGAGTGTTGATACTTCAGCCTAAGCTGATACATTAACGATTTTCTTAAAAGCCAGCTTCCACTGGCTTTTTTTATGCCTGTTACTTTTTCTTCTGCTGTTTTCGGTATTGGCACACAAGCCAGGCAAAGCAGAATGACCTTCCCGGCACACTTTCAATTCAGGTATGAACTTAATCGTTCGATTCAGTGATGAGCAACTAGTATTAAAAGGGTGCAGGAGCAATTGATCGGGCCTTATCGTGATTTTTGACATTCAACTGGCTAATTTTAAAGTAAGCAAAATTGAAGGCGGTGTCTTTCGCCGCCACTGGAAAGCTTCGGCCGCTTTTTTGCATTTCAGCGCTTTATTCTTGTTCATGTTTTTATTGCTGCACCCCGCAACTTGCCAGGCGGAAAAGATCATCCCGATCTGGAGTTATCATCACTCACCTCCCTTTATTACCGGTGAAGGGCAGGGGCTTAGCTATGACTTTGTTGAACTGCTGAACCGGCAGTTATCGGGAAAGTACCGGTTGGAGCTCACCCTTATGCCCAGAAACCGGCTGGAGATGTATTTGGCTTCGCGGAAACAGGGAGCCGTGCTGTTTGTTAATGCGAAATGGATGGATGACAGAGCAGAGACTAAGTATTTCTGGGGGCCTGAGATTATCGCTGACAGCAATGCTGTTATTTCACCCAAAGAGCGTCCGGTAGTGTTTGACGGCACAGCAAAATCCCTTCGAGGTTTGGTTTTTGCCGGTGTCCGGGGACATTATTATCTTGGTTTGGAAGCGGATATGCGTGAAAATCGCATACATCGCATTGATACCAAGTCAGAAGTTGCCAGCATAAAAAGCATGTTGGCCGGGCGGGTAGATGTGACTTCCATGCCAGCCTCTACCTTGAAATACTTTATGAAATCCATGTCACTTGCAGATCAGATCTATACTTCGCCAAGGCCCTTGATGACATATGGTCGTCATATTATGCTGACAAAACCCATGCTGGCTGAGCACAAGCAACTCGAAAAGCAGGTTTTGGCTTTGGACAGTGACCCTAACTGGAAAGCGATTCTAATAAAATATGGCCTTTTAGCGGATCCAAATAAAAATTGGCATGGGGAAACACAGTCCGGATTTTTCGATTGTTGGTAATCTATCTATTTGAAAAATAAGCTTTGTTTGTTTTTGTTAATTCCACAGGAAATGTGCGTAAATAACTTTTAGCAAAAACTTGTGACATTTTTTTATTTTTTCTATTGAAAACGATTTTCCCGCCCCCACTAACTGTTCATCAACAGAATTAATCTTTATTTTATATATTTCGGAGATCCTCAAGATGGGCAAAATAATTGGTATTGACCTAGGGACCACAAACTCATGTGTTGCGGTACTTGACGGCGACAGTGCACGTGTAATTGAAAACGCAGAAGGTGATCGTACAACCCCTTCTATCATCGCTTACACAGAAGAAGGTGAAACCTTAGTTGGCCAACCGGCTAAACGTCAGTCAGTTACTAACCCTAAAAACACTTTATTCGCTATCAAGCGTTTAATCGGTCGTCGTTTCGAAGACAAAGAAGTTCAGCGTGATATCGATATCATGCCTTTTGGTATCGTGAAAGCCGACAACGGTGATGCCTGGGTTAGCGCCAAAGACAACAATGTTGCGCCACCACAAGTTTCTGCAGAAGTTTTAAAGAAAATGAAAAAAACGGCTGAAGACTACTTAGGCGAAACAGTCACTGAAGCGGTAATTACCGTTCCTGCTTACTTCAACGATTCACAGCGTCAGGCGACTAAAGATGCCGGTCGTATCGCGGGTCTTGAAGTTAAGCGTATCATCAACGAACCTACTGCTGCTGCCCTTGCCTACGGCATGGACAAGCAAAAAGGCGACAAAGTGGTTGCCGTATATGACTTAGGTGGTGGTACTTTCGATATTTCAATCATCGAAATCGATGAAGTTGAAGGCGAGCACACCTTTGAAGTATTAGCGACTAACGGTGACACTCACTTAGGTGGTGAAGATTTCGATAACCGTTTAATCAACTACCTTGTAGCTGAATTCAAGAAAGACCAGGGCATGGACTTAACCACTGACCCACTGGCGATGCAGCGTTTAAAAGAAGCTGCCGAAAAAGCCAAATGTGAGCTTTCTTCTGCACAACAAACCGATGTTAACCTGCCTTACATCACGGCCGACGCCAGTGGTCCTAAGCACATGAACATCAAAGTTACCCGTGCCAAGTTAGAGTCTTTAGTTGAAGACATGGTTCAGGCGACATTAGAGCCGCTGAAAATTGCGCTTAAAGATTCAGACCTTTCAGTAAGTGACGTTGATGACGTTATCTTGGTTGGTGGTCAAACCCGTATGCCTATGGTACAAAAAGCGGTAACTGATTTCTTCGGCAAAGAGCCACGTAAAGACGTTAACCCTGATGAAGCGGTTGCTGCAGGTGCTGCGGTACAAGCCGGTGTACTTTCCGGTGATGTGACTGACGTATTACTACTTGACGTTACGCCATTATCCTTAGGTATTGAAACTATGGGTGGTGTGATGACTAAGGTTATCGACAAGAACACCACTATCCCGACCAAGCAGTCTCAGACCTTCTCAACAGCTGATGACAACCAGGCGGCGGTAACGGTTCACGTGGTACAAGGTGAGCGTAAGCAAGCGGCTTCTAACAAATCTCTTGGTCAGTTCAACCTTGAAGGTATCGACCCGGCACCACGCGGTGTACCGCAAATCGAAGTAACCTTCGATATCGATGCCGACGGTATCTTGCACGTAACAGCAAAAGATAAGAACACAGGTAAAGAGCAGAAGATCACCATTAAAGCCTCTTCAGGTTTATCCGATGAAGAAGTAGAACAAATGGTACGCGACGCGGAAGCGAATGCCGATGAAGATGCCAAGTTCGAAGAGCTGGTTCAGTCTCGTAACCAGGCTGACGGTATGGTTCACGCTACTCGCAAGCAAATCGAAGAAGCCGGTGATGACTTACCAGCGGAAGACAAAGAGAAGCTTGAAGCTGCGTTAACTGAACTTGAAGAAGCGATCAAAGGCGACGACAAAGAAGCCATCGATGCCAAGTCTCAGGCAGTTATCGAAGCGTCACAGAAGTTAATGGAAATTGCTCAGGCGAAAGCCCAGGCACAAGGCGGCGCCGCTCCTGAAGGTGCCGCACCTGAAGCCGATGCCGGTAGCGCACCAGCTGATGACGTAGTTGATGCTGAATTTGAAGAAGTTAAAGACGATAACAAGTAATCGTTAGCTCCTTTAAATTACATTGATGCTAAAGCGCTGGTTTAATCCCCGGCGCTTTATGCTTTAAAAAACAGCGAAATAAAAGTGAAGTAAACAAGAAGCCTATTTATGTCAAAACGCGATTATTATGAAGTGCTTGGGGTCGGAAAAGATGCCGGTGAGCGCGATATCAAGAAGGCCTATAAGCGCCTGGCGATGAAGTTTCACCCGGACCGTACCAAGGGCGATAAATCCAAAGAAGAGCAGTTCAAAGAAGTAAAAGAAGCTTATGAAGTGCTGAACGATGATCAAAAACGTGCTGCTTATGATCAGTACGGCCATGCTGCCTTCCAGCAGGGCGGTCACGGTGGTGGCGGCTTCGGCGGCGGTCAGGACTTTGGCGATATTTTCGGCGATGTTTTCGGCGATATCTTTGGTGGCGGTCGTCGTGGCGGCGGTCAGTCGCGTGCACGTCGCGGCTCTGATTTACGCTATAACCTGGAAATTACTCTTGAAGAAGCGGTGAAAGGTAAAACCGTTGAAATCAAAGTACCGACCTTTGTCAGCTGTGATCCTTGTGACGGCACCGGCGCGAAAAAAGGCACTAAACCGACTTCTTGTCCTACTTGTCATGGTCACGGCCAGGTACAGATGCGTCAGGGTCTGTTTGCGGTTCAGCAAACCTGTCCTACCTGTAGCGGTAAAGGCAAGATTATTTCTGACCCTTGTAAGTCTTGTCGCGGCCAGGGCCGTGTTGAGAAGAACAAGACCCTTAGCGTGAAAATTCCACCGGGTGTCGATACCGGTGACAGAATCCGCTTATCCGGTGAAGGAGAAGCGGGCGAGCACGGCGCACCGGCCGGTGACTTATACGTACAAACCAATGTTAAAGATCACCCGATTTTTGTGCGTGAAGAAAACCACTTGTACTGTGAAGTGCCGATCAGCTTCAGCACCGCAGCATTAGGCGGCGACATTGAAGTGCCGACCCTTGAAGGCAAAGTGAAACTGAAAATCCCTAAAGAAACGCAAACCGGTAAGATGTTCCGTCTGCGCGGCAAAGGGGTTAAGTCGGTACGCAGCCATTCAACCGGCGACCTGATGTGTAAAGTGGTTGTTGAAACCCCGGTGAACCTGTCTGCTGAGCAAATGTCTTTGCTTGAACAGTTAGAAACCAATATCAACAAAAAAGCCGCCCATCACAGACCGAAAGAAACCGGTTTTTTTGACGGCGTGAAGAAATTTTTTGATGATCTGAAAAGCTAAAGCTTAGCCCGATCAGATAAAAATTCTGTTAGTTATTTAAAAAACCAGTCGCCTGACTGGTTTTTTTATTTTTGAGATAAGAAAGGCCGGGCTGAGATATCCTCAAGGTGAAATTAAAGTTTAATGCCAAGTTGCTGATAATGGCGGGCGTTATTTTAGTAATAACTTTTCTTTGATCCCCCCAAGATTACCGCCTCTTTAGCCAAAGCTATCAAGCCCTGCCTGGCGCATACCAGCATCTATCCTGGAGCCAGGGAGCATATTGTAGAGTAAATTTCCGATTATCTTCATATAGTTAAATTATGAAATGAATTTTTATATTTAAAAAGTTTTTCTTGTGACATAATATGTCGCAGTGAATTTGATAAAACTTTTTAACCTATAAGGAGCCCTATGGCCATTTCAACGATTCAGTCTTTCTTAAAAAAAGAGGAGGCCAGCGGCATTATCTTAATGTTTGCTGCCGTGTTTGCCATGATATTGGCAAATTCCCCTTGGTCGGATTGGTATGATTTGTTACTCGAGATCCCCGTGGTGGTGGCCGTCGGCAGTTTTGAAATAGCCAAACCTTTGCTGCTTTGGATCAATGATGGCCTGATGGCGTTATTCTTTTTCCTGGTGGGCTTAGAGCTTAAGCGGGAGTTTATCGAGGGAGATCTCTCTCAGCCGGGGCAGGTGGCCTTGCCGGCCATCGGTGCGGTCGGCGGCATGCTGGTGCCTGCCTTGTTTTACGTGGCATTAAACTATGACAATGCCGATGCGTTAGGCGGCTGGGCGATACCCACAGCCACAGATATCGCTTTTGCCCTGGGGATCCTGGCCATAGTCGGCTCTAAGGTTCCGCTGCAACTTAAGGTCTTCTTGACCTCGTTGGCTATCTTTGATGACCTGGGCGCGATCATTATTATTGCGCTTTTCTATACCGATCAGCTTTCGATGCTGTCGCTGATTGTGGCAGCCGTTGTCATCAGTATTTTATTTGGCCTGAATAAGCGCGGGGTGACCACGACTTCTCCCTACATTTTCTTTGGTATCGTCCTATGGATCGCGGTATTAAAATCCGGGGTGCATGCCACTTTAGCCGGGGTGGTGCTGGCGTTTTTTATCCCGATTAAAGGTAAAGGCGATGAACCGTCACCGCTTAAATCATTAGAGCATAACCTGCATTCCATGGTGGCCTTTATTGTTTTGCCGATTTTTGCTTTTGCCAATGCCGGGATTGATTTTGCCGGCGTAGGTCTGCAGGAAGTCGCAGCGCCTGTGCCTTTAGGCATTATTTTAGGCCTGGTTGTCGGTAAACAATTAGGCGTGTTTGGCCTTTGTTTTGTTGCCATTAAACTCGGCTTTGCCAAATTACCGGCCAATGTTAACTGGCAACTATTGTATGGCGCAGCCTTGTTATGTGGTGTCGGCTTTACCATGAGTTTATTTATCGGCTCTTTAGCCTTTGAGCAGGGCACGGGTAATTTGCTGTTCCAGGATAGATTGGGGATAGTGATAGGCTCGCTGATTTCCGGCATTTTGGGTTTCCTTGTGATCAAACACGCGGTAGCCAGGTTAGCTCATGAGCCAAAATAACAGCAATAAGAAATAATAAGATAACAACAATATGGATTTAATTTTTAAAACGCTACCGGCTAACCCTAGCTATGAGCAAAGCTGCAGTATCCTGGATGATAATCCGGATGAATTCTGGCAACCGTTATTGCGCTTTATTCAGGAAAAACATGGTTTGGCTCAGGGGAGCTGGCAACGGATCCACGCCGGTGGCAATGCATTATTTGCGTTAAACGATGCGTTTATTGTCAAAGTGGTGCCACCGAATTGGGTCTATCAGGGACAGGCGGAAATTGATGCCTCGACATTATTGGGTCAGCAGCTATCAATAGCTATTCCTCAGGTATTGGCATCGGGTAGCGTCAATAACTGGCTTTATGTGGTGATGACGAAATTGCCGGGTGTATCGCTGGCAGATGTCTGGCAACAGCTAAATCAGAGTGAGAAATTGCTACTGGTGCAGCAATTGGGACTGTTTATCCGGGAATTACACAGCTTACCTTTAGCTGGCGACAATAAGATGAAGGTGAACTGGGCAGATTATATCGATAAACTTAAGCAAGATTGTCTGCCCAGACATCAACGTAAAGGCGTGAGTGAAAACCTGATTGCACAGATTGAACCTTATCTGGCGCAGCAGGCTTTAGCGCAAGGGATGGCTTTTGATGACGGCATTGATATGTTTATTCATATGGATCTGCACCCGTGGAATTTGATGGTCGAGCAAAAAGACGGTCAATATCGTTTATGCGGTGTGTTGGACTTTGGCGATGCCATCGTCGGCAGAAGCCGGTTGTTAGAGTTGCTGACGCCTATGTTGTTTATGTGCCAGGGGAATGAAGCCTTAGTGCGGGCATTACTGGAAAGTTACTCCCTGCTTGATATCGGTGATAAGGAAGAGTTACGACGGCAGCTGATGGCAATAGCTCTGCTCAGACCGGCATGTGATTTTAACTTTGTTTTATCCCAGGTACCGCAGACCGGGGAGCGAGAGAACTGGCAGCAGATATCAGAGCAGTTATTCCCCCTTTAAGCGCTTGAAACAAAGCGGATGAAAGCAAACAGCACAATGGCCTTGTCCTTGTGCTGTTATTTACAGGACGTAATGTATGTCATGGGTCCACGGATGGACGGGAATGACGATTATTACAGGATGTAATGTATGTCATGGGTTCACGGATGGACAAGAATGACGATTATTACAGGACGTAATGTTTGTCATGGGTCTATGGATGGACAGCAAGGGCACTCTATCACTTATTCTTCGTCAAACTGGGGCAAGACGCCGCTGCGGCTGTGCTCGAAAACCAGTGATGTTTCTACCGTGGTCACTTCGTCCCGGGAAGTAATGGCGTTAAATACAAACTGACGTAAGTGTTCACTGTCTTTGACAGACATATGAATAAAGTAATCATAGCTGCCGCCCATATGATAGAGACTGACGATTTCCGGCAGTTTTAGCAGGTCATCGCGCAGCTGATTGACGATTTCTTCGGAATAGGGCTGCAAACGGATGGCGGCGATGGCTTCGATATTGCCGCCGATGTTTTTAAAGTTGACATCGATAAAAGCATTTTTGATCACACCGCTGCTTTTCAGGCGTTTTACCCGCTCTAAACAGGTGGAGGGGGCGATACCAATTTTCGCGGCGAGTTCTTTATTATTGATATCAGCATCGTTATACAAGATGGTTAATATGCGTAAATCGATATCATCAAGCTTTTTCATTACCGGCGTTACCTTTAACAACTGTTTCTCAAAGAGTTCTAACTGGAAATACTACTATTATTACTCCCCGGGATGCCAGTGTTAATCGGCAAAAAGGTGAATTATTTTCGTTAAATTGTGATTTATCCGAATTTAAAGCGATATAGCAGAGGAGTTAGCTGGCAACAAATCGTTATTGCTTATTAATTTTTTTGTTGTCGGAAAGTTGCATACTTATCCAGCAATCCAGGGAGAAGCCACCGCCTGATGCTAAGGTGACTAAAATAGATTCAAATATTTTCAGCGTGAATTAATTGTAATACTCGGGTGGATTATTCTGCCCTTTGTCTTAAATGTTTGTTCTTGTCATTTTTGCCTTTTGTAAATGCATGACGCAATAAAAAGCCGGGACAGGCCCGGCTTTGTTTTATGCTAGTGGTTAAATTTAGTTATCCGTCACCTTAAGGTGAAGATTATTCAAATTCAACCACGACTTCGTTTGAACAGATGTCGGCATTTTCACAGATCTGGTAAACAAAAGTATTACCGTCTACACGACGTTCGCGGTCGCGGTAGATACCGTTATTTTCCACTGTGGCCAGCATCACGCCGTTGCGGTAAACATCTACTGTTTCGGCGCTGCTGCCTTCCCAGGTGATATCAACACGCAGGTTGTTCAGGCTGGACTTATAAGCACGTTTCAATTTAGCTTCGATACTGACATCAGATACCACTACTGTCATAGACTTAGTACCGGTGCGGCCGCCTTCATCGGTTACCGTTAAGGTCACATCATAACTGCCTGAGGCAGCAAAGGTGTGAACCGGGCTTTGCTCGGTTGAGCTGTTGCCGTCACCAAAGTCCCAAGCCCAGCTGGCGATATCATTGTTTCTATCGGTACTGGCATCGGTAAAGGTGACCATCAGGTTGGCAATTTCAGCGGAGAAATCGGCGGCCGGCGCCGAAGGTCCAACTTCACCCAAACCGGTTAAGGTCATAGCCCAGTTGTTCAGCGTACCTGTATCGATAGCGGCGTTATCGGAGACGGTTAAGGTCCAGTCACCGGCTGCGGTTTCACCGTTAAAGGCGCCAGAGGCAAAGCTTTGGTCGATATTATCGGCGCTGCCGCCCGACTGGCTGTGCAAGGTGGCGGTAGTACCGGCAGGTGAAGTCAGGTTTACAATTAAGTCGCCAATCCAGGTATGGGTGATGTTGACATAAGTGCTGCTGCCGAAGATGGTGATATCGTCGGTAATAGTGATCACTGAAGATAAACCACCGGCATCGTTATCCGGAATATCTTCATTCACGTCTTTATCAAAGGTGAAATCAGCCAGTCCCTGAGGATTCACGTATAACCCTAAGGTTTGGGTTTTCGTCAGCTCGCCGCTGGTGCCGGTGACGGTAAACTCATAATCACCCCAGGCAGTATCGGCCGCGGTAGGGACAGTTAATGAGAAGCTGCCGCCGGGTGTTACTGAAGTCGCTGATAAGCTGGCGGTGCCCAGAGAGTCGGTCATGGTCAGGTCGATTGTACCGTCCCAGTCGGCAACCGAAATCACGTCGAAGTTATAGGTTGCGGTTTCACCTGCGGTGATCACGGTATTAACCGGTGAGGCGGACATTCTGAAACCAGGTGCCGGATCGGCTTCTAACAGGGCGTTATACACGTTTAAGTGCTTGCCGGAAACGGTTTTACCTTCTGTGGCCGGATGCGGGTCGCCAGAGTTCATCAGCAGTTCTTTTAATTCAACCGCGCTCAGCTCAGGGTTAACCGACAGGACTAAGGCTGCAGCACCTGCTACATGTGGTGTTGCCATAGAGGTACCGGTGAAAGAAGAATATCCGCCGCCCGGTACGCTGGAAAGTACGTCTCTGGCCGGTGCGGCAATATCCACTGAAGTTAAGCCGTACTGGGAAGAGCTGTACATGCCGCCGCTGCGGTTACTACCGGCTACCGCAAAGACACTGTCGTGATCATAGCTGGCCGGGTAGCTTGGGCTGGCATCATTGTCATAACCGCCGTTACCGGCTGCGGCAACAAATAACATGTTGGCATCGCTCGATGCTGTGATGGAGTCATAAAGCGCCTGGCTGAAACCACCGCCGCCCCAGCTGTTGTTTAAGGTGCTGATGTCGATATTGTGATCATTTTTCAAGGCCACCATGTAATCGATACATTTAAGCGCATCAGAGGTTGAGCCTGAGCCGGCAGAGTTAAGGAATTTACAGCCGACAATAGAGACATTGTGGTTAACACCCACAACGCCGACATCGTCATTACCCGAGGCGCCGATAGTACCGGCGACATGGGTCCCGTGGCCGTTGTCATCCATAGGATCGCCGCTGTCGGTGATGGCGTTGATGCCGTGGATATCATCGATATAACCGTTGCCGTCGTTATCAATACCGTCGCCGGCAATTTCGCCCGGGTTGGTCCACATATTGGCAACTAAGTCAGGGTGGCTGTGATCAACACCGGTATCAATAACCCCGACAATCACGTCATGGCTACCGGTAGAGATATCCCAGGCTTCCGGTGCGTCAATATCGGCATCTTCAGTGCCGCCGGATTGACCTGTGTTATGCATGCCCCATAATTCATCGAAACGGGGATCATTTGGTATAGCTGTAGCGCTGACGATATAATCAGGCTCGGCATATAATACCGCCGGGTCGTTGCGCAGGGCTGCCAGGGCATCTTTGACCGTCATCTTGTCTAATTTGTAGTTTGCCATGCGGCCGTTGGCGATGTGGCGATATCTGTCGTCGAGCTCATCGCTGTTGAGATCGGAGATTTTTGCGGCGACCAGACCACGGGCTTTTTGACGATCGGCTTTTGTGGTGTTTTCTTTGTAAACCACAATCACGGAATCGGCCTGGTAGGCGCCCTTGTCGCTGGCCACGATATTTTCAGATGCGTTTACCAATACGGGTAATACGGCGAGTGTTAACGCTGATAATTTAAACTTCATTGTTTTAATCCATATTTTTATGATTGTTATTGCCCGGTACCTGATACCGGACTCCCTGGTTGGTCCTTCCTTGTCTTTTTTCGTCAGTGTCAGTGTTCTTTAAATAACCGTACAAAATCTCAGCAACGTTATTACTTTAGCCACAAAAATTAGCAAAAGACTAGCGAAATAATATAAACACGACTTTTTTAGTACTTCATTTCCTGTTGCCGGAGATTTCTCATACCTTTTTAGTATTTTTCTCAAATGGCCCCGGGTTGGCAATAACTCATACTTTTTTATGAGTTTTTCCGTTTGCTTTACTGGAGAAAGATTTTTTCATCGAATTAACTATTTGATAATAATTGTTTTTATTTAAATACAACTTTTGGGTGATGTTTATTAAAAAAAGAAAGTAGTAGGGTTTTTAGTGCAATAAATGTGTTTTTAGGCGGATAAAAGTGAAATTAAACAGACAATACCCAAATAAGCTAACCGGAGCCCCAAAGTTGAGGGTTTTCTCATGCGCTGTTTTATTGTCTGTGCTTAGCACCCCGGTAGTGTGTGCTTCACCTGATCTGCTTTCGGGCACAGATATGCAGGAATCTCCTTTGTCTTTAAGTTTGTCAACGTCAGTAGATATAACCTCGGCTGAGCAGCACCAGCAACTTGTTATCAGCCAGTACGGAATTCTCAACAAAGCAACAATCAAGCAAACGGCAAATGCGGCTAACCGTATCAGTGTTAGCCAGCATGGCAACAACAATGTTTTGGATATCGATCAATATGGCTATGGCAATATTATTGCCCTTGAACAACAGGGGAATGACAACCAGGCCGATGTTATCCAGCAAGGTGATGCCAATATTGTCAACGTCAGCCAGTTTGGTGAACAAAGCATAGTAATCCACCAGATGGGCAATGAAATGGTCGTCAATATTAGCCAGTACTAGCCGGACCTGCTAGCACAAATTAATAATGACTTTTAGCTGAAGAATTGGAGAAGCACGTGAAACTTAACAAATCATTAATTACCTGTGCCGTGATGATGGCACTGGGAGCAGGCCAGTCGGCTTTTGCACAAGATACAAAGCACACTTCAAATGAAATCCAAAGTGATCTGATGATCAATGCCACGGGTAATGTGGTCGAATTATCGCAAGACTCAGGTCGTGGCGCGGTATTTGGCAATGAAGTGGTTATTTCCCAGGAAGGCGACATCAACGGCGCCGACATCAGTGTTGAAGGCGATGCTAATTTTACCGATATGAAACAGCTTGGTGAGGATAACCTGGTGATCTCCTCCGCAACAGGTGATGGCAATGAACAATTCATTACTCAGGATGGCGAGCAAAATAAAACTGAAAATACCGTGCGCGGTGATGATAACTTCCTTGAAGTAACCCAGGAAGGAGCGGATTACCTGGGGATAGGAAACCAGGTGATCAATGAGGTTGACGGTATCTCTAATACCGTGATGGTGGAGCAGGGAGACGGCGGCCACTGGTCATTTAACCGTAACTTGAAGGGAACGGATAACGAGATCAGTATTTCCCAGCAAGGCCAGTGGGGTGAAGTGCACCTGAACAATGTTGTCGGCGATGGTAATGAAATAGAGATAGAGCAGGACGGTTACTGGAATGTCGCCGATATCGAAGCACTTGATGGCAATGACAATGAGTTGTCCATTGAACAGATAGGCGACCGTAATAAAACCAATATTGTTGAAATTACCGGTAGTGACAATGAGCTGTCAATTGAACAGCAGGGGGATAATAACGAAGTTACTATTGCCGAAGTCATTTATGATGAAAATACGATTTCCATCGACCAGGAAGGTAATGAGAATACCGTTGAATCTAATATTTTCCTCGGCTTTGAAAATGATGTCAGCTATACCCAGATGGGAGATGAGAACGCCGCGACTTTTGATATCCTGGGTGATGAAAATGACTTTACCGTGATGCAGTCGGGCAATGCAAACAGCACTTATATCGGCGGTATCGGTAGCGGTAATGAATATACCGTTATGCAAAGCGGTGATTTAAACGAAGCCCATATGGTGAATTTTAACGGTAATGACAATGACATCAACTTCACCCAGTCAGGTGATGAAAACGTCTTGGTTTTACAGGCATCGCATACCGGTGACAATTCATTGATCACTGACCGCAATGATATTGATATTACCCAAAGGGGTAATGCCAACGATGCCGTGGTTAATATCAGTACGGTATTGGACAGCAATGATAATGACATGATCATTGCGCAAAACGGTGATTTAAACATGCTTGATGTTCTGGTAGAAGGCAGCAACCACACCATTGATATCGCCCAGGAAGGTAATGAAAACCGGATCTCCGGCGATTATAACGGTGCTATGCTTATTGGCGGCGACAGTGTGCAGTTTAACCTTGTTCAACAAGGTAATGGTAATATTGTCGACGGCTCTTATATCAGCGACGGCGGCAGCATCTCTATTGCCCAGGTAGGTGATTATAATACTGCGACCATTAACCAGCAGTAAAAACCTGATGTCTTGCTTGCCCGGTGATCACTTCATCTTAGGATCAAGCTGTGATTACCGGCGCAAGTTAAGGTAGGGATAACCAGGAAAGTTGTGTGGTAAAACCCTGATAAAAAATGATAAAGTTCGATTTAAAAGGATGTATGATAAAACCGGATGTTCATTATGATGTTAAAACCCTTGCTGCTGCTTTGCCTGATCATGCCCCCGCTTTTGGCAGTAGCTGAGGATGTGGAAATAGACGGTTTATTTCTCGATAACAGCAAAAGCCGGCAAGGACATGAATTTGCCTATCAATTTAGCCGGTTATGGCAGGAAATGCCCAATACCCAGGGTATTAATGTACAGATCACCGAACAAATCGTGCCGCGTGCCGGCACCAAACTAACCCTGTTGATGAACCATAAGATCATTTATGTCACCCATCTTGGCCGTCGGCGTTCGCCGATAAAGGATAAAGTAGAACAGGCGATTTTTATTTTGATTGATGCCATGGCCAAGGCACAGCTGAGTCAGCAGAATCCGGATATGGCGGAAAGCGGCTGGTAGTTCAGCCGGTAAAAATATAACAAGAAATACCGGTAATAAAAAAATAAGGAGGTAATTAATATGCGAAGTAAGGAAGTCATTTTAATAAAGTCGGTGAAAAGCCGGTTCTTGATATTTTTGGTTAATCTCTTCCTGGTTTTACCTGTGCTGGCGACCGAGCTGGTGTATCAGCCGATCAACCCAAGCTTTGGCGGCAATCCCATGAACGGTAGTTTTTTACTGAATAAGGCCCAGGCGCAAAACAAACACAAAGCCTCGATGGATGACAAATCTTACGCCGATAAATTTCAGGAATCGCTGGAACGCTCCTACATCAATCAAATGGTTAGGAAAATTACCGATGAAGCGTTTGGCGAAGGTGACGGTGGCTTAGATGAAGATACCATTTTTACCAGCGGTGATTATGAGATTTTAGTGATGGGCAGCAATACCGATACCATTATCGTGCAAATATCCAATAGTGTGACTGGCGAAGTGACCATGATTGAAGTACCCCGCTATCCTGATGTTGGTAATATTGACGATGGAGTAGATCTGCCATGAACGGGCTGATCAAGGCCTTGCTGTCGGTCGCTTTGATGGTTTTGCTTTCGGGCTGTGGCAGTGTTCGTAATCTTTATCCGCCGGATGAGAGTCAGGCGGTGACAGTGGTGCCGACGCAAACCTTTGAAGAGCTCAGGGCGCTGCCTAAACCCAGGGGCAGTATTCCGGTGTCGGTTTATGCCTTTCGCGATCAAACCGGACAATATAAGCAACAGGCCAATGTCAGCTCCTTTTCTACCGCGGTTACCCAGGGCAGCACTTCTATTCTGATGCAGGCACTTAGCGACTCCCAGTGGTTTTTACCGGTAGAACGTGAAGGACTGCAAAATATTCTGACTGAGCGGAAAATTACCCGGGCGGCTTATCAAAACGAGCAAAAAGAAAACGGCCAGGCAAGTGCTAAAGAATTGCCGCCGCTGACCACGGCAAAAATCCTGCTCGAAGGGGGGATCATCAGTTACGATACCAATATCCGCACCGGCGGTTTCGGCGCTGAATATTTTGGTATCAGTGCGTCTGAGTTATACCGGGAAGATCAAATTTCCGTGACTATGCGTGCGGTGGATGTGCGCACCGGACAGGTATTGGTGTCGGTTTCCACCACGAAAAATGTCTTAAGCAAAGAAGTACGCGCCGGTTTTTTCCGTTACATCAGCTTTAAACGTCTGGCTGAAGCCGAGGCAGGCTATACCACCAATGAGCCTATGTTTATCTGCGTGAAAAAAACCATCGAAAAGGCGATCACCGAACTGGTGTTAAAAGGCATAGAAAAACGGGTGTGGAAAGCCCAGGATAATGTTTAAGCCTTTGCTTGCAGGATAGCTAAAAATCCCGGCTGCCTTTTAAAATAATGCTTTGTAACAGCTGTTGGATCATCTCTTTTGAGTTATCCTCAAAAGAGATGCCGATATAATCATAGTTTTTGACATTACGGTAGTTTTTTACCCTGCCAACAAGCTGGTATTGTTGTGATGTTTCCGATTCTTTCAGTAAAATCGTAACTCTGTCGCTTTTTAATTCTTGCGGCAGCAGCGGGCAACAAAAGCAGCAACCGTTGCAGGAGATGTCTTCAAGCCAGCCCTGAACCTTGCACGCCTGCCGGGCAACTTCTGCTGTCATCTCCAGTTTAAACCTGGGCTCATTGCGGATTAATTTAAGTTGTACTTTGTCCGGAATGGTGGTGGCGATCATGGCAAACGGCGGGCTGTAAAAGCGCAGTATGGTGGTATTAAATGCCAATATAGCCCCTTCGCCTTCCATAGAAACGGCTCTGACAGTGGCAATATGTCCTTCCTGCAATAAAGCCGCATGTTTTACCTTAGCCGGCATTTGAAACAGCAGTGCACTTTTGGGTTGTTTGCCAATATAGACAGACTTAAGTTTTTCATTTAGTGCGGCAGACAGGTGAATGTTTAACACAACATGGGCATTAACCGGCAGTAGCAAGAGGCCTTTTTCACCGGATAGGGTCGCAATATTCATTTCAGGACTCGACCTTGCTGTAAAGTGCTCGTTGTCCCTAAAAAGCGATTGATAAAGGTGTTACTTGAGTCTAGTTAATCCCTTTCAAAATGCTACGGATTTTAAGGTTGGCCGGCATTTATCAGGACTGCCGGAAAACGGTTTTTCCTGCCCCTTGGTGAAAGCTCGCCCGTACTAAGGTTGAGCCTGCGCCAACCTGTATATGTACGGGAAGTAAGGGATGCCGTAATGATATGGGGCAAGAAAACGGCGATGTCAGCGATAAGCCCTTAGTGGGGCAGGGATCTGAATTGCTGGGACCAGGTAATAAGCTCAATTCGGTTACGGGAGCTGGTTTTGCGAAACAGGCTGTAAATATGGGTTTTGACGGTATTGGTGCTGATATGCAGCTGGTCGGCAATTTCCTTGTTTTGTGCGCCGCTTGATACCAGGTTGATGATGGTTTTTTCCCGTTTGGTTAAGGCGGGGAAGTTGACTTCCGCCAGGCGGCTGTCCGCAGGTAACGGGTTTTCCTGCCGGGCTTTTAATAAATCCGCCAGGGCATTATTCATGGTATCGCGTTTAAACCAGCGTTCGTTCTGTTGTATCCGGGTCAGACCCCGTAAGATAATCTCCGGGCGGTCATTATGGTAAAAGACGCCTTCAATGCCCGATAATAAGGCTTGTTTGTCGCAAAGGGCATCTTCGCAGGCATTAAAGAGTACGGTTCTGACTTGGGCGGCGAGTTGTAAAACGTTCTCGGGTATTTGTTTTGTCCATAAACTCTTTTGTAAATCAATAAAGTAGAGTTGATAATTTCGCCTGTCGCCAACTGCGGGTAACTCACTGCCTGTGGTTAATGTCATATTGCAGGTGCCGGCGAGTCCGATAAAGTGCTTTAAAGCCTCCTGATCTGTATCTTGAGTTAAGTTTGGGTTTACGTGAGCAGATGTATCACTGATGTTGTTCCCGGTAGTCGTTAGAACAAAAGCATTCAGTCTTCCCATGTCCATTGAGTTCATAAATAACCTTCCTTTATCACACTCATTTTTGTTATCCATAGTGTAAATTGATGGCGGCAAAAGGATTACCTTTTATATTCTGGGTTATGTCGACTCATCACCTATCCCTGGTTTGTGAATCTTGTCATGCCTGATTAACGATGAAATAGCAATACTACTTAAGCTTACTCACCAAATCTTTACACATAATTTACATTTCCACCATACCGCTTTTGTTGATACCTGTCTAGAGCTGACTATTGTATAATTTTTTCTGCTTACCCCCTGGCAGGAAGACTTGCATGTTTATCGGCAAAAATTGCCCGCTTAGCGGCCTTGAAGGGGAAGTTATCCTGAAGGGGTGCGAGAAATTTGTTGAAATCAGCGGGTAATGTCTGCTGTTTTTCGATAGAATGCCGACACTGAAAAATGTCAATGTCTTAGTGAATTATGTTACATCGTTACCAGGATCTGATCAGCCTTTTTGATTCGGGCTTAGGTGCGCAGTTTAATACCCGTTTGGTTAAGGGAGGCGATGAGCCAGTCTATCTTCCTGCCGGCGAGAATTGTCCCTACCATCAAATTATTTTTGCCCGTGGCTATTATGCCAGCGCCTTGCATGAAGTTGCCCACTGGTGTATTGCCGGACAGGCGCGGCGTTTGCTGGAAGATTTCGGTTACTGGTATTTGCCCGATGGACGCAGTGAACAGCAGCAACAGGCATTTGAGCAAGTGGAGATTAAACCCCAGGCGCTGGAGTGGGCGTTTTGTGTCGCCGCCAATAAGCGCTTTAATGTCTCCGCCGACAATCTTAACGGCGCCGGCGCCGATACCATGGCTTTTAAAGTGGCGGTGTACCGGCAGGTGCTTAACTACCTTGAAGTTGGCTTTCCTCCCCGGGGGCAACAATTTATTGATGCCCTGGCCAAGTTCTATAGTGTAAAGACACCGTTAACGGCAGAGGATTTTGAGCTTGATGCTCATTTGCAGGAAATGTATCAGCAAAGCTGTGAAAAAGAGGACCAGACAGTATGAGCCGTTTTAAACTGGGATTTATCATCAACCCGATTGCCGGGATCGGCGGCAGTGTTGCCTTAAAAGGCAGTGATGGTCAGGGGACGCCTGAGCAGGCGTTGGCGCTGGGAGCAACGGCCAAGGCGAATTTTCGCGCCAGTCAGGCACTGGAGGTGTTATTGCCCTATAAAGAGCAACTGGTAATTTACACCGCCAATGATTTGATGGGGGCCGAATGTGCTGCTGCGCTGGGTTTTTGTGTCGAAACCTTATATCACAGCGAGGGGGAAATGACCTCCGCCCTGGATACGCAAAAGGCAGTCGATACCTTATTGGCCCGGGATATCGATATTTTATTGTTTGCCGGCGGTGACGGCACTGCCCGGGATATTTGCCAACAGGTGGGGGACAGTTTTCCGGTATTGGGCATTCCCGCCGGTTGTAAAATTCACTCCGGGGTTTATGCGGTTACACCAAAAGCCGCGGGACGGGTGATCGAATTAATGGTGACTAAGCAGCTGGTGACGTTAACCGAAGCCGATGTCATGGACATCGATGAAAGCCTGTTCCGAGACGGGATCGTCAAAGCGAAGCGTTTTGGTGAAATGCAAATCCCCAGTGAGCTGCGTTATATCCAGGCGGTTAAATCCGGCGGTAAAGAATCCGATGAGCTGGTATTGCAGGATATTGCCGCCGATATCATAGAGCAGATGGACGATGAATTATTTATTATCGGCTCCGGCTCTACCACGGCATTTATCATGGAAGAGCTTGGCCTGGAAAATACCTTGCTGGGGGTTGATGTTTTGCACCAGCAAGAGGTGGTGGCCAATGATATGACCGAAAGTGACTTATGGTCACTGATCAGGGAGCGGCAACCGGGCCAGGTTAAGTTGGTGATCACCCTCATTGGCGGACAGGGGCATGTTTTTGGCCGCGGTAACCAGCAATTAAGCCCGAGGATCATTCAGGCGATAGGCAAAGAAAATATCATTATCGTGGCCACGAAAAGCAAACTGGCGGCGTTAGATAACCGGCCCCTGATTGCCGATACCGGCGATGCCGATTTAGATAAGGCGCTTAGCGGTTATTTTCCGGTAACCACAGGTTATAAAGACCAGGTGCTTTATCCGCTGTCGAGCCCGGAATAATAAGTCAATTTAAACGCTTGCCTGAACCTTATTTTAGTTAGAGCAGCGCAGGCAAAAAGCAGAGTAAAAAATTTAGGAAAGAAAATGCAGTTAACCAATTTAGCCTCCCTTTACCAGTATTTTGATGACATGGTGGCCTCAGATGCCGACAGCGATACCTTGTTTGCCAGCAGCTACCTCCGCGGTTTTATCAGCCTGGCCGCCAGCAGTTATGGTGATGAACAGCAAGCTTTATCGGCGCAACTGGCGCAGGAGGTCAGTGAACAGTTACATCAGGCCCGAACCGAACTGGCGCCGCAGGACAGGCAACTGGTGAATAATTTCTGGCTGGAATTACAGGGATATTTTTCTGCTTAGATGAAGCTAGTATCGGGTTTATGTGATTAACGAACAGCATAAACCCGTTTTAGGTCGTTTAGCACTTACCTTTGATAATGTCCCGAATGATGAAACGGTTGGGGGCAAGGTTAAACAGCATTTTACTGTCTACCGGGTAGGGCGTACCGCAGATATCTGCGGCTAAAATGTCCGCCAACAGCGGAGCCGAGCAAAGTCCCCGGGCCCCCAGCCCTGTCATCAGATAAAGGTTGTCTATCACCGGAGCCGCCTGGTTAAAGCGCCAGTTCTTATCTTTGGCCAGATGGGCATATATGGTTTTATGGGCCTGGATATCCGGCATAGGTCCTACCATGGGAATGTGATCCGGGGTCATGCAGCGTAATCTGGCCTTGCTGGCGATAACATCTTCTGCGTTCCATTGACTCATTCCGGGTAAACACTTCTCCAGCATAGCCAGATTATAGGCATCGTCTTCGGCTTTGGCCCGGGTATCAAAGCTGTTTTTCTCAAACGTGGCCCCGATACAGTGCAGTCCCTTATGCTCAGGCGTCAGGTAACCCTTATGGCACAATACCGTGCTTAACTTGTCTGTTTCCGGATTAGTTTGCATCGAGCTGACCTGGCCCCGCACCGAGCTTAGCGGTAGTTGATCTGCGATATTTAATTTTATCGACTCGGCGCCGCCGCAGATAATCAGCACTTTTTCGTTAAAGCTGGCATGTTCGCTGCGCAGTTGCCAGCTGAGATCTTCATTTTGCTGAATGTGATCGATTTTTATGTCTGCTTTGATTTTCAAGCGGTTTGTCGCCTGTGCGGCGCTAAACAGTGTTTTCACCAGCTCGCCGGGGGCAATCCAGCCGGCGCCCGGCATAAACAAACCGCCAAAATCGAGCTTGAGTCCGGCAAGTTCACTGGCCTGCTCGGCGTTAACGCCGTGTATCAAGGTTTTTGGCCAGCTCTTTAATTGCTCAAACAACTGCTGGCGTTTTTCCAGGCTTTCCTTATAGGAGACTTCCAGCAAACCACACCACTGGTGGGGAAAGTGATGGCCTTCATCGCTCACTTGCTGGTAAAGGCTTTTGGCCCGGTTAAAGGCTTGTTGGTAAAACAAACTGATATCATCGGCTTGCTGATGCAGCAGCGGATATAAAGCGCCGATGGCATTGCTTGAAGCCCCCTGGGCCACTGTACTGTCCTGGCAATATAAGTTCACTTTAACGCCAAGCCGGGTTAAGGCGTATGCCGCGCAGGCGGAGGCAATGCCGCCGCCGATAATCCCCACCTGGTGGGGTTTGTTGATGCTCGGCCTTAACCGGTAACCTTTACCGGAATTTTTACCCTGCTGGAAAATGCCGGTTAACATCTGTTTTTTCTTGCCGCCGGTGGCCTTTTTCTCCAGGCGAAAACCTATCTCGGCCAACTGCCGCCGGACCAGGCCGGCCACGGTAAAGGTGGCGACACTGGCTTGTTCTTTTGATAACCGGGCGATTTGCTCAAATAAAGGGGCATGCCACATGTCCGGATTTTTTCTCGGGGAAAAGCCGTCCAGGTACCAGGCATCGATCAAGCCGCTTTTTTTGGTTTTAAGGGCCGAAAAGGCTTGGGCGGCATCATCAAAATAAAGTTGTAGGGTCACTTTGCCGCCGAAGAATTTTCCCTGCCACATTTGTTCGCACTTATCCGGATATTGCTCAACCAGGGATTGTGCATACTCTGCCAGCTCGGGCAAAATGGCTAATGATTTTTCGAGTTGCTCTTTGGTTAGCGGATATTTCTCAACACTGATAAAGGTCAGGGGTAATAGGGGACTTTCCCCGTTTTTTTGTAAAGCCAGTTGTTGCTGTACTTTTTGATACACCTGTAAGGTGAGTAGAAAATTTAACCCGCTGCCAAAGCCGGTTTCGGCGATGGTTAACGGTGATTTACCCTGCAACAGGCGATTATAGATATCATTGCCCTGGATAAAGACGGCACTGCTTTGTTGGCAGCCTGAGTCTGAATCGAAGTAAATATCTTGGAACTGTTCTGAAAAAGGGGCGCCGTCGGCGCCGAAAGAAATTGGGTTATCGCTGTTCACAGGGTTATAAATTGCTGTTAGTTTATATATATACGGTGTATTTTACCTGTACTTTAGCTGCTGTGTCATATAAATTAATAAGTCAGTGTACAGGTGTACGCTGGACAGACCAGTATCAGGGGCAAAAGTCGGTATGATATGCCCGAATTTTAAATATTAATATGGTTATATATAAATGAAACGTGTAGTGATCACCGGATTAGGTATTGTCTCTAGCATAGGTAACAATGCAGAAGAAGTTTTAGCTTCGTTAAAATCAGGACGTTCAGGGATTTCCCGCTCAGAAAGCTTTGCCGAAAAAGGCCTGCGCAGCCAGGTATGGGGCAAGCCGGATATTGAAACTAAAGATCATATCGACCGTAAAGCGCTGCGCTTTATGGGGGATGCTGCAGGTTACGCGCATATTGCCATGCAACAGGCCATTGAAGATGCCAAGTTGACCCCGGAGCAAGTCTCTAACTTTCGCACCGGTATTGTTGCCGGCTCAGGCGGCGCTTCCTCGTTGAATGTTGTTAATTCAGCCGATACCTTAAGAGAGCGTGGCGTTAAACGCGTAGGGGCTTATGCGGTGCCTAAAACCATGTCCAGTACTTGTTCAGCCTGTCTGGCAACCCCTTTTAAAATCAAAGGGGTGAATTATTCTATCAGCTCGGCTTGTGCTACCAGTGCCCATTGTATCGGTAATGCCATGGAGCTGATCCAGCTGGGTAAACAAGATATCGTTTTTGCCGGCGGCGGGGAAGAAGTGGACTGGTCACTGGCAATGATGTTTGACGGCATGGGCGCCTTGTCTTCTCAATATAACGATAGCCCGGAAACGGCTTCGCGCACCTATGATGCCGACCGTGACGGTTTTGTTATTTCCGGCGGCGGCGGTATGGTCGTGGTTGAAGAACTTGAACACGCCCTGGCCCGTGGTGCTCATATCTATGCCGAACTGGTTGGCTATGGCGCAACTTCAGACGGTTATGACATGGTAGCACCAAGCGGTGAAGGTGCGGTGCGTTGTATGCAGCAGGCGATGGAAGGGGTAGAAGGCAAGGTCGATTATCTTAATACCCACGGCACTTCAACCCCAGTTGGCGATGTTAAAGAGTTAGGCGCTATCCAGGAAGTGTTCGGTCAGGAATCTCCTGCTATCAGCGCGACTAAAGCCATGACCGGCCATGCCTTAGGTGCTGCCGGTGTTCATGAAGCGATTTATTCTATGCTGATGATGGAGCATAACTTTGTTGCCCCGTCGGTGAATATCACGAATTTAGATGAACAGGCCGAGGGTCTGGATATCGTCACTGAAAAACGTGATACCGAGTTAAACCTGGTGATGTCGAACAGTTTTGGTTTCGGTGGCACTAACGCTACTTTGGTAATGAAAAAATACAAATAACAAGGAGTTACTTGTTGTTTTGAAGGGCGCCGGTTGGCGCCTTTTTTATACATGGATGTATTTATCCTGCAGTGCCATAGAGGGCAAGGAGCAGGATTTATGTGTCGGTTAAAAAAGATATAGCGTTAATATTGAGGTGAAAGAAAGGTATTAGCGACTACACTCATGGTAAGTGAAGAGCGTTTTATTAATGCTGGGGAAACTTTTATGTCCCGGTCACTTTCATTAGATTATTCTGCGTTGCTAATTGAGCAATGGTCACAAACCTTGAACCTGCTGGCAGATATCTTGGACATGCCTGCGGTATTGATCATGAAGCTTGATGGCGAACATATTAAAGTGTTTGCCAAAAGTGAGGGGCAACAAAACCCCTATCGGGTGGGAGAGGCAGAAGTTTTTGACGGTTCGGGGCTTTATTGTGAACATGTCATCAAAAACCGGGAGATGTTAGAGGTCAATAATGCCCTTAAAGACCCGCACTGGGATGCTAATCCGGATATTAAGCTTAACATGATCTATTATCTGGGTTTGCCGCTCAATTATAGTGATGGCCAGCCATTCGGTACCATTTGTGCGCTTGATAACCATGAACGTCCGACAGAAAAAAAATTCCAAAAGTTATTGCTGCATATTAAAAATACCCTTGAAGATCAGTTAAAGGCCTATGATATTCAGCAACAGGTGATCGAGCACAAGAGTCAGAGCCATGTTGAAAACCTGATCCGCGGCATGGCCCATGAACTTAATACGCCAGCAGGGATTGCTATCACTTCTGCTACCACTTTAAGCAGCATGCTTGACGTGTTGACTCAGAAGTTTCACCAGCAAACCCTGTCTAAACATCAATTTCTCGATTTTGAAGAAAAAGCTTCACCTTGCCTGGCGTTAATCAGCACAAACTTGGAGAAAATCTCCAAGCTGGTTGAGCGTTTTAAAGATCTTTCCATGCAATTTTCCATGGATGTCAGCAATATCCGTCTTGAACGTTTTTTGAAAGCCTTATGCGAGGGGTTTAACCATATCTATGGCAAACAGCAGGTGAACTTTCGGTTAAATGCCCCTGATAAGCTCACTTTGCACAGTATTCCTGTGTTGCTGCAAACCGTTATTACCGAATTAGTGGAAAATGCGGTGGAGCATGCCTTTGAAAACACAAAGGTAAGACGCATCGATATTGATGCTGAGCGCTTTCATCACAGGATCTTACTTAGGGTTAGTGATAATGGTATCGGCATAAAACACAATATTTCCGGAGATGTTTTTTCTCCCTGTTTTGCCCGTAAACAAGCAGGGCGTTTTGGTTTGGGGCTTTGCGTGGTCAACAAAATTGTGCAGATGCAACTTAAAGGCAATATCAAGCTGGCAGCACAGAGGCAGGAGGGGACTGTGTTTGAAATGGTGTTGCCGGATTTGGCTTAAAGAGATAGTAGGCGCTCGATAAATATCAGCAATAAACGTGTGTTTCTACAAGAGTAAGGAAGATTTCGTAGCCGGGCCAAGTTAGCCCGGCTGTAATCTTTAGCCGTTAAGCACGTTTGCGTTTGGCAAAACCCAGGGCGGCGATGCCCAAACCGAATAACGCCAGAGAGCCGGGTGCCGGTACGCTACAAGGGGGCTGGTCGGCGCCGCCACAGGTACCAAAGGTAAGGCTGCCCATGGTTGACGAGACGGCGGCATAATTCCAGGCATCGAGATTGGAGCCATGATAGGCAACCGGGGTCAACATCTGGCCGTTGGCCTGTAAGCCGGTGGCGACAAAACCTGTGCTTGAGTTGTCGTTGATACAACCGCTGCTGCTATCTGAGCGGCAGGTATCCAGCGAGTCGAGGTATAGGGGAGAGTTAACATCCACTACAGCTTGTGAACTCGGATATGAACCATAGCTGCCATAGAAGTCGCTGACCCCTATGGCGTTGTTGATACTGTTAATGCCGGAAGCGAAAACATTGTGATCTGTGCCCAGCACCAGGCCGCCGCCACGCAGATCCAGCTGATGGGCATAATTTTGCATCCAGGCATCTTCCGGCGACATACCGTTGGCATTGGTCCAGCTAGCGTAAGAAGAAATCATCCGGCCATCTAAAATCAAATTCTGCTCGGTAAGGTTGTTATACCAGTCGCCGATATTGGCATAGTTGGCATTTTGAATGGCGGAATTGTCGGTGCCGACCGATAAGTCATAAACGAAAATCTGGTCAAAGCTGCTGTAGTCGTCATAAACGGCATCATTGAGAAATCTTGTGGTTACATCATGACCGGCAGCGCTAAGCATAGCTGCCAGGCCGTTACCGTCAGCGACATAGTTGCCGGTGTTGACATGGGCAAATAAAATTTGTGAAGCGTTGGCAGACAAAGCAGTAGAAAGTACCAGGCCGGAAACCAGGCCTTTTAAGAGGTTTTTGTACATCATCGAAAATCCTGTTCAATAGTATTGTTATCTTATGTTTTTTTGACGTTAAAAATTTGTCACGGAATAATTAGCAGTAACTATGCCAATCATTTTTTAGCGCTTATTTGTCGCTATGGGAATAAAATCTCTCTATGAATAGGCGGGCCGATGATCTTTTCTTGTCTTTTCAGTGATAAATCTTTTGTTGTCCGTTTTTTTCTGTTTGAAAATCCCTGATAATAGCGCCACCCTTTCTTCCCTTAATAAGGCGCAGCTTCAGATCCGCCATGAAAATTTATTACGATGAGAATATGCCGTTCGCCCGGGAGTTTTTTGCCGGGCTTGGTGAGTTAATTCCCTTTGCCGGCCGGGAGCTTACCCCGCAAATAGCGGCAGATGCCGATGTATTGCTGGTGCGCTCCATTACCCGGGTGAATGCAGCCTTACTCAGTGACAATAAGGGGCTGCAGTTTGTCGGGACCGCCACTATAGGAGTGGATCATATCGATCTGGGCTATTTAAACAGCCGTAATATCGCCTTTAGCGCCGCTCCTGGCTGTAATGCAGTCTCGGTCGCCGAATATGTGCTCAGCGCCCTGGTCGTTTTGGCAGAGCGTTATTTACTGGATTTATCGGCGTTAACTGTGGGTATCGTCGGTGCAGGCAATACCGGTACCCGGTTAAGTGAAAAACTTGATGCTTTAGGCATTAACTACTGTCTGTGCGACCCCTTGCTGGAGCAGCAGGGAGATGAGCGGGAGTTTAGCTCCCTTGAGCAGGTACTTAATTGCGATGTTATTTCCTTACATGTGCCATTAACCACCACAGGAGAATATCCCAGCCATCATTTGCTTAACCGGGATAACCTGGCGCGGCTGACGGACAGGCAGATTCTTATCAATGCCTGCCGGGGAGAAGTGGTGGATAATCAAGCGCTGCTGGCCCTGAAACAGCAGGGACACGGGCTAAAATTGGTGTGGGATGTCTGGGAAAATGAGCCGGATGTTTTACAGCCCCTGATTGAACATACCGAAATTGCCACCGCCCACATTGCCGGCTACAGCCTGGAAGGAAAAGCGCGCGGCACTGAAATGCTGTATTTGGCTTTATGTAAGCAGCTGAAAATTAAGCCTAATTTATCGCTTGAACAGTTTCTGCCACAAGCGGCTATAAGTTATGTAGAAATAAAACAACATTTTGATGAAATTATACTAAACCAGCTGGTAAAAATGGTTTACGATGTCAGGCGTGACGATGGTATTTTTCGTCAGCAACTAACTAGTCAAGGTTTTGACATGCTTCGTAAAAACTATCCGGTGCGCCGGGAGTTTTCCGCGGTAACCGTCGCCTTGGAAGAACAGGCCAGCAGTGATGTGCCCCATCAGCTGGGTTTTAATTTCCCCCGATAAGAGTAAGAGAAGAGAGAGAGGAGCATGGCACAGAAATTTGATGTTTGCGTACTTGGTGCAACCGGTTTGGTAGGCAAAACCATTATTGAAATTCTTGAACAAAGAGATTTTCCCATCAATAAACTTTACCCCCTGGCAAGCGCACGCTCTGCCGGTGAATTCGTTGAATTTAACGGGGAAAGTATTGAAGTTTTAGACGCCGATAATTTTGACTGGAGCCAGGCCCAGATCGGTTTCTTTTCTGCCGGCGGCGCCGTGTCTGCAAAATATGCTCCTATTGCCGGTGATGAAGGCTGTATTGTCATTGATAATACTTCTGAGTTCCGCTACGACGCCGATATTCCATTGGTGGTGCCGGAAGTGAATCCCCAGGCACTGGCCGAGTACCGTAACCGTAATATTATTGCCAATCCTAACTGTTCAACCATCCAAATGATGGTGGCGTTAAAGCCTATTTATGATGCCGTAGGACTTGAGCGCATCAATGTCAGCACTTACCAGTCGGTTTCCGGCGCCGGCAAAGAGGCTATGGATGAATTGGCCAAGCAGTGTGCGGACTTGCTCAGCGGTAAGCCGATCGACCCTAAAGTATTCTCTCGCCAGATTGCCTTTAATGTTATTCCGCAAATCGACAGCTTTGAAGACAATGGTTATACCCGTGAAGAAATGAAAATGGTCTGGGAAACGAAAAAGATCCTCGGCGATGAAAATGTGCTAGTGAACCCGACCGCGGTACGGGTTCCGGTATTTTTCGGTCACGGCGAAGCCCTGCATATCGAAACCGGCTCACCGATTTCTGCCGAAGAGGTCAAAGACCTGTTAAGCCAGGCTCCGGGTTTGGTGGTTTGTGAACAGGATGAGGATTTTCCGACCCAGATAGGCAATGCCAGCGGTCAGGATGATACCTATGTTGGCCGTATCCGCGAAGATATCAGCCATAACAATGGTATCAATATGTGGATAGTGGCGGATAATACGCGCAAGGGCGCGGCGACCAACAGTATTCAGATTGCCGAGCTGTTGATTAAAGAATATTTATCCTAAATCATGCTTCACAGCTAAAAGAGAGAATTTCCTAAAGTAAATCAGAAACTAGCCGTTATAGATCATGGTTGGTTTCTGGTTTATATTAATAGTTATTAGTACTTGGAACAAACTTTGCTTTATTATATTGGTCTAAGAAGTGCCAATCTATTGGCGATAAAAATGATTATAACTAGGAAATTCTAGATGCAACGATGGTTAAGCCTGTGCCTGTGGCAGGTTCTTTTTGTTGGTATGGTGAGTATGCCGGTATTTGCTTTTCAGGAAGCCGGGATACAAATTCGAGGTCCTAAAAACACCGACCCTTTTCCTTATGGCCGTTACGGGCCTATCTCAGGGCAAGATACCTTGTGGGGCATCGCCACCCAGGTACGTCCAGACCCCGGTTTATCTATTTATCAGGTTATGCAGGCCCTGTATCGGGCCAATCCCCAGGCTTTTGCCGATAACAATATCAATCATCTGGTTGAAGGTCAGTTAATGGCGGTACCTGCCTATGATGAAATGGTGCGTATCAATAAATCCGCTGCCCAACAATTAGTCGAACAAGCGGTGCAGGCCTGGAGTAAAGGCGGCAGGCAACCCGAAGAGCAGTCGGTTCAGAAAAAAGATCTGGAAGCGGCCAAATCTGAAATCAATGATCAGTTGCAAAATTATGGCAATTCCCAGCAACAGAAACTTAAAGTGATCCAAAGGGATGTTGCCGACTCCATTGACGGCTTGCAGGCGATTTTAAAAGAAAATGCAGAATTAAGGGCCAAGCTGGCGGTCTTTACTGAGCAGCTGGCGGTGATGCAGCAAGAAGTGGCCAAAAGCGAAGAAATCAAACCTCAGATGGATGACATCCTTAAACTGCAACAGGAAATGTATACCCTGGCGGCAGAGCGGGATCGTCTGGCGCAGGCAGAAGCTGAGCGGAAAAACTCTCTGAATAATTATTTGCTGATAGGGCTGGGGTCCACCGTGCCGGCACTCTTGCTGGCTGGCGGGGGGTATTTGCTCTGGAATCGCCGTAAAACAGCAACTGCCGATGCCGCAGAGAAACCTGTTGCCAAGAAGAAATCGAAAGCAGCTAAAACTGAAGAGCCTGAGCCGGAAGTTGCGGCAGTTGAAGAGCCGGAGCCGGCGGAGGAATTAACCTTAGATAATGAATTGTCTCTGGATGATGAACTGTCCATAGATCTGGCGGAAAGTGACGATGATTTGTTCTCTGATGATTTGGATGATCTGGGCAGCGATGAATTACTCGATGATGATGTGATTCACCTGGATGATGAGCTTGATGATTTAGACGATCTGGATGATTTAGAAGATATTTCCCTGGATCTTGATGCGGATGAAGAAGGGGAATTACTCGAAGGCGGTGAGCTTGGACAAGGGGATCTGGACGATTTATTATCCGGCTTGGACGAAGATGAAACACCTGAAGAGGAAACCTCTGAAGCACTGCCAGGCGGTGAGTTGGGTCAGGGGGATCTGGATGATTTATTATCCGGTCTGGATGAAGATGAAACATCTGAAGAAGAGACATCAGAAGAGCTGCCCGGCGGTGAACTGGGGCAAGGTGATTTGGATGCCTTATTATCTGGCCTGGATGAGGATGAAACGGCAACAGAAGCAGCAGAAGTAGCTGAGGCTGATTCTGCTGAAGGCTCTGCAGAAATTACCGATCCCGATGATATCGATGCCTTATTAGAAGCTGCCGATAAGGATACTGTGGTGTCGGATCCCGATGATATTGATGCCTTGTTGGAAGCGTCGGCATCGCCTGAACCAGAGGCAGCGAAAGAAATTCCCGAAGGGGCAGATGTTACTGACCCCGATGATATTGATGCCTTGTTGGCAGCATCGGCAGCACCTGAGGCCGCGAAAGAAATTCCTGAAGGGGCTGATGTCACCGACCCTGATGATATTGATGCCTTGTTGGCAGCATCGGCATCGCCTGAGCCAGAGGCCGCGGAGGAAATTCCCGAAGGGGCAGATGTTACCGACCCTGATGATATTGATGCCTTGTTGGCAGCATCGGCAGCACCGGCACCTGAGCCGGCGAAAGAAATTCCCGAAGGAGCGGATGTCACCGACCCCGATGATATTGATGCCTTGTTGGCAGCATCGGCAGCACCGGCGCCTGAACCGGCGAAAGAAATTCCTGAAGGGGCAGATGTTACCGATCCCGATGATATTGATGCCTTGTTGGCAGCATCGGCAGCACCGGCGCCTGAACCGGCGAAAGAAATTCCGGAAGGGGCAGATGTTACCGATCCCGATGATATTGATGCCTTGTTGGCAGCATCGGCAGCACCGGCACCAGAAGCCGCTAAAGAAATTCCGGAAGGGGCGGATGTTACTGACCCTGACGATATTGACGCCTTGTTGGCGGCGGTAGCACCTGAGCCTGAACCAGCGAAAGAAATCCCGGAAGGAGCGGATGTTACCGATCCCGATGATATCGACGCCTTACTGGCGGCGGCAGCGCCAGAAGCTGAGGCAGCACCTGAGTCTGGAGTGGCTGCTGATGTCAATGCCGAGGTGACAGATCCCGACGATATTGATGCTCTCTTGGGGGATATCCAAAACCTGGCCAATGACGAGGTCAGTATTGATGATGTCTTACAGGATGTCGCGGCGGAGCAAAGCAGTGAGCAACCGGCTGATGCCGAGGTTTCAAAGCAAGATGCCGATAGCGTTACAGATGCAGAGACTCGCGCAAAAATAGAAAGTTTTACCGAAGAATATGTTGCTCCCTTCCTGGCGATGGACTTTAGCGATATCACGGGGAAAGACAGCGGCAAAGAAAGTGAGCAAGCAAGTACTGGGGAAATTGACCAGGAAAGTGTCGAAGCCGCCGATAGTGAAAGTGTCCCGGAAAGAGAAGCGGTTAGTGAAGACAGCAAGCAAGATATTGATAAGCTGGATGAGCCTGCTGTTCAGGAAGATGACCTAAACAGTGAACTTGATCTTGATGCCATTTTACAGGATGTGGAAAGTGAAGCGCCATCAGCAGAGGATGAACTCGATATTGGTGACGATATCCTGGATGAAGGTATTCCGGATGAGCTGTTGGATGAGATTGCTCAAAGTGAAGGGGGAGATGAACTTACCGACGCTTTTGAACATGAGCTTGATGAAGCTGCTTTATCCCAGCTATTAACGGAAGACGACGTGGCTGAAGGTGAGCAAGCCGAAGTTGGGGAAGTGGCTAATGAGATCACGCCTGATTTTACCGATGAGAATATTTTGGCTGATTTGCTTACCGATGAGTCGAGCACGAAAAAACAGATAGCAGAAGCATCAGAAATAGATGATATTAAAGAGCTGAATAACTTAGATTTTGATGAATTGCTGGCCAACATTGAAGAAGAGTCGTCACTGACACCAGATGTTCCTGATCTGGCAGAGGAATTAATAGCTGAGTCGAGCGATGAGGCAAGTGAAGCGGTTATCGCTGATGTTCTGGATGATGAGTTCGATATCGGTGATGACCTTGATATCGGCGATGAGCTTGAATTACCGCCAGAAAGTCAGCAAGAGGAGGTTCCTCAGGAACAGGGTTCAGCTGCCGATGAAGATTATGTCTCGGTGGACAGTTTATTATCCGAGACTCAGGAACAGGCCTCCGATGAGGAGCCCTATGAAAAGACCAATATTGATGTCGGTTTTGATGAATTTCCTGAATTTGCCGCCGAAGGCGATGATATCGACGTTGATGATGACAGTAATGCCATCACGGCGAAACTGGATTTAGCCAAGGTCTATATTGAAATCGGCGATGTGGAAAATGCCCAGGTTATTTTACAGGATGTGCTCAGCGACGGTGATGATCAGCAAAAACAAACGGCTGAGGAGTTGTTAAAGGATTTAGGTTGATAGTTTATCATTCGTTGATCTAACCCTGAAAAATCCGCACCTTGTGCGGATTTTTTATTTCCTGGATAAAAGCGGCTCGGATATGGACGCCGGGCAGTAAAGCGCTTTATTGGCTGCCTGGATAAGCACAGGGGATTTTTCGGGACAAATAGCGCGAATGAGTCTTGGCATCACAGCGTAAAATAATGGATAATGCGCCCCCGCAGTAGTGGAGGTTAATATGCGATATGCTTTAGGGGTTGAATATGACGGTAAAAATTATTACGGCTGGCAACGCCAGAATGATTTTGTCAGTGTTCAACAATCATTAGAAACCGCGTTATCTAAAATCGCGGATGAGCCGATAGAAGTCATTTGTGCCGGTCGTACCGATACCGGAGTGAATGCCACCAACCAGGTGGTGCACTTTGATACCGATAAGATCAGAAAAGATGTCGCCTGGACATTAGGTACCAATACTCATTTGCCTAAAGATATTGCCGTTAGCTGGGTCAAAGTAGTCAGTGATGAATTTCACGCGCGTTTTAGCGCCACAGCCCGCCGTTATCGCTATATTATTCACAATAATAATCTGCGTTCGGCCATTCTCAGCAGCGGCTTGAGCTTTTGTCATTATCCGTTAGACGAAAAGCTGATGCATGAAGCGGCGCAGTATCTGATCGGCCGGCATGATTTTGACTCTTTCCGTACCGTACATTGCCAGTCACATTCGCCGATCAGAACTTTGATGCATTGTAATGTCAGCCGCCAGGGGCACTATGTCATTATTGATATTAAGGCCAATGCCTTTTTACATCATATGGTCAGAAATATCGCCGGCAGTTTGATGAGAGTAGGGCAAGGGTTAGAGCCGGTGACCTGGATCAAAGAAGTGCTTGAAGCTAAAAACCGGTGTGTTGCCGGTATCACTGCACCCTCGGGCGGTTTGTACTTTGTTGACGTGGATTACCCCGAAGCGTTTGATATCCCGAAAAGAGATCTTGGTCCTTTGTTTTTAAAATAATGTTTTTAGGATGATGTTTATTTGCGCATAAAAACACAAAACAGACCAGTTTTTTGTAGGTAACATACGCTAAACTATGGTTTAATTCTCGGTTATATTTGTTTTTATTAATTAAAAGACGTTTGTTGATTGTTATTTCAGCAAAACGTCGACACTTTTTCTCGTTGCAACAGGCAAAAAATTAAATTATGAGCTGGATAGAAAAAATTCTCCCGAAAGCGAAAGCGACACAAAAGCGCAATATTCCCGAAGGTGTTTGGAGCAAATGTGGCTCCTGTAACGCCGTGCTGTATAAAGTTGAATTAGACCGTCAAATGTCGGTATGTCCTAAGTGCGATCACCATATGCGCATCAGCGCCCGAAACCGTATTGACGGTTTCCTGGATCAGGGAGAGCGCCTTGAGCTTGGTGAAGAGTTTGAAGCACAGGATATCTTAAAGTTTAAAGACTCCAAGCGTTATAAAGACAGATTAAGCTCGGCACAAAAAAATACCGGGGAAAAAGATGCTTTAGTGGTGATGAAAGGCGAATTGCACGGCATGCCGATAGTTGCTGCTGCTTTTGAATTTTCTTTCTTAGGCGGCTCTATGGCTTCTGTGGTCGGTGCGCGTTTTGTTAAAGGCGTGGAATACTGCCTGGAGCATAACTTACCGTTTGTGTGTTTTTCTGCCAGTGGCGGCGCCCGTATGCAGGAAGCCCTGTTTTCCTTGATGCAAATGGCGAAAACCAGTGCCGCTTTGGCAAAAATGAGCGAAAAAGGCCTGCCGTATATTTCGGTATTAACCGATCCGACCATGGGCGGTGTATCTGCCAGTTTAGCCATGTTAGGTGATGTTAATGTTGCCGAGCCTAAAGCCCTGATTGGTTTTGCCGGTCCGCGGGTTATCGAGCAAACGGTACGGGAAAAACTGCCGGAAGGTTTCCAGCGCAGCGAATTCCTGTTGGAAAAAGGTGCAATTGATTTAATTGTTGACCGCCGTGAAATGCGTGGTACCTTAGCCCGCCTGTTAGGTAAGTTTATGGGGCACACCAGCCCGGTCCAATAATTTTTATGTCACAACAAACTCCAAGCCACTCTTTGCAAAGCAGCCTTCAAGAGTGGCTTTGTTATTTAGAACACCTCCATAGCCAGGAAATTGAACTTGGCTTATCCCGTATCGGCCAGGTCGCCTCGCATCTTAATATCGATTTCAGCTTTGCCAAAGTGATCACTGTTGCCGGTACTAATGGTAAAGGCACCAGTTGTGCCTTTCTTGAGCATGCCCTGCTCGGGCAGGGTAAATCCGTTGCTGTCTATTCTTCTCCCCATATTGAGCGTTTTAATGAGCGTTTGAGAATTAATAAACAGGACTGCGACGATCAGGCTTTTATCCGCGCCTTTGTTGAAATAGAACAGGCCAGGGGAGATATTTCCCTCAGCTATTACGAGTTCACTACCCTGGCTGCTTTTCTGGTATTGATGGCTCAAAAGCCGGATGTGATCATTTTGGAAGTAGGGCTTGGCGGACGTTTGGATGCCACCAATATTATTGATGCCGATATTGCGGTGATCACTACGGTAGATTTGGATCACCAGGCGTTTTTAGGGGATACCCGAGAAGCCATCGGTTATGAAAAAGCCGGCATTATGCGTGCAAACACCCCGGTTGTCGTGGGAGATAAAAACCCGCCTCAATCATTGCTTGATTACGGCAATTCCCTCAATGCCAAAATGTATCTGCGGGAAAGGGATTTTTTCGTCTCTGTTGCTGATGGCAAGGCCGGGCAAACTCATACCGGGCATTGGCAATGGCATTTTGCACAGCAGCTATTGCCGGATCTGGCGTTGCCGTTTATACCCCAGGATAATGTCGCCACGGCGTTAACTGTATTGTCTTTACTTGAGCTTGAGCTTGAGCTAAGTGCTGATCTGGTCAATGGCCTGATCGACAAAACCCGGGTGCCGGGGCGCACCGAGATGTTTCACGGGCAAAGCGATATCATGCTTGATGTTGGCCATAATCCGCAGGCGGCGCGTTATCTTGCTAATGTGCTTGCCAGCAAACGTCAGCAGCAGGGTTATACCCGGGTGTTGGCCGTGGTGGGTATGCTGGCGGATAAAGACATCACCAATACCCTGAAACCTTTAGGGCAAAGCATCGACGGCTGGTACCTTGGCACGCTTGAAGGACCCAGGGCGGCAACGGCTGAGCAGATTGCCCAGTTGATAACAACTGAAGATGAAAACATCAATTGTTTTGACAATGTCACCCAGGCATTTAAAATGGCGTGTAATAATGCAAAAGCAACTGATTTGATACTAGTTTTCGGTTCTTTCTTTACCGTTGCCGAGATCAGACGTTTGCTAGTTTAGGAGCTTCCCTTGTCTACACCCTTTCAAAATCGCTTAGTCGGAACCGTCATTGTTGCAGCGGCGATCGTTATCTTTTTGCCTGATTGGCTCGATGGTGAGAAAAAAACCTATCAGGCTGATTTTGAAGCGATCCCTGAGGCACCGGCCTTTAAAGCGGAGCAGGAAGTAAAGCGTTTTCCCCGGGAAAAGTTGAAAAAGCCGGCCCAGGCCCCCTTGTCAGACGAAGCGGCACTGGATGACGTTACCGATGATAACCAGCAAGCCGGGCAGACTACAGCCCCTGGCAGTGACGATATTAAAGTGGCGGCCCTGGCCAAAGACGAGAATTTTACTGAGGCAGGAAGTACTGCCCCTGAAAGCACCAAGACAGTAAAGGTTAAAGAGCAAGAGAGCAAGCCACCGGCCAAAGCTAAAGTTGATGTTGCCTGGGTGATCCAGCTGGGCAGTTTCCGCCATAAGAAAAATGTCGATGAATTGCTCAGTAAATTAAAAAAGAACGGTTATACCGCTTTTACCAAACCGATCAAAACCCAAAAGGGCACCCTGACCAAAGTGTTTATCGGTCCCGAGTTACACAAGACCTCATTGGAGAAAAAGTTACCTGAGCTGAAACGTTTGACTAAGGTGCAGGGAAAACTTGCGCGTTTTTATCCGACAAAACAGTAATAGCAAACGAAATAAAGGCAATAAAAGGTTAGCTAAGTGGCCTTAGCTTCTGTTAGAATGCGCGCCTCTAATCAATGAGAAAACTTAATTTATGGTTTGGATAGATTATGCCATTTTGGCGTTAATTGGCATATCAACATTAATTAGTCTGGTTCGTGGCTTTGTCAAAGAAGCGGTATCCTTAATTATTTGGATAGGAGCTTTCTTTGTTGCCAGCACCTTTTATGCGAACCTGGCCAGTTTATTAACCAATATCTCAGATCCCTTCTTGCGAAATGCTGCCGCAATCGCCATCCTCTTTATAACTACGCTGATCCTCGGCGCCCTGGTAAACTACCTTATCGGACAACTGGTCACTAAAACCGGTTTGTCGGGAACAGACAGGGTACTGGGACTTGCTTTTGGTGCCCTGCGCGGGGTGTTGATCATCAGTGCTTTGTTATTTTTTATGGATGCTTTTACCCCGGCAGCGACCACCAGCTGGTGGACAGACTCGCAATTAATCCCGGAGTTTAAACTGGTGATAGAATGGTTTTTTGAATATCTGAAACAATCATCGAGTTTTCTTACTTAACGAAGCGTTTTGCGGAGAAATAGTTCATGTGTGGTATCGTTGGTATTGTCGGAAAAAGCTCTGTTGTTCAATCCCTCTATGACGGCTTAACGGTGCTTCAGCACCGGGGTCAGGATGCAGCAGGCATAGTCACCATTCACGACAATACATTTAGATTACGTAAAGCAAATGGTCTGGTGAAAGATGTATTTCATACGCGTCATATGATGCGCTTACAGGGAAGTATAGGCATAGGACATATCCGTTATCCGACTGCAGGCACTTCCAGCTCATCTGAAGCACAACCCTTTTATGCAAACTCTCCTTTTGGTATCTCTTTAGCTCATAACGGTAATTTAACCAATGCCAACGAGTTAAAAGACTGGTTATATACCGAAGCTCGCCGTCATGTAAACACTACCTCGGATTCCGAGTTGCTGTTAAACATCCTGGCACACGAATTACAAAACACCGGTAGTATCGATCTCACCCCGGATGATGTTTTTTCTGCGGTAGCGAATGTCCATCAGCGGGTACGTGGCGCCTATGCGACCGTCGCCCTGGTTATCGGCCACGGCATGGTGGCGTTTCGTGATCCTAACGGCATCCGTCCGCTGGTCTTTGGTAAGCGGGAAACGGAAAAAGGCGTTGAATACATGGTAGCGTCCGAATCTGTCGCCCTGGATGCCTGTGAATTTACCTTTGTCAGGGATGTAGCCCCGGGTGAAACCATCTTCTTCAGTGAAGACGGTCAGTTGTACAGTCAGCAATGTGCGCAAAACCCGACTTACAGCCCCTGTATTTTTGAGTTTGTTTATTTCTCCCGTCCGGACTCGACTATCGATAAAATTTCCGTTTACGCTTCCCGGGTGGAAATGGGCAAAAAGCTGGGTGAGAAAATTGCCCGGGAATGGGACGACCTTGATATCGATGTGGTGATCCCTATTCCGGAAACCTCCTGCGATATCGCCCTGGAAATTGCCCGTCAAATGGATCTGCCTTACCGTCAGGGGTTTGTTAAAAATCGCTATATCGGCCGTACCTTTATTATGCCGGGCCAGGAGCAGCGTAAGAAATCGGTGCGCCAGAAGCTTAATGCCATCAGTGCCGAGTTTGTCGGCAAAAATGTTTTGCTGGTGGACGACTCTATTGTCCGCGGTACCACCTCTGAGCAAATTATCGAAATGGCCCGCGCTGCCGGTGCCAAGAAGGTGTATTTTGCCTCCGCCGCACCTGAAATACGCTTCCCGAACGTATACGGTATCGATATGCCCAGCGCCAATGAGTTAATCGCCCATGGCCGTGAGCTGGACGATATCTGCGAGCTGTTAGGCGCCGATAAGCTGATATTCCAGTCTATTGATGACTTGGTTGCTGCGGTAGGGGTAGCCAACCCGGAAATTAAGATGTTTGAAACTTCTGTGTTCGACGGCAACTATATTACTAATGATATCGATCAGGGATACCTGGAAAGGCTTGATGCCATGCGTAACAATGATACCAAAGAGCGTTCCGATAAAAATGCTGACTCTATTATCGACATGCATAATGAAGGGGCGTAACTTTGCTTTTGTGAGCTGAGTTCATCCTGAACATCGCTGCTCTCATACATCCTTGTATTTGCAGCATTGCTTACAGGATGTAAGTACTTGGCATTTGTCAGGAACAAAAATGCAGACCGTTCATCCTGAACATCGCTGCTCTAATACATCCTTGTATTTGCAGCATACCGTTCATCCTGAACATAAAAGGCACCGCGAGGTGCCTTTTTTATCTCTGGTTTTTAAAGTAAAACCGATTATCGTTTTATATTAGCGCGTGGTCTTTTTAAGCCATGTACTGAGGACCTAAGCCCATGCTCCATAAAATGACCGTTGTTGCCATCATGGCAACCAGCATCACTAAACCACAGGTGACTACCGAGCTGGAATAAATAAAGCCTTTTTCTTCCGGGATATTCATCATGATAGGTACGCCGGAATATAGCAGGTATACCGAGTAACACATGGCGACCATGACGGCCAATACCATGACCCAAAGTATGGGCACTAAAGCGACAACCCCAACCATAAGTAAAGGGGTGGCAGTATAAGCTGCCAACTCTAATGACTGGGTAAAGTTAGGCGTTGAATCAAAGGTTTTTGCCATCCAGTGAATTAAATAAGCCAGGCAAAATACGCCGGCTATCAGGGCACAATACATAGCGACTGCCATTATTGCCGCACTTGTCTGGGTTAGCTTTATCGGATCTCCTGCGCCTATGGTCCAGCCGATGTGTGCGGCCGCATAATAACCGCAAATGGTTGGTATTAGAGCGACGGTTAAGATATGTACCAAGCTGTACATTAAGCTTTCATGACGTTTCTCTATCGTTTGCCATTCTTCTTTCGGGTGAGCATAAAGCCCCCATATATGATTTAATATCATGCTTATTATCCTCTTGCTATCCCCAACTTAATCGTTAACAGCAATCCCTGCTGTTTTATTTTCGGCTTAATTATTTTTATTACCGATATGCTATTTATGTAAGATGGCGAAGCTTTCGTCAAGAGTTGTTTGAAAAACAAGCGTAATTTGACCGGGTTTGTGCTTTTTAATAGTGAAAACCAAGGATTTTGATTTTTTTTAGACCATAAGGGTATTAACTGGTGCGAATACGAACGATATTCATTATCTCTATCTCGAACCCTGCCACGGTTTCTGTGGCCGGATAATAGGTAATATTGATGCGCTGGCCGGCTAAGGATTTGTATTGCTGCTTTCGTTTATATTTAAAAGGCACATCAACACCTTCTAACATCAGGGTATTGATGATCCACTCATCCTGCTCGCGCTGGACATGAGATAATACTTTAATGGCTTCGGTATGCACCAGTTTCTGATGTTTCTCGGTTAATTTCTCTGCGGCTGTTTTCATTGTCTTTTGCGGCTTATCAGCTTGTTGTTTGTATAAGTATCTCAATAAATCATGGCCGGGCACAGTCCTAACGCTTATTTTCAACACTTAGCCGCTATTAACTTTGATGTGGCTATACACCTGATGAAAACATTCATGATAAAATTGTCTTTTTATCGCTTTTGTTATGTTAAGTATCGAGGTTTGAGTGTCCCACCAGCAGTTATTAGCCCCCATTCTAGATTTTTTAGCCTGTGAAACCCCAAAAGCGTGGATTGATGAAGCGGCTAAAAAAGAAAACTTACCTGTGGTCCTTATCGACCATTTAATTTGTGAGCTAAAAGCCGCCCAATCTGCGATGTTCCTGATCCGCAAATACGCGGTGGATAAAGCAAGCGGCGATGCCCTGCTGGCATGGCTTAAGCCGTTTGAAACCTTAGTCTATAAAAGGGAAGGGGACTGGCGCAGCCTGCCGGGTAAGAATAACCTGACCAAGGCGGTTATTCCCAAGTCAGACTCGCCCTATGGCCAGGACCTGATAGATAAAATGGTGCTGTTGATCAAAGAAGAGTTACATCACTTTTACCAGGTACTGGAAATCATGGACGAGTACGGCATCGAATACCAGAGCATTACGCCGTGTCGTTATGCCAAAGGTCTGCTACGGCATGTGAAAACTTATGAACCGGATGCCATGGTGGACAAACTGATCATAGGCGCTTATATAGAAGCGCGCTCGTGTGAACGTTTTGCCCGTCTGGCACCTCATGTTGATAAACGCTTGGGAGATTTCTATGTTTCCCTGCTGCGCTCAGAAGCCCGCCATTACCAGGACTATTTAACCTTAGCCGAGCAGGTTGCCGGTAAAGATATCAGTGAAAGGGTGAACTTTTTTGCCGAAGTCGAAGCCGAGTTGATCAGCACTACGGATGAGGATTTTAAGTTTCACAGTGGTGTGCCATCCGGGCGATAAGGGCCCTAATAGCGTGTTAGCGGTTCACTAACACGCTTCAGTGATCATTACCTGAGTCGAGCTGCTTAACTGTTATTAGCAACCGTCTCTTTAGGTTGAGCGGCATTAACGCCCGGCTTGAAGATGCCGAGTACGCTTTTGGCAAACAGGTTACTGATCTTCATGCCGGTTAAGTCGACATATTTGTAGAAATAGACGGCGGCAACATAAACGGCTGCAACGGTGAGTAACGAGGCCGATAAAGCCGATAAATGATAAGAGCCGCTATAACCGAAACTGAGTTCGAACAGATAAAAGCCCAGTGTTGAGAGCAGGGGTAAATGGATCAAATACACGGAAAATGATACTTTCCCCATAAATACCGGTAGCTTACCCGAGAAAAGCCCGTTAACTCTGTCATTAAAAATCACCGCATAGACCAGGAAAAATCCAGACAGGAAATTACCCAGGATATAAGTTTTCTGGCCGACAATGCTTTCAATCAGCGCATAAGAACTGCTGCCGTTGTGGGCGCCGGCCAGGTAAAGTCCGGTTAACAGCAAGGGGATGGCGATTTTAAGCGAGATCACCCGGCCGTATCGGCAAAAGTAATAACCGCCGTAAAAAGCAATCAGGCCTGCGGTTAATCCCGTGCCTACCAGCTTCAGCCCGGTCAGGGCGAGTAAAACCACCAGGCTGATAACACAGAGGAAAGGAATATTGAACGAGGCCTTATTCATACAGAGAAAATAAATGATAAAAGAACCGAGCAATTCAACCTTCATGGTCCACAACACCGGATTGTACAAGCTTTGCCCTGAGAGGAAAAAGGTGTCTATGGCGCCGTTATAAAAGGCGCCGGTCAGTGAATAATCAAAATCACCATAGTTATTGATCGAGTGGATCATATCTGAACCGGGCATACCGACAAATTGGAAGATTGCTACGGCCAGCAAACAAGAAACCAGTGCCGGCAACATCAGCCTGGGATAACGCTTTATCGCCATGGAAGAAATACGCGATAATGACGGCTGAGATCTTAAGGCTACCTTGGTCAGGATATAGCCGCTTAGCACAAAAAAGATATAAACGGCGGCACTGCCTGAAAAGAAAAAAGTTAAGGGAGAGTGATGAATGAGATTTTGAATATCATAGCCCGTACTGTCTGCAGCATTAAAGTTGTGCAAATAGGGATAGAAAATCAAGCTTAAATGGGACAACACCACCATAAAGCAGGCAACTCCCCTGAGGCCTTCAACAGCCAATAATTTATCGTTTTGACCTGTCATCTTCCAAATCTAAAGTTAATAGCAAAAATTGCGGCTAATGATACCAGAGACTTGCCCCGGTTATTATTTTTATTTTCCAAGATGCTTATTGGCTTTTTCGAAAAGCTGTAGTTAAAGCGGCTTTGACAGCCGCATAACCCTGAGGACAATAACCCGGATAAGTCAATTATTACCCCGCAGAGAAAGCAGGGCTGGAGGTTAGTTTGTCGGAATGATGTATGCGGGAGCTGTTATTAATCAGACAGCTCAAAAGGCTGATTAAGCAGCTCAAACCCTGCCGGGGTTACTTTGAGCCAGGCGCCTTGTTCATACCAGTCTCCCAGTACCACTCTTTGGGCTTTTTGCCCGTTGGCCGTTAGCTGATGAACCGCCGGTCTGTGGGTATGGCCGTGGATCAGCAATTGGCTTTGATATTGCTCCAGGCAGTTGATAACTTCTTGCGGTGTAACATCCATGATTTCCCGGGATTTAACCGAGGTGGCCATGGCGCTTTTTTTCCGGTAATTCTCAGCGATATTACGACGCACAAATAAAGGCAAACTCTTCATGATGGCTTGCCACCACCAGCTGCGGGATTTTTTGCGAAATTTTTGGTAATTGATGTCCCGGGTGCACAAAGTATCCCCGTGCATAATCACCATTTTTTGCCCGTAAAGCTCTATCTGCTCAACTTCGGGTAATAGAACCATGCCTGATTTTTGCGCGTATTTTTTCCCTAACAGGAAATCCCGGTTACCATGAATAAAATAAATTTTGGTCTTTTTTTGCGACAGCTCGGCCAGGGCCCGGGCAATTTCAATAACAAAGGGGCTGTTATCGTCATCACCTATCCAGCTTTCAAATAAATCCCCCAGGATGTATAAGGCCTCGGCCTCAGGGGCATTATTTTTCAAAAAGGATAAAAAACAGGCCGTAATATCCGGCCTGTTTTGAGCTAAATGCAAATCGGCAATAAAATAAGTTACCGGCTCATTTGCTTTAGATGTCATTGAATCTTGTTACTGCTTTAACAATTATTCGGCGATTACTCGACGATAGTTTCTTGAATAATGATTTCATCTTTTGGCACATCGTCATGGAAGCCCATGCGGCCGGTATCGACTAAAGTCATTTTATCAACCACGTCCATACCTTCGGTTACTTCACCGAATACGCAGTAACCCCAGCCTTGTACCGATTCGTTTTTAAAGTCTAAAAAGTCGTTATCAACCAGGTTAATAAAGAACTGCGCCGAAGCAGAGTGCGGATCCTGGGTACGGGCCATGGCTAAAGTACCACGCTTGTTGCTCAGGCCATTGCTGGCTTCGTTTTGGATCGGCTCACGGCTGTCTTTTTCTGCCATACCCGGTTCAAAACCGCCGCCCTGGGCCATAAAGCCTTTAATGACACGGTGGAAGATAGTGCCATTATAAAAGCCATCTTGGGCGTATTGCTGAAAGTTTTTCGCTGTGATGGGTGCCTTATCAAAATCCAGTTCGATTTTAATATCACCTAAATTGGTTTTAAAAGTGATCATTTTTTTATCTCATTGTTAAACACGGGCAAATTGTAACGTAACTTTATCTGTATTGCTCTTATATCTGAGATAAAATAATCTGACTTAATGACCCCCGGCTCAGCTTAGGTTACAATTGCCGGGAATTTCCCGCAGTGGGAAACACTATTTTTACTTTATTGATAATAAGAGAAAAGGACATAAGAGATCTCATGCTACAAATCTACAATACCTTAAGCCGAAAAAAAGAAGTTTTTAAACCTATTACCCCGGGAAAGGTTGGCTTGTATGTTTGTGGTATCACCATCTATGATCACCTGCATATCGGCCACGCCCGTACTTATGTTGCCTTTGATATTATCGCCCGCTACTTTAAACACTTAGGTTATGACCTGACCCATGTGCGTAACATTACCGATGTTGATGACAAGATCATCAAGCGGGCGGCGGAAAACGGCGAGAGCTGCGATAGCCTGACCGAGCGTATGACCAAGGAAATGTATCAGGATATGGATGATTTAAATATCATGCGTCCCGATATCGCACCGACCGTCACCGGGCATATGGATGAAATTATTGTCATGGTGGAGCGCCTGGTTGAAAAAGGTCATGCCTATGTTGCTGATAACGGCGATGTCATGTTTGAGGTCAGCACCTATAAAGATTACGGCAAGCTCAGTCTGCAAAACCTGGAAATGCTCCAGGCCGGCGCCCGGGTGGATGTTGAAGACAGCAAAAGAAGCCCGCTGGATTTTGTGCTCTGGAAAATGGCGAAACCGGGCGAGCCGAGCTGGTCATCCCCGTGGGGAGAAGGGCGCCCAGGCTGGCACATTGAATGTTCAGCCATGAACAGCAAACATTTAGGCGATCATTTTGATATTCACGGCGGCGGCTCGGACCTGCAGTTCCCGCACCATGAAAATGAAATTGCCCAGTCCTGCTGCGCTTTGGATACCCCGTATGTAAACTACTGGATGCACGGCGGTATGGTGCAGATAAATAAAGAGAAGATGTCAAAATCCCTCAATAATTTTTTCACCTTGCGCAGTGTATTGGCTGAATATGATGCAGAAACGGTGCGCTTTTTCTTAACCTCAAGCCATTATCGCAGCCAGTTAAATTATTCCCAGGAAAACCTGGCCCAGGCCAGAGCCGGGTTAGAGCGTATTTATACTGCATTGCGCGGGGTAGAATTAGCTAAGGTTGACTTGTCGGGCAATGCTTATGTCGAGCGCTTTGAAGCGGCCATGAACGATGACTTTAACTGTCCGGAAGCCATGTCGGTGATTTTTGAACTGGCCAAAGAAATCAACCGCTTAAAAGCCGAAGATGCTGCAAAAGCAGGAGAGTTGGCCTATATCCTGGTGAAACTTGGTGAAATTCTTGGTATTGCACAAAACTCGCCGGAAGATTTCCTTAAAGGCAACAGCGGTGACGATGGAGAAGCTGCGGTTATCGAAGCGTTAATTAAGCAAAGAAATGATGCCAGGGCGGCGAAAGACTGGGCCTCTGCCGATGATGCCCGGGATAAGCTGGCGGCGATGAAGGTTATTCTTGAAGACAGTGCTAATGGTACTACCTGGCGTAAAGGATAACTTTTTAGTTTTTATATCTGTTAAAAACCAGCATTAATCGCTGGTTTTTTTATTGTTAAGTACAAATATGTCCATAGGGCTAAATTATGGCTACATAGTTATAGCCTTTCATCATCACATTGGTTTTGAAGGCCAAATTACCGTTTTGGCGTCGTTATAAACCGATGTTATGTCTCTTAATGCTTGCCTATATGTCCGGTACTCTGCAGTATCAGCGCCAATATCCAGAGCCTTATTAATTAGACAATCAGCTTCTGCTAATAATGGCTCCCGGCATATTCTCACTTGTTCAAAGTTTTCGCATTGTAATTTAATTAAATCAGGGTTAATTTCTTCCTGCAAAATTTCAGATAAAAAAGCCATAGACTCCGCTTTATCTATCACACCGCCAATAGCCCCAATATATTTATTTTGATAAAAAATGTTCATTTTATACTCCCGATTCTTTGTATTGAAGTGGCCCGACAAATTGCCACCAGTTATGGGGCTGGGTTAAATCTACATAGCCGCTTACTACCGCAGGTAATGCAATAAGCATTTCTCCTGACGCAGAAACATGCTTGATAGATGAATCCATAGTTCTTTGATCTACAGGTGTCTGATAATTCCGTCCAACTAATTGCCATGATTTTTCCGAATGATTAATGCCGGTAACAATAATGTTTCCCGAGATCATTTTTACAAAGGCTGCGAAGGTAAAGTAGGGGCCTATATTACTTACTGTTCGATTTAGGAAAAATGAATAAGCAAGTCCACTGAGATCTGTCCATTTTATCCTGACTATATTGAATTTATGAGGGTTGTAATAATAGTTATTTTCTTTAATACCTGCGACTTCAAAAAACTCCAACATTTCATTGCTGTAACTTCCTCCTAAAGAGTGCCCTTTAACTGTTTCGACTAAACTAAAATTTTCTGCAGATAAACCTGAAACTCCCCAGCCTGAAGGAACAGCACTGCCGTCAACATCAAGTAATGCCTGATTTTCTGAAGTTCTGAAGATAGGATACTCTCTTCGTATTTTAGCTACTGTTTCATCAATAATTTGTTGTTGATCTTTTTGAGTGGCATAAGCGAGATCCTGTACGGCAGTGATGGTAAAATTAGTCTCCTGGCTGACCTTTATGGTGTACTTGAGCATTGCCTGACTACCGCCGTTCTCCAGAGTACGTACCGCAAAAGGTGCAGCTAAGGTGAAATAAGTGTGGGCAAACTCGGTTTCGCCATATTTGGCATAAAGCAGTACTTCAATGGCATTGAAATTTTCCGTTGGCGGGATAGCCATAGTAATGATGCGCTGGCTGCTGTCATAAGGGTCGAGTTCATGGGAGATAAGCTCTCCGTCCTGACGTTTATTGATAAGCTGAGTCAGAGCGGGGTCTAAGCTCGGGGTCGTGCCGTTGGCATCACCGATTTCTACACGGGTAAAGGTCACCGGTAAATCTTGAGTGTGTGCCAGGTTTTCACCTGCTTGGCCGGATGTCAGCCACAGGGATTCATTTTTACTGACCATGATTATTTTTTCCTTACAAGGAGTTAGTTGATACGGCAGCATCATACTTGTGGTGGCAACTAACAACAGGGCAAGTTTGTCCGCTAAAGTTTCTGTTATAGAAAGCATCTAGTTGTTTAGTCGGAAAAATTCGAGTGAAAATTAATGCTGGCGGTAGTTGATAAGGAAAAGTTTATCGAAGAGGGCGGTTAAATATAAAGTAGGAATTGAAAGCGGATATTGGAAGTTATCCGCTTAGCTAAATAAGCCAGCTCAGCTTAGCTGCCAAATTCTTCACAGGCAATCAGGGTATTCTCTATTAAGCTGGCAACTGTCATCGGACCGACGCCGCCGGGTACCGGGGTGATATATGCCGCTTTTTCTGCTGCAACATCAAATTCCACATCGCCGCTAAGTTTGCCGTTGTCCAGGCGGTTAATACCAACATCAATGACCACGGCGCCGTCTTTAATCCACTCTCCGGGAATAAAGGCGGGTTTACCGACGGCAACAACAACCAGGTCGGCATTGCGCACTTTGCTTTCAAGGTCTTTAGTGAACCTGTGGGTGGTGGTCACGGTACAACCTGCCAGTAGTAACTCTAAGGTCATGGGGCGACCGACAATGTTCGATGCGCCTACCACCAGGGCGTCCAGGCCATGGGTTTTAACGCCGGTAGATTCTATCAGGGTCATGATGCCTTTTGGCGTACAGGGGCGCAGGCCTGGCTGACGCAGGGCTAACTTACCGACATTGGAGGGGTGGAAACCATCGACATCTTTTTCAGGGTTGATATGCTCAATCACCAGGTTGGCGTCCAGTCCTTCCGGCAAAGGCAGCTGAACCAGGATGCCGTCAATTTCGCTATCATTATTAAGCTTGTCGATAAGCTCAAATAATTCCTGCTCCGTGGTGCTGTCAGGGAGATCGTATGAACGGGAGACAAAGCCGACTTCCTCACAGGCGCGGCGCTTGCTGCCGACATAAATTTCAGAGGCGGGATCTGAGCCGACCAGAATTACCGCTAACCCGGGTGCTCTTTTACCTTGTTCAATACGCTTGCTTACTTTTTCTTTTACTGAATTGCGCACTTGCTTGGCAATTTCATTTCCGTTAATAAGTGATGCTGTCATAGTTACTACATGGTAGGGGTTAAAAACCCGGCTATTTTCGCATAGTTTATGGTTCAGTTGTAGCCTAAATTCGCCTGAGATCACATTTGCTTTAGGGGAATTCAGTGCCTCTGAGCTGCTTTGTTTTATAGGTGAGTTAAATTTCCGGTAATTTACCATCCGCGATACTTTTTACTCGCTGTTTTATGGCTTAAGTTGCATAGCAATCAGGCGAATGTGATAATATTCAGACAAACCGCTGTAAAAGTAGCCGAACGGATTTTATTTTACAAAAAAGGTTTGACGAGTAAGGAGCAAGTGGGTAATATCCGCATCCGTTGAAAGCGAGTCAGCTTTTAACACGAGTCGGTGATTAGCGCAGCTTGGTAGCGCACTTGGTTTGGGTCCAAGGGGTCGCAAGTTCGAATCTTGCATCACCGACCACTTTTTATCTCTGTTTATTCTGCATTTGTAGACGTATTCAGGAATGAAAAGTGATCTTGAAGAAATTCAAGATCTACTGTAGGTAATGTGCGCCCTTAGCTCAGCTGGATAGAGCAACGCCCTTCTAAGGCGTGGGTCGTAGGTTCGAATCCTACAGGGCGTGCCATACAGTGGTGGCTATAGCTCAGTTGGTAGAGCCCCGGATTGTGATTCCGGTTGTCGTGGGTTCAAGTCCCATTAGCCACCCCATTTTTATGAATATCGTCGGTGATTAGCGCAGCTTGGTAGCGCACTTGGTTTGGGTCCAAGGGGTCGCAAGTTCGAATCTTGCATCACCGACCACTTCATCTCTAGTACACCTGTATACAATCAGAATTAAATCGGTGATTAGCGCAGCTTGGTAGCGCACTTGGTTTGGGTCCAAGGGGTCGCAAGTTCGAATCTTGCATCACCGACCACTTTCTTTTGATATTTCTGTATACTAATTGTATATCCGTCGGTGATTAGCGCAGCTTGGTAGCGCACTTGGTTTGGGTCCAAGGGGTCGCAAGTTCGAATCTTGCATCACCGACCACTTATCTTTTTAGATAATTCCTCCTTTATCATTATTTTCTCTTTAAGTTGATTATTCCAGAACAAGTATTAGGTCTGGTAAATTGAGTATTTCTGCCGTTAATTCCTTGTTTGCAGCGCCTTTGCGACTTAGTTCCCGGATGAGCAAATAAACGCCAGTAAACTGGTCTGGACTGTTTTGATTTTTACCTTAACTGTATGATTGCTAAGTTAATTTAAAATTTTTCCCTACAAGGCTCGACTCTTGAGTCAAGCGCCGCTATAATTTTGCGTCATTATTTTAATTTGAACGTCTTTTATTCGGATTTTCCGGGCCCGGTTAGCCGCTGTTATCGGGGCTGTGAGCAATAAACGTAAGGTTTATCTGCTTGTTAGATAGATGCGTTATTGAATGCGCAAGATGCGCTAATTTTTGAGGTAATTAAATGCAAGTTTCAGTTGAGACTACACAAGGTTTGGAACGTCGTCTGACAATTTCTGTTCCTGCCGAAACAGTAGATGTTGAAGTTAAAAACCGTCTTCGTCACCTTGGTAAAACACAACGTATCAATGGTTTCCGTCCAGGTAAAGTACCGGTTTCTGTGATCCAGAAGCGTTACGGCCAGTCTGTTCGTCAGGAAGTTGCCGGTGAATTGATGCAGCGTAATTTCGTTGAAGCCATCGTAGCAGAAAAAATTAACCCTGCCGGTCGTCCTCAATTCGTTGCTAAAAGCAATGAAGACGGCAAGCCGTTAGAGTTTGAAGCAACTTTTGAAGTTTACCCGGAAGTTGAATTAAAAGATTTAGAGAAAATCGCCGTTGAGCGTCCTCAGGTAGAAGTGACTGACAAAGATTTAGACGAGATGTTCGTTACTTTGCAAAACCAGCACAAAACCTGGAAAGAGAACAAGCGTAAAACCAAAAACGGCGATAAGCTGACTATCGACTTCAACGGTCGTGTAGACGGTGAAGAGTTCGAAGGCGGCAAAGCCGAAGGTTTTGAACTTGAGCTGGGCTCAGGTCGCATGATCCCCGGTTTCGAAAAAGAAATCGTTGGCATGAAAGTGGGTGAAGAGAAAACTATCACAGTAACCTTCCCTGAAGATTACCATGCTGAGAACCTTAAAGGTAAAGACGCTGAGTTCGACATCGTGGTTCACAAAACTGAAGGTCCGGTATTACCAGAAGTTGATGAAGAATTCGCCAAGTTATTCGGTGTAGAAGAAGGCGGTGTTGACGCCCTGCGCGAAGAAGTTGGTAAGAACATGCAACGTGAACTTACTCAAGCGGTTAAAGCGAAAGTAAAAGAGCAAGTGATTGAAGGTTTATTAGAAGCCAACGAACTTGAATTACCTTCTGCCTTAGTTGCCCAGGAAGTTGACGTATTGCGTCAGCAGGCGATGCAACGTTTTGCCGGTCAAATGGATGCTGCCAACTTACCTCAATTACCTGACGACATGTTTGAAGAGCAAGCCAAGCGCCGCGTAAAAGTAGGTCTGTTACTGGGTGAAGTGATCAAAGTTAACGAATTAAAAGTTGACGAAGCGAAAGTTAAGGAGCTGATCGAGTCTGCTGCTTCTGCTTACGAAGATCCGCAGGAAGTTATCGACTACTACAGCAGCAACAAAGAGCTTAACCAGCAAATGCAGAATGTTGCCCTGGAAGAGCAGGCGGTTGAGCTGTTACTTGAAAAAGCAGCAGTAAAAGACGTCGAAGCTAGCTTCAAGGACATTATGAATCCGCAAGCTAAGTAAGCTTTCGATTGACATTCGGCTAATCAATAGCTTAAATGGCTTATATGGGTGCATATGAGCCATTTTTTTTATATTAAGGACTATCTGTTGTTTACTTCTCACAAAAACTCTCACGATTTAACAAGCATTACAGAAAGCGCATTAGTGCCTATGGTGGTTGAGCAAACCGCTAAAGGGGAGCGTTCCTACGATATCTATTCTCGGTTATTAAAAGAACGGGTAATATTCCTGTGTGGTCAGGTGGAAGACCATATGGCGAATCTGATTATTGCTCAGTTGCTGTTTTTGGAGTCTGAAAGCCCTGAGAAAGACATTTATTTATACATCAACTCGCCGGGCGGCTCTGTTACCGCAGGTCTTGCCATTTACGATACCATGAAGTTTATCAAGCCGAATATCAGTACGGTATGTATCGGTCAGGCGGCCAGCATGGGGGCATTCCTGCTTTCCGGCGGTGAAAAAGGTAAACGTTACTGCCTGCCGAACGCCAGGGTAATGATTCACCAGCCGCTGGGCGGGTTCCAGGGGCAGGCGTCTGACTTTGAAATCCACGCCAAAGAAATTTTATACATCAAGGACAAGTTGAACAACTTGATGGCGGAGCATACCGGGCAGCCGATCGAGAAGGTGAGCCAGGATACCGACCGGGATAATTTCTTAAGTGCAGAAAGTGCGGTTGAATATGGCTTAGTTGATGCCATATTAGAACATAGAAACGATAAATAATTTATCCTTATTGTTATCTGCGCGATTTATGAAATACTTAATTGTATTAAACTTAGAAATTAATTTATTTAGAGGTACCGTATGACCGATATGAAAAAAGGTGACGGTGATAACGGCAAGTTACTGTATTGTTCTTTTTGCGGTAAAAGCCAGCATGAGGTACGCAAGTTAATTGCGGGGCCATCAGTGTTTATTTGTGACGAATGTGTTGAACTGTGTAACGACATCATTCGCGAAGAAATCAAAGAAATTGCACCTAAGCAAGACAAGGAAAGTTTACCTTCACCCATAGACATTCGTGCCAGCCTGGATGATTACGTCATTGGCCAGGAACATGCGAAGAAAGTGTTAGCGGTAGCCGTATATAACCACTATAAGCGCTTACGTAACGGTGACTCCCATAACGGTATTGAGTTGGGTAAGAGTAATATCCTGCTTATCGGCCCTACCGGTAGTGGTAAAACCTTATTGGCGGAAACCCTGGCAAGATTGCTTGACGTGCCATTTACCATGGCGGATGCCACCACGTTAACCGAAGCCGGTTATGTTGGCGAAGACGTAGAGAACATTATTCAGAAATTGCTGCAAAAATGTGACTACGACGTGGAAAAAGCCCAGCGTGGCATCGTTTATATCGATGAAATCGATAAAATCTCCCGCAAGTCCGATAACCCGTCTATTACCCGGGATGTTTCCGGTGAAGGGGTTCAGCAGGCGTTGTTGAAACTGATCGAAGGTACCATAGCGTCAGTGCCTCCTCAGGGCGGTCGTAAACATCCCCAGCAGGAGTTTTTACAGGTCGATACTTCAAAGATCCTCTTTATCTGTGGCGGTGCCTTTGCCGGCCTGGATAAGGTGATTGAGCAAAGATGCCATACCGGCACCGGTATCGGTTTTGGCGCTGAAGTGAAAAGCAAAGACTCAGATAAGACACTTACCGAGCGATTTTTGGACGTAGAGCCGGAAGATTTGGTCAAATATGGTCTGATCCCTGAATTTATCGGTCGTTTACCTGTGGTCGCCACGTTAACCGAACTTGATGAAGAAGCCCTGGTGCAAATCCTGCAGGAGCCTAAAAATGCCTTAACCAAGCAGTTTATGGCCTTGTTTGATATGGAAAAGGTTGAATTAGAGTTTCGCAAAGATGCCTTATTGGCCATTGCCCATAAAGCCATGGTACGCAAAACCGGTGCCCGCGGTTTGCGCTCTATCGTTGAAGGCGTATTACTTGATACCATGTATGAACTGCCTTCGATGGAAAATGCCAGCAAGGTAGTGGTGGATGAAGCCGTGATAAAAGGGGAGTCCAAACCTATTATCATGTATGAAGCCCAGCAGGATCAGGCAGCGTCAGATAGTTAATTTTTAACCACTTTCTTTAAAAAAGAGCCTTTAGGCTCTTTTTTTTTGTTCCTGTGTTGAAAGATACTTGAATATCCCCATATACTTTTAAAGCTTTATAAGATTGTACATAAAATGTTAGAAAAAAAAGGTACAAGCAATTACCGTTCACCTTATATAAATTTCCAAGAGAGTAACCTATGACCAAAGAGTTATCTGGTGTAAGTGATATCCCAGTATTAGCCTTGCGAGATGTCGTCGTTTATCCACAAATGGTTATTCCATTGTTTGTTGGCCGGGAAAAGTCGATCCGTTGTCTGGATATTGCGATGGACAATGATAAGCAAATTTTCCTGGTGGCCCAAAAAGATGCCTCCGTTGATGATCCGACAGAAGAAGACGTTTATCTGACCGGTACGGTCGCCACCATTTTACAAATGCTGAAATTACCCGATGGCACGGTAAAAGTGCTGGTTGAAGGGGTGCAGAGAGCCGAAATCAAGCAATTTGTCCAGACCACCGAATATTTTACCGCTGATATCGAATTTTTAACCCCGATTGCTTCTGCCGAAGGCGAAAGCGAAGTTTTGGTGCGTTCGGCGATTTCCCAGTTTGAAGGTTATGTCAAACTGAATAAAAAGATCCCGCCGGAAGTATTAACCTCGGTTTCAGGTATCGATGATCCCGAGCAGCTGGCCGATACCATGGCGGCCCATATGCCGTTAAAACTGCTGGATAAGCAGAAAGTATTGGAAATCAATGATGTTGCCGAGCGGCTGGAATACCTGATGGCGCTGATGGAAGGTGAAATCGATCTGCTGCAGGTGGAGAAAAAAATCCGTACCCGCGTGAAAAAGCAGATGGAAAAAAGCCAGCGGGAATATTATCTCAACGAACAAATGAAGGCGATCCAGAAAGAGCTGGGTGAAATGGATGATGTTCCGGATGAAGCGGAGCAGATGACCAAACGTATCGACGAAGCGCAAATGCCGAAAGAAGCCAAGGAAAAAACCTTGGCCGAGCTGCAAAAGCTGAAAATGATGTCGCCTATGTCTGCCGAAGCAACTGTGGTACGCAGTTATATCGACTGGATGATCAGTGTGCCGTGGAAAAAGCGCAGCAAGTTAAAGCGTAATCTAAAACTGGCCGAGGAAGTGCTGGAAAAAGATCATTACGGTCTGGAAAAAGTCAAAGAGCGTATCATCGAATATTTGGCGGTGCAGCAACGCGTTAACCAACTTAAGGGGCCTATCTTATGTTTAGTGGGTCCTCCCGGTGTAGGTAAAACCTCCCTTGGTCAGTCTATTGCCAAGTCTACCGGTCGCAAATATGTCCGTATGGCATTAGGCGGGGTCAGGGATGAAGCGGAGATCCGCGGTCATCGCCGAACTTATATCGGTTCTTTGCCGGGCAAGCTGATCCAGAAAATAGCTAAAGTCGGCGTGAAAAATCCGCTGTTCTTGCTGGATGAAATCGATAAAATGGCCTCGGATATGCGCGGCGACCCTGCTTCGGCACTGTTAGAAGTGCTGGATCCGGAGCAAAACAGCAGCTTCAACGACCATTATCTGGAAGTGGATTATGACTTGTCCGATGTGATGTTTGTGGCGACCTCCAACAGCATGAATATTCCCGGACCTTTGCTTGACCGTATGGAAGTCATCCGTTTGTCTGGTTATACCGAAGATGAAAAGCTCAATATTGCCACCCGTCATCTGCTGACCAAGCAAATTGAGCGTAACGGTTTAAAGCCGGCCGAAATTGAAATTGATGAAAGCGCCATTATCGGCATTATCCGCTATTATACCCGCGAAGCAGGCGTTCGTAGCCTGGAGCGGGAAATTTCGAAATTATGCCGTAAAGCGGTGAAAGCCATTCTTTTAGATAAGAGCCTGAAAAAAGTGAAAATCACCCAGGATAACCTGCAGGAATTCCTTGGTGTACAACGTTTTGACTACGGCAAAGCGGATGATGAAAACCGGGTTGGCCTGGTTACCGGGCTTGCCTGGACGGAAGTGGGTGGCGAACTCTTGACCATAGAAACCGCTTCGGTGCCGGGTAAAGGTAAACTGACCTATACCGGCTCCCTCGGTGATGTTATGCAGGAGTCGATTCAGGCAGCGATGACCGTGGTGCGTAGCCGCCAGGAAACCTTGCGCATCAACAGCGACTTCCATGAAAAACGTGATATCCATGTGCATGTGCCGGAAGGGGCGACTCCTAAAGATGGCCCAAGCGCCGGTATCGGTATGTGTACCGCCCTGGTTTCCAGTTTGACCGGCAACCCGGTGAAGGCGGATGTTGCCATGACCGGCGAGATCACCTTGCGCGGAGAAGTGCTGGCTATCGGTGGCTTGAAAGAAAAACTGCTGGCGGCGCACCGTGGCGGCATCAAAACCGTGGTGATTCCTAAAGACAATGAAAGGGACTTAAAAGAAATCCCCGAAAATGTGAAGGCAGATTTGGCGATTCATCCGGTTAAATGGATTGATGAAGTGCTTGATATTGCACTGGAACAGCCGGTTGAACAGTGGAAAATTGAAGCATAAATAACCACAAAAGCGATAATTTTCCGAAAAAATGCAAAAAAATGCTGCAAATTGTGAATTATCGCTTTTCAAACGCTGAAACTATGGTAAGTTAGGGACGCTTATAACGCTGGACACCAATAACAACAAGGGGTCCGGTCAAAGATAAAGAAAATTATCTTTTATAAATTTCTTTAACTCGGCGCTTGATGTTCCAAAAGAAGCTTGTTATAAACGGTCTCTTAAAGAACACTAACAAAAAAAGATAGTGCTGAATAATAACAATTTAAGGGGAAGACACTGTGAATAAGTCTCAACTAATCGAGAAAATTGCTGCTGGTGCAGACATTTCAAAAGCTGCCGCCGGACGTGCTCTAGATTCGTTCATTGATGCAGTAACTGAAGAATTAAAAAGTGGTGAGCAAGTGGCTCTAGTTGGTTTTGGTACTTTCTCTGTACGTGACCGCGCTGCCCGCACTGGTCGTAACCCTCAAACGGGTGCAACGATTGAAATCGCTGCTGCTAAAATACCTTCTTTTAAAGCTGGTAAAGCATTAAAAGACGCGTGTAACTAATCAAGCATTGATTGTATTGATTAAAAAGACCACCTAAGGGTGGTCTTTTGTTTTCTGGATTGAGTTCTGCTGAACTTGAATTCGCCGATTTAAATTAAGCGTCGTGTAAAATACTCGTATTCCGGTTTCTGTCCGTATAAAACGGCAAGGTTAGGAACAGGACGATATTGATATTATTTTTGCTTTTGTGACTTCAAGCGAAGCCTTGCATCTGCTAAAATCGCGCACAAAGTTAGCACCCAAGTGTATAAGAGACAAAGATGTTAGAAAGTATTAGAGAAAGTTCTCAGGGAACGATTGCCAAGGTTATACTTGGCTTTATTATTTTGACCTTCGCTGTTGCCGGGATCGGTAGTTATACCAATACCGTTGATACCTCAGTAGCAGAAGTTAACGGCGAGAAAATTTCGCAATCTGCCTTTGACAAGGCATACCAGGCGCAACGTAACCGTATGGCACAACAATTTGGCCAAATGTTTGATACGCTTTCAGCCGACAGCAACTACATGGCGAATTTCCGCAACGGTGTGCTGGATAACCTGATCAATGAAAAACTCATCGATCAAAGCACTAATGATTTGGCTATCCGTATTTCCGACCAGCGTTTGAAAAAAACTATCCGGGAAATGCCTGAATTTCAGGTGGACGGTGTCTTTGATAACAACCGCTACCTTGCCATTATCAATCAGGCGGGTTTTTTTCAATCTTCAGATTTTCGTGATTACTTAAGAGTTGAGATGAGCCGTCGCCAGTTAAGTCAGGCGCTTGTGGTCAGTGAGTTCAACTTACCTTATCAGGAAAAAATGCTCTCTTCGTTGCAAAACCAGAAACGTGATATCCGTTATGCGGTGATCGGCGCTGAACAGTTTAAGGCAGACATGAGCGTAACTGACGAGGAAATCAATAGCTTCTACCAGGAAAACCAGGTGCGCTTTGAAAACCAGGAACAGGTAAAAGTAGATTACATTGCCTTAGATGTTAATGAATTAGCCAAAGATATTCAGGTATCTGATGAAGATATCGCCAGCTATTACCAGGATAATATCGATAATTACCGTACCGTCGAGCAGCGCCGTCTTGCCCATATCCTGGTAGAATTTGGTGATGATGAAGCGGCGGCAGAAAGCAAAGCCGAAGCTGTTTTAGCGCGTATCAAGCAGGGTGAAGATTTTGCCGAGTTGGCAAAAACGCAGTCGGACGATACTTTCAGCGGTGAAAACGGCGGTGATCTGGACTGGATTGAACCGGGTGTGATGGATGAAGAGTTTGACAAATCAGCGTTTGCCCTGGCAGAAATCGGCACAGTCAGTGAAATCGTTAAAACCAGCTTTGGTTATCACATCATTAAATTAACCGATGTTAAGCCTGAAAAAACAACACCATTAGACGAATTGCGTGATGATCTGCGCGTACAGATAAGCAGTGAAAAAGCTCAGGATAAGTTTTTTGAACTACAGCAGGAATTAGCGACAGTTAGTTTTGAATTCCCTGACAGCTTAGACGATGCTGCCGGTGCGGTAGACGCACAAGTGCAAAGCTCTGCCTGGTTAAAGCGTGCCGGGAATGCAGCACCTTTTAACGATGCTAAGGTGATTAATGCTGCCTTCTCTGAGTTGGTGCTTAATGATAATGTTAATTCTGATGTTATCGAAATCGGTGACGACTTAGTGATGGTATTGCGCCTTAACGAATATAAGGAAGCCAATGTTAAACCGCTGAGCGAAGTTCAGGCACAAATCGAAACCGAACTGGTGGCGAAAAAAGCGGCTGAAAAAGCAAAAACGGTAGCTGATGAGTTAATCGCTGAGCTGAAATCCGGCAAAGACATCACTGCAGCTCTGGCTGAAGTGAACAGTGCTTTTGAAGTTAAAGCCGATATCAGTCGCAGCAATGGCGGCATTGACGGCAGTATTAGCCGTGAGGCCTTTGTTTTGGCCCATCCAACGGCTGATACCTTGTCGGTTGCAACAACAGCATTAGCGAACGGCGATCAGGCGTTAATTGAAGTACAGGCGGTTAAACCGGGTGATGCCGAAGAAAGCGAGAGTCAGCGCCAGCAACAGACTTCTCAGCTGGCACAGTCGGCCTATAAGAGTTATGTTGACTCATTAAAGGTAGATGCCAAGATCACCCGCAGAGCGGTTGCTGAGCCTACCTCCATACTCTAACAAGCGAATATTTTCTTAACTCGCTTTTTCGGTTAGGAAATAAGGCCGCCCGGGCGGCCTACGATTAAAGCTTCGAACTTGTTTCGGAGCTTTTTTCGTCTCAGGAAAGCATTTAATGGATATAGTTTTCGCTTTCGTCATAGCGGCCTTTTGAGCATTGCATCAGCTTTGCTGAAAACTAGTAAATAGTGCGTACCTGGTTTTATCCTGTGCTGTTTACCCTGTACCGGGTAGCATTCCCTGTTTAGATCACAAGTACTGTAAATAACCTGGCTTGGTTAGTTAATATGGAAATTACCGTCTTTGGTGCCGTTTGATTTAAGTTTGCCTGAGTATGCAGCTCAGGCAATGTGTGTGGTAATAGTGAATGAATATTGAACGATTTATTCCCTTTTATAACTCAGGGATGGCGCTTTTCTGCGATATTACATCCATTAATCTGCAAAACAAATGGGTGATTTCTTACAAAAAATTTAGTCAAGATTAACATTTTATTGAAATTGCAATTGATTATCTGGCTGCCTCTAGCGATAAAATATCTTCGGCCTTGGCTAAAAGGTGAGCTATATACCCCGACAGTACGATAAAAAAGTAAAATTATGGCTATTGAAATAATAAAAAAATAGTTAGCTAATTCTTTGCCAGGTTGTCAGTGATTTTTGCGGATACCTGCTGTTAATTCCATCCTCGTACGATAAGTTTTTTCACTGGCAGGACCTGTTAAAGTGGTCCGTTTTACAGGGCGCCAGGGCCTCTGGCTTTGCTGTTTTTTTGCTCATGCCTTAACCCGGATAAAAAGCAAAAATGAAAAAAAAATTTGTCTGCTTCTTTCTTTGGAAAAACAATTTTCGTTTTGCTGGTTGATAGGTTAGCTACTTGAAAAGCAAGGTTTTTGTCTTTTGATTTTTCTTCTCTATGATGATAATGTAAATGTCAAGTCATATATCGATGAGCATAAAATGCTAATTAAATTTGACTTACTACGAACGAATTAGTAAAACATATATCAGATAATTGAGTTTAACAATTAAGGAGAGCACTTCTTAGGAGTAGATCAATACCGCCGTAGTTGACAATAAATCTTTTTGTTGGGTTTACCGCGTCAGGGGGTTTGATAAAACAAATATTTTATTTAAGAAATTCTAATAAGCACGACTATTATCTTTGTTCCTGGTTGACAGTTTGCCTGTCGTCTGGGAATATTGCGTAGTTTTAGTCTAGAAAAATAAAAATTTAAAACGGCAGATTAATAAATTTGCGGTAGCGAGTGTCACTGGCACTTGTTATCAAAGTTAAATAGCAATTGGTTGGGAACTATGTCCAGAGTAAGTAAGAAAAGCCTTATCGCCTCGACGATAATTGGCGCATTAGCACTAACAGGCAGCAATATCGCTGCGGCTGATGCCTTAACAGATTTACAAAAAGCTGAAGCTAAGATTTTTAAAGCATCAGCCAAATCACAAAGCAAAATTGATAACATCTATGAGCAAACTCAAGAGCTTATCGGCGAGTACCGTAGTGTTGTTGATGAAGCGGACGTACTGAGAGGTTATAACGACCACGTACAACGTATGGTTGATGACCAAAAAGCAAACATTGCTTCCTTGCAGGAACAAATCGACGGTATCGATAAGATCAAGCAAGGTGTTGTTCCTCTGATGTACAAAATGATCGATACCTTAGAGAAATTTGTAAACCTTGATGTTCCTATGAACGTTGATCGTCGTAAAGAGCGTATCGAAGCGTTAAAAGAAGTGATGGGTAATTCTGATGTAACCACTTCAGAGCAATTCCGCTTAGTACTTGAAGCTTACGAAATTGAAGCTAACTACGGTACGATTTTCGATGCCTACCAGGGTGAACTTGATTTAGGCGACCGTACTATCACAGCTGATTTCGTGCACATGGGCCGTGTTGCTTTAATCGCACAATCACTTGATATGAAACATGCCTGGGTTTGGAACAATGATTCTCGTTCTTGGGACGAGTTAGGTGAAGAGTACTTGAAACCTGTTACTGATACTATTCGTATGGCACGTAAACAATTGCCAATGGATCTCACTAAATTACCAGTATTTGCGGCAGGAGCAAAATAATGAAGAAAGTTATTAATTTTGTATTACTTGCGGCATCAATGTCAGCCGGTATTTCAGCAACTGCCAGCGCCAATAGCCTGGACGATTTGTTAAAGCAAGTTAAAAACGACCGTATTTCTGAAGCGAAATTAGACAAGAAGCGCGAAGCCGAGTTTTTATCTGCCCGTGCTGACAAGCAAGCTTTATTAGCTAAGGCTAAGAAAGAATTGGCCAACCAAAACGCGCGTAATGCCCGTTTAACCAAAGAATATGCGGCTAACGAAATTACTTTAGCGCAAAAAGAAGTTGAACTGGACAATGCGACCGGTACTTTAGGTGAAATGTTCGGTGTTAGCCGTGCAGCTGCAGCCAATGCTTACGGCACCATCTCCACTTCTATCGTAAGTGCTGAGTACCCAGGCCGTGGCGAAGCGCTTAACCGCATCGCTAACTCCAAGAAAATTCCATCTCTGCCTGATTTAGAAGAATTATGGTTTGCCCTGCAAACTGAAATGACGCAATCTGGTAAGATTTCTCAGTTCACGACTGACATCACTAACCTTGATGGCAGCAAGTCTACAGAAACAGTTACCCGTATCGGTACTTTTAACCTGATTTCTAAAGACGGTTTCCTGAACTTTAACGATGAATTAGGTCAGGTTCAGCCGCTGGCTAAGCAACCTGCCGGTTATATCTCAGGTACTGCTTCAGACTTCTTCTCCACAACTTCCGGTTATGCTCCGCTTTACGTGGATCCATCGCGTGGTGCTATCTTAGCGTTAGAAACGCGTAAGAAAACGCTTAGCGAGTTCTACCATGAAGGTAAAGAAGTGGGTTATGCCATTACCGTATTGTTAATCCTAGGTTGTTTGATTGCCCTTGAGCGTATGATTGTACTTGGCGCTATGGGTGCTAAGATCAGATCTCAAGAGAAAAACCTTGAGCAACCAAATGAAAACAACCCGCTGGGTCGTTTACTGAAAGTTTACCATGACAACAAAGCTGTTGATGCCGAAACTTTAGAGCTGAAACTTGACGAAGCTATCTTGCGTGAGACGCCTAAAGTTGACCGCGGTATCAACCTGATCAAGATGTTCGCTGCCATTGCCCCGTTAATGGGTCTGTTAGGTACGGTTATCGGTATGATCATGACGTTCCAAACCATTACCTTGTTCGGTACAGGTGACCCGAAAATCATGGCGGGTAACATCTCTCTGGCACTTGTAACTACCGCTCTAGGTCTGATCTGTGCTCTGCCGTTAATCCTGATTCACAGCATCGTTGCCGGCCGTAGTAAATCACTACTGCAAAAACTTGACGAGCAAAGCGCTGGATTAATCGCTGCGATCGCCGAGAAGGAGTCTAAATAATGTTATTCCTGATAGAGCTTTGGGAATCTGTCAGGAGTTTTATTGCGACAGGTGGTAACGTCCTTTACGTTGTTGCCTTCGCACTCTTACTGATGTGGGTATTGATGGTTGAACGCTATTGGTTCCTTGCCTCTGTATATCCAAAGATGAGAGACGATATCGTCAATCGTTGGAATGCCAGAGAAGACACTACGTCTTGGTACGCACATCGAATTAGAGATACTTGGATCTCCGAAGCGACAGAACTACTTGAGCAGCGTCTGCTCACAATTAAAACCTTAGTGGCCATGTGTCCGCTAATTGGATTACTGGGTACTGTTACCGGCATGATAGGTGTATTCGAAGTCATGGCACAACAGGGAACAGGTAATCCGCGTCTGATGGCATCAGGTATATCAATGGCCACTATCCCGACAATGGCGGGTATGGTAGCAGCATTATCTGGCGTATTTTTCAGTTCAAGATTAGACGCTAAAGTTAAACTAGCAAAGGCTAAACTGGTTGACAGTTTACCTCATCACTAGAGAGAAATTCGAATGGCACGTAAACGTATTCGTGAAGAAGAAGAAGCAGCAATTGATATGACGCCGATGCTCGACATCGTCTTCATCATGCTTATATTCTTTATCGTAACCACTTCTTTTGTTAAAGAAGCAGGTATTGAAGTAAACAAACCTAAAGCGGCTAACCAAAGCAAGCAAAAGTCTGCCAATATTTTCGTTGCAGTTAAAGACAACGGCGAAATCTGGTTAGACAAACGTCGTGTTGATATCGAACGTGTTGCTGCGAACATTGAGAAATTATTAGCAGAGCAACCAACCGAAGTTGTGATTATCCAGGCGGATAAAGATGCAAAACACGGTATCGTTGTTAAAGTAATGGATGCTATTAAGGAAGCGGGTATAGATCGGATTTCTATCGCTGCTGCGAAGGGGTAGTTTATGGTTCGCTTTCTAGTATCAATATTACTAGGTGCTGCGGTAACTTTTGGACTTTTTGCTTTCATGGCGTTTCTTGTTTCCAGTGGAGACAGAAGCAAAGAGGAACAGCAGGAAAATATAGTCGTAGAAGTCAATACTACGCCGCCAAAGTCAGCTGCTGAGACGCGTCGACGGGTTCCGCCGCCGCCTCCGCCGCCGCCCAAGACACCGCCCAAGCCTCAGGCTCCAGAGCCAGAAGCTAATAACAATGCACCGGGCTTAACTTTTAATATGCCTGGCGTACAAATGGCGAGTGCTACCGGTGGTTTATCTGCCCCGGGTGCCGGTTTCGGCCGCGATGGCGATGCAACACCGATTGTACGAATCGAGCCTAAGTATCCAATGCAGGCGGCTCGTGACGGTAAAGAAGGCTGGGTAAAACTGTCTTTTACCATCAACGAAATCGGTGGTGTTGAAGACGTTAAAGTTATCGAAGCTCAACCGAAACGTATTTTCGACAAAGAAGCAAAGCGTGCTTTGCGTAAGTGGAAATACAAACCGAAAGTTGTTGACGGTAAGCCGATGAGACAACCTGGCTTAACAGTACAGCTTGACTTCACAATGGAAGGCGCGGGAGGAAAATAATGGCCAATAAATTAGTTACTTCTTTAGTATTAGCCGTTGCCGTCGCCGGTGCTCAGGTACCTTTTTCTGCAGATGTTCAAGCGGCTGACGCTAAACAGGAAAAGAAAAAGCGTCCGACGCAATTGATGGGTCCTTCGGTAGGTAAGAAAGTGCAAAAAGCTTTTGAACTTTACTCTGCCGATGATATCGATGGTGCTCTGGCTATCCTTTTGGACATTGAGGCCAAAAAGGATTACGACAAAGCAATTGTTGCGCGTTATATCGCGGTGATGTACACCACCAAAGGTGACAATGAGCAAAAAGCCATTGAATACCTTCAGCAGGCGGTTGGTCCCGATATCCTGAACGAAAAAGATCATGGTGAAGCGCTGAAGTTACTGGGTGACTTGCAAATGCAAGTTTAGGACTACGAAAATGCCCTGGTTAATTACCGGGCATGGATGGACTTCACTGGTGAAAATGACGCTCAGGTTTGGCTGAAAATTGCCAATGCTTATTATTCTTTAAAGCAGATGGATAAGATTATTGTTCCGGCAGACAAAGCGATTGCGGCGTTTGGCGACAAGCATAATCAGAACCCTTATATCCTTAAGGTTCAGTCTTACTATGAACGTAAGATGTATCCGGAAGCGGTTAAAGTACTGGAAACTGTATTACAGTTATTCCCGGAAAATAAGCAGTGGTGGCAACAACTTGGTATGTTCTACCTGCTGGTTGAAGACAATGATAAAGCGTTAGCTACCCTTGATCTGGCCTATAAGCAAGGATTCCTTGAAAAAGAATCTGAGATCAAGACATTAGCCAGCTTATTTGCGCTGAACCAGACGTCTTATAAAGCGGCGACATTGCTTGAGAAGCATATCGGCACAGGTTTAATCAAGCGTGATGATAAAAACCTGGCAAGCCTGGCGAACTTCTGGCACGCCTCGCAGCATATCGATAAAGCGGCAAAATATTATGGTGAACTGGCTAAGCTCACCAATGACGCCAAGCATTATCGCAAGCAAGGTATGCTGTTGAAGCAGGATGAGCAATTTGCGGCATCGATCAAGGCGCTTAATAAAGCTCTTGAGTTAGGTGCCAAAGATGTTGGTCGTATCCAGATGGCGATTGCCGAAGATCATTTCTATCTGGAGCAATATAAGTCGGCTTATGCAGCTATTAAGAAGGCTTTAAAAGATCCGAAAACCAAGAAAGTGGCGAAGGGCTGGGCATCTTTTATCAAAGATACCGCACAGCGTAAAAACGTGACTATCTAACTTGTTCGGGATATAAAAAACCAGCCATTTGGCTGGTTTTTTTATGCCTGTATTTTGGCGGAAAGCATGTCTGTCAGAGAATCGAGAAGCTGGGAGCAGGGCTCTCTGGAATACACTATGGGTAGTAAGTGGTGAAAGCTTATCAGAGAAGTTTGAGGTTTTCCCTGTGCCTTGCTGCACTAAAACCTCTCGGGTATCGGCGGAGTTGCCAGGGTTAATAGTCGCGGATTCTTCCAAGCACCTGGGTGATCTGTGTTTTGCATTTCATGGTTTTTATCTGTTCAAAAAAAGCTTGTGCCTGAGGATAATTCAGTTTTAAGTACCTGAGCCACTGCTTCATGCGGCTGGAATAGTAAAAACTTTTCTCTCCCTGCAATTCTAGGTCGCTGTACCTGTGCAATAAGTCGCATAACTGCGGCCAGGTCATCGGCTGCTCATTGAGCTTAATAACATTGGCCAGGTTAGGCCTGGCTAATAATCCCCGGCCTAACATCAACTTATTGGTTTTAGCCTGCTTCATACATTCGATGGCATCGGCCTGACTCCAGATCTCACCGTTGGCGATGATATCTATGTTATGTGACTCGCGGGCTTCTCCGATAAAATGCCAGTAGGCCGGTGGTTTATAGCCCTGCAACTTAGTCCTGGCATGGACCGTTAACAAATCGGTCCGGGCGCTGGTGACGGCGCTGATAATTTCTTTGAATAAACTGGTATCTTCAAAACCTAAGCGTATTTTTGCCGATACCTGAACTTGCTCGCCAACGGCCTGTTTTACTCTGGCAATAATCCGGTGTATTTGCTCAGGGGATTTCAGCAGTACCGCGCCGCCCCGGCTTTTATTCACCGCTTTGGCAGGGCAGCCAAAATTCAAGTCTATGCCGTGGGAGCCCAATTCCATGGCACGTATGGCATTTTCTGCCAGCCAGTCGGGCTCTTGCCCTAAGAGTTGTACCCGGATAGGGGTGCCGGAGCGGGTATAGCCTTTTTGGTGCAACTCGGGGCAGGTTTTGTAAAAGACATGTTTAGGTACCAGGGAGTCAACCACCCGGACAAATTCAGTAATGCATAAGTCAAACTGATTAATCGAGGTGAGAAGATCGCGCATCAATGCATCCACGACACCTTCCATTGGTGCTAAAATAAGTTGGTCTGCCTGGATAGTCATTTGAGATGAAAGCCCCTAATTGAAAAATGGGCACGATTGTAATGGCTATTTGCCAAAATGGCGAAAATATTTCATGCTTAGCAGGCATAAAATATAAATTACCAACGGATGAAATTTATATTTACCTTTAAAGGTCTACTTAAAAAACATAAAACTAACGGCCCCTGGTCAATTTACATAGTAGGAAACTCAAATGAACTTAATTAAAAAATCGGCAATCGGTGCATTTCTTGGATTAATGGCACTTTCTACACTGAGCATGGCCCCGGCAAAGGCAGAGTCTAATCCTTTTGCTGCTCAGGACATCATGACGGTGGTCGGCCATGGCGAGGAAAAGCAAGGTAAATGTGGTGAAGGCAAGTGCGGTGAAGGAAAAAGCAAAAAAGCCGAAGGTAAATGTGGTGAAGGCAAGTGCGGTGAAGGAAAAGCCAAAAAAGCCGCAGGTAAGTGTGGTGAAGGCAAATGTGGCGAAGGAAAAGCCAAAAAAGCCGCAGGTAAGTGTGGTGAGGGTAAATGTGGCGAAGGAAAAGCCAAAAAAGCTGCCGGCAAGTGTGGGGAAGGAAAATGCGGAGAAGGTAAGAAAACTTCCAAGTGTGGCGGTTAATTCTCAAGAATAGCAATAAGCGGCAGTAGGCTTTTTGCCAGCCGTGATAACGGGCTTTATGCCCGTTTTATTTTTTGTGGTGATAAAAACTGTAAGTGGTTAATACAGAAAATATTATTGTTTGTGCCAACTCGCTGAAAAGCGTGGATTACTCAAGAGTAATTTGATCCAGGTCAATTAAATCTGTGCAAATTGCTCATTTTGAGCTAAAATGCGCGCCTTTCATTTTATAGAGTAGTAAGATCAATATGTCCCACGATGAGAATTTCAAAGACGCGGCTTCTGTACGTCACTTATTAATTGCTTTTGTTGTCCTGTTTGGTATGCCTTTATTACCTATGTTGATGGGCTGGTATACCTTTTTACAATAAGTAGGTACCCCTGAATAATTCAACTATGAAAATATTAATTGTCGATGACAAACAAACGGTATTAAGCAGCTTAACGGCTTTACTGGAAAACGCCGGCCATTGCGTGGTGACCGCCAGTAACGGTTTAGATGGCTTTGAAAAAGCCCAGAGTCAGCCATTTGATTTGTTTGTTATCGACCATCTGATGCCGGTCATGAATGGCCTGGTATTGGTGAAAAATTTACGACAGCATCTTGATACGCAACATGCACCGATTTTGTTTATGAGTACTCAGGGAGTGGAAAGTTTAAAAGCTTTACCTGAATATCCCATGTTTACTTTTTCAATTGCCAAGCCGATCGATGAACAAGAGCTGTTTTTTGTCATTAATCAACTTTCAATTCAAAATAGTCAAAGTCAGTCACTATAAAATTGCCTCAATTTGCTTTATCCTTAGCAATTATCTTTTATATCTTAAGAACAAATGACTGAACAACAATTATCACTTCTCGAAAATGCCGTCCACACCATAGCCAATTATCCATGCGAAGGCGTCATGTTTCGTGATGTTACCGGGATTTTAGATAATGCCGAAGCATTTGCATTAACTATCGAGTTGATGACAAACGAATTTAAAGACAAAGGCTTTACTAAGGTTGTCGGTACCGAAGCCCGGGGGTTTTTATTCGGCGCGCCGCTGGCATTGGCATTAGGCGTAGGTTTTGTTCCTGTGCGTAAACCGGGTAAATTACCGCGCGAAACCATTGCCGAGCATTATCAACTGGAATATGGTCACGATACCCTGGAAATACACCAGGATGCCTTAACTCCCGATGATAAGGTATTAATTATCGACGACTTACTTGCTACCGGCGGTACCATAGACGCCACCACTAAGTTAATCCGCCGTCTGGGAGCCGAAGTCTCCGCTGCCGGATTTGTTATTTCCCTGCCTGATTTGGGCGGTGAAGCCAGATTAAAAGATCTGGATTTATCGATACTGTCTTTACTTCAGTATGAAGGTGAATAGCAGCTAATATGAGTTATCAGGTTTTAGCAAGAAAATGGCGACCTAAGTTATTTCAAGAGTTGATGGGGCAAGAGCATGTGGTTACCGTGCTGATGAATGCCTTGTCTCAGCAACGTCTACACCATGCTTACCTGTTTACCGGCACCCGGGGTGTCGGTAAAACAACCATAGCGCGAATTTTTGCTAAAAGCCTTAACTGTGAGCAGGGTGTCAGCGCAGAGCCCTGCGGACAGTGTGATGTGTGTGTGGATATCGACCAGGGGCGTTTTATCGACCTGCTTGAAATCGATGCGGCATCACGGACCAAGGTTGATGATACCCGTGAAATTCTTGATAACGTGCAATATGCGCCGAGTCGGGGCAGGTATAAAGTTTACCTGATCGATGAAGTTCATATGCTCTCGCGCAGCAGTTTTAATGCCTTATTGAAAACGCTGGAAGAGCCGCCCGAGCATGTTAAATTTATCCTGGCAACCACAGATCCGCAAAAACTGCCGGTCACGGTATTATCCCGGTGCCTGCAATTCCATCTTAAAGCATTAACCGTCAGGCAAATTGAAGAAAAATTAACGCAAATACTGGAGCAGGAAGCGGTCAAGCACGAGCCGGGCACCTTAACCCTGCTGGCAAAAGCCGCCCGCGGCAGTATGCGCGACTCCTTAAGTTTGACCGACCAGGCCATTGCCAAGGGGCAGGGTAATATAACCTTAGCCCACTTGCAGCAAATGCTTGGCGGCATAGATCAAAACTGGGTCTATAAAATTCTGATGGCCCTGCTCAAACAAGACGCTCAGGGCTTGATGGCATTATCGCTGGAAATTGCTTCCTACACCCCAAATTACAACCGTTTATTGGCAGAATTGATCCAACTGTTCCATCAGGTTGCCATGTTGCAGGTGGTGTCGCAGCATTTCGACGTTGCCCCCGAGCATCAGGTGCTGCTGGAAAAATTTGCCACCCTGATGTCGCCGGAAGATGTTCAGTTATATTACCAAATTGCCTTAAACGGCCGTAAGGACCTGCCCTACGCTTTTGATGAGCAAGCCGCTTTTGATATGGTGTTATTGCGTTTGCTTGCCTTTAAACCGGTAACAACAGCAGATGTTCAGACAGATACGGCAAGTATTAAGGCCGAGACCGCTACAGCAGTAGATTTTAATGAAACAGTCTTGCCCGAAACCCGGATAGCAAGTAGTGATATTTCGGTTGAGACGGCTGCACTGCCGCCGGTAAATCCAGCTCCCCGTGATCTTGAACCAGCCGTGAACAACCCTGGGCTGGGGATGAAAAGCCATGAGCAGGACATAAACAGCCATGAGCAGGATACCGGCACTTTGGAAAAGGACACTGTTAGCTTAGAAGCTGTTCCCGGCCAGGGTGAACCGCAAGTTTCTGCTGGCATCGGCCCAAGTGAGGAAAGTTTGGCTGCCGAGCTTAAGAGCATAGAAATGTCAGCCCAGTCACTTGGTCAGGCGGCAACAGACAATGCCAGTTTACAGCAATTACCTGCATCCTCAGAGCCTGAGCCAATAACACAAATTCCCGGGCATGGAGAAGCACAGGAAAATATCGGACAACATGATTTAAGCTCGGAGCTGAGCCGGGAGTTTACATCAGAAAATGATCCCGAGCCGGTGCCGGAGCCTTTAACTGCTAGCCAGGAACAAACCCCAGATCTTGATAACACTTTGGGGCAAGCAAGTCAGTCACAAACGGTGCCGCCGGAAAATGCTGCTTCAGCGCCAGTCGTAAGCCAAACCCCGGTAGATGCAGTGCTAGCCACCCGGAATATGTTGCGCAGCCGGAAAAAAGCACAGGAGAGTAAAGGAAAAAAGTCTGATGACGCAGGTTTGCGTCAGTCGGCAACCCCACAAAGCCAGTCTGCAGAGGAAACGGAAACTAGCCCTGATGCTGTTGTTAAGCCGGATATTCCTGCCCTGGAAACCTTGCCCCAGGCTCCTTACACACCTAATGTGATCGACCCCGCCAATGTCCGTAAGGCAAATCAAGTGGATAAATGGGCGAATATGATCGACACCATGGCCTTGAGCGGACGTTTGCGGCAGCTGGCGATCCATGCAACCATTTGCGAGTCTTCCACCGAAGAACAACTGGTGCTGAAACTGGATCAGTCCACTAAACATTTAAAAACCGACGCTGCCCACCAGCAGCTGGAAAACGCTTTAAGTCAGTACCAGCAGCGTAAAATTACCGTTGATATTAAAGTGGTAGAACAAACGGTAGCAGATCCTTATCAGATCCAGGCGGATATCAATGATAAACGTTACGATTATGCTAAAGCGTTACTGTTAGCCGATGATATCGTGATGACTTTGCAAAACGATTTTCAGGCAACCTTGGATGAGCAAACGATTGCGGCTTTATAACGCATCGTTATGTGTACAGATTTTCACAGAGTGAAAGTTGAAATAAAATAACCCGGACTTGAAATTAAAACCGTTTACCCCTATGTTTGGCGGTAAATACCCTTGGAGATAAAATTATGATGAAAGGTGGCATGGGCAACTTGATGAAGCAAGCCCAACAGATGCAAGCGAAAATGCAAAAGGCCCAGGAAGAACTGGCGAATATGGAAGTCACCGGTGAAGCCGGTGCCGGTTTAGTGAAAGTGACCATGACAGGCAGCCACAGCGTACGTCGTGTTGAAATTGATGACACACTTTTTGAAGACGACAAAGAAATGGTAGAAGACCTGGTTGCGGCCGCATTCAACGATGCCGTACGCCGTGTCGAAGAGCAAAACAAAGCTAAAATGGGTGATCTTACCGGTGGTATGCAAATGCCTCCCGGTTTTAAAATGCCTTTCTAAGCATTAAAGCATAAGAGATCAAGCGGTAATTCCAACGGGTTACCGCTTGATTTGTTTATGGGGTATGATTTGCGCGTTAGTGCCTTCCCTCGGGGGACCTCATAACCGGCTTTAAGATAATCTCCTACTTTACATCAACCTTTAAACAGGGCACACGATGAAATTCAGTCCTTTAGTACAAGAGTTAATCGACTCACTACGCTGCCTGCCGGGTGTCGGTGCGAAAACCGCACAACGCATGGCTTTTCATTTGCTCGAACGTAACCGTCACGGGGGCATGCAATTATCGGATTCCCTGGGGCGGGCCATGGACAGCATTGGCCATTGCCAGAAGTGCCGCAATTTTACCGAGCAGGACTTATGTGATATTTGCCAGAGCCCGAAGCGCCAACTTGCCGAAATTATCTGTATCGTTGAAAGCCCGGCGGATGTGATCGCCATTGAACAAACCGGTGAATTTACCGGGCAGTACTTTGTCCTGATGGGACACCTTTCCCCAATTGACGGCATAGGTCCGGATGATTTAGGGCTGGATATCCTGGCAGAACAATTGGCAAGCGGGCAATACAAGGAAATGATTTTGGCGACCAATCCGACGGTAGAAGGGGAAGCAACCGCCCATTATATTGCCGATCTTGCCCGTGAATCTCAGGTAACGGTTTCCCGGATTGCCCATGGCGTGCCTGTTGGCGGCGAGCTGGAATATGTTGACGGCAATACCTTATCCCATGCCTTGTCTGGCAGAAAAAATTACGGGATCTAATGATTTCGGCTATATTTCTTTATCCTTTTACGGGAAACTTTAGGGCAAATACAATTTTCCCGTAAACTTTCCCTTGAATTTTCTCCCGCCAGCCCCACATGTTAATTATCAACAAATAAACCGGGTTTTCACTCCGGTTATTATTTATTTTCGTTAGATGTCTTTTATGCCCCGGGGCTGCATTTAACGAAGTATTTATTTTAAGCAATAAAACGTTATTTAAAAGGAGATGTTTCAGATGTCTGAGACTGGTCAAAAAGAAGTTCATGGTTTTCAAACCGAAGTAAAACAATTACTTCAGTTAATGATACATTCACTGTATTCCAATAAAGAAATTTTCCTGCGTGAACTCGTTTCCAATGCCGCCGATGCAGCAGATAAACTTCGTTTTAAAGCTTTATCCGATGCCGATTTATATGAAGGTGACGGTGAGTTGCGGGTGCGTGTCAGCGCCGACAAAGAAAATAATACCATCACCATTTCCGATAATGGTATCGGTATGACCCGTGACGATGTTATCGAGCATTTGGGTACCATAGCAAAATCAGGTACCGCAGAATTCTTTTCTAAGTTGTCCGGCGACCAGGCGGCAGACTCCCAGCTGATCGGCCAGTTCGGTGTCGGTTTCTATTCCGCTTTTATTGTTGCCGATAAAGTGACGGTACGTACCCGTGTTGCCGGCGGCGCAGCCAGCGAAGGTGTCCAGTGGACTTCTGCCGGTGAAGGGGACTTTACCGTTGAAAGCATCGAAAAGGCCAACCGCGGTACCGACATTATTCTTCACCTTAAAGAAGATGAAGCAGAATTCCTTGATGACTGGCGCTTAAAGTCAATTGTCACTAAGTACTCGGATCACATTTCGGTCTCGGTAGAAATGCTGACCCCAGAAGTGGCTGAAATACCGGAAAGTGAAGGCCCTGACGGTGAAAAAATTCCGGCAGTACCGGCCAAACCGGCAGAATGGCAAGCCACCAACAAGGCGACTGCTTTATGGACACGTGAAAAGTCTGAGCTTAACGACGACGAATACAAAGAGTTTTACAAGCATGTTTCCCACGACTTCTCCGATCCGCTGTTATGGGCCCATAACAAGGTAGAAGGGAAAACCGAATATACCAGCTTGCTTTATATTCCTTCTAAAGCCCCGTTTGACATGTATAACCGTGAAAAACAGCACGGCTTAAAGTTATATGTGCAGCGGGTATTCATTATGGATGATGCCGAGCAGTTTATGCCGACCTACTTACGTTTTGTTAAAGGTTTGCTTGATTCCAACGATTTACCGTTAAATGTATCCCGTGAAATTTTACAGGACAACAAGGTAACCCAGGCGATCCGTAAAGGTTGTACCAAGCGCGTACTGACTATGCTTGAGCGTTTAGGCAAAAACGATAAAGAAAAATACCAGACTTTCTGGGATGAATTTGGTCAGGTGTTAAAAGAAGGCCCGGCGGAAGACATGGCTCACAAAGAGCAAATCGCCAAGTTATTACGTTTTGCTTCAACGAAAGAAAACACGGCGACACAAAATGTTTCTCTGGCCGAGTATATCGAGCGTATGCAGGAAGGGCAGGAGAAGATTTATTTTGTTGTTGCCGATAACTTTGAAGCGGCGAAAAACAGCCCGCATTTAGAAGTTTTCCGTAAGAAAGGCATCGAAGTCTTGTTATTGTCTGATCGCATCGATGAATGGTTGATCAGCCACTTGACCGAATTTGACGGCAAGCAGCTGCAGTCGGTTGCCCGCGGCGGCCTTGATTTAGGTGATATGGATGATGAAGAAACCAAAGAAGCCCAGGAAAAGCTTGAGCAGGAATTTGACTCTGTCGTTACCCGTATCAAAGAAGTGTTAAAAGATAAGGTTAAAGATGTACGCTTGTCACAGCGTCTGACGGATTCTCCTGCTTGTATCGTGACCGATGAACAGGACATGAGCAGCCAGATGATGAAGCTGATGGAATCTGTGGGCCAGCCGGTGCCTGACTCCAAGCCTATTTTTGAAATCAATGCCGAGCACGATCTGGTGCGCCATGTTGCCGATGAACAGGATGATGAACAGTTCAAACAATGGACAGATGTATTATTTGATCAAGCCATGCTGGCAGAGCGGGGAAGCTTGCAGGACCCTGCCAGTTTTGTCAGCCGTTTGAACAAATTGATGCTGAGTTTAGCTAAGTAATTTGTTCGTTGATACTTAAATAATGGCGCCTTCAGGCGCCATTATTTTATCCGAACCACTTATGCTGGCAGGATTGGCAACAGGGTGAAATTTTGCCACTTTTGTCAGCTTTTTGAGTAAATTAATCTTGGCGGTGATCAGCATATTATTTACTTGTTGATCCATGACTTAAAAAAGGCGTATTTATGCTGCTTTTTTGCTTCTAAGGCCGCTTTGGGCTTGTCTGTCTAGTGGTGAGCTTGTATAGTGTGTTTTTTTTTAAACCGTCATAAATAATATAAGGCAATATTATATGCGCATTATTCTGTTAGGTGCCCCTGGCGCGGGTAAAGGTACCCAGGCACAGTTTTTAATGGCTAAATTTGGTATTCCACAAATTTCAACCGGCGACATGCTTCGTGCCGCTATTAAAGCAGGTACTGAATTAGGTATTAAGGCTAAAGCGGTTATGGATGCCGGGCAGTTAGTTTCCGATGAACTTATCATTGGATTGGTGAAAGAACGCATCAGCGAAGACGACTGCAAACAAGGGTTTTTACTGGACGGTTTCCCTCGTACTATTCCCCAGGCCGATGCCATGAAAGAAAACGGCGTTTCGGTTGACAGCGTGATTGAATTTGACGTGCCGGATGAAGTGATTGTTGAGCGCATGGCAGGCCGTCGCGTACATGCCAGTTCAGGACGCGTTTATCATACCACCTATAATCCGCCAAAAGTGGAAGGTAAAGATGATGAAACCGGCGAAGACTTATCAATTCGCCCGGATGATGAAGAAGCCACGGTACGTAAACGTTTGGCCATCTACCATGATCAAACCAAACCTCTGGTGAATTATTATAAAGGTGAAGCAGATGCCAAGCAGTGCAGCTACCTGACTATCGACGGCACACAGCCGGTTGAACAGGTCAGCGCACTGATTGCTGAAACCTTAGGCTGATTTCTTCCCTGATATCAGACTTGAAGCCCGCCTGGCGGGCTTTTTTGATCCCGCAGTCATGCTATTTGATAATATTTGACTGAATAAACACGCTTTTTTTCTTTTTTAGCCCTGTTAATTTCATGGTATTTCTTTACAGTAGAGGCAGTTTTATTTGCCGCTTAATTTAGTAAAGGAATCATTATGAGTTTTAGCTTTGCCATCACCGGTTTTTATGCCGGTTTATTAACCCTGTTGCTGATTGTACATTCCGTGAATGTGATCCGTATGCGTTTAAAGTTTAAGGTGGGTCTGGGGGAAGGTGCCGAGGATCAACGACCTTTGATCAAAGCGGTGCGTATCCACGGTAACTTTGTTGAATATATCCCTTTATCTTTGCTTTTGATGGCCGCTTATGAGATAGCCGGCGGTAATGCCCAACTATTGCATGCCTTGGGAGCTGTGCTGGTTATTGGCCGGATATTTCACGCTATGGGCTTGAATAAAAGTATCGGTACCAGCCGTGAGCGGCAAATCGGTATGCTTGCTACCTTTATCGTTATGCTGGTGTTAGCGGTTGAAAATATCCGTTTGTTCCTTGTCTAGCAAAGACAAGCAAGAGATAACTACAGCAAAGAGCCAAAATAGTTTTTGGCTCTTTTTGGGATGCAATTAATATTTAAAGGCGAGAGTAAACTGTGCCGCTTTGATGAAGGAAAGGAGATTTATCAGCTTCCCTCAAATTTAATGACTTAATACCTGCAGGTAACCCTGATATTTATAGCCGTTAAGAAAATCCGTTAATTCTTTTTTATAGCAGGGAATAGAGATTTCCGGAAACTCGGCATCGAGCACTTGTTTCAGTTCACTTTCATTGAGGAACAGAATATAACCCAAAGGCAGGTATTGCGGATTGAAGTCACATTGATATACGGTGGCTCTTAACTGGCTTGCAGTATAACAGTGTTGTTCACCGTAACGTTTACGTAATTTAGGTAATAATTTAGTACCGTATTTTTTAATTGCCCAGTATTTAAACATAGCTTTTTCCCTAATGACTTAACTCAAGCAGTGAAATTGGGAATATTATTATTCTTCACTTATCAAGACCTTGGCCTGGTAAGCTGAATAAACACCATTATTGCCCCCGAATATTTAGTAGGGAGATTATAGGCATATTTGCATATCAGTAATATTACGGCACATTACAGAAGATTAGGCTTTTGTTTTTGCTGGTAAGTATACCTGCATCAGTTCACTGGCCGACATTTGCGGGGATCCTGATGGTAAAACCCGCCCCGGTATGCCCTGAGGGAGAGCGGTAAAGAATACTGCCTCCGAGCCGTTGGTTTACCTGGTTATAGGCAATATGTAATCCAAGTCCGGTATGGCTTTTATAACGTTTGGTGGTAAAAAAAGGTTCAAATAGCTGCTTAAGATTTTCCTGGCGGATGCCGTGGCCATTGTCCTGGTAGGCGATGACAACCGTGTCTGCTTTTGCACTGAGGTCGATGTTTATCTTTCTTGCATTTGTGTTTTCAAAACCGTGAAAAATAGAGTTATGGATCAAAATCTCCATTACCTGAACCAAACAATCCGGATAGCTGTACATCTCAATGGCCCGGGGACAGGTAATCACATAAGTGTGCTGCGAACGCTTCAGCTCTGTTTTAAACGGGGTAAAGGCACTTTCTATGCATGTCTGTAAATCAAAGGTTTTGGCGGTTTCGCCATCCTTATCTACCGAGGCTTGTTTAAATGTCTGTATCAGGCTTGAAGAGCGGGCAACATTGTTTTCTATTAATTGACAGCTGTTTTGCAAATCCCTGATAAAATGTTGCATCTGGGACCTGGTTAACGTTTTGCTGTTAAAGCGGGTGTTAAAGTTTTCGGTGAGTTCTTTTAGTACGCTTACCGCAGTAATGGTGATGCCCAAGGGGGTATTGATTTCATGGGCTATGCCTGAAACTAAACGACCCAGGGAGGCAATTTTTTCGACTTCTACCAGGGTGATCTGCAAAGCTTCCAACTCCTTTATTTTTTCCTGTAATGCCTGATTGGCATCCCTTAAGGCTGTTGTACGTTCATCCACCCTGAGTTCAAGTTCAGTATTGAGTTTTATCAATGCCTGTTCGTGGGATTTCAGCTCGGAAATATCCCTTAAGGTGCCAGTGAGGCGGGTAGGGTTGCCCTGGCTATCAAATTCAACCGCTTTGCCGCGGTCGAGTACCCACATCCAGCCGCCTTTTTTATGCTTCAGGCGGTAGCAGGCTTCAAAAAAACCTAAATGGCTGGTTAAATATTGCTCCAGAGAAAGGACTAACAAGTCATAATCATCCGGGTGAACCACATCTTTTAATGTCGAGAGATCATTTGCCGGGTATTCCCCGGGCAGGTTAATGTCGCTGAAGTGGTTAATTCTCGTGACCTGGTGGTTATTTAAGTTCCAGTCCCATAATTCATTACCACTGCCCCACAGGGCAAGCTTTAACCGTTTTTTGCTGATCCTGATCTCATCCAGGGCTTTACGTTCGATGGCAAGCTGTTTCCTGGTGCTGATACGGTAATAAATAAAGACCAGCAGGCTAAAGGCAAAAAATAGGGCTATCAGGTAGGTATTGCGTTTGGCGATTTGGCTGCTGATTTCCAGTGCTGAAATTTTATTCTTCTGCGTCAGGGATTCGATCTGGCGCTGCTTTTGATCAAGCTGATAACTTACCCTGAGGACATCAATATGCTGCAGGCTTTTTTGACTTGAAATTTTTTTCTGCAGGCTTTGATAGTTTTTGTTTGCCTCCAGGGCAAGCTGAAATTTACCCAGTAGTTCATAAACAGCCGACAGTTGCTGATAGGCGTTTAACCTGGTGTCATTAGCCCGGGTTTTGACGGAGATATCGATACTGCGCTGTAAATGGGGGATAGCGGCGGCATTTTTTCCCTGCATTTTTTTCATTTCTCCTCTGGCAAGTTCCACCTCGGCAATGCGGCGTTTAATGTCTGCTTCTTGAAAAATCGTAAGTGCGGTGGAGAAGTGCTGCGACGCCTGGTCAAAGTTCCCTTGTTCCCGGTAGATTTGTCCCAGGTGTAATGCGGCAATACCTTCCCTTACCGGGTGATTGATTTCTTTGGCTAACTCAAGCGCCTGTCTCAGGTGGCTTAAGGCCTGCGGTATTTCTCCCGACAGGCGGTAGGTTTCGCCCAGGTTGAGTAAGGTAAAAACAATTCCCCTGCGGTAGCCTAAAGTTTGTTTAAGTTTTAGTGATTGATGATACATGAGCAGTGCCTGCTCATAATCCCCGATACTTTGATACACCCGGGCGGTATTGTTATATAAAATAGCCAGCGCCCGGGGATCATCGAGATCTTGCATCACGCTCAGTGCTTGCAACAGGTAATCAAGTGCGGTTTCCAGATCACCTATCTGGCGGTAAATCGTACCTATATTTGCTACCTGGTGGGCCACCTGCTTGTTATCTCCCAGCTGCTGATAGAGTTGTTGAGCCCGCAAGTTATATTCCAGCGATTTTCCGTATTGGGATAAGTCCCTGTGCTCATAAGCCATTAAGCGAAAGAGCCCCGCCAGGCTTTTGATATCATCAATATCCTGTGCGATATCATAGGCAAGCTCATACTGTTTTAGTGCTTCGCGGGAGGCAGATAAACTTGCCAGGATACGCCCCGCCACTTTATAGGCAAGTACCTTGTTTGCCAGGTTATTGTCAGTATCGGCGATTGCCAGCGCCCGGGAGACTTGGGTGTTGGCCAGCTCGGTTTTGCCAAGATACATATTGGCCGTTGCCAGATAGCTCATGATCTGGCTTTCCTGATCCGGGTTAGGGCTGCGGGCTAAAATGGCGAGTGCCTGGTGGCAGTAAGCCAGAGACTTATCCTGCATGTAATGTACGTTTTCAAATAAAAAAGCGAGAATCAGGGGAATTTTTTCGTTGTCGGGGGCTCTGGCTATGTCTGCCTCCTGCTGGCTTAATTTCCCGGGGAGTTCTTCCGGAAAAGCAAGCGAAACCGGCGAAATCGCCAGGCTGCAGGCAAGAGCGAGTATAGGCAGTAAGTGTCTGGCCACGGGGATCATCTTCTGCCTGCTAGACAAAATAACCTGAGAAAGTTTTGCTTAAAACCTTGCTGTAAATGATGTTATGTACCATTTGAAGCGGGAGAATATTTTAATTCTAGTCCACATCCTTGTGGTGATCACCCGTGTCCGGGCGCAGTTATTCTTGTGTCTGCGCTTTATTTATTATGCCGGTTGGCCAGGACCTCCATCACTTCGCTCAGGTCGATATTTTTATCCTGCAGTAATACCAGAGTGTGGTAAAACAAATCGGCGCATTCCCCCAATAACGCTTCCCGGGATTCGGCTACCGCCGCTAAAGCCACTTCAACCCCTTCTTCTCCTACTTTTTGTGCCATTTTAGTGGTGCCTCTGGCAAATAAACTGGCGGTGTAACTGCTGTTTGGGTCTTGGTCTTTTCTTGAAGCTATGACCTGTTCAAGGTAACCGAGAAAGTTTTTCCTGTGAATGTCCTGCTCGGGGAAACACGAATCCGTCCCCAGATGACAGGTGGGTCCCTGGGGACGGCAGAAAATTAACAGGCTGTCTTGATCGCAGTCACAGATGACATTATCCAGGTTGAGGTAGTTGCCCGAGACTTCCCCCTTGACCCATAATCTTTGCTTGGAGCGACTGAAAAAGGTTGCTTTGCCGGTTTTTAAACTGGCGGTGAGGGCGTCGCGGTTCATATAACCCTGCATCAGCACTGCGCCGGTATCCTGGTGCTGGATAATGGCCGGCAGCATATCCGCCATTTTATCCCAGGCCAACAGCTCAATATTGTCTAGTGTTACTTGCATAATCGGATCTCTATCTGTTGCTCGGCTAAATATTGCTTTAGCGCATTTATTTCAATTATTTTTTTGTGAAAAACACTGGCAGCCAGGGCACCGTCGACATCTGCTTGCTCAAAAACGTCTTTAAAATGCTCCTCCCTCCCGGCGCCGCCGGAGGCGATCAACGGGATATTGCAGATGTCGCGAACCAGGGTTAACTGATCCAGGTCATAACCCTGGCGGACTCCGTCCTGGTTCATACAGTTAAGCACGATTTCACCGGCGCCGAGGGCCTGCACTTCTTTAACCCAGTCTAAGGTGATCCAGCTTGTGGCCGAGGTTTTTTTCTCGTCACCGGTAAACTGGTATACCTGGTATTGGCCTGTGTTTTTATCATAAAAGCTGTCGATACCCACCACCACGCATTGCTGGCCGAAGTGATCGGCGAGTTTGGTGATAAGCCTTGGGTTTTGCAGGGCAGGGGAGTTAATGCTGATCTTATCTGCCCCCATTTTTAAAATTTGTTGGGCATCTTGCTCACTTTTGATACCGCCTGCGACACAAAAAGGAATGTCTATCACTTCGGCAATGCGTCTGACCCAGCTTTTATCCACCACCCTGGCGTCGCTGCTGGCGGTAATATCGTAAAAAACCAGTTCATCGGCTCCGGCATCGGCATAAGCCTGGGCCAGCGGCACAATATCGCCGATGATTTCATGGTTGCGAAACTGTACGCCCTTGACAACTTTGCCGTCTCTGACGTCCAGGCAGGGAATTATCCGTTTGGCCAGCATGTGATAGCCTCCTCTAAAGTAAACTTGCCTTCGAGTAAGGAGCGCCCCAGGATCACGCCGCTGACCCCGGTGGGGATCAGGGCTTTAATGTCTTCCAGGCTGCCGATGCCGCCTGAGGCCTGCCACTTTATCTCGGGGTAGTTTTGGCAAAGCTCAGTATAAAGGTTTACGTTTGAGCCGCTTAAGGTGCCGTCTTTACTGATGTCGGTGCATAATACGTGTTTGATGCCGGCATCCTGGTAGCCATCAAGCAAGGGTTCTAAGGTTATGCCGCTATCCTTGATCCAGCCATGGGTGGGTAGCTGCTTACGCCCCTGTTCATCAATACGGATATCCAGTGCCAGTACGATTTTTTCACTGCCATATTTTGCCAGCCACGCTTGTACCAGTGCCGGTTGTTTGATGGCCAGGCTGCCAATCACTACGCGATCTGCGCCCAGTTCAAGCAGTTGCTGCACATCCTGTTCATTGCGGATGCCGCCACCGACCTGGATCACCATGCCGGGATGCTTGACCAGGTTTTTTAACGTGCCCAGCTGGCGTTTGCTACTGTCTTTGGCGCCGTCTAAATCAACAAAGTGCATCACTTGGGCACCCGCGCTGGCATAAGCTTGCTGGCGCTCCTGCGGGGAATATTGGTATTGGGTTTTCTGCTGATAATCCCCCTGGTACAGCCGCACCACTTGACCATTAATTAAATCAATTGCCGGGATCATCATAATGGCTTATCTCCTGAAATGTTACCTTGTAAAAGTGTTTTATTATTAACTGCTTGCATTATAACTCCAAAAAATTTTCGATGATCTTTCTGCCGAGCGCACCGGAGCGCTCGGGGTGAAATTGACAGCCGATAAAATTGTCTTTGGCTATGGCGGCAGAAAAAGTGCTGCCGTATTCACAACTGGCAACGGTAAACTCGCTTACCGGCGCGGCAAAGCTATGGACAAAATAAAAATAATCCCCGGGTTTAATGCCGGTAAGTACCGGGTGCTCTGTTACCGAAGTTAAGGTATTCCAGCCCATATGGGGTAGACGCTTACCCCTTGCCTGCAATGGCGAGATCCTGGTTGGGATCACATTTAAGCCGTTTACTTGCCTGGCTTCACCAGCGGCACCTTCTGTTGAAGGCTTTACCCCTTCAGTTGAGGACTCTGCCATCAGCTGCATGCCCAAACAAAAGCCCAATACCGGCTGTTGCAATGCTTTAATTGTGGCCTCCAGATGCTTTTGGCGAATATTTTTCATGGCATGGCGGGCATTGCCCACCCCGGGTAAGAATACTTTATCCGCCTGGCTGATTATCTTGGGGTCATCTGAAATGTCGACCGGATAACCTAGGCGTTTTATCGCCGATTCAACCGAAAACAGATTAGCGCAGCCGGTGTCGATAATAATATTTTTCACTATAAGGTCCCTTTGGAGCTGGGCAATTCATTACCTTCAATTTTTATCGCCTGGCGCAAGGCCCGGCCAAAAACTTTAAACAGGCTTTCTACCTGGTGGTGGCAATTGCCCTCACTGGTGGACAAGTGCAGGGTAATGGCCATGGCATCCGCCAGTGAGCGGAAAAAATGCGAGACCATCTGGGTGGACATATTGCCGACCCGGCTGTCGGTAAATTCGGCGTCAAACTCCAACCAGGGGCGGCCGGACAAATCTAATGCACATTCGGCGCGGCACTCATCCATGGGCAGGACAAAGCCAAAGCGGCCGATACCACGTTTATCGCCTAAGGCCTGTTTGAGTGCCTGTCCCAGCGCCAGGGCGGTATCTTCCACGCTGTGGTGTTCATCGATGTGATAATCGCCGTCAACTTTGCAATTTAGGCTAAAGCCGCCGTGGGTGGCGATTTGTTCCAGCATATGGTCAAAAAAGCCTGAGCCGGTATTAATGGCAATATCACCGGTTTTATCGAGATTAACCGAGACCTTGATGTCGGTTTCTTTGGTGGTACGGATCACTTGGCTCTGTCTTGGTTTTTTCAGCAATAATTCGGCGATGGCATCCCAGTCCAGTGTTTGCCTGTTATATTGGAGTCCTTTGATCCCCATATTTTCTGCCAGCTTAAGATCTGTCTCCCGATCACCAATAACATAAGAATTGGCAAAGTTAACCTTACCTTGCTGCAGGTAATCGCTGACCAAACCCAGCTTAGGTTTGCGGCAGCTGCAATTGTCCTCTTCAAAATGCGGACACAGCAGGACATCGGCAAAGGTGATGCCTTGTGAGTCAAACAGAGCCATCATTTTGTTGTGGGGCAGGTCAAAATCCTGCTGCGGATAACTTTGTGTGCCCAGTCCATCCTGGTTTGATACCATCACCAGGGTAAAACCTTTTGCCTGCAGCGCCAGCAATACCGGGATCACCTTAGGCTCAAACACCAGCTTTTCCAGGCTGTCTACCTGCTTATCCGTTACCGGCTCTTCAATCAGGGTGCCGTCTCTGTCTATAAATAAAATATCTTGCTGGCTCATATTAGTTCTCTGAAAGTGTTTGTTGTTTTTGCTTTGACTCTTGCTTCTGTTCTGGTTGAGGCAAGGCTTGGTTAAAGGCCTGGTTGATCACCTGTTTCACCAAGCCCAGTTCCCGCTTGTTGCCTATGCTGATGCGCAGGCAATTGTCTAGTTGCAGTTGTTTTGACTGGTCACGGATTAAAATACCGGCATCAGTTAAAGCATTGAAAATAAAGTCTTTGTCCTGTGTTTGAAACAAGAGAAAGTTGGCATCGCTGTTAAATACCCGTTGGCACCAGCTTTGCTCAGTCAGCCAGTCGGCTAATTCGGCCCTTAAGATATTGTTTTCCTTCACCCGCACCGACATTTGCGTCAGCGCCGGTTTTTCCAGTGCCCGAACGGCAATATCGGCTACCGGACCCGGCACAGGGTAAGGTGCTATCACTTTACTGAGCAGGGTGATAATTTCTGTGCTGGCCAGGGTAAAGCCGCAGCGTAATCCCGCCAGGGCAAAGGCTTTTGACAGGGTGCGCACTATGACCAGGTTAGGGTAGTTAGACAGTAAGTTGCTGACAGAACTTTGCGGGCAAAATTCAATATAGGCCTCATCGACAACCACGACAGCGCTTTGTCCGAACAGTGCCAATGCTGCTTCAATCTGCTCAAGCGGCAGTAAATTGCCCGTCGGATTACCCGGTGAACATAAAAAGACCAGTGTAGTGTTGCCGACTTCCTGTGCCAAACCGTCCAAATCCAGTTCGTTGTTTAGCAAAGGTACCTCTATGATGCCGGCGCCGTGGTTTTCTGCGCTGATGGTGTACATGCCATAGGTGGGCGGACAGATCAGAATATTGTCCCGGTACGCCTTACAGAAAGTACGGATCAAGAGTTCTATGCCTTCATCCGCTCCCCGGGTGGCCAGGATATTATCTACCGGTAAACGGCAGTAATCGGCATAAGCGTTAAGCAGATTTTCCGGCTGGAAATCCGGGTAGCGGTTAATGCTGTCACCGCTTATCTGATAGATACCCGGGCCCGGCGCTTCGTTGGCGTTTAGCCAGATTTTTGCATTATTTTCGCTGCCGGCCTGGAGGCGCCGTGCCGACTGGTAAGGCACCATCTCGATGAGCTCTTCGCGCGCCAAGCGCTTAGCTATATTGACGTTGTTCATAGACCTTCACCTTGTGCTTTGTTTTGTTCACTATTTTGCGCCTTATTTTGTGCAAGGCGAATGGTTACCGCGCGTTTATGGCCATCCAGGCCTTCGGCATCGGTCAGCTCTGTGATGCAGGGGGCCAGACTGGCAAGACCGGCTTTGGTGATTTCCTGTATGGTAAAGCGGCGGTAAAAATCGGCTAAAGACAAGCTGCTGCACACCTTGGCATAACCGTAGGTGGGTAAGACATGGTTGGTGCCGCTGGCATAATCACCGGCAGACTCCGGGGTATAAGCGCCGAGAAACACCGAACCGGCATTGCGTATCCCTGCTAACTGGGCTCTGGGAGTTTCGGTCTGGATGATCAGGTGCTCGGGGGCATACTGGTTGGATACCTGTACTGCCGTGGCTAAATTATCGGTTAAGATCAAGCGGCTTTGTGTCAGTGCCTGCGTGGCAATGTCACGGCGGGACAGCTGCGAGAGCTGTTGCGCCATGGCCTGTTCAACCTGAGCAATTAAAGACTCGCTATCAGAGACCAGTACCACCTGGCTGTCGGGACCGTGCTCAGCCTGGGATAACAAATCAGCGGCGACAAACTCTGGGTTGCTGTTTTTGTCGGCTATCACTAAAACTTCCGACGGGCCGGCCGGCATGTCGATGGCAAAGCCGGGTACCTGCTGGGATAGCTGCTTTTTCGCTTCGGTAACAAAACGGTTACCCGGGCCAAAGACTTTACAAACCGGTTTTATGCTTTGTGTGCCATAGGCCAATGCGGCGATCGCCTGTGCGCCGCCTAAAGTATAGATTTCATCTATGTTGCAAAGATCTGCCGCCACCAGCACTTCATCAGCCAGCTTGCCGTCTCTATCCGGCGGGCATACCAGTACTTTACGCTCGCAATTAGCCAGCTGGGCAGGCACCCCAAGCATCAATACCGTTGACGGCAGGGGAGCTGAGCCTGCGGGAATATACAAGCCGACACTTTCTATCGCCTGCGAGGTTAAGGTACAGACCACGCCCGGGCGGGTTTCTACGATAACATCTTGTGGCTGTTGTGCCTGGTGAAAGCTTTTGATCTGCTCGTAGGCGGTGTTGATGGCAGTCAGGCGCTCGCTGTCCAGGGCTTTTTTCGCCTGGTCAATCTGGGCTGGTGTCACCTGCAAGCTGCTTAGCGCGATACCGTCAAATTTTTCTGTCAGGGAGAATAATGCCTGATCTCCCTGCGTTTTGACTTGGGTTAATATCCCGGCGACCTGGCTTGAGAGCTGTTCATTTTCTGCGATTGCCGGTCGCTCCAGCAAAGCTTGTTGCTGTTTGGCAGTTAAGTTTTTCCAAATAATCATAGTGCTTGGTACCTTGTGCCTTAACCCATCATTTTTTCAATCGGCATCACCAGGATGGAATTACAGCCGAGTGATTTCAGTGCTTCCATGGTTTCCCAGAAAATGGTTTCCGTGGCTACCACATGTACCGCCACCAGGTCATCCCGGCCGGCAAGGGGCAGGATGGTCGGGGTTTCTTTACCCGGCATCAGGGCGCTGACCTCGCTAATACGATCTTTCGGGGCGTGCAACATAATGTATTTACTTTCCTTGGCTTTCATCACCCCCTGGATACGCGGCAATATGGTGTTGAGTATGGATTGTTTTTTTGGTGAAAGTTGCTCAACCGTTTGAATAAGCGAGGCGGTGGAGCGGAAAATGATCTCCACCTCTTTTAAGCCGTTGGCCTCCAAGGTGGTGCCGGTTGAAACCAGATCGCAAATGCCGTCAGCCAGGCCAACCCTGGGGGCGACTTCCACCGAGCCGTTGAGCATACAAAAATCGACATTAATGCCGTTTTGCGAGGCAAAACGTTTCAGCAGCTGCGGGTAAGTGGTCGCAAAACGTAAACCGTTGAGGCTGTCTACGCCCTGGTAGTTGAACTCTTCCGGCATGGCAATGGATAAGCGACAGCCACCGAAATTGAGTGGAGAAGTCTTGATATATTCTGACTTACTGCCCATCAGCTGGCGTTCTAAGGCGGCTTCTTCCAGGGTGTTGTCGCCGACTATGCCTAAATCACAGACGCCGTCCATTACCAGTCCGGGAATATCGCTGCTGCGTACCCGCATGATATCAATCGGCATATTGGAGACATGGGCCAGCAGGCGGCGGTCGCTAACATTGAGTTTTAAACCACAACGTTTGAGTAAACTTTGGGTATCGTCGCTTAATCTGCCGGATTTTTGCATTGCAATGCGTAAACGTGTTTCGGTAGTCATGTGCCAGTATCCTAATGTTGTTAGCGGCAATTTTTTTGCCGGTAAAAAGTAAAAACCCCGAGAGAGTCGGACTCTTTCGGGGTTTTGGAAACTGGTTATCTGTTTGCATTCACCGCTGAAAGAGCCATAGCCCTCCAGCGAATAAACCTGAATGGGCTAATCGTTATGGTGATGATGATGTAGATTAGTCAGGTTTAAAATCATGTGCTTGTTAACTCTTTAAATATTGCGGTGTAAAGTAAATATTACACTCGGTTAATTAATATCTGCTTAATTGCTATTTACACTACTTGGAAAATAACGTTGCCGCAAGTATAAAATAAACTTCTTTTAAAAAAAAATGGTCTAACTTATTCAGTGATCCTGATCCGGGCCGATATAGTAGGTAGATTAACGGCAAAATTACGGTTTATTTTGATTAACTTGAGAGGGCAAAATGGATATTTTTACCACAGCGCTCACCCGGGTGGTGCCGGTACCGATAAAGCCGAAAGAACTTAAGGTTAAGGCGCTTGTAAAAGAGGCCAGAACCCGTGAGCTTGAACAGGAAATGGATCACCTGGAACATGCGGGCAGCTTTTTTATTCCCGGTTATCATCCTGAGCAAAACAATGAGCATAGTGCCGCTGACCATAACGAAAGCGGGGAAACGGCCTGCAAAAGTGCTGAAGAAAAACAACAAGCAGGTGTTGCAGGGAAATCTAAGACTGAAAAAAATGCAGGGAAACCTGAAGATGAGCCGCCGCATTTAGATATCTTTGTTTGATATTCTAGCATTTCAGATTTGGCTTTTGCATCCCGGCAGATGCTTTTAAAAAACTAGGGTATGGTGAACGGAATCAGCAGTCACTGTGGTGAGTGCTGATTCTATTGTCACAGGCTGCCTGATTTATGGCTGCACACAAGTTCTGGCACAACTCCAATAGAGACTGCTGCAATAATTTGAGTCATAGCCATGGTTCATACAATCGGTATATACAGCCATGCAATGGGCTGTTCCATCACAAGTTATTGCACTTGCACTGAAGCCTACCGCCATAGCACAACTGACCAGGAAGGTTAATAGTTTCTTTTTCATCATGATTGTTCCTTATCTTATTGTTGAATAAAGGTGATTTCACTTATGTTTATTTCATCTTTACTAGGTGGTTATTAAGTATGTAAACCTGGTTTGGATGAATAGCCATCTGGCGGGGAATGCTAAAAGTTCACCAGCCGGTCTGGTTATTATTAAGGCAGATGGATGCTAATAATGCCCCTCCCCATTCGGGGAGGGCTAAAAGTCAGTTGTCTTGCTAAGTTTTACTTTAATCAGTCAATATGGGGCGAAATTTGAATGACCCCATAGACGGGCCAGCCGTAATGCATAAACTCTTAGGAGGTTTCATCAGGGCATTTGGCTGAAGTACTGAATTCAGAGGCGCTATTGACAAAGGATATGTTAATGCCATCAATCAACCCGTTGCTTTTGTTTTGAATATATTTAAGGTTAAAAGATAAAGGCAGATTTTCGTTATCATAACCATTAACGGTTAAGCAGCCGGTATTGTCTTTTATAATTTCAAAATTGTTAAACTGTCTCAACATATATTGCTTGTATAATAATTGTTCTGCTACTTCAGAATGGTTTTTACTGTCACTATTGGCTTGATTTAAAAGTCTTTCACTAAAAAAGTGAGTGCTTTTTGCAAGAATATTATTATTGTTTACTGCTAGGGCATAATTTGAAAAATGCTCATAAAGGCTACTATCTATATTCTTGGTAGCGCATGAGGTAACGAATAAAAGTAAAACAATAAAAATAACCTGAATTGGTCGCATAACTTATCTCTCCAATTTGAGAACTCCCTTCTCTTATGGGGCTGACAGAACTACTGGATAAAGAAGTTGTTTTATAACTTTTGTACAAGTGTAGTTTATTTCAAAATATTGGATTAGAGGGGTTACCAGTTTTAAAGTGTACTTCCTCAATCTATATGGGAATAAATCGGCATTTATGCCGATTTTGGGTATAATGCCCAAAAACAGCTTTAACTGTGTAGAACGATAACCCCTTAATGAAATCCGTAGAACGTGCTTTTTCCGACAATGGCTTGCTGGCCAATGCCATCAGCGGTTTTTCTCCGCGCCAGGCGCAAATCGATATGGCGATGGAAGTGGCGCTGGCGATAGAAAACAAGACTTCTTTGATTGTTGAAGCAGGTACGGGAACCGGTAAAACCTTTGCTTATCTGATCCCGGCTTTGCTGGCCAATAAAGAGGCGGCGGAGCAGGAACAAAGCAGTAAAAAAATTATTGTTTCTACCGGAACCAAAAACCTGCAGGAGCAGCTGTTTCATAAAGACATGCCGCTCATTCGCAAGGTGCTGGCCACCAATGCCCAGATTGCTTTGTTAAAGGGACGGGCGAACTATTTATGTACTTACCGCCTGGAGCAGTACCAAAGCGGCGGCGGGCAGCTTGATGCCCAGATGTTAACGGATCTGGTGAAAGTGAAAAACTGGGCCAACACCACGCTGACCGGCGATATCGGCGAGCTGGTCAATGTCCAGGAAGGCTCGGCGATTTTCCCTTATGTCACCAGCACGGTAGATAACTGCCTGGCACGGGATTGCCCCCATGTTAAAGATTGTTACTTGATCAAGGCCAGGGAAAAAGCCATAGATGCCGACCTGGTGGTGGTGAACCATCACTTGTTTTTTGCCGATATGGCGTTAAAAGACACGGGATTTGGCGAATTGATCCCCAAGGCGGATGTGGTGATTTTTGATGAGGCTCACCAGATTTCCGATATTGCCAGTGAATATTTTGGCGAGGCATTTTCGACCCGTCAGTTACTGGATTTATGCTCGGATGTGCTTCAGGTATACCGTACCAGCCTCACCGATGTTAAACAGCTGGGCCGGGCGGCAGAAAAGTTGATGAAAACCACCCAGGAGTTCAGGCTGTTATTTCCTTATGATCCCGAGCGGGGCAACTGGCGTGAACAGCACCGGCAAGCAAGGATCGCATCGGCTTTTGCCGTGATTAAAACCGACCTCGACTTTCTCTACCAGGTGATCAAGTTATGTGTGTCCCGCAATGATGCCATAGATAATTGCTTTGAGCGGGCGGTAACTTTGCTGAGCAAATATGACATCATGGCCAATTTAGAGGTCAGCGGCATGAGTTTCTGGTATGAAACTACGCGCCGTCATGTGGTCTTGCATCAAACCCCCTTGTCTGTGGCGGATAAGTTCAGCGCTTATATCAAGGCATCTGGCGCCGGCTGGATCTTTACCTCGGCCACCTTGGCGGTGGACGGTACTTTTGAGCACTTTGCCAAACCTTTGGGATTAGATCAGGCCAGTCACCTATTGCTCGATAGCCCGTTTGATTATCAGAGGCAGTCCCAGTTGCTGGTGCCGCGCTTTTTGCCGGAAGCCAATCACAGAAACCGCGCCAGTGCCCTGGCGGAGTTAGCGATGCCGTTAATCAAAGCCAGCGGCGGCGCCTGTTTTATGTTGTTTACCAGCTACCGGGTGATGAACCAGGTGGCAGAGCTGCTTGAAGGCAGGGTGGATAATCCCTTGCTGGTGCAGGGGCAGATGGCGAAACAAACCCTGCTCAGCGAATTTATCGACAATGATAACGCCGTCTTGCTTGCTACCGCCAGTTTTTGGGAAGGGGTGGATGTTCGCGGTGACAAGCTCACCTGTGTTATTATCGACAAATTACCTTTTGCTTCGCCCGATGATCCCTTATTGCAGGCGCGCAGCGAAGACGTGAAACGCCAGGGGGGAGATCCCTTTTACCATATCCAGTTGCCACAGGCGGTGATCGCCCTTAAACAGGGGGTCGGGCGCTTGATCCGCGATGTCAGCGATCAGGGTATTATGGTGATCTGTGATGATCGCCTGGTGAACCGGCCATATGGTGAGGTATTTTTGAAAAGCCTGCCGGATATGAAACGCAGCCGTAACCTGGTTCAGGCGGCGCAATTTTTACAAACCATCACCGATAATGTCGGTGAAAAAACATAGTTTACAGCAAGTTTTAAGAGAGATTAAAAGTGAATTTTTTGGCAATTGATGCTTCCACCGAAGCCTGTTCGGTCGCACTGCAATACAACGACAAAGTCGTGAGCCGTTACCAGCTTTGTCCCCAGTCCCACAGTTTAGAGTTATTACCTATGGTGGATCAGGTGCTGAGCGAAGCCGGTTGTAAATTAAAAGATCTGGACGGCTTGATCTTTGGCCAGGGGCCGGGCAGTTTTACCGGGGTACGTATCGGCATCGGTGTTGCCCAGGGATTGGCTTATTCTGCCAATTTGCCTTTGGTTGGCGTGTCAACCTTGCAGACCATGGCGCAACTTGCCTACACCAACCACCAGCAAGAGCAGGTGATAGCCGCCATAGATGCGAGAATGTCTGAGGTTTACCTGGGGTATTATGAAGCCGGCAGTGACGGCATTATGCAGGCAAAACTTGATGATGCGGTTTTGCCGCCGGAGCAGGTTGCCGGGCATTTAGCCGGATTAACTAACGGTGCCTACGGTGTCGGTACCGGCTGGGATGCCTATGAGGAAAAATTAGCTGACTTAAAAACCAATGCCGGTTCGCCGGAGGTTTTGTTCCCGGCTGCCGAGGCTATGTTGGCGATTGGCGCTGCGGCGTTTGCCCGTGGTGAACAGGTCAGTGCCGATCAGGCACAGCCTGTTTATGTCAGGGATACGGTTTCCTGGAAAAAACTGCCGGGCAAGGAATAAGCACTGTTTTTTTAAAGCGCAAATCGAAGAAGCCAAATAAAAATCCTACAAAACAAAGGAAAAACTTTGTCCTTTGGTGATTTTTTGATATGTTAGCCAATATGCAAGTAGTAAATTCAAACTCAGTCAACCCTTCATTTACCCGGGTCAACCGGGCAACGCAAGCTCAGCCAGAGCAGGTGCGGGGTTCTGGGCAGCTTGAGCGCACGGGTGAACAGCTTGAGCAAACACGCAACAGTCAGGGGCAGGGCGGTCGTCTTGATGTTAACGAACAGGCGATAGCACTGTTTGAGCAGGAGCAAAGCGGTCGAGGACTTGGCCAGCAGCAGGGTGCCTCCCAATTCTTAGGACAAGACTCCGGACAAGCACCAGGCCAGGGCGCTCAACTGCAATTATTTGCAGACTCCTCTGAGAATAGCCGGGGAGCCACATATGACCGGCCTTCAAATCAAAACCTGAGTGCGGTAGCAGCATATCAATCGGTGAATAATATCGCCCAGCGGGATAATGTTCAGCAGTTATTCGGGGTTGACTTGTTTGCCTGATTTCTCTTCTTCGGCCTCTTTAGCAAAAAAAGAAGTCAAATCCTCTTTCTTCCGGCAATATCAATTTTGGTTATTTTTATTGGCAGCCGCCCTTATCCGGGAGTTGCCGCTGGTCTCCATTCCTTTTAAGTGGCTGGAAACATACTTTCACGAAATCAGCCATGGTATCGCCGCACTCCTTTCCGGCGGGACGATAGTACAAATTGAGTTGTTTCCCAACGGCGCCGGTTTATGCACCACCCGGGGCGGCAGCACTTTGCTGATCAGCTTCTTCGGTTATGCCGGGGCCATCCTCTGGGGCGGTCTGATTTATTCCCTGGCAGATAAACATCAGCGCATTGCCCAGGTATTTTCTGGTTTTCTTGTGCTGTTGCTGCTCGGCTCTATGATGTTTTGGGTGCGGGATCTACTGACCTTTTTTATTTTAACCGTATTGCTGGTCCTGCTGGTGTTAACGGTTAAATTACCGAAATTAAAATATTTGCAGGCGATAATGAAGCTTATCGGTGCCATCGTCTTATTAAACAGTTTATTTAGCCCGTTTTATTTAGTCGACGGCCGCAATATCGGCGATGGTGCGGCGTTAGCTGATTTGACTTTGCTGCCGGAAATACTCTGGGTCGGCATATGGTCCGCCTCAGCGATGGGCATGGCGCTGCTGTTGGCAAGAAAGTCAAAATAAGCAAGACACGATAGCCAGAATAATAACTAGGATCTCAGGCATGAAAAAATTATTTGTATGTTTTAGCGCGCTGGTACTGACGGCCTGCTCGGCAATTCCGGAAAAATTGCAATTGGCGGCCGATACGCCGCTGACCAATTACCAGGACGCACTGGCGGTAAGCTATAGCGATTCTGTTGCCCAGGCGCGCTGGGGCGGGGTGATTGCCAAGGTAGATAACCTTAAGGACAGTACCCGGATTGAAGTGGTGCATTTTGAACTGAGTCCCTCCACGCGGCCGAAACAAAAAGATGAAACCTTAGGCCGGTTTCGGATCTACTACCCGGGTCTGCTCGACCCCATGATTTATAAAAAAGGCAAAAGCATTACTGTGGTGGGTAATATTGCCGCGCCCGAGTCGGGCACTATCGGAGAACATCCTTATCAGTACCCTGTCGTTAAAGCCGACGCTCTGCATTTATGGAAAGATATTCAGCAGGCGGATGTGATGCTGGTGCAAAACCCGTTCTGGCATACGCCGTCATACTGGCATCATTACCGCCCTTACGGTCATAACCCCGTGGTGATCCGGCGGTCGTCTTCTAACGGAAAAAAATCCTCTTCTGCTGGTAATAAGTCACAAAAAAAGACAAGATAAGCAATTACTTCAGAATAAACTCGCGGGAAAACAATGGCACAAGACATCAAAGAACAGGCTAAGGTCTGTTACGATCTCGGGCAGCTGGAATTGCATGGTCTGACCTGTGGTGAGCCCCGGGAGGATATCGTTTTATGCCTGCATGGCTGGCTCGATAATGCCGCCAGTTTCCTGCCGCTGATGCCTTATTTACCCGGCAAGCGGGTGATTGCCATCGACTGGCCGGGGCACGGTTTGTCCACGCACCGTAGCGCTGATGCCTATTACCATTTTATCGACTGGGTTTATGATCTGTTGCAGCTGTTTGAAGCCAATGGCTGGGGCGCTGTCGATATCGTCGCCCATTCTATGGGCGGCATGATAGCCTCTGCCTTTGCCGCGACCTTTCCGGAAAAAGTGAAATCCCTGACCTTGATTGATGCCATCGGTTTTATTAATGCCAATGAAGAACAAACCACCAAGCAACTGCGCCAGGGCATGCTCAGCCGCTTACAGGGCAAGAAAAAGCAGAAAAGCCTGCATATCACAGAGGAGTCTGCCATTCAGGCCCGGGTTGCGGTATCGGACTTGCGTTACCAGGATGCCGCGCTAATCGTAAAACGAGGACTGAAAAAAACCGGGGACGGCTATACCTGGCGCGCCGACAGCCGCTTGCGTATGATTTCTCCCTACCGGTTAACTTTGGGACAGGCGGAGCAGCTGATTTCGGATATCGAGGTGCCGGTGCAGCTTATTTACGGCGAGCAGGGCATGGACTTTGTGGCTTCGGGCCTCAAACATTTTGGCCCTATGTTTAAAGATTTTACTTCTTATGCACTGCCAGGCGGACATCACGTGCATATGGAGCAGCCGCAGCAAACGGCAGAAAAAATATTAGCTTTTATACAGCAAAGGTAAACGCAATTGGGCTAAATTTACCGGGTGTTTATCTACCAAAACTTCTTTATAGTAAACCAACCAGATGTCAGGAGGACATTGATGTTTAATGGAACAAACACGAGTTATCTTATAACCATTTTTATTAGTTATTTTCGCAATTTTATTCATTTTCGTGACAAAATGCTGGGCTTTTGTTAAAAAATATGAAATTATGCTGAACTTTCGAGTAAAAACTCAGGTTTTTATTTGACTCAATTTCCTTTATGGCCGAATCAATTAAGATTGATACTATCAAAACAATAACGGCCATAAATACCAATTTCAGAAAGAGGAGAGGCACCATGGGAAAAATATGGCTTGAGAAAAGTTATCCCCCAGGAGTTCCGTTTGAAATAAACCCGGACAAGTATGCATCACTTGTTGAGATGTTTAATAAATACGTCAAGCAATACGCACAGCGTACGGCGTTTATTAACATGGGTGCTGAAATCACGTACAGTGAATTAGACAGTCAGGTGAAAGCTTTTGCCGCATATCTGCAGCAAGATTTAGGCTTAAAGAAAGGCGATAAGTTCGCCATCATGGTGCCCAACAGTTTGCAATATCCGATTGCCTTGTTTGGTGCTTTGCTTGCCGGTTTAACCGTCGTTAACGTTAACCCGCTTTATACCGCACGTGAGCTGGAGCACCAGCTAAAAGACTCTGGCGCTAAAGCCATGTTGATCATCGAAAACTTTGCCCATACCCTGGAGCAGGTGATCGACAATACCCCGGTTGAACATGTCATTTTAACTGCGCTTGGCGATCGCCTGGGCAAAGTTAAAGGTGGTATGGTTAACTTTGTGGTCAAATACATCAAGAAAATGGTGCCGGCATTTAATTTGCCTAATGCCCATAGCTTCAATAAAGCCCTGGTAAAAGGTTCCACCTTGACTTTCAGTCCGGTTGAGCTGAGCGGTGAAGATCTGGCGTTTTTACAGTATACCGGCGGTACTACAGGTGTTTCCAAAGGCGCGATGTTAACCCATCGCAATATGGTTGCCAATCTGGAGCAGGCCAAAGCGGCATTAAATCCGTTGCTGGACGAGGGACAGGAGCTGATCGTTACTGCTTTACCCTTGTACCATATTTTCGCATTAACGGCGAACTGCCTGATGTTTTTAACCATAGGCGGTACTAACTTATTGATCACTAACCCCAGGGATATGCCTAACTTTGTCAAAGAGTTGGCAAAATATCCGTTTACCGCGCTGACCGGGGTAAACACCCTGTTTAACGGTTTACTCAATACTCCGGGTTTCAATAATCTTGATTTTAGTAAATTAAAACTGTCTTTAGGCGGCGGTATGGCGGTGCAAAGACCGGTGGCCGAACGTTGGCAGCAGGTAACCAAATCCCGTTTACTGGAAGGTTACGGCTTGACGGAATGTGCGCCTATGGTAAGCCTGAGCCCTTATAATCAAGAGGCTTATGACGGCACTATTGGCGTACCTGCGGCGTCTACCGATGTTAAAATCATGCTGGAAGACGGCACTGAAGCAGCTGTCGGTGAAGCCGGTGAGATGTGGGTGAAAGGTCCTCAGGTGATGAAAGGTTATTATAACCGCCCCGATGCCTCGAATGAGATTTTAAAAGACGGCTGGCTTGCCACCGGGGATGTTGCTTCTATGGATGAAACGGGTCATTTCACGATTGTTGACCGCAAAAAAGATATGATCATAGTATCTGGCTTCAATGTTTTCCCGAATGAAGTGGAAGAAGTGGTTATGGAGCATGACGGTATAGTGGAAGCGGCTGCCGTGGGCGTGCCGCATGAAGTTAACGGTGAAATTGTCAAGATTTTCGTGGTGCGTAAGAACGGCGCACTGGAAGAAGCGGAGATCATCAGCCATTGCCGTGAGCGCCTGACCAATTATAAGGTGCCTAAGCTGGTAGAGTTTCGGGATGAATTGCCGAAGACCAATGTCGGTAAGATCCTAAGAAGAGAATTGCGTTAATTGTAATAACGCTTTGCAGATATCTAAAAGCCGGCTGATGCCGGCTTTTTTATGCTCAGGATAAACGCAGAACACTGTGCCGCTATCGGTATGGCTAAAAAGGTGAGCCAAAGAACAAATCCATGTCGATTTGATCAATTTTTTGATTCAACCCAGGCCTTACGACTATTTTCATCGTTTTGCATTGACCATCATATACTCCTTGCTTGTCAACCCTTAAACGTACGCCGCGATAGGTATTGGTCATTTCGACATAATCCTCGAGACGTTCATTCCTATTGTCGATATCGACACCTACCGGCATATCACTGCAGCTAATATTTACACTTGCACTGTACCTGAAGTCTTTTCCCGGTACCGTTTTTCTTCCCCAAATGCAGATATCACCCAGGGGGGCCATTTCCCGGTAATGAATGACACCATCAACGATGTACGGGCATAAGGCTTGATCTGCCTGGTGACCGTATCCCCATACGTCTGCATCTAAATCAAATAACAGGGTTTGGCCATCGTCTCCCCTGACAGAAAACTCTGCAACATATTCATCGCTGGTCATTTGCCCCCACTCGGGGAAAGCAGGATTGGGCTGGCCGGCAGTGAAGGTAAAGTCGGCTTCGGTGAAGGTGTAACGGTCACCAAAAACCACTGTGGTATCGCCAGCATCGGCGTTGGCGGCAAACAGGCTGATCGCAAGTGGTAAATAGCTTAGTAATTTCATTTTAACTTCCTTATTGAAACATACTGAGATTGGTATGCGCCAAGGAATGTATCATTTGTGTTAATGGAAGGTCAATGTTGTGCAGGTAAGATGAGTGAGGCGCACAGGAAAAGATTGATTTTGCTGATGCGGGCTAAAGGTGAACTTAGCCCGTAAAGGAGTTAAAAGCCTGTTTACTGAGCCTTTAATACCTGGCCAGTGATGTCTTTACTGTCGTTAGACATCAAATAAACATAAAGCGGCATGATCTCTTTGGCTGTTCGCAGTTGGTTCTTATCTTCAGCAGGAAAAGCACTGGCGCGCATGTTGGTACGGGTAGCCCCGGGGTTGATGGCATTACAGCGCAGGCTGGAATTTTCATACTCATCGCTAATGACTTCCATCAAACCTTCGGTGGCAAATTTAGAAACACTGTAAGGTCCCCAGTAGGCGCGGCCTTTGCTGCCGACACTGGAGCTGGTAAAGACCAGGGAAGCGTTTGGTGCCAGTAGCATAGGAGCTATCAGGGCCTGGCTCATCAGGAACTGTGCGGTAGCATTGACCTGCATAACATCGTTCCAGATTTGCTCGTGGATCTGGGTAAACGGCGTTAATTCTCCCAGCATAGAGGCATTGAGCAGGGCGCCGTCAAGCTTGCCGAATTGTTGTGAAATGGTGGTGGCCATATCAATATAGTTTTGTCTGGTAGCGCCTTTCATATCCAGCGGGATTATTGCCGGCTCGGGATAACCAAGTGCGACGATTTCATCATATACCGCCTCAAGCTTTTTGACGGTCTTGCCTAATAAAATCACGGTAGCGCCAAGTTCGGCATAGGTGAGGGCGGCCTGGCGCCCTATACCGTCGCCGGCACCTGTTACCAGTATGGTTTTGTCTGTCAGGCTATTTTCTTTAATTTGATAATCGAACATGAATAATGGGTTTTTGCGAAACAATGGCGTGATTTTACTCTTTGCAGACGATGCTGACGAGCTAAAATTGAGCTAAGACGGTTAAAAGTAAGCAAATATCAGCAAAATCAGACATAAATCAAAAAAACCGCTAGCACATTGGCAAATCTTGGGTTAAGTTTGACTGGTCTAACTTGTTAGTTTTTGACTGACATCAGGCAAAAAGAAACTAAAACGATACTAACAAGTACAAATTTATAAAAATAAAGAAGACTAGTCCTTGGGGAGAAATAATGAAAAAGCTAGTACTTAGTCTCGCGATTTGCAGCGCACTTGGTTTAAGTGGCTGTGGCAGCGAATCCAACTCTGATGTTATACAGGAAACAGCAGAGAATAACACGGTGGCTCCTGCAAATAGCCGAATTTCCTTCAATCCCACTGCTGGTGTGGTCTCCGTACCAAACGACTTACTTTTTTCCGGTACGACTGACGGCACCTTGAATTTGCCTGTAGAAGATGCCAGCGACGGCTCAGATCCTTTTGTTGCCATGAGTGCCCTTGATGGCTGGTCGACAATTAACCCTTTTACTATCGCCATTGATTTCCCTGAAGGGCGCGGCCTTGACGGTGACAGTGTTTTTTCTCCTGACTCGGTAAAAGTTTATGAGATGGTGATGGGGGGCGATGCCAGCGATGCAGACTGTACCAGTCTTTCCCTTGGATTAGCCTGTAAAGTCGTTAATGAACTGACCTTTGGCACCGACTTTATCGCCCAGGCATCGGGTAACAGTATTGCTATCGTTCCGGTAAACCCGCTGAAGGGAAAAACCACTTATGTGGTTGCCCTGACTAAAAATATTCAGGATGACAGCGGTAAGTCTGTGCTTGGCTCCAGCAGTTATGAGCTGGTTCAGCAAGATCTTGCCACCCAGCCGCTAGCCACAGATGCGCAAAAGAGTTTACAGGCTGCGGTGAACAGTTATGAAAATGCCATCGTTGCCGCAGGCGCCGATCGTGATTCACTGATATACACTATGGCCATGACGACTCAGTCGACCACAGATGTGTTATTTACCGCCAAGCAGTTGCTGGCTGCTAATGTCGGCCAGGGTGTTTTGCCGGGGATTGCAGTGACGGATCTAGGCATTTCAGTAGGGGATCTTTTATCTGATGCAGGCATTATCGGCGCCACGCAAAAGCCTTTATTTGATACTGCCAACTTATACAGTGGTAGTATTTCCCTGCCATACTACTCAGGTGTGCCTAGTGCCGATAATCCTATGGCGCCGGTGAATGAGTGGTGGACAAGCTTATGTGATTCAGGTGTGATGCTGGCGGGTCTGGCTGCAGCGAATCCGGATGCCATTCCTGAGGGGGCATTAGATGCCAATGATGCTGCCTGTATGGCAGTTTCTGACGCGGCCGGTTTGGCGGCTCCGGGTTTACGCGACCTGAGCTCAATAATGGATTTAGATACCGAAAGAAACCTGACCAAATACAGCCCGGTACCGGCTCCTAAGGCCACTATGGCACTTGACGTGCAACTGACGACACCGGATGTTGACAAGATCAATGAACTCAGAGCATTGCAAGGCCTGTCCACAGACTATGTAATGCCTGACGGCGGTTGGCCTATAGTGATCTTGCAGCACGGTATCACCTCTAAAAAAGAAGACATGTTATTGATCACCGGTGCGCTGTCATCTAACGGTTTTGCCACTGTCGCGATTGATCATCCACTGCATGGCAGCCGCGGCTTTGACCTTGACGGAGATGGTAGTGATGAGATTAATGCCACAGACGGCATGGGAGGTTCAGCCACCCACTACATGAACCTGGGCAGCTTGTTAACCACACGTGATAACCTGCGTCAAAGCTCTATTGATATGCTGGGCTTACGTTTAGGTTTGAATACCTTAGCCTTAAGTCCTGAACTTAGCATTAACAGTAATGAAGTACATTTCCTGGGCCATTCCCTGGGGGCAATTACCGGGATTAATTTCGTGGCATTAGCTAATGCGCCTTTAAATGAAGCCATTGATCCCATGTTTGCCATTAATAGCAACTCTCTGGCGATGCCGGGTGTTGGTGTTGCGAACTTCCTGCTTGAGTCCGGTTCTTTTAAAGATACCATTAAATCCGGTTTAACCTATGCCAGCTCAACGGACTTCCAGGGATATGTGGCTGCGGTAAATGCCAATGGCTACACCAGTACTTCACCTGAATGGGAAGACTTTTTAATCGAATCTTACCTGGCTTTTTATAATAATGTGTTAAATGATACCCAGCGTGCTGAGCTTGATGCCGGTTTTGCTTCTTTTGCTTTTGCTGCGCAGACGGTAACAGATTCAGGTGACCCGGTTAACTATGCTGCGACCATGAAAGCTACGGCGACCCCGACCCATGTGATTGAAGTTGTCGGTGACGGCGCGGATAACCTGTCGGATCAAGTGATCCCGAATACTGTCTCCAGCTCGCCGTTAGCCGGTACTGAAGCAGGCATTCGTTTACTTGAATTACCAGCGGTGAGTGAAACCACTGCGGGTTCTGGTGCGGTTCGCTTCCTGAACGGCCATCATGGCTCTATTTTAAACCCTAGCGCCGATGCGACGGCTTCGCCTTCGGTTGAATTAAGCGCCCGGGCAACTACAGAAATGCAGACACAAGTGGTCAGCTTCTTTGCCGCGAAAGGACAAGCGGTCAGCATTAACGATGCTGGAGTCATTAAGCAATAATGATTTGATATCACTATATTGTTGAAAAAGCCCTCATTTGAGGGCTTTTTTATATCTGAATGCAGGGCAAGTTACGCGAGCAGTAAAACAAGAAAAAATCAGTTGTTAAAATTTGTGTTTTTTGCGTTTTCAGCGCCAGATTTTCGTGTAAAATCAGTGTTAATTAATACCTGAGCAATCAAACCTCGCCGGGTTTGGTTGGTTTATTTTTACTCCCGGGAGAGTCATTTTGGATTTTTTGTACGAATACGGCATGTTTTTAGCCAAAACCGTGACCTTAGTGTTGGCGGTGGTGGCCATTTTAGTGGCGATTACTGCCACGGCCATTAAGCAAAAACATAAAAAAGGAGAGCTGGAGATCACGGATCTGTCTGCTGAATTTGAAGAAGTTGAGCAGGATATTACCCATCAGCTGTTGTCGAAGGAAGAATTAAAGAAAAAAGAAAAAGCCGATAAAAAACTGGCAAAAGAAAAAGCCAAAGCAGAAAAGAATGCTGCCAAAGATGAAGATGCCAAGCAAGAGCCCAGGCTGTTCGTGGTGGACTTTAACGGCAGTTTGGATGCCCGTGAAGTAAAAGGCTTGCGTGAAGAAATTACTGCCATTTTATCTGTGGCTAATAAAGAAGACGAAGTTTTTGTTCGCCTGGAAAGCGGCGGCGGTATGGTGCATGGCTATGGCCTGGCGTCATCCCAGCTGGATCGCATCCGCCAAAACGATATCCCGCTGACGGTTTCCGTGGACAAGGTAGCTGCCAGCGGCGGTTATATGATGGCCTGTGTTGCCAACAAAATTATTTCTGCACCTTTTGCCATTTTAGGCTCAATCGGGGTTATTGCCCAGGTGCCTAACTTCAACAAATTGCTGAAAAAGCACGATGTTGAGTTTGAACAACTGACCGCGGGCGAGTTTAAACGCACCTTAACCATGTTTGGTGAGAATACCGAAAAAGGCCGTGAAAAGTTTGTTGAAGAGCTTGAAGAAACCCATGAGTTATTCAAGGACTTTGTTACCGAGCACAGACCAAGCTTGGATGTTGCCAAGGTGGCCACGGGTGAGCACTGGTTTGGTACTAAAGCAAAAGAGCTGGGGTTAGTGGATGAGATCCAAACCAGCGACGATTATCTGCAGGCTGCCAGTAAAGAGCGTAAGGTGGTGGCAATAAAATTTGAAACCCGCAAAGGTTTTGCAGAAAAGCTTACCAAAGCCGCTTCGCTTTCAATTGAAAACGTTATCGGTAAATTGTGGCAAAATAACCGTATCTTTCCCGGTTAATTTAGGTTTATTGAGCAGCAGGTGAAGTAAGATGGATAAGATCTTTTGGCATAACTGTTGGGAGCGCAATACCCTGGGTTTCCATCAGCAGGAGATCCATCCATTTTTAAGTCGTTACCTGGAAAAGCTGTTACGGGATGAAGACAAGCATGTGCTGGTGCCGTTATGCGGTAAATCGCTGGACATGGCCTGGCTTGCCGAACGCATGCAAGTTAGCGGCGCTGAGCTCAGTGAAATCGCCTGTCGGGACTTTTTTCAGGAAAAAGACATTCCCTATCAAAGCCGGCGTGAAGGGGATTTTCAGTTATTTTCCTACGATAACCTGAATCTGTGGCAGGGAGATTTCTTTAAGCTTGCGCCAAAATTGTTGTCCGGGGTCGACTGGATTTATGATCGAGCGGCGCTTATTGCTCTGCCCGAAGCGATGCAGCAAGCTTATGTTGATAAGCTGCTGAGCTTTATGACGGAAGATACCCGGATATTACTGGTGTCGGTAGAATATCCTTCTGAAGAAATGCCGGGACCTCCTTTTCCGGTTTTTGAACAAGATTTACGGCGTTTGTTTGCTGTCAATAAAAAACTTAAAATCGAAAAACTGGCAACTTTGCCTCATGAAGATAAACGCTTTGCCCAACGTACCTTTGATGTCAGCTCCCTGGCAGAAACCTTATACCTGATCCGTTATTAAACGCTTGGGATGGCGCAGAAAGACAAACAGCGCGTTTATCGCCGCTATCCTTTTACTGAGATAATCCTTTCTTATTCATTGTCTTTGGCCAGATATTTGGCTGTAATTGCTCAGTGAGTTCGTTTTATTATTTATTTAAAGTAAATAAAAAGGTTAACTAAAAGTAAAACAGTTGTTTATTTGCTATTGATCTCTGTGGGTTCTTCTTTTAATCTGGCAGCATTGGAAATAATAACAATAAGGACAGTATTGATGAGTGAAAAAAGCAGTTTTCTGGGTAAAGTGAAAGAGGTGGCCAGTTACGTACTGATTATCGGGCTAGGTTTAGGTCTGGGCCTGGCGGGAAAAAGTGCCTGGGAGTGGTATAATCAGGTCCCTGCCTATATAGAAACAGATACCCGGGAGCATTTTGCCAATGTCAGTAATAAGGTTGTGGTTTATACCACGCAGTGGTGCGGCTTCTGTAAACAAACGAAAGAGTTTTTAAACAAGAATAATATTGCCTTCCTGGAGCGGGATATTGAACTTGGTGACAACAAGATTGACTCCCTATATCAATCTATAGGCCAACCCGGCGTTCCTAAAATTGTTATCGGCAATAAAATTATTAACGGCTTTAATCTTGGTTTAATCAAGCAGGAGCTTGGCGAGCATAATCTGTTGTAATTCCTGCCTGTATTGAGTGTTTTCTTAAAAATACCGGCTTGTATTAAGAAAACACTCCCAATCCTTGTTGCCCCTTTCTTTTTTGCTGCCAAGTATATTGCCCTCTTAAGGCAGGCAGCGGTTTCTGACAGAATTATTTTGCTACAATGATGAAAAATATCTAATGTTTTCAATGTTTTTACCGATATAGAAGCTAACCGAATCACTTTTAGTTTCACCAGGGATGGCAATGAACACCTCACTTGATACGTTAATATTTAATCCTGCCTTAAGTGATCCCGAGCGGAAAGTATCATTACTTACTTCTACTGCTGAAATATCCGCTAGCGGCCAAGATAATGGTGCAATATCTGTACAGGCCAGGGAAAAGTTTACCCGTGCCATTGAAGAGTATGAGGCGGTCAATAAGCTGTTAAAGCAGCAGTTACAGCAGGAATTTTCAAACTCGATAACGATAGCTAAGGAGCAGATAACCACGGCTCCCGGTTATGATGCCAAAGCAGAAGACCTGGCGGTACATTTTGTTACCCGCAATGTTCAACATGGCTTGAAACAGGGCAGTAATGCCGATGAGCTGACCGAGATCATCAATCAGGCTTCAGAAAATGTTCGCAGCGCTTACAGCAATACCAGTGGTATTCTCGAAGCGCTGGGGAAGCTGGGGCCGGAGCAGAAATCTTTTATCAGTAAAAGTGAATATCGGGTAGAGAGGGCACTAACCGGTTTTTCTGAGGCTATTTACCGGGATGAACGGGCAGAGTCTGATCTGCAGCTATTTGAACTGAGCGTAAAAACCCGCGAAGGAGATGTGATTAACATTCAGTTTTCTTCAAGTCAGGGGTATGAACAAGCATCGGGTAACACCCTGGACAGCTTCGAGCTGAGCTATGAGGTTGATGGAGAGCTGTCGGAGCAGGAGTACCAGGCACTGCAAGGTGTCTTTTCCCAGGTCGGTCAACTGGCAGATGACTATTTTCCCGGTAGCCGATCCTCAGGTTATAATGTCTTTGGCGGCGGAACCGGTGAGCATGATTTTACCCTGGATGTATTAAAGGACTTTGATAGCGAACAATTAGCCGGTGTCGATTTATCGATAGGTCTGTGGGAAGGCGGTGAGGGGGACCTTAGGACCGAGCGCCTGGATTATAGCTATGCCTTTGATGCTAAAAATCAGCAACAGAGCCTGAAATTCGATTGGGTAACATCGGGCGCCCGGGAGGTCAGTTTTGCCGTCGACAGTTCAACCATAGGCCGTTTGGATGAAGCCCAGTTGGCGCAATACCTGGACGTTATTGATAGCAGCTATGAGGAGGTCAGCAAGAACCAGTCTTCCCGTTATAATACCTTAACGCCAACGGCTCTGGAAAGTTATAAAACCGCGTTATCCAGTGTTTTCTCACTGGCAGAGCAACATACCCGGCAAATGGATTTTAGCGAGTTTGAATCGGCTGATAAAGGCCGCCTGGCCGCAGAGTTAACCAATGACATGATAGAGACGGACGCCCGCTATCAAGCCATGGCAGATGATAAAGCGCATATTTTTAATGAAGGTTTCTCTTTGCTGGCTGATTTTAACAGTAGTTTCGTTGTCGGTGAGGAAAACTATAAGGGCCATATCAACCTTGCCCTGAAGCAAGAAACCAGCAGCTCTCAAAGCCTTGATTATACCGGGGTGGAACAAACGAAAGCTTATGATATGACTACCTTACGGGGTTATGCCGAGACCGGCAGTAAAACCGTAGATATCTCAGAGCAATATACTATCAAGGCGGCAACCAAAGGCGGTAATGTTGTTGCTGTGGACCAAGAGCAAAAGTTCGATAGAAAAGAGCAAACAGCTGCCTATATCGGCGGTGGTATTTCTACCGGTGTGGAAACCGTGACAGAAAGCATTGATACCAGCAGTTTACGGTTAGTTGAAGATATCTGGACACAGGATATCAGTCATCATAAGGACACCACCACCGAGTCGACTACCTTTTATGGTGAAGAAGTGAAGTACCAGTCGCGAAAGACCAGCCAGGAAGCCAGTCAAACCAGTACTTTAATCGCGGATATTGATAAGCTTAAAGACAATAAGTTTATGCGGGAAAAATATGCGCCACAGCTGTTGAAGACCAATCAGTTTATGTTAGAGATTTAAGGTTATAAACTGCAGGAGTATGGGGTCGAAGAGAATACCGCTCACTCTGTTATCCTCAGGTGGCCGTGACATAGATTCTATGTATAAAAAAGCCGCAATTCTTTAAGGATTGCGGCCTGTTCGGGCAATAAAGTTTACTGCTCTTTCAAATGGTGGAAATCAATTTCTTCTATCTGGGTGCCGGCTTTATCGTCCAGGTAAATATCCTTTTCAAATTCCCCTTCGGTTTTACCGACTATTAAGGTCACCATAGTGTCGCCGGTAACATTAACCGCGGTACGGGTCATATCCAGCAGGCGGTCAACGCCGATGATCAGGCCTATGCCTTCTACCGGTAAGCCTACCTGCTCCAGTACCATGGCCAGCATGATAAGACCAACGCCAGGAACCCCTGCGGTGCCGATTGAAGCCAGGGTCGCGGTAAGGATCACCATCAGGAAGTCAGTGATGCTTAAGTCGACATTAAAGACCTGGGCAATAAAGACAGTGGCAACCCCCTGCATAATGGCGGTGCCATCCATATTAATGGTGGCGCCTAGAGGCACGGTAAAGGACGCGATGGAGTTTTTCACGCCCATTTTCTTGGTGGCGGTCTCTAAAGTGACCGGGATGGTGGCATTACTGCTGGAGGTGGAAAAGGCGAATACTATGGTATTGCGCATTTTTTTCAGGAATACCAAAGGGTTCAAGCCGGTTAGCACTTTAAGGATTACCGGGTAGGTAACCAGGCCGTGTACCAGTAAAGCGAAAAACACTACCAGGAAATATACCAGCAGGTTGCCAAAGGTTTTTAAGGATACATCGGTGAATAAGCCTGCCAGCAGACAGAATACGCCGTACGGGGCGATATTCATTAAAATAGCCACCAGGCGCATGATCACTTCGTTCATATCGGTGAATATTTTCGCTACCCGCTCGCCCGCCTGACCGGACAGGGCAATGGCAATACCAAAGAGTAAGGCAAAAATAATCACCTGCAGCATATTCCCCTGGGCAAAAGAGGCAAAAGGGTTGCTGGGAAACATGTTGATCAGTACTTGTGCCAGTGAAGGGGCTTCCTTGCTGGCAAAGGTAGTCTCTGAGGCCATATTGACCCCTTCACCCGGGCTGACAAATAAGGCCAGCGACATGGCAAAGCTGATGGCGATAGCGGTCGTCATCAGGTATAAGCCTATGGCTTTGCCGCCGATGCGTCCCAGTTTACTGGTATCTTTTAACGAGCAGGTGCCGCAGATCAGCGAGACAAAAACCAGGGGCACCACCAGCATACGTAAGCTGGCGACGAAGATTTGCCCGATGACTTCAAAAACGCCGTCAACGAAAAAACCTCTGACGGAAAAGTCAAAAAGATAGAGGGGAATAACTAAGTCGGAGCCGTTGGGCATGATAAGTTGCAAAAAGGCGCCGGTGACAATACCGGCAATCATAGCAATGACGATACGAGTGGTTAAATTTGTATGTTTCACAGCTGTCCTGTTTATTTAAGGCATATTATTTTTATCGTGGGCATAGATTAACAGGTAATGAGGTTTTTAAAAACCTTACCACAAAGGCTTTTTTTGATCCGCTTCTGCCGTTTTGCCCTATATGGGTCTAAGCTAAAGAGGGTTTACAATAAAAATTAATGAGGGACTTTATGAAACTGCATCAAGGTTTTAGCTGTTTTGCGTTATTCATTATCTTAATGGGCTGCGGTGGGGGCAGCTTAAGCGGCGACGACGGAGGGGGCGGGGAAACCCCGGATGAAATCACGGTAACCCTGGCTATTTCCAATGAAATGGTTTCTGAGCAAAATCCGGCAACCGTTACCGCCACGGTCAGACAGGGTAATACCGTCTTAGCCGGAAAATTAGTGACCTTTACCCTGGATAATGCAGATTTAGCTTTTTTTAACCCGGAAATAGGTACCGCCAATACTCAGTCTAACGGCGAAGCCACCATCATTTTAAATGCCGGAGAAACGGCAGGGGCCGGGCAGGTCACCGCCACAGTTGAAGAGGTTGACCCGGCCAATATCAGCTTTACCAGCCAGGGTGACGGCAATACCGGCGGTTTGCCTGACTTGGCCGATATCAGTTTATTTGCCAGCAGCCAGCAAATAGCCTCAAGCGGTGCGCAAAGCATCACTTTAACCGCCATTGCCAAAGATACCAATAATAACCTGCTTGATAATGTTAATGTCACCTTTACTGCTGATTCAGGGCAAATTGAGGTTGTTAATGCCATCACGGGGGCGGATGGTCAGGCAACGGCGATTCTGAAAACTGAAAACGAACCTACTAACCGGGTTATTACTACTACTGCCAGCAGTAATTTTATTACTGATAGCGTCAGTGTCCAGGTGGTGGGGACAACGGTCAGTTTAACTGGTTCAACTTCATTAGCCATTAATGATGATAATAGTTATATTATCAAAGTGTTGGACTCTGATGGTATCGGCATTGCCAATACCCAGGTGAATTTATCCTTAACCAATACTTCCACCGAATCGCCGGCAGGGGCGGTGGCGGAGCTTTCCATTGCCGACTCTGTCAGTACAGACTTTACCGGGCAAACTTCGGTAGTGGTGACCGGGATATCCGGCGGTACTAACGGCATTATCGCCAGTTCCCTAGGGGCTACCGTGAGTCAAAACGTTGCTGTGCAGGGAGATTCCTTCTTATTTAGTACTTTTGATGATGGCAATGGCACGAGTGTTGATCCTTCTGCAGTACCGGCGGAGACCATTCCAGATGTATTACTCTCTGACAGTGCTTCTTTAACCTTAACCTGGTTACGCTCGGGGGTTGCTGTGCCGGATGGCACCCAGGTTAATTTTACTTCTACCCGGGGGAGTTTGGTTGCATCATCGGCGACTACCGTGAACGGCCAGGTAACGGCTTCCTTGACTTCAGATAATGCCGGTAAGGCCCTGGTTACTTTTACCGGTACAGACGATGATATCGTATTAAATAATCAGCTGGAATTTGAATTTATCGCCGAGTCAGTCGATACCATAGTTGCCCAGGCACTACCCAACTCAGTGGGACCGAATGGACAAACCTCGACCATATCTGTGGTTGTCAAAGATGCTAATGGCAACCTGGTGAAAAATAAAGACATAGACTTTACGTTAACCGATACCAATGGCGGTACGATTTTTCCTGCCAGCGCCATTACTGACAGCAACGGTAGTGCTTCAACAATTTATACTTCAAATAATGTCTCGGCACAAAATGATGTCTCAATACAGGCCACGGTTCGAGATAACCCTTCTAAAACGGATACCGTGTCCTTAACCGTAGCAGACCGGGAGGTTTTTATCGCAATAGGTACGGGAAATGAAATTATTGAAGTGGACAGTACCAGTTATAACAAACAATTTTCAGTGTTTGTTACCGATATCGACTCTAATCCTGTGGAAAATGTGGACTTGACGGTATCGGCTATTCCCGTGCGATTTTATAAGGGGATCTGGGTCAAGTTCTTTGAAAATGGTGAATTTATTACCTGGAAAACTAACGGGCCGGATGGTGAGGTCTACTCCGATAGCTTTCCCTGCGTCAATGAAGATACCAACATAAATGGTATTTTAGATCCTGGCGAAGATACTAACGGCAACGATTTGTTAACCCCGGGTAATGTGGTTGCCGCTCTGGGGGAGGTGACCACTGACAGTCAAGGGGGGGCGGTTATTGATATTAAATATCCGCAAAGCTTTGGACACTGGATTGATATCAGACTTATTTTATCGACTCAGGTTAATGGCACTGAAAGTTCTACCCAGACTACTTTTACCTTGCCTATGTCAAGTGCTGACCTTTTAAGTGAGGACATTACACCCCCGGTTGCGGGTATAGGCCTGAATAGTCCTTTTGGCGCTCAGTCAGATTGTACTACTACCGATTGATTTTCGGGGATTGAGTCGTTAAAAAGGCCGGTGCTTAATATTAAACACCGGCCTTTTCATTTTACCTGCAGAAATTTTCTGTTATTTCGCTATTTCGTTCAGTAAAAACGCTGAAATTTCAGCTCCCGCCGCCAGGGTTTTCTCAGCGCTGCTCGCCCCTGAACCTGAACTGTCGGTGAAAGGAGCAATTTCCATCATATCGCCGCCGGTAATAGGATAAACCGCCGCCAGGCTTTTTAAGATTTTCATGGCCTCTTCCTGATACAAACCATCCGGCTCAGGCGTGCCGGTAGCAGAAGCCACACTGTCGTCTAAGGCATCGATATCAAAACTGACATACAACTCATCGATATTTTCCCCTTCCAGCTGGGCCAGGATATTGGCAATTACCTTGTCGACGCCCGATTCCCGTACTTCATGTGCCCAGTGCTGTTTCACGCCAAAAGTATCTTCCCAGTGGGATTTAGGTCTGCCGCTTGAGCGGATCCCCACCTGAATCAAGTGGTTGTTGGCATGCAGGTCATCCAGGATATGGGTACACCAGGAGCCGAAACATAAATCTATGCCCAGACGCTCTACCAGCAGATCGGTATGGGCATCAAAGTGAATGATGGCGGCACGTATGCCTTTAGCCTTTTTCGCCTGCAGATAAGCTTTGGTTAACGGGTAACTGATGGAGTGATCGCCGCCGATACCAAAGATGCCTTTCTCCGGAAAAGCCTGGTAAAAATCATGCAAAACATCTTCCGTCAGGGACAAAGGACTGACCGCGTAAGGGCTGTTTTCATCCTGGTACAACGCCTTGCGGCAATTGGCAATGGTCGCTTCGTTTAAATATTTATCATGGAGCAGGTGAGGAATGACCCGGATATCCCCCATATCAAAGGCAGATAATTGCGGGTACTCGCTTAACAGGGTATTGCGCAGGAACAAAGGCCCCCAGTTCGCGCCACGTAAGATACCGCCGCCACAATCGGAGGCGATGCCCATGATCACGGCTTTTGAACTTTTTGGCAGTTCAGCTAAGGATGTATGCCATAAGGATTCAATATTCTCGCTTTGCCCGAATAACTTCTGGTGCAGCTGTTCCTTGCGCTCTTTCGCTGTATTTACGGTAAAAACACCATTTCCCGGGGGGCATAAGCAATGTTGAAGTTTCTGTTGTAATGCAGGCCATAACGCTGTCATATCATTTCTCTTTCAATTAATTTAACCGCGATTATTCATATTGATAGTCGTCTTGTTAAAACGTGGATTAGGGGCTGGCGTTGTTACTTCACCGGTTTTTTATCAGAAAAAACCGGTTGAATTGATTTTATTGTGATTCGCCTCTTAAGTTTTCCCGCAAAGTCTATTATGATTGCGCCGGAAATACCGGCAACATTATAACGAAAAGCAGAAAATAGGCGAATATTAAAAAATAATTACTTGTCACTTTGCATAATTACGGATATATATCTAGTACTTACTTATATGAGGTACTAATAGAGTTACTGATAACGAGTTACATTATTTATATGGTTTTTAATCATATCGTTATTTTAACCGGGTAATTTGATTCAGATAATTTTACATTAGAAATTTTGCTCTCGTTATTTAAGGGGTATTCGTAAATTTTATTTATCACTCATGGTTGAAAAAAGTTAGACGGTTTTTTTAGCATTCAGTGGTCTACACCATGAACTTTGGCGGCAATGCCGCCAGCTCATCAGGAATTAAAAAGTATATGGCAAAATCTCTGGTAATTGTCGAGTCACCAGCCAAAGCAAAGACAATTAACAAATACCTTGGTAAAGACTTTGTTGTGAAGTCAAGTGTCGGTCATGTCCGTGATTTGCCGACCAGCAGTACCGGTAAAAAAGTTGCTGCAAAATCTCCCGCCGAAGTGCGCAAAATGTCACCGGAAGCGAAAGCGAAATACAAGCAAAAACGTGATAAGCAGGCCCTGGTCAATCGCATGGGCATAGACCCTGAAAAAGACTGGCAGGCCAATTACCAGATCCTTCCCGGCAAGGAAAAAGTGGTCAATGAACTGAAAAAACTTGCTGACACGGCAGATACTGTCTATCTCGCAACCGATTTGGATCGCGAGGGAGAAGCGATAGCCTGGCACTTAAAAGAAATCATCGGCGGCAGCGACGAAAAATTCCGCCGGGTGGTGTTTAACGAAATTACCGAAAATGCCATTCAACAGGCATTCTCTACCCCGGGTGAACTCAGTATGCCCGGTGTTAATGCCCAGCAGGCAAGACGTTTTCTTGACCGGGTTGTCGGTTTTATGGTCAGTCCGCTGTTGTGGAAAAAAGTGGCCCGCGGCTTATCTGCCGGCCGGGTACAGTCGGTGGCGGTTAAGCTGGTGGTTGAGCGGGAGCGGGAAATCAAGGCTTTTATCCCGAAAGAGTTTTGGGAAATTAATGCCGATACCCGCACAAAGGATGCTCAGCAGCTTAACCTGGACGTTACCCATGAAAATGGCAAGGCCTTTAAGCCGACCAATGAAACCGAGGCGAAACAAGCCCGGGCAATACTGGAAAGTGCCCAATTCAGCGTCAGTAAGCGTGAAGACAGGCCTTCGAAAAGTACGCCTTCTGCGCCTTTTATTACCTCTACCTTACAACAGGCTGCCAGCACCCGGTTAGGTTTTGGCGTTAAGCGTACCATGGGGTTGGCGCAGCGACTATATGAAGCCGGTCATATTACTTATATGCGTACCGACTCAACCAATCTGAGTAAAGATGCGGTGGAAATGTGCCGCAATTATATCAGTGAAAGCTTTGGTGAAAACTATTTGCCGGAAAAGGCAAAAACCTATGGCAGCAAAGCCGGTGCTCAGGAAGCGCATGAGGCGATCCGCCCTTCGAATGTGAAGCTCGAATCGGCCTTTATGTCAGATATGGAAGCCGATGCCAAGAAACTCTATGACTTGATTTGGCGTCAGTTTGTCGCCTGTCAAATGACAGCAGCCCGTTATGATGTCAGTACCCTGACCGTCAGTGCCGATAAGTTTGACTTAAAAGCCAAGGGCCGGGTGATGAAGTTTGACGGCTGGACCCGGGTTCATCCGCAGTTATCTAAAGGTGACGATACGCATTTACCGGATATTGCCGTTGGCGAAATGTTAACCCTGGATAAGCTGACCCCGTCCCAGCATTTTACTAAACCCGTGGCGCGTTTTGGTGAAGCCTCCCTGGTAAAAGAGCTGGAAAAACGTTCAATCGGCCGTCCTTCTACTTATGCCTCTATTATTTCCACTATCCAGGACCGCGGTTATGTGCGTCTGGATAAAAAGCGTTTTTATGCGGAAAAAATGGGTGAAATAGTCACCGACAGTTTGTCGAAAAGCTTTGAAAAACTGATGAGCTTTGATTTCACCGCCAATATGGAGCAGGAGCTGGATGAAATTGCCGAAGGGCAAATTGACTGGAAAACGGTATTAAATGAGTTCTATAAGAACTTTACCGATAAATTAAGCCTGGCGGATAAACCCGCCGATGAAGGCGGTATGCCCAGTAATGAGCCGGTCACCACGGATATTGATTGTCCTACCTGTGGCCGTAAAATGGGTATAAGAACCGCGTCTACCGGGGTGTTTTTGGGCTGTACCGGTTATGCGCTGCCGCCAAAAGAGCGCTGTACCACCACCATGAACCTGACCTCGGGTGAAGAAGCGGTGAGTGTGCTGGCAGAAGATCAGGAAACCGAAGCGCTGCGCGCCATGCACCGTTGTCCTAAATGTCAGACGGCGATGGACAGCTACTTAATCGATGAAACCCGCAAATTACATGTTTGTGGTAATAACCCTGAATGTGACGGTTATGAGCTTGAGCAGGGCACCTTTAAGATCAAAGGCTATGACGGCCCGGTACTGGAATGTGATCGCTGTGGCTCACAAATGGAATTGAAATCCGGACGTTTCGGCAAGTATTTCGGCTGTACTAACGAGGAATGTAAAAATACCCGTAAGTTATTGAAAAATGGCGAAGCCGCGCCGCCGAAAGAAGATCCGGTACAATTGCCTGAATTGCCCTGTGAACAATCCGATGCCCACTTTGTGCTTCGCGACGGTGCTGCCGGTATCTTTATGGCCGCCAGTACTTTTCCACGCTCCAGGGAAACCCGGGCGCCTAAAGTGGCGGAATTGCAAAGATTCAGAGATCGTATCTCTTCCAAGTTTTACTACCTGGCGGATGCGCCGGAAAAAGATCCAGAAGGCAATTTAGCCGTAGTGCGTTTCAGCCGCAAAACCAAAGAGCAATACGTGATGACGGAAGTCGAGGGTAAGGCGACCGGTTGGGTAGCGAAATATGTCGACGGCAAATGGGTAGAAGAGCAGACGAAGAAGAAAGCCCCCGCTAAAAAGAAAGCGGCGGCTAAACCCAAAGCGAAGGCCACTGCCGCTAAAGCCTGATGTGAATAAGCTTGTTAAATGAAAAATGCCGGTCTACTTGACCGGCATTTTTGTTTGTCGACTTTGTGATGCTATAAGTGCTATAGGGCGTAATAGGCGAGAAACATGCCCACCGCATCCCGGGCTATTTGTTGTTTTTGCTTTGCATCCGGAATGGCTTGCCCCATGGTGATTTGCGGCCAGAAAGCGTTTGCCTTGATCAGGGCAATAAACTGCCCGGCGGCGTAGGCAGGCTCTACCGGTTTTAATTTTTGATCTGTCACGGCGTCACGGATCCATTGCTCTAAACTTAATTCCTGCTCGTTAAGCTGCGCCATGGTACTGGCGGCCAACTCGGGTGAATGAATGCACTCGCCAATCATGATTTTTGCAAGTCCCCGAAAATGCTCAGAGGCCAGTAAATCAAGCTCTTTATCGGAAAATTCCAGTAATTGCTGTGCTAACGGTAAGTCGCTCTGGTAGCGGATACTGGTCACTTGCGCCGAATGATCAAACATTTGCTGGGCAATTGCCTGAAACAAAAGTTCTTTGCTGGCAAAATGGTTATATACGGTGCGTTTCGACACTTGTGCTCTGGCCGCCAGACTGTCCATGCTGGTTGCCCTGAAGCCCTTGTCCTTAAATTCTTCGATCGCCGCCGCCAGAATCGCAGCATGCTTGCGTTCACTTTGGGTTATTTTCTTTTCCATAACCGTCTCTATAAAAAGTCGTAACACAATTTTACACTAACTAGTTTACTTTTTAAAACCAATTAATGTAAACTGCACAGTGTAGTTTACTTGGTTAATGCTTTTGAGGATTTAATGATGCTGAAATCCATCGGCCTATTGTTTTGTTTAGTTATTGGGATACTTGTTATGTCGACTATGAGTTGTAGCACACAATCACTTGATAGCGGTTATGAGCAGTCACCGCAGTTTCGCCAGGGAAAGTTTCAAAATGGCGATGATGTTTCCGCCGCAGGTCTGGCTAAACTGCCAAAAATTATCTGGCGTTATATGTTTGAGAAAAGTAATGCCGCTATGCCTGAAAAGCCTATTCCGCTGGTGAATATCGATATGGCGAGCTTAACAGGCAAGCAAGGACAACCGGAAATATACCGTTTAGGGCATTCGAGCCTGTTACTTAATTTCAGCGGTAACATCTGGTTATTAGATCCGGTTTTCTCGAAACGGGCATCACCCTTTAGCTGGATAGGACCGGAGCGTTTTCATCCTTTGCCTTTTGAGCTGGATAACTTGCCTGACATTCAAGGGGTGATTATCTCACATGATCATTATGATCACCTGGATCGGGAAACGATCGAAGCAATTGCCGACAGGGTAGAGCATTTTGTTACACCGCTAGGAGTGGGAAAGTATTTACAGGAATGGGGGGTTGCGCAGGAAAAAATCCATCAACTGGATTGGTGGCAAAACATCGAACTTGGCGCCTTATCCCTGACGGCAACACCGGCACAGCATTTTTCCGGGCGTGGACTCACGGATAGAGATGAAACCTTGTGGGCCTCCTGGGTTATCCAAAGCGAGCAGCATAAGCTATTTTTTAGCGGCGATACCGGCTATTTTGACGGCTTTAAAACCATAGGTGAGCGCTTCGGGCCTTTTGATCTGACGATAATGGAAAACGGCGCCTACGATAAAGACTGGGCTGAGGTGCATATGACACCGGAGCAGACGCTGCAGGCGCACCTGGATTTGCGTGGCAAGGCCTTGATGCCAGTGCATAATGGCACCTTTGATCTGGCACTACATGCCTGGTACGAGCCGCTGGAGCGATTGGCCGAATTGGCACAAGCGCAGTGGGTGCCTTTGGTGACACCTAAAATAGGCGAGGCATTGCCTCTGCAGGAGCTATATACTACTTCGCCCTGGTGGCGCGCCACGGCGGATATTCAAGTAAGCGCTGCGCTTTAATAAAGTGGAAAATAATTAAACTTTTGTCAGTAAATCTCGTACCATGCACGGGATTTACTTTTAATTGGCCTGCGAATTTAAAGCAAAGCCTTAAAGTTTTAAGCTGACTTGAGTTCAATATTTCAAAGCAATGCGCTAACGGACATTGAGCAGAAAATAATTTACATAACTCTGGAAGAGAAATGCGCTTAGTTTCCTTATTTTTACTTATCTATTTCGCTGGCCTGTTTTCATTAAAGGCAAAAGAGAACATCAGCCCGTCAATACATGATCAACTTGATCAACAGCTGATTAAAAACAGCCAGCGTTACGGCATCGCCGGGCAATCGGTGTTACTGCTTAAGAACAATCAAGTCATCTATCAGGGACAACAAGGGTTTGCAAACCTGGAATTAGCCGTGCCTGTGGCTGAACATCATATCTTCTCCGCCTACTCGGTGACTAAGCTCTTTACCAGCGTGCTGATGATGCAATTGGTTGAAGAGGGCAGTGTTGATGTGAAAAAATCGATACGGTATTACCTGCCTTTTCTTCCTGTGCACTGGCAGCAAGTCACGGTTGAACATGCCTTAAATCATACCTCGGGCATTCCCCGCTATTTTGACGCCGTCATGGAGAAAGGCCGGTTTTTGGCCAGCAAAAAAGCCGTGTTCTTATCATTAGCCGATGCTGAAGATCATTTTGAAATCGGCACGATGAATAAATATAACAATACCAACTTTCTCATTCTCTCGGCAATTTTAGAGGCGAAAACGGGAAAGTCTTATCAGGAGCTGGTGGCTAGCAAGATAGTGCAGCCGTTAAAACTGAAAAATACCGGACATGCCAGTGCGCTTGCCGTTATTGGCAATATGGTGACTAACTATCAGGGCATGGCAGGGCAGATACGCAAAAACAAAGAGGTTGACTGGTCCCAGTACAGTTATGCCCACTCGGGCCTTTATTCAACGCCCCGGGAGCTGGCGACTTTTATGACCGCGCTGGTCTCACAAAAATTTGTCTCCCGAGAAAGCCTGAAAAAAATGTGGCAACCGATGACCTTGCTCAATGGCCAAAGCGGATATTATGCTTTTGGTTTTGAATATGCTCTCCGGGATGGCTATCAGCAAGTTGGTCACGATGGCGGCAACCGGGTTAAACTTCGCCATTACTTTAAAGAAGAGCCCGGGGCTGGTGACAGTTATACCTTGGTATATATGACCAATGGTAGTGCCTATAGTGTCTGGACCGATATTTTAGCCGATAGCCTGATGTCGATTATCGAGCCGAAAATATTTAAACAGGCTGAGCTTACCGAGTACTTTATGACAGAGGTTTTAAAAGGAGAAGAGGGTAATCTGCCAGCTTTATTTAAGCGTATAACCCGGGTATTTGCAGGGGATAGCCCTGCCATCGAAAACTTTGTCGTCAACCGGGCTTATGCCGTCAGGTATGGCGCCGGGGCAAAAGCGTCAATACCGGCATTTGAAATGTTGACGGAAAAATTTCCTGACTCTGCCCATAGCTGGCGCAGGCTGGGGGATTTATGGCAGACGCTGGGAAATAAAGACAAAGCACTTGAACATTATCGGCATGCTTTGGCGATCGATCCCGGCTTGGTCAAGGCGAAAAAACAAATTGCCGTACTGACTCAGTCCGGGGAAAGCAAAAGCCGGTGATGCCAAAAGCAGGTATTCTATTGCTAAGCGGTTTAATGCTTTCATCCGATAAAATGCTCAAAAAGATCCGGTGATTAAAAAAAGTAACGCACGGCAAACTGTAGCTGGCGCTCTATCAGGTTTTCGTTGTGCCCCTTACCGGCTCTTGAGGGCCTGTGACTATCAAGCCAGTTAAACTCTGTTTGCAGGAATACCTGCTTATGCAGGCGGTAACTGTAGTTAAGGGTAAAAGCCTTGCCATGCTCGTTATTGTCATCAAAGGTAAAGCTGTCTTTATCGGAAACAGAAAAGGTTTCTAATCGGGTGCTGAGCCTGTGACGGTTAATTTTTTTCGACAGCATAACAAAACCGCTGTCATAGTCATTGTTGACCAAATCTGCGCTGCCTGAGGTGGTCTGCATCAGGGTATTTCCCCTTAAATATTGGCTGATAAATTCGACTCCCTGTGCCAGCTGCCATTTTATGCCTAAATGGCTGAGCCTGGTGCGCCAGGCCCATTGGACGTTTTTTACCACCTTGGGATCTGCCTGGTTATCATAATATCCCAGCAATATCCGGCCGTGCTTATGCCAGGTCCATTGGCTGCTGATTTGAAAGCCGATGCGGTGGTCTAGCTCTAAAAACATATCGGAATTTTCCGGCACAAAACCGATATGGGAATTCGGCAGCGCCTGGGTTTCGTATGGTAGGGTTTGCCGGCTGCTCATGGTCCAGCCATGCCAGGCGAGCACGGCCCCTGCGGGGTCATTTCCCTGAAAAGCTGTCACCGTGAGTTCAAAATCATGCTCACTCCCAGAATAACGGCCTAACCGTGTTAGGGTGAAATCTACCCCCTGATGCCGCAATTCTTCGCCGAGCCAGGCATTAAGGGTGGAGTAACTCAGGGTATATGGAGATGCCCAGCCGCTGAGTTTATTGGTCATAGAAACCTTTGGGTACATAAGGCCGCCGCGCAGGGTAAAGCGGTAGCCAGTGTCCGAGGGCAGTTGTTTATATTGGAAGTAAGATTCGGTAAATCCCAGGTTGTTTTTTACGCTGTTAGCAAAGCCGTTGGCGATCAAATGCAGGCTGAACTTATCTTGCCAGTGTAATTGATAATTGATAGCGGCTTGTGACAGGGAAAAGCGATTGCCGTCGGGAAACTGAAATTTGCCGTAATCTCCGGTCAGGTAGCTGTCAATACCGTCGGTGACTGTATATCTAAGCTCCAGTAAGCCATGTATTTCTTGCTCTATCGCAAGTGCGGGCTTGGCAAACAGTAAGCAGAGGGTGATAAAACAGTTGAGGTGAGTTTTTCGGCTAGAAGTCATGTCCTTTTGACCTGATTAGCTGGCAGACAATTACTTTAGGTATAGCGCAAAAAATTTTTTTTAGAAACAGCAAAAAGAGCCTGCCCCGAAACTTAGCGTCAGGGCATTAATGATGAGCAGGATGATAATTTTTAATGGTTAAGGTAAAGGCTAGCTTTCGGTGAGCCTGTGATATAACTCCAGGTATTCGGCCTGCACTTTAGTACCGAATAACGGGTCATCTTCCTGGTTCGGCAATTGCGGCAATATTTTTTGCCAGTCATCTTCTGTTAGGCTGTGTTCTATTTGCGGAAAGATCACGGTATCTTCTTTGTGCAGGTGCTGCTGATGTATCTGAATAAACTCTTCCAGTTCAATGGCAAAACGGCTGGTAGAGGTGATAGCATCCAATAATATTCCCTGCAGAGAAGTTTTCAGTTGAGTGGTAATTTGCTCTAATTTGTGATGTTCTTCGATGATTTTGGCAAAATCTTTATGGGGGTCGAGTTGATTATCTACCATGTAGTGGTAAATGATGTCTTCTTTGGGATGATGATAGCGGCCGGCATAACTTTCAATATAATCGACGGCGTCGCTGAGCAGGTTAAAGTCCAGCGGGGTATTTTGTTTTAAGCGCGTCAGCTTTCCCTCGAGCAGGGCTAATAGCTGTTTATGACCCTTGTGCTCTCGTTGTAAGCTCTTCATCAGCTCGTTCATTGTCACTTCAGTCAATTTGTTTATCCTAAAAGTCGCCATCCATAAGCTATAACATAGTCTTAATTTTTTTAACGTTCCACTGTGATTCACAAAAGTTTGTTTTTAAACAATAACTGTAGAGAAAATTGAAACTTTTTAGTTTTTCATCGGGAGATTATACTGGCTGATGGAGTCAGGAATGGACTTATTGGTAAAAGCAGGAAGTCGTCTTAACAGGGTTGTGGCATGAGTTGTTTTCTTTATCTGGTTGGTATTGAGTGGCAGTTCTCCTATTTTTTATGAAGTTGCTTTATGGTTGGTTATTTGGCTTTTTATTTGAATTGGTTTTGATTAAAGTTTGCTTTAGTTGTGATTTAGATGGATTTAGCAGTTAAAAAACGGAATTTAACGTTAACCTTGCCTTAATTAAGGGCTATAATTTTTGGGTTAATCGGGCTTGTAAGATAAAGTTTTTAATAATCAAGCCGTTAATATAAAACCATTATAAATATATATAAACTAGGGAAAACATAATGAGTGTTGAAGAAAAACAAGCCAACATTAAAGTTAATAAAGATGAAGTGGTTGTTACCGTACCTGCGCCGGTAAGAAATGGCTATGACGCTACTATTTCCACTGCTGTCTGCTACTTCAAGGTAAAGCCGAGTAAAACTAAGCCTTGGATCACCAAGATTTTAAAAGATGATGAGTATGTTGATACTCCCGGCGGGTTTCGGGTTGAATTTCTGTCCCATCAAAATATAACTACTGACCCTATTGAATTACAACTACAGGCGCTGCAACGTATAATCCTGATTGCTGAAATGGATGAAGATGATGCAGAAAACCAGGGAGACTGGCGCTTTCATGGTAAAGGAGTGATTTATTGCCATGAAAATGATCATAATGATTTTCGTGTTGAAACTGTGGTTACAGAAAATGGTAACCAATTGATTATGACCATCGACCATGTCAAAGACGAAGCCTTTGATAATGATATTGCTTTCCGTTATTTGGCTACTTGTTATGAAATTGGTGTTGGACAGTTACCTGCGCCGGTATATTACTCTCAGGATCCGACAGTGAGTGTTGGTCGTCCTATGGGGTAAATTTTCTGTGTAATAGCTTAAGCCTTATGTTTTAGCTTCTTTACTTACATTAAGGCTGGCATCTTTGTGGATTGCCAGCCTTAGCCAATAATTGGTTAAATTGTTTGCTATTACATAAAGTATCGAACCAAGGTAAATTAAACCAGCTAGCGCCAACATCCCCTGCTAAGGCTTCTTCCACTTGACTGATTGCTGATAACCTTTCTCCTGCCCGAGCATATACCAAGGCGGCAACAAAAGCGACATTTCCGCTATCAGGTGCTATTTTTTTTGCGCTATTAAGCGCTTTAATTGCGGCACCATTATTTCCAAGGTGAACATAAGCTTGAGCTCGGTTTATATGAGCGACAAGGTCATCTTCATTTAGATGTAAGTCTATGACTTGTTGGTAATTTAATTGTGCCAGCTTGGTTTGTCCTAATATCATCTCGGCATCGGCGAGATTTAAAATTTTTGTAGGATGATTGGGACTTTTTTCTACTGCTAATGTTGCTGTAACCAGCGCGTCCTGGTAACGACCGGCGAGAGAATAGGCTATGCCTAAATTATCTAAATCATTGCTTTGCGGCTTAACTTTCACCACTTGTTCATAGGTTGTTATGGCTAAATCCAGTTTGCCTTCATGTAGGTAGATAGCCGCTAATAATTGTTTAGCTGTATACACTGTTGGACTGATAGCCAATAATTGTTTCAATGTTTGCTTAGCGTTATTAAAATCTCCTGACCAGTAATAACTCAGAGCCAGATTATAGAATAATTTAGTGCTTGGGCGTAGCGCAAGAGCTGTTTTATAGTGTTTTATTGCGAGAGCTAATTCATTATTGGTAAGGGTTAATACCGCTTTTAATTCTGTTAATGTTGAACTGTCAACTCCACGTTGTATTGCAATATTAAGTTGTTCTTTAGCGTTGTCTATTTGATTTAATGCCAGTGAGAGGTAAAAAATATCAATTGATTGAAACACACTGTATTTGTATTCAGGCGGCGCGCTTTGTAAAAGCTGTTCGAGTTGCTGCGGATAGCTTGGATCTTTGGTTTCGCTAAATAGATTTAGTGCCGCTTCACGAAATAAACTATAACCGGCATATAAATAAGGAGAACGGCTCAGTACAGCTTTTAGCCGGTTTAGGTCTTCATCATTCTTTTCACCATTAATTATAACCTTTGCATATAGCTCAATGTATTCAAGATAATCTTGTTCGTTAACTTGAGAAAAATTGATATAGGTTTCGGCATAATTAGGATATAGAGAGCTAATATTAGCGTGGCTGGTATTGAATATTTCGTTAAAACCGTCAACCTGTGTGGGCCAGTTTTTTTGCGCGAATACTGTCCATTTTTTGTTGCCGTTTTTGCTCGCTTGTTCGCTAGTCTCTTCCATTGAAGATAAACGCGATAATGTGACATTACAACGGATATTGTTACAGCTCAGCTCGGTGGTGATAATATCTGTAGCACCGGCAGCGTTACCTATGCTGTTGATATAACTGTCACTTTCTTTGCTGATGGCAGAAATCTCAGTTCGAGAAATTAACCTTAAGTGTTTAGTATTAATTATGCTTTGACGGATGGCATCATCTATGGTGGCCATCACTAAATCTCTTGGTATATCAGCTATTTTACTATCTGCACTCAGGGTTGGCGGTAAAACTGCAATATGCCGAACTTTAGGTGCAGCCGGCGTAATAATATCCTGATAAAACAGACTTGTGAGCGTTACTAGAAAAATTATGCATGCAGCAGCGATGACAACTAACCTGTTTGGTTTCTTTTCTTGTTGCTCATCTTCTTTATTTGCAGCTGCTTCTTGTTCCTTGGTCTTTTTTGGCTGCAATACAGTGCCGTCTTCTCCGACAGGCAAGGTCTGCTCGGCCAGTATCTCCTGTTGAGTTAGGGCAACAATGATCTGCTGTAGTCGCTCTGCAACTTTATGGCTGCTTGTCGGCCTGTTCTGCGGCTGATGGGCCAATAGCTGGTTTAATAAATGGGCTAAAGGCAGCGGCAACTGGGGAATAATGTCTTTGGCATCGCCGGGTTTATCATCAAGGATTGCCTGGGCAATCTGCTGGGCCGAGTCAGTACCGTAACTTGTAGCAAAAGGATGGCGACCGGCAATCAAATTAAAGGCAATGATGCCTAAAGAGAACAGGTCGGTGCGAAAGTCTATTGTTTGTTCGCTTGCATTTGCTGATAACTGCTCCGGCGACATTGAAGTCCAGCTGCCATAAGCACTGTTGTTGCCAGAAGTATTGCTGCCTGATGATGTTTCTTGTTCGTTTAGCTGCTCGCTGCCATTGTTATTGGCCTGGGCAATACCAAAATCGATAATTTTAACCCGTGCAGACATTTGATCCGCCATCTGCCCGTGGGGATGATAGCTTTGATTACCGTTGCCGGGTTTATTGTCGATGTCGATTAAAATATTCGACGCTTTCAAGTCGCAATGCACTATGCCGTTATCATGGGCGGCGGCCAGCCCCAAAGCAATTTGTCTGATGATCTGTAGCTTTTGGATTAAGGTGGTGACATGCTGATGCTGAAATTGCTGCAAGGTCTTACCGCCGAGATATTCCATCACCAGGGCTATTTGTTGCTGCTCATTATTTATCGGTTTGGCTGTTTCACCCCTTTGCTTATTGGAGACGATAACATCATAAATTTGTACGATATTAGGGTGATTTAACTTGGCCAGCAACCTGGCTTCAGCCAATGCCTGCTGAAAATGGTTTTCTTTGTCGTTGCTTACTTCTGCAACAGTTTCATCCGAGGAGTCATCAAGAGATAAGTTCTGTCCGAGCGGGGTTAATACTTTTATGGCAACGGTGCGCTGTAACCGGGTATCTAATGCCAGATAAACCTGGCCCATACCACCCTGGCCAATTTTCTGCTGAACCTGGTAATCCCCAGAATTTGTGATGATGCTGGGTTCTTGTCCTGGTGCTGAATGAGATGCTTGCTGCATTTCCCTTTCAGAATTTTCATTAGACTCTTCATTAGACAAGAGTGCACTTCCTTGCTTTGGCTCCTCCTTGTTTGTAGTTAACTTATCACTGGATAAGGGATTAGCTTTCGACAAAATTCGCTACCATATTGTTGTTATTTTCGTCCCGCAGGGCCGGGGCTTGAGGATCAGCTAGTTTTTTTTTTACCGTTTGTTCCGCCATATCATGGCTTAACGTTGCTTCTAAATGCTGACCTTTATAAATCGTAAATACCGAGCCGCCAAAACGAATTTTCCCCGACTGGCGCTGGATCAAGTCCTCAGCATCACTGATATTGGTTAAGGCGTCAACAAATTGTTTACGTGCCCTGTGTATTTGAATGTTCAGATGACTGATACTTAAACCGATATCTTTGGCTAATTGCTCGGGATAAACCCAGCCCTGCAATGCCGGCTCCAGGCCTTTTTGGGCATCGGCCACCCGGTACCGGGCAAGGTTCAGGGTTAAATAATGATGACTGCGTACCTGAAAATCTGTAGTTTTTCCCTGATGATGCATTTTCACTTGGGTTTCTTCTTCATCCAGGGTCAGGTTAAAGGTAAAACTGAGCTGGTTAATTTTTTCTTCGCTGTTGCTGAGCAATTCCGTTGAGGTTTCCAGGTGGCTCAGGTGCAGGCGCCATTCTTGTCCTGCAAATGAAATAATATCGTGCTCATTCACTACATGCGGGCGCTGGGGATTATGTATTGACTGTCCCCGGGAAAGTTTTTCCCTGTCGGTTAACGCATTTTCTTCGTCTGCTTTGGCTTCATTGCTTTCCTGGTTGAGGTATTCCACACTCCACAGGCCGCTAAAGCGGTTCAGGTAGAGGACAATTTCAGGGTTTTGCTCGGAAGGCAGTAAATGGTAATGAGACAGGCTAAAAGCGGGTAACTGCCGTGAATTGGCTTTCAACAACTCGGGATCATTTTCCAGGTTCAGGGGAATAAGTAAATCACATGGGGCAGACAAGTCTTTGACGGTAAAGCGAATATCTTTTAGTCCGGCAAAGTAGATATCATCACTAAGTTTCAACTGCGCTTTGGTATTCTCAGGCAACCTGCGGTTATTTAACCAGGTACCGTTGCTGCTTAAATCACGTATGAACCAGGCGTCATTTTCCCATTCAATAATGGCATGAATTTTTGATACCGCGGCATTGGAAACCAGGGTATTTACTGAATAGGCCAGGCGGCCAAAACTGTGGTGGCCGTATAAATAACAAAGTGACTGTGTATTGTGATTTAAGATGAAAGCCATTTTGCCTTCCCTGATTAATTTATTGCAAAAACTGAGCTTTTAAAGATAGAGGATATACTTTATTGCAATTGAGGTCTAGAGACAGGAGAGCGAATTGTGTCTTCCTGATAACATTTATTTATCTTTGGATTAAAATATATACTTTTTATGTCATTCCGGCCTTAAAGCGGACCCCATTGAGGTAAATCAGGTCCGGTTACATCAGGTTGTTACTTATTTTAAGAGGTTACTTTTAAAGGATATTTTAAGAGTTCTTAGCCGCTAAGTCACTTTTTGTTTGTTGTAGCAGTTCGGCGGAAGCCGCCACCAGGTTATGCACCTCGCCGGGGAGGTGGTCAAGATCTATGGCATCTATCAGGTTCTTTAGTTCAAGTCCTAATTCGGTATCGCCTTCAATTTTTAGCCGGCGCTGAAAAAACAGGGTATCGGGATCTTGTTTACGTCCGGCAATCAGCAATAAATCATCGCCACTGCCGCTGAAACTGACGTCTTCTTTTTGTTGTAACGGGAATGAAGAAGGGATCCCGGCTGTTGAGAAGGTTTTGGCCGGGGCCATGATAAGTTGATCCTGATCGTAACTTAACCACCAGTTGATATTGAGATCGGTAATGCTGATCCGCAGCCATTTATCTTGCAAAAATTCAAAATCCCCGTCTTCAAGGGCTTCTTTAAATACTGAGGTTAATACCGGCAGTAGCAGTTTTTGCTGCGCGCCAAAGGGCAACAAGGCAAAGGCCGGGGTAATCACCTTAGGTATGGCCTTGATAGCACCTGATCTGATATTAAGAGGTAAATGGTTTGCTTTAGCAATCAGGCGGGGCGCAACTTTGAGTAGTTGTTGCGGCAGCTTTTTGCCTAAACCTGAGGTTAGCAGGGAAGAAAACTCTCCTGCCTTACCTGTGATAGCCGATGGAATGGGTAACATGAATTTATACCGTTAAAGAGGACCGTTAAAAATTGCTGACGGGCAAGGTAGCATAAAGTAAAAGCGGATTTTGTGGCACAGATCAACTTTTTGCTTTAATGCCTGGCATTAGCTTTAGCTAAACGCTTAATTTCAAAAGTCTTACAATATTTGGCAGGTCTTTACTATTACATCAACAAGTTGATGAACCGCTGTCACGTAAAGGGCAATGTACAGTTCCGGCCGGGTTTGTTGACAAAATCAAATATTCTCAATAAAGGCGCAGAAGTTATTTTAAATCAAAAAAGTACCCCTTGGATGCTTCTACTATAGCTCTACATTTTTTCTTGAATCCTGATCCCAGAAATAAATTGTTATGGAACTCTTGTGCCCGGCAGGTAACCTACCTGCGCTGAAAACCGCCATTAATAACGGCGCCGATGCAGTCTATATCGGCTTAAAAGATGATACCAATGCCCGGCACTTCGCCGGTTTAAATTTTAACGAAACCAAGCTGGATAAAGCCGCGGATTATGTTCACCAGCATGGCAAGAAATTACATGTTGCCATTAATACCTTTGCCCACCCCGACGGCGAACAGCGCTGGCACAAGGCGGTGGATAAGGCGGTGGCCATGGGCACAGATGCCCTGATCATTGCCGATATCGGGGTCATGGCCTATGCGGCGGAAAAATATCCGGATGTTGAGCGCCATGTCTCGGTACAGGCCAGTACCACCAACCTTGAAGCCATCAAATTTTACCATAATAACTTTGGCGTCAGCCGGGTGGTCTTGCCGCGGGTTTTGTCGGTGCAACAGGTACGGCAACTGGCGAAAAGCTCGCCGGTGGCACTGGAAGTTTTTGCCTTTGGCAGCCTGTGTATCATGGCGGAAGGCCGCTGTTACCTTTCTTCTTATATGACAGGTGAATCCCCCAATACCGTGGGTGCCTGCTCTCCGGCGAAATATGTGCGCTGGCAGGAAACCGAGGAAGGTCTGGAAAGCCGGTTAAACAATGTCTTAATCGACCGCTACCAGCGCGATGAACATGCCGGTTACCCGACCTTATGCAAAGGGCGTTTCGAAGTGGAAGACAATGTCTATCACGCCCTGGAAGAGCCCACCAGCTTAAATACCCTGGAGCTTATTCCCGAGCTGGCGGCTATGGGCATCGTTTCGGTAAAAATTGAAGGACGCCAGCGCAGCCCGGCTTATGTCGAGCAGGTGGCAAAAACCTGGCGCGCGGCCTTGGACAGGTACCAGCAAACGCCACAGGATTTCACCCTGGAGCAAAGCTGGATGCAGACCCTGGCCAATTTATCGGAAGGGGCGCAAACCACTTTAGGGGCCTACCACAGGAAGTGGCAGTAGTTTTTCCACAGCAGCCGATGCCTGCTTTTATTGAATACTATTTATTTATCCCTTTGAAAAAAGAGAGAACGAACAAATGAAATTTTCCCTCGGCCCCAGTTTATTTTTTTGGCCTAAGCAAGAAGTGCATGATTATTACCAAAGGGCAAGTGACAGCAGCGCCGACATTATTTATCTGGGTGAAACCGTCTGCTCCAAGCGCCGTGAATTACGGGCGAAAGACTGGCTCGAGCTGGCGCGGCAGCTAAGCACTAATACCGATAAACAAATTGTGGTTTCCACCATGACCCTGCTGGAGTCTCCGGCGGAAATCCAGGTGATGCGCCGTTTGTGCGATAACGGCGATTTATTGGTGGAAGCCAATGATCTCAGTGCGGTGCAGATGATGCACGAGCTGAAATTGCCTTTTGTGCTCGGCCCGGCCATTAACTGTTACAACCTGGCCACCCTGAAAGTGTTTTTAAAGCAGGGGCTGGTGCGCTGGGTGATGCCGGTAGAGCTTTCCGGTGACTGGCTGCGGCAGCTGTTGCAGGAAGCGGAGCAGGAAAATATCCGCCATCAGTTCGAATGTGAAGTTTTTTCCTGGGGTTATTTACCGCTGGCCTATTCCGCCCGCTGTTTTACCGCCCGCTCTGAAGACAGGCCCAAAGACGACTGCCAGTACTGCTGTATCAATTATCCTCAGGGGCGAAAAATGAACAGCCGGGAAGGGGAGCGGGTGTTTGTGCTTAACGGTATTCAGACCATGTCGGGTTATCAATACAACCTGGTCAACGAAGTACCGCAAATGCAAGCCATGGGAGTCGATATTGCCCGCATCAGCGCGGATAGTGATGCCGCCTTTATGCAATTGAATAACTTTAAGGCGCAGCTGACGGCGCCACAGCATAAAGCACTTGTTTCTACCAATGAATGTAACGGTTACTGGCATCAGATCCCGGGTATGTCGATAGCCTGAGACAGAGAACAAAAATGGGTAATGTCGGCAAATATCCAGACGCGTTGTTAACAGAGCAGATTAAGTAATTAGGTAAATGTTATGAAAGAAAAAATCAACCACTACATCGAGAACTTTGGCGCTGAATATAGCGCCAGCCTGCCGTCTTTGGGACAGTTGATGGCGCAAACCCTGCGCTTTTTCGGTAGCCGCCGTATTTATGGTGTCGGTGGAGATTTTGCCGCCAACTTGATCACCGCCTTTGAAGATGAGCTGGACATTTGTCCCTCGAGTAATGAAATGCATGCCGGGTTTACCGCGTGCGGCCAGGCGGAAGTGGAAGGTTTGGGGGTATGCCTGACCACCTATACCGTGGGCAGTTTACCCTGTGTCTCGGCGGCAGCGCTGGCATTAACGGAAAAATTGCCGGTGATATTTATTTCCGGCGCCCCGGGAGAAAGTGAAATTAATCATATGGCGCTGCATCATACCGTCAGTTCCTGCTCCACCTGGCGCTCTGAATATGATGCGGCATTAGAGTCGTTTAAGGCGCTGGGCATTCGCTCGGAGCGTTTGCAGGGCCAGCGGAACCCGGGACAGCCCAATGTTGCCGGTGAGCACTTTTTCCGTCTGGTGGCCCATGCCTATCTAAATAAAGAGCCGGTTTTTATCGAAGTGCCCCGGGACCTGGTTGCAGATAAAACCCAGGCAATAGAATTTCCTCCCTCCCTGTGTCAGTTGCCGCAGGAAGTGTTTTTGCTTAAAGGTGTCTCCCTGGTGGCCCGGCAAGTCGTAGAGAAATTACTGGCGGCAAATAAACCTTTATTGTACTTGGGAGAAAAAGCCAAGCTCAACAAGGAGTTGTTGGCTGTGGTCAAACGCTTTTGCCATCAGTATCAGATTCCCTATACCACCACCTGGTTTGCCAAAGGGGTATTGGATGAGTTTGAGCCCCTGAGCCTTGGCGCTTACAACGGGGTATTTACCGATGAGCAGGTACGTAACTATATTGAAAACGAAGTGGACTATGTATTGGAAGTGGCCACCAGTATCTATCAGTTAGATACCAATACCGCTTTTGATACCGGAACCCATCTGTTGAATGATTTTGAAAATAAAACCATTTTAAAAGGCACATCGCAGCTGGAAAAAGATCTGATCGGTATTTTTGAGCAGTTACTAAGCGCAGATATCCCGGTGTTTGATTTTACTCCGCCAAAGAGCACCGGCGGTGAGTTATTTGCCGATGAAAAAATCGACTTTCATAATTTAACCCGGGTACTCAATAGTCTGCAAAGCCTGGATCAAAGGGCCTATGTTTATTTTCCTGAAATCGGTAACTCTTATTTTGCTTCCTATAGCCTGAAAACGCGGATGTCTTCGCTTGGCCGCAGCTGGTTAACCAATCCCTGGTATGCGGCCATGGGCACCAGTTTGCCTTATGCCCGGGCGGCCTGTAAGCAGTTGCAGCAGCTGGGGGCGGGAAAAGCCGCCACTGAGAACGATGTTGCCGTGGTGATCACCGGCGACGGTGGTTTTAATTTTCAATTAAATGATTTGATTCATTTTTTACGGGATGATTTAAGCGTCATTATCATCTATATGCGCAATGACATTTTCCATTTAGGCAAAAACAGCGATGCCGAAATTTATCACTGCTCGGATAAAAATTTTGATGTGATAAGTCTGGTTAAAGCCTATGGCGGTGAAGGAAAGCGGTGCAGCACGGTGGCCGGGTTCAGGGATTATTTCAGTGCCTGCGCCGATGAAAATAGCGGCATTAAACTCATTGAAGTGCCTGCCAGCCTGGAAGAGCAGTACCAGTGCCGCGAGATCAGTTTGTTGAACTTATATATCAAGGCAAGAAACGGTATACCGCAGGCGGTTATCGACTGGAATGAGATCAAGCGTTAGGCCAGGGGAAGGTAAAGGTTAAAGGGTTAGGAGGGGTTATTATGTATCAGTTACAATTATCAGATCTTACCAAGAAAGAATTCCTGAGGGATTACTGGCAAAAAAAACCTGTGGTTATTACCCGGGGGTTTAGCGATTTCCAGGATCCCTTATCGGCGGACGAACTGGCGGGGTTGGCGACCATGGATCAGGTTGAGTCGCGTCTGATCTCCCTGGTTGACGGGCAATGGCAGGCGGAATTTGGTCCGTTTCAGTCATTTGAGCATTTAGGAGATAAAAACTGGTCGTTGGTGGTACAGGCGGTGGATCATTTTTGCGAGCCGGCGGCAGAGCTGATTGAGCCGTTTCGCTTTATTCCTAACTGGCGTCTGGACGATCTTATGGTGAGTTTTGCCACTGTGGGCGGCGGTGTTGGCCCCCATATCGATCTTTATGATGTCTTTATCTGCCAGGGCTCGGGTAAACGTCACTGGCGGGTAGGGGACAGGGGCAACCACCGGGAGTTTGCCGCCCACGAAGCCCTGCTGCATGTCGATCCCTTCGAGGCCATTATTGATGTTGAACTTAACCCGGGAGATATTTTATATATTCCCCCGGGGTTTCCCCATGAAGGTATTACGCTGGAGACTTCTTTAAGTTTTTCCGTCGGTTTTCGCACCCAATCCCGGGTAAGTTTATTTAGTGCCCTGGCGGATCATTTAATCGATCAGGATAGCGCCAATGAGCTGATTGAAGATGCCGGGCGGCCATTTTGCAAAGCGCCGGGAGAGATCAATGATACGGATTTAGATTTGATCAAAGAGCAGTTTGCCCATGTGCTGGCGGATGAAGCTTTGATGCGCGACTTTATCGGCAGTCATCTTAGCCGGGCAAAACATGAACTGGATCGCTGTGAAGAGGAACTTGGCGGTTATACCCAGGCTGATGTCGCCCAGATTTTAGTTGCAGGAGCTGATCCGGATGCGGCGAAGCAAGGGGGTTATAGTTTGCAAAGATTAGGAGGCTTAAGGGCTTTTTATTTCAGCGATATCCTAAACCGCGGCATATGTTATATCAATGGCGAGCCGGTTTCATTTGATGTTGCCATAGCGCCTATGGTTAAGCTGCTTTGTGATCAGGTGACTTTATCACCACAGCAGCTGACTCCCTGGCGTGAAAACAGCGCCTTTATAGATTTTGTCACCGAACAGGTTAATGCCGGTTACTGGTATTTTGCCCAAGTGTAACGGTGACAGATCACAGGCTTTATGTGCCAAGGCTCCCGGCTTAGTCCTTAAGCCATGATAGCTCCTGCTGTTTTTTGCTGGCAAAGTGGCTAAATCCTTTCGCTTATATAGAAAAGCCCTGAGGGAAGTCAGGGCTTTGACTATTGTAATTTCAGTCTATTGTGATATCCAGGCTTAACTTTCATTCCTTGAATGTTGAGCCTGTTACGCGATAGTGCTTAGTTACCTGTCCAATCTAAAGTCACACCGCTAAAGGTCGAGTAGGCCTTAATGCCGATATGCCAGGTGCCTGCACCCGGATTAGAGAAGGTACAAACCTCATCATTACCATTGAGGTAAGGACGACAATCGTAGCTACCAAACCAGCCGGAAGTCGGCTCGCTGCCTTCTTTTACATAAAGATCGGCATCACCGCTGCCGCCGGAAATCTTGATGGTCATAGAGCTGATGCCTGCCGGTACGTCAATGCTATGACGGAACCAGTTATTTCTGCTCTCACCTATACCTGAGATACTGCCTTCCAGATCACCCGGTGGTGGTGGTGGCGGAGGAGTAGTACCACAGCCGTCATTGGTCAGTGCATCGTGTGCAGCTTTGGCTTGAACAATACCGTAACCGTAATAGTTATCGCGGCCAGAAGAACCTTTGTCTTTGGCGGTATTATTTAAAGCGTCACGAATTTGAGATGCAGTACAGGTAGGGTGGTTACTCCATACCAGGGCGGCGACCCCTGAAACATGAGGTGTTGCCATGGAAGTACCGCTCCAGCTGGCATAGCCGTTGCCGGTAATGGTGGAGTTGACAGCCACACCCGGTGCGGAGATTTCTACCTGGTTGTTGAATTGTGAAAATGAAGCAATATTTTCACTGCTGTCAACGGCGCCAACTGACATGACAGAATCATAGGAAGCCGGATAAGACTTAGTGCTGTTACCGTCGTTACCGGCGGCGGCGATAGATAATACGCCGTTATTAAGGGCTGAGGCAAAAGCATTAGACTCAGAAGTCATGCTGGCGCCGCCACCTAAACTCATGCTGATAACGCTGGCACCAGCGGCTTCACATTGTGAAATGGCAGCGATTAAGTCTGAGCCGTAAGCCCAGCTGCCGGAATTGTTGAAGACCTTGACAATATGCAGGCCGACATCACCGCTTGGGTTAACGCCAACTACGCCTACACCGTTGCCGCCCAACGCGGCAATAGTCCCGGCAACGTGGCTACCGTGACCATGGCCATCGTCATACCAGTTTCCGGTGTCGTTACCGTTGCCGTCGTTGTCGTCACCGGTCACGTTTGAACTTCTTAAATCTTCGTGGTTGCGGTTATAGCCGGTGTCAACAATACACACTTTCTGGTTGGCTGCAGCAGCATCGCTGACCTGATCTGCCTGCACCATAGTAATACCGTACGGGGTAGACTCTGCCATGATGTTGACATCATCAAGGAGATAACGCGGCTGATCCACTTCCACCATCTCAACCTGGTCGTTATTTAATAAATTAGCGACATCGGAAGGGTTGATTTCAATAGCAACACCATTGATACGGTCTAAGGTACGTATGGTTTTTGCACCATAAGTTTGCATTAAGCTCATTACCGCAGCAGGGGACACCTTACCGTCAGACATGACACTGGCAGTATTTTTGAAGGTGACCACATAGCGGTTATTTACCAGAGCCGGCTTAATGTCGCCCGGGCCGTTAAACGTGGCTTCGGCGGCGACAGTAGTGTTAATCGATCCTAAAACGGCAATGGCGACAGCGCCTAAGGTAAATCCTTTTGCTAGTCCTTTAATATGCTTGTTCATCATTCTCTCAACTCGTAATAATTAATAATTGAGTAGCTGCCTTAGTCCTTTATCTCCATGAAGGGCGGCTACAGCGATACCGGGTTGACTAAGTTATTATTGTTTGAGCCTGTTGATATGGCCCATGTTTCATTATCCAGCCCGGTATAAACTAAGTACTGGCTTGTTGCACTGAGGTGCACGCTTAATTGCGTAATAGCTGTTCTAAAATCACTTAGTAATTAAAAAAGGTAGTCGAGAAAATGAAGAGATCAAATTTTTTTTACTATTTTTGCACTCAATGTTCACAAGTTAAACAAATTTGTTACATTGAGGTGTTAAAAGTAAAGTTGTTAAGTTATTGTTTTTAATTGTTTATATCTTTCGGCTGGCGCAGAATTATCCAACTTCAAAGCAGAAGAATTATTTTCATAAAAAAGCAAAAAAATAATTTTCAGTTGGTAAAAAGTAGTGATTTTTTAAGAAAAAGCAAAGCCATATTTCAGCCAAGTTTCAACAGCTTGTCTGGTTTTTATCGTTCAAAGGTTCTCAGCCGGTGCTCACAGCTAAAAATGAAGGTTTGTTTATAACTACACAGAGATCAGGTTTTTGGGGCGTTTGCCTTTATCAAGGCAGGGGCTCACAGTGAAAGCTTAGTCACGGGTAAAGCTAAGCAAACCCTGAAATAAGCCATAAAAAAGGCAGCCCCGATCACTCAGGGCTGCCTTATCATTACCAATATGTTATCGGCGTGATTAAACCGTGTAAGCTGTTATTGATAATTCCAGCTTAAGGTTACACCGCTATAGGCTGAATAGGCTCTGACACCGATATGCCAGGTACCTGCACCCGGGTTGGAGAAAGTACACACCTCGTCATTACCGTATTCGTACGGGCGACAATCCCAGCGGGAAGTGGTTGGCCTGCTGCCTTCGTTAACATATAAGTCAGCATCACCGGTGCCGCCTGAAATTGTCACCGTTAATGAACTTACACCTGCCGGCATATCAAATGAGAAGCGCTTCCAGCCGGTATTTTTAGACAAGTTCTCATGGGTTTCGCCGTCGCCGTCTGGCGGCTCAACGATAGGACCGCCGACATCACAACCTTCTGCGCTAATGGCATCGACAGCGGCTTTGGCCTGGACGATACCGTAACCATAGCTGGTATCACGTCCGGAAGCACCTTTGTCTTTGGCCGTCATATTCAGGGCATTACGAATTTGCGCCGCAGTACATGAGGTATGGTGACTCCAGACTAACGCAGCAACACCTGAAACATGCGGGGTTGCCATGGAAGTACCACTCCAGCTGGCGTAACCGCCCGGGATGGTAGAGTTGACAGCCACGCCCGGTGCGGCGATTTCCACCTGGCTGTTGTATTGTGAGAAGGACGCTTTGTTTTCACTGCTGTCAACAGCGGCAACCGACATAACTGCGTCATAAGAGGCCGGGTAAGACATGGTGCTGTTGCCGTCATTACCGGCAGCGGCGATGGATAAAACGCCGTTATTCAATGCCGATTGAAAGGCATTGGCTTCAGAGTTCATGCTGGCGCCGCCGCCTAAACTCATGCTGATAACACTGGCGCCGGCGGCTTCACATTGTGAAATGGCCGCGATCAGGTCTGAGCCATAAGCCCAGTTGCCGGAGTCGTTAAAGACTTTGACGATATGTAAGCCCAGCTGACCGCTTGGGTTAACACCTACCACACCGGTATTGTTGCCGCCCAGGGCCGCAATGGTACCGGCAACATGGCTGCCGTGGCCATGACCGTCATTGTTCCAGTTGCCGGTATCGTTGCCGTTACCGTCATTGTCATCGCCGGTGACACCTGAGCTGATCAAGTCTTCATGGCCCAGGTTATAGCCGGTATCGACGATACAAACTTTTTGGTTGCCCGTGGCAGCATCGCTGACCTGATCTGCCTGTACCATAGTGATGCCGTAAGGCGTGGACTCGGCCAATACACGCGGGTTATCGAGTATGTAACGGGGCTGATCCACTTCCACCATTTCAATTTGATCGTTATTTAATAAATTTGCGACAGCCGATTGACTCATCTCAATGGCGACACCATTGATTCTGTCTAAGGTGCGTACGGTTTTTGCGCCGTAACTGTCCATTAAGCTTTTTGCCCCGGCCGCAGACATTTTACCGCCGGACATAATAGTGGCAGTATTTTTGAAAGTGACTACGTAACGTTCATTGACAACCGCCGGTTTTATATCGCCGGGGCCGTTAAAGGTGGCTTCTGCCGCTACGCCGGTGTTGATTGATGCTAAAACGGCAACGCTGATTGCTCCAAGGGTAAATCCTTTCGCTAGTCCTTTAATATTTTTAGTCATGTTTTTCTCAATAGTTAGTGATTAAAAACTCAATATCCGCCTTAATCCTTTATCTCCTTTATGGCGGTTACGGTGACACTAAGTACTGGCTGTTGAAGTAATAAGGGGTGGCTTATTTTTCAGCAGGTGCTCGAAAATCACTTAGTAACTAAAAAAGGTAGTCGAGAAAATTAACAGGTCAAATTTTTATTTTCACGTGTTGCGCACTTTTTGTTCACAAAATATACAATTTTATTACATTCGAAAAATTGGATGTTTAGCTAAGTCTTTCTTATGAGGTGACTTTATTTGATCTGGATCAAGTTGTTGGTTGTCGGTGAAAATATTTAAAAAAAATGAAAAATACCCTGCTTTAGCAAAAAGTAGCCCGGGGAAATTTAAAAATTAACGGTTAGATTCTGTATAATGATCTCTTTTTGTCACTACTGAACATCATTAAAGAACATGCGCCTGGATAAATATATTTGTAAAAGTACCGAACTAACGAGAAATGAAGCGAAAAAGCTGTTAAAAACCGGTTTGGTGAGAGTCAATGATGAAGTGGTTAAAAATGGCGCTTTGCAGCTGAGTGATACTTGCCAGGTCGCTGTTGAAGGCCAGTTATTAACCAAACGCTCAGCCCGCTATATCATGATGTTTAAGCCGCTTGATACCATATGCTCTAATGTGGATGAAGTGCACCCGTCGGTGTTGCATTTTCTTGATGTCGATAAAGCTTTTGACCTGCATATTGCCGGTCGCCTGGACGTTGATACCACAGGTTTGGTGTTAATCACCGATGACGGCCAGTGGTCACATCAAATTACTTCCCCCCGTAAAGCGTGTCAGAAGCGATACCGGGTATGGTTGGATGAAGCTATTGCCCCGTCTGTTGCCGAAGCATTCGCCCGCGGCGTACAGCTTAAAGGTGAGTCAACACTTACTCAACCGGCACAATTGGAAGTGATAAATGAACGGGAAGTATTACTGACGATAATGGAAGGGAAGTACCATCAGGTAAAACGTATGTTTGCCGCGGTTGGCAATCATGTGGTGGGTCTGCACCGGGAAAAAATTGGCGAAATCACCCTGGATGAGCAACTTGAGCCGGGTCAGTGGCGTTATCTGACCGAGCAGGAAGTTGCTTCGGTGCGCCGGTAAAATAAGGTCCAAGCGGCCCGGAAATAATGCCGGGCCGGTTAAGTTATTAAGTACTTTTTTTCTTACGGGATAAAGCAAAACCTGCCAGTCCCAGTCCGAATAAGGCTAAAGAGCCGGGCTCAGGTACCGAGGAAGAGAGTTCCCCGGTAAAGCCGATATTATTAAAATCGACCTGGCCATTGTCGCCGCTGATAACGGCATTGACATACTGGACATTGGACGGAAACGACAGGGCATAATCTTCGGCGGACAGGGCGGTGCTGCCCAGGGCCGGCATGACATTTAGCAGGCTGCCGACCAGGTTGTGTGCGCTGTCAAAGAAATTAAAATCTATGTTATCCACATCATAACCTTCGCCAAAATAGTTCCAAAAGTGCAAGGTGGTCAGGTTATATTCCATGCCAAAGTCGAAATCGAGCTCCAGGTTTCCGCCGTTGATCCAGACATGGGTGTTCTGGGCATGAGTCTCTATGGCCTCGGCTGACGGGGCATCTATAATACTGGCCAGGGAATCTGCAGTGCTGCGGTTGGAAAAAGGCTCTGCCGCCATGCTGCTGCCCAGTGAAACCGAGATATTTTCATGGTTCAGGTAAATGGGAGTTGCACCGGCGGCCTTGCAAAGGCCTGCTAATACTAAGGTTAAGGTAGTTAATTTGAATTTGCTCATATCCACTCCGTGATTATTGTTGTTATTTAAGTTGTGTTCGAATTTTTGCCAGAAAATGAGTTGGCTGTATTATTAAGCTTTATTAATGATTTGTTCCTGCTCTTTTGTTATCCGGGCGCTGTGCTCTTGCCTGGTGGTCTGCTTTGCGGCTTCTTCGGTGATCTCATCTATTTGCTGTTGTAAGGCTGCCAGTTGCTCGGCTTTTTGCTCATCGGTTAAGTTTTTATTTGCGGCAACCTTCTGCATTTGCTCCTCGAGCTCTTCCAGTTTCTCCCTGTCTACTCCGGTACGCTGGTCCAGAGTGCCCTGGATGGCTTTTTCCATAAAGTCTTCACGGCTGACTTTGGCCGGTGCCATTGCCTGTCTGCTGCGCTCGACCGCCTGGTTGCTTGCCAGGGCCTGATATCTGTCCACCGGATCCTGCTGATGCGTTTGTCCCCCGGCGGCGGCGATGGCGGCAGGGGAGATAGTGACACTGTCGTTTTGGCCCTGATGGTTATCCGGTTGGTTTGCATCGGATAATTTTTGATATGGATTACCGGTATCAAGGCGGGTAGCCGGGGCATATAAATTTAATCCGTTAATATTCATGAGCGTTGTCCTGATGGAATTGTTGCTGTTCCTATTATTTGCTTACGCTACTTACTTTGTATAAAGGAAAGGCAACAATCAGGCCAAAGCGCTTATTCGGCTATTTAAAGCTTTCTGGCGGCTTACCCTCTGAAATCTTTTGAAATTGTGGCTATATTTTGCCGTTTTTTGCCTGGCTTTTGTGGCAAGGGGCAAGTTTATGCCGGGGGGAAGTGGTATTATCGGGCTTTGTTTGCATTTAGTGTCGCTGTTAATTATCCATTGCGGTATTAAAAGTTCAGCTATACGGGGGATTATCAGGATATCAGGGTTGCATTTAATACCGGGCGGGTCACTGACATAGCTGAAACGCTTATTGCCGTTGACTCGCCCGGCTTTTGCTCCGTTTACGCCATAGTCAAGCTTACGTCGTTAACATGACTTCTTGCGGCTAAGCACTCTCCAACGTTCTTGCATCTCGCCTATTTTCTCCCGGTAGCCGATAACCTGGTATTTGAGCCAATAGCACAGGTGCCTGATACCTTCACTGGTGTGCTCCGTGATGCATTCGGGCTCGCGGGTAACCGCTGAAAATGCATCGAACAGGAAGGCGCATTCTTCGCTGAATTTGTCAAAATCCTCACTTAGATTGGCAAAATCGCTCGACAGCTGTTCCCTTTTGATTGCATCTTCAGTAAGTGGCAGGTTTGATTCAGACATGACAGCTTCCTCCCTTGCCGATTAACTGTGTGTAGTTGCCGGCATAAGCTGATGGCGGCTGCCTGACGGTGGGGGTTGGTATATTTTCTGTTAGACTTTCTGTTAGGTAAGCTTTAACCGAGTGAAACTCTGGCATATCATTAGGATTAGCCATGATGGATACCTCATATATCTGTTGTGGTTAGCTGTCTCTGAGTGTGAGCGCACTTAGGGGCAGCGCTTGGTTTATCTGCTGGTTTTCTGCTTTAAACACCTCTGCTGACGGGGAATTCACCTGTTAGTGATAGTACAAAATACCGGAAAAATCCCCCTGGGCTGGCATTTAATATTTATGTCAATTGCCTGCACTGTATCGATAGCAGTACGAAAACATCAACCATATGAAATATATGAATAAAAACAGATGTTGATGACCTGTTACAGGGCAGCAACAGTCAACGCAAACCTAGCCTGTTATCGCCAGGGGAACAGGGCTTTTGACATTCCTGTTGGATAAAGGCAAAGTAAGGCCAACTCAAATTATCTAAGTTATTGTCTATGAAAACTTTATCTAAAAATAAACCTAAATTTGCCTTCCCCTTGGCCACTAAGGTGCTGCTGACCTCTGCGGTAATGGCATTCACCCTGGGCGGCTGCCAAAGTCAGCACAGTACAGAGGCAAAAAATCAGCAAGCTTCGGCAAAGTTGGCGCATATGGAGCAGGCCCGTGCGATTGCCAGGAAGTACCTGGTCACCGATACCCATATTGATGTGCCTTACCGTCTTGAAGAAGCCTTTGAAGATGTCAGCGAGCATACCGCGCACGGTGATTTTGATTATCCAAGAGCCGTTGACGGCGGCCTTAATGCTCCTTTTATGTCTATTTATATTCCGGCTGCTTTGGAGCCAAGCGGCGGCAGTAAGGCGATGGCGGATAAGTTGATTGATATGGTTGAAGCCATGGTGAAAGATGCCCCAAACAAGTTTGCCCTGGCATACTCTACCCGGGAGTTGGAGCAAAACTTTGCCCGTGGCGTGATGTCACTCCCGTTGGGCATGGAAAACGGCAGCCCGATTGAAGGGGATTTAGCGAACTTAAAGCACTTTTATGATCGCGGCATCCGCTATATTACCCTGACACATTCAAAAGCGAACCATATTTCCGACTCTTCTTATGACAGTGAACGTCCGGCCGGCGGCTTGACCGATTTTGGTAAAACCCTGGTAACAGAAATGAATAAGCTTGGGGTGATGGTCGATGTTTCCCATATCTCGGATGATGCCTTTTATCAGGTGATGGCTATTTCCAAAGCGCCGGTGATTGCCTCGCATTCCTCAGCGCGGCATTTTACCCCGGGGTTTGAGCGCAATATGGATGACGATATGATCAAGGCTCTGGCGAAAAATGGCGGTGTGATCCAGATTAATTTCGGCTCTACCTTCATTTCCCAATCCTCGATAGATAACTACAATGCCTTCAAAAAGGCCAGAGAAGCCTATATGTCGGCTAATAAGCTGACCCAGGACAGTCCGGAAGTTGAAGCCTTCCAGGAAGAATACCGTAAGAAAACGCCGTTTATCTTTGCAACTTTAGATGACGTGCTGGATCATTTTGATCATGTGGTAAAGCTGGTGGGGATAGATCATGTCGGTATCGGCTCGGATTATGACGGTGTTGGTGACAGTTTGCCGGCAGGCCTTAAAGATGTTTCCACCTATCCTAATTTGATCGCCGGTTTATTAAAACGCGGTTACAGCGAGCAGGATATTGTCAAGATCCTTTCCGGTAACCTTATTCGTGTATGGCAGCAGGTGGAAGAGTACGCCGCCGGTCATTAATTCCTACTGATATAAACGGGGTTGATATTACCAACCCCGTTCATGTCTTGCCCCTTTCCTCGTTACCTCTGCCAATGCTTTTTTGATGATATGTTGGGCGATTTTGATTGATTTCACTGTTATTTGTTGTTTTTTTAATGTGCTTTACAGGGATATTTCAAGTTTTTACCTGTACGAAAGAATAGACTTTTATCGTCCAATTGGGACGTAAATTGTTGTAATAACAGGAAGAAAAAATGAAATTAAAACTTAACAAAAAGAAACTGGTTAACTTGTCTGAAAAAGCGCTCAAACTTGATAATAAAGCCACCAAGAAAGTCGCCGGTGCCAGCATCTTTCAATGTCCGGGTAATGGCGGCGGTACAGAGCATCTAGGCAAAAACAACGATTATTAATTGAGTGTTTAGATTTAAATGAAATAACGCTTGGCAGTATTGTATTTTATATAAAGTGCCGGGCGTTAACATTTGATAAAGAGGGAATATAGTTCCCGGTTGAGCCTTGATTTTTATTTATTTTTAGAGGGAATTTAAAATGAAATTAAAACTGAATAAAAAGAAACTGATTAATTTATCTGAAAAAGCCGTTCAGCTGGATAATAAAGCCACGAACAAAGTTGGCGGCGGTGCTTTTACTGAAAAAGAGTCTTGCAGAATGTGTCCTACGGGCGGTGATATCAATTGCCCTACGGTACAATGTAATTAATGCATGTTTTGCCGGTAAATAACCCTCAAAAGGGCTGATGCATGATATGTACATAATTTACTTTGACTGGAGACTATAGCGAATGTCAGTATTATTGGCGAGGGCAATAGTAGATATGTCACTGTTTGCAATGTTTTTTCCCTTGATTAACTAGAGTGGGATCTCTGTTATCAGCCCTATGAAAGTTAATAAAAAACACAGCCTTGGCTGTGTTTTTTCATTTTAAGTCTTCGTTTTTACTTATAGGGGCGGTAGCTTTCTTCTTGATTCCCAGCTCTGATGACGAGCGCTATTATTTTCCCCTATCATAAAGCCACCTTAATTTCTTAAATCTGCATTTAGCTTTTTCCTCGCTTGTAACGATAACATCGGGATCTTTTAATTTATTTACCTAAAGGCTGGTATTGTTAAAAATATCATTTGTGGCTATGTCTTTTATTTAATTACTAATGTCTGATCGCTATGGGAAATGCCGAACATGAACGGAATTTAGTCCGACCGCTTTATCTGAAAGTTATCATTCTTGATGCAGGCCTTATGAATAAATAACAGGCTACTTTCTCTGTTTATTTGGCTGATTTTTGCAGGAAGGCGGAAAACGGCAATAGCAAGAATTCCATCAGTTATTTTACCAGTGAAATTTTTGTGAAATTACCTTTAAGTCTTTGAATTTCATAAGTTTATGCTTTGTTCTTATGGTAGGTTTTTAGCTGCTTTTTTACTTTTTGGTGCATCAGTTATCTGGCTTTTGTCCTGGGAATATAAAGAAGCACAGTACTAATAATTAATTTTAGAAGGATGAAGTAATGAAAAATAAAATTATCATGATTTTGCTTATGTGTTGGACGTCAATGAGTTGGGCGAAGATGCCAGACGATGGCGATCCTCCTAGTATCAGTAGTTTTTATTATAACGGCGGCTCATTGGTTGTCGGTGAGCAGGTAACAGTTCGCTGGTTTTCGCATGGCGCAGACGAGTGCAGGTTAATCGCCGGTGGCAATGTGATGAGTGTTCCGGTGAGCGGCAGCAAAACCATCACGGTTACCAGCAGCAATATGACATTTAAACTTGATTGTATGAACCTTTACGGTCATGCCGTACGTATTATCTAGGTAGGGGATTTATTTGGCTGATATGACAAGATATCAGCCTTTTTTATTCGAAAACTATAAACCCGGCGGCATGGTGATACTTGCCAGCTGAAATTCCATTTCTATCTGACGGCAAAATTCACTGCCGAGCCTGTCGCACTGGCCTAAAGCCCGCTTTTTCAAAAAATGAATATCACTGCGGTACAGGTAACGGCTTTTGGGATTGATGTTATCAAGCATCTGCCTTAAGTCCATGAGGTAATCATGATTTTCCGCGTCCGGATAACCCCCCAGTAAACGGGTTTGATATTCATGCTTTAATACCGAAGCCGAAGCGCGGTAACTGCCTGTTGCCGAGGCGATATTGCTCTCTAATTCATCCCGGGAAAGGATATTATTCCCCAGCGCCTGCTCGACCCTTAGCCGGGTGACTTCCAGTGCGCGCACTATCAGTAATGCCGGGGTGATCTTATGGGTTTCGATAATATCAAAAGCCTTGGCGACTATGGTTTTGGCCGCTTGTGTTTCCTGGTTATACAAGCGGGCCCGCGCCAGGAACATCATATATTCCAGGTGGCTGTCATTACCTTCGCCGTTAATGAGCTTAGAGACTTCCAGTGCGGTCTGTAAATGTTCAATGGCCTTGGGATACTGGCCTATCATCAAATAATGCTCCCCCAGGTTGCCATGTGTTGCCGCCATTTTCGGGTGGTTTTTAGGGAATAACTTACTGCGGATTTGATAGCTGTCCAATAAATATTGTTCTCCCCTTTGCCAGTCCTGGTGGAAGAAAATCAGAATACGGCCTAATTCTTCCATGGCTGCCGCGGTTTTTTCATGAAGGCGGCCCAGTTTTTCCTGATAGATACAGATAGCATCCTGTACCAGGGTGACCTTTTCTTCGCCGTCGAGTAAAAACCAGTTGAGCAGGTACCGGGCATCGGCAATTTCAATGGCATCGGCGGGCAATTCTTCCCGGTAAAGGGCCAGGGCCAATCGGGTATGTTGTTCGCCGTCGTTCATGCTTTCCCGGCGCACGCAAAACGGCTCCATGCAATAGAGGTAGCCGCGCCCGGTAAATAAATGGGCTTTGGCCAGCAGCAACTTGTTATCCGGATGGTAGTTTTGCGTCAGCTCCAGGGTGTGTCGGGCAACATCGTAGGCTTCCTGTCGGCGGTGCAGTTTGAGCAAGGTATCTATGGTGGTAAATTTCGTTTCTATATATTCGATAGAGCGTTTGCCATAAACCTGCTCGGTATGCTGCTCGATACGCCCTATGAGCACTCTGGCTTCCTGATAATAGCCGCCAAGATAATAGAGTTCGTACAGGGCCTGTTGCATTCCTTGCTTGGTGGTGGCCGGGCCTGAAAATTCGGCTATCTGTATCCGGGATTTATCCAGTACAGACTTAAGCAGGGTTTTATTGTTTTGCGGGGTATTGTAATAGCGAAATACCGTATCCTGAAAAAACAGCTTTTCCGCCGACAGTGATTTTAAGCGCAGCGATTGATGCTGATGTTGCAACTGCAGCTGACTAAACTTAGAGTAGAGCAAAAATAAGGCATATATTAGGATGGCGACCAGCAGCCAGGCTATTCTCCGTGATTTACAGACGTTCAATTTCCCGGGGAAAGGGCTTTGGCGGTGAAAGGGGATCAGGCCTTGGTTGCTGTGCGGTTTAGCAGACTCAGGCGCTATTTTTTTATCGACAGCAAGTACATCCGTTGCTTGCTCTTCACTATCCGCCGGATTTGGGGAGTAGGCTTCTTCCTGGTATTGGCAAATGTGTGCCGAGAGTTTATAACCTTGTTTGGTGATGGTATAGATCAAGGTTTTAGTGTCATCGGCAAAGCAATTGCGCAGTTCTTTGATGCTTTGTTTAAGTACGTTCTCGCCGACATATTTTCCCGACCAGACATGGTCAAAGAAGTATTGTGCGGTGACGACATTGCCCTGACTCAATATCAGCAGGTTGAGTACTTCTGCGGTTTTGGCCCTGAGTTTGGTTTCCTGTCCTTCCCGGGTGACCACCTGGGTAGCGCTGTTGTAAATCCAGGTATTGTTGATCTGATAGCAGGTATCATTTTGCTGTTGCAAAGGCTTATGTGCTGATACTGACATCAATTTCCTTTTTATGTAATTAGTATGAGAAGTCGAATCTCCCGATGGTATCACTCTGGTACGATGTCCTGACATTACACGAGATAACGTCTGTTTTTTAACCGGTTTATTCTGGTTTGATGCTTGTAACATCAGTAAATTGAAAGGTTATATTTTAGAAAGAGGAAGAAGGAAGCTACAGGCTGTTTTTCGGGGGCATAAAAAATCCGCTGGCCAAAGCGAGCGGATTTTCTTATTTTCCCTTAAGTGTTTTGCTCAGGGGCCAGTTGCCTTAGTCGGCAAGCTCGGCTAAGCACATTTCGTCGTAGATTTGTTTTACCCACTTATCAACGCGCTCTTCGGTTAGTTCCGGCTGGCGATCTTCATCAATCGTTAACCCGATAAAGGTATTGTCATCAATCAGGCCTTTGGAAGCTTCAAATTCGTAACCTTCGGTCGGCCAGTGACCTACCAGGATGGCGCCTTTGGCTTCAACGATATCACGCAGCGGTCCCATGGCGTCACAGAAATACTCAGCGTAGTCTTCCTGATCGCCCAAGCCGAAGATGGCGACTAACTTATCGGTAAAGTCAATTTCTTCTAAATCAGGCAGAAAGTCATCCCAGTCACATTGGTTTTCACCATAGTACCAGGTAGGAATACCCAGAATAAGTAAATCGAATTCTGCTATTTCTTCCTTGGTGCTTTTAGCAATATCCTTCACTTCTACCATTTTTTTACCCAGTTTTTTCTGGATCATTTTGCTAACTGCTTCGGTATTACCGGTATCACTACCGAAGAACAAACCTACGATTGCCATGAAACTCTAACCTTTTACTCAATTAAATTTAATTCTGTGATGACGCTAATGACTTTATCAATAGCGCTTCAATCAACTCGCCCCGGCTAACTTGCTCGGCTTTGGCCCGCTGATCTAATTGTTCAAATAAAGTGTGATGAATTTTAAACTCAACTCGTTTTAAGCCATTACTTCTGTCACGTTTGACTTGATTACGTTTGTTGATCTTGATTTGCACATTACGCGGAAGAGGGTTCGTTTTCGGACGACCCGGGCGTTTTTCATCACTGAACAAATCAATAGTGGTTAAATCTGTTGCTTCTTTTGCCATATTACTTTATTTAGCCAACGCCCTGACTTTCCCAGACAAACTGGATAACGCCTTTGGCGATAAAACCTGCACAACCTAAAAATAAGACAAAATAAACGACATAGCGTCCATTCTTAGGCACATTATTTTTTTTCATGACATCATGGATAGATAACCCGATGAAAATAAATATAAAAGCAAAGAATAAATTAAGGCCGACCGCCTCAATTACTTCGAAATATTCCGCTAGCATACTTTTACCCTAAAAAAAACTGGCCGCACTATAGCATACTGACACAAGGCAATCGACTTAACTTTGTAAAAAATCCCCGACTATTTTATTAAAGATGCTGGTTTTTTCAGCATGTAACCAATGTCCCGCCCCCTGAATGATTTTCGCCTGGCTGTTTGGGTATAACTTCTGGATAATTTCCCTGTGCTCGGCGCGGATATAATCAGAGTCGCCCCCTTTAATAAACAGGGTCTTGCCCTGATATTGTCCCTGTCCCTGATAACCTTTCATTATCTGGGGATAACAGGCAGCAATATAATCGAGATTACATTTAAAATGTAATTTTCCGTCTGAAATGGCCAAATTTCTGAGTAAAAATTGACGTACCCCAAGGTTATCGACGTAACGGGCCAATTGTTCGTCGGCTTCTTTACGTTTGCTGATAGTGGTCAAATCAATAGACTGTAAGCCCTGGATGATGTGTTGGTGGTGCGCCGGATAAGCTACCGGGGCAATATCTGCCACTATGAGCTTTGATACCCGCTCAGGGGATGCCAACGCCACTTCCATGGCGATTTTCCCCCCCATGGAGTGTCCCAAAATAGCGGTTTCGCTGATGCCCAGATGATCGAGCAGTTCGATAACATCCTGTGCCATGACACTGTATTCCATCTCCTGTTTATGAAAAGAACCGCCGTGGTTGCGCACATCCATGCTGGTGACCCGGTATTGCGCGCTCAGGCCTTTGGCAACCATGTTTAAATTTTCCATCGAACCGAACAGGCCATGGATAAGCAGCAGGTCAGGGCCGGTGCCATTTTGTTGATAATTAACTAACTTCACGTATACCCCAATAAAGGCCTTATTTATATAAGCGGGAATTGTGCTTTTTTTTTGCCTCGGTTGCAATTGTCGGGGGAACAAGATCAGGCAAAATTTAGCGAAGAAAATTGTAAACTAATGCCATTCCCCTATAGAGACTTGCCTTTAAGGCAAGTATAATCCCGGGGCGATTAAATCTTTTGCAGGGTAGTTAATGAAAAACATAGAGATAGATGAAGAGCTTTATCAATATATTGCCACCAACACACAATTTATTGGTGAAAGTGCCTCATCGATTTTACGGCGTTTATTATCTTTAGAGAGCAGTGAGAAAACGGCTGCAGCAGGCAATGAAGCCAGTGTTGCCAACAATCAGCAACAAAATACACCTCAACCAAATACAGAAAACGCAAAAAACAAAGTTGAAGCCAAGGCCGAAACCAAAACGAAAAAAGCGGATCTGGATGTTAGCGGCGTTGACAGTGAAAAAGCTGTTGAGGAAAAACCTCAGGTGCAGGCAATTAACGGTAATGAAACCGTTTTTAATTATATTAATAAAGAAGAGCTGGGCATGCAGCGTGGCGCGGTTGGCCGGTTTTTATTGATTTTAGCGGCGTTATACCGGGTGCATCCGCAGCAGTTTGCTTTGGTCAGAGATATCCGCGGCCGGGATCGTTTGTATTTTTCCGATAACGAGTCAGATCTCAATGCCAGCGGCAGCAGCACTAAACCGAGACAGATCCCGGACAGCCCTTATTGGGTGATCACCAACTCCAATACCACACGTAAGAAAATGATGTTAACGGAAGTTGCCGTTTCTTTAGGTTACGGGGAAAGTGACGCTGAAAAAATTCGCGAATTATTATAATTGCCGGTTAAGGACATTAAATGACAGTGCATCAGCATGCCGGAAAACCCGCCAGGCCCGAAGACAGGATCAACATTGCCCGTTTGATCAGTGATTATTTCCTGAAAATCCCGGATGTGAATATCCCGGAGCAACAGGTGAGTTTTGGCACTTCCGGCCACAGGGGCAGCGCCGCGAAATTAAGCTTTAACGAAGCCCATATTCAGGCGATTTGTCAGGCGGTGGCTGAGTATCGCCAGCAGGCAGGCTATCAGGGACCATTATTTTTGGGCAAAGACACCCATGCTTTGTCTGAGCCGGCTTTTGCCAGCGCCATTTCTGTGTTGATTGCCAACCAGGTGCCTGTGGTTATCCAGGCCGATGAAGGTTTTACCCCGACGCCGGTCATTTCTCGCTTGATTATCAGTCATAACCGGGCAAACCAGGCGCAGGCGGATGGTTTGATTATTACTCCGTCGCATAACCCGCCAGGCGATGGCGGCATTAAATATAATCCTCCCCATGGCGGCCCCGCCGAAGGAGAGGTAACAAAACACATACAGCAGCGTGCAAATGAGCTGTTAAGCAACCAGCTTGCTGATGTGCGTACCTTAGATTATGCCGAGGCCCTGCAGTCTTCCTTGCTGAGTAAACAAGACTTTATCGACTTTTATGTTGGTGAACTCGAGCAAGTGATCGATATGGCTGCGATTGCCAAATCCGGCCTTACTTTAGGGGTTGATCCTCTTGGCGGTTCCGGCATTCATTACTGGCCGGTTATCGCCAAAAAATATGGTATTAACATCGACGTGGTTAATCAGGTCGTTGATGCCAGCTTTGCCTTTATGCCGTTAGATAAAGACGGCAAAATCCGTATGGATTGTTCATCGCCTTATGCCATGGCCGGGCTTATCGACATGAAAGATAAGTTTGATGTCGCCGTTGGCAACGATCCCGATTTTGACCGTCACGGCATAGTGACCAAAACCGGTGGTTTGATGAACCCCAACCATTATCTGGCGGTGGCGATTCATTACCTGTTAACCCACAGACAATGGCCAAAAGACTGCAAGATAGGTAAGACCCTGGTATCAAGCTCATTGATTGACCGTCTGGCCGCGCACTTAGCGCGTCCTTTGGCGGAAGTGCCGGTGGGCTTTAAATGGTTTGTCGACGGTTTACATGACAGCAGTTATGCCTTTGGCGGCGAAGAAAGCGCCGGTGCTGCCTTTATTGCCCGTGACGGCAGCTGTTGGACCACAGATAAAGACGGCTTTATCATGACCTTGTTAGCGGCAGAAATACTGGCGGTAACCGGCAAAGATCCTTACCAGTATTACCTGGAGCTGGCACAGCAGCTGGGTGAGCCTTGCTACGGCCGGGTAGAGGCTGTGGCAAACATGGCACAAAAGCAAGTGTTAACCTCCCTCAGTGCTGATGATATCCGCGCCGATATGTTAGCCGGGGAAAAGATACAGCAAGTGCTCACCCATGCCCCGGGTAACCAGGCAGCCATTGGCGGGTTAAAGGTGGTCACTGAAAACGGCTGGTTTGCCGCCCGTCCTTCGGGTACCGAAGAGATTTATAAAATCTATGCGGAAAGCTTTGTTGATCAGCAGCATTTACAGGCCATTATCAAAGAAGCGCAACAGATTGTCAGTCAGGCCTTTTCTCAGGCAGGGTTGTAATATCCTTTCTTTTATAAAAAAACCGCAGCTTATTTACTGCGGTTTTTTTGTTCAGGAAGAAGGGGCAACTTACCGGTTCCTGTCGCAAGTTGTAATAGTGTCGCACCTGAACTGACACTTGATGTTGATATCGTTCGATTATATCGGGCAGGCAGTTATGAGCGAATAGCGGGCATTAAGCAACGCTTAGAGTAAAATATGAGAAAGTATTTGACTTTCATTGTTATTATCCGTATCTTTGCTGCAGCTTGAAAGAAAGCCTTTTATTTATGCCCATCACTTCGTTGTTTCTTAGTTGTTCCTCGTCCTGTAGTTTTTTTAAATTTTAGTCCGTTTTTTCCCGCTATTCATGCCTTATGAAGGCTGCTTTATACTTTATCTACAGGATATTAATTTATGTCTAATACAAATACTGGTACCGTAAAATGGTTTAATGAATCAAAAGGTTTTGGTTTTATTTCACAAGAATCTGGTCCGGACGTTTTTGCACACTTCCGTTCAATTGTCGGCTCAGGCTTCAAAAGCTTGACTGAAGGTCAGACGGTTGAATTCACTATTGCTCAAGGTCCAAAAGGCCCGCAAGCAGAAAACATTGTCGCAGTTTAACTGATTGCACTTTGTTGCCGAGGTGCTCAGGCTACATAAGCCTGGCCACTGCGGTTACTTCAAATACGTTGAGGGTGTGATGCTCACAACGCGCCAAAAGACCTTCAAGGTCACATAGAAATATTCATATTTCATCTTATTTTAAATCGCTCAAATCAATGAGTGGTATTAGCCAGCATACTCTGCCTTTGTTTTATCTGTTCTGCATCGATACATCATATATATGTCTACAAATCGCAACGTTTTTGGCTACATCAATTGAGAATATAATAAATGATACTAGCTTCAAACCCGGCGATTAATGCCGTAGATACCCAAATACATAGCCACCCGATCCCAAATCGAGAGCACATTCTTAATCTGCTAAAAAAACACGGTTCGCCACTAAACCGAAAGCAGCTTGCTGTGCGAATGATGTTGTCTGGCAAAGAAGAGCAAGAAGGCTTGCGACGTCGCTTGCGGGCAATGGAACGGGATGGACAAATTACCTTTGATCACAACACCGGCTATAAGGTCTTGAGCCAGGATGACATGATTTCAGGCCGTGTCATCGGTCATCGAGATGGTTTTGGATTTTTGGCCCGCGATAACGGTGGCGACGATTTACTGTTAAGCCAACGAGATATGATGCTGGTTTTTGATGGCGATCGCGTTCAAGTTCGAATATCAGGCACTGACCGTCGCGGACGTGAAAAGGCAACTTTGATAAAAGTTATCGAACGCAATACTTCCCAAGTGGTAGGAAAACTGAGCATAGATAATGGTAATTACTTTATCAGACCTGAGAACAGCCGAATTGCCCAAGAAATTGATATTGATAAAAAACAGCTAATGGCCGCTAAAGAAGGTCAATATGTTGTGGTGACGATTACAGATTATCCTTGCCACCAGTATCGGGCATTTGGAAACGTTACCGAAGTACTCGGCAATGAGAGAGCACCGGGGATGGAAATTGACCTTGCTATACGAGAGCACAAGATCCCGCATGTGTGGCCAGAAGAGGTAATAAAGGCTGCCAGTACTATGGGGAATGAGGTTGCTGAATCCGATAAGTTACATCGTGTTGATCTTAGAGCATTACCTTTTGTCACCATTGATGGTGAAGATGCCAAAGATTTCGATGATGCTGTTTATTGTGCACCACAAAATAAAGGCTGGCGTCTATGGGTTGCTATTGCCGATGTATCCCATTATGTGACGCCCGAAAGTGCGTTGGATAAAGAAGCACAAACACGAGGTACTTCTGTTTACTTCCCCGGGCATGTAGTGCCAATGTTACCTGAAGTATTGTCTAATGGACTATGTTCATTAAAGCCCAAAGTTGACCGCCTGGCGTTGGTTTGTGAAATGCAAATCAACGCATTAGGCAAAATGACGAGTTATCAATTTTCTGAAGCGGTTATTCACTCACACGCCAGATTAACCTACAACCAAGTGAATGCGATGTTAATAACCCCAGATCACAAGCTGGATCCGCTAGTGAAACGCGAACATGCGGCGTTCATTCCACACATGCGTGAATTACATCAATTGTATGGCGTATTAAGCCGAGCCAGGACGACTCGTGGCTCAATTGATTTTGATACTAAGGAAGTTCAGTTTCAATTTAATAAAGAGCGCAAGGTAGACAAAATACTTCCGGTTGAGCGTAATGATGCACACAAACTTATTGAAGAATGTATGTTATGTGCAAACGTAGCCACCGCCCGCTTTTTAGAAAAACTCAAATTGCCTGCACTATATCGGAATCACAATGGACCACAAGGTAAAAAGTTGAAAAGCTTGAGGGCATTTCTTGGTGAAAAGCGCCTCAACCTCTCAGGCGGTAAAAAACCAGCCCCAGTTCATTATGATCGCTTGCTGCGAAGTCTTGGTAAACGTTCTGATGCGAGCGTGATTCAATCTATGATGTTGCGCTCACTGAGTCAGGCTGAATATAGCCCAGACAATATAGGGCACTTTGGTTTGGCCTATTCTGCATATGCCCATTTCACCTCGCCAATTCGGCGTTATCCGGATTTATTAATTCATCGCGCCATTCGTTCAGTGATTCGGGGACAAGAAAGCGGTGGCAAGATACGCCGAGCACTGAAATCTGTAACTGGCATTGGGGGTGATCCCGTTCAACGGGTTTATAGTGCCAACCCCCTCGATGCCCAGAAGAGTTACCCCTACGATAGAGAGCGCATGGAGGCTTTCGCAACGCATTGCTCACAATTATCTCGACGTGCCGATAAAGCAAGCTGGGACGTTGATGCATGGTTAAAGTGCGATTATATGCGGGATACCATTGGTGACACCTTTACTGGAGTGATCACTACTGTCACCCCATTTGGCTTATTTGTCGAGCTCGAAGATACAAAAGTTGAAGGACTTATTCACATTAACGCCCTCAATAATGATTCCTATCATTTTGATGAAATTAAGCAATCTCTTAAAGGTGAGCGTACGAACGCTAGTTACGCCATTGGCGATACTGTCCAAGTACGAGTTGCTCAAGTCGATATGGAGCAGAGAAAAATAGGGTTTGAATTTGCAGGACTTACCGACTCACAAAAAAGAACTAAAAAAATCAAAAAGCATACAAAGTCATATTCCAGATAAGTTTTGACGCTGTGATTGAACTATCTGCGTAAATTGAGGTGACTAAAAAGATGTGAATGTCCGTTTATGGTATGGAGGCGGCTGTCAGGTTTTTTTAGAGCTTGCCTAGTCCTAAAATAGGTTGACAGAGGTGGTTGGGGCTTATTCACGTCAGTTAAGTCGCTGCATTCCCGGCAGGCGATGTTGTATGATGGCAAGTTAAGCCGTGGATATTCTCTAGCCGGCAGGCTGATTTTCGGTACAGCTGGCATAGTTCTCACCGGTGCAATAATGGAAATCCAGGTAATACAATTCCTTGGCCGGTTTCTGGCCATACACCAGGTATTGATAGAGCAGCTCGGTGCCAAGGCGTCCCATTTCATAGGGGCGCTGGCCGATATTGATGGTAGACAGGCCTTTTTCCAGCGCTTTGAGCTGTATCTGTTCGGTATCTGCCGAGATGATAATAGCTTCTTTTGTTGATATTTTTTCTTTATAGGAGCTGATGCGGCTCAGGTAATCGGGGGAAAACTGGGCAAAGCCGGCCACCGCGATATTAATCACCCTTTGTTTCTGTTGTAACATAAATTCTAACTGCCTGATTGCCAGTTCCCGTTTGCCCAGGGAATAGAGCGGGCAGCGGTCTAATTCAACCCAATTACCATTGTCCTTGAGGCGGTTGGCAGACTTGCCTTGCGATAACGCCAAACGTACTCCCTTGATGCGGTCATTTAAGTTAGGCGTGGTTTGATGGCCGGAGTGAATACAAACCTGCAGCGGCAGTCCTTGATTGCCTGGCGTTGATTCAAGCAGCTCCTTAGCGTAATTACCTAAGGCGATACCAAAGTCTTGATTATTGGTACCTACATAAGCCTGGCGGTAAAATTGATGTTGTGGCAGCAGATCCGAGTCAAAAGTAAAGATTGGGATTTTGGCTAAATAGGCTCTTTCGAGTACGGCTTGTGCCAGATGGTTTGAGTCGGTCACCGAGATCAGCAAGCCGTCGATGCCCTGATGGATCAGATCTTCTACTACCAGGGCCTGGCTACGGGGATCCTGGTAATCCTGCGGTCCATCATAGATACATTGTACCTTAGGGTGTTTTTGGGAAAAGGCCTGGCACCCCTGATAGGATTGTTGGTAAAAACTATCATTTTTTGTTTTGCCAATGATGGCGATTTTAATGCGATTGTCGGTATTTGCCTGCACGATAAAGAAGGGCAAATAAAACAATAGCAAGGTTAGCAACTTCATGAAATCGGGTTACTCTGACTCCCGGTTAAGGTTAACAAGGAAATAGCAAAAGATAGTTAAGGATAATTTCTAACTGAATAATTTACCAAGTGCAACAGGCAGTCGTGCTTTTTCAGTATAAATTTGTCGAAGACGCAAAAAACTTTCAGATGTGGTGAAAAAGTGAGAGGGGAAGACTTCTTTTGTTGATCTGGAATAAGTTTTGTTCGAATATTCTGCATTATGGCAGGTAATTTGTTGACATCGTTGACAAAATCTATATCATCCGCCGCGAAAAAGGCAAGGTGTCTGAAAAGATGCTCACGCAAAACTACCGGCCTAAAGGGAAACCTATGGCGGCGGAGCTACCACGATAAATTAATTTCTTATCAAGTTCTATACAGGCATTGCAGCTGTATCTTTCGGTATTAAGCACCTCCATTAGCACATCAATTTCGCTTGTCGGTTATCAATACCTTTTGTCTTTTTTGCTTCTGGTAGGCAATCCTCAGTCTAGTTGTTTAAATCGCCACTTTTCCCGGCTTTTAAAAATACGGCACTGAACATTGAAAATACCTGTAAGCCCTCGGTTTTTTTGGATGTTGCCGTTATCGGTATGATTTTATTGAGTGAATAAACGTTAATAACAATAGTCATGCACTGCATGAAATACAACAGGATCCGGATTATGAATGTATTCCATCGATTGAAATTTAAGCACAAACTTTTTTTACTGATTTTAGTGCCTTTACTTGGCTTTTTATATTTCAGTCTCAGCCATTTAGTTGAAGTTAATCATAAACTCAATACCGCGCATGAAATACAGCAGTTATTGTCTGTTACCGTGAAAAACAATGCCCTGGTGCATGAGTTACAAAAAGAGCGGGGTATGACGGCAATTGTTCTTGGTAGCAAGGGGACAAAATTTATCCGTGAACTAAAGGAACAGCGGCAAAGAACTGATCAGGTACATGCTGACCTTTCCCGGGGGTTAACGAATTTTCGCAGTGAACACCCGGGTATCAATAAGATTTTGTCTGATATTAATCATGACCTGGCACAATTAAATCAGGTGCGCACAAGCATTAATAACCTGAGCATTTCTACGGGGGAGGCGATTGCCTATTATACCAAATTAAATGATGAAATTTTGCAGCTGACCGGTTTCTTTATCAGCATGAGTCCAAAGGAAACCGTACGTCTGGCGATCAGTTATTATAATTTTCTTGAAGCTAAAGAAAGGGCGGGTATTGAACGGGCCGTGGCAAGCGGCGGTTTTTCTGCCGGTGCTTTTACCAGCGAGAGTTTTCAAAAATTTATTCGTTTAAACGCGAGACAAGATACTTATCTGCAGCAGTTTTTACTTAACAGCCCGGACGAATTAAAAAATGACTACCTGCAGAAAATGCAGCAGCCGTCAGTTTTGCAAGTCATTAAATACCGTAAGCAAATTACCGACAAAGGCCCGCAGGGACCTTTTACTGTTGATGCCAAATCCTGGTTTCGCGTTGCCACTGAGCGGATTAATTTATTTAAGCAAGTTGAAGACAACATCTCGGCAAGTTTTATTGGCCAAATACAACAACTGTCCAGCAGCGCCAACAATACCATGATATTCACGGTATTGGTTTTGTTATGTTCGACTGGCCTGACCTTGTTTATTGCCGCTGTTATTTTAAAGAATTTGTTGCAGCAGCTTAAGCTGTTAACTAAAACGATCACCAGTGTCAGGGACAGCCATGATTTAACCGCACGGGTAAGCGTGATCAGTGCAGATGAACTCGGGCAATTGGCCCATGCCCTTAATGAAACTTTAGTGACCTTTTCCGGCGCCGTTGAGCAAATCAGCTCCAGCAGTATGGAACTATCCGCATCCGCCGAGCAGTCGGCAACAACAGTGGAGAAAAATGCCCTGAGTCTTCAGCACCAGCAAAATGAAACGGCTCAGGTGGCCACGGCAATCGAGCAAATGTCGGTGTCTGTTCAGGAAGTGGCGAGAAATACTTCTACGGCGATGACCGCCGCGCGCCAGGCCAATGAACAGGCGATTAATAGCCAACAGGTAGTAAGTGAATCATTACATACCATCAACACCCTGGTGGGGGAAGTCAGTGAAATTGGCGGATTAATTTCTGGTTTACATACCACCAGCGGCACCATTGCCGGTGTGATTGATGTGATTAAAGGTGTTGCTGAGCAAACGAATTTACTGGCGCTAAATGCCGCCATTGAAGCTGCCAGGGCAGGAGAGCAGGGGCGCGGTTTTGCCGTGGTTGCCGATGAAGTCAGAACCCTGGCACAGCGCACCCAGGAGTCAACGGTAGAAATTGAGAATATTATTCAGCAACTCCAACGGGAAGCCGGCAATGCCTACACCGTTATAGAGGGCTCGCAGGCCAAGGCACAGGCCACGGTACAAGGTACCAATAAAATCGAATTGTCATTAACCGAAATTGTGACTTCTATTTCAGATATTAATGCCATGGTGGAGCAAATTGCCGTAGCCGCCGAAGAGCAGGTGAATGTAACCGATGAAATTAACCAAAATATCAGTGATATTGATAACAAGTCTCAGGAAGTGACCGTAGGGGCAAAAGAGGTTTCGGATGTGGCATCAAGCCAGGTACTACTGGCTAATAATCTGCAAGATTTAGCGGCAAAATTTGCCATCTAATAATTATTGCTAAAGGCAAGTAAGAGTTCTTGCCTTTACGCTTATTTATCGTGTAAAAACTATTTTAATAAAATTCATAAAGGTGATTTATTTCATATGAATTCATATTGAAATATCAGCCTTTCTCATTGCTTTACGCAAAAAACCATCGAATAGAACAAGTAATTACGAATTATACTCTTAGTTATTTCATCTTTCCTTTGTTGTCTGACCGTTAAACATCAAAAAGATTGGAAGCTGAGAACTGATGTTGTGCCGATGAGGAACAGTACAAATATTCGTTAACGACAAATCCCCAGAATGCTAACTTTTTGAGATGTAATAAAGGGTAATACTTTTTTTTAAGTTTTACTACTTTTATTTATGCATAAAGAGTTGCAGAGACCACGGATGAGAATTGTCTTTTATGTATCCTCCTTTGTTAGGTCGGCTTTTCTATAATGCGTTGAACAACGTGTATTTTGCAAAGCTTTAAGCCTTAGGTTATTGCTTCATTTTCCAACTTATTGTTGGCAGAAGGGAATATTCTCAGATGATATATGCAAATACAGGGATAAAGCCAATATTACGGGCTAGAGCACCGTTGGCTAAATACTTTATTTTGGCAGACGTTAACAGATAACCATTAACGACTATTTTTCTGTGTTGTTTTTTGGGTTAACGTCGTCCGCTATCAGGTATTTGGGGGATTGTAGATCCAAAGTTACTTTGCGGAGATGCTACGGGAAAAATTATTATAAAACATGTTTAAGGCTAACCTGCTGAATTAAAGTGGAAATTTTAATTTTAACAACTAGGCTTATTTTTTAATTAGGTCTGTTACGACCGAGCTATTTATAACCAGTCATTGCCGTTTATTCTGAGCATGTAAATAGACTCCCTTGCCAAGGATAGGAGTATTTTTTCGTGATAGAGAATCAAGAGGTTCGTGTCAGAGGTACTGTTCAGGGGGTTGGCTTTCGTCCTACTGTTTATCGTTTGGCGCTTGAATGTGATCTAAAAGGCGAGGTATCTAACGATTCTGATGGCGTACTTGTACGCTTGTCCGGTGTTTCATCAAACATTGAGATTTTTGTGCAGCGTTTACAGGCCGAAGCACCGCCATTGGCCAAGATAGATGCTGTTGAAACTTTAGTTATAGATGCGCTCTGGCAGTATAAAGACTTCAGTATTCGTCAATCCAATCATTGCGATGGCAGCACAGAGGTTAGCGCTGATGCGGCAAGTTGCCATGCCTGTTTGCGGGAAGTTTTTGACCCGGATGAGCGACGCTATTGTTACCCTTTCACTAATTGCACCCATTGCGGTCCCAGGTTAACCATTATTCAGGGGATCCCTTATGATCGCAGCAATACCACAATGCGTGATTTTTCTTTGTGCAGCGAATGCCTGGCAGAGTATTCACAACCGTTAGATCGTCGATTTCATGCCCAGCCTGTGGCTTGTCATCAATGCGGACCTCAACTGCTTATGCACTATGTTCAATCCGGTGCAGGCAGGGAGTCAGCGTCAAATACGTTATCAGCTAAGGAAGAGCAGTCATTTCAAAAATTAACCCAGATAAACCAAGCATTAAGCGCCGGTAAAATTATTGCGATTAAAGGGTTGGGGGGTTTTCATCTTTGTTGTGATGCCAGTAATCATCAGGCGGTAACCTTATTACGCGAGCGTAAGCACCGCTATGCCAAGCCTTTTGCCTTAATGAGCCATGATGTTGATAATATCAGACAGTTTTGCGCCGTTTCGAGTCTGGAAAAAAGCACACTTGAAAGTTCCGCCGCGCCGATCGTTTTGCTGCAAAAAAAACAACAACTCGAAGCCGGAGTACCGGTATTATCAGAAGCTATTGCTCCAGGTAGCCACCTGTTAGGTTTTATGCTGCCATATACCCCGCTGCACCATCTGATCAGCCGAAAATTTGCAAAACCGTTAATTATGACCAGCGGTAACCTTTCTGGTGAACCGCAAATTATTGAAAATTCAGAAGCGCTAAATAAGCTGTCGGCTATTGCCGATATTATTGTCTACCATGATCGTGATATAGCCAATCGCATTGATGACTCCGTTGTGCGTTTAATTGACGGCAAAGCCAGGATGATGCGCCGAGCGCGTGGTTATGCGCCCCGGTCAATCGCGTTGCCTGAAGGCTTTGAAAAAGCGGAGAATATCCTGGCTTATGGCGCAGAATTAAAGTCAACCTTTTGTATGATAAAACAAGGCGTTGCCATTTTATCTCAACATCAGGGGGACTTGGAAAACCTGGAAACCTTTGAAGATTATGAAAAAAACCTGGGGTTATATCAGCGCCTGTTTGAATTTACGCCACGCTATTTGGCTTATGATAAACATCCTGAATACCTATCGACTAAGCTGGCGCTTCAAGATGGGAAAGAGCAAGCGCTAACGGCGATCCCAGTACAACATCACCATGCCCATATGGCCAGTGCCATGGCCGAGAATAACATACCACTGGCCAGTTCGGCCGTACTGGGTATTGCCCTTGATGGTTTGGGCTTTGGTAGCGATGGTACATTATGGGGCGGCGAGTTCCTGCTCGGCGATTATTGTGACTTTAAACGCCTGGCTCGACTCAAACCTGTCGTTATGCCGGGGGCTGCCCAGGCGATTAAGCAACCCTGGCGTAATACCTATGCCCACATCTTAAATAGCATGAGCTGGGACGCCTTTTGCCGGGCATATGGCGCAACAGATCTGGCCGGTTTCCTTAAAAGTATGCCGATTGCAACACTCGATGTGATGCTGGCTGAAAAGTTAAATTGCCCCCTGGCGAGCTCCGCCGGACGATTATTTGATGCCGTGGCGGGTGCCTTGGGTTTGAGTGCCGCCCAGGTTCAATTTGAAGGCCAGGCTGCCATCGAGCTGGAAATGCTGGCAGATGCCCGGGCAATATTAGCCGGTACCGTGACTAAGCCTTATCCCTTGATAATTGATGAATTTAGCAGTGAAAAAGCGCAACCATTATTAGAGCTTAATCCGGCCAGCCTATGGCCGCCATTGCTTAACGATTTACACCAGGGTGAGTCTGTGTCGGTGATAGCGACACGTTTTCATGCGGGTTTAATAGCAGGCATTGTCTGTGTTGTTGATCGCCTTAAACAAGTCTACAAATTTAACCAAGTCGCTTTGTCTGGAGGTTGTTTGCAAAATGCAATTTTATTCCAAGGCGTGGAAAAAGCACTGCAAGAACGAAATATAACCTGTTTAACACATGCGAGGGTGCCTGCTAATGATGGCGGCATTGCTTTGGGCCAAGGGGCCATTGCAGCAGCCAGACTGATCAGGCAGCCAGCAACCAATAAACAAGATTTATATAACAATTTCTTATAAAAAGAGGGTTCATTATGTGTTTGGGAATACCTGGGAAAATAATCAAAATTATTGATGTCGAGCAGCATTTGGGCGTAGTCGATGTCGGGGGCATTCAACGGGAAGTTAATCTCAGCTGTATTGTCGATGCGGGCGAAAATCTTAATGACCATGTCGGTGACTGGGTATTAGTGCATGTTGGCTTTGCGATGAGTGTGATTGATGAGCGCGAGGCGCAGCAGACACTTAAGGTATTAACTGAGTTGGGTGAAATGCAGGAAGAACTTGCGGCTATGCAGATGGGTGAATCTTGATGAAAGTATATGACTGTCACAGAGGCAACTATGAGTAACTCAGATAACAAATCAACCTTGGATTCACTGTATCCGTTTTTGGCGGATAAAAAAGCCGATCCAGACAAGATGAACCTGGCATTAATCAATTCAATAACGAATAAAGTTGAGCAACATCAAGATGTTATTAGTGGTTTTTTTAACCGTAATGCTCAGCTGGTTGTCGATTGTGCAAATGCTATCGCCCAAATGTATAAGAAAAAAGGCAGCCTGTTTACCATAGGCAATGGCGGCTCAAGCTGTGATGCATCGCATGTGGCTGTTGAGTTTTTACACCCGGTGACAACGGGCAGGCCAGCCTTGCCGGCTTTTGATTTAAGCTGCGATAAGACGCTGATGACGGCCATTGCCAATGATGTCGGTTATGAAAATGTCTATTCACGTCAGGTGGCAAATTTACTGGGGGAAAATGATGCCTTGATTGGTATTTCCACCAGCGGTAACTCAGACAATCTGATACGGGCATTTGCTCAGGCGCAAAAAAATGGTGCCGTCACTATTGGGCTAGCCGGCGGTAACGGTGGGGATATGGCAAAAATGGGTCTTGATTATTGTCTGGTGGTTGACTCAGACAGTATTCACCGTACGCAGGAATGTCATGTCGCTATTTACCATGTTTTATGGGATCTGGTGCACACATTGTTGGCAGACGATCGTGGCTTTTTAACTAAGAAGACTAAAACTAACTAGGAAACTAAAAATGAAACACGTTGATGAGTTTCGTGATCCGGTCAAGGCAAAGGTGTTACTTAAGGAAATTACCGTTATTGCCAAAGAATTAAAAGAAAGGCTAAAGCGTCCCGTTTATATCATGGAAGTTTGCGGCGGCCATACTCATTCAATTTTCCGCTATGGCATTGAAAATATGCTGCCAGAGACGATTGAATTAATCCATGGCCCGGGTTGTCCGGTTTGCGTTTTGCCTATGGGCCGTGTTGATGATTGTGTGGCCATTGCCGAGCGGGACAATGTTATTTTTACAACCTTTGGTGATGCGATACGCGTACCGGGTTCAAAGAAAAGCTTGCTGCAGGCCAAGGCTGAAGGGGCTGATGTTCGTATGGTCTATTCTCCCATGGATGCCTTGTCAATTGCTAAAAATAACCCGGATAAAGAAGTTGTCTTTTTCGGTCTTGGCTTTGAAACCACCATGCCGAGTACGGCGTTGACAGTGCTAAAGGCGGAGGCCGATGGCATTAATAATTTTTCCTTATTCTGCAATCACATCACAATTATTCCAACGGTCAAAGCGGTGCTCGATTCGCCAGATTTACAGCTTGACGGCTTTTTAGGACCGGGCCATGTCAGCATGGTTATCGGTAATAAGCCGTATCAGTTTATCGCTGAGCATTATAACCGTCCTGTGGTGGTGGCAGGTTTTGAGCCTTTAGACATTTTACAGTCATTATGGATGGTGTTGAAGCAATTACAGGCCGGGGAAGCGCGTATTGAAAATCAATATAACCGTATCGTGCCCGAAGAAGGCAACAAAATGGCCTTAGAGGCCATAGCTAAAACCTTTGAATTACGTGAATTTTTTGAATGGCGAGGCTTAGGCTCCATTGATCATTCCGGTGTTCAGCTAAAGGCTGAATATGCGGCCTTTGATGCAGAGAAGAAATTTATTGTGCCTGCGGTGACCATAGCCGATCCAAAAGCTTGCCAATGCGGTGAAGTGTTAAAAGGAGCTATCAAGCCCTGGCAGTGCAAAGTTTTCGCTAAGGCCTGTACACCTGAAACTCCCTTAGGGGCGCTTATGGTCTCCAGTGAAGGGTCGTGTGCGGCCTATCACCAGTTTGGTGGTGATCGTCTTGACGCTGTTCAGGCTAAAGCAAAGTTAAATATTCCAATAAATGAGGCAAGAAACGCATGAATATAGCACAAGAGACAGAACAAGAAGTTGATAGCCGTAAACGCAAAGGTAAATTGGTGAGCAAGGTGATCACCTTAGCTCATGGCGGAGGCGGCAAGGCCATGCGTGACTTGATTGATGATGTGTTTGTGCAGGCTTTTAGCAACCCGGTGTTGAACACCTTAGAAGATCAAGCGCGATTTCATTTAAGTGATTTGGCCACAGAGGGCGACAGGTTGGCCATGACCACAGATTCTTACGTTATTGACCCGATCTTCTTCCCCGGTGGCGATATTGGCAAAATTGCTATCTGCGGTACGGTTAACGATCTGGCCGTGGGCGGTGCCAAACCCTTGTATTTAACTTGCGGCATGATCATCGAAGAAGGCATGGAAGTTAATACATTGCGCGCCATCGTTAAGTCCATGGCCGATACGGCCAGAGAAGCAGGGGTGCAAATCGTTACCGGTGATACCAAAGTGGTTGAAAAAGGCAGCTGTGACAAGGTTTTTATCAATACAGCCGGCATTGGCGTTATCGATAAAGACTATCACTTGGGGGCAGATAAGGCGCAGGCAGGGGATCATATTCTGGTCAATGGTTATTTGGGCGATCATGGTGCGGCCATCATGGATAGCAGGGGGGGAATGAACCTGTCAACAAATATTCAAAGTGATTGCGCACCTTTACAAGGACTTATTCAAACCTTGTTAAATGCCGCGCCGAATACTCGCTTTATTCGAGATGCCACGCGTGGTGGCATTGCTTCGGTACTCAATGAAATCGCTGAAGCCTCGAGCTGTGCTATCCAGATCAGTGAACAACAAACCCCTATACGTCAAGAGGTCATAGGCTTTTGTGAGATCCTCGGTCTGGATCCTCTGTATTTGGCCAATGAAGGAAAACTGGTTGCCGTGGTGCCGGAAAATGAGGTTGAAGCAGCGCTTGAAGCGATGCGCGGCCATGCTTTTGGTAAAGATAGCGCGGATATTGGCACTATTTTACCCGGTGGTACCGCAGGTCGTGTGCATATGCAAACCAGCTTTGGCGGCAAGCGCATCGTTGACATGTTAATCGGTGAGCAATTACCGCGTATATGTTAGCCCTGTACCTGGCCGTGGTGGCAAGAAATGTAATAAATACAGCAAAGTCAATAAATTAATCAGGAGAAATGGAACATGAAGTCATTTTCATCAACAGAGAATTTACCGAGCGAAGGTTTACTTATCCGCATCGTTGACAATGGAAAAGTGCTTACCCTGGACTATCAGGAGGCAACAGCCGAGCATCAGCGCTCTTTGTGGTGGGGCACGGCGGTTGGTTATCGGGCTATGCAGGCTGCGGCGGTGGCTTTGTCAAAAGAAGGTTTATGGTCGCGCGAAGGCTTGACCGTGGTGAGTGGTCACCCCGGCCCCGGTGTACTCGACTCGATTAATTTTGTCACCCATACCCGTGATACAGGGCATTTAACCGTGATGGAAAATCCAAACTGTGTTAGTCGCTGCAATAGTGAAATGAAATTTGAATGGTGGGTCAGTGACGGCAAGCAAACAGCCCATGTCATTTTACGGGAAGACTTTGTGCCTATTGAGTTTTATCAGTTGATTGATCGCCGTGTATATAACGAAGCCACGGCAGAAGACGATAAATTGTTCGAATTGTTTAAAGTGAATCTGTCTTCACGTATCTGGGTGGATTCACTTGATACAAACTTCAGTATTGAATATCAAGCACCCCTGGCTAAAGGGCAGTTACCGTCGGGTAGTGACTGGAGTGAAAAGATTGCGACTACTCCGGAAGTGGCCCTGTAAAAATCAAAATTGAGCAAAAATATTAACGATAACCGTCTCTATAAAGGAATAAAAATAATGAATAAGGAAAAAATACTGGGCATAGCCTCGGCAATGCTACTGGGCGCCGTTACGGCACAATATGCCTATGCTGCGGATGATACCGGGGCAGCAATTACCTCGGCAGAATTAACCACGCCGACTACCGTCTTTCCTACCGATTTGGTCAGCGGCGCCAGTCAAACACAGCTGGCCAATTATGCCTGGCGCCTGTTTATTGCTTCTATGCAGCAAACAAGTGCGACTTTGCAATCAGGAGCTGGTCGCGGGGTTGGTGATGGCAAGCACAATTTTATCCAGACCGGTGCTACACCCGCAGTTGATAATCCACTGGTTTTTGAAAGCTTTTATCATCGCACCGAAGCCTTTCCTTACTACACGACTTCTAAGCCGGCATCACCGATTAATGCGCTGCCAACTTATTATACTTTTTATGAAGATGCCTCTGATAATAAACAGGCGCTGACGGTGAAAGGTCAAAATTACGTTTATTTGGATGAAACCAATCAGATCAGTCAAAATCTTTTGTATTACAAAAACTCTCATAACCCTGATTTCCCGGTTTTGTTTATGGCCAAGGTTAATCAGCAAGAAACGGAATATGCGTTATCCAGTGACCGGGAGCCACCCAGTGCAAGTAAGTCATGGGATTTTCCCGATGGTGTAGTTGAAGTAAAAAGTGCCTGGCGTCGAGTTTCTGATATTAAAAACTCAGATACGAATAAGTACCATCAGGCCAGTGCGACCTATTTTGTTTCTGATGGTGAGAATGCCCCCGTTGCACATACCGCCACCTTTGCCCTTATCGCCATTCATATTATTCAAAAAACGGCTAATTATCCTGAATTTATATTTACCACATTTGAGCATGTGGATGCGGTAACCCGCAACAGCAGTCAGGCGATTACCGATCCTGCGTATAAAACCGAGTACAATAATCTCTCTTACCAAACGCCGGACACTGACCCTCACACGGCGACGGCGAATGGTGCTTATTATATTAACGAACAAGGACAATCGGGAAAGCCCAACAAGTTATCAACCTATACCTTACCGTCAAAGGGCACTATCTCACAAGATTACACCACTGTGGTGCAGCCTAACACCATTATCAGTGAAGTGAATGATGTCAATAACCAAGTCAATGCCCTGGTACAAGGTCTCGACAGCGATAATGTCTGGGGAAATTACCGGCTAAAAGGTGTGCAAGCGGTGCCTACCAGTGATTCAGATACCAGCAATTACTATCTGGCCAATATTGTTGTCGAAAGCAGTCAACCGGGTATTCAGCTCTTTAGTGGTGTTTTATTGAACGGTGGTGTGCCACAGGCCGGGACAACGACAGCGACAAAGGATGTACTCTATTTTGTTAACTGCCGGGGGGATAAAGGCTCATCAACATGTGTTTATCCGACGGAATCCGGGCTCAGTAACAGTAGTGCACCCAGCACTTACAATAATGTTTCACTTGGTGTAACCCAAGATGCGGCTGTTCCTGCACCGAAATACAATATGGGAGGCTGTCAGGGTTGTCATGGTGCGGCGCAACAATTGGGGAGAGATTTCAGTTTCCTGGCTAATGGTGTCGGTGGTAAAGGCAAGGAGCTTGATTCCGTTGCTGCATCTGACCTTTCTCTGGAAGCAATCGATGCCCATAACACTAAGATGATACAAAGTTCGGGCTTTGATCTATAACTGTTTTACTTTTTAAAGCCAAGCACAGCAAGTGTGTTGTGCCGCTTTTTATCATGGCTGCTTTGCAACAAAGACAGCTCGGAAGATTGAGGAGTGAACCATTGAGTCAGGGAAAAGACAACTTGCATGTCCTGCAAGAAATTCAGGGCCTGTCGTTAGCGGCAGATGATCCGCTTTATTACCATTATCCGGCGATGAAATTGGGGCAGTTAGCGCAGGTCAATTTTTTTAGTGAGCAGTTATCTAACAAAGCCATTGATATTTTAACAAGAGACCGGGAAGAAAATGGCGATAAAAATACCTGGCTGATCACCGCTCCGGCTTACTACCAGTTGCCTGCCGCGGCAAATCTGTTGGCCAGAAAAATACACTTATTATTAAAGGGCTTGGGGTTTAACACCAGCTTAGCTGAGCTGCGTTTGGGCTCTCAACAAATTGAAGTACGTGACCAGCAAGAGTTTAGCAACTATCACAATTACAGCAAGAACACGGTAACGCAGCGTATTAAAGAGCGTCAACGTGTTCAAGGGTTATTAGCGTGTGATGATTTAGCGCCGCAATTTAGCGGCAGCTCGGTACTGGTGGTCAATGATATTAATGTCACGGGCACCCAACAAAAATTTATTCAGCAAACGCTCAATGAATTCGGGGTTAAAGAAAGCCACTGGCTATATATTTTCACTCTGGATAAACAACTGGCAAAAAACAATCCGGAAATTGAATATCAGTTAAACAATTTACGCATCAGTGATCTCGATAGTTATATAGAGGTTTTAAAGGATAGCCAGACGCAACATACCGCGCGTTGTATCGGCCGCTTGTTTGATCAGGACATAGATAACTTCCGCTACCTTGCGGGGGCGGTTGGCAGCCAAACCCGTGCAAAACTTTACCAACTGGCACAATCTGAAGCTCGTTTTAGTGGCAATTTTTTTGCGGAAAAAATGCAAATACTGGCAAACCAACAACAAGAAATCAATAAAGAGACAGTAACAAACACAGGGTTGTGACATGTACGATATAGATTACAAAATACCGTTAGTGGATCTGGAAAAGATTCGCGCACCGCATTATCAGATCCCGCTAGATGAGCAATCACCATTGTTTAATGAACCCATGGTGAACTTAAAACATTATGATTTGCCGTTTTTATCCTGGCATGCGATCACCGACGGCAGTAATGCACCATATGGTAAACCTATTCAAGGCAGTCGTCAGGAGGGCTGGTTGCGCAAAACCATTGCAGAAAAATTGCAACGGGCAAATCAGCGCTTGCATCCCTATGGCGCAGAGTTGCTGATCCTTGATGCTTACCGTTCAATAAAATGCCAAAAAGGATTATGGACATATTTTTATGAGCGTGGGCGCAGTGAAATAGTCAATGCCAGTGAAGAGGATTTACGACAATATGCCCTTGGTTATGTGCGAGATCCGAGAAAATTTGATCCGTACGATGGCCGGACATTTCCGATCCACATTACCGGCTCTTCTATTGATGTGGTTTTACGTAGCAGGGAAACCGGCAAGTGGCTGAATATGGGCTCTGAATTTGAAGCAATTATTGAGATCAGCGCGACCGATTATTTTGAACGTCAGTTGTTGCAAGGACTGATCGCTGATGATGATGAGCGTTTGTGGAATCGACGTTTACTTGATTGGGCGCTGCGCTCTGAGGACTTTCTTAATGATCCTATTCTTTTTTGGCACTACGACTGGGGCAATCAGATCTGGATAAAAGTTAAAAAGGCGATATTTGGCGAAGCGCCGGAAAAAGCCTGGTATGGCCATATTGGCCCCCCGGCATGGACAGTTGAAGAAGCGCAATTGCTTGTTAAGGACTCAAAACTACAATAGGGAAAAACCAATGAATAAACCAAAGGTTATTTTGTCAGGCGGCTTGGCTGCTGCTTTGTTAAGTCTGCTGGCCGGTTGCATGTCAGTGCAACAAGGCTCTGATAACTCGCTTGTTGCTCGTGACTCTACTGGCCATCGCTTGTTAGCAAGCACTCAAGAGCGTGTCATTGAATGTGGTGATGATACAGGTTTGTATCAGGAGTTAATAAACCCGCCGACACTTTATGCAAAAGATCAGTTAATAGATACTCAGTTGGCGGCTGCAATTGTGCCTAAATGTGTGAATCGCAGCCAGTATAATTTGCAATCTTACGTCGATACAAAGGCAGGAACAGACAGCCGTGCTGTTGGCCCCGCCTATATTCTTGATGTGGGTGAACAGCTTGCAAATCCTCATCTAAAAATACAGCTGAGTAATCAATTAGGAGATCCCAATGAACAATATCATTGTGGTCATGATGACGCCGCAGGGGAGCATTCTGGCGAGGACGTATTAAAGTGCACTAATTTGCATACTCACGGTTTTCATGTCTCACCCAAAGGGTCGGAAGATCCAAGTAAAACCCAATCGGATTATGTTTTTATAACCATAACGCCGGCAACACAAACGGTAAGTTATGATTTTGACATTCCAAATACTCATGCGCCAGGTACCCACTGGATGCATGCCCACCTGCACGGCTCTACCGCACCTCAGGTACAAAATGGTATGGCAGGTGCACTTATTTTAATAGGTGATATTGATAGAACACTGTCCGGGCAATACGGCATCAGCCTGGAGAAAGATAATGATAAAATTATGATCCTGCTGCAGATGGAAATGACGGATGTCCCGTTATGTGAAACTTCTGACAAAGGCCAGGTTATCGTCACCTCAGTTAATGGTCAATGTTTACCAAAAATCAGCGGCGAGGCCGGTGATATTCAGCGCTGGCGTTTTATACATGCGGGGATCTCGGCAACCCTTAATCTCGCCGTTGTTTATGAAGGCGGCAAGAAAAAACTGCATGAATTCGCCCGTGATGGTATCACCATGAACGGCACACAAGTGCAGGAAAATATTGTTTTACAACCAGGTTATCGCAGTGATGTGTTATTTCAGTTTCCCGAGTGCCAGTCTTATCCTTGTGAAATGTTTTTGATTGATGAAGAGACCAGCGCGGCTTCGAGTTTTCTGGGGGAGTCTGAGCCGGACAGTTATGTGGCAAAAATCGTGATTGAGAACAAAGCTGCGACGGCGATGACAATGCCCAAAGCCTCTGTTTTTACCAATCCCTACCCGTTTATTTGTGAGCCACAAAATTTCCAGGAGTGTAGTGAAAAGCTGGCAGTAAAAAAAGTGTGGTTTGCTAATGAGCCAAAAGATCCAAATGATGACAGTCAGGGCACCTATAAAACCGTTAACGGAGGTGTTTATCCTGATACCCCGGTTATGGATTTAACTTTGAATGACAAGAATACATGGAAACTCTGGGTCGGGGATAAACAGGAGGTCAACGGTGCAAGCCATCCTTTCCATATACATGTAAACCCATTTCAGGTTGTTGATGAAAATGGGTTTAGTTATTGGAAAGATACACTGCTGGTAAATGGAACTGACAACTACGGTGAAGAAAACGCCATCACGGTTGTCTCTCGCTATGAGAATTTTGATGGAGAGTTTGTCTTGCATTGCCATAATCTGGATCATGAGGATGATGGCATGATGATGAAAGTGAGAATAAATAATTAACAGGAAAGTTGGAATAACTCATTAACAGGAAAATTATTATGTCGAACTATTATTTTATCACCAGTAAACTTAACAACTATGTTCTCGATATTAAAGGGGCAAGCACCGAGCCTGCAACCCCTATCATAAATTATCCGCAAAAATCCTCAGGTACAGATAACCAATTGTGGACACGTGAGCCTACCGGCCCCAAAGATCCCGCCGGCGGCCAAAGCCAATACTTTATCAAAAGCAAACTTAATGGCAATGTACTCGATATTTCCGGTAATAATACTGCGCCGGTCACACAGATCATCAGCTATCCACAAAAATCATCGGGTACCGATAACCAGGTATGGAAAATTGTAGAAAGTAGTATCGAAGGTTATTTCTATATTGTGAGTTTGTTAAACGACTATGTTTTAGATGTTAAAGGCAATTCTACTGCAGCCGCGACACCGATAATTAGCTATCCACAAAAAACGCCCGCCGGAGATAACCAATTGTGGAAATTTGTCGATTCAGAACATGCTTCGGGTAAGAAATCCGGGATCTCAGCCGGAACTTAGGATAATGAAAAAGCGGTTCCCGGCAAAGCTGCGTTTTCTCACTATATAACAGGGATAGGGTTTTTAATCATGATTCAAACGACTGAAACTAAACAGGACAACACAAAGAAAGCTGCCTTTTCCGAGCAGAATTTATCATGGAAAGTGCTGGCCAATTCTCCTATTGCCAGCTCAAGAACGGATGATATCTGGTTTTTTGATGAACAAACCGGCTGGCTGGTTAACTCCAGCGGTTATGTTTGCAAGACGACTGATGGTGGAGAGTGTTGGCTCCCGAAATTTTATGTTTGTCCCGGCTCACTTGGAAAACCTTATCTGCGCTGTATGGGGTGGGGCAGTGAAAAAGTTGGCTGGTTTGGTGCTGTGACGGGTTTAGGGGATGACGGGGTGAAAAACCCTGATAACTACCTCAATACCCTGCTACACCATACAACCGATGGCGGGAAAACCTGGCAGCGGGTAACCAATTTACCCAAAGCAGCCCCCGCGGGCATTTGCGGATTTTATGCGGTGAATGACAAAGTCGCTTATGGCTCAGGTACCAATGACCCGGGATTGCCTGGTCCCGGGGTTATAAAAACAACGGACGGAGGCGCTAGCTGGGAACTCTTTGAAATGAGTGAACATGCCGACAATCTGATCGATATTTATTTTATGGATGAAAACAATGGATTTGTTGTCGGGGGGAAAATTCAACCGCAGTGTGAAATCAATTACGCCGCCTATCCGCCACCACGGTTAATAAAATATGCCCAATTAAAACCTGTGGTATTAAGAACATGTGATGGCGGTAAACACTGGGAAAATGTTGCGCCGGACTTTAGCCATTTTCCTTGTGGTGAATGGGGTTGGAAGATCCAATTTATTAACGATAAATTTGGTTTTATCAGTCTTGAAAATTTTGCTGGTGCGGCTATTTTAAAAACCTCAGATGGCGGTAAAAGCTGGCGCCGTCACGCGGTACAAGACAGTTGTGGCAACATCATCAATACTGACCTGGAAGGCATTGGTTTTATTAATGAAAATCAAGGCTGGGTCGGTGGTTGGGGTAATAATTTTGCCGGTTTAATGAACTGTTATACCCAAGACGGTGGACTGACCTGGCTGAGTGAAGATCATAACCCACTTGTCTCACACAGTGATGACAGATTGCGTATTAATCGCTACCGATTTATTGGTGATCCGGTAACGGCCGGTTATTGCTCCGGGCAACAAGTCTATAAATTACAATTTGGCTGCAGTACTAAAAAATCCGCTTTTGCAAAATCATCTGCTTTTGCAGAGCAAACACGTTTAGAGCCGGCACATAGCTGTGAACCAAGTCAAAAAAAGGCCTTTTCAAAGAGACAAAGTGAACTGGCTTTACCCGAGCATGATTTTGACCTGGCATATAAAAAGCACCCGGATGGAAAACTCGAAATATCTTATTTGCTACCAGAAGGGGCTGAAAAGCTGTTTATCGGTCTGTGGAATCAGTTTGCCTTTTATGTAAAAACCTTAGTGAATAACCAACCCCAGGGAAAAGGCCGGCAAAGTATTTTTTGGGATGGTTGTGATGATGAAGGTCAAGCCGTTGGTGAGGGGGTATATATCTGTCGATTATCGGTAGATGGACGTCAGGGCGGCAGCCAAATGGTTGAATGGAGCCGATAAGTGTTAATAACTGGCTCGCCATATATCTGTTGTGGTTTGTAGAGAATGCAGATCACAACATTTTTAGCTGTCTTTGACGGGGAACTTTTACAGGTAATTTTTACAGGTAATAAAAATGTCCAAAATTGACAATATTCTCATTTATCACTGGCAAGCTTGGCGGGGCTTTTTAATTAGTCATATGGTTGCCGATTATTGCCATATAGAAGCCCAATACCATGATGATATCAGCCGGATAGAAAAATTTTTGACTCCCAATATCCAGGCGGTTTTATTGCAAATTAATTTATCGCACTCAGCTCTTTATCCGAAAAAGCGCCGGCAGCTTATTGAGGCATTCCAAGCCCGGGGGATAGTGGTGTTGAACAAGGATATTGATGATATCAGAAAAGACAATTTACATAATATGCTGGCAAAAGCCGGGCTGAGCTCTGCCAAAGCAAGTCGGGAGGGGGATCCGGACCAGCTTTTATTTGTCAAATCCAGGTTGAACTGGGGAGGCGGAACCGAATTACGCTTACCAATAAAGCTGCAACAAAAATTTATAGACCGCAAAACAGCACTTATTCAAAGTTGGGATCGATATTATACAATAACACGCGCTCAGGTCAGTGAGGACTTATGGGCTGATAGCAGTGTTGTGATAGAAAACTTTCTTGAAAATTCTGACAATAGTTTTTATCGGGTTTATGGTTTTGGTCATTCTCTGGTGCTGGTTAAAGGCCACAGTAATATGTTGATAAAAAAACTTATCGAACACCCGAGTGATCAAAATTATCATTTCAGCAAAACACAGATCCTCGAAGAAGAAACAAGCTTGCCGGTAAAGCTGCAAGAGACGATAAAGAAATTCATCAGTTTTTACCCAATGGATTATTATTGTCTTGATATTCTTCATGATGACAAAGAATATTTTATCGCTGATTTAAACCTAACCCCCTATGCAGGCATGCAGCTACAATGCAAAGCAGCGGTGGAATTTTTATGCCAAGGTATGGCGGATCAACTCAAGGAACAATTACAGCAGGAGTTATTAACAACATGAAGATCCTATCAGTTTTAATTGCGGCTTTTGATGCGAAAAATTGGCTCGCAGATTGTCTCGATTCTGTTTTTTCACAAGAGCTGCCACCGGGCTGGCAAATCCAAGTGTTGTTAGGTGTGGATGGTTGTGATGAAACTTTAAAGTGTGCCTGTGCATTCAATTATCCCGAGCTCACCATAATTCATTTAACAAAAAATCAGGGCACTTACGTTACCTTCAATACCCTGATGCGCTACGCCAAAGGTGAGTTGATATGCCGTTTTGATGCCGACGATGTGATGAAACCTGGGTATTTTACTGAGCAAATTCCTTTATTGGAAACCCGATATGATGTGACAAGAACCTGGAGTATCTATAGCGATGAAGCGCTGCAGCCGACTTCTCATGTGTTGGCACATAAATTTTATCACCCGGAAGGAGGACTAAACAGGCGTCCTGCTGACGGACAGTTTATTGCCAGACGAGAAGTGATGGAAACCCTTGGAGGTTTCAGGGCCTGGCGCTGTGGAGCAGATACTGAGTTTTTTAAACGCTCCAGAATAGCGGGTTATCGTACCGGTGTTGTCGAACAGTTTTTATATTTGCGCCGTATCCATAAAAATTCTTTAACCGCGCATCCAGACACTAACTTTTCTTCGTCCTTAAGATTATCCCTGGAAAAAAAGGTAAAAGATTTTGAACAGCAATATCGTAAAGGTCAGCTTAGTTTAAAGGTTGAAGCAGAGTATGCAAATGCCCATGTTGTACTGTAATAAAGCGGTGAGCAAGGATGAGCGTGCCTCATTGATCTTGGATATTGATGAGACATTATTACATGCCTCTACTTACCCATTGGCACAAGCTTATGATTATAAAGCAGAGCGAACCTGGATTTACAAGCGCCCCTATGTTGATGAGTTATTACAGTATTGTGCTCAGTTTTTTCGTCTGGCGGTATGGACAAGTGCCAGGGCCAGCTATGCGGGAGAAATTTTCAGTCAGGTATTTCCCTATCTAACGCCTGAATTTATTTATAGTGAAAAGCATTGTTTAACGGGGACTGCTCCTGATGGTAGTGAACATTCTCTTAAACCCCTTGGCATACTTGAGCAACAAGGCTTTGACCTTAGACGTGTATTAATGGTTGACGATAGTCCGGAAAAACTTGCCCTTAACCCGGGGAATTTGATCTTAATCGAACCTTTTTATCCAAAAATAATTTCCGGTCATGATGATATTGAATTGAAAAAGTTAAAAAATTATCTTGCCCTTATCAGGAATACCGAGGATTTTTTATCGATTAAAAAATCATTAAACCTAACCGATAACCGGCAAAGGGTTGTTTGATATGTATTCTGTGATTATTCCTACTTTTAATCGTTGTGCCCTGCTTAAGCAAGCCATTGACAGTGTTTTGCTGCAACAAGTCAGGCAAATTGAAATTATTGTCGTCGATGATGGCTCGACCGATGATACCGCTTTGATGTTGGCAGAAAAATATCCGAAAGTGCGTTATTTTTATCAAGAAAATAAGGGACCCGGCGCGGCGAGAAATAAAGGCATCTTGCAAAGCAAGGGCGATTATATCGCCTTGCTGGACTCGGATGATATTTGGCTAGAGAATAAAATAAATCATGAAATGAAGCTGTTTCAGCAATTCCCCGAGGCTGAAATGCTTGCTGGCAATGCCAGTGGTTTTCTTGAGGGAGAGCTGCGCCGAGCCGATATATTTTCCCAGCGTAAAATAAACTTCCCGCAAAAAAAGCCGCGCTTCTTTGAATGGTCATTGCCAATTATGAAACTGGGACCGGTTTGTAATACCAGTACTATGACCTTTAAGCGAGCGACACTGGAGAAAATGGGGTCGACAATATTTGATGAAAGTCTGCGTTTTGATGAAGACTGGGATCTTGAATTTCGCCTTTTTGCTCAGTTTAAGGCATTGCTCTATCCAGAGGTAAATTGTCATGTACATATTTTCAATGACCAGACACGTCTGTTTTATAGTGCCCAGGGGCAAGAGAAAACGAATGAAGAGTGGCGTAACATTTGGCAGCAACAAATACTAATCATCAACCGCTATCTGAATAAGCTGTATTGGGATATGAATATTGCTAAAGGCTTTGAGCTGCGCATAGAGCAGCTAGGTCAGCTCTTGAAAGACGCTGGTGGTTAACTCACTACATTGAAAATACGGAGAAGGTTATGGGAACGGAAGAGGCAACAAGCTCTGAGGTGAAGGCAGCAGGGGTAAGCCCTGAACTAATGGGTCTGATTGGTGAGAGAAAGCGGGCAGAACTTTCCCCGTCTCTCGACGTTAGCAAGCGCTTTGGCGGTAGTCTTGCCGTTTATTGCCGCACTGATATAAAAAATAAAACCGTGCTGGAAGCTGCAACCATGAGCACGCCGTTTAAAGGCTATGAATCTCTGCTTCCAGGGCGAGACCTCCAGGATGTCGGCCGGGTAAGTTCTATGGCCTCAGGGATTTGTGGCGGTGTGCATGCAACCGCATCAGCACTTTGTTTGGAAATGGCGTTAGCATTAACACCACCCGCATTGGGTATCGTCCTGCGTAATTTATTACTTAGCTGCCAGTATTTAAATGACAACTGTATGCATCTGTTTGTCTTGGCTGGCCCCGATTATTCCCAACAAGTGATTGAAAACACCAACCCCGAAATATGGCAACGAGCGAGGCAAGCATCCAGTCGCTCTAGTCACATTCATGGATATAAAACCGTCGCTGATATTATGTTGGCACTCAACAGGGGGCAAGGTAACCTGTATAAACAAGCGATGAAAATGACTTCGTTGGCTCGCCAAGCTTATACCTTACTCGGTGGAAAATACCCTCACTCGGAATCAATTATTCCTGGCGGAGTGAGCATTAATATTAGTTCAGAGCAGCTCAATCAATTTAAAGTCCTGATACAATCTTTTGCGGAGTACAGTCAGCAGAGTGCTGCGATTTGGGATGATATTTTCGACTTTATGTTAGAGGTTGAGCCTCAATACGAAGAGATGGGCAAGAGTGCTGTTGCTTTACTCGACTTTGGTCAGTGGGATCATCCCGAACACTACGATGCCAGTTATAAAAACTGTGATCACTGGGGGCAAAAACGTTGGTCCACGCCGGCAGCCATTATTGATGGCAAGTTAGTTTGCGAAAGGCTAAGTAAATTGAATGCTGGTATGGAAGAGTTTCTGGATTACTCCTTCCAAACACGTGCATCGCTATCAAAAGAAGAGTTAATTAAACAAGACCCATTAGGAAATCCGATAAGTGCATTTCATCCATGGAATAAAAAAATACAAGCGACAAAAAAAATAAACCCTCAAGCCTACAGTTGGGGCTCAAGTTTAACTTGGCAAGGCAGAGGATTTGAAGTTGGTGCTTATTCCCGTTTGTACCTCACCGCACTTGCACAAAAAATACCGCATAGCCAATATTTAACGGCAACAGGAGTTAGTTTAGATTTTGCTTTGCCCACGGCTAAGTCATCAACATTAGCATTTCAATGGAAAATACCTAAAGTATGGAATGCTTTTGAACGCAACCGTGCACGTGCCTATGCTTTAGCCTTTAGTTTTTCAGTGATACAAGAAAACATAGATATTGCGCAAAAACTAATAAGTAGTGGCGAAACGCAAACCCATGTGCCGATAAAAAATAATGGCGTAGAAGGGCGGCAACTTGGTGTGGGGTTGTGGGGGGCTAGTCGAGGTTTTTTAGCACATTGGGCTGTATTAGACGACAAGGTTATTGATAATTATCAAATAGCGATACCTTCAAGAATTAATGTTGGTACCCGCACATCGAAAAATGAACTTTCGCCACTGGAAAAGGCATTAATAAATACGCCGATCATCGAAAGTCGATTTAACGATATAGAAGAATTTAAAGGTATTGATATACAGCGCACTATTCAGAGTTTTGATCCCTGTATGCGTTGTAGCGCCCATATTTCGATAGAGGGGCGCGACCTTATCATTAACCGTGATATCGATACTGACTTCCCATTTTGAATTCAATTTATCTTATCAGAAGGTATCCCTTGCCGCGGATGGTTTTGATGATAGCGGCAGCCTCATCCGATAATTTGTGTCTTAGCTGAGAAATAATGATATCAATGAAGCGGCTGACCCCGTCGTATTCATAACCTTTGATTTGTTCAAATAAAAAGTTTCTTGAGACGATTTCACCGGCATGCTGGGCCAGGATCAATAACAGTTCATATTCCGGGGTACTTAAATTGAGCTCTGTTTCCTGGAAATAGACGATTCGGTTGGCAACATGAATGCTGATATCACCGGCGGTGAGCATGTCCCGGGCTGAAATGGCGGCTTCATTGTTTGTATCGGCTATTTGGCTTTCGGCGTTGGTATTTTTTTGCTGAGCACTTTTAAATTCAATTTCTTCAATACGGCGTAATAAGGCCCGGATGCGCGCCAGCAGTATTCTTGGCTCTATCGGTTTTTTGACATAATCATCGGCGCCTAACTCCAGGCCGACTACTTGATCTATGGCTTCATCGGATGCGGTCAGCATCAATAATGGTCCCGGATATTGGCTTCTGACCGCCCGGCATATGCTAAAGCCGTCTCTTCCGGGTAAATTAAGGTCGAGAATCACCAGGGCGGGTTGTTTATTGATAATTTCATCGACGGCATCTAAGCCATTGTCGATGATATTGGTGGAAAATCCTTGAGCATTTAAGTATTCACTCACCAGCAATGCCAGGTCCTGATCGTCTTCCACCACTAATATTTGTTTTTTTTCGCTCATAAAGTGTCCAAGGTAATATTGATGCTTTAATGTTGAGACATTGGCAATGCTCAATAAATAAAACATTAATTTCCCTGAATTTTTACCTTTAAAGGCGAATATAGCAAGCAGATATTACTTTTCTTGCTAGGGTTCATCCTCCCCGAACTCTCCATCATTGAAGTCTTCTTCGAATTCTTCTTCTGTGAAGTCTTCCTCGAAATCCTCTTCTTCTTCGAATTCCTCTTCCTCGAATTCTTCTTCCTCAGGCTCTTCTTCTTCGAATACCTCTTCCTCGAACTCTTCTTCCTCAGGCTCTTCTTCTTCGAATCCCTCTTCCTCGAACTCTTCTTCCTCAGGTTCCTCTTCTTCGAATACCTCTTCCTCGAATTCTTCTTCCTCAGGTTCTTCTTCTTCGAATTCCTCTTCCTCGAACTCTTCTTCCTCTGGTTCCTCTTCTTCGAATACCTCTTCCTCGAACTCTTCTTCCTCGAACTCTTCTTCCTCGAATTCCTCTTCCTCGAACTCTTCTTCCTCAGGCTCTTCTTCTTCGAATTCCTCTTCCTCGAACTCTTCTTCCTCGAATTCCTCTTCCTCGAACTCTTCTTCCTCTAACTCCTCTTCCTCGAATTCCTCTTCCTCGAATTCCTCTTCCTCGAATTCTTCTTCCTCGAATTCTTCTTCCTCGAATTCCTCTTCCTCGAATTCTTCTTCCTCGAATTCCTCTTCTTCGAATTCCTCTTCTTCAAACTCTTCTTCTTCGAAATCACCTTCTTCAAAGTCGTCTTCGTCTAAGTCGTCTTCGTCTAAATCGTCTTCGTCTAAGTCGCCTTCGTCTAAGTCGTCTTCGTCTAAGTCGTCTTCGTCTAAGTCGTCTTCGTCTAAGTCGTCTTCGTCTAAGTCGCCTTCGTCTAAGTCGCCTTCGTCTATGTCGCCTTCGTCTAAGTCGCCTTCGTCTAAGTCGCCTTCTTCAAAGTCGTCTTCGTCTAAGTCGCCTTCGTCTAAGTCGCCTTCGTCTAAGTCGCCTTCGTCTAAGTCGCCTTCGTCTAAGTCGTCTTCGTCTAAGTCGCCTTCGTCTAAGTCGCCTTCGTCTAAGTCGCCTTCGTCTAAGTCGCCTTCGTCGAAATCGTCTTCGTCTAAGTCGTCTTCGTCTAAGTCGCCTTCTTCAAAGTCGTCTTCGTCGAAATCCTCTTCTTCATCTTCGTAGAACTCTTCCTCTTCGAGCTCTTCGTTAGATAAATCTTCTTCGAATTCTTCCTCTATAAATTCGTCTTCTTCAAATTCATTTTCCTCTTCCTCGAATTCGTCTTCTTCAAATTCATTTTCTTCAAATTCATCTTTATCGAGTTCAGCCTCTTCGTTAGATAAATCTTCTTCGAGTTCTTCCTCCTCTTCGGATTCTTCGTCAGAAGCATCATCAACCGCCGAACTGCTCTCAAGAAAGATAATTTCATTAAGATAATCTGTCTCTAAACTGAGTTCTTCATCTTCAACATCAGGTTCTTCACCAGTATCTTCGTCAGGCTTATCATCTATCGGGTAAGTTCCTCCCTCGGAGGAGTCGCCAGATTCTATGGCAATGAGTTCATTCAGCAGATCCAGCTCACTGATCATGTCCTGCTCGTTAGCCATAGCAACGTTATAGCTAAAAAGAGCAGTAAACAAACAGGCAATAGCTGTTTTGTTATACTTTAGTTCGACTTTTGTCGAAGTCCTCATTCCGGCTTCTCCATCGAGCCTTGAGCTAAAGCGCTTTCTGCTAAGTCACTTTCAGGTAAGCTTGCCTCAGGTAGAGTGTTTAAAGAGGAAGATGCCGGTTCACTGGCAGGCAAGTGTTCGCCGCATAAACAATGGAATTTAAAGTTCGCACCTCCTAAGGGGCTGCTCTCAACCCAGACTTTTGCCTGGTTCAGCAGGGCTATGCGTGACACTATTGCCAGGCCTAAGCCGTAGCCCTTTATTTTCTTATTGCGGCTGCTGTCGAGGCGGGTAAAAGGTTCAAAAATCCGTTCCCTGTCTGCCTGGGGGATACCGGCGCCATCATCACCGACGCTGATGCAGAATCCCTGCTCGGTTTGTTCCAGGGTAATATCAACACGGCTATTGGCATGTTTGCCGGCATTACTGATCAGGTTCTGTAACAGCCGATCAATATCATCGGCGTGGCAATAGCCGGTAAGATTGACTTGTTTTTTAAGGGTAAAGTCGATGTGGGAATAGGGCAGTTTTGCCAAATCCAGTACCGAGGTCAGCAGTTCATCAATATTGACCAGGCTGCGCTTATAGTCAGCAGGGTCAATATCAAGCTTATACAGGCACAGCATCTCGTCAATCAGGGCTTCTAACTGGTCGATATCCCGGCTGATGCCGGCAACTTTTTCATCCAGTTGCGATTTCACCGCTTCGCTGCTGTCAGCCTGTTCTACTTCGTCACAGGCATCGGACAGTATTTGCAATCTAAAGCGGATCCTGGCTATCGGTGTGCGCAATTCGTGAGAAACAGCCTGGGTAATTTCTTTTTGATGCTGCAATAATTGTTCAATCCGGCTGGCCATTTCATTGACTTTAATACCCAGCTGGGTGATGACATCGTTGCCTTTGATCGGTACCCGATTTTTGATTTTTTTCGGACCGAATTCGCCGACGATATGATTAACGACATTCAGGCGGTATTCCAGACGATACACCAGGAAGTAGACCACCAGAGAGGTGATCAGCAGGCAGATGGAGATCAGGATCACCAGCAATTGTGTGGTCAGCGGCTCAAACTTATTGATCACGCCGACATGGAGAATTTTGTCTTGTTTGGTTTTTACATAAACCGAATAACCGGCATCCTGGCTTAGCGAACTGACTACCACTTCCCCTTTATTGAGGCGAATTTGCTGCTGGGAATCGAGATTAAGTTCACGCTTATTGATAAAGGAGATAGGGAAAGAAAACAGCGTTTGCAGCTTCTGTAACTCCTGCTCTTGGTTACCGTCTTTTACCCGGGCCAATTCGTTGAGGATCAGCAGGGCAATGGCGCGCAACTGCTGCTCGCCGATGTGATCTAAGGCAATAGAAATTTCCTGGTTTAAGTGGGTCATGGCAATATTGAGTTTACCTTCCCCGGCTATGGTTAACTGCCAGGGCTCTCCCGCCACTTTATTTAAGGTGGAAATAGACGGATTAAGGCCGGTCATTTTTCCTACCAGGGATAACCAGCGCTCTTTGTTTTTGTCCTGCTGCCTGTTATAACCTTCTGAGATCAGCACCAGGCTGCCTTGCAGCACCGATTGGCTATAAGAGGATAAACGGCTTTGCAAATTCAGCTGGTAGGTAGCATAAACCCCCGCAATAGACACCAGGATGGCAAGAAAAATACCGCTATAAATACGAACAAACATAAATCCGGAACACCTTCAAAAAATGAAATTAACAAGCCGGCCCAAAGTCCATGGAATAGCTGTTAGTAGGATACCAGAACTACTGTATCCTAATCGCCTTTTTTCTGCAAAAAGCCAGGGATCAAACGGGTGTCATTTCCTTTATTTTTCCTTACTTCAGGGGGAAAAGTGCGGTATTTGCCAACAAGTTCCTACATAGCGAAACAAAACCATAACAATAGTCTCACTGAGTAAAGGGGTCATTTTACCGATAATAAAGCCTGTGTTTTTTACTTGGCAGACCTTTTGAAATGAGCATGAGATCACTGACCCGGGCGGGCAAGGTTTTAACGGCAGAAAAACTCCTTATTTTCAGTGCCGTTTTCTGTTTTTGCATTTTGTATTATCAGGGAGATAAGCGTGCCGGTTGGGTAACGCCTACCACGCTTTATAGTTATGATCTTTCCATGGCCTTTAAATCTGCGGCACAAGGGGTAAAGGTCTCCACTTATTTACCGCAAACCAGCGCACGGCAGCAGATTATCAGTGAATCTGTCGATGCTCCCCATATGGACCTTTTCCGCACTTACTCCATTGCCGGACAACTGGGAGTCTGGCAAGGGGAAGGACAGGCAGACAGCATTCATTATCAGGCGAAAATAAAAACCACGCCGGTTAAATACAACTTATTGCCAGACAGTGAAGTTGAGCGCAATCTGGATGAAAACTACAGCGACTATTTACAGGAAACCGCGGCAATCGCGGTGAACCATCCTGAGATTGATGCCCTGTGGCAAGAGATCAAACCGAAAAATGCCAACAACCTGCAACAATCCTTGCAGGCGGTGTACGATTATACTTCCGAGCTGGAGACGCTCCCCTTTAAAGGCACCACCAGTTCATTAACCGCGTTAAGACTTGGCGCCGCCAGTTGTAACGGTAAAAGCCGCTTGTTTGTTTCCCTGGTACGTGGTTTAGGCATACCCGCCCGATTGGTGGGAGGCGTAGTGCTAAATGAAGTGAAAAAGCGCACTTCCCATCAGTGGGTAGAAGTGTTTGTCCAGGGCTACTGGATCCCCTTTGACCCCACCAATGGCTACTTTGCCGAGCTGCCCGGCCATTACCTGGAGCTGTATCGGGGAGATCAGTCGCTGTTTAAGCATACCGCCAATATTCAGTTTGACTATCAATTTTCGAGCGCTGAAAATCGGGTTGCCCCCGGCCTGTATTTCAATAGTTATGAGCAAGGTAGCAATACCATCAATCTGGCGAAACTATTTAAGCCTTTTCATTTAAGCGAGCAAACCATAGCGATCTTTTTATTATTTCCGCTGTGCGCCCTGATCACGACTTTTTTCAGAAACCTGGTGGGGGTGCAAACTTTTGGCGTTTTTGTGCCTATGCTGGTGGCGATCACTTGTACCTATAGCGGTTTGCTGAGCGGCTTGCTGGGTGTTTTGCTGGTGGTGTTGGTGGCATATGCTTCCCTGATCGTGTTGGAAAAAGCCCGGTTGCTGGTGATCTCCCGCCTGGCGGCCACCATGACCATTATTACCATTTTTGTCTTGCTGGTGTTTTATTTCCTCCCCGGCAGGCATGCCATCAATACCGGTGCTTTTGCCCTTTTTCCCGTGGTGATCATTAGTTTTATTGCCGAAAAACTGACCCAGCTCAGCAGCGAGCGGGACTGGCAGGGATTATTGTCCCGCTCGGCAGGTACTTTGGTGGTGATAGCCGTGTGTTATGCGTTTTTGCAATCCATTTATCTGCAAAGCATTTTTACCCTCTACCCCGAAGCCCTGCTGATTGTCCTGGCGCTGCAAATCGGTATTGGCCGCTGGAACGGTATTCGCTTAAGTGAGTTGATCCGTTTCAATCGCCTGCTGAAAAAGGATCAAGCGGTGATCGGTATTAATGAACGTAACCGGGAAATTGTTTACCGGTTGAATAATGCCAAAGACCTGCTGCTGGCGGCAGATAAGTTAAAAACCAAGCAGCTGTTGGCACAGCATAATATCGCCGTTCCCGGTACCGTGTTTTCCTGCCAGTCTCACAGCCAGGTTGACCAGCTCGATGCGGTATTGGCCCAGCACGATGAGTTTGTGATCAAGCCCAATTGCGGTAGTCAGGGCAACGGCATCGTAGTGATCACCGCACGGGAAGGGGAGACTTTTATTTCTGCCGGCGGTAAATGCTGGACCGTTCGGATGATTAAAGATCATGTCAGCGATATTATCAGCGGCAGCTTTTCCCAGCATGGCGAGCAGGACATTGCCTATATCGAACCCCTGATCAAACAAGACAACCGACTGCAAACCCTGGCATCGGGGGGCCTGGCAGATATTCGCGTGATTGTCGCCAATAAAGTGGTTATTGCCGCCATGCTGCGCCTGCCGACGGCGAAATCCCAGGGGAAAGCAAATTTACACCAGGGAGCCATAGGCGCCAGTGTCTGCCTGGAAACCGGTAAATTAACCCATGCCAGTTTGCAGGGGAAAAGCTTGATCCATCATCCGGATACCGGGGTCGTGCTGGCGGGCTTTGCTGTGCCTTACTGGCCGGAGATTTTAGAGATGAGCCGCGCCTGTGCCCATGCCATGCCGCTCGGTTATTTAGGGGTGGACATCTGTATTGACCAGCAACTGGGGCCGCAGGTTTTGGAAGTTAACGGCCGGCCCGGATTAGAAATACAGAATGTGCAGCAAAAAAGCTTAACCCGTGAACACTTTTATCCTTTGGTGGAACCCGTATGAAAAATGCCATTTTACCCAGTGTGATCTTTTTGAGTGCCGCCTGCGGACTCTTTTACCTGGAATATCAATCACAGCATAGCCGCGAAGTGGCACAAATTGTTTCGGTGGCGGCGATAGAAAAGGAAAGTTTTGAGTCGGTCAGCAGCAATGAACCTGTGTCTGCGTTGCATCAGGGAGCGAAGGAACAGGCATCTTTGGCTGATAAAGAGACTACCGCGAAAGCGCAGGAATTTTCCTGGTTGAAGGGCATAAGTTCGCCAGCCGAACTTTATGCCAGCAAGCCGTGGCAAGTATTGACGCAGGCAAAGCAGCAACTGGCCCGGCTGATGCTGGCCAAAGAGGCGATAATAAATAAAAACCCTGTGCTGGCACTTGAAATGCTGACCGAGGTACCGATAAAAGCATTGCATAACATTAACGGCGGCTTCTATCTCGCGCTGGCCTATGCCCGCACCGGAGATAAAGCGCAAGCGATCACTGCTTATCAAAGTGTGCTTGAACATGATCCCTCTCATCAGGGAGCAGCAATAAATCTAGGTTTGTTGTTTAAAGAGCAACAGGACTATAAGCAGGCTATCGGGGTATTGGAGCATGCGGTTAAGATCAGCCGGGGTACTAAACTGGCAAAAGCCCATGCGATACTGGCAGCATGTCTTTATCAGCAAGCGCATTATCAAAGGGCTTTAGGCCATTACCAAACTTCGATTGAATACCGTCCCGATCACCCGGGGACCTGGCTGGGGCTGGCAAAAACTCAGGAAAAATTGCATTTGCCCTATCAGCAAGTGTTCACCACGTTTACCAGAACGGCAAAATTAAATGCCAAACATTATAAGCCGTGGGCCGAGTTAGGACGGTTTCAGCTGGAAAACCTCGACTTTGCCGGTGCCATCACCTCATTGAATAAAGCGCTGGAGCTATCGCCCTTTAACCTCAGTGCCATCCGCTCGCTGGCATGGGCGACATTTGAAGCAGGGCAAGAGAAAAAAACGCAGCAATTGTGGCGCTATCTGGCCAAGAATGAAAAAATCAAAGCCCGGCGTAAACTGGCCCGGCATATGTTAGTGCTGCTCTTCGAGGATAATGAGGCCGGTGCTGTGGTCCTGGCAGACCTTGAGCAAGCCTTGCTGGCCAAGTCACTCAAGGCCAGCTTACGGCCACAATATGCTTATGCCTGGTATTTAGCTCAGCTGATAACCACAGATCCCGGACAGACGATGCCACAGCGGGAACTGCTTTTAGGGTTTGAAGAGAAGCAGCAGGGGCCTGAGCACATCGACCGTTTTCGTTTCCGTCAGCTCTACCATTTAGCGCTGCAACAGGAAAAGCGTCAGGAATTTCAGCAGGCACTGGCAACTTTAGATCGGCTGCAACAAAGCAACTTGTATGCTTATCCGCTATTGAACAAACTCAGCCGTTTGCACTACGGCTTGGGACAGTTATCCCTGGCTAACCAGTATGCCGAACAGGCACTGGCCTATACACCCAATGACCGGGCGCTGCTGCTGCATAAGATCACACTGGATATCGATCGCGGACATTTTAAACCGGCGCAAAAAAGGCTGAATAAGTTAACCCTTTCAGGGGATGAGGAGAGTGAAGTTATAGCCTTGTATGCTAAACTAGCCTGGCAACAAAGGGATTGGCAGAATGCCTTAACATATTACCGGCAATTATTAACGTTAGAGCTGGACAACGAAGCGGCTCATTATCGTCTGGCGCAAATTTTTCTGGAAAAAGGGCAAGCGCCAAAGGCTATCGAACATTTAACGACTTTACTGTCGATAAACTCCGGCGCCGTAGATGCACGGTTATTGCTGGCACAAATTCATTGTCAGCAAGATGATTTGACAACATGTCACCGGGAAGCCGGTAGGGTACTGAAACTGGTACCGACAAATGAACAAGCCCAAAACTTGGTTAACAATTTAATTTAAAAGGGAAGATATGAAACAAACTCACTTAATCAGTACGCTAGTGGTAGTTGCGCAAAGTTTAGTGATACCCCTTGCCTATGCCGGTGTTGAAGTCAGTCTGGGAGGCGGTAGCGATAACAATGCCTTCCGCCTTGCCGATAAATTCGATCCGCAGTCGGGGCGTTTTTATAAAACGACTTTCTCCTATCGGGACAAATTTGATAATGGCCTTTATGTCAACCTTAAGGCGACCAAGACCAGCTTTGAATCGAAACTGGAAAATGCCGACAACGACAAACAGGATGTTAAGCTTGGTTTCAGGCATACCTTTGACAATACCAACAAGTTTAACTTTGCTGTTTCGGGCAGCAACTACGATAAAACCTATATCAGCCGGACAACCGGTAAGGTCGGAACATCGGGCGGGAAGGAAATCGAAGACAGATATGATAACCGCTGGTGGCGTTTGCAGTCGGACTATACCTTTAATCTCAATGAACAGCATAGCCTGAACCTGTTTGCCGAGTTGCTTAACAAGAACTATGAAGAGGTTGATGGTTCGGATTCATTATCCAACCTGGATTATAAGCAGCTGGGCACCGGCATACGCTGGTTTTATAAACCTTCGAAAAGCTGGCGCCTGGAGACCTCCTTTCGCTACCGGGATCGCGAATACGATGATAAAAGAGCCCGGGACGATGACGGCAAAAGCATAGAAAACTCCGAGTTAAGTTATGACTATTACCGCCTGCTGCTCTCCGGGGTGTGGAGCATCAATAAGCAGCACCGGTTGGTGTTAAGGGCATACCGGGAAGACCTGGAAGATAATCACAGCGGTTATTACGACCGTGAAACCGTCAATGCCTCTTTGACCTGGCGTTATCGCTGGGATAAAAACAATACCTTCACCACCCGCTTGCAGTACATAGATTACCGTAACGCCAATGATCTCGCCCAAGATGAAAGTGAGCAGGACGAGGATGAAAATGACTCGGTCGATAACCACGGCACGATATTCTCTGTCAATTACCAGCGGCTGTTATGGAAAAACAAGGATTATAAGGTCAATGGTTACGCTAAAACCAGCTGGTATAACTATGACGCGCCAAGGGATATCTATCAATATCAGCGCAGCATTGTTGAAGTTGGCGCGAGTGTGAAGTTTTAACCGCTACTTTTTTGTGCGCGGTTAATGCTTCCGGACCATTAAAAAATGGCCCTGGTACAGGAGATCATTGCTCCTGCGACAGGGCCATTTTTTGTTGTCTGTGTACATGGCTAAATAACCTACATCCTCTTGATCCAGATCAAGTGTTTAAGCTGTCAATCTCCCCTGCAAGGCTATAATTTAATTGCTGTTTAGGAATACTTATGGCGAGGTTTGTCCGGAAAAATTCCGGGCTTACCCGGGGTATTTTTATCATAAGGTTTTGTGGTAATTGTCTTGTGAAAAGAAAGGAGAATGATCATGAACTTAATCAAACGTAAATCTGCATTTCCATCCGTGTTCAGTGATGATTTTGATAGCTTGTTTCAAGGTTTCTTCCGCCCGGTATCAGGCTCAGATGTCGCAGGCAAGAAACATAACATGCCGGCGGTTGATATTGATGAACGCGAAAACAGCTATTTGTTAGTTGCTGAGCTGCCGGGCTTTGATAAAGATGATATCAGTGTTGCTATCCATGACGGACAGCTGAGCATCAAGGCCGAGCACAGTGAAGAAAACGAGGAAAAGCAAAGCAGCGGAAATGTGCTGAAAGAAAGACGTTTCGGCAGTTATTTCAGAAGCTTTAACTTTGGCCAAAGTATTTCCGAGCAGGATATTATGGCCAAATATGACAAAGGGGTGCTGGAATTAACTATTCCCAAATCGCCTATGTCGGAGCAAAAAGCCAAGCAGATTGAAATTCGCTAACCAGGCTTAAAGAAAATTGTGGCTCAAGGCCGACAAACAGAAAACACATTCATTTAACATAATATATAAAAAATACCTTGCTGTTATGTCGCCCTGGGCTGCAACCTTCATCAGTCAGCGCCCATAGTTCGAGCTGTATCGAAGCAAGTTAAATGGTCGGTATTATCCTGTGTTAAAAAACAGGAGTTAACACCATGAAGTTCCAGGCCACTCGCTTGACCGAATATTTAAACGACCATTTCTATACCCGTTCACAATTATTAACCCTGGCAAAGCTCGATGAGAGCAGCTTTGCGCGCTTGCTTGATAAAAAGATCATGCCCGGCGCTTCGTACCGGATGAAAACCACGTTAGCGCTGGACTCATTTTTTGGCGAGCACCGCCAGGAAGAAGAAAGACAATATTATGCCAGGGGCTATTTGAGCTGGTTGCAATACCTGGGTGAGCTGGAGGCTGAAAAAGCAGATGGCCAGGATATAAAGGCAATTGTTTTTGCTGATTTTTGCTCCAGGTATCAAGCAAAGTTGACGGCATTAGCTGCGCAAGGTTTTCACTTGCCAATAATGGCTGACAAGGCCCGGCTGGATGCTTTACTGCTGTCAGAGTGGCAACACTTTCTTAACGGCACCTATGGTTTATGCACCCGCTCGGGATTGCCGGAAGATATTGCCGCTAAGGAGCTGGCGATTGTGATGATCAAAGCCATCGTCGGTGAAGGGCTTGAACTTGACGTTGCAGCGCTGGCGCCCGGGCAAAGTAAACAATTAACCAAGGCGGTAGATTTACTCGACCAGGCGAGCAGTGCATTTGCTCCCCATGAAGTGAAGCGAAGCTCTCGTGAGTTATATATCAACCGGGTGCGGCTGAAATATAAACTCAGCTAAGCGGTGTTGTTCCCGTCACCCGGTATGTTATTAAAGGGTATTGATCTGAATATCATCAGGGAAGGGGTGACCGCTGCCCTGGTCTAAATATTGTTTCAGGCTTAGCATAAACGTCGCCCATTTCATCGAGCACAGTGCATAAAAACCGGACTCATCTTTCCAGTTGAGATGCTGAAAATAAATGGCGGTTTCCCCTTCATCGGCAAGGGTGAATTTTATTTCTGTGCCCAGCCACTCTTCATGACCGGCAATGCATTGCCAGTGTACGCTATGATCTGTCATTGACAGCACTTTCATATCCGGGCCCTGGCCATGAAAGCGAAAAGCTAACGTGCCGCCTTCGCCGGGATCGCCGCTGACATCCCAGGTCCACCATGCCGCCAGGCCTTCAAGGGTATTAAGGGCTGCCATGGCTTTTTCTGTGCTGGCCTTGACGCCTATTTTTAATGCGATATTACTCATGAACTTTCTCCTGATGCATGTATTTATGAGCTTTACCTCTAAATAGTGTAGAGAAAATATACCGGGTTACTATCGAAATGCAGATTATTTTTAAATTTAATTATCCTATTGAATTATAAGGTTAAAATTCTTTGTTGTTTTGTTTTTTATTCGCTATACTTTCCAACTATGGAAACTAACAAACGATTAGATCTGATTTTTTCTGCCTTGGCAGACAGCCGGCGCCGGGAGATGCTGGAGCAGTTGTCCGAGGGCAAGAAATCTGTCGGTGAGCTGGCAGGCTTATTTGATTTAAGCCTGGGGGCAATATCAAAGCATGTTTCCTTGCTGGAAAATGCCGATATTATTTATAAAACCAAGCAGGGACGTACGGTTTATTGCCATATGAATTTTGACATCTGGCAGGAAGTGTCCGCTTATATCAGTATGCAGACCAGTTTCTGGCATAACCGCTTAAATGAGCTTGAAGACTTTTTAGTTAACAAAAAAAGAGCAAAAAGTGCGAGCAATAAAAACAGGGAGTCATCATGAAAGCCGGTGAGTTAGTGATTAAAAAAGTCTTTAACTGTTCTAAAAGGGAATTATTTGATGCCTGGTCCCAGGTGAGCCTGTTGTCAAAATGGTTCTTCGCCGCCCCGCAAAAATATAAAGACTCCAGGGTGAGAAGTAATTTTACCGTTAACGGTGAATATTCACTCACCATGTTTTTTGAAGACGGCTCTGAAGCCTCAATTTGGGGGCATTACCAGGAAATTACCCGCTACTCGGCGATTGTAATGTCCTGGAATTCAACCATCGCCAAAGACAGCCTGGTTGAGCTGGGCTTTAGCGAGCTCTCTGCCAACCGGGCACAATTAATCCTCAGGCATACATTATTTCCCGATGAAGCATCAAGATCGGCCCATCAGCAGGGATGGCTGGCATGTCTGGCGAATCTTGAAAAGCTATTCGGTGAAAGGGAATAATTATTCACAGCCCAGGTGGTTCAAGGCCTCAACAAACCTTCAACAAAAGAATAACACACGATTTTATCATAAATTTCGGGTACACTAATGCGCTTATTTGATCAGGAGAGTATGCCGAATGAAGTCATCGTTACAGCAAGAATTACAAACCACCGGGGATTTTCTCGCTTTAACCCGGGCAAATGAATGGTCAATTGACAGTGCTTTTTCATTTGAAGTGAGCTGCAAAAAAACGCAGGCCAAAAGCAAGGTCAGCGTATTAGATACCGGCATCATCGTTTTTGAACCTTTAGATCATGTTTCCAGTAAAGATATCGTTTTATCCTGTGCGGTACACGGCAATGAAACCGCGCCGATTGAGATTTGTACCGATTTAGTCAAGCAGCTGATTTTAGGTGAACTACACCTGCAAGAGCGAGTATTGTTTTTATTCGGTAACCCGGCAGCGATTAATATCGGCAAACGTTTTGTTGAAGAAAACCTCAACCGTTTATTCTCCGGCGCCCACTCTTTACCCCAGGGGGATGCGTCCGGGCTGATTAACAAAGAGCGTCACCGCGCACTGGCGTTAGAAAATGCCGTGCGGGATTTCTTCACTCAAGGCAGTGATATCTCATCCGAGCGCCAGCGTTACCACTATGACTTGCATACCGCAATTCGCGGTTCAAAAAACGATAAGTTTGCCGTCTATCCGTTCAGGCACGGCCAGCCGTGGAAAAAAGAGCAGCTGCAGTTTATGCTTGCCTGCGGTGTTAATACCATCTTGCTCAGCCATTCGCCGACCACCACCTTCAGCTATTTCTCGTCCAATGAATTCGGCGCCGATGCCTTTACCGTGGAACTGGGGAAAGTCAGGCCTTTTGGTGAAAACGATATGGCCAATTTTGCCGGTGTCACGCAAACCCTGACCCGGTTTATCAGCGGCGAAGATCTGCAGTTAACAGACTACAACAGCGAAGACTTTAGTATTTTTGAAATTTACCAGACCATCAACCGTGAGCAGGAAAACTTTACCCTGCATTTTGCCGATGATGTTGAGAATTTTACCGATTTCCCGCAAGGTTACCTGCTGGCAACCGACGGCGATATCGAGCACAGGGTGAAACAAGCCGGGGAGGCAATTATTTTCCCCAATGCTGCTGTTGCCATTGGCCAGCGGGCGTTGTTAACGGTTATTCCTACCGATATCGATTAATGTCTTCATTGCCTGTTTAGCCTGCTTTTATGTTAAGCAGGCAAGCTGGTTTTCTTCCCCCGGATTACAAGGCTGGTAGTCCAGGGGCTGTTCTTTTTTATATTCTATACCTATCGGTAAAAAATTATTGAAAGAATTTCTGTTGTTTCCATGTCTAGATAAGTTCACAAAAGGTTTAACTTATTTTAGGTATAATGGAATATGCCCGGCAGACAACTTCATTATTTTAACGATCTTGAATTTCCTACCACACATATTGCGATCTTGTATCGCTGGCTGCTGCAGCAGGGTTATCATCAGCAGGAGTTATTGAGGGACTTGCCTCAGCTGCGGGATATAATCAATGATGCCGACGGTAAGCTGGCCTTCTCTGTGCAAAAGCAATTTATGGTCAATGCCATTGAGCTTACCGGCAATGATATGCTCGGTTATGAGCTGGGGCGTTATATCGGCGAACACTCTTTTGGTTTAATGGGTTATGCCGTTAAATGCTCGCCAACATTAGATAAAGCACTGGATACTTTAAGTCGCTATTTTTCTTTGAGAAATAGTTTGTTTGAGCTGAATAAATGTCTTAAAAAAAATGAATGTATCTTAAAGGTGGAGCAGGGGGCTGAGTTTGGTGAAGTCGGCCCGTTTTTGTTCCTGATGTTTATCAGTGCCAATATTACCCTGATAAAAGGCACCGGCGGATATCTTACCTCGGCGGTAAAATCCATCCATTTTAGTTTTCCCCGTCCTAAAAGCTGGAGCAGGGCGCTTTTTCCCAATATCAGGGTGTGTTTTGCTGCCAGGTTCAATGGGATCGTTTTCTATGAACAAGCACTGCATAATCCAATTGTGTCGAATGATCCCGTCAGTTTGCAAAACCTCACCGAATACTTTGACCTTAAACTCTCTGCCAAACCCGGTTGTGATTTTATCGGTCGGGTACGCAAAGCGATTATTCAGCAAGGAAATATGAGCGCGAGTCAAAACGATATTGCTGCGCTGATGGGGCTTTCCCCCCGGACCTTACGCCGTAAGCTGCAGGAATCGGATATCACCTATAAAGAGATCCTCAATGAAGTGCGAACCGATAAAGCTATCAGTTTATTACAAAATGATAAGCTGCGTATTTATCAGGTCAGCGAACAGATGGGTTATACCAATTTATCGAATTTTCGCCGGGCATTTAAAATGTGGACCGGGAAAACCTTTAAAGACTTTAGATAAATGGCCGGGATAATCCCTGCTGTCCTGTCGCATCTGCAGCACTGGCCAAAAAAATCTCCTGATTACCTAAAATGACTCTTATTGGCCTTGAAGGTGTCTATTTTTAGCCGCCCGCCTCACCGATAGTATCTATAGTCAAACGCTTTTGTTTGGCCGGATATGATGATTTTCTCTCGAACCTAATTATAAATAACCAGAGTTTAAAAAGTCTCTCGATTGAAAACTATCGATCATCAAGGAATTGGTGGCACTCACCATTTACATTACAGGAGAAGAATATGATGTTTTCAAAACTAAAAAAATCGACGCTATTTTTTGCCCTGATCACGGGAGCTTCGGTTTCGGGTGCAGCGCAGGCAAATGTTTACAATGTTGATTATTACTTAAGAGCAAAGCTGCAACATCACCAGGTTTTTCCGGTGAATCCCCCGGCAACCCAGCCGGCGGCTTTAGTGGAGTTAGGGCGTAACCTCTTTTTTGAAAAAGAAATTTCCGGGCGACGCAATATGTCCTGCTCTACCTGCCACAGCCCGGTGCTTGGCTCTGCCGATGCCCAAAGCCAGTCCCGGGGGCAGGGGGCGATAGGTTTAGGGCCGAGCAGGCGCAAAAATGGCGATGAATTCTTTCAGTTTTTGCCGCGAAATACCTTAAGTTTATGGAACCGTGGGGTGGCTGGTTGGGATACCATGTTTTGGGATGGCCGTTTAGGCGGTACCCCGGCAACCGGCTTTTTCTCTCCCGCCGGTGCCGATACCCCGCAAAATTTCAGTAATGCCCTGGCGGCATTTTCGATTATTCCGGTAACGCCTGATGAAGAGATGCGGGGTTTTCCCGGTCAGCTAGACGTATTCGGACAGCCGAATGAAATGGCCGGACTCACCAATGACGATTTTGCCCAAATTTGGCCGTTAGTGACCGCGCGGGTTGTTAATAATGACGGTTATAATGACCTGCTCGCCGCAGCTTTTCCCGGCGTTAAGGACGAAGATATCGATATTACCCATATTGCCGAAGCTTTGGGCGCCTTTATGACCGATGAGTTCACCGCCTTAAACTCGCCTTTTGACCGCTACTTAGCCGGTGATAATAATGCCCTTTCAGTAAATGCTAAAAAGGGCGCGTTATTATTTTATGGTCGGGCAAATTGTGCCAGCTGTCACAGCGGCGGCTTGCAAACCGATTTCGACTTCCATAATATCGCTGCGCCCCAGGTAGGCACGGGCAGAGGGGAGGCGGCGCCATTAGACTTAGGGCGTGGTGCCATTACCAATAACCCGGAGGATAACTTTAAGTTCCGTACCCCTTCGCTGCGTAATATTGAATTGGAAGCGCCGTATTTCCATAACGGGGCCTTTGCCAAGTTAGAGGATGCCGTTCGCCACCATCTTGATCCTAAGGCTTCTTTAGCCAGCTACGACGACAGTCAGGTTGAACCCGAGCATGTGGGAACATTCCAGGATGATCTGAGTACAATCTTTAGCTTATGGTCGACAGTCTCCCCCAGACTGACGGTCACGGGTGAGCCGTTAAATGATGATGAAATTGACAATTTGATGGCTTTCTTATCGGCACTTACCGATCCGTCGTCACTGAACATGCTTGATTCGGTGCCGGATAAGCTACCCAGTGGTTTAACGTTGGCAGATTAATGTTGGTAGAGAAGGAGAGCAGCAATAGCGGTAAGTGATTATCGCTGCTGCATTATAATAGAACCCGGGGTTTATGTTATCAGTTAAAGATACCTGCATAGCCGGTATCTTTAGCATTACTGTTAAGAGTTAACCTGGCATACAAGCAAATGGACCATTTGATTCATGAGGATCACAATTTCTAGTGGTGTTGAGACCGCCTGCACCACCCACCTTTTGCGTCATCGCTATAGGCAATACATTTTGATCTTTGGTTAAATTTTTAAGTTTCTTTTTAGTTAATTTAATTTTCATAGATCTCTCCTTGTAAATAGCGGCACTTAATTATGCCAACCCCAAGCTACTATATTTTACCTATAGTGTAAAACTTTTGTTAATTGCAGGTGATAAAAATGATAAGCTTTATTTGTCACTTACCGGGATATGTTCTTGTTACGGTTTTTTTACCAACAACGGGAACGACATCTGCTCCGTTACAGGTTTTGTTGTTGACTAAGGCTGTGATATCACATTGTTTCTCACCCTGTTTCTCAATGCAAAATTCAAAACGGGTACGGGTTTTTACCGGGTTTGCTATGGTGCCCTTTTTCAGCTGTGACCAATTCCAGCGACTTAGGGCCTTTTTGGCCTCCCGGGCAAAATAGCGATTACTTGCCTCTAACACCTGGATATCTTCAACCAGGTTATCCGGGGTGATCACATAAGCTAAGGTGACACAGCCATCTTTATCGGCCTTGGCGCTTTCAAGGGGATATAAAGGCTCAACCCGTTTTAATTGCTGCCATTTCTCGGTCAACAGCTCGGCTTCTGTTAGTGGCAGCTCTGTGTGGCCGGTTGGCGTAGTGTTGCAGCCGGTTAAAACCAATAGGCCGAGAAAAGTTAAAACATGAGGTTTCATAAGCGGACGTCCCTGTAGTGGTGGAAAAAGTTAAATCTTGAAGGTGGATGATTATCCATATAAAACAATGTATTTCAACTACTTATCAGCGATGCTATCAGGTAAGAAAACTATAGTAATACTGAGCCTGGTTGATTTTCAGTTAATAATTACTGGAATGAAAATAATGGATAATGTCCATTTTTTTATGGGGAATGCCTATGATATCTATGCCTTGGCGATGGATAAGGTAAAAGATAACATGCTGCCCTTGTGCGAAGCTGTAATAACCTTCATGGATATCTGCTCTATGCTTGCCAAGCTTTGGGTTTTCCGCAAGAGTATTAAAGGCTGCTTCCAGGTTCTTAAGGTAAATGTTTCGTTGGTTTTTCCCCCATTGTTGTTCCGTATATCGAGCTATATTTTTTAGAGCATCACGGGCTTGGGGTGTGACCCGGTATTTTGCCATTACTCGTTATTATCTAAATCGGCAATTAATGAATCCATAGAAAAGTCATCAACGAAGTCCCCTGAGGCAGCTTGTTGAGCCCCTGTTGCCAAATGTGCTCTTAGGGCGGCCAATTTAGTTTTACGCTCTTCCATAGTGCGCAATGCATCGCGAACAACTTCACTGGCGGAGCCGTAACGGCCACTGGCTATTTCATCTTTAATGAAGGCTTCCCAATGCTCGCCCAGGCTGAGACTTGTCGTGGCCATATCTACCTCAATTATTCATATTTAACAAATTTGAATATAGCTTGGATAATAAAATAAGGCAATGCAGGGAAGTAAAGGGTAGCCACAGGGCGGGGGTCATGAAAGTTAATTAATCGCTATTCGCTAATATTTATTCACTGGCCCGATATTTTCTTCGTCCGGGACTTACGGCACTTTTTAGCCATTTATCCAGTTGTTTATTCTGCTTTTTATCAGGTTTTTCATCAGCTAAGTCATGACCGGTGTCTTTAAACTGTAAACTTAACTGCTCAAACTGACGCAGTAAATCTTAGTGCTTTTCTTTGCTAATGCTTGAATATCAGTTTACGTAAAGGTAAAGTGCTGGGCGATTATTACATGACAACAAGCTATAACTCGAGTGCTGCTAAAGACTGCTGTCTAAGGACTATACTACAAGCAGCTAGATTTAAGGATAACTCACCTTGCCCCGCAAGGCTTATAATAAAGAGAATGTTATGAACACTGAGATATATAACGAAGGGCCGGTTGTACACAAGCCTGTTTTTATTGACGGTCATTCAGTTGAAATTCCAATCCTCAAAGTATTACAACAAGATGGCACCCTGTATCCGGGGGCAGAATTACCCGAAATCGATCAGGAATTAGCCACTAAGGTATATAAAACTTTGGCTTTTCACCGGGTATTGGATGAACGTATGGTAGCGGCCCAGCGTCAGGGACGGGTCAGCTTCTATATGGCGGCACTGGGCGAAGAAGCCACCAGTGTCGGCGGTGCGGCGGCGTTAAAAGATCAGGACATGATCATGGCCCAGTACCGCGAGCAGGGCGCTTTAATGTTCCGTGGTTTCTCCACCGAGCAGTTTATGAACCAGATGTTCAGCAATGAAAAAGATCTGGGTAAAGGGCGTCAGATGCCGATCCACTACGGCAGCAACGAACTTAATTACATGACCATTTCTTCTCCGTTAGGCACCCAAATTCCACAAGCGTCGGGTTATGCCTATGGTCAAAAATTACAAGGTTTAGATGCCGTTACTATCTGTTATTTTGGTGAAGGCGCCGCCTCTGAAGGCGACTTCCATGCCGGTTTGAATATGGCAGCGGTGCATAAAGCGCCGGTTATTTTCTTCTGCCGCAACAATGGTTATGCCATTTCTACTCCGTCTGACGAGCAATATGTCGGTAACGGTATCGCCTCGCGCGGTGTCGGTTACGGCATTAAAACCATACGTATCGACGGTAACGATATCCTGGCGGTCATGAAAGCGGTGCAACTGGCGCGTGAATACGCGTTAAAAGAAAGCGCACCTGTGATCATTGAAGCCATGTCTTATCGCCTGGGGGCGCATTCAACTTCCGATGATCCGTCCGGTTACCGTACCCGCGAAGAAGAAGCAAAATGGCAGGCCCATGATCCGATTTTACGCATGAAGAACTGGATGCTGGCGCAACAATGGTGGGATGAAGCCCAGGAAGAAACCTTGTTTGAAGGGTTACGTGAAGAAGTCTTGGCTGCGGTAAAAGTAGCTGAGAAAATTGAAAAACCTGAACTTCAAGAAATGGTTAACGACGTTTACGATGTTCCACCCAAGCATTTACAAGATCAATTGGATGCGCTGGCTGAGCACATCAAGAAATATCCTGATGCTTATCCTGTCACTTCAGGGAGATTATAATTATGGCGCAAATGAATTTATTACAAGCAATTAATAATGCGCTTGATATTGCAATGGCGGATAACGATCGCGCCCTTTGTTTTGGTGAAGATGTTGGCCATTTTGGCGGTGTATTCCGTGCTACCAGCGGTTTGCAGGACAAGTACGGTAAAGAGCGTTGTTTCAATACTCCGTTAACCGAGCAGGGCATTATCGGTTTTGCCAACGGCCTGGCGGCCCAGGGCAGTGTGCCGATTGCTGAAATCCAGTTTGCCGATTATATTTTCCCGGCGTTCGATCAAATCGTCAACGAGTCCGCCAAGTTCCGCTACCGCAGCGGTAACGAATTTGATGTCGGTAACTTAACAATCCGCAGCCCGTACGGCGGCGGTATTGCCGGCGGTTTATACCACAGCCAGTCGCCGGAAGCCTACTTCACCCATACCCCGGGCCTGAAAGTCGTGGTTCCCCGCAACCCGTACCAGGCCAAAGGTCTGCTCTTGGCCTCTATCCGTGACGACAACCCGGTGATCTTTTTTGAACCTAAGCGTTTATACCGCGCATCTACCGGTGAAGTACCGGAAGAAGATTACCAGTTGCCATTAGGTAAAGCGGACGTGGTCACCACAGGTGACGACATCACTTTACTTGCCTGGGGCGCACAAATGGAAATCATGGAAAAAGCCGCAGAAATGGCGTCTGCCGACGGCATTTCCTGTGAAGTGATTGACCTTCGCTCTATTTTGCCTTGGGACGTAGAAACCATCGCCAACTCGGTAACCAAAACCGGGCGTTTAGTGATCAGCCATGAAGCCCCGGTAACCAGTGGTTTTGCCGGTGAAATTGCCGCCACCATTCAGCAGGAATGTTTCTTACACTTAGAATCGCCTATTGAACGTGTTTGTGGCCTGGATACCCCGTATCCGCTGGCGCAGGAAAAGGAATATATTCCGGATCACTTAAAAGTATACGAAGCGATCAAACGCAGCATCAATTACTAGGATTATCAGCATGAGCATTGATTTTATATTACCCGATATCGGCGAAGGTATCGTTGAATGTGAACTGGTTGAATGGCTGGTAAATGAAGGGGATATTATCGAAGAAGATCAGCCGGTTGCTGATGTGATGACAGATAAAGCCCTGGTACAAATTCCGGCGATGCATGCCGGCAAGGTCGACAAGCTGTATTACAGTAAAGGAGACATTGCCAAGGTACACGCGCCTTTATTTGCCATGACCCCTGAAGGCGGCGCCGGCGAAGCTGCGCCTGCGGCTTCATCTGAGCCGGTACAGGAAGCCGCTCCGGCTCCTGTAGCAGCAAATGGTGCCAGCAATGTTGAAGACTTTATCTTACCGGATATCGGTGAAGGTATCGTGGAATGTGAGCTGGTAGAATGGCTGGTCGCGGAAGGCGATGTCATTGAAGAAGATCAGGCAGTTGCCGATGTTATGACAGACAAGGCGCTGGTACAGATCCCCGCCATGCATGCCGGTAAAGTAGTTAAGCTTTACTACAACAAGGGCGATATCGCTAAAGTACATTCTCCCTTGTTTGCCATTGAAGTTGCTGGTGGCGCCGCTCAACCTGCTGCTGCACCTGTAGCTGCGCCAGCCCAGGCTCCTGCTGCGGCGCAAACACCGGCGCCTGTGCAGGCGGCGGCTGCCGGTAACGGTGAAGCCAAGAAAACCGTAAACGGCAAAGCCATTGCCAGCCCTGCGGTCAGACGTATCGCCCGCGAGCTTAATGTTAACATTCATGAAATTCCCGGCAGCGGTAAGAAAGGTCGGGTGTATAAAGATGATGTTATTGCCTTTAAAGAAGGCGGTGCTGCTCCGGCTCCTGCTGGCAAGAGTGCGGCGGTAACTAGCCCGGCAGCTGCTGTAGAAGGTAGCGTTAAAGTTGAGCCTATCCGCGGTATCAAGGCGGCGATGGCCAAAGCGATGACAGAGTCGGTATCGACCATTCCTCACTTTACCTATTGTGAAGAAATCGATATGACCAATTTGATCAAACTGCGCGGCGAGCTTAAAGAAGTATACGCCAAGCAGGACATTAAATTGACCATGATGCCGTTCTTTATGAAGGCGATGTCGCTGGCATTAAAACAGTTCCCGGTGATCAACTCGCAAGTCAATGCCGACTGCACCGAGATCAGCTATTTCAGCGATCACAACATCGGTATGGCGGTTGACTCTAAAGTGGGCTTGCTGGTACCCAATGTTAAGCAGGTGCAAACCAAGTCTATTTTAGATCTGGCCAAAGACATCAGCCGGTTAACACAAGATGCCCGTGACGGCCGTGTTGCCGGCGACGACTTAAAAGGCGGTACTATTACCATCTCGAATATCGGCGCCATCGGCGGTACGGTTGCTACCCCTATTATCAATAAACCGGAAGCGGCGATTGTTGCTTTAGGCAAGGTACAAAACCTGCCGCGCTTTAATGATAAAGGTGAAGTGGAAGCCCGTGCCATCATGCAGGTGAGCTGGTCTGGCGACCACAGAGTTATCGACGGCGGCTCAATTGCCCGTTTCAATAACCTGTGGAAGTCGTTCCTGGAAGAGCCTACCAATATGCTGGTGCATATGAGTTAAGCGCTTGCTATAAACTATTGTGAAAACCCGCTGCGGCGGGTTTTTTAGTATCTATGCCTTTAGATCAATAGCCTTTAGATTAATAAATCTTTGCCGGGCTTTCCCCTGACCTTATTGCTTAACAGATAAGAAAGTATGACCGCTATCAGGCCCATATAGGCGTGATAAGGCGTGTCTCCAGAACTTACATGGGCACTGGTCGCCAACAGCAGGTTTATAAAATAGGCGGCATAAACCATTTCTTTTAAATTGTTATAACGGTTGAAAATTAATATCAGCAACGCCAGTAACTTCAAAGCCGCGAGCGGGTAAATGATATAAGTGGGATAACCAAACTTGATAAAGAAGCCGGCCATCATTTCATGTAAAAAAACGTAGCTAAACACCGACCAGCCGAGCAATAAAAATATCAGACCCGTACTAAACCAATACAGGAGTTTTTGGGGAGTAGTTGCATTCATAAAAATTTCTCCATTTCAAAGTTAACAGGGATAAAAGAGACAACCCGGCTGCAGCGCGGAGCCAATACCTGACTAAAGCTGTTATTCCGGTTGTCACTTGGTTGTTGAGGGGAAGTTTATTGTTTTGATAAAAGTTAGTAAACACCTTAAAATCGAACTGATAAGCACTTTATTCCGAACAATCTGGAGGGGATGTGCAAACAATATTAAAAGATATTCGAAAAATGGTGGTATTTGCTCAGGTTGCTGCCGACGGTTCGTTCACCCGTGCTGCGCAGTCTCTTAATTTGGGTAAAGCTTCAGTGAGTGAGCAGATTAGTCAGTTAGAGCACGAGCTAAAAGTATCGCTGTTAAATCGCTCAACCCGGCGGGTTAGCCTAACCGAAGCCGGCGAGATATTTTTAAGCCATTGCCGGCAGATGATAGAACAGGCCCAGGCAGCGCATGATAGTGTCAGCGGTTTAAGCGAACTTCCCCATGGCAAGCTCAGGGTTTCTACTACGGTCGATTTTAGTGTCTTTCAGCTTGCTCCGCTATTGGCCGGGTTCCGGCAAAAATTCCCGGACATTCGGCTGGAGATAGTGCCCGATGACGGTATTACCGACCTGGTGGCCGAACAGATTGATATTGCGATTCGCATTGGCAAGCCTGACGATTCCTCTTATCGCTATCGTTTACTGAGAAGGTTTCAGCTGGTCATGGTTGCCGGGAAAGGTTATTGCGAGCAATTTGATTTACCTGAAACCCTGGCTGATTTGCTGGATCACCAATGGATTTCTTTAACCTTACAAACGAACACGATAAAGCTGTCGGGTTTGAAGCATGGACAGCACCAGCAAATAGAGGTTATTCCTGCGTATGCCAGCAGCTCTCCGATGTTAAGCCATACTATGGTCAAAGAAAACTTAGGTATTGCGATGTTGCCTGAATTTCTGGTTGAGAGGGAAATACAAGCGGGCAACATGGTGCGGGTGCTGAAGGATTATGAGTTTATCAAAGGAGAAGTTTGTGTGCTGTATCCCTATTCATTACAGGTGCCTGCGAAAACGCGCGTTTTTATTGATTATTTACTGCAAGCAATGCCCTGTTAACTCTTGCAGCTGATTAAACGCTTGATAACAATGCAGTGCAGGGTATGGGGGAAGCAATTATTTTTAAATCCCATTTTTCTTAAACTTTTACTAAGGCTATTGCAAAAGCGGAGCGTAAGGTTTTCGCACGTCGGTTCTTTTGATCTTTATCAAATAATAACCCTGCATTTCCTAATTACTTTCCTTTATGTGACTTAGTCACAGAAGTCTGTTGCTAGACACGGCACACTCTCATGGTAATTCAATGGCTTGCAAGTGATTATCATTATCATCTATGATCCGGCCCGGTTTATAACCGCCTTGAGCTGACCAACAATTTTTATACGGAGGTAATTTTGTGTCTGGCAACATGACTATTCAACTTAATCCAGAGCTTAACCACCAACTGGAAAAACTGGCCAGGGCCAAACGCAGCCCGACAGCATTTTTGCTCGAAGAAGCTATCACTAACTTTATCAAACTGAACCAAAACCAGGACCAGCCCCTGTCGGCAGAGCAGGACACTCACTATGATGCCGATTTCTTTTTTGGTGCGCATATTTAACAGCTGCTATTAAACATCTTTAATCGTTAATTAGAAGTACACATACAAGGAAAGCTTAATGAAAAGTAAACACAAATATTTTAACTCGTTGTTATTGGCGGCAAGTTTATCCACGGCAGCGGTAACATCAAGTGTTGCTGCAACAGAGGTCCCGCTGGAGGAAGACGGTTTCGAAATTGTGGCCTATTACGGCGATAAACTTGAAGATCGTGTGGTGGTGGTTGATGTGAACAACATGACCTTAAAAAGCGCCAATGCCACCTATGGTACAGATCCCTACCCGGTGGATAAAGCCGGTGATTTGGACAAGGTATATGCGGTAACCCGTGGCAGCAACTCCATGGATGTCATCGACTCGCAAACTTTTGAACAAATTGGCCTGGTAGAGTTACCCCATTACCCGCGCTCGGCAGAAGCCTACAATGCCCACATGCGTTTGCAGCTGGTGACCGGCGCAGACAAACCTATGGCCAGCCTGATTGATATCGATACAGATACCGTCATCGCCTCGGTGGGTGAAAATATTGTGTATGAAGCCAACGGCGATTACGGCGGCAGCAATGCCACCGGACATCCGTTCTGGTTCTCCAAGAAAAGATTTGCCCTGATTGACCGCCCGAACCGCACGATTCATGTGTATAAGGTGCGTTTAAAAAGAAACGGTGAATACAAGGTGACAGAGCTAAGCTCCATCGCGACACCTACCGCGGTACATCACCTGATGCAGGGGGAAAGAAAACGTATCTTTTATGCCCTGGCCGAAGGCTCGGCGCAAAACAATTACGCGCCGCTGGTGATCAAATACAAGATGCAAAAAGGCGTTTTAACCGAGCTTGCCCAAACCTCCCTGGCACAAGACTCAATAGAAGTTATGGGCAGCCATCACGCCAATATGCACCCCGACGGACAGCACATGTATATCGGCTCCACCGAAGGCAATTTATATGTGCTTGATACCGAAACCATGACCATAGTGAAAACCATTGAAGTTGGCCTGGGAGCAGGACACACCACCTTTGCGCCGGACAGAAACCTGGCGATTGTCACCAACCACAAAGACACCTTTGTCTCTGTGATTGATACCACCACGCACAGCCTGATCAAAAATGTGACCGTAAGCGGCGCGCAGAAAAACGGCACTATTTTGCAGTCTCATACCAGCCTGGTTTCACCGGATATGAACTACTTTTATGCCTTTGCCACCGACAATGGTATTTTCTTTGAGCTTGACTTAAATACCCTGGAAGTAAGCCGCACCCTGGAAACCGGCGGTACACCTTTACAAGGCGTATTCTTATGTGACGGGCAAAGCTGCTCAGGCATGTAAGACATTACAGACTTGTTGTCTACAAGGATGAAGCCTTATACATGACTAAGGCATGTACCCAGGGACGGGTCCCCCCATTTTCTGCTGATGTGCCGCCAAGGTATAGGGGCATAAAGTCAGCCAGTAAAAACCAGGCCTTTAGCGCTAACACTGCTGAGTGTTTTTTTAATCTCCGCTTTTTCT